>NZ_JBYGYM010000003.1:0-202909 GCF_057652055.1 Cupriavidus sp. CER-90 | reverse complement strand
CGATCGGCGCCGGTTTTCCAGCGCGGGTCGCTGTCATAACGCGACAGCCAGCGGAACACCGCGTAGGTGTCGACGTTGTGCTCGGTGGACTTCCAGCCCTGACGCTGCGGCGATGGTTCGTGGCCAAAGTACCCGCCGATGAAGGCGGCCGGCGCGTCGGCGTTGTACGTCTCCTTGTCGACCCAGCCCATCATCGTTTTGGCCGTGTCGAGATAGCGCGTCGAGCGCGTGGCGTCGTAGGCGGCCAGCAGCAACAGCGCGGCCCAGGCCACGTTGCCGGTGGCGGTGCCCACCTGGTAGCGGTCCTCGAACCACTTGTTGGCCTTGGCGTCCCACCAGCCGGGCATCGGCACGGCGCCGTCGGCGGGCATCGCGCCGGCACGATAGGCGTTACGGATGCGGCCGTCGTGATAATGACGATCGCGCGTGACGCCGGCCACGACCCCATCGGCAATACGGCGCGCGGCATCCTTCTGGCCGCACGCGATCAGCGCGATGCCAGCCAGCGCGTTGTCATAGACAAAGGCCGACTCCTTGAGCGGGCCGGGCAGCGGATCGCCGCCCGGCGCGGCTTCGTAGCTGGCCAGCATGACCGGACCGTTGCCCGGGATGGCAGCCACGCGTTGCGTCAGCGTCTGGCAACCTGCGTCGCGCATTTGGTCGCGCATCGGGTCGCGCGCGGCATCGCCCGGGGCGGGCGCCGCCGACAGGGCCAGCGGGGTGGTGAGCACGGCTGTCATCAGTGCTTCGGTCAGCCGCTTGCGGGCGGCCCGGTATGGCATTCCTGCGGTCGTACGCTGCACGGTAGTCTCCTTCCTGCGGGCGTTGGGTGTATGACTGTGCGATCGGCTCCGATCAGATCAGCCGGCGAAACCACGGACGGTCAAGGCTGACCTTGGCCCAGTGGCCGAGCGCGCAGCGGTCCGTCTTGCCTGCGCCGGGCAGGTCAGGCAGCGGCTTGTTCAGCTTCGCGATCAGGTACAGCTCGTTTTTCTCGATGGGCGGGAAGGGCACGAAGTAGCGCGCCTGGTCGCCATCCGGCGCCCGCGGCAGGATTTCGGCCACCTTGCCGGGCAGCGGCGTGGCCACGCCATCGACCATCACCGTGACCGGGGCGCCTGGCAACAGGTCCTTGCTCAGGCTGCGCGGAAACACGGCCACCACGCTCGGTGTGGTGCAGTTGGTGGCGCGCATCAGCGTGGCGCCCGCCGCCACATGCGTGCCCGGCGGCGCCAGCACGTCTTCGACGATGCCGCCGGCATAGGCCTTGATGTCGAGGTTGGATATGCGGTCCAGGCGCTGCTGCTCGGTGTTGACCAGCTTGTCGACTTCGGCGCCGTATTCCTGCAGTTGCTTGATCTCGGCCTGCAACTGGGCGTTTTCGGCCTTCAGCTCGTCGGACCGCTGCGAGAGCGCGCCCGCGGCGCCGTCGGTGTTTGAGGCGTAGACGCGGTTGCGCGTGGCGGCACTGGCGCTGCGCGCACCGTTGAGTTCCGCCTCGATGGCATCCTTCTGGCCGCCCAGCACGGCAAGCTGGTTGCGCGATGCCTCGGTGAACGCCTGGCTGACGGCGCCTGCCTGCTGCATGGCTTCATTGCGCGTGACGACATTGACCTGCGCTTCCATCTGCTGCTGGGCGGCGGCCAGGCGGGCCTCGATGCCGCGGATGCGAGCGTCGTTCTGCTGCTGCGCCACCGATACATAGCGTTTGACGTCGCCGTTGGTGGCGGCCAGGCGGGCCTGGTTGACTTCCAGTTTCGATCTGGCCGCTTCCAGCCGTTTGTCGTTATCGAGCTTCTTGCCGGTCAGTTCCATCAGCAACGCGCGGTCCATGTTCGGATTCTGCAGCGTCATCAAGGACTGGCCGGCGGTGAAGGCGGTGCCCACCGGCACCAGCTGCTTGGTGACCACACCTTCCACGGGGGTGGTGATCAGGCTGACCGGGCTGTTGACGATCGCGCGTTCCGACGAGCGCACGAAGACATACGGGAACATCACGGAGAGGATGATCCAGATGATGAACCCCACCATCCCGTAACTGGCCAGGCGCGGAATGGCCTGCCATACCGGCCGCAGGCTCAGCGGGCTGCCTTGCTTCGCGACGGCGTCGCGCGGCGGGGTCTGTTGCGGCCGATGCGGCGGCGAGGGCGGTAGCCGCGTTGGCACGGTCGGCTTTTGGTCTGAATTGTTGTCCATGCGAGCTCCCGGATAAAAAAAGGTGGCCACCCACGATCGCCAACGTCGATCGCGGTTGTTAAATTCGCAGACAAGCACTATCCCGCCGCACGAGCGCATGCCCGTTCGGTTGGTGCGGTGCTGTACGTCCCCCAACAATTGTTATGCGCCGTTTGCCCCGGGCCGTTGCTACGCCGCCGGGACAGGCGAGTGGACCGTGTGTGCCGATCCATTGAACTGTCCGCACACGCCCAGGACGGGCCATATGCAGACAGGCACTACGAGACGCGACGCGCCATGGAAGCCCACAGCACAGCATCGCCGATTGATGCGATGCAACGCTGGAGCGATTCAAAGTTAGTCAGTTTGGCCTTGGCTTGCTGTAAGAATGTGTAAGGGCTGTATATCGGACCACTTACATCTGTCGATCGTAGATCCACGAAACCGCCTGCATGCAGGAAACCGCTGATGCAGGCACCGCGCCGGTTAACGCGACGTTAAGGCAACGGCGCAGCGGGCAGGTAGATCTTGCAAGCATTCGCCCGGCGCGGAAGTTTTTGCCTGGCGAGAAGTACAAAGCATGATGGCGTGGGCGCATCGCTGCAATGCAACGAAGCAGGGATCGACGACTGTGTATCAGAGTGTGACGGCGGCCCGTCGCGCGGGGTCGGAGGCCAGCCGCGCCCGCAATCGAGCCGCTGAGCGTACCGATAAATTGCATCACGGCGTGATGCAATAAGGTCCGTGCGTGGGCCGTGAGAAGCAAGCATGGCGAAGCGGGGTCGGGCGTCCGCGTCGGCTTGGGTCCGATTTCCTGGCTACCGGTTTGATAATCACGTCAATCCATTGCGATAAGAAAACTTATCTTGATACCCGTGCTTCTGGCATGAACGGGAGGCTATCGCGTAGTTCGTTGTCCGCCTCGCCCAACTTCGAAAACCGTGTGTTGCTGCAGCCGATCGTGCAGCCATCGATCGGCGCGTCCGCGACGGGCCGATTTCCGCCAGAGAAGATCGACCCCGACAAGCCAGTCGGTGTGCGGGTAGGCGGTCAACTGCAGTTCGACCAGATCGCCTTTGTCCAGCTCGTTGCGGATCAATTGCCGGGGTAGTGTCGCCCAGCCAAGACCGCTGCCGACCATCTCCATCAGGGCGAGATAGCTCTCCGCCTGCCACGTGCGTGTAGCGCGAAGGTATTCGGTTGTTGGTAGTTTGTTGGCGTGCGCGCTGAACGCAAGGCGCCGATAGGCATGCAGGTCGGCGAACGACACGCTGGCCAGCGACGCGAGCGGGTGCGAGGGATGGGTGACATGCACCATGATCAGTTTGCCGAGCTGCACGAAGTCAAGTTCGGGCGGGTAGTCCGGTTGCGCAAACGCGATGCCGAGTGCCGCCTCACCCTTGAGTACCAGGTCGCTGACGTCGCCATAGACCGGGTTGCGAATGGTCAGGTCGACGTATGGGAACTCCCGTTCGAAATCGGTCAGTGCCGGCATGATCGTGTTGTACGGTATCTCGATCGCCAGCGTCAGTTCGGCCGGGTTCGCGTCCGCCAGGCTGGCCGCATGCGCCTCCAGTGACCGGCACCGCTCCAGCACGGCGGAGGCTTCCGCAAGCAGCGTCCGTCCCGCCTCCGTGACGACGGGAATCTTGCTCGTCCGATCGAATAGCGATACGCCAAGCTCGATCTCGAGATTGCCGATGGCGCTGCTGATCGTCGACTGCGTTTTTCCGAGCCGCCGGGCGGCCGCGGAGAACGATCCGGATTCCACTACGGCGATAAACATCTGAAGTTGTTCCAGGGAAAAACGCATTGACTTGTCCATCGATAAAATCGATGGCTCCTAATTTGTTTTGGCGGTGGCTTCGATGGATGATGCCGCACCGATGCACCTCGAGCAATAGAGCGGCGTCGCGTGATGCCGGGCTCGTGATGCGATGGTTGTGGCGGTTCGGTCAGCGTTGGGGTCCTGCCAATGTCATTTCTGGCGCTGCTGAACAAGTCCTATCGTCCTATTCCCCTGGAGAACTACATGGCAACCCTGAACATTGAAGAAACTCCCGAGGACGTGTCAATGCTGGATATGGATCTGCTGCGCCAGTCTATTGCCGCGTCATATGAGGCCAGGCAGCGCGGCCGGCATCCTTTCGCTGCGCTGGTTGCCGACGAGAACGGCAACATCATCGCGGCCGCAGGCAACAACTCGATGCCACCGGAAGGTGATCCGACCCAGCACGCCGAACTGGCCGCCGCTGCTGCAGCAGCACGCGTGCTGACGCCGGAACAACTCGCCCGCTGCACGCTGTACACGAGTGCGGAGCCGTGCTGCATGTGTGCCGGTGCGATCTACTGGACCGGAATCGGTCGCGTTGTCTACGCACTCTCGGAGCATTCCCTGCTCGGTCTCACGGGAGACCACCCCGAGAACCCCACGTTCTCGCTGCCGTGCCGAGAAGTTTTCGAACGCGGCCAGCGCAAGGTCAAGGTGGCGGGCCCGATGCTGGAGGACGAAGCCGCCCAGGCGCACGCCGGCTTCTGGAAGTAGTCATTCATCTCCAGCCGGCCGCCATGGTGCGGGCCGAGGCGGACAGCGCCATGGCGTTCGAGTGCAGAGAGACGTCAACGCACTACTGCGCGGCGAAGAATGCCTCGACGGGCGGGCACCGCGCTCGCCGAGACCGTCAATGGCGAGCCACCAACGCCGGCGGCGCGGGATCCGCACGGTCATGTCGGACAGTGTTTTCAGCCCGTGAGCTTGCAGCGCCGACGCGGCACGCGCCGGCAGCCAGGTATCGCGGTGTCCGTGATCGGCGGGGAGATGGCAAGCGAGGCGTGGAGCGGAGGATGGACGCGAATTGCTGTCGCGTAGGCTGCCACGAAAATGTGGCTATATCGATAATGTTTGTTATCGATACTATCGCATTGCGGTGGGCGAGACGCCACAGCTGATGAAACTAAAATTGTGTCTAAACTTCCAATAGAAGTAGTGTCCTATCGGGGGACGAGCCTTTCGCCGGGTATGCGGCTGAAAACTAGGTCGGCGGAGGAGGGCGCGATGCTCGCGTCTTCGTTGCAACTCGCTGCTTGCAGGACTCTTTCGCCAAATCGGTGAAACGTGACGAGCAGGCTCCGCAGCCTCTGGCCGTGTTCCTGGGGCGACCATCGGAGCTTTCCGATCTACTGTCCTTCACCAAATTCCAAGCTACGGCATGTGTCGACCAAGTTCCTGGCGCTCGCTCAATACGCAAGCGCGGCGCGTTGCGTCGACGCGCGAACGAAGTGGATCTGAAGCAGTCCCGCATATCTAAGGACACGCGGACTCTCTTAAAATAGGGGATAGTCTTGTGCCCTATCAGGGAAATGCTGGCACCTGGCGCGTCGGTGTCAGCCGTAGCGCGGCGGCACGGCGGGAACCCGAACCAGGTGTTTGGCCGGCGCAAGCGACCAAAGTAATACGCGCAGGTGCTCCGAGGGTTTCGAGTTTCCATGCGATGACGGCACGCCGCTGCGTGTGACGTTTGCGTGGGACTGCGGCGACCGGTAAGCAATTAGCTGGGCAGCAATGATCGGCGGGCATAGCGCCGACGTGGTGCGCGACGTAATGCTGGCCGCCGTCGAGCAGCGCTTCGGCACCACGGAAACGGCACGGCCCAACGAATGGCTGACGGACAACGGCTCGGCTTATATCTACCATCGCACGCGACGCTTCGCGCGTCAGCTGGGCCGGACCAGCTGACGACGCCTGTGCGCTCGCCGTAAAGCAATGGCATGGCCGAATCGTTCGTGAAGACCATAAAACACAACTACGTTCTATATGGACAACCCTGACGCGCCAACGGCGCTCTCGCGTCTGGCTGTTGCGTTTGAGCATTACAACGACGCCACCCGCACAAAGCCCTGAAATACCGCTCGCCCGCGAGTTCAGGGGGGCTGAGGCGTCATCAACCTAACGGGGTCCGCGTGTCTAGCCAACTCAAAAAGGGTCCAACACGACTGCCCATCGAGGCTTTTTGGTTATTTGTTCGCGGCCGGGGATCGCCCGAAATAGAACACAATTTAGGTGTTCGAGCGACTCTGGTGCATCGAGCGGGATGATTTTCTGGATAAGCTGCAGCCTCTTTGCCGCTTGTTCGTGGCCAGGCCGCACAGGGTTAAAGTTTCACGCACGCGTGGGGCGCGTTTGGTTGCCGATGTCTAGCATGCGCGCAGCAGCTTCAGGGTCGGCTGGCGAAGCGGATTGTTGAATTGCGCTGATCGTAACCCACCCAAGGCAGGTGGAATGCTGATTCAGTGCAATTCGACATTTGTGGGTCTCAAGGAGGTGTCACCACTTTTCGGGTGCCTTGTATCTCGAGGAACCGTTCAATAGTTATTGCAGATTTACGATTGGGGAATGCCAAGGGAGTGTCGCCGCACTGCGGCGCTCTCCCTCGGTATTCCCGCGGCTGGCAATCGCAAAAGGGCGTGGGGAAGACGTCGCTACGCCAGCGCCGGTGCGGCATGTCCCGCGGCGTCGATTTCCCGCATGTGAATGCTGTATGAATTCACAGATTCGTCGATCAGGAACGCCTCTACGCCCTCTTCGACATCGAAGTCAATCATGATGCCGGTCGTCGCTCCTTTCTTCCATTGAAAGCTCATATGGGCGCAAAGTACCGGGAAATGATAAACGTCGCCGGTGGGATCCACGAGAATCTCTCCAATACGCTGAGTCTTCTCATGCGCGGCCTCCGAGATTTGCACACCAGCCTGGTGATAGCCCCCCTTTCGATTAATCTCGAACACCCAAAGCCGCTCGGGCAAGTGCCGTTCGCGGTAAAATTTCTGCAATTCCTTCTCAGTGTTCTCGATCGCCCAACGCCGGAATTCGTGGCGCGAAGTCAGGAACGGTCGCAGAACAAACTCCAAATGAAAATCATCGGTCCTCGTGATACCGGTCACTGAAGACGCAGTCATTGCAATGTCGAGAAACGTTGACAATGTCTCCTGCACCGCGAAGGAGGCCTCTTCCGCAAAGACATAAACGTCCTTTGGCAGCAACGGAATTACCGATTGAATGGATCCGTATGGATAGAGGCCCCCCTCTCGACTGACGCTGCGATACGGACCATCGTTGTCATTCTGGATGTAGAGATGATCGATCCAGTTGACTGGAGAGTATAGAGAGAAAGACTGAGACCAACCGCCTCCTGTGTCAACACGCACGCTGCGCGTCGGACCATTTGTGGCCGATCGCGACGTATCCCAGTCGTGACCAACGATGACAACTGCATGCGAAAATTGGTCGACTTCTGTACCGTACAGCGCGATCACCGGAATGCCAGATTCAATATATGGGTAGACCAAATCCTTGACCCGGTCCAGGTCATATCGATAGCAAGGAGCAAGTGGCAGCTGCGCTGCATTGGCCGGCAGTTTTGTTCGTAGTTGATGACCGTGATATCCGAAGCGCTCAAGGATTGCGAGCATGGATTGGACGCCCAAGCCCTTGGTCGGAAGTACCGGCCCAAAGATCACAGATGCCCCTGCTTCGGCGGAAATGTCGGCCACGGTAATGGCATCCCTGCCGTCCCTTTTCCGCAAGACCCGCAATGCTGACCAGATCGCCACTTGGGCGCAGGCCCCCACCGCGCTGTCCTGTTGCATGAACGGTGCTCCCACGACCTTCAAGGTTCTTCCTGCCAAGGTGGTTCTGAACGAGTCCTTTACTGTCAGGAACGTACACTCTGGCGGCGCCTTCAGCACCGTTCTCCCCACGGGCGCAGACTTGACAGGCCGTACATTGACGAAGCCTAGGTAGCCCGGCGTCTGATTAACGTCGGCATGGTCATTTCCGGCAATTCTGTCAATATAGTCGAGCGGTGCCTGGCCTTGCTCCACCGCAACCGAGAAGAAATGGACCCTTTGGGAGTATCGAGAGTAGTTCGAGAATGTGGTGGAGTAATATGCGCGAAACTCGGCCTGATACTCCTTGTCTGTGGAAGGCGCCTGGACAATTGCGGCTTTGCAGCCCATTTCTGCCAACATCGCGGCGATATTGCGCAACGGGGTGAGTTGATGCTGATTGGAAGGCGCGCGATGGCGCGCACCGGTTTGCGAGTTTTGGGCACTGGTGCGGCCCATAAGTACCGCAACGATGTCTTCCGCGTTGCTGATGGCGTGAAGCACCAGGCGGCCATTTGTCGCACTAGAAAGACTTACTTCGTTTGTTGACGTCATAGGACAAAAGAAAAGGGCCACCAAAGTGGCCCTTTAACGGTTCTCGATGCGTGTCAGCGACACGTCACAAAGCGATTCTCTTCGATGGCGGCGGCTTGTTCCCGGCGCAGAGCTTGGATGGGCTCCTGCGCGCGCTCAAAGTAGCTTTCAAATACGGCCTGCGCATCCTCTCCGCTCAGGCGCTCTGCCTTTCCGGTTAACAGGACCCTGGCTGCCATCTCAACAAGCCGCTTGTCCATCATTTTCTCCAGAGTTGCACAACATGGTACTGCATGAAAAATGCCAACCCACTATCTTATGCTTTAGGTGTAGCAACGTCAACTCACGGGAGCTTGCTCAACCCACGTAATGAGATTAGGACGATACCTAGAGGCTTTGCAAGCTATTCCCAAAGAAAAGTGCATGTTTAGACACTTTCACAGTAGGCTTCGCCCGCGATCGATACCTCTCGTTACTTATCGACCACAGAACCCTCTCTGCGGACCTCCCGTATGCAGGGAGCAACAAACCTGAGAAATTTCAGCGTTCTGTGACAATCTATGACGGGGGCGTGTCTTACAACGTCGGGAAGGGGCGAATACTACTTGTCACAGATCGATGTACTGTATATAAATACAGTGTCCACCCCCAACTGTAGGGAAGATATGTCTAGCTACATATTTGTGTCGCCCAATTCCGATCCTGGCGCCGGCCGCGCGCTCGCTGATCCGATATTGACCGCTCCACGTCCTACTATGGGGACCTGTCGGCCAGATTTGCGTCGATTGGTGACGCCCGGCGACCATATTTTTGTTGTGAGCGGAAGCTTGGGGAAGACCTACCCGCAATATGTCATTGGCGGGATGGAGATCGACGAAAAGCTCAAAGATCAGTTGGAGGCGTTGCGCGTGCATCCGGAAAATGCCCTTCGATTTGAGAACGGACAAAAGCACGGGAACATCATCGCGATGCCGGACGGCACTCAGAACCCTCGCGACAGCCACTCGAAATTCGAAAACCGAATAAAAAACTACGTGCTCGGAAAGAACCCAGTGGTCCTACAGAGCGATCGGGAAGTGCAACTCGGGCGTGATCGGACCATAGAGATCCTTTCTGATTTGTTCGACCGTAATGGATCCCGCGTACACCATATTATGGGGCGTGCGCGGCGCTTGTCCGATGCGCAAGTCGAGCGACTAAGGCATGCGCTCGAAGACATCAAACGCGAGGCGAGGGCGTGACCAACATTGCGTCCTATCTCGCGAGCCGCAACTTATCGATGGAAAAGGCTGCGGCAAAGGCCGGTCTTTCCCTAGACAGGTTCGAAGAGGTAGTGAAGGGGGGCAACGCGACGCTCGGAGAACTCAGGCAGGTTGCTCGTGCCTTAGGTGTCCCCGTATCGAGCCTCATGGACAGCGCACCTGCCGAGCCGATACGTGTTTTGTTTCGGAAGACGCTCGATCAGCGTGAAATCGAAGTTACGCCCCAACTTGATGTGCTGGCCGCGCAGGTGCGCGATGCTCTTGTGATCGCCCGCGGGCTTCCTTCCGATCTCACATGGTTAGAGCTCTTCGATGGTCTAGAGCCGCGAGTCGAGATCGCCGAAGCGTTCGCCGATCGCTTCCGCAGTTCGATTGGATCCTTAGACGACCTCGAGCCCTTTCAGGATTTGCCGGAAGCTGTTAGTCAACTGGGCGTCTTTGTCCTGTTTTCGCGAGATCCGAGCATTGAAGGTGTTTCCGCAATTGTCGAAGGCCACGCGCTAATCATTCTGGGAGCGCGCACGTTTCAGCCGCGGATGCTATTTACGATCGCGCATGAACTAGGACATCTGGTTGCACATCACGACTCGCGAGACAATGGATATGCTCACTTGGATAAGGAGGTGGGCGGGTTGAACGAACCTAAACGCCAGGAAGAGCGGTTCGCCGATGCTTTTGCTGCATCGCTGCTTTTGCCTCGCCACGGAGTTTTACGTGCACTCCAAGCGATTCGGGACCGAATGGGCATTTCGAAAGGACCTCTGGGTGCAATCGAGATTGCCTGGGTCGCCCACTTTTTTCACGTTAGCTTTGAGGTCGCCGCCCGACGATTTGAGGGCTTGGACCTTCTGCCTCGATCGGGTGCTCGAGCGTTCTACCAGAAGCTGGTGGATGACTATAAGAATCCCGAGCGGTTCGCCGAGGCAATCGACATCCCTCCGCGTCCGAAGCTAGCGATTGCTGCTTCACCATTATTGATCGATGCCGCGGTTGAGAAGATCCGCTCAGGTCAGATGTCTCTCGGGAAGGCGGCCGAACTTTTGAATGTGCCGGTGTCTACTCTGGTGGCAGCCAATTCGGACATAAGCGTGTGATTATCATTCTTGATGCATCCACGCTCATCAATCTGGCAAACGGCGAAGTGTTTGCCGAGATTGTCTCCCTGCCCGGGCACCAATTCATGGTAAGCGAGGTTGTACGTCAGGAATCCAAAACGGTTTCAAACGCTATTAATGCGGCAGTACAGCGCGGTGATCTGGAATGGGTCGACGCAGATCTGGTCGACTTTGACGAGTTTAAGGTTGCCTTAGAAGCCTGGGGACTTGGTGAAGGCGAAACGGAGTGCATCTTAGCTGCCCAAGTCATGAAATGTCGTGTGGCATGCGACGATGGCACCGCAAGGAAAATCATCAACCGGGCCATCCCCGACTTCCCTTTCACCGGCTCAATCGGCTTATTAAAGGAAGCCGTCTCAGCAGGAATCTTAAGTCCGGAGCAAGCTTATGATGCGTTCAACTTGATGAAATCACGAGGAGGTTACCTCCCTGACTTGGCTCCGGAAACATTCACGGTCTCCACTATATCGTCTCGGGCCGAAATCCAAGATTCTCCTGGCGCAACGGGTTCGGAGCCGTAGTGGCTAACGCATGGCGAAGTGCGGCGAATGGATTGCCGATAGTCTTCTTTACACGAGTCGGCGAGTGGAAGACGTGCTGGCACGCGTGGCACACATGTTCAGAGTGAGGCGTGTACGCCCATTCTCCATTGTCAAAGTGAGGCGCGGCGCAAGTCGGGCAAGTCAGTGCTACGATCCGACCTTCAAGGTGAGGCATAGCCGATTGCGCCATATATACCCGCACATGACTTGCCTCTAATTTTTGCCCGTCGATGACGACCTTTGCAAAGGTGTCATCGATTTCAGGTATTTCATCGTCATAGTGTCGAAAAGCGTGTACATGGATTCCACTCTCTTCAGTTTCCGTGGATGTCCATATCAGCGCTGGATTCGATCCCCAGATCTGAACTCCGCCGAGAAAGTCGGCTTGCTTTAGCAAGAGATTCCTGGGCGCTTTGACCTCCTTAGTCGCCTTGGCATCGAAGTGTGCTCTGATCGTAGCAAGCGGGTTCCCAATTCCAGTGGACGAATCCGAAAACTGCTTGCCGCATCCGTGGCATTGATGCCTGCGGTGCGGATGCACCGCGAACCAGTCGCGGTCCAGATGTGGGAATCCGCAATATGTGCAGCTCACCGGAATCGTCGAAAAACCGAACACGGTGGACACCATATAGTTGATGGCGTCAATCTCCTCCACTTCGGCCCAGCCGTCAGAAAGTAGGTCTTCGGCAAACGGAATACGCAGTTTCCGATACGTCCGGTCGATCTCTTTATGCCCGCCTACGGTGCGCCGCGCATGCACGTGGATGCCACGATCTACCGCCTGGTGGGTAGTGTCATAAACTGCTGGAACTGATCCCCATAGCGCGACGCCACCAGGATAGTCGGAGAAAGCGAGGTTTAGGGTCTCGTGCGGCCCGATTGGCAAGTCGTGTGCAGCGACACATTGCCGGGCAGCGACGCCGTACTTTGCTGTGGCGTTTGCATGATGGGACAAGCACCAGTAGCGCGTTCCGCCATCCCGACGCCTTCCAACCGAGACAATCTTGCATTTCATCGTGAGATGCTCAGATAGGGGTTGTCATTAGGCGCGCCACATGCAGTACACGCCCAAAGCAAACATCCAGACCGATACTGATACTGCTCACAACAGACTGCTTGCCTACAATATACCCGTAAGTGTAAAAAACTCTCCTTGTAGGCGCAATGGCCCAGCTTCACAATTGGACGATAAGTGGTTCGGGCTTGTTGTTGTAGGTTCTCGATCAATGCCTGAGCAGTCTGGCGAAGCAGTTTCCGGCGCTCGCGACGACGGCCAGCCCCCAGGATATTGTCGAGATCGCGCGCGCATGCGAAGGGCTGGATGGCGGTGCGCTTCGCAAGATGGTGGTGAACGCCATGGCCATAGCCGCGAGGTTGCCGTCGATCCGAACAAGCTGACGACCGCACACCTGCTTGCCGCAGCGAAGGATGCGAAGGCGGCACGCTCGCGCAAGGAGGCCAGCAAATGAACACCGTCCGTCGAGATTTTCGTAGCGTTCCGTCGCGGGACGCAGCTGACACTTGGACTGCCATCGTCGAGTTGATCACAGCTGGCAACTCGAACGACGAGGCCCGCAAGGAACTGTTGAGCGTGACAGGGATTGTGGCAAGTGCCATCACTGACCAAACGCCGAAGTCCAGCCCCATTGTCGTGACCTGCGAAGGTCCGCGTACCCGCATCTATTGCCTGTACGACGATGACGCACTTGATGAATCAAGCGGCAATGAAGCGAAACTGGGGCTCGATGCGACCAAGGGAAACTGGCAGGTGTCAGTGGTTGTCGCTACTGACGACCTATCCTGGATCCAGGCCGGCGTGGCACCTGAGAACGCAAGGTATGCGGTGATTCTGAGGACCAAGGCCGGGCGGCCGGACGTTGATGGCTGGGGCCCTTGCTCGTCCCGCTCAACCGAAGGCATGGTGCGCCGGACCCTAGGCTCAACTGTTGAACATAGCGGCCTCGGCGCGAGCGCTGCGTACTGGAGGACCCGCTGATGATTTCCCTCGACGATGCATTCCGCAAGTTTAAGTCCAGGCTTGAACTTAACGACCGCGAGCAAGCAAACGCGTCAAAGCGCCACACTGAAGTTCGGGAGCACATCCGGTCGAAGTTCTCAATTCAGCGGGACTTCCTCACTGGCTCCTACGCCCGGTACACCTTCCCGGGCGGCTATTGGGTGGACCAGGGTTTGGGGGTTCCTGACTCTCTGGTCAGCTCGTACAGCGGTGCCCCACGCCAGCCCTCAGCAGACGTCCCACCGGCCGAAATGGCGGGAGTCAGACGTGGATTTAATGGGTCTATGCAACACGCAGACGCTACGTAGGCTGTGGAGGTGCTGCAAATGAAACAAAAGGCGCCGGATTTATACACCGAAACTCAGAAGGCACTAATGTAGAAGCGATGGCGAAAGGGTGACACGCTCCACTCCGGCGTCTCTGTCGGATGCGGCGGGGCAACGACTCCGTCGTCCAAAGGTCAGATAGCCCGCTAGGACCCTGCTACTCCGCGTTAGCGGCCGAGCTGGCCGGTGCTATGGTAGTTGCACTGGGACCTGCACTGGCCGGTGCCTTCGGCTTGGTCCGGGTCGAGGCTACCGCGGCGATGCCCTGTTCCGCCAGGTCCTTCACCTGACCGGAAAAGCCCGGAACCACGCGCATCGCCTGCTTAACGGCGTCGGACGACGCGAACTCGTGCCAGGGGCTGCCGTGCGTTTCGGTTTCCACCAGGCGCAAGGGCAACTCGTCCAGCCGCGTCAGGGCCGAGGCCAGCACGCGGCTTTCCATGTCCTTATCGAAGCGCGCGGCCTCGCGGCGGAAGCCTTCGTAGGCCCGCGAGATCGACGCCTTAAAGGCATAGTCCTCGGAAAGCCGGAAGCGCTGCCCGACCTGCTTGGTGGCCAGCCAGGAGAACCAGACGGGCGCGCCGACCGACAGCAGCGACAGGGCGAAATTGAGAACCAGGACCGAGGTCGGGGCATTGGGTTGGCGGAACAGCTCCGAGAGCGAGTGGAGTTGCTGCGAACCGAAGTAACTGCCCAGCGAGAGGGCGGCAATGAGACCGCCCACCCAGAACCACATTGATTTCGAAAGGGACTCGGAGCGCTCCGTGAAGGCGGCGGCGAGGCCTACGCTGGTGGAGGCCGAATACGCCGTTTCGCACCGCTCGAGGACCTCGCCGGCTTCTTTCTGTTTCTGGCGCAAATCCGCCTCGAGCGCACTCGCCTCCTTGCGCGTGTCAGCGATTCGGGTGCCTTCCTCGGCAGACGCCTTCAGGATGGCTGAGAGCTCCTGCCGAGCCTCGGCGAGCGACTCGAGGTCCGTCGGAAGTTGGTCGGCAGCGCTGTATGCTTTCTCGATGCGCTCGACCATGCCCGAAAGGGTCGCGGTGCGCGGCTCGACGTTCGCGAGCCGCGCTTCGAGACCACGGATCTTGGTGGCGAGCCGGCGTAACTGGATGGCGGCTTCGGCAGCCTTGGCGACCGCGTCGTCGGCGAGGACCGGGGCTAGTGCCTTGCGCAAGCCCTCGAGCGTGAGCAGGTAGGCGGTGACGGCCTGGTTGGCATTGCCCCACATGTTGGGAATGGTGCTCGCGTGCAGATGCGTCAGTCGCCGCACATAGTCCTTGATGCGGGATTCGGCGCTGCCGAGGTCGTCACCGCCGCGTTCGTCGATGAGGTCGACGATCGACTGCGCCTCCTCAATCAGCTCGGTGCGGGTGAGACCTGGGAAGCTCCAGTTATTGTGTACGGTTCCCAATGGCTCGTCGCTGCCCAGGTGGGCCTGCAATTGGGCAATGACCTTGCGGAGTTCCTCTTGAATCTGGACCAGTACAGGATGCATGTAGCCCTCGTTATTGTTCTTGGGTCGCGGATGGTCTCATCGGGCACAAGGCCCGCCCACCCGAGTAGTGACGGGTAGAAACAGGCTTCGTTCCCATAGCTGCGCCGACTCACCGTTAACGCGCCGTTAACGCGCGCGGACGAAAGTGTACGTTCAACGACGATCGCACACAATCGGTTGAGTTTTTGATACGACCGCATCTGGCGTGCGCCGTGCTAAGGCGGCGTTTTTCGAGTAGGTGCAAGCCCCACCCGGCAACCGCTCCAGCCGGAAGCATCCGGAGCAACTATGGAGGTGACGAAGTGGCTGAAGCCAACATGTCACGAAATACTGTGACAGCGCGAGTGTGCAGGCCGTAACGCGAGTGAACGCCGAGCAAGCCTCGACCCGATTGCGAAGCAGTACCACGAGTCGCTGCGCCGGAATAGCCGCCAGTCCCCCTTCACAGCAACAGTCAGTCGGATAGGCTGCGGAAGAGCCCACGATTGCTCCGGTGCTCGGGGGGGCTAGAGAAGTGACCATAAGCGACCGGCGTACTTCAGCCAGAATGCGCGAGTAGGGCTACGTACCCAAGTCCGGTTCTTTCCAAGCCCCGCCGGAGTATGGCCGCGACCGGACCAGGTTTTTCCCGTCTTCGGATCGCGATACTTCGGTGGCATAGGCTTTTTAACTGCCTTGGCGGTTCCGAGGCCGGCCGGTCGACTACGGCGACGATTTCCGATGATGTCGTCGGTCGACAGACCGTACGCTCCCATTAATTTCTGGATCTGTTGGATCACCCCCGCCACCTCAGTCGAACGTGCGTCGGCGAACTGGACTTCCAGTGCTTCCTTCTGGGCCAACAACTGCTTGTAGGTAGCCATGTATTTATCCTTCATAGGAAGCCCCGCAGAAGCGTTAATTTACTCCATTTTCAAATGGAGTGCGGATTTGCATAGGGACGGACGACCCTCACCCACTAGTCAGAGAATCCCTTCTACATCGAATTCCGCCTAGCCTTTGTACCCCAACTACCCCTCCAGATGACGCGCCAACAACCGATAGCCAAGTCATCTCAGGGCTGCTCACGGAACAAGCATCTCGGAAGAAACCGTAAGGTAGAAAGGGAGAGGGTGGAAAAATGCGAAAAAAACGTTCACAATTCTCTATCCGTGAGAAAATCCAAAGACTTCTTCCCGCATGTTTTCGACGCGGGAATTTTTACGTTCTCAGAACTCGTTTTTAGGACGCTCGACGGCGTTCTTACATTCATTGTAAGTCCCTTCTTATCGCGATCATGCATTCGACGCCTTCCCCTGCGCCTCAGGAAGAATTAAGTGGACCCGCATCGAGGAATCTCAGAAAGCGGATATGGGCGGCGCTCGACCGCGTCGCGTCGGCTCTTACGTGGAGCAGTATTAAGACAGTTCTGGTCCGAGTAGGGCTGGTGGTGATCGGGATTGCTTTGCCCGTATGGTATTTCGTACCTCAGTTCGACGGCGAGTATCGTAATCAAGCAGGGAATCTAAGAATTGAAGTTGCAGGAAAGCGTGTAACTGTATCTGACAGCACCACGGGATCCATTAAGATCTCTGAATTCGACGCAGAATGGCAAGGGTACGAACTCGATTTTGGTGAAGGGATAGAGGGTCAGACCATCGTCGATCATCCGTTAGATCGTCGTTATGAACTGCTAACCGGGTGCCAAAAAACCGCCATCACGAAGCAAACTTGGCTATCGCGGCTCTCTGTTGCGTTTCCGTTCAGCGTCCTAATCGTAGCGGCCGCTATCATGATGTTCTTCACGTTCTTCGTGCTCAATGAGAAGGCGAAGACCGAGCCGGAGGTGATCTACCCAATGTGGGTGGCATATTTTGGTGCCTTATTTGGGAGTGCAGGTATTTTTGTTGCGGCCGGTGAGAGCGGCATCTTCGCCTTTGACGGCAAACCACAAAATCGAACAGCGGAGCTGATTCTGGCTGGTGCAAATTTCTTTCTCGATATTGGGCCGGAATTTTGGGCGCTTATTGGGCTGCTCGTTTTTTTTGTGTCAACTCAGTGTTTTGCATATATATTTTCCGGCATCAGCGGCTCTGCTCAGAGCCCTCGCTTTATATCTCAGGCTTGGAAGTGGGTCACGCTGCTGATTGCTAAGGCACTTATCAGCGCATCGGCAATTGTACTTAGCATCGAGATCATCGGAAGACAGTACTACTGGGTGAGCGCCGACCCACGTCATCTCGCCGGAAACGTTGTGCTCGCGATAATGTTGCTGTTCGTTGGGCTATGGTTGTTTTGCCTTGTTCCACTTCGAGGCATGGGGACAGCCCGTGTTGACGGAAAAATCGGGCGGTATGTCAATAAAATTGATCGCTACATGCGTCGCAGGCTGCCGACTAGTCAGTTGAGCGACCAAAGATCCTCTGCAGCGGGAAACTCCCAGGCTACGGTTCCTTCGGAGCGAGTCAGCTAAGAAAGTATGCCGGGCCGCATTCACGCGACCCGGTTGCAGCGCTGTGTGCACAAAGCCGCCTCAACTATTCGCGGTCCCTGCTGATGATAAATTTTGGTGGGTTCCATCGGCGTGCTTAGTTTTGGACACCTTCCTACAACCCAGAGCAAATCGGGAATCCCCATGGCAACCATGGCCGGTGCTGTCCGCCACTTCGTTGAATCCTCGCCCATCGGCGTCACGTCGCGCGAGATTCGAAACCATATCAAATCTGCTTACCCGGGCAAATGGACGCCCGGCACGCTGACAGCGCATCTCTATGGATGCGCCGTTAACCAGCCGAAGGCATATCTGCATCACAAGTCAGCAGAGAAGTTTCTCTATCGAGCCAACGACGGTCGCTTCTTCATCTACGACGAAGGCAAGCACGGGCCAAACGTTTGGGCGCCGGTTGCCGAAGACCCCTTGATCGAAGAGGAAGTCGAGACCGTCGATGCGATCGAGCAGCGCGTCGAGGCGTCGATAAGCTTCGAGCGGGATGTGGAAGAACATTTGATTCGAAATCTGGGCATGCTTGAGAAGGGATTGCGATTCGTGGAGCGTCAAGTTGTGATCGACGTCGGCCGCGTGGACATCCTTGCGGAAGATGGAAAGGGCCGCCGTGTCGTCATCGAATTGAAGGTGGGGGATGCCAAAGACGCTGCGGTGGGGCAGATCGCCCGCTACCTTGGCTGGTACGCTCGGCAGGATCAGAAGCCGCCTCGCGGGATGCTCATTGCCGGCGACTTTCCGGAGCCGGTTCGCTACGCCGCGGAGGCCGTAAAAGATCTCGAGCTGGTCCGCTATCGCGTTCAGTTCGCTTTTGATTCTATCGCTGTCGAAGACTAAAGAGAAAATCTACGATGCTCGAAACGATAACCTTCTACCATTGGAACAAGAATGTAAGGGACGGACTGCAAGAATCCTGTGATGGTCCAACAAAGACCCTCAAGCACTAGAACGCGGCTGTGGCTGGCGCTGAGAAGGCTTGGATGGCCGGCGGGACACTGGTAACAGACGACCAGGAGCTATCCCGCAATAGCGGAGGTGGAGCAGCACCTTTCACTTGGCTCCAGCCGTCCCAAGTGTCAGGGTGAATTCCGTGAACTTCCGTGCAATATGAAGAAAAACTAGTTGGAGGCCTGTCCTGAAAGATATTCAGCAGGCCACTGACATCCTGCAGGGTACACTTCACCCTGACAATCGAAGGCACGCCAACAGTGTGTTTATCCTTAACACCTGGTTTGGCCCTGATGAACTAGCAAATGCCGAGAATATTTATTTCCTATACGCAGCAGGATCGAGGCTTTGCTTTGAGCTTGTCCGAAGCACTCGCATCGAACGGTCATGACATCGTTGTTGATGTCGATTCGCTTGCGCCTGGAGATGAATGGCGAGGAAAGCTGGGAGAAGGGCTGAAGAAATCCGAAGCTCTCGTTGTACTGCTTTCCCCGCGCTCGTTGAACTCACCCCACGTCATGGCTGAGTTGGGAGCGGCGCGTGCCTACGCAGGTGAATCAGGGCGCATGGTTGTAATCCCCGTTCTGCTTGATTTGACCGAGATTCCGTCAATAGTTGCCGACGTGTTGGCGATCAATGCAACCGGTCGGGATCTTTCGTATGTGGTTTCACAGATTGAGCGTGCAGTTTCCGCGTTTGTGGGACGGAAGGCCGCGAAGGAAGAAGCCGTCGCGCTCTTCTCGCGGCGGATTGAAAACAGTGCTCCGCAATACATTGACGACGCTCTTGCGCGGCTGGCCTCGCTTGAGCGAAGCAATGGACGGTGGAGCATTTGCTGGAACATTCTTGGGTTCATCGCGCTCCTCGCTGGTATCGCGTTTTCCGTCTTCGGCGCAGCCCACTCTTTACCTTCGCAAGCGTCCCTTGGCTGGGTAGATTTTGCTTTCTCAGCTATCAGAACAGTCCTTGTCATCACGCTACTCGGAGCAGCCGCGAAGTACGCGTTCTCCCTTGGTAAGACCTACGCGAACGAATCGTTACGCAACGCTGATCGCCGTCATGCAATTGAGTTTGGCAAGTTCTACCTTCGAGTTTTTGGTTCTGAGGCCGGATGGTCAGAACTGAAGGAGGTCTTTCAGCACTGGAACATCGACAGGAGTTCATCGTTCGCCTCGCTGGATGTGTCCCAGATCGATCCGAAGGTGTTTGAACTTGCGACGCAACTTGTCAAGGAGGGGCCAATGTCGAAGGTGCTTTCCGGAATCACCGCTAAGGCATGAACGATTCTCCGCTCGCTCTCCTCACTGACAGAACGAGCTGAGTTTTTCTTATTCCCCAGGGGCAGCGCCGCCACCGAGTTGTCCATGAGAACTCCGGGTCCTAAGCACGCCCGGCGGCCAGAGCCGACATCTCCAGGGTTCAAGGTCAAAACAACGACCGTTCAGGCTGTTTGCGGAGGCCCACCAAGGGAATCCGCGAAACCGTTTCTATCAGCGAACGACCCGCTACCGTTGAAGACCCAGCCATACCAGGTCAGTGGGAAGGCGACTTACTCCTCGGCGGCAAGCAAGGTCGTCGCGGTGCAGATTACGCCGACCCTACACTAGAACGCGGTTCCAACCTACGCACCGCATTTAACATAAATTGCGGTCAGCCCATCGGGCCATTCAGTGCTGCCGGACGACCCGGGATGCGGGCCGTTGCCGGCCGTGGCTCAATGGCACAGGTATGGCATTCTTCGCCAGACAAGGAAGATCCCGACAGTGTAACGGGATGTCTTGGCGTGCTCTGGACCGCTTTAAGTATCCTACTAAAGTAACAACTGTGGCTAAAACACATCAATTGCTGCATCTCTGCTAGCTAACAGAGACCTTACATACATCTTTAGTGCTGCACACGCCGCTCGATGATGGGTTTAGCGCCAATATTCGCCTACCCGAAGAAAGTTGGGCTTGTTCAGCCAAATTGCAAATTGCACAATTGCGACCGCGCCATGTTTGCAGAACATATGTGATTCCGTCCTTCGGAACGTGCAGAGACAGGGCGCTGTTGGAAACATCAGCCGCATACCGCTCAGACGGTCGGGCGGCCAAAGAACAAACAGCCAAGAATGGCGATAAGAAGGGTAGGGTCGGTTATGCACGCGGATCTCGCGTTACGCATGGTGTCGGGTCTGTTGTGGACGGGCCTGACGGTCTGTCTACCGCTGCTGGCGGTCATCATGACAGTTGGATTGGTCATCAGCCTCCTGCAGGTTGTGACACAAGTCCAGGAAATGTCGCTCACCTTCGTTCCTAAGCTCATCGCTTCGGGAATCGTACTGATCGCTCTGGGTCCGTGGATGCTGCGCAAGCTCACCAGCTATTGCACGCAGCTTTGGACCAGTATTCCTTCCTTGTTCTGACCGTCGGCCGGAGTTCACAGTGGGAAGTCTCGCCTATGGCTCGTGGGTCGTATCGGTGCTACTGGTCAGCATCCGCATTGGCATGGTGTTCGCCATGACACCAGTGCTGTCTGCCATTCCGATGCCGGCTGTCGTTCGCGTCCTGGTGATCCTTGGCATCGCGGCAGCGTTGTCTCAAGCGTTGCCCTCTGCCAGCTACCGGGGGCACGCCGACCTGTCCTCGCTGTTCGAGGCCGCCTGCCTCGAGGTATCCGTAGGCGTCCTGCTGAGCCTCGGCATCCTGCTGGCGTTTGCCACGTTTTCTGTTGCCGGGCGCGTGCTCGACATCCAGATCGGGTTCGGCATGGGCCAGTTGTTCGATCCGGCCACGCGCCAGAACCTGCCGCTGCTGACCGGTGCCATGACGCAGCTCGCCGTTCTGTGCTTCTTCGCCCTGAACGCCCACCACACGTTGCTGCGTGCGCTGGCCTACAGCTTCGAACACTTTCCGATCGGTGCGCCCTGGGCGATCCAGCAGAGCCTGCCGGCCGTGCTGCGTCATGTATCGGGCGTATTCGTCCTGGGCTTCGCCCTCGTGGCGCCCGTCGTCACATGCCTGCTTCTGGTGGAACTTGGACTGGCGCTGCTTGCCCGCAATCTGCCCCAGATGAACATGTTCGTGCTCGGCATGCCGATCAAGGTCATCGTCGGCCTGGGTGCGCTGGCAGTCTGGCTCGGCTCGGCCGGTGACTATGTGGCACGCATCTTCAATACCGTGTTTCGCAACTGGGAGGCATTGTTCCGATAATGGCTGACGAAGACTTCGACAAGAGCGAAGCCGCTTCGGCCTACAAGCTGGAGCGCGCGCGCGAACAGGGCCAGGTGCCCAGGAGCCAGGAGGTGACGGGTACGCTGGTCATGGCCGTCGTCATCGCCACGCTGCACGCGCGCGGGCTCGAGGGCATTCTCCATGAGTTCCGCTTCGACAGTGCGCTGGTGCAACGCGCCGTCACGGCCCGCGACAGCGGGCAAATCATGGCACTGCTGGCGGCCACGCTCGATCATCTGGTGTGGTCGCTGACCCCGTTCCTGGTGACGGTGATGATTGCGGCCGTCATCGGCAACGTGCTGCAGACGGGGCCGATGTTCGCGCCCAAGGCACTCAAGCCCGACTGGACCCGGCTGAATCCGGTGACTGGCCTCAAGCAACTGCTTTCGGTGCGAACACTGTTCCATGCGCTGCGTTCCTGCGTGAAGCTGACGCTGCTGGCGCTGGTGGTCTGGTACGCATTGACCGATCTTCTGCCGCAGTTCCACCATCTGGCAGCCTTGCCGCCGCGCCGCTACGTGGAAACAGTGCTCAACGACATGGGCGCCATCGGATTGCGGGTGGTCATCATCCTGACCGTGATCGCCGCGGTGGACCTGTTGTTCACGCGACGCCAGTTTGCCCAGCGCATGCGCATGAGCAAGCGGGAGGTCAAGGATGAACACAAGCAGCGCGAAGGCGACCCACGCATTCGGCAACGGCAACGCGAACTGCGCCAGGAGATGGCACGGAAGGTAGGCGCCATCGGCGAGGCGGGCGGCGCGGACGTCATCATCGCCAACCCCACGCACCTGGCCGTGGCCCTCGAGTATCGCCACGGCCAGATGGAATCGCCGCGCGTGGTGGCAAAGGGCGCGGGAGCCCTTGCCCTGGCCATCCGCAAGGCAGGCCGCTCGCAGGCGGTGCCCATCGTGGAAAACCGGCCACTGGCGCGCGCGCTGTTCCGCCGGGTCGGCATCGGCCAGCACGTGCCGCCTGAACTCTATGCCGATGTGGCCCGCATCATGGTCTGGGTACTCGCCATGCGGCGCTCCCGGCAGGTGGCGCAGTCGTTGACGGCAGAGGAGGCCACGTCATGAGCAACTGGCGGCAATTGCTGTCGGGCCAGGGCGATGTGCTGCTGGTTGGCCTGGTACTCGGCATCCTGCTGGTGCTGTTCGCGCCGATTCCGCGCGGCTTGCTGGATTTCCTGATCCTCACGAACTTTTCGTTCGCGTTCCTGATCCTGCTGCTGACGTTCTACATGGCGCGACCCGTGGAGTTTTCCACGTTTCCATCGCTGCTTCTGATCGCCACGCTGTTCCGGCTGTCGCTCAACGTGGCGGCAACGCGCCTGATCCTGGCGGACGCTGACGCCGGCAAGGTGATTGCGGCCATTGGTTCCTATGTGGTGGGCGGCAACTATGTGATCGGCCTTATCGTGTTCCTGATCCTGATTGTGGTGCAGTATGTAGTGGTGACCAGCGGCGCGCAGCGGGTGTCGGAAGTTGCTGCGCGCTTCACGCTGGACAGCATGCCAGGCCAGCAGATGAGCATCGACGCCGACCTGAACATGGGCTTCATCGACCAGGAGGAAGCCCAGCGCCGCCGCAAGAACCTGGAGAAGGAAGCCGCTTTCTACGGGGCGATGGACGGCGCAAGCAAGTTCGTCAAGGGCGATGCCATTGCCGGCATCATCATCATGCTCATCAACATCGTCGGCGGCCTGGTCATCGGCACCATGCAGTTCGGCATGCGCTGGTCCGAAGCCTTGCAGACCTACACGTTGCTGACGATTGGCGACGGCATTGTGACCCAGGTTCCGGCGCTGGTGATTGCGGTGGGTACCGGCATCATCGTTACGCGCTCGGCGTCGGATGCCAATCTCAGCAACGAAGTGCTGCGCCAGATCACGTCCTTTCCGAAGACGCTGCTGCTGGTGGCCTGTGCCTTGGGCGGGCTGGTGCTGTTGCCGGGCATACCGTCCGTGCCGATCCTGGTTCTGCTGGCGCTCGTCGTAAGCGTCGCGCTGGTTGCGCGCCGTGTCAGGCGGGGCGCCGCCCAGGACAACAACAGCCCGGACACGGCGTCCGACGCGCAGCCCCGGAGCCAGGACGAAACGGGCTACGCGGCACTGGCCGTGGAGCCGATCGAAGTGCACGTGGGCACTGCATGGCTGCCTCTTGTCAGCCAGGAAGGCGGGCTGTTCATGGAGCGCATCGCGCTGTTCCGCAAGCAGCACGCCCAGGATCTGGGCCTTGTACTCCCGCCCGTGCGGTTTCGCGAAGGGGCCCGGCTGGGCCCGAACCAGTACGAGATCCAGATCGACGGCGTGGTACGGGCAAAGGCCGAAGTGCGCATGGAGCAGTTGCTGGCAATCCATCCGTCAGGCGATACGCGCGCCATTCCAGGCGAGCCGACCAAGGATCCCACCTACGGGCTGCCGGCACTCTGGATCGATGCCGCCCAGCGCGACGCCGCCGTGGCAGCGCGATTCACGCTGGTCGACGCGCAAACGGTGTTCCTGACCCATCTGACGGAAATCCTGCGCCGCGAATCGGCCACGCTGCTTACCCGCGCCGAAGCCGAACGCCTGCTGGCACGCGTGCGCGAGAGCCATCCAGGCCTGGTCGAGGAACTGATTCCCACGGTGCTGTCATTGGGGGATGTGCAGAAGGTGCTGCAGCATCTGCTGCGGGAGAAGGTCAGCATCCGCCACGTCGAGGCCATTCTCGAAACGCTGGCCGATGCGGGCCGCGCCACCAAGGATCCCCTGGCATTGACCGAGGCCGTACGCCAGCGCCTGGGCCCCGCAATCTGCCAGGCACTGGCCGGCGACGCCGGTGCGCTGCAGGTGCTGACGCTGGACGCCGCCATGGAAGCCGGATTCCTGCAAAACCTGCAGGCGGTCGAGAACGGGGGGCATTTCGCGCTCGATCCCCGCCTGGCCGAGCAATTTATCCAGCGACTCGTCTTTCACGCCGAAAAGATGATGAAGAGCAATCTCCTTCCCGTGGTGCTGTGCGCGCCCGAACTGCGGCGTCATGTCCGCAGCTTGTCGGAACGCGTCTTGCCGCACCTGCGCGTGATCTCGATGGCCGAGGTGCCGCACGCGGTGGAGTTGAAGTCGTTTGGTGTTGTGAGCCTCTGATACGAAGGAACAAACTGTGCAACAGACTCTGGCCGTGGCACTTACCGGACTGCAGACCGATGCGGACCGACTCGACCGCATCGCCCTGAACCTGGCCAACGCCTCGACGCCGGGCTACCGGCGCGAGGTCGGCGCGATGCCCCGCACGCCGACGCTGCCGTTTTCCGCGCAGGTGGATGCAGGGCAGGCCGCTGCCGATCCTGCTGGCGCATCGTTGGCATCGCATCCGGCAGGGCGTCTCGTGCCGTTGACCGTGTCGGACACACGCGCCGGTACGCTGCGTTCCACGGGGCAGAGCCTGCAAGTGGCGCTGACCGGTTCCGAATTTTTCGAGATCGCCACAGATGCCGGCCCTGCCTACACCCGCAACGGCGACTTCCGGCTCGATACGCGTGGCCGGTTGGTGACGGCTAGTGGCAATGCTGTCATGGGGCGCAGTGGCGAGATCGTGCTGACCACTCCGAATCCGAAGATCGACCAGGCCGGTGTCATCCGCGAGGGAAACAACGTGGTAGGGCAGTTGAAGCTCGTGACGTTTTCCGATCCGAAGTCTCTGCGCCGCCTCGGCGACGGCCTCTGGGCGCAGGGCGAGGGCATGACCCTCTCCCCCGACACTGCACAGGCCGTCCGCCAGGGTTACCTGGAAAACAGCAATGTCAGTGCGCTGACCGAGATGTCGCAACTCGTGGAAACGATGCGCCACTTCGAATCGCTGCAGCGCATGACCCAGGCCTACGACGACATGGTTGGTCAGGCCATCCGCAAACTCGGCGAAGGCTGAGCCTTTCCGCATTCCAACGACTACGCGCACCCGCCATGCTTGACGCACTCCATATTGCCGCCACCGGCATGCAGTCCCAGCAGACCAACGTAGACACGATTGCCAACAACCTGGCCAACGTCAATACACCCGGATTCAAGAAGTCGAGGGTCAGCTTTTCGGATCTGGTGTCGCAGGAGACCCGGCAACTGACCACGGCTGGCATCGACGCCGTAGCCGGCCTGGGTGCCGCCACACGCACTGGCATGGGCGTCGGCATCGCCAGCACCGGCCGCGTGCTGGATGTCGGCGACATGAAGAAGACCGATTCGCCCTATGACATCGCCATTGCGGGCCAGGGGTTCATCGAAGTGCAGATGCCCGACGGCAGCCGCGCGTTCACCCGCGGTGGCACGTTGAAGGTCAACCCGGATGGCATGCTGTCCACGCTCGGCGGTTATCCGCTCAAGCCCGGCATCTCCATTCCCGAGAACGCCACGGACATGACGATCACCTCCGACGGCCACGTGATGGTGCGTATCAGCGGCCAATCCGCGGCAACCGATGCGGGCCAGCTGGAGCTGGTGAAGTTTCCGAATGCCGCCGCCATCACGCCGATGGGCGACAACCTTTACCGTACCAACGACAACGCCGGCGAGCCGATCGCCATGCGCGCCGGCGACGACGGCTCGTCCCAGATCCAGCAGGGCTTTGTGGAGTCTTCCAATGTGAAGCTGGTTGACGAGATGGTGAGCCTGATGGTGGCGCAGCGCGCCTACGAAGCGAATGTGAAGATCGCCCAGGCATCGGACGAGATGCTCGGCATGATCAACAACCTGCGTCGTTGAGCCCGGCAATGCGACGCGTGCTTCAACGCCTGCTGCCGGTCCTGCTTGCCTGCCTGGGTGCAGGCGCCGCCCATGCCGACGCCAGCGTGCATGTGGTGCTGCCGGAGCGCGTGCAGGTGCATCGTGCAGACGTGGCACTGGGCGACGTGGCGCAGTTGCGTACGCACGATCTCAACACGCTGCGGCAGCTCATGGCGATGTCAATCGGGCCGGCGCCGCGTACCGGCGAGGCCGTCATGGTCGACTCAAAAACGCTGGCCCGTTATGTCCAGACGCACGTGAAGCTGCCGGAACGCGCTATCGCGTGGGAGGGCGCCCCGCGCATCCGCATCGAGCGCGCCATGCAGGCGCTGACAGCAGACCAGCTTCAGTCAGCCGCGCGTCAGCGCCTGGAATCATGGCTGCACGCGCGCCATGCACGCTTTGCGGTCTCGGCGGCGCAGGATACCCAGCCGCTCGCCGTGCCGGCCGGCAACCTGGAGTTGCGACCGCGCGAGATTCCCGACAACCAGCTTGCCACGCGCCGCATGGTGGTGTGGATCGACGTGTGGGTCGCGGGCGATTTCATCCGTACGGTATCGGTCGCTTTCGATGTCAACGTCTACCAGGATGCGTGGGTCGCACGGCGTGACGTCCGGGCCGGAAGCGCGCTGCGTACCGATGACTTCGAACGCCGGCAGATCGATATCGCACGGCTTGGCGGCGCGCCCGTGACTGCAATCCCGGACGGCTCGCGCGCGCGCCACAACGTATTGGCCGGCACGCCGCTGCAGGAAGCGGCCGTGCAGGCAATGCCCGTAGTGGTGCGCGGCCAGACGGTGACCCTGCGCAGCCATGTCGGCGCCATCGCGCTTGAAGGGCGGGCCGAGGTTCTTCAGGACGGATGGCCCGGCGGCCGTGTCCAGGTACGCATGCCCGCCGGCAAAGCGCCCATCCTGGCGCGCGTTGTGGAAGACGGCACCGTGGAACTGGTTCAGTGAAGGAATGCCAGACATGATCTCAAGAAATCGCCTGCGGAAATGGACGACGATGCTCGGCGTGGCTGTCGTGCTGGGTGCGAGCAGCCTGCCCGCAACGGCGGAAAGCCTGTTCAGCGAGCAGCGGTTTCGTCCGCTGACGGCGGACAACAAGGCATTCCGCGTGGACGACGTCATTACCGTGCAGGTCTACGAAAACGCGTCGGCGGCTGCCAATGCGGATACGGCCACCCGGCGCAAGAACGATGTCGGCGGCAACCTGACCGTGACACGCACGCCGCCGTTCGCGGCCAATCTCAGCGTGGCTGGCGATTTCGACGGTGGTGGACGCACAAGCCGGGCAGGGAAGGTTCTGGCCCTGCTCACGGTGCGCGTACTGGAAATCCTGCCCAATGGCGATCTGCGCGTTGGCGGGGAACAGTTGCTCGTCATCAATGGCGAACAGCAGCGCATCAACCTGGAGGGCCGCGTACGCCCGCTGGACATATCGGATGGCAACGTCGTGCTGTCCACGCGCATTGCCGACGCACGCATCACCTATGTCGGCGAGGGCGACTTGTCCGAGCGGCAGACGCGCGCCTGGTGGCGCAAGGTACTGGACTTCCTGGGCCTGTGATGAAGAACCTCATGACTACCTGCCTGGCCAGCATGCGTTGCGCGATGCTCGGCATCGCATTGCTCGGCGCCACGGCCTATGCGGCCACCGAAGCGCCGGTACGCGTCAAGGACCTGGGCAAGCTGCATGGCTGGCGCGAGAACGCGCTGGTTGGTTACGGCATCGTGACGGGCTTGGCCGGCACCGGAGACGCCCCCACCAACCGTTCCACCAAGCAGGCGCTGGCCAACGTGTTCTCGCAGTTCAACATGACCATTCCGCCGGAACAGGTGCAGAGCCGCAACGTCGCCGTGGTCATGGTCACCGCCGCGCTGCCGACGTTCGCGCGCGAAGGCGACACTGTGGACGTTACGGTCACCTCTGCCGGCGATGCCCGCAGCCTGGTCGGCGGCACGCTGTTGCTGACCCCGATGAAGGCTCCCAACGGCCGCATCTACGCGCTGGCGCAGGGCCCGCTGTCAGTGGGGGGATACCGGTACGACGCCAACGGCAACGTCGTGCAAAAGAACCATCCCACCGTGGGTTCCATCCCTGCCGGCGCCACGGTGGAAGTCGGTACCGACGCCAACATGGTCGATGCACGCCAGAACATCACCTTCGTGCTGTCGGAACCGGACTACACCACGGCCAACCGCGTGGCCAATGCCATCAACGCCCAGTTGGGTGCGCCATTGGCCGAAGCGCGCGATGCCTCCGGCATCCAGATCAACATTCCCGAGGCGCAGCGCGGCCATGCGGTGCAGTTCTTCTCGCGCGTCGAGAACGTGACCGTCGATCCGGACCGGCGCGCCAAGGTAGTGATCAACGAACGCACCGGCACCGTGGTCACCGGCGGCGACGTGCGGCTGGCCAGGGTGGCGATTTCCCATGGTGACCTGAAGATCTCCATCGTGACAGATCACACGGCGTCGCAGCCGATGTTCGTCGGCTACGGGTACAACCCGGGGGTGCGCACGGCTATCGTCACCAATTCGCGGGTGGATGTCGAGGAGCGCAATTCACCGGCGTTCGTTGCGGCCACCAACAATACGGTGGCCGATCTCGTGCAGGCACTGGCGCAGATGAAGACCAATACGCGGGACATCATTTCGATCCTGCGCGCCGTCAAGGCCGCCGGGGCCTTGCACGCGGAACTGGTGGTGCAGTAATACAAGTCGGACGTCCGTTGCGGCGATCAGAACGACATTAACGAAAAGGGGGTGGACGATGGTTCCAGGAATCGAAGGGGTCACCACGGCGGCGCTGTCGCTGGCGCTCGATGCGGCGTCGCTGCAGCACCGGGTATTGGCGGCCAATGTCGCCAACGTCAACACGCCGGGCTACGTGCCGATGCGCCTGCGCTTCGCGGCACGAATCGAAGACGGCGGCGCACGCCAGGCTACGGCCGCGACCGATCCGGCCTCGATGTTCGCTGTGCGCATGTCGCTGCAGCCTGCGCTTGACGCGAGCGGTGCAGCGGCCACCGTGCAGCCCGACCAGGAGGTGGCGGCGATGTCCGAGAACGCGCTGCACTACCAGGCGCTCGCGGCCGCACTCGACAAGCACCTTTCCATTCTCTCCAGCGCCGTCTCGGACGGCAAACGATAGGCATCCCATGGACTATCAGCAATCCTTCGCCGTCAGCGCAGTGGGCATGAGCCTGGAGCGCATGCGCGTGGATGTCTCCACGCTCAATCTCGCCAACGCCAGCACGGTGACGGGCGCAAACGGCACCGCGTTCCAGCCGATGCGGGTGGTGTCATACGCGCGCACACCACAGATGGCCACATCTGTTGCCGCCGACGGCAATGCCTTCAACGCGATGGTCGACCGCGCGTTGTCCGCCCCCGCCGCCTGGATCGAACCGACCACCATGCCGGCCCGCAGGGCATATGAGCCGGGGCATCCGTACGCCGACGCCCAGGGCTTTGTCGCCTACCCCGGCGTCGACACGGCGACCGAGATGATGACGATGATGGCGGCCACGCGGGCCTACGAGGCCAACGTGGCGGCGCTGACCATGGCGCGCTCGATGGCGCTGAAGGCCCTGGAGATTGGAGGCAACGTATGACCATCCCCGCCTTGGCCGAAGTCGCCGCAGCGGCGGCCTCCATCGTTTCGCCGACAGTTTCCGCGGCCGCGCCGGTGGATGCGGCCGGAAGCTCCACCGTGCGTACCGGCCCGGCATCGTTCGCGGGCATGGTCAGCACGGGCATGGAGCAGGTGAACCAGTCGCTGCTGGCAAGCCAGCAGGACATGCAGAACCTTGCAGTCGGCAATGTCCAGAGCCTGCACCACGTGATGATCCGCCTGGAGGAAAGCAAGATCGCGTTCCAGTTGATGCTGCAGGTACGCAACCGGCTGCTGGAGTCATACCAGGACGTCATGCGCATGCAGGTGTAAGCCGCATGGGGACCGTGGACAAATGACAATCGACATGCAGGGGATGATGTGCTGAAGGACTTCTGGAATGGCCTGTCCGGTGCGCGCCGGATCAGCCTTGTGATTGGCGCCGGCGTGATCGTTGGCGCGACGCTGCTCGCCGGCGTCTGGCTGCTGCGCGCCGACCAGCAGGTGCTGTTTTCTGGCTTGTCGCCCCAGGACGCCGCGGTGATGACGGCCGAACTGGACCGCATGAAGGTGCCGTACAGCCTGGCCGACGAAGGCACCGTCATCCTGACCGATGCGGACCTCGTACACAAGACGCGCCTCAAGCTGATGGGCAAGGAACTGCCGCTCCATGGTGGCGTGGGCTTCGAACTGTTCAATGCCGGCGACTTCGGCATGACGGAATTCGCGCAGAAGGTCAACTACCAGCGCGCGCTGCAAGGCGAGCTGACGCGGACCATCCTGTCCATCGCCGACGTGAAATCGGCGCGCGTGCACGTTGCACTGCCTGAGGACGGCCTGTTCAAGCGTGCCGACAACAAGGCGAAGGCCTCGGTGACCATCGGGATGAAGGATGGCAAGTCACTGGCGCCGGATCAGACCATTGGCATCCAGCGCCTGGTCGCGGCATCGATTCCCGGCCTGGTCAGCGAGGATGTGACGATCCTGAACGAACAGGGCGTGGCGCTTACACGTGCCCGCCAGTCAGAGGCCGGCGGCGACGGTGGCGCACGCCTGGATCTGAAGCGCGATACCGAAGCCGCGCTGGCCCGCAAGGCCACCGACGTGCTGGAGCGCACCTTCGGTGCCGGGCAAGCCATGGCCAGCGTCGATGTGACGCTGAACATGGACGCGGTGCGCATCACGACCGAGGATGTCGTGGGCACGCCGGGCCGGGGCAACCAGGCGCTGACCGGCGTAGTGGTCCGCGAGCGGGAAAGCAGCCACGACGGCGGGCTGCCGCTGGGCGTGCGCGACGCGGCAGGCGGCAGCACGCAGCGGGAAATCGAATACCAGGTCGGCAAGCGCGTGGAGCAGGTGATCAGCCAGCCCGGCTCGGTCAAGCGCATGCAGGTGCTGGCGATCGTCAAGCGACCGCTGTCGCCCGAGCAGACCGAACAGGCCAAGGCGCTGCTTGCCACCGCTACCGGCATCGTCGCCGAGCGCGGCGACGTGGTGCTGGTGCAGACCATGGGCACCTACGGCGCTGGCACCGCCACGCCCGGCGTCGACGCGAATCGCGACACCAGCGCCACGCCCGTGACGTCCACGGCTTCGCCCGGAACGACGGCATCGAGCATCGGCATCCCGCAGGCCACGGCGGCATTGCTCGCGCTTGTGGTCTGCCTTGGTCTTGGCTGGTGGCTAGGACGTACCCGCAGGCCGGCATCCGCTACGCAAGCGCAGATGAGTGACGCCGAGCGCCAGGCGATGCTGAGCCAGCTGCAAACCTGGCTCGATGGCGCGGATCGGCCGCGCAACGACGGCCGTGGCCACGACGGAGGCTCGCGTGAACGTTGACCAGACACTCGCTACCGGCGCGATGCCGACGGATGACCGGCGCGTCGGGCTGGCGTTGCATGCGATGGCACCTGCCGATCGCGGCTGGATGCTCGAGCGTCTGCCGGCATCGGCGCGCGGCCAGTTGCGCGAGTGGCTCGACGAACTCGAATCGCTCGGCGTCCCACGCGATCCGTCGCTGCTCGCCGCCGCACGGGCGGCGTTGCCTGCGCGCTCCCAACCCGCAAACAGCCGGGAAGCAATGATCGCCAGCGTCGCGGCGCTCTCGCCGGAGCAGGCAGCCGACGTTCTCCGACACGAACCCGTGGCGCTGGCCGTCGCATTGCTGGGTATCAGCGATTGGCCGTGGCGCCAGTCGGCCATCGCCATGCTCGGCGCGAGCCATGCCCGCCGCGTTGCGGAAGCGACGATGACCACGCATGCCAGCCAGTCGGCGCCGCTGGCGCCCGCACGCGACGCCGCGCTGATGCGCGCTGTACTGGACCGCGTGGCAGCCGCGCCGCACGCGCAGGCGCCGGCCAGTCAGGCGCGTGGGGCGCAAGTTGCGGGACGTGCCCGTCAGCACGTGGCGGGCCTGGTTGCGTTGTTCTCCAGAAAGGCCGCCGCATGAGCCATCCGACGTCGTCGCGCGTACTTAAAACGGTCGGTCTCGACGGCATTGCCCGTACGGTCGGGCGCCGCCGCGCCACGCCTGTGCCGGCGGCCGGCATCGTGCAGGGCGGCAACGCAGCCCCGGCGCCGGTTGCCACACCGGTGGCCGTCGCGGAATCGCAGCCGCGGGCTTCAGAGGCCGAAGCCATCGGCTACGCGGAAGGCTATGAGCGCGGGCTGCGCGAAGGATTGGCCGACGCCGCCCAGCGCGTCGAACAGGCGACCCGCGAGGCGGTGGACAACGCGCAAGCCGACCTCCGCGCCGCCCGGGATGCCGAGCGACAGCGTATCGATGCCGCACTGTCCGAGCACGGGAACCTGACACGCCAGGTGCTGGAACAGGTGCAGCAGCACATCAACAGTGCCATGCGACAGATTGAGGAGCACGCGGTGGCCATTGCCTATGAAGCGGTGTGCCGTATCGTGGGCGACGCCGCCCCGCAGGCAAGTGCCATCCAGGCAATCGTCGCCACTGCGCTGGCAGAGCTGGGGGGCAAGCCGGCATTGCGCGTGCGGCTGCATCCGCGCGACCTCGCTACGCTGCAGGCTAGTCCCGACGCTCAGGCACTGTTGCAGGGTTTTCCGGCCTTGAGCTGGACGGCGGACGACAGTGTGTCGATGGGCGGATGCCTGGTTGACAGCGCAGCGGGCACGCTGGACGCCCGGCTGGAAGTGCAGTTGCGCGCGCTGGGCCAGGCCTGGCGCACTGTCGTCACGCAGGCGCGTACCGCATGACAGCCCTGCTGAACGCCGTCCGCGCGGCCACCGCCACAACCGTCCTTACCGAGCGGACCGGCACGGTACGCCGGCTGTCGGGTCTCGCTATCGAATCGGAGGGACCAGACGCGGTAATCGGGGAAGTGTGCGCCATCTCGACGCGACATGCCGATGCGCCGGTGATGGCCGAGATCGTCGGGGTGCGGCCCGGCGCCGTCACGCTGATGCCGTACGCGGCTGTCCACGGCCTTGGCGTAGGCAGCCGCGTGGTGGCGACCGGCCGGATGGCCAGCGTCGCGGTGGGGGATGCACTGCTGGGCCGCGTGATAGACGGATTCGGCGAACCGCTGGACGGCGGCGCCGCGCCGGCCTGCACCCGACGCCTGCCGTTGCATGCCCGGCCCTTGAACCCGATGCAACGGCCGCGCATCGAGCATGTGCTGGAAACCGGCGTGCGCAGCATCGATACGCTGCTCACCCTTGGCAAAGGTCAGCGAGTGGGAATCTTCGCTGGCAGCGGTGTGGGCAAGAGCACCTTGCTTGGGATGATTGCACGCCACGTCAAGGCCGATATCAATGTGATCGCCCTGATCGGCGAACGTGGCCGCGAGGTACGCGAGTTCATTGATAACCAGCTCGGCCCCGAAGGCATGCGTCGATCGGTGGTGGTAGTCGCCACGTCGGACCAACCCGCACTGGCCCGTGTGCAAGCCGCATACGCCGCCGTCGCCATCGCCGAATCGTTCCGCGACGCCGGCAAGCAGGTGCTGCTGACGATGGACTCCGTGACCCGCCTGGCCATGGCGAGGCGCGAGATCGGGCTTTCCGCCGGAGAACCGCCAACTTCCCGGGGCTATACGCCGTCGGTGTTCGCCGAACTTCCGCAACTGTGCGAGCGCTGTGGCACCGCGCCAGGCGGCGGCAGCATTACAGCGCTGATGACGGTGCTGGTGGAGGGCGACGACATGAACGAGCCCATTGCCGATACGCTGCGGGCCACCCTCGATGGCCATATCGTGCTGTCACGCGCACTGGCCCATCAGGGACAGTACCCGGCCATCGACGTACTGCAGAGCGCCAGCCGGTTGATGTCGGACCTGGTGGACCGCCCCACCCGAAACCTGGCCACTGAAGCCGTGCGCAACCTGGCCGTGCTAGAACGCAACCGCCAACTGGTGGATATCGGCGCGTATGAGGCTGGCAGCAATCCTGAACTCGATGCCGCCCTGACGCGCGCCGGGGCGCTGCGAGACTTCCTGACGCAATCGGACGGCGGGGCGGATCGTGCGGGCGCCCTTGATACCTTGCGCGAGTTGGTGGCGGCGCGGGCTCAGATGGAGCCGGCACGTGGCTGAAGCCCGATTCCGATACGCGCTCGATCCGGTGCTCAAGCGGTCTGACTGGCGCGTCAGCGAGGCCACGCGCGCGCTGGCGGCCGCCACGTCGGCCTGGATGCAGCAGCGTGATCGGCATGTGGCACTGGAACAGGAGCTTGCCGAGGTGGCTGGCGCGCTGGATAGCCCCGAAGGCGCACCGATCGATACCGTCAGGCGCTCGCAGGCCCTCCGCTTTCTGGGGCAAGCGCGCGTGCGGCTCGATGACAGCGCTCAGGAACTGCAGTCACGGGCGGGGGCACGGGAATCTGCGCAGCGCGCGCTGGCAGAGGCGCATCGCGCGCTGGAACTGCTGGTGCAGCACAAGGCCGATAGCCGGCGCGACCATGCCACCGAAGTGGCGCGCCAGGCGGCGATGAATGCCGACGACGACTGGACGGCGCGGCGCGCCTGGCAGCAAGCGAGCACCGACACGCCCGCAGAGGAGGCATGAGCATGCCATTGGATACGTCAACCCTGAACGATATTGCTTCCGGTGGCCTGACTGGCGCCACGACGCGCAGCACCGGAGGCGTCGATGCCCACGCATGGCAGCGCGAAATGGAGCGGGCTCAGACCCAGGACTGGTTTCAGGGAGCGGTGGCATACCGGCAGCAACGCGCAACGACCCCGTCCTCGGCCACGACGCCAGCCGCGAGCCTGCAAGGCGAACCGGTGACTGGCGGCGCATCGCCCGCGAGCGCGATGTCTGCTGCCGCGCAACGCGTGGCGATCCAGTCGATCCGGCTAGGGCTCGGCGTGGAGGGGCCGTTGATGTCCGCTATCGAGCCACAGATCGAGCCGCAACTCCAGCCGCAACTCGGGCCGGGCGTGGGCATCGGACAGGCGCTTCCGACCGCTTCCGACGCCGTGCTGCCCACCGTCACGGGCCAGGAGGGCGCCGCGCGCCAGGCCTCTATCGTCGCAGCGGGGCGCGAGCCGGACTCCGGGCGTGACGAGATGCCGATGCGCCTGCACGTGGAGGTGAGCGAATCCGGCGCACGGCTGTGGATTGGCACGGCGGTTTCCACGAACGAACAGGTCGAACAGGCGGTGTCGGAAATCCGCCGGCGCCTGGCGGAGCGCGGTATTGCATTGACGGGCGTGACCTGCAACGGCAAGCCCTGGCAGCAGACTCTTTCCGGCCGCGCAGAGATGGCGCAGCCGGCCCCATACTCAGAGGAGGGAATCATCCATGGCATCGATCGATAGCGTTGGCAGCGCCAGTCTTCAATCTGGTTCCATCGGCCTGCAGGACTTCATGAAGATCCTGCTGACCCAGTTGACCTACCAGGACCCACTCAAGCCCATGGACAACCAGGAATTCATGGCGCAGATCGCGCAGTTCACCTCGCTGGAGCAGGCGCAGCAGATCAACACCAAGCTCGACACGATGCTTTCGAGCCAGTCGTCGCTCCAGTCGGTGGGATTGATCGGCAAGACCGTTGAGGTGTCCACGCAGTCGGGCACGGCGGTGGGCACCGTTTCGTCGCTGTCGCTCGCCAGCGGTACCCCGCAACTGACGATCACCACAACGGCAGGGGCACCGTTGTCCGGCATCAGCCTGTCGCAGATCAAAACCATCCGCTGAATCGCACGTACGGGAGTCCGCAATGCTCGATTCAATCTACCTGGGCATGACCGGCCTGATGGGATATTCCCAGGGGCTCAAGGTCATCGCCAACAATACGGCGAACATGAACACGCCGGGCTTCAAGAGCTCGACACTGCAGTTCGGCGATCTCGTCTATGCCAACGCCGACGGCGTGCAGACCGGCCTGTATGGCGGGCAGACGGGTTACGGCTTCGGACTTGCCACCTACGGCACGACGCTGAACTTCAACGGCGGCGAGCTGAGGCAGACCGGCAACGCGATGGATGTCGCGGTGGACGGCCTCGGGCTGTTCGTGATCCAGGATGCCAACGGAAACATCCGGTACACGCGGTCCGGCCAATTCGAATTCAACGATGCGGGCCTGCTGGTCACCCGTACCGGTGGCCTCAAGGTGCTGGGTATCGACAAGAACGGTACGACCGGCATTGTCTCGCTGGACGGCTACCGCTCGTCGCCGGCCAAGCCAACGACCTTGGTCAGCATGACCGGCAACCTGTCGAGCACCGCCACCGAGCAGACGGTCAGCCCCATCAACGTCTACGATTCTGCGGGCGTGCAGCACACGCTGTCGGCAAAGTTCACCAACGGCAGCGCCACCACGCCCGGCAGCTGGACCGTTTCGATTCTCGAAGGCACGGTCGAGGTAGGAAAGGGGACCCTTCGATTCAAGGACGGCAGCCCCGACCCGGCAACTGCGCTTCTGACCTTCACCTACGCGCCGGCCGGACAGTCGCCGATGGACGTCACGCTGGACTTCAGCAAGGACGTGACGTCATTTGCGTCGGGCAACCTCTCGACGCTGGCCGCCACGAAGCAGGACGGCCTGGCGGCGGGCACGCTGTCCGGCGTTGCGTTCGACGAGAAGGGTTTCGTGACGCTCACCTATTCCAACGGGCAGGTGAGCCGGGGAGATCAGCTGTTGCTCGGCCGGTTCGATTCCAGCGATGCGATCGCGTCGGTGGGCGACAATTTGTTCCGCTCCACGAACGACAACCTGTGGCACTTCGGCGTGGCGGGCACCGACGCATTGGGCAGCATCCAGACTACCTCGGTCGAAATCTCGAACGTGAACCTGTCGCAGGAATTCAGCGACTTGGTCATCATGCAGCGCGGCTACCAGGCGTCCTCGCAAGTGATTTCCACCGCTAATGACATGATCCAGGAGCTGTTCACGATGAAGGGCAAGGCATGACCGAAGCCCGTACACAGGGCGGCGCCTCGCGCCCGCTGATCTGGTGGCGCGAATCGGAGCTTGGTGCGCTGCGCGCACGCATCGACGAACGACTCACGCAGTTCGGCCGGGACTGGGGTATGACCGTCACGATCTCGGCGCTGCAGAACGCCTGCGACGCTGTGTCGCTGCCAGCCATGCAACTGTCCGACGCGTGGACCAGTCTCGAACCGGCTTGCCCGGCGGCACGCGGGATGTGGGTGGCGGGTACTGCCGAACCATCGGCATTGATGGAGCGAGCGCTGTTTGGCGAGTCGCGCGGCCAGGCGTTGCGTGGTGCATACGACAACGACACGTCGATAGCCAGCACCGTGGCGGGGCAGGCGTGGCAAGGATTGGCGGCGGCGCTGGCGGGCACCGATGCCCACGGTACGCATGGCGATGCGGCGGACACGGATGCTTCGCCACCACTGGGTGGACTGCCGGCCCGGCAGCAACTGCCATGGTCCGGTGCGGTCCGGGCGCAAATCACCATTGAAGGCCTGGCTGCGGTAAGCCTTGGCTGGCAACTGGATCCCAACCGCGCGCAGGCATGGATGGCGGCGCGCCCCCGCGCATCGACGGGTGGCGCATCGCGCGCGGTACTGACACCGGTGCTGGAGGCCATGCATCGCCAGCCGGTCGCGTTGACGGTTCGGCTGACGGACATCGAACTGGACCTTGGCGCGCTACTGGCCCTGGAGCCGGGCGATGTGATTACGATCGGCCATGCACTCGACCATCCCGTCCCACTTTACCTGCAAGAGGCCGGCGGCAATGCCGGGGCGCTCGCCGCCGGCCATCTTGGCGCAATGAACGAACGCAAGGCCATCCAGCTGCTGCCGCACGCTGTGGCGCACACCGGCAATTCCCAATCCTGAGCAACATGTTGACCCATACCCCTTCCGAATCTGTTTCCGCAGATGGCCAGCCGACCTCGCCGCTGGCCCAACCGCTGGCCTATGAGCCGCTGCACGAGACGCCCTCCGGCCATGGCGGCGCCGTCATGGCATCCATCAGCCCGCTGCTGGCCGTGAAGACACGACTTGAGGTCTGCGTCGGAGAAACCCAGGTCACCGTGGGTGAACTGCTGGCGGCACGCGACGGCCACGTCCTGAAGCTGAACCGCAATGTGGACCAGTCGGTCGACTTGCGACTCGACGGCAAGGTTGTCGCGCGTGGCATGCTGGTGGCCGTCGGTGACAGCTTTGCCGTGCGCCTGACCGAACTGCCGGTACCCCTCGCTCCCTGACATGGCGCAACCCCACAGCTCCTCGGCTTACGCGGGCGCCAGCGCAGCCAGCGACGCAGCGGCCACAGCCGCCGCATCGGCCGCGGCCGCGCCGCTGCCGTTTCGCCAGGACGAGGATGTCCTTTCCGGTCCGGCTGGCATGTCGATCCTGCTGTTGCTGATTGCCGCGGTCGTCGTGCTCTGGTTCGCCGCCCGTACCCGCTCGCGACACCCCTGGCTGATGCGCATGCTTGGCCCCCGACTGCCAGCCGGCGCGCCGGATGCTGCAATCGTGCTCACCGCGCAGACGCAACTGAATGCCGGCGTGAGGCTGCACGTCATCCGCTGGGAAGGCGGACGCGTGCTTGCCGCCGTCAACGCCGCAGGGCAGGTGACCGTGCTACAGGCGCAGCCCGGCGAAGGGCCTGCCGACGGAGACAACGGACAATGAGCGCCGTTTACTTGCGCATGGGCCTGCGGCGATGGATCGCCGGACTGGTCGTGGCGGCGGCAAGCCTCACGCTGACCGGGTTGTCGATGGCGCAGTCGTCAAGCCCACCACCGGGCTCGCCCGCGTCTGATGCCCAGCCACAGACGGTGGTCACGCTGCTCGACGACGATGCACCAGCTTCGCCCGGTGCGCCCGATGCGCCGGCGCCATCGGGCGGCCGCATCGCCATCGAGCGGAGCACGCCCGCCGTGTCCGGCATGCCTGACGCGCGGGCCCCGGCACAGACTTCGCAGCCCAGGGCCAATGCGGAGCCCGTGCGCGCGGCGTCGCGCATCAGCGCGGCACCCGCGCGTGCGGGCGAGCCGACGCGCGCGCAGGACGTGCGCATTTCTCCCAGCGAGACCTCGTTCGCCCTGCGCGCGGTCATCGGGCTGACCGCACTTGCGGTACTGCCGGCCATGCTGGTATGCCTGACGGCATTCCTGCGGATCATCATCGTGCTGTCGATGCTCCGCCACGCAATCGGCATGCCGGAGACGCCGCCCAACACGGCGCTGATCGGGCTCGCCCTGTTCCTGACGCTGTTCACGATGGCGCCCGTGTTCCAGACCGTCAACAACGATTCGCTGCAGCCTTTCATGCAGGGGCGTATCACGATGGATCAGGCCTACACGCGCGCCAGCGGACCGATGCGCGAATTCATGATACGGCAGACCCGCGAGCAGGACCTGGCCTTGATGGTGGAACTGTCGAAGGCGAAGAAACCGGAGTCGATGGACGATATCAGCAACGTGCAACTGATTCCGGCCTACATGCTGTCGGAGCTTCGGGCGGCGTTCCAGATCGGCTTCGTGGTCTTTCTGCCATTCCTGCTGATCGATCTGATCGTGTCGAGCATCCTGATGGCGCTGGGCATGATGATGATGCCGCCGATGACCATCGCGTTGCCGCTGAAGATCCTGATGTTCATTCTGGTCGACGGCTGGAGCGTGCTGCTGAAGGCCCTCGTGGGGTCGTTCCATTGACGCGTGCCATGGCTGAAGAACTCGACACCGATGGCGAAGACCTGGATCCGCCGGCCAAGGCCGGGGCAGGGCAGGCCGCCGAGGCAGCACTGTGGCGCCGCTATCGCGAAACGGGTGCCCAGGCTGAACGCGATGCGTTGATCCATCACTATCTGCCGTATGCGCAGATCGTGGCGGCTACCTACTACGGCCGTCGCACCCATGACGAGATCGAGTTCGAGGAATACCTGCAGTTCGCCACGGTAGGGCTGGTGGAGTCGGTGGACCGCTATGCCGACGATCGCGGCGCGCAGTTCAAGACGTTCGCGTCGCGCCGCATGCATGGCGCGATCCTGAACGGCCTTGAACGCCTGACTGAAAAGCAGCAGCAGATTGCGCTGCGAATGCGGCTGCGCCAGGAACGCATGAAGGAAGTCAAGGCCGCCGCACGCGCGGCGGTGGACGGGGCCGGGGATAACGGCGCGGCAACCAGGGATGGGCCTTTCCGCTACCTTGCCGAAGTTGGTATCGGGGTTGCCCTGACGTTCCTGCTCGAAGGCACGGGGCTGGTGGAGAACGACTCGCTCGTCAGCGCGCCCACGCCCCATTACTATGGCAGTCTGGAATACCGGCAGCTGCAGCAACGGCTGCGGCATTTCATCGGAACGCTGTCCGCCCAGGAGCAGACGGTGATCCGATTGCATTACCTGCAGGAAATCCGCTTCGAGGAAATCGCCGGAACGCTTGGCCTCACGAAGGGGCGCATTGCACAGATCCATCGTGCGGCACTCGACAAACTGCGGAAATCATTGAAGTCGCACCAATCCTCCGACGTGGCGTGGTAAAGGCCCGTCGATAACCGGACAAAAGACATATGGTCAAGGACCCCAATGCCGATGCCCGCCTGGCCAGGCTCGAGCAGTACCTGCGCGAGGACCCGAACAACCTGCCGTTGCTCGAGGATGCCTACCAGGCGGCTTGCGCCGCCGGGGAGTGGGAGCGCGCCCGGTTCCACCTCCGCCACGCGGCGGCCCTGGGCGTGAAGGGACCAGCCGTGGAGTTCCGGGAAAGCCGCATCGATCTGGCCATCCATCGGTGGGCCGATGCACGCATGCGTCTGGAGGCGCTCCAGGCAACGGGCGGCCTGTCGGCAGAGGCGGAAGAAGCCATTGCCCATGACCTGGCCTACGCGGCATTCCGGCAGGGGGATTTCCCGCACGCTCGTAGTCTGCTGGCAGCCCGAGTGGCCGTGCCGATGGCGCCGTCGGCATTCCAGGTGCTGTGGCTGCGCGTGCTGCATCACGCCGGCGACCTCGAAGGCGCCAATGCCTGGGCCCGCGAACGCATGGCCGCGCAGGCGCTGGCGCCCGAAGCGGCCGGCGTGGCCAGCCTGGCCGCGCTGGACATGGGGCAGCTGGATCTGGCCAGGTCCTGGGCGACTGCGGCGCTGCGCGAAGACAACCAGCGGCTGGAACCGCTGGTGACGCTAGGCACCGTCGCGCTGGCGGAACGCCAGCCGGCACAGGCTGAAGACCTGCTGCGTCAGGCGCTGGACGTTCATGGCGAAGATGGCAGGGCATGGTCCGCGCTTGGCTTCGTACACCTGCTCGACATGCGCCTCGACGAGGCGCTGCTGGACTTCCACCGCGCTGTGCAGTTCATGCCAAGCCACGTTGGGACGTGGAACGGCCTGGGCTGGACCAACATCGTTCGTCGTGACATCGGTGCCGCCGAGCATGCGTTTGCGCGTGCCGTGGAACTGGATCGGAATTTTGGCGAAAGCCATGGCGGGCTGGCCGTCGCGTACGCGCTGCAGGGCAAGCGAGAAGACGCCGAGCAGGCCATGGCACGGGCTAACGGTCTGGACAAGGGAAACCTGGCCACCCACTATGCGCAGGCCATTCTCAATGGCGACGCGCACGATGGGCAGACCATCAAGCGCCTGGCCATGCGGTTGCTGGCGCGCCGCGATGCGCCGGCCGGCGGCACGATGGCAGACTGGCTGCAGCCTGCCGTGGCGGCCACCGTCGACAGTGCCGGGGAAAATTCCGGCGGCCAATAGATCGCTGGACTGCGCCCGATGCCGGATGCCGGATGCAGGCCCGGCTCAGGCAGGCGTGGCGGGCGCCGGTCCCTGGATCAGCAGCCGCGACGCCTCTTCGATGGCCGCCGCCACCTCGGGCTCCGACTCCATCTGCTTGTGAACGTCTTCCACAAGCTGGTAGAAGCGCGCATCGTTCATGAGCGATTCGCCAAATTCAGCCAGCAACACGGATTCCAGAAACACCCGGAAGGCCTTGCGCCGACGCTCGGGATCTTCGGGATCTATCGCCGCCACGCGACGCGCAATGACGCTTGCCAGGTCAGCCTCATTGCCCGCACCGCCCGCCGATTCCTGCCGCGCCGATTCCTTGCGTGCCGTAGCCGCGCCAGTACGGCGACTGCCCAGCGAGGCCACCTGGGCCCGGATCAGGGCAGCCAGCCGGCTCGCGCTGTCGATCTGGGTCATGAGCGGCCTGCCCGGAAGTCACTTTGGGGCGGCGGGGCCGAAATGCTGCCTGTCTTCAATTGAGCGATCCGTAATTCGACAGCAGCACGTGGGTTTCGGTCTCCGAGGCAGCCTGCGGCAGTGCTTGCCCGGGTGGTGCTGGCGGCGGGGAGACCGGCGCTGCATCGGCCGGCTGGCCGCCGCCTATGGTATCCGCCATCCGTTGCAGCACCATGCGAATATCGGCGTTCAGCGGCGCATTGTCCGTATTGGCGTCCATGCCGGCATGAAACAGTCGCGCCGCCTCGGACATGTTGTCCTGGGCCAGTTGCGTGAAACCCTGTACGAACAGCGCCAGAGCGTGGCTGTCGCCCAGCGCCAGCAGCGGCTGCCAGCTGAGCAGCGCCACGGCGACATTGCCTGAAGTGAATTGCAGCAGACCAAGCTGGAAACGGGCGATATGCAGGTCGGGATCGGCCAGCAGGGCACGCGCGAAAGCCATTTCGGCTTCTGCATAGCGGCCGCCCGAGGCGAGCTCGCCGGCGGTCAGCAGGTGGGGAATCGCCGCCTGGGGTGCCATCTCGGTCACGCGCGCCAGCAGCGCCAGGGCTGCCTGGCTGTCGCCGCGCTGGCTGGCGGCAATGGCTTCGCGCAACAGCGCGTCGGGATCGGTGGTCTGCATGTTTTCCTCGCGGGTTCTGTGGGGCCCGCGCACCACAACCCCGCGGCCACAGCCATCTCGCGGGTTCGGAACCGGACCCTGACGAGTATATCCGCGCATTCCGGGGCTGGTTTAGCGCCAGCGACGCTGCCAGGCAATCGATGGTGGCAATTCCGGGCTAAACAATCCCGAAAACGCATGGATATGTTGGTTCAGACAGGCACTTCAAGGCGCGGGTCAGGGCTTGTCATGGCCCGATGGCCGGCGAATGGCATTTGTCGAATCGGAGAAAGGACCTCCAACCCAATACACAACCGGACATTTCATGAGCTACATCACCGTCACCATGAATCACCTCCGCGCTGTCAAGGCGTGGCTCGACCGGCATGGTGGAACGGCGACCGTAAACGTCCAGACGTTCGAACTCGAGATCAAGGCGCGCAACCGGTATTTCAACCTGTACCCGCAGTTCCTGGCCGTGATCAGCGGTCGTGTCTGCTATGTGCCCACCGTGACGGACGATGTGACCGGATTCATCGGCTGGCTGCCATACCGGCCGCTGCGCTGGGCGATCTCCACCGACAAGCTGCTGTTCAAGCAATGCATGCGCGACCAGGGCATTGCCACGCCAGCCACCTGGGACGCCTCGGCGCCAGCTTCCGCCGATTACGTGCTGAAGTCCTCGCGAGGGTCATTCGGCTATGAGCTGAGTGGACCGTACCGCGCAAACCATGACCAGCCCTCCGTCCTGCCGGGGCAGCCGAACGGGCAAGCGTTCCGTGAGGCGTTCGTGACGGGCAAGAACCTCAAGGCATGGTTCTGGGGCGATACGCCGTTCCACGCCCACCTGCACGACTATCCCGAGATCAGCGGCGACGGCACGCGAACCGTGGCGGCATTGCTTGCCGACCGCTTTGCCAGCGTCGGCCTGTCGGTGGATACCTGGCCCGAGATGGCCGCCGTGGACGCGGCGCTGGCCTATCAGCAGGTGGACCGCGAAACGGTGCTGCAGGCTGACCGACGGGTCTTCATTGATTTCCGCTACGGCCGGCTGTTCGCCAACGAAGACCGCTTCAACCGCATGGACAACGGGTTGCCGGCCATGGATACCACGCTGGTAGCCCAGCTCAGGGCGGCCGGTCAGGTGGTGGCGGCACGCTTGCGCCAGGAATTTCCGGGGCCCGTGCTGTATTCGCTTGATGGCGTCGTTGACGACGCTGGCAAAGTCTGGTGGCTTGAAATGAATTCCAATCCGACATTCCCGCCAACCGGATATCCGCATCTGCTGGGCACGCTGTTTGGCACGGCACCCGATGATGCCGTGGCAACGCCGCCAATGCCTGCGGCTGTGGCGGAGGTTGCCACATCCGCGCTTGCGCCCACCGGTGCAGCTTTGGTACCGGCACAGGTCGATCCGTCTGTTAACCTGCAGGTCCTCGCAGCATGAATGCCGTTGTGAACACCGTGCCGGCCGGCCCGGACGCCGCCGCAGCCAATACTGCACTGCCGAACCGCTTGCTGCAGGAAGCCGTGCCGGCCGCGGTTCGCGCCAGTATTGCCGATCCGGCGCGCCTGTCGCCGATGCTCGCTGGTGCATCGATGATCCAGGGCAATCATCTGACGGTACGTGCGGCCTTCGAGGATATCGAAATCGATGCGCCCGCTGCGCTGCTGAAGCTGGTCTTCCAGTGTTGCGACGGAACGCGCACGATCAACGAGATCCTGGCACTGCCCGCCATCGCAACGCACGAGGATTTTGACGACTTCATCGCCTTCCTGCTGCAGGAAGGGGCGCTGATCGATGCCAATCTGGCTGCCGTGCATGCCAACCGCTACGCGCTGCAAGGCAGCCCGTTCGGTCTGGCGGCCAGTTCCGCCATCTCCAACCAGATCTGCCGCCGCTTCCTGTGGAACAAGGAAGAGGGCGCCATCATGCCGCCGGACGACGTCATCGAGGTGGGGCAGGTGCCGCTAGACCGGTTCTTCGACGGCCGGATGTCTTCCTACACCTATGACGACAAGGCCGTGTCGGCCGACCAGTTGCATGCGCTGCTGTGGAGCCTGGCCGGCGTAGTGCGGGTCCGCCATCCGCGCGTGGGATACGTCACGCCTCAGCGCACCATTGCATCGGCGGGTGGCATGCACCTGGTGCAGGTGTGGGTGGCGCTGCAGCATCAGGTCGGGCAGCACGCTCCCGGCGTGTACCGCGTGACGTATCCGTGCGAGCGCCAACTGACGCTGACAAGGGCGACGGATGCCCATGGCCTGCTGCCGCGCGCGTTCGGTCGGCCCTGGGATCTGCATTTCGCCACCGGCGCGGTCTTTCTGACTGCCGATCCGGTTGTTGGCGCCATGCGCTACCGCAGCCGATCGCTGCAATACCTGTTCATGGAAGCCGGTGCGGCACTGCACAACGGCAATCTGAGCGCCACGGCACTCGACATGGGCTACGCCACGATCGGCGGCTACTACGAAACGATCATCCAGCGCATGTGCGCGGCGGACGACGCATTGGTCCTGGGCTCGGCCGTATTCGGCGCGAAGGCGACCGAGGCGCAGCAGCAACTGGTAGCGCGCGCGCCAGAGATAGATTTTGCGTGGGTGGACGAAGCCAACGGCCCGTTCTCGATGGGCTTCCATCTGGCCCGGGCCAAGGTGAAGACCCCCGGCGACGACCGCCCGCACACTTGGGGCCGCGACACCGATCCATGGCTGGCCATGCGCAAGGCGGTGGCCGAAGCCATCGAGCGCGAAGGCTTCCGGCAACCGCGCGATATCGTCATGGCTACCGCGCAATCGCTGCCGGACGCCGTTGATCCGCGTGACGTGGTTCGCTATGCCGACCATCAATACACGCCGGACTTCACGTATCTGCCGTTTGCGCCAGACCGGCCGTATCCGTGGGCAGCGGGCAGGCAGCTGGTTGACGGCAAGCCGGTACATATCCTGGCCGAGCTGGTGTTTTCCCGCGCCAGCCTGGCAGTGGCCGGCTTCGAGACCGTGCGTCCCTATACGCAGGTCACGTCATCGGGTTGCGCAGCCGGCGTTTCGCAAGACGATGCAAGCTTCCGCGCCCTGATGGAAGTGATCGAGCGCGATGCCTTCATGCGCCATTGGCTGGCCCAGAAGCCGGGGCTGACGATTCCGCCCGGCCTGCTGCCGCCGGATGTGCGGCAACGCGTAACGGCCATGGAGGCCGCCGGTTGCAGCATCACGCTGCAGCAGCTTCCGTCCGACTTTGCCCACGTGGCGCTGGTGGCGGCACAGCACGCCGGCCGCCATTTCACCACCATGGGCACCGCGGCAAGCAGCGATCTCGTCAAGGCGCTGGAAAGCGCGCTCGAAGAGCTGGAGGCTCGCGTCTATGCCTGGCTTCATGGCCATGCACCAGGTATCGACACGCCAGAGCAGGTCAATTCCACCGAGCATCACTTCGAACTCTACGGCCTCAGGAAGTACTTCCGGCGCGCCGATCGCGTCCTGTTCCCCAAAGCGCCGGAATGCCTTGCGGCAATGCCCGAACAGGCGCCGGTTCAAACGCTGGCGGCGCTGACCAAGATTTTTGCCGGCAAGGGTCTGAGCCCCATCATCGTCGACATTACGCCGACCGAGTGTTTCATCGACCAGGGCCGTACGCGCCTGGATGTGGTGAAGGCATTCGTGCCCGGGCTGCTGCCCATCTCGTTCGGCTACCAACGAGAACCCCTGGGAATGGTTTCTCGGGTCCATTCTGGATCGAAATTCCCGCATCCGTTTCCTTAAACAGCCAAAAAGGAATCCGCATCATGAATGAACAGCAGAAATCGAAGTTCACGTCTGCGCCGGCGCCGGACAACGTCCAGCGCAACCAGAAGCTGGAGGAAAACCAGCAGACCGCAAGCGGCCGTTGGGGTTCGTGGCACCGCGCCCGCCCGCCTCACAAGATGGGCCTGCCGCTGGGCTCGGGTGGTTGCGGCGACGGCATCGAACGCTGATGCCACATCGCGAAGCGGCATGCCGGGTCATGCTGCCGCTTCGCGCCGTCTGTATCAAACCTGGGAGACACCATGTTAGTTGGGTCCAACGTTCAGGTCTCGGACACGCTCATTCCCGAAGCGTTGCGCGAGTCGCTGATCGAGTGCATTTCCTGGATGCCGCTGCATTTTCTGAATCGCTGGGAACGCTTCAAGTCCCATGAGCTGGACATGCACTGGTACTATCCGGTCGCGTTTTCCGAGACGCCTTACACGACCGACATCGAGCCGACGCTTGCAGAGCTGGACAGCAGCCTGCACCCCATTCTGGAAGCATGGCGCCTGATCAAGGCCAGCCATGACTATCCAGTACGCCTGTACGAATGCATGCTTGGCGCCAACACGTTCGGCACCGAGGGGCGCCTGCACCAGGACATCGCCGAGGCCGGCGAACGTCCGCGCCATCGCACCGCGCTGGTCTACTGCAACAAGGACTGGAAAGTGGCCTGGGCAGGCGAAACCCTGGTCTTCGACGAAGAGATGGAAATTGCCGCAGCCGTCATGCCTAAACCCGGCCGTGTGATGATCATCGAGGGAGACCCCGCTCACGTGGGCCGCTCCGTTTCACGCATCTGCCCGACCGACCGCCGCGTGCTGGTCTTCAAATACTGGGCGGTCTGAACCGCCCGATCCCGACGCACCCCCCCCCGCGCCCCCCGCGCCGCGCGTCGCCCCGGCCTTGCATGCCGGCGGCGATGCAGGCGCGTATCCCGCCACCTGTTACGCCCCCTCCAGCCAACCACCCCCGGTTGCGGCGGCCGTCGCCTGCCTGGAGGCGTCCGCCTTGCCTTGTCTTTCCTTGCAGCTTCCCGTCTTCCCGACCATCGAGATCGTCGTCGCCCATTTTCGCTAAACGGAATCGGAAAGTGCCGGATGTACTGGTTCGAGGACCGGTCGCGTTGCTGGGTGTTGCCCAGAGCCGACTGCTCGTGAACCCACCATATACAGGTCAAGAACAACGCCATGGTAGCGATCGTCAGCGGCAACAGCCTCGGTCTGAACCTTACGTCTCTCGCCACGCTCGGACAGCGCGGCGCGCTCGGCAACGCGGCCCAGGGCCGAAACGGCGAGCAGGCCTACGTCAACATCGCCACGGGCAACCTGGTGCTCCAGGACCGCGACGACCGGCTCGTCGGCATCGGCGGCGCCACCAGCGTCCTGCGCACCTACAACAGCCAGGGGCAGCTGAACGACGACAATGGCGACAACTGGTGGAACGGACTGGACACGAAGCTCCAGATCTCCGGCACGCCCGGCGCTGCGGGCAGCACCGTGGTGCGCACGGACCGGGACGGATCGGCGGCCACCTACACGTATGACGCGGCACGCAACCTGTACGTGACCGCGGCAGGGGGCGGTGCCAACGACGCCATCGCCTACGACGCCGGTTCGGGCCGCTTCGCCTGGATCGATGGCGATACGCAGCGCAACGAGATCTATGAAACGTCGGGGCGCATCGTCAGCAGCATCGACGCCCAGGGCCACTCCCTGAGCTATACGTGGGGCGACCGTGGTGTCACCAGCATTGCGAACAGCGACGGCGAGTCTATCCAGCTCGACTACGATGCAAACGGCAACGTCACGCGCGTACGCAGCATGGTGCTGGTCGGCGGCACCCCCAAGGCGGTCAGCGCCGTCAGCTACGGCTACGATGCCAGCAACCGGCTTTCCACCGTCACTGTTGACCTGACGCCCGATGACGCGTCAGTGGCGGACGGCAATGTCTACCGCACCACGTACACGTACGACGGCGCGAGCAACCGCATCGCCACCGTCACGCAGAGCGACGGCACGAGCCTGGCATTCACGTATGTGCAGGTCGGCGGCCAGTACCGCATTGCCACGGTCACCGACGGCCTGGGCAAGACCACCGCCTACACCTACGACCTGGCCAACCGCCGCACCACGGTGACCGATCCGCTCGGACTCGTGACGCGCTACGAGTACGACGCCAGCGGCCAGCTGACCAGCGTGGACGCACCGGGCGCCGGTGGCGTACGCCAGGTCACGGCGTTCGCCTACAACGCCAATGGCGACGTGGTACGGGTGGTAGACGGCCTGGGCCGGGCGATCGACATGGAGTACGACGCCAACGGCAACCAGACGCTGCAGCGCGACGCCGCCGGCAATACCGTGCGCCGTGTCTATGACGCGCAGAACCGCCTGATCAGCGAGACCGCCTACCTGGTGGCTGATCCGGACGGGGCTGGCACGGGCCAGCCCGGCGCGCCGCAAACCACGCGCTACATCTACGACGCTGCCAACAAGGGGCAGCTGCGCTTCACGATCTCGCCCGAAGGGCGCGTGACCGAGTACCGCTACGATGCGGCCGGCAACCGCGTGCGCAGCATCGAGTACGCAGCGGGCACCTACAACGTCGCGTCGCTGACGGAGGCGTCGGTGGTAACCGAGGCCCAGGCCGCCGCATGGGCGTCCACGCAGGACAAGCGCAAGGTCGTCCAGACGGACATGACCTATGACTTCCGCGGCCAGCTGCAGTCTACCATTACCTATGCGACGGTGGATGCATCGGGCAACGGGCTGGCGGCAGGCGCATCGACGGTTAAGTACGTGTACGACCAGCACGGCTGGCTGCTGAAGACGATCTCGGGCACGGGCGCAGTCACGCAGTACAGCTACGACGGCCTTGGCCGCCTGGTTGCCACGCTCGATCCGTCCAACCAGCTGACGGCGACGCATTACGACGACGCCGGCAACAAGACGTCGGTACTCGCGGCCAATGGGCTGGTGACCACCAGCGTCTATGACAAGGCAGGGCGCCTGGTCAGTGTGTCGCAGGCCAATGCAGCGGCCCAGCAACTGGGACAGACCAGCTACAGCTACGACGCCGACGGCCGCCTGGTGATGACTCAGGATCCGACCGGCGTGCGCCGCTGGACGCTGTATGACGACGCCGGCCGCAGGAGCGCCGAGATCGACGGCACCGGCACGCTGACAGAATTCGTCTACAACAAGGCCGGCCAGCTGACCCAGACCATCGTCTACGCCAACGCGGTGCAGACGTCGCAACTGGTTGACGCGCAGGGCGCGCCGACCAATCCCGCGCTGGCCAGTATTCGGCCCGCCGCGTCGGCGCTCGACAACCGGTCCTGGCGCATCTATGACAGCGTTGGCCGCCTAGTGAAGTCGGTTGACGCAGCCGGTGCGGTGACGGAAACCCAATTCGACGGCGCCTCGCGCGTTGTGGCGGTGATCCGCTACGCGACGAAAGTCGATACCACGGCCCTCGGCGCGACCGCCGACGCCGCCAGCGTTGCGCCAGCCACCACGGCCGCCGACCGCGTCGTGCGCAACTTCTACGATGCCGATGGTCTGCTGCGCGCCACGCTGGACGGCGAAGGCTACCTGTCCGAACTCCGATACAACGCAGCGGCGCAGCTCGCCGAGCGCATCACCTATGCCACGGCCACCGCCGCGTCGCAGCGTGCCGCAGGCACGCTGGCGCAACTGTTGCCGGCCACCAATGCGGCCGACGCCCGTGACGTATACCTCTACAACGGCAAGGGCCAACTGGTCGGCACCGTGAACGCCGAGGGTTATCTGACCGAGAGCACATTTGACCTCGCCGGAAACCTAACGAAGACGGTGCGCTATGCCAACAAGGCAGTGGGCACCGTTACGGCCGGTTCGGACCTGGCGACGATTCGCCCGGCCACCAATACCGCGGACCAGACCAGCCAGCGCACGTACGACCTGTTCAACCGGGTACTGACCGAGACGAACGCCGAAGGCACCGTCACAACCTACACGTATGACGTGATGGGCAACCGGACGTCCACGGTACTAGCTAGCGGCACTACGGATGTGCGCACGCTGAACGTGCGCTTCGACATCCAGGGTCGTGTCACGGCCGAGCTGTCGGCCGAAGGCGCATCGAAGCTGGTCGCCGGACAGACACAGGCGCAGATCGATGCGATCTGGTCGCAGTACGCCACCACGTACACCTACGACGCAGCGGGCCGCCGTACCAGCAGCACAGATGCCAACGGCTTGCGCACGCTGTACTTCTACGACGCCGACAGCCGCCTGACGCACACCGTCAACGCCCTCGGCGAAGTCACGGAGCAGCAGTACAACGCACAAGGCCTGCTGTCGGCGTCGATCCGCTATGCCACCCGCATCAGCCTAACCAACCTCACTGGCGCCAATGCCGGCGGCATCGCCAATAGCGTGCTGCTGGCGGCCATCGACGCGGTTCGCAACGCGTCGCAGGACAGCAAGGTTACCTACACGTACACGGCCAACGGGCTGACCTCGGGCACGACCGACGCCACCGGCAACCAGACCAGTCTTACCTACGACGCATTTGGTGAGGAGATCTCGCGGACCACGGCGCTTGGCGACGGTCGCACGGTAACCCGGGAGATCGCCTACGATCACCGCGGCCTGGCCCTGCAAACCGTGCTGGACCGCACCGGTCTGAACCAGGTCGGCAGCGCCGTCTACGACGCCTTTGGCCGCTTGATCCGTTCCGTCGACCGCAACGGCAACGTCAGCGAAGTCACGTATGACCGCCTGGGCCGTACGGTATCGACGAAAGACCCGCTGGGCAGCGTCCGCAGCAGCACGTACGACGCTTTCGACCGCGTGCTGACGCAGACCGACGCACTTGGCAATATCACCAAGTTCGCGTACTCGGACAAGAACCGCACGGTCACGGTGACCCTGCCGGGCAACGTGGTAACCGTCACCACGCACAACCGCCACGGCCAGACGGTCAAGATCACCGACGCACGCGGCAACGACACGGTCTACAAGTACAACCCCAACGGTGCCCTGATCCAGACGGACACCAACGTCACGCAGACCAAGCAGACGTATGATCGCGCCGGCCGCCTGATCAAGACGCTCGATGCAAGCGGCAATACGATCAACTATACGTACGATGCCGCCGGCCGCGTGCTTACGCAGCAGCTGGACCCATCGGGCGTTAATGCGACGACGACCTACACGTACGATGCGTTGGGCAACCGCCTGACGGTGAAGGACCCGCGCGGCACGATCACGAGCTACCAGTACGATCAGAAGGGCCAGGTACTGAAGCAGACCGTAGATTCTGGCGGCCTGAACCTGCAGACAATCTACGCCTACGATGCCGCCGGCCACGTCCTGACCGTCACCACGCCCAACGGCGTGGTGACGGCCTACGGCTACGACAGCGCAGGGCGACGCATCCTTGAGCAGGTGGACCCGGCGGGTCTGAACCTGACAACCCGCTACACGTACGATAGCAACGGCAACATGGTGTCGAGCATCGACGCCATGGGGCATGTTTCGCGCTTTGTCTACGATGCGAACGACCGGCTGGTGTTCAAGATCGACGCGAATGGCGCGGTCACGCAGTCGGTATACGACGTCGAAGGGCATGTGGTGCGCAGCGTCAGCTATGCCACGCCGATCGCGCTGACCGGGCTGCCGGCCACGCCGGGCATCGCCGACATCACGGCTCGTATCACGGCTGCCGCCGCCACCGATGGCGTGGCATCGAGCGTGTTTGATGCCACTGGTCGCCTGCGCTTCACGGTAGATGGCACGGGCGCGGCGGTGGAGTACAGGTACGACGCCAACGGCAATGTCATCGAGCGCATTGCCTACGCGAACAGGATAAACCTCGCCAACTGGGACGGGAAGGCCACGCCGGCCCTGGTGGCAGATTCAGCACATGACCTACATGTACGCACGGTATATGACGATATCAACCGACCGATCTACACGATCGATGCGGGTGGAATCGTCACGGCCACCAAGTGGGATGCAGTAGGCAACGTCCTCGAAAAGATAACCTACGCCACGCCTGTACCGATTGCCACTGCCGCGACGGCTTCGGCAATCCAGGCTGCGGTGGTGCTGGTGGCCAATGCTGCAAAGGACGCACACGTCCGCACCGAGTACAACGCTGCGAACCTTCCGCTCTGGACTGTCGACGGCGTGGGCGCCGTCACGCAGTTTATCTACGACAAGGCCGGCAACCTGATCCGGTCGGTGCGCTACGCGACCCCGATCGCACAGGGCGCAGCATTCAGCACGGTGGTGGCGAATGCGGCGGATGTGGTCACGTCATATGCCTATGACGCGGCCAATCGCCAGATTTTCCAGGTGAACGCGCTGGGCGGCGTCACCGAGCGCAGCTATGACGCCAACGGCAACGTCACGGTCAGCACGCGCTACGCCACGGCCCTGACGGGCACGGCTCTCACGCAGGCGCTTGCCAACCCGACGCTGGCGGCCATACGTGCCGCGATCCAAGCCAATGGCGCCGACCGCATCGAACGCTATGGCTATGACGCAGCCAACCGGGCCGTCATCGCCATCAATGCGCAGGGTGTGGCCACCGAAAACGTCTACGACGCGGTGGGCAATGTCGTGTCCGTGCATACCTACGCCAAGGCCATTGATACCAGCGGCCTGACGGCCACATCGACGCTCGACACGCTGCGTGGCAAGCTGGTGTCCGACACCGCGCACGACCGGATCGAGCGTCGTGGCTACGATGCTGGCAACCGCCTGATCTATTCGGTCGATGCTTTGGGCTACGTCAAGAAGACCGATTACGACGGCATCGGCCATATCGTGAAGACCACGCAGTTTGCGCTGGCGATTCCGGCCAGCGTGGCGGCCACGACCGATGCGATTGGCGCAGCGGTCGTAGCGGCTGCGGCGATGGACCAGGTCAACACGTTCGTGTACGACACCTCTGGCAACCTGGTGGCCAGTACTGATCCGTTAGGGGCGACCGAACGCTACACGTACAACGGTCTGGGCGAGAAGCTCACCTTCACCAACAAGCTTGGTAACGTCTGGTCCTATGACTACGATGCCAGCGGCCGCCTGATCCAGGAAACTTCGCCGCAAGTACTGTTGACTGGGGTGTCTGCGACGGGGGCCGGCGGCACCCTGGTGGTGTCTCAGAATGCGTACGGCGCGGTGGTAACGCGCTACCAGTACGACGCGCTGGGCAATCTGGTGGCGCGTACCGAGGCTGCAGGTCGTACCGAAGAGCGCACCACCCGCTACGAGTACGACGCACTGAGCCGCCAGATCAAGACGACCTTCCCGCCCGTTGCCGTCTACAGCAAGTCCCTAGGCAACGTGGCGTCAAACGGTCAGTACGGCGGCGCCGGCCGCGTGGAAACGGTCCGGGTCCTGTCGTCGGAGACCTGGTACGACACGCTTGGCAACGCCGTTGGCGGCAAGGACGTCGCCGGCAACACAAGCGCCAAGGTCTACGACGCGCTGGGCAACGTGCTGTATGAGCTCGATGCCGAAGGCTATGTCACTGGCTACACCCGCAATGCCTACGGCGAGGTCACGCGCCTCGTGCGCTACGCCACGCGTACGGGCCTCTCGAACACGCCATTCAACGGCGCTGCCGGCGCGCCGACACGGGCCACGCTGGAAGCCGCGATCAATGCGGCGGGCGTGGATCACAGCCTCGACCGCCAGATCGTCAGCACATACGACAAGCTTGGCCGTGTGGTGGAACTGGTGGAGCCGCAGGCGTTCACGTACGACTCCAGCGCGGCCGGCAGCGCGCAGTACTTTACCGCTGGCAAGACCACGCGCACCACGTTCGACGCGTTCGGCAACACGGTGCAGGTGAGCCTGCTGCGCAATGCCGTCACCAATTCGTGGGCGACCACCACCAACTACTTCGACCTGCGCGGCAACCAGATCGCCACGGTCGATGCGCTGGGCTACCTGACGAAGAAGAGCTTCGATGCCGCGGGCAACATGGTCGCGCAGACCGAGTACGCCACGGCACTGGGCGCCGGCACCTGGTCGGTGTCTGGCTACGGTGCGGTATCAGGCTCCGGCGACGACCGGACCACGACGTACGCGTTCGACCGCGCCAACCGCAAGACCAGCGAGACCCGCGTCAACGTGGAGTACAGCACCGCATCGAACGGCAGCAGCACGCGCGGCAACCTGACCACGTCGTACACCTATGACGCCGTGGGCAACCAGACCAGCGTCACCGACGCCCTGGGCAGCAAGACTTACACATACTATGACGCACTTGGCCGCATACGCGCGATTGCCGCGCCGTCGATTGCCAGCACGGAGAGCGGCGGCACGCTGACGCCGCTGACGGAATTCTGGCGCGATGCCTACGGCAACGTCGTGCTGAAGGCCGACCGCGCGAACGGCGCGGCGACGGCAAGCGTGAACGGCTATACGGTCAGCGAAACCGGACTGGATCGCTACACGTTCACGCAGTACGACGCCCACGGTCATGCGACGCAGAGCACCGACAGCACCGGCGTCAATCACTACACGTCGTTCAACGAGCGTGGCCAGGTGGCCAAGACCTGGCAGGCGGTGACCGGCAATGACGGGGTCACGCACACCCAGTTCGAGGTTTATCAGTACGACAAGCTCGGCCAGCTCACGCATACGATCGACCCGGCCTCCACCACGGTGCTGCAGGGTGGCCTGAACGTCTCGTACAGCGGTGCCGGCGTGCAGGTGATGGACGAAAGCGGCCGCCTTGGCGTGGTGGGGACCAACCAGGTCAACCTGTCGTGGTCTTCGCTGATCAACGCCCAGGGCGATTTGGTTCGCATCCAGATCGACTACATCACCGCCGACACGCGGTATTCGCTGGGCGTGGACGAGAACGGCCAGTCGCTTGGTACCGGTGGCGTGGCCGCCCATGCCGCCAGCCGCACGGTGGACTTTTCCGCCGCCTCGGCGGCAAGCGGCGCCACCATTGCATGGTCGGACAATGGCACCAACGATGGCGGCCTGACGTCGCTGTCGTATATCCGGGTGTGGCAGTTCGAAGGCGGCCAGTGGGTCAGCAAGTGGGAAGGCAGCCCGGGGCAGGCGAACGGCTCCGGCATTGCCGAGATCAGCCAGGCCCAGGCCGGCCTGACGGACACGGCGCAGGAATACAACGCCTTCGGCGAAGTCGTGCGCAAGGGCGTCAACGGTGGGCGTCAGGAGTACTACGAGTACGACAATGCCGGACACCTGTGGCGCACGAACAATGGCGACGGGGTTGACCGCATCACGCTGTTCGATCTCTACGGTAACGCCACGGCGGACATCCGTAGTGCGGGGGTGGGGCGTGGCAACGTCAATATCGCCGCGATCGGCAGCGCCGACATCGCCCGCCAACTGAGCGACGTGCGTCGTACCGACAGCCAGTACGACGTGCTGGGACGCCAGATTTCGCAAACGGGCCCCGAACGCCTGCAGGTGCAGGGTGGGGTGGTGGCCCAGCCGATGGTGGTATCCACATCTACCCAGTCGGCCACCGCCGCGGCCGATGAGTCTGGCATTGTGACCTGGTCTGGCACCAACCAGATCAACCTGTCGTGGACCGGCCTGCAGAACCTGGGTGCCGGGCAGGTTCGTGTGGAAGTGGACTACACGTCCGCGACGTACACGTACGCGGTGCCCGGCACCGGAGAAAGCAGCAACGAAAGCGGATCGCAAACCACGGTGACAGTGCCGGGCGTGGCGCAGCATCGCTCGGCGCTGCTGACGGCAGAGCAGGGCGCCTATGGCACCAGCTTCGCGTGGACGGACCAGAACTACCAGGGCGTGGGTGGCGTAGGCAAGATCACGCATATCCAGGTCTTCAAGCAGAATGCGCAGGGTGAGTGGATCCTGATCCACGACCAGAACGGCGCAGGCGTGGGTGGCAACGCCATCGAAGTGCAGGCGCCCGCCGATCCGGCGCAGACGGTGTACCTGCAACTGGCGCCCGCCGATGGCAGCGGCGGCTGGGGCAATGCGTTGCCGCTGACGCGCTTCGGCGAAACGCTGCGCTACGACGCGGCGGGCCTGCCGGCCGGCAACTACAAGTACCAGGTCATCACGGTGGGCCGCGACGGCGTGACGCGCATCACGGCCACTGGCAATGTCAGCCTGAGCGCCCCGGCGTTGCAGACCATCGGCACACCGATCGGCTACGGCCAGTCCGGCGCCGGCGTGCTGTCGTGGCAAAGCCCTGGCGATGGCGTGACGCAGATCGTTCGCTACCGCCCGCTGGGCGGCATCGCCTGGCAGCAGATGACGGCAACGCCGCGCGGCAACGGCCTGTACGGCGTGGATACGGCTCAGCTTGGCGCCGGCACGTACGAATTCGAATTGCTGTGGACTCAGACCGGCGACGCATCGCCGTATGCCCATGCCACGGGCACCTTCGTCAAGGTGGCGGAGGTACCCGGATACTGGGTGCCGCAGGTCAACTATCCGCCGGTCAATGTCTCGCTTACCGATGGCGTGGTCGGCTCACAGCCGGTGGTTGACGAGGCAGGCAATACGTCGTGGGCCAAGGACGAGTCCGGCAACATCATCGGCGCAACGCCGGCCAAGCTGCTGCGCTGGCCGACGCCCAACGGCATCGTGCAGTTCATGTATCGCGCCCAGGGCAGCGGCACGTGGACCCAGCTGCCCGTCTATTCGGAAGCGGCGGACGAATCCGGCAACCCGGCAACGCAGTACGTCAACGTGACTGGCCTGCCGCCCGGCAACTACGAATACCAGCTCGTGGTGACGGACTGGGCGGGTAACCGCATTGGCCAGGCGCTGGGAACGCTGACCTACTACGCACAGGGCCCGGGACACTACGAAACCCGCAATGTGCAGGTGCAGGTGCCGGTCACGGCGTATCCGCCTGATCCCGCCCAGTACATCACTGGCTACACCCCCGCGCAGTACACGTATCCGGTCATCCTCGGCACCGACGAATCCGGCAACCAGATCCTGAACTCGCATTACGCGTGGCAGGGCAGCGTTGTGGTTGCGGTGCCGTACTCGGAATACCAGCTCACTGGCTGGACGACCGAGTGGTACACGGTACAGGTGCCCACGCAGGGGCCGCCGGTGATGACGACGGACGAATCCGGCAACCCCGTGCCTGCGCGCGACGAAGCCGGCAACATCATCTACACGACCGTGTGGGTGACGGAATGGCGCTCGCGCAGCGTGCCGGTCTACAACTGGGTGACGATCTACCCGCCGAACCCGAATGCCTACATGACGGTGGCGCCGCGCCCGATCTACGGCTACCCGGTGGTCGTCGGTACCGACGAATCGGGCAACCAGATCCTGAACGCGCACTACGCATGGCAGGGCAACGTAGTGGTTGGCGTGCCTTACACGGTCTATCAGTGGCAGACCCAGCAGCAACAGGTATGGGTGGAGGGCACCACGCCGCCACCGACCACGCAATCGACCACGCCGCCGTACACGCCGGCCTACTATGTGAACCCGATTCCGGCGCAGTACGGCGCCAGCGTATCTACCACGTCCAGCACGGCGATCAGCCTCAGCGCCAGCCAGGCCGGTGGCGCCGTCGGCCAGGCCACTGGCATCAATGGCGACGCGTTCTGGGCGCGGCCGAGCATCCAGCAGAAGCTGGACCGCTGGGGCAATGTGCTTGAAATCAGCGATCCGCGCTCGCCGTACTGGAAGACCACGTACCGTTACAACACCAACAACCAGATCATCGAGGAACGCCGCCCCGATGCCGATGGCAACCAGACCTATCTGAGCCCGGTCACGCGCCATACCTACGACGCGCTGGGCCGCGAAGTTTCTGTAACCGATGCCAACGGTAACGTCAACGGCAAGACCTACGATGCAGCCGGCAATGTCGTGACGGAACTGCACGCCGACGGCGGGGTGGTGAGCTATCGCTACAACGCCTTCGGCAACAAGATGTCGATGCTCGACGCCATGGGCTGGCTCACGCGTTATACGTACGACGCGGCGAACCGCCTGATGAGCACGATCCACGCCGGCACCGAAGTGACCTATGTGGACGGCAACTACAACCTGCAAAGTGCCGGCTGGCAAAACGTGTCGGAGGAGTATCGCTACGACCAGGCGGGACGACTGCTCCTGCAGATTGACGGGGCCGGTGCCGTTACCCGCTATGCCTACGATCTGCGTGGCAACCTGCTTTCGACCACGCAGCCGATGGGCCAGGTCACGCGCTCGGCCTACGACGCGCTGAACCGCAAGATCGCCGAGGTCGATCCGACCAACATGGCGGCAACGTGGACGTACGATTATTTCGGCCGCGTTACGCGCCACACCGACATCGGCGGCGCGGTGTACAGCTACGCCTATGACAATGCCAGGCAGCTGATCCGCCAGAGCAACACGCGCGGCCAGTCGCTGGGCTGGGACTACGATGCCGCAGGGCAGGTGACCACGATCAGTGACTACGCGCTGGGTCAGACCACGACCTACGCCTATGACCTGGCGGGCAACCGCGTGCGCGAGAAGACCGTGCAGGGCGGCGCCGTCTACCAGGACAACTTCCTGGCCTACGACGCGCTGAACCGCCTGCGCGACGTGGCGGACGGGCAGGTACATATCTCGTTCCAGTACGACGCAGCCGGCAACCGCACCATGATCGACCAGCATTCGGTAGATGGCGGCAACCGCTCGGACATGACGCGCTTCTTCCGCTACGACTCGATGAACCGCCAGATCGTGGTGGATGGCGTGGATGTCTACGGCAACATCGGCACGCAGGGGCACGCCATCACGTACGACAGGAACGGCAACCGTACCTCGGACACGTACTACGGCAACAAGGTGACCACGGCCGGTGGCGAGACCATCATCGTGGGCTACGAGGAGTCTGGCGAAGCCATCTATGGCACGAACCCCACGTCCTTCGTGCGCTATGCCGGCCAGGTGACGGAGAACTACAGCTACGACTACCAGAACCGCCTGGTCAGCGTGGTGCGCGACGGCGTGCAGATCGATCACCGCTTCTACGACGGGGCAGGGCGCGTGACGATGAGCGGTTCGCGCAACCTGCCGCAGGACTACGTCAACAAGCTCAACGAAGGGGTGCCGCAGGACCAGACCAACGGCCTGGAGCTGCGCGCCAACATCTACGACGCGAACGGCCGCCTGCTGCACCAGCGCACGCTCAAGAGCGACGGCACGCTGAAGTCTGACGTCAACTACGACAGCTACGATGCCGCCGGCAACGTGCTGCAGTACACGCTGCGCGACTACGCAGGCGGCTACACGAACGTCTACAACTACAGCATGCTGCGTTTCGAGGGCTACAAGCAGGGCACGCTCTCGGGCCGCAGCGACAAGATGAACCCGGGCTCGACCACCAGCAGCTACGACGTCAACGGCAACCTGATCGGGGTTTACGACGCGACCCTGCCGGCCAACAACCGCACGTTCGTGAACGATGCGGCAGGCCATGTGCTGCAGGTCAACCAGGGCGGCAACATCAACCGCCAACTGGTGGTGAACGGCGAGGTGATCGGCACGCACGGCGTGGGCATCAACCCGGTGACGCCGAAGAACGGGCAGGGCAATCCGAACTTCTCGTACGGCGCTGACTACGACTTCGGCTACCAGCCGATCGTGGCGAACTACCCGAACGCTGCACCGGGCAGCTACACCGTGCAGAACGGCGACTCGCTGCAAAGCATCGCCCGCAGCGCCTACGGTGATTCGGCCCTGTGGTTCCGCATCGCCGAGGCCAACGGCCTGAGCTCCGACCGCGACCTGCGCGTTGGCCAGACGCTGAACATTCCGAACCAGGCAACCGGCATCCACAACGACAGTGGCGTGTTCAAGCCGTACGACCCGAGCAAGATCGTCGGGGATACGACGCCGAACCTGCCGATGCCGAGTGCGGGTGGGGGTGATGGGTGTGGTCTGATCGGGGGCATCATCGTTCTGATCGTCACCGTGGTGGTGGCCTTCTACACCGGTCAATACTATCTGGTCCAAGAAGGCTTCAGCATGGTGGCCGCGGGTGCCATAGGTGCCGCCGCCGGGTCGGTGGCCGGTCAGCTGACCGGAATGGCAATCGGTCAGCAAGACAGCTTCGACTGGAAGCAGGTCGCAATGGCTGCAGTGGGTGGGGCGATCACCGGACCGCTTTCCGAGGTGAGTTCACTCACTAGCAGCACGATGGTGAACGCCGCCGTGCAAGGGGCGCTGACAAGCGCGGTCACGCAAGGAATCAGTGTTGCCATTGGACTCCAGGACAAGTTCAACTGGAAATCGGTGGTGGCTTCAGCTGCTGGCGCCGCAGTCGGTTCCGCCATTGGCGGAAAGATCGACTCTGAATTTGGGAGAGGCGCTGCAACGTCGTTCGGCGGGTCGTTTGTCAAGTCGCTGGGCGCAGGGCTAACGACAGCAGCACTGGGCGGCGGACGAGTTGATATCCAGACCATTGCAACAGATGCGTTTGGCAATGCGTTGGGTCAGAGCTTGGCCACCCAATCGAGTACCGCTTGGGATGGCACCTTGTACGGCAGCAAGGCGCCGAGCATTAGCTATCTAGACAATACGCCGGTGAGTGGGATCTTTACGGGGGCCGACGCGATGGGGCCGGCGATTCCGGAGATACAGAATCCAGACGGGTCATGGACACCACCAGGTGTCCCGACTGGGCTGCCGGCCGATGGGCCCAACGCCATTACCATCGGCAAGGGACAAGGCGTTCTGTCGGCACTGGATGGAGCCGGGGTGTCGGATCGATACGCAGCATACGGTCAGCTTGCCCGCACAGGGCAGTTGAAGTTCGATGCCAAGGGCATGCCGATTGTACGGCCCGGGCAGGAGCTGTATCTGGATAGCGCCATTGCCGCCGATGGTGACAGCGAACTTGGGCGCAAGCTGACCGCTGCTGAGGGGGCTAACCGGGTCAAGATCGCAGAGCAAATCGCAAAGGCACAAGCCGAGGCGGCCGCCGCTAGTGAGTCGTACCGGGAGGCCAATCGATTCGGCGGCTTCCAAGCTGACAATCAGGCGTTTGCAGCGCAGCAGGCCACGTTGCAGGCGGCGGCAGTTGTCCCCAGCAACTCTGCTGCGAACATTGTTGCGGCTGCTCTGGGGGGGGAATTCTCCGTACTGTCGAGTGATCTACCGTCTGATGTGGCATCTGGATACGCTGGCCCCGCTCGCGCCATTGCGGACCCTGCGGCGCGAGCTATCGACGAGTACAAGCTGGGGCCGCGCGCCTTGGGGCTAGCGGGTACAGTGGCAGCGGGGTATGGAGTTGCAGGAGCTGCAGTAAGCCTTAATCCACAAGCGACGGCGTTGGCTCTGGATCAGATGTACGCGAGCGCTCAGATGGCAGTGACGGGACAGCCGACATCGAGCTTCCTGAACCAAGGCTTGCGCGGAGCATTTGGGCTGAATGAACAGCAAGCCGCCTTGGGTGAGTTGGCGGTGACCTTTGGGGCATCGGGTGGGATCTCGGCGACACGCGAGCTGATTGGTGATGCCGCAGCGACATTGCGCGGTGCAGGCGTCCGGGATTGGAACATCAAGTTGGCGCCCTATGCGCCGGGTACGCTTTACTCGAATCCTGTGCCACTGCAACTCGAGCCGATTGCGCCAAACGGTACATCAGAACTTACACAAGTCCAGATTAACTCTCAAAATGGGGCTGCCTTCCAAGCTCGAGTTGCTGCTTACGGCAGCAATACCCTAAACAACTTCCTGGAGGAAGTTTCTATTCGTCCTTTTACGAATGCAGTTGGCGACGTTGCGAACTTCCGCGTAAGATTAGACGGCGTTGGGACTGATCCGAATACGTCGAAGTTCAATCTCATGGAAGCTAAAGCTAGCGAAGCTGCGCGACTGACGCGTAATCAGACGGCCGGCTTTCCTTTGATCGAGCAGTATGGCGGTGTAGTAGTGGGAAATTCGGGGAATCCAAGCTATCCAGCTGGCACTGTGATTCCTCCAACCACAGTACAGGTTGTGAGACCAAGTAACCTTCAGAAGGGATACTAGTTGTGACCGTTGAGAATGCGAATGCCGTAGACGGGATGGGGATTGCGAAGGATGATGGAAAGGTCGTTCTTACCATCTCCGACCATCTCACCTGGGACGATGAAGCAAGCCACTTTAGCCTGCTGGAGCAGAAAATCGGGGCCTATCTCGGCTTCATTGGGAGTGGCCAGATGGAGGAAGTCTTGCCTGGCTCAAAAGGCCGCTCCATACGAATCGAGATTGTGCACCAGCATGGCCCCAGCGAGGCTGGCATGCGCTTCTTAACTTCAGCGCAGCAGCAATTGCTGGACATGGGGGTGGAACTGAAGTTTGGGGCACTGCCAGAAGGTTATTAGTCTTACGGACCGTAAAACTACCGGAGTACCAACTCCTTCAACGCCCGCTTCGCGCGGGCGTTGTCGTTTCCGGGCTATGCGTCGGGCAGCATGATGTCGCTGACGGCGTGCTCGCCCTGGAGATCGAAGCGCACGAACTGCCGGGTGCCATCCGGGAAGCGCTTCTCGACGGTGCCCTTGGGCGTATCCGGCGTTGACACATAGATGGGGTTGCCATTGGCGAGGTGCTCACGGGCGGCCTCGCCATCGTCGTTGAACATCTCGGCGAAGAGTGCTTCCAGTTCGTCGTCCGACAGCAGGTGAATCGGTTTGGGTGGCAGCATGGCAGGGCAACAGAAAGACAACAAAACGGCAACTTGTTGGGAACACCGACGGCGCGTGGGGAACTGAAAGGCAACTTAAAGGTAACAGTAATGGGACTGTTGTGGGACGTGGCTGGCCCTGCAACCCTGATGGGATACGCTCTTTAGCGGCGTTGGCGGGGTGTAACAGGCCCTCCGCCTGGTCCGATTCCGCCGCAAATCTGGGTCCTAATCTCTCTGCACACCATACGCACATCGTTCGATGAGCCTAAAACCCGCGCCAGGCTTAGCTTTGCGGTTGATCGATGCGTTTCCGGTGGGCGTTTGCGTCATACACGAGTCCGGAAACCCGCATGAAATCAAGGCTTTGCGTATTACGAGCAGATCCGCCAGCTGGAGTAGGTGCATGCGGCACGCACCGGTCGCGAACGGCGAGCGCAGCCGGCAGACCGTGACGCCATAGCGCGGGCCCGAAAGTGCCGCTGGAGGCGCTGATCGAGGGAGATGATGACTAGACTGTCCGCACCCTTGGTAGAATGCGGCATGGCCCGCCCGACCCCTCCCTACTCGCAGAAGTACCTGCTGCCGCGTGCTGCCGATGCTATTGGTCCGCAGAACGAGGCGGAGCGTCGCCTGTATGAGCTCATCCTGGAAGGGCTCAACAGCGGCGAAGGGGCCGAGTACGCGCATGTTGACGAATTCGCGGCCGAGTTCCGCGCCCGCCTGCAAAGCCGCAAGCGCTAAGCCGTGGCGTTGCGCCCGAAGCTACGTCCCGCTGCGCGCGGTGACGCCGATACGGCCCAGGACTGGTATGACGATGCCGCGCCAGGTCTTGGCGAGGCCTTTACCGACGAATTGCTGAGCGTGCTGACCTTCCTGCTCGAACATCCGAGCATTGGCTCGCGCCGCTACGCCCACCTCCTGCTGGACGCATCGCTGCGCGTCTGGTCGCTCGATCGCTTCCCCTTCCTGGTGTTCTACGCGTGAGCGGTGAGGTGCTGGACGTCGTGCGCGTCTTGCACGAGCGCCGCGACATCATTGCGAGCTTGATTACGCATTGAGTTCGAGCGGCGCCGGTGGGCACTGGCGGATACCATTTGCACGTAATCGAGCTCCGTAACGCCGCAAGCGAACGCCAACGATGCCCGTGCATTGCGGGCGCTTCCCCCGCTCCTGATCGATGGCCGGCGCGGCACGTGCAAACGGTATGCACTGGCCTTGCGCACGGTGGATAAAGGGTCGCCCTCCTCGCAACGCCAAAAGCCAACTTCGGGGGCTTCCCCTCAAAAACTATCACGTTTGCGGCCCGTATCACGGACTGAAAAGTCGCCTCCCATCAAGCGTAGCGGGCGATGTGGATACCATTTGCTCGTCAGCGCCAAGTGGCGTGAGCCGCAAACGATGCGAGCCCCTGTGGGTGCCACGCCTTCAGAACCGCACTAATGGTCTTGCGGCACGTGCAAGCGGTATTCGCTATGGGTCGACGCGGCCTGGGCCACGAGCGGCGCTGTGCCGGCCCCGACTCTCCAAACTAATCCGCAAACGGGACTTCCGGACTGCGTATTCGGCAGGATTGGACTGTCAGCGGAGCGATGCAGGCGCGCGCGAGCCGCAAATCAGGCGCAGTGGGCGAAGCAGGCAGTAACCGGTCCTCAGATGGTGCCGTGGGACGGACGACACCGGCGGCCGTCGCGACGCGTCCGTTAATAGCCTGCAGTACCAAGCAGCTATGAGTATGCAGGACGCTGTGGGTACGCTCGCTGTTCCTGAAATCGCAGCGGCCAAGGCATCGGCATTGTTGGCTAGTGCGGGAGCAAAGACTGCACTTATGCAGATGGATACCATGATCCTACTCATCGACTACCTCGGCAGGACGTCCATAAAGGACTGCTTACATGAATCCGCATCAACGGCCGCTATGCGATGCGCGGTCGAAGATAAGGCAGTGGCTGCGCGGGTGACGTTTCGCCGGTGGGTGGGTGATACCAAGACGCGCCACCGCTAAAGAGGATAGGCTTCTGTCATTTCGGAATAGGATTCTATCCTACGAGCCGCACTTAACATAAATTGCGATCTACCCCGCGCCCGGCGCCCGGCGTCCGGAACGAGTTAGTACCGTCCTATGCACGCTTCAAGAAACGCATCGGGACAGAATTCCAAACTGTACTGAGCGGAGTTCTAAACCAGGCCACAGTCAACGTTTGCCGTACGCGTCTTTGAACTCGAGACCTCAGGGAAGCAGGCGGTCGGCTTCCCTCAAAGTCCACCGCCGCCCGCCATGCTGGCCTAACGAGGCGCCAGCATGGCCGGTTAGCCGACCGCCAGTTCTTGCGCTCTGCTTCCGCGCCGCACTAGGCCGAGCGACAGCATCGTCGCGCCAGCTACGACGGCAGGGATGCCGACCAGCACGAACAGTGACGGCATCGTCAGTCCCATCGACAGCATCGTCGCACCGCCGACCGATCCCACTACCGAGCCGAAGCGTCCCACGCCGTTGGCCCAGCTGACGCCGGTGGCGCGGCAATCGGTGGGGTAGTAGCTGGCTGACAAGGCATTGGCGCCCACCTGCGATCCGGAGATGCAGAAGCCGGCCAGGAACACCGCGCTGCCTGCCGCGAGCGGGGCGCCGGCCAGGCTGCCGATGGCGGCCACGAACACGCCGGCCAGCGCGTAGCTGATGGCCAGCACATAGTGCGGATTGACACGGTCCATCAGCCAGCCCAGCACGATTGCGCCCACGGTGCCGCCCACCTGGAACATTGTGGTGACCAGCGCGGCGGTGGTCAGCGACATGCCCGTGCCGCGTAGCAGTGTCGGCAGCCAGCTCGACAGCAGGTAGATCACCAGCAGGCTCATGAAGAACGTCAGCCACAGCAGCAGCGTTCCGCGCAGCAGTTCCGGCTTGAACAGGTGCCTCACCGGCGAGACTTGCGTGCCGGCCTTTTCGGTCACCACAAAGGTCGTGTACTGCAGGTCCGCGTCGGGTGCGATGCGGCGCAGCGTGGCGCGCACGCGGTTATTGTCCCGGCCCTTGACCACCAGGTAGCGCACCGATTCCGGCAGCATGCGGATCAGCATCACACTCAGCACCAGTGGCAGCACACCGCCGATCAGCAACACCGATCGCCAGCCAAAGGCCTCGATCAGGGCGGCCGACGCCAGCCCGCCCAGTGCCGAGCCGACCGTGAAACCGCAGAACATTGTGGTTACCAGGAACGAGCGGCGCTTGTCGGGGCAAAACTCCGACGTCAGCGTGATGGCGTTGGGCATGGCACCGCCCAGGCCAAGACCGGTCACGAAGCGCAGCGCAATCAGTTCCCACAATCCCGGCGACCAGGCCGATGCCAGGCTGGCCGCGCCGAAGCACAGCACCGACACCACCAGCACCGTCTTGCGACCGAAGCGGTCTGCCAGCGGGCCGAACAGGAACGCGCCGGCCATCAGGCCGCCCAGGCCCGCGCCAAACAGTGGCGCCAGATGCGCCGGGGTCAGTTGCCACTCCGCGCGGATGGCCGGGGCGATAAAGCCGATGGCGGCGGTGTCGAAGCCGTCGATGGCAACGATCAGAAAACACAGCACGACGATCGTCACCTGGAATGCGGACAGCGGCTGGCGATCGATGAACGTGGTCACGTTCAACGTGGATTTGGCGGACATATTGTCTCCTCCGGAAAGCCGGGGGTGGGGTGGGATGTACAAGGCGGCTCTTGTGGCCGCTACTCGTGCAGAAAGGAAGCGGATCGGCTTACAGCCAGGGCGTGGGGCTTAGTGCCCGCTCTGCGCGCCAGCCGTGCAGCCATTGCAGCGCGTCATAGAATTGCGTTTGCGAGCGTCCGACCCAGAGCGTGTTGCGCACGAAGCGGTCCACGCCCCTGGCGTGATAGACGCGGCCCATGTCGCGCGCGCCGTACAGCACGCGAGCCGTCCGCGGAATGCGGGCCTGCTCGTACAGCTTGAACGCGGCCTCGAAATCGCCATCGGCGGCATCCACGGCGGCACCCAGTGCCACGGCGTCTTCCAGCGCCTGGCAGGCGCCCTGGGCGATGTACTGCGTCATCGGGTGCGCGGCGTCGCCCAGCAGCGTGGCGCGTCCGAAGCTCCATCGGTCCACCGGGTCGCGGTCGGCCGTGGCCCAGCGCTTCCAGGAATCGGGTCGGTCCAGCATCTGGTGCGGCAAGGCGTGGATACCTTCGAAGTACGACAGCACTTCTTCCTTGCTGCCATCGCGCACGCCCCAGGTTTCGGGCTCGCGGCTGTGGAAGGTCACCACGAGGTTGTACTGCTGGCCGCCACGCAGCGGGTAGTGAACCAGATGGCAGTGCGGGCCGGCCCAGACCACGGGCGCGTTGACCTGCAGGTCCTTCGGCATGTTGTCCAAGTCCACCACGGCACGGTAGACCACATGGCCGGTCACGCGCGGCGCGTCGCCGATCAGCACCTGGCGGACGGCCGATTTCACGCCGTCGCATCCCACCACCGCATCGGCACGGTGGCGTTCGCCGTGCTGGTCGATCACGGTCACGCCGCGTTCGTCCTGTTCCAGCCGTTCCACGCGGGTCGCGGTGCGGAACTCGATCAGGGGATGCTGCTGCACGGCTTCCAGGATCGACAGGTGGATGTCGGCGCGATGGATCACCGCATACGGATTGCCGAAGCGTTCGCGGTAGGCCTGGCCCACGTCGACACGTGCGATGCTGCTGCAGTCGATGGCATCGCGCAGTTCGATGTAGTCGGTGAACACCGCCCGGTTGCGCGCCGCCTCGCCCACGCCCAGCGCGTCCAGCGCGGCAAACGCATTGGCGGCCAGCTGGATGCCCGCGCCGATCTCGCCGATCTTCTCGGCCTGCTCCAGCAGCTCGATGCGCACGCCCTGGCGTGCCAGCGCGAGCGCAGCGGCCAGGCCGCCAATGCCGCCACCGATGATCAGCACCTTGCGGTCGTCGCGTGCGGTTGTCTTCGTGAGGGTTGTCATGATGTTGTCTCCTGGCCTGCTGGCGTGCTGCGTCAGGCGATGTAGTCAGGCTGGCGCGCCGGGGCGGCGGCCTGGAAGGCGGGGTGTGCCGACGCGTGGTCGTAGACGGCCATGGCACGCGGATATGCGGACAGGTCGCAGCCCATGCGCAGCGCATTGGCCATCTGTGGCACCAGCGTCACGTCCGCCAGCGTCGGGTCATCGCCAAAGCAGTAGCGGCCGTGGCCGTAGCGCGCCAGCAGCCGTTCCACGCAGGCCATGCCGTCGTCGATCCAGTGCCGGTACCAGGCATCCTTCTGTGCTGCCGTGACCTTGAGCACGCCGTCCAGATAGCGCAGCACGCGCATGTTGTTGACCGGATGGATGTCGCAGCCGATCAGGTTGGCCAGTTCCAGCACGCGTGCGCGCTGCACGGGGTCTTGCGGGATCAGGCGCGGTGCCGGATGGCGGGCGTCCAGGTAGTCCATGATGGCTAGCGACTGGCTCAGCTGGAAGTCGCCGTCCACCAGCGCAGGGACGCTGGCCGACGGATTGATGCCATCCACGTACTCGGCTTCGCGATGCTGGCCGGTGCGGATGTTCACGGGCAGGTAGTCGTACGGCAGGCCCTTCAGGGCCAGCGCGATCCGCACCCGGTAAGACGTGGAACTGTTGAAGAAACTATAGAGCTGCATGGTGGGTGTCCCAAGCGTCAGATCACGCGCGCCTTCAGTTCACCGAGGCCTTCCACGGCGGTGACCATCAGGTCGCCGGCCTTGACCGCACCCACGCCCTCGGGTGTGCCCGTGTAGATCACATCGCCAGGTTCCAGGTGGAAGAATTGCGACAGGTAGGCCACCGTCTCGGCCACCGACCAGATCAGGTGCGTGACGTTGCTGCGCTGCTTGGTCGTGCCGTTGACGGTCAGTGTGATCTCGGCCTGCTGCGGATGGCCGATCTCGCTGGCGCGGTGGATCGGGCCGATCGGCGCGGACGCGTCAAAGGCCTTGCCGATCTCCCACGGGCGGCCCATTTCGCGCATCTTCATCTGCAGGTCCCGGCGTGTCATGTCCAGGCCCACGGCGTAGCCGTACACGTGTTCCAGCGCGCTTTCCACGGGGATGTCCGAGCCGCCCTTGCCAATCACGGCCACCAGCTCGGCCTCGTAGTGGTAGTTCTGCGTCTGCGACGGGTAGGGCAGCTCCAGCGTCTGGCCGTCCTGCACGGGGATCACGGCGTCGGCGGGCTTGCAGAAGAAAAACGGCGGCTCGCGGTCGGGATCGAAACCCATCTCACGGGCGTGGGCGGCGTAGTTGCGGCCCACGCAGTAGACGCGGCGCACGGCAAACACATCGTCGGTGCCGGCAACGGGAACGGCGACGGTCGCGGGGGGCGTGAAAACGAAGTTCATGGTCTGGTATCCAGTGAAAGCAGGGTGAGCGGGGCCGCAGCCTGCGTCGGGGCGCGGGCCGATGGCATACGGAGGTGAAAAGCGGTTCAGGTGCGCGATTCGCGCAGCAGGTTCAGGGCGGACAACACCGGGCGGTCGGAGTAGCTGAACAGCACCGCGTCGTTGATGGCGGCCAGTTGCACCGGCGCCCAGGACGGGGCCACGAACACGTCGCGCGGCTCGAACTGGAACTGTGCGTCGCCGATGCGCACGGTGCCGCTGCCTTCCACCACGCTGTAGACCGTGGCGTCGGTACTGCGGTAGGTCTTGCCCTGGAAGCCCGCCGGCAGGTACTGCATGAACGTGGCGATGGTGGGCATCGGCCAGCCACCGGTGGCGGGGTTCACGTAGCGCAGCTTCACGCCGTCCCAGGCATCGAGTTCGCCATGGCGGTAGAGCTGGTCCAGCGCTTCACGCGAGCGGGCGTAGGGGTAGCTGAAGATCGGTGAAGTCGGGTCTGTCACGCGGTGGCGCACCGGCACCATATTGTGGCCGAAGCGCGCAAAGCTGTCGCCTTCAGGGCGCAGTACCGGCTGCTGGGTTTCCGGGTAGTTCTCGGCAAAGCCGGCGTCGAACTGCTGCACCAGCGGGATATCGAGGCCATCGAGCCAGACCACGGGCTCGCCGCCTTCGTCGGCGGACGGATTGCCGTGGTCATGCCACGTCCACGACGGCGTGATGATGAAATCGCCCGGATGCATCGTGGTGCGCTCGCCGTTGACGGCCGTCCACGCGCCCTTGCCTTCGACGATAAAGCGCAGCGCCGATTGGGTATGCCGATGGCTGGGCGCCACTTCGCCGGGCAGGATCAGTTGCAGGCCTGCGTACAGCGTGGAGGTGATGCTCGACTTGCCCGGCAGGCCGGGATTTTCCAGCACCAGTACGCGGCGCACGGCTTCCTCGGCGCTGATCACACTGCCGGCCTGCATGACCAGCGGGCGCACCTGCTCGTACTTCCATAGGGCGGGAACGATCTGCGGGCGGGGCTCGCGCGGCACCAGCGCATGCAGCGACTCCCAGAGCGGGGTCATGTGGCTGCGGCCGATGCGCTCGTAATAGGCGGCGCGGGCGGGGTCCAGGGTGTGCTCGGACATGCGTGTCTCCGTTGGCTTGTTGTCGATGCCGGCTGCTGTGGCATTGCCTTGTTGCTTGGAGTTATACGCCGCGCCCTATAAGATTTGAAATGAAGTTTTGCTTGGATCTATACCAACAAAGATATAGGTGGACGGAATGGACTGGACCCAGCGCCTTCGGCTGCGCAATCTGCAGATGCTGCTGAGCCTGGCAGAGACCGGCAATATGAGCCAGTCGGCCGCCATGCTCAATACGACACAGCCGGGCCTTTCCAAGTGGCTCAAGGATCTCGAGGACGACATCGGACTGCCGCTGTTCGAACGGCAGGCGCGCGGCCTGCGGCCGACGCCTTACGGCGAATCACTGATCGAGCATGCGCGCCGGATCGAGGCGCAACTGGATGTGGCGCGTGACGACCTGCAGGCCATGCGCGACGGTGGCAGTGGGCTGGTGGTGGTGGGGACCTCAGGAGCGTCGGCCGCCGATACTGTGCCGCTGGCCGTGCTGGGCCTGCTGCAGCGGCTGCCGCGCGCCCAGGTGCGATTGGTGGAGACCACGATGGACCGGCTGATGAGCCAGCTGGCCCGCAGCGAACTCGATATCGTGGTGGGCCGTTCAGCGCCGGAGCTGCAGGATGCGCAGGTGCGCACCGAATCGTTGTACATGGAGCCCATCCACTTCGTGGCGCGGCCGCGCCATCCACTGGTGCTGGGCGATCAGGTGGCGTGGAGCGACCTGCAGGCGCATCGCTGGGTAGTGTGGCCGCGCGGCACGCCGATCCGCAATGCGCTGGAGGCCGCGCTTGCGAGTGCCGGCTTTCCGCTGCCGCCTGACGCCGTGGAAAGCAACTCCACCGTGCTCAATCTCACGCTGCTCAACAACAGCGACATGATCGGGCTGGCGTCCCATCGCACGGCGCGCCGGCTGGAAGAGCTGGGCGCCCTGCGGATCGTGCCGCTGCGGCTTGCCGGATTTGGGTCGGTGTCGATGTACTGGCGCGACGACGGTCTCAAGCGATCCGCCGTGGCCGCCATGCTGGAAAGCCTGCGGCATGCAGCGAACCGGTCGGTGGTTTAGAACATGGGGATTTCGGCGAATCGGGCGAGCTTTCGAACAGAAACACCATTGCGTGCAACGCTGGCTTTTGCAAATGACCGGCAACGGCTTATTGGCTGGCGTGCACGGTTCTTGATATGAAGATGATCAAGAACCGGCAAAAAGTGCTCCAAAAGGCATAAAAGCGAATAAGGCGCCGGGTTGCCTGTTCACCCCCTCTGGGGGATGTGGGTGAGCGCCGGTCGCTGGTAGAGTCGCGCGCAAGACGCTCCGACGAGGGCGCCACTGGCCGCGAGCCCGGAAAGGGAAGAGCGGCCCTTTCTATATAGATACGGGTTGGGTCCATGTTTCCACACGCTCTTGCCGGCGCACGCGCTGCCGGCATCGCCTTGCTCACCGCGGCGCTGCTCGCTGCCTGCGGTTCCGATGACACGTCCCAGGCGCCGACCGCCACGCCGGCGACCTCGCGCCTGGTGGTCAACACAGGAAGCGCCGCGCCGGTGGCCGGCGGCACGCTGACCCTGAAGGCGACCTTGCTGGCGGCCGATGGCAGCGAGCTGAAAGGCGCCAGCTTTGCGTGGACGTCCTCCGACCCAACCGTGGCTACCGTGGTGTCTGCCTCGGACAAGGCGCCGGCTGCGGTGTCGGCCTCGGTGATGGCGGCCGCCGCGGCGCCGGTCGGCACCTACGCCACCGTCCAGACCCTGGCCGCCGGCACGGCCGACATCACGGCCACTGCGACGCTCGCCGACGGCAGCCGCATCACCAGCGTCACGCACCTGGTGGTCCAGGCGGCGCCGGCCAAGTCGTACACCCTCGTGCTGAGCCCTGCCACCGTTACCGTGACCGCGGGCGGCGCGGCACAGACCGTGACGGTGGCCGTGCGCCGGTCGGACGGCGTGGACGGGGTAGCGGATCTCACCCACTGGTCGTGGACCAGCGATGACGCGAGCTTCGTGGCGACGCCAGCCGCCGACGGCCGCAGTGCCAAGGTGGCGAGTCCGAACTCAGCCACCGCGGCCGGCGCTGCAACACTGACCGCCTGCGCCGACGCTCCGTCCGGCGGCCGGCTCTGCGCGAGCGCGGCGCTGACGCGCAACGCCGCGCTGCCGCCAACCTATACGGTAGGCGGCACGGTGTCGGGCCTCGCCACCGGCAAGAGCCTGCAGCTCGCGGACACCAATGGCGACACCCAGGTGATCAGCGCCAATGGCGGATTCACTCTACCCACGCCGCGGCAGTCTGCCTCCACCTATGCAGTCACTGTGGCCGCGCAGCCGGCGGGGCAGACCTGCACGGTGGCGAATGGCGCCGGAGCGGTGGCCGCGGCCAACGTAGCGAGCATCGCAATCACCTGCGTGCAAGCGCAATTCGTGGTGGTGGCCAACCGTGATGATCGGACGATCTCTTCCTACCGCATTGACCCCTCGAGCGGGGCGCCCATAGCGGTCCCTGGCTCTCCGTTCGCTTTCAACGGTAAGGTGACTGCCCTGGACTTTGAGAAGTCAGGTCTGTTTGGCTACGCCGTCACGGAAGATACCCTCACAGTCATCGCCTTCACGCTAGATCCAACGACCGGCGCACTCGCCCTCATTCCGGGCGGCGCTACACCGCTGATCGCCCCTGGGACACCGCAATCTATTGTGGTGCACCCGTCGGGGCAATGGCTGCATATTGGTCGCGCGGGCAGCGTTGTCGGCATCGACAATCACCAGATCGACGGCATAACCCATAAGTCCATACCGCTCTTTGCCTCGGGTCTGGCAGGCGGCGTCACTACCACCGAATTGGCCATCTCCGCGGACGGTGCGCACTTGTATGTCAGCGATACCTTGCAAAACGGCATTGGGAAAATTGATTTCGTTGCTGGACTGGGCTTTGATTGGTACTCGCGTGTCAATATCCCGGCCGGTGGCCCCAGTCCAAGTGCAACGGTGTTGTCGCCAGATGGGTCCCGCTTCTACGTGCCGGACAGCTTGGCGAATTCGGTGGGTGTGGCCGCCGTCGACCCATCGACGGGTCAACTCTCGGCAATGACGGTTTTTTATGCCGGGGTTGTCGGCGCCGCAGACATCGCGCTGACGCCATCCGGCCAGGTTGCCTATGTACTGGGAACCGCAGGATCTATCGCGCGACATCTACTCGATCCGGCGACCGGAACCTCCACGGCCGCAGCGGATGTCGTGCCGGTGGGAATTAACGGGCGGCGTTTGCGAATCGAGTCGAGCGGCCGCTTCTTGTATACCCCCTCACTCAATGGTTCCCTCTACGCGTTCTCGATCAATGGTTCGACTGGAGCCTTGACGGCGCTAGTCGGTAGCCCCTTCGCGACGGGCAACGGCAACGTGGCAATCGCCATTGTCGAGCCGAAGCCTTGAGAATGCGCGTCGCGCGAGGCGTCCCTTAGGAGCGACGGTGCACCAAACGCGATAGCAAAGAGGAAATCATTCGTTCCCGGCCCGGCAGGCGATATCTACACTCGATGGCTGTCACCATCCGCCCATCCTGCCGCCCGAAATGAACCGTCGCGATTTCCTTGCTGCTTCCACGCTGTTTTCCATCGGTGTCCCGTTCTCGGCGGACGTTCTCGCAGACGCTGCCGCAGCGCAGGGGTCGCCGGTCCGCGGGGGCGTGCTCAACGTGGCGGTCTCGCCAGAGCCGACGCTGCTGACCTCCGCGTTCATCACCACGATGAACATCGGACAGGTATCCAGCAAGGTGCTGGAAGGCCTCGTGGCCTACGACCTGAACCTGCGTCCCGTGCCTGCGCTGGCAACGTCGTGGACGACCTCGGCCGACGGCCTGACCACGACTTTCCAGTTGCGCAAGAACGTCAAGTGGCATGACGGCAAGGATTTCTCGGCGGCGGATGTCCAGTACACGCTGCTTGAAGTCTGGAAGAAGCTCCATCCGTTTGGCCGCGCGGCCTTTGCCAACGTCACGGCCGTGGATACGCCCGATCCGCACACGGTCATCATTCGCCTGTCGTCGCCCGCCGCCTACCTGATCAACTACATCAATACGTACGGCGCGCAGATCCTGCCGCGCCACCTCTACGAGGGCAAGGACGTGTTGAGCAACCCGTTGAACAATGCGCCCGTGGGCACCGGCCCGTTCGTGTTCAAGGAGTGGGTCAAGGGCAGCCATGTGCGGCTGGAGCGGAACCCGAACTACTGGCAGAAAGACCAGCCATACCTGGACGGCGTCGTATTCAAGTTCATTCCCGACGCCGCCGCCCGCACGGTGGCGCTGGAAGCGGGGGAGATCGACGTCGCCCTGGGGTCCAGCATTCCGCTGTCGAACCTGGGCCGCTTCCAGGACAAGCAACGGTACCGCATCAACACCGATGATGGCCGCTACCTGGCCACGATCTTCCTGACGCAGTTCAACGTCCGCAAGCCGTACTTCGCCGATCGGCGGGTTCGACAGGCGCTGGCCTACGCCATTGACCGCAACGCGCTGCTGAAGGTGGTGTTCCTGGGCTACGGCAAGCCTGCCACGGGGCCCGTGCCGTCTTCGGTCGTCAACTACTATTCGCCCGATACGCGCCAGTATCCGTTTGACGTCAGCAAGGCCGCTGCGCTGCTGGACGAGGCTGGCTACAGGCCGGGCAAGGATGGCAAGCGCCTGCGCATTACGCTGGACTACGATGGCGGCGGCGGGGTCACCGCCAGCCGGCCGGCGGAGTTCATCAAGCAATCGCTGGCGCGCGTCGGCGTCGACGTGGAACTGCGCGCTGGCGACACCGCCACCTACCTGCGCCGCGTATTTACCGACCAGGACTACGACCTGATGATCTCCAGCCTGCATCGGCTGCCCGATCCCACGCTGGGCGTGCAGCGGCTGTTCTGGACGAAGAACATCATCAAGGGCGCGCCATGGACCAACGGCTCGGGGTACTCGAACCCGGAGCTCGACCGCGTCATGGAAGCCGCCGGGCGCGAGGCCGACGAGGGCAAGCGCAAGGCCCTGATCAAGCAGTGGCAGCAGATCGTGCAGGACGACGTGCCGGTACTCGATCTGGTGGAACAGACCTGGGTCACCGTGTCCACGGCGCGCTTCCGCAAGGCGGCGGCGCAGGGTGACGGCCTGTTTGCATCGTATGCCGATGCATGGCTCACACCTCGGGCCTGAGCCATGCGCCGCCGTGTCGCCCTGGCTTTCCTTCGCCAGCGCCTGCTGCAGGTGGTGCCGGTGGTCGTGGGCATCGCCTTGATGAATTTCGTCATCCTGCAGCTGGCGCCCGGCGATGTGGTCGACGTGCTGGCAGGCGAAGCCGGTGCCGCCACACCCGAGACCATGGCCCAGCTGCGCGCGAGCTTCGGCCTCGACCAGCCGCTGTCGCTGCAACTCGTGCGCTACCTTGGGCAGATCGCCACCCTCGACCTCGGCTTCTCGTACCGCCAGAACATGCCGGTGTTCGACCTGATCATGAGCCGGCTACCCGCAACGCTGCTGCTGATGGCACTGGCCATGGCGATTGCATTGGTGCTGGGTCTGGCGCTGGGCGTACTGTCTGCCGTACGGGTCCATCGCTGGCCGGATCGACTGGTGTCGTGCCTGACGCTCGCCGCCTATGCCATGCCCACGTTCTGGCTCGGGCTGATGGCCATCGTACTGTTCTCGGCCCGGCTGCATTGGCTGCCGTCGGGCGGCATGACCGATGTCAGCGCTGGCTACACGGGCCTGGCGTGGCTGCGCGACGTGGCGCTGCACGCGATCCTGCCCGCCTGCACGCTGGCCACGTTCTATCTGGCTGTCTATACGCGGCTGGTACGCACCGCAATGCTTGAACTCGATGGCGCGGAGTTCGTGCGCACCGCCCGCGCCAAGGGCGCGGGCGAGGTTCGCGTGACCGTGGTCCATGCGCTCCGCAACGCGCTGTTGCCGCTGGTCACGATGGCCGGCTACCAGGTGGCGTCGCTGCTCAGCGGCGCGGTGCTGGTCGAGTCCGTCTTCAGCTGGCCTGGGCTGGGCAGGCTGGCTTTCGAGTCCGTACTGGCGCGCGATTTCAACCTGCTGCTGGGCATCCTGCTGCTGAGCTCGCTGCTGGTGACTGTTGTGAACATCCTTGTGGACCTGCTTTACGCAGCCATCGATCCCCGGGTTTCGGTGGCGGGCAGCAGGAGCCGGGCATGAACGCGCCGGCCGTGCTTGCGCGCCGGTGGATACCCACGCGCAACGCACCGCGAGCGCTGTGGCGCGCCGCGTTTGCGCATCCTTCGATCGCGCTTGGCGTCCTGCTGATGCTGGCGGTGGCGCTCGTCGCCATCGTCGGGCCCTTCGTCTTTCCTGGCGACCCGTGGGACATGGCCGGTCCGCCGATGCTGTGGCCCGGCGACGATGCTGCCTATCCGCTGGGCACCGATTTCATGGGACGCGACCTGGCCACCGGCATGGCGGCCGGGGCGCGCGTGTCGCTGCTGATCGGGCTCGTCAGCACCACCCTGGCGGCGTCGCTGGGCATCACCGTGGGCGCGCTCGGCGGCTATTTCGGCGGGCGTGTCGATGCGACGCTGATGCGCCTGACCGAGGTCTTCCAGACGGTCCCGAAGTTCGTGCTGGCCGTGGTACTGGTGGCGATCTTCAAGCCCTCGGTGACCACCGTGGTCGTGGCCATCGGCGTGGTGTCGTGGCCGGCCACCGCCCGCCTGGTGCGCGCCGAATTCCTGTCGCTGCGCGGGCGCGAATTCGTGCTGGCGGCCGAAACCATTGGCATGAGCCATCTGCGCATCATCGTCACCCAGATCCTGCCCAACGCGTTGCCACCGGTGATCGCCATGGCAACGCTGACGGTTGCCACGGCCATCCAGACCGAAGCATCGCTGGCGTTCCTGGGCCTGGGCGACCCCAACGTGATGAGCTGGGGCACCATCATCGGCGGCGGCCGCGAACAGGTAGCCGATGCCTGGTACATCTGCGGCCTGCCCGGCTTCGCCATCGTCCTGACAGTGCTGGCGTTCAACCTGATCGGCGATGGCCTCAACGACGCGCTGAACCCTCATCTGCGCCAACGACGGAGCTGACCGATGACGCTGCTCGATGTACGCGCCCTGCGCGCCAGCTTCGCCATGCCGGACGGCCCGGTCACGGCGCTGCACGATGTCTCGCTGACCATCGATCGTGGCGAGACCCTTGCGCTGGTCGGCGAAAGCGGCTCCGGCAAATCGGTCACCGCCTGCGCCCTGCTGCGGCTGCTGCCGCGCCGCCTGGCGCGGATCAGCGGCCAGGTGTTCCTCGACGGCACCGAGCTGCTTGCGCTGGACGACCGCGCCATGCAGGGGATCCGTGGCCACCGTATTGCCATGATTTTCCAGGAGCCGATGTCGGCCCTGAATCCCGTGATGCGGATCGGCGACCAGATCGCAGAAACGATCCGCCTGCATCGGCGCACCAGTCGCGCCGATGCCGCACAGCGTGCCATTGCCCTGCTCGAACAGGTACGCATGCCATCGCCGCGCGAGCGCGCCAACGACTATCCTCACCAGATGTCGGGCGGCATGCGGCAACGCGCGATGATCGCCATTGCGCTGGCCGGCGAGCCCGACCTGCTGATTGCCGATGAACCGACGACGGCCCTGGACGTCACGACGCAGGCCCAGATCCTGAGCCTGCTCAAGCGCCTGCAGGCCGAAACCGGCATGGCCATGCTGCTCATTACCCACGATCTCGGCGTGGTCGCCGAGACTGCGGATCGTGCGGCGGTCATGTATGCCGGCCGAATCGTCGAACAGGGCCCGGTCGATGCCTTGCTCACCCGGCCCGCGCATCCGTACACGGCCGGATTGCTGGCATCGCTGGCCATCGAAACGCTGCCGCCGGGCGCGCGCCTGCCGGAGATTGCCGGCACCGTGCCCCCGCTGACGGCCATGCCGCCGGGCTGCGCCTTCGCCCCGCGCTGCGCCTTCGTGCAGGACAACTGCCGCGCAACCACGCCCGCGCTTCGGCACGCAGGCAGTGGCGATGTAGCGTGCCATGCACCGCTGGTCCCCGTGACCCGACGAACCGTATCGCTTGAAGAGGCCGTGGCATGAGCGCGCCCTTGCTGTCACTCCGGGGCGTGTCTCGCCACTATCCAACGCAGGCCGGCGTGGTGCGCGCGCTGGACCGCGTCTCTCTGGACATCGCACCTGGCGAGACACTGGGTCTGGTGGGGGAAAGCGGCTGCGGAAAATCCACCGTCGCGCGCGTCGCCATGCGGTTGACGGATGTCGATGAAGGCGAGGTCCGGCTGGACGGCGAAGACATCGCCAGGGCACGCGGCCGGGCCCTGCACGCGGTGCGGCCGCGGGTGCAAATGGTGTTTCAGGACCCCGCCGCATCGCTCAACCCACGTACGACCATCGGCCAGGCGCTTGAGGCGCCGCTGATCGTGCATCGGCGCGGCAATACCGCCGAACGCCAGGCCAGGGTAGCGGAAGTGCTTCGGAGCGTGGGCCTGCATCCGGACATGGCCGGTCGCTTTCCTCACGAACTGTCCGGCGGACAGCGCCAGCGTGTGGCCATCGCCCGTGCACTGATGCTGAATCCCGCGTTGATCGTGTGCGACGAAGCGGTGTCGGCGCTCGATGTCTCGGTGCGCGCGCAGGTACTGAACCTGCTGCTGGACCTGCGCGAAACGCTCGGCATCGCCTATCTGTTCATCTCGCACGACCTGGCCGTGGTACGGCACATGTCCGACCGCATCGCCGTGATGTACCTGGGACAGGTCGTGGAACAGGGCCCGCGCGATGCAGTCTGGCATCGCGCGCTGCATCCGTACACGCGATCGCTGATGTCGGCGGCGCCTTCGGCCCACCCGGCAAACCGGCGCCTGCCAAGGGTTGTCATGGAAGGCCAACTGCCCAGCCCGCTGGACCCGCCGTCCGGGTGCCGCTTCCATACGCGATGTGCCCACGCCACCGACCAGTGCCGGGCGTCCGAGCCTGCCTTGCGGCTGCGCGGCGCCGATCACTGGGTTCGCTGCCACCTGGCCTGACAAGTGCTGCGGGGGCACCCCGCTTGCCGCAGCACGCGCATCAGCGCATGGCCACGACCGCTGCCCGGATCTCCTGCCTGAGCCACACGGCCGCTGCATCGGCTTGCGTCCGCCGGTTGTGAATCAGCTCGATGTCGAAGGCAGTATCGGCAAGCGCTTCGGGTACCTCGCAGATCTGCACGTCGGGGGAGGCGAGCCGGTGCGCCACCCGCCTGGCAACGGTCGCCACCAGGTCGCTGTGCGCCACGGCCAGCGGTAATGCCACGATGTGCGAAAACGTCGCCGCGACACGCCGTTGCAGACCCAGCTTGTCGAGCCGGGCATCGATGACCCCGCGCCGTGATCCGGTATCGCCGGGGGCGAACAGCGCATGGGGCAGCTGCAGATAGGTCGCCAGGTCGATACTCTTCCGCTGGCCATGCGCGGCCAACTGCGGATGCGAGCGGCTGGCAATGCAGACGAAGTCCTCTTCGTACAGCCGGGTTCGCACCATGCGTTTCGGCGCGGTGAGATGGCCGCCAATGGCAACGTCGACCACGCCCTGATCGAGCTGCTCGTAAATGGCCGCCCGCTCGAGCGCCATGATACGCAGGTCGATGTCCGGCGCTTGCCGCCGGAGGCGTCCGATCAAATGGGGCAGCAGGACGATATCGGCGTAGTCCGTGGCCGCGATGGTAAAGCTGCGTCCAGCGGGCATGGCCGGATCAAAAGCCACCGACTGGCCGACGGCCTGGCGCACGTGATCGAGCGCGGAGGAAATCCCGGGCATCAGCGTGTGCGCCAGTTCGGTCGGCTGCATCCCCGCGTGGGTTCGCACAAACAGGTCATCGCCGAACAGTGCCCGCAGCCGCGTCAGCGCATTGCTCACCGACGGCTGGGCGCGGTTCAGGCGCTTGCCGGCCAGGGTGACACTGCGCGTCTGATACAGCGCCTCGAATGCCACGAGCAGGTTCAGATCGATCCGGGACAGATTCATGCCGTGAATTTAACGGATATCGGATATCCATTTCAAGAATCGTCATTGCGTGGGTACGATGGATGGTCTCCTTCTTCCTTCGATCATCCTCCGGACAGCGCCAAATGCAGACCGTACTTGTCACAGGCATCGAGCCATTCGACGGCGAAACCCTGAACCCCTCCTGGGAAGCGGCCCGCGCCGTCGATGAACGCGTGATTGGCGGCGCGCGCGTGGTGGCGCGCCAGCTTCCGTGTGTGATTGCCGACGTCAGGCAGGCGCTGCTGGGCGCCATTGCCGAGGTCGATCCCGTTCTCGTGCTGTGCCTGGGGCAGGCAGGCGGTCGCAGCGACATATCGGTCGAACGGGTGGCGATCAACGTGGTGGATGCGCGAATCCCGGACAACGCCGGCCGGCAGCCCATCGACGAACCCGTGATCGCCGGCGGCCCTGCCGCCTACTTTTCCGCGCTGCCGATCAAGGCACTGGTCCGGCGTCTGCGCGAATCGGGCATCCCGGCATCGGTTTCGCAGACCGCCGGCACCTACAACTGCAACGCCATCTTCTATTCGCTGCTGCATTGCATCGCGACCGAGCGTCCAGCCCTGCGTGGCGGCTTCATTCACGTACCGTACTTGCCGCAGATGGCCGCCGCCCACCCCGGCGCGCCGAGCATGGAAGCCCGCACGCTGATTGCGGCCATCGAAATCATGGTCGCCACGGCGCTCGAGGTATCCGCCGATCTCAAGGAAGGCGGGGGCGCCACGCACTAGCCGCATACGCGCATGCAAAAGCGGGCGTTACCGGCGGCAAGGATCGCTGCGCGATGTCTTCACTTTTCCTGCCATGGCATTTCCTTCCACAGTTGGCGGAAGCCGGCTTCGCCACGTTCGAGTTCGGCGGCATAGGCGGCCGGGGCCAGGTAGCGCAGTGGCGCAAACATGGCGTCCGCTTGCTGCTTGAACTGCGGGTCCACGGCAACCTTGGCCATCGCATCGACAAGCTTCTTCTTGACCGGCTCAGGCAGGCCCTTCGGGGCGGCGAGGCCGCGCAAGGAGGCGAGCTCGATGTTGTAGCCCTGCTCGCGGAACGTCGGGACGTTGGGCGCGAGTACCGCGCGCGACAATCCCATCTGTCCCAGGAACTTAAGCGGCGTGCCGCCCTTCTGGTACGCCAGCGCTTCGCCAACGTTGATGGCGCCGATCGTAATCTGCTGACCCGCCAGCGCGCCACGGACTTCGCCGGCCCCCTTGTAGCCCACATGTGTCATCTTGACGCCCGCCGCCTTTTCGAACAGCAGCATCGCGAGATGGTCGTCCGAGCCGACGCCCGTGGTGCCGACGGCGACAGCGCCCGGATTTGCCTTGGCATACTTCACGAGCGTCGCCAGCGAATCGATGTTGCTGGACTGATTGACGGTGAATGCGCCCGGGTCGTCTACCAGATTGCCGATGAGGTCGTAGCTCTTCCAGGTGAACGTCGTCTTGCGCTCGATTGGAATCGTCAGCAAGTTCGGCGTGTTGATGAAGCCGATGGTGTAGCCGTCCGGCGTGGCGCGTGCCAGTTCGGCGAAACCAATGGCGCCGCCGGCCCCCGGCTTGTTCTGAACGACGATGGTTGCACCCAGCTCCTTCTCCAGATGCCGTGCGAGCAGGCGGGCTACCAGGTCGGTGCCGCCGCCCGGTGCGTACGCCACAATCATCTCGATGGGGCGATTCGGCCACGGTGCGGCTTGCGCCTGGGCCGATGCCGGCAGCAGACTGCCGACCATGCCGACGAGCGAAGACGCGGCAAGGGAAAGGGATAGACGCCGACGACGGGAGTCGGGATTGCTGTGCATGGTGTTGTCTCCTCGCCGACCCTCATGTGGCCGGCGTATTTTTGTGATGACGGCTTGTGGTCAGCGCGCGGCAACGAGCAAGGCGTCCTCCATGCGCTGGCGTACCCTGGGCCATGCGGCGGTGTTCACCAAACGTTCGGGCTTATCGCCCGTTGCCAGCAGTGCCAGGATCTGCGTCGCGGCCAATGTGGCGTTCCTGCGACGGGCGTCATGCGTCACGCCTGCCGTGTGGAAGGTGGCGACGACGTTGTCGAGCGTCAGAAGCGGATGTCCAGGCGGAGGCGGTTCGTAATCCCAGACGTCCAGGCCGGCGCCCGCCAGGTGTCCGCCGGACAGCGCTTCGTACAGGGCAGTCTCATCGTGGATGCCGCCCCGGGCCGTGCTGACGAAGATGCTGCCCTGGCGCATGGCCGCGAAGGCTGCAGCGTCCATCATCCCGAGTGTGCTGGCATCGCGCGGGCAGTGTAGCGACACAATATCGGAGGTGCGCAGCAACTCGTCGAACGAGACGGACTCGGCACCGCGCTTGGCCATCTCTGCGCTGTCGAGATACGGGTCATAGCCAATCACGCGCATGCCGAAGGCACGGCCAAGCGCCGCAGCGCGGCTCCCGGCATGTCCGACACCGACCAGACCCAGCGTACGTCCACGGAGTTCGTGGCCCATCAGGTCTTCGCGGCTGCCGGTGGTATGCGTCTTCATGCGGCGGTCCGACTCCGGGATGCGCCGCATCACAGAGAGCATCAACCCGAGCGCCATTTCAGCCACGGAATCGGCGTTCCCGCCGGCCTGGTTCATCACGGCCACACCCGCGGCCGTGCAGGCGGCGATGTCGATGGTGTCGCAACCGGAGCCGCTCGATGACACGGCCAGAAGGTTCGGACAACGCGCGAGAAGCTCTGCCGTCACGAACCAACGTCGGGGCAGCTCGTCCTTGGCGGCGGAAATCTGATACACGTGGGCTTCGGAGAGGCGCGCCCATGCCTCTTCGTCCGCCCCTTCGCGCTGGCACGTGTGCAGCGCGACATCTGGCGCTTCGCCCACTATGCAATCGAAGGCGGGGTCCAGCCAATGGTCGAAGCGCACGACCTGGCGCTTTGTCGGAAGGGCCTGGCTCATAGGACCCCCTTGTCAGCCAGCGAGCGGTCTACCCAGGTACGGTCAGCACGGCCTTGCGCAATCGATTCCAGCACGCCAGCTTCCATGCGCTGGACGTCTTCCACGCGAACCGCAATCGCTTCGGCTTCTTCGGCGGGAACGACCAGCAGGCCATCACCATCGCCAATGATCAGGTCGCCGGGCCGAACCACCATGCCGTCGATGGAGACCGGCACGTGGAGTTCTCCAGGGCCATCCTTATAGGGGCCGCGGTGCGAAACGCCACGGGCATAGACGGGCAGCGGTTCCTTGCCAATCGTGTCGCTGTCGCGAATCAGGCCATCGATGACAAAGCCTGCCGCGCCGCGCGAAATGGCGAGTGCCAACATGATTTCGCCGATGATGGCATTGGGACCAACGCCACCGGCATCGACCACGATGACATCGCCCGGGCCGGAGAGATCGATGGCCTTGTGCACCATGAGGTTGTCACCCGGACGCGTGCGAACGGTCAGTGCTCGTCCGACCAGATTGCCGTCGCGGCGATGGAATGCGCGCAACTGACTGGTTCCCGTCGTACGGCTCATGGCATCGCTGACATTGGCGACCGGGAAATTGCGATACCGCTCCATCAGCGACGCACTGACAAGGTGCGCGGGACGCGGATGAATGCGAAAGCCGTGCGGCGAAGTCATTGGTTTGTCTCCTGTATCGACCGTAAGGGTTCTGTTGGGATGCGGTGAAGGTTGGGATTCAATGCGGAGGCGGGCGGTAGATGCACCGCGCATCCACATCCGTCGCGCGGGGGATACCCAGCATGGCCAGGTCTCGGGAAATCTCGGCTTGCATCAGATTGATGCCGTGCGCAACACCCTGGCGGGCGCCCACTGCCGCCGCGTAGGCGAACGGCCGCCCGATAAAGACGCAGCGGGCACCCAGGGCTAGCGCCTTGAGGACGTCGGTCCCGCGGCGTACCCCACTGTCGAGCATCACCGGCAGCTGCGGGACGGCCTCGACGACCTCCGGCAGCGCGCGCATTGAGGCGATAGCGCCATCCAGCTGACGGCCGCCGTGATTCGAGACGACGATGCCGTCTACGCCATGCTGTTGCGCCAGGCGCGCGTCCTCCGCCGTCAGGATGCCCTTGACCACGAGCTGCCCCTTCCAGCGGCGACGGATAGTGGCCAGGTGATCCCACGTGAAATGCGCGCGGTCCGAGAAGTCGCGTTCCACATTTCGCGAGACGATAGGCGTGCCGCGGTGGGCATACGCGTTCTCGAAGTGCGGGATGCCGTGGCGTACCACGGTGCGAATGAAGGTGCCAAGCAGCCAGCGCGGATGTGTGATGCCTTGCCAGGCGAGGGCAGCACTCGGGCGCAGCGGCGTCGAGAATCCGGCCCGGATGTTGTTCTCGCGATTCCCCGCGACGGGCGTGTCGACGGTGATGACGAGCGTTTCGACCTTGGCCGCTTCGACGCGGGCCAGCAGACCTTCGATTTGCCGCATGTCACCGGGCAGGTAGGCCTGAAACCAGGTACCGGGTGCCGCTTCCATGACGTCTTCGAGCCGAATCAGCGACGAGCCGCTCATGATGGCCGGTACGCACGCCTGGCTGGCTGCCTGTGCCATCACGACGTCCCCGCGATAGGCGAACAGGGCCGAGATGCCCATCGGGGCCAGGCCAAATGGCGCAGCGTACTGCCGGCCGAACAGACTGAAGCGCAGGTCGCGAGTCGACACGCCAACCAGCACGCGGGGCCGCAGTGCCAGGTCTTCGAAAGACTGTCGGTTCTGCGCCAAGGTTATGTTGTCCTCGACCGCTCCGCTCACATAGGCGTAGAGCGGCTTGGGCAGGCGTTTGCGTGCCAATGGCTCGAAGTCTTTCAGCGACAGCACGCGCCGTTTTAGCCAGGCCGCCTGCCTCTCGCCTTTTGCCGCAACGGACGCGTTCTCCGTCTTCTTGTCACCGGATTGCAGTGCAGCGGTCTGAGCGGTGTCGTCGATGGGAGCGGCTGACATGGGTGCGTTGGCCAGAATGTGGAGCCAATCTAGCAATCCGAACCCAACGATAAAAGCGAAAAATAACGAAGATATAATTTCGCTTTTATGAAACTATCGGGGATTTACCGATTTGGATTCGCCATGACTCTCAAGCAACTTGAGGCCTTCTACTGGGCGGCAACCTGCGTCAACTTCACCGTGGCGGCGGAGCGTGTTCACCTGTCGGTGTCGTCGTTGTCCAAGCGGATTGCCGAGTTGGAAGCGTCGCTGGGCGTGGCCCTGTTCGACCGGAGCGGGCGGAGCGCCGAGCTGACGGCCCAAGGCGAGCAGATGCTGCCCCAGATTCATGCGATGTTGCACGCCGCCGCGGAACTGCGGCAGTCGGCGGGGCAACGCCATGGTTTGACTGGGCGGTGCCGTATCGGCCTGGGCGAACTGAGTGGACTGACCTGGCTGCCAAAGCTGGTGCGCGAGGTGTCGTCACGCCATCCCGGCCTGCTGCTGGAGCATCATGTCGATATCGGGCAGGTCCTGGAGCAGCGCCTGCATGATGGGGAGCTCGATATCGGTGTCCTGGCCGGACCCTCTACCCGCAGCAGCCTGGCGGCCGAGCGGATAGGGCAGGTGGATTTCGCGTGGGTGGCCAGCCAGTCTTTCCTCGACATGGCCGGTACCGATGACCCGCGGGTGCTTATGGGCGAACAGACGTTGCTCACGCTGCCTGTGGGTGCCGGCGGGACGCGGATTCTCGACCAGTGGCTGGCTCGCAGGGAACTGATGATCAGCCGGCGCCTGATGTGCAACAGCTGGGGGGCCGTTGTCGGCATGGTAGTGGAGGGGCTGGGCTTCGGATTCGTCCCTCGACTGTGGGCCGACGCGCTAGTGGAACGGGATGCGCTGCGCATCCTGCCGGATAGCGATGCATTGGAGCCTCTGCACTACGCTGTGCAATGGCGTCGCGATGACACGCGACCGCTGATTCGAGCCATGCGCGACATCGTCCGCGGCGTGATCGACTTCCAGGCGCCGCGTTGCTTTGTGTGAGAGCGGCCACAGCCCACCGCTTTGGGAACCGGGGGTCCTTGGTGACCCATCCCAAGCAGCGCAAGTTGGGAAGCGTTGACGCACGTCTGCCGCGCACTGCCGCGATGTTTTGTATCCCAATGTAGCGGCCTGCGCCGCCGATACGGATCAATACATTGGCCGCCTTCACCGGCTACAGGCGGGATACATGGCTGACCTTCAATGCTGCATAGGCAGCAGACACCCGGCCGCTTCGACCGGGAGGCTTGCAGCAAGAGGAAGGGCATGGAGCGCTACGCACCCACGTCCCACCGCACTCAAGGAAGCAAAGGAATCCGACATGAGAATCGACCGCATCGTGACAGCCGCCATGACCGCCGCCTGCCTTGCCGCAGCGCTTTCCGCCCACGCACAGGCCCCCACCGTCCACCGCACCGACCTGGTCAGCCATGACCTCAGTGTCCAAGGCAAAGACGGCATCCAGGTACGCGTGGATTTCGATCCGGGCGCCTTCGCGCCGAAACATACGCATCCGGGCGAAGAGATCGCTCATGTGTTGCAGGGAACGCTCGAATATCAACTTGGCGACCAGCCGCCGGTTCGGCTGAAGACCGGGGAATCGCTCTTCATCCCCGCGGGCACGCCGCATTCGGCGCGGAATGTCGGCGGCGGGCAGGCGTCGGAACTCGCGACCTATGTCGTCACGAAGGGCGCGCCGCTGGTGACGCCAGCGAAGTAGTCGGTGCTGCGCCGATCCGGCGCACGCCGTTACGCAGAACCGCATACCGGAAGGCGCCGTTGGCGTGCGGTTCGGCCCCTCGACGGAACTCGCCGGCGAGGGCGTGCGCGCCAAGGCGGCGTCCCGCGGCGCCCCGATGTTTCACGACACCTGTGCCACCTCGTCAGCACGCGCTTGTGGCACCATCTGCTGCGCCGGCGGACGGATCCTGAACCAGATGGCATACATCGCCGGCAGGAACGCCAGTGTCAGCAGCGTGCCGGCGAGCGTTCCGCCGATCAGCGTATAAGCCAGCGTGCCCCAGAACACCGAGTGGGTCAGCGGGATGAAGGCGAAGACGGCTGCCGCCGCCGTCAGCAGCACCGGTCTGGCCCGCTGCACGGTGGCTTCCACCACCGCGTCATACGGCGAGAGGCCTTCCTTCAGATTGCCCTGGATCTGCCCGATCAGGATCAGCGTGTTGCGCATCAGGATGCCGGACAACGCCACGAGCCCCACCAGTGCATTGATGCCGAATGGCTGATGGAACAGCAGGAGCGTCGGCACCACGCCGATCAGACCCAGCGGACTCGTCAGGATGACCATCACCATGCCAGCCATCGACCGCACCTGGAACATGATGATCAGCAGCGTGATTGCCAGCATGATGGGGAACAGCGGTGCCAGCGCCTTGTTCGCCTTGCCCGCCTCCTCGATGGAGCCTGCCATCTCGATACGATAGCCGGAGGGCAGCTTCTGGATGACCGGCTGCAGTTGCGCCAGGATGGCTTGGGATACGTCTGGCGGCTGTTGGCCGTCGGCGATGTCGCCCCGCACGGTGATGGTTGGCGTGCGGTCGCGGCGGCGCAGGATGGGGTCCTCCATGCGCACGTCCACGGTGCCGACCTGCGAGAGCGGTACGCGTTCGCCGCTTGCGCCGACCAGCGTGAAACCGGCGATGCGCTCTGGATCGAGCCGGATGTCGCCCCCGGCGCGCGCCAGCACCTGCACGGAACGGATGTCCTCGCGCACCTCGGTCACCGGTACGCCGGCGAGCAGGAATTCGAGCTGCTGCGCCACATCGTGCGAGGTCAGCCCAACGGACTGCAGCCGGTCCTGCTGCAGCGAGAAGTGCAGCGCCGGAACGCGCGGGCCCCAGTCGGTGTTGACCGTGCGCATCAGCGGGCTGGCGCCCATCACATCTTCCACCCGCTTCGCGATGGCGCGCAGCTGGTCCGGGTCCGGGCCCATGACACGAAACGCGACGGGGAAGGGCGAGTACGGGCCGAACACCAATTGCGTCACGCGCACGCGCCCGCCCGGCGCCAGCCCCTCGGCGACGGCCTGGCGGAGCCGGCCCTTGAGTGCGTCGCGTTCTTCCTGGCTGTCCGTTCGCACCACGATCTTGGCGAAGGACGGATCAGGCAGTTCCGGCGACATTGCCAGGTAGAAGCGCGGTGCCCCCTGGCCGATATAGGCCGTCACGATCTTCGATTCCGGCTGCTTGTCCAGCCATGCCTCCACCTTCGCGGTTACGGCGCTGGTCTGTTCGATGGAGGTGCCGTAGGGCATCTGCACCTCCACCAGCACCTCGGGTCGGTCGGAAGTGGGGAAGAACTGCTTGCGCACGGCGCCCATGCCGACGATGCTCGCGGCGAAAAGACCGATCACGATTGCCGCTACCAGCCATTTCCGCCGGATCACCCGCGCCAGCACGCCGCGAAAACGCTGGTAGTTTGGCGTGGCGTAGATGGCGCCATGGCCACCTTCCACCTGCTTTATCTCGGGCAGCAGCTTCACGCCGAGATAGGGCGTGAAGGCGACCGCGACAATCCATGAGGCGATCAGCGCGATCCCGACGATCCAGAACTGGTTGCCGGTGTATTCGCCCGCGGAAGACTTCGCAAAGCCATTCGGCATGAAGCCAACGGCGGTGATGAGCGTGCCTGACAGCATAGGCGCGGCCGTATGGCTCCAGGCGTAGGCCGACGCCGCAATGCGCCCATACCCTTCCTCCATTTTCACGACCATCATTTCGATGGCGATGATGGCGTCGTCCACCAGAAGGCCCAGGGCGAGTATCAGGGACCCCAACGTAATGCGGTCGAAATTCTTGCCGGTCGCGGCCATCACCACGAAGACGGCGGCCAGCGTCAGCGGCACCGCCGCGGCGACCACCACGCCCACCCGCCATCCCATGCTGACAAAGCTCACCACCAGCACCACGACCAGCGCGGCAAAGAACTTCACCATGAACTCGTCCACGGCCGACCTGATGTTGACGGCCTGGTCGGTCACCTTGCTCAGTTCCATGCCCAGCGGTAGTTCGGCGCTGATGTTCGCCACTTCCGCGTCGAGCGACTTGCCGAGGTCAAGGCCGTTCCAGCCGTCGCGCATCACGATGCCGAGCAGCAGCGCCGGCTCGCCCTTGTTGCGCACCACGAAGCTGGCCGGGTCCTGGTAGCCGCGCTCGACGGTGGCGATGTCCGACAGCTTCAGCGTGCGGCCGTGCGCTACCACGGGGGTGTCGCGAATGCGCTCGAGCTTGTCGAACGCGCCGTCAAGCCGCACGAAAACCTGCGGCCCGTCTGTGTCGATCGAGCCGGCAGGGGTGAGCACGTTCTGGCTGTTGAGCGCAGCGAAGATGTCCTGCGGGGTCACGCCGAGGGTTGCCAGCCGGTCGTGCGAGAACGACACGTAGATGCGCTCGGCCTGTTCGCCGATGATGTTGACTTTCTTCACGCCCGCCACATGCAGCAGGCGCTGGCGGATGGTTTCCGCCTCGCGCACCAGCAGCCGCTGCGGCTCGCCCCTGGCTTTCAGCGCGAAGAGGCCGAAGGTCACGTCGGAGTATTCGTCGTTGACAAGGGGGCCGACGACGCCCGCTGGCAGGGACCGCGCCTCGTCGCCAAGCTTCTTGCGGGCCTGGTAGAACTCCTCAGGAACCTCCTTGGGCGGCGTGCTGTCGAGCAGCGTGACGGTAGTGAAAGCCAGTCCGGGACGTGTATAGGTTTCGGTGCGGTCGTAGTAGCGAAGCTCCTGCATGCGCTTTTCCAGCTTCTCCGCGACCTGGTCCTGCATTTCCTGCGCCGTCGCGCCGGGCCAGGCCGTGATGAAGATCATCGACTTGACGGTGAAGGGCGGGTCCTCGGCCCGGCCTAGCTGGAAGAAGGCGACGACACCTGCGATGGAGACGAGGATGATCAGGAAGAGCGTGACGGCGCGCTCGCGCACGGCGAGTGCCGAAAGATTGAAGCCACTCATTACTGTACCCCTGCGCCGTTTCCGGTATGGGGCGTACTGCCGGGAAGGGCGGTGTTGGGAGCTTGCGCGGTTGCCGCCACCTTCACGTCAGACGCCAACCTGACCTGCTGCCCTTCGTTGAGCAGATGGGCGCCCAGCGCCACCACGCGGTCGCCGGGGTGGATCGGGCCCTCCACGCGCGCGGTATCGTCGCTGATGGCGCGCACGGTTACTGGTCTCCACGTTACGTGTGCCGGATTGCCTGCCAGCACCCAGACGCCGGCGCCTTTGCCGGGATCGTGGAGGGCGCCGATGGGAACCTGCAGGCCGGAAGGCGATGCTTCATGCGGATCGGTCACCTGCAGCGTGACGGTGGCGCCCAGCGGTGCATCGGTCAGCGCGCCGCCAAGCACGTAACGTGCTTCATAGGTGCGGGTCTGCCTGTCGGCGGCGTCGGAAAGCTGCCGCAGGGTTGCGGTGACTGCCTCGTCTTTGCCGTAGAGCGTGGCCCGCGCCGAGGAGCCCGTCGGCGGACGCAGGGTTTCGGGCAGGTGGATGATCGCCTCGCGCTGGCCGGCGCGAGCCAGCCGCACCACCACCTGGCCGGCATTCACGACCTGCCCGGGTTCCGCGACGGTCTCGACCACGACGCCGTCGGCATCGGCCAGCAACACGGCATAGTCGGAGGCGTTTCGTGCCACATCGGCCTGCGCCTCTTCCGCCCTGAGCTGTGCGCGCGCCGAGTCGGCCGAGGCCTTGATCTGGTCATAAGCGGACGCCGATACCGCTCCGGCCGCCACCAGGTCGCGGTAGCGCTCCTCGTCGGCCGCCAGTTGCGTGGCACGCGCCTTGGCAGCGGCCACGGCTTCCTGCCGCGCGCGTGCCGCGAGCTTCAGGTCGACGGGATCGAGGCGCATCAGTGGCTGGCCACGCTTCACGGATTGGCCGGTGTCGACCAGGCGCTCCAGCACCTTGCCCGATACGCGAAAGCCCAGGTCGCTCTGTACCCGGGCTGCGACGACCCCAGTGAAGGCACGCCGCACGGCGGCAGCGTCCTGGACGCTTTCCACTCTGACCAGCGGCGCGAGCACGCGGGGATCGGCCTGTGGTTTGCCGCCGCATGCCGCCAATACAAACGGCACGAGGCAGATGGCCGCGAAGACTGAAGCCCGGCTGGCGGCGTGGGTGACGGCGGAAACGAAAAAGCGGCGCTGAAGCATGAAGGCCTCCATACGAATGGCCTTCACTGTATAAACAGTGACCAACATAGTCAATGGTCACTGCGTCGTTTTTTGAGCGGGGCGTTTGCCGATATCCAACGGGTCAGGGCGCCAAGCTCCGCAAGATCAGGTTGCTGAGCTGCGCCGGCGCCACTTCGACGAAGTCGAGGTTGTACTGGAGTTGTAGCGGGTCGAGGTAAGGCTTCATCACCAGGTAGATGGCGTGAGCGGTTTCGTCGAGCGGTGTCTTGCGCTCGAATTCGCCCGCTTCGCGCCCTTCTCGCACGATCTGAAGGATCAGCTGCTGCATGTGGGCGTCATAGGCGCGGGCGGAGCCCCACTGTTCCTCGCAGGCCACGACCGCAATCGCATAAAGCTTGCGGTCTTGGAAAAAGAGTCGGCTGCCGGCCTCGGCCAGCGTGGCAAAGAGGCGTCGCAGCCGCTCGGTGGCGGAATCCGCGCCGGCCACGGCTTCGTCCACTGCCTGGCGCATCTGGGCCAGGCAGTTGCCGCAAATCACTTCGCCGATAGCCTGCTTGGAATCGAAGAACTTATAGACGTAGGCCTTCGAGAATCCGATGGCCTTCGCCAGATCGGACACCGTGGTCTTTTCGTATCCGTAAAGGCTGAAATGCTCCGTGGCGGCGTCAACGATCTGGTTGCGCACGCTGTGATCCGCAGGACCACGGGGCAGGGGGGGAAGGGCGGAGGTATCGATGGGGGTATCGGTCATGGCATGAGCTTACACGCTGGATTGGCATTGACAAAGAGTGACCAGTTTGTATTATGGTCACAAGTCACGCACAACAACCTCCCATGCCACTCCGCCCGCCTATGCATTCCCCGTCCCTTCGTTCGCGTCCCCGAAGCCATCCCTACGGGGCCGTTGTCACCACCATCGCCCTGTTGGCACTCGCCGGCTGTGCCGTCGGCCCGGATTATCGCAAGCCAGATGTGCCCCACGCTGAACGTTTTCTTGGCCAGCGCGACGTGGAGCAGCGCCAGGCCTCCGCCCGGGCGGATCTCGAAGTCTGGTGGGAAGGCTTTGGCGATCCGCAACTGACACGATTGGTGCGGCTGGCACTTGACCAGAACCTGGATCTCGCGGCAGCCTCCGCGCGCGTCACGCAGGCGGGGGCAGGGCTGCGCTACGCCACGGCGGCGCTGTTGCCATCGGGCGCAGTGAGTGCCCAGGCCGCGAAGCAGTACCAATCCGTCGAGACGCCGCTGGGCCGGGTGCTGAACGCGGCGCCGAATTTCGACCGGCATGGCAGCCTGTACGAGGCCGACCTTTCCGCAAGTTGGGAGATCGACATCTTCGGAGGCCTGCGGCGCGAGCGCGAGGCTTCGCAGGCGGAGTACCAGGCGTCTGAGGCCGGGCTGGCGGCCACCCGGGTAGAAGTGGCGGCGCAGGCGGCGGACACCTACGTGACCGTCCGCGGCCTTCAGACCCGGCTGTCGATCGCGCGGCAGCAGGTGGAGACACAGCAGAAACTTGTGTCGACCGTCAGGCTTCTCTACGCCAAGGGACTTGCCGCCGCGCTCGAAGTGCAGCAGGCAGAAGGCGCGCTCGCGCAGGTGGAGGCCACCATTCCCGAACTGGAATCCGGCCTCGATGCCGCGCTGAATGCGATGGACGTGCTGCTTGGCAGTGCGCCCGGAACCTATCGCGCCGAACTTGCCGACATCAAGGCGATCCCGGCCGCTCCACGGATAGAGGCCACGGGCACGCCCGCCGACTTGCTGCGGCGGCGCCCCGACCTCATCGTGGCGGAGCGCCGGCTGGCGGCATCGAATGCCCGCATCGGCGCCGCCATCGCCGAATACTATCCGAAGGTCACACTCAGCGGGCTGTTGGGCAGCGCGACGACCGTGGCCAGCGGCAATCTGTTTTCGGCCGGCGCCAACCAGGCCGGCGGGGTGGCCGGACTGCGCTGGCGGCTGTTCGATTTCGGACGCATCGGCGCGCAAATCCAGCAGGCCAAGGGACAGGAGGCCGAGGCGCTGGCTGGCTATCGACTGGCCGTGCTGCGCGCATCGGAAGATGTGGAGAACGCCTTCACGGCGCTGGTCAAGCGCGAGGAACAAACCAATACCCTCGAACGCGGCGAACTGGCGCTGCGCCAGGCCCGGAATTCGTCGTTCGCGGCATACCAGAAGGGCGTCGTTCGCCTGATCGAGGTCCTGCTCGCGGACGAGAACCTGCTGAGAACTTCCGATGCGAAAGCGCGCGCCGAAACGCAGTCAGCCCGCGCCGCCATTGCTGCCTTCAAGGCGCTGGGTGGGGGATGGCAGGCCGGCGCGGCGGAAGGCGCGAAATCGTAGGCAATGCGCCAGGCGGCATGCCCGCAGCGCAACGTACCGTGCGATAGCGCGAGGCAATGCATGGTCGACGTTCCCTGGTGAATCGATTTTCCAGCACCCTCGTCAGGGGCGATCGTTTCGATGGCGCTGGACGCCTACCGGCTGGGCCTTGGCCAGCGGGTCAGAACGCTCCCGAACCGCGTTATCTTCGCTGCGGCGACGGCAGTCCCAGGTGATCCCGCAATGTGTACCCTTCATAGTCGCGCCGGAACACGCCGCGCTCTTGCAGGATCGGCACCACTTCGCGGGTGAAGTCATCGAGGCCGCCGGGAAAGTAGGCGGGCATGATATTGAAGCCATCGGCAGCGCCGGCCCGTACCCATTCGATCATGTGGTCGGCCACCTGGACGGCCGTGCCGACCACGATCTGGTGCCCGCGCGCGCTGGCCACAAGGTGATAGAGCTGACGCAGCGTCAGCCCGCGCTCGTGCGCCAGCCTGATCAGCAGTGCACTGCGACTATGCACGACGACGTCGGTGGGCAAGGGCGGCAACGGCGCATCGAGCGCGAAGCCGGACACATCGGTCGCCAGTTGCTCGGACAGGATGGCCAGTGCATTGGACTGGTCGGTGAACGATTGCAGTTGGGCCAGCTTTTCGTGTGCCTCGGCCTCGGTGCGACCGATGATCGGCATCAGGCCCGGCATGATCAGGCAGTGCCGCGGATCGCGTCCCGCTGCGACCACCTGCCTGCGCAGGCCAGTGGCGAACGCGATTGCGGATGCGATGTCCTGCTGTGCCGTGAAGGCGACCTCGGCATGGCGCGCGGCCAATGCCTGGCCGGGGCCGGACGAGCCGGCCTGGATCAGCACGGGCTGGCCCTGCTCGCTATTCGTGACGTTGAGCGGACCGGCGACGGAAAAGTGCCTGCCCTCATGGTTCAGCGCGTGCATCTTGCCGACGTCGATGTAGATGCCGCGTTCCTTGTCCTGAATGTACGGGTCGGGATCCCACGATCGCCAGAGTCCCTTCACAACCGAAACGAATTCCTCGGCAATGGCATAGCGTTCCGCGTGATCGGGATGACGGCTGCGGCTGAAGTTCACCGAACCATCCGCGAACGTGGTGACGATGTTCCAGGCGGCGCGGCCGCGCGACAGCTTGTCGACCGTGGCCAGCGTTCTTGCCAGGTTGAATGGCTCGCTGTACGTGGTCGACGCCGTGGCTGCCAGCCCGATGCGGGTGGTCACCATCGACAGCGCGGCAAGCATGGCCAACGGGTCGGGGCGCGTAATCATCGACGGGTGAGCGTCGGCGGAAGTTAGCAGCCGGTCGCCGAAGAACACCATGTCGAACCTGGCCCGCTCGGCGGCCTGCGTCATGCGCACGACCAGATCGATGTTCTCGGTACCGGATTCGGCGCCCGGGTAGCGCCAGCCGGCGGCATGGTGGCCCGCTGCGAGCAGGAACAATCCAAGTTTCATGATCACTTCGGCTCAGTTGCCCTGTGCGGTGCTGTCCTTGACGACACGCGCGGCAATCTCGTGCACCTGGCGGATACGCTGCGCCGTCTGCTCGGGTGTCAGCGTCTGCACGTCCACCTGCACGCGGCTCAGGGCTGCCACTGTGTCAGGCTCGGCCAGGATCTCGCCGATCCACTGGCGCAGCTTCGCCAGCACCTCCGGTGGCACGTTGCGCGGCGCTGTGATGAAGAAAGCCCCGGCCAGCGAGTCTTCCCAGCCCTTGACGCCGGCGTCGCGGATGCTCGGTACGTTGGAAAGATCCGGCGAGCGTGCGCCGCCAAAATATGCCAGCGCCCGCAGCTTGCCCTGCTTGATGAACTGCGTGCTGAGCGGATCGAAGACCATGTCCACGTGTCCGGCCACCACGTCGGCCACGGCGGGGGCACTGCCCTTGTATGGCACGTGGCGAATGTCGATACTGGCCAGCCGCTTGAGCAATTCCCCGGCCAGGTGCCCCGGCGTGCCGTTCCCCGAGCTGGCAAACGTGAGCTTGCCCGGGTTGGCGCGCGCGTAGGCAATCAGCTCCGGCAGCGTGCGGATCGGCAGTGAAGGGTTGATCGCCACCGTTGCCAGCGAGTTGCCGATATAGGCTACCGGCACGAGATCGTGGAACGGATCGAACTTCACGGTCATCAGCTGCGGCGCGATGGCCAGGTTGCCGATGGACGTATTGAGCAGCGTATAGCCGTCGGCCGGCGACGACGCCACGTAACCCGCACCGAGCGTGCCGCCTGCGCCGGCCTTGTATTCGATCACCACCGGTTGCCCGGCCTTTTCGGCCAGCCGCTTGGCGATGATCCGCGCGACGTTGTCATTGGTGCCGCCGGGCGTATAGGGCACCACGTAGTTGATCGGTTTCGACGGAAACGGTTGTTGGGCCGCCGCGGTCACAGTGGCGACATGGAGTACGGCGGGTATCGCCAGGACGGACAGCGCGACGCGCAGGGCGGCGGGGAAGGCGGGGAAACGCATGACGATCGGGAGGGGACGCAGGAAGGTTTGGAAGCCGGACGGAATGCGTGCAGCAGACCGATCATCGTAGGGGGATAGGCCTTGGGCCGGAACTGCCGATTTGTCATGTCGTTAGCCGCTCTGGTGATAAGCGGCCGGTGGCTCTGAACGATGTCAGGCCGCGGGGTGCTGCTGCTGTGCGTCGATCTGCCGTGCACCGTCGCGCAGTAACGGACTCAGCGCACGGCCGAATTCGTCAGCATCGGTACCCATACAGTTCTACAGGCATCGTGCGTCTCTGGTGAGAACGGGGTCAGATCGCCGCCGTCCGGGGCGCCGTCGGAGCCAGGGTCGCCGGATGTGGCGGCCGCTTCAGCCCAAGGTGATCGCGCAGCGTGGTGCCCGTGTACTCGGTGCGGAACAGGCCCCGACGGCGCAGCTCAGGCAGCACCAGGCGGATGAAGTCATACAGGCCGCCCGGAAGAAACGGCGCCATGATGTTGTATCCGTCCGCGCCATATCGTCGGAACCGCTCCTCGAGCTGGTCGGCGATTTGCGTGGCGGTGCCCACCAGCTGCCAGTGACCGCGCGCACCGGCCACCCGCTGGTATAGCTGGCGGATGGTAAGGTTTTCGCGGCGCGCGAGGTCCACCACCAGCCGCTGGCGGCTTTTGGTGCCGTTGGTTTCGGGGAGATCCGGAATCGGGCCGTCGAGTGGATATGAGGACAGGTCGAAGCCGCCGGTCAGGTTCGACACCAACGTCAATCCCACCACGGGATCGATCAGCGCCTGCAGTTGTTCGAATTTCTCCTGTGCTTCGGCTTCCGAATCCGCGACCACCGGGAACACGCCCGGCATGATCTTCAGATCGTCGGGCGTTCGGCCGTGACGGGCCAATCGCGACTTGAGGTCGGCATAGAACGCCACGGCCTCGTCCAGCGTCTGCTGGGCGGTGAACACGACCTCGCCGCAGCGCGCGGCCAGGTCCTTGCCGGCTTCCGACGATCCAGCCTGGACGACGACAGGGTGTCCCTGTGGCGGCCGCGAAACATTGAGCGGCCCCCGTACCTGGAAATGCTCGCCCTTGTGGTGCAGGACGTGGCGCTTGTCGCGTTCGAAGTAGATGCCGGCGGCCTTGTCGCGCACGAAGGCGTCGTCTTCCCAGCTATCCCATAGCCCTGCCACGACGTCCACGAATTCGGTAGCGCGCGCGTAGCGATCGGCGTGCAGCAGGTTGTCGTCACGGTTGAAGTTGCGGGCTTCGTGATCGTTGCCCGTTGTTACCACGTTCCAGCCGGCGCGGCCGCCGGACAAGTGGTCGAGCGACGCGAACTTACGGGCGACGTGATACGGCTCGTTGAACGACGTCGACGCCGTGGCTACCAGGCCGATGCGGTCGGTCACGACCGACAGCGCCGACAGCAACGTGATGGGCTCGAACTGCGCTTGATAGTTGTGGGCCACCCGGCTCAGGAATTCGACGTTGTCCCCGCGCGTGCCGACGCCGTCGGCCAGGAAGACCAGATCGAACTTGGCGGCCTCCGCCGCACGGGCAAGGTCTGCATAAAAGCGAAGATCCGTGCCGCCATCGGCCTGCGCCTGGGGATGCCGCCACGCGGCGATGTGATGGCCCGAGGGGTACAGGAAGGCTCCCAGGCTCATTTGACCGGTACGTTGCGACATGTCTGGAGAGGGTTGGCACGAAAGAGTCTCTCAGCGTAACCAATCTCGGTTGCATGACCAAGCTCGAATACCGCATGTCGATACCGCTGTCAGCCTTTGATGGATATTCGGTTCTAAATCGGTGGCTCAGGAGCTTGCATGGAACAGCAGTGGCGGGTGTGTGACGACGGTTCGCACTGCAATGCGTTGTGGCTTCGCCAGTCGTCGTACTGGCCGGTCTCGCGATTGCGCACCACAGGTCGGCGATCTGCATTGCATATGCGTCAGGGTGGCTTTTCCATATCCGTAATCGTTCGTTTGTGCAGGAGGCGTTGCCGCCTAACATGGCCGTCCTGTCTATGGAACCCTTCCACCGCGATGCGCAAATCCCTACAAATACTTCTGTTCTCGGGTCTGGCCCTGGTCATGTCTATTGGCAACGCGGCAGAGCCTCTGCCAAAGGAAGTGCGCATCGCCTACAGTGGTGGCGCGCAGCTTATCGTCAACGCCAAGGTCGATGGGTCGCTGGAAAAAGCGTTGGGCGCGCCGGTCAAGTGGGTGCAATTCGGTACGGGTGCCGATGTGCTGAACCTCTTCGCGAGCAACAGCGTCGACATTGCCAACTTCGGGTCGAGTCCAACCGTCTCGGCCATCGTCCGCAAGCTGCCGATCGAACTGGCCGGCATTTCTGCGGATATCGCCACGTATGAGCGCCTGGTAGGCCGCAAGGCCAAGAACATTCACGCCTTGCAGGACCTGGCTGGCCACACGGTGGGCTATCCGCCAAACTCCACGGCGCAATATGCGCTGGATACGGCTATCCAGCTCAACAAGATCGATCGGTCGAAAATCCGGTTCGTACCGCTCAAGCCGGATGAGCTGGTGGCCGCATGGCGACGCGGCGACATTGATGCCGGCTACGTATGGGCGCCGTTCAACTCCACGCTGGAAGCCAATGGCGGTCAGCCGGTGTTCTTTACCAAGGACCTGAAAAAGGACGGCTACCTGATCTTCAACGGCATTTCAGTGAGCAAGGCGTTTGGCGAAAAGCACCCGGAACTGGTGGCCAAGCTATTGCTGGTGCTGGAGCAGCAGGTGGCCAACTATCGCCGCAACCCAGACGCCGTGGCCGAAGCCATTGCCAAGGAACTGGGCGCGACGCCGGCGGCGGTGAAGGAATCGATCAACGGTAACAACTATCCATCCATCGAGGAGCAACTGAAGCCCCAGTGGCTGGGTGACGGCAGCAACACCGACCAGACAGTGCTGGCGGGTGCCGTGCGGAAGACGGCGGAATTTCTGGGCAGCATCGACCAGATCCGCCGCACCGATATTCCGGCGTCTTTCTCGGCGTCAATCAATCCCCGCTATCTGAAGCTGGCCGAACAACTGAAGGCGGCGAAGTAGTCGTGGCGTCGCGTCGTATGCGTCAGGGTGCGGTCAGCGCCCTGGCGGTGATTGCCGTGCTAGGACTCTGGCAGATTGCAGGTGGATCGGGCTGGGTCGATACGCTGTTCCTTCCACCGCCGAGCGAATTACTCGGGACGCTGGCTGACCTGTGGCAACACGGGTATGGGCAGATTCCGCTGGCGCGCCATATCGGCATCAGTCTGGCGCGCGCAATGTCGGCGTTTGTGATGGCTGTGATGATTGGTGTGCCGCTCGGCCTCGCGATGGGGCTGCATAGTGGACTCAACGCAGCCCTGAATCCGTTTGTCCAGTTCCTGCGCCCGCTGCCCAAGATCGCACTGATTCCGCTGACGATCGTCTGGCTTGGCATCGACGAGGCCTCGAAGTTCTTCCTGATCTTCATCGCCACGTTTCTGAACATACTGGTGGGGGCTGCCGCGGCGGTCCAAGGGGTGCCGCAGGGCTATGTGCGTGTGGCGCAAACACTGGGGCTGGGCCGCCGGCAGATTTTCTGGCGCGTGGTATTTCCGCATTGCGCGGCGGATCTGTTCACGACGATCCGGTTGTCGGTAGGCATCGGATGGACGGCACTGGTGGCCGCAGAGCTAGTGGCTTCCACGTCCGGCGTGGGCTGGATGATCATCAATGCGGGGTCCTACCTGCGTACCGATGTCGTGATGATCGGCATCGTCATACTCGGACTTATCGGATACGCGCTGGACGTGGCGCTGGTGGCATTGCAACGAGCCATCGTTCCCTGGACGGGCAAGACTTGACATGGCAGACATTGCTCTCGAACGCGTGACGTTCGCTTTTGGTTCGTCTCGAACGGCGCAGCTCCCGGTGTTGCAGGACGTGAGTCTGCAGGTGGAGCGCGGCGAATTCGTGGTTCTGCTGGGTCCGTCAGGCTGCGGAAAATCGACGATTCTGAACCTGATGGCTGGCTTCGAGACGCCCCAGCAGGGACGAATCCTGAGCCAGGATCGGCTCGTGACCGGGCCGTCGCCCTCGCGCGGCATGGTGTTCCAGCAGCCGCTGCTGTACCCGTGGCTTTCTGTCTTTGACAACGTAACGTTTGGGCCGCGCATGCATGGGCTGCCGGAAGCGGATTGGCGCCCGCGCGCGACCGAACTGCTACAGCAAATGGGGTTGCAGCGCCATCACGACGCAAGTCCATGGGAACTTTCTGGCGGCATGAAGCAGCGCGTCGCGCTGGCCCGGGCGTGGATCATGCGCCCGGAAGTGTTATTGATGGATGAACCATTCGGGGCACTGGACGCGCAGACACGGTCGCTGATGCAGGAACTGCTGTTGGAAACCTGGCGCCGCCTGCGCACGACCGTCGTCTTCGTCACGCACGATGTTGACGAGGCCATCCTGCTTGGTACTCGAATCGTGGTCATGTCGGCAAGGCCCGGACGTATCCGGGAGCAAATCAACGTCCCCGTCGCGGCTGGCCCCCGGGATGCCGAAGTACTGGCTTCAGACCCGGTATGTCGCAACATCAAGGCGCACGCCCTCCATCTCGTACGGGATGAAGCGCGGCGCCATCTGGCAGTCCAGTAGCCGGGATAGAAGGGGCCGTCGGCGCTCCAAGAACCCTGACCGTCGCAGAGCGGCCTAAATCGGCAGCGCTTCCCTGCTGAAATGCATCACAGAGCGCCACTGCCAAAGGGGATGTGGAACTGGCATGCAAATAACTGACTATTGAGTGTCCAACAAGCGTAGAGTGGGAAGCTAACTCGTGGGAGCAGCAAGTGGACAACAATCCGGCGGCAAGCAGTAGGGGCTTCGACATTTACCCCTTGGTCTACAACGTGCAGCACCCTCGCGTGTGGCATCAGCGTCGACCCGATCGCGCCTACGGCGCTTCCGTAGTGATTTGTCGAGAAGGGGAGAAGCCGACTGACCTCGTTAGCAGGGTGTTCCGTGTGCCCGACGAGAACTGGACAGAAATGGGGGCCGCCAAGCGCGCTGCCGTGCGCCGAGGCGAAGACATCATCGCGGGCCTCGTGCCTGACGCATCGCTTGCCGGTATCTGACCTCTTCGAACATTAGCCGAAGCGGATACGATGGCTGCGCGCGGTCAGATCCCGAAATGCGGATCGCCGTACTTGATCAGTAGCGCTTCGATTTGCGATATGTCCGCCGCGAGTGGATTGCGCTCTTCCACAACTCGCGAAGGGCCTCCGTACGTCGCACTGACATGTCGTCGCACGGTCATCACGACAACATCAGGCAATGGCACGTCGACGGCAGGCCAGGGCGTATGGCGGTAGCTGCCTGTAGCCCAACCGGCGGGCGTGAGATGCATTTCTTCCCACTCGTCGTTGATGGACATCTTAGTGTCTCCCTTGATCATCAAGACTTGTGGCGATAGTTGATGCGACCCTTTGTCAGGTCATACGGCGACATTTCCAATGTGACCCGATCTCCTGCCAGTACGCGTATGCGGTTCTTTTTTAGCCGGCCCGAGGAATAGGCCCAGACCGTGAAGCCGTTTTCCAGTATGACGCGAAAGCGGTTGTCCGGAAGCACTTCCGAGACCCTGCCACCAAATTCCACCAGTTCTTCTTTAGCCATGTACGCCTCGATCAATGCTACGTTTTTTTACGCGAGTGGTGTAGAGAGGTACGCGCGGCGCAGCCCATAAGATTGCGGCTGCAAATGCGCGACCGCGCGGTTGCCGGCGTAGCGAGCCGCCTGCTTGGCCTTTGACTCCGAGCCATAGGTCGTATGGCGCATCGAAACATTTGCGACGACGCGTTCAGCGCCGTCTCGATACTCGGAAATCATGTAGTTCGCGAACCACAGACCAGGTTCTTGCTGAATCGGGAAGACGGAAACGGTGAAGGGGTTGTATTCGTAACTCAAATTGTTCTCGGTTATGCAACACGGCGAACGTGTACTAAAAAGTGTCGAGTCATGTTGACTGCCACCGGTGCCGTGGTGCTGGTAGTGAAAAGACGGATGGCGCCGCCGAAGCTTCGTTTTCGTGGAAGCAAAGAGGGGCGAAGACGCAATCGAGACCGTACTTTCGCAAGTCAGCGCTTTCTGTACATACGCTGGCTGCGGTGCGGCTCTGCCGCTGGTCGGATAGGTTAGGGCAAGAGGCTACCCATAGAATCCGGTGTACACCGGAGTGGCCGATAACGCTCTTCTAGTCATGATGTCGCTTCGGCGCGCGGCTATCGAACTTTGTCGATAGCGGTGACATCGTAACACCTTTGATCGAAACCCGCTGCGGCGGCGGTCGATGCCTTCCGATGTGAGCTTCCTTTTTCAGCGCGTTAGCGGAATTCTGGACGCACCATCCCGTTCTCAATGGCACCCGGAAGGACACATGTGGCAAGAATCGTTAATTGACCGCGTACGAAGGGTCCGGCAGCAACGAAGATCGAGCCAGTCTAATCAGGTTCCTAGCTTGATGAAAAAACCCCATGCCACCGCAGCCGAGACCATGCGGGCCGTGCGGGACGGCGGCACTATCGTGGCCATTGGCGCGGCGTCCGGCAGCCCCCTCGAAGTTCCGGCAGAACTAGCGGTCCGAGGCATCCAGATCGAAAGTGGCGGGACACCTCAGTTCGTCAACGGCACCACCATCGGCGCCGCGTCGAGTGAGTTGTTTGCGCTGATCCGATCCGGCGAAATGCCACTGCCTTGCTCCAATGCGAGCGGGTGGTCGGTGCGCTCGCGTTCGACATATTGAGTTGACGCATCGTCATGGTGATCGTGTCCGGTCTCATGGCGACTCCCTGGCAGGCTGCGGCCGTACAGCGTACCGTGCCCAAACTCGGACATTTGAATCTGGCTATATGCGGACATTACAACTTTGCCGCTACATCAATTTTGGTAAGAATAAAGATTATGTTAAATCATATCTATCGGTTTGTGCCAGGGTCAGCACTGTGCAGTGCCCACTCGCCAACGGCGTCGTCGATCTGTGCCAGCCGAGCGCTAGATCAGCTCTCGGTAAAGCGCCGAAAGCGATTCGCTGCCCCCAACGCCGTCGCGCCACATACGCGCGGCAAAGGCGTCTTCGAATTCCTCGCTGCCCTCTTCGAACATTTCATAGACGCTGTCGTGTGACAGCCCTTCTTCGAGGACCTTTAGCGCCGCGGCGACTGCCTGCTGCGCGCGCTGCGGAAGCCGTGGCTGAAGCGATTTCAGGGCCTCGATCTCGGCGTGTACCTGTTCGTCTGTTTTCCTGGGCATGTCCATCTCCTTGAGTCGCCCTCGTCTATTTCAGGGCTGCGTCGCCCAACGGCTTGTGCCGGTTCTGTCGATACAGACTACCACTTTCAAAGTGCATCATTGGCGACACCGGATTTTGGGCGCGACCGAATCTGATTCGCAAAGACGGTTGGCTCGGCGTCGATACGCGCAACCTACGAGGGGGGCTTGTCTACGCTGATTGTCGAGGCGCCTTTCTCTATATGAGACCCGGTCGCCCGACGCGCCAACGTGGCGGATGGTAGAAGGCGCGATCGCCGTTGTAAAAGTCACCGAGCCGGCGCGCCTCGCCGTCTGATCGTCGGCGCCGTGAGCGGCTACCGTTTAAATTAAGCGGACGACTTGCCATGTTGATGGTGCCGTGCGCCAGAGACCGGTGGCGGTGCGAGCCAACGCGGGTCCACGGAGCATTCCCACAGTGGCATCCAGCCTGTGGCTGACGTAGGTGCCATCCTTATCTCTCCGGCCTGGCGCCTGGCAGGTTCCTTGCTCAATCCCATCGCCGCGAACGCGGCGAGCTTCGACGGCAGGGTGGCCGGCGTAGCGCGCTGCCACGAGCATCCAGGGAGCGAGTCATGGCTGACCGATTTCAGTGGGTAGCGTCTATTCTTCTGGCCGGGTGCCTTGTTGCCCTTTCGGCGTGCGGCGGCGACGGCTCGGGCAGCGGCAGTCCAGGCGGATCTGGCACGGGCGCCAGTTCAGGCGGTGGCACGGCGTCGCTCGCCCTGACAGTCTCGGGGTTGCCCGCGGGCACCGACGCCGCCGTGTCAGTCACGGGGCCGGGGGACTTTAGACGGACAGTGAGCCGGGCCACTACCCTCGCGAACCTCGCCGCCGGGACCTACACGATCACGGCAGGCAATGTGTTGAATGGCAATGCCGTTTTCAAGCCTGCACAGTCCACGCAGCTGGTCACTGTCAGCGCAGACAAGGCCTCGTCAATCAACGTGACATACACCGCCCCGGAAACGCTGCGCTTGTCCTTGGCCACGGTAGCGAACGGCCTCGATGCCCCCATCTATCTGACAGCACCGGCAAACGATGCGCGATTGTTTGTCGTCGAACGTGCCGGCCGGATCCGGGTGATTCGCAACGGCGTCCTTTTGGGCACGCCGTTTCTTGACATCTCGTCGCTGACGTCGACCGACGGCGAACGGGGGCTGCTCTCCATGGCTTTCGACCCCGGCTACGGATCCAATGGCCGGTTTTTCGTCTACTACACGGCCAGCGATGGGGCCATCACGGTGGCACGCTATCAGGTGTCGACGACGGATGCCGATATCGCCGACACGAATGGGACCGTACTCCTCTCCATTCCGCATCCGGGCCAGGCAAATCACAATGGGGGACAGTTGTCCTTCGGACCCGATGGCATGTTGTACCTGGCCGCCGGCGACGGGGGCGGCGCCAATGACCCCGCTGCCAATGCCCAGAACACGGGCTCCTTGTTGGGCAAGATGCTGCGCATCGACGTGAGCGGAAGCGGTTATCGCGTGCCCCCGGAAAATCCCTTTGCCTCCGGATCGGGTGGCCGCCCGGAAATCTGGGCGCGCGGTCTGCGTAACCCGTGGCGCTTTTCGTTTGACACGAGCGGATTGATCTATATCGCTGACGTCGGACAGGATGCTCGGGAAGAAGTCAATATCGTCCCGGCAACGACACCCGGGCTGAACTTCGGCTGGGCACGTGTGGAAGGGTCGGTATGCGTGGGCGCTTCAACGTGCGACACGACGGGGCTGACACCGCCCGCGTTCGAGTACGACCACGCCGAAGGGCGGTGCGCCATCCTGGGCGGCTTTGTTTACCGTGGAAATGCCGTCCCGGAGATCAATGGCCGCTATTTCTACACGGATCTTTGCGCGGGCCGGCTGAAGAGCTTTGTGTATCGAGACGGCACCGTGAATGAATCGATCGACTGGTCTTTGCCGCTGCCTGGGACGGTGTACTCGTTCGGCAAGGATGCCGCGGGCGAGCTCTATGTGCTGGCGGAAACCAGCACCGGAGGACAGGTATTGCGCGTGCAGCGTGGCCAATGAGTGCGAGACGTTCAGCTCGAATTGCGTTCGCGCGACTCCCACGTGACACGCCTCCGGGCATCTCGCGCGTCTTCGCCGATCCGCCTGCTGATGCGAAAACCGTTGTTGTCTTTTGACGAGTAAATCTGCCGCGTGCATGGCCTCCGCAACTTTTCGCTGATACACTCCGCCCCCGTCGAAAACCAATTTTACGGAGTTTGCCAACATGGCCATCAAGAAAGTCGCAGCAACTGCAGTGAAACGCGTAACCAAGAAAGCTGTTGCAACGCCCGCGAAGAAGGCAAGCGTCATCGCCCGCGAAGTGAAGGCTGCCGAAAAGCAGCTGGCGAAGTTCCGCGCAGATCTGGCCAAGCAACTTGCGGCTGGCAAGAAGGCCATCGTCCAGGCAGCCGCCGACCTGAAGAAGCTGAAGGAATCGGCCCGCGCCGCGATCGCAGCGGAAAAGGCCGCCGCCAAGGAAAAGCTTGCCGCCACGAAGGAAAAGGCTGCAGCCGCCAAGGCAAAAGCGAAGGCCAAGGCCAAGCCCGCAGTGAAGGCTTCCCCGGCAAAGAAGGCCGCCAAGCCGCAAGCTGTGAAGGCGGTCAAGACGGCAAAGGCTGCCAAGCCCGCCAAGCCGGCCAAGCCGGCCAAGGCAGTGAAGGCGCCCAAGGCCGCCGCACGCAAGCCCGCAACGAAGCCGGTTGCGAAGGTCCTCCGTGCCAAGGCCGCCAGCGTGAAGCCGTCGGCAGCGCCCGCACCGGCACAAGTTGCTACCCCTGCATCGGCTTGAGCGTCCGATGGCCTGCGCATTACGCAGGTCAACATATCAGGCCTTGCAGCTTCTTGGATGAGATGCGAGTCTGACCGAAACAGCCCGAACGGCTTATGTGGATCGGGCTGTTTTCTTTTGCCCGGCCGATCCCTGTGCGTACCGAAGCGGAACGAGCCATCGCGGGCGCCGACATGGAAGTGGAGCACCTCGCACGGCGGCTAATTGCATTTTTAGGCGTAACAAGACGGGCCAATCACGCGATACCCCCCTAGCCTCTTGTGTTAGACAGTATCCGGTGCCGGAGCGAGCCATGCCCCTCTAAGCTATTCCCAAAACACGAACAGAGGCCGGGAGGTGGTATGTCCTTCATTCGCATCAGGCGTAGCACCGCCTGGGTCGCGGTCGTCGTCTGCCTGCTCACGGCGCTGGGCGCCGTCGTGGCCTATAACTTCGTTGGCAGCGAGAAACGCATCGAGCATCGGCTCACCCGCGAATATTCCCTCGATGACCCGCGCTTTGCGCGCGAACTCGGCGTACTACTCGGCCCTCCTATTGTCGAAGGCAATCGTTACCGCGTTCTCCTCAATGGCGACGAGATCTTCCCTTCGATGCTGGCTGCCATTCGCAGCGCCAAAGAGACCATTAACTTCGAGTCGTATATCTATTGGTCTGGCCCGATCGGCGAGGAATTTGCCCGCGCCCTGTCCGAACGGGCTGAACAAGGCGTGGCTGTAAAGGTTCTGCTCGACTGGGTAGGCAGCTCGAAAATCGACCCGACGATCCTCGACCAGATGAAGCGGGCCGGTGTCCAGGTCGAGCGATATCACCCGATCCACTGGTATACGATCGGCAAGCTCAACAACCGTACCCATCGCAAGCTCCTGATCGTAGATGGCATGGTGGGTTTTACTGGCGGCGTCGGTATTGCCCCGGAGTGGACCGGGCACGCCGAGGACCCACAGCATTGGCGCGACACGCATTTCCGCGTCGAGGGACCGGTCGTCGGGCAAATGCAGTCCGTTTTCCTGGACAACTGGATCAAGGTGACCGGGGACGTGCCGCATGGCGAGCGGTATTTTCCGGCCCTGGCCCCGGTCGGTGACGGTCGCGCCCAGATGTTCAGCAGTTCGCCTACTGGCGGCAGTGAAAGCATGGCGCTCATGTATCTGCTCGCCATCACTGCGGCCAGCCACACCATCGACCTCTCGGCGGCGTATTTCGTACCCGATGACCTGACCCGCAAGGCCTTGCTGGCCGCCCTGAAACGCGGCGTCCGACTGAGAATCATCGTCCCGGGCGCGCACATCGATGCCGAGACGTCCCGGTCGGCGTCCCGCGGTATGTGGGGCCCGCTTCTGGCAGCCGGCGCAACCATCGCCGAATACGGCCCCACCATGTATCACTGCAAGGTGCTCATCGTGGACGGCTTGTTGGTGTCCGTGGGCTCGACAAACTTCGACAATCGCTCGTTCCGCCTCAATGACGAAGCAACCCTCAATATTCTGGACCGGGAGTTTGCCGCCCAGCAGACCAGGATTTTCGAAGACGATCTTGCCCGTTCGCGTCCGGTCTCATTCAAATCATGGAAAAACCGCCCGTGGCGCGAGAAGCTCTCGGACCGCCTGACCGCGTTGCTGAGATCCCAGCTATGACGACGAATCTGGGCGGCGGCCCGAGAGGCTTGTCTTCGTCCGGCCGCGCCTGGTCGATGGCGCTGCACCGCGCGTGTGAGCAAGACGGCGAGTTGATGCATACTCGTTTCCGTCCGACCACGTGGAGGTCACGCCATGTCCAATGTAGGGCGGCTCGTCCGCAGTGCCACGCTCAACGGCTACATCGAGCTGGTGGAGTCGCTTGGCCAGGATCCGGTGGCCTTGCTGCGCGCGGCTGGGCTGTCGGCACGGCTCCTGAAGAATCCCGAGACCCTCATTCCAAGCAGTGCCCTGCGTGAACTGCTGGAAGCCACCGTCAACGCCACCGGCAGGGAAGATTTTGCGTTGCAGATGGCCGCCCGCCGCACGTTCTCCAACCTGGGGCCGATCAGCCTGGTGTTGAAGGAAGCGCCCTCTCCACGGCAGGGGCTCGACACGCTATGCCGTTACCTGAAGCTCCTGAGCACGTCGCTCGTCACGCATGTGGAAGACGTGGGCCAGACGGTGATCATTCGGGAGGACTTGCTGCCAAGTCCCGGTTACGCGACGCGCCAGGCCATGGAATTGGCCGTCGGCATGATGTTTCGCATCCTGCGCGAGCTGATTGGCCCGCAGTGGCGTCCGCTGCAGGTCTGCTTTACCCATCGTCCCCCGGCCAGCGTGACTGCGCACCAGACGTTCTTTGGCCGCAAGCCAATGTTCAATCAGCCGTTCAATGGTCTGGTGTGCGCAAGCGCCGATCTGCAGAAGCCCCGCACGCCGGACCATTCGGGGGCCACACAACTTGCGCGAGACTACCTGGAAGCCGCCCTCAGGAACCGTGGCGAAGGGACGCGCGAATCTTGCCGGGAGCTCATCATGGCGCTGCTGCCCGGCGGGCGATGCACCGCACAGCAGGTCGCTCGCCATCTGCGCGTGGATCGGCGTACGCTGCATCGGTATCTGAGCGCCGATGGCCAGACGACGTTCTCCGGCCTGCTGGACGAGGTCCGTTCGGAACTGGTGATCCGGCATCTGGCCGAGAGCGACCAGCCGATTGGTGAAATCGCCAGCCTGCTGGGTTTTTCGAATCAAAGTAGCTTCAGCCATTGGTTCCGGGCGGAGTTTGGCTGCAGCGTCACGCAATGGCGGCGGCAGCAGCCCACGGGCCCAGGATCTCCCATCGCCACGACTGGCCGCCGCCGCCCCGCTCCCGCCCTCACTCGGCCGTAAGGACCACCTTTCCCATATGCTCGCTGCGTGCGAGATATGCATAGGCGTCTGCGATGGCGTCCAGGGAGAACGTCCTGTCGATGGGCAGGCGGAGGCCCCCCGCGCGGAAATGCGACAGCAGATCGCGCGCGCACGCCTGGATGCAGGCAAGGCGTTCGGACTCCGTGCGTGTGCGAAACGTGGCACCCATCAGCTTGAGTCGATTCAGCCAAAGCCGGTTGATATCGGTTCGCCCGAACTGTCCGCCGCCCAGCCGCGCGAGGTTCACCAGCCGTCCCTTCACGGCAAGGCAGCTGACGTTGTCTTCGAAAACCGTGCCGCCGATGGTGTCAATGATGATATCCACACCCCGGCCGTCCGTAACCGCCATGATGGCCTCGTGCTGGTCTTCGCGCGACGCGTCGATACCCACGTCGGCACCGAATGCCGCCAGGCGCTCCAGCTTGTGCGCGGACCGCGACGAGACGATGACGCGCCCCGCACCCAAGGCTTTCGCTGTCATCGTTGCCGCCATGCCGACGCCGCCCGACGCGCCGTTGATGAACACGGTTTCGCCCGGTTTCAGCTCCCCATTACTCACCAGCGCATCGTGGGCCGTGATGAACACGTTGGGAAACGCCGCCGCTTCGACCCATGACACGTCGTCGGGCACTGGCATCAGCGCGAAGGGGGATGCCACCACGTACTGGGCATGGCAGCCACGGCCATGCCCCATCACCCTGTCGCCTGTCCCCCACCCCTCGACGGTGTCGCCGACTTCCACCACTTCGCCGGCAAACTCCACGCCAGCGGTCATCGGGTCGCCCGTCCGATGCTCACGCAGATACTTAATCTCGCCCAGATTGATGCCCGATGCGCGAACGCGAATCAACACCTCCTGGCTGCCCGGCGTGGGCACGTCGATGTCCTGGATGACCAGCCGGCCGCCCTCGGCGCCTGGCCATACGCGTGCTGCTCTCATTGTCTGTGCTCCCGCATCATTGCGCCGTGAAATGCATGGCGCGAAGTAACTTGCCCTGACGCTCATAAGACGCGCGAACATCCGCGGCCATTTCGTCCGGGGTGGCCGCCGAGCCAGCCTCCATGCCAAGCTCCTGGATCCTGCGTCGCAGTTCGGGGGACTGCAAGGCGGTGTGAATCGCGTCGCGCATCTTCGCGGCGACGGCCGGTGGCACGCCGGACGCCGACCATAGCCCCATCCAGCCCACCTCATTGAGATCGGGATAGCCAAGTTCGGCGAACGTCGGCACGTTGGGCAGCGCCGATATCCGGTTCGGAAAGGCGACCGCGTAGGCGCGCAACTTTCCCGACTGGATGAACGGCAATGACGTGGCGGGGCCATCGAACATCAGCGGTACCTGCCCGCCCATGACGTCCTGCAGCGCGGGGGGCGACCCCTTGTAGCTCACGGCACCGGTCTCAAGACCTGCCAGTTGATTGAACTGCACGCCAATCGTCTGGCCACGCAGGCCGATGCCAAAGTTCGCATAGTCCAGTTTGCCCGGGTTGGCCTTGATATGGCGGACCAGCTCCGCCAGGTTTTTCGCAGGCAGCGCCGGGTTGCCGACCAGTATCAGTCCCTGCCGCGTCAGCTGCGCCAGCGGCACGATGTCGCGAAACGGGTCGTAGGACACCTTGATGGCCAGCGGCACTTCCGACGCAATGCCCTTCTGGATCAGCAGGAAGGTGTAACCATCGCGCGGCGCCGACAGCATGGACTGGACCGCGATGGTGCCGGCGGCGCCCGACTTGTAGTCAACGATCACCGATTGCCCGAGCGGGCGCTGCAACGCGTGTGCGAGCAGGCGCGCGATGATGTCTGCCGTGCCGCCCGGTGGCGCGCCCACCAGAATCCGCACCGGCTTCGTTGGCCAGTCGGCCGCATGGACGGCAGTTGCGGCGGCGAGCAGCGCCGCACCAAGCGCGGCCGCCCGCCTGAGGGCGCGGCGCGCCCGGATGGTTCTGTGTTGCATGACGGTCTCCTGATCATCGGCTTCGTCTTCTAACTGCGTCCGGTCATTGCGTTCTAGTCATTGCGTTTTGCGCAGGAAGCCCTGGCTACCCCCGTTGCGGTTCGGCGCGAAGCCATTGGCCCGCAGGGACGCCTCGACGGAATCGTGGAACACACCGATCTGGCAGATCTCGCGCGCCTGCCTCGCGGTTGCGATCTCGCGGCCCATCTCGCGCGCAATGCGGACCAATTGCTCGATCTGACTGACAGTGCCTTGCTTGGCCGTACGCTGGGGGTTCCAGAGGACGTCCTCGGTGCCACAGCGCACGTGCAGTCCCATCGCAATACCCATCACGTTGACCGGCAGCACGTTCCGCACGTTGCTTTCCACCGTGACCACCGCGCCATCCGGCACGGCGCGCATGAAGTTCGCCAGGCTATAGATGCTGGGTGTGTCCATGCCCCCGCCAATGGCAACCCAATTCAGGACGAGCGGGCCCTTGTAGAACCCCCGTCGCATCAGGCGCTCGACCGACTCGAAGCTGTTGATGTTGTAGCACTGGAACTGGCTCTGAATGCCGGCGGCCGTCAGACGCCGCACATGCTCCTCCACCCACCCCGGATTGGCAGGGACGGTCATATTCTTGTACGCGTTGAACAGCGCCATGTCCTCGCGCGAGGTGCCGCGGAAGTCGGCATCCTCGGCATGGTCGGTGACGTTCATCTGCGCCGTGTTGACCGTCACTGTGACTTGATCTGGCCGGGGGTCAAGGTCCGCCAGCATGTGACGGGTATCATCGGACAGCCATTTGGCGGCTTGCCCTTCATCTTCGGGGGCGAACGAGATGGATCCCCCCACCTGGATAATCATCTCTGGCACCGCCTCGCGGACGCCGGCGATCAGTTCGTTGAACTTGGACAGCCGCTTGCTACCCTTGCCGTCGAGCTCGCGCACGTGCAAGTGCAGCACCGTCGCGCCGGCCCGATAGCAATCCACGGCTTTCTGGATCTGTTCGTCCATGGTGAGCGGAATATCCTCGGGAAAGTCCGAAGGCAGCCAGCCTGGTGCGTAAGGTGCGGCCGTAATGATCAGAGGCGGCTGGTTTTCGGGAAAGAGGTGACCGTCGAGAAAATGCATGTCGATGCTCCAGGTAATGGCATCCGGGACGCCAGGATGCGTCAGGGCACTTGAGCGCGCCGTCGGTTCAATAGGGGATGTCGCCCACGATGCCGGCGCGTTCCATCTTGCGCGGCGCAGGCCAGTAGTCGTTCAGCGCGTAGTGCTGCGTGCAGCGGTTGTCCCAGACGGCGACATCGCCTTCTTGCCAGGACCAACGCACCTGGTACTCGGGAATGGTGGCACGACTGATCAGGTAGTTGAGCAGCAAGGCGGCGCCCGGTGCCTTGTCGATGCCGTGACGCACATTGGCCGGCGTGCTGTAGTTGGTGAAATGCGTGGTGAAGCCCGCTCCAACGAACAGGATCTTCTCGCCCGTTTCGGGATGGGTGCGCACCACCGGATGTTCGACGGAAGGATGTTCTTCGACCAGCTTCGCCCGCGCCTCGGCGGTCATGACGGCACCGAAGCTGTGCTCGATGCTCGCCCTCGCGCGCAGGCCAATGATCTTTTGCCGGATATCTTCGGAAAGTTCCTCGTAGGCCTTGACCATGTTGACCCAGATGGTATCGCCGCCAATTTCGGGGCATTCGATGCAGCGCAGTACCGCACCCATGGCGGGATTGGGACGCCACAGGCCATCACAGTGGTAATTGTTCTCGTAGCTGTGTGGGTTGTCGCTCCGGTAGATGCGCACGAGTCCCGGATGCTGCGGGTCGCTGCCCGCCACAGGGTGGTCTTCCAGCTGGCCGAAGCGTCCGGCGAACGCCACATGCTCGGCGCGGGTGATCGCCTGGCGGCGAAAGAACAGCACCTTGTGCGCGAGCAGCGCGCGCTTGATTGCCGCAAAAAGCGCCGGATCGCGCGAGGCGTCGCCCAGATGTACGCCAGAAATCTCGGCGCCGATAGCCGGGGTGATTTGCCTGATCTTCATTGTCCTGTCTCCTGCAGTCCGCGAATCCGCGGGTGGGTTCACCGTGTTCCGTGCAACCAGTATCTGCAGCGCCCGGCGATCCGGCTTGCCTGAGTGGGACATTCATTTGCTTTTTTGGGACAGCATGGAGTCGGCGTCTCCTGCGCGCCGAAAGCAGCTGTCGGCGATAACGCTATCCCGATCGTGTGGTGTTGAAGTCTCCGCGGTTAGCGCCCATCGTGCGCATTTGGGCGGCGCGACGACACCTCGGCACATATTGCACCGCACCACCGCGACCAGTATCATGCGCGATTCAAATTTTTTGCGCACACTGGTGGCTGCGGGAGGCATGCTAGTCTCGACAGTCCGGCTGCCGGTCTGCAATGCCCTCCACGATGGGTCAGCAGGCCCAACGCCAGTGTCATCGCCGCGGCAATCGTCGGCCATCTGCCCAGGAGCACGTATTGACTCATCCGGATCGCGACCTTGAACCGTCCAGCTTGAACCCGGCCGGTGCAAAGCCCTCCCGCCGCCGGCCCGCAGGCAAGAACCAGGCTGCGGGCCCGCTGTCGGACAAGGCGTCCATCGCCCGACAGGACGCAGAGCGTCAGGGCCAGATGCGCGCACTGATCGCGCTCGGCCGTGAACGCGGGTATCTCACGCATGCGGATATCAACGACCATCTGCCGGACAATGTGACGCCGGCGGCGATGGACACCATCGTTAGCACGTTCAGCGACATGGGCGTAGCCGTGTACGAACAGGCGCCGGATGCCGAGACGCTCCTGTTGAACGACGCCGCCACGACGACGCCTGACGACCAGGCCGATGAGGAAGCGGAAGCGACACTCTCGACCGTCGATTCGGAATTTGGTCGCACCACGGATCCGGTTCGGCTGTATATGCGCGAGATGGGTGGCAGCGAACTGCTGACCCGCGCCGGCGAGATCGCCGTTGCCAAACGCATCGAGAGCGGCCTGCAGGACATGATCCAGGCCATCGCTGCGTGTCCGTCGGTCGTTTCCATGATCCTGGCCGATGTGGACCGCATCATCGCCGGCGAACTGCGCATCGACGAACTGGTCGACGGCATCAGCGAACCCACGGAGGGCGACGCCACGGACGATGGCGACATCTCCGATGACGCCGCGGCCGTTGCCGACGATGCGGACACCGACGCCTCGGACGACGCCGATGAGGCGTCCGACGATGAAGACGACGACGCGGGTGGCGGCGATTCTGAAAAAGCGAACGCCGCCCGTCTTGAACAGCTGACGACCGACAGCCTGGCCATTTTTGCACGCGTCCGTGCCCTGTTCGAACAGCTCCCCGAGGGCCCCGTCACAGGCGAAGCCCGCACCGCCGCCATTGCGCGCGTGCGCGAGGACATCCAGCGCGAACTGGCGCCGATCCGCTTCACGGCCAAAATGATCGACAGCCTGTGCGCCAGCGTGCACAACAAGGTGGCCGAGGTGCGGACCATCGAGCGCAGCATTCTGGATATTGCCGTGGAACGCTGCGGGATGCCGCGCGAGGCCTTTATTCAGTCCTTTCCGGGCAGCGAAACCGACCTGGAGTGGACACACCGCGCCGCGGCGACGTCGCAACAGTTTGGCCCGGCGCTCGAACGGCATCTGCCTGCCATTCAGGCTGGCCAGCAGAAATTGATCGACATCGAAGCCACGGTCGCGCTGCCGCTGCAGCAACTCAAGCAGATCAACCGCCAGATGAGCGCCGCCGAGCTGAAAATGCGGCAGGCCAAGCGGGAAATGATCGAAGCCAACCTGCGGCTCGTCATTTCCATCGCCAAGAAGTACGTGAACCGGGGGATGATGTTCCTGGACTTGATTCAGGAGGGCAACATCGGCCTGATGAAGGCGGTGGACAAGTTCGAATACCGGCGCGGCTGGAAATTCTCAACGTACGCCACCTGGTGGGTCCGTCAGGCCGTGACGCGGGCGCTCGCCGACCAGGCGCGTACGATTCGCGTACCGGTCCACATGATCGAATCCATCAACAAACTCAACCGCATCTCGCGGGAGATCCTGCAGCAGACCGGGAAGGAACCCGACCCGGCGGTCCTCGCGGAACGTATGGAGTTGTCCGAGGAAAAGGTACGCGGGATGCTCAAGATTGCACGGCAGCCCATTTCCCTTGAGACCCCGGTGGGTGAAGAGGGCGACACGACGCTCGGCGACATGATCGAGGATGATGCGGTGAGTTCCCCGGCTGACGCCGCCATCATGGCCGGGCTGCGCGCGCAGATCGACTCGGCCCTCGATGAGCTGTCGCCGCGCGAGGCGAAGGTGCTGCGGATGCGGTTTGGTCTCGACACGAGCATGGAGCACACGCTGGAAGAAGTCGGCAAGCAATTCGACGTGACCCGCGAGCGCATCCGTCAGATTGAAGCCAAGGCCATGCGCAAGCTCAAGCATCCCAGCCGGGCTGACAAGCTCAGGGCATTTCTCGACCGTTGAGCGAAGGCGGCGGTGCGCCTCCGCCGTTGAGGTCCCGAGCACGGAACGTCCCGCACAAGCATCCAGGAGCCGGGCCCGAATTTCGGGCCCGCCTTTTTGATACTATCCTGCCGCAAAACCATCACGCATACTCGGGCACGCGGCACTATGGACAAGAAAATCGGTTGGACGGTGAGATTTCTAACGATTCCGGCGGCAACAGCTTGCTTGCTGTCGGCAGCCTGCACGACCACAGCGCCGTCCCACCCAGGTCCCAATACGGGTCGCCAACTGTCAACCTACGATATGTCGACGCAATATGCGACCGAGTACTCGCCGGACGGGTTCACATTGCTGGTCTACCACCGATACCAGCACTTCACGATGCTAAGCAGCACCGCGGCGGCCGAGTGCAAAGCGGCGGCTGGCAACGTGGCGACGAGCGTTGCCGATCGTTGGAACCGGAAGCTCGCGCCCGTGGACGACAGTCGCGTACAGCTGACCACCAGTCGGAATTGGCTCGGCAAGATCACCGCATGTTCCGCAAAAGTACCGGTTGTCTGGGAGCACTGAGCCGGACCGATACCGCCTTCAAGACCGCGGTTCCGACAGTAACGAGAGAATGCGCGGATCATGCTCGACCCGCTGTGCTTCAACGATCCGCGCCTTCATCACGTCCGGGTGAGCCGGATTGAAGAGATAGTTCGACGCGTAGGGCACCAGGACACTCGGTACCTTCAGGAGCAGACTGGATCGGACGGAGAGCCATTCGGTCCCGGCGTTTTTCGACCAACTCGCGTCTTCCTTCCAGTTTTGTGGCAGGTCCGGTATGTTCGCCACCGCCACTGCGTCATCAATCTCGACTTTCAAGAGTTGATAGTTCGTGGGAAGGTCCTCGATCCGAGACACTTCGTGGTGAACCAGCACCTCGAGGAACGCTAGTGCCGGATGCTCGGCCAGGTACACGACGGGCTGGCCTGGGAAATGCCAGCGCCCTCCCGCCCGCAAGCCGCCAACACCTTTGAGATCGGCATAGTTACTGATTCGCCAAAGGATCATCAGGCAAAGTACCCCTCGTCGATCTGCACCAATTGCTCCTCGACAAGATGGGCGCCCTGCTCGGTTCCGGCCAACGACAACGGCGCAACGCCGCCGAGCCGCTGCTGCCTGGACCGCAGCCAACGCAGACCGCGCTCCATGTCGCCAAAGGTGTTGGCAGCCTGAGCCAGGATCCGTGCAAGGCGAATGGCCTTGTCCGATTCTTCGACGGTAAGGGATTGGCCTTTTTCACGGCGATGACTGAGCGTCCGGCGGGGAATGATGAACGTGATCTCTTCCCACGACAGCCCGGCCTCCAGCAGACGCTCCAGGATATCGACCGGGAGCCGATCGTTGGCCAAGGTGGCAAGGTCCGCCCCCGTGCGCACTTTTGTGCTCAGAAAAACACTTAATCGATCGAGATAACGCTCGTAAGGCGCTTGCGCGCCCGTAGGGCGGAAGGCGATGGTCTGCATGGCGGGCTCCGGCATTTGCCTCCATGATAGTGGCAAATTGCCAAGGGGACAATCGCCTGGCAAGGGTGGACCGCGATATCTACGGGCGACGCAATTCCGGGACCGCTTAGCGTTTCGCCCGCGCAAAAGCAAAACCCCCAAGCTTTTAGGGCTTGGGGGTTCTGGGTATAAGAGCCTGGCGATGACCTACTTTCACACGGGTAGTCCGCACTATCATCGGCGCAAAGTCGTTTCACGGTCCTGTTCGGGATGGGAAGGGGTGGTTCCAACTCGCTATGGTCACCAGGCATGAGGGGTTGCCGCGCTGACATGCATCAGCGCAGCGAATCTGGGGTGTAGTAAGGGGGTTGTGTTGTATGCCTGTGGCACACGCGGACTCTGGTCCAACCAGGTCAAACACACTGGTTATAGGATCAAGCCTTACGGGCAATTAGTACTGGTTAGCTTAACGCATTACTGCGCTTCCACACCCAGCCTATCAACGTCCTGGTCTCGAACGACCCTTCAAGGAGGTCAAGCCTCCAGGGAATCCTCATCTTCAGGCGAGTTTCCCGCTTAGATGCTTTCAGCGGTTATCTCTTCCGTACATAGCTACCCTGCGATGCCTCTGGCGAGACAACAGGTACACCAGCGGTACGTCCACTCCGGTCCTCTCGTACTAGGAGCAGCCCCCGTCAAGATTCCAACGCCCACGGCAGATAGGGACCAAACTGTCTCACGACGTTTTAAACCCAGCTCACGTACCTCTTTAAATGGCGAACAGCCATACCCTTGGGACCGGCTACAGCCCCAGGATGAGATGAGCCGACATCGAGGTGCCAAACACCGCCGTCGATATGAACTCTTGGGCGGTATCAGCCTGTTATCCCCAGAGTACCTTTTATCCGTTGAGCGATGGCCCTTCCATTCAGAACCACCGGATCACTATGTCCTGCTTTCGCACCTGCTCGACTTGTCGGTCTCGCAGTTAAGCACGCTTTTGCCATTGCACTTTAGGTACGATGTCCGACCGTACCAAGCGTACCTTCGAACTCCTCCGTTACACTTTGGGAGGAGACCGCCCCAGTCAAACTGCCTACCATGCACTGTCCCCGACCCGGATTCACGGGCCAAGGTTAGAACCTCAAACAAACCAGGGTGGTATTTCAAGGACGGCTCCACGTGAACTGGCGTCCACGCTTCAAAGCCTCCCACCTATCCTACACAGATCGGCTCAAAGTCCAATGCAAAGCTACAGTAAAGGTTCATGGGGTCTTTCCGTCTAGCCGCGGGGAGATTGCATCATCACAAACACTTCAACTTCGCTGAGTCTCGGGAGGAGACAGTGTGGCCATCGTTACGCCATTCGTGCAGGTCGGAACTTACCCGACAAGGAATTTCGCTACCTTAGGACCGTTATAGTTACGGCCGCCGTTTACCGGGACTTCAATCAAGAGCTTGCACCCCATCATTTAATCTTCCGGCACCGGGCAGGCGTCACACCCTATACGTCCACTTTCGTGTTTGCAGAGTGCTGTGTTTTTATTAAACAGTCGCAGCCACCATTTTATTGCAACCCCTTCACCCTTCTGGCGCAGGCCAGTCAAGCTACCAGGGCGTACCTTATCCCGAAGTTACGGTACCAATTTGCCGAGTTCCTTCTCCCGAGTTCTCTCAAGCGCCTTAGAATACTCATCTCGCCCACCTGTGTCGGTTTGCGGTACGGTCTCGTATGACTGAAGCTTAGAGGCTTTTCTTGGAACCACTTCCGATTGCTTCGCAGCACTAGGCCGCTCGCCCCACATCCTTGAATTCCGCGCCCGGATTTGCCTAAGCGCCTTCTCCAATGCAGGGACCGGGACTTCCAACACCCGGACAACCTTCCGCGATCCGTCCCCCCATCGCATCATACGACGGTGCAGGAATATTAACCTGCTTCCCATCAGCTACGCATCTCTGCCTCGCCTTAGGGGCCGACTCACCCTACGCCGATGAACGTTGCGTAGGAAACCTTGGGCTTACGGCGAGGGGGCCTTTCACCCCCTTTATCGCTACTCATGTCAGCATTCGCACTTCTGATACCTCCAGCATCCTTTACAAGACACCTTCACAGGCTTACAGAACGCTCTCCTACCACGCACATTGCTGTGCGTCCGCAGCTTCGGTATATAGCTTAGCCCCGTTACATCTTCCGCGCAGGACGACTCGATCAGTGAGCTATTACGCTTTCTTTAAAGGGTGGCTGCTTCTAAGCCAACCTCCTGACTGTTTTAGCCTTCCCACTTCGTTTCCCACTTAGCTATATTTGGGGACCTTAGCTGGCGGTCTGGGTTGTTTCCCTCTTGACACCGGACGTTAGCACCCGATGTCTGTCTCCCGTGATTGCACTCTTCGGTATTCGGAGTTTGCTATGGCGGGGTAATCAGCAATAGACCCCCCAACCATGACAGTGCTCTACCCCCGAAGGTGAGACACGAGGCACTACCTAAATAGTTTTCGGAGAGAACCAGCTATTTCCAGATTTGTTTAGCCTTTCACCCCTATCCACAGCTCATCCCCTAACTTTTCAACGTTAGTGGGTTCGGTCCTCCAGTACGTGTTACCGCACCTTCAACCTGGCCATGGATAGATCATCTGGTTTCGGGTCTACACCCAGCGACTCAACGCCCTGTTCGGACTCGCTTTCGCTACGCCTTCCCTAATCGGTTAAGCTTGCCACTGAATGTAAGTCGCTGACCCATTATACAAAAGGTACGCCGTCACCCGTTGCCAGGCTCCGACTGTTTGTATGCATGCGGTTTCAGGATCTATTTCACTCCCCTCCCGGGGTTCTTTTCGCCTTTCCCTCACGGTACTGGTTCACTATCGGTCGATCACGAGTATTTAGCCTTGGAGGATGGTCCCCCCATCTTCAGACAGGATTTCACGTGTCCCGCCCTACTTGTCGCACACCTAGTTCCACAAATCTGTTTTCGCATACAGGGCTATCACCTGCTATGGCCGGGCTTTCCATCCCGTTTTGCTAACAGTTCTGCTAAAGAGTGCAAGGCTCTTCCCATTTCGTTCGCCACTACTCTGGGAATCTCGGTTGATTTCTGTTCCTGCAGCTACTTAGATGTTTCAGTTCGCCGCGTTCGCTTCCCTTGCCTATGTATTCAGCAAGGGATGACCCATTCGGGCCGGGTTTCCCCATTCGGACATCTCCGGATCAAAGCTTGTTTGCCAGCTCCCCGAAGCTTTTCGCAGGCTACCGCGTCCTTCATCGCCTGTGATCGCCAAGGCATCCACCACATGCACTTGTTCGCTTGACCCTATAACGAGTGTGTCTAACGTCTCCGCTATCCACGCTGGCTACAGGTCTGAGTTCTCGCGTTTGTGCCGTATTCCAAGTCATCTTTCGATCACTTAAATACATTTTGGTTGATACAATCACAACCCGGTATCGCGTTTGTACTGCAGCGTCTCATCAACGCTTCGCGACACCTTTACTACATCCCATATTGTTAAAGAACAGCCGACTTATCGTCGCTTGGCAATGCCAAATGAAAGCACTCGGCACTGAATGCTTTCATTTGACTACCAACCAGGTCGTCTCGTTACCCCGATCCTCGATCAAGGTAAGTGGTGGAGGATGACGGGATCGAACCGACGACCCCCTGCTTGCAAAGCAGGTGCTCTCCCAGCTGAGCTAATCCCCCGCGTAGATAACTTGGTGGGTCTGGTAGGACTTGAACCTACGACCCCCGCCTTATCAAGACGGTGCTCTAACCACCTGAGCTACAGACCCTTGGCTGTAACAGCAAACAAACCGATAAGTGTGAACGCTTGACTTGTGAACACAAGCCTCTGGAAAGGAGGTGATCCAGCCGCACCTTCCGATACGGCTACCTTGTTACGACTTCACCCCAGTCATGAACCCTGCCGTGGTAATCGCCCTCCTTGCGGTTAGGCTAACTACTTCTGGCAAAACCCACTCCCATGGTGTGACGGGCGGTGTGTACAAGACCCGGGAACGTATTCACCGCGGCATGCTGATCCGCGATTACTAGCGATTCCAGCTTCACGTAGTCGAGTTGCAGACTACGATCCGGACTACGATGCGTTTTCTGGGATTAGCTCCCCCTCGCGGGTTGGCAACCCTCTGTACGCACCATTGTATGACGTGTGAAGCCCTACCCATAAGGGCCATGAGGACTTGACGTCATCCCCACCTTCCTCCGGTTTGTCACCGGCAGTCTCTCTAGAGTGCCCTTGCGTAGCAACTAAAGATAAGGGTTGCGCTCGTTGCGGGACTTAACCCAACATCTCACGACACGAGCTGACGACAGCCATGCAGCACCTGTGTCCACTTTCCCTTTCGGGCACCTGATGCATCTCTGCTTCGTTAGTGGCATGTCAAGGGTAGGTAAGGTTTTTCGCGTTGCATCGAATTAATCCACATCATCCACCGCTTGTGCGGGTCCCCGTCAATTCCTTTGAGTTTTAATCTTGCGACCGTACTCCCCAGGCGGTCAACTTCACGCGTTAGCTACGTTACTGAAGAAATGAATCCCCAACAACTAGTTGACATCGTTTAGGGCGTGGACTACCAGGGTATCTAATCCTGTTTGCTCCCCACGCTTTCGTGCATGAGCGTCAGTGACGTCCCAGGGGGCTGCCTTCGCCATCGGTATTCCTCCACATCTCTACGCATTTCACTGCTACACGTGGAATTCTACCCCCCTCTGACATACTCTAGCCTTGCAGTCACAAGCGCAATTCCCAAGTTGAGCTCGGGGATTTCACGCCTGTCTTACAAAACCGCCTGCGCACGCTTTACGCCCAGTAATTCCGATTAACGCTCGCACCCTACGTATTACCGCGGCTGCTGGCACGTAGTTAGCCGGTGCTTATTCTTCCGGTACCGTCATCCGCCCCAGGTATTAACCAGAGCGTTTTCTTTCCGGACAAAAGTGCTTTACAACCCGAAGGCCTTCTTCACACACGCGGCATTGCTGGATCAGGGTTGCCCCCATTGTCCAAAATTCCCCACTGCTGCCTCCCGTAGGAGTCTGGGCCGTGTCTCAGTCCCAGTGTGGCTGATCGTCCTCTCAGACCAGCTACTGATCGTCGCCTTGGTGGGCCTTTACCCCACCAACTAGCTAATCAGACATCGGCCGCTCCTGCTGCGCGAGGCCTTGCGGTCCCCCGCTTTCACCCTCAGGTCGTATGCGGTATTAGCTAATCTTTCGACTAGTTATCCCCCACAACAGGGTACGTTCCGATGTATTACTCACCCGTTCGCCACTCGCCGCCAGACCGAAGTCCGCGCTGCCGTTCGACTTGCATGTGTAAGGCATGCCGCCAGCGTTCAATCTGAGCCAGGATCAAACTCTTCAGTTCAATCTCTGTGTGGTGCCGAAGCACCTCGCTCTTTCGAGCGGTCGCTCACTCTCAGAAAACTGACTGGTTCACGTCTCGCGACGCAAACCAACATGTTTTACTGTGCGAGCACTGATAACTTTTGAAGCATCACGAAGCCGAAGCTCCGTGGCGTTCGCCATCAAGCGCCCACACTTATCGGTTGTTTGTTTGTTAAAGAACCCGAGCGACCGGCTTTGCCGTTCGCTGTCGCCGCGTCTTTCGTCGCAGCGGAGAAACGAGATTATTAAGGGTTTCCCCTAATTCGTCAAGCGTTTCGGAGAATTTCTTTTTTGCTGCCGCCGGTTGTTACTTGGCAGAAAACCTGCAGATATTCTCCCCCGCCGCCATCAGGCTTTCACCTGCACCAGCAGCGGGGAGCGAATATTAATGCCTCCACGCCGCGCTTGCAAGCAATTTTGAAAAGATGCGCATGGGACACTCGGCGGACGAGAAACTGTGCCTGACAGTCCACCTGCAGTCGAACGTCAGCCGGCGAAGAGGGATTGCGCAAGTCGAGCCGCACATGGTGTTTGCGACCCATCTCGCCAATAATGGGGGAACACCGACGGCCACACGGGGGCGCCCATGCTATATGGTCCCGACGCTATTCGTACGATCGCCCTGTTGGGGCACGCGGGAGGCGGCAAAACCTCGCTAATCGAATCGCTGCTTCACAAGGGCGGCGCGCTGCACAACCCCGGCAGCATCGAGCGCGGCACGACCGTCTGCGACTTCGATCCGCTCGAACACAAATACCGGCATTCGCTTACCAGCGCGATCGCCCACCTCGATTATCGCGACACCCGCATCTATCTTGTCGACACGCCCGGTTATCCCGATTTCTCTGGCTTGTCGATGAGTGGCATGGCGGCGGTCGAGACTGCCGCCATCGTCGTCAACGCGCAGACCGGCATCGATATGACGACGCGTCGCATGATGGCGTGGGCCCAGTCGCGCAACCTTTGCCGGATGATCATTGTCAACGGCATCGATAAGGAAAAAGTCGATCTTCCCGCGCTAGTGATCGACATTCAGGAAGCGTTCGGCAAGGAATGCCTGCCCATCAATCTCCCGGCCGGGCGAGCCACCCAGGTCGTCGATTGCTTCTTCAACCCGGCGGGCGACGCCGATTTCCTGTCAGTGGCATCGGCTCATGAGGCACTCGTCGATCAGGTCGTCGAGATGGACCCGGAACTGATGGAACTGTATCTGGAGCAAGGCCAGCAGATCGCTCCGGAGCAGTTGCACGCGCCATTCGAGCGGGCACTCCGCGAGGGCCACCTGGTACCGATCTGCTTCACCTCGGCCACCAACGGTATCGGCATCGCCGAATTGCTGGAGGTGTTTTTGCGGTTGCTGCCCAATCCGACCGAAGGGAACCCCCCGCTGTTTTTCCGTGAGGAGGGAGAGCACAAGGTAACGGTCCAGGCCGAGCCCGTGCCCCACAAGCACGTGCTGGCGCATGTCTTCAAGATCACGATAGACCCGTACCTCGGAAAAATGGCGGTGTTTCGCATCCACCAGGGCACGGTCACGCGCGACAGTCAGCTTTATATCGGGGATGGGCGGCAGCCGTTCAAGGTGGCACATCTGTTGATGCTGCAGGGCAAGGAGCGCGTGGAAGTGCCACACGCGGGGCCCGGTGACATCTGCGCCGTGGCGAAGATCGACGAGATCGCTTTCGATGCCGTGCTGCATGATGCCACCGAGGACGGCAACATCCATCTGCTTCCGCTTGATTTTCCGACGCCGATCTATGGCTTGGCGATTGAGCCTGCGCGGCGGGGCAACGAGCAGCGCCTGTCGGAACTGTTGCAGAAGCTCACGGCGGCCGACCCGTGCCTGCGCATCGAGCATCCAGCCGGCACCAATGAAACGGTCATGCTTGGCTTGGGCGAATTCCAGCTGCGCTGTGCGCTGGAGCGCCTGACCGATCATTACAAGCTCGATGTCGTGACGCGACCGCCGAAGATCGCCTATCGCGAAACCATCGACGGCAAGGCTGAGGGCCATCATCGCCACAAGAAACAAACCGGTGGCGCCGGGCAGTTCGGCGAGGTGTTTCTGCGCGTCGAGCCGCTGGCGCGAGGCAAGGGGTTCGAATTCGTCGATGCGGTCAAGGGCGGCGCCATTCCGGGCCAGTTCATTCCCGCGGTCGAAAAAGGCATTCGCCAGGTTCTCGACAGCGGCCCGCTCGCAGGCTTTCCCATGCAGGACGTACGCGTCACCGTGTTCGACGGCAAAAGCCATTCCGTCGACTCGAAGGAAGTGGCCTTTGCGGTGGCGGGACGCAAGGCCTTCATCGACGCCGTGCTCAAGGCAAGGCCCAGCGTACTCGAACCGATCGTGGATATCGAAGTGACCACACCAGAAGCGGCAATGGGCGACATCATCAGTGACCTGTCGACCAAACGCGGACAGGTTCGCGGCACGCGAAGCGCGGCTGGCAACAACGTCACCGTTATGGGACAGGTGCCGCTATCCGAACTGAACGAATACCAGTCGCGTGTGAACAGCATTACGGGCGGTCACGGCCACTACGCGATGCAATTCAGCCACTACGAGCCCGTGCCGCCCGCCCAGCAGGAACAGATGGAAGCCCAGCATCAGTCACGGGAGGACAACAGCCCGTGATTGAACACATTTCAGGCCAAACAGGCGGGCACCTCGGCCGCCGGCCCTTCCCCCCGCTGCGCGTTCGGGGGGGGCCGGTGCCGCGCCGCCGGTATAATTCCGGCCGCATCTATTTATCCGAATTCCTGTTGTCTGAAGTGATGTCTCGAACCTTCGCGCCTGTGCCACCCGCAGCGCGAAATGAACGCGTGAGCAGCGGCGTCATCACCTACCCCCCACCAGCCCGCGCCAAAAGACGGCGAACGTTCGGCTCAGGATTCGCTTCACAAGGATCCTTGCAATGCTGAAGGCAATGCTGGCCGCCATGCTGGTGGCCTGTGGTCTCACCACCACGCCCGTACACGCCCAATCCGCCCAGGCCCAATGGCCCACCAAGCCCATCCGCCTGGTGATTCCGTTCCCGCCGGGCGGCGGTACCGATATCCTCGCCCGCCTGGTGGCCAACCAGGTGTCGCAGGATACGAAATGGACCTTTGTCCCCGATAACAAGCCGGGGGCTGGCGGCACGCTGGGCATCGCCGAAATCGTCCGTGCCGCGCCGACCGGCTACGAACTCGTCATGGGTCAGAAGGACAACCTGGTGGTCGCGCCGTGGCTCTACAAGTCGGTGTCCTATGTGCCGGGTCGCGACCTGATTGCGATCAGCCACGTCGCCTACACGCCCATCGCCATCGTCACGTCGGCCAACTCGCGCTTCAAGACCCTGGCCGACGTGGTAGCGGCAGCGAAGGCGCATCCGGAATCCATCAAGTATGGATCGCCCGGCAACGGGACAACCATCCATCTGGCTGCCGAGATCTTCAGCCAGGCGGCCGGCATCAAGTTGCTGCATGTTCCCTACAAGGGGTCCAACGCGGCAATGATGGACGCCATGGCAGGCAATGTCGACCTGATGGTGGCCTCCGTGCCCTCCGCGCTGGCCCAGGTCAAGGCTGGAAAGCTGCGCGCGTTGGCGGTAACGTCGGCCACCCGCAGCACATCGCTGCCCAATGTTCCGACTGTTGCGGAAAGCGGCTACAAGAACGTGGACGTCAGCACCTGGTACGGCATCTTTGCCCCGGCCAAAACGCCGGCCGATGTCGTCGAGCGCATTGGGACGGAGGTCAACAAGGTGCTCGCCAAGCCCGACGTCATCCGTGCCATCCACGAGCAAGGCGCCGAGCCCAAGCTAATGACCGCCCAGCAGTTCTCCGATCTCGTGACGTCAGAATACAAGGCGTGGAAACCCATCGTGGAGCGGTCGGGCGCCAAGCTCGAGTAAGCGCGCGCGGCTTGTCGCATCGGGAGGGCGGCTTGCAGTCGGACGCAGGAGCAAACGGGTTGGACTGGTTGCTGAACCAGTCCAAGCCGCATTCCAGCGGTCAACGCGTGAGAGCGGCGCGACTCGCACGCCTGCGAAGGCGGTCGCCTCAGCTAGCTTGCATGCTCTTCGACAGCGATGGATTGCACGTTGCCCACCGACACGCCCGCTGACCCACCGGCGGCACTGCGGTAGCTCCGCGGTTCCAACGCCCGCGTGGGAACATGGGTACGCGCCCCGGCCCCTTCGAATTCGACAATGACGGCGGTGGGGCTGGCAATGCGTGTGATGGTCACCGGTGCCCCCCGAAACGTCCACGTCGTCTCGATCTGAAAGGGGCTATTTCGGTATGCCTTGCGGCGCTGCTTGCTGTTCATATCGGAAACCGCTTGGTCAATTGCCACCGCCCGGTGACGTTGCTCGGCATTTGGCAGTGGAACGCTCGGACTTCCTTGGCCGCAGCCGAGGCCGTGAGCATTAACTCGGTCATATATTTCCCAATCAAAGGCGGACGACACCGGTCGCGCCCGCCGCAATCCAGGCGGCGCGGGTGGCTGGGGTAACGGTGACGTTGCCTGAGAGTTCGTCCGGCTCGGAAGGTTCCTGGCGGACTAGCCGCCGACGGAAGGTTCACGAGACCGCCTCCGCCGCTCCCGCCTCCGAGATGGCTTGCGCCAGCTCTTCGGTGACACGGATTTCCGCCCCAATGGGGGTCATCTGCGCCGTCGCCGCGAATGGTGCCGCCGATGTCGGTGAAGGATGGCGATTGCGTCGCCAGAGGAAGAAGGAGGCCAGGCCCGCGTGCAAGACGAGAAACGCCCAGAAGAGCCCGCTGGCGCCTAGCGAATTCATGAGCGGCGAGATAATCAGAGGACTGATGGCGGCGCCTACCGAGTTGATCAGGAGCATGCCCTGGATGACGCGTACGAGTTCGCTCGCCTCTGCACGATCGGCCGAGTGACTCACCGCCACCGGATAGATCGCGAAAATTCCGCCGCCGATGAGGAACATCAGCACCATGAGCAGCGGTGGATAACTCGGCAGGATCAGGACGGCCAGCGAGACGGCCGCGCATCCCGCACTGAGCGCAAGCAGTACGGTCTGCCTGTCCTGCCTGTCGGACCACCGGCCTACCGGGTACTGCAGTGCCATGGCGCCGCAAATGGCACTGGCCATCAGTTGACCGACCTGGGCAACGCTCATGCCCTCTCGTTGCAGATAAATTGGCAATAACGTGTAGACCGCCGCAATGCCCACGCCAGATCCAAAGCTGCCGATCGCGCCGGCGGGCGTCATGCGAACGAGATCCTGCGGCATCAGGGGTTCGGCATGCGCCACGTCTGGCGCAGTCTTCGGTAGCACGGCCATGGGCAGCACCGCCATCGAGCCCAGTACGCCGGCCACCATGAACGGCACGCTCTCCGCCACCGATCCAAGGGCGCCCAGACTCATCTGCGCGAGCATGATCGATCCGTAGAGGGCGATCATGTAGATCGCCAGCAGCCGCCCCCTGGACTTCGTATCCCCCACTAGCAACAGCCAGCTCTCCACGACGAGGTAGATGCCCACCATGGCCCAGCCGTTCACCAGCCGCAGAACGAGCCAAAACCAGGGGTCGACAATCAAGCCCTGTAGCAAATACGTAATCGCGACCAGAGAGGCGAAGCTGCTGTACGAGCGAATGTGGCCGATCCGCGAAATCAGGCGGTCACTGGTCACCGCGCCCAGCGTCAGCCCAACGAAATACGCCGACGAAATGGCGCCGATCATCGTTGCGGAAACACTGGCGGCATCGAGCCGGAGAGACGTCAGGGAAGCCATGAAGCCGCTTCCCAAGCTAACAATGAACAACCCTAAAAGTGGCCCAACCGCCACCGTCCAACCGCTGCGCGACACAACTTCCTCACAAAGCAACAAAATGCACCGCGGAGAATACCTGAATGTCGGACAGGGCCTGCCTTTTGAGTGGCATCCGCTTGATTTCTGACCCCCCGGTTGTCCGCATTGACGGTCGGCTATCCCCGCGATGCGCTTCTCGTCATCCCAACATTCCGCAGCGAACGGCCGATTCGGCGACCCCGCCCGGGTCGCTTCAGTCGCCGCCACAATTGCCGATATTGTGGGCAACGCGATTCCGCATCTGACCCAGGCGCAGCGCGTACGACAAATAAAACGTGATGCATTGGGCGCATCAATCGTCAAATCCCGAAGGCAAGTACAGGCCCCAGGAGCGTGCTGCTTGTGGGGTTCGCTGACCTCGACTAGCCTGCTATCGATGCCGATTCCTCGCTGCGCAGCGATATTCTTTTGATGCCAGAACGCTCGACCATTCGATATGGCAAGGCGCTGCAGCACTTGCGCCAAGTTCTTTCCCCATTGAACTTGGGGGCGGCAGCATGGCTGGTCGCAACATGGTCGTTCGCAACGTTTCAGCTCGTGACCGAGCGGGACCGGCTGCTCCATGACGCCGCGCAGCGCACCCAGGCGGAGGCCCGCGCGTTCGGTGCGTACTCCAAATCCAGCATCCTGCGGCTGTCTGAATTTCTTCTCGACCTGCGCGCCAGCTGGCTGGTCGGCCAGTCGGGATTCAACGAGCTGGTACGCGAGCGCGAGAACCTGGTGGTAGACCTGTCGTTCCAGGTGGCGGTGATCGACAAGCATGGGTTGCTCGTCTACTCGTCCATCGGTTCGCCCCAGGCCGGCGAGAAGGTCGATCTGAGCAAGCGCGAGCATTTTCAGGTCCATCAGAACGCCGGCGGTCGCGACATGCTGTTCATCAGCGATCCCGTAAAGGGCAAGGTCTCGGGTAAATGGTCAATCCAGTTCACCCGCCCTATCCTCCGCGCAGGCAACTTCGATGGCGTCATCGTGGTCTCGGTCAGCCCGGAGCAGTTCGCCAGCTTTGCGCAGACCTTTACGTCTGTCGATGGCGAAGTGGCATCGGTCATCAAGAATTCCGGCCAGCTCCTGGCGCGCGTGCCATCGCTGGAAGGCTCGCTGGCAAGGGCCGTCGCCAACAGACCCTACCTCGCCGGCAACGCGCCGCTGGCTGGCAGCTTTCGAGCGGTGTCGGGCTCCGAAGGCGTCGAGCGGATCTTCGGCTACTCCCGAATGCCGGAGTTTGGGCTGAACTTCGTGGTGGGCGAATCGGTTGATCTGGTGCTGGTGCCCTACCAGCGTTATCGCCGCGTTGCCTTGGCGAGTGCCATCGCTTCCACGCTGCTGCTGGGCTTGCTGTACTACAGCCTGCGCCGCTCCATGGCGGAGCGACGGCGTCATATCGAAGAAATGCGGCTGGCCTCGCTGGTGTATTCGTCCAGCAGCGAGGCGATGGTGGTGACGTCTCTCGACGGCACCATCATCGATGTGAATCCGGCTTTTTCCGCCGCCACCGGCTATACCATCGCGGAGATCAAGGGCCGCTCCGGCTATAGCATCGGTGGGACAGACCATACGGCCGGGCTGGTAGCCGAACGCTTGCGGCTCAGCGTGGAAGCCACGGGCAAATGGAGCGGAGAAGTCTCCATCCGTCGCAAGGACGGCAGCGAGTTTCCCGCCTACCTCACGGTGGATACCTACCTTGCCCACGCGCATGGCGAGCGCCGGCGCGTCGCGCTGATCCATGACATGACAGAGAAGCGGCAGGCGGAGGAAGTCATCCGGCACCAGGCGAATTTCGACGCGCTCACGGATCTGCCCAACCGCCGGCTTTTCTTCGACCGGCTGGGACAGGAGATCGAGCACGCAGGCGGCACACAGGATGAGCTGGCGCTGTTATTCATCGATCTGGATCGATTCAAGGAGGTCAACGATACCCTAGGCCACGATCAGGGCGACCTATTGCTGCTGGAGGTCGTGCGTCGCATCGCGGCATCGGTGCGCGCTTCGGATACCGTGGCACGGCTGGCCGGCGACGAATTCACGGTGATCCTTCCTGCGGTGGGCGATACCGGCGTCGCCGCGGGCATTGCCGAGGCGATCCTGGAGCGGATTGCCGCCCCTTACACGCTGGCAGGGGAACTGGTGGCGGTATCGGCCAGCATCGGCGTGGCCATTTACCCCAAGGACGCGGACAACGCCGAGGCGCTGCTGGTGTGCGCCGACCAGGCGATGTTTGCCGCCAAGAAGGAGGGCCGCAATCGCTCGAAGGTCTTTACCAAGGCGCTGCTACAAGCGGAGAGAGAGCGCTTGCGCATCACGCAGGACTTGCGCACGGCGCTGGCGGCCGGGCAATTTGCGCTGCACTACCAGCCCATTGTCGATCTGCGCACGGGCAAGGTTTGCAAGGCCGAGGCCCTGATTCGCTGGAACCATCCGGTACGCGGACCGATCCATCCGGCCGATTTCATTGCCGTTGCGGAGGAGTCCGGCCTCATCATCGACATTGGTCGCTGGGTTCTCGCGGAAGCGCTGGAGCAGCTTGTACGCTGGCAGGCGCTAATGGGCAAGGGTTTCCAGATTTCGGTGAACAAATCCCCCATGGAGTTTTGCGCGCCCGCGAGCGGGCCGGAATCCTGGTCCGGCATGATCGAACGCATGAACGTGCCGGTTGGCAGCCTGGTCATCGAGATCACCGAAGGCTCGGTGATGGAACAGAGCGCCGGCGTCATAGACCAGCTGTTCCGCTTCCAGGCGGCGGGCATCGAAATCGCGCTCGATGACTTCGGGACTGGTTACTCCTCCTTGTCGTACCTGCGGCGCCTGGACATTGACTACATCAAGATCGACCGGTCCTTTATCCGCTCGCTGACGCGGGGCCCCGACGACGTCGCCCTGTGCCGCGCCATCATCAGCATGGCGCATGCCCTGCGCATCAGTGTCATTGCAGAGGGTGTCGAGACCGAGTTGCAGCGCGACATCCTGCTGGCTGCCGGCTGTGACTACGGGCAAGGCTACTATTTTTGTCCGCCGGTGGACCCCAGCGCGTTCGAAGCCTTCGTAAGCGCCGTAACTTGAGGCGGCCACCGCGTCTAACGCCGGCCGGCCGCGAAATTCCAGAGCGAAGGCGAGCCTGACCTGCACGGGATGGCGCTTGACCCCACATCGTTTGGGCGTGGTAGTCTGCCGCGGCATTCAGGTGCAGGACCCCCAGGGGTAGGCGGGGCGGACGACAACTGCCGCATGCCCTGGCGGGAGTGGTAAAGGTTCAATGGAAGCCTGGGTGGCAGTCGCCCCGGATAGAGAGGTGAAGAATGATTGATGGTCTGATCGGCGGCAGGATCTACGGAAAGTCCGCGGAGCGCCAAGGGCATGGCGGCAAGGCCTATGTCACAACGAAGGTGCTCGCCCCCGCTGGCGACGGCGAATCGCTGTTCGTCAACGTCATCGCGTTTAGCGACAATGCGCGGGCGGCACTGCTGGCGCTGGATGACGGCGATTCGGTTGCCCTGTCTGGCACACTGACACCGAAGGTATGGACCGACAAGAACGGCGATACGCGCCCCGCCCTCGACATGGTGGCCCATGCAGTGCTGACGCCCTATCACATCAACCGAAAGCGGCAAGCTGTCCAGCCGGCGTCAACACCGAATGACGCGGAGGGCCTGGAGGACGGGCCTGTATAGCGCAGGATTCAGGGCACGCGCTTGCCGCGCCTTTCCGCTGTAGGGCGTTCATCGCACCACACATTTCCAGCGCCCAGTAAGGCACAGCACTGGTCTCGTGTCCTTCGTGTCTGGTGCCATCCCCATTCCTTTGCGTGGGAAGTGCTCTGATCGATCCGGACGCATCCGCGGCCGTTCAGCCGTATCGCGCCGACTGGCTTCCACGGCTGCGCCGTCCCCTCCGAAGATTGCCCGGTTTCTCGGATTGGTGAGAGGCAAATCTGGACACGGCGCTTGCGTAGGCGCACCATTTCAGATGGTCACGTCACAGGGAGCCACCGCCCATGAACGCCGAGCACCCATCGACCTTCGATGTCCTTTGCCTCGTGGCATCGGCCGGCGGCCTTCCCGCAATTTCTACCGTCGTCGGCGACCTCGCACCCGACTTTCCGGTTGCCGTTGTGGTGGGGCAGCATCTGGGAAGTGCAAGCGACCTCGCCCGAATCCTGTCAAGGCGCACGGCATTGCAGGTGGTCTGGGCGACCGACGGCATGCTGCTTCAGCCTGGGCGTATCCACGTCGCGCCGCCAAGAACGGCCCTCGAGGTGAATCCCGATCGGACCTGTGCGCTGCGCCGCACCAACGTCTCTCCACTCGATCACGCGCTAGACGCGCTCCTGCATTCGCTTGCGGAGAGTTTTGGCGAACGGGGCATGGCAGTGGTCTTGACCGGCATGGGCAACGACGGTGCCGCCGGCGCCGCGGCAGTGCGGGCCGCAGGTGGCGCCGTGATCGCACAGAGTGAAGACACCGCAGACCATCCTGACATGCCGCGCGCGGCCGTCCAGGCCGGGGCAGTGGATCTTGTGCTGCCGCTGTACGACATCGGCCCGACAATCGCCCGCATCGTGGCCGGCGGGCGGTTTCCGCACCCTCGCAATGAGCAGGAGGCGCGCGACGTTCTCTTTGCCGGACCCGGGCCTGCGCGCGCGGTCCTGCGGAGTATCAACTGGGACGAAAGCGTGATGGGGCGCGTGATGGCCTGGCCCACTGCGCTGAAGGCGGCCCTGTCCAGCATGCTCGGCAGCGGGTTCGCGACCTGCATTGCCTGGGGTCCATCATTTACCCAGTTCTACAACGACGCCTGGATCGGCGTGCTGGGCACCAAGCACCCGGACGCAGCCGGGGCGCCGTCGCACGTCACCTGGCAGGAACACTGGCCCGGCCTGGCAAGCGTCTATCGGGAGGTGTGCGAGACGTCTCACACGAGCTTTACCCAGGACAGGCAGCTCGAACTGGCGCGCAACGGCCATCCCGAGGAAGCCTACTTCACGTGGTCGTGTAGTCCTCTCACGGACGAAGCCGGGATCGTGCGCGGCGTGATGACCATCGCGGCCGAGACGACGGAGCGGGTGCTGCTGGAGCGCAGACTCGTTGCGTTGCGGGCATTGACCTCGGCAACGTCGGGCGCCGCGACCGTGACCGATGCCTGCCGGCTCGCCGAACAGGCACTCGCGGAACAGGCGAAGGACTTGCCGTTCGTGCTGATCTACCGCGTAGATGAAGCACGACAGCGATGCAGTCTTTGTGCTGCCGCGGGCGTTCTCGCCGGATCTCCTGCTGCGCCATACTCGGTCGAGCTGCATTCGGCGTCCACAGTCTGGCCACTCGGGCACGTGGCCAGACATTGCGAAGCCCTCAGCGTGATCGATCTCGCTTCCCGCCTGCGCGCCTTCCATGCTGGCCCGTGGCCCGAGCCGCCGACAAGCGCCCTTCTGCTTCCGGTACGTCTGGAAAACGACCCCGTAGGCGCCGTTCTGGTATTGGGTCTGAGTCCACGACTCGAATTCGATCGCCTATACCAGGAATTCACAGAGCAATTGGCGCAACAGCTGGGTGCCAGCTTGACCGATGCGCGACTGCGGGAGTCAGCACGGGATCGGCTGGAGCAGCTTGCCGAACTCGATCGGACCAAAACCGAGTTCTTCTCCAACGTGAGCCACGAGTTTCGAACGCCGCTGACGCTGATTCTTGCCCCGCTCGAAGACATGCAGTTGCGTTCGAACGTTGAAGCCGACCTGCAAGGCGAGCTCGAAGTCGCTGCGCGCAACGCAAAGCGGCTGTTGAACCTGGTGGACACGCTGCTCGATTTTTCGAAAATCGAAGCGGGGCGGCTACGCGCACAGTTCGAACTCCTCGATCTGGCGGCATTGACCCGTGATGTGGCCAGCCTGTTCCGCAGCGCGGCAGAACGTGTAGGGCTCTCGCTTCACGTCGATTGCCCGCCCTTGCCCGCGTTCGTTTCTGTCGATCGCCAGATGTGGGAGCAGATTGTTTCAAACCTGCTGTCCAACGCCTTGAAGCATACCTTCGAAGGCAGCATCACGGTGCGCCTGGCCGCCATCGATCAGCACGTGGAGCTCACCGTGTCAGACACCGGGGTCGGCATCCCCGAAGAAGAGCTGTCCAATATCTTCCTGAGATTTCATCGGGTGCGTGACGTACGCTCCAGAACCGACGAAGGCGCTGGCATCGGCCTGGCAATGGTCTACGAGTTGGTTCGCCTGCACCATGGCCGGGTACGGGCGCGCAGCGCCCCGGGGCAAGGCAGCACATTCACCCTCTGGATTCATCGGCACTATCGGCCGGAGTCGCCCCAAGCGTCTGGAACCCGATCGCTCGCGCGGAGTATCGCGAAACAGCTCGCCGCCGAGGCGGACCAGTGGACGCAAGGCGGTCCGACGATAACGCCGGCGCCGACAGATGTCGTCGAGGGCGTCCTGGGACCTGCGCGCCCCAGCCAGCCGGGACGCGCACCCGATTCCTGCGTCCTGGTGGTCGATGACAATGCCGACATGCGTGATTACCTGACCCGCATGCTCGGCATGCATTGGAAAGTGCTGGCGACGAACGACGGAGACGCCGCATTGGCGCTTGCACGACGTCATCGGCCGGATCTGGTGCTCACCGACGTCATGATGCCGGGTCTGGACGGTTTCGGGCTGCTGCGACTGCTGCGCGCGGACAACGAGCTCAAAGCCACGCCGGTGATCCTGGTCACGGCGCGCGCCCATGAAGAAGCAGCGATCGAAGGCCTGCTGGCCGGCGCCGACGACTATATTGCCAAGCCATTCGCATCCCGCGAGCTTGTCGCACGCGTCGGCGCCCAACTGGAGTTGGCACGCATCCGTCGTCATGGCGAGGAGCGCGTGCGAGAACTGCTGACGCTGATGCCGGTGGCAGTCTATGCGTGCGACCAGGACGGCCGCTTCGAGGTGGTCAACCGGAGGGCTATCGAGTTATGGGGTGCCGAGCCCCCGATCCAGGACCGCGATTGGGCGCTGCGCGGCGGACCTCATGTTCTGCATCCGGACGGGAGCATTGTCGAGCCAGAGGCCGCGCCGATGGCCAGAGTGCTGCAAAGCGGCAAAGTTGTGATGGATGAGGAGCTGGTTATCGTCCGACCAGATGGGAGCGGCCGACGCGACATCCTTGTCAACATCCGCCCACTGCACGACGCCGATGGGCGGCTGATGGGAGCCGTGAGCGCGTTTCTCGACGTCACTGACCGCAAGCGCGCCGAACGCGCACTTCAGACCATGAACGAAGAGCTGGAACGTCGCGTAGCCGAACGGACTGCTGCGCTCGCCGCCAGCGAGGCCGCCCTGGCCGCCGACCTGCGCGATACCCTGCTGCTGCATCGCGTGAGCAGCCGACCCGATGGCGAAAGCGAGATGCACTCGCTTTACCTGGACATCCTCGACACGGCCATCGCCTTGATGCAGGCAGACGCGGGTACGGTCCAGATACTGGACGAAAGCACAGGCGAACTCGTGATCCTCGCGCAGCGCAATCTGGAAACGGTGGCGCACCACTTCATGCGCGTGCCGGCCGGGTCCAGCACCCCCTGCGGCATAGCGTTGGCGCGGGGCAAGCGGGTCTTCCTTGATTTCGATAATCCTGATGGACCGGATATCCACGATTCCAACGGCATTCACCTGCGGGGCGGGTTGCTCTCCGCGCAATCCACGCCATTGGTCACTCGACGCGGACGTCCGATCGGCATGTTCTCCACGCACTGGCGACGTCACTATCGCCCCGGAGATCGCGAACTGCGATACCTTGACCTCCTTGCGCGACAAGCCGCCGACCTGATCGAGCGACAACAGGCAATGGAAGAGCTACGCGAGCGCGACACCGCTATCACGCGATTGCAAGGCGCGGCCGCAGAATAATGTGTTCACCTTCTCCGCGACGATTTGCTGGCAGATCACCGCTCCGTTGATCGACCCGCCCCCGAACCCTATCCGCTGAAGGGGCGATCGTCTCTGACGCGTCAGGTGCCGCCTTGCGTTTCCGCCAACCTATCGCCCTTTTCCGACAACATGCCTTCGGGCGCCTGTCGCACCACCTGCGCGCCGCGGCAGGCCGGTATGCTGCGCTGAACTCCGGCAGCACAACGCCCCGGGGCACGCAAAAGGTAGCAACGATGAAACATCATTGCGAAGCGGTCACCCATGCGGTAGCGGCCACGCCAGGTGGCCGCGGATGAAGCCCGGCAGCCGCCCCAGGCGCCGCCGGCTCGGCATTGCGGCCGCAATCGTTGCCGGAGTCGCCGGCGGGATCGCGCTCCTGGCGCAATGGCCCCAAATGTCGATGCCGGTATCCCCTGCGACTGGCGCGCCAGCCGACGTGTTCGTGCAGCCAGGCGCCAGCGGCGTCGACCAGGCCGATGTCCTGCAGGCCGCGCTCGACAACCTCCAGCCGGGACAACGGCTGGTGCTCGCCCCCGGCAGCTATCTGGTGGGCCGCGTGCTGGCGGTACGCCGCGAACAGGTCGCGGTATCGGGCTACGACGCCACGCTGGTTGCGTCCAATCCGGACCAGCAGGCCATCCAGATCACCGGCGCGAACTCGACGCTGGTGGGCGTGACGCTCAAGGGCACAGGCTCGCAGCGGCTCGAATCCGCCACGTCGGCCAAGGTAATTGTCGATGGCACGGGCATACAGGTGCTGGACGTGACCATCGAAGGCGGCGCCAGTGCCGGCATCTTCGTGTCGCGCGGTATGGGTATCGCCCTCGTTGGCGACAAGGTCAGTGGCACGCTGGCCGATGGCATCCACATCACCGGCGGCTCGCAGGACGTGCTCGTGCAGGATTCGTCCGTCACGGCCACCGGCGACGACATGGTGGGCATCGTCAGCTACCAGCGCGACAACACGCAGACCCGGAACATCTACGTCACCAGCAACTACCTGGCCGGCAATGCCTGGGGGCGCGGTGTGGCTGTCGTTGGGGGTGCCGATGTCACCGTTGCCGGCAACTGGATCGAAGGCGTGCAGAAGGCGGCTGCCGTGATGGTCGCACAGGAAGACGGCTATCGCACCGCAGACGTCAGCAATGTGCTGATCGCCAGCAACACGATAGCCGATGACCAGAACGCCACGGCGCCCGGCAACAACCGCATGGCAACGGGGCATGCCGCCATCGACATCAATACCGGCAGCGGTAGCGTGACGCGCGTGCAGGTGACGGGCAACCAGGTCACGCGCACGCGCTTTGACGGCTATCGCGCGCAGGGCAATATCTGCCAGGCCGACATCACCAACAACCGCTTCGCGGCCATCGGCGGCGCGGCCATCGCGCTGCAGTATCGCAATTGCACGGCGGATCAGTTCACCTGCGGCACCAATACGCTCGATGGCGCACCGCTGCCCCCACCGTCAGGATGCTCCGGCGCGGTATCGATCCAGGCCGCCGGCGCGGACGCGAACCGCCTCCCTCAGGTGCGCACGTATCTGCGGCGCGCACGGTAATTCCTGCCAGGCCCCTGCGGGCCTGGCAGCGCACCCCGTTTCGACACAGGCTGCCCATGCCGGCTTACCTGACGCGCGGCGATTCCGCGAGCAGCCGCTGCAGATACTTGCCGTAGTGGCTCTTGCCCAACGGCGCGGCCAGCCGCGCGACCTGCTCCGCGTCGATCCAGCGACGCCGGTAGGCAATTTCCTCGGGGCACGCCACCATCAAGCCCTGGCGCTTCTGCAGGGTCGCCACCATCTGCGCGGCATCGATCAGTGAATCGTGCGTGCCGGTATCGAACCACGCGAAACCGCGCCCCATGATGTCGACGGCCAGCTTGCCGGCCTCCAGGTAACGGGCGTTGACTTCGGTGATTTCCAGTTCGCCACGGGCCGACGGTCGGATGTCGGCGGCAATATCGCAAACACGGTTGTCATAGAAATAAAGCCCCGTCACCGCATAGTTCGATCGCGGCTGCGCCGGCTTTTCCTCGATGGACAGCGCACGAAAGTCTTCGTCGAATTCCACCACGCCATAGCGTTCGGGGTCGTGCACGTGATACGCGAACACGGTGGCGCCGTCCTCGCGACGGCTGGAGCGGACCAGCATGCGCGCCAGGTCATGCCCATAGTAGATGTTGTCGCCCAGGATCAGCGCCGAGGGATCGCGCCCAACAAAGTCGCGGCCGATGAGGAACGCCTGCGCCAGGCCGTCTGGCGACGGCTGCTCCGCATACTGCAGGTTCAGCCCCCACTGCCGGCCGTCGCCGAGCAAGGCTGCAAAGCGCGAAGTGTCCTGCGGCGTGGAGATGACCAGCACGTCACGGATGCCGGCCACCATCAGCGTGGAGAGCGGATAGTAGATCATCGGCTTGTCATAGACCGGCAGCAGCTGCTTGGAGACGCAGTGCGTGACGGGATAGAGCCGCGTGCCGGAGCCTCCGGCGAGAATGATGCCTTTGCGCGTCATGCCTGCATCTCCTTGGCAGTGGGGGATTCCTGTGCGACCAGCGAGGGCCCCGGCGCGCCGGAAGTGGACGCGCGCCGGTAGCAGAGATAGAAGGCGATGGCGCCGGCGGCCTCGGTGATCAGCACCGATATCACCGTGCCCCGGGCGCCCATGTGCATCACGAAGGGCACCGCGTAGATCAGGTGCATGACTGTCACGGCAGCATAGATGTTTCGCACGGCGCGGTGCCGCCCCGACGCCATCAGGCCGAGATTGCCGAAGATGAATGCCACGCTGGTCAGCGGCAGCAGCACGCCCTCCAGCCGCAGCAGCAGAATGGTGTCGTGGAACGGATCGCCCAGCCATAGGCGGATGCCGACGCCGGCAAACAGCTCCACGGCAACGAACATCGCGCCCGAACAGCCAAAGACCACCATCATCGCGCGACGCAACAGCGCACGCGCGGCCGGCGGGTCCGTGACGTTGTACTGGCTGATGCGCGGATAGAACGCCGTGCCGATCACCGTAAAGATCGTCTGCCCGGCAATGCGGATCTTGTCGGCCATCGAAAACTGTCCCACCGCTACGGGACCGTGGAAATGGTTCAGCAGGATCGCGTTGAAGTTGACATAGAAGCTGACCAGCACCAGCGACAGGAACATCGGGAAGCCTTCGCGCAACGACGCCATCGCCGCTGCCGCCGGCACCCTGACCAGCGTCGCCAGTCGCCTGCGCCATACGCCCCACAGCGCCGTGACGGCCAGGATCAGCGTGCCGACGCTGATGCCCAGCGCGGCCAGCGCAGCGTCGCCGGGTGATCTCACCCATGCCACCACGCATGCCAGGCTGATGGCCTTGGACGCGAAGTTCGGCAGTACCAGCACCTTCATCCGTTCCAGGCCCTGGTAGAGCCAGATCGGCGTCACGGCATTGGCCACCACGCCCACGAAGGCCGCGGCCAGGATGGCCCGATGTTCGCGCAGGTCCGGCGCCCACCACAACGCGCCGGCCAGCAGCAACGCCGCGCCCAGCGTGAGCAGCAGCTTGGCCGCCATCGTGGCCGAGAACACCGCCGCGACCGCGGCCGGATCATCGCGCCTGAGCGATACCAGCCGTGTCGCCGACAGATTGTGGCCGTAGTCCGTCAGCAGGATCAGATACTGCGCCAGCGCCTGGCAGTAGGCCAGCACGCCGAACTCGCGCACGCCGAGCTTGTGACCGAGGAAAGGCAACAGCACCAGCGGGAACAGGTAGTTGCTGCCCTGGATCAGCAGCAGATAGGTGGCGGTGGAGCGTATGGATGGCGGCATCGGGCGCGGGCCTCAGAGTTCAGCGCGGACCGGCGGCCGGCAGGTTCGGGCGGCCGTAGAGCGAGCGCACGCCCGCAGACGGTGCGCTGGCGGCCGGCTTCCCCAGGCACCGGAACACCAGCCACAGCAGCGCCAGCGGCACGAAGTTGCGGCCGCTGAACAGGTTCGGCACGCGCAGGATTTCCATCAGCGACACCAGCAGTACAGCATGGGCACAGCACCAGAAGCCGTGGCCGGCACGCCATCCCGCGTAGCTGCGGCCCAGCAGCCATCCCATCAGCACCGCCTCCAGCAGTGCGAATCCGCCCCACTCGTAGAAATGCACGAAAATGCCCGAGGGGTTGTTGAACTCCGGATCGCCGAAGGTGTTGAGGAACAGGCTGTATCCATCGTCCGCGCCGACCAGCGGGCGGAAGCTCTCGCCGACGATCGGAAACCGGATCAGCCAGTCGAACGTAAACGTCGGCGCCCCGGTGCCCCATCCCATGATCGTCAGCAGGCCGGAACCGTTGTTGATCGCCGTCGAGTAGTACAGGCCCAGCCGTTCCAGCGCGAAGTCGAAGATGTTGTCGTAGATGTTGACGTAGTACGTCTCCCACGACCGGTTGTACTCGTTTGCGATGAAGAACCCGATCAGCGGCGGGATGGCGGCAAATGGCCCGAGTGCCAGCAGCGCCGCGCGCAGCGACCCGCGCGGCGGCCGCAGGCGGAAACGCGCCATCATCAGCGCCCAGGGCAACACCACTTCCACCAGCGCCAGCCGCTCGGCAAAGATGAAGCTGCGCAATAACGTCAGCACGAACAGCACGCCCAGGTAGACCTGGTAACGGTTCAGGCCGCGCGGCGCCGTGCGGAAGATGACGAAGTAAAGCGGCACGTAGGCCACCGACGCCTGGGTCAGCGTGCTGATGCCTACCACGCGCCCTTTCAGCTCCAGCACGTCGTAGGTACTGGCGGTCCCATTCAAATAGGAAAGCAGCATCGCCGGCCGGGCGATCACGCCGCCCATCATCACCACGTAGCCGATGCAGGCCAGCCAGAACAGCGCATCGAGCACCCGCACGGACAGCACCACCGGCGTGTCGGCCGCGCGCGGGGCCAGCACACGCTCTCCCAGGGCCCCCGCCGCCACCGCAAGCAGGAACAGCGCACCGGCCATCGCATAGGTGCCGCTGAAGTAGATATGGTCGATGGACTTCTGGTCGCCCAGCAGTTCCAGCGACACAAGCCCATACAGCGGCAGGATGAAACACAGGAGCAGCCGTGCAGGATCGTCCCACCAGTAGCCGTCGTACGCATTCCAGGCGCCAGGCATCGTCATCGTCGCGATTCAGTTCGACGCCACCACCATCGGTTCGGCCACCGGCAGGCCCGGTACCGAAGATGGCGAAGCTACCGCAGGCGACGCGGCTACCGCATCCCGCATCATGGCCGCATGCACCAGCGCCCGGAATTCCCGCCGAAACCGCTCGGGCGAGAATTGCAGCGCATTGCGGCGGCACGCCGCCGGCTGGAAAGGTCCGCTTTCCTCGAACCGGCAAACCGCGCGAACGATATCCTCGACGGTCTGGCGCGGAAAGAACACGCCGGTGCGCAGATCGCGATCGCGGCTGTCGATCACCGTCTCGCGCGCTCCGCCCTGCCCCAGCGCAATCACGGGCGTCCCGCAGGCCTGGGCCTCCACGGCGACGATCCCGAAATCCTCCTCCGCCGCAAACACAAAGGCCTTGGCGCGCTGCATGTGCGCCACCAGCACGTCGGCAGGCTGGTATCCTAGAATGCGCACATTAGGGGTCGCCATCTCGCGGATGCGGTCCAGGTCCGGGCCATCGCCGATCACCACCAGTTGCTTGTCCGGCATCGCCGCGAACGCCTCGACGATCAGGCTCACCCGCTTGTAGGGCACCAGCCGCGATGCGGTCAGGAAGAAGTCCTCGCGCTGCTCGCAGAGGCTGAACTGATCGATATCGACAGGCGGATAGACCACCGCCGCATCGCGCCCATAGACCTTGCGGATACGCCGCGCCACATAGGCCGAGTTGGCGACAAATACATCCACGCCATGCGCGGTGCGATGATCCCACATCCGCATGTAGTGCAGGATGGCCCGGGCCACCCAGCTTTTCAGGCCGTGCGTCAGCTTTGACTCGCTCAGGTATTGATGCTGAAGGTCCCACGCGTAGCGGATCGGGGAATGGACATAGCTGACATGCAACTGCCCCGGCCCGGTGATCACCCCTTTGGCAACAGCGTGGCTCGACGAGATCACGAGGTCGTAGGCGGACAGGTCCAGTTGCTCCACGGCCAGCGGCATCAGCGGCAGGTACGCCCGGAACGACTTGCGGGCGCGGGGCAGCTTCTGGATGAAGGTCGTCGTCGCATGCTTGCCCTGCAGCGCCCCACGCTGTGCATCGGGAAAGAAATCCACCACGCTGAACAGGTCGGCCTGGGGCCATATCTTCAGGATCTGCTCCAGTACCCGTTCTGAGCCGGCATACGTGGCAAGCCATTCGTGGACGACCGCGACCTTGCCGAAGGCGGCATCATCGGTGTCGTGTCGTGGGGTCATCGTTGTGGAAGGCATGGAGATATCTCGCCAAGTAGCCGCGCGGCGGTGTCGCGCCAGGAATACCGCTGCACATGCGCGTAGCCGCGCTGCCGCATTGCGTCACGCAACGTGCCGTCCTGCATCACGTACGTAAGCAGCTCGCCGAACTCGGCCGGGCTGGTCGGCCGGAAATAGAGCGCAGCCGTGCCACACGCCTCGCGCACCGAGGGCAGGTTCGACGCCAGCACCGGGCAGCCCAGCGTCATGGCCTCCACAGGCGGCAGGCCATAGCCTTCATACAACGACGGAAACACGAAACAGGCAGCGTCGCGGAACAGTGCCTTCAGGTCGGCATCGTCAACATAGCCAAGCCGCGTGACCGGCGCCGCGTCCTCGTCGTTCTGCGGCCGGAACACGCTTGCCGAGCCACCCACGATCACCACGTCGTAATCGGCCCCGTGCAGCATGCTCACGGCCTCCACGACCAGCCGAAAGTTCTTGTGATAGCTGGCGCTGCTGACCGCCAGCACATACGGCCGATCCGACAGCCCATACTTGCGCCGGATGCCGCTCACCTCCGGCAAGCGCAGCATATGGTCGCCACTGAGCGGCAGCACGCCGATCTTCCGGCCCGGGATGCGATAGGCGTCCGCAATTTCCCGCCGCGAGAACTCGGATACGGTCAGCACCCTGCGCGCCACACGCCCGACCCAGGGCGCCATGATCCGATACCACGAGCGGAACGCCCGCGAATACGCCTGCGGCACACGCACCGGCGCCGCATCGTGCATGACCGTCACCTGGTTCCGGTACAGCAACGGCGCCGCATTGCACAGATTGAGCAGCAGCGCCCCGCGCGCCGCCAGCGGCAGGCTGACCTGCTCCCAAAGCTGGCCACTACGGCGCCCGATGGCAGGCCCCACCGTACGCACCCGCAGGTGCGGGAACTCGCCCGGATCGACTTCCACGCCTGGCGGCACGAGCAGTTCGAACGACAGGCCGGCCGTAGTGCGATCGTTGTCGGCCACCAATCGGTCAATCGCGCGCACTACCTCATGCGCAAAGCGGTCGACACCGGTGGCGCGCCGCCCCAGGAAGCGCCCGTTGATGGCGATGGTCTTTGGCATCGCGTGCGCTCCTAGTGGCCGGCCCGCGCGAGCGGGTTGGCGATGTATCGCACCACACGGTTGCTGAACGACGCCACCGGCAACAGGCAAAGCGTCGTCAGGCATCCCACCGCCACCTTCTTGCGCAGGCTCCAGAACGGATTGGCGGCGATGGTGTGGAAATACCGCCCCGATTCATGCTGGAACCAGTGCCACCGGCGCGCCAGCGTCGCGCCATACACATGCTGCGCGAAGCGGGCCTTCTCCAGCGAGAAATCGAGCACGCCCGGCGGCAGATCGATGCCGAGGCGGTCCTTGGCAAGGCCGCGCAGGATCTGCCAGCGCCGCGCCGACTGCCGGGCACCGGCCATCGCGTCCTCGGCGTTGGCGAGCGACAGTTCGCTGCCGTGGGCGTCGCCGCACGTGTTGCGATGCACGCGGTAGCCGCCCAGCGCCGCCTCCACCGCGGCAACGTCGCCAAGCAGCGCCACGCCGTAGATGGCGTAGAAATCCGCGCCATGCATATTGTCTGCACCCACCGGCACCGGAAAGATGCGACGCAGCGCATCCACACGATACGCATTGCCCGAGCCGGGTGGCGACGGATACAGCCATCCGGCTCGCAGCATCCGTCCGCAACCGTCCGCGCGGATCGACTGCGGGACCTGGACGCCGGTGGGCGCGCCATCGGCCGTCATGACATCGAGCCGGTACTGCACCTTGACCGGGTCGCCCTTGGCGAAGGCCGCCAGGACCGTGGCAGCGGCTTCGGGATACAGCGTGTCGTCGGCATCCAGAAAGAGCACGTACGGCGTGCGGACGCGTTCGAGCGCATGGTTATACGCCGCTACCTGCCCGCCGTTGCGCTGGAACACGGCTTCCACGCGCGCGCCATAGCTCTCGATGATCGCGCGGGAGCCGTCGGTGGAGCCGTCGTCGATCACCATGACATGCACAGGTGTGAACTGGCCCAGCGCCGAATCCATGGCGCCCGCCACGTACCGCGCATAGTTGTAGTTGGCAATCACAACGGTGAGCGCGGGCGATGCGACAGGGTCCGGCATGGTGGCCTCCGTAAGCGTGGCGCTACAGCGAGTAGTCGGCGTGGAAGCCAAGCCGGCTGGCCTCGCCATCGGCAATGGCGCGCTCCAGCAGCCGCAGCCGCGCCCCGGCGTTGCGGCGCTTGCCATACAGGCGCAGCAGCTGCAGGAACACGAAGCGGTTGAGCCGGTACATCAGTCCGGACGTGGACCAGTGGTTGCGGTCGAACCACGCCTGGTTGCGGCTGCTGTAGTACGCGCGAAAATCCGAGCCGCTCAGCAACATGCATTCGAAGTGGTTCTTCCAGTTGCGCTTGACGTTCCAGGAGCCTTCCAGGTCTTCGAGGCGCGCAGCCGTTACCAGCGCGATACATCCGCCTCGCGCCGTCAGCCGCCACGTGTACTCGGTATCGTCGGCGTACAGCACCAGTTCCGGCACCGGCAGCCCCAGGTCCACATACATCTCGCGATGTCCGAGCAGGCCCCCGTACGGCGCGAACGGCAGATGCACCACATCGGGAATCGCGTCGGGCCGTGGCCTTCCCCACGGCGTACGGCGCCAGATCTTGTACGGGATGCGCCCCACGTGAAAGCCGAAGTAGCTCGAGCGCGGCGGCATCGCCAGGCCCACCGGCACGCCCGCCGCGATGTCACCCTGGTGATCGGGACGGAACCCCAGCACCGCCGCGCGGCGGCGGCCCAGCTTGCGCGTGAGCAGGTCCAGTTGATGGCAAAGCACGTCGACCGCGCCCTCGCATGGCGCGTTGTCGTCGTCCATCAGCCAGATGTAGTCGGTGGTATCGCGCTCCAGCGCCCGGGCGATGCCCACCGCATAGCCGTTGGCCGATCCCGTGTTGGCGGCGAGCCGCACGATGGTGACGCGCTTGCCCCAGGCAACCTCCAGCGGCGAGAGATCGGCGGTGGCGTTGTTGCTGACGACGATGGCGTGCGACACGCCTTCTTGCTCGAAGCTGCGCCGCAGCAGTTCCGCGCAGTAGTGCAGGCGGTCGCCGTAGGTGACGGTTACCAGCGTGATGCGCTTGTGGTGCAGGTGCGCCATGACGGTTCTCCGTATCAGGCTGGCGTGCCAGGATGGCTTTCGGCAGCGCCGTAGGCGTAGCTGTAGCGATGCAGCGCGCCGGTGAAGTCGTTGAAGATCACACCGCGCACCGCAACACTGGCCTGGGCCAGCCGCCGCGTGCTTTCATCGATCTGTTCAACCGTGGTCACCCGGTGGCGCGCCACCATGAACACCGTGCCGGCAAGGCGTCCCAGGACCAGCGCATCGGCCACCGGCAGCAGCGGCGGGCCATCCAGCACCACCATGTCGTATTGCGTGGCCACCCGCTGGACCAGTGCCGACAACTCGGGCTGCAGCAGCAATTCGCTTGGGCCGGCCGTGAGCGCGCCAGTCGGCAGGAAGTCCAGGCCATGCGCCACGTCACGCCGGATCGCGTCGCCGGCTTCGCAGCTGCCGGCCAGCACTTCGGCCAGGCCGGGTCCGCGATCGACCCGGAAACGCTTGTGCAGCACGCCATTGCGCAGGTCGGCATCGATCAGCAGCACACGCCGCTTCGACGCGCCGGCCAGTGTCGCCAGGTTTGCGGCCACGAACGACTTGCCCACGCCCGCGGTGGGCCCTGTGATCAGCACCACGCGGTTGGGCGCATCGCTGAGCGCGAAATGCAGGGTCGTGCGCACCGCGCGCAGGCTTTCGATGGCCGCATCGGGCAGTTGCGCGTGCCCGCCGCGCAGGTGGGTCCGCGCGGTGCCCAGCGGCCCGGTGAGGCGGCTGCGCGGCACCGTCGCATAGACCGGAATGCCCGTGGCAATCTCGATCTCCTCGCGATCCTGCACGGTGCCCACGATACGGCGACGTGCCATCGCCAGCACGATGCCCGCCAACAGCCCCGTCAACAGCGACCCCGCCACGGCCACGCCGCGCCGGGGCTTGATCGGTGTCTCGGGCGGAGTGGCCGGATCGATTAGCCGCACGTTCGCCACCTTGCCGGCCCGCACCAGCGTCAGTTGCTGACGCGCGTTCAGCCGGTTCGTGTACAGCTCGGTATCGACCTGCATGTCGCGTTGCAGTTGCAGCACCTTCTGCTCGATCAGCGGCAACTGGCGCGTCCGTCCCTGTACGACGGAGAACGCGGCCTGCGCCTCGCGCAACTGGCCGTCAATGGCCAGCAATGCCGGGTGCTTCTCGGTGTACTGGGTTAGCAGTTCCTGGCGCTTCTGGCGCAGGTCCACGAGCCGGGTCTCGGTCTCCACGCTTTGCTGCAGCAGCGCCCGGGCCTCCTGGCTGGTATCGACGGTGCCCTGCTGGGCGCGAAAGGCGTTGTAGCGGCTTTCGGATTCCCCCAGTTGCTTCTTCAGTTGCGGCAACTGCTCGTCCAGGAAGCGAATCGACTTGTCCGCTTCCTCGGACCGACGGCGCACGTTCTGGTCGACATATTCGCGGCCGATCTCGTTGAGGATGCGCGACGCCTGGACGGGATCGACGCTGTCCAGCGATACACCAATGATGTTCGACTGCTTGCCGCGTTCGCCAATCGCCAGCGTTTTCTGCAGCCATTCCGTCGTGGCGGTCTCGGAGTAGCGCTTCAGCGTAAAGCTGGCGCCGGGCCGCCCGTCCGCCGTGCGTACCAGCAGCGCCAGCGGCCCGCGCGGCGTGTCGGCTCGCAGCAGGATGCCGACGCGGCCTTGCAGCGACACCATCGGGGCGCCAAACGTCGAGGACAACGCCAGGGTGAAGGCGCCATGCTCGCCCAGCGTGAGTGTGAATGGCTGGCCCTGATAGGCTGCGGGCACGTCGAAGGTCGTGACGTCGATACGTTCCTTGCCATAGACGTGTCCGCCGATCGGCCGCGAATAGCCTTCGGCGCGCTCTGCCAGCCACCAGCCGATCACCGGCAGGTAGCGCGGCGTGACGTCGAGATGGAGCCGTAGCGCATCGACCGCGCGGGATACCACCATGCGCGAACTGAGCACCTGGATCTCGGACGTCGTGTCGGGCTTGATCTCGGGCGTAAGCTTCGGGTCCCCTGACGTGGAACGGTTTTCGATGGTGCTCGGCTCCACCTGGATCAGCATGTCCGAGCGGTAGACCGGACGCGTGAACACCGCATAGGCGATCCCTGCCAGCAGGCAGGCCGATGTCGTGCCCAAGATCAGCCATCGGCTTGCCGCCAGCGTCGTCAGCGGGTTCATGGCGCGCACCGCCGGGCGGGGCGCAGGCTCATACGCGGGATTTGCCAGGTACGAAGTGTTCATGACGAGTGTCTCCTGGAATTCGCAAGGCCTACGGCGCCAGCGCACGGCTTGCCGTCGCGGTCTGCGCGGTGGGCAGTAGCAGGCTGACCACCCGGCTCCAGCGCACGAGTGAAGAGGTGTCGACGAACACCACGTCGTTCGCCTGGAGCGCGAACCCGTCGGCCAGCGCCATCGCCGAAGGCGTGCTGGCATCCAGATGGAAAACCCGGGGCTGCGTGCCGCCGTTGCCGCGCACTACATACACCTGCTGCGCATCGCCCGAATACTGGCTCACACCGCCCGCATCGCCCAGCGCCTGGTTCAGGCTCAACTTGCCATTGTTCATCGTCAGCGCGGCGTTGCGTGCCACCTCGCCAATCACATAGACCTTGCTGTCGTTCGCGGCATAGACACGCACGAGATCGCCATCGCGCAGCAGGATGTCGGACGGATTCGCGCCCTTCGCGATCAGGTCGGGCAGGTTCACGCGCGCCGTTTGCTCGCCGCGCGTGACGGCGATCCAGGAGCGGTCGGCCGCCGCGCTGAACCCGCCGGCGCGGTTGATGGCCTCGGGCAGCGTCATCGGCACGTCGTTGATGATCTGCAGGCCGGCCTGCTGCACGGCGCCGTCCATGTACACGCGCTTGCTGCGATACGCCTGGATGCGCAGCGTCACCTGTGGATTGCGCACGTATTCGGCCAGCCGCTGCGTGAGCCGGTCGCGCGCTTCGGCCTCGGTCAGACCCGCCACCGGCACCATGCCGACAAAGGCGTACTGAACATTCCCGCGCGCGTCGACGGTGTATCCCGTGACCACGGCATTCGATCCCGACGTATCGACGCCGCTGGTGACCTGCAGCGCAGGCAGGTTCAGTTCGGGGTGCCCCCAGACCACGATGCTCAGCACATCGCCGGGGCCCAGCACGTAGGGCCGCGGCTTGTCGAACAGCGCACGCACCTCCGGCGCCACGCCTTCGGGCTGCGCCGCACGCTGCGACGCAAGCAGCGCGCTGTCGATTTCGACCAGGCTGTCGCGCGACACGGACTGTACGCCCGGCATGGGCGGCAGATTGGTTGCCGGCGCGGCTGGCTGCGCCGATTCCCTGCCCGGCTGCGGCGCCGGCGTGGTGGCCTTGTAGGTCATGCCGGGCGCCATGGCGCAGCCGCCGAGGAAGTGCAGTACCACGCCCCACAGCAGGACGGCAGCCAGGCGCTTGCGCCAGGGCGGGTCAGTATGCGCCACGACCATGGATCACCACGCCGATTGTCTTGAACAGGATCACGATATCGCCGGCAAAGGTCCAGTTGCGAACGTAGGCGACATCCAGCGTCACGCGCTTGTCGTAGTCGGCATCGTTGCGTCCGCTGACCTGCCACAGCCCGGTGATGCCAGGCAGCACGCGCAGGTAGTACGACACCGATTCGCCGTAGCGTTCCAGCTCCTTTTCCACGACCGGACGCGGCCCCACCAGGCTCATGTCGCCGCGCACCACGTTCCATAGCTGCGGCAGCTCGTCGATACTGGTCTTGCGGATAAAGCGCCCCAACGCCGTGACGCGGACATCGTTGCGCAGCTTGAAGTCCTTTTCCCACTCGGCGCGTGCCACCGGATCGCTGGCGAGCAGCTCCTTGAGTACCGCATCGGCATTGCGCACCATCGAGCGAAACTTCAGGCAACGGAATTTCCGGCCATCCATCCCGACCCGGGTATGGCCAAACACGCACGGGCCGCCGTCGCGCATCACGAGCAGGGCCACCGTCAGCATCAGCGGCGACAGCAGCAGCAACAGCACCAGCGCCGCGCCGACATCGAACGCGCGCTTGGCGGCATGGCCGTATGCGCCGGCGTAGCGCCGACCGGCGTCGTGCGACGGTGTGTAGACATCGGCCAGGGCCGGCGACATGGCCGGCGCTGCCGCGGTAAAGCGCGCCGGCAGGATGCCGGATCTGGCAAGCAGTGATTTGATGAATCGCATAGCCTTCTCCCGTAAGCCGCGCGATGTTCAGGCGCAGCGCCCGTAGGTATCGGCGATGCGGACGATGTCGTCCTCGCCAAGGTAGGCGCCCGATTGCACCTCGATGACTTCGAGCGGCAGCTTCCCGGGGTTTTCCAGGCGGTGCGTGACGCCAATCGGGATATAGGTCGACTCGTTCTCGCTCAGCAGGAACTGCTCTTCGCCGCGCGTGACGCGTGCCGTGCCCCGCACCACGGTCCAGTGTTCGGCGCGGTGGTGGTGTAGCTGCAGCGATAGCGATGCCCCGGGGTGCACGACGATGTGCTTGACTTGAAAGCGCTCGCCCTGATCGAGCGAGTCGTAGCACCCCCACGGCCGCTGCACCTTGCGATGGTTCTCGGCCTCGCTGCCCTGCTGCCTGGCAAGCCGTTCCACCAGCCCCTTGACGCCCTGCACCTGGGAACGGTCCACGACCAGCACGGCATCGGGCGTTTCCACCACGATCAGGTTCGTGGTACCTACGCACGCCACCAGCCGGCCGTCGGCGTGGACATAGCACGAGGTAGCGCCTTCGTACATCACCCGGCCGCGCGCGGCATTGCCGTCGCCGTCCTTGTCGATGGCATCCCATACGGCGTCCCACGAGCCCAGGTCCGACCACCCCGCCACCAACGGCACCACCACGCCCTGCACGCCGTCGGTGCGCGCCAGGTGCTCCATGACGGCGTAGTCGATCGAGTCGGACGGGATGGCCGCGAACGCGGTGGCATCGGGGTGGAAGTACGGGCCGTCCTGACGGCCCTGCGCGAAGGCACTGGCGCACGCCGCATGCATGTCTGGCTGCAGGCGCTGCAGCGTCGCCAGCCAGGTGCTGGCGCGGACGACGAAGATGCCGCTGTTCCACCAGTACTCGCCAGACGCCACGTACTGCTGTGCAAGCTCGGCGGCAGGCTTTTCGACAAAGCTGTCGATGGCGCGCGCCACGCTGCCCAACGCAGCGCCGATGCGGATATAGCCGTAGCCGGTATCGGCGCGGGTGGGCGGCACGCCAAGCGTCACGATGGCGCCCTGCTCGGCGAACCGGGCGGCATGCGCGATGGCGTAGCCGAATGCCTCCGTATCGGCGATGACATGGTCGGCTGGCATGACCACGAGGATGCCGTCTTCACCCTGCGCCATCGCCAGCAGCGCAGCCAGTGTCAGGGCCGGCGCCGTGTTGCGCCCAGCCGGCTCCACCACGATCTGTGCCTCCGTGCCGGCTGCGGCAAGCTGCTGCGCCGTCATGAACCGATGCGGCTCGCCGCACACAATGATTGCAGCGGCATCGCCGTGGCGACCATCGCGCAGCACCGCCATGCGGCGCACCGTGGACTGCAGCAGCGAGTCACGCCCGATCACATCGATCAGCTGCTTCGGATAGTGCTTGCGGGACAGCGGCCAAAGCCGTGTACCCGCCCCCCCGGCCAGTACCACGGGGCGGATCCGCAGCGCGCTCTGGACGCCGCCGGGCGTGACGGCGGCATGGGAAGGGAGATCGGCGGGGGCAGTGATAGGCATGCTGGGCTCCTGTTCGGGCAGCGCTTGCGGCATGAAACCGCTTTGCTGCACCGAAGCATAGATGCGCAGGAATGCACCATTTGGCCGATGGCCGATAATGCAGAGGATTTGACCGATGCAACTTGAAAACCGGCAATAAAACGTATTTGCGGTGATACAAGCCCATTATGTCATCACGCGGCCTTACTGATATGCGTGCACGATTCCCGTCTGCGGTGCGCCAATGCACCGCAACGCATCCAAGCAGAATCCGCATTGCACAACGGCAGTGAAGTCTCTGATTTGGTTGATATTCTCCGCATATCCACATGCAAGGACGGCGGGACGTGGCGTAACAATTACTAAAACTGATTCATTTCTGATAATCATGTTGCGGCGTATGGCGCATTTCCCAATTGATTTTCAATGGCACCCGCGCCCATCGGCCAACATCACGGAAAAATCGGCCACGGACCATTGTGCATTGCGGCAAGTTGGATATGATGCAATGCAATAGATTCGCCTTCGAATTGCCTTCGCAAAGGGTGGACACGCCATGGATCACCTTGTCGAGATGCCTGCGCCGACCCGGCCCCCGGGGCCTTTTCCCATCGCCGGACATGCCCACACACAACGCATTGGTCTGCTGTTGTTCGACGGATGCTCGCTGCTGACGGCAGGCATCATTGCCGAGGCCTTCCGCGTGGCGAACGAGCTGGAACTGCAACGCAACGGCCGGCCGTTCTACCAGTTGTCATTGCTGTCGTATCGCGGCGGCAACATCGCGTGTTCGTCGTCGGTGCGCATCTGGACCCAGGGTCTCGATGCGGCGGGTCAGCGGGGCTTTGGCGCCGTGTTCATCGCCTGCAGCGAGCGCGAGCCAGCCAGCGAGCGCGATGCCCGTGTGACCAGCGCCATCATGGAAGTCAGTGCATCGGCGCTGGAGCGCAGCACATGGGGCCGCGGGCTGCTGGCGCCACGGGTGTCGCGCGCCGAGGCGGCAAGCGGCCAGGAAGGGAATGCCGCGTCGGTCTTCTGGTGCCGGGGCGGCGCGGACCATGCGCCCGAAATCATGCCGTCGGCCATCGACATGGCGCTCGCCCAGATCGAGGCGGACCTGGGCCCCGAGGTGGCCGACGAAGTGGCCAGGCAGCTCGATCCGCGCCGCGAGACGATGGCCGAGATCGAGCCCTACGACACGGACGAGACGCCAGACCTCTCGACCGCCACGGCGAACAAGATCCTGGCCTCGGCGCGCTGGATCGCGGAGCACTACATGGAGCCCATCTCGGTTGCCGACGCCGCGCGCTTTGCCGCGATGAGCGAACGCAACTACCTGCGCCGCTTCAAGTTCACGATGGGCATGACGCCGTCGGAATACCTGTTGCAGACGCGGCTCGACATGATTTGCCAGTTGCTGGTCAAGACAACGCTGCCGGTGGACAAGGTTGCCCGGCGCTGCGGCATGGGCAACGGCGACCGGCTCGGCAAGATCTTCCGCAAGCGGTTCGCATTGTCGCCCACCGAGTATCGGAACCAGGGACCGGCGAGCCCAGGGTCGGATCCCACCGCAACCTGAGGAGTGCTGAGCATGCGCAACGAATTGCTTGACCTGGCCAAACTCGACTGGATGGCGCGCGAACTCGCCGAGCCGTACAAGACCGCCCCGCCCTTCCCGCATGCCTGTATCGACGACTTCCTTGACCCGGACATCTACCGCGAAGCCAGCGACGCGTTCCCGAGCCGCAAGGAAGGCAGCTGGTTCAAGTATCAGTCGGCTGCCGAAAACCTCAAGCTCCAGATCCAGGACTTCTACGCCATTCCGCCCGCGCTGCGCGCCTTGATCGTCGAACTGAACGGCCCTGGCTTCATTCGGTTCCTGGAGACGCTGACCGGCGTGCGCGGGCTGGTGCCGGACCCTCACCTGCATGGCGGCGGGCTGCACCAGACGCTGCCCGGCGGCCATCTGGGCCTGCATATCGACTACAACTACCATCTGGAATGGAAGCTCGACCGACGGGTGAACGTACTGCTTTACCTGAACGACACCTGGGAGGATAGCTGGGGCGGCCACCTGCAACTGTGGGACGAGGGCGTGCAGCATTGCGTGCAGAAGATCGCGCCCATCGGCAACCGGCTGGTCGTCTTCAATACGAACGAATGTTCCTGGCACGGGCACCCCGTGCCGCTGGCCTGCCCGCAAGGCGTCTCGCGGCGTTCGATCGCGCTCTACTACTATTCGAACGGTCGCCCCGAGGACGAGGTGGCAGACGTCCACACGACGCGCTTCCAGGCGGCACCCGGCGCCCGCTTTCCGCTGACGGCACGCGACATCCTGACCGGCATTACCCCGCCTTATGCCAAGGCCCTGGCGCGACGCATCGTAGGCCGCTGACCGGCACGAGGGCATCACATGTCATCCATACTCGTCACCGGCGGGGCCGGCTTCATCGGCGCCAACTTCGTGCTCGACTGGCTGCGAGGCCCGCCCGCGTGTCCGGCCGAGGCCGACCGCGTCATCAATGTCGACAAGCTCACCTACGCCGGAAACCGGCACAGCCTGGACGATCTCGATGGCGACGCGCGCCACATCTTCGTCCAGGCCGACATCGGCGACCGGGCAGCGATGGACAGCCTGCTTGCCCGGTACCGCCCGCGTGCGGTCATCCACTTTGCGGCGGAGAGCCACGTCGACCGGTCCATCCGCGGGCCGGCGGCCTTCATCGATACCAATATCGGCGGCACTTATACGCTGCTGGAAGCCGTGCGCGGCTATTGGAGCGCGTTGCCCGATGCCGAACAGGCGGGCTTCCGCTTCCTGCACGTCTCCACCGACGAGGTATTCGGCTCCCTGGGGCCCGCTGACGCCCCGTTTTCGGAGACCACCCGCTACGCGCCAAACAGCCCCTACTCGGCGTCGAAGGCGGCTTCCGACCATCTCGTGCGCGCCTGGCACCACACCTATGGCTTGCCCGTCCTGACGACAAACTGCTCGAACAACTACGGCCCATACCAGTTTCCTGAAAAACTGGTGCCGCTGATGATCGCCAGCGCGCTGGCGGGACAGCCGCTGCCGGTGTACGGCGACGGCGCAAACGTGCGCGACTGGCTCTATGTCGGCGACCACTGCGCCGCGATCCGCGAAGTGCTTGCGCGCGGGCGGGTCGGCGAGACCTATAACGTGGGCGGCTGGAACGAGAAAACGAACCTCGAAGTCGTCCACGCGCTGTGCGACCAGCTCGACGCGCTGCAACCGCGCACCGTGGGTTCCTATCGCGACCAGATCCGCTTCGTGAAGGACCGGCCCGGCCACGACCGCCGCTACGCCATCGATGCCCGCAAGCTCGAAAGCGAACTGGGCTGGCGCCCCGCCGAAACCTTCGAAACCGGCCTGGCCAGGACAGTCGCCTGGTACCTCAACAACCAGCCATTGGTACGTGACGTCATTTCGGGCGAGTACCGCAAGTGGGTGGAGACCCAATATGCCGTGTGACAACCCCAGCGTGCCCACGCTGCTCGTGACGGGCTGCAACGGCCAGATTGGCTTTGAACTGTGCCGTAGCCTTGCCCCGCTCGGTCGCGTGATCGCGCTGGACCACGCGGCATGCGACCTCACCCATACCGCCCGCTTGCGCGACCATGTGCGGGACATTGCGCCGAATGTCATCGTCAATGCGGGAGCCTATACGGCCGTCGACAAGGCCGAACATGACGCCGATCTTGCATTTGCCATCAATGGCGATGCCCCCGGCATCCTCGCCGAGGAGGCGGGCGTGCTTGGCGCACTGGCCGTGCACTATTCCACCGACTACGTGTTCGATGGCACAGCGGATGGCCCGTATTCCGAAACGGATGCACCCAACCCCTTATCGGTCTACGGAGAAAGCAAGCTGGCCGGCGAAGAAGCGGTGCTCGCAACCCAGGCGGCATCGTTGATCTTGCGCACCAGCTGGGTCTTCGGCGCGTATGGCCGCAACTTCGCGAAAACCATGCTGAAACTCGGTCGTGACCGCGACACGCTGCGCATCGTGTCGGACCAGTTTGGCGCGCCCACGCCTGCCAGCCTTGTGGCCGACGTCACCGCGCACATCGTGGCCCGACACTGGCTCTTCGGCGACCGTGCGGACTTCCCGGCGGGTCTCTATCACCTTGCCGCTGGCGGATACACGAACTGGCATGCCTATGCAGTGGAAGTACTGAGGCAGGCCACCACGCTCGGGGCAGTGCTCAATGCCGACCCCAGCAAGGTTCAGCCGATTGACACAGCCGACTATCCATTGCCGGCCCGTCGCCCCGCGAACTCCCGGCTTGCCACGGCAAAGCTGCGCGAGACGTTCGGCCTGCAGCTGCCGTACTGGCGAGACGGACTAAGCCTCGTCATGCGGCAACTGTTTTCCGAGACATCCTCCTAGAGGTGCGCCATGACCATGAACCTTGTGCCTACCCGGATCCCCGATGTGCTGATCGTCGAACCGAAGGTGTTTGGCGACGAGCGAGGATTCTTCTTCGAGAGCTTCAACGGCATCGAGTTTGAAGCCGCCACCGGGTTGAAGCGCAATTTCGTCCAGGACAATCACTCCCGGTCGGCCCGGAACGTGCTCCGCGGATTGCACTACCAGATTCGACATCCCCAGGGCAAGCTCGTGCGCGTCGTGTCGGGCGCAGTATTTGACGTGGCCGTGGACCTGCGCAGCAGTTCGCCAACATTCGGCGAGTGGGTCGGCGAGGTGTTATCCGCCGAAAACAAGCGCCAGTTGTGGATTCCGGAAGGATTTGCGCACGGGTTTCTCGTGCTGTCGGACTCTGCGGAATTCCTCTACAAGACCACGGACACCTGGCACCCGGAACACGAACGCTCACTGCATTGGAACGACGGGCGTGTCGCCATCGCATGGCCGCTGTCCGGCACGCCGATGGTGGCGGCCAAGGACGCTGCCGGGCGTACCCTTGACGAGGCCGAGGTGTTCGCCTGACCGCGCGGCCGCGGCAGCTGCCGTCGCTTCCGACAGGAACCTGTAGCCCGGCGCCCGAAGCTGGCACGGACGTTGCTCCCTGATCCGCCACTGCGTGTTGAACACAGACTCATTGGCATCGGGACTTTCGGGGAGCGTTTGATGAAGAAAAAGATTGCGCACTGGGCAGCCTTGGCGCTGTCCTTTGGCGTGCTGGCTTTCGGTGCGGGCTGCGCACTGGCGCAGACCTATCCATCCAGGACGATCAGACTGGTGGTGCCTTTTCCGCCAGCCGGTGCCACTGACGTCCTGGGCAGGGCCATTGCGCAGAAGCTATCCGAAGGCCTTGGGCAGCCAGTGGTGGTCGAGAACCGGCCTGGTGCAGGCAGCACCATCGGATCGGACATCGTTGCGAAAGCGGCACCGGATGGCTACACGCTATTGTTGGCGTCAGGCTCGCTTGCCATCGCATCCAACCTGTACCCCAGACTGGGCTTCGATGTTCTGAAGAGCTTCACGCCAATCTCGCTGGTGGGCCATGTCCCCCATATGCTGGTCGTGAACCCTTCGATCCCGGCGAATTCAGTCAAGGAACTGATCGCGTTGGCCAAGGCGAAGCCCGGACAAATCAGCGCCGCTTCGCAAGGAAACGGCACGCTGTCTCACCTTGAACTGGAAATGTTCAAGTTGTCCACTGGCGCCGACATGCTTCATGTCCCGTATAAAGGCAGCAATAACGTCATGCCCGATCTACTTGCCGGCAATGTCTCGGTGTTCTTTGATAGCGTGCCGTCTTCCATGCCGCTGGTGAAGAGCGGCAAGCTGAAAGCACTTGGCGTCGTAGGGGCCAAGCGCCTGCCAATGAGCCCGGACATTCCCACACTGGCCGAAGCCGGACTCCCTGGGTTCGACGTGAAGAACTGGTTCGCGCTACTGGCACCTGCGGGCATATCGGCGGAGATCGTCGAATTGCTCAACACCCAGGTCCAGAAGGCAGTGGCCGCGCCGGATCTTGCTGGGCGGCTGGCGGACCAGGGCGTGATCCTGGAAGCCAGCACGCCAAAGCAGTTGTCCATGCTGATGCAATCGGACGTCGCAAAGTGGGGCAGGATCGTCAAGAGTGCAAACGTGCACCTGAACTGAGCGCGCCCAACAGGGCTACCGGGCGTACGTCTCACCAGGCTGGACAGGGCTATCCGGACCTGCGCGCCGCAGGCTCGGAAATGAACAGGTTCAGACCCAGGTGCTCGGACAGGAACCGCATGACTAGCTGACCCCGCACACTGTTGCCGGCGGCATCCAGTGGGGGCGAATATGTCGCCACTGCGCCTTTGCCGGGGGCAATCGTCAGGATGCCCCCGCTGACGCCGCTCTTGCCTGGCAGGCCCACATCGTACAGCCAGCTCCCGGAGCGCTCGTACAGACCCGCTGTCGCCATAACCGCCAGTACACGCTGACATGTCGAGGCCCGGACGACCTGCTCGCCCGTCACTGGATGGACACCTCCGCTGGCCAAGGTAGCACCCATCAGCGCAAGGTCGCGCGCACTGACCAGCAGCGCACATTGCCGCGTGTAGACGTCCACAGCGTCATCCGGATCGCAATAAAGCCGGCCATGCCCGCGCAGGAGATGCGCTAAGCCCGCATTGCGTTGATTGGTGGCCGCTTCCGAGGCGTAGACGCGGGCATCGCATTCCAGTTCCCGCCCGGCGAAGCGAGACAACCCCTGGCGAACCTGATCCCAGCGGTCCTCTGCGTCAGTGCCTGGCACAAGGCTTGTCGCGGCAATCGCCCCGGCGTTGACGAGGGGATTACTGGTGCCATCGGCGCGCAGTTCCATTGCCATGATGGAGTTGAAGGGCAGGCCGGTAGCGTCCACGCCCAGCCGCGCCGCGGCCTCGTCGGCGCCAAGCGCATCGCATATCAGCGCGAATACGAAAGGCTTGGACACGCTCTGGATCGAGAACGGCTGTGCCGCGTCGCCGACCATAAACGTGTCCCCCCGCGTGTTGGCAACGCAAATGCCGAAGGCGGAGGCATCCGCTTCGGCCAGCGCCGGGATGTAGTCGGCCAGCTTGCCACCGGCTTCATCGCGGAAGCGATCGTAAGCCGCTTCGACCAGCGACCGGACCGCGTCGTGCCCGGGCAGATTGCCAGTTGAAACAAAGGGGGGTGTCAGCGCGGTCGACGAGGCCATCTTTGCGTTCCTCTTTCCAGTTCAAACCAACAGGCCGATCCAGAGCGCACGAATCGCTCGGTCAGGTCATATCTCGGATACGCCCCTTTTCGGGCCTCCCTGCGTCTCATTATTGAGGCCCGACAAGCAACCAGTGAGTACTTTCGACGGGATTAGCCCAAGGTCCAATGGCGAAAGCGGCATAGTCCGCCAAATTAGACGCAGATGTCGCGTCGTACGCTGCCTGGCCTCGACATGGAGCCGTGGACGCGACGCGAATTACCCGCGCCACTTATCGGTTGGCGTGGCTTTTTGACATGGATCGCAGGGTGGCTGCCGACGCCACCTTCGATAGGCGCGACGCTGGCCAGGAAGGAGAGCGGGCATGCGGCAACCCAAGATCGCTATCGTCGGGGCAGGCCTGGTTGGCGGCTCGGCGGCCCTGTTTGCTGCCCTGGCGATCCCAAGCGCGGAGATCGTCCTGGTCGACATCGAGAGAGTTCGCGCCGAGGGACAAGCGCTCGATCTCATCCACGCCGCCGCATTCTGGGGTCACAACCGCTTCACTGCCGGTGATCTCGACGATGCACAAGACGCCGACATCATCGTGATCACGGCCGGCGCCGGGGTGAAGCCCGGTCAGACCCGTCTGGACCTGGCGAAAACCAATGCGGATGTGGCCCTCGAAATTGTCGGACGCACCGCGCCGCTTGCCCCGAATGCCATCTACCTGGTCGCTTCCAATCCTTGCGACGTCATAGCCGGGGTCGTACTTGACCGACTGCAATGCGCGCCGGCACGCGTCATCAGCACCGGCACCACCCTGGACACCGGCCGGCTGCGCGCACTGCTTTCAGAACGACTGGGGGTGGTCGCGCCTGCGATTCACGCCTATGTCATTGGCGAGCATGGCGAATCGGCGGTCATCGATTGGTCCGGGGCGACCGTATCCGGCATGCCACTGGAAACCTTCCTGACCAGGACGGGCAAGGAGCTTGGCCCCGCCAGTCGCGACCTGGTGTTGCGCTCGGTACATGAGTCCGCCAAGCTCATCAAGGAAGGCAAGGGCGCCACGCACTACGGCATCGCCAGTTCGATTGGCCGAATCTGCGAGGCCATCGTTCACAACACCGATCAAGTTCTCACCGTCGCCATCGTGCACCCCGAGGTCGAAGGCGTCGCAACGGTATGTCTGTCCTTGCCAACCGTGGTCAACGGCAGCGGCGCACGGTTGCTGGCATATCCGGAACTCGGCCCCGACGAACGTGCGGCCCTGCAACGCAGTGCGCGCATCGTGAAAGAGGCGACTGACAGCGTGCTCCGGGGCCGGTAGCCCATTTTTATCAGTGCACCGGACCGGCCGCATCCGCAGCGAACCAGGAGGTTCATCATGGCCATCTCTCCCCCCAAGGACTCCCCGGCCGGAAGTTCCCCGACCAGCAAGGCATCGCCCCCGGCGGGGCATTTGAGCAAGGCGTGGCGTTTACTGGTGCCGGTGGGACTTGGCATCGTCCTGTGGTACCTGCCGTCACCGGATGGCCTCCAGCTCAAAGCCTGGCACATGTTCGCCGTGTTCGTGGCAACCATTGCCGGCATCATGACGGCGCCCTTGCCAATGTCGGCGGTGGCCCTTATTGGTTCCACGGTGGGCGTGCTCGTCGGCGTACTCGCCTTTTCCGACGTCACCAAATCGACGGGGACAGATCTGGTCTGGCTGGTGATGCTCGCCTTCTTCATCTCGCGGGGCGTGATCAAGACCGGCCTCGGCCGCCGCATCGCCCTGATGTTCATGCGCCTGCTGGGCAAACGGACACTGGGACTCGGTTATGGCCTTGCGTTGACGGAGCTGATTATCTCGCCGGCGATGCCGAGCATCACCGCCCGCGCAGGTGGCGTGATGTTACCGATCACGCGGGCCATTTCGGAAATCCTTGGCAGCCATGCGAATGATCCGGAATCCCGCGGCAAGGTCGGCACCTATCTGATCCTTTGTGCCTTTCATGCCAACATCATCACAGCGGGCATGTTCATCACGGCCATGGCGGGCAACCCGCTGGCCGTCAAGCTTGCCGCGGATCAGGGCGTTTCCATTAGTTGGCTCGAATGGGCGGTGGCGGCCTCTGTCCCGGGCTTGCTGTGCCTGGCCATTATTCCCGTCGCCATGCTGTGGATTGCGCAGCCGCGCATCCGCGAGACGCCGGACGCGACCAGCCTCGCCCAGCGGGAGCTCTCCGCCATGGGGCCGATCTCCATCAAGGAGATCATCATGGCCGTCATCTTTATCGGTCTGCTTGTTCTCTGGATATTCGGAGAGGACATGAAAATCAGCGCGACACTCGCGGCGGCACTGGGTGTCTCGTTGCTCTTTCTCACCGGCGTGCTGACGTGGCAGGACGCCCTGGACGAGAAGGCGGCATGGGACACCATGATCTGGATCGGCCTCCTGATCATGCTGGCGTCCAAGCTCAATGAATACGGCATGGTGAGCTGGTTCGGCAAGGAGTTCGGCGCCCACCTGGAGGGGTATCACCGGCTTGCCGTCTACATGCTTGTGGCGGCGATCTACTGCTACGTGCACTACTTCTTTGCCAGTGCAACGGCGCACATCAGCGCATTGTTTCCATTGTCGATGGCGCTGATGGTTGCCGCCGGCATTCCGCCGTTCACTGCAGCCGTCGCACTCGGCATCCTGAGCAACATCAACGGTTGCCTGACGCAATACGGCATCGGCTCCGGTCCGGTCATGTTCGGCGCCGGGTATGTGTCGCAGGGGCAATGGTGGAAAGCCGGCTTCCTGATGAGCCTGATCTACATGTTCGTCTGGCTCGTCGTCGGCCCGCTGTGGTGGAAGATGCTGGGCCATGTTTGATGAGGACCAGCGTTTTTTTGCCGCCTGAAGGACGCGCCGCCAGGAAGACCCATGCATTCAAACCGACTTTCCGCCATGCGAGCGGTACAAGTCAGGCGTGCAGCCCTTCTCTCGACCGAAACTGCGCTGAAAGGCGTCCACTGACCGGAAGCCGCTCGCCGAGGCGATCTTCTCCTGCGGCCAGTCCGTTTGCAGAAGTAACGTCGTGGCCCGGTCCAATCTCGCCCGCATGACAAAGGCTGCAGGCGTGCTGCCGGTCTCCGCCACAAACGCCCTGGCCAGATTGCGCGGGCTCATAAGGACCCGCCGCGCCATCGCTTCGACCGAAAGATCGCCCGACAGGTTGTTCATGACCCAGGTCACCAACCCTCGCACGCGCGGCGTTGCGCCGGCCTGTGCCGCCAACGTGCGACTGTCCTGCGATTCGGTGCTGCCGCGCAGCATGTAGACGGCCAGATTGCGTGCGATCTCTATCGCCACGGGCTGACCCAGATCGGCGGCGATCATCGCGAGGGTCATGTCGAGCCCCGTAGTAACCCCAGCGGAAGTCCAGAGACCATCATCACACACGTAGATGGGGTCGTTCAGTACGTGGGCCTTGGGAAACATCGATTGCAGCATCGCGCACGCATTCCTGTGCGTCGTGCATTGCCTGCCGTCGAGAAGGCCGGCTGCCGCCAGCGCAAACGCACCTGTACAAACACTGGCCACGCGTCGGACCTCGGGGGCCATGCGCGCCACCCAGTCACCAACCCCTTGCTCGACAATGGCAGCACGCAAGGCAGGCTCATCGCCGCCTGCCACGATAAGGGTGTCGATGGGCGCCGCCACTGCGCTCAGGGCTTCGGTCGCGGCGATGGTCAGGCCAGCGTTGGTTCTGACATCCCCGCCGCTCGGCGAGGCGATCGTCAATCGATAGGCGCCCGCAACGTACTCGGCTGCCTTGCTCAGTGCACTGGCCGGGCCGGCTACGTCGATGGCCTCCACCCCGTCGAATGCCACCAAAACAACGTGGCGCGTCGACACCGCGCCGGTGCCAACGCTGGCAGAAGGTGCGGCAATGTTGTCCTTGCTCGCCATCAGCGTGCTCCGTACCCTGCGGGCATGTTCAGGATTTCGAGAGAATAGCGTGGCATTCCCGATCAGGTTCGTCTCGATCGTTGTGATGGCCAGTCTGCAGATGGCCAGTGGGTCGGCCCACGGCGGGGATTCTATCTCCGCCAGGGACATGCCGATCCCTTCCCCACGCCAGAAACAGCCCGTCATTGCCGTGCTTGCGCTTAACGAAGGGACGGAAACCACTGATTTTTTGGTGCCCTACGCCGTATTGCGCCGGGCAAACGTTGCCACCGTAGAGGCCGTGGCGTCAAAACCGGGACGCGTGAATCTGATGCCCGCCCTCGCCGTCCACCTGCCCAATGACGTGGCGTCTTTTGACAGCCGATATCCAAAGGGCGCGGACTACGTCATCGTGCCGGCGATGCATGCCGACAATGACCCCGTCATCATCGGCTGGATTCGCGCCCAGGCTGCCAAGGGTGCGGTAATCGTAGCGATATGCTCGGGCGCACTGGTGGTGGGCAACGCGGGACTTCTCGATCATCGTCGGTTCGCCGGGCACTGGTATGACAGGGCCACACTGCTTGACAGACATCCAGGTGCCATCCACGTGCCCGATCGCCGCTACGTTGCCGACCGCGGCATCATCTCGACAACGGGCGCCAGCGCATCCGTGCCGATCAGTGTGGCCATTGTCGAGGCCATTGCCGGCCGGGCGCGGGCGACATCGGTAGCCGCTTCGATTGGCGTGAGCGATTGGGGAACCACCCATGATGCCGCCCCATTCCGCATCGATGCGCGCCGCCTCCAGACGCTCATCATTAATACCCTCACGTTCTGGCGACACGAAACAATCGCGATTCCCGTGATGGACGGCATCGATGACATGCAGCTCGCGCTGGCAGCGGACGCCTGGTCTCGGACCTACAGATCAACGGCCGTCGCCGTAGCATCAGGTTCCGTACGGATGCGCAGCGGCTTGACGCTTGAGCCGGCATCGCCCGCTGCCCACGGTAACGCCTATCGGGTACGTTTGGCAGCCGACACATTGCCGGCCACGCAACTGCGCAGCACGTTGAGCGACATCGCGCAACGCTATGGTCACGCGACGCGCAAGCTGGTCGAACTCACTATGGAGTACGATGACAGCGGCGGCTTCTGACAACGTACGGGATCGACTCAGCCTCTTGACCCAGTAATATCCTACTCAGGTGGGCGCCAGCCAGGATCACCATGCGCGCACGGTAAGCGTCGCTACGGCGGTTCTCGAGGCAATGAAAGCCGTCGGCTTCATCTCGGACGCAGGCAACAACAAGAGGGAAATCTCATGACCGTCGTTGCGCAACTCTCGGATGTCCATGTGCGACCCAAAGGTTTGCTGTATCAAAACCTCGTGGATTCCAATGCAATGCTGGTGTCGGCCATAGAGGCCGTCAATCGCCTGCGGCCTGCCCCGGATGCCGTCCTGATTACCGGCGACCTGACCGACGACGGCTCCCCTGAGGCCTATGCCATGCTGAAAGCCATTCTGGGCAGGCTGGAACCTCGATACTTGCTGATGCCAGGCAATCACGACGACCGACGACATTTGCGAGAGGCTTTTCCCGGCCAGCCTTGGCCATCGGCATCAGAAGACGGCCCTCTCAACTTCGCCTTTGATATCGGCGCCGTTCGCTTCCTTGCCGTCGACTCCACCGTTCCGGGATTCCACCATGGTGCGCTGGATCGTTCGACGCTGGCGTGGCTTGATCACGAACTTGGTTCGAACAAGGCCAGACGGTGTGTCGTTGCCATGCATCATCCGCCGTTCAGCACCGGCATCCCCTATCTCGACAAGTACGGATTGCGCGATCTGACTCCCTTCCGCGATCTGATTTCTCGACACGACAATATCGACCGCATTATCGCGGGACATGTTCACCGTACGATGCAGACGCGCATCGGTGCAGTGCCGGTGTCAACGTGTCCGAGCACCACAACGCAGATTGCCCTGCGTGTCCATGACGACGCCCTGCCGGCCTCTTATTTGGAACCCGCCGCCTTCCTGCTGCACCGTTGGGCGCCGGATACGGGCGAGGGTGTCACGCACCTCAGCTACGTGGGCCAGTTCGAGGGGCCCTTCGCGTTTGCTTGAGCGATCTGGCGGGCGCGACGCCCCCACCGCGCTTGCAGCTGGTCGTGGCGCTGGTGCAGTCGCCCTCGCCAGGCGGCGCGGCGCGCGATGAACGAGATCGCGACTCACACGTAGACTTGCTGCCGACCGTAGATGGTGGCCCGCTTTTGGCGCCGATGAGCGGCCGACCGCCCTCTTTCGCGCCATATGTGAGCAATCACTCTCCGTTTGCTACCGGATTTGTATTCGACGTGTCCCAGATCCGCGACATCTGCGTCCATCGCGGCTGACAATTAATTGACGCGTATACGCATCGGTGTGACGTAAACTTCTTGCGGTTTACGTATACGGTCGCTATTCTACGGCCAACCATTTAATTGACGGAAAGCGTCTAAGTTTTGGGTTCAGCGCCGTTCAGGCGCTTCCGGGGCTTTCCAACGGATTCACGACTGTTATGGCACGCACGAGCTTACTGAAGGCAGAACTCCCGCGCCCAGACTTTTTAGACGACCACGGCCTGTCCATCGACGGGCTTGCGGCCGTTGCGGCGCAGGCTAACGACGTCTTTGGGCAAATTCGGGATGCCATGCTGGAACCTTACCCCCGTAAGATTCCGCCCTCGTTCACGAGCAGCCAGATCGCCACGCTTTGCGGGGTCGACAAGGCGCGCTTCCATTATCTTGCCACCAAAGGTGGTTTGCCGATGGGTACCTCACAGGGCAACGGCCGGGCGAAGGTCTTCAGCCTGGAAGATGCCATTACCTGGGTACGGCACGCTAACGGCAGAATGAAGCGACCCGACGGCCAGCGCGGGCGGATCGTCACGGTCGGCAACTTCAAGGGCGGTGTCGCCAAGACCACGACCGCGGTCTGCCTGGCGCAGGCTTTGACGCTGCTCGGCAGACGGGTCCTGATCGTCGACTGCGATCCGCAGGGCACGACAACCCAGCTTTGCGGTTGGGCCCCGGATGCCGAGATTGCCGAAGAACAGACGCTGCTGCCGCTGATCTATGGCGACCAGACGACGCTGGACTATGCCGTCCAGACGACCTATTGGCACAACCTGGATCTGATCCCGGCCTCGTCGGCACTGTTCGATGCGGAATTCGAGATTCCGTCGAAGGTGCTGTCCGAGTCGGGCTTCGAGTTCTGGGACATCCTGCGCAAGGCTCTGGTGCCGCTGTCCGAGCAGTACGACGTGATTGTCATCGACACGCCGCCTGCACTGAGCTACATCACGATCAATGCGCTGATTGCCTCGGATGGCATTCTGATGCCCTGCCCGCCTGACGGACTGGACTTTGCCAGCTCGACGCAGTTCTGGCACCTGTTCTCGGATATCGCAAAGAAACTGCCTGGCGTACTGGAATCCAAACGCTATGACTTCATCAACATCGTGCTCACCAAGGTGAAGCAGGATGCAGTGTCGCGGGTCGTGCGCGAGTGGATGGTCAAGGCCTACGGCAATCGTGTACTGAGCATCGAAATTCCCGAGTCATCGGTCCCCAAGGGCGCCTCGGCACAGCTGGCGACCGTCTATGACCTCTCCAAGCCCGACGGCAGCGTCGAAGCGTATCAGCGTTTCCGCGATCCGCTGGACAAGCTCGCCCTGCATATCGACGACCAGTTCGTCAGGGCGTGGACAGAAAGGAAGGAAGTATGAGAATCGGCGACAAGTTGTTGGCGAAGACCGCCAACATCGCAGTCAAATCCAATACGCCTAAATCCGAAGCCAACGAGCCCAAGACGTCGCCAGGCCGCATGCTGGCGGTGCAGTCTGCCGTGGCGGCGGCCGAACGCCGGGTTGCCGAGCTCGAAGCGAGCATCGGCAAGGCCGTCGAAGTCGCGCTCGACGAGATTACCGAAGTCCCCGGGCGTCGGCGCAAGCTTACGCCTGAACAGTATGCCGAGCTACGGGAGAACCTGCGTAATAACAAGCTGGTTCACCCGATCACGCTCGTCGTGCGCGGGGACGGCAAGAAGGAGCTCGTAGCCGGTCACAACCGGTTTTACGTCTTCAAGGAACTCGGCCGGGACGCGATCCCAGCGGTGTTTGCCGATCTCGCGGACGTCGAGCAGATCGAGGAAGCCGCGTTCTATTCGAACCTGCTCTCCCCGTCGCTGCCCGACTTCGAAAAGTACCTTGGGTTTCGGAAGCACCTCGATCGTACGGGCCGGTCGCAACAGGATATTGCGGCGGCTGCGGGCATTTCCGCAGGGCACCTGAGCAAGCTCTTCTCGTATGCACGTTTGCCCGAACCCGCCATCGCGGCGCTGGACGCGGCAGACGATCGTGGCCGCTTGGGCGTAAACGCGGCTTACGAGATGGCAACGTTTTTGGGCGAGCACCCGGACCAGGAAGCCGCGGTCACGGAGGTCGTAAAGAAGCTTCTGAGCGACGAGAAAGTCACGCAGAAGCAAGCGATCGCCCTTCTCCATGCGCGCGTGCGGCAAAGAGCTGTCGCCCCGGCGGCGGGTGAAACGCATCGGATCAAGGTGGGAACGCGTGAACTGTGTGCAGTGACGACCCGTAATGGGACGGTCACGCTGAAGTTCAAGAAGGCCGAGGATGCCCAGGCCTGGGAAAAGCGGGTGCGGGAGTTTATCGAGGCCAACGCCCAGACGGACAACTAAAAAGCAGAACTTCTGCCTTTTACAACCCATGAGAGAGTGAAGCGAATGAAGTAAACCGCGTTTTTGACACATCCCTCACCACAAAGACAAAGGCCTGGGCGGGAACCCAGGCCTCTGCTGAGATTCGGACGGGAATCCGAAACTCGGTTTGGTGGAGTTTGATAGCTCAAAACTCAACCTACACGTATCTACGGCGGGAACCGTGAACACGAGTCGCAACGAGTGTTCAGTGTAGCGAGTCATTTTGCCTAGTCAAGCTCCGGAGGGCGTTCGTCCTTGGAAAATCGGAGTCAGTATGACTATTGCGCAACGCTACGCGCCGGGCGAGGCTATTGCTCGCCCTTCTACCCTACCCCTCGCGCTCATCGAAGCCCGAGCCGCCGTATTCGATCCGCTTAATTGCCTGGACCTCGGGACTACCGCCCGCCGGGTCCTTTTTGGCATTCTGCGATTCTTCAATTTGTCTCGCCCCTCCTCGTCCATCTGGCCGCGCCGGGATTTGCTGCGCGCCGAGTCTCTACTCAACAGTGAATCGTCCCTCTATCGTGGCCTGGCCGATCTGGAGCGCCACGGTTACGTCGTTCGCGAGCAGATCCGTATTGCGCGCTCCGGGCGGTTCCACGTCTCGCCGGTTCGCCTCACAGAGAAGGCACAGATTCTCCTCGGCCTCGTCGGCAGGTCATCAAAAGAAGATAGGCGCCGAAAAGTTATCCACAAGGAACCGTCTCTCACAATGGAAGACGGCCAATATAAGGAACATACCAACAAGCAGAAGTCTTTACAGAATTCATTCGCAAGCGAGCCGCCGGCAGATATTGATTCGGTTTCCAAGGTACCGCTTTCGTTGACTTGGCTTCTCAAACTCGGATTGACTGCCCGAGCCGTGTTCTCGCTCATGAGCATTGCCAAGCGTCATGGCAAGCGACTTGAGGCCATTGCCACGGCATTCCGCGAACGCCTGTCGGCGCTTTCCAGCCGGGAGGCATACGCCTACATCCGGTCGCTTGCAGGGAAGGATCTGGACTTCGCTGCGATTGCCTCGGGCAAGGATGCGGCTATCCGCACTGCCACTGAGGCGCAAAGCGCGAGAAACCTTTTGAGTTCGATTCTCGCCAAGTCGCACGGGTTGACGGTCGTGAGACGCGACGGGACCAGCTTGGGGCGGATCGATGCGCATGCCCAGGTTGTCGTGGGGCAGGGTGGTTCGTTACCCCTGAATCTGCGCTTCGCGCTGGCTGTGCAAAAGGGGCAGGTGAGCATCCGACGGTCATCGCTCGGCTAGCATCGGTATCGAGTATGGCCATCAATGGGTGTCGGCTGCTGCCGCCGTGTTTTCAATTACTTCGTTGTGAGACGAACCTGGCGTTTGCTCTTGCATTCTATTTTTCGGATCAGTATCTGTGGCCGCGACGGCAAGTGACTGTCCAATTTGGCGGACGGATGACAGCACTAAGAGCTCTTGTTGGCTTTCTAGTAGAAAGCCAATTAAATCAACGACTTACCGAGAGCCGCCTTCCCGACGGGAGGCGTATATGTTCGAGAAACGTCAAGCGAGCGGTTCTAACCTCTTGATTTTTAATGGTTTCTATTGGAAAGGTGCCGCGCAGGTGGTCGGGGGCAGGTGGCCGCCGATGGGGGAGCGCCGTTCGGGGCCGGGGCCGCTGAGCAGAGCGCGGGGAAGAAGTACTGCGCCGCCCTCGGCTCACTCCTGGCGATCCGGGGCATTTTTGCTGGTATAGCAGACCCCGTTGGAAAGATGGCCAGGGCCGGGAAAGATGAGAGTGGCTTCGAGCCTAAACAGCCTCGGGTTGGCGGCAAAGCAGCTATGGTTGAATTTGTGGGAGCCGAGTGCAATCCTTGCCACCGTTCTGCGGTGAGCAGCGACGACCCGTGGCGAGCTGTGCAATGGTCATCCATGCCTTTTAGCTCCGACCTACCCGGCGCAGACAATTAACATATCCAAGTCGCCAAACACGAGCGCTATCACTGAGCGGCGGCGCTACTGACCGTCGGAAATCAACGTGCCGAAACAGCAGGCGAGGGGCGCATGTTGCGGGCCCATGTCGCAACACCGGCAAGATCGTCGGAAGTAGACCTCGCGCTCCGCTCGCCGCCACGCGCGCTTGCGGAGTGAAGAGCTACACCGGCCTCTTTGATATGGAGTCAGTCGATTCGCTCAGCAAACGTTGCATGGCCTGCACCGGGCTGATACCACTCCCGGCCCCGAAAAACTGTGCGCAGAGCAGCGAGACCATGCTCGAGTGCCCTGGCCGCATTCTGTTGTGCCGGTGTTGAGGCAATGGCCATGCCGGGTTGGTACCAGATGATTTACTGCAAAAGTCCTCGCCTTCGCCCAGCGCAAGGCGATAGCGACGATGCGGGTAGCAAATCAGGGGATTTGCCCAACGCCACACAGCGATAATCGACGTAACCCATTGTTTTCATTCCGAAAAATAGCGTTTCCGAAATGCGCCGGCCCGTTTTACGGGCTAAATAGCAATGTAAATTATTTTGGACCGATGACGGCACAGCTAGCGCCGGCCATGACAGGCTTTCATTGCATACTGCCTTCCGCCACTTCGGCCCACGGGCAACGTCTGACACCCGATGTTCCCCGCGCATAACCGTCACCACCGCGGTCGGCGTAATACTCTCTTTGCATAAGACCCACTCGGGCGGTGTAACTTCATACACTTCACGATACGCATGCTGCTGAGGGAGACGAGCCATGGCCGCCACATCGTTTCGTACCGAACACGACCTCATCGGGGACAAAGACGTCCCTTCGGATGCCTACTATGGCGTACACACCCTGCGGGCCGTTGAGAATTTTCCGATCACCGGCACACCCATCTCCATCTACCCGGAGTTAATCAAGGCGCTTGCGGCAATCAAGCAGGCGGCCGCCCTTGCCAACCATGAGTTGGGCCTCCTGGATGAGACACGATGCAACGCGATCGTGGACGCCTGCAAGGAAATCATCGCTGGTCATCTGCATGACCAATTCGTCGTGGACGTCATTCAAGGCGGAGCGGGCACCTCGACAAACATGAATGCCAACGAGGTCATCGCCAACCGTGCGCTGGAACTGCTTGGGCACCACAAAGGCGAATACGAGCATCTTCATCCCAACGAGCACGTCAACATCGGGCAAAGCACCAACGATGTCTATCCGAGTTCGCTAAAAATGGCGACGTGGTTTGGTATCGCTGGACTCATTGACGCGATGGCCACGCTGCGCAGCGCATTCGAAGCCAAGGCGGCGGAGTTCGCGCACATTATCAAGATGGGACGTACCCAACTGCAGGACGCCGTGCCGATGACGCTGGGTCAGGAGTTCAGTACGTACGCGGTGATGTTGGGTGAGGACGAGCAGCGCTTGCGTGAAGCATCAATGCTCATCTGCGAAATCAATCTGGGTGCCACCGCGATCGGTACGGGCATCACCGCGCACCCTTCCTACGCGCCCTTGGTCTTGCAGCGGCTTCGTGACATTACTGGCATCCCGCTGCAGACGGCTCCGAATCTGATCGAGGCAACGCAAGACTGTGGCGCCTTCGTGCAACTCTCGGGGGTGCTAAAGCGTGTAGCGGTAAAGCTATCGAAGACTTGCAATGACCTGCGCCTCCTGTCGAGCGGTCCACGGGCAGGTCTCAATGAGATTAACCTGCCACCGATGCAAGCAGGTTCCAGCATCATGCCTGGCAAGGTAAATCCCGTTATTCCAGAGGTCGTCAATCAGATCGCCTTTGAAGTCATTGGTAATGACGTCACCGTGACCTTCGCGGCAGAGGCAGGGCAGCTCCAGCTCAATGCGTTCGAGCCGATCATTGCCCATAGCCTCTTCAAAAGCGTGAGTCACCTGCGGAATGGTTGTTTGACGCTGGCAGAACGATGCGTCAAGGGCATTACCGCGAACGAGGAAAGGCTTCGCGCGATCGTGGAGAATTCCATCGGTATTGTGACGGCGTTGAACCCATATATTGGATACGCCAATGCGACTGCCGTCGCGCAGGAAGCGCATGCCACCGGTGGTAGCGTCTATGAGATCGTGCTGCAAAAGGGCTTGCTATCGAAAGAGGAGCTGGACCGGATTCTTCGACCTGAAACGCTGACGCAGCCTGTACCCCTGGGGACCAAGGATCCCTCGCGCTGAGCGGTTTCTTTTGTGCACGCCTGCCGAAGACATCTATGCTTCAGATATGTCTTCGGGGAACCCGTCTATGTCCGACACACTGAGATCTTGCACTGGTACAACGTGGTCTCGCGGTATGGCGACTGCGCTAGCGGTTGCCCTGCTTGCCACGACGATGGGTGGATGCGAGGGCGTTCCCAGGGATACCACCGCGACGCCGCCGCCGCCGCGTGAGTCGTTCACCCGCAGCGATGAAGTCTATCCTGCGCCCAACACCGCTCAAGATCAGCGGCCAGCCGCGCGCACGCCTTGATCTGGCGTGGCAGTCGCCGTGGGCAGTTGCGCAACGTCGACGCCCGCCGCATCGCCATGATGGCCGGCGGCAGCCGTGGCCTCGGCAAGTCGGCCGCCCTTCACTTGATCGCCGCGTGGCGGAACATCGAGTGCGCTTCCTTTTTGCCACGGTTGTAGAAAGCAGGCGGTGCGTCAATTGTTCGACAACACGTGATCGCCGGCTGCCCGTCCCGCAGTGGCCCGGATTGCCGTCTCCGATGGCCGGTCGCGATGACGGCGGCGCGGTGGTATCCCGACGATCTGCGGGTGGCATGCTCCATGCTGATGATGGTATGCCGCAGTTCTGCAGCTTTCCACGCTGCCGATCCCTGGAACAATGCAGGAGCAGATCATGTTCAACGGGAAACTCGTTCATCTGGCGTTGCCACTCATCGCGTATATCGCCGCAGCGGGTGCCGGAGTGGGCTTCGCTGCTTACCAGGAGACGCGAAAACGAAAGCAACACCAGGCTGCGGACGCATTTCGGTCAGGTGAAGATCCCGGCGGAGACCACTCCGTTGCCGCGAACAACCTGCCCGCGGACGATCGCAGTGAACCAGCGCCGCAGTCGCGTACCTATCCCTTCAATGCTGTCGGTTGAATAGCGCCGCCCTCGACGAAAGACATACCAGGTAAGTAAGCCGTGACAGCGAAGCGTCGGCAGGCAAAAGCCACGGGGGCGCGAAGGGCTCCGAGGGGAGGGGGGCGCGATGGGTTCTTCTGCCGCCGATTGCGGCGCATAGACCCTTTTGGTTCGTGGAGGCTGCCGTCATAATGCATGTCGTCATACAACCAACAGAGAGAAAGACATGCGCACCCCCTCGCGAATTCACCATCGTTTCCGCAGACTGGCGCTTGTCGCGTCGCTGATCCTGGCGTATGGGACGGCGGTGAGCGCTACCACGTTGGACCGCGCACAGCTTGAGCAATCGGCTGGCCGCGCGGCAGCAGCAAGCTATCGCGAATGGGTCGAGCTGCTGGCAATTCCCAACGATGCAACCGTGCCGGCCGATATTCAAAAGAACGTGGACTGGCTTGCCAAGGCCTTTTCCCGACGCGGATTCCAGGCGCAGGCGCTCCCAAATGGCGACAAGCCGATGATGTACGCAGAGTACACGGCGCCCGGAGCAGGCGCGACCGCACCGCGCAAAACTGTCCTGTTCTATATGCACCTGGATGGCCAGTCGGTGACACCGTCCCAGTGGGCGCAGAAGAGCCCATGGGAAGCCACGCTCAAGGCGCGCGCGGCCGACGGCAAATGGGAAACCCTGCCGCTCGACAAATTGTACGGTGGCCAGGTGGACCCCGAGTGGCGCCTGTTCGCACGATCCTCATCAGACGACAAGGGACCGATCGTGATGTTCCTGGCAGCCTTCGATGCGCTCAAGGCGGCGGGCGTGGAGCCGGGCGTTAACATCAAGGTGCTGCTCGATTCCGAGGAAGAAAAGGGCTCCCCCTCGCTCGGACAGGTCATTGCCCAGAATCTTGCGCTGTTGCGAAATGACGGCATGGTCATCTTCGATGGTCCGATGCACCAGAGCAACCAGCCGACGCTGGTCTTCGGCAACCGGGGCATCCAGCTCGTGCAACTGAAAGTCTTCGGTGCAAGCCAGGGACTGCACAGTGGACACTACGGCAACTACTCCGCCAATCCGGTGCAACGGATGGCGAGCTTGCTGGCGTCGATGAAGGACGAAGATGGCCGCGTGACCATCCCCGGGTATTACACACCGGTAAAGTTTGACGAGCGGGCCCGGAAGATCATGGCGGCGGTGCCAGACGACGAGGGGGCGCTCAAGCGCCGGTTGGGCATTGCCGGCGCGGAAAAGGTCGGCGCCAATTACCAGGAAGCGATGCAGTATCCCAGCCTGAACGTACGCGGCATTGTGGCGGGTGACGTCGGCCCCAAGGCGCGGACCATTATTCCCGAAGTGGCCATCGCAGATATCGATCTGCGTACGGTACCCGAGACGCCGCCCGAGTCGCTGGTGGCGCTGCTGCGCAAGCACATCGAGAAGCAGGGCTACCACCTGGTGAACGGCGAGCCGACGGCAGAAGAGCGTGCGCGCTATCCGAAACTGGCATCGCTCACGGCCGGTGAAGTGTCTGCGTCGAGTTCGGCGGCGCGTACCGATCTGGACGCGCCGATCAGCAAATGGCTACAGGGCGTGATGCACGATACCTACGGCAAGTCGCCCGTGCAGATCCGGATGATGGGCGGAACCGTCCCCACCGGTGCTGCGGTGCAGGCGCTCAAGTCCCCGTTCGTGATCGTGCCGCTGGTCAATGCCGACAACAATCAGCACAGCTTTGACGAGAACATGCGGCTTGGCAACTACCGCGATGGCGTCCAGACCATCATGGGCATCTTGCAGACGCCCTTCAAGTAAGTCGTACAGCGATTCGGCCGGCGAGGTCAGGAGGGAAAGCCGAACCGCAGGCTCGGGCACCTTGATGACACCGGGCTCACCGTCTGGTGAGCCCGAACTCATCACGCAATGCTGGTCATGCAGACAGCGGGGCTACTTTTTCCTCGTGCTGCAGTGCTACGCGGCCAGTTTCAGCGCCTGTGAAAAGTCCGCGATCAGATCGTCGATATCCTCGATGCCGGCCGACAGGCGCAGCATCCCATCGGAAATCCCCATTGCCTTGCGTGTCTCGGGGCCGGCTTCGAAGAAGATCGTAGGAGCCACGGGAATGATCAGCGTTCGCGTGTCGCCAAGGCCGGTCGCCTTGATTGGCAGCGCAAGCGCGTTGACGATGTCAATCATGCGGTCCGCGTTCTTCAGTTCGAACGACAGGAGCCACGATGCGCTGGAAAACAGCGATTGCGCGATGTCATACTGCGGATGGCTCGGCAGGCCAGGGTAGTACACCCTTCCGACAGCCGGATGCCGCTCCAGAAACTGCGCCAGCGCGAGCGCGTTGTCGCTGCTTTGCTTTACGCGCAGCGCGAGTGTTTCGGCCCCAATGGCGATCGCATGCGCCTGCTCGGACGACAATGCCGCGCCCATGTCGCGCAAGCCCTTCTTGCGGATTTGCAGCAGCCCCTGCTCCTTGCCCATGGCACGCCGATAATCCTCGGCAATGTTGGGATATGTGCTCCAGTCGAACAAGCCGGTATCGGTCACGGCGCCCCCAAGGGCTGTGCCGTGACCGGCAATCGTCTTCGTCAGCGAGCTAATGACAAGGCTGGCCCCGACTGCCTTCGGCCGGAACAAGGCCGGCGAGGTGATCGTGTTATCGACGATATACGCGATACCGCGCTCGCGGCACACGTTGCCGATGCCTTGCAGATCCGGAATTTGCGTGCCCGGATTCGCGATGGTTTCGACGAACACCATCCGGGTATTCGGACGGATGGCCTGCTTGACCTCTTCGACATTGCACGCATCGACCGTCGTCACGTCTATGCCGAGCGTACGCAGCGTTCCGAACAGGCTGTTGGTGTTCCCAAACACATAACGGCTCGCAACGAGATGATCGCCTGCACGCAACAGCGTGAGAAACGTTGCCGTGATGGCGGCCATGCCGGTGCTGAAACAGATCGTGCCGATGCCGTCTTCCAGGCCCGTAATCTTGCGCTCAAGCGCCGCGGTCGTGGGCGTGCCCTGGCGGGCGTAGTTGAAGCCACCCTTCTTCGTGCCCTGGAATACGCCGATCAGGTCCTCGACGCGATCGAAACCATACTGCACAGAGGTATGGATCGGCTGGTGAACGCCACCATGCTCGGTACCTGTGATTCTGTCGCCGTGAACAATGGCGGTGGTGAAGCCCTGCTTGTCCATTCCTTGTGCCTCTTGAGCCAATCAGTTGTGCCTCATTATCGCTGCTAACCCTTGCGCTGCAAAAGCCTTTGCATGGGGCGTAAGCGTCAGAACCAATCGCTCCCGCAGGCTTGACGCTGTGGATAATTGCCCCAGCAGCCGATCTATGGATCGCAGGAAACGGCCGTCGCGCCGGCGAAGTCTTTGGGCGAAAAAGTCGGTACTGAAGTGCAGTACATAGCCGTGCGGCTTGATCGACGATGTCCTGGGCATGCACCTGGCCTGATAAGGGGAAGAACACCGAATGGTCACGCACATCGAAATGTGCGAAGTCGTGCATAGGTGTGCCGTGCGCCCGTGTCGTCTGTAGGCGAACTGGGTCGAAGCAGAGCGATTCCTTGCTCGCGACTGCTGAAGACTCGAAAGGTGGGAGGCGCCGTGAGAGAGCAGGGCAGGGCGATCAGCCGTCACCCGACGAGCCGGCGTAGGTCGTAACGATAAAGTGCCTAATAAGCTACTTGTCGTCTAGGCACACCTTATCTTTCCAATAGAAACCCCGCAAAAACAAGGACTTGTTCCCAAACGAGTCGTCCTGAATCGCGTGTGTATTTTCTATGCGCCCATCGTTATGCGGCGCACGTGAAAGCCGTCCCCTATGCGCTCTGCCTAAAAAAGCAATTAACCGCCATAGTGCCCGCCCGTACTGGTCGATGGTAGGGGCCCTGTTGATACACGTCGGACCTCCCCAAACCTGCTTGCAAAGCAATGGCCGAATGTGTGGCACAACTGTTCTGAGTGCCGATTCGCCTATCGGGATGGCATCCGAGTCCCGCCTTGCTGCGTTTAGGACAGTAGGGCCTCAATATTATTTAGCGAGGCCCAATCCGGTGCTTCCGCGAAGCAGGCCAGTAGATTGCTTCATCGTCGGAAGATATCTGCTGCTTTTCCTCCCAACCGGGCAGGGTGCCGCGTTGTCACGGATAGACGCTGGCATGCCTTTCTCATGCCACAAGCAGTCGATTTTGGGTATCCGGCAATAGCGCGCGCGTGCCCAATGGGCGTCGAATAGATGACGCAAACTGTGATGCTGTGCCGTACCGTCCTTCGAACAAAACCACGGGGGGACGCCGGTGTCGTCACGGCCTACGCATGGCGCGAGCTTTTGGGTTCGCGACAGGCTTCGGCTTAGCCTACGGTTGCCGTGTTCCTCCAATTCAATGAGGGCAGGCCTCCGCTGCAGACCTCAAGTTTTCAAGTCATTCGTTTTTTGATTTTGGCGCTCATTTCTTTGGAGGAAAACCGATGTCGCCCGCCAATCTTCATTCCCAACCGACAAAATCTGTCAGTCGCATACAGTCCGCGCCATTACCGGCCTGGATCTCGGATCGGATGGCTGCCCATTTCGTCGACAGAATGGAAAAACTCTGGGGAGGCAATCACCTGCTGCACGGACGCGTCCCGGGGCCGGATGCCTTGCACCTGAGCAGTAACGACTATCTATGCCTGCTGGGGGAATCTGCGCTGGTCCAGGCGCAGGCGCGGGCGCTACTCGATGAGGCGCCTGAATTGTTGATGTCTTCGGTGTTTCGGCACGGCGACACGCCACAACAGCAGGTCGAACGGAAGCTCGCCACGCTCATGCAGGCCGAGGATGGGCTCATCGCCCAGTCAGGATGGGCGGCAAACGTCGGGCTGGTGCAGTGTATTGCAGGGCCTGGGGTGCCTGTCTACATCGACATGAACGGCCATGCCTCGCTGTGGGAAGGCATCAGCGCGGCGGGGGCCCAGGCCGTGCCCGTGCGCCACAACGACTTTGCTCACGCCGCACGCCAGATCGAGCGTATGGGTCCGGGCGTCATTCTGGTGGATGCCGTCTATAGCACCACGGGCAGCGTGGCGCCGTTGGAAGCGTATGTGCAGATGGCGGAAGCGACAGGCAGCGTCCTGGTGGTGGATGAATCACATTCGCTAGGCACGCATGGCCCGGCGGGCGGCGGGCTTGTCCCGGCGCTGGGGCTTTCCGAACGGGTCCATTTCCGGACGGCGTCGCTGGCCAAGGCATTTGCCGGGCGCGCGGGATTCGTGGCCTGTTCGACCCGATTCAAGGATTTCTTCGCGGTGGAGGCACGCCCAGCCATTTTCAGTTCGGGTCTGTTGCGCCATGAAATTGCCTGGTTCGATGCCGCGACGGATTTTATTGCGCGCGCAGACGACCGCAGGGCGCGCCTGCATGCCATCACCCGGTCCACGCGCGCCGCTATCACCGAGCTTGGCTACAACATCAGCGACGGGAGCGAGCAGATCATCGGGCTGGAGGCCGGCACGGAACCCCAGGTCATGGTTCTGCGCAACGCACTGCAGCGGCACGGCATCTTCGGGGCCGTCTTTTGCTCCCCTGCTACCCCCAAAAATAGGGCATTGATGCGCCTTACGCTGCATGCGAAACTCACTCCTTCCGACATGGACCGGCTGATCGACGTTCTCGCGAAAATTCGGGACGAGGTCAGGCTGGCGGAGTGGTCATCGACGCGCCGCGCGCATCGCGGCCGCACCTGTTCACCAGGCAGCACAGCGCCATAATCTTGCAGGGGTCAGACGCTCGAGATGGAAGCCACGCAAGCGCAATCAGGAGACGAATCGTTGTGGATTCGGCTCGTCAAGGATGCCCGGCGTGCCGTATTTGAGACGGCCTCCCGGACCACCCTGCTCGACGAGGAAAGCGTCGTGCGCCTGCGTCGCATCCAGATGGTGGGCGCGCTCGGGGTCATTGGCCATCCGCTTTACTTCGTCATCTGGTCCTATGTCTTTCCCCAGGCTTACGAAAACCTGTGGCTGCGATTGATTTGCACGGCGCTATTCGTGCCGCTGTTGTTCGCTTCTGCACTGTCGCACAAGCGATGGCTGCCGACCTATGCGCTATTTGCCATCACCGTCGGAATGCCCTTCGCTTTTATCTTCTTCTACCTGGAGAACCACGGCTCGCTGGTATGGGCGGAGTCGGTCATCATCGCCGTGGTGGTCCTATACCACTTCAGTTCGGCGTTTGCGACGATGGCCCTGCTCTCGGGAGCAGCCGGCGCATTTGCATTGTTCGTGGTGGCCGGTCATTCCATTGCAGGCATTCCGTGGCAACCGCTGCTGTTGCAGCTGCCGATCATTGCGTTCGTCATCGCCGTGCTCGTCGTGATCAAATTGGATCGCCAGTTGCTGGTCGAAGAAAAGCGGCGGGGGATGGCCGTCGCCCTGGCAACGGTTGCGCATGAATTGCGCACGCCACTGACGAGTCTGACGATGACCGCTGCGGGCCTCAAGAGCAGGTTGCCGGCGGCGCTTGACCCGCAGGCGGCGCATCGAGAGGGGCTTCTGCAGGCGATTGCCCGTTTACAGGCCGATCTCGCGCATGTCAGCAGCAGCATCGATTTGCTGGTGGCGAACTCCAAGGACCCGAAGGCGGCCAGGCAAGAGGTGTTCGACCTGGTGCACGCCGTGCGCCAGAGTATTGATCGATTTCCGTTCGAGCCTACGCATCAGGATATCGTCACGATCGATGCGTCCGCACCCCTGCACGTGCTGGGCAACGCGCAACTATTCGAATTGGTCATTACCAATCTGACCAAGAATGCGCTCGAGGCGATCAAGCGGGCAGGGAAGGGCAAGATTCTGATCCGCTGTGAGACGCGAGGCAGCGACATCTATGTCCTGTTCCGGGATACAGGGCCGGGAGTTCCGGCCCATGTCCTGGCCCGGATGTTCCAGCCGTTTTTCTCCTATCCCGCCCATCGGGGCACGGGTATCGGACTGGCGTTTTGCAGGGATGTCTTGCGCAGTTGGGGTGCATCCATTTCCTGCCAGTCGGTGGAGCACGAGTTCACCGAATTCGCGCTTCAGTTCCCAAAGCACAAGGCTTGAACTCGCCACCACGCGGGAACGGGCTGCACGGACTGGCTTGCGTTCGGCGATCTGGTCGCCATAAGAACCAGGATTTCTCCGCCTTTTTTGTTGACGTTATGGCGAAACCACTAAGGTCGGTATTCTTGGAATGCAGTTTTCGTATTCACCGATGCCATTGTGATAAGAAAACTTATCTTGATACCCGTGCTTCTGGCATGAACGGGAGGCTATCGCGTAGTTCGTTGTCCGCCTCGCCCAACTTCGAAAACCGTGTGTTGCTGCAGCCGATCGTGCAGCCATCGATCGGCGCGTCCGCGACGGGCCGATTTCCGCCAGAGAAGATCGACCCCGACAAGCCAGTCGGTGTGCGGGTAGGCGGTCAACTGCAGTTCGACCAGATCGCCTTTGTCCAGCTCGTTGCGGATCAATTGCCGGGGTAGTGTCGCCCAGCCAAGACCGCTGCCGACCATCTCCATCAGGGCGAGATAGCTCTCCGCCTGCCACGTGCGTGTAGCGCGAAGGTATTCGGTTGTTGGTAGTTTGTTGGCGTGCGCGCTGAACGCAAGGCGCCGATAGGCATGCAGGTCGGCGAACGACACGCTGGCCAGCGACGCGAGCGGGTGCGAGGGATGGGTGACATGCACCATGATCAGTTTGCCGAGCTGCACGAAGTCAAGTTCGGGCGGGTAGTCCGGTTGCGCAAACGCGATGCCGAGTGCCGCCTCACCCTTGAGTACCAGGTCGCTGACGTCGCCATAGACCGGGTTGCGAATGGTCAGGTCGACGTATGGGAACTCCCGTTCGAAATCGGTCAGTGCCGGCATGATCGTGTTGTACGGTATCTCGATCGCCAGCGTCAGTTCGGCCGGGTTCGCGTCCGCCAGGCTGGCCGCATGCGCCTCCAGTGACCGGCACCGCTCCAGCACGGCGGAGGCTTCCGCAAGCAGCGTCCGTCCCGCCTCCGTGACGACGGGAATCTTGCTCGTCCGATCGAATAGCGATACGCCAAGCTCGATCTCGAGATTGCCGATGGCGCTGCTGATCGTCGACTGCGTTTTTCCGAGCCGCCGGGCGGCCGCGGAGAACGATCCGGATTCCACTACGGCGATAAACATCTGAAGTTGTTCCAGGGAAAAACGCATTGACTTGTCCATCGATAAAATCGATGGCTCCTAATTTGTTTTGGCGGTGGCTTCGATGGATGATGCCGCACCGATGCACCTCGAGCAATAGAGCGGCGTCGCGTGATGCCGGGCTCGTGATGCGATGGTTGTGGCGGTTCGGTCAGCGTTGGGGTCCTGCCAATGTCATTTCTGGCGCTGCTGAACAAGTCCTATCGTCCTATTCCCCTGGAGAACTACATGGCAACCCTGAACATTGAAGAAACTCCCGAGGACGTGTCAATGCTGGATATGGATCTGCTGCGCCAGTCTATTGCCGCGTCATATGAGGCCAGGCAGCGCGGCCGGCATCCTTTCGCTGCGCTGGTTGCCGACGAGAACGGCAACATCATCGCGGCCGCAGGCAACAACTCGATGCCACCGGAAGGTGATCCGACCCAGCACGCCGAACTGGCCGCCGCTGCTGCAGCAGCACGCGTGCTGACGCCGGAACAACTCGCCCGCTGCACGCTGTACACGAGTGCGGAGCCGTGCTGCATGTGTGCCGGTGCGATCTACTGGACCGGAATCGGTCGCGTTGTCTACGCACTCTCGGAGCATTCCCTGCTCGGTCTCACGGGAGACCACCCCGAGAACCCCACGTTCTCGCTGCCGTGCCGAGAAGTTTTCGAACGCGGCCAGCGCAAGGTCAAGGTGGCGGGCCCGATGCTGGAGGACGAAGCCGCCCAGGCGCACGCCGGCTTCTGGAAGTAGTCATTCATCTCCAGCCGGCCGCCATGGTGCGGGCCGAGGCGGACAGCGCCATGGCGTTCGAGTGCAGAGAGACGTCAACGCACTACTGCGCGGCGAAGAATGCCTCGACGGGCGGGCACCGCGCTCGCCGAGACCGTCAATGGCGAGCCACCAACGCCGGCGGCGCGGGATCCGCACGGTCATGTCGGACAGTGTTTTCAGCCCGTGAGCTTGCAGCGCCGACGCGGCACGCGCCGGCAGCCAGGTATCGCGGTGTCCGTGATCGGCGGGGAGATGGCAAGCGAGGCGTGGAGCGGAGGATGGACGCGAATTGCTGTCGCGTAGGCTGCCACGAAAATGTGGCTATATCGATAATGTTTGTTATCGATACTATCGCATTGCGGTGGGCGAGACGCCACAGCTGATGAAACTAAAATTGTGTCTAAACTTCCAATAGAAGTAGTGTCCTATCGGGGGACGAGCCTTTCGCCGGGTATGCGGCTGAAAACTAGGTCGGCGGAGGAGGGCGCGATGCTCGCGTCTTCGTTGCAACTCGCTGCTTGCAGGACTCTTTCGCCAAATCGGTGAAACGTGACGAGCAGGCTCCGCAGCCTCTGGCCGTGTTCCTGGGGCGACCATCGGAGCTTTCCGATCTACTGTCCTTCACCAAATTCCAAGCTACGGCATGTGTCGACCAAGTTCCTGGCGCTCGCTCAATACGCAAGCGCGGCGCGTTGCGTCGACGCGCGAACGAAGTGGATCTGAAGCAGTCCCGCATATCTAAGGACACGCGGACTCTCTTAAAATAGGGGATAGTCTTGTGCCCTATCAGGGAAATGCTGGCACCTGGCGCGTCGGTGTCAGCCGTAGCGCGGCGGCACGGCGGGAACCCGAACCAGGTGTTTGGCCGGCGCAAGCGACCAAAGTAATACGCGCAGGTGCTCCGAGGGTTTCGAGTTTCCATGCGATGACGGCACGCCGCTGCGTGTGACGTTTGCGTGGGACTGCGGCGACCGGTAAGCAATTAGCTGGGCAGCAATGATCGGCGGGCATAGCGCCGACGTGGTGCGCGACGTAATGCTGGCCGCCGTCGAGCAGCGCTTCGGCACCACGGAAACGGCACGGCCCAACGAATGGCTGACGGACAACGGCTCGGCTTATATCTACCATCGCACGCGACGCTTCGCGCGTCAGCTGGGCCGGACCAGCTGACGACGCCTGTGCGCTCGCCGTAAAGCAATGGCATGGCCGAATCGTTCGTGAAGACCATAAAACACAACTACGTTCTATATGGACAACCCTGACGCGCCAACGGCGCTCTCGCGTCTGGCTGTTGCGTTTGAGCATTACAACGACGCCACCCGCACAAAGCCCTGAAATACCGCTCGCCCGCGAGTTCAGGGGGGCTGAGGCGTCATCAACCTAACGGGGTCCGCGTGTCTAGCCAACTCAAAAAGGGTCCAACACGACTGCCCATCGAGGCTTTTTGGTTATTTGTTCGCGGCCGGGGATCGCCCGAAATAGAACACAATTTAGGTGTTCGAGCGACTCTGGTGCATCGAGCGGGATGATTTTCTGGATAAGCTGCAGCCTCTTTGCCGCTTGTTCGTGGCCAGGCCGCACAGGGTTAAAGTTTCACGCACGCGTGGGGCGCGTTTGGTTGCCGATGTCTAGCATGCGCGCAGCAGCTTCAGGGTCGGCTGGCGAAGCGGATTGTTGAATTGCGCTGATCGTAACCCACCCAAGGCAGGTGGAATGCTGATTCAGTGCAATTCGACATTTGTGGGTCTCAAGGAGGTGTCACCACTTTTCGGGTGCCTTGTATCTCGAGGAACCGTTCAATAGTTATTGCAGATTTACGATTGGGGAATGCCAAGGGAGTGTCGCCGCACTGCGGCGCTCTCCCTCGGTATTCCCGCGGCTGGCAATCGCAAAAGGGCGTGGGGAAGACGTCGCTACGCCAGCGCCGGTGCGGCATGTCCCGCGGCGTCGATTTCCCGCATGTGAATGCTGTATGAATTCACAGATTCGTCGATCAGGAACGCCTCTACGCCCTCTTCGACATCGAAGTCAATCATGATGCCGGTCGTCGCTCCTTTCTTCCATTGAAAGCTCATATGGGCGCAAAGTACCGGGAAATGATAAACGTCGCCGGTGGGATCCACGAGAATCTCTCCAATACGCTGAGTCTTCTCATGCGCGGCCTCCGAGATTTGCACACCAGCCTGGTGATAGCCCCCCTTTCGATTAATCTCGAACACCCAAAGCCGCTCGGGCAAGTGCCGTTCGCGGTAAAATTTCTGCAATTCCTTCTCAGTGTTCTCGATCGCCCAACGCCGGAATTCGTGGCGCGAAGTCAGGAACGGTCGCAGAACAAACTCCAAATGAAAATCATCGGTCCTCGTGATACCGGTCACTGAAGACGCAGTCATTGCAATGTCGAGAAACGTTGACAATGTCTCCTGCACCGCGAAGGAGGCCTCTTCCGCAAAGACATAAACGTCCTTTGGCAGCAACGGAATTACCGATTGAATGGATCCGTATGGATAGAGGCCCCCCTCTCGACTGACGCTGCGATACGGACCATCGTTGTCATTCTGGATGTAGAGATGATCGATCCAGTTGACTGGAGAGTATAGAGAGAAAGACTGAGACCAACCGCCTCCTGTGTCAACACGCACGCTGCGCGTCGGACCATTTGTGGCCGATCGCGACGTATCCCAGTCGTGACCAACGATGACAACTGCATGCGAAAATTGGTCGACTTCTGTACCGTACAGCGCGATCACCGGAATGCCAGATTCAATATATGGGTAGACCAAATCCTTGACCCGGTCCAGGTCATATCGATAGCAAGGAGCAAGTGGCAGCTGCGCTGCATTGGCCGGCAGTTTTGTTCGTAGTTGATGACCGTGATATCCGAAGCGCTCAAGGATTGCGAGCATGGATTGGACGCCCAAGCCCTTGGTCGGAAGTACCGGCCCAAAGATCACAGATGCCCCTGCTTCGGCGGAAATGTCGGCCACGGTAATGGCATCCCTGCCGTCCCTTTTCCGCAAGACCCGCAATGCTGACCAGATCGCCACTTGGGCGCAGGCCCCCACCGCGCTGTCCTGTTGCATGAACGGTGCTCCCACGACCTTCAAGGTTCTTCCTGCCAAGGTGGTTCTGAACGAGTCCTTTACTGTCAGGAACGTACACTCTGGCGGCGCCTTCAGCACCGTTCTCCCCACGGGCGCAGACTTGACAGGCCGTACATTGACGAAGCCTAGGTAGCCCGGCGTCTGATTAACGTCGGCATGGTCATTTCCGGCAATTCTGTCAATATAGTCGAGCGGTGCCTGGCCTTGCTCCACCGCAACCGAGAAGAAATGGACCCTTTGGGAGTATCGAGAGTAGTTCGAGAATGTGGTGGAGTAATATGCGCGAAACTCGGCCTGATACTCCTTGTCTGTGGAAGGCGCCTGGACAATTGCGGCTTTGCAGCCCATTTCTGCCAACATCGCGGCGATATTGCGCAACGGGGTGAGTTGATGCTGATTGGAAGGCGCGCGATGGCGCGCACCGGTTTGCGAGTTTTGGGCACTGGTGCGGCCCATAAGTACCGCAACGATGTCTTCCGCGTTGCTGATGGCGTGAAGCACCAGGCGGCCATTTGTCGCACTAGAAAGACTTACTTCGTTTGTTGACGTCATAGGACAAAAGAAAAGGGCCACCAAAGTGGCCCTTTAACGGTTCTCGATGCGTGTCAGCGACACGTCACAAAGCGATTCTCTTCGATGGCGGCGGCTTGTTCCCGGCGCAGAGCTTGGATGGGCTCCTGCGCGCGCTCAAAGTAGCTTTCAAATACGGCCTGCGCATCCTCTCCGCTCAGGCGCTCTGCCTTTCCGGTTAACAGGACCCTGGCTGCCATCTCAACAAGCCGCTTGTCCATCATTTTCTCCAGAGTTGCACAACATGGTACTGCATGAAAAATGCCAACCCACTATCTTATGCTTTAGGTGTAGCAACGTCAACTCACGGGAGCTTGCTCAACCCACGTAATGAGATTAGGACGATACCTAGAGGCTTTGCAAGCTATTCCCAAAGAAAAGTGCATGTTTAGACACTTTCACAGTAGGCTTCGCCCGCGATCGATACCTCTCGTTACTTATCGACCACAGAACCCTCTCTGCGGACCTCCCGTATGCAGGGAGCAACAAACCTGAGAAATTTCAGCGTTCTGTGACAATCTATGACGGGGGCGTGTCTTACAACGTCGGGAAGGGGCGAATACTACTTGTCACAGATCGATGTACTGTATATAAATACAGTGTCCACCCCCAACTGTAGGGAAGATATGTCTAGCTACATATTTGTGTCGCCCAATTCCGATCCTGGCGCCGGCCGCGCGCTCGCTGATCCGATATTGACCGCTCCACGTCCTACTATGGGGACCTGTCGGCCAGATTTGCGTCGATTGGTGACGCCCGGCGACCATATTTTTGTTGTGAGCGGAAGCTTGGGGAAGACCTACCCGCAATATGTCATTGGCGGGATGGAGATCGACGAAAAGCTCAAAGATCAGTTGGAGGCGTTGCGCGTGCATCCGGAAAATGCCCTTCGATTTGAGAACGGACAAAAGCACGGGAACATCATCGCGATGCCGGACGGCACTCAGAACCCTCGCGACAGCCACTCGAAATTCGAAAACCGAATAAAAAACTACGTGCTCGGAAAGAACCCAGTGGTCCTACAGAGCGATCGGGAAGTGCAACTCGGGCGTGATCGGACCATAGAGATCCTTTCTGATTTGTTCGACCGTAATGGATCCCGCGTACACCATATTATGGGGCGTGCGCGGCGCTTGTCCGATGCGCAAGTCGAGCGACTAAGGCATGCGCTCGAAGACATCAAACGCGAGGCGAGGGCGTGACCAACATTGCGTCCTATCTCGCGAGCCGCAACTTATCGATGGAAAAGGCTGCGGCAAAGGCCGGTCTTTCCCTAGACAGGTTCGAAGAGGTAGTGAAGGGGGGCAACGCGACGCTCGGAGAACTCAGGCAGGTTGCTCGTGCCTTAGGTGTCCCCGTATCGAGCCTCATGGACAGCGCACCTGCCGAGCCGATACGTGTTTTGTTTCGGAAGACGCTCGATCAGCGTGAAATCGAAGTTACGCCCCAACTTGATGTGCTGGCCGCGCAGGTGCGCGATGCTCTTGTGATCGCCCGCGGGCTTCCTTCCGATCTCACATGGTTAGAGCTCTTCGATGGTCTAGAGCCGCGAGTCGAGATCGCCGAAGCGTTCGCCGATCGCTTCCGCAGTTCGATTGGATCCTTAGACGACCTCGAGCCCTTTCAGGATTTGCCGGAAGCTGTTAGTCAACTGGGCGTCTTTGTCCTGTTTTCGCGAGATCCGAGCATTGAAGGTGTTTCCGCAATTGTCGAAGGCCACGCGCTAATCATTCTGGGAGCGCGCACGTTTCAGCCGCGGATGCTATTTACGATCGCGCATGAACTAGGACATCTGGTTGCACATCACGACTCGCGAGACAATGGATATGCTCACTTGGATAAGGAGGTGGGCGGGTTGAACGAACCTAAACGCCAGGAAGAGCGGTTCGCCGATGCTTTTGCTGCATCGCTGCTTTTGCCTCGCCACGGAGTTTTACGTGCACTCCAAGCGATTCGGGACCGAATGGGCATTTCGAAAGGACCTCTGGGTGCAATCGAGATTGCCTGGGTCGCCCACTTTTTTCACGTTAGCTTTGAGGTCGCCGCCCGACGATTTGAGGGCTTGGACCTTCTGCCTCGATCGGGTGCTCGAGCGTTCTACCAGAAGCTGGTGGATGACTATAAGAATCCCGAGCGGTTCGCCGAGGCAATCGACATCCCTCCGCGTCCGAAGCTAGCGATTGCTGCTTCACCATTATTGATCGATGCCGCGGTTGAGAAGATCCGCTCAGGTCAGATGTCTCTCGGGAAGGCGGCCGAACTTTTGAATGTGCCGGTGTCTACTCTGGTGGCAGCCAATTCGGACATAAGCGTGTGATTATCATTCTTGATGCATCCACGCTCATCAATCTGGCAAACGGCGAAGTGTTTGCCGAGATTGTCTCCCTGCCCGGGCACCAATTCATGGTAAGCGAGGTTGTACGTCAGGAATCCAAAACGGTTTCAAACGCTATTAATGCGGCAGTACAGCGCGGTGATCTGGAATGGGTCGACGCAGATCTGGTCGACTTTGACGAGTTTAAGGTTGCCTTAGAAGCCTGGGGACTTGGTGAAGGCGAAACGGAGTGCATCTTAGCTGCCCAAGTCATGAAATGTCGTGTGGCATGCGACGATGGCACCGCAAGGAAAATCATCAACCGGGCCATCCCCGACTTCCCTTTCACCGGCTCAATCGGCTTATTAAAGGAAGCCGTCTCAGCAGGAATCTTAAGTCCGGAGCAAGCTTATGATGCGTTCAACTTGATGAAATCACGAGGAGGTTACCTCCCTGACTTGGCTCCGGAAACATTCACGGTCTCCACTATATCGTCTCGGGCCGAAATCCAAGATTCTCCTGGCGCAACGGGTTCGGAGCCGTAGTGGCTAACGCATGGCGAAGTGCGGCGAATGGATTGCCGATAGTCTTCTTTACACGAGTCGGCGAGTGGAAGACGTGCTGGCACGCGTGGCACACATGTTCAGAGTGAGGCGTGTACGCCCATTCTCCATTGTCAAAGTGAGGCGCGGCGCAAGTCGGGCAAGTCAGTGCTACGATCCGACCTTCAAGGTGAGGCATAGCCGATTGCGCCATATATACCCGCACATGACTTGCCTCTAATTTTTGCCCGTCGATGACGACCTTTGCAAAGGTGTCATCGATTTCAGGTATTTCATCGTCATAGTGTCGAAAAGCGTGTACATGGATTCCACTCTCTTCAGTTTCCGTGGATGTCCATATCAGCGCTGGATTCGATCCCCAGATCTGAACTCCGCCGAGAAAGTCGGCTTGCTTTAGCAAGAGATTCCTGGGCGCTTTGACCTCCTTAGTCGCCTTGGCATCGAAGTGTGCTCTGATCGTAGCAAGCGGGTTCCCAATTCCAGTGGACGAATCCGAAAACTGCTTGCCGCATCCGTGGCATTGATGCCTGCGGTGCGGATGCACCGCGAACCAGTCGCGGTCCAGATGTGGGAATCCGCAATATGTGCAGCTCACCGGAATCGTCGAAAAACCGAACACGGTGGACACCATATAGTTGATGGCGTCAATCTCCTCCACTTCGGCCCAGCCGTCAGAAAGTAGGTCTTCGGCAAACGGAATACGCAGTTTCCGATACGTCCGGTCGATCTCTTTATGCCCGCCTACGGTGCGCCGCGCATGCACGTGGATGCCACGATCTACCGCCTGGTGGGTAGTGTCATAAACTGCTGGAACTGATCCCCATAGCGCGACGCCACCAGGATAGTCGGAGAAAGCGAGGTTTAGGGTCTCGTGCGGCCCGATTGGCAAGTCGTGTGCAGCGACACATTGCCGGGCAGCGACGCCGTACTTTGCTGTGGCGTTTGCATGATGGGACAAGCACCAGTAGCGCGTTCCGCCATCCCGACGCCTTCCAACCGAGACAATCTTGCATTTCATCGTGAGATGCTCAGATAGGGGTTGTCATTAGGCGCGCCACATGCAGTACACGCCCAAAGCAAACATCCAGACCGATACTGATACTGCTCACAACAGACTGCTTGCCTACAATATACCCGTAAGTGTAAAAAACTCTCCTTGTAGGCGCAATGGCCCAGCTTCACAATTGGACGATAAGTGGTTCGGGCTTGTTGTTGTAGGTTCTCGATCAATGCCTGAGCAGTCTGGCGAAGCAGTTTCCGGCGCTCGCGACGACGGCCAGCCCCCAGGATATTGTCGAGATCGCGCGCGCATGCGAAGGGCTGGATGGCGGTGCGCTTCGCAAGATGGTGGTGAACGCCATGGCCATAGCCGCGAGGTTGCCGTCGATCCGAACAAGCTGACGACCGCACACCTGCTTGCCGCAGCGAAGGATGCGAAGGCGGCACGCTCGCGCAAGGAGGCCAGCAAATGAACACCGTCCGTCGAGATTTTCGTAGCGTTCCGTCGCGGGACGCAGCTGACACTTGGACTGCCATCGTCGAGTTGATCACAGCTGGCAACTCGAACGACGAGGCCCGCAAGGAACTGTTGAGCGTGACAGGGATTGTGGCAAGTGCCATCACTGACCAAACGCCGAAGTCCAGCCCCATTGTCGTGACCTGCGAAGGTCCGCGTACCCGCATCTATTGCCTGTACGACGATGACGCACTTGATGAATCAAGCGGCAATGAAGCGAAACTGGGGCTCGATGCGACCAAGGGAAACTGGCAGGTGTCAGTGGTTGTCGCTACTGACGACCTATCCTGGATCCAGGCCGGCGTGGCACCTGAGAACGCAAGGTATGCGGTGATTCTGAGGACCAAGGCCGGGCGGCCGGACGTTGATGGCTGGGGCCCTTGCTCGTCCCGCTCAACCGAAGGCATGGTGCGCCGGACCCTAGGCTCAACTGTTGAACATAGCGGCCTCGGCGCGAGCGCTGCGTACTGGAGGACCCGCTGATGATTTCCCTCGACGATGCATTCCGCAAGTTTAAGTCCAGGCTTGAACTTAACGACCGCGAGCAAGCAAACGCGTCAAAGCGCCACACTGAAGTTCGGGAGCACATCCGGTCGAAGTTCTCAATTCAGCGGGACTTCCTCACTGGCTCCTACGCCCGGTACACCTTCCCGGGCGGCTATTGGGTGGACCAGGGTTTGGGGGTTCCTGACTCTCTGGTCAGCTCGTACAGCGGTGCCCCACGCCAGCCCTCAGCAGACGTCCCACCGGCCGAAATGGCGGGAGTCAGACGTGGATTTAATGGGTCTATGCAACACGCAGACGCTACGTAGGCTGTGGAGGTGCTGCAAATGAAACAAAAGGCGCCGGATTTATACACCGAAACTCAGAAGGCACTAATGTAGAAGCGATGGCGAAAGGGTGACACGCTCCACTCCGGCGTCTCTGTCGGATGCGGCGGGGCAACGACTCCGTCGTCCAAAGGTCAGATAGCCCGCTAGGACCCTGCTACTCCGCGTTAGCGGCCGAGCTGGCCGGTGCTATGGTAGTTGCACTGGGACCTGCACTGGCCGGTGCCTTCGGCTTGGTCCGGGTCGAGGCTACCGCGGCGATGCCCTGTTCCGCCAGGTCCTTCACCTGACCGGAAAAGCCCGGAACCACGCGCATCGCCTGCTTAACGGCGTCGGACGACGCGAACTCGTGCCAGGGGCTGCCGTGCGTTTCGGTTTCCACCAGGCGCAAGGGCAACTCGTCCAGCCGCGTCAGGGCCGAGGCCAGCACGCGGCTTTCCATGTCCTTATCGAAGCGCGCGGCCTCGCGGCGGAAGCCTTCGTAGGCCCGCGAGATCGACGCCTTAAAGGCATAGTCCTCGGAAAGCCGGAAGCGCTGCCCGACCTGCTTGGTGGCCAGCCAGGAGAACCAGACGGGCGCGCCGACCGACAGCAGCGACAGGGCGAAATTGAGAACCAGGACCGAGGTCGGGGCATTGGGTTGGCGGAACAGCTCCGAGAGCGAGTGGAGTTGCTGCGAACCGAAGTAACTGCCCAGCGAGAGGGCGGCAATGAGACCGCCCACCCAGAACCACATTGATTTCGAAAGGGACTCGGAGCGCTCCGTGAAGGCGGCGGCGAGGCCTACGCTGGTGGAGGCCGAATACGCCGTTTCGCACCGCTCGAGGACCTCGCCGGCTTCTTTCTGTTTCTGGCGCAAATCCGCCTCGAGCGCACTCGCCTCCTTGCGCGTGTCAGCGATTCGGGTGCCTTCCTCGGCAGACGCCTTCAGGATGGCTGAGAGCTCCTGCCGAGCCTCGGCGAGCGACTCGAGGTCCGTCGGAAGTTGGTCGGCAGCGCTGTATGCTTTCTCGATGCGCTCGACCATGCCCGAAAGGGTCGCGGTGCGCGGCTCGACGTTCGCGAGCCGCGCTTCGAGACCACGGATCTTGGTGGCGAGCCGGCGTAACTGGATGGCGGCTTCGGCAGCCTTGGCGACCGCGTCGTCGGCGAGGACCGGGGCTAGTGCCTTGCGCAAGCCCTCGAGCGTGAGCAGGTAGGCGGTGACGGCCTGGTTGGCATTGCCCCACATGTTGGGAATGGTGCTCGCGTGCAGATGCGTCAGTCGCCGCACATAGTCCTTGATGCGGGATTCGGCGCTGCCGAGGTCGTCACCGCCGCGTTCGTCGATGAGGTCGACGATCGACTGCGCCTCCTCAATCAGCTCGGTGCGGGTGAGACCTGGGAAGCTCCAGTTATTGTGTACGGTTCCCAATGGCTCGTCGCTGCCCAGGTGGGCCTGCAATTGGGCAATGACCTTGCGGAGTTCCTCTTGAATCTGGACCAGTACAGGATGCATGTAGCCCTCGTTATTGTTCTTGGGTCGCGGATGGTCTCATCGGGCACAAGGCCCGCCCACCCGAGTAGTGACGGGTAGAAACAGGCTTCGTTCCCATAGCTGCGCCGACTCACCGTTAACGCGCCGTTAACGCGCGCGGACGAAAGTGTACGTTCAACGACGATCGCACACAATCGGTTGAGTTTTTGATACGACCGCATCTGGCGTGCGCCGTGCTAAGGCGGCGTTTTTCGAGTAGGTGCAAGCCCCACCCGGCAACCGCTCCAGCCGGAAGCATCCGGAGCAACTATGGAGGTGACGAAGTGGCTGAAGCCAACATGTCACGAAATACTGTGACAGCGCGAGTGTGCAGGCCGTAACGCGAGTGAACGCCGAGCAAGCCTCGACCCGATTGCGAAGCAGTACCACGAGTCGCTGCGCCGGAATAGCCGCCAGTCCCCCTTCACAGCAACAGTCAGTCGGATAGGCTGCGGAAGAGCCCACGATTGCTCCGGTGCTCGGGGGGGCTAGAGAAGTGACCATAAGCGACCGGCGTACTTCAGCCAGAATGCGCGAGTAGGGCTACGTACCCAAGTCCGGTTCTTTCCAAGCCCCGCCGGAGTATGGCCGCGACCGGACCAGGTTTTTCCCGTCTTCGGATCGCGATACTTCGGTGGCATAGGCTTTTTAACTGCCTTGGCGGTTCCGAGGCCGGCCGGTCGACTACGGCGACGATTTCCGATGATGTCGTCGGTCGACAGACCGTACGCTCCCATTAATTTCTGGATCTGTTGGATCACCCCCGCCACCTCAGTCGAACGTGCGTCGGCGAACTGGACTTCCAGTGCTTCCTTCTGGGCCAACAACTGCTTGTAGGTAGCCATGTATTTATCCTTCATAGGAAGCCCCGCAGAAGCGTTAATTTACTCCATTTTCAAATGGAGTGCGGATTTGCATAGGGACGGACGACCCTCACCCACTAGTCAGAGAATCCCTTCTACATCGAATTCCGCCTAGCCTTTGTACCCCAACTACCCCTCCAGATGACGCGCCAACAACCGATAGCCAAGTCATCTCAGGGCTGCTCACGGAACAAGCATCTCGGAAGAAACCGTAAGGTAGAAAGGGAGAGGGTGGAAAAATGCGAAAAAAACGTTCACAATTCTCTATCCGTGAGAAAATCCAAAGACTTCTTCCCGCATGTTTTCGACGCGGGAATTTTTACGTTCTCAGAACTCGTTTTTAGGACGCTCGACGGCGTTCTTACATTCATTGTAAGTCCCTTCTTATCGCGATCATGCATTCGACGCCTTCCCCTGCGCCTCAGGAAGAATTAAGTGGACCCGCATCGAGGAATCTCAGAAAGCGGATATGGGCGGCGCTCGACCGCGTCGCGTCGGCTCTTACGTGGAGCAGTATTAAGACAGTTCTGGTCCGAGTAGGGCTGGTGGTGATCGGGATTGCTTTGCCCGTATGGTATTTCGTACCTCAGTTCGACGGCGAGTATCGTAATCAAGCAGGGAATCTAAGAATTGAAGTTGCAGGAAAGCGTGTAACTGTATCTGACAGCACCACGGGATCCATTAAGATCTCTGAATTCGACGCAGAATGGCAAGGGTACGAACTCGATTTTGGTGAAGGGATAGAGGGTCAGACCATCGTCGATCATCCGTTAGATCGTCGTTATGAACTGCTAACCGGGTGCCAAAAAACCGCCATCACGAAGCAAACTTGGCTATCGCGGCTCTCTGTTGCGTTTCCGTTCAGCGTCCTAATCGTAGCGGCCGCTATCATGATGTTCTTCACGTTCTTCGTGCTCAATGAGAAGGCGAAGACCGAGCCGGAGGTGATCTACCCAATGTGGGTGGCATATTTTGGTGCCTTATTTGGGAGTGCAGGTATTTTTGTTGCGGCCGGTGAGAGCGGCATCTTCGCCTTTGACGGCAAACCACAAAATCGAACAGCGGAGCTGATTCTGGCTGGTGCAAATTTCTTTCTCGATATTGGGCCGGAATTTTGGGCGCTTATTGGGCTGCTCGTTTTTTTTGTGTCAACTCAGTGTTTTGCATATATATTTTCCGGCATCAGCGGCTCTGCTCAGAGCCCTCGCTTTATATCTCAGGCTTGGAAGTGGGTCACGCTGCTGATTGCTAAGGCACTTATCAGCGCATCGGCAATTGTACTTAGCATCGAGATCATCGGAAGACAGTACTACTGGGTGAGCGCCGACCCACGTCATCTCGCCGGAAACGTTGTGCTCGCGATAATGTTGCTGTTCGTTGGGCTATGGTTGTTTTGCCTTGTTCCACTTCGAGGCATGGGGACAGCCCGTGTTGACGGAAAAATCGGGCGGTATGTCAATAAAATTGATCGCTACATGCGTCGCAGGCTGCCGACTAGTCAGTTGAGCGACCAAAGATCCTCTGCAGCGGGAAACTCCCAGGCTACGGTTCCTTCGGAGCGAGTCAGCTAAGAAAGTATGCCGGGCCGCATTCACGCGACCCGGTTGCAGCGCTGTGTGCACAAAGCCGCCTCAACTATTCGCGGTCCCTGCTGATGATAAATTTTGGTGGGTTCCATCGGCGTGCTTAGTTTTGGACACCTTCCTACAACCCAGAGCAAATCGGGAATCCCCATGGCAACCATGGCCGGTGCTGTCCGCCACTTCGTTGAATCCTCGCCCATCGGCGTCACGTCGCGCGAGATTCGAAACCATATCAAATCTGCTTACCCGGGCAAATGGACGCCCGGCACGCTGACAGCGCATCTCTATGGATGCGCCGTTAACCAGCCGAAGGCATATCTGCATCACAAGTCAGCAGAGAAGTTTCTCTATCGAGCCAACGACGGTCGCTTCTTCATCTACGACGAAGGCAAGCACGGGCCAAACGTTTGGGCGCCGGTTGCCGAAGACCCCTTGATCGAAGAGGAAGTCGAGACCGTCGATGCGATCGAGCAGCGCGTCGAGGCGTCGATAAGCTTCGAGCGGGATGTGGAAGAACATTTGATTCGAAATCTGGGCATGCTTGAGAAGGGATTGCGATTCGTGGAGCGTCAAGTTGTGATCGACGTCGGCCGCGTGGACATCCTTGCGGAAGATGGAAAGGGCCGCCGTGTCGTCATCGAATTGAAGGTGGGGGATGCCAAAGACGCTGCGGTGGGGCAGATCGCCCGCTACCTTGGCTGGTACGCTCGGCAGGATCAGAAGCCGCCTCGCGGGATGCTCATTGCCGGCGACTTTCCGGAGCCGGTTCGCTACGCCGCGGAGGCCGTAAAAGATCTCGAGCTGGTCCGCTATCGCGTTCAGTTCGCTTTTGATTCTATCGCTGTCGAAGACTAAAGAGAAAATCTACGATGCTCGAAACGATAACCTTCTACCATTGGAACAAGAATGTAAGGGACGGACTGCAAGAATCCTGTGATGGTCCAACAAAGACCCTCAAGCACTAGAACGCGGCTGTGGCTGGCGCTGAGAAGGCTTGGATGGCCGGCGGGACACTGGTAACAGACGACCAGGAGCTATCCCGCAATAGCGGAGGTGGAGCAGCACCTTTCACTTGGCTCCAGCCGTCCCAAGTGTCAGGGTGAATTCCGTGAACTTCCGTGCAATATGAAGAAAAACTAGTTGGAGGCCTGTCCTGAAAGATATTCAGCAGGCCACTGACATCCTGCAGGGTACACTTCACCCTGACAATCGAAGGCACGCCAACAGTGTGTTTATCCTTAACACCTGGTTTGGCCCTGATGAACTAGCAAATGCCGAGAATATTTATTTCCTATACGCAGCAGGATCGAGGCTTTGCTTTGAGCTTGTCCGAAGCACTCGCATCGAACGGTCATGACATCGTTGTTGATGTCGATTCGCTTGCGCCTGGAGATGAATGGCGAGGAAAGCTGGGAGAAGGGCTGAAGAAATCCGAAGCTCTCGTTGTACTGCTTTCCCCGCGCTCGTTGAACTCACCCCACGTCATGGCTGAGTTGGGAGCGGCGCGTGCCTACGCAGGTGAATCAGGGCGCATGGTTGTAATCCCCGTTCTGCTTGATTTGACCGAGATTCCGTCAATAGTTGCCGACGTGTTGGCGATCAATGCAACCGGTCGGGATCTTTCGTATGTGGTTTCACAGATTGAGCGTGCAGTTTCCGCGTTTGTGGGACGGAAGGCCGCGAAGGAAGAAGCCGTCGCGCTCTTCTCGCGGCGGATTGAAAACAGTGCTCCGCAATACATTGACGACGCTCTTGCGCGGCTGGCCTCGCTTGAGCGAAGCAATGGACGGTGGAGCATTTGCTGGAACATTCTTGGGTTCATCGCGCTCCTCGCTGGTATCGCGTTTTCCGTCTTCGGCGCAGCCCACTCTTTACCTTCGCAAGCGTCCCTTGGCTGGGTAGATTTTGCTTTCTCAGCTATCAGAACAGTCCTTGTCATCACGCTACTCGGAGCAGCCGCGAAGTACGCGTTCTCCCTTGGTAAGACCTACGCGAACGAATCGTTACGCAACGCTGATCGCCGTCATGCAATTGAGTTTGGCAAGTTCTACCTTCGAGTTTTTGGTTCTGAGGCCGGATGGTCAGAACTGAAGGAGGTCTTTCAGCACTGGAACATCGACAGGAGTTCATCGTTCGCCTCGCTGGATGTGTCCCAGATCGATCCGAAGGTGTTTGAACTTGCGACGCAACTTGTCAAGGAGGGGCCAATGTCGAAGGTGCTTTCCGGAATCACCGCTAAGGCATGAACGATTCTCCGCTCGCTCTCCTCACTGACAGAACGAGCTGAGTTTTTCTTATTCCCCAGGGGCAGCGCCGCCACCGAGTTGTCCATGAGAACTCCGGGTCCTAAGCACGCCCGGCGGCCAGAGCCGACATCTCCAGGGTTCAAGGTCAAAACAACGACCGTTCAGGCTGTTTGCGGAGGCCCACCAAGGGAATCCGCGAAACCGTTTCTATCAGCGAACGACCCGCTACCGTTGAAGACCCAGCCATACCAGGTCAGTGGGAAGGCGACTTACTCCTCGGCGGCAAGCAAGGTCGTCGCGGTGCAGATTACGCCGACCCTACACTAGAACGCGGTTCCAACCTACGCACCGCATTTAACATAAATTGCGGTCAGCCCATCGGGCCATTCAGTGCTGCCGGACGACCCGGGATGCGGGCCGTTGCCGGCCGTGGCTCAATGGCACAGGTATGGCATTCTTCGCCAGACAAGGAAGATCCCGACAGTGTAACGGGATGTCTTGGCGTGCTCTGGACCGCTTTAAGTATCCTACTAAAGTAACAACTGTGGCTAAAACACATCAATTGCTGCATCTCTGCTAGCTAACAGAGACCTTACATACATCTTTAGTGCTGCACACGCCGCTCGATGATGGGTTTAGCGCCAATATTCGCCTACCCGAAGAAAGTTGGGCTTGTTCAGCCAAATTGCAAATTGCACAATTGCGACCGCGCCATGTTTGCAGAACATATGTGATTCCGTCCTTCGGAACGTGCAGAGACAGGGCGCTGTTGGAAACATCAGCCGCATACCGCTCAGACGGTCGGGCGGCCAAAGAACAAACAGCCAAGAATGGCGATAAGAAGGGTAGGGTCGGTTATGCACGCGGATCTCGCGTTACGCATGGTGTCGGGTCTGTTGTGGACGGGCCTGACGGTCTGTCTACCGCTGCTGGCGGTCATCATGACAGTTGGATTGGTCATCAGCCTCCTGCAGGTTGTGACACAAGTCCAGGAAATGTCGCTCACCTTCGTTCCTAAGCTCATCGCTTCGGGAATCGTACTGATCGCTCTGGGTCCGTGGATGCTGCGCAAGCTCACCAGCTATTGCACGCAGCTTTGGACCAGTATTCCTTCCTTGTTCTGACCGTCGGCCGGAGTTCACAGTGGGAAGTCTCGCCTATGGCTCGTGGGTCGTATCGGTGCTACTGGTCAGCATCCGCATTGGCATGGTGTTCGCCATGACACCAGTGCTGTCTGCCATTCCGATGCCGGCTGTCGTTCGCGTCCTGGTGATCCTTGGCATCGCGGCAGCGTTGTCTCAAGCGTTGCCCTCTGCCAGCTACCGGGGGCACGCCGACCTGTCCTCGCTGTTCGAGGCCGCCTGCCTCGAGGTATCCGTAGGCGTCCTGCTGAGCCTCGGCATCCTGCTGGCGTTTGCCACGTTTTCTGTTGCCGGGCGCGTGCTCGACATCCAGATCGGGTTCGGCATGGGCCAGTTGTTCGATCCGGCCACGCGCCAGAACCTGCCGCTGCTGACCGGTGCCATGACGCAGCTCGCCGTTCTGTGCTTCTTCGCCCTGAACGCCCACCACACGTTGCTGCGTGCGCTGGCCTACAGCTTCGAACACTTTCCGATCGGTGCGCCCTGGGCGATCCAGCAGAGCCTGCCGGCCGTGCTGCGTCATGTATCGGGCGTATTCGTCCTGGGCTTCGCCCTCGTGGCGCCCGTCGTCACATGCCTGCTTCTGGTGGAACTTGGACTGGCGCTGCTTGCCCGCAATCTGCCCCAGATGAACATGTTCGTGCTCGGCATGCCGATCAAGGTCATCGTCGGCCTGGGTGCGCTGGCAGTCTGGCTCGGCTCGGCCGGTGACTATGTGGCACGCATCTTCAATACCGTGTTTCGCAACTGGGAGGCATTGTTCCGATAATGGCTGACGAAGACTTCGACAAGAGCGAAGCCGCTTCGGCCTACAAGCTGGAGCGCGCGCGCGAACAGGGCCAGGTGCCCAGGAGCCAGGAGGTGACGGGTACGCTGGTCATGGCCGTCGTCATCGCCACGCTGCACGCGCGCGGGCTCGAGGGCATTCTCCATGAGTTCCGCTTCGACAGTGCGCTGGTGCAACGCGCCGTCACGGCCCGCGACAGCGGGCAAATCATGGCACTGCTGGCGGCCACGCTCGATCATCTGGTGTGGTCGCTGACCCCGTTCCTGGTGACGGTGATGATTGCGGCCGTCATCGGCAACGTGCTGCAGACGGGGCCGATGTTCGCGCCCAAGGCACTCAAGCCCGACTGGACCCGGCTGAATCCGGTGACTGGCCTCAAGCAACTGCTTTCGGTGCGAACACTGTTCCATGCGCTGCGTTCCTGCGTGAAGCTGACGCTGCTGGCGCTGGTGGTCTGGTACGCATTGACCGATCTTCTGCCGCAGTTCCACCATCTGGCAGCCTTGCCGCCGCGCCGCTACGTGGAAACAGTGCTCAACGACATGGGCGCCATCGGATTGCGGGTGGTCATCATCCTGACCGTGATCGCCGCGGTGGACCTGTTGTTCACGCGACGCCAGTTTGCCCAGCGCATGCGCATGAGCAAGCGGGAGGTCAAGGATGAACACAAGCAGCGCGAAGGCGACCCACGCATTCGGCAACGGCAACGCGAACTGCGCCAGGAGATGGCACGGAAGGTAGGCGCCATCGGCGAGGCGGGCGGCGCGGACGTCATCATCGCCAACCCCACGCACCTGGCCGTGGCCCTCGAGTATCGCCACGGCCAGATGGAATCGCCGCGCGTGGTGGCAAAGGGCGCGGGAGCCCTTGCCCTGGCCATCCGCAAGGCAGGCCGCTCGCAGGCGGTGCCCATCGTGGAAAACCGGCCACTGGCGCGCGCGCTGTTCCGCCGGGTCGGCATCGGCCAGCACGTGCCGCCTGAACTCTATGCCGATGTGGCCCGCATCATGGTCTGGGTACTCGCCATGCGGCGCTCCCGGCAGGTGGCGCAGTCGTTGACGGCAGAGGAGGCCACGTCATGAGCAACTGGCGGCAATTGCTGTCGGGCCAGGGCGATGTGCTGCTGGTTGGCCTGGTACTCGGCATCCTGCTGGTGCTGTTCGCGCCGATTCCGCGCGGCTTGCTGGATTTCCTGATCCTCACGAACTTTTCGTTCGCGTTCCTGATCCTGCTGCTGACGTTCTACATGGCGCGACCCGTGGAGTTTTCCACGTTTCCATCGCTGCTTCTGATCGCCACGCTGTTCCGGCTGTCGCTCAACGTGGCGGCAACGCGCCTGATCCTGGCGGACGCTGACGCCGGCAAGGTGATTGCGGCCATTGGTTCCTATGTGGTGGGCGGCAACTATGTGATCGGCCTTATCGTGTTCCTGATCCTGATTGTGGTGCAGTATGTAGTGGTGACCAGCGGCGCGCAGCGGGTGTCGGAAGTTGCTGCGCGCTTCACGCTGGACAGCATGCCAGGCCAGCAGATGAGCATCGACGCCGACCTGAACATGGGCTTCATCGACCAGGAGGAAGCCCAGCGCCGCCGCAAGAACCTGGAGAAGGAAGCCGCTTTCTACGGGGCGATGGACGGCGCAAGCAAGTTCGTCAAGGGCGATGCCATTGCCGGCATCATCATCATGCTCATCAACATCGTCGGCGGCCTGGTCATCGGCACCATGCAGTTCGGCATGCGCTGGTCCGAAGCCTTGCAGACCTACACGTTGCTGACGATTGGCGACGGCATTGTGACCCAGGTTCCGGCGCTGGTGATTGCGGTGGGTACCGGCATCATCGTTACGCGCTCGGCGTCGGATGCCAATCTCAGCAACGAAGTGCTGCGCCAGATCACGTCCTTTCCGAAGACGCTGCTGCTGGTGGCCTGTGCCTTGGGCGGGCTGGTGCTGTTGCCGGGCATACCGTCCGTGCCGATCCTGGTTCTGCTGGCGCTCGTCGTAAGCGTCGCGCTGGTTGCGCGCCGTGTCAGGCGGGGCGCCGCCCAGGACAACAACAGCCCGGACACGGCGTCCGACGCGCAGCCCCGGAGCCAGGACGAAACGGGCTACGCGGCACTGGCCGTGGAGCCGATCGAAGTGCACGTGGGCACTGCATGGCTGCCTCTTGTCAGCCAGGAAGGCGGGCTGTTCATGGAGCGCATCGCGCTGTTCCGCAAGCAGCACGCCCAGGATCTGGGCCTTGTACTCCCGCCCGTGCGGTTTCGCGAAGGGGCCCGGCTGGGCCCGAACCAGTACGAGATCCAGATCGACGGCGTGGTACGGGCAAAGGCCGAAGTGCGCATGGAGCAGTTGCTGGCAATCCATCCGTCAGGCGATACGCGCGCCATTCCAGGCGAGCCGACCAAGGATCCCACCTACGGGCTGCCGGCACTCTGGATCGATGCCGCCCAGCGCGACGCCGCCGTGGCAGCGCGATTCACGCTGGTCGACGCGCAAACGGTGTTCCTGACCCATCTGACGGAAATCCTGCGCCGCGAATCGGCCACGCTGCTTACCCGCGCCGAAGCCGAACGCCTGCTGGCACGCGTGCGCGAGAGCCATCCAGGCCTGGTCGAGGAACTGATTCCCACGGTGCTGTCATTGGGGGATGTGCAGAAGGTGCTGCAGCATCTGCTGCGGGAGAAGGTCAGCATCCGCCACGTCGAGGCCATTCTCGAAACGCTGGCCGATGCGGGCCGCGCCACCAAGGATCCCCTGGCATTGACCGAGGCCGTACGCCAGCGCCTGGGCCCCGCAATCTGCCAGGCACTGGCCGGCGACGCCGGTGCGCTGCAGGTGCTGACGCTGGACGCCGCCATGGAAGCCGGATTCCTGCAAAACCTGCAGGCGGTCGAGAACGGGGGGCATTTCGCGCTCGATCCCCGCCTGGCCGAGCAATTTATCCAGCGACTCGTCTTTCACGCCGAAAAGATGATGAAGAGCAATCTCCTTCCCGTGGTGCTGTGCGCGCCCGAACTGCGGCGTCATGTCCGCAGCTTGTCGGAACGCGTCTTGCCGCACCTGCGCGTGATCTCGATGGCCGAGGTGCCGCACGCGGTGGAGTTGAAGTCGTTTGGTGTTGTGAGCCTCTGATACGAAGGAACAAACTGTGCAACAGACTCTGGCCGTGGCACTTACCGGACTGCAGACCGATGCGGACCGACTCGACCGCATCGCCCTGAACCTGGCCAACGCCTCGACGCCGGGCTACCGGCGCGAGGTCGGCGCGATGCCCCGCACGCCGACGCTGCCGTTTTCCGCGCAGGTGGATGCAGGGCAGGCCGCTGCCGATCCTGCTGGCGCATCGTTGGCATCGCATCCGGCAGGGCGTCTCGTGCCGTTGACCGTGTCGGACACACGCGCCGGTACGCTGCGTTCCACGGGGCAGAGCCTGCAAGTGGCGCTGACCGGTTCCGAATTTTTCGAGATCGCCACAGATGCCGGCCCTGCCTACACCCGCAACGGCGACTTCCGGCTCGATACGCGTGGCCGGTTGGTGACGGCTAGTGGCAATGCTGTCATGGGGCGCAGTGGCGAGATCGTGCTGAC
>NZ_JBYGYM010000002.1:0-3679226 GCF_057652055.1 Cupriavidus sp. CER-90 | reverse complement strand
CGCCAGCGAGTCAGCTGCCAGCTCGTCCTTGAACGTCGTCAGTCCTCCGTTCAACTCGCTGATGGGCTGGCCGGACATGGAACCCGAGACGTCCAACAGCAAGAGGCAGGGGCAACGCGGTTCCGGGTTGTCTGCAAAGCTGTCGGTGCCGAATGAGATTTGGTCAGTCATGATATCTACCTTGATTCGAGTTCAACATGTCTGCGGGTCGAAGCGAGGTGCTTGCTATTTGACGACGAAGCCAACTAGAAGCGCTACTACCGAGAGGCCGTAAAGAATCGGGACTGCGGTGGGCACAGTCCGGTTGTTCTTGTATCCAGTCGTGAATCTTCGATCGCGTTTGGGCGTGATGGCCTGGGCGATGGCAATGCCGACAATGCCCAGCCAAATGAGATTTGCCAGCGGGCTCGAATCGCTCTTGGACGAAGGTGCAACTGCCGGTTCGATAGTAGTTGCGGCTTCCGTGCTGCTTGGCTCGGGAGCAGGCGGAATCTCCGCGCTCAGTGGGGCCTCCTCGGGCTGTAGTGCTTGGCCGGCAGGCAATTGTCCGGCCGGCGACGCCTCGTACTGCCGGACAGGAAACGATTCCGCTTCCGGTGCCTTTTGCGCGGCAGATGGCGTGCCAGAGATTGTCGCTGGCGCAACGGGAACGATGGTTCGACGTTCTGCGCGCTGACCCCATTCAGCGAAAAGGCCGTCCAGGCAGGTCACCGAATCACAGGCGTCGCGCTTTGCACGCCATGCTGCGACCTCGGAGTCAGAGATCCTTCCCTGGCGCAGGAGTTTTTGCTGGTCTTCGTAGATGCGGTCGTAACCGTTGGCCAACATTGCGTAGTCGCAAATGAGGCGCTCGCCCTTCGATTTGGCGCCACCGTTTGTCTGGCAGCCGGAACCGCTTGACGCGGCATCAGGGCATTGAGCTGAGGTCGACTGGAAATTCGTCTCACAGGCAATGTCCGAGGCGAGAGATGGCTGAACGATCGAAAGCGCCATCCCTATAGAGATGGCGAAACGAAGAATGACCCTGAGCATGGTGCGTTTTTGTGTGACTAATTAGGCATATTTAGTCGTTTTATGCCAGCGATAGTTTACGGACGAATGGCTAGGGCGCTTCCCCCACCGAAGGAGTAGGTCCGGCTGCTTGACGGCCATGGGCGGCCGGTTCCCGGATTTCAAGGAGGCTTGCCAGCCACTCACTCCCATTCCTCTGCAGTCACTAGCTCGACCAGTACGACGCCCTCAATCTCCATCTCGTACAGCTTCCGGTAGCACCAGGGACATGGTGCCCAGTCGCGCAGGGCTGTTGCGCCCAAGTCGTAGGGAATCTCGCGGACTCGCGCCGGCACTCCACACTCGCACACAACGATTCTGGTGAGTTCCATAGGGTCTCCTTGTCGTCGGGGATTTCAGCATCGGCCACGTCGGAAATCCATGGATGAGGAGGGCAACCAGGGAGTGACGCTTGGCGTCGGTCAACATGCGCGGCATCGTACTCGCGAAGCCCGGCTGTGGGTGCAGCTACTCGCGACGAGGACTCTGTGTATGCAGAAGGAGGCTGGCCGGACGCTAGAGGCTCGACCTCGATCGCGGCGAAATGAGGCCAGGCTTTCCGCATGTCTGGGATGACGCGTTGGTGTACACGCTCGCTCATGGCCGCTGTTACAAAAGAAATTTTCACCTGCGAATAAGCGGTGATTTCCGCCGGACCCATCCTTCAGCGCGTCGTCATTGAGAAGTTTCGCGATATACCTCTCGCAAGCCGCTCTGTCGGCAGGCAAGAACCGAGGTCAAAGACCTGCTCAATAGCATCGCTGCGGAAGCAGGCTTCAGTTTCGACATGCCAACTTCCAACGCTAGCTTCCCTGGAGTTTTCCCATGGGTGTGCGCTATTGCTGTTTCATTGCCATTTCAAACCTGGCCAGAACCCCCGACCCGCTTCGCTTCAACAAGGCGTTGTTGGCAGAGCAGTGTTCCACCGTGGCAGTGGTCGCGCCGAGTTCGTATCCGCAGCTGGCAGAGGGTTTGCTTCCTGATGCGGCCTACGAATTTGAGCCGAGCAGCCGGGAGATGTTCTGCTACGACGACATCAATAATCCGTGGTTCTACAACTATTGCCGAAAGCTCACGGTTCTGATTTCTCCAGGGAAGCCGCTTCAAGGTCGCAGGACTCCTGGCGAGTGGTTCCAAGCGGTGGCCGCTTTGGTCGAGGATGACGAGAAGGATCCGGAGTCTGGCGGACGCGGTCCATTTTGGGAGCTGTTCCGCTACGGCATTTCCGGCGCGACGTTCGGTCCGGTGGTCTGCGCGAAGCTGGTCGCTGACTTCGAGGCGTGGGAGGAGGCTGTCAAGGCGGTGGGTGAAGACAAGTTCTATGAATATCACATGGAGCTTCGCCGGTGCTTTGCCCATGCAGGCGAGAGCGGCATGGTGGTCTTTCCGTTCAGGTGGACTTTCTGGTTGGATGACCTTCCTCCCTATGGCGAGCCGGTACTCGGCCTCGACCAGAAGGGGGAGCAGCTTATCTGATGTGGTAGCGGCTTAGCGTTTTCAAAACGGGCGTCGTCTGTGGCGCTCGCCACTTGGCAACCCAGGGTTGCGTCAGAGCGAGTCCTCGCTGCCAGCCGGCTTTGCCCGGTACACCGACCAGAAGAAATGGGAGTGCCGATGGTGCCTGGCCTGCTTCCTTTCCGCGAAGAAGCGCACACGGCCAGCCTTGCCGGCGTCAAGCTCGATTTCCACATGGTCATCGGCGGCCGTGCCAGGCGAGGGCAGTAGTCGCGTCGCTTCCGCAACATACTGACCCTGGATGCGCCCGAGTATCCCGTTGGCAGTTCACTGCCCGGCGATTGTTTCCCATAATGCTGTTCCTTCTCATCTTGACGCTAGAACGTCGTGGTGACGCTCCTGGCAGGAGGCTACCAAAGAGCGTCGAAAGCCATCCTGGGTCTCCTTGATTCGGATGTCCTCGCACCGCAAATACTGTATATCCATACAGTATTTGCGGTGCGAGGAAGCTGCCGTAATTCCCGAGCGAACGTAAGGGGCATTGCATAAAGCACTTTGTGTAAAAAAATACATAGGCAAAATGGTCTTGGCTGCCTCCTGCATCACATACTCGGAGGTGTTCCCGCTCAAGGGGGTAACCGACATTGCGCTGCGGCTGAACGAGCCGCGAGAAGGAGAAGGATATGTTTGGTCTTTTTGACACCATCATTGACGCGGCATCCTCGGTGGTCGACACCGTTGTGGAAACCGCAAGCTCTGTAGTGGACGTGGCGTCCGACGTTGCTAGTGGGGCGGTGGATTTGGTGGCCGATGGCGTCGGCGCTGTTGCTGACGTCGTTTCCGAGAATCCCGGCACCACTGCCGCAGTCGTGCTGGGCGCGGTGGCCACCGGCGGTGCAGCCCTCGCATTCGCTCCGGCTATCGGGGCTGCAGCTAGCGCCGCAGGCCTCGGCGTCGCGGGCGGAACGCTCTCCGGCGCAGCTGCCAGTTCGGCGGGGCTCGCGGCGCTGGGTGGAGGCAGCCTCGCGGCGGGCGGCATGGGGATGGCCGGTGGTACCGCGGTCGTAACGGCAGCCGGCGCAGCTGCTGGTGCGAGCGTATCCGGCGGTGCAGCAGTCGCAGCGAATAAGCTCTCCGGCCAGGCGTAACCTCATGGTCGCGAACTGCGACTAGACGTCGCGGTTCGCTTGGCGTATAGCGGCCGTGGATTCAGGAGGGACTGCGACGACATCGCCACAGACGTCGCATACCGCAACAAGGATTTCTTCGCGACACGTTTGCTGCCGTCATCGAATGAAACATCTCTGCGAACAAAGGTCGTGCCCACGAGCTTTCCGCAATGCGAGCAGATAGCTTTGCTTTTGTCGCCTTCCTGAAAACGTCTCGTGCTCATTGCCATCTCGGGTCCACCCGGCCGGAGGTGCCGTTTGCAACGAGCTTACTCCCAGTCGGCTTCCGTGACCGACTCGACGACCACGACGCCCTCGACATCCATCTCATACACCTTCCGGTAGCACCAGGGGCAGGGCGCCCAATCCCGCACTTGGGCGTCCTCTAAGTCAAAGCGAAGTTCGCGAATCCTGACAGTCGCCCCGCAGGTGCAAACAACGATTCGGGTTTGGTCCATTGGCATTTCCAAGATGCGCTATTCGGCAATGCGCTGGGGAACTCGCCGTGGATTACACAAGCACTTACCGTGCCCCGGCGATAGGCTCACGTTCGGAGCCTACCTCGCCATTAGGGCTGCGGGTGAGGATTCTGCCAACACCGAATTTGGCACTGCTTTAACGATTGCCTCCGTGTTAGGGCAAGCATCTATATGCTTTAGGCGCGCGACAAATCGATGACGATGCCATGGATATGTGGCCACTCCTCTAATGGTATCCGGTCGCTCATCAACGTCGCAAAATGTTGGGCGTCCCGAGGCTTCACGCGCTCAGGTGTCGCTCGCGGAGAGTGTCCAAACCACAGGACGATGTAGATTCCCACACCGCCTGCATCCGGGTGGACGGAGTAGTAGCGTTCAAGCTGCTCTCGCCACGCTGTCCAAACCGCCTCATGATTCTCCTTCTTGATTTCCACAGGGACCATGATGCGCGAACTCTTGGCGAAGAGAACGCCTTGCATGTCAGCGCGCCGCTCATTGGCAGCTTGCGCTTCTTTTGATGCTTCAACGTTCTTAGGCGCTAAGCGTCCCCGCAGGAGGGTCAAGAGTACGTCTCGGCATTCATTCTCCGACTTCGGTTTCTCGTTTCCCCGCTCGTCGACGGTCCAAAAAAGCCGCAACAGGTTCGTGTCGTCGTGACGAATATGTTCTGCGCACATGGTCAACTGGTCGACCATTAGCGCTGCCAAGTCTTGCGCGTTTGCCGGTGCCCGATTTGCCAGGGTATTCGCCGCTGCGAGCGCGTCTGTCGGTTTGAAAAATGCCTTTCGAGCAAAGCGCTGCTGGTCGTAGTAGCAACCATCTAGATGGACACGCCATCCTTCCAACGACGGTAGTGCCTTTAGGCGCCGAAGCTGTGTTCCCGCCTGCGGCGAAGGGTCTTCGGAAAGCCATTTCGTCAGTCGGTGGACGATATCTCCTCTCTCGTGCTCGTGGGTGTGGATTCGGTCTATTTCAAATCGATTCACTACTGCACTGGGAGCAAGAATCTCAACCAATCTCGCGAGCACCCTGGGCGTGAAACGCTGGCTTTCATCCGTCGTAGTGTATTGTTGGACGATGGCGTCAGTGAGCGCAGCTACGTCCACGGATGAACTCAAAAAGAGCTCATCCAAGTGAGGCCCGAAAACGTCAGGAAATGCTCGGAGGCCGGCAACCAGAAAGGCGAGCCGTTGGTGTTCGTCAATTCCATCATTCGCCACATTCGCAGACGCCACGCTCGACAAGGTCTCCGTATGATGGATTCCCGCCGCTGGGAGGAGCACAGAGTTTAGAAAACGAATCTGCCCAGGCGAAGCTTGGCGTGGAAGAAGCGAGAAGAGCTCCGGTAACAGTAATCGCGCCAGATTGACTGGGCCTGTAGGCTCGCGTAGGTCCCGCAACGCGGCAAACTGCGGCCCCTCTACGTTGCTAAGATGGGCCGCCGCATGGCGAAGAACGAGCGGAGCGACAAGCTCTGGGAGCGCGTTAGCCACAGCCAGGTACCACGTTGGCGATTCTTCTGTTGACGCTACGAGCATGAATGCTACCAGCGTTCGAATCAGACCATGGTCCCAGTGTTGCCAGGCATGCGGGTTGGACTGACTCTCAAGCTCTGCAGCTAGCAGGCAAGGATTCTGCAGGTAGAAGTTTTTCTTCTCGTTGATGTAGAGCGAGAAAATCTCGTCCGCGGTTGGCAAGTCCCCTCTGGTGAGAATTCTTCTGATTCCACCGATGGCACGCTGTACGTGGGTCTCATCGACTACTAGATAGTCCTGGAGGCGTTCAACGGGACTTCTACCGTTGATGTTGCTGTAACGATTCTGGTAAGCCAAAATCAAACGGTGGAAGAGAGAGGGCGGTGCCTTGCCGGCGTAGACATCTTCTAGGTGAGGAGCAAGCGACCGTTGGCGTTCCTCTCGTTGTTCAAGGCGTTTTTGGGTCGCCTCCAGCTTTCTCGCGAAGTCAGTCTTGTAATGGGTGTCAAGTGACCACGAGCAGGCGTCAGATTGCCACTGTTCGGCATCCGACCATCGCGGAGTATTTGCAGAGACCCATTCCGCAATATCATCGATAGTGATATCAAAATGTGTAGGTGGCGAGATTGCGTACATGGCAGCCTGCCTAAAGCAGTACTGTGCCAGTTCAGTGCTCGGTGTGATGCTAGCCAATGAGAGCATCCATTTGTACCAGTCCTTCGGTAAATCGACTCTCCCTAGCCGTTGCTCAGCTACCCAAAAACTCAGCTTCCCTTGTTCATCCGGCTGAACTTGCGAGTAGCCGAAAGCCAAAATGGCCTTCATAAGTGAAGGCCTTGCGGAAAGCCACGCCCGAATTTCGTCTTCGCTGCCTCCGTGGCCGCGATGAAATCCATACTCATCGACAGTTACTCTGAGCCAAGAATAAATCTGCTCCGGTGTAGAGTCATCGCCGCACTCGAGGAGTGCGCGCGCGAGGAGTCGTGCTGCGATTTCTCTCACGTCCTCCAGGTCATCATCTCGCTGACCATCTGCTGCAGCCTCTAAGGTCTTGATTGATGACGCGAAGCGCTCCGCAAGCGCGGGCAAAGCGAACCTGGGCGTTGCGCTAACGAACTTAACCTTCCAGAAATACTTGAAGTCGCCGAAGAGGGAGTCCGACTTGGGCTTTCGAAGATATGCCATCACCTGGTGGGGGGGCAGCAGCGTGGGATACAGGTGAGTTAGCAGCGCCCCAATCAGTTCATCTTCGTCGTCCTCTACGTGACCGCTGTCAACTTCGTTCAGGAGCTGCCTTGCGGCATTTCCTTCTGAGTCGTCATTGACAAGCAACGCATCTAATGCCGCCTTCCGGATGCGAGGCCAGTACGTCGGGTCCCTAACGATATCCACTAGTGCAGGTGTTAGTACGGACATCGGGCTTCCATACCTAATCGCGTCGAGAATGCAATCGAGCACGGCCTGATGTGCAGGGTCACGCGAAGCATCCCGCAATCGGTCCGCAAATACTTGGACCATATCTGGCGTCCCGAGCGCGCCGAACGGTTGAGCAGACCAGTTTTCGTTCCTGAACCAGCGATACTGCGTTGCTTCTTTATGAAGCGCGTCCAAAAGCGCCATCTTTTCGGTGACAGAGAATGGCCGGACATCACCGTAGAGGATGAGTCCAAGAGGGTCGCGCTCAACAAGGAGTAGACGCTCGGTCCTGCAGTGAACGCAAAGCCAGGCGTAGAGCCCCCTCATAGCATCGACAACCCTCCCATCGTTCCCGCAAACAAGCGACAGCACGCGTGAAATCGGCAAGCCGTCACGTTGTACAAGTCGAGAAATGGCCTTCGCTCCCAAGTACTCCGCCACTGTTCGATGGCGCGGAACTCGATTGAACCCTGCAGCTCCAAATAGGGGAGTAGACAGGGTGGCGTGGATTTCATCAGTGCTTAGCCCTAAGGCCGCGACAACTGGTGGAACGGAGACTGATGACTCCCCCGGCAATGCATCGTCGATGGCAATGCTCGGCGCGCTGGAAATTACGAGCAATGCAGAAAGTAGACCTGCTTGATGTAAGGTTTCCTCCAAGGCGAAGTTTTTGCCCCTCTGGCCCCGTTGATGCACTGGATTGTGTTCTTGAGCCAGTTGTCGACAGGCAAGCTCGTACGTTTCTTCTTTGCTTTCGGGCCACCTGTCGCTTCCAACCGCCCTGACAACCAGGTCAAGCAGCAGAGGGTTCCCAAAGAGGGGTGCAACTCCAAGTTGCTCCGACTTGGCAAGAAATTTATCCGCTTCCGGCAAACGAGAGGGCACCCACGATTCGACGAGCTCTCGGACTTCAGCATCGGATAGAGGTTCTAGTTGCAGCTCTACGACCTCCTTGTTAGGGGACACAAACTTTAGGTCTGCAGCACCTCCAGAAAACCACTCCGCCTCCCGGCACGAAAGCCGAAACCGTGGGCGACCGAGCTCGGCCAGCTTCTTCCGTATGGCGTCGAATGTTGCCAAGAAACTGCCCGAGGACACTTGACCCTCGTCCAATGCGTCGATAAACAGGGTCCCGCCAGCCCATCCATCGGGCGGCCCAACAGCAATCAAATTTCTGGCTGTGACGAAATGGCAGTCATCGGCACTTTCCGCTTCGCGTAGAAACGCAGTCGATTTTCCGGAGCCCGGCTCGCCAAGAAGCACGTAGGCGTCTACTTCCGCCCAGTCTGCCAATAGCCTGGTGTCTCGTGCACCATTCGCCAGAGTCTTGGTCCCGTGCCGGGGTAGGTAGCTCAAAATTGTCATTGGCTGTCGACGGGAGGCCGATTAGTTGTTGGAGATTCGAGCTGCACAATAGTCGAAGTACTTCTGTTGCGCCCACTCTGTCCTATTTCCCACAACATATAGTCGTCGCTTGGCACGGGTCGCAGCGACGTTCAGTAGGTTTGGCTTTTCTGCGGCCCAGGCCTTAGCGCCAGGTCTCTTTGGATTCCCGCCAAGGACAAGGACCACAACATCTGCTTCCTTTCCTTGGACGGTGTGAATCGTTCCAACCTTGATGCCCTCCAGTGAATGCCTCCGTACCAGTTGGCGTAATCCGTCGACAACAGTTCGGAAGGGTGAAATCAAAAAGATATCCGCATCGTGGCCACCACTTCTAATGCCGTGCACGAGAGACAGTACTGCTTCCCCTTCTAACGGTATCCAGTGCTTGTCTGCGTCATGCGATACGATGTCGTGCCACGACGTTGGGGGCAAGCCGACGTCCTTTCGCGCCTGAGTACCGAACACCATCAATCCGTCATATGCAATCCGGTTAGCGACATCGAACATCTCTCGCTCGCAGCGCCGATGGACGCGGAGCGGTGAACCGACCCAGAGCTGCTCATTCGCTTGGGCCACGGTGGTACCGAATGGCGTCGCGCGGTCGGCAAGTTTTTGGGCGGACGTGCTTCCGGGCAGCCAGGTTTCCGACACGCCATAGTGCAAGCGCAAAGCGTGCTGAGCCGTGTACGGGATTGAGACAACAGGTTCCAGTTGCAGCGGGTCTCCGACGACGACGACCCGCCGGGAACGCCAGATTGCGCCCGCAGCGGCCTGTGGGACCGCTTGGCCGGCTTCGTCGATGAGCAGCCAGCCGATGCTCTCTTTACCGAGGTGCGAAAACAAGCGCGCGAACGACGCAAAAGTGCTGGAGACAACCGGCACTACCAAGAACAGCGTCTGCCAGGCGGCCAAAGTTGCTTCCTTGGGAGCCGTCTGTGGTGCGCTGCCGTCCAGGATGTCAGCTAGGCCATGGAGATTTTTCCGAACAGTGTCAGCGTTCGCTGTGATGAAGGCTTTGTGCAAGTTCAGGGCAGCAAGGAAGACCTTGGCGCGCGCGTGATTCCAGGCCTCAGTGGCCCAGGGCGCAGAAAGTTCTCTTGCTTCTTCTTCGGTAGCCCATAGGTCATCGTCAGGGAAGTGCTGCTCAAGGGCGGCTCTATCTTGCTGAATGTCCGCCGTCAGGCGTCCGACGACTGCTTCCCTGTCTTTGCGCTCTTGGGCCAGTGTTTGGAGCAGTCTGCGAGCTTCAACCTCTTCAAGCTTCGTTGCTGCCGCTTCGTTCTGTGCTTGAAGAAGGCGGTTCTCGGAGTCGGCGGCAACCTTTTGGAGACCACGTTCCATAGCGCGCCATGCTCGGTAGGCTTTGCCTAGGGAGCTGACAATTTCCCATATGCCTGGGCGGTTTGCATGATGCAACTTGTACGAAGCTCGGTGGCCTTCAGTTTGAAGCGCTTGAGCTTCAGCTGCGGACAGGGCCGCCTGATGGCGCCGACCGTAAGAGGGAAGGCTGTCCATCAGGGCGACGGATTCACTGTCGATACGACCGATTTCGGCACGCTCTGAACGAAGCGATTTGATGTGGCGAAACACCTGCGCGAGCTTCGAGCGCTCTGCTTTTTCCTGCGCCAGAGTCTGTTCGAACTCTTTAACAGCCGCGCGCCAATCGACGGGCGTTGCCGTTGCTGCAGTTAGCCACGCTTGGAATCCCGTCTTCTTCACCTTGAGGTCGTTCTCGGGCGGAATTGCGGCTTCGAAAGGTAGTTCTTGGCCGTGCCAAAAGTTTGAGAGAAACTCGCCCCTGTTGCTCTTGTTGCCGAGCTTCGCGGCAAGTAAGCCCCATGCAGGTTGTTGGATAGTTTGGGTTCCAAAGCGAGGGAAGTAGTCGACCTGGTCAAGCCAGCTTGCGTCCACCGCCTTTGCCCCCGGAATTTCGAGCGTAATGTTCTCTACCGCGCCGTTGTTCGACGAAGCCGCGACGATTTCGAAGCCCGTCAACGTGCTCGATGGAACGGAGATTGAGCGGTTCCACTTTCCGCTCTTCCACCCAGTGCGACCACCGAACCCCTCCGACGGCGAAGACAGATTTGCCAGAGCTTTGGCCCGAGCGACAACAACACCAGCGACGATGTCGCGCAGCATCGTCGTCTTGCCTGTGCCCGGCGGGCCATTCACCCCAAACAATCCGCCTTTGGGAAACAGCGATTTCCAGATGGAATTGACAGCGAATTGCTGACTATACACAAGGGGATGATGCCCCTCGCCAGGCCAGCGTCCGGTGGGAAATCTGTCCGGAGCGAGCGTTTCGAATACGTCACCAAGATTCTGCCGAATATCGGTCCTGGGGATGCACTTCTCGGATTCGTCGGTGGTTAGGTAGTCGCGTAGCGCCATTCCACGGTCGCCGGATTTCAACGCGTCAGCAACGCGGTCAAGGTCGTCGACAAAAAAGCTGTTCAGGAAGTCAGCATCGTCGGATTCGTGTGCCTTTTTCGACGCAAGCTGATAGCTTTGAGTTCGAATTACGGTCTGCTGAGGGATAACGGCTTGGAGCCCCAACGAATCCGTCACCCACTGGGCTAGGGCGAATAGGTCGTCTGCATCTACGGGGCGGCCAACTTCCTCTTCACGTTCCCCGAAAGTCCCTCTCGCCGGGTCGGCCGGCAAGATTCCAAGTTGCTTTCGGGTATGTTGCTCAAATTTCGACTGAAATCGCGAAACACCTTCGAGCCAGTCCTTTGCTTCCGGACCGACTGTCACGGTTCGTCCCAACGCCCACGCGCAATTTGACAACACCAGCGTGTCGAAGAGTGGGCGGCCGTCATCGGCTACAGAGATGGAGAACATTGCCGTTTCACCATCTGAGCGCTCATCTACCGCCTCCGGGTCTTTGCCGCAGGCTGCTTCGAGAATCGTTCTAACCGTATCGAGAGGGTAGACACTGACAAAGAGCCGATGCCGCCACACTTTGTTGTAGCCAAGCTTGCGGCCGCGTAGCCGGTGCGTGGGTTCCCAGGGAAGCGTGCCGTCTTCCTGAGTAATATCAAACGACGGAAAGGTCTTGTCGTTAGGCTCCGCCGCAGGGATGGTCTGAGGGGAGAACAGTTCGACGGCCCGCCAATACTTCAGGACGGATGTCTGTTGGAGCGACTCGGACATTTCGACAATCTTGTTGAATTTCGACAGATTCAGAATTCTGCAATATACAGGCCCGGGCCGTCTATTTTCCTAAGGAGGGGTATTGACCCTGCGGGCGGGTAATAGAACGACATTAGTTGATGTGGCTGTTTGCTTGCCAATTTCGGTCTGAGCGGCGTATAACCATCTAGCTGTTGTTCCAGAGATATCGCCCAAGGAGAAACATGGCAACTTACAAGCAACTGATTGCGCAGAAAGAAGCCCTCGAAGCCCAGCTTGCAGAGGTACGTGCAAATGAAGTGGCAGGTGTCATCGAGCAAATTCGCAACCTGATGGTTGAGTACAACCTTTCCCTTGAGGATATTCAAGGAAAGCGGCGTCGTGGTCGGCCCGCTGGCAGCACGTCCGGAAAGGCTGCTGAGGCGAAGGAGCCGTTGCCGCCGAAATATCGTGACCCGAAGACCGGCAAGACCTGGTCTGGTCGTGGCCGGGCTCCCGCCTGGCTCGGCAAAAATCCGAACCGATTCCTCATCGCTGAAGAATAATTGCGGTCGAGACATCTACATAACGACTTGTGAAGTCTCAGCCTTGGGACTGCCGCGCCAATTATATGTTTCCCGTGCCGCGACACGGGATGCCACTGTTCAGTGGCAGCAACGCCGGCTGCCGCTTCTCGAGGCTGGACCATGGATGGTCGAGCCAATGCTGCCAGACTTCAATGACAAAAGTTTTGCACTTCAGAAATGACGAGCGCGGGTACATGAATTGGCTGGCCGGCAATCCAGATGGACTCGTGCTCAACATTCGACATCCTGCGCATCAGTTCACGCCAAAGTTGCATCGCGCTACGTGCGGAACAATAACGAGTACGAAGAACGCGCCGTATACGTCCGGCCAATACACCAAACTCTGTTCGCACCGATACGACCAGATTTCTCACCAGTTTCTTGAGGAGACCAAGGGGATTCGCGTTGGCATCTCGCCGTGCGGGACGTGTAAGCCGGACGTGGAAGCACTGGAAATTGATGAGGCGGTTGGATTCTATGCCGTACTAGACGGCCTGGTCAGTAGAGCACTTCAGGACGACGCTTCGCGTCGCCGTGCTCGTCTGGAGAAAGCTGAGCCGAAGGCGGCGGAGAAGTTCGTTCTAACGCGAGTGTTTGACCGCAATCCTGACGAAATTGCCGAAGTACTCTACCGAGCTGCCGGTACGTGCGAATCCTGCAATTCCAAGGCTCCTTTCAGCCGGAGGTCGACAGGTGAACCTTATCTCGAAGTTCACCATGTTGTGCCTTTGGCCAAAGGAGGCGACGACACCGTCTCGAACGCGATAGCCGTCTGCCCGAACTGCCATCGAGAGCAACATTACGGCTGACCGTGCCGATGCGGTCCTGATTCGAGCATAGGTGCCTTGTACTAAGTGTGAGCGCTCGATTCCCCAGATGTGACTAAACGACGCTCCACCCAGGCCAGCTCATCGGGTGTGAGCCACATCTTATAAGGCACGGCAGCGCGCACTCGTTCGAGCATCGCTGCAGGCGTGGGAGCCTCGCCTAATTCTCTGCTCGCGGTGATGGTTAGGAGATGGGCGAGTAGTGCCTCGCAGGTTTGCCACCGCTCATAGCGTTCTTCGCCCGTCTCCCCGGTGTCAAACGTTCCGTCAGGAAGCTTACGCACGCATAACTTTGGCTGTGTTCCAGGGAGTACCGCTGGAAAGTATCGATGGGGGAAGTCTTTGGGGACGTCCTTCTGGTGTTCCATGTCGCGCTCCAAAGCTCGTGCGAGCAAGAGCCCGTTGACACGCGGCGGGGCCGATAAGGGGCCGAGCCGATGCCAAGGGAAAAGGCCGCTCAAAGCTGGGTTGGAGATTTGCTGCCGAGGCGTAGTTCTACTTCTAGGGGCAGCCAGTGGCGCGCCGGGAGGCACACTGCAATTCTAGTCGGTGTGGAAGGCGAGAGAAAGGCGGCGTTGGCGGCGTTGGCGGTGACGGGGATGTCGGGGTAGGGGAGTTATTCCGGATTTCTCGCCAGGGTTTGGATAATGCATGTAGGTGACGAGGCATTTTTAGGAAAAATGCTTATTTCATGCTATACCATTAAGGTCAGTGTCAGGCTTTAAGGCGTGGCGGAGTGTGGATGGATTTTCGGTTTGCGGGGACGTTTGGTCGTGCTGATTTGTGGGCAATAAGGCGCCGGATTTTTCCAGGTGCGAAAAATCCAACGAACTGGTTTATTTTGTACAAGAAATCCAACATTATGCTTTACGTCGGCGAAGAGATAGCCACCCACGCCCTCAGAAAACCTCAACGAAAAGGTTTATTTCTGTCCAGGGAAATGGTTTAGCTGACACAACGCCTTGGCCGCCACCCTGAACCCCGGGGACGAGGTTATCGTTCCGGCTCCGTACTGGGTGAGCTATCCGGAAATGGTGCAGCTCTGCGGGGCCACGTCTGTGGTGGTGCAATGCGGCCCAGAGGTCGGTTTCAAACTCACGCCCGCTGCGCTCGCCCAGGCCATTACGTCTCGCACCCGTTGGATTATCCTAAACTCGCCATCAAATCCGACAGGCGCCGTCTACACGCGCAATGAGCTGGCAGCGCTCGCTCAGGTGGTGCTGGAGAACCCTCAAATTCTGGTGCTTTCCGATGACATCTATGAGCATTTGACCTTCGACGGCGAGAAGTTCCATACCATTGCCCAAGTTGAGCCTCGGCTCAAGGAGCGCACGCTGACCATGAACGGGGTCTCGAAGGCCTACGCGATGACCGGCTGGCGCATTGGGTTTGGTACCGGCCCCGCATGGCTTCTTGAAGCGATGGAGAAGCTGCAAGGCCAACAGACCTCCGGTGCATCGTCCATTTCGCAGCATGCAGCTATTGCAGCCCTGACCGGCCCTCAGGATTTCATTCGTGAGTCGAAGGAAGTCTTCCAAGGCTGGCGAGACATGATGGTGGGGTTGCTGAATCGCACACCAGGATTGCATTGCCAAGTGCCAGGGGGTGCCTTCTATGCTTTTGCCTCGTGCGAAGGACTGCTTGGAAAGTGCACGCCGGCCGGCACTGTGCTCAACACAGACGAGGACGTGGCTATGGCTTTACTGGAGGAGGCCAGCGTAGCTGTCGTCCACGGGTCCGCTTTCGGATTGGCTCCGTACATTCGAATTGCGTACGCGCTGGACAACGAATCGTTGCGTAAGGCCTGTGAGGCCATACGTCATTTCTGCCTCTCCGTGAAGGGCCACTGAGCAGCATCGGAGTCCCCGTCTCGTGAGGATTGGAATGTGACGGCTCCGTTTCTACATGGAGCCAGGTCACACGAAAGCCCGTTCTTCAATTTCCGGGTGAAACAGCGAAGGCGAATATAGGGCGCGTAGTGAGGAGTTCCTTCTGATGCGCAGGATGTAACCAGCAGGCGCCAACCGGGAGGTCCTCAGTCCGCGAGCATATGGGCGCCGCATGGCCTAGATCGATGTGGCCTCCTCACGCACACATGGGCAAACGAAATAGGGCCGCGCCGCGAAAGGCCGTGCCGTCCACGGGTCCTGGCACAGGTATCGGCGCGCGTCCTTGACGGATGCAAAGACACCCTCGTGGTCGGTGGCCGGCCGGGTGGTGGTGTCGCCGAACCATAGGGTCGCGAGCGCCGCAGCGCAGCCGGGGCCGATGACGACGGCCATCGAATCCGTCGCGTGCCCCAGGGACAAGGCGTCTGTGATTTGATCCCCCCACTGATACCTGACGTGGCTCAAATCGACGATCACGTTGCAAGGGTGCCAGCAGGTACATCCTTGCAGGAGGGTGCCGGCCATAGAGTCGGCGTCGCGATTGCCGGCACCGCCGTCGCGATACTGCCCGGCAAATTGCACGAGCAACGCCCCCGAAGGCTGATCGACGTGTCCCAACCGGAAAAAGCGGTGGGACATGTCGGGCGAGAGCTGTCGCAGACTCAAGGCTTGCATGACGGTTTCCAGGTGGAGAGACGATCGCGTGGGCGTGGAGATCCGCATGGGCGTGAGCCGCCTGGCGCACGGCGTGGAGGCCGGCCCGCACCGGCCGGTGCGGTGCCCGGGCGTTCGCGGCGGCGTTCGCACTCTGCGGCGAGCGCGGGCCGACGCGTGCCGTGGCGACATACCCGACGAGGCGCCGACACGCATCGGGCGGGCGTCACAGCGGAAAGCCCGGGAAGGTCAGGCGCGCCATCGCCTGCTGCAGGGTGGCCAGCGGGATCCCGGTGTCCACAGGCCCGTCGAGCCGGCCCGCCACCGGGCGCCCCTGCAGCGCATACGCCACGTCCAGGGGCAGCGCCGCCGCCCGGCACGCGCGCGCAAAGGTGAGCCGGAAGCTGTGGGTCCTTTTGCACGGCGCGACGATGCCGAGCTCCTGGCGCAACCAGCGGTGAAAGTAGCTGGAAAATCCGGCGGTCCGGCATCCCTCGAGGTCGGGCAGGAGCAGTGGAAACAGGTCGCTGCCAGGGGGGCGGCTGCCGACATAGTCAAGCAGCCCCAGCCGGCACAGGATCGGATGGACCGGTCGCGGGCAAGTCGCCGCTGCAGTCTTGGCCGGCCGTTCAAAGCGCCAGGAGGGAATGGCTGGGATGTCGTCGCTGTACCGGAGGTCGGTGGTGCGCAGGGCGGCCGCCTCGCCGAGGCGCGCGCCCGTGCACAGCAGGATGAGCGGCAGCCAGTACGCGGCGCTGCCGCCCGCGTTGCGTTGCGCCGGGAGCACGTGCGCCGTGAACACCCGATGACTGAAGATGCGCGTCAGATCGCTGGGCGCGAACGGACAACACGGCTGCACGGTAGCGGGGTGTGGGGTCATGGTCATCCCCCTGGCGGGATTGGTCTCCAGAAAGGCTTCGCGGCACCCGAACTGCAACAGGGCATGGGCGAGGGCGAGCCGCTTTTGCGCGGCGCCCCGTGAGCAATGGGCCAGCAGATCGCGTTTGAACTGCTGCAGGTGGCCGGCGGTCAGCGCGCGCGCATCGCTCACGTGACTGAGCGCCCCCAGGTCATGCACGACCCGGCGCATCTGGTGCGCCGTGGCCGCGGCCGGCTCGCGCATGACCTCCCACCACAAGGCCAGATCGGTCAGCGTGATCGGGGGGGGCGGCATGGGGCTTCGCCGTTCAGCCCACCGGGCCGGCCCGCGTGGCAGCGGGGCGGGCAGCCGTGGCACCAGGGTCGCGCCACGCGCGCCGTGGCAGACCGGCCAGCATCCGGGCGCGCCGGTGGGCGTGCGACAGCCCGTGCGGGACGCCGCGGCAGATGGCGACGGCCGTCACCCGGGCGATGGGATACAGGGTCGCGCGGAACGGCCAGCACGGCACGCGCGCGTCTGCCGGCCCGACCCGGTCGTGCGCGAGCTTCTGCACGGCGGTGAAGGCCGCGGACACGGTGGCGCGGGTGGTCAGGCGGTAGTCCGCCAGCCGGGCCAGGGCCTCGCCCGGCGGCAGCGCCGGCGAATGCCGCGTCCCCTGTTGCAGCACCCAGCGCTCAAGGCCAAGCAGCAGGGTCGGCAAGGCGGCCCGGACCCCGCCGCGTGGCGCGGCAGCGCGCCCGGGGAGGGGAAAGGCGGCTTCCCAGTCCTCACCGGCGAGGACCGCTTCGAGGCGTGCCAAGAGGCCATCGGCGAGCCACGCGGGCAGCGCCGGGGCGTCGCCGGACAGGGCACAGAAATACGCAAGCGCTTGCGCGACGGCGTCGGCCGGTGGCGCGAGCCGCAGCGCCGCTCGCGAATCCAGTGGCTTCAGCGGCGAGACCAGCAGCGCGGGATGCCGGAACCGGGTCTGCTCCTCGACGTCCGGAAGGGCGAGCCCTGCGGGCGCGCTCGTGGTGGCCTGCAAGGTGGTCCGCTCGGTGTCCGCCACGCGGGTCACGCTGGGCGGCAGGCGCCGGGACGGCGTTTGCGCCGGCACCGGCCGGGTCCAGGGCAGGGGAAACACCGCTTCCCAGGCCTGTCCCGCCAACACCGTGCGGAACCGCTGACACAGCGTCGCGCGCAGCTCCCCGTCCAGCACCAGGCCTCGGCGCAGCCGCAGGCGGGTCCATTCGAGCATGACCAGGGTCCACGTGGGATTTGCCACGAGCGTCCACGGCGTGCGCGCGAGCACGCGCTGCATTGCAGGATGGTGCGGTAGTTGTAGTTCCCATCGCCATGGGTCGGGCATGCCAAAGGTTTGCAGCATGGCCAGGCGATTCTTGCGCATCGCGTTTCCCCAAGTCCACCGCACCGCGAGTCCGGCGGCCCCGCCTCGCGGTCCCGGGGGCCGGGGGTGCACCGGGCCGGGCAAGGGTGAGGCGGGGGTACAGCGCTGTCCTCACGGCGTGCGCCCGTTGCGCTAGCCAGGGCAGCCGAAGGAACCCATGCAGGTCCTCTGGTGGGCACGCCGGCGGGACAGCAGGGAAAGTATGAGACGGGACATACGGAAGTCACGCTAAAACGCCGGCATCACATCCATGGGCGGTCTGTCCCCACCCGTGGCGATACCGGCGTGCAATGATTATACGAAAACATATAATTTTGCAGGCGCGCGCGTCGCGTGCCAGGAGACCAGCATGAAACGTTCCGATCCGATTCCTGCGGGCGCCAGGCGCCTGGGCCATGATCTGCGCGCGTTGCGACTCGCTGCCAATATCACGCAGGCCGCGCTGGCCGCCCGGGCCGGCGTGTCGGTGCACAGTCTGAAGAACCTGGAGCGCGGGGTCGCCACACTACGCACCCTGGTCCTGCTGCTGGGGGCGCTGCAACGCGACGACTGGCTGGCGCTGGCCGGCGTGGCGCTGCCGGCGGGGTTGGCGGCGGGGTTGGCGGCGGGCACCCCGCGCACGGTCACGGCGCGTCAGCGCGCCGCCGGCGCGCACGCCGCCACGCATCACTAGTGGGGCAGATCCGGCAGCGCTCGCGGCGCTGGCACGCCCGCCGCGCGGTCGGGGTTGTCGGCGACGGCTTCGCCGTCGGCGGGCGCGACGAGACGGTCGGCATCCGGTCCCAGCACCGTGCGCAACAGCGCCAGTCGCGCGGCGCGCAAAGTCAGATCGTCCGCCTCGTCGAGGAACTTGCACAGGCACGCGTGCAGGGCCGCGTGGGTGGCGGCATGGGTGGCGGCGTGGGGGCCCGCGTCGGGGGCGGCAGGCGGCCGCGGCGGGGCCGCGGCTCGGACGGGGGGCGCAGCGGTGGCCGGCGCTGCGGCCGCTGGAGCACCGGGCCGTGCAGGCTGTGCGGACGGCCAGCCAGACACGGGCGACACCGGCACCGCCTGGTAGCGGTCCCACAGCGCGTGCAGCGGCGCACGGAGGGCCTCGCGGGGGCTCGAAGCGGGGGGCGTGGCAGGCTGAGCGGCGGGGCGGGCGGCAGGACGCGCGCGGGACATAGGGGCCTCCGGGGCGGCCGCCTGGCTAGCGTCTCCATCATAGGTCACGGCGCGCGCGCCGGCGCCCGCTGCGCTATGCTGAAAGGGCGGTGGCCGAGGGCTCGGCCGCCCGTACCACTCGTACGCTGTGGACCGTACCAGTGTGCGTGGCGGGGGTGTTGCTAAGCGCTTGATTTTGTGGGAAGTCGGAGCACGCGGGGAGACGCAGCGAGTCTGCGGAGACTCCCTCCGTCTCCGCCACTACATCAGTATTGGCGGCGAACCCCGGAAGATCGCGGTCTTCCGGGGTTTTGTTTTTTCTGGGCCGGGTTTTCGAGCTTGGGCCTGCGAGACGCGGTACTGGCGTGTCAGGCCTCCACCATCCCCAGGAACTGCTGGAGTTCCGACGTTTGGGGACGGTTAAAGACCTCCTCCGGGGCACCGATTTCGTGGACCTTGCCCTGGTGCATGAACACCACGCGGTCGCATACCTCGCGCGCGAAGCGCATCTCGTGCGTCACCATCAGCAAGGTCATGCCGTCGGCGGCCAATCCGCGCACCACCTGCAGCACCTCGTTGACGAGTTCGGGGTCCAGCGCGGACGTGATTTCGTCGCATAGCAGCGCGGTGGGTTGCATGGCCAACGCGCGGGCGATGGCAACCCGTTGCTGCTGCCCGCCGGACAGCTGGTCAGGGTAGGCGTCGAATTTGGCGGACAGTCCCACCCGCGCCAGGTTCAGTTCGGCCAGTTCCCGGGCCTTGGCCTCTGGCACGCCCTTGACGATCATTGGCGACAGCATCACGTTGCGCCCGGCGCTCAGGTGCGGAAACAGATTGAACTGCTGGAAGATCATGCCGACCTTCAGCCGTAGCGCGCGCAGCTGCAGTTCGCTGTCGGCCAGATGAGCGCCTGCGACGGTGATGGCCCCGGCATCGATGCGCTCGAGCCCGTTGATGCAACGCAGAAGGGTGCTCTTGCCCGAACCGCTCTTGCCGATGATGGCAATGACCTCGCCGGGTTCCACGGAAAGCGAGACACCTTTCAGGACCTCGTTGCTGCCAAACGACTTGCGGACCTGATCAATGGCGATGAGCGGCATGAAATTTCCTCTCCAGCATCTTGCTGTATTGCGAAAGCGGCCAGCACAGCGCGAAATACATCAGCGCGACGGCTGCATAGACGGTAAACGGTTGGAACGTGGCGTTCACGATCATCGTGCCCGCCTTGGAAAGCTCGGTAAAACCGATGATGGATGCAAGGGCCGTTCCCTTGATGACCTGGACCCCGAAGCCAACGGTGGGGGCCACGGCTATCCGAAGCGCCTGCGGCAGGATCACGTGGCGCATCTGCTGCACGTAACTCATGGCCAGGCTGCCAGAGGCCTCCCACTGGCCGCGCGGGATGGCTTCCACACAGCCGCGCCAGATCTCGGCCAGGAAGGCCGAGGTCCACAGCGTCAACGCCAGCCCCGCAGCCAGCCAGGCCGGCACTTCGATGCCGAACAGCGCAAGTCCGAAGAACGCCAGGAACAGCTGCATCAGCAGCGGCGTGCCCTGGAACAGCTCGATATAGCCCTGTGTCAGCCGCCTGGCCCACGGCCGCTTGCCTGTGCGCAGCAACAGCACGAGCAGGCCCACGATGCCGCCGCCCACGAAGGCGACCAACGACAGCAACACGGTCCAGCGCGCCGCCAGCAGCAGGTTACGGACGATATCCCACAACGAAAACTCGATCATCCCACCCTCCGGACAAACAGCTGCCGGCCGATGCCACGCAGCAACTGCCGCAGGGCAATCACAAGCAGCAGGTAAATGCCGGTGCTGACCAGATACACCTCGAACGCGCGGAAGTTGCGGCCCTGTATGAAATTGGCCGCGTACGTCAGGTCTTGGGCGGCAATCTGCGAACACACCGCGGACCCCAGCATCACGATCACCACCTGGCTGGAGAGCGCGGGCCAGATCTTCTGCAAGGCCGGGCGCAGCACCACATGGCGGAACACCTGGAACGGTGACATGGCAAGACTGGCACCCGCCTCGAACTGTCCGCGCGGCGTCGCTGCCAGGCCGGCGCGCACGATCTCGGTTCCATAGGCGCCCAGATTGATGACCATGGCCAGCGACGCCGCCACCATTTCCGGCAGATGCACACCGAGGCTGGGCAGCCCGAAGAAGATAAAGAACAGCTGGATCAGAAACGGCGTGTTCCGGATCAGCTCCACATAGGTGCCGACGACTGCGCGCAGCCAGGCCGGGCCCTGGGTCTTGGCCCAGGCGCCCGCCACGGCGACGGCCACGCCAAGCACCCCGCCGGTGAGCGTCAGCTGCGCCGTGACGGCGATGCCTTTCACCAGCACGTCGGTGTAATCCAGCACCGAAACGAAATCGAACGCGTAAGCCATGCTATTCCCTGGGCGGCGCGTGTCAGAGCTGGGCCGGCAGCGGGCGCAGCAGCCACTTGATCGACAGCGTATTGAGCGAGCCGTCCTTCTTGGCTTCGGCGAGGATGGCGTTGACCTTGTCCTGCAAGGGCTTTTCGCCCTTGTTCATGCCGATGAAGCACGGCGAATTCTTGATCAGGAACTTGGTCTCCGGCGCCTTGGGCGGGTGCTTGGCGATCAGCGACGAAGCCACCACGTTGCCGGTGGCAATCAGCTGCACCTGTCCGGACAGAAAGGCCGAAATCGTGGCGTTGTTGTCTTCGTAACGCTTGATGTTCGCGCTGGCCGGCGCGATCTTGCTCAATTCCAGGTCCTCGACCGCGCCACGCGTGACGCCAACGGTCTTGCCCGCCAGGTCAGCCGCACTTTTCACGGGAAGGTCCGCCGGTCCGAACACGCCGTTGAAGAAGGGCGCGTAGGCCTCCGAGAAATCGAGCACTTTTTCGCGCTCGGGGTTCTTGCCCATGCTCGAGATCACAAGATCCACCTTGCGCGTCTGCAGATACGGCACGCGGTTGGTGCTGGTGACCGGAACCAGTTGGAGCTTGACGCCCATCTTCCTGGCCATCAGCGCGGCTACGTCGATATCGAGACCCTGCGGCGTCATATCGGCCCCCACCGAGCCGAACGGCGGGAAATCCTGTGGCACGGCCACGCGCAGCACGCCGGCCTTGGTAATGTCGGCAAGCGTATCGGCCTGCGCGGGCAGCGCGGCCACGCAGAGGGCGGCCAGCAATGCGCACATCACGCCACGACGGGAAGACTTGGATTGGGACAGGGCTTGGAACATCGCGTGTTTCCTCAGTTTCGGGATGGGGATGGGGATGGGGAGGGCATCGGGTGTGCCGCGGAAACTTCCGCGGCGGACGTTGTGGCCTGAGGCGTGCGCGTGGGATCGACCGGGGCCAGCGCCTGCCGCAGGTGCGCAAGCGGGTCAGCGGGCCCCACGGCATCGAGGCTCGTATGCACTTCGCCAAGATGCTCGGCCATCAGCCGCGCGGCCAGCGCGCCATTGCCATCGGCCAACGCATTGACGATGTCTTCGTGCTGGCTGCAGGAGCGGTCAGCATCGGCGGCGGACTGATTGCGGCTGGCCACCAGCGTCGTGCGTGCCGTCAGGTCACGCAGCGTGTCGACGAGCAGGCCATAGCCCAGCGAGGCGCATAGACAAACGTGGAAATCGCCCAGCAGAAAGCTGCGCATGCTGGCGTCGTCGCCCTGGAGCGCAGCCTTCTCGCGTGCGATATGCACCTTGAGCGTGTGGATGGCCTGGGCGCCGGGCGGGCGCTCCGGCCCGATTTCGCGCAGCAAGCCGGTTTCGATAATGCGGCGCGCGTCGAACGCCGCGCGAATGTCGTCGGCACCCGGTTCCACCAGGAACCAGCCGCGCCGGGCGCTGACGGTCACCATGCCGCGCGCCGCCAGGCGCGACAGCGCCTCGCGCACCAGCGTGCGGCTTACACCGAACAGCGTGGCGAGCTCCTGTTCGCCCAGGCGCGAGCCGGGCAGCAGCTTCTGGCCAAGCATCGCCTCGGTGATGCGATTGGCAATATCGGCGGGAGAGTTTTCTGTCGTTGCGTTCACGGATACCACTTGAGCAAGTGGTATGCCATGCTTGTATGCAAGATTTGTCGCCAGAGTGCGGCCTATGCGGCCATTCGGGGGCGGGGCGGACGTCCGTGTATCCCCAGCGCGGGGCGCTGCGCGCCAAGACGGTGCGGCACGTTGCGGGGCCCGGGGCGGATGCCCCAGAATCGGACCGGCAACGGGGTCCGATACTGGCTCCCAAAGCTGGATATGCCGTGGCGCACTGCCACTGCGAACGAAAATGCCCCGCATCGGCGGGGCGTCAGTGCTGCGGTCTCTTCGAAGGGAAGCGCGGACGCGTCCGGCTTAGTCGGCCTGGATGCCAAACTCCTTGACCAAGCGGGTATAGCGCGCGTAGTCGGCGGCAATCAGCTTTTGCAGCACGGCCGGCTCGCCGCCCACAGGCGTCACGGCGATCGTGGCCATGCGCGCCACCACATCGGGCTGCTTCAGGATGTCGTTGACGTGGCTGTTCAGCAAGCGAACGATGTCAGGCGGCAGGTTCTTGGGCCCAAGCAGGGCTTGCCAGGCGCCGATCTCGACGTCCTTGTAACCCAGTTCGCCCAGTGTCGGCACGTTCGGTGCAAAGGGGGACCGCTTCGGGTCGGCCACGGCCAGCGGTACCAGGGTGCCGTTGCCCACGTACTGCGCCACCGCGCCGTAGGTGACATAGGTCATCGGCACCTGGCCGCCCAGCACGTCCACGATGGCGGGTGCGGTGCCACGGTAAGGCACCTGCGAGATCTTCACGCCGGCGGACTTGTTGAAGAGTTCACCCATGATGTGCATCGGCGATCCGTTGCCCGGCGTGGCATAGGTTTCCAGTTTGCCGGCCTTTGCGCGCGCCACCAGGTCGCCCATCTTCGCGATGCCGCTGTTCTTGTTCACCACCACGAAAAGGGATTGCGTGCCAAGCTCGGCGATGGGGGTGAGATCGTTGAGCACGTCGTAGCTGGCGCCGGTGCCGGCCTTCAGCACGAGCGGTGCGATCGACACCGTGTTGGGCGCCAGCAGCAGCGTGTAGCCGTCGGCGGCCGCGCGTGCCACGTAGGCACTTCCGATCGTGCCCGCCGCACCCGTGCGGTTTTCCACGACCACTGACTGCTTGAGGCGCGCGGCGAGCTTTTCGGCCATCAGCCGGGCCAGCACGTCGGTGTCGCCGCCGGCGGGGTAGGCCACAACGATGGTGATGGGCTTGCTCGGGTAGTTGCCCTGGGCCATCGACGGGGCCGTGGCAAGCAGCGCGGCCGTGCCGATGGCCGCGCCAATCGCGCCCATGACGACGCGGCGGATAACGTTGGGTTGCATGTCGGCCTCCTTAGAAAATGTGCTTGATGCCGACCATGGCGCCAAACTGCTGGCCGCCCGGTTTCGGGTTTGCGCCAGCCTGCGCGCCGCTCACGGACATCGCCAGCGTGCCGTCGTTGTTGATATAGCCCGCCGTCGCGTACACCGCCGTGCGCTTGCTGAAGTTGTACATGCCGCGCACGGCGTACAGCATCGCCTTGTTGTCGCTGTTCTGATAGTTCAGGTAGTAGACCTGGCCTGCCAGCGTGAAGGCCGGGGTGATGTCGTAGGCCGCCCCGATGTAGTAAAGCTCCGAGAGCGGCGTCGGGCTGCCCTGGTTTTCGCGGCGGATCACGCCGGCGCCAATCTTTGTGCGATCCAGCAGCACGTAGCCGGCAATCGACGCGCGGTCGTCGCGCAGGCTGCTGCTGGTCAGGCCGCCGAAGGCGCCCGGGCCGCCGCGCTGGGAGTCATACGCGGCCGTGATGCCCCACCACTTCTGGTCCCAGCCGATCATGGCCGACCATTCGCGGCACTGACTCTTGTTGGCTGGGTTTTCGCCGGCGCAGTTGGTGCCGGAAGGGCTGGGGCCCGCGTTGGCCGTATCGCGGCCAAAGCTGTACGTGGCGCCCAGGGTCAGCCCGCCAAAGGTGCCCTTGTAGGCGATGGCGTTGTCGGCACGGGTGTTCGGCAGATAGCTGTCCAGTGACCCCGAGCCGAATGCATTCGGCCCCAGGATGTCGGTGTCGAGCGTGGCCCAGAACAGCATCGTGTACTGGCGGCCAAACGAGATCTGGCCCCACTGGTTCGATTGCAGGCCCACCAGCGCCTGGCGGCCGAACAGGCGGCCGCCCTGGTTGGCATTCCCGGAATCGGGGGCGAATCCGCCTTCGAGCACAAACACGCTCTTCAGCCCATTGCCGAGATCTTCCGTGCCGCGCAGGCCCCACCGCGACGGTACGGTCCCGGTCAGCGTGTTCATGCGGACCACGCTGTTCCCGGCCGCGCCGACGTTGTTGACGAATTCCACGCCCGTGTCCACCACGCCATACATGGTGACGGACTGGGCGCAGGCCAGCAGGGGCGCGGCTGCGAGCAGGCCCGCCGCGTACTTTGCGATCTTCATCTACCGTTTCCTTCTCTTGTCTTGTGGGCTTGTCATGGACGTTTCCGTCGGCAACGGTATGGTGGCTGCCGCATTTGCTGTGTTTCATTAGTAAAACAATGAACTACATAGGAAACGATGAGCGAAATATAGGCAGCGGGCGCCAGGCCGTAGATAGGGGCGAACCCTAGTGAGGCTGCGGTGTGACAAGGCGGCGTCGTCCGGATACCGCGGCCGATGTGGTGCGCGCCGCACCGCCACGGCGCAAGGCGATGGGCCGAGTTGCGGCACCTCGGTCGGGCGACCCAAGCCCGGCGCGGTTTTTTGCCTGCCGCCGCTACAGCCCGCCACCGAGGCGGATTGGATGTGTCTCGCACCGCTTTCGGGCATCCCGAAAACCCTGCGATTCTTCTCCCTGTTTACCCTGATCGCCCGCCACAAAGATATGCGCCTATAGTCGAGAGGTTTTATTTGCAAACCTACATTTCATATATGGAACAACGTGCGACCCATTCTGCACCCGCTCCAGGCGTCGACCTGCTGGCCGCGCTAGATAGCCATTTCGCCGAACGTCTGGTGATGACGGGTCCCGACGGCGCCCGGGTGGCCTGCCGGGTTGGCGGCACACGTGGCCCGGTCGTCGTGCTGTTGCACGGCATCAGTTCTGGGGCGGCGTCGTGGTTGCCATGCGCCAGCCTGCTGGCGGCGCATGCGTGCGTGATCGCCTGGGATGCGCCGGGCTACGGCCAGTCGTCGCCATTGCCGACGCCGGCGCCGACGGCGCGCGACTACGCGCTGCGACTCGGCGCCATGCTGACGGCGCTGCAGGTGCGGCCCGATCTGATCGTCGGGCACTCGCTCGGCGCGCTGATGGCGGCCGGCTTTGCGGCGAACGCGCCCGCGGCGCTCCAGCCGGACAGGTTTCTGCTGCTTAGTCCGGCCTTGGGCTACGGGGCGCCAGGCAAGGAAGACAAAGCGCGCGAAGTGGCGGGGCAGCGCATGGCGTCGCTGGAATCGATGGGCGTGGAGGGCCTGGCGCAGCGCGGCCCGGCCAGGCTGCTCAGCCCGGCTGCCACGCCCGATGCCCAGGCATGGGTGCGCTGGAATATGCAGCGGCTCCATCCGGAGGGCTACCGCCAGGCCGTGGCGCTGCTGTGTGGCGACGATATCGGCCGGTATCTCGCAGCGCAGGGACGACCTGTGGACGTGGGTTGCGGCGCGCAGGACGTGGTCACCACGCCCGAGGCGTCCGCTGCGCTGGCCGACCGCTTCGGCCTGCCGTTCCATGCCATCCCCGACGCCGGTCACGCGTGCTACATCGAGCAGCCACAAGCCGTGGCGCGCCTGATTCGCAGCACGCTGTCTCGATCCTGAGCGTTCCGCCCGCGCCCGCCTGGCCGGCTATCGGCCAGCGCCCCGCCCCCGGCGCGGGTTAACCCCGATCAATCTTTAAACCGTCGTTGTCTATAGTCGTACCTGTGTTCAATATTTAAACTCGTGTTTCATAGGTAAAACGATCAGCGTCTACCTGAGGATCGCGACAGTGGATTGAGCCAGCCGTCCCCCACCAAGCAAGCCATGGAGCAAAGCGCAATGGAAAGCGTCGCGTACAACCCGAACCTGGTTCCCTGGGAGCGTCCCGCGCCCAACAACGTTGCGGGCAAGGGTCATATCGAAAAGCCGGGCCACGTCACCAACATCGTCTGGCAGACGCGCGCCGCCGTGCCCACCGCCTACGAGAACGCGCTCGGCGACGCACTGGAAGCTGCGTTCGCGGGCGGCGCCAAATCCCCGGAAGACGTCGTGCGTGCGTTCCATCACGCCGGATTCCTGGCGGCCGACGGCCAGTCGTGGACCGAGGAACGCTTCCTCTCCGAAATGCGCCGCCTGGGCGCCTGAGCGCCGGCCGAGACGACAAGCGAGAAGACAGACATGGAATCGAACAAGCAAGCACGCGCCGAAGCGCGCCTGAATACCGGCCTGCGCAACTACTGGTATCCGGTGGCGGCGTCGTGGCAGGTCACGCATGCCCCCATCGGCATCACGCGGCTGGGCCAGAACATCGTGGTGTGGCGTGACAACGCCGGCAAGCTGAACGCACTGGAAGACCGCTGCCCGCACCGTGGCGCGCGTCTGTCGATGGGCTGGAACCTGGGCGACCGCGTGGCCTGCTGGTACCACGGCGTGGAAGTGGGCGGCGACGGGCAGGTGAAGAGCGTGCCGGCCGTCGAGAACTGCCCGCTGGAAGGCCGCACGTGTGTGCGCAGCTATCCGGTGGAAGAACAGGCCGGTGCCATCTTCCTGTGGTTTGGCGATCGCGCGCCCACCGACGCCGACGCGTTGCGGCTGCCCGAGGAACTGGTCAGCGCGGAACACAGCAACTTCCTGTGCGTGGCGCATTGGGATTGCAATTACCGCTATGCCATCGACAACGTGATGGACCCGATGCATGGCGCATACCTGCATGCGGTGTCGCACTCGATGGCCAGCGGCGAAAAGTCCGCCGTGATGCAGGTCGTGGAAACCGACCACGGCCTGGTCTTCGAGAAGACCGGCCAGCGCGGTGTGAACTTCGACTGGGTGGAATTCGGCGAGACCGGCACGCTGTGGCTGCGCCTGTCCATCCCATATCGCGACAAGGTCGGTCCCGGCGGGCCGTTCGGCATCGTTGGCATAGCCACGCCGGTCGATGAAGAGCATTGCATGGTGTTCTTCTGGCGTACCCGCCATGTGCAAGGCTGGGAGCGGGACGTCTGGCGCTTCCTGTATCGCAATCGCCTGGAAGGCCTGCACTGGGACGTGCTGGAACAGGACCGCGTGGTGCTGGAATCGATGGCGCCGGCCGCGCGCGATCACGAGATGCTCTACGCCCACGATGCCGGCATCACGCGGGTACGCCGCCTGCTGAAGCGCCGCGCCGAAGCAGAGGTCGCCGATGAGCCTGTGGCGATGCTGCAACCGGTGGCCGGAGCCCACGGCCATGCCTGATCGTCAGTACGCCAACCTGCTGGCCGGCCGCAAGGTGCTGGTCACCGGCGCCGCGCGCGGCCTGGGCCTGGCCTTTGCCACGGCCATCGCCGAAGCCGGCGCCAGCGTGGCCATGGCCGACATCCTGGCCGACCGTGTCGAGGAATCGGCCGCCGCGCTGAAGGCGCGCGGTTTCCACGTGGTGCCGCTGCAGCTCGACCTGAACGATCCGGCATCGGTGCAGGCCTGTGCCAGCGCCGCCGCGGAGGCGCTCGGCGGCCTGGACGGCCTGGTCAACAACGGCGCGGTCACCGACTCGGGGGGGCGCAACCTGACCGAGCTGGACATCGCCACGTGGGACCGCGTGATGAACGTCAATGTGCGCGGCACCTGGCTGATGACCGCCGCCTGCACGCCGGCGCTGCGCGCCAGTGGCCGGGGCGCGGTCATCAACCTCGCTTCGGACACGCCGCTGTGGGGTGCGCCGAACCTGCTGGCCTACGTGGCCAGCAAGAGCGCCATCATCGGCATGACCCGCTCGCTGGCCCGGGAACTGGGCGATGCCAACGTCACGGTCAACGCCGTCGCGCCGGGCCTGACGCTGGTGGAAGCCACCGAATACGTGCCGCAGCACCGGCACGACCTTTACCGCGACCAGCGCGCCATCCAGCGCGAGCAGGTTCCCGATGACGTCTGCGGCGCCGTGCTGTTCGCGCTGTCCGACCTCGCCCGTTTCGTGACCGGCCAGACGCTGGCGGTCAACGGCGGCTTTGTCATGCATTAACCAAACACTCCAGAGGAAATGGAAATGAGCGATCTGTCGCAACAGGAAAACATCAAGCGCAGCTGGGAACAACCTGAAGGTGCGTCGTTCGACAAGTGGATGGAATCGCGCGTGGCGCGCTTCAGCACCCGCCGCTACGACTGGGACGCGCTGAAGTTCCAGGCGGACTACGACCCGAAGTACCGTCGCGCGCAGATGCGTTACCTGGGCACGGGTGGCACCGGCGTCTCGGCCGACACCAATACGGTGCCGTCGGAGCACTTCACGTTCTCCACGATGATCATCCCCGCTGGCCACGAAGGTCCTTCGCACCTGCATACCGACGTGGAAGAGGTGTTCTTCATCCTGCGCGGCAAGATCAAGCTGATCCTGGAGAAGGACGGCGAACGCTACGAAACCATCCTGACCGACCGCGACCTGGTGTCGGTGCCGCCGGGCGTGTACCGCGAGGAAATCAACATCGGCGAGGAAGACGCGCTGATGTGCGTGATGCTCGGCGCCAAGAAGCCGATCACCCCGACGTACCCGCCCGAGCACCCGCTGACCAAGGTCAAGCGATAAGCCGCGAGCGAGCCGAGCGATGAGCGCCAACCCTGAAACCGCAGCCGCATTGAATGGCGAAGGCCTGGACAAGTACATCGTGCCGGGCCTGGAGCGCGGACTTCGCCTGCTGGCCGAGTTCAGCGCCCGCGACCGCGTGTTGAGTGCGGCGGACCTGTCGCGCCGGCTCGATGTGCCGCGCTCCACGGTGTTTCGCCTGCTGGCCACACTGGAGTCCACGGGCTATGTGGAACGTGCCGACGGCGGGCGGGAATACCGGCTCGGACTGGCGGTGCTGCGGCTCGGTTTCGACTACCTGGCGTCGCTGGAACTGACGGAGCTGGGCGGTCCGCTGCTGAACCGGCTGCGCGACGATATCGAGTATCCCTGCAACATCGTGGTGCGCGATGGGCGCTCGGTGGTCTACGTGGCCAAGGCCGCGGCCTCACGGCCGTTTGCCAGCAACGTCAACGTCGGCGCACGGCTGCCCGCGCATGCCACGGTGCTGGGCCACGTGCTGCTGGAGGACCTGGATCTGGAGCAGCTGCGAACGTTGTATCCCGAAGCCCAGTTGCAGGTCTATTCCGACAGCACGCCCCGTACGGTGGAAGCCCTGCACACGCTGGTGCAGCAAGTGCAGCAGCGCGGCTACCTGCTGCAGGAAGGTTTCTTCGAAGCCAGCATTTCCACGATTGCCGCGCCGGTGCGCGACCGTACGGGCAAGGTTGCCGCCGCGCTGGGGGCCACGATTCCGGCGTCGCGCCTGCAACAGGAAGAACTCGACCGCATGGTCGGGAAAGTCAGGGAAACCGCAGGCGAACTGTCGCGCCTGCTCGGATACCGGCCGCATCGGCATGCCAGGCGTGTGCCGGGCCAGGCGGTAGCCATCTATCGCGAATGAGGGGAGAGGGGATTCGATGTCCATGATTGAACTCGACGGCAAGGTCGCCGTCGTGACCGGCGGGTCCTCCGGCATCGGCCTGGCCACGGTCGAATTGCTGCTGGAGGCGGGTGCCGCCGTTGCCATGTGCGGCCGCGACGCCGCGCGCCTGCGCAGCGCCGAAGCCTTGCTGCGCGACCGTTTCGCCGGGTGCCGGCTGTACGCCGCCACGTGCGATGTCTTGCAGCCCGAACAGGTCAGTGCATTCGCCGCAGACGTTGCGCGCGAACTGGGTCCGGCCGACATGCTGGTCAACAACGCCGGCCAGGGCCGGGTGTCGACGTTTGCCACGACCGAGGACGCTGCCTGGATGGAGGAGCTGCAGCTGAAGTTCTTCTCGGTGATTCATCCGACGCGTGCGTTCCTGCCGCAACTGGCGCAATCGAAGCAGGGCGCAATCGTTTGTGTGAACTCGCTGCTGGCCACGCAGCCGGAGCCCCACATGGTGGCCACGTCGGCCGCCCGTGCCGGCGTGCATAACCTCGTGCGCTCGCTTGCCACCGAATTCGCGCCCCGCGGCGTGCGCGTCAACGGCATCCTGATCGGCCTGGTGGAATCGGGCCAATGGCGTCGGCGCTTCGACGCGCGCCCCGAGGAAGACCGTCATCTGGACTGGACCGCGTGGACCGCGCGTCTGGCCAAACAGAAGCACATTCAACTGGGCCGTCTTGGCCTGCCGCAGGAAGCCGCGCGCGCCATCCTGTTCCTTGCCTCGCCGTTGTCTTCGTACACCACGGGCAGCCATATCGATATTTCCGGAGGACTCTCCCGTCATGCGTAACGAGCAACAACAAGTCACCGTGGGCTGCGCCATTGCAGCCTTCCTCGAACAGTGCGGCGTCAAGGCTGCATTCGGTGTGATCTCGATCCACAACATGCCCATCCTCGACGCGATGGGCGAGCGCGGCAAGATCCGCTTCGTCCCGGCGCGCGGCGAAGCAGGTGGCACGAACATGGCCGACGCCTATGCCCGGACCACCGGCAGCCTCGGCGTGTGCCTGACCAGCACCGGCACCGCCGCCGGCAACGCCGCCGGCGCCATGGTGGAGGCGCTGACCGCCGGCACCCCGCTGCTGCACATCACGGGCCAGATCGAAACGCCTTACCTGGACCAGAGCCTCGCCTATATCCACGAAGCGCCCGACCAGCTCACGATGCTCAAGGCGGTGTCGAAGGCGGCCTTCCGCATCCGCAGCGCCGATACGGCGATCTCGACGATCAAGCTTGCCGTGCAGACCGCGTTGACGGCACCGACCGGCCCGGTCAGCGTGGAGATCCCCATCGACATCCAGGCGGCGCTGATTCCGATGCCGAACGACCTGAAGCCGCTGCCGGTGCCGCAGCACCAGCCGTCGGCCCACGCGCTCGATGCGCTGGCCGAGCGCCTGCTGAAGGCCAGGCGTCCGATGCTGTGGCTGGGCGGCGGCGCGCGCCACGCCAGCCAGCAGGTCAAGCGCCTGATGGACATGGGCTTCGGCGTGGTCACCTCCACCCAGGGCCGTGGCATCGTCCCCGAGGACGACCCCCGTTCGCTGGGCGCCTACAACCTCCACAAGCCCGTCGAGACGTTCTATCAGACCTGCGACGCGATGGTCGTGGTCGGCTCGCGCCTGCGTGGCAACGAAACGCTCAAATATGAACTGAAACTGCCGCGCCCGCTGCTGCGCATCGACGCCGACCCGGCATCGGAAGGACGCTGCTACCAGAGCGACTATTTCGTCAGCGGCGACGCCGCACTGGCGCTGGACGGCCTGGCCGACCGCCTGGCAGGCCGCATGCAGATCGATGGCGGCTTCGCGGCCGACCTGCGCCGCGCCCATGAAGCCGCCGCGGGCGCGCTGGTCGAGGGCCTGGGGCCTTACAGCGCACTGGTGCAGGCGCTGCAGCAGGCCGTGGGCCGCAACTTCAACTGGGTGCGCGACGTGACCGTTTCGAACAGCACCTGGGGCAATCGCCACCTGCAACTGTTCGATTCGCGTGCCGGCGTGCATGCGCTGGGCGGCGGCATTGGCCAGGGCTTGGCCATGGGGATTGGGGCCGCCGTCGGCGCGGCCGCCACGGCGTCGGGCAAGAAGACCTTCACGCTGGCAGGCGACGGCGGCTTCATCCTGAACCTGGGCGAGCTGGCCACCGCCGTGCAGGAACGTGCCGACATGGTCATCGTGCTGATGAACGACAAGGGCTACGGTGTCATCAAGAATATCCAGGACGCGCAGTACGGCGGCCGTCGCCACTATGTCGACCTGCACACGCCCGACTACGCCCAGCTGTGCCAGTCGCTGGCGCTGCGCCACCGTCGCGTGAGCAATCTGGCCGATATTGGCGCCGCGCTGAAGCAGGCGACGATGGAGCCGGGCCCGTTCCTGCTGGAAATCGACATGCTGTCGATTGGCAGCTTCAAGACGGTGTTTGCCGGCCCGCCGGTCAACAAGCAGGCCCCGATCGCCAATACGGCGGCGGCAGCGGCCTGAAGGGGGATGTCCATGCTGCATGTGTCGATGGTGGGCTGCGGTGCGATTGGCCGTGGCGTGCTGGAGCTGCTGAAGTCCGACCCCGATGTCGCGTTCGACATGGTGATCGTGCCGGAAGGCGGGATGGCCGCGGCGCGCGGTGCGCTGTCGACGCTGGCGCCGAACGTACGCGTGGCGACCCGGCTGGCCGACGGTGACCGGCGGCCGGATCTGCTCGTCGAATGCGCGGGCCACCAGGCGCTGGAGGAACACGTCGTGCCGGCATTGGAGCGCGGCATTCCGTGCCTGGTGGTGTCGGTGGGCGCGCTGTCCGAGCCCGGCATGGCCGAGCGTCTGGAAGCGGCCGCACGTTGCGGCAATACCCAGGTACAACTGCTCTCCGGTGCCATTGGCGCCATCGACGCCCTTGCGGCGGCCCGCGTCGGCGGCCTCGATGAAGTGGTCTACACGGGCCGCAAGCCTGCGCGCGCCTGGACCGGCACGCCGGCGGAGCAGTTGTTTGATCTGAACGCGCTGACGGAACCGACCGTGATCTTCGAAGGTACGGCGCGCGATGCGGCACGGCTCTATCCGAAGAATGCCAACGTGGCGGCCACGGTGTCGCTGGCCGGGCTGGGGCTGGACCGCACCGCGGTAAAGCTGCTGGCCGACCCGTCGGCGGTGGAAAACGTCCACCACGTGCAAGCGCGAGGCGCCTTCGGCGGCTTCGAGCTGACCATGCGCGGCAAGCCGCTGGCTGCCAACCCCAAGACGTCCGCGCTGACCGTGTTCAGCGTGGTGCGTGCGCTCGGCAACCGCGCCCACGCGGTGTCGATCTGAAGCGAGTAATCCCACATGACGACGCAACAAGTCCTTCCCATCCTGATTGCCGGCGAATGGCGCCTGGGCGGCGGCGACCGCTACGCGACGCGCTATCCGGCGACGGGTGAAGTGGTGGCAGAACTGAACGCGGCCAGCCTGGCTGACGTCGACGAAGCCATCCAAGGCGCCGATCGGGCCTTCCGCCAGAGTGGCTGGGCCCGGCGCAAGCCGCACGAGCGTGCTGCCGTGCTGTACCGCGTGGCCGAATTGATCCGCGCGAAAGCCGAAGGGCTGGCCCAGCGCCAGCGGCTTGACAACGGCAAGCCGATCAGTGAAACGCGGGCCCTGGTCGCCAGCGCCGCCGGTACGTTCCAGTTCTTTGCCGCCGCGCTCGAAACGCTCGAAGAGCACATCACGCCGCAACGCGGAGACTGCCTGACGATGAGCGTCCACGAGCCAATGGGCGTGGTCGCAGCCATTACGCCCTGGAATTCGCCGATTGCCAGCGAGGCGCAGAAGATGGCGCCGGCACTGGCCGCGGGCAATGCCGTCATCGTCAAGCCTGCCGAAGTCACGCCACTGATGGCACTGGAACTGGCTGCCATCTGCGAGGAAGCCGGCGTCCCCAAGGGGCTGATCAGCGTACTGCCGGGCAAGGGCTCCGTGATCGGCGACGCTATCACGAAGCATCCGCTGGTGCGCCGCGTGTCGTTCACCGGCGGCACCACCACCGGCAAGCACATCGCGCATATCGCGGCGGAAAAGATGATGCCGGTGTCGCTGGAACTGGGCGGCAAGTCGCCGACCATGGTGTTCGACGATGCCGACCTGGACCATGCAGTGAACGGCGTGCTGTATGGCGTATTCAGTTCGTCGGGCGAATCGTGTATTGCCGGCTCGCGCCTGTTCGTGGCGCGCTCGCAGTATGAGCCGTTCATCGAACGGCTGGCGGCTGGCGCGGCAAAGCTGCGCGTGGGCGACCCCGCCGACGAGCGCACCCAGATGGGGCCGCTGATCACGGACCGCCACCGCGACAGCATCGAATCGTATGTGGCGGTGGGTGTGGAAGACGGCGGCCAATTGCGCACCGGCGGCATCCGCCCCGACGTGGCGGGCCTGCCCAATGGCTATTTCTATACGCCGACGATCATCGAGGGGCTCGACAATCGCGCACGGATTTGCCAGGAAGAGATCTTCGGGCCAGTGCTGGTGGCGATGCCGTTCGATGACGAAGACGACCTGATCGCGCAGGCGAATGACAGCGTCTACGCGCTGGCGGCAGGCATCTGGACGCGCGACTACAAGCGTGCATGGCGGGTGGCACGATCCGTGCAAGCCGGCAATGTCTGGATCAACACGTACAAGCAGTTCTCGATTGCCACGCCGTTCGGCGGCTGGCGGGACAGCGGCCTCGGCCGCGAGAAAGGGCGGCTTGGCATCCTGCAGTACATGGAGCAGAAGAGCGTGTACTGGGGCTTGAACGAACAACCGCTGCCGTGGGCCAACTGAGGCCATCGCACATCATTGCAACCGGCAGGACGGAGACTGGAAATGAAGGTAGTGGGAATTGACGAGATCGTCTACGGCGCCGACGACTTCGATGCATGTCGCGGCTTCTTTGGAGATTGGGGTCTGACGATCAGGCGCGACGACGCGCAGGGTCTGGACTTCGAAACCCTGAATGGTTGCCGCGTGCTGGTACGCAAGGCCGGCGACCCGGCGCTGCCGCCGGCCATCGAGGATGGCCCCACGCTACGTGAAGTGGTATGGGGCGTCGACAACGAAGCATCGTTGGCGGCGCTGCGCGACCGCATTGGCAGTGAGCCGACCTTCGTGTCGCTGGAGAACGGCGCCCGTATCGGGTGCACCGACCCGAATGGCCTGGCCGTGCGCTTCCAGGTCACGCGCAAGCATGACGTCCAGGTGGACTGTGCGGTGATGAACACGTGGAACGACAAGCCGCGCATGAACCAGCGCAGCCCGATCTACGAGCGCGCCATTCCCATCGAGGTGGGCCACGTGGTGTTCTTCGTGAAGGACGTGAAGGCCACCGAGCAGTTCTACATCGATCGGTTCGGCTTCGTGCAATCCGACAACTACCCCGACCGTGGCGCGTTCCTGCGCTGCACCGCCGAAGGGGGTCACCACGATCTGTTCCTGCTGCAGCTGCCGCACGGCAGGGCTGGCCTCAATCACGTGGCGTTCACGGTGCGCGATATCCACGAGGTATTTGGCGGGGGCATGAATATGTCCCGCAAGGGCTGGGATACGCAGCTCGGACCGGGTCGCCATCCCATCTCGTCGGCGTACTTCTGGTACTTCAGGAATCCGGCGGGCGGGCTGATCGAGTACTACGCCGATGAAGACCAGCTCGATGCCCATTGGGAACCGCGGGCATTCGAGCCCGGCCCCACCATGTTCGCCGAATGGGCGATCGAAGGGGGCATCGATGGCAATACCCGTCGTCAGAAGAATGCCGGCGGTCCGGAAGGCAAGTTCCTGACGGAAAAGCGTTAAGCATCCGGAAAGTCTTGAAGTAGAAGGAAGCCCCATGAGTGCGAGCCCATCTTTAACCCTGCGCGTGCAGGCCATGCGCTACGAGTCGCGTGGCGTCGTCAGCGTGGAGCTGCGTGACCCCGACGGTGCGCCGTTGCCCGAATTCGCGCCTGGCGCCCATATCGACCTGCACCTGGCCAACGGCCTGGTGCGCAGCTACTCGCTGTGTGGTGCCCCCGAACAGCGCGACCGCTATACGGTGGGCGTGCTGAACGACCGCAACAGCCGCGGCGGCTCACGCTTTGTCCACGAGCAGTTGCGGGTCGGCGCCACGCTGACGGTGGCGGCGCCGCGCAATCATTTCGCGCTGAACGAGGATGCCGCGCATACGGTGCTGGTGGCCGGCGGCATCGGTGTGACGCCGATCGTATGCATGGCGCGGCGCCTGGCCGAACGCGGCCGGGCGTTCACCCTGCTGTATTGCGCGCGTTCGCGTGCCGAGGCGGCGTTTATCGAGCCGCTGTCGGCCTACGGCGATGCGGTGCGCTTCCACTTCGACGACGAAGTGGGCGTGCCCCCGGACCTGAACGCCATGCTGGCGGGACAGGACGCCGGCACGCACTTCTATTGCTGCGGTCCGGGGCCGATGCTGACGGCGTTCGAGTCGGCCTGCGAGATGCACGGTTACGCGAACGTGCATATCGAGCGGTTTGCCGCCGATCCGGCGACGGAAGCGGTGCAGGAGGGGGAATACAGCGTCCAGCTACAGCGGTCGGGCAAGAACGTGCGCGTGCCGTCCGGCAAGTCGCTGCTGGACGCCCTGCTGGAGTCTGGCGTGGCTGTGGAATACAGCTGCCGCGAAGGTGTGTGCGGATCGTGCGAGACGGCTGTGCTCGATGGTTGTCCGGACCACCGCGACAGCGTGCTCAGTAGCGGCGAGCGTGCATCGAACAAGACCATGATGGTTTGCGTGTCCGGTTGCAAGGGCCAGCGCCTGGTGCTGGACCTTTGACCGACCCACGCCGCGCCAAGACCGGTGCGGCGACGAAGACTGCCCGCCGGCAAGGCAGAGCCGCACGTTCAGGGACGAAGCGGCCACGCGGGTAACTGCCCTACACGTTTCAGGAATAGATACCCGTGTTGATTCAGAGACAAGACGCCGCACCTTCGCTGCAGGGTGCACAGGCGGGCGTTGTGGCCTGCGGCGGCGCAGCAACCGGCGAGAGCGCCGCCACATCCCAGACGCCCTCGGCCGCCAAGGTGACGCGTGGCCAGATCGTCGCGCGCATCGAGCGCATGCCCGGCAACATGATGCATGTGCGTGCGCGGCTGCTGATCGGGCTGGCGACGTTCTTCGATGGCTTCGACGTGATCGTCATTGCGGCAACGCTGCCGCTGCTGATCGCGAAATGGTCGCTTTCGCCTGGCCAGATCGGCGTGCTGATCGCCGCGCCGTCGGTGGGGCAGCTGGTTGGGGCGCTGTTGTTCCCCGCATTGGCCGAACGGTTCGGCCGCTTGCGTTCGATTGGCTGGAGCGCCGGCATCATCGGCCTGATGAGCCTGGCGTGTGGCTTCGCCCCGTCTTTCGAGATCTTCCTGCTGCTGCGCATCGTGCAGGGGCTGGGCCTGGGCGGCGAATTGCCTGTGGCGGCCACCTATATCAACGAGGTCACGCGCGCGCACGGCCGTGGCAAGTTCGTGCTCCTGTACGAGATCGTGTTCCCGATCGGATTGATGGTGTCGAACGCGCTGGGCGCGGTGCTGGTGCCGCGCTACGGCTGGGAGGTGATGTACTTCCTCGGCGGCGTGCCGCTGGTGCTGTTCTTCGTGCTGCGCCGGCTGATTCCCGAGTCGCCGCGCTGGCTCGCGGAAAAAGGCCGCATGGCGGCAGCCGACGATGCGCTGCGCCAGTTCGAGGCGCGGGCCACGCAGCTATTGGCGCCCATCGGCGATACGTCGAGGTTTGATGCGATGGGCGACCGACCGCGCCGCCGCGTGCGCGATCTGGTGAGCAAGGCCTATTTGGGACGAACGCTTGCCGTGTGGATGTTGTGGGCCACCTGCGGGTTTATCCAGTATGGGCTATCGACCTGGCTGCCGACGGTCTACCAAACCATCTACCACGCACCGCTGCAGTTGGCACTGAACCTGGCGGCAGGGGCCTCCGTGCTGGGCGTGGTGGGATCGCTGATCTGCGCGCTGGTGGTGGACAAGGTGGGGCGCAAGCCGGTGATAAACGTGTCGTTCGTGCTGTGTGCGGCGTCGCTGATTCTGGCAGGCGTGTTCCACGCGTCATCGGTTTATGTGGTCGCCACCTTCTGTGCGCTGGCGATGGGCTTCCTGGCCTGCGGCTTTATCACGGCCTACGTCTATACCCCCGAGCTTTACCCGACCAGCGTGCGGGCCATGGGCTGTGGCCTGGGCGGGGCGTGGCTGAAGGTATCGGCGATCTTCGCGCCGGGCATCATCGCCTCGACCATCGGCACCGGCAATCTGAGCACCGCGTTCTTCGGGCTGGCGGTCGTGCCCCTGCTCGCCGCGGTCACCGTGTTTTTCCTCGGCATCGAAACCAAGGGCCAGGTTCTGGAAGAACTGGAGGTGTGACGCCGCTCCGCGTTGAACGGTGAGCCTCCGCTTGTCATTGCGCCCCGCTGCCGACAGCCCCGGCCTGCGGGGCGTTGTGGTTAGGCGAGCGGTGCGCGGGAGGCGAGGCACAAAGATCCAAGAGCCAAAGATCAGGGTTTTCCTTAAGTTGATAAATCAACAAAGACGTTTACAGTGAAATCGTTCCTGTTGTGGATCTTGGTTTTATATATGGAACAAATCTGCTAGTGTTCGGAAGAGCGCCGAGTGCCCGCGCATCGGGCCACGGGCGAAGCATGTTATATCGACATGCCTTGCTGATCATCGGCAAACCGAACGTCAAGCAGAGAGAGACCATGAATACAACCGCTCCCACGGAGGAGACGCAGGACAAGTACATCGTGCCGGGGCTTGAGCGCGGGCTCAGGCTGCTGGGCGAATTCAGCAGCAAGGACCGCACGCTGTCGGCGGCGGAGCTGGCGAGGCGACTGCAGGTGCCGCGTTCGACCGTGTTCCGGTTACTCGCCACGCTGGAAATGATGGGATTCGTGGAGCGCACGGACGGCGGGCGCGAGTTCCGGCTGGGCATGGCGGTGTTGAGGCTGGGGTTCGATTACCTGGCGTCGCTGGAACTGACCGAGCTGGGCCGGCCGTTGCTGGACCGGCTGCGCGACGAGATTCACTATCCGTGCAATCTCGTGGTGCGCGATGGCCGGTCGATCGTGTACGTGGCGAAATCCGTGGCGGCCCGGCCGTTCACGAGCACGGTGAACGTGGGTACGCGCCTGCCTGCGCACGCCACGGTGCTGGGCCGCGTGCTGCTGGAGGACCTGACGCTGCCGGAGCTGCGGGAGCTGTATCCCGAGACGCGGCTGGAAGTGTTCTCGGAAAGCACACCGCGCACGGTGGAGGAGTTGTACGAGATGGTGCAGCGTGACCGCCAGCGCGGCTACGTCCTGCACGAGGGATTCTTCGAGGCAAGTATCTCGACCATTGCCGCGCCGGTACGCGATCGCACCCGGCGCGTGGTGGCGGCACTGGGCGCGACGATTCCGGCAGCACGGATCGATCCTGCCCAGCTCGAACCGATGGTGGAAAGAGTGCGGGAGGCGGCAGCGGAGTTGTCGCGCCTGCTGGATTACCGGCCAATGCCCGACAGCACGGTGGCCGGCCAATGACAACGCGACGCTAGCGATCGTAACGATCGAAGGGACAGGCAGGAACAGCATGCAGCACCGCAGCCACAACGCAAAGGCAACCCAATGGACCCGGCGGTGGCTGGGCGCGGTGGCAGCCACGGCGGCCTTCGCCACTGCTGGCGCCGCGCAGGCCGATCCCTGCGCGAGCGTGCGGATCGTGGTGCCGTTTCCGGCCGGTGGGGCGGCCGACCAGCTTGCCCGCACGCTGTCCGTGGGGCTGCAGCAGCGCAGGGGCACGCCGCTCATCGTGGACAACAAGCCCGGTGCCAACGGCAACATCGGCATCGATGCGGTGCGGCGTGCGGCGGGGGACGGCTGCACCTGGCTGGTCGTGCCGGCCGGCAACCTGACGATCAATCCAACGCTGTTTCCGAAGCTTTCCTATCACGTCGCCCGCGACTTCCGGCCGGTATCGCTGCTGGCCAGTTCGCCCAACGTGCTGGCCGTGCATCCTTCGGTCAAGGCGCACACGGTCCCGGAACTCATTGCGCTGGCAAAACAGGCGGACCAGGCCGGGACGCCGCTGGGCTATGCCAGCCCCGGGGTCGGCAGCGGCCTGCATCTGGCGGGCGAACTGTTCCACCACAAGGCAGGCGCGAACATGCTGCATGTGCCGTACAAGGGCACCACGCAGGCCGTCAACGACGTCGTGGGCGGGCAGGTGCCGGTGCTGTTCGGCACGTGGCCGACGCTTGCGCCGTTCATCCAGTCCGGGGCGCTGCGCGCAATTGCCGTGACGCAATCGAAGCGGTCGGCGGCTGCGCCCGATGTGCCATCTCTGGCAGAGCAGGGCATGCCCGGCATCGACGTGAGTTCCTGGTATGCGCTGCTCCTGCCCTCGGCGACGCCCAAGCCGCTGGCCGATGCGCTTGCCGTTGACGTACAGACCTTGTTTGCCACGCCGGCGATTCGCGCCGATCTGCAGCGCCAGGGCCTGGAGCCCGTGGCGAGCACGCCAGATGCCCTCGCGGCACGGATTCGCAGTGAAACCGCGTCGTGGGCCACCCTGATTCGCACGTACCACATTACGGCGGACTAGCGGAAATCGTTCCAGGGCGCCCAGCCGGCGCCATCCCCATCCTTTTTTGAGTCGTATCCGGCCGCACCGCGCGCAGTGCGCGGTGGCATGCGGCCGTCTTTTCTTGCACTGTCGAGGACCAAGCGAGGCAACCATGGATTTTGTGTTGAACGGGAAGGCGACGCACTTCGGCGGCGACGGCGATACGCCGCTGCTCTGGGTGATACGCGACGATGCCGGGCTCACCGGCACGAAGTATGGCTGCGGCATCGGTGCATGCGGGGCATGCACGGTCCATGTCGACGGCCACGCGCAGCGGTCATGCGTGACACCTGTGTCCGCCGTGGCGGGGCGCAACGTGACGACGATCGAAGGGTTGTCCCCGGATCGTTCGTCAAAGGTACAGCAGGCGTGGATCGCCAAGGATGTGCCGCAGTGCGGGTACTGCCAGTCCGGGATGGTCATGGCGGTCAGCGCGCTGCTCAAGCAGAACCCGCACCCCACCGACAAGGACATCGACGCGGCCGTGAGCAACCTGTGCCGCTGCGCCACGTATCACCGCATCCGGGAGGCGATCCATGCCGCAGCAAAATGACATGCCGATGCGTGCCACGCGGCGCGGCTTCCTCAAGGGCAGTATCGCGGTTGCGGGCGCACTGTGCATTCCGCTGCCGGTCCTGGCCAGCCGCACCGTGGACAGCGGCCCGCATGGTACGAACGAGATCACCGACTGGATCTGGATCGAGCCCAATGGCCGGATCACGCTTGGCTTGTCCCAATGCGAATGCGGGCAGGGTGTCTACACGGGCATGCCGCAGGTCCTTGCCGACGAACTCGATGCGGACTGGCAGAACATCGCGGTGACGTTCGTCACCGGGCGCGATGCCTACCGTACCGGGGCGGCGTATGAGGAGCCGCAGCAGTTCGTTGGGGCGTCGATGTCCGCCACGCTGTTCTACCAGCGCCTCCGGATTGCCGGCGCACAGGCGCGCGAAGTGCTGATGATCGCGGCGGCAAGGCGGCTGCAGGTGCGCCCCGGCCAGTGCCACACCGACAAGGGGCGCGTCTACCATGGCGCCACGGGCCGATCGCTGGCCTACGGCGAACTGGCCGAAGAGGCCTGCGGATTCAACCGGTCGATGCAACACACTGAAGGCTTTGCGAGCCTGAGGGGTGCTGCAAATGAAACAAAGACGGCGGATCTACTACACCGAGACTCAAAAGGCATTAATGTGGGAGCGGTGGCGCAAAGGTGACACGCTTGCGCAGATCGCCCGACTGTTCGATCGCTACCACTCATCGATACAAGGGGTTCTCGCGAGGACTGGCGGAATACAGCCAGCGCAACGACACCGCTCCAGGCTAGCCTTGACACTGGCCGAACGAGAGGAGATATCTCGCGCAGTGGTCGTAGGCCACTCCATCCGATCCGTAGCAGACCGGCTAGGGCGTGCTCCATCTACTATCAGCCGCGAGGTCCGGCGCAATGGTGGCAGACAGGGCTATCTGGCAAACCAGGCTGACCAGCTCGCCTGGGAGCGAGCACGGCGCCCAAAGACATGTAAGCTCGTCAGGAATCCGACACTCGCCCAGGTGGTGGCAAGCAAGCTTCGATTGCAGTGGTCGCCAGAGCAGATCGCGGGTTGGCTTAAGCACGTGTATGCGGTCAACAAGGACTATCAGGTGTCGCACGAGACAATCTATCGGAGCCTCTACATCCAGGCCCGTGGTGCGCTTAAAAGAGAGCTGCTGGAACACCTACGGCGTACTCGAGCGATGCGTCGGTCGCGCCAACACACACTGAAGAGCGACGACCGTACGAACATCCGGGATGCCGTATCGATCAGTGAACGCCCTGCCACGGCAGAGGATCGCGCGATACCCGGGCACTGGGAAGGTGACTTGCTGTTCGGCAGCGCCAACAGCCAGATTGCAACACTCGTCGAACGCCAGACCCGGTTCGTGATGCTTGTGAAGCTTGCTAGCAAGGACTCCGAGGTTGTAGTCAACGCGCTGATCAAGCACGCCGGCAAGCTGCCGCAGGAACTGTACAAGTCGCTAACTTGGGATCGTGGCACGGAGATGGCTGGTCACAAGCGTTTCACTGTGGCCACGGACATCCAGGTCTACTTCTGCGATCCCCAGCATCCGTGGCAACGCGGCTCCAACGAGAACACGAATGGCCTCTTGAGACAGTACTTACCGAAAGGCACCGATCTCTCGGTCTATTCGCAAGCCAAGCTCAACGCCATTGCCAGGCGGCTCAATGAACGTCCGCGCAAGACACTAAACTTCGATACACCGGCTGAACGATTCCATCAAGCTGTTGCGTTGACCGGTTGAATCCGCACCGCCAAGCTGCCGCTCAATCCGACGCCGCGCCTGAAGAACGAGGCCGCGCACAAGCTGATCGGCAAGGATCTGCCGCGCATCGATACCCCGGCCAAGGTCGATGGCTCGGCCCGGTTCGGCATCGACGTGCAGGTGCCGGACATGCTGTACGGCGCCCTCAAGATGCCACCCACGGTCACCGGCAAGGTCACAGGCATCCGTAATGCCGATGCGGTGAAGGCGATGCCGGGAATCCAGGCCGTGGTGCAGGCGCCCGATGCGGCGATCGTCGTGGCGACAAGCTACTGGCTCGCGAAGAAAGGCGCTGACGCGCTGGAGATCGATGTGGATCCGGGCGCCGCAAAGGACCTGGACAGCGACAACATCATGGCCGCACGCCAGGCTGCGCTGGGCGCACCCGAAGCGGTTGTCGCCACCCGGCTCGGCGACCCCGACGCGGTACTGTCGGCGGGGGGCCGGACCGTCGAGGCCGACTATCACACGCCATACATTGTTCACGCGACGATGGAGTCGGTGAATGCCACCGTGCATGTGCGCGAAGACGCGATCGAGGTCTGGGGGCCGATCCAGGGACAGGATTTCGTGCGAAACGCGCTGGGCAAGCTGTACAGCCGCAAGCCCGAGACGGTGATCGTGCACACGACGTTCCTGGGCGGAAGCTTCGGCCGCAAGTTCCTGCCGGACTTCGTGATCCATGCCGCGCGGGCTTCTGCCGCGGTCGGAAAGCCGGTCAAGGTGATCCGCTCGCGCGAGGACGATATCCGGCACGGCTTCTACCGCCCGGGTGTCTCCGGACGTTTTCGCGCGGTGCTCGACGACAAGGGCATGCCGGTCGCCATGCACGCGCGCATGTCCGGCCAGTCGCTCTATGGCGTGATCAAGGCCGAGCGCATGGCCAGGCAAGGTGGCTGGGACGAGACGATGCTCGAGGCCATCTACGATTGCGTCTATCGCGTGCCGAATCTCAAGGTCGACATGATCGACGTGAAGCAACCGGTTCCCGTGAGTTTCATGCGCAGCGTTGGCTCGACGTCCAGCGTCTTCATGCTGGAGAGCTTTGTCAACGAGATGGCGGATGCCGCCGGCATCGATCCGTATCGCTACCGGCGGGCGCTGCTGGCCCACAACCCGTTGGCACTGCGTACGCTCGACGCGGCGGCAAAGGCCGCCAACTGGGAGCGCAAGCCCGCGGCCAATGTCACACGCGCCTTCACGTTCAATCTCTACACCGGCCGTGGCGAGGCATTCCAGACCTACGTGGCCATGGCGCTGGAGCTAGAGCGTGCGGGCAAGTCATTCGCAGTAAAGCGGGTGGTGTGCGCGGTGGAGTGCGGCAGGGCCATCAATCCCAACCTGATCCGGGGCAACATCGAGGGCGGGATCGGCTTTGCGTTGACGAATACGCTCAATAGCGAGATCACCTTCAAGGCCGGCGTGGTGCAACAGAGCAACTTCCACGACTATCCGTTGCTACGGCTGTCGGACATGCCGAAGATCGAAGTCGTCATCGTCGACAGCGATCGTCCGCCGCAGGGCTGCGGGGAGGTTTCGCTCGGGCCAGTGGCCCCAGCCGTGGCCCATGCGCTGTACAAGGCAACCCGGTTGCGACATCGGTCGATGCCGATGAAGATGGAAGCCTGAAGCCTGAAGCCTGAAGCCGGGCGGCGCAGCGTGATGCGCCGCCCGTTATCTCGTGGCCCTCTGCCTAGGGCTTGCGATACCCCAGCAGCGCCGACAGATCCCTGGCCGCGGCTTTGACCTCTTTCTCGGCGCGTTCGCGCAACGTGCCATCGGCCTCGAAACGCTGCTGCGGACCCGCCACGCTGATCGCCGCGATGACATTGCCGCCGGCATCGCAAACGGGTGCCGCGCACGAATCAATGCCAGGTTCGAAGGCCGAGAAGCTCCATGCGCAACCGCGTTCGCGGTCGGCCGCGAGAATGTCGGCGAGCCGCGCATGGGTGGCCGGGCTCTGCCGCGTGACCGTCGGCAGGGGATCGTCGCCAAGCCGTGCCCGCAGTGCTTCGGCGGAAAGATGGGCGAGCAGCATGCGGCCGGGGGTGGTCAGGTGCGCCGGCACGCGGCTTCCCACCTGGATGTTGCTCACCAGCCCGGTGTCAGGCATGTCGCGCAACAGGTAAAGCACGTCTCCGCCATCCGGCACCGCGAGATAGGCCGACAGCTTGAGCGAGCTGCTCAGTTGCGCGAGTATGCGCCGCGCGAAGGTCGTCAGGTCGTTGGCAGCCAACACGCGCGAGGCCATCTTCAGGAATGCGAAGCCAACCGTGTGGCCGCCCTGCGGAAGGCGCTCGACCATGCCCTCGTGCTCCAGCGTGTCGAGCAGCCGCATGACGGTCACCCGGTTGACGTCGATGCGCCGGCCCACTTCGCTGAGGTTGGCGGTGGAACCGCCTTCCGCGATGAAGCGCAGCAAGCGCAGGCCGCGCATGACCGGTGTCACCAGTTGCGGCGATGCGCCGGCTGTATCGGCGGCGTCGGCGTCGGATTCGGAAGGGCGGTTGCGCAAGGAGGCGGACGTGGGCATGGATGATCGGGCGATGACGGGGAACGGCCTCAGTGCAGCGGCGTGTTCCAGGCGTCGTAATCGTACACCCAGTCGGCATTGCCGCCGGCCTTGAGCCACTCGTTGCCGCGCGATCCGATCTGGATGCGGCTGGTACGTGCGTGACGGGCTGACTGGTAGCGCGCCAGGGCAGCGGGAACGTCGGCAGGGCTGGCGTCGGCGAGGCAACGCGCCAGGACCACGCCGTCCTCGATGGCCATGCCGGCCCCTTGCGCCATGAATGGCATCATCGGATGGCAGGCGTCGCCCATCAGGGTGATGTGCCCCGCGGACCATGCGGGCAGTGGGTCGCGCACGTAGAGCGCGGAGATGAGCACGTCGTCGCAGGCGTCGAGCAGCGCCCGTGCATCGGGGTGGAAACCTGCATAGGCGGCACGCAGGTCTTCCACGCGGCCCGGCGTGGTCCATGACTCATTGCGCCAGCTCTCCTGTGCGACGGTGGCAAACACAAAGATCTCGCGGCCGCGGTTCAGCGGGAACGTCACGATCTGGCTGGTCGCTTCGGGTCCCCACCATTTCGTGAACGCGCCGATGTTCGGAACGCCCGCAAGGCGCTCGGCAGGCACCACCGCCCGGTAGGCGACGACACCGGTGAACGTGGGATGCTCGTCGCCGAGGATCGCCCGGCGCACGACGGAATGGATGCCGTCGGCGCCGATCAACACGTCCACGTCGTCGCTGGACCCGTCGGCAAATTGCACCGTGGCACCGCGCTCGCGTGGGACGATCGCAATGGCCTTCGCGCCCAGCTTCACATTGGCCGCGGGGACTGCCGCTTCGAGTGCCGACATGAGGTCGCCCCGGTGCATCGTCAGCTGGGGGGCGCCATAGCGGCGCTCGGCTTCATCGGACATGGCCAGGCGCGATGTTTCTTCGCCGCTGTCCCAGATCCGGCTGATGCGATGCGTAGGACGAGCGGCCGTCTCGCGGAGCGCATCGCCGATGCCGAGCCCGTCCAGTGCGCGCACCGCATTGGGCGTCAGGTTGATGTCCGCGCCGACACGCGCAAAGCGGGGCGCCTGCTCATACACGACGACGTCCATGCCGAGCTTGCGCAGGGCAATGGCCGCGGCCAGCCCGCCAATGCCGGCGCCATTGATGCCGATCCTTCCGTGAACCATGGGATGCTCCTGTATGTTCAAAAATGAACGTAATGTTCATAAAACAGTCGCATGTTTGCGTGAGGCCGTCAAGCGGTGCGGGGGACACACCAGCCGTTCCGGCTTCCCGAACCCCGGGGCTCGGCCGGCCCCGGGGCGCCATGGCGCTATGGCAGCAAGGTTTGCAAGGCCGCCTGGGCGTCGCGCCGCAGGCGTTCGATGTCGAGCCCGACCACGGCACCGTCCCGCACCACGTGCCGGCCGCGCACGAACACGTCGCGCACCGGCGTTGGCTCGCCGGCCGCAACGGGCGCCGTGGCAATGTCGTGGAAGCCGGCAAAGCGCAAGCCGCTGACGTCGTAGATGGCCAGGTCGGCGGACTGGCCCGGCTGCAGCGTGCCGATGCCTGGCAGCCCGAGCACCTGCGCGCCACCGGCCGTACCCCAGTGGATCACCTCTTCGACGCGTGTCTGCGATGCCCCGCCCAGCGCACGATGGATCAGCCAGGCGAAATTGGCTTCGTGGACCATGCTGCCCGATTCGTTCGACGCGACGCCATCGACCCCGATCGACACCGGCACGCCGGCGTCTGCCATGGCACGTATCGGCGCGATGCCGCTGCCCAGCCGCGCGTTGCTGACCGGGCAGTGCGCCACGCCGGTGGCCGTCTGCCCGAGCATGCGGATCTCGTCGGGTGTCACGGTGACCAGGTGGGCGAACCACACGTCGGGGCCCAGCCAGTCGTGATCGGCCACGAACTGTACGGGCGTGCAGTGGAATTTTTCGGCGCAGAAGCGCACGTAGTTGTCGGTTTCCGACAGGTGCGTATGCAGCCGCAACTGCATGCCGCGCGCGAACGCCGCCACTTCGCGCAGCATCGCGGGGGGCATCGAGAACGTGGGTGTGGTGGGCGCCACCACCACGCGCCGCAGCGCGTCGGGGCTGGCATCGTGATAGCGCGACTTGAGGCGTTCTATGTCGCCCAGCATTTCGTCGAACGTTTCGGGCACCAGCGCCGTGGCGCGCATGCCAGGATGATTGGCCTTCGATTGCACGGCGCCACCGCGACACAGCACCAGGCGCATGCCGAACTCTTCGGCCACGTCGAACAGCACATCGCCCGTTTCGGCGCCATGGCCGTGGTGATACAGGTAGTGGTGGTCGGCGCAGGTGGTGGTGCCCGATAGCAGCAGTTCCGCCATGCCCAGCCGGACGGCGGTGCGGAAGCTGTCCGGCGTGAAGCGGTCCAGCCGCGGATACGGCACGCTGGCCAGCCATTCCTGCAGATCGGCGTTCATGCCCGCGGGCACGGCCTTGAGCAGGTTCTGGAAGAGGTGATGGTGCGTGTTGACCCAGCCGGGATAGATCACGCAGCCGGTGGCGTCGATCACGGCTTCATCGGGCTGCGGCGTCAGGTTGGGGGCCAGTTCGGCCACGCGGCCGTCGCGGATGCGGATATCCACGGCACCGGCCCGGGCGTTGGCACCGGCGCGGCCGGTCATGACGGCGGCGGCGCCGCGGATCAGCATCGGACTTGTCGTCGTCATGATTCAGACCTCCGGAAAGTGTTCGGGCACCACGGCGTGCTGGGCCGGCTCGACGTTGTCGTCGCGCGCCGGAATGCCGTTGAGGACGAGATTCAGCAGCACCGACACCACGCACGAGATGATCACGCTGCTATGCAGGAACGGCTGCAGCGCGGCGGGCAGTTTCTCCAGCAGGTTCGGCATGATCACGGGCATCAGCGAGCAGGCCAGCGTGATGGCCACCACGCTCAGGTTGGCGGGTTCGCGTTCGTAGTCCACCTGGCCAAGCGTGCGTATGCCGGCGGCTACCACCACGCCGAACATGACGATGGTGGCGCCGCCCAGTGCGGCGGCCGGAATCGACGAGAACAGTGCGCCGATCTTCGGCACGAGGGCCACGGCGCACAGCATGACGCCGCACACGGCCACCACCCAGCGGCTACGCACGCCGGTGACGATGACCAGCCCGACGTTTTCCATGAACGCGATGAACGGGAAGGCGGCGAACATGCCACCGATGGCGCTGGCGAGCCCGTTCGCGCGCAGGCCCGCCGTGGCTTCCTGTTCGGTGACGGGCCGCTTGACGATGTCGCCGATGGCGACGAACAGGCCCATCGATTCCACCATCTGCACGACCATCACGATCACCATCGTCACGATGGCGCTGGCATGGAACGTGGGCATGCCGAACGCGAACGGCGTGACCATGGTGAACCAGGGCGCGCGGGCCACTTCGTCGAAGTTGCCCATGCCCATGAGCCAGGCGGCCGCGCCGCCCAGCATCAGGCCAATCAGGACGGCCAGGCTGCGCACCAGGCGGCCACCGTGGCTGTTGGTGAACAGGATCAGCGCCACCGTGCCGAAGGCCACGATAAAGAACAGCGGCGAGCCGAATTCCTTCGCGCCATGGCCGCCGCCAGTCCATTGGTAGGCGACCGGAAACAGCGACAGGCCCACCGAAGTGATGATGCAGCCGCTGACCACTGGCGGAAAGAACCGCTTGAGCCGCCCGATCACGGGCGCGAGGAACATCGTCACCACGCCCGCGCCGATCACCGCGCCGCAGACGCCGGTAAAGCCCAGCGACGGATCGGTGCCGATGGCGATCACCGGTCCGACCGATCCGAACGCCACGCCCTGCATCAGCGGCAGGCGCACGCCGAACTTCCAGACGCCCACCGTTTGCAGCAGCGTGGCAATGCCGGACGTGAACAGCGCGGTACTGATCAGCAGCGTGGTTTGCGCCGGCGTCATCTTCAGCGCGCCCGCCACGATCATCGGCACGGCGATCGCGCCAAGATAACTCACCAGCATATGCTGGAAGCCTAGCGAGACCATGGCCCGCGCGGGCAGGATCTGGTCGACGGGATGGACGGGGGTGGACATGGCTCTCTCCTGCCTTGGACGTGTGGGATGTGCACCCAAGGTAGCGAGCCCGCAACCGCGTGCGTAGCAACATTGCGAAGGCGCGCGCACGGAAGCGAAATACAGCGGGTTTTCCTTAGCTTGCATGAAACGTGCATGGCTCCCTAGCATGCACACATTCCCTGCCGTTCGTCCCTCCGTCTGCACCATGGGCCATCATGCTGCACCAAGAATGAACACTGCGAGCCACGCGCGTGCACTGGATCACGTGCAGGCGCTGTCGGCGCGCGTGTTCGGTCCCACGCGGCTGCACACGGACGATGCCGACCCTGAAGTGGCGCTGCAAAGCTGCCAGATCGGCCACCTGACCCTGGCCACCACGCGATATGCGCGCGACATGATGGTGGAGCCCGTGCCCGGCAAGGACGAGTACGTGATCCAGACCGTGATCTCGGGCCAGTGCAGCGTGGAGGTCGAAGGCGCGGCGGTCACGATGGAGCCTGGTAGCACGTGGGTGTTCTCGCCATCGCTGTCCGTGCGGCTGCGGCTGGAAGCCGGATGCGAACGCTTCAGCGTTGTGGTGCGCCGCCATGCGCTGGAGGACGCGTTTCGTGCGTGCTTCCACTTCGATTCCCCCAGCCCCATGCTGTTTGCATTGCAGCCGTTGCCCGACGCGCAACGCGCTGGGCGCTGGCGCGCGTTGATGACGTGGATGCGCACCGAAGCCGCGATGCGCGAGGGTCGCCAGGGACTGCCCGCCGTCGATGCGGCCATCGAACAGCTTTGCCTGAACACCTTGCTGGTGGACCATTTCGGCGAGGACGGCAGCCTGCTGCCGCTCGGCTATCTGCCATCGTTGCCGGCCTATGTGCGTCGCGCCATCCGGTACCTGCGCGCCAATCTGGACAAGCCGGTGATGATGCAGGAACTTGCCGCCCATTGCGGCGTGTGCGAACGCACGTTGCAGCTGGGCTTCCGCAAGAGCAAGAACACCACGCCGATGGAATACCTGCGTGTGCTGCGCCTGCAGGGGGCGCACGCCGACCTGCAACGCGCGATACCGGGGCCGGGCGTGGTGTCGACCATCGCCTTGCGGCACGGGTTTACGCACCTGAGCCTGTTCGCGCGCGAATACCGGCGCGAATTCGGGGAATCGCCGTCGGCCACGCTGCGTCGCGCGGGGTAAAAAAGACGCAGCCGACGTGAGACGGCTGCGCCATCAACCACCCGCCAGTATCGTGGCGGGGTCCCAGAGCGGGTCTGGCCGCGTTGGCGGCGGCGTGCTATGCCGGTAGTGGCGTGGGCTGACACACGCCCAGCAGCGTCTGCAGCCGCGCCCGGTCGAGATTGCGCCCGATAAAGACGAACTTGCTTTCGCGAGGCAGTTCACCCCATGCGTCCGCCGGATGGAAGTCCATCAGCCGGTGCACGGCCTGGAGCACGTACCGCTGGTCGTCGTCGTGCACGGCCACGATGCCTTTCATGCGGAAGACGTCGTCGCCTTGCGCGGCCAGCAATGCGCGCAGCCCGTGTTCCAGCCGCTGGCGGTCGAATGGCGTGTCGAACACCAGCGAAACCGACGTGACCGACGGGTCATGGCGATGGGCGGGGTCGTTGTCGTCCTGGCCGTGGTCGCAACGTTCGTCGCAGACATGGTTGGCGTCGTGATGATGGGCGTGGTCGTCGTCGGGCAGGCGTGCGGCACCGGTCGTGAAACCGCCAATGCCGAGAATGCGCGACAGATCCACCTGCGCGTAGTTGGACGGCAGGATCTGTGCGCCTTCGTTCAGGTGATGTAGCCGGTGCGCCAGCGCGTCCAGCCGCTCGGCGCTCACGAGGTCGGACTTGTTCAGGATGATGCGGTCGGCGGCTACGATCTGGTCGAGGGCCTGGTTGTCGAAGCCGGACAGTTGCGGATCGTCGAGATGGTCTTCGATGTGCACCGCATCGACCAGCGTCAGGATGCCGTCCAGCGTGACTTGCCTGGCCACGTCGTTATCCATGAAGAACGTGGCGGCCACCGGTGTCGGGTCGGCCAGACCACTGGTTTCCACCAGGATATGGTCGAAGCGCTCGGGACGTGCCAGCAGTTTCTGCAGGATGGCCACCAGATCGGTCCGTACGTCGACCACGCAGCAGATGCAGCCGTTTGTCATTGTGTAGATCTCTTCGTCGGACGTCATGACCAGGTCGGAATCGACATCGACTTCGCCAAACTCGTTTTCGATCACCGCGATGCGGTGCCCGTGCTTCTGCGTCAGGATGTGGTTCAGCAGCGTGGTTTTTCCCGACCCCAGAAAGCCGGTCAGGATGGTGACGGGCACCGGCGGCTGGGTGTGGCGATGGCATTCGTTCATGGTGTCTCCGGGGTGATGACGTCGGCGTTGACGGCGGCAAGTGAGGCGCGCATGCCGGCCCAGCGCGAGAGCAGGCCTTCATGCGGCATGTCGAACAGGTCCAGCACGCGGCCCACGGTGTGGTTGACGATGTCGTCGACGTGCTGCGGATGGGTATAGAAGGCTGGCATCGGCGGCATGACGATGGCCCCCATTTCGGTGACCGTGGTCATGTTGCGCAGATGCACCAGGTGCAGCGGCGTTTCCCGCGCCAGCAAGACCAGCCGGCGGCGTTCCTTGAGCATGACGTCGGCCGCGCGCGTGATCAGGTTGTCGGCCAGCCCGGTGGCCACGGCGGCCAGTGTGCGCATCGAGCAGGGCGCCACCACCATGCCGTCGCAGCGGAAAGACCCGCTGGCCACGCTGGCGCCGATATCGCGCACGTTGTGCACGACGTCCGCCAGCCCTTCCACCTGGGGGCGTTGCAGGCCCAGTTCGTGATGCACGGTGAGCAGGCCGGACGGCGAGCAAACCAGGTGCGTTTCCCAGCCGTCGATCATCCCGAGCGCCTGCAGCAGCCGCACACCGTACGCTGCGCCGCTGGCGCCCGTGATGGCTACAACCAGCCTGCGCGTCGTGTTCATGGGTGGGCCTCCGTCGCGCGCTTTGCCGCCAGTGCCTGCAATACCTGTTCGGGCTTGATCGGATAGTGGCGGAAGCGTACGCCGATGGCGTCGAACACGGCATTGGCGATGGCCGGCCCGATGGCGACGATCGGATCTTCCCCCACGCCCTTGGCACCGAACGGGCCGCCCGGGTCGGGCGCGGCTTCCAGCAGCACGGTGTGAATCTCCGGCATGTCCATGGCCAGCGGCATCTTGTAGTCGACGAAATTGGCGTTCAATGACCTGCCCGTCTTCATGTCGATCTGGTAGTCCTCGTAGAGCGTGTGACCAATGCCCTGCTGGATGCCGCCCTCGATCTGGCCCGCGGCGGCAATCGGATGAATCACCTTGCCGATGTCGTGCACGGGCACAACCTGCTTCACGGTGATGAAGCCGGTTTCGGTATCGACTTCCACTTCGACGAAATGGGCGGCAAACGAGTACGACTTGGTGGGGTGATAGGTGGCGGTGCCCACCAGTTGCGCGGCGGGCAGGCCCTTGCGCGGCATCACCGCTTCGCGCACGGTCATCGTCGGGCCCTGGCGGCCGCGCACGGAGATCACGCCGTTCGCGATATCGAGGTCGGCCGCTTCGGCTTCCATCTGTTTCGCCGCGCGCGCCAGCAGCTGCGTCTTGATGTCGCCGGCCGCCATCTGCGCGGCGCGTCCCACCATGTAGGTGGTGTGGCTGGCGAATGCGCCGATGTCCCACGGTACGACGTCGGTGTCGCCGTGTACCACGCTGACCGATTCGAACGGGATGGCCAGTTCTTCGGCCACGATCTGCGCCAGCGCCGTATGCGCGCCCGTGCCCAGGCCGGCGGCGCCGGTCAGCAGCACCACGGTGCCGTCCTCGTTCATCTTGACAATCGCATTGGCCTGTTCCTTGATGCCCGGATACGCGCTGCTGCCGTGCATCTCACAGCCTATGCCCCAGCCGCGCCGGAGCACGCCGCGCTGCTGGCGCGTTTCGGCACGGCGAGCGTTCCAGTTCACCACGTCCATGCCCTTGCGGATGCAGGCTTCGAGACCATGGCCGATGAGCGGGTGATTGGACGGCGCGATATCGCCGTCACGCACCGCGTTGCGCAGCTTCAGTTCGGCCGGATCGACGCCCAGTCGTTCGGCGGCCTCGTCCATCTGGATGTCGAGCGCGTAGTACGTCTGCACCACGCCATAGCCACGGAATGCGCCGGCAATGGGGCTGTTGGTGTAGACGCAGCGGCCTTCCAGCCTGACGTTCTCGCATCGATACAGCGACACCATGGCCGCCGTGCCGACATTGGTCACGCCGGGCCCGTGCGAACCGTACGCGCCGGAATTGAAGACCACCTTCGCTTCGCGCGCGGTGATGGTGCCGTCGTTGCGAAAGCCCTGCCGCAGCCAGACCTTGGCCGGATGGCGGGTGCGCCCGCCCAGGAAGGTCTCTTCGCGGGTGTATTCCATCCGTACCGGACGATGCGTCTGGCGCGCCAGCAGCGCGCACAGGAACTCGGCCTGGAAAAGATCCTGCTTGGCGCCGAACCCCCCGCCCATGTGGTCCACCAGCACCCGCACCTTGTGCAGCGGCAGGCCCAGCACCTCGGCCATGATGCCGCGCACCATGAACGCGGTCTGCGTCGAGATCCACACCGTCAGGTTGCCGTTGCCGTCCCACTTGCAGGTCAGCACGTTCGGTTCCATGTAGGCCGGCGTGGGACGGCCGCCTTCGTACACGCCTTCGAGGATGAAGTCCGCTTCGGCAAAGCCCTTGTCTACGTCGCCGCGCTCGATTCTGACCGGCGGCAGCACCAGGTTGCCGCCCGGTTCGCGGTCATGGATCGGCGTGGCGCCCGGCGCGGCGGCGTCTTCCACGGTGAAATACGCCGGCAGTGCTTCGTACTCGACCTGGATCAGTTCGATGGCGCGCGCCGCGATGTCCTCGCTGGTGGCCGCGACGGCCGCGACACCTTCGCCCCAGTAGCGCACCTTGTCGTCCAGGATGTACTGGTCGCACGTGACCGACGCCGAGCGCGGATGCGACGATCCCGCATGCAGCACGCGCGGCACGTCCTGGTGCGTGAGGATCGCCTTGACACCCGGCAGCGCCAGCGCGGCCGACGTGTCGATGCCGACGATGCGCGCGTGCGCCACATTGCATCGCTTGAGCCTGGCATGCAGCAGGCCAGCCATCGGCATGTCCGATACGTACTTGGCGTTGCCGGTGACCTTGTCCAGCAGGTCGGTGCGCTTGACGCTGTGTCCTATCACGGCGTGGGTCATCGTGCGTTCTCCGTCAGTGCGCGAGCGGCATCGCCATCCGGATGGCGCATGGCCTCGGCGGTCCGTTCCACCGCTTCGATGATCCGGGTGTAGCCGGTGCAGCGACAGATGTTGCCCGCGATGGCAAAGCGGATTTCCTGCCGCGTGGGCTGCGGGTTGGCGTCGAGCAGCGCCTTGATGGCGACGATGAAGCCGGGTGTGCAGAAGCCGCATTGGGCGGCGCCGCAGCGCATGAACTGTTCCTGTATCGGATGCACCCGGTCGGCGGCGGGCTGGATGCCTTCGATGGTGACGATCTTGCGGCCATGGGCTTCCGGGGCCAGCATCAGGCAACTGTTCATCGGCGCGCCGTCGACCAGGATCGTGCACGAGCCGCATTCGCCTACATCGCAGCCCTTCTTGGTGCCGGTCAGTCCGGCGTCGTCGCGCAGGGCGTCCAGCAGGGTACTGTTGGGTTCCACGGCAAGCTCGCGGGCTTCGCCGTTGATATCGACTTCGATCAGCTTGCGCATCACAGGACCTCCAGGGCTTGGGCGATGGCGCGGCGCGTCAGCACCCCCACCATATCGCGCCGATATTCGGCGCTTGCGCGCACGTCGCTGATGGGCCGCGCATCTTCCATGGCGGCATGCGCGGCCTGCAGGACCAGCGCGTCGGTGACGGGGCGATGGCGTAGCAGCGCTTCGGCATGTCGGGCGCGAATCGGCGTGGGACCGACTGCGGCCAGCACGATGCCAACGTCGGTGCAATGCCCGCGATCCACCGTGATCGACACGGCCACGCCGACGGTGGCCAGTTCCATCTGCACGCGCCGTCCGTGCTTGATGTAGACCTTGCCGGTGTGCGGGGCCGGCGCGGGAATGGTGATAGACGACACCAGTTCATCGGGTGCCAGCGCGGTCTTGCCGGCGCCAGTCACAAAGTCCTCCACGGGCATCGAACGCGAGCCTTGCAGGCCGTACAGATGCACCGACGCGTGGTCGGCCATCAGTGGCGCGAGCGAATCGGCGGACGGCGATGCGCGGCAGACATTGCCCACCACCGTGGCGCGGTTGCGTACCTGGATCGATGCGAAGTCCGTGACGGCCTTGGCCAGGCTGGCGTAGTGGCGCCGCACCGCGTACGAGGTTTCCACCTCGCGCGTGGTGACCAGCGCCCCGATGCGCAGGCCATCGGCCGGATGGAAGGCCAGCACGTCCATGCCGGGAATCTTCTTGATGTTGATGACGTGCGAGGGCTGGCGGTGCGATTCCTTGATCTGCACGAGCAGGTCGGTGCCCCCGGCCAGCACGCTGGCACGGCCGCCACAGCGATGCAGCAGCGCCGAGGCCTCTGCAAGCGTGGCGGGTTCGAGATATTCAAACGCTCTCATCTTCGCTCCTTTGGGGGTGCTGGCGGCCCGGGCAGCGCGGGCGTTTGCCGCTGGCCGTGCTTGCATCATGGTTCGCGGCCCATCATCGGTAAATACCCATAACGGGATTTATTGATCGTGTTACCCTCTGAATCACTGCCCGCGACACCGTTGAGGCGCACCACAGAGCAGGGGGGGACATGCCGGTCAATATGAGCGTTTCGCTGCGGCAACTGCGCGCCTTCGTGGCCGTTGCCGAGGAGCTGCATTTCACACGCGCGGCGGAGAAGCTGAACCTTTCGCAGTCATCGGTCAGCGCGCTGATCCACGAGCTGGAAGGCAACCTGGGCATCAAGCTGTTCGACCGCCATACGCGCCTGATGCAAATCACGCAGGCCGGCGCGGAACTGCTGCCAATGGTCAGGAAGGCCGTGGCCGACATCGACAGCGTGATCGACAGTTCGGCCGAGTTGCGGTCGCTGGGGCGCGGACGTGTGTCGATTGCGGCGTCATCGATCCAGGCGGCACTGATGCTGCCGCGTTTCATTCGCGAGTTCTGCGTGGGCCATCCGGGCGTGAAAGTGGAACTGCATGACGTCGCCGAAGATGAAGTGCCCCGCATGGTCAGCGCGGGCGAGGTTGACTTCGGTATCGGCACGATTCCTGAAGGTCAGCCCGATCTCAGCGCGCACCGGCTATCGTCCGACGCGTTCGTGATCGTGATGCCGCCCAGCCATCCGCTGGCACGCCGGCGTGCGCTGACGTGGGAAGACGTGGCGAAGCTGCCGGTGATCGGGCCGCACCGTGGCAATCCCATTCGCGACTGCCTGGACGCCGCACTGGCCATGCGCGGTATTTCGCTGACGCGCGTGCACGAGGTGTTCCTGCCGCTCACGATGGTCGGTATGGTCGATGCCGGGTTGGGCATCGCGGTGATGAGCACGGCCGTCACGCGGCTGACGTCGGCGCTGGGCCTGGTGACAGTCATGCCGCAAGACCCCGTCATCTCGCGCGAGATCAGCCTGCTTGTGCATGCGGACCGATCCCTGTCCCCACCCGCGCAGACGTTCCGCGATCTGTTGATGCGACATCGCAGCGACCAGGGGAAATAGCAAGGACGCGTGCAGCCGCCGCGCCCTGGCTTCCGGCCCCTCTCACGTGCGCGCGGCAAGCGCGAAGGCCACGCGCCGCTACGCCACGTTCTTCGCCAGCAATTGGGGGGCACGCTCGGCGCGGACGTTGAACAGCAGGTTCAGCAGCACCGCGCACAGGGTGCCGAGCAGGATGCCGTTCTGGCAGAACCTGGCCAGTAGTTCGGGAAGCTGCGCGAAGAACCTGTCGGCCACCAGCGGGATCATCCCCAGCGCCACGCTCACGGCAACGATGTACGCGTTCTTCTTGTTTTCCACGAAATCCACGTGCCCGAGTATGCGCACGCCCGTGGCCGCCACCATGCCGAACATCACCAGTGCGGCGCCGCCCAGCACGTATTGCGGAATCGACGCGGCGAAGAACGCGAGCTTGGGCAGGCAGCCCAGCACGATCAGGATGCCGCCGGCCGTGGCGCACACCCAGCGGCTGCGCACGCCGGTCACCTGCACCAGCCCCACGTTCTGCGCATACGACGTGTAGGTGAACGTGTTGAACACCGCGCCCACCAGCGCGCCCACTCCGTCGGCGCGCAGGCCGCGCGCGAGGTCATCGGGCGTGACCGGACGTTCCACGATTTCGCCCAGCGCCAGGAACTGGCCCACGCCTTCGATCATGATCACCACCATGACAACGCACAGCGTGATCGATGTCATGGGGTCGAAGGTGGGCCATCCGAAGTGGAACGGCGTGATCAGTGCCACCCAGTCGGCCGCATGCACGCCGGCAAACGTGACCTTGCCCAGCGCCACGGCGATCGCGAATCCCACCGTGATGCCGATCAGCACGGCGATATTGCAGAGGAAGCCCTTGAAGAACGCGATCATGCAGAGCACCGTCAGCAACACCACGGCCGCGATGCCGATATGCAAGGGCAGGCCGTAGGCGGGATTCGGCACGGGGCCTGCGGCCGTGTTCAGCGTGGGGTTGCCGCCGGCGGCCCAGTTCACGCCGACACGCATCAGCGAAATGCCGATCACCAGTACCACGGTGCCCGTCACCACGGGCGGAAACCAGCGGATGAGCCGGCTTACGTACGGTGCGGCCAGGAACGTGAACACGCCGGCCACCATCACTGCGCCAAAGACGGCCGGCAGCCCCAGTGACGGGTTCGAGCCGGTGGCGATGATCGGCGCGATGGCCGTGAACGTGACGCCCATCATCACAGGCAGGCGGATGCCGATCTTCCCGATGCCGATGCTCTGGATCATCGTGACCAGGCCGCAGCAGAACAGGTCCGCCGCGATTAGGAACGCGATCTGGTCCTTGGGCAGATGCAGCGCACCGCCGATGATCAGCGGCACCGCAATCGCGCCCGCGTACATCACGAGCACGTGTTGCAGGCCAAGCGCGGCCAGCCTGAGCGGGGGCAAGACTTCATCGACCGGGTGCGCCGGGCCGAACCCATGGGGGGTGGGGTGGTGGGTCATGCTGTCTCCTTCGTCTTCCAGGCCGGTATTGCCCGCGCGGTTGGTTCGGAAGGGGACAGCAGCTGTATCCCCATGGTCTGCGCCACGTGTTCCCGCCACCTGCGTGTCATTGTCAGGGCAGCATGCCAGCGTCCGGATATTCGGTAAATGGGGCGTTCGGATGAATGGATCGGGTTATCCGATCAATGTCGCGCGCCTTCGATCAAGTGCTGCGTGAGTCAGTGTTTTCCCGAATCCATGCGCGCGAGCAGCGCGGCGGCACGCGCCATCGCATCGTCATCGATCCGCGCGCGGACGCCGTCGAAGTGCGGCCCGCGCGTGGCATCGAGTCCCATGCGCGACGTCGTGCCGACACCCGAAGCCGACGGGTCCAGCGCGCTGCCGGGCAAGCCGTCCACGATCACCACGTCAAGATGCGGCTGCAGATGCGTGGCCAGGGCCCAGAGCACCTGCTCGTCGTTCGTGATGTCGACGTCGTGATCCACGGCAACCACGGTTTTCAGGTACGGGTCCCAGCCAAGGAGGCCCAGCATGACCTGGCGGGCCTCGCCCGGGCGCGACTGCCGCAGCGCCACGTACGCATGAAAATGCGTGCCCGAGCTGGGATAGTGCACGGCGGTGACCGAGGGGAAACGATCCTTGAGCTTTTCCACCATCTCGGATTCGCGCGGAATGCGCCCCAGGTTCAGGTGCTCGGACGAATTGCCGCCGACCACGTCGACCAGCCACGCGTCGTTGCGCCGCATCACGGTCTCCACGCGCAGCAGGTTGTTGGTGGAGCGATCGGACGAGTAGCCGGTGAACTCGCCAAACGGCCCTTCGTCCACGCGCGCGCGGGGATCGAGCACCCCTTCGAGCACGATTTCCGCATGCGCCGGGACCTCGATGCCGTATCGCGGCGTGCGCACGACTTCGAGCGGTGCACCGAACAGCCCGCCCGCCACCTGCCGCTCATCCACGCCATAGGGCAGACGTGCGGCGCCGGCCAGCATGAACAACGGATGCGCGCCGATCACCATCGCTACGGGCAGCGGCTTGCCCAGTTCGGCCGCACGCTGGTACATGCGCCACAAGTGACCGCGCGAATGCAGGCTCGTGGCGATCTCGGTCGGGGAATGCAGCATCGAACGGTGGTAGCTGGCGTTGCCGATGCCCAGCTCCCGGTCTTCGGCGATCAGGATGGCGTTGGTGATATACGGCCCGCGATCGGTGGCGAAATGCCGGATGGCAGGCAAGGTGGTCAGGTCCACCTGTTCCTGCACGATGCCGGTTACCGCGCCCGCATCGAGCACGCGAGGCAACAGCAGGCGTCGCGCGCGCGCCTGGTACTCGGCATGGATGCCGGTGGGCGAGACGCCGCCGAGCATGCGGCCCACGCGTTCGCGCGATGCGAACAGGTTGGTCACCAGCGGCGTGCCCAACCCGGCCACGTCGTCGAACTTCACGACGGGATGACGCTGTTGCGCGGCCAGCGCCCATACCAGCGCGGTGGGGTCCTGATTGGCGGTGACCGGCTCGCGCACGGTCAGGACATCGTCGGGAAATGCCGCGCAATAGGCGGCCAGGAAGGTGTGAAAGTCCTGCGAGGTGTCTTCGAACACCGGGCCGGACCCCTGGCCTGGATGTCGGTCGATACCTGGCAGGGAAGTTGAGGCAGTCATGGCATGGCTCCGCTTGGGATGCTTCAACGGGACACCGTTGCCGCGCACGGGCGCGGTCGTCGCGGTTGACGACGCGCCCGTGTGTGACCAGACGGGAAGGAAAAACGTCAGTTGCTGCGTGCCGGTCAGGCGTAGATGTGCTTGCTGGCGTAGGTGTCTTTCAGGCGTGCCTGAGCGTCTTCCGGGGTTTTCGGCGGCGGCGTGGTCTCGATGCCGACCAGGCGGGCAATGTTGTTGCCCATGTAGTCCTCCAGGCCGTCCTCATCGAGATCCATGCCTTGCGGCGCGGGGCCGCATAGCATTTCCAGCTCGCGCAGCCACATGCCGGGTTCGTTTGGCGGCGTGTCGGTGCCGAACACGATCTTGTCGCGCGGCAACTGGCGTGCGAACTCGACAATGCGCGACTGGAAGCACCAGCCCGATTCGCAATACACGTTCGGCGTGTCCATGGCCATCCAGAACGCCTCGAACGAATAGTTGCCGCCGGTCTGGATGCCGAAGTGTCCGATGATGAAATTGACCATCGGAAACTCGCGGATGACCGGATAGAACATCGTCGGAATGGTGTAGGGTCCGTCGCCGGTATGGATCAGCACCACGATGTTGTATTTGGCGCAGACCTTCATGGCCGGACGCAGCCAGTCCAGTGCGCGGTCCGGGCGGTAGCCGTGCATGTTGGCATGCAGCTTGAGCATCTTGAAGCCATATTCCTTGACGTGGAATTCCAGCTCCTGCGCGCCTTCTTCCGGGCCCCAGCGCGGGTTGAACGTGAAGTTGCCGATAAAGCGGTCGGGGTACTTCTGGCACAGGCTGGCCACATAGGCCATGTAGTCGCGAATGCCCTCGCGGCCGCGGCGGTTGCCATCGCGATAGCCAGTGTTGCCCGGCGGCGGCTGGATGAATCCCATGTCGATGCGGCGCGGCTTGCCGTTGATGATGTAGGGGCCGTCCATCATCTTGAGCAGGCGTTCGCCGGTGAACGGCTCGCCCGTGTGTCGCCAGGCCTCGTCGACAAGGTTGGTCGGGTGCAGGTGGGTGTCGATGATCATGTTCGTATGCTCCGTCGGAATCTCTTGGGTGTGTCCGCGTTCATGCGGCCAGGCGCGCTTTGGCTTCTTCCAGCGAACGCGGCACCGGCGTCGGCGCCAGGCCGATCATGCGGGCGACGTTGTTGCCGAGGTAGTCCTCGAGCGTGTCCTCATCGAGATTGAGTCCTTGGGGCGGTTCGAAGCACAGCACCTCCAGCAGGCGCAGCCACATGCCGGGTTCGTTCGGCGGCGTGTCCGAGCCGAACAGGATCTTGTGCCTTGGCAGCACCTTCGCGAATTCGACGATGCGCGATTGCAGGCACCAGCCGGATTCGCAATAGACGTTAGGCATGTCCATGGCCATCTGGAACGGTTCGAAGCAATACACGCCGCCGGTCTGCACGCCAAAATGGGCCATGATGAAGTTGACGGTCGGAAACTCCTTCATCATCGGCACCCATTCGGTGGGAATGCTGTAGGGGCCATCTCCAGTGTGCAGCTTCACCAGCACGCCCAGTTCCGCGCATTTCCGCAGGGCGGGGCGCAGCCAGTCCAGCGCGCGATCCGGCCGGTAGGCGTGCATGTTGGCCTGGAACTGCACCATCTTGAAACCGAGCTTGCTCACATAGTGCTCGATGGCATTGACGCCATTTTCCACGCCGCACCGCGGGTTGTAGACAAAGCAGCCGATGAAGCGGTCCGGATACCTGGCCACCATCTCGCGCGTGTAGGCCATGTAGGCGTCGATGGATTCGCCGCCCGACTTCACGCCATCGGTATAGGTGTAGATCGTGTTGCCTTGCGGCGGCTGGATGAACGCCTTGTCGATGCGACGCGGCTTGCCGTTGATCGTGAACGGGCCATCCATCATCTGGATCAGACGTTCGCCCGTGAACGGGTCGCCGTCATGGCGCCAGGCCAGGTCGACCAGATTGGTCGGATAACAGCTGGTGTCGATGATCATTGAGATTCCCTAACGAAGACTCTGGTGAAAGGCTTGGAGTCCTGCCAGGGGCGGTGGGACCGGTCGGGTCATGGCGCCACTGACGGGAACTCCGTCAGTGAGCAATCTCCAGATGAACCTCGCGGCATTGCGCCGCTGCTGTTCGATCGACCGCTTCTACCCACGCGTTCGTTATATAGCGTGCCGCCGACGCACGTCAAGCGCGACGTGTGGTGCGATGCACGAAGCGCGCAGGCGCCATCCTGGCCATCGGCGGCGCCGTCTCCGTGCGCTCTTGATGGCCGCATCGGGGTTTACGCGCAGAACGGAAATTCCGCTTGAGATATCAGGTAGGTTGATAATACACTGACAAACATCGCGAAACCGGATTACCGAGGAGAAGCAGAGATGGCTGATTACGAAGGGCGCTGGAAGGCTGTGAAAGTCAGTGTGGAAGCGGGCATTGCGTGGGTGACGTTCAACCGTCCCGAGAAGCGCAATGCGATGAACCCGACGCTGAACGCCGAGATGGTTCAGGTGCTCGAAGCGCTGGAACTGGATGCCGACGCCAAGGTGCTGGTGCTGACCGGCGCGGGTGACGCCTGGACGGCGGGCATGGATCTGAAGGAGTACTTCCGTGAAGTGGATGCCGGTCCGGAGATCCTGCAGGAGAAGATCCGCCGCGATGCGTCGCAGTGGCAATGGCGGCTCCTGCGCATGTACAGCAAGCCGACCATCGCGATGGTCAACGGCTGGTGCTTTGGCGGCGGCTTCTCGCCGCTGGTGGCCTGCGATCTGGCCATCGCCGCGGACGAGGCCACCTTCGGCCTGTCGGAGATCAACTGGGGCATCCCGCCCGGCAACCTGGTCAGCAAGGCCATGGCCGATACGGTTGGTCACCGCAAGGCGCTGCACTACATCATGACGGGCGACACCTTCACCGGCAGCGAAGCCGCCGCGATGGGCCTGGTCAACGAGAGCGTGCCGCGCGCTCAACTGCGCGAGCACACGATTGCGCTGGCCGCAAAGCTGCTCGAGAAGAACCCGGTGGTGCTGCGGGCGGCCAAGATCGGCTTCAAGCGCAGCCGCGAACTGACGTGGGAGCAGAACGAGGACTACCTGTACGCAAAGCTCGACCAGGCGCAGCTGCGCGATCCCGAGCACGGCCGCGAGCAGGGCCTGAAGCAATTCCTCGACGACAAGTCGATCAAGCCGGGCCTGCAGGCTTACAAGCGCGCCTGAGCGGCCGTCAACCCCCGATCGAGACGGCGGCCCAAAGAGCCGCCGCCAGGAGACAACGCTGATGAACGAACTGACCATGCTGATTGGCGGGCAGGATCGGCCCGCCGCCAATGGCGCCACCTTCGCGCGCCGCAATCCGCTGAACGATGCCGTGGTGTCGCGCGCCCCGGCCGCCACGCTCGCGGATGCCGATGCCGCCGTCAATGCCGCCTCGGCGGCCTTCCCGGCGTGGGCCGCACTGCTGCCGGGCGAGCGCCGCCGCCGGCTGCTGAAGGCGGCCGACCTGATGGACCAGCGTACGCAGGACTTCATCCGCATCGGCGTGGCCGAGACCGGCGCCATGCCGAACTGGTACGGCTTCAACGTGATGCTGGCAGCCAACATGCTGCGCGAGGCCGCCGCGATGACGACGCGTATCGAGGGCAGCGTGATTCCTTCGGACGTGCCGGGCAGTCTGGCCCTGGCCGTGCGCCAGCCGTGCGGCGTGGTGCTTGGCATCGCGCCGTGGAACGCGCCGGTGATCCTCGGCACCCGCGCCCTGGCGATGCCGCTCGCGTGCGGCAACACGGTCGTGCTCAAGGCATCCGAGGCGTGCCCCGGCGTGCATCGTCTGATCGGGACGGTCCTGCAGGAGGCGGGGCTGGGCGACGGTGTCGTCAACGTGGTCACCAATGCGCCCGAGGATGCGGCGCAGGTGGTCGAGCGGCTGATCGCGCATCCCGCCGTGCGCCGCGTCAACTTCACCGGCTCCACGCACGTGGGCCGCATCGTTGCCGAGCACGCGGCCCGGAACCTGAAGCCGGCGCTGCTGGAGCTGGGCGGCAAGGCGCCGTTGCTGGTGCTCGACGATGCGGACCTCGATGCGGCAGTCGATGCGGTGGCCTTCGGTGCCTTCTTCAACCAGGGGCAGATCTGCATGTCGACGGAGCGCGTAATCGCCGACCGCAAGATCGCCGACCGCTTCGTCGAGAAGCTGGCCGCGAAGGCGAAGACGCTGCGGGCTGGCGATCCCGCCGATCCGGCCAGCGTGCTGGGTGCGCTGATCAGCAAGGATGCCGCGCGGCGTATCGCCGCCTTGGTGGAGGATGCGCGCGCGCAGGGCGCAAGCCTGCCCGTGGGCTTGCACGCAGACGGCGCGATCCTGCAGCCGGTCATCGTCGACGGCATCGCACCGGGCATGAAGCTCTACCGCGAGGAATCGTTCGGTCCGGTCGTGACGGTCGCGCGCGTGGATGGCGACGACGAGGCGGTGCGCATGGCCAACGACAGCGAATACGGCCTCTCCGCGTCGGTATTCAGCCGCGACGTGTCGCGCGCGATGTCGGTTGCCCAACGGATCGAATCGGGTATCTGCCACATCAACGGCCCCACCGTGCATGACGAGGCCCAGATGCCGTTTGGCGGCGTCAAGTCGAGCGGCTATGGCCGCTTTGGCGGCCAGGCGGCCGTAGCCGAATTCACCGAACTGCGCTGGATCACGATCCAGAACGCCCCGCGCCACTATCCGGTCTGAACCGGCGGCCGATCCACATACTCCCCGCAGAGGGAGGTAACACCACAGTGAGGAGACAGGACGTGAAAAACGTCTCGACGCAAGGCCCCCCCGGCCGCGGGGGCGCTGCCGTGTCCTACCGCGACGTCGCCATCGGGCGCACGGAGGCCGAGTTCCGCCGCGATGGCGAGATCTGGCGCGTGCGTTCGCGGGAAGCGCTGCAGGACTACCCGGAACGGATGTCGGATTGCCTTGCCACCGGCGCCGCCCGTCACCCAGCGCGCGTGCTTGCGGCGCAGCGCGGCCCCGACGGCAACTGGATCAATATCACCTATGCCGAGATGCTGGCGCGTGCGCGGTCGATCGGGCAGGCGCTGCTGGACCGATCGCTGAGCGCCGAGCGGCCGCTGCTGATTCTGTCCGGCAACGATCTCGAGCATCTGCAACTGGCGCTCGGCGCGCTCTGGGCGGGCGTGCCGTTCTCAGCCGTATCACCGCAGTATTCGCTGGTCTCCGGCGACTTCGGCAAGCTGCGGCACGTGTTTGATCTGCTGACGCCTGGCCTGGTCTACGCCGCCGATGGCCCCGCGTTCGCGCGCGCTATCGAAGCCGTGGTCCCTGCCGGCGTCGAGGTCGTGGCCCGGGACGGTCATCTACCCGGCCGCGCCGCGACGTCCTTCGACGGGCTGGCACAGACGCGTCCCGGCAGCGTTGACGCTGCCAATGCGGCGGTGGGTCCCGATACGATCGCCAAGTTCCTCTTCACCTCGGGCTCCACGCGGCAGCCCAAGGCGGTAACGACCACGCACCGGATGCTGTGCAGCAATCAGCAGATGCTGCGCCAGGCGATGCCGGAGCTCGGCCGTGTGCCGCCGGTCCTGGTGGACTGGCTGCCCTGGAACCATACGTTCGGCGGCAGCCACAACGTGGGCATCGTGCTCTACAACGGCGGTACGCTCTACATCGACGGCGGACGTCCGTTGCCGGGCGGCTTCGATGAAACGCTGCGCAACCTGCGCGAGATTGCGCCCACGATCTACTTCAACGTGCCGAAGGGTTGGGAGGAGCTCGGCAGGGCGCTGGAACAGGATGCCCGGCTGCGCGAGACGTTCTTCTCGCGCGTCAATCTTTATTTCTTTGCCGCCGCCGGCCTCTCGCAGGAAGCGTGGGACCGCCTGGAGCGCGTTACCGAGGCGCATTGCGGACAGCGCATCCATATCATGTCCGGCCTCGGTATGACGGAAACCGCACCGTCGAGCATGTTCACGACAGGCCCGGTGGCCCGCTCGGGCTATGTCGGCCTGCCGGCCGCGGGCTGCGAGCTGAAGCTGGTGCCGGCCAACGGCAAGTACGAGGCCCGTTTTCGCGGGCCGCACGTGATGCCGGGTTACTGGCGCGCGGAGGCGGACCCCGACCGGCAGGTATTCGACGAGGAAGGCTACTACTGCACTGGCGATGCGCTGCGCTTTGTCGATCCCGAGCGGCCGGAGCTTGGTTTCCTGTTCGACGGGCGGATTGCCGAGGACTTCAAGCTCAGTACCGGCACGTTCGTGAGTGTCGGGCCGCTGCGCGCGCGCGTGATCGGCGCCGGCGCCCCTTACGTCCAGGACGTGGTGATCGCGGGCGCGGACCGGGACGAGATCGGTCTGCTCGTCTTCCCGCAGCTGGCGGAATGCCGCCGCCTGGCCGGCCTGCCGGCGAACGCGGCCACGCGCGAAGTGCTGGCGTCCGCGCCGGTGCGCGAAGCGTTCTCGGCGATGCTGCGCAAGCTCGACCTCACTGCCACGGGCAGCGCCACGCGCGTCAGGCGGCTGCTGTTGCTCGAAGCGGCGCCGTCGCTCGATGACGGCGAACTGACCGACAAGGGCTCGATCAACCAGCGTGCCGTACTGACGCGCCGCGCCGCGCTGGTCGACGCGCTCTACGACGACGCCGGCAGCGATGGCCGCGTGATCCGTTTGCACGAAGCCGCGCCACAGAGCCGGCAAGCATGACAACAGCAGCGCCGACAACGATCGGCCATGACAAGAGGAGACAGCAGATGAAATTTGGACGGGCAGGTCTGGCAGCGCTGGCGGCAGCGCCGGCCATCGCGGGCGCGCAATCGGTGACGCTCTATGGCGTCGTCGATACCGGCGTCGAGTACGTCAACAACATCGGCACCGCGAAGAACAGTGTGGTGCGCATGCCAACGCTGACCGGCACGGTGCCGTCGCGCTGGGGGCTGCGCGGCAGCGAGGATCTCGGCGGTGGCCTGAAGGGCGTGTTCGTGCTCGAGTCCGGGTTCACGCCCGACGCCGGCGCGTCGGGCCAGGGCGGGCGTCTGTTCGGCCGGCAGGCACTGGTCGGGCTCTCCGGGCCCTGGGGCCAGGTGGGGTTCGGCCGCCAGTACACGATGCTGTTCTGGGCAACGCTGGACGCCGACATTCTTGGCCCGAACGTCTATGCCTCCGGATCGCTCGACAGCTATCTGCCGAATGCCCGCGCCGACAACGCGATCACATACAAGGGCACGTTCAACGGCCTGACGGTGGGGGCCACCTACAGCTTCGGCCGCGACACGGTCAATGCCGGACCGAGCCCGACGGGCCAGAACTGTGCCGGCGAGAACCCGGCGGACAAGCGGGCGTGCCGCGAATGGTCGGCCATGCTGCTGTACGAATTCAAGGGGCTCGGTCCGACGATCGGCCTGTCCGCCGCCTACGACTCGTTGCGGGGTGGGCCCGGCGCGTTCGGGGGCCTCACAAGCAGCAGCTTCACGGACGACCGGCTGTTTGTTGGCGGCTACGCGATCTTTTCCCGGACCAAGGTCGGCCTCGGCTGGATTCGCCGCGACAACGATGGCAGCCCCACGCCGCGCAGCGACATGATCTACGGCGGCGTCTCCCACGACGTGACCCCGGCTTTCAATGTCGCCGGACAAGTCTATTACTACAAGTTCCACAACAGCGATAACAAGGCGATGCTTTACGCGCTACGCGGCACCTACGCGTTCTCGAAGCGCACGTCCGTCTACGCGACAGCCGGCTACATCAATAACAGCGGCCAGCTGACCCTTTCGGTCAGTGGCGGCGCCACGGGTTCCAATACCGGCCCGGGCGGCCAGCAGTTCGGCGTGATGACCGGCATCAAGCATATTTTCTGACCTCCGCCTGCAGGAGGCAGACCGGGGCGCCACGAGGCGGCGACGAGATACGCCAGGGCGCCCGACACACGACAACGAGGAGACAAGTCATGACAACACGCCGCGATCTTCTTCAGGCGTTGATGGCCGCATCCGCATGCGGTGCGCTGTCGCCCCTGGCCGCGCTGGCTCAGGCGGTCCAGCAGGCAAAGATACTCTATGGTTTCCCGGCCGGTAGCGTGGGAGACCAGGTTGCCCGGCGCGTCGGCGAGAAATTTGCCAACACGGCGTTCTCGCGCAGCGGCGCGGTGGTGGACAACCGCCCCGGCGCGGGCGGGCGCATCGCGCTCGAACTGCTGAAAGCGTCCCCGGCCGACGGCAGCGTGCTGGCGCTCTCGCAGGCATCGGCGCTGTCGACGTATCCGCACGTCTATACGAAGCTCAGCTATTCGGCGGCGGATTTCGCGCCGATCTCCACGGCCGCATACATGACGTTTGCGCTCGCCGTCGGACCGGCGGTGCCGGCCAATGTGCGGACGGTGAAGGACTACATCGCGTGGGCGAAGGCTCACCCTGCGGACGCCAACTACGGCTCGCCGGGCGCGGGATCGACACCCCATTTCGTCGGGGCGCTGTTCGGCCTCAATGCAGGCCTGGACTTGCGCCACGTGCCCTATCGTGGTTCGCTGCCCGCGGTCAACGACGTGGTGGCCGGGCAGATCGCCTCGAGTTTCACGCTGACTGGCGATTACCTGCCATTCGTCAAGAGCGGCAAGCTGCGCGTCCTGGCCACCTCGGGGGCCACGCGTGCCCCGTACCTGCCCGAAGTGCCGACCTTCGCGGAACTGGGCTTTCCGGAAGTGGTGGCCGACGAGTGGTTCGGTTTTCTGGCACCGGCCAGAACGCCGCCAGCCGTTCTTTCCGCGGCTGGCACCGCGATCAACCAGGCGCTCAAGGACCCGGCCATCGTCGATGGCTTCCTCTCGATTGGCCTCGTGGCGAAAGGCTCGTCCGCCGACGACATGAAACGCGCGATGGACGCCGAGTACCGCAAGTGGGGCGTGCTCGTGAAGAAGGTCGGCTTCACGGCCGAATCCTGATAGCGTCCCGGAGCCCATGATGGATCACCAGAACCTTGTGGCGATCGACTTCCATACGCATGCGGAAGTCAGTTGCTGGAACCCGTTCGACAACTACGGCGAAGAGTACGATGCCGCCGCCGACAAATACTTCGGCAACAAGCGCCGGCCGACGATCGAAGAAACTGTCGCCTATTACCGCGAGCGAAAGATCGGCCTGGTCATGTTCACGGTAGACAGCGAGTCGAACCTCGGCCGGCGCCGGATTCCGAACGAAGAAATCGCTGCGGCGGCGAAGGCCAACGACGACATCATGATGGCCTTCGCCAGCATCGATCCCCACAAGGGAAAGTTCGGTGCCCGCGAAGCGCGCAGGCTGATCGAGGAACACGGTGTGAAGGGCTTCAAGTTCCATCCGACCGTGCAGGGCTTCCATCCGAACGACAGGATGGCGTGGCCGATCTATGAGGTCATCAACGGGCACGGCCTGCCCGCGATCTTTCATACGGGACACAGCGGCATTGGTTCAGGCATGCGTTGCGGTGGCGGGCTGCGGCTCGAGTACAGCAATCCGATGCACCTGGACGACGTGGCGATTGCCTTTCCCGACATGCAGATCGTGATGGCGCACCCGAGCTTCCCGTGGCAGGACGAGGCGATCAGCGTGGCGATGCACAAGCCCAACGTATGGATCGACCTGTCCGGCTGGAGTCCGAAATACTTTCCGCCGCAGCTCGTGCGCTACGCCAACACGCTGCTGAAGGACCGGGTGCTGTTCGGCAGCGATTTCCCGCTGATCACCCCGGAGCGGTGGATGGACGACTTCAAGCAGGCCGGGTTCCGGCCAGAGGTGATGCCTGGCATTCTGAAGGACAACGCCGTCCGGTTGCTGGGGCTTTGACAGCACGGCGCATGGCGAAGATGTCCTGATACGTACTTCTCTCGCGTACTAGCATGCGGCACGCAGGGCTGAACCGGCCTGCGTGCCGCTGTCGTTGAAATAGCCGGCACGGGGCCGGCATCGGGTCAATGCGCGAATCAGTGCGCGGATCAGTGCGCACCGACCCGCACGGGTTGCCCAACGGCGGCCGACAGGCGCCCGAGCAGGCCTACGCTGGCAATCGCCACCAGCAGCGGGATCGCAAACACATAGTACAGATGGGCCGAAGGCCAGCCCGCATCGAGCAGCGACCCCGCCACGAGCGGCGCAAGCACCGCGCCGAACCGCCCCATGCCAATCGACCAACCCATGCCCGTGGTGCGCGTTTGCGCCGGGTACAGGATCGGCGCGTAGGCATAGAGACCGACCATGCAGCCAAAGATGCCGGCGCCAATCAGGACCGCCAGCGCCAGTGCCGCCGCCAGCGTGCTTGCGTACAGGCCAAAGGCGACCATCATCAACGCGGTCAGGATAAAGCAGCTCCACAGCAGCGGGCGCAGTCCGATGCGCGCGGAGAGGAACGCGAACGCTGTGCCGCCGACGATGCCGCCCACGTTGAGCAGCACCCCGCCCGTGATGCCTTGCTGCGCCGACATCCCTGCAGCCACCAGCAGCTTCGGCGTCCATGAGAGCACGAAGTAGAACGTGAACATCACGAGGAAGAACGACATCCAGATCATCAGCGTCTGCATGGCCAGGCTGCCTCGGAAGAGGCTGCGCACGTCGCCGGCTTCGCGTGCTTGCGTCGCCTCGTGCGCCGGTAACGCGGCGACAGTGGGGCGCCCCATGCGCGCGAGCAGACGGTTGAGCTTGTCGAGCGCACCCTCGGGGCGCCGCGCGATCAGGAAGTCGAGCGATTCCGGCAGCCGCGCAAGCACCACCGGGACCATCGCCAGTGTGATCAGGCCGCCAAACACGAACACGCTGCGCCAGCCGTAATGGGCGAGCAGTATGCCGGCGATGGCACCGCCGATCGTCGCGCCCACCGGATAGCCCGTCGCCTGCAGCACGATCGCCGTGCTGCGCCACTTGTCGGACGCGTACTCGCCCGTGATCACGTTGATGCTGGCGAGCATCCCGCCGATGCCGAGCCCGGTCACGGCGCGCAGCGCCGCAAGCTGCGGCACGTTTTGCGCAAGCGCCGAGCACAGCATGCCGGCCGAGATCGTGCCCAGGCAAATCAGGATCAGCGGTCGGCGGCCGATACGGTCCGCCCACGGCGCGAGGAACAGCGAACCGGCGGCCATGCCGAACAGGCCCGCGGAGAGCAGTACGCCGACCTCCTTGCCGGTCAGGTGCCAATCGTTGGAAATGTGCGATGCCGTGAAGGCCATCGCAAGCACATCGAACCCGTCGAGCATGTTGAGGACGATGCAGATGGCAATCGCCATGACCTGGGCGGGGCTCATCGTGCCGCGATTGATGGTTTCCCGGATATCTGGCTGCATTTGTCTACCTCCTTGTGTTTGTTGAAGTACCGCCACGGACGGGCGGTTTTTGGGGGACGGCGTCTTGCAATACAGCGTGGCTACAGGTCCAGGACGAGCATCCCGGTCCTGGCGCGGGAGCAGCAGGGCAGGAACTGATCATTGGCGGCGCGCTCCTCATCGGTGAGGTAGGCGTCGCGATGATCGGGCGTGCCAGACAGCACGCGCGTGAGGCAGGTGCCGCAGACACCTTGCTCGCAAGAGGTCTGGATCTCCACACCGTGCGCGGCCAGCGCCTGCACCACGGTCTCGTCCGCGGCGATATCGATGACGCGGCCCGTGCTCTGCACGGTTACCTGGAAGGCGCCGCCTGGATCGGATGGCGTTTCCGGCGCCGCGAAGTACTCGCGGTGCAGGTTCGACTCCATCCAGCCGGCGGCGCGCGCCGTGTCCAGTACGGCCGTCATGAAGCCGCCTGGCCCGCAGACGTAGAGATGCGTATCGGCACGGGGCGCGGCGAGGAGACGCTGCAGGTCGGCGCATTGCCGGTCGTCGTGGTACAGGAACGTGCGTTCGCGCAAGTCGTCGCCGGCGATCCGGTCCTGGAATGCCGTGCTGGCGGCGCTGCGCGTGCAGTAGTGGAACTCGAACGATGCGCCGCTGCGCGCAAGGCTCTGTGCCATCGCCAGGATCGGCGTGACGCCAATGCCTCCAGCGATCAGCACCGAATGCCTGGCGTCCGCATGCAAAGGGAAGTGATTCTTCGGCGCGCTGATCTCGAGGATGCTTCCGGCCGCGAGCGCGTGCATCGCGACCGAGCCGCCGCGCGATGCGGCATCGCGCAGCACGCCAAGCTGGTAGCGGTGCGTCTCGGCCGGGTCGTTGCACAGCGAATACTGGCGTACCAGCCCGTCGCGGAGATGCACATCGACATGCGCGCCAGCGGTAAAGGGCGGCAGCGCGCCGCCATCGGCGGCCACCAGTTCGAACAGGGCGATGCCGTCCGCGGCCGCCGTCTTGCTTGCAATCCGGACCTGCATCATGCCGCTCCCGCCTGTGCAACCGCTTGCGCGGCCTGCGTCTGTTCCTGCGCGAGCAGCCGGTCCAGAATGCGGCGGGCCTGCACGCCGCCGGCGTCGATGTTCAGCTTCAGCAGTGTTCGCGCGGGATTGGCCAGCAGGTTGCGCTGCTGCGCCTCCAGCATCTCCAGATCCTCGCCAAAGATCTTGCCCTGGCCTTCGCGGATGGTCGCGGTGAGCGCCGCGTCGTCCGGCTTGAAGTTGCGCGCCATGCCCCAGAAATACCAAACCGAGGTCTCCGTCTCCGGGGTGATGAAGTCTACGACGATGCTCGAAGCCTTGTGCTCGGCGGGCGCATCGTAGCCGCCCTTGCCTGCGTGGGCCACGCCGACCTCGATCATCACGTGGCTGGGCGGTGTGAAGCGGCAGATCTGCCAGCGGTCGCACGGCACGTCGTCGGCAAGACCGTTGCCGCGCAATGCGGCGGCCCAGAATGGCGGTGGCAGTATGCCTTCCATATGGCGACTGGTGATGACCGAGTCACCCTCCACGCGCGTTGCCGGTGCGGATTCCTCGATCTCGGCCTGGCCGATGCTCGACGCGTGCACGTAGGTCTCGTGCGTCAGGTCCATCAGGTTGTCGATCATCAGGCGATAGTCGCAGCCGATGTGGTATAGCCCGCCGCCATGCGCCCACTCGGGGCTCACCGCCCATTCGAGATGGGGGATCAGCGCGTCATCGGCCAGCGCGGCATCGCCGGGCCAGACCCAGACAAAGCCGTATCGCTCCACGGCGGGGTAGTTGCGGATCGACGGAAAACCGCCCACGCGCTGACCGGCCATGGCCTTGCATTTGCCATCGCGGCCCATTGTCAGCCCGTGATAGCCGCAGACCAGTTGCCCCTCGCGCACGAAACCCAGGGACAGGGGTGCCCCGCGATGCGGACAGAAGTCCTCCAGCGCGGCGACGCTGTCGGTGCCATCCCGGTACAGCACCATCTTTTCGTTGCAGATGGTGCGGCCGAGCGGCTTGCCATCGAGTTCATCGGGTGTGCAGGCGACATACCAGGTGTTTTTCAGGAACATGACTTTCCCCTCCCGGCGCGCGCGGCGCCAGGATACGTTGGTTGACGAAGAGAGTGGTGAAGGAACCCGCGGTGCGGGTCAGGTGGTACGGCGGGCGCGCCGGATCAGGCTGCCGCCAAGTACCTGTGACATTGCCTGCTGGTTCTGCAACGCGAACTTCAGGTTTCGGTTGGCGATGCGGCTGTGCTCGCGCATCAGCGCCTCGGCACGCGCGCCTTCGCGCTGTTCGATGGCCTCGACCACCGCGCAGTGCTGAGACTGCGCCAGCAGCAGCATCTCGCGCGCGCTTTCGTCGATCGACTGCACCATGACGAAGGCGCTCGCGGAAGCGAACGGCAGGCTCGTCACCTTGTCGATCTGGCGCGCGACGAGCCCGCTGCCGCAGGCCTCGGCCAGCAATTGGTGAAACCGGGCGTTGAGGTCGACGTACTGCGAGAATTTCACGGCGGTCAGTTCGCCGGTCAGCGCGCTGTCGATCTGCGCGATGACATCGCGCATGGCGTGAAGAAGGCGCGTGCTAACGCCACGCTCGGCGGCCAGGCGCGCGGCCAGGCCCTCCATCGTGCCGCGCAGTTCGATCGCGTCGCTGATTTCGCTCTCGTCGAACGAGCGCACGGCGAAGCCGCCGGACGGGATCGGCTCGACAAGCCCTTCCTCCTGCAGCCGGATCAGCGCCGCGCGGATGGGCGTGCGCGATACGCCCAGGCGCTCCGAAACCCATACTTCCGAAATGCGTGCACCGGGCGGCAGCTCGCCGCCCAGAACCAGTTCGCGAAGACCGAGCAGAGCGCGCACGGCCTGGGACGTGCTGGCGCCCGCCTTGCTGTCGCCGAGGGTGTGATTGTCCGTATCCATCAGGGTTGTCTCCGTGGGGGCGAGCCGCGCAGGACCAGGCGGCGTTTCATTGTTTTGCTGTATACAGACTGTATTCAGTCCGCCCTGGAATGACAAGAGAAGACCCGGAAAATCGAGGGTAAACGTGGAGAGTTTTGCGGGAATTTCAGGCGGCAAAGCGGCGATGGCCAGAAGGCTGGATACAGCGGGCGATTGCGAAGGCACTACCCGCTGCTGGCCAGCGCCGTCCCTCGACTGCGCGAGCGGTACGTGCTTTCAGCGCAGGTTACGCGCGCACGTTTTCAGCAGTTCTTGCAGCATGGCTGCGTGCGCGGCATCGATGCCCTCCAGCATGTCGCGCTCCATCGCTGCGACCGTGTCATCGCATTGCCGAAGCAAATGCCGCGCGCTCTCGGTCAGGCTTAGCAATACGATGCGCCCGTGCAATGGGTCGGGCTGGCGCACAATCCAGCCGCGCGCTTCCATCGTCTTGACCACCTCGTTGGCTGACTGCGGCGAGATCAGCGAGCGTTCGGCCAATTGCGCGTTGGAAGTCGGGCCTCGCGCATGCAACACGGAAAGGGCCGTGAACTGCGGCAGGGTCAGCCCGTGCGGGGCCAGCACCTCGCCCAGGCGGCGCTTGACGATCCGGTCGGTGCGCCCGATCAGGTAAGGCAACCGACTAGGCAGTGCCGTCGGGGCCTGCGCCGCCGACAGCGCGCCTTCTTTTGTCTGCTCGGTCGTTTGTGCCGAAGATGCCTTCGTGGTCCGGCGTGTCATTCTTGTCGTTTGTCCTGTCTTGGGCGGGAAGGTCATTCCTTCTCCGATTCAAAGGGGCCAGTCAAGGCAATCGCGTCGGGGTTCCCAAGTGTGGATGATATGCCAATGGCAGGTGGCCTGACACCGGGTTGATGTCGATTCGGGTCGTTCGGGGATTTGTTTTTTGGGCGGGTTCAGGCGGTACGTAAGCGGCGCAGGTGTTGCACCGATGCCGGCGCGAATCCGCGGCAGGGCACGCGCGGCACTACTGCAATTTCTTGTCTTCGCGTTTGGCCTCTTCCATGGCCTCTGGTTCCAGCTCTTCGGCCGACCGATTCAGGTAGACAAACAGACCCCAGGCGGCCAGGAGCAAGGCTGTCGAGGCAATCAGTCCGGCCGCATAGCCGAGCTGCGACGGATCCTGGTGCAGCGCCTTGAAGGTCGCCACGAGCCCTTCGATGGCCAGCGCGACCACGACGACCACCAGGAATCGCGACAGGAAGCGTCGTACCCGTGTCGGGGCACTCACGTCTGCCTCCCGTATGACCTCTTCCTCCACGATCGTCTCGGCGATCTGCAATGCGACAACGGCTCCCGCCAGCAATCCAATGGCTTCAATGACGGCTTGCGCGCTGGCCTGGTCCCACTGACTCACAAACACGGTCGAGCCGATGCGAGCCGCAATCGCAATCAACATCAGCGTTGCGCAGGTGAAGAGCAGGGCCATCAGACCATGGATAACCGTGAAGATGCGCACCGGGATCTTCATGGGGCCTCCGTCGATACGTAAATCCGAAGGCAGATGCAACAAGCACGCCTGATCGGCGGTGCAGGTCTGGAAAGGGCCCGATGGTTGCGTGGCAGCGTCAGCGTGCGGCGGCCCCAGTCCTTTTCGGTTTTTGTCCGCTCACGACGCCGATGGCGGCGACCGCAGAAGTTTCGTCGGCATGCAGTATTGACGTATGGAAATTACCGCAGCCGTACCGCTGGAGCCTGGACCGTTCAATCCAGCCGCCGGCACATGCATAGCATTCGCGCCCCAAACCGTCTTTGGAATTCACGCGACAGTTTTAGTTTTCTCGACACGGCATCCAGCGATGTCAGCGAAAAACCATGACGGGAAAAAAAGGTGGGATGATCCGTGGTGAGTAATATTGCTGTCGTGCAACGGTGGGTGCGGGCGCGCATCAGCAAAGCGCCCACCAGAAGCGTTGCAATGCCTTGCTGTCGAAGTTCGGGCAGGACGAACACCGCACGCACCACAAACGTCTCGTCAAGGCATTCACCGAATGCCCACGCGACGATTTTTCCCTGCAGGCGGCCCACATGGTGAAGCCGTGTTTCATCCGCCGCGTCTGTCTGTGCCTCGATTTCCCAGGCGGTACAGAATTCCGCCACGGCATGCATATCCGCAGCGCGGGCCGCTCCAAACCTGATTTCTCTCAACATCTCGATTTCGCAAAAAGAGGCGTTATCCGCGCGGAAACTGAAACCACGTGAATTCAAGTGCTCTCTTTGGAGCATCTCATGCGTGTTCGACGTCGCGATATCAATGTAGCGTACGCTTACATCGTGGCTGAATTATGGTTAACACAAATACGCGAAATGGGTCAGTTGGTATCCCTCAAATGTGGAGAGATTTTGTGACGGGAAGAGCCCGAGTGACAACAGTTTAGGGTTATTTTGCGGTGATTGCCGCGCAAAAGCCTAGCGTTTTTATCGGGAATGGCGGGATAAACCACAGCAAAAACAGCCGTCCGCAGACATGCGTTTCGAAAACCCCGGGCTATTCATGTCAGGAAAGGGCGCAATCAGGACAGCAAAATACAAACGATTATCACTGCGCCCGACAACATACCCCTCACGATTATCGAGCTGATAGCGCGAACGGCTTAGCCCAGTTCGTTCGAAAGGTAAGCCGCGGTCACGCTGGCGCGGGAGGTGGCGACGACCTCGGGACGGCCGCTTGCCACGATGCGTCCCCCTTCGTCGCCGGCGCCGGGGCCGATGTCGATGACCCAGTCGGCCTGCGCCACCACCCGCATGTCGTGTTCGACCACAACCACGGTGTTGCCAGCGTCCACCAGCGCCTGCAACTGTACGAGCAGACGGTCCACATCGGCGGGATGCAGGCCATTGGTGGGTTCGTCGAGCACGTACAGCGTGTCGCCGCGCTGTGCGCGCTGGAGTTCGGTGGCCAGCTTGATACGTTGCGCCTCGCCGCCCGACAGTTCCGTGGCCGGCTGTCCGAGTCGGAGGTAACCGAGCCCGATGTCGCGCAAAGCCGTTAGCGCGCGCATTGCGGGGGCTTCCTTGGCGAAGAATTCGCAGGCATCGTCGACGGTCAGGTCCAGCACTTCGGCGATGTTCCGCCCCTGCCAGGTGATTTCCAGCGTTTGTGGTCGGTAGCGCGTGCCGTGGCACGCCGAGCACGGCGCGTAGACGCTTGGCAGGAACAGCAGCTCCACGCTGACAAAGCCTTCGCCTTCGCAGGTCGGGCAGCGGCCCTGGGCCACATTGAACGAGAAGCGGCCGGCCTTGTAGCGCCGCTTGCGCGCGTCGGGCGTCGCGGCGAACAGCTTGCGCACGTGGTCGAACAGGCCGGTGTAAGTGGCCAGGTTCGAGCGAGGCGTGCGTCCGATCGGCTTCTGGTCCACGCGCACGAGCCGGCGCACCCCCTCCATGCCGCCAGCGATACGGCCCTCGGTCGGCGTGTCGGTGACGGCGAACAGCGGGTCGCGGTCTTCGTCGGCATCGCTGTCGTCGGTGCGTCCCAGATGCCGGTTCACGAGTTCGGGCAGCGCCTGACTGATCAGGCTGGACTTGCCGGAGCCCGAAACCCCGGTCACCGCCGTGAAGCGGCCAAGCGGGATTTCCGCATCCACGCGGCGCAGGTTGTTGCGCGAGACATGGGCGAGCTTGAGCCACCCGGCCGGTTCGCGCGGCGCACGATGCTGCCGCGCCGGTGCGTCGAACAGGTAGGCCGCGGTGCGCGACGCCGTGATCGCCGCCAGGCCGCCGGGCGGCCCGCTGTAGAGCACGTGCCCGCCATGCTCGCCGGCGGCTGGCCCGACATCGACGATCCAGTCCGCCTGGCGCATGGTCTGCGTATCGTGTTCGACGACAAACAGCGAGTTGCCGGCGGCCTTCAGGCGGCGCAATGCCACGAGCAGCGCCTCGCCATCGGCGGGATGCAGTCCGGCCGACGGTTCGTCGAGCACGTACACCACGCCGAACAGTTGCGACGAGATCTGCGTGGCCAGTCGCAACCGCTGCAGCTCGCCCGAGGACAGCGTGGGCGTGCTGCGGTCGAGCGACAGATAGCCCAGGCCCAGATCGATCAGCGTGGCCAACCGTTCCATCAGTTCCTCGGCGATGCGTTGCGAGGCCAGACGCTTCTCGTCGGACAGATTGGGCGTGCGCCGCACGTCGGGGGCGGCCTTGTGCGCCGAACCGCCCGCCGCCACGCGCCGCGCCGTATCCGCGCGCGCCGCCTTGCGGCTCAGTACCGCGGCGGCCCCCGCCGGGCCGGGCGATTCGCCTTGTGCGACCGGACGCATGATCTCGGCCACGCGGGCCAGGGGCAGGTGCGCGAATTCGCCAATGTCCAGGCCGGCGAACGTGACCGACAGCGCCGCCTTCTTCAGTCGCTTGCCGTGGCATGCCGGGCAATCGCGCCCGATCATGTATTGGGCCACGCGCTTCTTCATCAATGGGCTCTGCGTGGTGGCGAAGGTCTGCAGCACATAGCGCCGTGCGCCGGTGAACGTCCCCTGATAGCTCGGCTCCAGCTTGCGCTTGAGTGCCGCGCGCACCTCACGCGGCGTGAAGCCGGCATAGACCGGCACGGTGGGCTGGTCCTCCGTAAAGAGGATCCAGTCGCGGTCCTTGTTCGGCAGGTCGCGCCAGGGCGTATCGACGTCGTAGCCAAGCGTGACGAGGATGTCGCGCAGGTTCTGCCCATGCCAGGCCGGCGGCCAGGCGGCCACGGCGCGTTCGCGGATGGTCAGGGAATCGTCGGGCACCATCGACCGCTCGGTGACATCGTAGATGCGTCCGAGCCCGTGGCATGCCGGGCAGGCGCCCTCCACGGTGTTCGGCGAGAAGTCCTCGGCGTAGAGCATCGGCTGGCGCGCCGGATAGGTGCCGGCGCGCGAGTACAGCATCCGTACCAGACTCGACAGCGTGGTCACGCTGCCCACGGTAGATCGTGCGTTCGGCGCGCCGCGCTGCTGCTGCAACGCCACGGCGGGCGGCAGGCCTTCGATGCTGTCGACTTCGGGCACGCCCACCTGGTCGATCAGCCGCCTTGCATACGGCGCGACGGATTCGAAATAGCGCCGCTGCGCCTCGGCGTAGAGCGTGCCGAACGCAAGCGATGATTTGCCGGAACCGGACACCCCGGTGAACACCACCAGCGCATTGCGCGGGATATCGACATCCACGTTCTTGAGGTTGTGCTCGCGCGCGCCGCGCACGCGGACGAAATTGTCCCCGGCGAGTGACGCGGGCGCCGTCGCCGGGGCATCGGTGTCCGAAAGCCGAACGGGCCGGATATCGTCGGTCATGCGCACCTTCGCTTGCAAAATTTCCGCTCGAACCCCGGTACGTCCGGCTACTTGCGCCGCCGCTGAGTGGTGCGCTTGCGCGCGGGCTTGGGCGGCGTCAGCGCGGCAAGCCACGCATCCGTTGCCGCCTTCGTGACGGCCGCGGCGGCCGTGGCCGTCTGGCGCCTGCCCTCGGACAGCGCGCGTCCGCGCGCCGCGCCGATCACGCCGTTGGCGCCGCTGAGCCACATGCTGAGCAACGGGTTCTTCTTGAGCCAGGGGTTTTTCATCGCAGGGTCCTTTGAACGATGTCCAGCAGCGATCCAAAAGGGTAGCAGGAAGCATGCCACGCACGGACCATCCCGTTGCTGGCGCGTGGCCGTTGCGGTACTGTCCAATACGGCCTTGGCGGCATGCGCCGTCGGGGACATGATCCGGGAATGAAGATTGCGAACGGACGAGAGATCCAGGTGGACACGACCGCTCACATGATCGCTTTCCAGGGTAGTTCGAATTCGAGTCAATCGCGCACGCCATGACAGTCCGCATCGGCATATCGGGTTGGCGCTATGCGGGGTGGCGGGGCGTGTTCTACCCGCCCAAGCTTCCCCAGCGCCGTGAGCTGGAGTATGCGTCGCGCCAGGTGGACACCATCGAAATCAACGGCTCCCACTATTCGCTACAGTCGATAGAGAGCTGGCAGGCCTGGCACGATGCGGTGCCCGACGATTTTGTGTTCGCGGTAAAGGGTCCGCGATATTTGACGCACCTGCTGCGTTTCCGCGACGAGAAGGCCGTGCCGGCGATGGCCAACTTCTATGCGTCCGGGGTGCTTGCGCTGCGTCGCAAGCTGGGACCCTTCCTTTGGCAGTTTCCGCCCAACTTCCGCTTCGATGCCGAGCGGTTCGACAGATTCTTGTCGCTCTTGCCAAAATCTTCGCGCGAAGCGCGGGCGCTGGCGGCCCAGCACGATACCCGTGTCAGGTCGCCGTGGTATGGCACCAAGGGAAACAGCCGCCTTCGGCACGCGGTGGAGGTGCGACACGACAGCTTCTGCACCGCGGAGTTTCCCGCGCTGCTCCGCGAGCATCGGGTGGCATTGGTGGTGTCGCACGCCATTGCTGACTGGCCCTACGCGGAAGACGTGACCAGCGATTTCATCTACATGCGCCTGCACGGCGCCGACGCGCTCTACAGCGGCGCCTATCCGGAAGCATCGCTGGACCGCTGGGCGGCCCGCATCTACGCCTGGGCCCATGGCCGGGAGCCTGCCGACGCGGTCCGCATCGCCCCACAGCCACCGCGACGGGCTACCCGGCGCGACGTGTACTGCTATTTCGATAACGACAAGAAGGTGAACGCGCCTTTCGACGCCAAGCGGCTGCGCGAGCGCGTCATCCCCTGATCTACAACGTCTCCACACGCGACTTGCAATTCGCGCGCCGTCCGGGATGGCGCAGGCGGTGCTACGTCCCGCGCCGTTGCGGGGTCCGGCGGATGTCGCGCAGGTACGTTCCATGCGGAACGCCTCACGACGGCTCCCGGCGGAGCCGTTCCTATCGTCTCCTCTCCTTTGGCCCGCGTGCGCGCGGGCCTTTTCTTGCCGGGCGCCTCGGTCGTGAAGGTGGCACAACCGTTGCGAACGGCGGTAGGCGCGTTTGCCATCATTGGTGATCTACCGGGAGGATTCGTCATGTTTATCCACAACAAGCGATTGCAGTACACCGTGCGCGTTTCACGTCCCGATCCGGGCGTGGCGAATCTGCTGCTGGAGCAATTTGGCGGTCCGCAGGGCGAGCTGGCGGCTGCGTGCCGGTACTTTACCCAGGCGCTGGCGGAGGAAGACCCCGGCCGCAAGGACATGCTGTTCGACATCGCGACAGAGGAACTCAGCCATCTGGAGATCATCGGCTCGCTGATCGCCATGCTGAACCGGGGCGCGAAGGGAGAACTGGCGGAAGGCGTGCAACAGGAGGCGGAACTCTATCGCTCTCTGCAAGGTGCGGGCAACGACAGCCACGTGACGCAGATCCTGTATGGCGGTGGTCCCGCCCTGGTGAACTCGGCCGGCGTGCCGTGGACCGCGGCGTATATCGACACAATCGGTGAGCCGACCGCCGATCTGCGGTCGAACATCGCGGCCGAGGCGCGGGCGAAGCTGATCTACGAGCGGCTGATCAATGTCACCGATGACCCGAGCGTGCAGGAAGCCCTGGGGTTTCTGATGACTCGGGAGGTGTCGCACCAGAAGTCGTTCGAGAAGGCGTTGTACTCGATTACGCCAAGCTTCCCGCCGGGAAAGATGCCTGCCGATCCCAAGTTTGCCAGCGTGTATTTCAAGATGTCGCAAGGCGGCGAGGTGGTTCGCGGACCCTGGAACGCGGATAGCACGTTCTCCTTTGTGGAGACGCCTACGCCCGCCGTCGATGGCGGAGATGGCTCGGCCAGCGTGGCCCTCCCGGCAGACCAGCAATCGACGCTGGAAGCATTCGCGATGCGAGGCCAGTCGGATGTCAATAGTGATCCTGTCACCGGCGCGGATCTGGGCAAGGCGGACGGCGATGTGGATGGCGTCGGAGACGCCGCAGCCGACGACGCGCCGGCACGCTAGGAAGCCATCATGTCCCTCGCACATTCCGCCGCTTTCCATTGGCGCCGGCACCCCGTCCGGATGCTGACGGGTATCGCGATCACCTTGGCCGGGATGATTGCCGCTGCGGGCCTGGTGTAGCTGGCGCGATCGCTGGCAAGCCACCCCTGTCGCCGCTGCGCGGTGACAGGGGCGACAGGGGCATTTGCGCTACGCCGGGCGAGTGTGCCGTTGCGGTGCTATGGCGGTCAGTCGTCGCCGACCTTCTTCTTCAGATCGCGCGCCATCTGCAGATGGCCTTCGAGGTCGGGCAGATGCTTGGCGGCAAACGCCTTGACGTCGGCGTCCTTCGCGGTGTTCGATGCCTCGCGGAATGTCTTCACTGCGCTTTCGTGCGCGGCGACGCCGATGCGGCTTGCGTACATCTTGTCGAATTTGGTACCGCTGAGCGCGCTCAAGGCCTTGATCTCGCCCTTCTGCGCGGCGGAGGGTTCCTTTGGTGTCTTGACGCCTTTCTTGGCAGCCAAGGCATCCAGTTCATCCCCCACCTTGCCATGGTCCTGGATCATCCTGTCGGCGAACGATTTGACATCCGCGTTCTGGCTTTTTTGCTGCGCGAGCTTGCTTGCCTCGATTTCGGCGTGGCCCGAGTGCGCGGCGTCTTCGATGAATTTGCTGTCGCTGTGAGCCGGTCGCGATGCGCCGGGCGAGACGCCCGCCGTGGTGCCTTTCGTGTTGTCCGGCGTGACATTGCCGGTGGTGCCCGAGGCCGGCGACAGGCTGGAGCCTTGCGCCACGGCCGCCGACGACCAGACGAGTACGCTGGCAATGGCGACCAGCGGACGCCAGAAGTGACTTTGCATAAGAGCCTCCGTTTCAGTGTCCTCGGCCCCGGATTTACTTCGGACCGTGGCGTTGTTTGGCGCCGCCGCCCGCACCGTGCGTCTTGCCCGCCTTCACGTGGCTTGCGGCATGGTGGCCGCTAGCGGGTTTCTTGCTCGGTGTCGTCGCGGCTTTGCCCGACTTGTCTTCTGCCCGGGCGTCCTGCTCCGAGCGGTTGGACGGTGATGCAGTCTTGGTCATGATCGATGACTCCTGTTGCGGTACGGATCGCTCCGAAGCGCGGGCGACGGGTGGGGAATCAAGCCGGTTGGCCGGTGAGTTCGGCCTTGCGCGCTTCGAGCTGTTGCGCCACTTCCTTGAGATCGACCTTGGCGCGGATCACGGCCTGGAAGAGTTCATTCTCTTCTTCCTCGACGTGGTGGCCCACGTACTCCGACAATACGGTGTAGTGCGCCTCCAGCATCTCGCTGTTGCCCGCCTGGATCTTGGCGATCAGGTCCTTCGCCACAGCGTGCTCGACCTTGGCCTCGTCGAGCATGTCGTCGATCTTGTCGCTGGCGCCGCGCAGGGCAGGGTAGAAGATCTCTTCCTCGATCTGCGCATGGACGGTCAATTGCTGGCAGGTCTCGGCCGCGATCGACTGCTTCTCGGCGTCGTCCTTGGCATCCTGAAAGGCCTTGAAGAGTTTCTTGACGCTGCGGTGATCGTCCACCAGCAGGGAGAGTGCGGCGCGCTGTTCGACGGGTAGTTTGGATTTGTCCATGATGTCTCGTGCTGTGGGGTGGTTTGATGGTGAGACGGCGAAACCGAGGGCCGTCCCGCAAGGCCCCTGCAAGACGTATTCCAGCTCTGCAACGTGACGCCAGGGGGCGCATGGTTGCCGCCATACGGTGACGGGCCGCCTGGGATTTGTCGGCTGCGCCGCCATAAACGCCACGAATTGAAAGAATGCCAGTCGGCCCGAGTCCCGGACATGTCGCGTAAGACGGCGGAGCCGTCCGATGGTGCGGTGCAAAAAATCAGACAGTCACCGACAGGGAACGCAACGCCGGCACGCTAATGTGCCGCCATGCAGTCGTGAAGCTTGGGCCCGATCCATCTCCAGTGGCGGGCTTCTTTTTTGTCAACCCGAAACGGCTGTCACGCAGAGAACGAGCACCGTCAGCCACATCACGCCCGTGGCGCACCACGCCAGGCGATGTACCCACGGCGACGGCGCGAATGGCCCCACGATCCGCGAGTCGCGGGACATCAATTGCAGCATGACCATCGCGGGCGCGGCGGCGATTCCGTTGAGGACGGCGCTCCATACCAGCAGCCTGGCCGGCTCGATCGGCGCGAAGCAGAGCGCTGCGCCGACGATCATCGAGACCGCGATGACCGCATAGAAGTGCCTGGCCGACAGCGGCTTTTCTTCGAGGCTGCGTCGCCAGCGCATTGCCTCGGCCGCCGCGTAGCCGACCGACCCGGCCAGCACCGGCACGGCAAGCAGGCCCGTGCCAATGATGCCGAGTGCGAACAGCAGTACGCCCCACTTTCCGGCAACGGGCTCCAGCGCCTTGGCGGCGTCGACCGACGACGCGATGTCGAGCACACCGTGCGCGTGCAGGGCGTAAGAGGCGGTCAGCATGATGCAGAGCGCAATCACCGCCGACACGACCATGCCGGTCATCGTGTCGATGTTGATGCGGCGAAGTTCCTGCCTGGCCTGCTCCGGCGCCTCGCGTAAAGGATGGGCCGTGCGGTCCGCTTCGAGTTCCTCGACCTCCGATGCCGCCTGCCAGACAAAGAGGTACGGGCTGATGGTGGTGCCGAAGACCGCGACCAGCACCAGCAGATAGCCGTTTGATAAGTGGACGTGCGGCAGGACGAGGGAAACCAGGGCGTCGCGCCAGTTCACCTTGAGCAGGAACATGGCGACAACGTAGACCAGCAGCGACAGGCTCAGCCAGCGCAGATAACCGGCATAGCGTCGATAAGGCACAAAGAGCTGGAGCAGGAGGGAGACACCGGAAAACGCCAGCGTGTAGATCCAGCGATGTCCGCCTGCGACAAGCGCCAGCGCGTCGCCCATCGCAGCCAGATCGGCGCCGATGTTCAACGTGTTGGCCAGGACCAGCAGCACCACGAACGCGTAGGCCAGCTTTTGTGACTTGTGCCGGCGGACGTTCGCAACGATGCCGCTGCCAGAGATCCGGCCCAGCCGTGCACAGACCAGCTGGATCGCAATCATCAGCGGCAATGAAAACAGCAGGCTCCACAGCAACCCGTTACCGAACTGGGCGCCGGCTTGCGCATAGGTGACGATGCCGCTGGGATCGTCATCGGCCGCCCCGGTTACGAGACCCGGCCCCATCAGTTTGTACCATGGGTCGCCCTCCTGGCCTTTCGGATCGCTGGCGGCTGGATCACGGACGTCCTCGGGCGTGTGCGCTTGCATGGGTATCTCCCTGTACGGTCTGCCCCCGGTGCCAGGATCGGAACGACATGCACGCAAGGCGGGGACTGTTCCCGACCAAGGGATACGTGGTTGCGTGGCATGCCGATGTCGGACGGACGCTGAAGCCGATGCCGGACTGCGGCGACTCTTGATTTGCTGAGGGACTGCCCGATGACGCATGGGCAGGCATCGACATCCCGGACGCGCCAGTCGTGCGTGGAACGCAAGTTGCGTGGGGTGCGGGATCGGACGCGTACAGCGGTCTGAACGAAGCCAATGCCTGCGGCATGGTACCCACGCGTCGCGCCCCGCTTCAGGAGGTTGTGCGGAGACTTCATGGATATCGCTACCGAATCGCCCGGGCCGTGCGCGGCGGCAAGTTCCGCCCCCGACCAGAGATGTCCCCGACGCTCCCGCCCGCTTTGATGCGGGTGCTCCGGCGCCGTTTTGGTGTCACGCACTTGCGCCCTGGCCAGGCGGAGGTGCTGGCCAGCGTGCTGAAGGGGCGGGACACCATCGCCGTCATGCCGACCGGCAGCGGCAAGTCACTGTGCTTTCAGCTTCCGGCGCTGATGCGCGACGGCCTGACCGTGGTGGTGTCGCCACTGATTGCGTTGATGCAGGACCAGGCCACGAAGCTGGGTGCGCTCGATCTTGCGCCCGCCGTGCTCAATAGCGCGGTAGGCGATGCGGCACTCGACGATCTGGCCCAGCGCCACGAGCGCATCCTGCTGACGACGCCCGAACAACTGGAGAACGCCGAAGTCCTGGATGCCCTGCGCCGCAATCGGATCGCCCTGTTCGTCGTGGACGAAGCGCACTGCATTTCCCAGTGGGGCTATGACTTCCGGCCCGCCTACCTGGGGTTGCGTGACGCCGCCGCCGCGTTGTCCCGGCCCCCGCTGCTGGCGTTGACCGCCACGGCCACGGAAGCGGTCATTGACGACATCGTCCGGGAACTCGGCATGCGGGACCCCCGCGTCGTGCGCGCACCGCTGTTCCGGCCGAACCTGGCCTACGCGGTGGAGCATGTGTCCGGGGACGCGGCCCGGCTTGACGCCGTAAGGCGCCTCGTGTCCGCGCAACCGGGCGCGGGTATCGTCTATACGGCGACGGTCGCCGTGGCCGAACGGTTGCATAGCGCCTTGCAGCAGACCGGCAGTCGCGTGGCGCTCTATCACGGGCGCCTCGCGGCGGCGCAAAGGCGCGATGCGCAGGACGCCTTCATGTCCGGCGAGGCGGATGTGATGGTGGCCACCAACGCGTTCGGCATGGGCATCGACAAGCCCGACGTGCGGTTCATCGTGCACGCCCAGTCGCCGGGCAGCCTCGATGCCTACTATCAGGAATCCGGCAGGGCAGGGCGCGATGGCAATCTTGCGCGCTGCACGCTGGTATTCGATGAACAGGACAAGCGGATTCACCAGTTCTTCCTGGCGGGCCGATATCCGTCCGCAGCGGATCTGCGCCGGATGGCGACGAGGGTCCGCGAGACGCCAATGGACATGTTGTCGCTGCGTGCGGCACTGGACGATATCGGCATACGGCGCCTGCAGGTGGGCATGCGCATGCTGCGCGAATTTGGCATTGTGCAGCGCGACGGCCGCGGCCGGTTTTCGTTGCGCGATCGCGATGAAGCGGGTGTCGACAAGATCGCCGATTGCTACGCGGCGCGCAGTCGGGAGGACCACGCAACGCTTCAGGCCATGCTCGATTACGCGCGGAGCGGAAGCTGCCGGTGGGCGACGTTGCTGGCGTACTACGGCGAGACGGATGGGCCGGAACGCTGCGGCATTTGCGATAGCTGCCAGCGCCTGGCCGAGGTGGCGTCGCATCCGGCCAGCCACACCGCGCGTGCGCCGGCAGCGTTGCCGGCGCTGCCATTCGCGAAGGGAGACGCCGTGCGGGCGCGCCGGTTCGGGGATGGCGTCGTCGTCGACATATCGGAGGAATGGGTCGACGTCCGGTTTCCGGACGACAGCGTGCGGCGCTTCCTGCCGCAATTCTTGCGGCGCCCACGCAGGCGTGCAGCACCGAATGCCAGCAGCATGCCCATGCAGGGCGTCCCGGAACCGCGCGAATAGCAGCCGATGCGGTCGGCAGGCAAGGCCGGTGGGCGGTCGAGCCATGGGTGAATTTCAGGACACTTCGGTAGCCGCACGGTACGCTGCATCGACGTTGCTGCCCCAGTCACGGTTCTTGCGTCGCTCCGAGGTTTCGGTGCCATTCCAGCCGCGCCGAAGGAATCTGCCACAGGAAGGAGATTGTCGCCATGAACGAGTACCTACAGCCTACGAGGGCAGCCCCCAAGGGCTATACGCGCCCTGACGAGAGCATTCGGGAGGATCTTTGCCGGCGGCTGGCATACAGCGAGTCCGTCGATGTGCGCGATGTCGAGGTCGGCGTCGATTGCGGCGTCGTGGAACTGAGCGGATCGGTCCAGGACCGGCGCCAGAAGCGGTGGATCGAGGAACTTGCTGCGCAAGTGCCTGGCGTGCGCGATGTGTTGAACCGTATACGGATCGCGGAACAGCCTGCCAGCGCAAGCGCGGACGGGCATGTCAGCGGCATCAGCCATTCCAGCCCCGCCACCGGCTCTGCCGCAAGCAGTTATGGCGGCGGCGTCGAGCGGGGCGATTCGAACGAATTTCCGAAGGGGCGTGATCCGTATGGCGGCACGACCAACCCCATGAAGTCCGTGACATGAACCGTAGTGGTGACGCGTCAGGGAGCCGCGCGAATCTACAACGTCTCCCGTCGCGAGTTGCAAGGTTCGTCGCGCCCGCACCGCGCATGCCGCACGCCGGACCTGTGTCGGCGCCGCACCGATAGGGGTTGGAGCCGGGTACATTCCATGCGAGATGGACTCCGACGGCGCCCCGGTGCCGTCCTTATCGTCTCCTCTCCTTTCGCCCGCGTTCGCGCGGGCTTTTTGTTGCCGGCCCGGTCCGACTGTCCGGAATGCTTGCCTTCCCTAACGCGCAGGCGCCGTGCCGATGGCGTAATTTTCAAAAGGAAAAGAGCGAATTGCCATCGTTCCGGACAGATCATGAAAAACTTCAAAAGCGCCTTGCTTATCCACCGCTACATCGGCGAACTGGAAGGCCAGATTTCGGCGCAGGAGCGCCGTATCCGGGCGAGCCAGCAGGCCGGCTTGCCGGATGTGGACGCCGAGCGCCAACTGGCAGCGCTGCGCGGCTCCCTGGCGGCGCTGCGTTTCCGCGCGCTCAGTATTCCCGGAGGGCGCTGAAATGTTTGCCGATCGCCCGCGGTTTCTCAGTGATGTGGTGCTGGACGTGACGCTGTATCGAGGGGCGCGCCGCGCGCTGCTGGTGCGCTCGGGCCTCGAACTGGAAAATCTGCCGACCCATGTCCTGAAGTGGCTCGGCGAGATTCAATCGACGGAAAAAGCGGAATTTACCGAAACCACCTCGATGATCGGCATTTCGGCGCCAGCGGTCATGTACGACCTGCTCATCCACGGCTTCTACCTGATGGAGCAGGCCGCCATCGACCCTGCGCCCAAGCCGTAGGCCCAACGCGGGGCCTGCCGGGATGAGGCGATCGGGGGACCGGATCAGCCACTCACGTGGGGCTTGTCGGACTGGTCGCGATTGCCTTGCTCGTCTCGCGGCGACACTTGCTCGTTCATGATCTCGTTGGGCGTCGGCTGCTTGCCGCCTTGCGACGCGCCGGGCCCCTTCGTCTGGGGATTGCGCCTCGGAATGGCATCGGCATCCGTCGATGGCTTCTGCCGTTCGGCGTTTGTGGGCTTGCGCGCCGGGTGGCGGCTGCTGGTTTCTTCGTGCTTCATGGCGGGTCTCCAGGAAAACGTTGGGCGGTCGAGCAGGCTGACCGCGCTGACCGCGCGTCATCCTGCCCGGTCGCGTGGCAACCGGGGTGGCTGGGTGGCGGGCCGCCCAGCCGGGTGTTGCAAGACGCATTCCATCGCCGCGGTGGCGCGCTACATGGTCATGACGACCTTGACGCACCCGTCCTGCTTGTCGCGGAACGTCTTGTACATGTCGGGGCCGCTTTCCAGTGCCACGCGGTGCGTGATGATGAACGAGGGGTCGATCTGGCCGTCGAGGATGCGCTGCAGCAGGTCGTCGGTCCAGCGATTCACATGGGTCTGTCCCGTGCGGATCGTGAGCCCCTTGTTCATCAGGGCGCCCATGGGGATTTTGTCGACCAGGCCGCCATAAACGCCAGGAATTGAAAGAATGCCCGCCGGCCGGCACACGTAGATCATTTCGCGCAGCACATGCGGCCGATCGGATTCCAGCATGACCGCCTGCTTGATGCGGTCGTAGACGGAATCGAGCGACGCCGTGGCGTGCGCTTCCAGGCCGACCGCGTCGATGCACTTGTCCGGCCCCTTGCCGTTGGTCAGTTCATTCAGCGCCTCCACGACATTGACCGCATCGAAATTCAGCGGCGAGGCGCCCAGCTGCTGGGCCATGGCCAGACGCTCCACCACGTTGTCGATGGCGAGAATCCGTTGCGCGCCCATGATCTTTGCGCTCAGAATCGCGAACTGGCCCACGGGGCCCGCGCCCCATACGGCAACGACGTCGTCTGGCTGGATGTCGCAGGCGGCAGCCGCCTGCCAGCCGGTGGGCAGGATATCGCCGAGAAACAGCACCGATTCGTCGCTGATGCCCTGGGGTATCTTGACCGGCGCAACGTCGGCATACGGCACGCGTACGAATTCGGCCTGGCCGCCCGCGTAGCCGCCCGTCAGATGGCTGTAGCCAAACAGGCCGGCCGTGGCGTGTCCGAACACCTTGTCGGCAGTGGCCTTGTTGCGGTTGGTCCGTTCGCAGACCGAGAAATTGCCCCGGCGGCACTGATCGCATTCGCCGCAAATAATGGTGAAGGGAACGACCACGCGGTCTCCCACTGTCAAACGCCGGTTCTCCGCGCCGACCTCGACGACCTCGCCCATGAACTCGTGGCCCATGATGTCGCCCTTTTCCATGCCGGGCACGAAGCCGTCGAACAGGTGAAGGTCCGAGCCGCAGATGGCGCAACTGCTGACCTTGATGATGGCGTCGCGCGGATGCTCGATGCTCGGGTCGGGGACGGTGTCACAGCGGATGTCGTGTTTTCCATGCCAGCAAAGGGCTTTCATGTTTGGCTCCAGGCGGTGGGGGTCGGCAGGGCCGGCCGTCATGACCGGCCCCGGATGCGGTCGCCGCACGCATCGAATGTGCCCGGCGGGTCCGGCGGCCCACCGGCACGCGGGATGCAAATGGAGATCCGCCGGGCACGCAATTTGCGCGCTACCGGGGGATCATTTGCCGACTGACGGAGATGTCCATGCCAACCATCGTTGCCGGATTTGCCGAGAGCGCCACGGCCGGGGCTGCGTCTCAGGCGCTTGTCGAGACGTACCCGGGGCTCAACGTGGCCTTGCGGCTGGCTGCCGAGAATGAAAGGGAGGCGGGTGGCGAAGGCCTTCTGGCCGACCTTCGGAGCCTGATGGTCGAAATCGTAGGGGTGCAGAGCGCCGACGGCGCCGAGCACCCGGATGGATACGCGGCACGCCTGATCGTGTCCGATGTGCCGGTCACGCAACTGGATGCCGTGAAGGCGCTGCTGTCGGGGCACAGCGCCGTCTTTATCGGCGAATTCGCCGATGGGGATGCACGCGAAGGAGTGCCCCATGAAACACGGTAAGACAGATGCCAATCCGACCGGGTCCGCCGGCGGGTGGGGATCGCTCAAGGCCGTGGCGAAGATTCTCGTGCACGAGCATGTGCCGGTCCGTGCGAGCCAGGCGCTGGCGCACCAGAACAAACCGGACGGCTTCATGTGCGTCAGCTGTTCCTGGGCGAAGCCGAGGGACCCCCACACCTTCGAGTTCTGCGAGAACGGTGCCAAAGCGACGGCCTGGGATTTGACGGCCCGCAGCATCGCCGCCGATTTTTTCCAGCGGCACACCGTTGCGGAACTGGAGCAATGGCATGACCACGATCTGGAGGATGCTGGCCGCGTGGCCGTGCCGCTGCGCTGGGACGCCAGCACCGACAAATACGTCCAGGTAACGTGGGCGCAGGCCTTCGATGAAATCGGGCGGGAACTCCGCGCGATGGACCCGAAGTCCGTGGTGTTCTATACCTCCGGGCGGGCATCGCTGGAGACGGCGTACATGTACCAGCTGTTTGCGCGCATGTATGGCACCAACAATATGCCGGACAGTTCGAACATGTGCCATGAAAGCACGTCGGTCGGGCTGACGGCGTCCATCGGGGTGGGCGTGGGCACCATCACGCTGGATGACTTCGAAAAAACCGACCTGATGTTCTTCTTCGGGCAGAACGTGGGAACGAACAGCCCCCGCATGCTCCACCCGTTGCAGGACGCACGCAAGCGCGGTGTGCCGATCATCACCTTCAATCCGATTCGCGAACCGGGCCTGGTGAGCTTCGTCAACCCGCAATCGCCGGCCGAGATGCTGACGCCGGGTGCCACGCAGATCAGCACGCAGTACCACCAGGTGAAGGCCGGCGGCGATGCGGCCGCCATCATGGGCATCTGCAAGGCACTGCTGGAGGCCGATGCCGACGCTATCCTGCAGGGCGGCACCGGCCTGCTGGACCGCGATTTCATTGCGCAGCACACCGTGGGATTTGACGCGTTCAGTGACTGCGTGCAAGCGACGGCGTGGGAAGACATCACGCGCGTGAGCGGATTGAACCGCGCAGCCCTGACGGAGGCGGCAGCGGCGTATGGCAATGCCAAGGCTGTCATCGCGCATTTCGGGATGGGGCTGACGCAGCATCGGCATGGCGTACAGAACGTGCGAATGGTCGCCAACCTGCTGATGCTGCGCGGGAACCTGGGCAAGCCGGGGGCCGGTGCATCGCCGATCCGGGGGCACTCGAACGTGCAGGGCCAGCGCACCGTAGGCATTACCGAGAAGCCTGAGCTGGCGCCGCTCGACCAACTTGCGGCGCAGTTCGGCTTCGAGCCGCCGCGCGAAAAGGGGCTGGATACCGTTGGCGCGTGTCGGGGCATCATCGATGGCAGCGTGCAGGCCGTGGTGCAGCTGGGCGGCAATCTGGTGCGCTCGGTGCCCGACCGCTACGTGATCGAGCCCGCCTGGCGCAAGCTTCGGCTCACGGTGGGCATCACCACGAAGCTGAACCGGAGCCACCTCGTTCATGGCGCGATTTCCTATGTGCTGCCATGTCTGAGCCGCATCGAGATCGACCAGCGCGCGCAAGGCGCCCAGGCGGTATCGATGGAAGACAGCACGGGGTGTTTCCACGGTTCCCGAGGGGTGGCCGAACCGGCCAGCCCGGACCTGCTGTCCGAGCAGCAGATCGTCGCGGGCATCGCCCGGTCGGTGCTTGGTGCGGGCGGTCGTGTCGACTGGAACGCCTGGGCCAATGATTACGCGCTGGTGCGTGACGCCATCGAGCAGACCTATCCCGACATTTTCCGCGGGCTCAATGAACGCATGTGGGAGCCCGGCGGCTTTCACCGGCCGATGCCCGTGGCCCAGCGGCAATGGAAGACAAAAAGCGGCAAGGCCGAGTTCTTTACGCCCGCGTCCCTGATCGAAGATCCGGACGCGCCCGAGACCGGCGCAGACACGCTGCGGCTGTTCACGCTGCGCAGCGACAACCAGTTCAATACCACGATCTATTCGCTCGATGACCGGTTCCGGGGGATCAAGGGCACGCGAATGGTGGTACTGATGAACGACGACGACATCGCGCGCCTTGGGCTCTCGGCGGGGCAGCGTGTCAGCCTGGAAGCCGTGACGACGGACGGCGTGGCCCGGCGGGTGGACGGCTTCGAAGTGGTGCCTTTCGATATCCCGGCCGGATGCGTGGCGGGCTATTTTCCCGAGTGCAATCCACTCCTGCCGCTTTGGCACCATGCCGAGGAAAGCCACGTTCCCGCTGCCAAGTCCATTCCCGTCCGGGTGCGCCCTGTGACGGCCGCCTGACAGCGCCATCCCGCCATCCCGCCTGAATCCCGTCCTTGGGCGCACGCCCGCCGCGCGCGCCGATTCTGACAATGCAGAAAACGTCAGAAACGGTAATAGCGGTTAAAGGTTCCTCTTAATACGTTTTTTGAAATATTTCATATAGGTTGCCGGGACGCGGATTGTATTCTGAACCCATCGCGATTCCGGCCAGCCGTGCTGGTTCCCTGCATGGGGAAGCATGCCCGTTCAGGCGCGTGATGCCGCCGGCCAGTATCGGGCGCAGCATGCGTGCCCGGCTCGCCATTCACTGCAATCGTTCCAGCGAAAGGTTTGCAAGCATGGTCAGATGCCGGTCCTGCGCCCGATACCCATTCCTCATCGTCGCCATGTGCATGGCGCCCGGTGTTGTCAGATCCGCGCTGGCCGCCACGTACGGCCCGGGGACGATCACCACGCCAATCATTGTCAGCACCGCCGACGGGACGGTCGCCGGGTCGACGACGATAGCGGTCACGGGCAACGGTGTCAGAGTCAATAGCGGCCGGACGGCTACGCTGGACCCGACTTTCGGGACGTTGCCGGGCCCGATCGTCCTCAATACCACCGGCTATGGCCTGTATGTGTATGGCGGAACCGGTGTTATCCGCCCTGGGACGGGCGGGGTATCGATCACGACCAGCGGAACCGGCACCAGTGCCACGGGCATCCTCGTCCAGACCGCTGGCGCAGCCGGCGGCACCTTGAATGCAGACGGTGTGTCGATCACGACGGACGGGAGCGGCGCGAACGGCCTTTGGGTGTACGGTACCGGCGCCAATGCCACGGTAAGCAATGCACGCATCGCGACGGGCGGGGCCAGCGGCGCGTCGACGCTGGCATTCGGCATGATGGTGAACGGCGGCGCCAGCGGATCGATATCGAACTCGACCGTCTCGACGACCGGCCCGGGCGGGTTTGGCGTCTACGTGGCGGGCGCCGGCAGCAGGGCATCCGTCACCAACGTCGATATCACGACGGCGGGCAGCACATTCCTATCGGGCACCGAGAACGGTGCCTACGGCGTCGTGGCGTCCGGCGGTGCGGCTGTCACGGTCAATGGCGGCAGTATCGCCACATCGGGCGCGTTTGCGGGCATCACGGGCGCCTACGGCGTCTTCGTCAAGGATGCAGGATCGAGCGGCATCGTCTCGGGCACGACGATCACGACCACAGGCCAGATCGGCGGCGCCATCAACGCGCGGCTTGGCGGGACCGTGCAGGCCGATCACGTGACACTCAGCACCTCGGGCGAGGTCGCCGCCGGAAACATCGGTTCCTATGGCTTCAACATGCAGGAAGGGTCCAGCGGCACGCTCACTGCCAGCTCGATCAAGACCTATGGCACGACCGGTGTCGGCCTGCGGGCCTCGGAGTCGTCGTCGATCAACGCAAGCGCCACAACCGTGGAAACGTTCGGTACAAACGGCACCGGGGCGTCGGCATCCATCGGCGGCAATATCACGGTGAACGACACACGGTTTCAGACGCACGGCACGAGCGCCGCCGGGTTGCTGGCCTCCGGCACCAACGCGGCGGGCAACAGCCCATCGCGTGTGACCGCGACGGGTGGCAGCATTGCGACCAGCGGTGCCTGGGCGCACGGGGCCGTGGCCCGGGGCGGCGGTGCGATATCGCTCGACACCGTTCCGGTCACGACATCGAACCAGCACGGTATTGGCCTGGCTGCGACCGGCGTGAACAGCCAGTTGCAGGCGAATGGCGGCAGCGTGACCACCACAGGGCTGGACGGCCACGGGGCCTATGCGGAGCAGAGCGGCCTGCTGACCCTCAATGGGACGACGATCACCACCAGCGGCGATGGCGCCTATGGTCTCGTGGTGGATACCGCCGCCACCGCCATCGTCCAGCCTGCCGCCTCAGGCGGCAATGCTTCGCTTGCCACCTCGGGCGCCAATGCCGACGTCGTGCGTGTCGGTAGCGGGGGAACCTTCACCGCGACGGGGGCCACGCTTCATGCGTCGGGGACTGGGGCCAATGGACTGACAATGATTGGCGGCACCGGATCGGTCGGCCTTGGCACGATCCTGACCGGCGCAAGGGACGGCGCGGCCGATGCCAATGGCGGTGAATCCGTGCTGCTGCTGGCGCCCGCGTCGGTGATCGCGCCATCGCTGCTGCCGAAGGCCACCACGCCGCTGTCCGTGGAAACGGCCAACCTGACGGATACCGTGCTGAAGTCCGATCAGGGGGCCGCCATCGCTGTCATCGGACCGGACGCCACCGTCAACCTGACGCGCTCCACGGTCTCCGGCGCCACGGCGCTGCTGACTGTCTCGGCCGGTGCGGCCGGCCCCGGCGTGGCCGTCGTCAACGCGGACGCTTCCACCTTGACTGGCGCCGCGCTCACCGATGCCGCCAGCACATCGACACTCAATCTGGCAAATGCCAGCACCTGGCATGTCACGGCGAACTCCACGCTGACGAACCTTGCCAACAATGCCAGCCTGATTGCGTTCACGCCGCCGGCAACGGGAGGATTCAAGACGCTGACCGCACAGCACTACAGCGGCACGGGTGGCGTCATCGCCCTGAACACGGTGCTGGGCGCGGATGGCTCCGCATCGGACAAGCTGGTGATCCATGGCGGCACGGCCACCGGCACGACCGGCCTGCGGGTCGCAAACGCCGGCGGCGCCGGGGCGCTGACCGTCGCCAACGGTATCCAGGTCGTGGACGCCATCCAGGGCGGCACCACTGCCGCGGATGCCTTTGCGCTCGATGGCCGCGCCGTCGCTGGCGCCTACGAGTATCGGCTGTTTCGTGGCAGTGTGGATGGATCCAACGCCGATGCGTGGTATCTGCGGTCGGAGGGGGGCGCGCCAGCGCCAGGGCCAGCGCCACATCCCTTCTATCGTCCGGAGATCGCCGCGTACCTCGCCAACCAGCGGCTGGTGGGCGAGATGTTCGTGCATAGCCTGCACGACCGACAGGGAGAGCCGCAGTACGTCGAGGGCCAGGGCTTCAACCCCGAGCAGGACAAGCCGCGCGCCGGCTGGCTGCGGGCGGTGGGCAACTGGCAGGGCAGCAAGAGCGCCAACGGCATCTTCACCGCGCGCACCAATTCCTTCCTGTTGCATGGCGGCGCCGAACTTGCCCAGTGGAAGGTATTCAGTGACGGGGCGGATCGTGGTCACCTGGGTCTGATGGGCGCCTACGGCTACGCCAATACCAACGCGTCGGCGCAAGGGAACCCATTCTCCGCAAAGGGCACGGTCGAAGGGTGGAGCGTCGGCGGGTATGGCACCTGGTACCAGAACGACGAGCACAAGCTCGGGGCCTACGTGGACACGTGGTTCCAGTACGGCTGGTTCACCAACCATGTCGACGGGCAATACCTGCCATCGGTCCGTTACAACGCCCAGGGCTGGGCCGCGTCGGGCGAGACCGGCTATGTGCTGCCGCTTCGCAATGACTGGGTGATCGAGCCGCAGGGGCAACTGATCTATGTGGGCTACAACGACTCGGACGTCACCGAGCCGAACGGCACCAGTGTCCGGGGCGCCAACGCCCACGGCTGGATCACGCGCCTCGGTGCGCGCTTCCACCGGACCTTCGTGCGTCCGGAGGATCGCAAGATCCAGCCGTATCTGACGCTCAACTGGTGGCACACCAGCGTATCGAGCAGCATATCGTTCAACGACCTGCCGCTGGGCAGCATGTATCCGAGCAACCGTTACGAGGTGAAGCTTGGCGTGAATGCCGATCTGGGCAAACGCTGGGCGGCATGGAGCAATGTGTCGGGCGCGTGGGGGCCGCAGAGCTTCTACCAGTATGCCCTCAGGGTCGGTGTGAAGTACGCGTGGTAGCCGTCGCCGGGGCCCGATCACGCGTGTCGGGTGCAGGGATATTGAATGATCCGGGGGATCTCAATGACGACTGCAAATGAAATGCTGATCAGGCATGCGCTGTCCTATGCGCGGCGGATTGGGCGTCCGATCGGTCCCTTCCATCGCGACACCCGCCTGCATCTGGACGACGTGGAGATCGCGCGCCATGGCTACAGGACTTCCCAGGTTGTCCGCGTCATGCTGAAGGTATTGCGGACGTGGAACCTGGACGGGTATGTCATCACCGCCGAACAAGCCAGCTTGTTCGTGGTGGGCGCCCGGCATCACGACATCGGGAAGATCGGGGTGCCGCCGGAAGTCCTGCATAAGCCCGGGAAATTGAGCCAGGCCGAATTCGGTGCCATGAAGCGCCACACGACGATGGGCAGCGATATCGCCGAGGCGACGCGGCGCGATTGCGCCACGCTGGCCGCGCAACTGCAATCCGTGGAGGAAGTCGCGCACTACCATCACGAGCGTTGGGACGGTTCGGGGTATCCCGCCGGCCTTCGCGGGCGGGACATCCCGCTCTCGGCCCGCATCGTGGCGCTCGCCGATTCCTACGATGCGATGGTGAGCGCGCGGGTCTATAAGCCGGGCATGCCTCACGAACGGGCCATGGCGGCCATTTGCGCCGGGGCGGGCAGTCTGTATGACCCGGCTCTGGTCGACGTGTTTGCCGCCGCACTGGCAACGCCGCCGTTTCGGCCGGACCCGTTGGCCGCCGGCCGGCGATGATTGCCCTGGCACCTGTCCATTTCTCTTAAATCTCTCCATCAAAACATTCAATATCGGCCCGTCATGGGGCAGCCGCGCCTTGCGATATGCTCGTCCGGCGATTGCCATGCCTGCCATGATCCACATGGCGGGGCATGCCAACTTCCACGGAGAATCCGCATGACACGTTCCAGGATGATGCTGTTCACGCTACTGGTGGCGGCATCGACCAGCAGCTTTGCCCAAGGCGCCACCGGGTATGTATTCGAGCGCGGCTATCCGACTGCGCAGACCACACAGGCCGCACGCAACGATGCGGATTTCCAGCGCGCCATGACGGCGTATCGGTTCTGGTATCCGACGGTCTCGGTGGAAGGCATCTTCAACGGCAACCGCGAACTCGGGATCAAGGATGGAGAGTCGTGGGGCATGGCGGCGGCCGGACCGCGGCAGGTCGGCTTCACGCTGAATTCCGACACGCCCTATGCATCGGCCGTGATCGACCTGAGTCAGGGGCCGGTCGTCATCGAGCTTCCGCCCGGCCCGTATATCGGCCTGGTAAACGATCACAACCAGGGTTGGGTGCAGGACGTGGGCATTCCGGGGCCGGATGCCGGCAAGGGCGGCAAGCACCTGGTGGTGCCGGCCGGCTACAAGGGAAAGATCCCCAAGGGTTACCACGTTGGCACGTCGCCGTCCGTAAAGAACCTGTTCGCGGTGCGCGCGCTGCCGGTCGGCGGCGACCTGCCCCGTGCGCTCAATGCCCTGCGGGCGATCCGGATCTACCCGCTGTCGTCGGCGGCCAGTCCGGTGCCGCTGAAGCTGGTCGATACGACCGAGCAGCGCATGGACAGCTCGTCGCTGCGCTGGGAAGGCAATCTCCAGTTCTGGCAGGTGTTGCAGAAGATCATCGACGAGGAACGGATCGTGCCGCAATTCCTGCCCATGTACGGCTTGCTGGCCGAACTGGGTATCGAGAAAGGCAAACCATTCCAACCCGATGCGCGCATGAAGGACATCCTGGAGCGCGCGGCCAGGGCCGGGCGCGACCAGATGCTGGTGTCGGCCTTCGACAGCGCCCGCCCCGACCGGGTGAACTGGCCTGACCGGAAGTGGGAATGGGTCGGCCTGACGCCCGGCAGCGCGCAGTTCGAGACGCCGGCAGGCATGGATCTGGAATCGCGCGATCGCTGGTTTGCCCAGGCCATCGTCACATCGCCCGCCATGTTCCGGCGCAGCGCCGGCGCCGGTTCGCTGTACTGGATGGCCGTGCGCGACGGCAGCGGGGCATTCCTCGATGGCGGCAAGCAATACAAGGTGACCTTGCCCCAGCCGGTGCCCGGCAAGCTGTTCTGGTCGGTCACCATCTACGATGCCGAAACCCGCTCGCAGGTGCAGACCGACCAGGACAAGGCAGCCCTGCGCTCCTTGTTCGAACTCAAGGATGTGCCGACCGACGCCCCGCTGGACCTCTATGTGGGCCCGACCGCGCCGGCCGGCAAGGAAGGCCGCTGGATCAAGACCACGCCGGGCAAGGGATGGTTTGCCTACATCCGCATCTACGGCCCGGAGGCGGCGGCATTCGACAAGAGCTGGAAGCCGGGCGACTTCGAGCCGGTGAAGTGAGACGGTCGCTGCCTGCAGAGCCGATATGAGCGGACGGGGCGCGGCGATGCCGGCAATGACGCCGGCAATGACGCCAGCGGCCGCAGGGGCCTCGCCTAGCGCCGGCCACCCCGGCCGCCGCCGAATCCACGTCCGCCACCGCCGCCGCCACGGAAGCCGCCGGCATTTCCACGATTCGAGCCCGAGCCCAGGCTCGAATTGCCGCGGTTCATGTCGCGTTGCATCTCGCCACGGCCATTGCCGACCCCATTGAACCCGCTGTCACGGCCCGCGGTGCCGTCGCGACCCCGGAACCCATTGCGGGCTTCCGCGCCGGGCGAACTGCGTCCGAACCGCTCGCGCGACGCGGTATCGCGGTAGGCTACGCCCTGGCGATGGCGGGCGTCATGCTGCCAGCGGTCTCCGCTCAGCTTGCTGGCATCGAAGTTGCGATCGATATTGCGGGCCTTGTGATGTTCGACATGGACGTTGTTGTTGTTCCAGTCGCAGTTGCCGAAGATCGCCGCTGCCGTGATCAGCCCCACGCCGAACGCGATGCCCGAGCCGTAGCCGGGATAGTAGGCGGGGTAGGGCGGCCAGTAGTAGTACGGGTAGGCGGGATAGGCCCACGGGCCGTACACGACGCCGGGGTCGTACGCCGGCACGTAGATGGTCTGCGGGTTGGCGGGCTCGATGATCACGACGCTCTGGCCCGCCGCGGTGGTCTGGGTGGTGACCGTCTGCTGGGCGTTCGATTGCAGGTTGCCGGCCTGCCGGGCCTTGGCGCGCAGCCGCTGGACGGCATCGAAGACATCCTTCTGCTGCGCCAGAAAGGCATCGCCCAGATTCTGCGTCCAGTCGATCTTGTCGTTCATCGGCTCCAGCACCTGCGGAAAGGCCAGCATCGACTTGACGCTGGCGTCCCACGGCTCGTTTTGCGCGGCCTGGATGGCGGCGTCGCCTTTCAGGTCCGGATGGGCTTTCAGCCAGCGGGCGGCCAGGACGATTTCCATCGGGTAGGTGGATGCCATCAGCACCTGGGACAGCAGGCTGTCCGGATACAGGGCGATGGGCGCCACCAGCGCCTCGATCTCCTCGGGCTTGTACGCGGCACCGGCCGGTTTCTGCACGGCGGCCAGGCGGGCCTGGTCCAGTTGGGCCTGCGCAGACGCCTGCGATGGCGCGGCGCTGTCCGGGGCGCCCGTGGTTGGCGGGTGCGTCTGGCACCCCGCCAGCATCAGCGCGACGCAGCCCGTCGCGATGGCCATGCGCTTCATGGGGATACCCGCCTCCAGCCCGGGGCTGGATCGAAGATCTGGGTGGCGGATGCCTTCATGTCGGTCTGCGGGCCGAGATTGCGTTCATAGACGATGCCGAGGTGATTCACCATGAACGTCATCACGCCGGTGTCGCCATAGCGCACGGGCCAGGCGATCACCGCAAAGCCCCCGAAGAGCTTGCCGTCCACCATGTAGTCCATCGCGCCGGACTGGGCATGCTTGCCCTGTGCCGTGAGCAGCTTGAAGCGGTATCCGTTGTAGCCGTCCTCGCTCTGGTTCGGCCGGCTGGCATGGCTGAAGGCCTCGCCAAGCGGGCTCGGCGGCTCGTTGGGCCCGGTCGGCCAGTACAGGCCGTCGTGCCTGCCCGGCGAACTCGCCAGCTTGCTCGCGTAGAGGTGGAGCTTTTCGCCGTCGTGCGTGGTCTCGGCGTAGTCGTCCTGCGCGTCCCGGATGGCCAGCAGGGTTTGTATCGCGGCAAGTTCGTTGCGGCCAATCCGGCGCACGCGCATTTCCTGCAGGCCGGCCCGGGTGTCGAATTGCCAGCCCGCCGGGCGTTTCACCAGCGGGACGGGCAGGGTCCAGCCGTCGTCGCCCACGACGATGAATGCATGGCCATCGGCCGTTCGAACGGTGTGGGACACGTTCCACGCGCGCACGAATGTCTCGCGGGCCGCGTCGCCGACGGGCGGGACGATGGCCCGGAAGTCATCGCCGAGCATTTGCGTGAGCGCGGGCTGGTCATCGGCCAGCACGGCACGGCCGAACGCCAGCATGCCGTCCTGGGCTGTGCCGAAAAGCTGCTGGGCCAGCGCCACCTGGGCCAGCAGGGATAACACCGTCGCCAGGCCCCACGATCGTGGCGAACCCAGGCGCATCCGGAACGGTCCCGGCCGCATGGTCATGTCATGGCTTCCTTTGCGCGTGGTGCCGGACATCGGCTGGCGCGGGCGGCGGCGTTCCCGGCGGCCCGCCCGCTACTTCATTTTATGGGCGGGCGGACGGGGCGCAATGGCACTTTGGGCTAACCCGTGCGGGTCCCCGGGGCACTCAGGCCCTGACGCGCTGCGCCGCCCAGCGCCGATACTTGCGCACGCGGCAGGCATCGGACACCTGTTGCAGGATCAGCGCGCGCAACGGCGATACCCCGGGGTGGGTGGCCTTGCCCCGGCTCAGGTTGCGCAGCTGGAACTTGACCGCCGCCATGTTGGCCAGCGACGCCAGCGCCTTGTTGTTCCACGTGATCGGCGGCAGCGCCGGTGCGCTGTCCTTGCCGGCCAGCCAGTCGCGCGGCAGGTTGGGGTTGATGGCCAGGGCGGTGCCGATGCCCACCATGTCCACGCCGCTGCGGACCACCTGCTCGGCCACCGGCTGGCGGCGGATGCCGCCCGTGACCATCACGGGCATCGTCGCCACGGCGCGGATGTCCCGCGCGAACTCGACAAAGTACGCTTCCCGGGCCAGCGTGCGGCCGTCGCGCGCCTGACCCTGCATGGCTGGCGCCTCGTAGCTGCCGCCCGACAGTTCCACCAGGTCGACGCCCAGGTTGTCGAGCATCTTCACGACCTCGCGGGCGTCCTCGACGCTGAAGCCGCCGCGCTGGAAGTCCGCGGAATTGAGCTTGACCGCGACGGCGAACCCCGGCGAGACCGCCGCCCGTACCGCCTTGACGATCTCGACCAGCAGGCGGGCGCGGTGCTCCAGCGGGCCGCCCCAGGCGTCGTGGCGCAGGTTGGTCAGCGGCGACAGGAACTGGCTCAGCAGATAGCCGTGCGCGGCGTGAATCTGGACACCCGTGAAGCCGGCCTGCTCGCCCAGTTGCGCGGTGCGGGCAAAGCGCCGGATCACATCCTCGATGACGTCCTCGGTCATCGCCTTCGGCGGGCTGAAGTGCCTGGACATGTTGCCCAGCGCCATCGGCACGGCGGAGGGCGCCCAGGTGGGCTGCCGCAGGCTGGCGGGCATCTGGCGGCCGGGGTGGTTGATCTGCAGCCAGAACTGCGCCCCGTTGGCGCGCCCGGCGCTGGCCCAGCGCCGGAATCTGTCGAGGTGCGTGGCGTCTTCCAGCACAACGCCGCCCGGCCCCGTCATGGCGCGGCCGTCCACCATCACGTTGCCGGTCAGCAGCAGGCCGGCGCCGCCGTTTGCCCACGCCCGGTACAGGCGGATCAGCGCGTCGGATGGCGCATGGTCGGCATCAGCCATGTTCTCTTCCATCGCGGCTTTGGCGATGCGGTTCGGAATGCTGGAACCGTTGCGAAGGACGAGCTTGTCGAACACGTTCATGAAGTCACCTCGTTGGATCGAGGCTCGACTCTAAGATTGAAGTCAACGTTAAGGTCAAGGCTTTTTTGTGCGCCCGGTCCGGCCGCGCCATGCAAAAGGCCCGCCCCGGAAATCGGGGCGGGCCTGCTGGAGGGATCGATGTTAGAGGTGCTTAGCTACGCACAAACGCCAGCAGGTCGGCATTGATCGTGTCGGCGTTGGTCGTGGGCATGCCGTGCGGAAATCCCGGATAGGTCTTCAGCGTGCCGTTCTTCAGCAGCTTGGCCGACAGCGGCGCCGAGTCGGCATAGGGCACGATCTGGTCGTCGTCGCCGTGCATGACCAGGACGGGGATCGTGGCACGCTTCAGGTCCTCGGTGAAATCGGTCTGCGAAAACGCCACGATGCCATCGTAGTGGGCCTTCGCGCTGCCCATCATGCCCTGGCGCCACCAGTTGCGGATCACCCCTTCGGACGGCTTGGCGTTGGGCCGGTTGTAGCCGTAGAACGGTCCGGTGGGAATGTCGAGGTAGAACTGCGCGCGATTGGCCGCGACCTGCGCCTGGAAACCGTCGAAGACGTCCTTGGGCAGGCCGCCCGGGTTGCTTTCGGTCTTGACCATCAACGGCGGCACCGCGCTGACGAGCACGGCCTTGGCGACGCGGTCCTCGCCATGGCGGGCAACGTAGTGGATGACCTCGCCGCCGCCCGTGGAGTGGCCAATATGGACGGCCTTCTGCACGCCCAGGTGTTTCACCACGGCCGCCACATCGTCGGCGTAGTGGTCCATGTCGTGTCCGTCCCAGACCTGGCTGGACCGGCCATGGCCGCGGCGGTCATGGGCCACGACCCGGTAGCCCTGCGCCAGGAAGAACAGCATCTGGGCGTCCCAGTCATCGGCGCTCAGCGGCCAGCCGTGATGAAAGAAGATCACCTGTGCGTCGCGTGGTCCCCAGTCCTTGTAGAAGATATCGACGCCGTCGCTGGTTGTGACGTATCCCATGATTCGCTTCTCCTGAGTGGTGCAGCCATCAAGCCTCGATGCGGGAATCCGGCGGGCGGCGCTGGTACGCCGCGGCCGGGCGCGGCCCGCCGTGCCGGGAATTGTCCGGCGCATCGTTCGGGCCAGAGATCACTGTAGGATTGAAGTCCACCTCAGGGTCAAGCTTTTTCAGCTGACGAGAATCGGGAATCGCCGGACCGGTGCCCCGATTTTTTCCTACACTTACTCCGGGCAGCCTCAGGCAGGTGCGACGATGCGGGCCGATTCTGGTCGTGGGGACGACACGGGCAGCGACCGAACGCTGGTGTATTTCGGATGGCTGACGTTGTTCGTCTACCTGGCGACGCCGGCCGGCGCCCTGGTCGACATCCAGACGTCGTACATGCTCAAGAACGAGCTGCACGCAACGGCCACGCAGATTTCCACGTTCCGGCTGGTGACGGGCATCCCCGTCTATGTGGCGTTCGTGTTCGGGCTGGCACGCGACCAGTGGAGCCCGTTCGGCATGCGCGATCGCGGCTATTTCCTGGTCTTTGCGCCGCTGACGGCGCTGGCCTGCGTCTGGATGGCCCATTCGGGCTTTTCTTATCCGGGCCTGCTGGTGGGCACGCTGATGGCCATGCTGGCATTCCGCTTCGTGGCGGCGGCCTGCCAGGGGCTGATCGCCCTGGTCGGCCAGGAAAAGCTGATGTCCGGCCGGCTCAGCGCGCTGTGGAACGTGATCAGCGCCGTGCCGGTGGTGGCAGGCGCCTTCGCTTCGGGCTACGTGTCCGACCACCTGGCCGCCAGGCAGGCCATCTACCTCGTGGCCATCTTCAACCTGATGATCGTGGTGTTGGCGCTGTGGAAGCCGCCGTCGGTGTTCGGGCAGCTCTATGACCAAAGGCAGGCCCGCGCCACCGACTTCGTGGGGAACATCAAACGGCTGGTCCGGCACAAGGCCGTCTATCCGGCGGTGCTGATCTGCTTCCTGTGGAACTTCGCCCCGGGTTCGGCCACGCCGTTGCAGTTCTACCTGACCAACGAGCTGCATGCGTCGGACAGCGTGTACTCGTACTACAACGGCATCTTCGCCGCCGCCTTCGTGCCGACCTTCCTGATCTACGGCTACCTGTGCAAGCGGGTCGCGCTGGGCAAGCTGCTGTGGTGGGGCACGATCATCGCCGTGCCGCAGATGATTCCGCTGGCGTTCATCCAGTCGGCCGATCTGGCGCTGGTGCTGGCGGCGCCGACCGGGCTGATGGGCGGCATTGCCACCGCCGCCTACCTGGATCTGGCGATGCGATCGTGTCCGCCCGGCCTGCAGGGCACGCTGATGATGCTGGTGGATGGCGTGCTCGCGCTGTCCGGGCGTGCCGGCGACCTGCTCGGGTCGTGGATCTACAACAGCGCGCCGTCGCACGGATTCGTGTACTGCGTCATCGCCACCACAGCCGTGTACGCGCTGATCCTGGCCTTGATCCCGCTCACGCCCAAGGCGTTGATTGCGACGCGCGATGGCGAGTCCGTCGCGGATGACCCTGCGCCCGCGTCGCCGCCTAGCCGGGAGCCTGCCTGACCGGCGTCACCCGCCGGCTGAGGGCGGTACGGGCGCCGTCGGCTCAGGCCGTGCCGTTTCCGGACCGGGACGACCTGGCCCGCGCCTTGCGCGGGGCAGGGGCGCGTGGCGCCTCGCGGTCGGGCACCAGCGAGATGGCGTGCATGCCCTCCAGCCACGACAGCGCATCGACGTACGACAGGAACTGCTCCAGATAGCCGGGCGACACCTCGCGCATCAGCGACAGCGAGCGATGCACCAGGTGGTTCGTGTTCAGCGGCCCGGCGTTTTCCGGCACACCGGCCTGCGAATCGCGCAACTGTCGATCGACGCTGACGCGCGCCCAGGTATCGCGGAAATAGTCGGCCAGCGCCGGCTCGGCGTGGCGGGCGCGATGCGCGTTGACGGCAGCCGGCGTGCCGGATGCGCCCGCTACCTGGGACGCGGGGCGGGTGCCCGGTGGGGCGGCCGGCTCTGCCGCCCGATGCGGGTCCGGAAGTGCGTCCTCCGGATGGGCGCCCCGGCCAAGCCGCGCCGTGAGGGCGGCCAGGCCGGAGTGGGTGTCGGCCCGCTGCAGCGACGTGCCGGACGCAGGCGCCTCGATCCGGGCGCGCGACAACCGATCGCCAAAATCGGCCACCAGCGCTGCCAGCCGCTGCTCCAGCCGCCGCCGCGCCTCGCCATCGTAGGCGGATGCGCGCCGGGCCAGGGCGTCGATAAAGCGGAAGCGCACCGGGTCGGCGCGGTCGGCGCCGCTGTCGCGCCAGCCGTCGATCCGGGCGCGGGCGTCGCGGCGCTCCTCGCGCGGGTCGGCGGTTGGGGCGTCGCGCAGTTCGTCGCTATGCATCGGGTTTGGACTGGGCTGCCGTGGCGCCGGCACCGGCCGAGATGCGCGGCACCGGCGCAATTTCCACGCGGCGGTTCTTCGCCCGGCTGTCTTCCGTGGCATTGGGCGCAACCGGCTGCTGCGATCCAAACGCCGCCGAGAACACCGACGCAGGCGGCACGCCCGACTCGATCAGCGCGCGGGTCACGGTCAGCGCCCGCTGGGCCGACAGTTCCAGGTTGTCGGCGAAGCGCCGGTTACCTTCCCTGACCTGCTGGTCGTCGGTGAAGCCGCTCACCATCAGGATCTCGTCGCGCGCGCCCAGATAGGCCGACAGCGGCGCCGCCAGGCTCTTGAGCAGGGTGCGGCCCTCGGGCTGCAGCTGGTCGGAGTTCAGCGCGAACAGCACGTTGCCGCTGATGCCGATGCGGCCATCCTTGAGCGTGACGCGGCCGGCCGCCAGCGGCCCGGCCAGCGCCTGTTCCAGCGTCTGGCGGCGCTTGAGCTCCGCCTGCCGCTGCTTGACCTCGTTCTCCAGCCGTGCCGACAGCTCCATCTGCACGCCGATGACGCCCAGCAGCACCAGCACGAAGGCGCCCAGCATCACCGACATCAGGTCGCCGAACACCGCCCAGGCCGGGACGGTCGGCTCCACGCCGGCGTCGATATCGTCCGTCATGCCGCCTCGACCCCAGACTGTTGCGCGGAAAACTGCTGCAGGTTCTCCAGGATCTGCTTCTGCGACAGCATGCTGAGGTCGACCACTTCGCGCGCCTGCGCCACGTAGTAGGCCAGTTGCTCGTCGCTACGGGACATCGACTTGTCGAGCGCGGCCTCGATGCGGGCCAGGTGCTCGGCCAGCTTGTCGTTCGAGGCGCCGAACAGCTGCACCGCCGCGCCGAACGCTTCGCCCAGGCTCGCCACCTCGACGGCGCTGCTCGTGATCTGCGCGGCGATGCCGTCCAGCTTGCCGGTCTCCTGCGCCACCTGCTCGGTGAAGCGCGTGCCCACGCGTTCTAGCAGGTCGGCCGTGGTCGTGACCAGGCCATCCACCGCCGTGCGCTGTTCGGTGGAAGCGTGGTTCACGGCGTCGAGCAGCGTGCCCAGTGTCTCCAGCAGGCGGCCACGTTCCTCCAGCATCGCGTTGTCGCGCGCCATGCCGTCGGTCAGCTTCTGGCGCAGTTCGGCGATGACGTCGGCAGCCGCCTTGGGCGCCTCGGTTGCCACCTGGGCCAGACGCGCCACCTCGGCGATGGTCTCGCTGGCTTGCTGCTGCGTGTGCGTGGCGATGTCGCGGGCGGTCTGCGACAGCGCGTCGCGAATCTCGCGCTGATGATCGGCCGATTGCGTGCTGGCCTGCTGCCATGCGTCGCGCATGGTCGTGGCCATGGCGGCCAGCGTGTCGCGCCAGGCGGACAGGCGGGCTTCGTCGCGCGATGCCAGTTCGGTCTGCAGCGCGGAGGCGGCCTGCAGCAGGCGGTCGATCTCGGCCACGGTGCCGGCGGCGTGGGCCTGGGCGTGCGTGGCGATGTCGCGGGCGCTGTGCGATAGCGCATCGTGGACGTCCTGCTGGCGGGCCGCCGCCGTGGCGCTGGCTGTCTGCCATTCGTCGCGCATGGTCGCGGCCATGGTGGCCAGCGTGTCGCGCCACGCGGTCAGGCGGGCTTCGTCGCGCGATGCCAGTTCGGCCTGCAGCGCGGAGGCGGCCTGCAGCAGGCGGTCGATCTCGGCCACGGTGCCGGCGGCGTGGGCCTGGGCGTGCGTGGCGATGTCGCGGGCGCTTTGCGACAGGGCGTCGTGGACGTCCTGCTGGCGGGCCGCCGCCGTGGCGCTGGCCTGCTGCCATTCGTCGCGCATGGTGGCGGCCATGGCGGCCAGCGTATCGCGCCAGGCGGTCAGGCGGGCTTCGTCGCTGGCGGCCAGTGCCGACTGGCGCGCTGTCTCCTGCGCGGCCAGTTGCGCTTGCAGGTCGGCGTGTGACTGGCCGACCGTGGCGGCGATGCCGGCGGCGTGTTGGGCAAAGGCGGCCGAGGCGTCGGCCATGGCCTGGCGGCCGGCGCCGGTGAGTGCGGCACCCGACTGCTCCAGGCGAGACAGCGCCGCGTCCCACGTACGGGCCGCGCCGGCGTTGGCGGCGTCGAGACGCGCGCCCACTGCGTCGACCATTGCCGTCGAGCGTGCCGTGAACGCTTCCCCGAAACCGTCAAGCGATGTCCGCAGGTCCGACGTCAGCGCCGTGTTCGCCTGCTGGTGCTGCGCCAGGGCCTGCCGCCAGGTATCGGTCACGGCGGCCGTCGTGGCCGCGAAGCGTGCGGACAGGCTGTCCAGATGCTGCTGCACGGTCTGCGTGACGGTGTCGCGCACGGTGGCGGCTTCGTGGGCAAGACCGGCCATCGTGGTGTCCACGGCGGGCTGGATGGCTGCGCTGGCGGCACGCGCGCTGTCGGCGATGCCTTCCTTCAGCGACTGCCCCACGGTGTCGGCCAGCCGCGCATAGGCGGCGTCGGTGCGCGCGTGAAAGGCGTCCTGGTTGGCCGACAGGCGCTCGCCAAGGGCTTCGTTCTGGCGGGCCATCGCGGTGGTCATGGTTTCCAGCCGGTCCACGAGCACGGGCATCAGCTCGGCCTGCCGCTGCAGCAGCGCATACACGGCGTCGTGCTGGTGATGGCGCGAATGCACGCGCAGCGTGGTGGCGATGCGTGCGTCGAGCAGTTGCGCCGCCTGCACCCGCTCGCGGCGGACCAGCGCGGAAAGCAGTCCGAGCATGGCGGACGTGGCCACGCCGGCCACCGACGTCCCGAACGCGAAGCCCAGGCCCTTGACCGGGGCCGCCAGCGACGCGCGGATGGCCTGCAGGTCCGCGGCGCCTTCGAGCGCCACGCCGGTGGTGCGCAGCGTGCCGACCATGCCGAGGAAGGTGCCGAGCATGCCCAGCAACACCAGCAGGCCCACCAGATACGGCGTCATGGCCGGGCCGGGCAGGGCCACGCGCTCGCCTTCCACGCGCAGGCGCACCGCGTTGCGCAGGCTCGGATGCAGGCGGTCCAGCCACGCGGCAAGGCTGGCCGGCGGCGTGGCCAGGTCGGCCAGCGCGGCGGTCAGCGTGGGCGTGGCCTCGCGGTAGCGGCGCAGTTCGAGTGCGCCGCCCACATAGAAGCCGCCGATGATCAACGTGACGGCCAGCGCCAGCGCATTCGTGCCTGCGTAGCCGGCGCCGACCCAGCCGACGACGGCCAGGCCCGCAAGAAAGACCGCCAGGGGTGCGGCCACGGTTGTGAAAGGTTTCTTCATGTCGATTCAGCTTTCGCGCAGGGCCGCGAGCAGCGCATCCACCGGCTGGAAGCGGATCTCCAGCTCGGCCAGCAGCACACTCTGCATGTCCCTGCGAAATTCGTTGAGCCACGCGCCCTCAGCGCCGCGCAGCCGTGTGAAATGCGGTTCCAGCATCCCCGGCACGGCCGCCAGCACAGCCTGTTCGCGCGGGCCGAGCACCTGCTCCATGACAGCATCCAGCATGGCCAGCCGTCCCGCCGGCGCCGTCCGCGCCGCCAGGGCCGTACGCAGCCGCGCACGCAGTCCGGCGATCTCGTGTTCCATTTGCTGTTGCAGCGCCACGTAGCGTTGGCGATGCACGGCGAAGTCGGCTTCGGCCGGATCGGGCGCGGCGGCGCGCGACGGCATGCGGCGGCGGGTATCGGCCGACGAGGCTTGGCCCGTGATCGCCGCGGTCAGCAGGGCACGCACATGGGCGCCGGCGGCGTCACCGATCGAGGCAGGCCTGCCACTGCCCGCCCGCGCCGGTGCGCCGGACGGCACTTCCGGCGGATTGCCGTTGAGCGCGGCCGATAGCGCGATGGCGTCGGTCCAGCCCAGCCACCGGCTCATCACCGCGGACAACGAGGGCGCGGCGCCAGCGGCACCGGCATCCGTCAGGCGAGCCAGCAGGCGTAGCAGTTTCGGGCCGCTGAGACCCGTGCGCTGTGGCACTTGCATCATGTCGCCAGGATGAAAAAACGGGGAGTTTACACGGTCGGGGGCCGGTAGCGCCGGCAAATCAGGGAAGACGATGAAGATCGCCGGCTGGTCTGGCGGACACGCCACCTCTCGCCATTGCAGAAGGCCCCCATCGCCGGGGCGCCAATGCCGGGCGAGGGCAGGGGGCGATGTGACGGCACGGGCCTCAGTCGTGCGAGGCGTTCCCCGTGCCGTAGATCTTCTCGCACCATGCCGGACTCGCGCCCAGCAGCCTTGACAGTTTGGTGGCCGCCACCAGCTGCAGGCGGCTGATCTCGGTGCGGTCCGCCGCCTCCAGGCGCGAGGCCGGGCCGGAAAGCGCAAGCGCGGCGATGAACTTGTCGCCGGCGCCGAACAGCGGCGTGGCGAAGGCCGCGGTGTAGATGTCGCGCACCCCGGCGGTGAACCACGGCAGCGGCTCGTCGCGCCGGGCCGATTCGTCTGCCTTGCCCCAGTACTTGAGCACCGACGCGATTGCCGTGTCGTCGAGCGGGAGGATGGTGCCCGGCAGGCGTGTCTCGCGCAGGCCCTCGCTTGGCTCGGCGCGATACGGGCACATGCGATGCTCGTCGCCGTGCAGCACGTAGTACGACGCGCTTTCGCGGGTGGCCAGCGCCAGTTCCTGCAACACGGGTTCGATCAGCGAGCCCAGCTGGAAAGATTGCTCGTACAGCTTGCCCAGGTAAAGCACACGCGGCCCCAGCGCATAGCGCCCGTCGGCCGTGCGCACCACATAGCTCATCCGCTCCAGCGAATTCAGCAGACGGAACACCGTCGTCTTGTGCATGCCGGAGTTGCTGGACAGCTGCGCCAGCGACTGGACCTCCGCGCCAAGGCGGAAGCAGTCCAGCAAACCAAGCGCCTTTTCGACGGCGGCTACCCCGTGGTTACTCATGGTTGGTTCCGGTACGTAATTTTGGTCATTGTACTGTGTACAACGCCGTTTTGTACCGTACACGGGTATACGCCAAGTGGAGTCGCGGCTGTTACGGACTATAGTTGTCTCACATTTATGAAACGCTGTTGTACACCGTACAACGCAACAAGAAACGGAGACAACCCATGCGTCAAGTCCGGTCCCCCCGATCCTTGCGATCGCTTTTCGTCGCGGCAATTGCAATGACGGCCATGTCCGCGCACGCGGCCTGGCCCGACGACCGGCCCATCGAGGTCTACGTCGGCTTTGCCGCCGGGGGCGGCACGGACCTGCTGGCGCGCGCCATGGCGCCGTACCTGCAGAAGCATCTGGGCGGCAAGGCCCGCATCGTGGTGGTGAACAAGCCGGGCGCCTCGGGCGAGATTGCCTACTCGGCGCTGGCGCGGGCGGCGGCCGATGGCTACACGATCGGCATCGTATCGACGCCTTCGCTGCTGACGATTCCGATCCAGCGCAAGCCCAAGTACGACCCGGCCGGCATCGTGCCACTGGCCCGCGTGGTCGACGATCCGGCCATGTTCGTGGTGGCGGGCGACAGCAAGCTGGGGTCGCTGGCCGATCTGGTGAAGCAGCTCAAGGGCAACCCCGAAGGCTTGTCGATGGGCAGCAACGGCATCGGCACCAATGGCCATATGGCCGCGCTGGCCTTGCAGCAGGCGACGGGCGTCCGCGTCAATCACATTCCGTTCGCCGGCACGTCGCAGACCAAGACGAGCCTGCTGGGCCACCACATCGACGTGATGGCCATGAGCACGACCGAATTCACCGAGGCCGACCGGGCGTCGAAGGACGTGAAGGTGCTGGCGCAACTGGGCACCGAGCGCCGCCCCGGCCTGCTGGCCGATGTGCCGACGGCCCGCGAGCAGAAGCTCGACATCACGATCTCGTCCGAGCGTGGCTTCGCGGCACCGCGCGGCCTGCCGCCCGAGATCGCCAGGCGCCTGCAGGACGCCATCGAGGCCACGACGAAAGACCCCGAATTCCTGGCCCGCGCCGTCAACGAGGCGCGCGGCATCTCCTACCTGTCCGGCACGGCGTGGACCCAGCACATGGCCACGCAGCGCGGCAAGTTCGAAAGCCTGTGGAAGCTCGCTTCCACAAAGTAATCCCCCGAGTTGGACCCCCTTGTTTGTCCGTCATATCTGGAGTCGTACATGAGCACCCAAGCCAAAGCCCCCCCCGCCATTCGCCGTGATTTCGAGCGCGTGTCGCCCGAACTGGTGGCGCGCGCGTCGAAGTTCCAGGCCGCCATCCTGGCCGATGTGGTGGGCCGTCGCGGCACGCTGAATGCCCGCGTGCAGGGCCTGTCGCCGGCCATGAAGGTGTGCGGCCCGGCACTGACCGTCGAAGTGCGTCCCGGCGACAACCTGATGTTCCACGTGGCGCTGGCGCTGGGCAAGCCCGGCGATGTGATCGTGGTGGACGGCAAGGGCGACCAGACCGCCGCGCTGTGCGGCGAGATCATGGCCACGCAGGCGCAGGCCTCGGGCCTGGCCGGCTTCGTGATCGATGCCGCCGTGCGGGATTCGCACGAACTGGCCCATGGCAAGTTTCCGATCTTCTCGGCCGGCACCAATCCGTGCGGCCCCACCAAGGCCATTGGCGGCCTGGTGAACTGGCCCGCTTCGGTGGCGGGCGTGGCCGTCAATCCGGGCGACCTGATCGTGGGCGACGCCGACGGCGTGGTCGTCATCCCGCGCGAAGACGTGCCGGCCATCCTGGAACTGGCGCAGAAGAAGGTGGATGCCGAAGCAAAGCGCATTGCCGCCATCAAGGCCGGCGACCTGCGTCCGGGCTGGCTCGACAAGGAACTGCGCGCCGCCGGCGTGCTGGCCGAAGGGGAATCGCTGTGAGCATCGTGAAGAAACCCGTACTGCTGGTCACGGGCAACGACCTGGCGCCGCAGGCGCTGGAACTGCTCGAGGATTTCGAGGTGGTCTTCGCCGGCAAGCAATGCAGCGAGGAAACCGTACTGGCGCTGGCCCGGGAAAAGGACCCCGTGGCCATCATCGTGCGCTACGGCAAGGTGGGCGCGACGGTCATGGATGCCGCGCCGTCGCTGAAGGTGATCTCCAAGCACGGCAGCGGCATCGACGTGATCGACCAGAACGCCGCCGCGCAGCGCGGCATCGCCGTGAAGGCGGCGGTGGGCGCCAATGCCGCCGCGGTGGCCGAGCACGCATGGGCGCTGATCCTGGCCTGCGCCAAGGCCGTGCCGCACCTGAACGCGCGCATGCGCGCCGGGCATTGGGACAAGTCGATCCACAAGAGCATCGAGCTGAACGGCCGCACGCTGGGCATCGTGGGCCTGGGCGAGATCGGCCGTCGCGCCGCCGTGACCGGCGTGGCGCTGGGCATGCGCGTGATGGCGTTCGATCCCTATGCAAAGACGGTGCCCCCGGGCGTGACGCAGGTGGACAACCTGCCGCAGCTGTATCGCGAGGCCGATGTGGTGTCGCTGCATTGCCCGCTGACCGACGACAACCGCGGCATGCTGAACCGCGAGACGCTGGCCCAGTTCAAGGACGGCGCGATCCTGGTCAACACGGCGCGCGGCGGCCTGATCGACGAACCGGCGCTGGCCGAGGCGCTGGCCAGCGGCAAGCTCTATGCGGCCGGCCTGGACAGCTTCGCGGTGGAGCCGATGACCGTGCCGCATCCGTTCCAGCAGATCGAGAACCTGATCCTGTCGCCGCATATCGGCGGGGTCAGCGACGCGGCCTATGTGAACATGGGCGTGGGCGCGGCGAAGAACGTGCTGGCCGTGCTGCGGGACGCCGCCACGGCGGTATGACGGCGTAACGGTGTAACCGTGTAAGGGTGTCACGGTGTAAGGGAAGCCCCGGCTTCCACAGACAGAAACAGGCATCACGGCGGGTTTGGCGTCAGCCCGACCCGCCACAGTTGCCAGGAGACAACGATGTTGCATCGCGCATTTTTCCCCTCATTCTTCCGCTCGTGTGTCCGTCTGGCGGCGCCGCTGGCTGCCGCCGCGACACTGGCCGGCCTGGGCTTGCCCGCGCTGGCGGCGTATCCCGACAAGCCCGTGCGGATCGTCGTGCCGAACCCCCCGGGCGGCGCCGTCGATGTGGTGACCCGCAAGGTGGCACAGAAGCTGACCCAGCAGACGGGCCAGAGCTTCGTGGTCGAGAACAAGCCGGGTGCCTCGGGCACGATTGGCACCTCGCAGGTGGTGAACGCGCCGGCAGACGGCTACACGCTGCTGGCCAACGACAATTCGTACACCACGCTGCCCTACGTCTTCAGGAAGCTCAACTGGGACCACCAGACCGCGCTGGTGCCCATCGCACCGTTTGCGTTCTCGCCGGTGGTGGTGGGCGTGAAGGCCGATTCGCGCTTCAAGGACCTGCAATCGCTGGTCAGCTACGCCAAGGCGCATCCGGGCGAAGTGACGTTCGGCTCGGGCGGCCCCGGCAGTTCCCCGCATTTTGCCGCCGAGGCGTTCCAGCAGGCCGCCGGCATCAAGCTGATGCACGTGCCGTACAAGGGTGCCGGCGAGGCCATGGTGGGCCTGCTGGGCGGCAGCGTCGACCTGCTGGTGGTGTCCACGCCCACCGCGCTGGCGCCGGTCAAGGGCAACCAGATGCGCCTGCTGGCCATCAGCGGCAAGAGCCGTGTCGATGTGTTCCCGAATGTGCCGACGTTTGCCGAGGCCGGCCTGCCGGCCTTCAGCCTGTTCAACTGGTCGGGGCTGGCCGCGCCGAAGGGCACGCCGAAGGAAGTCGTCGACCGCCTGCAGGCCGAAATCCACAAGGCGCTGCAGGCGCCCGACATGAAGGATTTCCTGGCCAGGATGGGTTCGCAGCCGGGCAATCTGGACAGCCCCGCGTTTGCGCAGCTGATCCAGCGGGAAACTGCACAATGGGCCACCGTTGCGCAGAAGGCCAATATCGAAAAGCAATAAGGGGTCACGATGCTGCTGTTTCAGCCTCCCACCGTCCGTGACGCCGCGGTGCTCACCCGCCTGCCCGACGCGTTTCGCCGGCAGAATCGGGACAACGCCTGGTCGCTGGCCAATCGCGGCGGCGCGGTCACCGATTCGTTCCTGGAAGGGCCCGTCTGGTCGGACGGCCATCTCTGGGTGACAGACATTCCCTACGGCCGGATTTTTCGCGTATCGCTGCAGGGCGACTGGGAACAGGTTGCCGAGTACGACGGCGAGCCCAACGGCATGAAACGTCTGGCTGGCGGCGATTTCCTGATAACCGACTACCGCAATGGCCTGATGCGCCTGGATGCCCGTACCGGCACCGTCACGCCGTTCCTGGAGCGGCGCAATTCCGAGCGATTCCGGGGCGTCAACGATCTGACCTTCGATTCGGCCGGCAACCTGTATTTCACGGACCAGGGCCAGACCGGCATGCACGACCCCACGGGGCGCGTGTATCGGCTGGCGCCCGATGGCAGGCTCGATGTGCTGCTGGCCAACGCGCCCAGCCCCAACGGCCTGGTCCTGTCGCTGGACGAGAAGGTGCTGTACGTGGCCATGACGCGCGGCAACTGCGTGTGGCGCGTGCCGCTGCAGGCCGATGGATCGGTCAGCAAGGTCGGCCAGTTCTTCACGTCGTACGGGCCGAGCGGCCCCGACGGGCTGGCCATGCGCGCCGATGGCTGCCTGCTGGTGGCCAATCCGGGGCTGGGCTATGTCTGGGTGCTCAACCACCGCGCCGAGCCGGTCGAGGTGATTCGCACGCCGATCGGGGCGTCGCTGACCAACCTGTGCTTCGGCGGGGCCGACGGCAAGACGCTCTTGATGACCGAAAGCACCACCGGCTCGATCCTGTGCGCGCCGATGCCGGAAGGCGGTGCCCCGGTGCATGGCGGGCGTCTGGCATGAGCACCGGCGCGAGCCCGGCCGCCGCATTCGCAGGCGCCTGCGACTGCCATGTGCACGTCTATGACAGCCGCTATCCGGTGGCGCCGGGCGCGACATTGCGGCCGCCCGATGCGTCGGCCGACGACTATCGCCAGGTTCAGCGCCGGCTGGGCACGCAGCGCGCGATCGTGGTGACGCCTTCGACCTACGGCACCGACAACGCCAGCACGACGGACGCCATCGCGGCACTGGGCCCATGCGCACGTGGCGTGGCGGTGGTGGCCGCCGATGTCGCCGACGACGAACTGGCGCGGCTGCACCGGGCAGGCATTCGCGGCATCCGGCTGAACCTGACGCTGGCCGCGCCGGTATCGCTCGACGATTTGCCCACGCTGGCCGCGCGGATTGCCGCATTCGGATGGCATGTCCAGCTCAACCTGCCACCCCAGTGGCTGCCCGACGCGGCCGGCATGCTGGCGGCGCTGCCGGTGCCGATGGTGTTCGATCACTACGGCCACTTGCCTCCTGGCAAGCCGGACGCGGAGCCGGCCTTCCGTGTGATCGCCGGCCTGGTGGCTGCCGGCAAGGCCTGGGTGAAGCTATCGGGGCCCTATATCGAATCGCGGGAAGGGGCGCCGCACTACAGCGACATGCAGCCGCTGGCGGCGCGCTTCCTGACGCTGGCGCCGGAGCGCATGCTGTGGGGGTCGGACTGGCCGCACCCCACGGCGCAGGCCAGAGGCAGTCGTCCGATCGACGATGCCGCCGTGCTGCGCACGTTCCTGGAGAGGTGTGGATCGGCCGAGACGGCGCAGCAGGTGCTGGTTCGCAATCCGCAATCGCTGTACGGGTTCGGAGACGTTGCCCCGGCCTGAGTCGACCCGCAAAAAAAGAACTGGAGACATGATGTTCACATCGCTTTGCCTGTCGGCCCGCATGCGCAAGCTGGGCCTGTCGGTCTGCCTGACCGCCGCATCGTTCGCCGCTGGCGCGGTCCACGCGCAGACCGACTGGCCTGCCGGCAAGGTCATCAACTACATCGTGCCGTACCCGGCCGGTGGCACCACAGACATCCTGGCGCGCCTGGTCGCGCAGAAGGTGGGCCAGGCGCTGCACACCACGATCGTGGTCGAGAACCGGCCCGGTGCCACCGGCGCCATCGGCTCGGCCTTCGTGGCCCGCGCCGCGCCGGACGGCTACACGCTGCTGGGGGCATCGACGGCCTCGCACGCGATCAACCCGGCGCTCAATCCCAAGCTGCCGTATGACGCGGTGAAGTCGTTCACGCCGGTGGCGCTGCTGGGCACCATCCCCAGCGTGCTGATCGTCGGACCGAACAGCCCGTACAAGAGCGTCAAGGACCTGGTGGCAGCCGCCAAGGCCAGGCCCGGCACCGTGAGCTATGCGTCGGGCGGCAACGGCACGATCCTGCAGATGTCCGCGGAACTGCTGCAGCAGCAGGAAAACGTGCGCATGAACCACGTGCCGTACAAGGGCGACGTCCCGGCGATCCAGGACGTGATGGCCGGCCACGTCGATTTCATGTTCGCGCCCACGGCGCCGATCCTGCCGCACGTGCAGGCCGGCAAGCTGCGCGCGCTGGCCGTGGCCACCGCGGCGCGGGTGCCAAGCCTGCCAGCCGTGCCGACGATGGCCGAAGCCGGCGTGGCGAACTTCGAGGCCGAGCAATGGCAGGGCATTTTCGCGCCGGCCGGCACGCCGCCCGCCGTCGTCCAGCGGCTCAACGCCGAGATCAACCGCGCGCTGCAGGACCCGGACGTCAAGGCGCAACTGGCCAGATTGGGGATCAAGGTGGTGGGCGGCGCGCCCGAGCGGCTGGCCGAGATTCAGAAGGCCGATATCGCCAAATGGAGCCGCGTGGGCAAGGCCGCCAACATCACGCTCGAATAACGCCGCGCGCGCCGTACCCGTTTGCGGGACAACCGGAGAAGGCGTGGTACGCCGCAGTGGCGATGGGCTGGCGCTGCAGGGCCTGGCGGCGTGTCTTCCGCTCACCGCGAAAACACGCCCAGCCCCTCGTGATCGTAGTACTCCAGCCACACCCGGTCGCTGCCAAAGACGGCTTGCGAGATCGTGCCGGGTGTGGCGTTTTCGTTGTGGAGCGTGAACGTGAAGTGGTCGCCGTCCCAGTGCGTGAGCGGCAGCGTCAGCGGCCGGGCGCCAAGCGTCATCACCAGTGCGCCGCCTTGCTCGGTGACCTGCAGCGGCCCGTAATAGTCGTTGCGATAGGTGCCGGTGTAGGTTGACAGGGCCCGTGCCGGCAGCGGGCTGGCTGGCGGCGACTGGCCAACCAGACGGCCCTCGGGCAGCAGCAGCGGCGCCAGGGCATCGGCGAAGATGGCGCCCCAGTCGCGGCGGAAGGCGCCGTATTGCACCAGGTCGAAGAACTGCGCGTTCAGTGTCTCGGGGATGCCGATGGGATAGCCGTTGGTCAGCGTGACGATGGCCAGGTTCAGCGACGGCACGGCCGTAAAGGCGGTGGCCGCGCCCACCGCGAACGCGCCCGAATGGCTGTAGGACGTCAGGCCCAGCTCGGTGGTGCCCACATTGAAACCATAGCCGTACCAGCTTGCCGGCCGGCCGTTGATGGGCGGGCCGCTTTGCATCTGCTGGTCCAGCGCGGGCGCCAGCGCCGCGGCATCGACGACGCGCTGGCCGCCGAACTCGCCCCTGGCCAGCAGCATGATCAGCCATTTCGCCAGGTCGTTGACCGACGAACTGACGCCGCCGGCCGGCGATTGGGCATCGGGCATGGTTCCCAGCCCCTGCACCCAGGCGCCGTTCACCTTGACGTGGCCCAGCGCGCGGTTGTCGCGGGCGGCAAAGTCGGCGTAGCGCGAACTGGTGCGCGTCATGCCCAGCGGCTGGTAGATGGCCTGTTCCGACAGCGTGGCCCAGTCGATGCCGGCGGCGGTGGCCACGGCTTCCGCCCCGGCCGTCATGCCGAAGTTGGTGTACGCGTAGGCCGTGCGCAGTGGGTGGACGGGCAGGAAGCGCAGGCGTGTCAGTACCTGGCGGCGGTCGTAGCCCATGTCTTCGAGCCGGTCGCCGGCATGGTCGGGCAGGCCCGACCGATGCGCGTAGCAGTCGCCGACGGTCACGGCCTGGGTGGAATCGGCATCGGACAGCGCAAACCACGGCAATTGCGCGATGACGGGCGTGTCCCAATGGATGCTGCCGCGCCCCACCTGCCGCGCCACCACCGTGGCGCCGATCGGCTTGGAGACCGATGCCAGCTGGAACACGGTATCGGCATCGACGGGCGCAAGGTCGGTCACCAGCCGCCGGCCGAACCCCCTGGCATACACCGTCTGGCCGCCGCGCACCACGGCGACGGCCATGCCGGGTACGCCGGAACTGGCCATCAGGTTGGTCGCCAGCGTATCGACCTGGGCGATGGCCCGCGTGATCTGCGCATCGGGGACGGGAGATGGCGCTGGCGCTGGCGCGGGTGCCGGGGCGGAATCGCTGCCGCCGCAGGCGGGCAGGGCGGGGACCAGAACGCCGCCCAGCGCGGCACCTAGAAAGCGGCGACGATCTCGCAGTGTGCCCACGGCGGTTCTCCTGGCTGGACATGCTGAAAACGCTGCAAAGTGGGGGCGCGGCTCGCGCACGTGGATACGCATCACTGTAGGCGAGCCGGTCGGTGGCGAATGTGCTGTGGCCCACTTAGGGCCTGCGGGCGAGGCCAATCTGTTTCATTTTCGTTACGAATCGTTGCAAAAGCAGGCCCGCGCCCGGGGTGCGGCGATCCTATGCTTTGGGCACCACCGCGCCCTGAGGAGAGGCCTGTCATGACAATCAGAAGCCAGCAGCTCGATCTGCCCAAATTCCTGGCCCGTACCCTGGCCATATTGCCGACGCCGTTCCTGGTCGCCGCGTGCGGCGGCGGCGACGGCGGCAGCGACAACACGACGTCCACCAACGGCACGTTGCATGTGGCGATGACCGACGCCCCGGCCTGCGGCTTCGACCACGTCTTTGTCACGGTCAGCAAGGTGCGGGTCAACGCCAGCAATGCGGCCGGCGACAACGACAGCGGCTGGACGGATATCGCCCTTGCCACGCCGCAGCGGGTCGATCTGCTGTCCCTGAGAAACGGCGTGCTGTTCGACCTTGGGCGGGCGCCGCTGCCCGCCGGGCAGTACCAGCAGGTGCGGCTGGTGCTGAGCGCGAACCAGGGCAATGCGTTGGCCAATGCGGTGGTGGTGTCCGGCACGACGGCCGAACTGCCGCTGGGCACGCCCAGCGCCACGCAGAGCGGGTACAAGATCATCCAGCCGTTCACGGTGCCGGCCAACACGCTGGTCGACCTGATCCTGGACTTCAACGCCTGCAAGTCGATCGTCCAGCAGGGCAATGGCGGATACAGCCTGAAGCCTGTGGTCACGGCCACGCCGATGACCGTCAGCGGGTCGATTACCGGCTTTGTGGCGCCCGGGCAGGCAGGCGCCACCGTCTACGCGGAGCAGAACGGCAAGATCGTTCGCGGAACCGTGGCCGATGCCAGCGGAAAGTTCGTGCTGACGCCGCTGGTGCAGAGCAGCACGGGCGGCAACTATGACGTGGTCATCGTCGACAACAGGCTGCCGTCCGGCCATGCCACCGGCATTATCGGCGCGGTGCCGGTGACGGCCAGTGCCACGACGTCGGTCGCCACGGCCGGGTCGCCGATCACGCTGCCGGCTTCGACGACCAACACGGTGGCCGGCAAGGCCACGGCTTCGGCGCAGGCCGACGTGCGCGCGCTGCAGTCCATTGGCTCGGCGTCCTACGAGATAGCATCGACCAACGCCAACCTCGATACCGGTGCGTACTCGCTGGCCTTGCCGGCGGCGGCGCCGCTCGCCGGCACCTACAGCGCGACGCTGCCGATTGCGCTGTCGGCCGTGTCGTCGGCCGCCGGCCAGTACTCGGTGCAGGCCACCAGCTCGGGCGGGGCAACGCAGACCAGTCCTGTCAACGTGTTCAACGGCAGCCAGTCCGGCGTCAACTTCAATTTTTAAACCCGGTGACTGACAGGCTCAGTCGCCCATGCAAACCATGAAAACCATCCTCGTCATGCTTGTCACCAGCGCCACACTACTCGGTGGCTGCGCCTACTACGTGCCCGACAGCGGGCCGGCGGCCCGTCCGCAAGGGGGCCCCGGCAACGGATTCTGTCCGCCGGGCCAGGCGAAGAAAGGCAACTGCTGATCCGCGGCAAGTCCCGGATGCAACGGTGGGCCGGTCACCTGACTGGCCCTTTTTGTTGTGCCGCGCAGCAGCGTAGTGCAAACGAGAAGCGGCGGTCGCAGTGCAACCATACGTAAGCGCCGCTCGACCCGGCAGGGCGCGCGCGCCGGAGCGTTACCCGCATGGTGGGTAGACGGCCTGGCTACGTGTTCCCTGTGGACGCAAAAGCGAATGATTACTGTTGCGTATTGGGCACGCCCCGGCCGCCCCGGGACCGCGATTGGTACAAAGTATTGCAATCGCTACATGTACTATGGTTACAATCTAAACGTTTGCTTACAATGTGCTGTTGTAGCAAAACGAATAAAAACTAAACAAATCTTCGGGGTGGTCGTTTCATGCGTTTCTTTACTCCTTTGGTATTTACGGCAATTGTCGGCCTGGCCGCCTGTGCCCAGACGCCGGAATCGCAGCTGTCGCGGTCGCCCACCGTCCGCCTGTGCAACGGCAACGCCTGCGCCGAGCAGGACCGCCGTGTCGCCACTTTCACCCCGGCAGGCCCCACCGAATCGGACCGGCGCATGCAGGCGCTGGCGGAAAAGGCGGAAGGCAATCCGAACGCCGCCTACGACCTGGGACTGCGCCTGCTGCGCGGCGACGGCGTCGAGCGCAACACCTACCAGGCGCTGGAATGGATGCGCAAGGCCGGCGACAACGGCCACGTGCAGGCGCAACTGGCGCTGGGCCGCCTCTATCTGATGGGCTTCGAGGAAATGGGCGCCGACCCGGCCGAAGCCGAGGCGTGGCTGACCCGTGCCGCCTCCAAGGGCAACAAGGAAGCCGCGGCGCTGATTCCGCAGGCCCAGGCCGCCAAGAAGGATGAACAGGCCCTGTACCGGGTGCGCGAAGCCTATCGCACGTCTTGGTACGCGTGGTACAGCGGCTATCCGTATTACTGGGTCTGGGGCCCCTCCGGCTGGTACCAGCGTTAAGCGCCGGTCGCCATTTCTTCCCTTCCCGATTTTTCCTTTTACTTCCGTCAACAGGAACGCGATTTCATGTCCAAGACAATTTCTCTGCGCGCGGCCGCACTGGCAGCGTCGATGGTGCTGGCCGGCTGCGCCAACATGGGTGGTGGCTCGATCAGCACCGGCACGGCGCCTACGGCAGCCACCGGCGCAGCAGGCGGCGCAACCAGCGTGAACGCCAACCCGACGCTGGAGCGTTGCGACACGCCGCTGGGCACGCTGGCCGTTGACGATGGCCGTGGCAAGGAATGGTATGCCAGCTTTGGCGCCGCCACGAAGATCACGACCATCGAGCCGCTGATCCGCCTGGCCGTGCAGCAGTCGAACTGCTTCGTGATCACGTCGGTGGGCAACAACCGCACGGAAAGCAAGCTGTCGAACATCACCGACAAGCAGCGCAACTCGGGTGAATTCCGCGCCGGCTCGAAGCAGCAGAAGGGTCAGCGCGTGGCCGCCGACTACTTCATGGAGCCGGCCATCATCATCGACAACGACGCCACGGGCCAGCTTGCCGCCGGCGTGGGCAGCCTGTTCGGCGGCGTTGGCGCGCTGGTGGGCGGCGCCATGGCCAGCAAGGCTTCGGTCGTGACGCTGACCATGTTCGATATCCGCTCGGGCGTGCAGCTGTCGATCTCGGAAGGCAATGCCACGGCGACGAACTTCGGCGCGGCGATGGGCGCGTTCGGCGGCGGTGCGGCCGGCGGCCTGGGCGGTTTCTCGCGCACGCCGGAAGGCAAGGCCACCGTGGCCGCGTTCATGGACGCCTACAACAACATGGTGGTGTCGCTGCGCAACTACAAGGCACAGGAAGTCAAGGGCGGCCTGGGTCGCGGCGGCCAGCTGAAGGTCGGCTCGTAATCCTGCCGGCGCGGAAAGCCAGGGCCACGGCCCAGCTTTCCGCATCCCGCTCCTGGCGGCGGTTTCAGCCTTCCGCCGGGGCCACGTTGGCACCGTGGATGTTGTGCGTCTGCAAGGCGGCGGCCACCTGGCCAGACGCCTTCATCTCCTCGACGAATGTCGCCAGATAGGCCGCAGCGGCCTCGCCGCGCGACTTGTGCACGCCCATCGCCTGGCGGATCACCATGAACCGCTCCTCCAGCAGGCGCAGGCCCGTCATGCCGGCGGTGTCGGCCTCCAACTGCTGCTTCACGCCGGCGGCCACATCGAGCCGGTCTTCCAGGAAGGTCTTGACGACGGCCTGCGACGACGGGGCGCGCACGATTTCGGCGTGTTGCAGTTCGCGGGTCAGGTAAAGGTCATAGGCGCTGCCCTTGCCAACCACCACGCGCGTACCGGCACGGTCCACGTCGGCGTTGGCGCGTACCGGCGAATCGTCGCGCACCATGTAGTAGCCTTCGATCAGCACATACGGCGCCGTGAATGCAATGGTCGCGCCGCGCTTGGGGTCGATGGCGAAAAAGCCGATGTCGGCTTCCTGGTTCGACACCACGTCCACGGACTTGCCGGCCGTTTCCACCACCACCAGTTCCAGCTTCACGCCAAGCCGTTCGGCCAGCGCCGTGGCCAGGTCCACGGAGACGCCGCCGGCGCTGTTGCCATCCTTGCGATGCGCCAGCACAGGGTTGCCCAGATTGATCGATGCGCGCAGCACGCCGGTCGGCGCGAAGGCATCGAGAATGGCCTTGTCAGCAGTCATGTCGTTCCTCTCGGTCGTCGCTTTCGCCGGATGCGTCCGTGGTGTCGTGCGTCGGCACGTGGCCCGGGTGGATATACCGATAAGTGATGTTATAGGCGCAAAACCGGCCTTCGGAAGCGGGGGACGTCGTATGCATCGCGCGATATTGCATAGCCCTTGATAAAAACGCAATGAAGGTTGGCCTTCAGGCCAATGGAGTGCCGCCCGGGTGGGCAGTAGAGTGCATCGCATCAAAGGCGCCCAACGTGCGGGAGATATCGATGATCCGGCCCTTGCGCTTCACCATTCCGGCGTGTCTGGCTCCCGTGCTGCTGGCGGCGTGCAATACCGCGCCGATTCCACCCGGCAAGTCGGTATCCGTGCAGGCGGCGCTCGACAACATTACGCGCGACATGTGCGCGTTCCGCCAGAAGTTCGCGCAATCGCCACAGGGCGCCGCGATCGATAGCTATACCGTCGAACTGGTGCTGACCGTCGATGCCGAGCGGCAACCGCCGGTGGCCGTGGCGCCCGATATCGCGTTCATGCCGACCGTGACCTACGGCAACACGCTGATGATGGCCAAGGACAGCCGGCTGGTGGTGACCTTCCGCAATACCGACCAGGGCGGGGCGGCGAACTGTCCGCCGACTCAGTAACGCGGCACGTCGGGCTGGGCCACGACCGGCACGGCGACCGACGTCAGGCGCCACGCCACGCCATGGCCTGACAGCGTCGTGAGCGTCAGCGGCGCGATATCGATCTGCATGGCGGCCCGCGCCGGCGCGCCCAGTGCCTGCGCGACGACGGCCCGGATCACGCTGGCGTGGGTCACGGCCAGCGTATGGCCAGGGGCGCGGCGCGACAGCCACAGGCCGGCACGTTCGTAGACACCGGCCAGCGATTCGCCACCGTGCGCGTGCATGTCCGGATCGGATAGCCACGCCGCCAGCGCCTCGGGCTCGGCGGCGCCGATAGCCTTGAGCGGCTGGCCGCGCCAGCGGCCGTAGTCCACTTCCCGCAGCGCGTCTTCCGCCGTCACGGCCAGGCCCAGGGCCCGCACCGTGTCGCGGGCACAGGCCATCGGGCTGCACAGCACGTGGTCAGGCGCCCCCAGCTTGCCTGCCCAGCGGGCGATCGGCACGGCGGCGCCTTCCTCCAGCGCGTCGTCGGCCGGAAAGCGTCCGGCGCGCAGGGCGGCCGTGGCGGGTACGCAGAGCAGGGTGAGGCGGCGGGTCATGTTGGCTGGCAAAGGACTGGCTGATGCGGATGGCTGACGGCTGATGCGCAAGGGCGACGGTGATTAGGTGGATCGGCAGCCCCTCGACTAGAATGCACGGATTCCGAAGAGAGGAAGCCGGTGAGATGCCGGCACGGTCGCGCCACTGTATCCCGGGCTGCCGCGTTTGATCGCGGGGGTGCCGGCAAGTCAGACCTTCTCCTCGGGCACAACCATCCGTCTCGGGACGCGTCATCCTCAAGGAGAATCCTCATGCACGCAAGCGCCACTCTTGCGCCGGCCATCGCGCCGACCCTCGCGCCGACCATCGCGCCGGTCACGATCCCTGTTCGCGAACTGCTGCCCTGGGCCATCTTCGGCGGCATGCTGCTGCTCCTGGCCATCTATTTCGTGGGCGTGGAAGAGGGCGCCGCCGCCATCTTCAACACCATGTACGTGCATGAGTTCGTGCACGACGGCCGCCATCTGCTTGGCTTTCCCTGCCACTGACAAGGCCCCCTCATGGTGAGACGTCTGCTGGTCCGCGGCATGGTCGCGGGCTTTCTGGCCAGCCTGCTGGCCTTTGCGTTCGCGCGCGTGGTGGGTGAGCCGCAGGTTGAGGCGGCCATCGCTTTCGAGGAACAGGCGACCCACGCGATGGGGGGCAGCCATGCGCACGAGATGCCGGAACTGGTCAGCCGCGACACGCAGTCGGGCATCGGCCTGTTTGTCGGGCTGGGCGTGTTCGGCGCCGCGCTGGGCGGCCTGTTCGCGCTGGTCTTCGCGTTTGTCCACGGTCGTCTGGGCGCCCTGGGCGTGCGGGCCACGTCGGGCCTGCTGGCGCTGCTGGGCTATATCGCAATCGTGCTGGTGCCATTCTTCAAGTACCCGCCGAATCCGCCGGCCATCGGCGATCCGTCCACCATCGGCCTGCGCACGGCGCTGTTCTTCACGATGATCGGCGTGTCGTTGGCGGCCATGGTGGTGTCGGTGGTGGCGGCACGCCGGCTGGGCGCGCATCGCGACGGCTGGACGGTGAGCGTTGCGGCCGGCGCGATCTTCGTGGTCCTGGCCACGCTGGCGCATGCGCTGCTGCCGGGCATCGACGAGGTGCCTGCGCATTTCCCGGCCACGCTGCTCTGGCAGTACCGCGTGGCGGCGTTCGGCATCCAGGCGGTGCTGTGGGCGGCGCTGGGGCTGTTGTTCGCCCGTCTGGCCGATCCGGTCATGGCGCCGGGCCGCCGCGCGTCGCGCGCGTAAGGTCGGCCCCGCCCCCCGGTCATCCTGCCGCGCGCCGCGTAATATCGATCTGCATCCGCTGACACGCGGGTTTGCGGCCAACGGTGTAGTATCCGGGGCCCAACCTGATTCAAGCTGGAGAGCCAACATGATCGTATTCGTCACCGGAGCCACTGCCGGATTCGGCGCCGCCATCGCCCGCCGCTTCGTCAACGCCGGCCATCGCGTCGTCGCCGCCGGCCGCCGTGAAGACCGGCTGCAGGCCCTTGTCGACGAACTGGGTCGCGACAACGTGCTGCCGCTGGTGCTGGACGTGCGCGACCGTGATGCCGTATTCGCCGCCGTGGCAGGCCTGCCGGCCGACTATGCCCAGATCGACCTGCTGGTGAACAACGCCGGCCTGGCCCTGGGCCTGGAGCCCGCGCACCGGGCCGACCTGGACCAGTGGGAAACGATGATCGACACCAACGTCACGGGCCTGGTGACCATGACCCGCGCGGTGCTGCCGGGCATGGTCGAGCGCAACCGTGGCCACGTGATCAATATCGGCTCGGTGGCCGGTGCCTATTCGTACCCGGGCGGCAATGTCTACGGCGCCACCAAGGCCTTCGTGCACCAGTTCTCGCTGAACCTGCGTGCCGACCTGACCGGCACCCGCGTGCGTGTGACCGATGTGGCCCCGGGGCTGGTCGGCGGCACGGAATTCTCGAATGTGCGCTTCAGCGGCGACCAGTCGCGCGTGGACAAGGTCTACGAAGGCGCCGACGCGCTGACCCCCGAGGATATCGCCGAGACCGTGTTCTGGGCCGCCACGCTGCCGGCGCGCGTCAATATCAACTACCTCGAAGTGATGCCGGTGACACAGTCGTTCAGCGCCCTGTCGATTACCCGCGAGAAACCGTAAGCGGTTTCGGATTCGCCCGGCTTTGTCAGGCTGCCGGGCGATTTTTTTTCGGGCGGGGGGAATAGCCGCCTGGTGTTGCGCGTATACCGGATGAGTTCTCACACATCGGGAGTACGCATTGACCGACAACACCCCCCCATCACCATCGCGCACGCGCATCTGCGTGCCTTGCCGCCTCGGCGCCATCGGCGCCGTGGTGCTCGTCCTGGCCGGCGGCTTCGCCTATACCGGCGGGTGGATCGCGCCGCACCGGCTGTCCTCCCAGGCCATCGTCAACCAGTTCCAGCGCAACGACGGCGTGCACGAAGGGTTTCGGCGCAATCACGCCAAGGGCGTGTGCGTCGAAGGCTATTTCGAGAGCACGGGCGCGGCCGCGCAGTTGTCTAAGGCCGGCGTGTTTGCCCAGGGCCGCACGCCCGTGGTCGGGCGCCTGGCCATTCCGGGCGGCAATCCGCAGGCGCCCGACGGCAGCGTGCCGATCCGCAGCTTCGCGCTGATGTTCAAGCAGGCGGACGGCCAGCAGTGGCGTACCGGCATGAATTCGGTGCCGCTGTTCCCGGTGCATACGCCGGAGCAGTTCTATGGGCTGCTGCAGGCCAGCCAGCCCGATCCGGCCACGCACAAGCCCGATCCCGCCCGCATCAAGGCCTTTGCCGAAGCCAATCCGGCACTGGGCGCGTTCCAGGGCTGGGTCAAGCGCCATCCGCCGTCGTCGAGCTTCGCCAATGGCGCCTACTACAGCGTCAACGCGTTCTATCTGGTCGATGCGGCCGGCAAGCGGCAGGCCGTGCGCTGGTCGGTGCAGCCCGAGCTGCCTTATGCACCGGTCGCCGACGCCGCGAAGGGCGAGGCATCGTTCCTGGCCGCCGACCTCACGCAGAAACTGGCCGCCGGCCCGCTGCGCTGGCGCCTGATGCTGACGCTGGGCGCGCCCGGCGACCCGACCGACGACGCCACACAGGCCTGGCCCGATGACCGCCGGCAGGTGGACGCCGGCACGCTCGTGATCGAGCGCGCCAGTTCGCAGGCCGATGGCGGCGTTTGCCGCGACGTCAATTTCGATCCCACCGTGCTGCCGTCGGGCATCGCCGCGTCGAACGACCCGCTGCTGGCGGCGCGCTCGGCGGCCTATGCGGTGTCCTACCAGCGCCGCACCCGCGAGGAAGCCCTCGACGCGCACGGACAGCAGGCATCCCGATAAAAGGAACCAGGCATGAAGGCTACGCATACACAATTCAGCGGCTTGCAGAAGCTGTTGCACTGGCTGATGGCCGTGCTGATCCTGTCGATGCTGTTTGTCGGGGTCGGGATGGTCTTTACCGTTTCGCGCGCGCACGACACGCTGGTGGCGCTGCACCGGCCGCTGGGCATCGCCTTGCTGCTGCTGGTGATCGTCCGCCTGGCGGTGCGCCTGCGGCGTGGCGCGCCGCCGCTGCCGGACAGCATTCCCGCCGCGCAGCGCGTCATCGCCAAGGCATCGCACTACGTGCTCTACGCGCTGATGCTGGCCATGCCGCTGATCGGCTGGGCCATGCTGTCGGCCGGCGGCTATCCGGTGACGATGGCCGGCGGCTTCCACCTGCCGCCGATCCTGCCGGCCAACGTGACGCTGTTCGCGTGGCTGCGGACCTTGCACACGTGGCTGGGGCTGACGCTGTTCGCGGTGGTGCTGCTGCACCTGGCCGCCGCGCTGCTGCATGCGCTGGTGCTGCGCGACGGCGTGTTCCAGGCCATGGCGCCGGGCGGACGCCGGCAGTATCGATGATCGGGCTGTCGGCTTCCAACGCCGCCGGTGATCCCATCAACCCGGCACGGCTTCGTCCCCGAACGCCGCCAGCTCCTTGACCAGGCTGCTGGCGGCCAGCGCCACCAGGGCGCGGCCTTTTTCCGGCGTGGCCTGGTTCGGGTCCGAACCCATGCGGCCGTCAGGGAAGCGGGCGCGGAAGTCCAGCGCCTCGCGGATCGGCCCGGACGGCGCGATGCGCGGCGAGTAGTCGGCGTGCTTGATCGCATGCGCGTACGCGTACTGCGTGACGGCGATCTCCGACGGCGTCGCGTGCGCGCCGTGGCCGGTCGGGAACATCTGCCTGGCCAGTTCGTTCACGCCTTCCAGGTCCCACCAGTTGGTGAGCTTCATCGCAAAGCCGGCACGGCGCCCGGCGAAGCTGGACTCGGCATAGATCTCGGAAAACGCGGCTTCCACCGACGCGATATTGCCGCCATGGCCGTTCAGGAACAGGATTTTCTCGAAGCCGTGGCGGGCCAGCGAGCGGGTCCAGTCCACGATGGCCGCAATGAACGTCGTCGGGCGCAGCGAGATGGTGCCGGCAAAGCCCAGATGATGCTGGGCCATGCCGATGTTGAAGGTGGGCGCCACCAGGATATCGGCCTGCTGCTCGGCCGCGCGGCAGATGATCTCCGGGCACATCCAGTCGGTGCCCAGCAGGCCGGTGGGTCCGTGCTGCTCGTTGGAGCCGATCGGGATGACGATGGTCCGGCTGCGCTTCAGGTATTGCTCGATTTCAGACCAGGTGGACAGGTACAGCAGCATGATTGACTCCTTGTCGTACGTGGGGTGTGGCGGGGATGGGTTCGGATTGGATGGGGCTCAGTGCCGTGCGGGCAGCCGGTTGGCCAGGATGATCAGCGCCGCGGCGAGCGGCATGGCGGCGATGATCAGCACGCCCGGATGCAGGCTGCCGCTGGCCGACTTGGCCCAGCCGATGATGGCGGGGCCCCAGAAGCCGCCGGACAGCCCGATGGTGTTGATCAGCGCGATGCCGCCGGCCGCCGCCGGCCCCTTGATGTATTCGGACGGCATGGCCCAGAACACCGTGTAGGTCATCCACAGCGTGGTGGTGCCCAGCGTCAGCAGTGCGATGGTGGCCGCCAGGTTGCCGTCGGCCAGGGTCGAGCCGGCCAGCAGCGCGGCGCCGGCCAGCGCCGGCACGGCGGCGTGGTAGCGGCGCTCGCGCTTGCGGTCCGAGCGGCGCCCCATGTAGAGCATGCCGATGGCACCGCCCACATAGGGCAGGGCCGTGTACCAGCCCAGCCGCACGGTGTCGTTGACGCCCTGTGCCTTGATCAGCGTCGGCAGCCAGAAGCTCAGCGCATAGATGGCGGCGATCACGCAGAAGTACGCGAACGCCAGCACATAGACCCGGGGGTCGCGCGCCACGGCGCCAAACGCGTGCTTGTGCGCGGCGGGCACGGCCAGTTCCTGTTCGAGCAGGCGCTTTTCGTCGGCGGTGAGCCAGTTCGCGTCGGCGGGCCGATCGGGCACCAGCTTCCAGGCCAGCACGCCCAGCACCAGGCAGGGCAGGCCCTCGACCAGGAACATCCATTGCCAGCCGGCCAGCCCGGCATGGCCAGCCAGCGCGGTCATCAGCCATGCCGACAGCGGACCGCCGACGATGCCGCCGATCGGACCGGCCAGGAACACGATGGCGATGGCGCGTGCCATGCGCTGCGGGCCGTACCAGCACGACAGGTAATAGATCATGCCCGGCGCGAAGCCCGCTTCGAACACGCCAAGCAGGAAGCGCATGGCGTAGAACGTGGGCACGTCGCGCACGAATAGCAGGCAGGCCGACGTGATGCCCCAGAGCACCAGGATGCGGCTGAACGTCTTGCGCGCGCCGATGCGCGGCAGCATCAGGTTGCTCGGGATCTCGAACAGCACGTAGCCGATGAAGAAGATGCCGGCGCCCACGCCGTAGGCGGCATCGGAAAAGCCCAGGTCGCCCTGCATCTGGAGCTTGGCAAAGCCGACGTTGACGCGGTCCAGATACGCAAACAGGTAGCAGACCAGCAGGAACGGCAGCAGCCGCAGGTTGATCTTCTGGTACAGCGCGGCGGTGCCGTCTACGGCGGCGGGGTTCGACATCACTAACATTTGCCAGTCTCCAGAGCGTTGTGATGGTTGTGGGATTGGCTTCGATAGTGGCAGCCGCGTAGACTGACACCAACAGCAACAAAGTTCACACTTCGTTCTTCTGAAGGCAACGCAGGGGCGCTTCGCGCACTGAAAGTGGCGTTTGGATAACAAAAGGCAAGCGATGCGCGAAATCAATCAGCAGCGGCTGCGTTATTTCCGGGAAGTGCTGGCGCACGGCACGATCCGGGGCGCGGCCGAGAGCCTCAATACGTCGCCGTCGGTCATCACGCGCCAGATCCGGCTGCTGGAAGAGGAACTGGGCACCACGCTATTCGAGCGGCAGGCGCGCGGCGTGCGGCCCACCGAGGCGGCCGCGCATCTGCTGGAGTTCTGGCGCGGCTACCGCTCGCACCAGGAAAAGCTTGAGGACCAGCTCCATGCGCTGATGGGGCTGCAGCAGGGCATGGTGCAGATCGTGCTGAGCGAGGGCTATGTCGATGCGCTGGTCAACGAGGTGGTGGCGCCGTTCTGCGCGCAGTACCCGATGGTCGATATCCGCATGGAGATCCTGCCCGTGGACGACGTGCTCAACGAGGTGGCCGAAAGCCGCGCCCATATCGGCCTGGCCTACAACCCGCCGCTGCACCCGCGCATCGAATACCGGGCCAGCTCGGCGCAGCCCATCGTGCTGCTGACGCGTCACGACCACCCGCTGGCACTGCGGGGCGGGCCGGTTACCATCCACGACGTGATGGACTATCCGCTGGCGCTGATGCCCGAGTCCTACGGCATCGGGCACGCGGCCAGGATGCTGGAATTCGCCGAGAACATCCGCATCCGGCCCACGCTGGTCACCAATTCGCTGTCGGCGCTCAAGCAGTTCGTGGCCTGCGACGATTTCGTGACGCTGATCGGCCAGTTCGCCGCCTACCGCGAGGTGGCCGCCGGCAGCCTGGCCACCGTGCCGATCGACCATCCGCTGTTCCGGGGCACGCAGGCCCGGTTGCTGGTCAAGGCCGGGCGCCCGTTGCCGGCGGCGGCGCTGGAGGTGCTGGCCTATATCCAGCAGCGCATGGGCATCTTCGCCGCGGGGAGCTGAACGGGGCCGCCGAAACGCTGGCCAGCCCGCGGGGCGTCAGGCGCCGGCGGTGTCCGACGTCGGCGCGGCCGTCGCCTTTCTGGCCGCCGACCATCGCGCAATCCACGCATAGAGCAGCGGAATCACCAGCGTGCCCAGCAGCGTGGCGCCCAGCATGCCGCCCAGCACGCCGGTGCCGACCGCGCGCTGCGCGCCGGCGCCAGGCCCGGTGCTGATGGCCAGCGGCACCACGCCCAGGATAAACGCCAGCGACGTCATGACCACGGGCCGCAGCCGCTGACGGGCCGCCTGGGTCGCGGCCTGCACGCGCTCCATGCCGCCGCGCCGCAACTGCTCGGCGTACTCCACCACCAGGATCGCGTTCTTGGCCGCCAGCCCCATGATGACGACCACGCCCACCTTGAAGTAGACGTCGTTGGGCAGCCCGCGCAGCCAGACGGCGGCGGCCGCGCCCATCAGGCCGGTGGGCACGATGGCCAGCACGGCCAGCGGCAGCGTCCAGCTTTCATAGAGCGCCACCAGGCACAGGAAGATGAACAGCAGCGACAGCGCGAACAGCCACGGCGCCTGCGTGCCGCTTTGCTGCTGCTCGAACGCGCGGCCGTTCCAGCGTACCTCGTAGTCGGCGCCCAGTTCCCGGACCATGGTTTCGAGTCTGGCCATCGCCGCGCCGGTGCTGACGCCGGGTGCCGTATCGGCGTTGATCCGCACCGATGTCAGGCCGTTGTAGCGTTCCAGCGTCGATTCGCTGTTGCCCCATTCCAGCGTGGCGAAGGCGCCCAGCGACACCATCTGGCCGCTGGCGTTGCGCACGTGCACGCGCGCCAGGTGGGACGCCTGCATGCGGAATGGCGCATCGGCCTGCAGGATCACCCGGCGTACGCGGCCCTCGCGGGCCAGTTCGTCGATATAGCGCGAGCCGATCGTGGCCGACAGCGCGTGGTGGATCGCCTCGGCGTCCACGCCGAAGCTCTCGGCCTTGCGATAGTCGATGGCCAGGTCCAGCGCCGGCGTGGGCTGGCCGGCGGTGGCGCGCACCTCGGCAAACAGCGGATCGGTCTTGGCGCGCGCGATCAGCTTGTCGCGGGCGGCGTAAAGGTCCTGCCGGCCGCCTTCGCGGCGCGTCACCAGGCGCATGTCGAGGCCGCTGGTGCTGCCCAGTTCGGGCAGGGCGGTGCCGTTGTACGGATAGAGCTGGGCTTCGCCCCGGCCGGGCCATGCTTCCAGGCCCTTGCTCAGGCGCGCCAGCACCACGTCGGCCGCATTGGCGCGGCCACGCTGCTGCCAGTCGTCGAGCGACAGGAACACGCTCGCGCGCTGTTCGCCGGAGCCGCCGTTGTTCCAGCCCAGCAGCGAGAACGTGGTCTTGATCGGGAATTTCTGCTGTGTCATCCACTGTTCCAGCCGCGCGATGGTCTCGCGCGTCTGGGCCTGGGTGCTGCCCGGCGGCAGTTCCACGTCGATCACCAGCTCGCCGGTGTCTTCCTCGGGCAGGAAGCCGCCCGGCAGCTGCCAGAGCAGCAGCGCGCAGGCCGCCGTCATGGCCAGGTAGACCGCCAGCCAGCGCAGGCGCCGTTGCTGCAGCCGGTGGATCCAGCCGGCATAGCGCGTGGTGAAGGCGGCGAAGCGGGCCTCGAACCAGGCCAGCGGGCCGCGCGCGGGGGCGGCGCCGTGGCGCAGCAGCGTGGCGCACATGGCGGGCGCCAGCGTCAGCGCAAAGAACAGCGAGAACGCGATCGAGATGGCCAGCGTCATGGCGAAATGGCGATAGATCACGCCCACGGCGCTGTCCATGAACGTCATCGGCACGAACACGGCGCACAGCACCAGCGTGACGGCCAGCAGCGCGCCCGAGACCTCGCGCATCGAGCGCGACGCGGCCGTGAAGGCATCCACGCCGTCCTCGCGCATGATGCGCTCGACGTTTTCCACGACCACGATGGCGTCATCCACCAGGATGCCGATGGCCAGCACCACGCCAAACAGCGTGATCACGTTCAGCGACAGCCCGAACGCCTGCAGGCAGGCCACCGTGCCCAGCAGCGACACCGGCACCACGACGCACGGGATCAGCGTGGCGCGCAGGTTGCCCAGGAACAGCCACAGGATCAGGAACACCAGCACCGTGGCCTCGCCCAGCGTCACCAGCACGCGCGTGATCGAGTTCTGCACGAAGTGGGCGGTGTCATAGGAGATGTCGTACGCCACGCCGGCCGGAAAGCCCCGCGCGGCCTCGTCCAGCGCCGCGCGCACGGTGCGCGAGGTGGCCAGCACGTTGGCGCCGTCGGCCAGTTTGAGGCCCATCGATGCGGCCTCGCGGCCATTGAGCGACGAGGTGTAGCGGAAGTCGGCGGCGGCCATTTCCACGCGCGCCACGTCGCGCAGCAGCACCGCCGAGCCGTCCCTGGCTGGCCGCAGCACGATGCGTTCGAACGATTCCGCGTTGGCCAGCGGCGCGGGGGGGCGCACGATGGCCTGGAACGGTTGCCCGGGCGCGGCGGGCGCGCCGCCAAGCTGGCCGGGCGTGACGCTGCCGTTACGGGCGCGGATGGCGGTCTCGACATCGGCCGTGGTCAAGCCGTAGGCGTGCAGCTGGTCGGGATTGAACCAGACACGCAGCGCGTATTCGGCGCTGTACGGTTCCACCTTGCCGATGCCGGGCAGGCGACGCAGCATGGGCAGCACCGTGCCCGCCGCATAGTCGGCCAGCGCGGTTTCCGACATCGTGCCGGTCTTCGAGATCAGCGACACGTACATGAACGGGCTGGCGCTGGCCTGGTCGACGTAGACGCCGCTGCGGCGCACCACCTCGGGCAGCAGCGGCTCGGCCTGCGCCACCCGGTTGCGCACGTTGACCTGCGCCAGTTGCGGATCGGTGCCCTGTTTGAACCCGATGGTGACCGTGGCCGTGCCGGCCTCGCTGTTCGAGTCGATGTAGAGCAGCCCCGGAATGCCGTGCATCTGCTGCTCCAGCACGGCCGTCACGCGGTCTTCCACGGTGCGCGCGGTGGCACCGGGGTAGTCGGCGTACAGGATCACCATGGGCGGGGCCACCGCCGGGTATTGCGCCACCGGGATGCGGTTCAGCGCGACCAGGCCCGCGACCATGGTCAGGATGGCCAGCACCCACGCGAACGCGGGGCGGCGGAGGAAGAAATGCGCCATAGATGACGAACGACTGCTAACACCGTGCATCGCGCCCGGCCATGCGGCGGCGCGCCGAGACTCGGCGGGGGTTGGGTGGTATCGCAATATCTGCCGCCGCTGGGCGGATGGGGGCCGGGCGGTCGGTGGGCCGGTGAGGCCCGGGGGCACGGTCAGCGCGGCCCGATGGCTCAGGTCGGGCGGCGCAGCGCGCGCTTTTGGGTATGACGCTCCGGCCGCATCGGGCCGGTGGCGAGTGTGGCGAATTATAAACATCGCCCTGTGTTGGTGCAATCAAAGGAAATGCGATGCGCAGGCAGGCGGCGGCATGGGCTGTTTCTGGATTTGCCCATGGCACACCCGCGACCTATCGTTACAGGTGCAGACCTCGGCGCAGGACTTCCATACGGCCGCCCCCAAGGAGACGTCATGAGCAAGAAGTCAAATATCACGACCTGGATCCTGATTGCGATGATCCTGGGCGCAGTGGTTGGCTATGCCTGCAACACGGCGTTCCCCGATCCGAAGGTGGCCAAGGATATCGCCGGGTATATCTCGATCATCACCGACGTCTTCCTGCGGCTGATCAAGATGATCATCGCGCCACTGGTCTTTTCCACGCTGGTGATCGGTATCGCGCACATGGGCGATGCCAGCACCGTGGGGCGCGTCGGGGTCAAGGCGCTGGGGTGGTTCATCACCGCGTCGCTGGTATCGCTGACGCTGGGCCTGATCATGGCCACGCTGCTGCATCCGGGCGTGAACATCGGCCTGCCGCTGCCGGACGTGGGTGCCGCCACCAACCTGAAAACCAACGCGTTCACGCTCAAGGATTTCGTGGCCCACCTGGTGCCCAAATCGGTGGCCGAGGCCATGGCCAACAACGAGATCCTGCAGATCGTGGTGTTTTCGATCTTCTTCGGCACGGCGATTGCCACGCTGGGCGAGCGCGGTGCGCGCATGGCCGCCGTGATCGAGGATCTGGCGCAGATCATGCTGAAGATCACCGGCGCGGTGATGTGGCTGGCCCCGGTCGCGGTGTTCGCGGCGATCGCATCAACGGTCACCACGCAGGGGCTTGGCATCCTGATCACGTTTGCCAAGTTCATGGGCAGCTTCTACCTGGCGCTGTTCGTGCTCTGGGGGCTGCTGACGCTGGCCGGCTTTGTGTTCCTGGGCAGGCGCGTATTCGAACTGGTGCGGCTGATCCGCGAGCCGTTCCTGCTGTCGTTCTCGACGGCCAGTTCCGAGGCCGCCTATCCGAAGCTGCTCGACTCGCTCGACCGGTTCGGCGTGAATCGCAAAATCTCCAGTTTTGTGCTGCCGCTGGGCTATTCGTTCAATCTGGACGGCTCGATGATGTACTGCACGTTCGCGGTGCTGTTCATTGCCCAGGCCTATGACATCCACCTGCCGATGGGCACGCAGATCACCATGCTGCTGTTGCTGATGCTGACCTCGAAGGGCATGGCCGGCGTGCCGCGCGCGTCCCTGGTGGTGATCGCGGCGACGCTGAACCAGTTCGGCATCCCCGAGGCCGGGCTGCTGCTGATCATGGGCGTGGACCAGTTCCTGGACATGGGCCGCTCGGCCACCAACGCCGTGGGCAATTCGATTGCGGCGGCCGTGGTGGCCAAGTGGGAAGGGCAACTGGCCAGCGGGCCGGTGCCCGAGACCGAAAAGGACATACCGGGAGAGGAGCCCCGCACGCCCGGCACGGCGGAGGCCTGACACCATGCGCGCCCCTGTCTGGAAGGTGGCGGTAAGCAGCCTCGCCGCCCTGGTGCTGCTGGGCTGCGGCGCGATGGCCGCCCACGCGCAGGATGCCGTGGCGCTGTCCGGCACGCTGAAGAAGGCCAGGGACACCGGCGTGCTGACCATCGGCTACCGGGAATCGTCGCTGCCGTTCTCGTATCTGAATCAGGCAAAGCGGCCGATCGGCTATTCGATCGATATCTGCCAGGCCATTGTCGAGGCCGCCGCCGCCGAGATCAGCCGCAACCTGACCGTGCAATGGGTGCCGGTGACGTCCGAAAATCGCTTCGATGCCATCACGTCGGGCAAGGCCGACCTGGAGTGCGGATCGACCACGCGCAATGCCGAACGCATGCGCACGGTGGCGTTCTCGCCGGTCATCTTCGTGGCTGGCACCAAGCTGATGGTGCCGCGCAATTCCCCGGTGAAGACGTTCCGCGACCTCAAGGGCAAGACCGTGGTGGCCACGGCCGGCACCACCAACGCCAGCGCCATCGAGGATCTGTCCACGCGCTTTAACCTGGGCATCAAGCTGATCCGCGCCCGCGACCACGCCGATGCCTTCGAGGTGATGCGCCACGGCGGCGCCGACGCCTACGCCGGCGACGATGTGCTGCTGTACGGCTTCCTGGCCCACTACAACGCCGGCAAGCAGTTCATCGTGACCAGCGAATTCCTGTCCTACGACCCCTACGGCATCATGCTGCGCCGGGGCGACCCGCAGTTCGCCGCCGTGGTCGACAAGGCCGTGCGCGACCTGATTACGTCGGGCGAGCTGGGCCGCCTCTACAAGCAGTGGTTCCTGAACCGGCTACCCACCGGCGAGCGCCTGGGCATCCCGATGAGCGCCCAGCTCGAGGACATCATCGACGCCACGCCGCAGCAGCCGGAGTAGGGGTAGTGGGCGTTAGAGGGCGTCTGGCAGGGGGGCGAAGCAGCCGGCCCATTCGTCGAGATCCCGTTCGGACAGCCCTTCGTCGCGCAGCACCTGTTTCCACTGCGACTGCACCGTGGACTCGATGTCGGCCACGATCTGCCGCGCCTGTGCATGGCTCAGCCCGAACACCGCGCAATCGCTAACGATGTTCTCGCGCGTGCCCACGAAGCCATGCTGGCCGATCGCGAGCGCATGCTCTTTCCGGTGCGTGGCATGTTGTCTCGGCACCATGTCGTAGGCCGGGGACAGCGCGTAAAGGCCTGGTGTGTCGGCAGCGAGGAAACCATGGTTGCGTTCGTGGTCGTCCGTGTTCGAGATGCAGCAGTTGAACACCATCCGTCGAAACAGCTCCAGTTGATCGGCGGACGGGTCTTCGCAGATCCGGGTTGCCTCACGCGCCAGGCGCGTGTAGCTGCCCGAGAAGCTGAACGCCTGCACCGCGACGTTGGCGTGGAACACGGTCTGGGCGCTCAGAAATGCGTCCCGCCGCCAACCGGTGCCGTCGGCGCTGCGTGCGCGATCGAATCGCTCGACCAGCAACACGTCACCGGCCATGACTTCGGCATTGGCCGAACGAATCCCGCACCGGCTGGCCAGGACCAGCATGGCGCGTTCGATGCGGGCGATGGGCGCGCCACGATCTGCCTGGGCCGGGAATTTGGCGATCCATTGCCGGCCGGCGTCGGCAATGGTGATCTTGGGACGGGCGCCACCGAGGTTTGTATTCGGACGCAGCAGGCCCTGCAGCAGTGGATCAACCGGGCGACGGCCGGAGAGACCGTGCAGCACGGCACGCGCGGGCTCAGTCGTCGGGCATTGCGTCGCGCAGCGGGCCGAAGAACCCTTCCAGCGCGCTGGTTTCGTACTGGCGGTCTGCAAGGCGAAGCTGGATGGGATCGAGCGCGAGCGCGTCGGGGTTGTTCAGGTAGGACTTGCCATAGACAAACTCGCCCAGATAGCGCGGCGTGGCACCGCCCCCGGGCAGCCTGGTGTGGCGGAAGCGGCCAGACAGTGTGGGTGAGGTATCCCCTGGAAGCCAGCTCCAGACCCAGATGTCAGAAGTCATTGTCGAGCTCCCGTCTCAGGCGCACCCGACGTTCGCCCGGGCGGTATTCGAGCGTGGCACCTTCCCGGTCCACAACGCTGTCCGCCAGCAGGTCGATCTCTCCGTCGAGTCCCATTACCCACAGTGCCCGCGCATACGCGCCAATCGTCGTGTCGGGGTTGCCGCGTTCGATGGCCTCGATGGTGGACCGCGACAGCTGGGTGCGCGCCGCGAGGTCGATCTGACGGAATTTGCGGCGCAGCCGGGCATCCCGGATGCGGGCGCCGAGCGATGCGAGCCGCATTTCGAGTTCCGGCGGCAGCGGAGCGGAGGATGAGCGTGGCATAAGCAGCAGTATTGGCCATAACGCTTGCTATAACAAGCATATCCCTAGGATGTAGTTGATAACGCACATGTCCTGTGCGGCACAACTGATGAGAATCCGGCGTGGATGCCCCCCATCCATGCAAAACCGATAAGCACAGTTCCGCGTTTGTGCACTGCGATGTCGCAAACTGTACTCTTCCGGCGGTACCTGTTCTGTACGTCCCTCGCGTCACATTCCGGGCCTAGTCTGCAAGCATCGCAGCGAGCGCCCGGACATCACACGGAAAACCGGGCCGGGCACTCGGGCCATTGTTCTGGAAGTCGCCCCCATGAGTACTCCCACGCCCGAAAAGGGGCATATCGCCCCCTATACGCACCCGGCCGCCGGCTGGGGTGCGCTCAAGCAGGTCGCCATCAATCTGGTCAAGGAAAAAGTTGCCGGCGGCAAATACCGGACGCTGTTCAAGCAGAACCAGCCGGACGGGTTCGACTGCCCGGGCTGCGCCTGGCCTGACCGCCAGCACGCGTCCACGTTCGAGTTTTGCGAGAACGGCGTCAAGGCCGTGGCCGCCGAGGCGACCAGCAAGCGCGTGACCAACGCGTTTTTCGCGCAGTACACGGTCACCGAACTGATGCAGCAGTCGGACTACGAGCTGGAACAGCACGGCCGCCTGACCCATCCGGTGCGCTACGACGCCGCCACCGACAAGTACGTGCCGGTGGCGTGGGATGACGCGTTCCGCCTGATCGCCGATCACCTGCGCCGCCTGGACACCCCCGACGCCGCCACGTTCTACACCTCGGGCCGCGCCAGCAACGAAGCCGCGTTCCTGTTCCAGCTGTTCGTGCGCATGTACGGCACCAACAACTTCCCGGACTGCTCGAACATGTGCCACGAGGCCACCAGCCGGGGCCTGCCGGTGACGGTGGGCGTGGGCAAGGCCACGGTGCTGCTCGACGACTTCCAGCTGGCCGACACGATCATGGTGTGGGGCCAGAACCCGGCCACCAACCATCCGCGCATGCTCAACGAACTGCGCGATGCGTCCCGGCGCGGCGCGAAGATCGTGTCGATCAACCCGCTCAAGGAGCGTGGCCTGGAGCGTTTTGTCAGCCCGCAGCATGTGACGGAAATGCTCGGCGGCAGCGGCACGCAGATCGCGTCGATGTTCGTGCGGCCCAGGCTGGCCGGCGACTTCGCGCTGCTCAAGGGCATCGGCAAGCGCGTGATCGAGCTTGACGACGCGGCCGTGGCCACGGGCGGCAAGCGCGTGGTCGATATCGCCTTCGTCAACGAACATACGGCCGGCTACGAGGCATTCGCCGCCGACCTGCGCGCCGAAAGCTGGGCCGACATCGTGGCCGAATCGGGCGTGACGCGCGAGGATATCGACGCGCTGGCCGACGTCTACGTCAACAGCGAGCGCACCATCATGTGCTGGGGCATGGGCCTCACGCAGCACAAGGAAAGCGTGCGCACGATCCAGCTGCTGTCCAACGTGATGATGCTGCGCGGCAATATCGGCCGGCCCGGGGCGGGCCTGATGCCGGTGCGCGGCCATTCGAACGTGCAGGGCGACCGCACGATGGGCATCGAGGAACAGCCCGACGACGCCTTCCTGGACCGCCTGGGCGCCACGTTCGGCTTCGAGCCGCCGCGCCACCATGGCCAGGATGTGGTGGCCGCCATCAACGCGATGCTCGAAGGCAAGGTCAAGGTGTTCGTGGGCCTGGGCGGCAATTTCTCGATCGCCACCCCGGACACCCCGCGTACCTGGCAGGCGCTGCGCCAGTGCGACCTGACCGTCAATATCGCCACCAAGCTGAATCGCAGCCACCTGGTGATCGGGCGCGATGCGCTGCTGCTGCCGACGCTGGGCCGCACCGAGGTGGACGAGCAGGGCGGCGTGCCGCAGGGCGTGACCGTGGAAGACTCGGTCTGCATGGTGCATATCTCGTATGGCATGAACAAGCCGGCGTCGCCGCACCTGCTGTCGGAAACCATGATCGTGGCGAAGATGGCCGACGCCACGCTGGGGTCGAACAAGGTGGACTGGCTGTGGTTCGCGCAGGATTACGCACGCATCCGCGACGCCATCGAAAAGGTGATTCCGGGCTTCGAGCGTTACAACGAGCGTGTGGCGCAGCCGGGCGGCTTCCACCTGACGCCGGCCTCGCGCAACCGCGTGTGGCGCACGGCCTCGGGCAAGGCCGAATTCCTGGTGCACGCGATCGACCGCGACACGCCGATCAAGCGTGCCCGGGCCAGGTACGGCGACGACTTGCTGGTCATGATGACCACGCGCTCGCACGACCAGTACAACACCACGATCTATGGCCTGGACGACCGCTATCGCGGCGTGTTCGGCCTGCGCCGCGTGGTGTTCATCAACCGGGCCGATCGCGAGCGGCTGGGGTTTGCAGAGGGCGAACGCGTCAATATCACCAGTGTCTGGGAAGACGACGTGACGCGCCACGTGCAAGACTTCCTGCTCGTCGACTACGACATTCCGGCCGGCTGCCTGGGCGCCTACTATCCGGAGACGAATCCGCTGGTGCCGCTGGAAAGCATCGGCGACCGGTCGGGTACGCCGACGTCGAAGTCGATTCCGGTGCTGCTGCAGCGCGCCGGCCAGGGCTGAAGTTCACCGCAGGGGGAAGTACATGGCCGAACGCGGCTACATCGCGCGCGAGATCCGCCGCCACCAGGGCGATGCCGTCGCGCTGGAGATCGACAACGTGGCCGAGGAAGTGCCGGTCGCGCTGGTCTACAACGACATCTCGCACGCGGTGATGATGGCCACGCCGCTGGACCTGGAGGCGTTCGCGGTCGGCTTCTCGCTGACCGAGGGCATCGTCGACAGCGTGCGCGAGATCTACGACGTCGAGGTGCAGCCCGGCTGCGATGGCATCGAGGTCCGCCTGCGGATCAGCCAGCGCGCCTTCATGGCCATGAAGGCACGGCGCCGCACGCTGGCCGGCCGTACCGGCTGCGGCGTCTGCGGCATCGAGAGCCTGGCCTTGCTCGACCTGGTGCCCGAGCCGCTGGCGGCAGTGCGCACCATCGCGCCGACGGCGGCCATGATCCGGCACGCGGCCGATGCGCTGCGTGCCCGCCAGCAGCTGATGGCGGCCACCGGCGGCGTTCACGCCGCGGCGTGGTGCGCGCCCGATGGCCAGTTGCGTGCCGTGTTCGAGGACGTGGGGCGCCACAACGCGCTGGACAAGCTGATCGGCCATCTGGCCCGGGCGCACGAAACCTTCGGCGACGGGTTCGTGTTCCTGTCCAGCCGGGCCAGCTACGAACTGGTGCGCAAGGCCGCCCGCATGCAGATTCCGATGCTGGCGACGATCTCGGCGCCGACCTCGCTGGCCATCCGCATCGCGGAACAGGCCGGCGTGCGGCTGCTGAGCTTTTGCCGCCAGGATGGCTTCGTCGAATACACTTCGCCTGAATCCGTATTAGCATCCGATTCGCCGGTGACCGCAGGCTGACGCCTGGGTTGTCCGGCGTCCCCCGGACCCTCCAGTAAAGGCGAAGACCCGTTGGCAACCGCAACCCTGTACGAAAAGCTCGCGGCCGATATCGAGGCCCTGGTGCAGCAGGGCGTGCTGCTGCCCGGCGAAAAGATCCCGTCAGTGCGCCAGGCGGCCCAGCACCACCGGCTGAGCATCACCACGGTCATCCGCGCCTATCTGCTGCTGGAATCGCGCGGCATCCTGGAAAGCCGGCCCCAATCGGGCTACTTTGTGCGCGCCCGGCCCGGCGAGCCGGCCATCGACCTGCAGCCCTCGCGCCCGGCCGCGCGGCCGTCGGCGGTCGATGTCAGCGCGCTGGTGCTGTCCACGCTGCGCTCGATCCGCGCCGACGACGCCGTGCCGCTGGGCTCGCCATACCCAGATCCGAAGCTGTATCCGTGGCAGCGCATCATCCAGTACGCCAACGCCATCGGCAAACGCTATGACACCTGGAGCGTGCTCGATGACCTGCCGCCGGGGTCGCCCGAGCTGATCCGGCAGATCACGCGCCGCTACCTGGAAAACGGCTACACGGTCGATCCGAACGAGGTTGTCGTGACGATTGGCGCGACCGAGGCCATCAACCTGTGCCTGCAGGCCGTGGCCAGGCCGGGCGACACGATCGCCGTGGAGTCGCCCACCTACTACGCGATGCTGCACGCCATCGAACGGCTGGGCATGCGCGCCGTGGAGGTGGCCACCGATCCCGTGGAAGGCATCGACGTGCAGGCGCTGGCCCGGCTGATCGACGAGCGGCCCGTGGCCGCCTGCATGGTCATGCCGAACTTCCAGAATCCGCTGGGCTTCCAGATGTCCGACGCGCGCAAGCAGGCGCTGGTGGCCCTGCTCACCGAGCGCGACATCCCGGTCATCGAGAACGACGTCTATGGCGAGCTGTACTACGGCGACGCCCATCCAACTTCGCTGAAATCCTATGACACGGCCGGCATCGTGCTGCACTGCTCGTCGTTCTCGAAGACGCTGACCAACGCCTACCGCATCGGCTGGGCCCTGCCCGGGCGTTACAGGGAGAAGGTGGAGCGGCTCAAGTTCCTGAACACGCTGACCACCTCGACGATTCCGCAGCTGGCCATCGCCGAGTTCCTGCGCCGCGATGGCTACGACTATCACCTGCGCCGCGTGCGCAAGGCCTACGTCCAGCAGGCCAACATCATGGCGGCCGCCGTGCGGCGCTTTTTCCCGGCGGGCACGCGCGTGTCGCGCCCGGCCGGCGGCTATGTGCTGTGGGTGGAACTGCCCGAAGAGGTGGACGCCATGGCGCTGTACCACGCCGCGCTGGAGCGGCGCATCACGGTCGCGCCGGGGCATATCTTCTCGCCCGTGCCCACCTACACCAACTGCATCCGCCTGAACTACAGCGGCGCGTGGTCGGAGGACATGGAATCCGCCGTGATCACGCTGGGCAAGCTCGTGGCGACATTACAAGACAGGGAGACGACATGACCAACGATGCAGCGGACGACATGCCGGAAGGCGAGGACGATGCCCTGGACCCCGTGGTGGGGGCGATCCTCAAGACGCTGTGGGACCACGGCCAGCGCGGGGCGGACAAGGATCTGTCCCTGGCCCGGCTGAGCAAGCGCGCCAGCGTGCAGATGAGCGTACTGCGGCGCGTGCTGACCCAGCTGGGCGACGCCGAGCTGGTCGACACGGTCATCGAGGAAGACGGGCGCGGCACGGCACGGCTGACCGACGAAGGCCAGGCGGTGTGCGCGCAGCTGTTTGGCGAGCCGGAGGGGGGCGACGCGGCGCCGGTGCTGCATTGAAGCCGGCGATGTCTTCCCCTCGATCTCCCCTCACATCACCTTGCCGGGATTCATCAGTCCCTGCGGGTCCAGCGCCTGCTTGATCGCGCGCATCATGGCCAGTTCGACATCGCTCTTGTAGCGGCGGTTTTCCTCCAGCTTCAGCTGGCCCAGGCCATGTTCGGCCGAGATCGAGCCGTTGTGGGCGTGGACGCTGTTGTGGACGATCAGGTTGATGGCGTCCTGATGCTTGAGGAACTGGTCGTTGTCCACACCGGCCGGCGGCGACACGTTGTAGTGCAGGTTGCCGTCGCCCAGGTGCCCGAACGTGACCATGCGCGACCCGGGGAAGGCGTCCTGCAGCAGCGCGTCGGTGGTCTCGATGAAATCGGCCACGCGCGAGATCGGCACGGCGATGTCGTGCTTGACGTTCTTGCCTTCCTCCACCTGGGCCAGCGGAATATGCTCGCGCAGATTCCAGAAATCGCGCGACTGCTGCACCGATTCCGCCACCACCGCGTCGGTCACCACGCCGGCGTCGAAGGCCGCTTCCATCATGGTCTCGAAGATGTGCCGGGCGTGGTCTTCGCTCTCGCTGTCGGACAGTTCCAGCAGCACCAGTTGCGGATGGTGCTCGCTGAACGGATAGCGCAGCTGCGGAAAGTGCCGGGTCACCAGGTCGATGCACAGGGCCGACATCAGTTCGAAGCCGGTAAGCATGGCGCTGGCGTGCGACTGGGCGATGGCCAGCAGGGCCAGCGCGGCGCGCGGGCTCTTGACCGCGGCCAGCGCCGTCACGCGGGCGCGCGGCGCCGGGAACAGCTTCATCACGGCGGCGGTGATGACGCCCAGCGTGCCTTCGGCGCCGATGAACAGGTCGCGCAGGTCGTAGCCGGTATTGTCCTTGCGCAGCCCGCGCAGGCCGTCCCAGACCTCGCCGCGCACATTGACCACCTCCAGCCCCAGGCACAGTTCGCGCGTATTGCCATAGCGCAGCACGGCCGTGCCGCCAGCGTTGGTCGACAGGTTGCCGCCGATGGTGCAGCTGCCCTCGGCCGCCAGCGACAGCGGAAACAGCCGCCCATGCTCGCGCGCCACGTCCTGCAGCTGCTGCAGGATCACGCCGGCTTCCACGGTGATCGTGTTGTTGAGCGGGTCCACCTGGCGCACGCGGTTCATGCGCTGCAGCGACAGCACTACCACGCCCCGCGCGGCGGATTCGCCAGCCCCGGGCGTGGCGCCGCCGCACAGGCCCGTATTGCCCCCCTGCGGCACCACGGCCAGCCGGTGCGCGTGGCAGGCGTGCATCACGGCGGCCACTTCCTCGGTGGTCCCGGGGCGCAGCACGGCCAGCGCGTCGCCGGTATAGCGGCGGCGCCAGTCGGTCAGGTATGGCGCCTTGTCGGCCGCATCGGTCAGCACGTTTTGCGGACCGATGGCGGCGCGGCAGAGATCGAGGAACGAGTCGGAATGCACGGCGGTCATGGCAGTCAGGAGGGTTGGGACGTTTTGGCGATGGCCTTGGCGCGGCGCTTGTAGGGCCGCAGGTACAGGATCGTGGCGACAAAGAACACCAGCGTCAGGGCCACCTCGCCCCAGGCCAGCCACGACGACGGGGCGCGGTCGCTGGTGGCGCGCACGATGCCCTCGGTGAAGTACAGCAGGATCAGCATCGACGACCACTGCATGGTGTAGCGGTTGCGTGTCCAGACGCCGCGCAGCACCGGCAGCAGCAGCACGCATTTCAGGACCAGCCACGATCCGCCCGGGCGCAGGGGCGCCAGGAACCATTCCCAGGCAATGCACAGCGCGATCAGTGCGATCAGGCTGGCCAGGCTCAGGCGCCAGAGCGGCGGGCTGTGCAGCGCGCGATCGTCGGGCGTCTTCATCGCGCGGCCAGCTTCAGGGCCGTCTGTGCCAGCCGGCGGCCCATGGCCGTGGCCAGCGCGGCTTCCTGGTCGGTGACCGGGCCGTGGTTGTCGACGTGCGCGTGATGGCTGGGACCGTAGGGCGTGCCGCCGGCCGTGGTGGTCATCAGGCCGGGCTCGGAATAGGGCAGGCCGACGATCACCATGCCATGGTGCAGCAACGGCAGCATCATCGACAGCAGCGTGGTTTCCTGGCCGCCATGCAGGCTGCCGGTCGACGTGAACACGCAGGCCGGCTTGCCCGCCAGCGCGCCCGACAGCCACTGGGCGACCGTGCCGTCGAGGAAATACTTCATCGGCGCGGCCATGTTGCCGAAGCGGGTGGGGCTGCCCAGCGCCAGGCCGGCGCATTCCTCCAGGTCGTGCAGTTCCGCATAGGGCGCGCCTTCGGGCGGAATGTCGGGCGCGGTGGCTTCACAGACGGTGGATACGGGCGGCACGGTACGCAGGCGGGCCTGCGCGCCGGGGACGCTCTCGATGCCGGTGGCGATCAGTTCGGCGAGTCTGCGGGTGGCGCCGTGGCGGCTGTAGTAAAGGACGAGGATGTCGGTCATGAGCGGGACAGGCGCGCCGGGCAGGGACCGGCAGGGGCCGGCGCCATGGATAAGGGTGGAGAACGGCGCAAGCGGCGGAATCAGCGTGAATCGGCGTGAATCAGCGGAATCGTCGTGAATCGGCGGAATCGGCGCCGCGGGACGATCCGCGTATTATAGTTGGGGCGCCGCCGGAAGTGACGCCCCCGATGCCGTGCCGGCCATGCCGGCGCCCCCGGCCCGGCGCGCAAGTGATGGACCGGCGTCGCATCCTTATTTGAAATCCACGGAGAAAGCCCCCGCATGTCCGCCGTCCGCATTGCCCGCCTGCGCAGGGAATGGAACCTGCAGAAGGTGCGCGCACTGGCCCGCTACGCGCTGCGCCGCGCCGGCGAAAACCGGCTGCCCCAGGTGGCCGCCAGCCTGACATTTACAACGTTCCTGTCCGTGGTGCCCGTGCTGACCGTGGCATTCGCGCTGCTGGCCGCGTTCCCGGTGTTTCGCGAGTTTCGCGGCCAGATCGAGGGCTTCCTGTTCCAGAACCTGATCCCGGGCGGCAATATCAGCGATTCGGTGTCGCGCTACCTTGGGCAGTTTTCCAAGAGCGCGCGCGGGCTCACCGCCCTAGGCCTGGGCGGCCTGATGGTGACGTCGGTGCTGACCATGCTGACCGTGGAAGACGCGCTCAACGCCATCTGGCGCGTCAAGCGGCGCCGCCCGCTGGCGCAGCGGGTACTGGTGTTCTGGGCGGTGCTGACGCTGGGGCCGGTGCTGATCGGCGGCAGCCTGTCGGTCAGTTCGTACCTGATTTCGGTCTCGATGGGCTACGTCGGCAACCTGCCGTTCGGCATGAGCCTGGTGGTCGGGCTGATACCGATCGGCCTGACCGCGCTGGCCTTTGCCTTCCTCTACATGGCGGTGCCGTATGCCTATGTGGACTGGCGCGACGCGATCTTCGCCGGCATCGTGGCCGCCGTGGCCTTCGAAGTGGCCAAGCGCGCCTTTGGCTATTTCATTACCCATATTCCGACCTACACGGCCGTCTACGGCACCTTTGCCGTGCTGCCGCTGTTCCTGCTGTGGATGTATGTGAGCTGGCTGGTGACGCTGCTGGGCGCAACCATCGCGGCGAACCTGCCGGTGATCCGCGAAGGCCACTGGCGCCGCCGCACGTTCGCGGGCAGCGAGTTCTTCGACGCGCTGGGCGTGCTCTACGTGCTGTACCGCGCCCGCGAGGAAGTGCCGCGCAGCGTGGGCGAACTGGACATGGGGCGCAAGCTGCGGGTGGAGGCCGACTACCTGGCCGGGCTGCTGGCCAAGCTCAAGGCGCTGCACCTGGTGGGCAAGCTGCAGCAGGACCATGGCCAGGCCCACTGGGCGCTGCTGTGCGATCCGTCGCAGGTCACGCTGCGCACGCTGCACGACCGGCTGGTGCTGAACATGGCGCGCCTGCCGCGCACGGCGCTGGCGCAGCAGATGCAGGGCGTGGAAGTGCTGCGCGGCATCCTGGACAACCCGCAGCTGGACCAGCCGCTGGAAGCCGTGTTTCGCCAGCAGACCGCCAATGCGGCCGCCAACGAGGCGGCCGGACCGGCAATCCAGGCGGTGCCGCCCGGCCGGCACGGGCAGGGCTGAGCGCGCCGCCGACGCCCCGCGTGCCGGCCCGGATTCAGAACGGGATCTTGCCGCGCAGGATATCGGCGACCATCACCCAGTCGCCCATCAGGCTGTAGAACGGGTGCCGGAAGGTGGCCGGGCGGTTCTTCTCGAAGCCGAAATGCCCGACCCAGGCAAAGGCATAGCCCGAGACCAGCGCCGCCAGCAGCCACCAGGCGTTGCCGGTGACCCCCAGCGTGACCAGGCAGGCCAGCGCCAGCGTGGAGCCCGCGAAATGCAGCCGCCGGCAGGTGCGGTCGCGGTGCTCGCTCAGGTAGTACGGATAGAAATCGGCAAAGCTGGCGAATTCCTTGGCATGGACCTGAGCCATCGCAGTCTCCTGATTTTTGGTCTTTTTCCGATCTTTCTACAGTGTAGACCTTGCAAACGCGGCCAGCGCGTCGAGCACCTCGTCCGGTCTCTCGCCCATCATCGCGTGGCCGCTCGGCACCGTCACGACGCGGGCCTTGGGCATCTTGCCGGCCAGCGCCTGGGCCGCCTTCGGCGACGTCATCATGTCCTTGCTGCCGACGATGAACAGCGCCGCGCAGGTCACGGCCGCGGCCGCTTCGTCGCCGTGGGCATACCCGTTGCAGGCCGAGAAATCGGTGTGGAACACATGGGCGCCGGGGTTGCGGGCGCTGACGCGCTCCATCAGCCGCTGGCTGCCGCCATGCATCCACGCGCCGGGCCCCGGCGACGACGGCTTGCTGGCCAGGCTGGAAATGGACCACTGGTTGACCATCGCAATGGCATCGCCTTCGCGGTGCAGCGCGGCGTCGAGCAGGGCGTCGGATACCTTCATCGGATACGCGGTGGCCAGCAGCCCGATGCCGCGCACGGCCTGTGGATGGCGGGCCGCGCATTCGAGCGCGATCAGCGACCCCATGCTGTGGCCGAACACCAGCGCCGGGGCCTTGACGCCGGCCGCGCCGGCCAGCGCCATGACCCAGTCGGCCATGTCTTCGACGGTGGTCAGCGGCGCGCCCGCGCTGCGGTTGTGGCCGGGCAGGTCCACGGCCAGCACGGAGAAACCGTGATTGGCGAACCAGCGCGTCTGCAGCCCCCAGACGCTGTGATCGTTCTGGGCGCCGTGGACGAAGATGGCGCAGGGCAGGGCAGGGTCGAACGGCTTGCCGCCCGTGTAGGCATAGGCCAGGTGGCCGGAGACGGTCAGTTTCATCACGCCTTGCCCCCCATGGCCTTTTCGGCGGCCTTGAGACCGCGTTTCAGATCGTCGATCAGGTCGTCCGGATCTTCCAGGCCGATCGACAGCCGGATCGACCCTTCGCCAATGCCGGCGGCTTTCAGCGCGGCGGCGTCCATGCGGAAGTGCGTGGTCGATGCCGGATGGATCACCAGCGAGCGGGCATCGCCCACGTTGGCCAGGTGCGAGAACAACGCCAGGCTCTCGATAAAGCGTTGCCCGGCCTTGCGGTCGGCCTTCAGGTTGAAGCTGAAGACCGCGCCGCAGCCGCGTGGCAGTAGCCGTTTCGCCAATTCATGGTCGGGGTGCGATTCCAGTTCGGGGTAGGCCACCGATTCGATCATCGGGTGTCCGGCCAGGAACTGCACCACGCGGCGCGTGTTGTCGACGTGGCGGCTCATGCGCAGCGGCAGCGTCTCGATGCCCTGCAGCAGTTGCCAGGCGGCCATCGGATTCATGCACGCGCCAAAGTCGCGCAGCCCTTCGCGGCGGGCGCGCAGCAGGAACGGCGCCACCGTGCTTTCCTCGGTGAACACCATGTTGTGGAAGCCCTCGTACGGCTCGGACAGTTCCGGGAATTTGCCCGAGGCCTCGAAATCGAACGTGCCGCCTTCGGCCAGCACGCCGCCGATGGTGGTGCCGTGGCCGCCCAGAAACTTGGTGGCCGAGTGGTAGAGCAGGCCGGCGCCGTGGTCGAACGGGCGCAGCAGGTAGGGCGTGGTGAACGTGGAATCCACCAGCAACGGAATGCGGTGGTCCTGGCCGATCTGGGCCACGGTGGCGATATCGAGCACGTCCAGGCCGGGATTGCCCAGCGTCTCGCCGAACAGCAGCTTCGTCTGCGGCCGGATGGCGGCGCGCCAGGCGTCGATATCGCGCGGATTGACGAAGGTGGTCTCGATGCCGAAACGGCGCAGCGTGTAGTGCAACAGATTGTGCGAGCCGCCATACAGCGCGGTGGACGCCACGATATGCGAGCCGGCCCCCATCAGCGTGGCCACGGCCAGGTGCAGCGCGGCCTGGCCAGACGCCGTGCCGATGGCCCCGGCGCCGTTTTCCAGCGCCGCCACTCGTTCCTCGAACACGGCGACGGTGGGGTTGCTGATGCGCGAATAGACGTGACCGGCGCGTTCCATGTTGAACAGCGACGCCGCGTGCTCGCTGTCGCGGAACACGAACGACGTGGTCAGGTGGATCGGTGTGGCGCGGGCCCCGGTGGCGGGGTCGGGCGCGGCGCCGGCGTGCAGGGCCAGCGTGTCGAAGCGGCTGCCAGACGATGTGGACATGGCGGGAAGGGCCCGGTTGGCCGGACCGCGGGTGGTTGTCTCCGACCGGCATCCTAGCACCATGCGCCACACGGGGCAGCCCGGGTTTTTCCCGCCGCCCGGCGGCCACGGGCCCGCCTGGCAGGCCTCTGGAGGCCACGCTCGCTTTACTTGAGACGGCGGTTTGGGCTAGCATCGGCCATCAAACCTGCGCCACAGACCCTGCAACACAAGGCAGCCCCGGAGACACCATCATGAAAGTCAGCGACATCCTGCAGATCAAGGGCAACACGCTCTTTACCGTCACGCCGGATACGCCGCTGCAGCAGGCGATCCAGACCATGGCCGAGCACGACATCGGCTCGCTGGTGGTCATGGAGTACGGCGACCTCGTCGGCATGCTGACCTTCCGCGAAATCATCGAGGTGCTGGCCGCCAACAACGGCACGCTGGGCCCCGTGGGCATCCGCAAGGTCATGGACGACGCACCGCTGACCTGCACGCCCGAAACCGACGTGAACGAGGTGCGCCGCATGATGCTCGAGCGCCACACCCGCTACCTGCCGGTACTCGAAAAACGCACGCTGATGGGCGTGATCTCGTTCTACGACGTGGCCAAGGCCGTGGTCGAAGAGCAGAGCTTCGAGAACAAGATGCTCAAGGCGTACATCCGCGACTGGCCGGAAGAAAAGGAACAGCCCGCGCGCTGAGTCCATGCCCCCGTCCGGTGCCGCCCTGGCATCGGACTTTCTTCGGCGTGAGACTTGTCTGATTTAAGCGTCTCCCCATAGCCGATCCTGCCCGCTGCTGGCATGATGGCGGCGAACTGATGCCCCGGCGGGTCACCGGGGTCAACTCCTGTTTGCCATTGATGAGCCAACAAAGCCAGTTTCGCCTGCTTGGCGTGCGCCGTTTCGCCCCGTTTTTCTGGACGCAGTTCCTGGGGGCCATGAACGACAACGTCTTCAAGGTCGCCTTCACCTCGCTGGTCACCTATCACGCCGCGCTGTTCGATGGCGTCGATCCTCATAGCGCCGCCTTTCTGATTTCCGCCATCTTCATCGCGCCGTTCGTGCTGTTTTCGGCCACCAGCGGGCAGATCGCCGACAAGATCGAGAAATCGCGGCTGATCCGGCTGGTGAAGTCGCTGGAGATCGGCATCATGCTGCTGGGGCTGGCCGGCTTCTACCTGCACAGCGCCACGCTGCTCTACATGGGCACGTTCCTGATGGGGCTGCACTCGACGCTGTTCGGGCCCGTCAAGTTCGCCTATCTGCCCCAGCATCTGGACCAGACCGAACTGGTGGGCGGCAACGGGCTGGTGGAAATGGGCACCTTCGTCGCCATCCTGCTGGGCACGCTGCTGGGGGGCGAACTGGCGGGCCTGACCGGCGCCGACGGCAAGGTGGTCGGGCCGCTCTATGTGGGCATGGTCTGCGTGGTCATCGCGCTGGCCGGGCGCGCCGTATCGCAGGGCGTGCCGCTGTCTCCCGCGCCGCAGCCGGACCTGCGCATCAACTGGAACCCGTTCACCGAGACGTGGCGCAACCTGATCCTGGCGCGCCAGAGCCGCGTGGTGTTCCAGAGCCTGCTGGGCATTTCCTGGCTCTGGTTCCTGGGCGCCACCTTCCTGACGTCGTTCTTCAGCTTCGCCAAGGATGTACTGGGCGGCGACCAGAACGTGGTCACGCTGCTGCTGGCCGTGTTCTCGGTCGGCATCGGCGTCGGGTCGCTGCTGTGCGAGCGGCTGTCGGGGCGCCATGTGGAAATCGGCCTTGTGCCGTTCGGGTCGATCGGCATGACGGTGTTCGCGGTGGATCTCTATTTCGCCACGCATGGCCATGCCACGAGCGGCACGCTCAGCGGCGTGGGTGGCTTCCTGGCGCAGCCGGGCCACTGGCGGGTACTGATGGACCTGTTCTGCGTGGCGATGTTCGGCGGTTTCTACAGCGTGCCGCTCTATGCGTTGATCCAGAGCCGCTCGGCGCCGACGCACCGGGCACGCATCATCGCCGCCAACAACATCCTGAACAGCTTCTTCATGATCGCCGCGTCGCTGCTGGGCGTGTTCATGACGCAGGCCGGCTATTCGATCCCGCAGCTGTTCCTGGTGGTGGGACTGCTCAATGCCGTGGTGGCCATCTATATCTATACGCTGGTGCCCGAGTTCCTGCTGCGCTTCATCGCCTGGCTGCTCGTGCATACGATCTACCGGCTGCGCCGCGTGAATGCCGAGCGGATTCCGGAAGCGGGCGCCGCCGTACTGGTCTGCAATCACGTGAGCTTTGCCGATGCCGTGGTGCTGATGGCGGCCAGTCCGCGTCCGGTGCGCTTCGTGATGGATCACAATATCTTCAAAGTACCGGGCCTGTCGTGGTTTTTCCGCCAGGCCAAGGCCATTCCGATTGCGCCGGCGCGCGAGAACCCCGCACTGCTGGCCCGCGCCTACGACGCCGTGGCCGCCGCGCTGGAAGACGGCGAACTGGTCTGCATCTTCCCGGAGGGCAAGATCACGGCCACCGGCGAGATCAACCCGTTCAAGACCGGGGTCACGCAGATCATCCAGCGCACGCCGGTGCCGGTGGTGCCGATGGCGCTGCGCGGGCTGTGGGGCAGCTTCTTTTCGCGCAAGGGCGCGCCGGCCATGACCCGGCCGTTCCGGCGCGGCCTGCTGAGCAAGCTCGAACTGGTGGTAGGCGAGCCGGTGCCGCCGGAGTCAGCCACCCCCGAAAGCCTGCAACGGATGGTGCTTGCCCTGCGTGGCGACTGGAAATAACGATGATCACCCTGTTCACCTTTGGTCCCGCGTTTGGGTTGCCCGACGCCAGCCCGTTCGTCATCAAGGCCGAGATGCTGCTGAAGCTGGCCGGTCTGCCCTACCGGACACAGCGCGGCAACGTGCGCCGGGCGCCCAAGGGCAAGCTGCCGTACCTGGACGACATGGGGCGGCAGGTGGCCGATTCGACGCTGATCCGCTGGCATCTCGAGAAGACCTACCACGTGGATTTCGACGAGGGGCTGACGCCGGCCGAGCGCGGCGCGGCCTGGGCGGTGGAAAAGCTGCTCGAAGACAACCTCTACTGGGCCGTGGCGCGCGTGCGCTGGCTGGAAGGCGACAACTTCGAACGCGGGCCGGCGCAGTTCTTCAACGTGGTGCCCGGGCCGCTGCGCGGCATGGTCAAGGCGCTGGTCAAGCGCCGCGTGCGCCAGATGCTGTGGTCGCAGGGCCTGGGGCGCCATAGCGTGGACGACATGACCGCGATCGCGGTGCAGGGCGTGCAGGCCGTGGTGGACATCCTGGGCGACAAGCCGTACCTGATGGGCGACCAGCCATGCGGCGCCGACGCCACCCTGTTCGCGTTTGCGGCCAGCCTCCAGTCGCCGGTGTTCGAGACGCCGATCCGGACCGCCGCGCAATCTCACGCCAACCTGCAGGCCTACCTGGCACGCATGCGGGCGCAGTTTTATCCCGATTTCGTGGGCAGCGGCGTGTTCGCACCGGATTTCGGCCAGCCGGCGGCCGGCATTGGGGCCACCGCCGCCGCAGGCGCGTGAGTTGGCGTTGGGCCGGCGTCTGGCCGGCGTCCGGCGCGGCATGCGGCCGCCGAGGCGTCTGTCCGGACGCTAATGGCCGTACAATGTAGCCCGTCCCCCAATTCCTGCGCATTTCAACCATGTCTGGCAATACCCTCGGCCTGCTTTTCACAGTCACCACGTTCGGCGAATCGCACGGACCGGCCATTGGCGCGGTTGTGGATGGCTGCCCGCCGGGCATGTCGCTGACCGAAGCCGACATCCAGATCGATCTGGACCGCCGCAAGCCCGGCACGTCGCGCCATGTGACGCAACGCCAGGAGCCGGACCAGGTGGAAATCCTGTCGGGGGTGTTCGAAGGCAAGACCACGGGCACGCCGATCTGCCTGCTGATCCGCAATACCGATCAGCGCAGCAAGGACTACGGCAATATCGTCGAGACGTTCCGCCCGGGCCACGCCGACTACACCTACTGGCACAAGTACGGCATCCGCGATTATCGCGGCGGCGGCCGTTCGTCGGCGCGCCTGACGGCGCCGGTGGTGGCCGCGGCGGCCATTGCCAGGAAGTGGCTGCGCGAGCAGTACGGCACCGAGATCCGGGGCTACATGTCGCAGCTAGGCGAAATCGAGGTGCCCTTCACCGACTGGAAGCATGTGCCGGAGAACCCGTTCTTCGCGCCGAATGCCGACATCGTGCCCGAGCTGGAAACCTATATGGATGCCTTGCGCCGCGATGGCGATTCCGTCGGCGCGCGCATCGAGGTCGTAGCCAGCGGCGTGCCGGTGGGCCTGGGCGAGCCGCTGTTCGACAAGCTCGACGCCGATATCGCGCACGCGATGATGGGCATCAACGCGGTCAAGGGCGTGGAGATTGGCGCCGGCTTCGCCAGCGTGGCGCAGCGCGGCACCGTGCATGGCGACGAACTGACGCCAGAGGGCTTCCGCACCAACAACGCCGGCGGCGTGCTGGGTGGCATCTCCACCGGGCAGGACGTGACCGTGTCGCTGGCGATCAAGCCGACGTCGAGTATCCGCACCGCGCGGGAATCGATCGACAAGGCGGGCCAGTCGGCCAGCGTCGAGACGTTCGGCCGCCACGACCCGTGCGTGGGCATCCGTGCCACGCCGATTGCCGAAGCGATGCTGGCGCTGGTGCTGATGGATCACGCGCTGCGCCACCGCGCCCAGTGCGGCGACGTGCGCGTCGAGACCCCGCGCATCGCGGCGCAGGCCAAATCCTGAGTCCCGCCTCATACCGGCCGGGGTCAATCGACCCGGCCACCTATCTCCGTTTCGGACTTTTCTACCTCGGCTACTACGGCTACGTTGGCGTCATCTCGCCGTATGTCAGCCTGTTCTTCGCCGATCGCGGCTTCTCGCCGGTGCAGATCGGCGTGCTGATGGCCTGCTTTCAGCTAAGCCGCATCGTCGGGCCGTATCTGTGGGGCTGGCTGTCGGACGTTACCCATACGCGCGTGAAGCTGCTGCGGCTGGCGGCCGTCGCGTCGCTGCTGGCGTTTCTGGCCGTGCCCGGCGTCCACAGTTATGGCGGCATGATGGCGATGATGATCGGGCTCAACCTGATTACCAGTGCCATGTCGCCATTGGGCGATGCGCTGACGATTTCCACGCTGCGGCGCCACGGCGCGTTCGACCACCGCTATGGCCGCGTGCGCATGTTCGGCTCGGTGGGGTTTATCGCGGCCGTGCTGCTGGGCGGCGCGCTGTTCGAACACTTCGGCATGCCGGCTTTCCCATGGCTGGCCAGTGCGATGCTGGCGCTGTTCGCCGTGGTGGTCTTCGGGCTGCGCGATGCCGAAGACGAAGGGCCGCGCGTGAAGCCGCCCCCGGCGTTGCCGCTGCTGCGCCGGCCCGACGTGGCCTGGTTCCTGGCGTCGGCCTTCCTGATGATGTTTGCCCACGCGGCGCTCTACGTGTTCTATTCGCTGTACCTGGAGCAACTGGGCTATAGCAAGATCGCCATTGGCGTGATGTGGACCATCGGTGTGGTGGCCGAGATCGTGTTCTTTTTCTATCAGGGGCGGCTGTTTGGCGCGCTGGCACTGCGCACGATCCTGGCGGGCACCTTCGTGCTGGCGGCATTGCGTTTCGGGGTGACCGGATACTTCGCGCAGTCCGCCTGGCTGATGGCGGCCGTGCAGGTCCTGCATGCGGCCACGTTTGCCGCGCACCACAGCGCCAGCCTCAAGAGGCTGCAGCGTTGGTTCGCCGGGCCGCTGCAAGGGCGCGGGCAGGCGCTCTATACAGGCATTTCCTACGGTCTGGGCGGCACGCTCGGCGGCCTGGTCATGGGGTGGACGTGGAAGACGCTGGCGCCGATGCACACGTTCGGTCTGGCGGCGTTGGCCGCGGCCCTTGGGGCCGGCTGCGCCGCGATGAGCTTCCGGGATGAACGCCCGGAGGCCCACCCGGAAGCCGCGACGCAGGCCTAGGCCAGCAATCCGGCGACCTTCTCGGCAATCGCCAGCGACGACGTCAGCCCCGGCGATTCGATCCCGAACAGATTGACCAGTCCCGGTACGCCATGCACCTGCGGGCCGTCGATGCGGAAATCGGCGGCGGTCTCGCCCGGGCCGCTGATCTTCGGGCGGATACCGGCGTAGCCCGGCTGCAGGGCGCCATCGGCCAGTCCCGGCCAGTAGCGGCGCACCTCGTCATAGAAGCTGTCGGCGTCGTGCGGTGGCACGCTGTATTCGATCTCGTCGATCCAGCGCACATTGGGGCCGAAGCGCGCCTGGCCGCCCAGGTCCAGCGTCAGGTGTACACCCAGGCCGGCGGCTTCGGGCACCGGGTAGATCAGGCGCGAGAACGGCGCCCGGCCAGCCAGCGTGAAATAGCAGCCCTTGGCGTAGAACTGGCCAGGAATGTGCTCGGGCGGGATGCCGTCGATGCGGCGCGCCAGTTCGGGCGCGGTCAGACCCGCCGAGTTGACCACCGTGCGGGCCAGCAGCGTCGTTTCGCCATCTTCCCCGGCCACTTCCAGCCGAATGCCATCGGGCGTGACGGCGCCCGATACCACGGGCGACTGCACGGCCAGCATCGCGCCGGCCTGTTCGGCATCGCCCAGCAGGGCGGTCATCAGGCCGTGGCTGTCGATGATGCCGGTCGATGGCGACAGCAGGGCGGCATGGCATGCAAGATGGGGCTCCAGGGCGCGCGCTTCGTCGCGCGTCAGCAGCCGCAGGTCATGCACGCCATTGGCCTCGGCCTTGGCACGGATGCCGGCCAGCGTGGCCACCTGGGCCTCGCTGGTGGCGACGATCAGCTTGCCGCAACGCTGGTGCGTCACGTGGTGGCTGGCGCAATAGTCATACAGCATGGCCTTGCCGCGCACGCACAGCTCGGCCTTGAGCGAGCCGGCGGGATAGTAGATGCCGGCATGGATGACTTCGCTGTTGCGGGCGCTGGTAATCGTGCCAAACGCGTTTTCGGCTTCGAGGATGATGACCTCGCGGCCCTGCTGCGCGAGCGCGCGTGCCACGGCTAGGCCCACCACACCGGCGCCAATCACGACGCATTCCACGTTTTCCATCTGTCTGCTCCTGTCTTGTTCGGTCTTTTCCGATGTCTGGTGTTCAGTCGAGGCCCATCCGTTGCGCAGCGGCGCTCAGGTGGGCGGATGCGGCGGCGCGCGCGGCTGCGGGGTTGCTGGCGGCGATGGCATCGACCAGCACCGCATGTTCGGCGTCGGCGGCACGCGGCGCCCCCTGGGCCGCGTGGAGCCGGGCGCTGTTTTCCCATGCGTGCTGGCGCGCCACCAGCAGCTGCTGGCTGACGAAGTCGGTCAGGCCCGTGAAACACGGGTTATGGGCGGCCTGCGCGATGGCGTGATGGAACGCGATGTCGGCTGCTGCCGCGCTGGGGAAATCGGCGCCGTGGCGCTGCATGCTGGCCAGGGCGTCGCGGATCCGCTGCAAATCGGCTTCGGTCCGGCGCAGCGCCGCCATTTCGGCGCAGGCCGTTTCCACGACCCGCCGCAGTTCGAACAGTTGCGCCAGGGTGGGGCCGCCGTCCGGCGTGCTGGCCACGCGCCAGACCTGGCCGCCGGGCGTCTCGGACACATAGGCGCCGGAGCCCTTGCGCGTGATCAGCACGCCGTCTGCCTTGAGCAGGGCAATGGCCTCGCGCACGATGGGCCGGCTGACATCGAATGCATCGGCCAGCGCCGCCTCGGCTGGCAGGCGCGCTCCGGCGGCAAAGCGTCCGGCGGCAATGTCGTCGCGCAAGGTCTGGGCGATGCGGCTGGCAAGCGAAGCGGGGCGAGGCAGGCGATCCATATTGATCCGGGATGCTGTCAGGCTGTCTGACAGCTTTTCGTCGAACGCTGATTCTGCTAGGTCGAATGACGGCCGTCAAGCGCCGATTGATCTCCCGGTGGCGGAATGACGGTGGCGGCACATGAACGGTTCCAAAAGCGAACGCCACCAAGGTGGGGGTCAAGGTTCTGTCACATTGGTCGATAGCTGACGCATCAGGATCGGTGTGTCCGTCACAGGTGATGGCAGGCAACGGTCCGTCACGATTTCCTCGCGCCGGCGCACCGTGTGCCGGCGCGTTTCATGGAGAGTCCGCTACGCCATGATTCCGCTTACGCCGCAAGACCTGCCCGTCGGGCAGCCGCTTCCCTGGTCCTTGCTGGACGGACAGGGCAACCTGATGCTGGGCAGCGGCAGCATCATCCCCGATGCCCGCGATCTGGCGCTGATGTTCCGGCACGGCACGGTTTGCCGGCCTGACGACATGCCCGAAGCCGGCAACGAGCCCGACGCCCTGGCCGGCACGCGCCTGAACGCAGGCCCGCTGGGCCTGCAGGTGGGTACGCTGCTGCACGTGAAGACCCCGGGAGAGCAGTCTCGGGCCGCCGCAAGCCGCCTGATCGGCTTTATCGAACAGGGGCTGTTTGTCACCTGGCCGACGCTGGGCGGGCGCGAACTGGCCGTGCGTGCCGGCGAAGACCTGCTGCTGCGCGGATTCTCCGGGCACGCCATCCACAGTTTTACGTCGACGGTCACGGCGGTATGCCGCAGCCCGTTCCGATACCTGGTGCTGTCGGCACCGGCCCAGACGGAGCAGTTGCCGGTGCGCCGCGCCGCGCGCGTGCCCACGCGGCTGGCGGCCTATCTGGTCGATGCCGATGAGGCGGGTGCCGGGGCGGACGAAGGTGACAGCGGCGGCGACGGTGGCAACGGTATCGACAACGCCCCCGGCCAGACCGTCCCCGATCTGTCCGTCGACCAGCGCATGGGCGAGGGCCTGGCACGGCTGGGATTGCTGTCCGACCTCAGCACCGGCGGCGCGCTGGTGCAGACATCGTCCCCCGCCCCGGCCGTGGGGCAGAAGGTGCGGCTGCGCTTCCAGTTGCGCACCGGCGCGCTGGACGCCGAAGTCCTGATCGATGCCACGGTGCGCAGTGCGCCGGGGCAGGAAGACGAGGAGTTCCCCGCGTTCGGCGTGGCGTTCGACGCGCTGGGCGAGCGCGAGCTGACGCTGCTGCAGTGCTTTATCTACGAGCAGTTGCTGGCCACGACCTGCATGCCGGTCTGATCCGGCATCTGCCTCCGCCTTTTCAGCTGCCCCGATAGCCGGCAGCGCGGCGATGCGCTCACGTGCCATGGCATCTTCGGTGCCAGGAACGCGATCGCTCGCGCACTGACGCGCGCCTCTTTGTACCAAATTGCTCCAGGTGATGTGGCAGTTGCTTCGCATCAATCATTGTTAGCCCTATCAGGCATACGGTTACGGCATTCCGCGGATTGCTCAATGAGGTCACCGTATGACAATGATAAAAAGAAGGTCCCTGAAGATCGGCGCCATCGTGGCGCTGGTTGCTGTCGCCGCTTTCCTGCTGCTCACGGCGCCCAGTGCCTGGCGCCTGCTGCACGCGTCCCGCGACTTGCCGGACGCATCGACGCCCGACCTGGTCAACGGCCGCACGCAGTTCATTGCTGGCGACTGCGCCACGTGCCACGCGTCGGTCGGCAAGGGGGATGAAACCCTGCTGGGTGGCGGGCGGTCGCTCGACACCGCGTTCGGTGTGTTCCACATGCCCAACATCTCGTCCCACCCGAACGATGGCATCGGCGGCTGGACGATCGAGCAGTTCATCATGGCCATGCGCGAGGGCGTGATCCCCGGCAAGGGCAACGCATATCCGGCCTTCCCGTACACGTCGTACCAGCGCATGACGGCCAATGACCTGCGCGACCTGTTCGCGTATATCCAGACCCTTCCACCGGTGGGCGGCAAGGTGGCCGATCACGACCTGAAGTTCCCGTTCTCCGTGCGCCGTGGCGTGGGGTTATGGCGGCTGGCCTTCCTGGACGGCGAGCCCTTGCGTGACGATCTGTCCAAAGGCGAGCAGTGGAACCGTGGGCGCTACCTGGTGGAAAGCTCGGCCCACTGCGTGGAATGCCACTCGCCACGCAACGTGATGGGCGCCATCCCGTTCGCCCGGCGGTTCTCTGGCGGGCCGAATCCGGAGGGCACCGGCCATATCCCCAACATCACGCAGGACGAGACCGGCATCGGGTACTGGTCGGTCAATGACATTGCGCGCTATCTGGCAGAAGGCGTCAATCCCATCGGCATCAAGGCAGGTGGTGACATGAAGGAAGTCGTCGCGAATACCGCGCGCCTGTCGGAGGCCGATCGGCTGGCCATGGCCGTCTACCTGAAATCGCTGCCCGGCGTGGAAGCGCCCAATGCCGGCGCCCCACGGCCGAACCGGACCGAGGAAGTGGTGGTGCTGCCCGCGGATCAGGGGCATGCCGGGCCTTCGCGGCTGGCCTCGCTGGCGGCGCCGCCCGACGTGATTGCCGGCAAGGATCAGTTGTACGTGGTGTCGCCGACCCCCTTCACGCTGGAAGCGGGTGGCACCGGCGAAGATGGCAAGCTGCTTGGCGCCACGCGGCTGGCGGTGCTGAAGCGCGAGGCCGGACGCTTGCAGGTGCGCGTGGAAGGCTGGCAGCAGGATGGCTCCGACAGCGCAATGTACGCGCTCAAGGGGCAGCGCATCATGCAGGCCGTGCTGTCTCCCGAGGCGATTGCCACGGTGCAACGCGTCAAGACGGAGCGCGACGAAGAGACCGGGCAGGATTGGCACGAGGCTCACCTGACAGTCTGGATTCCTGCTACCGGCCTTTCTGCCGATCTGGCGCAGCTCTGGAAACACGGCGACGAAACCTATCGGCAATCGTGCGCCAGTTGCCACGCCTTGCCGCACACCGACGAATACCTGGCAAACCAATGGATTGGCACGCTCGGGGCGATGAAGCGCTACACGTCGCTTGACGATGCCGAATACCGGCTGATGCTGTCCTGGTTGCAGAACCACTCCAAGGACGTGGGCGCTGGCGCACACGGCAAATCGCACGGTGTTGCCGAATGACCATTGCACAAGTCGTGGACTATGCACAGTGCGAGCTAAGGGGGCTCGCCATCGACCGCGTGGCGGGCTGGCTGGCGGCGCCTCCAGACGAACATGTCGTCGCACAGCTTCAATCCGCCAGCGGGCAGGCAATGCTGGACGCGCTTGCCGAGGAATTCGAATGCAAGGCGGAGGCGCGGGCGCTCTGCCTGTCGTTGGCCGGCGCATCGCCGGCCACGGTCGCCCATGACATTGCGGTGTCCTGGACACGCCTCTTCGAGGGCGTGATGGGCACCCCGGCAGTGTCAGCCTATGAAAGCGCCTATGCGAACGACCCCGCGGCGCCCAGCGCACGCACGCATGGCAAGGCGGTAGACGAAATGAACGATCTGCTGGCGCGCTTTGACATGTCACTGGTGCACCCGGGCGAACCATCGGACCACGTCGCCGTGGAACTTGCCCTCTACGCGCATCTGCTGCGCCGCGGCGACAGGGACGGCATCGCGCTGATGCGTGAACGGCTCTACGCCTGGGTTCCAGCACTGATCGCGCGATGCTGCCAGAACGATCCCGGCGGTTTCTATGGCGCAAGCGCCAGTCTGCTTGGCGTGCTGCTCGAGCACACCCCGGACCCCGCACCACAAGAATGGAGTCATCATGCCGAATGAATGCAAGAACCTGCAATTGAGCACGTCGCGTCGTCAATTCATCAAAGGGGTACTGGCCACAGGCGCCCTCGCTTCCAGCCCTTCGCTGCTGGCCGCCGGTGCGGCCAGCCCGGCGGCACCAGCCGGCGCTTCCGAGGTGCTGACGGGCTCGCACTGGGGCGCGTTCTATGCGCGTGTGGAGAAGGGGCGCATCACAGGTGTCCGCCCATGGGAAAAGGACCCCAGGCCATCTCACCAGTTGCCAGGTGTTATCGACTCGATCTATTCACCGACGCGCATTCGCTACCCGATGGTGCGGCGCGCCTGGCTGGAGAAGGGCCCAGGCGCCGACCGCGCCGGCCGGGGCAAGGGCGACTTCGTGCGCGTAAGCTGGGAGCAGGCGCTGGACCTGGTGGCGAAGGAACTGGAGCGGGTGCGCCGCAAACATGGCCCGACGTCCATTTTCGCCGGGTCATATGGCTGGAAAAGCCCGGGCAAACTGCACAACTGCCAGACGCTGCTGGCGCGCGCGATGACGGTCAATGGTGGCTTTGTCAGCCGCAGCGGCGACTATTCCACGGGCGCGGCACAGGTCATCCTGCCTTATGTGGTGGGCTCGATCGACGTGTACGAGCAGCCGACTGTCTGGCCCGTGCTGGAAGCCCACACCGAGTTGATGGTGTTCTGGGCGGCCGACCCGATGGTGACCAACCAGATCGGTTGGCAGGTACCTGACCACGGCGCGTATCCGGGCATGGAGGCGCTCAAGAAGAAGGGCGTCAAGGTGATCTGCATCGATCCGGTCCGTACGGAAACGTGCCAGTACTTCGATGCGGAATGGATTGCGCCGCGACCGCATACCGATGTGGCGCTGATGCTCGGCATTGCACATACGCTGTACGTGGAAAATCTCCATGACGCGAAGTTTCTGGCGCGCTACACCACAGGCTTTGATCGCTTCGTACCCTACCTCACGGGCAAGTCAGACGGCGTGCCGAAGGATGCAGCATGGGCGGCGGCCATCTGCGGCATTCCGGCCGACACGATCCGCGGGCTCGCCCGCCGTTTTGCGGCGAATCGGACAATGCTGGCGGCGGGATGGTCGATCCAGCGCCAGCATCACGGCGAGCAGTCGCACTGGATGCTTGTCACGCTGGCGTCCATGCTCGGCCAGATCGGCCTGCCCGGCGGAGGCTATGGCTTTACCTATCACTACGCCAACGGCGGCAGCCCAACGGCAACCGGACCGGTGCTGCCCGGGATTATTGGCGGGGCGAAGCCGCCGGCGGGGTCCGAATGGCTGGAGGCGGGCGGAACGGAATCGATTCCGGTGTCGCGCATCGTCGACATGCTCGAGAACCCGGGCCAGCCATACGACTTCAACGGCAGGCGATCGAAGTATCCCGATATCAAGCTGGCCTACTGGGTCGGCGGCAATCCGTTCATGCACCACCAGGATCGCAACAGGATGCTGAAGGCATGGCAGAAGCTGGACACCTTTATCGTGCACGACTTCCAGTGGACAGCGACCGCGCGGCACGCCGACATCGTCCTGCCATGCACGACCAGCTACGAACGTAACGATATTGAAGGAATTGGCGATTATTCGATGAGCCATATCCTGGCCATGCGCAAGGTGGTGGAACCCGTCTTCGAAGCGCGTAATGACTACGATATCTTCGCCGACATATGCGAGCGGATGGGTACCGGCAAGGCCTTCACCGAAGGGCGCGACGAGATGGGGTGGATTCGATCCTTCTACGAGGCCGGGCGTGTGCAGGCGCGCGGCAAGCGCATGGAGATGCCGGTGTTCGATGTGTTCTGGAACAGCAACAAGCCGCTGGCCTTTCCGATCAGTGCCGAGGCCAAGGGGTTTATCCGGCACAAGGCATTTCGCGACGATCCATTGCTCAACGCGCTGGGTACTGCGTCCGGGCGCATCGAGATCTACTCGGCCAATATCGCGCGGATGAAGTACGACGATTGCCCGCCGCATCCGACCTGGATGGAACCCATCGAGCGATTGGGCGGCCCAGGGACACAAAAATTCCCGCTGCATATCGTGAGCAGCCATCCCAAGGACCGGCTCCATTCCCAGCTATGCGGGACGATATTGCGCAAAACCTATGCGATCCAGGGACGGGAACCATGCCTGATGCACCCGGACGACGCGAAGGCGCGCGGCATCGCCGACGGCGATATCGTCCGCGTATTCAACGATCGTGGGCAGATTCTGGTGGGTGTGAGGCTGACCGCCGATATCCGCCCCGGGGCCATTCGCGTTTGCGAGGGCGCCTGGTACGACCCGGTCGAGGGTGGAAAGCCCGGTTCGCTGTGCCGCTATGGCGATGTGAACAACCTGACTACCGGTATCGGCACGTCCAAGCTGGCGCAAGGCAACTGCGGCCATACAGGGATGGCGCAGGTCGAGAAATTCCGGGGCAAGGCGCCGGACGTGGACGTGTTCCGGGCACCGCGCGGCGCGGATGCATGACCTGACTGCGCGTATTGCCTGGATCGCGTGATCAAACGGAGAACGCCGGCCAGTGGCCGGCGTTCTCCGTGACTGCGCAGGGGGGGGCGCAGCGGCTTACATGCCCACGTAGTTCGGGCCGCCGCCGCCTTCCGGCGTCACCCAGACGATGTTCTGCGTCGGGTCCTTGATGTCGCAGGTCTTGCAGTGCACGCAGTTCTGCGCGTTGATCTGCAGGCGTTCCTTGCCATCGTCGTTCTGCACGAATTCGTACACGCCGGCCGGGCAGTAGCGCGACTCGGGGCCGGCAAACTTGTCCCAGTTGACGTTCACCGGCACGCTGGCGTCCTTGAGCGTCAGGTGAGCGGGCTGGTTTTCTTCGTGGTTGGTGTTGCTGATGAACACCGACGACAGGCGGTCGAACGTGAGCTTGCCGTCCGGCTTCGGGTACTCGATCTTCTGGCACTCGGCGGCCGGCTTCAGGTACACGTGGTCCGGCTTGGTCCGGTGGATGGTCCAGGGCGGGTTGCGGATGCCGAGCTTGGGCAGCAGCCACTGCTCGATGCCGGTCATCAGCGTGGCCGTGGTGCGGCCCTTCTTGAACCATTGCTTGAAGTTCTTGGCCTGCAGCAGTTCCTTGTGCAGCCAGCTCTGCTCGAAAGCCGCCGGATAGGCCGTCAGTTCGTCGTGCTGGCGGCCGGCTTGCAGCGCGTCATAGGCGGCTTCGGCGGCCATCATGCCGGTCTTGATCGCGGCGTGGCTGCCCTTGATGCGCGATGCATTCAGATAGCCGGCATCGCAGCCGACCAGCGCGCCGCCCGGGAACACGGTCTTGGGCAGCGACAGCAGGCCGCCAGCCGTGATGGCACGGGCGCCATAGCCGATGCGCTTGCCGCCTTCGAAATACTGGCGGATTTCCGGATGGGTCTTGAATCGCTGGAATTCCTCGAACGGCGACAGCCACGGGTTGGTGTAGTCCAGACCCACCACGAAGCCCACGGCGACCTTGCCATCTTCCATGTGATAGAGGAACGAACCGCCGTACGTGGCCGGATCGAGCGGCCAGCCGGCCGTGTGCACCACCAGGCCCGGCTTGTGCTTGGCCGGGTCGATTTCCCACAGTTCCTTCAGGCCGATGCCGTAGCTCTGCGGATCGCGGCCGGCGTCGAGCTGGTACTTCGCGATGAGCTGCTTGCCCAGGTGGCCGCGCGCGCCTTCGGCGAAGATCGTGTACTTGGCATGCAGTTCCATGCCGAGCTGGAAGTTCTCAGTAGGCTCGCCTTCCTTGTTGATGCCCATGTTGCCGGTGGCCACGCCCTTGACCGAACCGTCGTCGTTGTAGAGCACCTCGGCTGCCGGAAAGCCCGGGAAGATCTCCACGCCCAGCGATTCGGCCTGCTGGCCCAGCCAGCGCACGAAGTTCGACAGGCTGACGATGTAGTTGCCTTCGTTGTGGAAGCACTCGGGCAGCAGCGGGGCAGCCTTGGAGCCGGATGCGTCCAGGAACAGGAACTTGTCCTCGGTGACGGGTTGGTTCAGCGGGGCGCCCAGTTCCTTCCAGTTCGGGATCAGCTCGTTCAGCGCGATCGGGTCCATGATGGCGCCCGACAGGATATGCGCGCCGGGCTCGGAGCCCTTTTCCAGCACGCACACATTGACGTCGCCGCCTTTTTCCGCGGCAAGCTGCTTCAGGCGGATGGCGGTGGCCAGGCCGGCGGGACCGCCGCCGACGATGACCACGTCATATTCCATGGCTTCGCGCGGGCCGAACTGCTCGACGAGCTGTTGCTGATCCATTGTCTCTTACCCTCAGTTTCTTCTGGGCGGCAATACTGCCGCATGGTGCAGCCCTCTCCAGGCGTGCGGATTGTGGGATGCGGTAATCGTGGCTCTGCGGAACCTGGGCCGTCCGGGGGTGCGAGGCGGGTTCGACGTATGGCGGCACGCGCCTGCCCGGTGCGGGCGCGGCGCGGCATGCGCGCTGACCTGGCTATCGGCGGGTGACCGGGCCGGATCTAGGCGTTTTTCCTCTTTCCCTTTGGGGACCAAGTTCTTAGAATCTCCGGCATTGTCCGGGACTCGACACCCTCAGGCAAGACATTTTTTTGAACGACCGTTCTTTTTTTTGATAAGCTGCGGCCGTATATCGGCAGGTGCCTCGCCAGGCGCCCGCGATGCGGAACAGCGGGCCGTGCCGGGCCGGCGCGGCTGCTCCCACACCGAGGTAACTATGGGTTTGTCGATCAATCTGGAAGGCAAGGTCGCGCTGGTGACCGGGGCGTCGAGCGGACTGGGTACGCGGTTTTCCCATGTTCTGGCTGCGGCCGGTGCCAAGGTCATCCTGGCCTCGCGCCGCGTGGAGCGGCTCAAGGAGTTGCGGGCAGCGATCGAGGCCGATGGCGGCAGCGCGCACGTGGTGCGGCTGGACGTGACGGACCCCGACAGCATCCGCGCCGCCGTGGCGCACGCTGAAACGGAGGCCGGCTCCATCGATATCCTGGTGAACAACTCGGGCGTGTCTACCACGCAGAAGCTCACCGATGTCACGGCCGACGACTTCGATTTCGTCTTTGATACCAACACGCGCGGCGCGTTCTTCGTGGCCCAGGAAGTGGCCAAGCGCATGATCGCGCGGGCCAAGGGCGCCGAGAAGACGGGCAATCCGCTGCCCCAGGCACGTATTGTCAATATTGCGTCGGTGGCCGGTCTCAAGGTACTGTCGCAAATTGGTGTCTACTGCATGAGCAAGGCCGCCGTGGTCCACATGACCAAGGCCATGGCTCTGGAGTGGGCGCGTCACGGTATCAACGTGAACGCGATTTGCCCCGGCTATATCGACACCGAAATCAACCACCACCACTGGGATACCGACGCGGGGCAGAAGCTGATCCAGATGCTGCCGCGCAAGCGCCTGGGCCAACCCGAAGACCTCGATGGCCTCTTGCTGCTGCTGGCGTCCGATGCATCGCGCTTTATCAATGGCGCGGTGGTCACTGCCGACGATGGCATGGTCTGACCGCTGACCCCTTGGGGGCGGGGGCGGGCCTAGAAGAATAAGCAACAGGAGAAACGTCTCGGACGGCCAGCTGGCCAGAGGCGGCCCGGAACCGGAGGCCGGGTTTTGATGGCTCAAGAAGAACAGGCACGGCGCGACGCCGGGCCGCAGCACGTCGTCGATTCGGTGATCGTTCCCGAAGCCGCCGACGAGGCGCGCGACAGCGAATTCCGCATTTCACCGCGTATCGAGGACTGGGTTGGCGTCATGGTGATGGTGTTGCTGGTGGCCATCACGTTTGCCAACGTGGTGGTCCGCTATTTCACCGACGAATCGTTCGCGTGGACCGAGGAATTCTCGGTCTTCCTGATGATCGTGCTGGCGCTGGTGGCCGGCAGCGCCGCCGTGGCGCGCGACCGCAATATCCGTATCGAGTATTTCTTCGAGCGGGGCAGCGCGGCGCGCCAGAAGCGGCTGGCCATCCTGTCGGCCCTGGCCGTGGCGGTGATGTTCCTGGCGCTGGCGGTGCTGGGCGCGCGGATTACCTGGGATGAATACGCGTTCGGCGAGACCTCGCCAGGCATCGGCGTGCCAAGCTGGTGGTATTCGATCTGGCTGCCCGTGCTGTCCGGCGCCATCGCGCTGCGGGCGCTGGCGCTGGCCCTGCGCAATGCGCGCGCGCTGAAGGCTCTCCATGCAGCGAACAAGGATGGAGGCCAGCCGCAATGACGCTGGTTGCCATCATTCTCTTCGTGGTGTTCATCGGCCTGATGCTGCTGGGCGTGCCGATCGGCGTGTCGCTGGGGCTGGGCGGCCTGGTGGCCATCGGCCTGTCGAACCTGGACACGCAGATGTTCGGCCTGCTGGCCGTGCCGCAGAACTTTTATGCCGGGCTGGCCAAGTATCCGCTGCTGGCGATTCCGATGTTCGTGCTGGTGGGGTCGATTTTCGACCGCTCCGGCGTGGCGCAGCGGCTGGTGACCTTTGCCATCGCCATCGTCGGGCGCGGGCCGGGCATGCTGCCCCTGGTGGCCATCCTGGTGGCGATGTTCCTGGGCGGGATTTCCGGCTCGGGCCCCGCCAATGCGGCGGCCGTGGGCGGCGTGATGATCGCGGCGATGTCGCGCGCCGGGTATCCGGGGTCGTACAGCGCGGCGGTGGTGGGCGCGGCGGCGGCCACGGACATCCTGATTCCGCCTTCGGTGGCCTTCATCATCTATAGCGTGCTGGTGCCGGGCGCGTCGGTGCCGGCGCTGTTCGCGGCCGGCATGGTCCCGGGCATCCTGGCCGGCGTGGCGCTGATCGTGCCGGCCGTGTGGCTGGCGCGCAAGCACAACATGGGGCATATCGAGGCTGCGCTGCCGCGCCCGCCGTTCTGGAAGAGCCTGCGCGAGGCCGCGTGGGGGCTAGTGGCGCCGTTCCTGATCCTCGGCGGCATGCGCGCGGGCTGGTTCACGCCGACCGAGGCCGCCGTGGTGGCGGTGGTGTACGGCCTGTTCGTCGGCATGGTGATCTACCGCAGCATTGGCATGCGCGACCTGTTCACCATCTTCCAGGAGGCGGCCGAAACGTCGGCCGTGATCCTGCTGGTGGTGGCTCTGGCTGGCATCTTTGCCTACGCGCTGTCCACGCTGGGTGTGATCGACCCGCTGGCCAACGCCATTGCGCATTCGGGCCTGGGTGAATACGGCGTGCTGGCGCTGATCGTGCTGCTGCTGATGACGGTGGGCATGTTCCTGGACGGCATCTCGATCTTCCTGATCTTCGTGCCGCTGCTGCTGCCCATCGCCAATGCCTTCCACTGGAACCCGGTATGGTTTGGCGTGGTGCTGACGCTGAAAGTGGCGCTGGGCCAGTTCACGCCGCCGCTGGCCGTGAACCTGATGGTGTCGTGCCGTATCGCCCGCGTGCGCATGGAAGAAACCGTGCCCTGGGTGATCTGGATGCTGCTGGCGATGTTCATCGCCATGCTGATGGTGCTGGCTTATCCGCCGCTGGCCACCTGGCTGCCCGACTACCTGGGCTACTGATTTGAACGACAAGACGAAGATGAAACGAGGAGATTCCCGCATGAAACGCCGTGCCCTGATGCTGTCCGTTGCCGCCTCGATCGCCGCTGCCGCCTTTGCCGCGCCGGCCGCCATGGCCCAGACCTACAAGCCTGAATACAAGATGTCGCTGGTGCTGGGCCCCGCGTTCCCGTGGGGCAAGGGCGGCGAGATCTGGGCAGACCTGGTGCGCCAGCGCACCAGCGGCCGCATCAATATCAAGCTGTATCCGGGTACGTCGCTGGTGGCCGGCGACCAGACGCGCGAGTTTTCGGCCATCCGCCAGGGCGTGATCGACATGGCCGTGGGCTCGACCATCAACTGGTCGCCCCAGGTCAAGGAGCTGAACCTGTTCTCGCTGCCGTTCCTGATGCCCGACTACAAGGCGCTGGATGCGCTGACGCAGGGCGAAGTTGGCAAGTCGATCTTCGGCACGCTGGAAAAGGCAGGCGTGGTGCCGCTGGCCTGGGGCGAGAACGGCTTCCGCGAAGTGTCGAATTCGAAACACGAGATCCGCAAGCCGGAGGACCTCAAGGGCCTGAAGCTGCGCGTGGTGGGTTCGCCGCTGTACATCGAGACCTTCAACGCGCTGGGTGCCAACCCGACGCAGATGAGCTGGGCCGATGCGCAGCCGGCCATGGCGTCGGGCGCGGTGGACGGCCAGGAGAACCCGCAGAGCGTGTTCGCCGCCGCCAAGCTCTACACGGTCGGCCAGAAATACGTGACGACCTGGGGCTACGTCGCCGATCCGCTGATCTTCGTCGTCAACAAGCAGATCTGGGAAAGCTGGACCCCGGCTGACCGCGAGATCGTGAAGCAGGCCGCCATCGACGCCGGCAAGCAGGAAATCGCGCTGGCCCGCAAGGGTCTGGTGGAGCCCGGCGCGCCGGCCTGGAAGGACATGGAGCAGCACGGCGTGAAGGTGGTCTCGCTGACCCCGGCCGAGCACGACGCGTTCAAGAAGGCCACGGCCAAGGTCTACGACAAGTGGAAGAAGCAGATTGGCGCCGACCTGGTGACCAAGGCCGAAGCGTCGATCGCCAAGCGTTGATGAAGCACGTCTTCACCTGCGTGATGCCGATCCGGTGGGGTGACATGGACGCCATGGGCCATGTCAACAACACCGTGTACTTCCGCTACCTGGAGCAGGCGCGCATCGAGTGGTTCGCGTCGATCGGCCGCAATGGCCGGGACGGCAACGGCCACGGGCCCGTGCTGATCAACGCCCACATGACGTTCCTGAAGCAGCTGCGTTACCCCGGCGATATCGAATGCCGGGTGTACGCGGGCCAGCTGGGGCGGTCAAGCTTCGAGACGAAGATCGAGATCCGCCGGACCGACCTGCCCGATGTGGTCTGGGCGGAAGGCGGCGCCAAGGTGGTGTGGTGCGACTACGCGGCGGAGAAGAGCGTGCCGGTGCCGGCGGAGATACGGATGCTGATTGCCGAGTAACGACAGGCGCAAGCAAGGCTGCCGGTTGTTTGACAGCCAACGCCGCGAGTCACGCCCAAGTGGCGTCAGAGGGTAGTGTCCTGGCTCTCTCCCCTCATGGGGAGAGAGTGGGAGAGAGGGGTGGTACAGCAGGGAGCCACATCGAGCGAAGCTGTCGGTGTGTTCCAGCACGGCAGCATCTGATACGCCTGCCCTCTCCCCCGCCCCCTCTCCCGCTCGCGGGAGAGGGGAGCACACCCTCAGTGGTTCACCAGCCGCTGCACCAGATCGACGGCGGTATGCGCCCCATACTTCTTCATCAGCCGCGCCCGGTAGATATCCACGGTGCGCGGGCTGATGGCCAGCAGCTTGCCGATCTGCTTGCTGGTCTTGCCTTCCACCAGCTGCGCGGCGATGTCGCGTTCCCGGGCGGTCAGCTCGGCCGTGACCGGCCGCTTCTGCGACAGGTCCTCGAACGTCCAGATGCCGGCACCGAGCGGATCGTTGCGGTCCAGCGCGCGGCCCGTGACATGGCACCAGAACAGCTCGCCGCTGGCGCGCTTCATGATCCGTTCGTCGGAATACAGCCCCTTGGTGTTCATGACCGGCACGATGCGCGCGCCGGTGCGCTCGAATTCGTCGGCGGTGGGGTAGAGCACCTGGAACGACTGCCCCATCAGGGCTTCGCGCGTGGTGCCGAAGATCCGGCAGACCTCGCTGTTGCAATCCTCGATCATCCGGGCGCGCGAGAGCACCAGGCCGACCGGAGCCAGCTGGAATGCGGTCTGGTAGTCGATGGCCGGCATTATCCCTTATGTACTTTTACGTAATGGCGTTCGCGGCATCCGTTGACGTATCCTTTGGGTCGTCAACGGCGGCGCCTGACCGCCGATTGTACCGTTACAATTTCCGCGTGTGGCCAACCGGCCGCGCAAGAGCGGGACTACCGAGGAAGGAGCGAACATGAACAAGGTCTACGCCAGCGCCGCCGAGGCGCTCGCGGGCGTCGTACGCGACGGCCAGACGATCGCCGTGGGCGGTTTCGGTCTGTGCGGCATCCCCGAGGCACTGATCGCCGCACTGCGCGACAGCGGCGTCAAGCAGCTCACCTGCATCTCGAACAACGCCGGCGTGGACGGGTTCGGCCTGGGCCAGCTGCTGGCCACCCGCCAGATCAAGAAGATGATCTCGTCGTACGTCGGCGAGAACAAGGAGTTCGAGCGCCAGTACCTGGCCGGCGAACTCGAGCTCGAATTCACGCCGCAGGGCACGCTGGCCGAAAAGCTGCGTGCCGGTGGCTCGGGCATTCCGGCATTCTTTACCAAGACCGGCGTGGGCACGATCGTCGCGGAAGGCAAGGAAACCCGCGAATTCAACGGCGATACCTACGTGATGGAGCAGTCGCTGGTGTCCGACGTGGCCATCGTCAAGGCCCAGAAGGCCGACAAGGCCGGCAACCTGGTGTTCCGCCGTACCGCGCGCAACTTCAACCCGGTGTGCGCCATGTCCGGCAAGATCACGATCGCCGAAGTGGAAGAGATCGTCGAAACCGGCGACATCGACCCGGATGATGTTCACCTGCCCGGCATTTTTGTGCACCGCATCGTGCTGAACACCAGCCCCGAAAAACGCATCGAACAGCGCACCGTGCGTGCCAAGTAAGGAGACAGATCATGGCATGGACACGTGATGAAATGGCCGCACGCGCGGCCGCCGAGCTGCAGGATGGCTTCTATGTCAACCTGGGCATCGGCCTGCCGACCCTGGTGGCCAACCATGTGCCGCAAGGCATGGAAGTGTGGCTCCAGTCGGAAAACGGCCTGCTGGGCATCGGCCCATTCCCGACCGAGGACGAAGTGGATGCCGACATGATCAATGCCGGCAAGCAGACCGTCACCACGCTGCCGGGCTCGTCGATCTTCTCGTCGGCCGATTCGTTCGCGATGATCCGCGGCGGCAAGATCAACCTGGCGATCCTGGGTGCGATGCAGGTCAGCCAGCGCGGCGACCTGGCCAACTGGATGATCCCGGGCAAGATGGTCAAGGGCATGGGCGGCGCCATGGACCTGGTGGCCGGCGTGGGCCGCGTGGTGGTGCTGATGGAGCATACGGCCAAGAAGAAGGACGGCACCGAGGACGTCAAGATCCTCAAGGAATGCAACCTGCCGCTGACCGGCCTGGGCGTGGTGAACCGCATCATCACCGACCTGGCCGTGATCGACGTGACACCGCAAGGCCTGAAGCTTGTGGAAACGGCGCCGGGTGTGTCGCGCGAGGAAGTTCAGGCGAAGACGGAAGCCGAACTGATCTGAGCGCCGCAGCCTCAAGCACGCAGCCTCAAACAAAAACCCCCGCCGGCGCGAACCGGCGGGGGTTTTTGCTTCGGACGGCCCCGAGGTGCCGGCTGATCGCCGGCTCAGGCGCCCATGGCTCAGGTCTTCGGCTTGTTGTAGCTGGAAAAGACCGACGCTGCGCCATCGGATTTCACCAGCAGCACGTCGAACGGATCCTTGCGCGGACCGTACTCCATGCCCGGCGAGCCGACCGGCATGCCCGGGACGGCCAGCCCGGCGGCCTTCGGCCTGGCTGCCAGCAGCTTCTTGATATCGGCGGCAGGGACGTGGCCCTCGACGCCGTACCCCTGGATGACACCGGTGTGACACGAGCCGAATCGCTCGGGAATGCCGTATTTCTGGCGATACACGCCAGTATCTTCCACATCGTGCGTGGCCACGGTGAAGCCGTTGTCGCGCAGGTGCTTGACCCAGTCCTCGCAACAGCCGCAGGTCGGGCTCTTGTAGACGTCGATCGCCAGCGCCTTCGGCGCCTGGGCCACCGCCATCAGCGGCGACAGCAGCAGGGCGCCTGCGCCAAGGGTGCGCAGGGCATGGCGTCGCGATTGACTACGCTGCATCGTTGCCTCCTTATTGCGCCACCCAGCCGCCATCCATGTTCCAGATCGCGCCACGCACCTGCCTGGCCGCTTCGCTGGACAGGAACACGGCCAGCGCGCCCAGTTCCTCGGGCGTGACGAACTGGCCCGACGGCTGTTTTTCGAGGACCAGCTCGCGCTTGGCCTGTTCCACCGGGATGCCTTCCTTCTGCGCGCGGGCTTCCACCTGTTTCTGCACCAGCGGGGTCAGCACCCAGCCCGGGCAGATTGCATTGGCCGTGACGCCGGTCTGTGCGGTTTCCAGCGCGGTCACCTTGGTGAAGCCGACAATGCCATGCTTGGCCGCCACGTAGGCCGACTTCTCGGCCGAGGCCACCAGGCCGTGGGTGGACGCCACGTTGATGATGCGGCCCCAGTTCTTGGCCTTCATCGACGGCAGGGCGAGACGGGTGGTATGAAAGGCGGAGGTCAGGTTGATGGCGATGATTGCATCCCACTTGTCGACCGGGAATTCCTCGATCTTGGCCACGAACTGGATGCCCGCGTTGTTGACCAGGATGTCCACGCCGCCGAAGTCTTTCTCGGCATAGCGCATCATGTCCTCGATCTCGGCGGACTTGCTCATGTCCGCGCCGTGGTAGCCCACCTGGATGCCGCTGCCGGCACGGGCGATTTCCGCCTTTGCGCCGTCGGCATCACCGAATCCGTTGACAATGATGTTCGCGCCCTGCGCAGCCAGCGCCTGCGCGATGCCGAGTCCGATACCGCTGGTCGAGCCCGTGACCAGTGCCGTCTTGCCTTTGAGCATGTAAGCCTCCGTCGGGAGTGTCAGGATGTGCTGTGGCATTGTACTCGCAGGGCGTACAATCCGGCTTTGGCCTGGCGCCGTATTTCGTCGCGTTCTGCCCGGTGTTTCATCGTGGGCGAGAAATTCCGAAAAAACTCGCACGCCGCAGGGGATGCGGTGGCACCAGCAGGGGAGTCCCAGATGTCTTCCAGTCCGCGCCTCGGGTTCGTTCAGTGCATCAGCCCGGCGGGCCTGCATCGCATGGCCTATCACGAATGGGGCGATCCCCTGAATCCGCGTGTGCTGATGTGCGTGCACGGCCTGACGCGCACCGGCCGCGACTTCGACGCGCTGGCGCGGGCGATGTCCGACGAGTATCGCGTCGTGTGCCCGGACGTGGTGGGCCGCGGACGCTCGGAATGGCTGGCCGACCCGCATCACTACGTGGTGCCGCAGTATGTGTCGGACATGGTCACGCTGATCGCCCGGCTCAACGTCGAACAGGTGGACTGGTTCGGCACGTCGATGGGCGGGCTGATCGGCATGGGCCTGGCTGGCCTGCCGAAGTCGCCGGTGCGCAAGCTGCTGCTCAACGATGTGGGGCCGCGTGTCACCGCGCAGGCGCTGGAGCGCATTGGCGCCTACCTGGGCCTGCCGGTGCGGTTCAAGACCTTCGAGGAAGGGCTGGCGTACCTGCAGACGATCAGTACGTCGTTCGGCCGGCATACGCCCGAGCAATGGCGCGAGCTGAACGGCGCCATCCTCAAGCCGGTGCAGGGCGCCGAGGGGCTGGAGTGGGGGCTGCACTACGATCCCGCGCTGGCCGTGCCGTTCAAGGAGACGCCCCCGGAAGCGGTGCAGGCCGGCGAGCAGGTGCTGTGGCACATGTTCGAGGCGGCGCCGGGGCCGACGCTGATCGTACGCGGCGCCCAGTCGGACCTGCTGCTGCGCGAGACGGTGGCGGAGATGGTGGCGCGCGGCAAGCAGGTATCGACCGTCGAAATCCCCGATGTGGGGCACGCGCCCACGTTTATCGATCCGGCCCAGATTGCCATTGCCCGGGCATTCTTCCTGGGTACGTAACGAATTTTTTGCTGAGAAGAATCTGATATGAGCACCAACCCCCTGAAGCGCGCCCACGTGGGCAAGCGTCTGTCCGAATACGCGGTCTACAACGGCGTGGTCTACCTGGCCGGCCAGGTGCCCGAGGTCGACCCCAAGGCCGACCTGCGCGGCCAGACCCGCGAGGTGCTCGGTCATATCGACCGCCTGCTGGCCGAGGCCGGCAGCGACAAGACGCGCATCCTGATGTGCCAGATCTTTCTGACCGACGTCACCCGCATTGGCGAGATGAACGAGGTGTGGGACGAATGGGTGCCCCAGGGCAACACGCCCCCGCGTGCAACCGTGGAAGCCAGGCTGGCCAATCCCGACTATCTGATCGAAGTGGTGGTGACGGCCGCCCTCAATTGATGCAGGCGTTGTGACATGGTGACGTCAACGGAGCTGACGGGCCAGACCGCAGGCATTCCGGATGCCGGGCTCGTCGAACGCGCCCTGGCCTTTGTGCGCGACGTGGCGGACGGCGATAACCCCGTGCTGTTGCCGACCGGCGAGAGCGTGCTGTCGCACGCCGAAGGGATGCTGCGCATCCTCGACGGCCTGCGGGTGGACGATGCCGCGCGCGCGGCGGCCTGCCTGTTCGCGGCGGCGGCCTTCGTGCCCGACGCCGAGGCCCAGATCGAACCCAGATTTGGCGAGGAGGTGGTGCGCCTGGTGAAGGGCGTGCGCCAGCTGCTGCGCATCGGCGCCATCGCGGTGACGCAGGCCGACGTGTCGGAGGCGTCGAAATCGCAGGTGGCCGCGCGCCACGAGCAGGTCGAGGCGCTGCGCAAGATGCTGCTGGCATTTGCCCAGGATATCCGCGTGGTGCTGGTGCGGCTGGCGTCGCGCCTGCAGACCCTGCGCTGGCTGGCGCAGACCAAGACGCCGCCGCTGTCCGGCGTGGCCCGCGAGACGCTGGACATCTACGCGCCGCTGGCCAACCGGCTGGGCATCTGGCAGGTGAAGTGGGAGCTCGAAGACCTGGCGTTCCGCTTCGAGCAGCCCGATACCTACAAGCGCATTGCGAAGCTGCTGGACGAGAAGCGCATCGAGCGCGAAGGCTATATCGCGCAGGCCATCGCGCGCCTGCAGTCGGAACTGGCCTCGGCCGGCATCCGCGCGGAGGTGACGGGCCGGCCGAAGCACATCTCCAGCATCTGGAAGAAGATGCGCGGCAAGGAACTCGATTTTGCCGATCTGTACGATGTACGCGCGTTCCGCGTGATCGTCGACGACATCAAGGACTGCTACACCGTCCTGGGGATCGTCCACCATATCTGGCAGCCAATTCCCCGCGAATTCGACGACTATATTTCGCGGCCGAAGGCGAACGGCTACAAGTCGCTGCATACCGTGGTGATCGGTGACGACGGGCGCGCGTTCGAAGTGCAGATCCGCACGCAGGAGATGCACCACTTTGCCGAATACGGCGTGGCCGCGCACTGGCGCTACAAGGAGGCCGGCGGCAAGGGCTACAGCGGGCAGTTTGCGGCCGACAATACCTACGACGAGAAGATTGCCTGGCTGCGGCAGCTGCTGGCCTGGAAGGACGAGGCCGACCACACCGTCGCGCACGAGGATTCGCCGTGGGAGCAGCTCAAGCATGCCGCCATCGACGACCATATCTATGTGCTGACGCCACAGGCGCGCGTGGTGGCACTGCCCCAGGGCGCGACGCCGGTGGACTTTGCCTATTACCTGCACAGCGATCTGGGCCATCGGTGCCGCGGGGCGCGCGTGGACGGATCGATGGTGCCGCTGAACACGCCGCTCAAGAACGGGCAGACCGTGGAGATCGTGGCGGTCAAGCAGGGCGGCCCGTCGCGCGACTGGCTGAACCCCGAGCTTGGCTACCTGGCAAGCAATCGCGCGCGGTCGAAGGTGCGGGCCTGGTTCAACGCGCTCGATTCGCAGGAAACGCTGGCGCAGGGCCGGGCGCTGATCGAAAAGACGCTGCAGCGCGAGGGCAAGACGGCTGTCAATCTGGACGACCTGGCCACCCGGCTCAACTTCAAATCGACCGACGATCTCTACGCGGCCGTGGCCAAGGAGGAGTTCAGCCTGCGGCATGTGGAGCATGCGCTACGTCACCCGGAGGGCGAGGCGCAGCCGCAGTTCAACGAGGAAGAGGCCGTCACCAAGAAGAGTCGCGCCACCAGCGTGGCGCGCGGCGCCAAGAGTGGCGTTCTGGTGGTGGGCGTGGATTCGCTGATGACGCAGATGTCGCGTTGCTGCAAGCCGGCGCCGCCCGACGAAATCGTCGGATTTGTCACGCGCGGCCGCGGGGTGTCGATCCATCGCCGCAACTGCAGCACATTCCTGCAACTGTCGGCGCGGGCGCCGGAGCGCGTGATCCAGACGGCATGGGGCAAGCGCAGCGACGCGGTGTATCCGGTGGATATCCAGGTGGAAGCGGTGGATCGTCAGGGCCTGCTGCGCGATATCTCCGAAGTGCTGTCACGGGAGAAAATCAACGTGACCGGTGTGAAGACGCTGTCGAGCAAGGGCGTGGCGCGCATGCAGTTTACGGCGGAAGTGTCCGAGGCCACGCAGTTGCAACGGGCGCTGCAACTGATCGAGGAAGTGCAGGGGGTGTTGCACGCCAGGCGAAAATAAGGTTATACTCTGCGCTTCGCTAGGCTCGTAGCTCAGCTGGTTAGAGCACCACCTTGACATGGTGGGGGTCGTTGGTTCGAGTCCAATCGAGCCTACCAACGAACATGCAGTACAACGCCGGAAGCGCGCCATGAACATGACAACTCGAACTACTACCGCTGGTTAGCGACAGTAGTCGAGGTGCGCCTTCGACCCGTGCAGGATGCGGGGAAACACAGAAAAACGCGGCCTTGGCCGCGTTTTTTTTTTTTCGTCTGTCGTTTGCCAGCGTGCTGCTAAGCTGCCGCGTCGCCCGAAGTTGGGCGCGGGTCAGCCCGAGGGATTTCCGTTGCCGGTGTTGTCCGATGCGCGCGTGCGCCGCATCGGGCGGCCCGGCGCCACAAAAGTTGCTTTGTCCGCCCGCCAGGTGCCCAGATGCCGGCGCGGCGGCATCCACAAGAGGTGCAATGATGATCGCAATCACGCTGCCGGACGGTTCCCGTCGCGAGTACCCCGGCCCCGTCACGGTGGCTGAAGTGGCGCAGAGCATCGGCTCGGGCCTGGCCAAGGCCGCGCTTGCCGGCAAGGTCGATGGTCGCATGGTCGATACGAGCTTCACGATCGACCGCGATGCCTCGCTGGCCATCGTCACGGACAAGGACGCCGACGGCGTCGACGTGATCCGCCATTCGACGGCCCACTTGCTGGCCTACGCCGTCAAGGAACTGTTCCCCGATGCGCAGGTGACGATCGGTCCGGTCATCGAGAACGGTTTCTACTACGACTTTTCCTACAAGCGTCCTTTCACGCCCGAGGATCTGGCCGCCATCGAGAAGAAGATGACGGAACTGGCCCGCAAGGACGAGAAAGTCACGCGCGAAGTGTGGAACCGCGACGAGGCGGTGGCGCTGTTCGAGTCGATGGGCGAGAAGTACAAGGCCGAGATCATCGCTTCCATTCCGGCCGACCAGGAAATCGGTCTGTATCGCGAAGGCAACTTCGTCGATCTGTGCCGTGGGCCGCACGTGCCGTCGACGGGCAAGCTCAAGGTCTTCAAGCTGATGAAGGTGGCCGGCGCCTATTGGCGCGGTGACTCGAACAACGAGATGCTTCAGCGCATCTACGGCACAGCCTGGGCCAGGAAGGAAGACCAGGAAGCGTACCTAACGATGCTGGAGGAAGCCGAGAAGCGCGACCACCGCCGGCTGGGCAAGACGCTGGACCTGTTTCACCTGCAAGAGGAAGCGCCGGGCATGGTGTTCTGGCATCCGAAGGGCTGGAGCGTCTGGCAGGCCGTCGAGCAGTACATGCGCGGCCGCCTGACGGAAGCCGGCTATCAGGAAGTCCGGACGCCGCAAGTGATGGATCGTTCTCTCTGGGAGAAGTCGGGCCACTGGGAGAACTACAAGGAAAACATGTTCGTCACGGAGTCGGAAAAGCGCGACTACGCGATCAAGCCGATGAACTGCCCGGGACATGTCCAGATCTTCAATCACGGCCTGCGCTCGTACCGCGACCTGCCGCTGCGTTTTGCCGAGTTCGGCTCGTGCCACCGCAACGAGCCGTCGGGTGCGCTGCATGGCCTGATGCGCGTCCGTGGTTTTGTGCAGGATGATGCGCATATCTTCTGCGCGGAAGAACAGATCGTCGAGGAAGCGAAGGCGTTCAACGAGCTGGCATTCTCGGTGTATGACGATTTCGGCTTCAAGGACGTCAAGGTCAAGCTGTCGCTGCGCCCGGAAAAGCGCGCCGGCTCGGATGCCGTGTGGGATCACGCCGAAGACGGCTTGCGCCTGGCGCTGCGCGCCTGCGGCGTGGAGTGGGAGGAACTGCCGGGTGAGGGTGCCTTCTATGGTCCGAAGGTGGAATACCACATCAAGGACGCGATCGGCCGTTCGTGGCAGTGCGGTACGCTGCAGCTCGACCTCGTGCTGCCGGAACGCCTGGGCGCCGAATACGTGGCCGATGACAACGGCCGGAAGCGTCCGGTTATGCTGCATCGGGCCATCCTGGGTTCGTTCGAACGATTCCTCGGCATCCTGCTGGAAAACCATGCGGGTGCGCTGCCCGCCTGGCTGGCTCCGGAGCAGGTGGTCGTCATGAATATCGCCGAATCGCAGTCGGAATATGCCGAAAACGTCGTGCAACTCTTGCAAAAACAAGGGTTTAGGGCCAAGGCGGATTTGCGTAACGAGAAAATTACGTATAAAATCCGCGAGCACTCGCTCCAGAAGATTCCCTACCTGCTAGTGGTGGGCGACAAGGAGCGGGACGCCAATCAAGTGGCCGTGCGTGCCCGTGGCAACGTGGATCTGGGTGTCATGCCCGTTTCCGCGTTTGTGGAACGTCTTCAGAACGACGTTGCCAGCAAAGCCTGAGGGTGTGAAGCACGGCTTGTTTTTTTGTCTTCTTGAGGTAACGGAACATCGCTACAGACAAAGGTCACCGTATCAACCGGGAAATCAGCGCGCCTGAGCTGCGCCTGGTAGGGGTTGATAACGAGCAGCTCGGCATCGTCAAGTTCATGGACGCTCTGCGCATGGCCGAGGACAAGGACTTGGATCTGGTGGAGATCGCGCCTAACGCGGCTCCTCCCGTGGCCCGCATCATGGACTACGGCAAGTTCAAGTACGAGGAAGCCAAGCGCGCCCATGAGGCCAAGCTCAAGCAGAAGATCATCCAGGTCAAGGAAGTGAAATTCCGCCCTGGCACGGATGATGGCGACTACAACGTCAAGCTGCGCAATCTGCGACGCTTCCTGGAGGATGGGGATAAGACCAAGATCACGCTGCGTTTCCGCGGTCGTGAGATGGCCCACCAGGAAATTGGCGCGCGCATGCTCGAGCGTCTGAAGGCTGACCTGGAAGAACTGGGTCAGGTCGAGCAGATGCCGAAGATGGAAGGTCGCCAGATGGTGATGGTGCTGGCTCCCAAGAAGAAGAAGTAATTCCTGTGCGGGGCGGCGGCCGGGATGCCGGGGGTATCCCGGCGTCGCCCTGCGCGGAAACCGTGCGTGGTGCACGGGGTTTACGCCCCGGCGCTGCGTACAAAAACAAGTGGATGCGGGTTTTGCAAGTGATGGCGTCAGTCATCCACCTGCATGCATGTCATAGAGCTGGAGTTATTCATGCCTAAGATGAAGACCAAGAAAAGCGCCTCCAAGCGCTTTACGGCACGCCCGAACGGTTCGTTCAAGCGCGGCCAGGCCTTCAAGCGTCACATCCTGACGAAGAAGACCACCAAGAACAAGCGTCAACTGCGCGGCACCCAGGACGTCCATGAGACGAACCTGAAGTCCGTTCGCGCGATGATGCCTTACGCATAACCCCAACCGATAACGAAAGGAGTATTACATGCCTCGAGTAAAGCGTGGGGTCACTGCACGGGCCCGTCACAAGAAGGTTATCGACGCTGCCAAGGGTTACCGCGGCCGTCGCAATAATGTCTACCGTATCGCCAAGCAGGCGGTCATGCGTGCTGGCCAGTACGCGTACCGCGATCGTCGCAACAAGAAGCGCGTGTTCCGCGCGCTGTGGATTGCACGTATCAATGCCGCGACGCGTGAGCATGGCATGACCTACAGCGTGTTCATGAACGGCCTGAAGAAGGCTTCGATTGAACTGGACCGCAAGGTGCTGTCGGACATGGCCATCCATGACAAGCCTGCCTTTGCCGCCATCGTCAACCAGGTGAAAGCCTCCGTTGCCTGATGGCCGTTCGGGAAGCGCGTAACGCGCTTCCGGGCAAGCACCGACCGCAAGGTCTGCTGAAACGGGGCTCCTTACCGAGCCCCGTTTTCATTTCGAATGCCATGCCGAAGCGGGGCTTCCCCGGGCCGGGGCGGCATCCGAAATGACAATGCATCGCCGCGTGCGACCTACCGTGTATCGCGTATCGCGCCCGGCGGCAGTGCCTATCCTTCCTATGCACCATCCACGTACCGTCCACGTATAGCCGTCATGTCCCTGGATCTGGATCAAATCGTCGCCGACGCACAGGCCGCCTTCGCCGCCGCCAACGACAACGCCACGCTGGAAAACGAGAAGGCCCGCTTCCTGGGCAAGACCGGCGCGCTGACCGAACTGCTCAAGGGCCTCGGCAAGCTGGACCCGGAAGCCCGCAAGACCGAGGGCGCCCGTATCAACCAGGTCAAGCAGCAGGTGGAGGGTGCGCTGCAGGCGCGCCGCCAGGCGCTGGCCGATGCGCTGATGAACGCACGCCTGGCCGCAGAGGCCATCGACGTGACGCTGCCCGGCCGCGCCGTGGCGCGCGGCAGCGTGCACCCGGTGATGCGTACGTGGGAGCGTGTCGAGCAGATCTTCGGTTCGATCGGCTTCGATGTGGCCGACGGCCCCGAGATCGAAACCGACTGGATGAACTTCACCGCGCTGAACAACCCGGACAACCATCCGGCACGGTCGATGCAGGACACGTTCTATGTGGACGGCCGCGACAGCGACGACAAGCTCCTGCTGCTGCGTACCCACACCAGCCCGATGCAGGTGCGCTACGCCCGCATGCACGTGCAGAAGTACGCCGGCAAGCCAATGCCGCCGATCAAGGTGATCTGCCCGGGCCGCACCTATCGCGTGGACAGCGACGCCACGCACTCGCCAATGTTCAACCAGGTGGAAGGCCTGTGGATTGGCGAGGATGTCAGCTTTGCCGACCTGAAGGGTGTCTATACCGATTTCCTGCGCAAGTTCTTCGAGCGCGACGATATCCAGGTGCGCTTCCGCCCCTCGTACTTCCCGTTTACCGAGCCGTCGGCCGAAATCGACATGGCCTTCGGCAATGGCAAGTGGCTGGAGATTTCCGGCTCGGGCCAGGTTCACCCGAACGTGCTGCGCAACATGGGCCTGGACCCCGAGCGTTATATCGGCTTCGCGTTCGGCTCCGGCCTGGAGCGCCTGACGATGCTGCGGTACGGCATCAACGACCTGCGCCTGTTCTTCGAGGGCGACGTGCGCTTCCTGCGCCAGTTCGCCTGATCGTCGCAGGCCGCTGCCAGCATATCGTCAAAGACATCACAGAATACCTACCGGATCAGAAGCGCCATGCAATTCTCGGAATCCTGGCTTCGCACATTCGCCAATCCTGAAAAGATCTCGACCGACGCGCTGTCGCACAGCCTGACCATGGCCGGCCTCGAAGTGGAAGAGGTTGGCCCGGTTGCGCCGCCGTTCAACAAGATCGTGGTGGCCAGCGTGCTGGCGACCGAACGCCATCCCAATGCCGACCGCCTGAACGTTTGCCAGGTGGACGCCGGCACCGGCGAGACGCTGCAGATCGTTTGCGGCGCGCCCAACGTGAAGCCGGGCATCAAGGTGCCGTGCGCGCTGGTGGGCGCCGTGCTGCCGCCGGCCGAAGAGGGCGGCAAGCCGTTCGAGATCAAGGTGGGCAAGCTCCGTGGCGTGGACAGCTTCGGCATGCTGTGCTCGGCCCGCGAACTGAAGCTGTCGGAAGACCACGGCGGCCTGCTGGTCCTGCCGGACGACGCGCCGGTGGGCCAGGACATCCGCCAGTACCTGGACCTGGACGACCAGGTCTTCACGATCAAGCTGACGCCGAACAAGGCGGACTGCCTGTCGATCCACGGCGTGGCGCGCGAGGTGTCGGCCTTGACCGGCGCCACGCTGACGCTGCCGGACATGTCGCCGGTGGCCGTGACGCTGCAGGACAAGCTGCCGGTCAAGATCTCGGCGCCCGACCTGTGCGGCCGTTTCTCGGGCCGTATCATCCGCGGGGTGAACGCCCATGCGGCCACGCCGGCCTGGATGGTCCAGCGCCTGGAGCGTTCGGGCCAGCGCAGCATCTCGGCACTGGTCGATATCTCCAATTACGTGATGCTCGAACTGGGCCGTCCGTCGCACGTGTTCGATCTGGACAAGATCCACGGCGGGCTGGACGTGCGCTGGGGCCGCAAGGGGGAACAGCTCAAGCTGCTGAACGGCAATACCGTCGAGGTGGACGAGCGGGTTGGTGTGATCTCCGACGACAAGGAAATCGAAAGCCTGGCGGGCATCATGGGGGGCGACAGCACTGCAGTGTCGCTGGACACCACGAACATCTATCTGGAAGCCGCGTTCTGGTGGCCCAATGCCATCCAGGGCCGCGCGCGCCGCTACAACTTTTCGACCGATGCCGCCCATCGGTTCGAGCGTGGCGTGGACTACGCCACCACGGTCGAGCACATCGAACGCATCAGCGCGCTGATTCTTGATATCTGCGGCGGCCAGGCCGGCCCCGTGGACGACCAGATCGTCAACCTGCCGCAGCGCAAGCCGGTGGCCCTGCGCGTGGCGCGCGCCGAGCGCGTGCTGGGTATCGAACTGTCGTCGGCGGAAATTGCCGATGTGTTCCAGCGCCTGAACCTGCCGTTCACGCGTTCGCAGGGCGCCGACGGCGAGGTGTTCGAGGTTACGCCGCCGAGCTATCGCTTCGACATCGAGATCGAGGAAGACCTCATCGAGGAAGTGGCGCGGATCTACGGCTTCGAGCGTATCGTGGCCCGTCCGCCGATCGCCGAAAGCGAAATGCGCCCGACCAACGAAGGCCGCCGTTCGCAGCACGTGGTGCGCCACGCGCTGGCCGCGCGCGACTTCAACGAAGTGATCAACTTCGCCTTCGTGGAAGAGCAGTGGGAGCGCGACTTTGCCGCCAATGACAATCCGATCCGCCTGCTGAACCCGATCGCGAGCCAGCTGGCCGTGATGCGTTCGACGCTGATCGGTGGCCTGGTCGACAAGGTGCGCTACAACCTTAACCGCAAGGCGGCGCGCGTGCGCCTGTTCGAGGTGGGCCGTGTGTTCCATCGCGACCCCAGCGTGGCCGATGGCGGCCTGACCGTGGCCGGCTATCGCCAGCCGATGATGGCAGCGGGCATCGCCTACGGCCCGGCATTCGAGGAGCAATGGGGTGTGGCAACGCGCCCGGTGGACTTCTTCGATATCAAGGGCGACGTGGAGGCGCTGTTCCATCCGCGCACGCCGCGCTTCGAGCCAGTGGCGCATCCCGCGCTGCATCCGGGCCGCGCCGCGCGCGTGATCGTCGACGGCAAGTCCGTGGGCGTGGTGGGTGAAATTCACCCGCGCTGGCTGCAGGAATACGAGCTGACCAATGCGCCCGTGGTGTTCGAGCTGGAACTTGACGCGCTGCGGGACGTGGGCCTGCCGGTCTACACGGAAATCTCCAAGTTCCCGGCCGCCGTGCGTGACCTGGCCGTGGTGGTCAAGCAGCAGGTGCGCGTGCAAGACATGATCGATGCCATGCGCGCGGCGCTGGACAAGGCCGGCTCGGGCCACTTTGTCCAGAGCCTGGTGCTGTTTGACGAGTTCCGTCCCAAGGCGGCGTCGGCGTCAATTGGCGCCGACGAGAAAAGTCTTGCCTTCCGGGTAACGTTGCAAGATACTGGGGCGACCCTCCAGGACGAGACAGTCGACAGCGCGGTGCGTTGCATGGTCGACGCGCTGACAGCGGGCTTCGATGCCCGCCTGCGCGGCTAAGCCACCATCGCAGTTGGAGCGCCCGGGCACAGCTCCCGGGCGGATCGCCAGACAGATGCAAGAGAGCGATCAAGGATGAACGATCGAGACGCGATTTCCATGAATGCTGCAGACCTGGGTGAGGCAAGCGACCGGCATGCTGCCTCCTTCGACGATGCATCGCCGGAAGCCCGCGCTGCCGAGGTGCCTACCCTGACCAAGGCCGAACTCGCAGAAATGCTGTTCGAGCAGGTTGGCCTGAACAAGCGCGAATCGAAGGATATGGTCGAAGCTTTCTTCGACGTGATTCGCGAAGCCCTGGAGAAGGGCGACAGCGTGAAGCTGTCCGGCTTCGGCAACTTCCAGTTGCGCGACAAGGCGCAACGTCCCGGCCGCAATCCCAAGACGGGCGAGATCATTCCGATCACGGCGCGCCGTGTGGTGACGTTCCACGCCAGCCAGAAGCTCAAGAGCCTGGTCGAAGAACGCGCCGACGTGGCGCTTCCGGGCTGACGACGCAGCAGGACTGACGCCCCGTGCGTCAGTCGCCTGCCGAACGATGACCGTCGCGGCGCACAGACACCTGTATCAATTTGCCACATCGGTTGGATTGCCCGGGGCGATGGCTGTCTGTATCCTGCAATGCCGCGCGCGCGTCGCGCCAACCGCGTCTGGCCCCCGAGGGGGCTGACATCAGCTTCTCCATCGCATGACGGAAAAATCCAGCGAGCGCGTCTCGCTGCCGCCGATTCCCGCAAAACGCTATTTCACGATTGGTGAAGTCAGCGAGCTTTGCGCCGTCAAGCCGCACGTCCTGCGCTACTGGGAGCAGGAGTTCACGCAGCTCAAGCCCGTGAAGCGCCGCGGCAATCGCCGCTACTACCAGCACCATGAAGTCCTGCTGATCCGGCGGATTCGCGAACTGCTCTACGAGCAGGGCTTCACGATCAACGGTGCGCGCAACCGGCTGGACGAAGGGCGTCATCATGGCGTCGGAGCAGCCATGCCGGACGAAGCCGTCGCGGCGCAACCGGACGCCGCAGTGCAACCGCCGGTGCTGTCGGTCGACCTGAACACGCTGCGCGGCGACCTGGTGGAAATCCAGCATCTGCTGGCGCAACTGAAGCAAATCGCGAAGCCCGAATAAATTCACTGCAAACCACTAGCCATTACTGTCGGCTCTGATATAATCTCGTTCTTCTTCGGGGCGTAGCGCAGCCTGGTAGCGTACCTGCATGGGGTGCAGGTGGTCGGAGGTTCAAATCCTCTCGCCCCGACCAGAATAAAACCCGCACAGTCATTGGCTGTGCGGGTTTTTCATTTCTGGCGCGCCGTTTCAACGTCGATGCGGCAATAAATGTCACAGGCGGCCCCCGGTTGGCCGAGGATGTCTCGGAGATCCGGGCTGGCCCGTCAATCGCTATCGTGGCGGCCACAGGGCTGACGCACGCTGGCGGCCATGCCCGGCGGAGCACGGACAGCACGAAGGGGCTAGAACTGGATGGCGAGCCTGCCCTGCACAGCCTGGGTAGTGGTCCCTCCACCAAACCGGCTGCTGAACACCACGCCGAGTGACGCCCTGCGGGTGAACTGGAAGTCCAGCCCGGCCTCGATGACCATCGAATTGCGTCCCTGGGGTACGCCGGCAACGGTGAAAGGATTGCTGTCGGCAAACGACAGGTTCGCAACGGGCACGGAAGTGCCGAACGTATGCTGCCAGCCAAGCATGCCGCGCGCGGTCAGTTTTGCACCCTTGGGCATGTCGATGGTGGTCGAACCGCGCAGGCCCAGTGTCGTGTACGTTGAGCTGATGCTGTTGCCGTCGCCGGCCAGCGCCGCGGCGCCGCCGTTCTCCTTGAAGCTGTTGGTGCGCGTGTTGGCGAAGGCGACGTTGACGAACGGTTCCAGGTTCATGCGCCGCATGGCGAGCTGGTACCCCATGTCCCCGAAAATCTGCATCGTGCGGCCGTTGTAGTTGGCCTTCAGGTTGTCTGAGTAGCCCGTGAAGACCGGTGATCGATGGGTCTCGATGGTGTGCCAGGAAAATGCTGCACCCGTGCGGATGCCCAGGGGGCCCAGCTGCGTGCCACCGTAAATCCCCGCGTGATAGTTGTCGCTGCTGGCCGAGGAATTCCTGGCGTCGGCGTTCATGCCATTGTGGGTGTAGCCGAGTAACGCACCGACGTTCCATTGTTCGCCAATCGTGGTGTCCGTACCCATCAGGATGCCGGCGACGTCCTGACTCAGGCGCGCCGCATTGCCATCGCCAGCAGTCTTTCCCCACGAACCAAAAACGCGGGCCCATCCTGCGGGCCGGGTGGTCCGGCGATAGCATCCACCGTCTTCCGGCGTGTCCGGCACATCTGGGCTGGCCCCCACCATATCCGATGCCGCGATGCCATTGTCGAAGCCTGGCCCGCAGAATCGTTGTCGAATACGATCGATGGCGGTCTCGCGGATCTGGCGGCTATCGCCCAGCAGTGCGTTCTTGATCGATGCATGAATCTCGCCGGACAGTTGATTGAAGGCAAGCCTGGCCTCGTCGTCAGTCTCCAGTCCGGTGACCACGGACTTGATGACGTTGCTGTCCGGCATGCTGTCCAGCGCGCCGGCCGTGGCCATCTCGTTGCGCGTTCCGGCCGCGTCGATAAAGCTGCGTACCCGGGTGGCTCTCAGATAGACGTTGTTGGCGTCATAGACATCCTTCAGGAGATAGAACGCGCCACCTGTGTCGCCGGCCAGCGTGTAGGTGCCAGTCACGCCATGGGTCGCGGACAGCACCGTGTAGTTGGAGTCCACCGAATACTCGCCCGGGGCGAGCTTGGCGACTTCCAGGATCGCGCCCGGTGCCAGTGTGGCTGCGCCATTGACCTGGATTCGGTCAGACCGGGTACTGGCCGGGTCGACCTGCGCCTGATACGTGGAGCCTCCAGCCTGCGAATAGGCGCCATTGACGGTCAGGGTGCCGATGGAATTTCCCGGCGCGATCTTGGCACCGGAGACAATGCTGGTCTGTCCGACAGACCCATTGCCACGGAGTGCGGTGCCGCGCTGCATGGTCACGGCGGAATTGCCCAGGAAGCCATTGACGACAAGGTCTCCGCCTTCCACGGAAGTCGCGCCGGAGAGCTTGCTGTCGCCGGTCAGCGTAAGGCTGCCTCCGCCGGACTTGGTGAAGGTGCCGGTGCCGTTGATGGCGTTGGCCAGTGTGGCATTGGTGGGTTGATCGATAATCAGCGCCGCGTTATTCAGGATGGCGCCGGTACCGAAGCTGGTGGCGGTGCCAACCAGCGATCCGGTCGAAATGGTGGTGCCGCCACTGTAGGTGTTGTTGCCTAAGAGCGAGAGCGTGCCGGCGCCAGTCTTGGCGAACTGGCCGGCACCGCCGATGACCCCGGAGAAGACCGCGTCGATGGTGTTATTGGCCGTCAGCGTGGTGGCGGCGGCCTTGCCCAGGCTGATGGTACCGGCCCCCGACAGATTGTTGGCGGTCTGGCTGAAGTCGTTCAGGGCCAGGGTGGCGCCCGGGTTGACCGTGACTGCGCTGCTCGTGGCAAACGCATCGGCGATGCCGGTGGCCAGCGTGCCGGCGTTGATCCCTGTCTTGCCGGTGTAGGTGTTCTTGGCCGACAGGGTGAGCGTGCCGTTGCCGTTCTTGGTGAGGTCCTTGCCGTTCCACCCCGTGTCGGAGGCAACCTGATCGGCAAGCACAACGTCGGCATTGAAGGTATCGGTTGCCGTGGCCAGCGTGAAGGCGCCGTTGCCTAGCCGGGGGCCGGCTCGCCAGGCGAGGCCAAAGCCGACGTTGTACTCGAGGTTGTCGGCGCTCTTGCGTCCGCCGACGACCAGATAATCCACCGGGCTCGACGCGCTGCCGAGATTGATGCTGGAGAAGTCACCGGTGATGCCGCCGGTGGTGCGGAGAACCGTGAACCGGAGATCGGTTAGCGCGCTGGCGGTGTTGGGCGCGGATGCGGAGAACCCGGCAATGGCCAGAACGCCCCCAAGCGTCGCCGAGCCCGCGGTGATGGCGGGGCTGTTGTTGGCGCCGAGGGTCATTTTGAGCTGCGAGCCAGTCGCCTGCGTGAGTGCGTTGGCCACGTTGATCTGCGCGTTGCCGTCGATGGCGGTGGTGGCGCCGCTGGCGGTGGTGAGGCTGTCCGCGGTGAAGATGCCGTTCTGACTGAAGTGCAGGGAACCGGCATTGACCGCGACGGTACCTTGCGTGCCGCCGCCGGTCAGGGTGGCGGTGCCTGTCCCGGTCTTGGTGAGGCTGCCGGTGCCGGACAGGGCGTTGGCCAGGGTGCTGTCGCTGGCGAAGTCGAGCTGCAGGGCGGCGTTGTTGGCCACCGAACCCGTGCCCATGGCGCTGCCGCTGGTGGCCACCAGTCTGCCATCAGAGACGGTGGTGCCGCCGGTGTAGGTGTTGGAGCCCGAGAGCGTGAGGGCACCGGTTCCGGTCTTGGTGAGTGTGCCGGCGCCGCCGATCACGCCGGAGAAGGTGGTGTCGCTGGCGTTGTTGGCCGTCAGCACGGTGGTGTCGAGCGTGCCGGTGGCGATGGTGCCGGCGCCCGACAGATTGTTGGCAGTCTGGCTGAAGTCGTTCATGGCCAGCGTGGCGCCCGCGTTGACCGTGACCGCGCCGCTCGTGGCAAACGCATCGGCGATGCCGGCCGCCAGCGTGCCGGCGCTGACGGTGGTCAGTCCCGTATAGGTGTTCTTGGCCGACAGGGTCAGCGTACCGGCGCCGGCCTTGGTCAGATCGTGGCCGTTCCATCCGGTAGCCGACGCGGCCTGATCGGCGAGTACGACGTCGGCATTGAAGGTATCGGTTGCCGCGGCCAGCGTGAATACGCCATTGCCCAGGGTGGCGCCAGCCTGCCAGGTGAGGCCGAAGCCGACGTTGTAGTCGAGGTTGTCGGCGCTCTTGCGTCCGGCCAGCGTCAGGTAGTCGACGGCGCTGGCAGCGCCGCCGAGGTTGACGGTGGTGAAGTCACCGGTGATGCCGCCGGTGGTGTGGATGACCCTGAACAAGGTGCTGGTCAATGCGCTGGCGGTGTTGGGCGCACTGGCGGAGAAGCCGGTGATGTTCAGCGTACCGGCCAGCGTGGCACTAGCGGCGGTGATGGCGGGGTCGTTGTTCGCACCCAGGGCGACACCGAGCGTGGAGCCAGTCGCCTGCGTAAGGGCGTTGGCGACGTTGAGCTGCGCATTGCCGTCGATGGCCGTGGTGGCGCCGCTGGCGGTGGTGAGGCTGTCGGCGGTGAATATCCCGGTCTGCCCGAAGCGCAGCGTACCGGCATTGACCGCGACGGTACCCTGCGTGCCGCCGCCGGTCAGCGTGGCGGTGCCGGTGCCGGTCTTGGTGAGGCTGCCGGTGCCGGACAGGGCGTTGGCCAGGGTGCTGTCGCTGGCGAAGTCCAGCTGCAGGGCGGCGTTGTTGGCCACGGCGCCGGTTCCCATGGCGCTGCCGCTGGTGGCAATCAGTCTGCCATCAGAGACGGTGGTGCCGCCGGTGTATGTGTTGGAGCCCGAGAGCGCGAGCGCACCCGTCCCCGTCTTCGTGAGCTTGCCGGCGCCGCCGATCACGCCGGAGAAGGTGGTGTCGCTGGTGTTGTTGGCCGTCAGCACTGTTGTGTCGAGGGACCCCAGGCTGACTGTGCCGGCGCCGGACAGGTTTCTGGCGGTCTGGCTGAAGTCATTGAGCGCGAGGGTGGCGCCACTGGCGATGGAGACCCCGCCGCTCGTGGCGAAGGCATCGGCGATGCCGGCCGCCAGCGTGCCAGCGCTGACGGTGGTCAGTCCCGTATAGGTGTTCTTGGCCGACAGGGTCAGTGTGCCGGCGCCGGCCTTGGTGAGGTCCTTGCCGTTCCATCCGGTGGCCGATGCGGCCTGATCGGCGAGTACGACATCGACGTTGAAGGCGTCAGCGGTATTGGTCAGCGTGAAGAGCCCATTACCGAGCGTGGCGCCAGCTTGCCAGGTGAGCCCGAAGCCGACGTTGTAGTCGAGGTTGTCGGCGCTCTTGCGTCCGGCCAGCGTCAGGTAGTCGACGGCACTGGCGGCGCCGCCGAGGTCCACCGCACTGAAATCGCCGGTGATGCCGTCGGTGGTGTGGATGACCCTGAACAAGGTGCTGGTCAATGCGCTGGCGGTGTTGGGCGCACTGGCGGAGAAGCCGGTGATGTTCAGCGTGCCGGCCAGCGTGGCGGAGCTTGCAGTGACAGCAGGGTCGTTGTTCGCACCCAGGGCGACACCGAGCGTGGAACCTTCGTCCTGCGTGAAGGCGTTGGTCACATTGAGCTGCGCGTTGCCGTCGATGGCGGTGGTGGCGCCGCTGGCGGTGGTGAGGTTGTCGGCATTGAATATGCCGGTCTGCCCGAAGCGTAGGATGCCGGCATTGACCGCGACGGTACCTTGCGTGCCGCCGCCGGTCAGCGTGGCGGTGCCGGTGCCGGACTTGGTGAGGCTGCCGGTGCCGGACAGGGCGTTGGCCAGGGTACTGTCGTCGGCGAAGGCAAGTTGCAGGGCGGCGTTGTTGGCCACGGCGCCGGTTCCCATGGCGCTGCCGCTGGTGGCAATCAGCGTGCCGTCGGACAGGGTGGTGCCGCCGGTGTACGTGTTGGTGCCCGAGAGCGTAAGCGCGCCGGTCCCCGTCTTGGTGAGTGTGCCGGCGCCGCCGATGATCCCCGAGAACTCCGTGTCGCTGGTGTTATTGGCCGTCAGCACCGTGGTGTCGAGCGTGCCGGTGGCGATGGTGCCGGCGCCCGACAGATTGTTGGCAGTCTGGCTGAAGTCGTTCATGGCCAGCGTGGCGCCACTGGCGATGGATACCGCGCCGCTCGTGGCAAACGCATCGGCGATGCCGGCGGCCAGCGTGCCGGCGTTGACGGTGGTCAGCCCGGTATAGGTGTTCTTGGCCGACAGCGTCAGCGTGCCGTCACCGGCCTTGGTCAGATCGTGGCCGTTCCATCCGGTAGCCGATGCGGCCTGATCGGCGAGTACGACGTCGACGTTGAAGGCGTCGGCGGTATTGGCCAGCGTGAAGAGCCCATTACCGAGCGTCGTGCCGGCCTGCCACGTGAGCCCGAAGCCGACGTTGTAGTCGAGGTTGTCGGCGCTCTTGCGTCCGGCCAGCGTCAGGTAGTCGACAGCACTGGCGGCGCCCCCCAGGTTGACGGTGGTGAAGTCACCGGTGATGCCGTCGGTGGTGTGGATGACCCTGAACAAGGTGCCGGTTAGTGCGCTGGCGGTGTTGGGCGCACTGGCGGAGAAGCCGGTGATGTTCAGCGTGCCGGCCAGGGTGGCGCTGGCCGCGGTGATGGCAGGGTCATTGTTCGCACCCAGGGCGACACCGAGCGTGGAACCTTCGTCCTGCGTGAAGGCGTTGGTCACATTGAGCTGCGCGTTGCCGTCGATGGCGGTGGTGGCGCCGCTGGCGGTGGTGAGGTTGTCGGCATTGAATATGCCGGTCTGCCCGAAGCGTAGGATGCCGGCATTGACCGCGACGGTACCTTGCGTGCCGCCGCCGGTCAGCGTGGCGGTGCCGGTGCCGGACTTGGTGAGGCTGCCGGTGCCGGACAGGGCGTTGGCCAGGGTACTGTCGTCGGCGAAGGCAAGTTGCAGGGCGGCGTTGTTGGCCACGGCGCCGGTTCCCATGGCGCTGCCGCTGGTGGCAATCAGCGTGCCGTCGGACAGGGTGGTGCCGCCGGTGTAGGTGTTGGAGCCCGAGAGCGTAAGCGCGCCGGTCCCCGTCTTGGTGAGTGTGCCGGCGCCGCCGATGATCCCCGAGAACTCCGTGTCGCTGGTGTTATTGGCCGTCAGCACCGTGGTGTCGAGCGTGCCGGTGGCGATGGTGCCGGCGCCCGACAGATTGTTGGCAGTCTGGCTGAAGTCGTTCATGGCCAGCGTGGCGCCACTGGCGATGGAGACCCCGCCGCTCGTGGCGAAGGCATCGGCGATGCCGGCCGCCAGCGTGCCAGCGCTGACGGTGGTCAGTCCCGTATAGGTGTTCTTGGCCGACAGGGTCAGTGTGCCGGCGCCGGCCTTGGTGAGGTCCTTGCCGTTCCATCCGGTGGCCGATGCGGCCTGATCGGCGAGTACGACATCGACGTTGAAGGCGTCAGCGGTATTGGTCAGCGTGAAGAGCCCATTACCGAGCGTCGTGCCGGCCTGCCAGGTGAGGCCGAAGCCGACGTTGTAGTCGAGGTTGTCGGCGCTCTTGCGTCCGGCCAGCGTCAGGTAGTCGACGGCACTGGCGGCGCCGCCGAGGTTGACGGTGGTGAAGTCGCCGGTGATGCCGTCGGTGGTGTGAATGACCCTGAACAAGGTGCTGGTCAATGCGCTGGCGGTGTTGGGGGCACTGGCGGAGAAGCCGGTGATGTTCAGCGTGCCGGCCAGCGCGGCGCTGGCCGCGGTGATGGCAGGGTCGTTGTTCGCACCCAGGGCGACCCCGAGCGTGGAGCCAGTCGCCTGCGTAAGGGCGTTGGCGACGTTGAGCTGCGCATTGCCGTCGATGGTGGTGGTGGCGCCGCTGGCGGTGGAGAGGCTGTCGGCATTGAATATGCCGGTCTGCCCGAAGCGTAGGGTGCCGGCATTGACCGCGACGGTACCCTGCGTGCCGCCGCCGGTCAGCGTGGCGGTGCCGGTGCCGGTCTTGGTGAGGGCGCCGGTGCCGGACAAGGCGTTGGCCAGGGTACTGTCGTCGGCGAAGGCAAGTTGCAGGGCGGCGTTGTTGGCCACGGCGCCGGTTCCCATGGCGCTGCCGTTGGTGGCAATCAGCGTGCCGTCGGACAGGGTGGTGCCGCCGGTGTAGGTGTTGGAGCCCGAGAGCGTGAGGGCACCGGTTCCGGTCTTGGTGAGCGTGCCGGCGCCGGCGATCACGCCGGAGAAGGTGGTGTCGCTGGTGTTGTTGGCCGTCAGCGCGGTGGTGTCGAGGGATCCCAGGTTGACTGTGCCGGCGCCGGACAGGTTCCTGGCAGTCTGGCTGAAGTCATTGAGCGCCAAGGTGGCGCCACTGGCGATGGAGACCGCGCTGCTGCTGGCGAAGGCATCGGCGATGCCAGTGGCCAGCGTGCCGGCGCTGACGGTGGTGAGTCCCGTATAGGTGTTCTTGGCCGACAGGGTCAGTGTGCCGGCGCCGGCCTTGGTCAGGTCCTTGCCGTTCCATCCTGTAGCCGACGCGGCCTGATCGGCGAGTACGACATCGACGTTGAAGGCATCGGGTGGGCCGGTGAGCGTGAAAGCGCCGTTCCCCATCGTCGGGCCAGCTTGCCAGGTGAGGCCGAAGCCGACGTTGTAGTCGAGGTTGTCGGCGCTCTTGCGTCCGGCCAGCGTCAGGTAGTCGACGGCGCTGGTGGCGCCGCCGAGGTCCACGGCACTGAAGTCGCCCGTGATGCCGTCGGTGGTGTGGAGTACCGTGAAATGCGTGCCGGTCAGTGCGCTGGCCGTGGTCGGGGCTGCTGTGGTGTATCCGCTGAGGCTCAAGGTGCCGGCCAGGGCCGCGCTCTTGGCGGTAATGACCGGCTGGCTGCTGGCGAGCAGCGCGTTGCGTTCGGCGGTGGCGGCGTCGTTGCCGGCATCGATCGCGACGCTCAGCGTGGAGCCGGAGGCCTGCGTGAAGGCATCGGCCACGTTGAGCTGCGCGGTGGCATCGATGGCCGTGGTGGCGTCCTTGGCGGTGGTGAGGCTGTTGGCGGTGAAGACGCCATCTTGCCCGAAGCGCAGCGTACCGGCATTGACCGCGACCGTACCCTGCGTGCCGCCGCCGGTCAGCGTGGCGGTGCCGGTGCCGGTCTTGGTGAGGCTGCCGGTGCCGGACAGGGCGTTGGCCAGAGTGCTGTCGCTGGCGAAGTCGAGCTGCAGGGCGGCGTTGTTGGCCACGGCGCCGGTTCCCATGGCGCTGCCGCTGGTGGCAATCAGTCTGCCATCAGAGACGGTGGTGCCGCCGGTGTAGGTGTTGATGCCCGAGAGCGTGAGCGCACCCGCCCCGATCTTGGTGAGCTGGCCGGCGCCGCCGATCACGCCGGAGAAGGTGGTGTCGCTGGCGTTATTGGCCGTCAGCACTGTTGTGTCGAGGGACCCCAGGCTGACTGTGCCGGCGCCGGACAGATTCCTGGCGGTCTGGCTGAAGTCATTGAGCGCGAGGGTGGCGCCGCTGGCGACAGAGACTGCGCTGCTCGTGGCAAACGCATCGGCGATGCCGGTGGCCAGCGTGCCGGCGCTGACGGTGGTCAGTCCCGTATAGGTGTTCTTGGCCGACAGGGTCAGCGTACCGGCGCCGGCCTTGGTCAGGTCCTTGCCGTTCCATTCCGTTGCCGATGCGGCCTGATCGGCGAGTACGACATCGACATTGAAGGCATCGGCGGTATTGGTCAGCGTGAAGAGTCCATTGCCGAGCGTCGTGCCGGCCTGCCAGGTGAGGCCGAAGCCGACGTTGTAGTCGAGGTTGTCGGCGCTCTTGCGTCCGGCCAGCGTCAGGTAGTCGACGGCGCTGGCGGCGCCCCCGAGGTTGACGGTGGTGAAGTCGCCGGTGATGCCGCCGGAGGTGTGGATGACCCTGAACAGGGTATCGGCCAGTGCGCTGGCGGTGGCCGGTGCCGCGGTGGTGTATCCGCTGATGTTCAGCGTACCGGCCAGCGCGGCGCTGGCCGCGGTGATGGCGGGGTCGTTGTTCGCACCCAGGGCGACACTGAGCGTGGAGCCAGTCGCCTGCGTGAGGGCGTTGGTCACGTTGAGCTGCGCGTTGCCGTCGATGGTGGTGGTGGCGCCACTGGCGGTGGTGAGGCCGTCGGCATTGAATATCCCGGTATGCCCGAAGCGTAGGGTGCCGGCATTGACCGCGACCGTACCCTGCGTGCCGCCGCCGGTCAGCGTGGCGGTGCCGGCACCGGTCTTGGTGAGGCTGCCGGTGCCGGACAGGGCGTTGGCCAGGGTGCTGTCGCTGGCGAAGGCGAGCTGCAGAGCGGCGTTGTTGGCCACGGCGCCGGTTCCCATGGCGCTGCCGCTGGTGGCAATCAGCGTGCCGCCCGAGATGGTGGTGCCGCCGCTGTACGTATTAGTACCAGTGAGTGTGGCGGTGCCGTCATCGGTCTTGGAGACGCTGCCGGTGCCGGAGATGGTGTTGGCCAGGGTGCTGTCGCTGGCGAAGGCGAGCTGCAGGGCGGCGTTGTTGGCCACGGCGCCGGTCCCCATGGCACTGCCGCTGGTGGCGACCAGCGTGCCGCCCGAGATGGTGGTGCCGCCGGTGTAGGTATTGGCACCGCCCAGCGTGAGCGCGCCCGTGCCCGTCTTGGTGAGCTTGCCGGCGCCGCCGATGATGCCGGAGAAGGCGGTGTCGCTGGTGTTGTTGGCCGTCAGCACGGTGGTGTCGAGCGTGCCGGTGCTGATGGTGCCGGCGCCGGACAGGTTCCTGGCGGTCTGGCTGAAGTCGTTCATGGCCAGCGTGGCGCCGCTGGCGATGGAGACCGCGCTGCTCGTGGCGAAGGCATCGGCGATGCCGGCGGCCAGCGTGCCGGCGTTGACGGCGGTCAGTCCCGTATAGGTGTTCTTGGCCGACAGCGTCAGCGTACCGTCCCCGGCCTTGGTCAGATCCTTGCCGTTCCATTTGGTGGCCGATGCGGCCTGATCGGCGAGTACGACGTCGACGTTGAAGGCGTCGGTGGCATCGGCCAGCGTGAAGACGCCGTTGCCGAGCGTTTTCCCGGCCAGCCAGGTCAGGCCATATCCGACGCTGTAGTCGAGGTTGTCGGCGCTCTTGTTGGCGGCAATGGTCAGGTAGTCCACGGCACTGGCGGCGTCCCCGAGGTTGACGGTGGCGAAGTCGCCCGTAATGCCGTCGGTGGTGTGAAGTATCGTGAAGTGCGTGCCTGCCAGCGCACTGGCCGAGACGGGGGCCGCGACCGTGTATCCGCTGACGTTCAGCGTGCCGGCCAGGGTGGCCGAGCCTGCGGTGACAGCGGGCTCGTTGCTGGCCCCAAGGGCGACACTGAGCGTGGAATCGGAGGCTTGCGTGAAGGCATTCGACACGTTGAGCTGTGCCTTGTTGTCGATGGCCGTGGTGGCGCCGCTGGCAGTGGTGACACTGCCGGCGGTGAAGGTGCCGGTCTGGCCGAAACGCAAGGTGCCGGCGTTAACGGCAATGGCGCCCTGGGTACCCACCGCGCCCACGGTGGCCGCACCGGTGCCCGTCTTGATGAGGCTTCCGGTGCCGGACAGGGTGTTGGCCAGGGTGCCGTCGCTGGCGAAATCGAGTTGCAGTGCCGCATTGTTGGTCACGGCGCCGGTGCCCATGGCGCTGGCATTGGTGGCCACCAGTCTGCCATCGGAGACCGTGGTGCCGCCGGTATACGTGTTGGCGCCAGACAGCGTCAGCGTGCCCGTGCCGGTCTTGGCCAGCTTGCCGGCCCCGCCGATGATCCCGGAGACGGCCGTGTTGCTGGTGTTGTTGGCGGTCAGCACAGTGGTGTCGAGGGATCCCAGGCTGATCGTGCCGGCGCCGGACAGGTTCCTGGCGGTCTGGCTGAAGTCATTGAGCGCGAGGGTGGCGCCACTGGCGACAGAGACCGCGCCGCTGCTGGCGAAGGCATCGGCGATGCCGGCCGCCAGCGTGCCGGCGCTGACGGTAGTCAGCCCGGTATAGGTGTTCTTGGCCGACAGGGTCAGCGTACCGTCGCCGGCTTTGGTCAGATTCTTGCCATTCCATCCCGTGGCCGACGCGGCCTGGTCGGCAAGCACGACATCGACGTTGAAATTGTCGGTGGTATTGGTCAGCGTGAAGACGCCGTTGCCGCGCGTGGTGCCAGCCTGCCAGGTGAGGCCGAAGCCGACGTTGTAGTCGAGGTTGTCGGCGCTCTTGCGTCCGGACAGCGTCAGGTAGTCGACCGTGCTAGCCGCGCCGCCGAGGTCCACGGCACTGAAGTCGCCGGTGATGCCATCGGTGGTGTGGAGCACGGTGTACCGGATGTCGGCCAGCGCGCTGGCCGAGGTTGGGGCCGGGGTGGTGTATCCGGTGATGTTCAGGGTGCCGGCCAGCGCGGCCGACCCTGCGGTGACGGCAGGGTTGTTGCCGGGGCCGACCGCAACGTTGAGGATGGAACCGGATGCCTGCGTGAAGGCATTCGCCACGCTGAGCTGTGCCCTGTTGTCGAGGGTGGTGGTGGCGCCGCTGGCGGTGGTGACGCTGTCGGCATTGAATATCCCGGTCTGCGCGAAGCGCAGCGTACCGCCATCGACCGCGACGGTACCCTGCGTGCCGCCACCGGTCAGGGTGGTGGTGCCCGTGCCGGTCTTGGTGAGGCTGCCGGTGCCGGACAGTGCGTTGGCCACGGTGCCGTCGCTGGCGAAGTCGAGTTGCAGGGCGGCGTTGTTGGTCACCGAACCGGTGCCCATGGCACTGCCGCTGGTGGCAATCAGCGTGCCGTCGGACAGGGTGGTGCCGCCGGTATAGGTATTGGTGCCCGAGAGCGTCAGCGCACCCGTCCCCGTCTTGGTGAGCTTGCCGGCCCCGCCGATGATCCCGGAGAACTCCGTGTCGCTGGCATTGTTGGCGGTCAGCACGGTAGCGGCGAGAGAGCCCAGAGTGATCGTGCCGGCGCCTGACAGATTGTTGGCGGTCTGGCTGAAATTGTTCAGCGCGAGCGTGGCGCCACTGTCCACGGAGACCGCGCTGCTGCTGGCGAAGGCATCGGCGATGCCGGCCGCCAGCGTGCCGGCGCTGACGGTGGTGAGTCCCGTATAGGTGTTCTTGGCCGACAGGGTCAGCGTGCCGTCGCCGGCCTTGGTCAGATCGTGGCCGTTCCATCCCGTGGCCGACGCGGTCTGGTCGGCGAGCACGACATCGGCGTTGAACCGGTCGGCGGTATTGGTCAGTGTGAAGAGCCCATTGCCGAGCGTCGTGCCGGCCTGCCACGTGAGCCCGTAACCGACGTTGTAGTCGAGGTTGTCGGCGCTCTTGCGTCCGGCGAAGGTCAGATAGTCGACGGCACTGGTCGTGTCGCCGAGATCGACGGCAGTGAAGTCGCCGGTGATGCCACCGGTGGTATGGATCACCCTGAACAGGGTGTTGGCCAGCGCACTGGCCGTGGCAGGTGCCGCGGTGGTGTATCCGCTGACGGTCAGGGTGCCGGCCAGTGTGGCGGACCCTGCGGTGACGGCAGGGTTGTTGCCGGTGCCGACCGCAACGTCGAGGCTGGAACCGGATGCCTGCGTGAAGGCATTCGCCACGCTGAGCTGCGCCTTGTTGTCGATGGCCGTGGTGCCGCCGCTGGCGGTAACGAAGCTGGCGGCGTTGAACGCGCCAGTCTGGCCGAAACGCAATGTGCCGGCTTCGACAGAGACAGCACCCTGGCTACCCGGGGTACTCACGGTGGCCGTACCGGTACCGGTCTTTGTGAGGCTACCGGTGCCCGACAGGGCGTTGGCCAAGGTGCTGTCGCTGGAGAAGTCGAGCTGCAGGGTGGCGTTGTTGGCGATGGCGCCGGTACCCAGGCTGTTGCCGCCCGTGGCCACCAGCCTGCCGCCCGAGACGGTGGTGCCGCCACTGTAGGTATTGGTGCCGGAAAGTGTCAGCGCACCCGTTCCGGTCTTGGTGAGCTTGCCGACGCCGCCGATGACGCCGGAGAACGCCGTGTCACCAGTGTTATTGGCCGTCAGCGTTGTCGTGTCAAGTGTTCCCAGATTGATCGTGCCGGCGCCTGACAGGTTTTTGGCCGTCTGGCTGAAGTTGTTTAGCGCGAGGGTGGCGCCGCTGGCGACGGAGACCGCGCTGCTCGTGGCGAACGCGTCGGCGATGCCGGCGCTCAGCGTCCCCGCGTTGACGGCTGTCTGACCCGTATAGGTATTCTTGGCCGACAGGGTCAGTGTGCCGGCGCCCGCCTTGATCAGATTCTTGCCGTTCCAGCCGGTCGTTGACGCCGCCTGATCGGACAGCGCGGTATCGACATTGAACGTATCGGATGCCGCAGTCAGTGTGAACGTTCCGTTGCCAAGCGAGGTGCCGGCGTACCAGGCAAGGCCGAATCCGAGGTTGTAGTCGAGGTTGTCGGTGCTCTTGTGGGCGGAGAGGACCAGATAGTCCCTCGTGCCGGACGCCCCACTGAGGTCGATGGCGGAGAACGTTCCGGTGATGCCATTGGTGGTGTGGAGGATCGTGTACTGCGAGTTGTCCAGCTCGCTCGCGGAATCTGGCGGCGTGCCGCTGAAGCCCGCAACATGCAGCGACCCACTGACCGAGGCGGACCTTGCCGTGATCAGTGGCGAGTTCGCCGAGCCGACATCCACATTCAGCGTGGACCCGGCTGCCTGGGTGAATGTCTGACCAATCTGCAGCTGTGCGTTGGCGCCCAGCGTCGTGGTTGCATCGCTGGCCGTGGTCATATTGTTCGCCACGGCAAAAATACCCTCCTGGTCGAAATGCAGGGTGCCGCCGTTGACGTTGACGGTCCCCGCGGCAGAATCCACCGAGGTCAGGGTCGCGGTGCCCGCGCCGGTCTTCAGCAGGGTGCCGGTGCCGGAGATCCGGTTGGCCAGCGAATTGGCATCGGCAAAATCGAATTGCAGGGTGCCGTTATTCGTGAGCGCACCCGTGCCGAGCGCGCCGCTGTTGGTGGCGCGGAGTGTGCCGGCCGAAATCATGGTGCCGCCGCCATAACTGTTGGACGTGCCGGACAGCGTCAAGGTACCCGTGCCAGACTTGGTCAGCGAGCCGGCGCCGGTGATGCCCCCTGAATAGGTCGTGTTGGTGCTGCCGCTGGCGGTCAGTGTTCCCGAACCAAGGAGGATGGAACCCGCGCCGGAAAGATTCTGCGCAGTCTGGTTGAGATTATTTGCGCTCATGTCGAGGGTGCCATCCACCACGACATTCCCGCTGCTTGCAAATGCATTGGCCACGGTTCCCGCGAGGGTGGAGCCCGTGTTGATATTGGTCGTTCCGGTATAACTGTTCGCCGATGATGACAGCTGCAGTGTGCCACCGCCCTGGACATTGAGGCCGCCAGTGCCGGCCAGCCGGCCGGTCACGTTCAGTGCGGAGCCGGAAGCGATATTGGCGAGAACCGTGCCGGCGAGATTGATGTTGCCAGATGAAGCCAGTGTGCCGCTGCCGGAAAATTGCGCGCCGCCCTGGAAGTTGATGTTTGTGGCATCGAGCGTGAAAAGACCATTATTGACCTGGACCTGCCCCCCATTCTGGACTGTCAGGTTCAAGGCCCTGAGGGTGGTATTGTCGTTACCCTGGAGCGCGCCACCCGCAACCGTAAATGTTCCTGCCGTGGTGTTGCCGTATTTCACGCCATCGGCCAGGATGAAATTGCCGTCCTGCACCGTGGTATTGGCCGTGATATTGGCGTCGTAATTGGACGAGGCGCCGTTGTCTCCATAAAAGACCACATCGCCGGCGCCGGTCTTGTTGACCGTCACGGTGGAACCGGAAACGGAAGCGATCGGATCGTGAAGCTGGATTTGATAACCGGCACTGGCACTCAGATTCAATGTGCCCGACGACCCGAGATAAATGCCATTGGGCATCCCGGTTCCCGCGATGGGGACGTAGGCCCCATCCACCTGGACACCGTGCCGGTTACCCTGGAACAGGATATTGTCGGTGGCTGCGGTCAGTGAAATGGTTCCGGACTGCAGGTAAATGGCCCCGCCGAATCCCGTAGCCGAATTATTGAGAAACTGGGTGCCGGATGACAGGCTAAGCAGTGCGCCGGAAGCGTCATAGTAAATCGCGCCGCCATATGCCGACCCGCTTCCCGATCCGGTTTTCGCGACGACGTTGTTCTGGAATATTGCGGGGCCGCCAAAAATATACCGGTAATTATAGGAATTCCCATTCCCATATGCGCTGATTGCGCCGCCATATGCGGACCCCCCCGAGCCCGTGGACGCCACGTAGTTGCCGTCGAACGTGACCGGTCCATTGAACCTGACGACCGTTGCGCCGGACCCCGGGCTATTGTAGCCGACGTTGATGGCACCGCCGCGAGGATTTCCAGAGCCGGTGGAAGCTGTCTCGACATGATTCCTCGTAAACGTGGCGCTTTCATTGAAGGTGAGCGTCGAGGCGCCACCCCATAAATCGACGGCGCCCCCGAAATACCGGGTGGCGTAGTTGTTGTTGAATGTCGTTTGTCCATTGAAAGTCAGCTCTCCGTTGTTCTGGTACATGGCGATCGCGCCGCCATAATTCTCGGTCGAGTTGGAATCAAATACATATTCGCCATTGAAAACCATGGTGCCGGCGCGCATGGAAAGGACACCGGCGCCGTCCCCGTTGGAGGCGTTGTTTCTGAAAGTCACCTTGTTGTCGCCGGTGCCGGCGGTAACATTGACGACGGAGCTGCCGGTCGTGCCATCCAGATAAAATACGTTACCGAATGCGCCGGTTAATCCGTTGAATGTGACGTTATTCAGGAATATATTGGAGGTCCGTGTGCCGCCCGTATTATAGAATATTGCCTGGTTATCATTGGTCGTTTGTCCGAATGTCAGGTTTGATAGCGTGACGGAGTTGTTGTTGATGCTCGAGGAATTATAATTGAAAACATTATTCGCGGCACGCGTGACGGTATTCCCGTTCCCTTCAATCGAAAGGACCGAGTGCCCCACGGTATTCACGGATACCGAGTTATTCCAGGTTGCCCCCGAATTGAGCTGGAAGGAATTGGTGGCCTCCGACCAGTTGGGGGTGCCCGAAGTGCTGCCATTCAGATAGGTACCGATATCTGTGGCAACAGGTATGGAAGTCTGTGCTTCTGCGGAAGAAGACAGTGCCGGATTGAAAAATTGCCCGATCAGCATGGCGAGAGCGAGATTATTGTGCCTCGGGGTGATCTGCGAGGCAGATTTTTTGCCGTTCCTCATTCTCGCGGCAGCACTTCCCCTGCAATTGCGCTGTTGACCGGCAACTGTTTTTGCGGAGTCAGTCAGTGTCATGGTTTTTATCAACCCTGGTTATTATGACGTGGTCTGATTGGCTGCTTTCCGAGAATAAGGATATGGATTTCCGTGTGTTGCAAATTCTGTCCCCTTTGGAGGGTATTCAGGGCCGATGCGACGGATCGGTCATGGAGAGTGTATATGATGATAATAATAAATCCAGTTCGTTGTCTGTATATGGGGATGGATTATCGTGATGATCAGAAATCCTCGTTGTGAGAGGCATTTGATATTTGGGTTGCGACCGACTATATATAGGTCAGTAGCAGGACGCCGGCGATGCAGTGAGTGCAAGGGCGGCCGCTACTGAAAATCTGGAAAATGGGAAAATCTGGAGAATCAGGAAAATCAGGCGATTTTCCGGATTTGAATACTGACCCTGTGGAAATCTGAAGCCACCCGAATGGGGAACCCGTAAGGCGGAACTGGCCGGGAGAGGAGGGAGGAGAGCGTGGAGCGTGAAGAGTGGAGCGGAGAGCGCTTGCAGCGTGCCGAGGTGAATTGCTGCAACGCTTCCTTACATTTCAGACATGTGTCTTGGTCCTGTGATGGTCTAGCCTGTGCTCATTGTGTCAATGCGACAGCTTGTACTGGCGAAACATCGACGAATGACCTGGCGAGACATACTTCTGATCGGCTCTGGATGGGTGGGAGCCTGCCTGGCGGCAGGCTGGTTTCTGACGTCGGTGGTCAAGGTGATGGGCTGAGTGGCATCCGCTATTTCCCCTTGGACACCAGCATCGGTTCATTCCGGTACACGTCCGGAAACATCGTCTTCAGGTTGCCGATCTTTGGCAGGTCATTGATGACGATGTATGGATAGTTCGGGTTGTTGACCAGATAGTCCTGATGGTAGGACTCGGCGGGATAGAACCCCTTGTAGTCTTCGACGCGCGTCACGATCGGCGCCTTGAATGACTTGGCCGCGCCGAGCTGGGTGATGTAGGACGACGCAATGGAGCGTTGCTCGGGCGAGAGCGGGAAGATCGCCGAACGGTACTGTGTGCCGTAGTCCGGTCCCTGACGATTCAGTTGTGTCGGATCGTGGGCGACGGAGAAGAAGACCTGCAGCAGCTTGCCATAGCTGATTTGTGTCGGGTCGTAACGGATCTCGACGGATTCCGCATGACCCGTCATCCCGGTGCCGACCTTCTCATATTGCGCAGTGCCCGCGGCGCCGCCGCTGTAGCCGGACACCACCCGTGTCACGCCGCGAACATGCTGAAACACGCCTTGCACACCCCAGAAGCAGCCGCCGGCGAACACCGCGGTTTCGCTGTGGCTGGTGCCCGGTTTCTCGTCGACCGTTGGGGCGGGGATCTTCACCGCGGCTTCCGCCGAGAGGGCAGGCAGCTTCCACGTTACCGTCACGGCTGCCAGGAAGGCCAGGCCGGTGAGCTTGAGTGTGGTGGGGCGGGTCCAGTGTTGCAGGATGGCGGTGGGTTTCATGATCTGCCTTCTCCGAAAGGGATGGATCAGCCGAACGTGAAGGCGTAGGCCTGCACGCCGGCGTCAAGGAATTCGATGGTGAACGTGCGATCGCGGATGTCGCCGCGCTGCCGCACAAGCTGGTACAGCCGCTGGCCGGTGACCGTGCCGCTGCCATCGGCTGCCACGTCGGTGCCGTGGGAGGCGCCTGGGGCCTGGCCATCGATCGTCACGCGAAAGCGCACAGGTTTGCCGTCCGTACCGGGGCCGAGCACAAGATGCAGGTCGCGCGCATGGAAGCGGTAGACGATGCGCCCGTTGGCACGTTCCAGCGATGCCTGTTCCTGCCCAACCTTCCAGCCGCCGGCCAGACCCCATTCGTTGAGCGAGAGACTGGCCGGGGTGGTGTAGTCCCTGGTCTGGTCCTGCTGCGCGCCACCGGGTGACGCGAAGTGCTCGGCGCGCGCATAGCCGACGTAGGTTTCCGGCGAGCGCATCGCGTCGTTGTCGGCGGGCATCTCCACACCCTGCATGGCGGTGCCGCCGGTCGTCGCGACCTTTGTCACGTCCGTGTGGCCGGCTTCGGCCAGCAGCTGCCGGATCACGGCTTCTGACTTGTCGTATTCACCTTCGCCGAAATGGTGGAAGCGCACGCGTCCCTGGGCGTCGATGAAGTAGTGCGCCGGCCAGTAGTTGTTCTGGAAGGCGCGCCAGATGGCGTAGTTGTTGTCGATCGCGACCGGGTAGGTCACGCCCAGGTCCTTTGCGGCCTTGCGGACGTTGTCGACATTGCGCTCGAACGCGAACTCGGGCGCATGCACGCCGATCACCACCAGCCCCTGGTCGCGATACTTCTCCGCCCACGCCTTCACGTACGGCAGCGAGCGCAGGCAGTTGATGCACGAATACGTCCAGAAGTCGACCAGCACGACCTTGCCACGCAGGGCCTCTGCCGTCAGAGGCGGCGAATTCAGCCACGCCACCGCGCCATCGACACCCGGAAACTTGCCTTCGACCGGCAGATCCGATGCGGGGCCGGCCGCCGCGCGCATCATCATCGACCCGCCGGATGCCTCGGGCGTGGCCGACATCGCCATGGTGTTCTGCGCCATCGCCTGGGGCCTGGCCTGCATCATCATCGCGCCGCCACCGCCACCGCCACCGCCGTTGCCGGCGTCCTTGCGGCCCGCGAAGGCATCGATCAGCCGCTGTTCCAGCCCGCCGGTGGCCACCGTGGAAATGCGCGTGAGGATGCCGGTATCGAGCCCGAGCGCGATGGCGCCCACGCCCACGAGCATGGCGGCGCCGATGCCGCACCGGATCCATTCGCCCGCGCCGAGCGACCGCTTCATGGCGGCAAACACGCGGCCACCTACCAGCAGCGCCACGGCCAGCGAGGTGGCGGCCCCGGCGGCATAGGCGAGCAGCAGCAGGGTGGTGCCGATGCTGGCCCCCTGCAGGGCGGCGCCTGTCAGCACCAGGCCCAGGATCGGGCCCGCGCAGGGCGCCCAGAGCAGGCCGGTGGCGATGCCGAGCAGGAACGACGACGCCGGGCTGGCCGGGCGTCCGTCGGCCTGGGCGAAGTTTGTCAAATGGCTGCCGGCACGCACCAGCGGCTGGGTCAGCCGTTCGGCCAGGCTTGGCAGCAGCAGCGTCACGCCGAACACGGCCAGCATCGCGACGGCCAGCCAGCGGCCAAGTTCATTGGCCTGCGCCACCCAGCCGCCGCCCACGGCGGCCAGCGTGGCCACGCCGGCGAACGTGATGCCCATGCCGGCCAGCAGGGGCAGCCCGCTGCGCACGAACGGCTGGTCGGCCCGCGCGAAGACGAAGGGCAGGACGGGCAGGATGCAGGGGCTCAGGATCGTCAGGACCCCGCCCAGGTAGGCAAGTATCAGCAGCAGCATGGCGTGGTGCTCGTAGTCAGTGGCCAGGGGTGCCGGCCGGTCAGGTCAGGCGGCCGCCGGCCGGAAGGTCATCGCCACGCCGTTCATGCAGTAGCGCAGGCCGGTGGGCTTGGGGCCGTCATCGAAGACATGGCCCAGGTGACCGCCGCAGCGGCGGCAATGCACGGCGGTGCGAATCATCCCGAACGTCACGTCCTGGGTGGTGCCCACCGCATTGGCCAACGGGGCCCAGAAGCTGGGCCAGCCGGTGCCGCTGTCGAACTTGGTATGCGACGAAAACAGGTCGAGCTGGCATCCCGCGCAGGCAAACACGCCCTTGCGGTGCTCGTCGTTGAGCGGGCTGCTGAACGGCCGTTCCGTGCCTTCCTGCCGCAGCACGTTGTACTGGGCGGCGGTCAGCTTCTTGCGCCAGTCGGCGTCGCTCATGGTCACTTCGAATGTCTCGGGGGCCTGCGGGCCAGTGCCGGCGCTGGCCGGGCCAGCCAGCAGCCGCCAGCCGCCAAAGGCGGCCACCGCGGCGGTCAGGGTGCCGCCGGACAGCAGAAAGCGTCGGGTGATGCGCATGGTGGACTCCGTGCTCGGGAAGGGGTGATCGGATGGTAGGCAACGGGGCGTATCGGAGTCCTCGCCGAACCTTAAACAATTCGTGATAACTGCCTCGGGCGGATTTCTGCACAATAGCGACACATTCCCGATTTCCCGATTCCTGATCCCCCGATCTTTCCCGCAGCCCCTGCCCACCCGGTACAACATGGAACACCCGAAACGGATCCTGCTGGTCGAAGACGATGCCGGCATTGCCAACGTGCTGGCCATGCATCTGCGCGACGAACGCTACGAGGTCGTACACAGTGCCGACGGGGCCGAAGGCCTGCGCCTGCTGGAGCAGGGCGGCTGGGACGCGCTGGTGCTGGACCTGATGCTGCCCGGCGTGGACGGGCTGGAAATCTGCCGGCGGGCGCGCGCGATGACGCGCTACACGCCGATCATCATCACCAGCGCGCGGTCCAGCGAGGTGCACCGCATCCTGGGCCTGGAACTGGGCGCCGACGACTATCTGGCCAAGCCGTTCTCGCTGCTGGAACTGGTGGCACGCGTCAAGGCACTGCTGCGGCGGGTGGAGGCGATGGCCCGCGATGTGCGCGCCGATGCCGGCAGCCTCGAACTGGCGGGCCTGGCCATCGACCCGCTGGCGCGCCAGGCCTCGGTGGACGGCCGGCGGCTCGATCTCACGCCGCGCGAGTTCGACCTGCTGTACTTCTTCGCGCGCCATCCCGACAAGGTGTTCTCGCGCATGGACCTGCTCAACGCGGTCTGGGGCTATCAGCACGAAGGCTACGAACACACCGTGAACACCCATATCAACCGCCTGCGCACCAAGATCGAGGCCGATCCGGCGCGGCCGATGCGCATCCTGACGGTCTGGCGCCGGGGCTACCGTTTCGTGGCCGACCCGGCAGCCGCGCCATTGGGGGAAGAAGGGGAGCCATCGTGAAGCTGTCGCTGACCCAGCGCCTGTCCGCCGTGTTCGCGGCGCTGCTGCTGGCCTGCTGCGGGGCGTCGGCCTGGCTGCAGGTGCGCGCCAACGCGATGCACGAGAAAGAGGTGATCCAGAGCCTTTCGCGCGGCCTGGCCGCCTACATCGCGCGCAACGCCTTGCTGGAGGACCAGAGTGCCATCGCGCCGCAGGCGCTACGCCAGCTGTTCGGTCAGCTGATGGTGGTCAACCCGAGCGTCGAGGTGTATCTGCTGGACGACCAGGGCCATATTCGCGGCCACGATGCGCCCAGCGGCCACCTGATCCGCGATCGGGTCGATCTGGCGCCGGTAAGGAAGCTGATCGACGGCGGCGCGCTGCCGATCCTGGGCGACGACCCGCGCAGCGCCTCCGGGCGCAAGGTGTTCAGCGCCGCGCCGTTGCGACAGGGCGGCTATATCTATGTGGTGCTGATGGGCGAGACCCACGACCGGCTGGCCGCGCGGGCGTCGCAGGATTCGGTCATGCGCACCACACTGTGGTCGATGGCGCTGGTGGCCTCGCTGGGCCTGATCGCCGGCTTGGTGGCGTTTGCGTTGATCACGCGGCCGCTGCGCCGGCTGACCAACGAAATCCGGCAGTTCGATTCCGGCGATGCCTACACCGCCGGCAACCCGCAGGCGACGCCGGCAGAGCCCGTGCCGCGCAACGAGATGGCGGCGCTGGAATCGGCGTTTCGCCAGATGTCGGACCGCATCGACAGCCAGTGGCGCGCGCTCAAGCAGCAGGATCAGGAGCGGCGCGAGATGGTGGCCAATATCTCGCACGACTTGCGCACGCCGCTGACGTCATTGCACGGCTATCTGGAAACGTTGTCGGTCAAGGCCGACAGCCTGAGCGCGGACGAACGCCAGCGCTATCTGGCGATTGCGCTGGCGCAGAGCGCCAAGGTCGGCGGCCTGGCGCAGGCGTTGTTCGAGCTGGCGCGGCTGGAGCATGGCATGGTGCAGGCCGTACCCGAGGATTTCTCGATGGTTGACCTGACGCAGGACGTGCTCGAAAAATTTGCCTTGCCCGCCGAGGCCAAGCACCTGCAACTGCGCGCCGGGGTGCCCCCCGCGCTGCCGGCCGTGTCGGCCGACCTGGGCATGATCGAGCGTGTGCTGACCAACCTGCTGGACAACGCGATCCGGCACACGCCGGCCGGCGGTACGGTGGAGATCGACCTGGCCAGCCAGGACGGCAGGGTGGCGGTTACGGTCAGCGATACGGGGCCGGGCATTCCGCCGGCGCTGCGCGAGTCGATCTTCCAGCGGCCGTTTCCGTCGGGCGGCGCGCATCGGGGCGGCGGCCTGGGCTTGCTGATCGTGCAGCGCATGCTGCAGTTGAATGGCAGCCAGGTGAAGCTGGTGGACCGGCAGGGCGGTACGACGCTGACGTTTGCGCTGCGGGCGGCGGCGCGCTAGCGGTCATGGCTGGCATGGGATGTCCGGCAGCCCTTGGCGGGCCTTTCCTTCGTCATGGAAGGGGCAGCCTGTGACCGCCATCCGGCCCCTCCACGATCTGGCCGCCCAGGCGTTCCCGTAGCCAGCCGACGAATGCCGCGATATCGGCGTGAATGCCAGCGCGGATCTGACGCTCGGCCGGCACTGCCATCAGCCCGCCGTCGAACGCTGTGAAGCCATGCGGCGCCACCAGCGCGCCCGCATCCAGTTCGCCGCGAATCAGCCGCTGCTCCACCAGCGCCACGCCCAGCCCCGCCAGCGCCGCCTGGATGCACAGATGGGTGTGCGGGAACGTGAGCCCGCCACGGGGCGCGATACGCTTGCCGGTCTTGGCTTCCCATTGATCCCATGCGCTCGACGTGAAATCGTGGGTGATCCGCACGCCCGTGGCGATCTGCCTGGCCCGGCCACCTATAGCAGCGCGAAGCGGGCGGCCTGCGGCCCCACCACCGCCGGCCGGCTGACCGGATACCGATGATGGTCGCCGCCGGCCTCGAACGACAGGTAGTCGGGCGTCCAGCGCAGGCCGCGCAGGAAACGAGTTTCCAGGCCATCGACAACAATGGCGCCGCCCTGCACGGTGACGCTGTCACAAGGCAGGCGCAGCAACTCGGCGTCGTCGCCGAAGTAATGGGCTTCCAGCAGGATCGAGGCGGCTTGGTAGGCGGGCATGATGGTCGTCGGTGCGGCGGATCGGATACTGTATAAACATACAGTAGTATAGCGGCCTTGCCGCCCGGCTGCACGTGCCTGATTCTCAATTTTCGCGGCCGGTCCCGGATTCGGAAAAGTCTTGCTCAGGCGACACCGCGCGCGCCGGGCGGACATCGACGGCCGCGATCCTGCCCCATCGCCAGATTGGTATAACCTGAAGTGCAGGAACCTCCGATCTTCCGGCGTCTCTCGACATCGGAGAAACGTCTCGAAGCGGGAGGCTGCGGATGTTGGAAAGGGAAAGCAGGACGTGCTGGTTTGCTGCGGGATTGCTGACGGGGGCCATCACGGCGGGCATATGTGCATGGCTGGGCGTTCAGCGCGCGCGACACGACAGGTTGCCAGGCGGAACGCCGGGCCCGGCCGATGCCGGTGATGCCCAGGCGCCGGCCGGTACCGTTGCCGGGCCGGTACCTTCGGTGGCCGCCTCGCACCAGACCGACGGTGGGTCCGACATGTTCGAGTACCGTGGGTTTGTCGTGCATCTGTTCTGGCAGGCCCTGGCGCCGGAGCGTTATCGCGCGTGGTGCGATATCTGGGAAGCCGGGGCGGTGGTGCAGGAAGCGGGCGGTCCGCCGGCCACGTTCCTGACCGCGGCGGAAGCGCGGCTGGCTGCCGGGGCATGGGCACGCCACTGGGTGCAGAACAATGGCTAGGACAGACACGCCATCCCGCCGACGTGGGGCGTGAATCATGCGGATACGCGGTGGGACGCGCGATGCCTGCGTGATACGATGACTCGCTTCATTTGGAGTTCATGATGTTTGTCTGCCAGAACCAGCCTTGCGGCGCGCAGTGGTCGCCCGACGAGGTGGAGATCCGGAACGAAGGGCAGGGCCCGCTGTTTCGCTGCCCGCTATGTGGCGCGCGCAATCACCTGGAGGCCCGTCGAGGGCCGGACGGCGCGCCAGGATACCGCCAGGTGCCTCGCGCTCCCGCCGCCGCGGCGCCGGAGCGTCCGTCCAGGCCGGCGCCTCACCGTGGAAAACGGCACTGATTGCGCCGCCCAGGCGGGGCACCGTCCATCGCGATAGCGATGCCTCCTCAAGGCGGCGCGGTCTCGTACCGTTAAGACACCCATGGACATTAGCGATATCTCTCACGATGCCGCCTCCAATGCCGAAATCATTGGATGGGCGGGTGCATCCCCCCAGGTCATTGCCAGAGTGCTGAACACCGCGCTGGCCGCGCAGGATCTCTCGGGCTTTGCCGCGCTGCTGTCTGACATCGCACGAGACCGCGGCCTCAAGGGGGCGCGCGGCACGCATCAGTCGATCTACGACATGCCGTATGCGAGCCTGCTGCCGCGTCAGAAGCATATGCTGGCCGATGCGTTCGACCTGTTCCTGCGCCTGGGGCTTGAATTCCGTGCGCGTGGCGACGGGGCGGACGATGATCTGACCGATGATGGCGACGACGCGCCGCCACTGCGCGACATGGACGACGACGACGTGATCGACGACGACTGACGCCGCCGCACCGGACCCTTCCCTTCATACGACGGTTCATACGACTGTTTGACCGCCCCATCTTCCGGCCCGCCCAGTGCGGGCCGTTTCCATTTGCGGTGCGGTCAACGCGTGCGCCCGCGTCAGGCACGTTCCAGCAGGCCGATCTCCCTGACCGCCACCGACAGCATCGACAGCGCCGCCGCGCCCGACACACCCGACGCGCGCTGGTCGGTCAGCATCTGCGCGTAGCGGTCCAGCGCCACCTGGCGGCTGGCGCGCCAGCTGTGGATCGTTGCCGCCGCATCGTCGCTGTCCCGGGCCTGCGCCAGCACGCTGGTGGTCAGCGCGCGCTTGAGCCGGCCCAGGTCTTCCAGCGTGGTCGTGCGCGCGAGCAGGTCCCAGTGCGTATCGGCCGGCAGCGACAGCGCGCGTTCGCGCAGCCAGCCGAAATTGAGTTCGGTGTCGAGCGCGAAGTAGACCGCCGCCACCGCGCCCAGGCTGCGTTGGCACGCCCCGGCCACCTCGGCGATGTCCAGCGCGGCGGCAGCGTTGTCGCTGGCCGCCACGCGCAGGGCCAGGTCGTCATCGACACCCGCCTCGGTCAGCGACAGCGCCGCATCGGCCATGGCCTGCGACGTCTCGGGCGGCAGCAGCACGGCCAGTTGCGGCGTCAGCCACTGCGCGGCCTCCACGAAACGGGTTGCCCCCGGCTCGACGGTGCCACCGCCCCGCAGGTAGCGCACGAACCATAGCGTCGCGCGTTCCAGCAGCCGGCCCAGCGCGCCGAACATGCGCGCCTGGATGGCATCGTCCACGCGGTTGTCCAGGGCGTCGATGCGCTGCCACAGCGCGGTCAGCCCGAATACGTCGCGCGCCAGCAGGCAGGCGCGCACGATGTCGGCGGGCCGGGCGTCCGTTTCTTCCATCAGCCGATGGACAAAGGTGGCGCCGATGCGGTTCACCAGCATGTTGGTCAGGTGCGTGGCCAGGATCTCGCGCCGCAGCGGGTGCCGCTGCATGGCCGCCGCATGCTGCTGTTGCAGCGGCTTCGGGAAGTAGTCGATCAGCAGGCCCGCCACCAGTGGGTCTTCGGGCAGATCGGACACCAGCAGTTCGTCGTAGAGCCACATCTTGCTGTAGGCCAGCAGCACCGCGCGCTCGGGCGACGTCAGGCCCTGGCCCAGCGACTTGCGTTCGGCGATGTCGGTGTCGGACGGCAGGAATTCGAGCGGACGGTTGAGGCGGCCCGCGCGCTCCAGCCAGCGGATCAGCCGGCCCTCGGCATCGACCAGCGTCGGCGCCTCGCGACCCGCCACCGACAGCGCCTGGGTCTGGTAGTAGTTGTCCTCCAGCACCAGCCGGCCCACCTCGTCGGTCATCTCGGCCAGCAGCTTGTTGCGCTGCTTGCCGGTCATCTCGCCATCGGCCACCACCAGGCCGAGCAGGATCTTGATGTTGACCTCGTGGTCGGAGCAGTCGACGCCGGCCGAGTTGTCGATGGCATCGGTATTGATGCGGCCGCCATTGCGCGCGAACTCGATGCGGCCCAGTTGCGTGAAGCCCAGGTTGCCGCCTTCGCCCACCACCTTGCAGCGCAGCTCGTTGCCGTTCACGCGGATCGCGTCGTTGGACCGGTCGCCGGCCTGCAGGTGCGTCTCGGTGCTGGCCTTGACGTAGGTGCCGATGCCGCCGTTGTAGAGCAGGTCTACCGGCGCGGTCAGGATCGCGTGCATCAGTTCGTTCGGCGACAGCGCCGACGCCTGGATGCCCAGCGCGGCCTGCACCTGCGGCGACAGCGCAATCGTCTTGGCCGTGCGCGGGAACACGCCGCCGCCGGCCGATATCAGCCCCGTGTCGTAGTCGGCCCAGCTGGAGCGGGGCAGGTCGAACAGGCGCTGGCGCTCGGCCAGGGCCTTCGCGCAATCGGGGTCCGGGTCCAGGAAGATATGCCGATGGTCGAACGCGGCCAGCAGCTTGATATGGGGCGACAGCAGCATGCCGTTGCCGAACACGTCGCCGGACATATCGCCCACGCCCACCACGGTGAACGGCGTGCTCTGGATATCGACGCCCATTTCGCGGAAGTGCCGCTTGACGCTTTCCCACGCGCCGCGTGCCGTGATGCCCATCTTCTTGTGGTCATAGCCCACCGAGCCGCCCGACGCGAAGGCGTCGTCGAGCCAGAAGCCGTATTCGGCCGAAATGGCGTTGGCATAGTCCGAGAACGTGGCCGTGCCCTTGTCGGCCGCCACCACCAGGTAGGGGTCGTTCTCGTCGTGGCGCACCACGTCGGGCGGCGGCACCAGCTGACCCGATACCAGGTTGTCGGTCAGGTCCAGCAGGCCGCGCAGGAAGGTCTGGTAGCAGGCCACGCCTTCGGCCAGGAAGGCATCGCGATCGGTGGCCGGCGGCGGGCGCTTGACCACGAAGCCGCCCTTGGAGCCCACCGGCACGATCACGGTGTTCTTGACCATCTGGGCCTTCATCAGGCCCAGCACCTCGGTACGGAAGTCCTCGCGGCGGTCCGACCAGCGCAGGCCGCCGCGTGCCACCCGCCCGCCGCGCAGGTGCACGCCTTCGACGCGCGGCGAGTAGACCCAGATCTCGAACATCGGGCGCGGCTCGGGCAGGCCCTGCACCAGCGCCGGATTGAACTTGAACGACACGTACGGGCGCGGCTGCCCGTCCGTGCCGCGATGGAAATAGTTGGTGCGCACCGTGGCGTCGATCAGGTTCAGGAACAGCCGCAGGATGCGGTCCTCGTCCAGGTTGGGCACCTGGTCGAGCGCGGCATCGATGTCGGCCAGCCACTTGCGGGTGCGCGGGTCGTCGGCCGTTTCGGCATGATCGGGGGCGGGCGCCGCCGCCGTGGCCGGGTCGAAGCGCGCCAGGAACAGCGACACCAGCATCGACGCGATGTTGGGATTGGCCGTCAGCGCCCGTTCGATATACGCATTGCTGAACGTGGAGCCCACCTGGCGCAGGTACTTGGTGTAGGCGCGCAGGATGGTCACGTCGCGCGCGGCCAGGCCCGCGCGCAGCACCAGCCGGTTGAAGTCGTCGTTCTCGATCTCGCCATTCCAGGCGCGCGCGAAGGCATCCTCGAACAGCGGCTTGATCTTTTCGATATCGATGTCCAGCGGCTTGCCGTCGGGGTCGGCCACGATTTCCAGTCCGAAGTCGTGAATCCACACCGGCTCGCAGCCGTCGGGCTCGATCAGGTAGGGGCGCTCTTCGTCCACGCGCACGCCCAGGTGTTCCAGCATCGGCAGGCTCAGCGACAGCGCGATGGGTTCGCCGGCGCGGTACACCTTGAAGCGGAACACGCCCGATGGGGCCTCGATCGGCCGGTACAGGTTCATCGCCAGCTTGCTGGGATGCTGGCGCGCATGTTCCATCAGCTCGATATCGCGCACGGCCGTGCGGGCGGCGTAGTCCTCGCGAAAGCCGGCCGGGAACGAGTCGCCGTAGCGGCGCAGCAGCCGGTTGCCCTGTTCCTCGCCGCGGCTGTCGTGCAGCGCCTGCGCCAGATCGTCCTGCCAGCGGCGCGTGGCCTGCACGATCTTGTCTTCCAGCTCGCGCGTGTCCACCTCGGGCATCGTCCCCGGTTGGCCGCGCACCGTCAGCTGGATGCGCGCCAGCGGCGATTCCGACAACTGCGGCGTGAACTCGCAGCTGGTGCCGTTGAACGACTGCACCAGCAGCTTCTGGATGCGCTGGCGCAGGTCGGTGTTGTACTTGTCGCGCGGCACGAAGACCAGGCACGAGATAAAGCGGTCGAAGCGGTCGCGCCGCACGAACAGCCGCGTGCGCTGGTGTTCCTGCAGGCGCAGGATGCCCAGCGTGATGTCGAACAGTTCGTCCTCGTCGGCCTGGAACAGTTCGTCGCGCGGATACTGCTCCAGGATCGTCACCAGCGACTTGTACAGGTGGCCCTTGGTCAGGAAGCCCGCCCGCTGCAGGATATTGGCGCACTTGCGGCGCACCAGCGGAATCTCGCTGGTGCTGACCATGTAGGCCGTGGACGTGTACAGGCCCACGTAGCGGCGCTCGCCGAACAGGTTGCCATGGGCGTCGAGCAGCTTCACGCCCACGTAGTCGAGATAACCGGGCCGATGCACGGTGGACCGCGAGTTGGCCTTGGTGATGAAGATCGGCGATGCGCCTTCGATGATGGCGCGCGCGGCGGGCGGCAGGGGGGTGACATCGTCCGCGCCCGGGTCGCGCAGCGCCTCGCGCAGGATTCCCGCGCCCGAGCCCGCCACGCCGCGCAGGAAGTACTGGCCGTCGCGCGACACCAGCTCATAGTCGCGCTGGCCCAGGAACGTGAAATGGTCGTCGAGCATCCATTCCAGGAACGCCCGCGCCTCGGCCGACTCCGGCGTGCCGGCATCGGCCGCGTGGGCCATGCCGGCCACGGTCTCCTGGGCGATCTGGCGCATGCGCGGCCAGTCTTCCACGGCCGCGCGCACATCGCCCAGCGCGGCGCCGATGCCCACGCGCAGCGCGTCGAGCCGGGTGGCCTCGCCGGTCCGGTCCACTTCGAAGTGGATGAACGATTCAAGCCGGCAGCGATCGGTGCTGGCTTCGGTGCCGCCCAGGCCGATGCTCTCGATCGCGCCGCGTGCGTCGCGGCAGACGCGGAATACCGGGTGGATGGCCGAATGCAGGGTCAGGCCGTGACGGTTGATCTCCATCGTCACCGAGTCCACCAGGAACGGCATGTCGTCGTTCACGATCTCGATGATCGTATGGTCGGAATGCCAGCCGTGTTCTTCCAGGTTGGGGTTGTACACGCGCAGCCGCGCGGCACCCGGGACGAATTTCTGGGCCGTCTGCCAGTGCGCCATCACGGCGCCGTACAGATCCGCCACGTCGCGCGCCAGCAGGTCTTCGGCATCGGCCAGGTCGTAGTAATGCCGGAACAATGGCTCGACGATGGCAAACGTGGCGGCGGGCAGGCGTTCCCGCGCGAATGCAACCAGGTCATCGAGCAGTTGCGCAACCTTTTCTTCGTTCTCGGGGGGCATGGCCTCTCCTCGCTGTTCTCGGTGGTGTGCCGGTGCATGCTCACACTGTAGGAAAGATTTACGAGGCCGGGGCGACAAAACGACGACGCCCCGCAGGGCGGGGCGTCAGGATCGTGACCGGTGGGCGCAGGGCCGAAGCCCCGGCGCGGGTCAGGCGGCCAGCGCGTGTTGTGCGGCGCGGCTGGCGTGCTCGGCGACCACCAGCGATAACTCGGCGGTGTTGCGGGCGGTCTGTCGGCTATGGCGTTCGGCGTGATGGTCCAGCGTGGCGGTCATGCGATGCAGCAGACTGGTCAACGCGGTGCGTTCCGCCGGCGCCAGATGCGAGATCGAGACCGAATGCAGCGCACGCACGGCCAGCGCCGCGCGCTCCAGGCGCGAACAGGCTTCGAATGCGATCTGCGGCGTGCCATCACTCGGAAACTCAAGCCAGCCATCGGCATGGAGTTCGCGCAACAGCCGCTCGGTCTGGGGCACGTCAAGGAAGATCGCGCCCTGACACGGTTGGCCGCGGGTAAATTCGCCGGCGCGGATGGCGCGCAGCAGCAACCATTTGGGATAGGAAAGCCCCGAGACGCTCAGCGTCTGTTCCAGGGCGCTTTGCCACGCGGTGACGGCGTCGACAAGCGAGAGCACGACAGGCTCGTGTACTTCGAGTGCTTTGGGCTGCATTTGCTCAGGTCTCCCATAACAGGGTTTTCTTGCCGCCTGGACACTTCTTGGGCCGGTGCTTGGCCGGCCCGGACGGCTGGCGCCTGCCTCTCGTTCGGGCCGGTCGCGCTTCATTGAAAATCGGTAGGGAGGAACACTATCAGCAATGTTGGGACATTTGCGTGACAGCTCGGGTATGTCCTAGTCAGTCTTTTGGCTGAGGCGGCTTCGTTGCCGCCTGACGCTGCAGGGCAGAGCGGGTGTCTGACGTCTGATGTGCCGGCAGGGGCGTGCGATGCCGTGCCAATGAAAAAGCCCCTGCGCGAATGGCAGGGGCCTTGAGGCGGTGGCAGCGGGATGTCCGCTCGCCGCCGAACATCTTGCTTACGTGTTACGGCTTCTTGGCGCCGTCGGTGTACGGATCGGCCTTGCCGGATTTTGCGCCGTCCAGGTACGGATCGGGCTTGCCGCTCTTCGCACCGTCCAGGTACGGGTCCGGCTTGCCGGACTTGGCGCCATCGGTGTACGGGTCGGCCTTCTTGTTCGGGGCCAGGTCGGCGCGCGTCGATTTCTTGGCGCCGTCGGTGTACGGATCGAACTTGCCGGACTTGGCCGGATTCTGGTTCGGATTCGCCTTGTTCTTGGTGTGGCTGCCGCTGTAGAGATCGCCGCCATCCGTGTAGTTCTTCTGGGCGTGGGCCAGCTGCACGGCGCCCAGGGCAGTCAGGGCGGCAACGATCAGCGTCGGTACGGTCTTCTTCAGCATCATTATCCTCTCGAGTGAGGGCCGGTCGGTGCGGCCGGCCAAAAACAGAAATTTGTAGAAAATGCCTGTATCGATAATGACACTGTACCGCTATTTGTGACGGCCTGCCGCCAGAGTCGTAGTACCGACCCTCGGGCGACGGGCACGTCACGTGGCTGTCAAGCCGTCATGCCGCTGTCACTCGAGCGTGATGTTCTGGTCGGTCGCAATCTTCTTGCGCAGTTCCAGTTCGCGCTTGATCTGCGCGGCATATTGCTGCTGCGTATTGCCGTCCGGATAGGCGCCGGCGTCGTGCAGGCGCTTCTTCACGTTCGGGTCCTGCAGGGCCTTGACCGCGGCATCGTGCACCTTGGTCAGGATCGCGGGCGGCGTGCCTGCCGGTGCCACGAGGCCATACCAGGCCATGTTGTTCATGTCCTTCATGCCCTCCTCGGCGAAGGTCGGCACGTTGGGCAGGCCTTCCACGCGCTTGGGCGCGGCCACGGCCAGCGCACGCAGCTTGTCGCTCTGGATGAACGGCATCGACGACGGCAGGTTGTCGAACTGCGCATTCACCTGGCCGGCCAGCGTGTCATTCAATGCCGGGCCCGATCCACGATAGGGGATGTGGACCATGTCGGTCTTGGTGATGTACTTGAACAGTTCGCCGTCCAGATGCGAGATGCTGCCCTTGCCGGCCGACGCATAGCTGTACTTGCCCGGATTCGACTTGAGCAGGGCGACGAATTCCTTGAGGTTCTTCGCCGGCACCTTGGGGTTCACCGTTAGCACGTTCGGCACGTTCACGAGGTTCGTGATCGGCGCGAAATCCTTGATCGGATCGTAGGGGTTCTTGGCGTTCGTGGCCGGGTTGGTGGCCATCGTGCTGACGGTGGCAATGCCCAGCGTGTAGCCGTCCGGTGCGGACTTGGCCAGCGCGTCGGCACCAATCGCGCCGCCGCCGCCGCCACGGTTCTCCACCACCACCGGCTGACCCAGTTCGCGGCCCAGCGCGTCGGACACGGCGCGGCCAACGATATCGGTGGTGCCGCCTGCCGCGAACGGTACGATCAGGCGAATCGGCTTGGTCGGATACGACTGCGCCTGCGCGGCGGTGGCGACCAGACCCAATGCGGCGAGGGCGCCCGCAGCGCCCACTTTCAGAACAGCTTTCAAGAGATGCCTCCCAACATATTGCTTGTATTGCCCGGGTACGGACTCGGGTTCCGCAATACGGAACTGCGTTCCGTGATATGCGGCGAAGAGCATTCAACCGCGAAAGGCGAGGCGTGGGATATAGGGGGGAACCCGTGGAGATCAGACCACCGGCGCCGTAATGTGGGACGGGGCGGAACGTGTGCAGCTTTGGCTGGGAGGCGGCGGCCGGAAAAGCGGGGGCTGGAAAAGCAAAAAGCCCGAAGCGGACCGCTTCGGGCTTTTCTGGAATTCGCTGGTGGGGCGTGAGTGACTCGAACACTCGACCTACGGATTAAGAGTCCGCTGCTCTACCAACTGAGCTAACGCCCCAACGAAGAAAAAGATTGTAGCAAGGGGTTTTGTATCGCGCAAGCCCCTTTCAAGAGTTTTTTGAAGAAATTGCTGCGCCTTACAATGCGCGGATTCCTGAGCCGACCTGATCCGTCCTTCGCCCATGCACGCACGCGTTCTCCGCTATCTCGACGAGGTTGTTCGCCGTGGTTCGATCCGGCGCGCGGCGGAAACCCTGCACGTGGCACCCACGGCGATCAATCGCCAGATCCTTGAACTCGAAGCCGAGCTTGGCGCGCCGCTGTTCGACCGCATCCACAAGCGACTGCACCTGACGCCGCTGGGTGAGGCGGTGCTGGCGCATGTCAGGCAGACGCTGCGCGAACACGAGGCGCTGCAGGCGCGCGTGGCGGAGATCAAGGGCGCGCGGCGCGGCATGGTGACCGTTGCCACCACATCGGGGCTGGCGGGCGCGTTGATGCCGTCGCTGGTGCATGACTTCCGACAGCATCAGCCGGGCATCGTCGTGCGCGTGGCCGACCTGCCGGTCAGCGGCATCGTCACGGCGGTGGAGCAGGGCGATGCCGACCTGGGGCTTGGTTACGACCTGCCGGAAGTGGCGGCGTTTCGCGTGGTGGCCAGTCGCGACTGGTCGATCGGCGCCGTGGTGGCGCCCGGCCATCCGCTGGCAGCCCAGACTTCGGCCACGCTGGCCGAATGCGCCGGGTACCCGCTGATTCTGCCGGCGCCGTCGCTGTCCATCCGCGCGTTGGTGGACGATGCCTTCGCCCGCCAGTCGATCGAACTGATGCCGGTCGTGGAATCCACCTCGGTGGTGCTGATCCAGCGCCTGGTGGCAACAGGCGCCGGGGTGGCGCTGCTGAATCCGCTCGATGTGATGGAGGAGCGGGCGCGCGGCGCGGTGGTGTTCGTGCCGCTGCGCGACAACGGCCTGCAGCGCCAGACGCTGCGGCTCGTGGCGCGTGGCCGCAGTCCGCTGTCGGCCGCTGCGGGTTTGATGGCCGATGCCATGGCCGAAACACTGGCAGGCCTGTTCCGATAATCCGCCGGATAGCCGTCTGTCCACAAATTGTGGACACCCCGCGCGAAATTCTGTGCTTGGGGTGGCGTGCCGGCGATGCGTAGACTCCGGGCATTGCCAATCCGGATACACCACTGCCATGACCCTGATCCTCCAGCACGCCGACGTACTGGTCACCATGGACGCCCAGCGCCGCGAGATCGCGGACGGCGCCCTGGTGGCCAACGGCCCCGCCATCGAATGGGTGGGCGCCACCGCCGATCTGCCCGAGACCTATCGTCACAGCATCGACGAAGGCAGTGCCGAAGTGGTGAACATGCGCGGCCATGTGGTGATGCCCGGTCTGGTCAACACGCACCATCACATGTACCAGAGCCTGACGCGCGCCGTGCCGGCGGCGCAGGACGCCGAGCTGTTTGGCTGGCTGACCAACCTGTACATGATCTGGTCGCACCTGACGCCCGAGATGATCCGGGTGTCGACGCAGACGGCGATGGCCGAGCTGATGCTGTCCGGTTGCACGACCACGAGCGACCACCTGTACCTGTATCCGAACGGCGCGAAGCTCGACGATTCGATCGACGCGGCGCGGCAGATCGGCATGCGCTTTCACGCGGCGCGCGGCTCGATGAGCGTGGGCCGCAGCCAGGGTGGCCTGCCGCCCGACGTGGTGGTCGAGCGCGAGGCCGACATCCTGCGCGACAGCCAGCGGCTGGTGGAGCAGTACCACGATGCCGCGCGCCACGCGATGCTGCGCGTGGTGCTGGCGCCGTGCTCGCCGTTCTCGGTGTCGCGCGACCTGATGCGCGAATCGGCGACGATGGCGCGCCACTATGGCGTGTCGCTGCACACACACCTGGCCGAGAACGACAACGACATCGCCTACTCGCGCGAGAAGTTCGGCATGACGCCGGCGCAATACGCCGAGGACCTGGGCTGGGTGGGGCGCGATGTCTGGCACGCGCACTGCGTAAAGCTCGATGACGAGGGCGTGGCGCTGTTTGCGCGCACCGGCACGGGCGTGGCGCATTGCCCGTGCTCGAACATGCGGCTGGCGTCGGGCATCGCGCCCATTCGCCGCATGCGCGATGCGGGCGTGCCGGTGGGGCTGGGGGTCGATGGCAGCGCGTCGAACGACGGCGCGCACATGCTGGGCGAGGCGCGCCAGGCCATGTTGCTGCAGCGCGTGGGGTTTGGCCCCGCGGCGATGAGTGCGCGCGAGGCGCTGGAGATTGCCACGCTCGGCGGTGCCCGGGTGCTGAATCGCGACGATATCGGCGCGCTGGTGCCGGGCATGTCGGCCGACATCGTGTCGTTCGACATGTCCGCCGTGGGCTTTGCCGGCGGCGGCCACGACCCGGTGGCGGCGCTGGTGTTCTGTACGCCGGCCAATGTGTCGACCAGCATCATCAACGGCCGCGTGGTGGTGCGCGACGGCCAGTTGCGCACGGTGGATCTGCCAGGCGTGCTGGCCGATCATCGCCGGCTGGCGCGCGCCCTGTTCGAGAGTGCAAGGGTCTGACGGGGCAGGGTGGGCGCTTTGATGAGCGGACCGCATGAGCGGTCCGGCTCTGCGCGGCGGCATCGCCAGAAAGCGCATCGCCAGAAAGCAAAAGGCCGGAAGCATTGCTGCTTCCGGCCTTTCTTGTGTCTGGTGGGGCGTGAGTGACTCGAACACTCGACCTACGGATTAAGAGTCCGCTGCTCTACCAACTGAGCTAACGCCCCGACGAAGACCGAGATTCTAGCAGCATTTTCAGCTTTGTCAAACGCTAAATGCGTGCCGCGAGAAAATCGGTCCGGCGGCCCCCAAGCATGCGCGCTGCAAGCTGCCGCGTGACCGGACCGATCGGCTGACCGGTCGGCACATCGCACTGACACACACGCATGGCATGCTTGCGCGGTCGCGGTGGCGGCGTCACGAGGCGAAACAGTCGACAAGTGACGGAACTTGCCGTACCCGCCGCCGGTCATTGGGGCGAATCCTATTCTGCTGCTGGCGTGCAGGGGATCGAAGACGATTTCCGCAAAGCCATGTTAGGATTCTTTTCCACTTGCATATGGAGGGCTGTGATGATGGAAATCAAATTCCAGGAGCAAGACCGCTACGACATCAACAACGAGGGTTTGCTGTTCCACGCGCTTGTCGATGGTGAGCAAGTGACATGCGTGGTAACACGCGAAGCACTCTGGGAAGGCTTCAGCGCCGACCAGGTGCTGTCGCTGGAAGAGGCGTTCCGCGCCGGTCGTGACACGATCGAACGCGCGGCCGTGGTACTGATCGAGCAGGGTGTCCCCCAGCCGGTCGTGGTCAAGCGGGCACACGTGGCGCCGGTCTGAAAGCCGGCCGACGGTAGCAACCCTCCGCCCGCCGGCTTCGGCCCTGCTTCACCGCAGGCCGGCCGGCGCGCCAGACGCCAGAAGGTTCAGGGCGCCTTTCGAGAAGTTCTCAGCAGTTTTTTCAAAGTGTGGTTGTCTGCATTGCCATTCAGGCAGGATCCGTCGTGTCCAGTGTTGCGCCATGCCGTGGCGCGGCCTGAACGGTGGTGTCCTGTTCCTGCGGGCTTGCCGGGCCACCCGGCCGCTGTGCGCATTCCTCGAAGATGCGCGCCTGGCATTGCGCGCAGATTTCGGGCGATAGCCGCGCGATGATCGTGTGAAGTGCCTGCCGCTTGGTCGGGAAGATATGGTCGCTGCCCAGCTTGGCGGTGAATCCGGTCTGCTTCCACGTCTCCAGCACCTGCGTACGCGGGCGATGGAAGTAGAGGTCGCCACCGGCCGCGCGCCGTTCGCTCAGTTCGGCTTCCCACATCTCGGCGCCAGCCAGGTCGATGAAATTCATGCTCTTCGTCATCGCCAGCAGATGCTTCTGGTCGGCATCGACGGTACGCAGCCAGTGCAGGCGATCGGTCACGTATTGCACCGCGCCGAAGTAGATCGCGCCTTCCATGCGCAGCAGCTTCAGCTGCGGGCATTCGGGCTGCGGGCGTCGCAGTTCGTCCAGCGGCGTGAAGCGCCGGTCCGGGTCGTCGGCATCAGGCACCAGGCTACGTACGGCGGGGCGCGACGTGCGATAGAGATAGGCCACCAGCGACAGCATCGTACCTAGCAATACGGCCATTTCCAGCCGGATCACCAGCGTGGCGGCGAACGTGCCCACCGCGATGGCGAATTCCGTCCGCGAAAGCTGTGCGATGCGGCGCATCCGCTGGAAATCGAACAGGCCCCAGGCCACCAGCATCAGCATGGCGGCGATGGCGGCCAGCGGAATCTGGGCCAGCAGCGGGGCGCTGACGGTGACCAGCACCACGAGCAGCAGGGCCGCAAAAACGCTGGCCAGCGGCGTCTGGGCCCCGGCCTCGAAGTTCGGCATCGAACGGTTCAGCGATCCGCACGAGATATAGCCCGAAAACAGCCCGCCAGCGATGTTCGACAGACCCTGGCCAATGAATTCGCGGTTGGCGTCGATGTGCTGCCCCGACCGCAGCGCCACGGCCTTGGCGATCGAGATCGACTGGCCCAGCGCCACAATGGTCAGCGCGGCGGCGATGCCGAGCAGGTCGGGCACCGTGCGCCAGTTGATGTCGGGCACATGGAACGGTGGAATGGCCGACGGAATCGGTCCCACCACGTTCACCTGCCGGGCGCCGCCCCAGCCGCTGTGGTTCAGCATCATCGCCACGCTGTAGCCGGCCAGCAGGCCCAGCAGCATGAACGGCAGCCGCCGCGACACCCGCTTGAGGGCGATGGTGACCACCAGCGTCACCGCACCGACGATCAGCGCGCTGCCATTGACGGTGTCGAGGTTCTCGAACAGGAAGCGCACCACGCCGAACGCGCTGGTGCCCGTGGGCACGGCCAGGCCGAACAGGTCCTTGAGCGCGTAAAGGCCGATCAGCGTGGCCGCACCGCAGGTGAAGCCGAGCAATACCGACGGCGAGATGAAGTTGGCCAGCGAGCCCAGCCGCAGCGCCCCGACCGCCAGTTGCAGCAGCCCCACCAGTATCGTCACGGCAAGGGCCAGCGCAATATAGGCCGGACTGCCCGCGAAGGCCACCGGGCTGAGCATGGCGAACAGCGCCAGCGAATTGGCATTGGTCGGCCCGGACATCACATGCCAGCTCGACCCGAACAGCGCGGCCACGATGCACGGAATCACGGCCGTGTAGATGCCGTATTGCGGCGGCAGCCCGGCCAGCGTGGCAAAGGCCACGCCCTGCGGCAAGACCAGCACCGCGCCGAGCAGGCCGGCAATGACGTCCGCGCGCAGCGTGAGCGGGGTGACGCGTCGCAGCCAGGGGAACCAGCGTTGCAGCGGCGGGGTGTTGGCGCGGGCGGTGGCGCTCATTGGCTCAGTCGAGCTTGAGCGAGGCCACGACCGGCGTGTGGTCCGACGGCTGGTCCCAGCGGCGCGGTTCCTTGTCGATCAGGCAGGTCGTGCAGTGCGGCGCCAGGCCGGGCGACAGCAGGATGTGGTCGATGCGCAGGCCCGCGTTGCGGCGGAAGCCCATCATGCGGTAGTCCCACCACGAGAACATCTTGTCGGGCTGCTCGAACATGCGGAACGAATCGACCAGCCCCATTGCGATCAGCGCCTTGAACGCATCGCGTTCCTGCGGGGACACCAGGTTCTGGCCTTCCCACTTGGCCGGGTCGTGCACGTCCCGGTCTTCCGGGGCGATATTGAAATCGCCCAGCAGCGCCAGCTTCGGATACTTGATCATTTCGGCGCGCAGCCAGTCGGTCATGGCGCGCAGCCAGTCGAGCTTGTAGACGAACTTGTCGGAATCCAGCGCCTGGCCGTTCGGGAAGTACGCGCTGATCAGCCGCACGTCGCCGTAGGTGCCGGCCACCACGCGCTGCTGTGCATCTTCATAGCCGGGGATGTTGCGCACCACGTCGGTCGGCGCCGGCATGGCGCCGTCGCGCGCCACGATCGCCACCCCGTTGTACGTCTTCTGGCCCGTGAAGATGCTGTGGAAGCCGGCGGCCTCCAGCTCGGCCAGCGGATATTTGTCGTCGGGCAGCTTCAGTTCCTGCAGGCACAGCGCGTCGATGGGGGTGCCCGCGGCGTCCTGCGCCGCCAGCCATTGCAGCACCTGGGGCAGGCGGACCTTCAGGGAGTTGACGTTCCAGCTGGCGATTCTCATATGTCGTTATTCTTCGGGGTTGGCATTTTCGCCAAAAAGGTTGCGGCTGCCGCCCAGCAGATCGCGCTGGTCGAGAATTTCGAACGCGATGTCGGGATGGGTTTCCATGCTGCGCCGGATGGCGGCGGGAATCGCCTGCCGGGTCTTGCGGCACAGGCCCGGCTGGTCTGCCAGTTCGATGCGGAAGCCGCGCGTGGTGCGCACCACGTTGTCACTGGGCGTGATCTTGATCGTGATGCCCAGCAGCGCGTGCATCCGTTCCTGCATGCGGTTCAGCTCGGCCAGCGTGGCGATGTTCTCTAGTCGTTCTACGAGTTTCTTTTCTTCCTGCTGCGTGAGTTGCAGGATGCGCCGGTCGGCGTGCGGGTTTTCCAGCAGCGCCTCGCGGTTGCAGACGCAGGCGCCCGGCGGACATTCCTTGCGGATCGGGAAAGGCATGTCCATGAGCCGGGTCGCCTGGCCGGGGTGACGCGATCAGGCTGCCGCCGCCGTTTCGGCCATGCCGCCGTGCCGCAGCAGCGCGTCGATCTGCGGGGTGCGGCCGCGGAAGGCGACAAACGATTCCATGGCCGGGCGGCTGCCGCCCACCGACAGGATCTCCTGCCGGTAACGCTCGCCGGTTGCCGCATCCAGCACGCTGCCCGACAGCCTGGCGGCTTCCTCGAACGCCGCATACACGTCGGCCGAGAGCACTTCGGCCCACTTGTAGCTGTAGTAGCCGGCCGCGTAGCCGCCCGCGAAGATATGGCTGAACGTGTTCGGCCAGCGCGACAGCGGCGATTGCGGCACCACGTGCTTCGCGTCATTGATCTGGCGCGACAGCTCCAGCACCGACACGGGGCCCTGCGGGTCGTAGTCGGTATGCAGGTGCATGTCGAACGACGAGAACACGATCTGGCGCAGCGTCATCATGCCGTTCTGGAAGTTCTTCGCCGCCAGCATGCGGTCGAACAGCGCGCGGGGCAGCGGGGCGCCGGTATCCACGTGGGCCGTCATCGTCGACAGCACCTCGTATTCCCAGCAGAAGTTCTCCATGAACTGCGACGGCAGTTCCACGGCATCCCATTCCACGCCGTTGATGCCCGAGACGCCCAGGTCGCCCACCTGCGTGAGCATATGGTGCAGGCCGTGGCCGAACTCGTGGAACAGCGTGATGACCTCGTCATGCGTGAACTGTGCCGGCTTGCCGCCCACCGGCGCCGTGAAGTTGCAGGTCAGGTAGGCCACCGGCGTCTGCACGGTGCCGTTGTCGCGCTCCTTGCGGCCGCGGGCGTCGTCCATCCAGGCGCCGCCGCGCTTGCCTTCGCGCGCGTAGAGGTCGATGTAGAACTGCGCCAGCAGCGCGCCCTGCGGCGACACCACGCGGAAGAAGCGCACATCCTTGTGCCAGGTCTGGGCGTTGTCCGGCTCGATCTTCACCGAGAACAGCTTTTCGACCACGCCGAACAGGCCTTTGAGCACCTGCGGCTCCTGGAAGTACTGCTTGACCTCGTCGTCGGAGAACGCATAGCGCTTCTGGCGCAGCTTTTCCGACGCATAGGCCACGTCCCACGGCTCGATCGTCTCCAGGCCCAGTTCGGCGGCCGCGAATTCGCGCAGTTCCTTCCAGTCGGCTTCGGCGAAGCGGCGCGCGCGGACGGCCAGTTCGTCCAGGAACTTGAGCACGTCGGCTGGCGTTTCGGCCATTTTTGGCACCAGCGAGACTTCGCCGTAGTTGTTGTAGCCGAGCATCTGGGCCTCTTCCCGGCGCAGCGTCAGCTGCTCGCGCATGTTCGCCGTGTTGTCCCAGTCGGGCTGGCCGTTGTTGTACTGCGGGCCCAGTTCCGACGCGCGCGTGACGCTGGCCTGGTACATGGTCTGGCGCAGCGCGCGGTCATCGGCGTACTGGAGCACCGGGAAGTACGACGGGAAGTGCAGCGTGAACTTGCAGCCGGCCTTGCCGTCCTTTTCGGCGGCCAGCCGTGCGGCTTCCTGCGCGTCGGCCGGGATGCCGGCCAGGCGCTTCTCGTCGTCGATGTAGAGCGCATAGGCGTTCGTCGCGTCGAGCACATGATCGGAAAACGCCTTCGACAGCTGGGCCTGCTGCTCCTGGATCTCGGCAAAACGCGGCTTCTTGTCCTCGGGCAGCTCGGCGCCGCCCAGGCGGAAGCCGCGCAGCTCGTTTTCGAGCAGTTGCTTGCGGGCCGGCGACAGGCCGGCGAATTCCGGGCCGGCCGCCACGGCCTTGTATTTCTCGTACAGGGCCAGGCTCTGGCCCAGCGACGACCAGAATTCGGTCATGCGCGGCAGGTTGTCGGCGTGAGCCTTGCGCAACTCGGGCGTATCGGCCACGGCGCTCAGGTGGCCCACCACGCCCCAGGCACGGCCCAGCGGTTCGGTGGCGGCTTCCAGTGCCTCGACGGCGGTCTTCCACGAAGCCGGCGTCTCCGGGGCTTCGGCGCGGGCGACGGCGGCCTGCGCCTGGGCCAGCAGCACGTCCAGCGCGGGGCCGATGTGCTCGGGGCGGATGTCGGCAAAGCGCGGCAGGTCGGTGAAGTCCAGCAGCGGATTGGCGGCGCGGTCGGTGGTATCAGTCATGACAATTCCCGGTTGGCGTGCCGCCGTCGAAAAGGCCATGCGGGCATGGCGGCACGATTACCTGTGCAAGATGAGGCCTTTCGGGCCAAATATCCAGTACGACTTGGCTATCAGGATGATTGAGGCGCGGCGGGCGCGCCATCGGGACCCATCCGGATCCTGTCTCAGGCCAGGCCGGCCCGGCGCTCGGCCGCTTCCAGCGTGTTGATCAGCAGCATCGTGATCGTCATCGGGCCGACGCCGCCCGGCACCGGCGTGATGTGGCCGGCTACCTCGCGCACGCCGGCAAAGTCCACGTCGCCGCACAGCTTGCCGGCATCGTCGCGGTTCATGCCCACGTCGATGACCACGGCGCCGGGCTTGACCATGTTGGCGGTAATGATGTTGCGACGGCCCACGGCCGCCACGATGACGTCGGCGTCACGGGTGTGGGCGGCCAGGTCGCGTGTCTTGCTGTTGCAGATCGTCACGGTCGCGCCAGCCTGGAGCAGCAGCATCGCCATCGGCTTGCCCACGATGTTCGAGGCGCCCACCACCACGGCACGGGCGCCGCGCAGCGGGTACTGGATCGATTCCAGCATCTTCATGCAGCCGTACGGGGTGCAGGGGCGGAACAGCGGGGCGCCGGTCATCAGCGCGCCGGCATTGGCCACGTGAAAGCCGTCCACGTCCTTTTCGGGGGCGATGGCTTCGAGCACCTTGTGGCTGTCGATATGCTTGGGCAGCGGCAGCTGCACCAGGATGCCGTGGATCTTCGGGTCGTTGTTCAGCGCGTCGATGCGGGCCAGCAGGTCGGCTTCGGACAGGTCGGCCGGATAGCGGTCCAGCGACGAGTAGAAACCGTTGTCCTCGCAGGCCTTGACCTTGTTGCGCACATAGACCTGGCTGGCGGGGTCCTCGCCCACCAGCACCACGGCGAGCCCGGGCTGGTGACCGGCGGCGGTCAGGCGGGCAGCGCGCTGGGCGGCTTCGGCACGGATTTGTTTGGCAAGGGCGTTACCGTCGATCAATTGGGCGGACATGGGCGTACGTGACTGGAAAGGCTGAGAGGAAGGGCCGCGCGCCGCGCGGAAGGGCGGGCGCGCGCAAAACCCGGATTATAAAGGCTTGGCACGATTCGGCGCCGCCTTGACTGGATGCAAGCGGAGACAGGCTGGCGACTGCTAGCATCCGCCGATGGACATCGACGAATCTTCAATTCCGGAACTGCTGGCGACCTGGCCGCTGCCGACCCTGGCCGTGGCGGTGCTGGCCTGGGCGATCTCGCAACGGCCGTGGCTGGTGCTGCGCCGGGAGCCGATCCAGCATGCCTGGCTGGGCACGCTGGTGTTCCTGGCGCTGCTCTGGACGGCACGCGCCACGCTGGGCGGCGGGGTGGTGATCCAGCTGATGGGGGCGACCCTGGCCGTGACGATGTTCGGCCTGCCGATGGCGCTGGTGACGCTGGCCATCGCCAACGTGATCTCGCTGATCGGGCTTGCCTACCTGGCCGGGCAGGCGTGGCAGGACATCCACTGGATTTCGCTGGCGCCGCGCTTTATCTGGATGGCGGCGGTGCCCGGGCTGGTCACGGCCGGCCTGCAGGCCACCTTGCGGCACTGGCTGCCGCGGCACCTGTTCATCTTCATCCTGGGCCACGGCTATTTTGCCGCGCTGGTGGCGGCCATTGTGGCGGGGGTGCTGCGGCTGGCCTGGCTCATGCTGGCCGGGCAGGCGGGCGAGGCCGGGCTGACCGTGGGCGACTGGCTGACCGGCGTGGTGATCATCGCCTTCGGCGAGGCCTTCCTGACCGGCATGCTGGTGGCCATCTTCGTCATCTACCGCCCGCAATGGGTGGTGACGTTCGCCGACGCCGAATATCTGGACGGAAAGTAGGGGAGCGCCGGGCTGGGCCGAGCGCGGCAGGCCCGGCGCCGGCCGCGCCGTGGCGATGCACGGGCAGCCGGCGCCTCGGGAATGAGCCCGGTCAGCTGTTGCGCGACAGTGCCAGGCGCAGCAGGTCGGCCACCGTGTTGACGTTGAGCTTTTCCATGATGTTGGCGCGGTGCGCCTCCACGGTCTTGATGGAAATCCCCAGGTCGTCGGCGATCTGCTTGTTCAGGCGGCCGGCCACGATGCGCTCCAGCACCTGCTGCTCGCGCGTGGTCAGCTTGGACAGCAGATCCTTGGCGGCGCGCTGCTCGCGGGCGGCGGAATGGTCGGTGCGGGCCTTCTGCAGCATCCGTTCCACCAGCGCACGCAGTTCGGACTCGTCGAACGGCTTTTCGATGAAATCGATCGCGCCGCGCTTCATCGTCGACACCGCCATCGGCACGTCGCCATGGCCGGTGATGAAGACGATGGGGATGTCGATGTTCTCGGCGATCATGCGTTCCTGCAGCTCCGGGCCGCTCATGCCGGGCATGCGCACGTCCAGGATCAGGCAGGCCACCGAACTGGTGTCGTAGGCGGACAGGAACTGCTCGGCGCTGTTGAAGCTGCGCACCTGGTAGCCGTTGCCCTCTAGCAGCCAGGTCAGCGAGTCGCGCATCGCTTCATCGTCGTCGACGATGAAGACGGTCTCGCCACGATGCGGCGTTGGGCTGGGCGTTGCGGTCATGAAGTCTCCTGGGGCAAAGTCGTTTGCAACGAAGTGTAACTGCATGCGGCGGCGCGCAACACCCCCAGGCAAATCGTCCGGACGGCCTCCCGATGCCCCGCGGCAGAGGGTCGTCCGGCATGCCCGGGGGCGCTCCGGAGCTTATTGCTCGGGTAGCGCGGGCTGCAGCGGCAAGGTGATTTTAAACGTACAACCGATGCCGTCCACATTGTTTTCCACCCAGAGGCGGCCCTGGTGGGATTCAATGATCGACCGGCAGATGTTCAGGCCCATGCCCATGCCGTCCGATTTGGTGCTGAAGAACGGCTCGAACAGGCGCTCCTTGGTGGCTTCGTCCACGCCCGGGCCCTGGTCGATCACGTCGATGCAGACCGATTGGCCGAACTCGACGTTCTCGATGCGTGCGTGGAGCCGGACCACGCCGGCCGCGCGCATCGCGGGCAGGCCGGCCATGGCTTCCACGGCGTTCTTGAGCAGGTTCACCAGCACCTGCTCGATCAGCACCGGGTCCACATACAGCATCGTCGGCGGGGCGGGCAGGCGCGTCAGGATGGTCACGCGGCGGCGCGTGGCTTCCAGGTCGGCCAGGCCCACGGCGTCGGCCACGATGTCGTGCAGGGCGGCCTCGCGCCGCTGGGGCTGGCTGCGCTTCACGAAGCCGCGGATGCGGCTGATGATGGTGCCGGCCCGCACGGCCTGCGCCGACGTCTTTTCCAGCACCGGGATCAGGTCTTCCGGCGTGCTGCGGCCCGAATGCAGGCGCGCCACGGCGCCCATGCAGTAGTTATTGATGGCGGCCAGCGGCTGGTTCAGCTCGTGCGCCAGCGACGACGCCATCTCGCCCATGGTGGTCAGGCGGCTCGTGAACTGCAGGCGTTCCTCGTGCTGGCGCGCCATTTCCTCGGCGGCCTTGCGGACCGTGATGTCGGTGGCGATCTGCATCTGCGCCAGGTGGCCGTCCACCCACTGGATATAGCGGCGGCGCACTTCGAACCATTTCTGCATGTCCGGCACGAACACTTCCCGGGCGTCGGACGCGTACGGCATCAGCTCCGAGGCGGGCAGGCCGGCGTAGGCGTCGACGAAGTCGGTGTTGTCACTCGACATCTGTTCCTTGTCGAAGTCGTCGCCGGCCAGTTTCAGGTGCCCCTCTGCCTCCCAGCCGAACAGCTGGCGGTAATAGCGGTTGGCGAACAGCAGTTCGGCCTTGTCGGTGGCGAGCACCGACACCGCGGCGTCCAGGCTTTCCAGCACCGTCGTGAAGCGGTCGTGCGCGGCCGCCAGTTCCTCGCGGGCGCGCTTGGGCTCGGTGATGTCCGTCATCGAGCTCATCCAGCCCGTATGACGGCCGCGGCTATCCACCAGCGGCGACACGTACATCCGCGCGAAGAAGCTGCTGCCGTCGCGGCGCATCACCCGCATTTCGTAGCCGGTGGCCGGCGACTTGCCCTGCAGCGTCAGGTCGATCTGCTTCTGCATTTCCTGCTGGTCGTTGGGCGGCCAGTAGGGGAAGGGCGGGATGCGGCCCACCAGTTCGGGCTCGGTCCAGCCAGTCATGCGGCAGAACGCCGGATTCACGTAGGTGATGCGGCCGTTCAGGTCAAGCGCCCGCAGTCCGATCAGCATCGAGTTTTCCATCGCGCGCCGGAACGATGTCTCGGCCAGCAGCGCGCGCTGCGCCTCGGAGCGCCGGCTGGTGTGCCGCCACATGCTCCAGAGACTCCAGAGCAGGAAGCATGACAGCCCCACCACCAGCCACAGCAGCATGTTGTTGGGCAGGTTCGATGGCGGCGGATAGGCGTCGGCGCGCAGCGACAGCGAATGGCCCGGCGGGTCGAGCAGCACCTCGTAGGACAGCGCATTGCCCGGCACCGGCCGCACCGACGTGCTGGCGCGCGTCTGGTTGTTCTTGTCGATCAGCGAAAAGCGGTACCGCTCGGTCAGCTCGGGTGGCAGCAGGTGGGTCAGGATGCCGTTGATCGAATAGAGCGCCCCGAGCGTGCCCAGGAACTCGTTGTCGCGCACGATCGGCACTTCCATCAGCATGAAGCTGTCGCCGCGGTCGTTGGTCAGCGGGCGGGAATAGACCACGCGCTGGGTCTCGCGCGCCGCGTCGAAGGTGTCCAGTACCTCCGGTTCCAGCGGCTGGTCGACAGTTTCACGTAGCCGTCCAGCGAATTCGGATGTCGACGGCAGCGACCAGCGGCCGCGCTTGGTGGCGTCGAGCCAGTTGATGAAGACGATTTCGGGGTTTTCGCGCAGGATTTCCTGGGCGGCGGTGCGGTAGGCGCCCTGGTCCAGCTGCGCGGCGGCGATGTCGCGCGCCAGCGAGGCCATCTGGTCCTGGTTGCTCAGCAGGGATAGCCGCACGCGCTGCTGGGCCCAGGCGGCGTCGCGGTACAGCGAGTCGCGCTGCTGCTGGCGCTCGGTCTCGTGCAGCGACCACAGGATGACGCCCATGGCCACGGTGAACAGCACGATGGCCACCAGCGGAATGAACATGAACCAGCTGGTCGCCACCAGATTGCGCCAGCGCATGATCCACAGGCGGCGCGGCGGTGCGGCCAGCGGCTCCATGACGTCGGCGTGATCGGCATGATCGGCGTGTTCGGCGTGTTCGGGATGGTCGTCGTGACCGCCATGCGGATCGCCATGGCCCGCGCGCGCCGCCACGCCGGGCGCAACGCCCTGGGCGGAATCGCTGACGGTACCGGCGGAATTCGGTGGCAGGATGGCCGTTCGCAGGCCAGAGAGGATTCGGTCGAAGAACTGCATAGGGGATTGACGGTCAGCCAACCAGTGTATCGGCTTTATTGCGGTGCGTCGCTTGGGGAAAGCGCCTATCCGGCACAGGCAAATTCGCAAATCCGCCAGGCCGTTTGACGGCGCGGGCATGCGGTTTCTGGTGCACTGCGGCAATATTTCACATTATAAGAAATGACTTCGTAATCTGAAAATTTAGCTTGTCAGCCGTTGCTGTGCTTCCATAGAATCGCTTCGACCGAACAATGCGGGCGGAGCCATGTGCTTGAGCCGATGAGGATCCGGGCGACGCGACCCGATGCGAAAGATCCCGGTCCTGGCCAGTGAACCGATGCCAGGGCCACGCGGCAAGGGCTCCGCTGCGACGTCAACACCGTCAGACCGGCCAACCGAGATCCGCCATACCGGGCGGGCGCCGGGGCAGGAATTTACCCAGGAGACAGTCATGTCCGCTGTACCAGAGCAGATCCTCGGCGCCAGCAGCGCCAACGACGCAGATCCCCAGGAAACGCATGAATGGCTTGACGCCCTGCAGGGCGTCCTGAACGCGGAAGGCTCCGACCGCGCCGCCTTCCTGATCGACAAGCAGATCGAATACGCACGCGTGAACGGCGTGACGCAACCGTTCCACGCCGAAACGCCGTATATCAACACCATTCCGGTGGAGCAGCAGGCACGCATTCCGGGCGACCAGGACATCGAGCACCGCATCCGCTCGTACACGCGCTGGAACGCGATGGCCATGGTGCTGCGCGCCAACAAGAACACCAACGTCGGCGGCCATATCTCGTCGTTCGCCTCGGCGGCGACGCTCTATGACGTGGGCTACAACCACTTCTGGCGCGCCCCGTCGGAACAGAGCGGCGGCGACCTGGTCTTCGTGCAGGGCCACTCGGCGCCGGGCGTGTATTCGCGCGCCTTCCTGCTGGGCCGCCTGACGGTCGAACAGCTCGACAACTTCCGCCAGGAAGTGGACGGCAAGGGCATCTCGTCGTACCCGCACCCGTGGCTGATGCCGGATTTCTGGCAATTCCCGACCGTGTCCATGGGCCTCGGCCCGATCATGGCCATCTACCAGGCCCGCTTCATGAAGTACCTGGGCAGCCGTGGTCTGGTGAACACCGAAGGCCGCAAGGTCTGGGCCTTCCTGGGCGACGGCGAGACCGACGAGCCGGAATCGCTGGGCGCGATCGGCATGGCCGGCCGTGAAAAGCTGGACAACCTGGTCTTCGTGATCAACTGCAACCTGCAACGCCTGGACGGCCCGGTGCGCGGCAACGGCAAGATCATCCAGGAACTGGAATCGGAATTCCGCGGTTCGGGCTGGAACGTGATCAAGGTGGTGTGGGGCAGCCGCTGGGACCAGCTGCTGCAGCGCGACACCAAGGGCCTGCTGATGAAGCGCATGATGGACTGCGTGGACGGCGAGTACCAGACCTTCAAGGCCAAGGACGGCGCCTACGTGCGCGAGCACTTCTTCAACACGCCGGAACTGAAGGCCATGGTGGCCGACTGGTCCGACGACGACATCTGGCGCCTGAACCGTGGCGGCCATGATCCGCACAAGGTGTATGCGGCCTACAAGGCGGCCAGCGAGCACAAGGGCCAGCCGACGCTGATCCTGGCCAAGACCATCAAGGGCTATGGCATGGGCGATGCCGGCCAGGCCATGAACGTGGCCCACCAGCAGAAGAAGATGCCGGTGGACGCCATCCGCGCGTTCCGCGACCAGTTCAACATCCCGGTGCCGGACGACAAGCTGGAGGAAGTCCCGTACCTGACCTTCGAGGAAGGCTCGAAGGAACTGGAATACATGCGCCAGGCGCGCATGAACCTGGGCGGCTACCTGCCGGCCCGCCGCCAGAAGGCCGAAGCGCTGAAGGTGCCCGAACTGTCGGCGTTCGACGCGCTGCTGAAGGCCACCGGCGAAGGCCGCGAAGTGTCCACCACGATGGCCTTCGTGCGGATCCTGAACACGCTGCTCAAGGACAAGCAGATCGGCAAGCATGTGGTGCCCATCGTGCCGGACGAATCGCGCACGTTCGGCATGGAAGGCCTGTTCCGCCAGGTTGGTATCTGGAACCAGGAAGGCCAGAAGTACGTGCCGGAAGACCATGACCAGCTGATGTTCTACAAGGAATCGCAGACGGGTCAGGTGCTGCAGGAAGGCATCAACGAAGCCGGCGCCATGTGCGACTGGATCGCCGCCGCCACGTCGTATTCGACGCACGGCGTGCAGATGATCCCGTTCTACATCTACTACTCGATGTTCGGCATCCAGCGTATCGGCGACCTGTGCTGGGCCGCGGCCGACATGCGCTCGCGCGGTTTCCTGCTGGGCGGCACGTCGGGCCGGACCACGCTGAACGGCGAAGGCCTGCAGCACGAGGACGGCCACTCGCATGTGTTCCACGCCGTGATCCCGAACTGCATCTCGTACGACCCGACGTTCCAGTACGAGCTGGCCGTGATCATGCAGGACGGCCTGCGCCGCATGTATGCCGAACAGGAAGACGTGTATTACTACCTGACGGTGATGAACGAGAACTACGAACATCCGGAAATGCCGGCTGGCGTGGAAAAGGACATCGTCAAGGGCATGTACCAGTTCCGCAAGGGCGTGGAAAACAGCAATGCGCCGCGCGTGCAGCTGCTGGGTTCGGGCACGATCTTCCGCGAGGTGATCGCCGCCGCGGACATGCTCAAGAAGGACTGGGGCGTGGAATCGGACATCTGGAGCTGCCCGAGCTTCACCGAACTGGCCCGCGAAGGCCAGGCCGTGGAGCGCCACAACCTGCTGCACCCGACGGAAGCGCCGCGCGAGTCGTTCGTGGCCCAGAAGCTGAAGGGCGTGCGTGGCCCGGTCATCGCATCGACCGACTACATCCGCGCGTTCGCCGAGCAGATTCGTCCGTTCGTGCCGCGCCGCTACGTGGTGCTGGGCACCGACGGCTTCGGCCGCTCGGATACCCGCGAGAAGCTGCGTCACTTCTTCGAAGTGGACCGCAACTGGGTGACCGTGGCCGCGCTGAAGGCGCTGGCTGACGAAGGTGCGATCGGTCGCGAAAAGGTGGCGGAAGCCATCAAGAAGTACAACCTCGACCCGAACAAGCCGAACCCGATGTCGGTCTGATTCCCCGGACTTGCACGACTGAACCCCCGCAGCGCGGCCACCCGCCGCGCCGCGGGCGCCCCCGGCTGGCCCGGCGGTGCCCCGCGGCGCAGGTGATGCGCGGCAGCGTGACAGATGCGTGCGGCGAGAGTAACCTCGCCGATTGCGTTTGTCGTGTTGACCGTAACGAACCAGGGTGCCGGCTGCCCAGGAGAGACACTGAATGAGTCAAGCGATTGAAATCAAGGTGCCGGACATCGGCGACTACGACGCCGTTCCCGTCATCGAAGTGCACGTGAAGCCGGGCGACCAGATCAACGCGGAAGACGCGCTGGTCACGCTGGAATCGGACAAGGCCACGATGGACGTACCGTCGCCGCAGGCCGGCACGGTCAAGGAAGTCAAGATCAAGGTGGGCGACAACGTGGCCGAGGGCACCGTCCTGGTCATGCTGGAGCCTGCCGGCGCCGCCGCAGCCGCGCCTGCCCCGGCTCCGGCCGCCGCCCCGGCGCCTGCCGCCGCGGCGCCGGCGCCGGCGCCCGCCGCACCGGCGCCTGCGCCCGCAGCCGCGCCGGCTGGCGGTGGCACGGTCGAGGTCAAGGTGCCGGACATCGGCGACTACGACGCCGTTCCCGTCATCGAAGTGCACGTGAAGCCGGGCGACCAGATCAACGCCGAAGACGCACTGGTGACGCTGGAGTCCGACAAGGCCACGATGGACGTGCCGGCCCCGCAGGGTGGCACCGTCAAGGAAGTCAAGGTCAAGGTCGGCGACAACGTGTCCGAAGGCACGCTGATCCTGATCCTGGAAGCCGCTGGCGGCGCCGCCGCAGCCCCGGCGCCGGCAGCAGCACCCGCTGCCGCCCCGGCCCCGGCTGCCGCTGCACCGGCACCCGCACCGGCACCCGCGCCGGCTGCCGCCGCCCCGGCTCCGGCCCCGGCCGCTGCGCAGGCCCAGGGCGTGACCGGCAAGGCCGCCCACGCCAGCCCGTCCGTGCGCAAGTTCGCACGTGAACTGGGCGTGGACGTGGCACGCGTACCGGGCACCGGTCCGAAGGGCCGTATCACCCAGCAGGACGTGCAGACCTTCGTCAAGGGCGTGATGTCGGGCCAGACCGCTGCTCCGGCGGCGGCGGCCGGCGGCGGCTCGGGCGTCGGCCTGGACCTGCTGCCGTGGCCGAAGGTCGATTTCACCCGCTTCGGCGAAGTGGAATCGAAGCCGCTGTCGCGCATCAAGAAGATCTCGGGCGCCAATCTGCACCGCAACTGGGTGATGATCCCCCACGTCACGAACTGCGACGAGGCGGATATCACGGACCTGGAAGCGTTCCGCGTGCAGCTGAACAAGGAAAACGAGAAGGCCGGCATCAAGGTCACGATGCTCGCGTTCATGATCAAGGCCACCGTGGCGGCGCTGAAGAAGTTCCCGAACTTCAACGCATCGCTGGACGGCGACAACCTGGTGCTGAAGAAGTACTTCAACATCGGTTTCGCCGCCGACACGCCGAACGGCCTGGTCGTGCCGGTGATCAAGGACGCCGACAAGAAGGGCGTGATCGAGATCAGCCAGGAAATGGGCGAGCTGGCCAAGCTGGCGCGCGACGGCAAGCTCAAGCCGGACCAGATGCAGGGCGGCTGCTTCTCGATCTCGTCGCTGGGTGGCATTGGCGGCACCTACTTCACGCCGATCATCAATGCGCCGGAAGTGGCCATCATGGGCGTGTGCAAGTCGTACATGAAGCCGGTCTGGGACGGCAAGCAGTTCGCGCCGCGCCTGACGCTGCCGCTGTCGCTGTCGTGGGATCACCGCGTGATCGACGGCGCCGAGGCCGCGCGCTTCAATACGTACTTTGCGGCGCTGCTGGCGGATTTCCGCCGGATCCTTCTCTAAGTACCGAAGCAACCCGCCGGCGGGTCCGGCGGGATTGTCCGCACAGATTCAAAGGGGCGAGCCATGACTACCTGCGTTGTCGTACGCAAGGGTGACGAGGTGGCGATCGCGGCCGATGCGCTGGTGACGTTCGGCGATACGCGGCTGTCGCGTGCCTACGAGCGCAACCAGAAGGTGATTCCCGTGGGCGAGAGTTTCGTCGCGCTGGCGGGCACCACCGCGCATTTCCCGGTCATGCGCGCACTGTTGACGGGCATGGGCGACGAATGTCGCCTGATGACCCGCGACGACGTGTTCCGGACCTTCCTCAAGGTGCATGAAAAGCTCAAGAACGAGTACTTCATCAACACCAAGGAAGACGAGGACGACCCTTACGAGTCATCGCAGATCGTTTGCCTGATCGCAAATCCGGGCGGCATCTTTGGCGTGTATTCCTACCGCGAGGTGTTTTCGTTCGACCGTTTCTGGGGCATCGGCTCGGGCCGCAACTATGCGCTCGGGGCCATGCACGCGGTGTACGACCGGCCCGAAATGGGCGCCGGCGATATTGCGCGGATCGGGGTCGACGCGGGTATCGAATTCGACAAGAGCTCGGCTGGCCCGATCGACGTGCACACGGTGAAAATTCTTGCGGCACCCCATGAGACGCCCCAGCAGCCCGGCGGCGCGGCAACCAACAAAGACGACGCGGCCTGAGCCCGGAGCGGGCAGGGCGCGCATCCCAGGAGGAAAAGCATGAGTGTGATCGAAGTCAAGGTGCCGGATATCGGCGATTTCGACGCGGTGGAAGTGATCGAGGTGCTGGTCAAGGCCGGCGACACGGTCGAGGAAGAGCAGTCGCTGATCGTGCTGGAAAGCGACAAGGCCAGCATGGAAGTGCCGTCGTCGGCCGCCGGCAAGGTGGTGGACGTCAAGGTGAAGGTGGGCGACAAGGTGGCCAAGGGCACGGTGATCTGCACGGTGGAAGGCGGCGCGGCCGCCGCCCCGGCGCCGGCACCCGCCGCGGCACCTGCGCCGGCGGCCGCCCCGGCCCCGGCCGCTGCGCCGACGGCAGCCCCCACGGCTGCCAAACACAGCGGCAGCGCCGACATCCAGTGCGACATGCTGGTGCTGGGCGCCGGCCCCGGCGGCTACTCGGCCGCGTTCCGTTCGGCCGATCTGGGCATGAACACGGTGCTGGTCGAGCGCTACGGCTCGCTGGGCGGCGTCTGCCTGAACGTTGGCTGCATCCCGTCGAAGGCACTGCTGCACAACGCGGCCGTGATCGACGAGGCCAAGGCCCTGGCCGCGCACGGCATCCTGTTCGGCGAAGCCAAGATCGACCTGGACGGCCTGCGCCACTACAAGGAATCGGTGGTCAGCAAGCTGACCGGCGGGCTGGCCGGCATGGCCAAGGCGCGCAAGGTGCAGGTGGTGCGCGGTATCGGCACGTTCCTGGACCCGCATCACCTCGAAGTGCAGGAAACCGAAGGTGACGCCAAGGCCACCACGGGCAAGAAGACCGTGATCCGCTTCGAGAAGGCCATCATCGCGGCCGGCAGCCAGGCCGTGAAGCTGCCGTTCATCCCCGAAGACCCGCGTATCTTCGATTCGACTGGCGCGCTGGAACTGCGCGACATCCCGAACAAGATGCTCGTGATCGGCGGCGGTATCATTGGCCTGGAAATGGCCACCGTCTACAGCACGCTGGGCGCGCGCATCGACGTGGTCGAAATGCTCGACGGCCTGATGCAGGGCGCCGACCGCGACCTGGTCAAGGTCTGGGACAAGATGAACAAGCATCGCTTCGACAACGTGATGCTGAAGACCAAGACGGTGGGCGTGGAAGCCAGGCCGGACGGCATCTACGTCAAGTTCGAAGGCGAGGGTGCCCCGGCCGAACCGGTGCGCTACGACGCCGTGCTGGTGTCGGTGGGCCGTACGCCGAACGGCAAGAAGATTGGCGCCGAGAAGGCCGGCGTGGCCGTGACCGACCGTGGCTTCATCGACGTCGACAAGCAGCTGCGTACCAATGTGCCGCACATCTTCGCGATTGGCGACATCGTTGGCCAGCCGATGCTGGCGCACAAGGCCGTGCACGAGGCGCACGTGGCTGCCGAGGCGGCCCATGGCGAGAAGGCATACTTCGACGTCAAGCAGATTCCGTCGGTGGCCTATACCGATCCGGAAGTGGCCTGGGCCGGCCTGACCGAAGACCAGTGCAAGGCGCAGGGCATCAAGTACGGCAAGGGCGTGTTCCCGTGGGCCGCGTCGGGCCGTGCCATCGCCAATGGGCGTGACGAGGGCTTCACCAAGCTGATTTTCGACGAGGAAACCCATCGCATCATCGGTGGCGGTATCGTCGGCACCCATGCGGGCGACCTGATCAGCGAAGTGTGCCTGGCCATCGAGATGGGCGCCGATGCCGTGGATATCGGCAAGACGATCCACCCGCACCCGACGTTGGGCGAATCGATCGGCATGGCCGCCGAAATCTACGAAGGCGTCTGCACGGACGTGCCGCCGCCGCGCAAGCGTTGATCGGCCTCCGCCACAACGCAGAAACCCGCCCACCGGCGGGTTTCTTTTTTGCCTGATTATTCAATTAACCGCCAAGCGACCCCTGCGGCAGCGAGCGGGCAAAAAAACGCCCGGCTACCTGCTTGCAGGGCCGGGCCGAACGATACCTTTTGGAATCGGTACCGAGGAGACATCGGTACAGGGCGATAGACGGCGCGGGGGCGATGGCGCCGCGTCTTGTCTACGCTTGCCGTTGGCAAAGCACCCATGCTGCAGGCGCAGGGCGAGGATGCTTTGCCAACGGACCGGCCGAAGCCGGTACGCTGGAGCTACGGTGCTTAGGCAGCAGCCGTGGGCTTCTTGGCGGCGGTGCGGGCCGTGGCGCTGGCTTGCTGGGCAGCCTTGGTCGCGGCGGTGGCAGCAGCCTGGAAGTTGCTTTCGGCCATTTCAACAGCCTGCTTGGTGGCCTTCTGGACCGACTCGTAGGCGTTGTTGGCAGCCGAGATGGCCGACTTCACGATGGCAACGGTCGATTCCGAACCGGCCGGGGCGTTCTTGGCGAAGTTGTCGACCAGGGTTTGCACGTTCTTCGTGCCTTCGGCCAGCTGGGCTTCGGCAACCTTCGTGAACTCGCTTTGGGTTTCCGAAGCGATTTCGTACAGGTGACGGGTGTAGGCCAGGGTCTTTTCGGCAACCGGCTGCACCAGCGAAGCCTGGATGGCCAGCAGTTCCTGTGCATCCTTGGCGCCAAGGGCCTTCTTGGCGTTGTCGACGTTCTCGGCGAACGTGGCCTTGACCACTTGCAGGTTCAGCTCAACGAGCTTCTCGACGCCTTCGAAGGCCTTCGAGGTCAGACCGAACAGGGTCTCGAGGTTGGCTTTTTGTGCAGCTGCAACTTGTTCCGGGGTCAGGATCATTGCTGGTCTCCAGTGGTGAACTTCAAGGTCAAGCAAAAGTAAAATTAAGCCGCCCAGATGTCAGAGCCATGACTTCAGTGTCTGGCCAGCCCGAGCGTACCTTCGTATGTCTGTCGGCGTTTTCCGAGATTCTTTCGGTCTTTGATGCGCCGCAACAATTCCAATTCTAAGCAAGACAGATTGGGTGTCAAGCGGTTTTTGTGCGGCGCACCAAAAATACTGGCGGATTGCGTCAGGGAAGGGCATCGCGGGCCACTATCCCGCCATGGATAAGGGTTTTTCCTGATCCGGCGGGGCGTCGCGGAGGTGGTGCGATGCGAGAAAAACGGGCGTTTCACACACCCGCGTCATCGCCGCGGGCCGGACGCTGGAGACGGTGCTACCATCGCTGACTGTCCGGTCGGGAAATGACGCCAACGCGTCACTTGCCGACCATGCCGCCAGCGCCCCGACTCCAAGCGCCCAGATGTTCGCCTTCTACGCCGACCACTTTGTCCTGCCGCTGCCCCCTGGGCATCGCTTTCCCATGCGCAAGTACAGCATGCTGCGCGATGCCGTGGTGCGCCAGGTGCCGGGGCTTGAACTGCATGAGGCACCGCGCGCGGATGACGATGCCTTGGCGCTGGCCCATTCGGCCGACTACATCGCCGATGTGTCGGCAGGGCGGCTGGACCCGGCGCGCCAGCGCGAAATTGGCTTCCCCTGGTCGCACGACATGGTGGAGCGTTCGCGCCGGTCCGCCGGCGCCACGATTGCGGCGTGCCGCACCGCGCTGACGCAAGGCATCGCGGTCAACCTGGCTGGCGGCACGCACCACGCCTACGCCGACAAGGGGGGTGGCTTCTGCGTGTTCAACGACGCGGCCATCGCCGCGCGCCAGTTGCAGCGCGATGGCCAGGTGCGGCGGGTGGCCGTGATCGATCTCGATGTCCACCAGGGCAACGGCACGGCGTCGATCCTGCGCGACGACCCGACGGTGTTCACGCTGTCGCTCCACGGCGAGAAGAACTACCCGTTCCGAAAGGAAGCCAGCGATCTCGATGTCGGGCTGCCCGATGGCTGCGACGACGACACCTATGCCGCCGCGCTGGCCGGTGCGCTCGAAACGCTGCGGTCGCGCTTTGCTCCCGATCTGCTGATCTACCTGGCCGGTGCCGATCCGCATGAAGACGACCGGCTGGGACGCCTGCGGCTGACGATGGCTGGCCTGGCCCGGCGCGACCGCATGGTGTTCGACTTTGCCTTGTCGCAGCGCCTGCCGATCGCCGTGGCGATGGCGGGCGGCTATGGCAACCAGATAGAAAACACCGTGGCTGTACACACGCAAACCGTCGCGCTGGCAGCGGCCTGTCACACCCGTTACGGCGCAGGGGATGCCGGGGTTGCGTCGCCCATGCCGGCAGCGGCCGCATGACGCGCTTCGATACATCGTAAAAAATTTGGAACCTTGTGACATACCGTGCGCTCATACGGTCCTTGCATGTGGCTGTTACGGCGCTGATCCCGTTTCGCTCGATGTCGTCCAGAACCGATTCCGATGAAGCCTGAACCCGATCGCCGTCGTGCGTACGCGCACTTCCAACCCATCACGACGCGTTGGATGGATAACGATGTGTATGGCCACGTGAACAACGTTGTCTACTACAGTTACTTTGATACCGTCGTGAATGCGTACCTGATCCGGGAAGGCGTGCTCGACATCGAAGCCGGTGCCACGATTGGCCTCGTCATCGAAACGCAGTGCAACTACTTCTCGTCGCTGAGCTTTCCCGACACGGTTGTGGCGGGCCTACGCGTGGCGAAGCTGGGCAATTCCAGCGTGCGCTACGAAGTGGGGCTGTTCCGCAACGATGAGGATGTGGCGGCGGCACAGGGGCATTTCGTGCACGTGTACGTGGATCGCGAAACGCGCAGGCCGGTGGCATTGCCGCCGGCGCTGCGCCAGGCATTGCAGGCGCTGGCCGTTGGCCAGCCAGCATGAACAAGACTTGAGGAGACCCCAGAGCATGTCGCACGCAGATGACGCCGCGATTGTGGATCGCGCCATCACGACACGCCGTTCGGTTCGCGCGTTCCTGGATACACCGGTGCCGCGCCAGACCATCGAGGAAATTCTTGCGGTCGCCAGCCGCGCGCCGTCGGGCACGAACACGCAGCCCTGGAAGGTCTACGTACTGGCGGGCGATGCCAAGGCGCGCTTCTGCGCAGACGTGCTGGCCGCCTACGACGATCCCGAGCGCGACGCCAAGTACCGCGAGGAATATCCATACTATCCGCGCGAGTGGGTCGACCCGTACCTGTCGCGCCGCCGCAAGGTGGGCTGGGATCTGTACAGCCTGCTGGAGATCAAGCGCGAGGACAAGGCGCGCATGCACGAACAGCACGCCCGCAACTTCCGCTTCTTCGATGCGCCGGTCGGCCTGATCTTCACGATCGACCGGATCATGGAGCAGGGCAGCTGGCTCGACTACGGCATGTTCCTGCAAAGCATCATGGTGGCTGCGCGCGCACGCGGGCTCGATACCTGCCCGCAAGCGGCGTTCACGCAGTTCCACGCCATCATCAAGCAGCACCTGTTGCTGACCGAGGAGGAAATGGTGGTGTGCGGCATGTCGCTCGGCTTTGCAGACCCGGGCGCGACAGCCAATCAATTGACAACCGAACGTGAACCGGTAAGTGGGTTCGTGCGTTTCCTGTCCTGAATTGCCCTGACAGATATCAGGATTCCGCCATGCAGACCGTTATCGACAGGAGCCGGCACGATACAAGTCGTCTTGACGCGCCCCGTGGCCGACGACGACGGCGTGACGCCTGAGGCTCGGCAAGTCAAAAACTGTTGTATTTGCGTTAGCAACGATGTGATTTATCTGGCTCTTTTACCGCAATGCGGAAATGTTTGCGAATGAAACTTTAAAGAGCCGCTGTAAGTCATTAATCTTGCTAAGAATTTCTTAATTTCCTACACTAGCGCCATTCCGTATTCGCGCTGAACAGATCATGTTCCGGACCGATTCCTTCATGTCCCGACTCTTTGGCCTTCCCCAACTGACCGCTATCGCCACTTCGGCGCTGGTGTCCGTTGCCCTGCTGGCCGCGCCGGCAGCGTACGCATCGACGAAGTCGACTGCGACGAAAACTTCCTCCAAAAAGACCGAAAAGTCCGCAAAACCCATCAAAAAGGTGGCTTCTGCGAAGGCGGAGGCGTCTCCCCGAAAGGTGATTGTCGTCAGGAACGGCAAGCGCACCGTGGTCGCCAGCCGTGCGGCGCCGGTGCGCGCCGCGTTCGTGCCAGCCAAACCGTCGCTGGGCGAGGCGATGGGCCTGCGCGATACCGAGGACGCGCTGTCGCTGCGTTCGTCGGTGGCGCTGGTCATGGATCAGAACACCAACGAGGTGCTGTTCCAGAAAAATCCGACCGCGGTGCTGCCGATTGCCTCGATCACCAAGCTGATGACCGCGCTGGTGGTGATGGATTCGCACCTGCCGATGGATGAAATGCTGACGGTGACCGAGGACGACCGCGACAACGAGAAGCACAGCAGCTCGCGCCTCCGCTTCGGCACGACGCTGACGCGCCACGAGATGCTGCTGCTGGCGCTGATGTCGTCGGAAAACCGCGCCGCGTCGGTGCTGGGCCGCAGCTACCCGGGCGGCCTGCCGGCCTTCGTCGGGGCGATGAACAAGAAGGCGCGCGAACTGGGCATGAACGACAGCCACTTCGTCGATTCGAGCGGCCTGTCGAGCAGCAATGTGTCGAGCGCGATGGACCTGGCCCGCCTGGTCAACGCCGCGTACCGCAACCCGACCATCCGCGAATTCTCGACGCAGCCTGAGCACGAGGTCAGCGTGTCGGGCCGTACGATGCACTATGTCAGCACCAACCGTCTCGTGCGTGGCGGCAGCTGGGATATCGGCCTGCAGAAGACCGGTTATATCTCCGAAGCCGGCCAGTGCCTGGTCATGCAGACCCGTGTGAACGATCGCAATGTGGTGATGGTGTTCCTGGATTCGGTGGGCAAGCTGTCGCGCTTTGCCGACGCCACGCGCGTGCGCAACTGGCTCGAGCACCAACCTCCGTCGGCAGGGGGCCAGCCGCGCCCTTTCCCGTCAACGCCCAATCTTACGCAGGGTCCTAGATCCCCTGCGGCGGTCCTGGTATCGCAGCAGTCGCATGGCACCTGAACGGTAGCCATTGCGCCATGGAAAACGCGCCGTGGGGTTCAGACCCCCGGCGCGTTCTTTTTTGCCAGGCCGACGATGGCCGTACAGGTCAGGCGGCGGGCTCGGGCACGTAGCCCATGCCGCGCGAAATCTGCAGCGCGGTCTCCTTGAGATTCTGCAGCCAGCTGTCCTGCAGCCGATCGGCCGGGGCCGACAGCGACAGGCCCGCGACGAGCCGGCGGGAATCGTCATAGATGCCCGCGGCAATGCAGCGCACGCCCAGTTCCAGTTCCTCGTTGTCCCGTGCATAGCCGTTCGAGCGCACCCAGCTCAGTTCGCGTTCGAGCTTGGCCAGCTCCGTGATCGAGGTGCGCGTATGGCCGGCCAGGCCGGTGCGCGTGGCATAGGTGCGCACGCGCGTGGCTTCGTCGGCGGCCAGGAACAGCTTGCCTACCGATGTCAGGTGCAGCGGGGCGCGGCCGCCAATCGCGCGCACGACCTGCATGCCCGAGCGTTCGCTGTAGGCGCGTTCGATGTAGACGATCTCGTCGCCCTGGCGCACCGACAGGTTCACGGTCTGCCCCGTCACGCGGTGCAGCGCGCGCATCGGCGCCAGCGCCGCGTCACGTACCGAAAGCCGTGCCTTGACCAGGTTGCCCAGTTCCAGCAACCGCATGCCAAGCCGGTAGCTACCGGGATCGGACCGGTCGACAAAGCGGCACGCCACCATGTCGTTCAGGATGCGGTGCGCGGTGGACGGGTGCAGGCCGGTGGCCAGCGACAGCTCTTTCAGGCTGACGGGATCCGCGTGCTGGGCGAGCGCGTCCAGCAGCGTCATCATGCGCTCGATCACCTGGATCGAGGTCTTGCCGGGTGACTTGTCTGCTTCTGCCATGTGGAAAAATGTTGCCGTGCGGCAAATTAAGCGTTTGCCTGATTCTATCTCGCATCGTGAAAATTTCAACAGGTGAAACGTGATTTTCGAGATTTCCCTCGATTGATGCGGCCCGGCGCCCGGGGTGTGATGAGCCGCTTTGCACCGCCGGATGAACAGGATTGCGGCGCCGGATGCCCGCAGCGGCGGGGCAAAGGGGCATAATCACGGGGTTTCCGGGTCTGGATAAAGAAAAAACCATGCGAATCGGACTGTTCGCCACCTGTCTGGTGGACCTCATGCGCCCGGAAATCGGGTTTTCGGTGCTGAAGCTGCTGGAATCGGCCGGCTACGAGGTGATGGTGCCCGAGGCGCAGACCTGCTGCGGCCAGCCCGCGTACAACTCGGGCGAGCGCGCCGTGTCGCGCGATCTGGCCGAGAAATTCCTGCGTGAATTCGAGATGTTCGACTACGTGGTGGTGCCATCCGGCTCTTGCGGCGGCATGATCCGCCACCACTACCACGACCTGCTGCGCGACGATCCCGAGCTGAACGGCCGCTACGAGCGCCTGCGCGAACGCGTGTTCGAACTGACCGACTTTCTGGTCAACGTGGCAAAGCTCGACAAGCTCGATTCCGCCTTTGCCGGCCATATTACCTATCACGATTCGTGCTCGGGCCTGCGCGAACTGGGCGTCAAGCAGCAGCCGCGCGCCTTGCTGGGCAAGCTGCCGAACGTGCAGCTGACCGAGATGAAGGACTGCGAGGCCTGCTGCGGGTTTGGCGGTACCTTCTCGGTCAAGTACGGCAATATCTCCACGGCGATCGTCGACGAGAAATGCGCCAACATCAAGGCCAGCGGCGCCGACGCGGTGGTGCTGGGCGACCTGGGCTGCATGCTCAATATCGAAGGCCGGCTGCGCCGCTCGGGCGATGCACAGACGCGCGTGCTCCATATCGCGCAAGTGCTGGCTGGCGACGCCTGACGCCTGGCAGCGCGAACTTTCAGGAGAGCCCCCACGATGCAAGTGCACAGCATGGAATTCAAGGCGCGCGCCGGGCAGAAGCTGGCCGATCAGCGCCTGCAGCAGAACCTCAAGAAGCTGTCGACAAAGTTCGTGACGGCCCGTGCCGACGCCATCCGCGACATCGACTTCGATGCCACCCGGGCCGCGCTGAAAGAGCGCCGCAACCGCGCACTGGAAAATCTCGACGTCTGGCTCGCTACTTTTGAAGAAAATGCGACTAAACGTGGCGCCACGGTGCTGTTTGCCGAGACCACGGCCGACGCCGCCAGGCTGGTCGCCGAAATTGCCCAGAAGCACGGCGTGAAGAAGGTCATCAAGAGCAAGTCGATGGTGACCGAGGAAATGCGCCTGAACCAGGTGCTGGGCGAGATGGGCGTGCAAAGCATCGAGACCGATCTGGGCGAGTACATCCTGCAGATCAACGATGCCGAGCCGCCGTCGCACATCATTGCGCCGGTGATCCACAAGGACAAGGACGAAATTGCCGACCTGTTCGCCAAGGTCCACAACAAGCCCCGCCTGACCGACATTCCCGAGATGACGCGCGAGGCGCGCGAAGTGCTGCGGCCCGAGTTCCTGTCCGCCGACATGGGCGTGACGGGCGGCAATTTCATCATCGCCGAGACAGGCTCGGTGGCCGTGGTCACGAACGAAGGCAACGAGGGCATGTGCACCATCATGCCGCGCGTGCACGTGGCCGTGACGGGTATCGAGAAAGTATTGCCAACGCTGGAAGACCTGGCCACCGTGATGCGGCTGCTGCCGCGCTCGGCCACGGGCCAGGCGATCTCGAACTACTTTTCGCTGCTGACGGGGCCGCGTGCCGAGGGCGAGCGCGATGGTCCCGAGCACATGTACTTCGTGCTGGTGGATGGCGGCCGTAGCGGGCTGATCGGCGGCGAATTCCAGGAGATGCTGCGCTGCATCCGTTGCGGCGCCTGCATGAACCACTGCCCCGTGTACCAGAAGATCGGTGGCCATGCGTACGGCTGGGTCTATCCCGGCCCGATGGGCAGCGTGCTGACGCCGAGCTATGTGGGCCTGGCCAACGCGGTGGACTTGCCGCAGGCGGCCACGCTGTGTGGCGAATGCAACCGGGTGTGCCCGGCATCGATTCCGCTGTCCGACCTGCTGCGCAAGCTGCGCGAGAAGCAGATGGAGCGCCACCTACGCCCGTGGCAGGAGCGCGTGGCGCTGCAGGTCTGGGGCTACGTGGCCCGGCGCCCGGACCTGTACGCCTTTGTCACCCGCATGGGGGCGCGTATGCTGTCACGCATGGGCGGCCGCAGCAAGCTGATTGCCAGTCTGCCAATGGCAGGCAAGGGCTGGACCGAAACACGCGACATGCCAGCCCCGAGCGGCCGCACGTTCCGCGAGCTATACAAGGAAAGGAGGGCGCGTTCATGAGCGCCAATCAGGAAACGCTGGCCGTGATGCGCCAGGCTCTGGAGGCCCATCTGGCCGGCACGCTGCCGGCCGGTGAGCTGATCGCCCGGTGGCGCGCTGCGGCGCCGTCGCTGACGCTGCCGCCCGTGTTCGGGCAAGCCATGGAGGAATTGCTACGTCGCATGGAGATGGCGGCGGTCTTCGCGCAGGACAGCTGCTCGTTTTCGAGCACGGCGGTGACCGATCAGCTCCAACGCTGGCTGGACAAGGCCGCGACGGCTTGAATGCCTGAGTGCACGTCCCCTCTCTCGCAAGCGGGAGAGGGGAGACTGACTCACCCCAGCAGCAGCGCGTCGTCGTCGAGTTGCTCATGCCGCGTCTGCTCGAACATCTTGAGCAGGTCGGGCACGTCCAGGCCCTTGCGCTGGTCGCCCGACACATCGAGCACCACCTGGCCCTGGTGCAGCATCACGGTGCGCTGGCCGTAGTCCAGTGCCTGGCGCATCGAGTGGGTGACCATCATCGTCGTCAGCCTGCTTTCCTCGACGATGCGCGCGGTCAGTTCCAGCACGAACGCGGCCGTCTTGGGGTCCAGCGCCGCCGTGTGCTCGTCGAGCAGCAGGATGCGCGAGGGCTGCAGCGATGCCATCAGCAGGCTCACCGCCTGGCGCTGGCCGCCCGACAGCAGTCCGATGCGGTCGGTCAGGCGGTTTTCCAGGCCCAGGTTCAGCAGGCGCAGCTTGTCGCGAAACTGTTCGCGCGACGCCTTGTTCAGTGCCGGACGGAAACCGCGGCGCGAGCCACGTGCCATGGCCAGCGCCATGTTTTCCTCGATCGTCAGCGCCTCGCAGGTACCGGCCATCGGGTCCTGGAACACGCGGGCCACCAGGTGCGCGCGATCCCAGGCGGGCTGGCGCGTGACGTCGGTGTCGTCGATCATGATGCGGCCGCTATCGACCATCGTGTCGCCGCTGACGGCGTTCAGGAAGGTCGACTTGCCGGCACCATTGGACCCGATCACGGCCACGAACTGGCCGGCCGGGATTTCCAGGCTCAGGCCGCGCAGGGCGCGGTTTTCGATCGGCGTGCCCGGGTTGAAGGTGAGCTTCAGGTTTTCAGCGCGCAGCATCTCAGGCACCTCCGTTCTTGCGGGCGAACAGCTTCTTGCGCGTGGCCGGCAGCACCAGCGCCAGCGTCACCAGCGCAGCGGTCACCAGGTTCAGATCCTGTGCCTTGAGGCCGATGAACTCGGAATTCAGCGCCAGCGCGATGAAGAAGCGGTACAGGATGGCGCCCACCACCACGGCCAGCGTCACGTAGACCAGGCGTCGCGCCGGGATGATGGTTTCGCCGATGATCACGGCGGCCAGGCCGATCACGATCGTGCCGATACCCATCGAGATGTCCGATCCGCCCTGCGTCTGGGCGAACAAGGCACCTGCCAGGGCCACCAGCGCATTCGACAGCGCCATGCCGGCCAGCGTGGCGCGGCCGGTGGGCACGCCCTGGGCGCGCGCCATGCGCGGATTGGCGCCGGTGGCACGCATGGCCAGGCCAAGCTGCGACGAGAAGAACCAGTCCAGCGCGAGCTTGGCGACGACCACCACCACGAACAGCACCAGCGGGCGAAGCACGTAGTCGGGCATCCATTCGGGCTGCAGGATCGTGAAGATCGTCGGCTCGGTGATCAGCGGCACATTGGGGCGGCCCATGATGCGCAGGTTGACCGAGTACAGCGCGATCATCATCAGGATACTGGCCAGCAGATCCATGATCTTCAGGCGCACGTTGAGCCAGCCGGTGATCCAGCCGGCCATGGCGCCGGCCACGATGGCGACCACCGTGGCAATGAACGGATCCTGTCCGGCGGAGATCAGCGTGGCCGCGACGGCGCCACCGAGCGGAAAGCTGCCGTCAACGGTCAGATCGGGAAAATTGAGGATGCGGAACGAGATCAGCACCCCGAGCGCCACGAGGCTGAAGATCAGGCCGATCTCCAGGGCGCCCAGCAGGGAAAAGAGGGACATGGGGGGAAATCCTTTGCAGGCCGTCCGGCTGGCCCGGATAGGGCCATAGGGGGCGCTTCGCGCCGCGCGCCACAGGGTAGGGCGCGCGGCATCGGCGGTATTACTTGATGACGGTCTTGGCTTCCTTGACCAGGTCCGGCGACAGCGTGACGCCTTGCTTTTCGGCGGCGCCCGTGTTCACGAACAGCTCGAGGTTGTCCGACGTCTGCGAGGCAATCGCGCCCGGCTTCTCGCCCTTCAGGATGCGTACCACGACCTTGCCGGTCTGGTGACCGAGGTCGCCGTAGTTGATACCCAGCGCGGCGATGGCGCCACGCTTGACGCTATCGGTATCGGAAGCCACCAGCGGAATCTTCGATTCGTTGGCCACCTTGACCAGCGATTCGTAGGCCGACACCACGTTGTTGTCGGTGTTCGTATAGATCACGTCGACCTTGCCGATCAGGCTCTTGGCGGCCGGGCCGATATCCACCGTGCGCGGCGCGGCGGCTTCCTTCAGCGACATGCCCTGCTTGGCCAGCAGATCCTTCAGTTCCTTGACCACCACCACCGAGTTGGCTTCACCGGGGTTGTAGACCATGCCGACGGTCTTGGCCTTGGGCACCACGCGCTTGATCAGCGACACCTGCTTGTCCAGCGGCAGCTTGTCCGACACGCCGGTCACGTTGGTGCCCGTCGCGCCCCAGCTCTTCACCAGTTGCGCGGCCACCGGATCGGTCACGCCCGAGTACACCACGGGCACGGTCTTGGTGGCGGCCACCACGGCCTGGGCCGACGGCGTGGCGATGGCCACGATCGCGCTCGGCTGATCGCCCACGAACTTGCGGGCGATCTGGGCGGCGGTGCCCGTGTTGCCCTGGGCGCTCTGGTATTCCCACTTCAGGTTCTTGTCGGCGTCGTAGCCGGCCGTCTTCAGCTCGTCGCGCACGCCATCGCGGATGGCGTCGAGCGCGGGATGGTCCACGATCGACAGGACCTTCACGGTGGCCGTCTGGGCCTGCACGGCGCCGCCGTAGAGCAGGGCCAGCGCCACTGCGCTGCCGAGGATGGACTGGGTGGTGGATGCCTTGAAACGCAGCATGTAATTGTTCTCCCCCGAGGGTTCGGTGCTTTTCAGTCAGTCAGCCGCAAACGGTACGACAGCCGTCCTGACGGGCGCCGGCAGGCCGAAAGGGCATCTGCGGGGCGGCCCGGCGGTCCATATGCGGACGCGGCGTGCCCGGCGGCAGGTACGGGCACGCGCGTGATCCCATTGGATACGACGGCGCGAAGCCTGCGAGCATACCATTTTCGGCCCCTGCTGGGTTCGCTTTTGGTGCTGCATCGCGCCATATCCTGCCGAAAAACACCTTCCAAAGAAGGGTGTGCCGCAAGATATTGCGCGAGATTGCCATTTTTCGCGTGAATGCGCCCGATGACCGACACGGGGCGGGCGCCCCGGCGATACCGTCCGCAGCCTACCGGCGCAGGGCGGCGGCGCAGTCCCGGACCAGCGTCGGGCCGCGATAAATCAGGCCGCTGTAGACCTGTACCAGCTGCGCGCCGGCATCGATTTTGGCGCGCGCGCCGGCGCCGTCGAAGATGCCGCCCACGCCAATAATTGGCAGATCATTGCCAACGACGCGGCGCAGTTCACGTACCACGCGCGTCGATGCCTCGAAGACGGGACGGCCGGACAGGCCACCGGCTTCGTCGGCATGGGGCAGGCCCTGGACGGCGTCGCGCGAGATGGTGGTGTTGGTGGCGATCACGCCGTCGATACCGTGGCGGACCAGGGCATCGCCGATATTGCGGATCTGGTCGTCATCGAGATCGGGCGCGATCTTCAGCGCCACCGGCACGTACCGCTTGTGCTGGTCGGCCAGGCGCTGCTGGGCCGCCTTGAGCGTGGACAGCAGGCCGTCCAGCTCGCTGGCGCCCTGCAGCTGGCGCAGGTTCTTGGTATTGGGCGACGAAATGTTCACCGTCACGTAGCTGGCGTGCGGATAGACGCGCTCCAGGCAGTACAGGTAGTCGTCGGCCGCGCGTTCGATCGGCGTATCCGCGTTCTTGCCGATGTTCAGGCCCAGCACGCCGCCTTCGGCCTTCCAGCGGGACGCCTGCACGTTGCGGATGAACGCATCGACGCCGCCATTGTTGAAGCCCATGCGGTTGATCAGCGCATCGGCCTGGGGCAGGCGGAACATGCGCGGACGCGGATTGCCGGCCTGGGCGCGCGGCGTGACGGTGCCCACTTCGATAAAGCCAAAGCCGAACGCGGCCAGCCCGTCGATATAGGCCCCGTCCTTGTCCAGCCCGGCGGCCAGGCCCACCGGGTTAGGAAAGCGCACGCCCATCACGGTGCGCGGATCGTCGGCGATGCTGTTGCCGATGCAGCCGGCCAGGCCCATGCGCCTGGCGCGCATCAGGTTGTTCAGCGTGAAATGGTGGGCATCCTCCGCGTCCATGGAGAACAGGGCGGGGCGAAACAGGGGATAGAGCGCGTTGAGCACGGATGGGCGCGGCCGGAGCCGGAGAGGAGTCGGAATCAGGGCGGCATTGTAGCCGTTCAGGCCGCATTTGCTGCCAATTCCGGCGGACCCGGGCGCTTATTCCTGTGCCGGGCCGGGATTGGCCGGCGATGGCGGCTCGGGCGAGGCGGGCGTGCCCGCGAACGCGTGCCACTGGTTGCCGGTCAGGACCTGCAGCGGCTGGAAGCGCGCCTTGTAGGCCATCTTGCGGCTGTCCGCAATCCAGTATCCCAGGTACAGATGCGGCAGGCCCAGTTCGCGGGTCTCATTGATCTGCCAGAGGATGTTGTAGGTGCCATAGCTGGTGCCGGTCACCAGCGGGTCGTAGAACGTGTAGACCGACGACAGTCCATCGTCGAGCACATCGATCATGCTCACCATGCGCAGCTTGCCCGCCTCGGGCGAGCCAGCCGGCTCGCGGAACTCCACCAGCCGGGAATTGACACGGCTTTGCAGCAGGAACTGCTCGTACTGGTCGCGGCTGTCCTGGTCCATGCCGCCGCCCGCATGGCGCATCGACTGGTAGAGCAGGTACAGCGCGTAGTGCTCTTCCACGTAGGTCAGCGGCGCCACCAGCGCCTGCAGGCCCTGGTGCTGCTTCCACGCGCGACGCTGGCTGCGGTCGGGCTCGAACTGGTCCACCAGCACCCGGCACGGCGTGCAGGCCCGGCATTCGTCGCAGTAGGGACGGTATGTGAAGATGCCGCTGCGGCGAAACCCGGCACGCACCAGCCGCGAGTAGACATCGGCGTTGATCAGGTGGGCGGGGGTCGCCACCTGCGAGCGGGCCATGCGGCCTTCCAGGTAGCTGCAAGCGTACGGCGCCGTCGCATAAAACTGCAGCGCGGAGAGCGGTAGTTCCTTCAGCTTGCTCATGACGTCGAATGAGGGGGCGGCGCGTCGGACGCCGGCATTGCCGGTCTGAGTGGCAGTCTATCAGAGCCCATTGGGGCACGTCTGCAAGCGGAATTGGCAGGGCGTCCAGCATTTTGAGATTCCTCGCATTGTTTTCGGCGCGGCGGCTTTCTACGATGGGCTCTCTGATACTTCAGGAGCACATCATGGCATCCATGCCCTTCGAGGAAGGCTCGGCAAGGACGCAGTCCGGCGCGACGCTCGTCGCTGGCCACCCGGTTGGGCGGTGGACGCGCTACGCGGACATGGCGGCCGTGGCTGGCGTCGGTCTCGGGTTGCTCGCCGCATTGTTCGGCATCCTCGATTACCAGCGCACGGTCTACGGCGACATGTTGAAAACCGAGATTCGGGCCGTCGTGTCGACGATGTCGCAAATGGACAAGCGGCTCAGTGGCGAAATCGTGGCGTTGGACAAGAAGCTCAGCGGGGACATAACGAGCTTGGAAGCCCGGCTCGGCGACAAGATCGACGCCACGAACCGGCGCCTCGATGAAACCAATCAGCGCCTGGCCGGGCTGGAAAAGGACGTCGGCGGCATCAACGTCCGTCTGGGCCGGCTGGAAGGAAAGGCCGGCAAGTGACGGCTCATGCGGCGCCGTTACCGGTCGCGCCGGTCCAGCGGCGCAGTTCGCCCTTGTCGAAATGCCATGGCTCGATCGTGGCAGAGGCTGCCGCGGCCCGCACATGCGCGATAAAGTCGGCGCGCGGGATCGGCGCCGCGCCAAGCGATGCAAGGTGGTCGGTTTCCTGCTGGCAATCGATCATGGCCACGCCGTGGCGTTCCAGGAAGGCACAGAGTGCCGCCAGCGCAATCTTCGAGGCATCGGTCCGATGCGCGAACATCGATTCCCCGTAGAACATGCGTCCCAGCGCCACGCCATACAGGCCGCCCACGCGCTCGCCCTGGTACCAGGCCTCGACGGAATGGGCCAGGTCCAGCCGGTGCAGGGCGGCGTACGCGGCGATGATCTCGTTCGTGATCCATGTGCCGAGCTGGCCGTCGCGCGGCGTCATGGCGCAGGCGCGCATGACCGCCGTGAAGTTGTCGTCGGCGCGGATTTCCCAGTCGGGATCGCGCAGCACGCGCCGGAGGGTCTTGCGGAACGAAGGCGAAACCTTGAGCGCGGCCGGCACCAGTACCATGCGCGGATCGGTGCTCCACCACAACACCGGCTGGCCTTCGGAGTACCACGGGAAGATGCCCTGGCGATACGCCAGCAGCAGGCGTTGCGGGGTCAGGTCGCGGCTGGCCGCGAGCAGTCCGGGCGCGTCGCTGGCCGGGCCGAGCGCGCGCTCGACCGGCGGAAACGGATCCTGCGGGTCGAGCCAGGTAATCATGCCGGGAAGATGGGCGGGGCCGCCTGGGCCTCGGTTACGGTGTGACGGTGGCGCGGCTGGTCAGCGGCCGCATCGGCTTGTCGATGTCGAGCGTGTGCAGACGGAAGTCGCCGGCGGCGATCCTGCCTGCGGCGCGGTCGGCAAAGAAGCAGCGCAGCGTATGGATCACAGTCGGGAAGGCCAGGTCGTCCCAGGGCACGTCCGCTTCATCGACGAGCTTGACCTCCAGGCTTTCTTCGCCCGGGGCGATGTCCAGGTCGTTCAGTTTGGCCAGGTAGAACAGATGCACCTGATGCACATGCGGCACGTTGAGCATCGAAAACAGCTCGCCCACTTCCACGCGTGCGCCGGCTTCTTCGAGCGTCTCGCGAGACGCAGCCTGGGCCGTCGTTTCGCCAATTTCCATAAAGCCAGCGGGCAAGGTCCAGAATCCGTAGCGCGGCTCGATGGCGCGCTTGCAGATCAGGATCTTGTCTTCCCAGACCGGAATCGTGCCCACGACGTTGCGCGGATTGACGTAGTGGATGGTGCCGCAGTTATCGCACATGCTGCGCGGGCGGTTGTCGCCTTCGGGCACGCGCAGCACGACCGCATGACCACAGTTCGAGCAGAATTTCATGGGAGGCGTCCGGGAAGAATGGGGGCAAGTGTATCACCGCGCCGGAGACTCGCTTTGGCGGCTGCGTGATGTCCCGCCCCCAACGCGCTAATGGCGCGCCGATGGTGCGCCGCGCCTGACATGCGGCATGGCGGGGCCGGGATGCAAAACAAAAAACCCGCCGGTTTGGCGGGTTTGCTGTGTGACTGCTTGACGGTTCCGATCGATGATGATCGGTTGGTTGCGGGGGCAGGATTTGAACCTGCGACCTTCGGGTTATGAGCCCGACGAGCTGCCAGACTGCTCCACCCCGCGTCCGTCGAAGCTGTGATTATAGGTGACCTGTTTTCGCATTGCAACAGAAACTTAAAAGTTCTGCGATGGCAGCCATCAGGCGCCTGCAAGCTGCGCCTGACCTGCCTGATCTATTGGAGCGTTTTCGCGGCGGGGCGTTCAGGCCGGTGGGGGATTTTCGCTTGTGCGATGCGGCGGCGGCCAGCGGGTACTTTCGAATTCGAAGCTGTCGCGCTGTCGCAGGTCATCGCGTTGCCAGATCACGCGGTCGTGGCGCACCGTGAGCATCCACGTGGTGGTGGCCAGCGGTTGTGGCGGGTCGAACGCGCGCGGCGTCAGCACGGCCACGCCGATGCCTGGCTCGGAATCGCGCACCGACGTGTAGCGGATCAGGCCGACGCCGGCTTCCCGGGCGATGCGCGCGAAGGCCTGGCAGGGGCCGTATTCGTCCGGGTGCGTCCACTGCGCGGCGTCCTGCGCGAAGGGCAGGACGTCCAGTGCCACCCCATCGCTGCGGACACCCACCTGGAACAGCGTCTGTGCGCGCGCATCGATGCGGGGCAGGGCGGGGCAGTCCATCAGGAAGCGCCAGCGCCAGTAGCCCAGTTCGGCGCAGGCCGTACGGATCGATTCCGCGCCGTAGAACACGCCGGGGTCCTGGCCACCCCGGAAGCGCGAGCCCCATTCGGTGGTCGGATAGCGGAATGGCGTGAAGATCAGGTAGTGCAGGGCGCGCGCGTCGGGTGGGACGACGGGTTTGCCGGCATCGATCACGGCTTCCAGAACGGCCTGCTCTTCGAGGGTGTCGACCAGGGGCATGGTCGAGACAACATGCTGGGCTTCAACGGCCCGCCAGAGCGTGAGCGCGAACAGCTTGCGCTCAGATGCGACCGCGGGTGGCGTCCAGGTAGTGAACGACACGAACGAGGCCCTCGGTGGTGCGAATCAGCTCCAGCGGCTTGCCGCCGAGCGCGATGTTGTCGTGGGTCAGCCAGAGCCGTGCCTGTTCCTCATGGCCGAGGATGGCGTCCAGCGACCGGAACAGGCGGACGAACAGGACGGCGAATTCCCATTCCTTGCGATGCGTGTCGAGCACATAGCCGCCGGAGGCCATGCGCGATACCGACGCGGTGCTGATGCCGAGCACGCTGGCGACGATGGCCTGGCTGATGCCCAGGAAGCCAGCCGCGCGCATCACTGCCTTGGTCAGCGTCACGCCGGCGTCAGGGCTGCCGGCGGGCGCAGTCTCGGGGATCTGCCTCGATTGCATCGCCTATCGTCTCCTGTTTCTTGAGAAACATTATAGGCGGCAGGTTTCAGTTGGGAAGTCGCAAATCGAGCCCGTTCCGGACACGCGCCATCAATAGGTTTCGATGTGCAGCCGGCCTTCGGCGCGCAGGCGGGTCTCGACCTCGGCCCACGACAGCCCAGCCGTCGCGCATACCTCGGAAAATGCCTCGAGCACGCCTTCCTCCATGCCCTTGAGCCCGCAGATGTAGACGTAGCCATGCGGGTCGCCAAGCAGCGCGGCGACATTGGGGCCGGCGTCGCGTATCGCATCCTGCACATAGCGGCGCGGCACCTCGGGGTCGCGCGACAACGCGAAGTGGATGTCCAGGAAATCCTTGGGCAGCTTCAGCAGCGGGCCGAAGTACGGCAGTTCGCGCCGGTTGCGGGCGCCGAAGAACAGCAGGCGGCGGCCGGTGAAGTGGCTCATGTTGCGCCGCATCCGCTCGGTCATGGCGCGCATCGGGGCCGATCCCGTCCCGGTGCAGATCATCATGACGCTGGCCTCGCGGTGGTTCGGCATCAGGAACGTGTTGCCGAACGGACCGACGACCTGCACTGTGTCGCCCTTGCACAGGTCACACAAGAAATTCGAGGCCACGCCGCTGACCGGATTGCCGTCGTGGTCGGTGTCTACGCGCTTCACGGTCAGCGCCAGGTTGTTGTAGCCCGGGCGCTCGCCGTCGCGCGGGCTGGCCACCGAATACATGCGGATGTAATGCGGCTTGCCTGACGCATCGGTGCCAGGCGGGATGATGCCGATGGCCTGGCCTTCCAGCACCGGAAAGAACTGGTTGCCGAAGTCCAGCACGATATGGTGGATATCGCTCGACGCATCGGCCTCGGTCAGCCGGTAGTTGCCGGCTACCGTGGCGGTCAAGGGCTCGCGCAAGCCATGCAGGTTGACGTACGGGTGTGCCGCCGACCACGGCGCCTTGGGCGAGGTATGGCGGCTGGTTTCCACCGCCTGCATCGGCACCGGCTTGCTCGATGCCACGGCCTCGCCAATGGCCTCGTCGGCGGCTGCCGCGGCGCCGATGGCGGCGTCGATCACCGCATCGGTCAGCGGCACCTCGGCGGGCAGTTCGTCCCAGCCCAGTTGCGCCTCGATCGTGTAGGCCTGCCCCTTGAACATGGTGCGCCAGTTGTCGATGGCGCCCGTGGGGCAGGGCGACAGGCACGCGCCGCAGCCGTTGCAGACGTCGGCCTTGACCACGTAGTTGCGGTCGTCGTGGGTGATGGCATCGATCGGGCAGGTGTCTTCGCAGGTGTTGCAGCGAATGCAGATTTCCGGATCGATCAGATGTTGCTTGATGATGTCGGCGGCGCCCATGATCGTCGGTTCCTTCGCCAATTCAGTTGAAGCGGACGTATTCGAAGTCCACCGGCTGGCGGTTGATGCCGATGGCGGGCGGCGCGATCCAGTTGGCGAACTTGCCCGGCTCGACGACCCGGCCCATCAGCGACGCCACGTACCTGCGGTCCGCCTCGGTGGCCAGCCACTTGTCCTTGTTGGCCTGCCACTCGGCTTCGCCGATCACATCGCCGGTGGGCGACACATGCAGGTTCGCGAACGTGCCGATCTTGCGGTTGAACGCCTTGTGCGGCACCGTCAGCCGGAACGGGATGCCGGCTTTCTCGATCACCTTGTTCCAGCGCGCCACCCCGCCCACGGAATCCTTGATGTAGTCGTCCCGCAGCACCTCGTTCAGCGCGTTGAGCATCGGCACCTCACGCTCGGCCAGCTTGCCGTCCCGGACTTCCAGGATACGGTACACGTCCCCCTTGAGCACGTGATCGTCGGCGCGCTTGCCTTCCTCGAAGCGGCCCTTGAGGCCGGCGCTGTAGAAGGTAGCGGCGTTGGACGACTGGTCGGCGCCGAACAGGTCGATCGTCACGCTGTAGTGGAAGTTCAGGTAACGCTGGATGGTTTCGAGGTCGATCACGCCGGCGGCGCGCACGTCGGCCGGGTCCTGGATGTCGCGCTCGCGCATGACCTCGCAGGTGCGCTGGATCACGCGCGACACGCCCGATTCCCCCACGAACATGTGGTGGGCTTCCTCGGTCAGCATGAAGCGCGTGGTGCGCGCCAGCGGATCGAAGCCCGATTCGGCCAGCGCGCAGAGCTGGAACTTGCCGTCGCGGTCGGTGAAGTACGTGAACATGAAGAACGACAGCCAGTCGGGCGTGCGTTCGTTGAAGGCGCCCAGAATGCGCGGGTTGTCCTCGTCGCCGGAGCGTCGGCCCAGCAGCGCCTCGGCTTCCTCGCGGCCGTCGCGGCCGAAGTGGCGGTGCAGCAGGTACACCATGGCCCACAGGTGGCGCCCTTCCTCCACATTGACCTGGAACAGGTTGCGCAGGTCATAGAGCGATGGCGCGGTCAGGCCCAGGTGGCGCTGTTGCTCCACCGACGCGGGCTCGGTGTCGCCCTGCGTGACGATGATGCGCCGCAGGTTGGCGCGGTGCTCGCCGGGCACTTCCTGCCAGGCCGCCTCGCCCTTGTGCTCTCCGAAGTGGATCTTGCGCTCGGCATCTGCCGGTTGCAGGAAGATGCCCCAGCGGTAGTCCGGCATCTTCACATGGTCGAAGTGCGCCCAGCCCGATGGGTCCACCGACACCGCCGTGCGCAGATAGACATCGAAATTATGCGAGCCGTCCGGACCCATGTCGCGCCACCAGTCCAGGAAGGCCGGCTGCCAGTGTTCCAGTGCGCGCTGCAGCGTGCGGTCTTCCGAAAGGTTCACGTTGTTCGGAATCTTCTGGCTGTAGTCGATGCTCATCGCGGTCTCCATTTATCGTTGTCGGGGGTGGCGGGCGGCGGTCAGACCCGGTCCCAGTCGAAGCGTGCCTTGTTGCCGGTGCCGAAGACCTTGAGCGCCCCGTGCTCGCCCACGGCGTTGGGGCGGTTGAAGATCCAGTTCTGCCAGGCCGTGAGCCGGCCGAAGATCCGCGTTTCCATGGTCTCGTGGCCCCCGAAGCGCAGATTGGCCTCCAGGCCGGTCAGCGCATCGGGCGACAGGCTCGCGCGTTCCTCGATGGCGATGCGGATCTCGTCTTCCCAGTCGATATCGTCCAGCGCGGCCGTGACCAGCCCCAGCGCCTCGGCCGCAGGGCCGTCGAGCGGCTTGCCCGCCTGCGCGCGCACGGCGGCCAGCGCGTCGGATGCTTCATAGAACCGTGCGGCGATGCGCGTCAGCCCGTTCGGCATCGGATATCGGCCAAAATTGGCCGCATCGGCATGCAGGTGCGGGGCCTCGCCGGGGGCATCCGGCATATGCAGCATGTAGGTGCGGTCGGCGGCCAGCGCCAGTTCGAGCAGCGTGCCGGCAAAGCACGAACCCGGTTCCACCAGCGCGAACAGGCTGCGCGAGGACACATCGAGCCGTGCCAGCGTCCGACGCAGCATGCCGATGGTCTCGCGCACGAACCAGTGGCTGGCGTGGGCATCCATCAGGGCATCGGCGGCCAGCACCTGCGCGGCGTCGCCCGTGGTCTTCAGAATCCACATGCCGATGTCGAGGTGGTTGGCGCGCAGGGTCAGGATGGCGTCGTCGAGTTCGCGGGCCATCTTCAGCGGCCACCACTGCGCGCCGGCAGCGACGATGCCCGCCACGTCCGTGGGCGCCTCGCCGGTGGGGGCGCTGACGGTGATCGTGGCGTGGCGTGCGTCGCGGTCGATGTCGACGCGCACGGTGTCATAGCGATAGCCGGTGTCGCGGGTCTGGCGCGCCAGCGGCGTCAGCGCCACGCCGGCCTCGCCGGCGGGCCGGTCGCTTTGCGCGGCCAGTGCCTGCGCGCGTTCGCGCACGTGTTCGGTGAAACGGGCGGGCTTGACCACATCGTCCACCAGGCGCCAGTCCTTGGCGCGCTGGCCGCGCACGCCTTCGGTGGTCAGGCAGAAGATGTCGGCGTGGTCGCGGCGCACGCGGCGCTTGTCGGTCACGCGTGTCAGCCCGCCGGTGCCGGGCAACACGCCCAGCAGCGGCACCTCGGGCAGGCTCACGGCCGACGACCGGTCGTCGATCAGCACGATTTCGTCGCAGGCCAGTGCCAGTTCATAGCCGCCGCCGGCGGTGGTGCCGTTGCAGGCCGCGATAAACCGGATGCCGGAGTGGCGGCTGGCATCCTCGATGCCGTTGCGCGTTTCGTTGGTGAACTTGCAGAAATTCACCTTCCAGGCATGGCTGGACTTGCCCAGCATGAAGATATTGGCACCCGAGCAGAAGATGCGGTCCTTCGCGCTGGTGAGCACCACGGTGCGGACTTCGGGGTGTTCGAAGCGGATGCGCTGCAGCGCGTCGTGCAGTTCAATATCCACGCCCAGGTCGTAGGAATTGAGTTTCAGCGTGTACCCGGGCCGCAGGCCGCCTTCCTCGTCGACGTCCATGGCCAGCGTCGCAATCGGGCCATCGAACGTCAGCTTCCAGTGGCGGTAGTGGTCGGGATGGCGCTCGAAGGTCACCGGGGCGGCAGTTGCGGGCGTGGCGGTATCCGTCGACATGGGGGCGTCTCCTTGATGCACTATAGTTCCGTATCGTATGCGATGAAATATAGTGCATCGTCGCGGACGATGCAAGCCCCGCACGCGCTGGAAGCTTCTCGTTGGCGCCGGACTGTCCGGGGCGGCAGGCCGGTCTAGTGCGGAAGCTGGCGCAGTTGCGTCTGGAGCGCCTGCAGCGACGAGGCGGCGTCCTGGCCGCTGGTGTCGATCGACACGTCCGCGCGCGAATAGAGCGGGGTGCGCGCCTGCAGGATGCGGCGCAGGTCGGTCATGGCTTCGCGGTTGCCCTCCATGGGGCGCATGTCGCCCTGGGCGACCACACGGGCCATATGTTCCTCGGGCGACGTCCGTACCCAGACCGTCAGGCACCGCGACAGCAGCAGGTTGAAGGTGGCGGGCTCCGATACCAGGCTGCCCGGCGTAGCCAGCACCATCGTGTCGTGCTCGCGCAGCACACGTTCGAGCGCGCGCATTTCGTAGCGCCGGTAGGCCGCCTGGCCATAGAGCGAATGGATCTCGGACAGGCTGGCGCCGGCCTCCTGCTCGATCGCCACGTTCAGTTCGACGAACGGCATGCCTTCGGCGGCCGCCAGCGCGCGCCCGATCGTTGATTTGCCGGCGCCGCGCAGCCCGATCAGCGCAATGCGGCGATGCCGCGCGTCGCGCGATTCCGCTGGCGATAGCGCATGCTGCGCCGCCTCGCGCACGCGTGCCAGATCGCTGGCGGGCAGTTGGGCCAGCCACTGCACCAGTTGCGAGAATTCGGCGGCCGCGGGGTCGCCGTGCCCGGTGGCGTGGCCGTCCACCTCGGCCAGTACCACGGGCAGCGGCACGTCCAGCGCGCGAGCAACCTGGCGCAGCAACAGCACCGATGCATTGCCGGTGCCGGTTTCCAGATTGGCCAGGTAGCGTTCCGAGACATCGGCGCCGCGTGCCAGGTCCTTGCGCGACATCCCGCGCGCCGCACGCAGCGAGCGGATGCGTTCGCCAAGCTGCGTCAGATAGGGGTCGCGCTCGCCCGTGGCGCGGGACTCCGCGCGCGGGTCGGCGCGGTCGTCAGGAGGCGGGAGCGTGTCGGGGTCGCGACGCATGCTGGTATCGAAATGGGTCCGTTGGATCGGGCGACGCATTATACGGACACGGCATGCGTGCGAGTGCATGGTTGTTGCGGCTATATAGTGCATACCCTTGCTTGCATAATAGCCGATATGAAATAAAATGCATCGACATCACGGCGGCGCTGCGCGTAGCTGTCGGTACAAGAAGACAAACTGCTGGAAGCCATACCGGACCGCGTGCTGTGGCTGGCGACGATCCGGGTGGTCAGAGGAGTGGAGACATGACGCCCCCGATCCCTAGCACCGCGGCTGCCGGCACGGCAGCGCAGGCGGTGTCCTCGGCTGCATCCCTTGCATCGTCTTCCGTGTCGGCTGGCGAGGCGCCCGGCTTGGCAACCGACACGGCCGCCTTCGCCGTGACCGCGCTGCCCGCCCGCTACAACGCTGCCGACGACCTGCTCGCGCGCCACCGGCAGGCCGGGCGGGGCGGCAAGCTGGCCTATATCGACGACACCACGACGCTGACCTTTGCCGAACTGGACGATCGCTGCCGCCGCTTTGCCGGCGCGCTGCACCGGGCCGGGTTCCGCCGCGAGGAGCGCGTCTTGCTGTGCGCGCTCGATACGATCGACTTTCCCACGGTATTTCTGGGCTGCCTGCTGGCTGGCGTGGTGCCGGTGGCCGTCAACACCCTGCTGACGGTCGACGACTACGCGTACATGCTGGCGCACAGCGGGGCCCGGGCCGTGGTGGTGTCGGCGCCGCTGCTGGGCACGATGCAGGCCGCCATCGACAAGGCCGGGCTTGCGCCCGACGTGATCGTGGCCGCGCCCGGGACGGCACCAACGGCCGACGCACCGGGCCCCACCGTCGCCGGCATGGTGGCCGGTGCCGATCCCGCGCCCACCGTAGCCGCCACGGGTCCCGACGACATGGCGTTCTGGCTATATTCGTCGGGCTCGACGGGCCGTCCCAAGGGCACGGTCCACACCCACGGCAACCTGTTCCACACGGCCGATCTGTACGGGCGCCGGGTGCTGGGCATCCGCGAAGACGACGTGGTGTTCTCGGCCGCCAAGCTGTTCTTTGCCTATGGGCTGGGCAATGCGCTGACGTTTCCGCTGTCGGTGGGGGCCACCACGGTGCTGATGGCCGAACGGCCGACGCCCCAGGCGGTGTTCCAGCGCCTTGTCAAGCATCGGCCGACCGTCTTCTGCGGGGTGCCGACGCTGTTCGCGGGCATGCTGGCCGCCCCCGACCTGCCGCCGCGCGCCGATGTGGCGATGCGGGTCTGCACATCGGCGGGCGAGGCGCTGCCGCGCGATATCGGCGACCGTTTCCTGGGGCATTTCGGCTGCGACATCCTCGACGGCATCGGCTCCACCGAGATGCTGCACATCTTCCTGTCGAACCGGCCGGGCGAAGTGCGCTACGGGACGACGGGTCGCCCGGTGCCGGGGTATGAACTGAAGCTGCTCGACGAGCAGGGCGAGCCGTGCGCGCCGGGCGAAATTGGCGACCTGTTTATCAAGGGGCCGTCGGCCGCGCTGATGTACTGGTGCAATCGCGACAAGAGCCGCGATACCTTCGTGGGGGCCTGGACGCGCAGTGGCGACAAGTATGTCTGCGATGCCAACGGCTATTACACCTACGCGGGCCGCAGCGACGACATGCTTAAGGTCGGCGGCATCTATGTGTCGCCGTTCGAGGTGGAGGCCGTGCTGGCCCAGCATCCGGCGGTACTGGAGGCGGCCGTGATCGGCGTGCCCGATGGCGACGACCTGATCAAGCCGAAGGCCTTCGTGGTGCTGCGCCCGGGCCAGCAATGGCACGACGGCATGGCCGCCGAACTGCAGGCTTTCGTCAAGGCGAAGCTGGCGCCGTACAAGTATCCGCGGCAGATCGAATGCGTGGAGGAGTTGCCGAAGACGGCCACCGGCAAGATTCAGCGATTCCGCTTGCGCCAGCGCGAGGAAGCCGCGCGGCAGTCGTGAGGTATCGTTGACGGCGTGGCGCCGGGCAGTCGGGCAGTCGGGCAGTCGGGCGCGGGCAGGCGTGGTGAAGGGGTAGTGACATGGGTAGCGAACTGGTTCGGATTCCGTTCGACGGGCGGCAGATCGACGTCGAGTACCAATGGCTGAGGCCGGCACGCACGCGGCGGCCGCTGGTGGTGTTCCTGCACGAGGGACTGGGCTCGATCAGCATGTGGCGCGACTTTCCGCGCCAGTTCTGCGACGCCGGCGATTTCCGGGGCCTGGTGTTCTCCCGCTACGGCTACGGGCGTTCCACCGCGCGGCCGCATGACGAAAAATGGGGTGTCGATTTCATGCATCGCCAGGCCCGCGAGGCGTTGCCGGCGCTGTTCGATGCGCTGGGCATCGGCCCCGGCCGCCAGCATGGCAGGCCGTGGATGCTGGGGCACAGCGACGGCGGGTCGATCGCGCTGATCTACGCGGCAAGCTTTCCCGATGGCGTGGACGGCCTGACCGTGCTGGCGCCCCATATCTTCGTCGAGGACCTGTCGGTGCGCAGCATCGCCACCACGCGCGATACCTACCGGCACACCGATCTGCGCGCCCGCCTGGCGCGCCACCATGCCGACGTCGATTCGGCGTTCTGGGGCTGGAACGATATCTGGCTCAACCCGGATTTTCGCCATTTCGACCTGCGCCCGCTGCTGGACGGCATCCGCTGCCCGGTGCTGGCCGTGCAGGGCGAGGACGACGAGTACGGCACCATGGCCCAGATCGAGGGTATCCAGCGATATGCCCCGCAAACGGTACTGCTTAAACTCGCGCGCTGTGGGCATTCGCCGCACCGCGACCAGGCGGGCGCATTGACGGCGGCGACCGCGGCGTTTATAACGGCAAATACTTCAATCCTAAAATAATTGGCGGCGACAGCCGGGCCGGCACCGGTCCGGTGCGCGCGGCGCCACCGGCTTCAGACCAACAGGAGGAGATTCCATGCATCGCAATGCATTGCGCACGCTGCTGCACGCGCGTCGTCTGTCTGTCGTCACCTTGGCCGCCAGCGCGCTGCTGGCCACCGGCGGCGCCGCGCTGGCCCAGACCGCGCCGGCCGCCCCGGCCGGTGGCAAGGTCAAGGTCGGCTTCATGCTGCCGTACACGGGCACCTATGCGGCGCTGGGCACGGCCATCGAGAACGGCTTCCGGATGTATGTGCAGCAGCAGGGCGGCAAGCTGGGCGGGCGCGACGTGGAGTACTTCAAGGTGGACGATGAATCCGATCCGGCCAAGGCACCGGAAAACGCCACCAAGCTGATCCGGCGCGATCAGGTCGATGTGGTGGTCGGCACCGTGCATTCGGGCGTGCAGATGGGCATCGTCAAGGTGGCCAAGGAAAACAACACGCTGCTGATCATCCCCAATGCGGGCGTGGACGAAGCCACGGGCCCGCTGTGCGGCCCCAATATCTTCCGGTCGTCGTTCTCGAACTGGCAGCCCGGCTATGCCATGGGCCACGTGCTGGCCGATCGCGGCATGAAGAAGGTGGTCACGCTGACCTGGAAGTACGCGGCCGGCGAGCAGTCGGTCAAGGGCTTCAAGGAGGCCTTCGAGGCCAAGGGCGGCAAGGTGGTCAAGGAACTGAGCCTGCCGTTCCCGAACGTCGAGTTCCAGGCGCTGATCACCGAAGTGGCATCGCTCAAGCCGGACGCCGTGTTCGTGTTCTTTGCCGGCGGCGGTGCGGTCAAGTTCGTGAAGGACTGGCAGGCAGCCGGGCTGAAGGACAAGATCCCGCTCTATGGTTCGGGCTTCCTGACCGATGGCACGCTGGAGGCGCAGGGCGCCGCCGCCCAGGGGCTGGAGACCACGCTGCACTACGCCGATGGCCTGAACAACGCGCGCGACAAGGCCTTCCGCCTGGACTACGCCAAGACCTACAAGCTGCAGCCGGACGTCTACGCCGTGCAGGGCTACGACGCCGCACAGCTGCTGGCCGCCGGCGCCAACGCGGTGAAGGGCGACATGACGCGCAAGTCGGACATCATCAAGGCCATGGAAGCGGCCAGGGTGGACAGCCCGCGCGGCGCGTTCACGTTGTCGAAGGCTCACAACCCGGTACAGGATTTCTACCTGCGCCGCGTGGATGGCCGCGAGAACAAGGTGAGCGCCGTGGCGGTGAAGGCGCTGGCCGATCCCGCGCGCGGCTGCCGCCTCTGATCCGGCGCGGCCACAGGCGCTCCGCCCAGCCCCCCCACGGCACCCACGACCCACCACACGGCACGGCCGGTTTCACGATGGACATCGTTTCCTTCCTCATCCAGTGCCTGAACAGCGTGCAGTACGGCCTGCTGCTGTTCCTGGTGGCCAGCGGGCTGACGCTGATCTTCGGCATCATGGGCGTGATCAACCTGGCCCATGGCAGCTTCTACATGCTGGGGGCCTACCTGGCGTTCACGCTGGCCAGCCTGACCGGCAACCTGTTTGTCGCGCTGCCGCTGGGCATCGTGCTGGCCGTGCTGTTCGGCTACCTGCTCGAATGGGCGTTCTTCAGCTACCTGTACCAGCGTGACCACCTGCAGCAGGTACTGATGACGTACGGGCTGATCCTGGTCTTCGAAGAACTGCGCAGCCTCCTGGTGGGCGACGACGTCCATGGCGTCCCCGTGCCCGCGCTGCTGGACGGGTCGCTGCCGATCGGCAACGACATGACCTATCCGGTGTACCGGCTGTTCATTTCGGCGGTCTGCCTGCTGGTGGCGGGCGCGATGTACTACGTGATCCGGCGCACGCGGGTGGGCATGATGATTCGCGCCGGCGCCACCAACCGCGAGATGGTGCAGTCGCTCGGCATCAACGTGACGGTGCTGTACCGCTTCGTGTTCGCGCTGGGCGTGGCGCTGGCCGTGCTGGCGGGGATGATCGCGTCGCCGGTGTCGTCGGTGTACCCGGGCATGGGCGGGCAGGTGCTGATCATCTGCTTCGTGGTGGTGGTGATTGGCGGCATCGGGTCGGTCAAGGGGGCGCTGGTAGCCTCGCTGCTGATCGGCTTTGTCGACACGTTCGGCAAGGTGTTCTGGCAGGACGCCGCCGGCGTGCTGGTGTACCTGCTGATGGCCGTGATTTTGCTGTGGAAGCCGCAAGGGCTGTTCCGCGCGGGTTGAGCAGGAAGGGAACATGCAAACCGATATCTCGACAACCGCGCCCCAGCCAGTGCGGCGCCCCGCGTGGCTGGCCGCGCTGGGCTGGACCCTTGCGCTGGCCGTGCTGTGCGCCGCGCCGCTGGTGCTGACCGCCGACAGCCACAAGTACTATATCGAGCTGCTCAGCAAGGTGATGATCATGGCGATCTTCGCGCTGTCGCTGCAGCTGCTGATCGGCTACACCGGGCTGGTGAGCCTGGGGCACGCGGCGTATTTCGCCATGGCGGCCTACGCCACCGCCATGCTGGCGCCCCAGAGCGGCGCGGGCAACGGCTGGCTGCTGTTGCTGGGCGCGGTGGGCGCCGCCGGCGCGCTGGCACTGGTGGTGGGTGCGCTGGTGCTGCGCACGCGCGGCATCTACTTCATCATGGTCACGCTGGCCTTCGCGCAGATGGTGTATTTCGTGTTCCACGACACCAAGATCGCCGGGGGCAGCGATGGCACCTATATCTACTTCCGGCCCGAATTCGGCCTGTTCTCGGAACTGCCGCTCACGGTGAACGATCCGGTGCGCTTCTACTGGCTGGTGCTGGCCGCGCTGGTGCTGACCGTGGCGCTGCTGGCGTTGCTGCTGCGCTCGCGTTTCGGCCACGCGCTGGTGGGCATCCGCCATAACGAGCAGCGCATGCGCGCGGCAGGCTTTGGCACCTATCGCTACCAGCTGGGCGCCTTCGTGGCCGGCGGCATGCTGGCCGGGCTGGCGGGATTCCTGTATGCGATCCAGTTCGGCTTCGTGAACCCCGAGATTGCGTCGTGGCACCAGTCGGGCAATGCCATGCTGATGGTGATCCTGGGCGGCGTGGGCAGCCTGGCCGGGGCCGTGCTGGGAGCGTTCTCGTTCGTGCTGCTGGCCGAGTGGTTCGGCACGCTGACCCGGCACTGGCAGCTGCTGATGGGCGGCTTCATCATCGTCGCGGTGGCGCTGCTGCCGCGCGGGCTGGTGAGCGTGCCGGCGGTGCTGCGGCAGCGTGGGCCGCGCCGCGCGCGCCGCCATGCCGGCGCCGCGGACCCGAACGCGCAGAGCCGGGAGGCCGTATGAACCATTCCACATCGGCGCCGGTGATGCAGGCCGAGATGCTGTCGCGCCGCTTTGGCGGTCTGACGGCGGTCAACCAGGTGGACCTGTCGCTGCACCTCAATGAAATCCACGCCGTGATCGGTACGAACGGCGCTGGCAAGTCGACGCTGATCAACCTGCTGTCTGGCGAGCTGCCGCCGTCCGAAGGCCGGCTGTATCTGCAGGGGCACGAGGTCACCGGCTGGGCGCAGCCAAGGCTGGCGCGCCACGGGGTGGGGCGCAGCTACCAGCGCAACAATATCTTTCTGCCGCTGACCGTGCGCGAGAACTGCCGGCTGGCCGCCCAGTCGCGCGCCCAGCGTGCGTGGCGGCTGTGGGAATCCGCGCAAGGCTGCCGCACCAGCCGGGCGCTGGCCGACGAGGCGCTGGAGCGCGCCGGCCTGGCGCCGCACGCGGGCCGCGTGGCCAGCGAACTGGCCCACGGCCAGAAGCGGCAGCTGGAAGTGGCGATGTGCCTGGCCACCGAGCCCGTGGCGCTGCTGCTGGACGAACCGCTGGCCGGCATGGGCGCCGAGGAATCGGCCCGCATGCTCGACCTGCTGCGCGGCCTGCGCGAAGGGCACGCGATCCTGCTGGTCGAACACGACATGGAGGCCGTGTTCGCCGTGGCCGACCGCATCACGGTCATGGTCAACGGCACGGTCATCGCATCGGGCGACCGGGCCAGCATCCGCGCCAATCGTGAGGTACAGCTGGCCTACCTGGGCGAAGAGGACGAGACGGGCCAGCGGCAGGAGGCCGGCGCATGAGCACCAACGCCATCATCGACGCCAGCGGCGTCAACGCCTGGTATGGATCGAGCCATGTGCTGCGTGGCATCGACTTCCATGTCAACGCGGGCGAGACCGTCGGGCTGCTGGGCCGCAACGGCATGGGCAAGAGCACGCTGCTGCGTACGCTGCTGGGCCATGTCCGTGAACGCGCCGGTACGATCCGCGTGGCTGGCCGCGAGATGTCGCGCGCCCGGCCGCACGAGGTGGCCCGGCTTGGCATCGCCTACGTGCCCGAAGGGCGTGGCATTTTTCCGAATCTGAGCGTGCGCGAGAACCTGGTGATGGCGGCGCGGGCCGGCTGCGGCGGCCGCAAGGACTGGGACGAGGCACGCGTGCTCGACCTGTTTCCGCGACTCAAGGAACGGCTATCCCATGGCGGCCAGCAGCTGTCCGGCGGCGAGCAGCAGATGCTGTCGATCGGCCGCGCGCTGATGACCAACCCCGACTGCCTGATCCTGGATGAGGCCACCGAGGGGCTGGCGCCGCGCATCGTCCACGAGATCTGGCACGTGATTGCCACGGTGCGGGGGACCGGCATCGCGTCGATCGTGGTCGATCGCAACTACCGCGCGGTGCTGTCGCACGCCGACCGCGTGGTCGTCCTCGAAAAAGGGCAGGTAGTGATGGCGGGGCCCGCCGCCAGCCTGGCCGCCACGCCGGCGGCGCTGGACCGCTACCTGGGCGTCTGACGCCTGTTTGAAAAAGTAACGTATCAGACATTTGGTGTCGTGCCTTCGCAACGTGCCGACGGTGGGTGACCCCACGGTGCCGGCATCGGCGGGGCTTGACCATGCCCGGCTTCTTTCCCATGCTTGATCGGTCGTGGCCCGTGACGTCGGCATTTCCATAGTGGTCGCCGCACGACACTTCATCTAGAATGCGCGCGTTTGTGCATCGCAATAGAAACTGAGAAGGCCAACACGCCCCATCGGGGACCGGAGCCGCTAGCGTGAAAGAAAATCGTGCCTGATGAAGCACTTTGGAGGGACTGTCCGTCTGGCGCCATGCCAGGGCAGCCAAAGGCAGGCACGGGAGGCGCGAGCCGGTTCACCTGACCCAATTCCATGACCCAATCCGCAACCACCAGCCATTATTTCGTCGAAAGCCAGAGCACCCGTGCGCTCGTGATCGGCGCGATCGGCGTCGTCTTTGGCGACATCGGTACCAGCCCCCTGTATTCGCTCAAGGAGTGTTTCAGCAAGGACCACGGCATTCCGTTCAGCCCCGAAGCGGTGCTGGGCATCATTTCGCTGCTGTTCTGGGCGATGATCGTCGTCGTGTCGATAAAGTACGTGCTCTTTGTGATGCGCGCCGACAACAACGGCGAGGGCGGCGTGCTGGCGCTGATGGCGCTGGCGCTGCGAACGGCGGCCCCAAGGTCGCGCATGGCCCGGCTGATCATGATGTCTGCCATTTTCGGCGCCTGCATGTTCTATGGCGATGCGGTGATCACGCCGGCCATCTCGGTGCTGTCGGCCGTGGAAGGGCTGGAGATTGCCGCGCCGGCGCTGTCGCACTTCGTGATCCCGATCACGCTGTCCATCCTGTGCGTGCTGTTCTTTATCCAGCGCCACGGCACCAGCGCCGTGGGCAAGCTGTTCGGGCCGATCATGGTGGTGTGGTTCCTGGCGCTGGGCGGGCTGGGTATCCTGCATCTGGTGCAGGCGCCGGACATCCTCAAGGCCATCAACCCCTGGTACGGTATTTCGTTCCTGATCGAGCACTCGCTGCTGGCGTTCATCGTGCTGGGCAGCGTGTTCCTGGTGCTGACGGGCGCCGAGGCCCTGTACATCGACATGGGCCACTTCGGCGCCAAGCCCATCCGCTATGGCTGGTTCGCCCTGGTGATGCCCTGCCTGATGCTGAACTACTTCGGCCAGGGCGCGCTGCTGCTGGGCAATCCGCAAGCCATCGAGAATCCGTTCTACCTGATGGTGCCTGAAATGCTGCAGCTGCCGATGGTGCTGCTGGCCACGGCGGCCACGGTGATCGCGTCGCAGGCGGTCATCTCGGGCGCGTTCTCGCTGACCAGCCAGGCCATCCAGCTGGGCTTCCTGCCGCGCATGCGCATCCTGTACACGTCGGCGGCGGAAATCGGCCAGATCTACCTGCCCGTGATCAACTGGGCGCTGCTGGTGCTGGTGATCGCGGTGGTGCTGTCGTTCCGCAAGTCAGAGAACCTGGCTGCCGCCTACGGCATTGCGGTGACCACGACGATGCTGATCACGACGTTCCTGGCGGTCATCGTCATGCGCCGGTTCTGGAAGTGGAACCGGGTGCTGGTGACGCTGCTTGGCGCATCGTTCCTGATCGTCGACCTGTCGTTTTTCGCGGCCAACCTGCTCAAGGTGGCCGAAGGCGGCTGGTTCCCGCTGCTGATGGGCAGCACGGCGTTCTTCCTGCTGATGACCTGGCACAGCGGCCGCAAGCTGCTGCGCGCGCGCAGCCTCGAAGACGGCATTCCGCTGGAGCCGTTCATCGCCGGCCTGCTGGCCCATCCGCCGCATCGCGTGGAAGGCACGGCGGTGTTCCTGACCGGCAGTACCGAATCGGTGCCGGTGTCGCTGCTGCACAACCTGAAACACAACCGCGTGCTGCACGAGCGCGTGGTATTCCTGAGCTTTGTCACGCGTGACATTCCGTACGTGGACGACGACCACCGCCTGACCTGCAAGGACCTGGGCGGCGGCGTATTCATCCTGGCGTCGGAGTACGGCTTCAAGGAAACGCCAGACGTGAACCGGGTGCTCGACCTGGCGCAGCGCAAGCTCGACATGCACTTCGAACTGATGGAGACCTCGTTCTTCATCGCGCGCGAGACGGTGATTCCGTCCAAGCTGCCCGGCATGTCGATGTGGCGCGAGCGGCTCTTTGCCTGGATGCATCAGAACGGCGCCAAGCCGTCCGACTTCTTCTCGATTCCGGCCAACCGGGTGGTGGAACTGGGTACCAAGGTAGAAATCTGAGCCGGCTTGCTGACTGAGCCACAAAAAACGCCCCGCATCGAGCGGGGCGTTTTTCGTTCTGCCGTGCGTTGCCGGGGTTTGCCGGCTTGCCGGTGGCTTAGCGCTTCAGCTTGGCAAAGGCCGCGGCCATGGCGCCTTGCGTTTCGGGCTCGCGGCGTGCGTTGCCGCCGGCGCCACGGTTGCCACCGTTGCTGCGCTGGCCCCGATCGGCCGGGCGGTCGCCGCCGCCCGCTCGGGCGGCTTGCTGGCCAGGTTCGTCGTCCAGGCGCATGGTCAGGCCGATACGGTTTCGCTTGACGTCCACTTCCATGACCTTGACCTTGACGATCTGACCGGCCTTGACCACTTCGTGCGCGTCCTTGACGAACTTGGTGGACAGCGCCGAGATATGGACCAGTCCGTCCTGATGCACGCCGATGTCGACGAACGCACCAAAGGCTGCCACGTTCGTGACCACGCCTTCCAGGATCATGCCCGGCTGCAGGTCCTTCACGTCTTCCACGCCTTCCTGGAAGGTGGCGGTCTTGAACTCGGGGCGCGGGTCGCGGCCCGGCTTTTCCAGTTCGGTCAGGATGTCGCGCACGGTCGGCAGGCCGAACTTGTCGTCGGCAAACTGCTGCGGCGACAGGCCGCGCAGGCTCTCGCGGTTGCCCATCACGTCGGGCAGGCCCTTCTTGATATGGTCCAGGATCTTCTGCACCACCGGGTAGGCTTCCGGGTGCACCGACGAACGGTCCAGCGGGTTGTCGCCATTGTTGATGCGCAGGAAGCCGGCGGCCTGCTCGAACGTCTTGTCGCCCAGGCGCGGCACCTTTTTCAACGATTCGCGATTGCTGAACGCACCGTTGGCGTCTCGGAATTCGACGATATTGCGCGCCAGCACCGAGTTCAGGCCCGACACGCGCGCCAGCAGCGGGGCGGATGCGGTGTTCACGTCCACGCCCACCGCGTTCACGCAGTCTTCCACCACGGCGTCCAGCGCACGGGCCAGCTCGCGCTGGTTCACGTCGTGCTGGTACTGGCCCACGCCGATCGACTTGGGATCGATCTTGACGAGTTCGGCCAGCGGGTCCTGCAGGCGGCGGGCAATCGACACCGCGCCGCGCAGCGATACGTCCAGGTCCGGGAATTCCTTGGCGGCCAGTTCCGATGCCGAGTACACCGACGCGCCGGCTTCGCTGACCACGATCTTGGTCAGCTTCAGTTCCGGGGCGCCCTTTATCAGGTCCTGCACGAGCTTGTCGGTCTCGCGGCTGGCCGTGCCGTTGCCGATCGAGCAGAGCGCCACATTGTGCTGCCTGGCCAGCCGGGCCAGCGTGGCCAGCGAACCGTTCCAGTCACGGCGCGGCTCGTGCGGGTAGATCGTGGCGGTCTCAAGCAGCTTGCCGGTGCTGTCCACCACGGCGATCTTGCAGCCCGTGCGGATGCCCGGGTCGATACCCATCACGGACTTCGGGCCCGCCGGCGCGGCCAGCAGCAGTTCGTGCAGGTTGCGGCCGAACACCTTGATGGCCTCGGCCTCGGCGGCCTCGCGCAGCTGGGTCAGCAGCTCGGTTTCCAGGTGCGGCTGCACCTTGACGCGCCAGCACCAGCGGCACACGTCGGCCAGCCATTTGTCGGCCGGACGGTTGCGGTTCTCGATGCCGACATGGCGCGCAATCATGCCTTCGCACGGGTGCGGCACCATGGCGTCCTGTTCCTCGCCCAGGCCAAGCTTGACCAGCAGCACGCCTGCGTTGCGGCCGCGGAACAGCGCCAGTGCACGGTGCGACGGCACGGTACGGAGGGTCTCGCTGTACTGATAGTAGTCGCGGAATTTCTCTTCCTCGGCGCTTTCCTTGCCTTCCATGACCGTGGACGACACCACGCCGTTGTTCCACAGGTGGTCGCGCAGCTTGCCCAGCAGCTCGGCCGTTTCGCCAAACTGCTCGGACAGGATGTCGCGGGCGCCGTCCAGCGCGGCCTTGGTGTCAGGCACGCCGCCTTCGGCGGTGGGGTTGCCATTGACGTATTTGGCGGCCTCGGCTTGCGGGTCCAGTGTGGGGTCGGCCAGCAGCGCCTGCGCCAGCGGCTCCAGGCCGCATTCGCGGGCGATCTGGGCGCGCGTGCGGCGCTTTGGCTTGTAGGGCAGGTAGAGGTCTTCCAGCGTCTGCTTGGTCTCGGCGGCCTCGATGGCGGCGCGCAGCGCGTCGGTCAGCTTGCCCTGTTCCTCGATCGACGCCAGGATCGTGGCGCGGCGGTCTTCCATGTCGCGCAGGTACAGCAGGCGTTCTTCGAGATTACGCAGCTGCGTATCGTCGAGGTTGCCCGTCACTTCCTTGCGGTAGCGGGCGATAAACGGCACCGTGGCACCTTCGTCCAGGAGGTCCACGGCAGCCGCCACCTGGCGCGGTTGCACGGACAGTTCGGCCGCGATCAGCGACACAATCTTTTGCAGGACGGAAGCAGGCAGATTGGACATCGAGAAAACGAGTCAGTCGAAAGCGGGGCATTGTGCCACAAGCGCGGCGCGCTTCCGGTGACGGGAAGACACCTTTTACACTGTCTTTTCCGCGGCTGGCGCGGGTGGTGCCCGCACGGCACCCGGCGGCCGGTTCGCGGTGCGGTCCGAGGGGGCCCCGGATGCTAGAATCGCGGCATGATCGTCAAGCCCCTTCCGGCCGTCATGGCTCGCCCGGTTTCCATTTCCGCTTTCCCGATTGCCACGCTGGCGCTGGCCGCGCTGCTGCTGGCGGCGCCGCTGGGCACCGCGCACGCGCAGGCGTCGGCGCCCGCTGCCGCCCCTTCGTTTGCGCCACCGTCGGCGCCCACTGCGGCGCCCATCCCGCCGGACCCGGGCAAGCCGCGCGACTTCGAGGCCGAGCGCAAGGCCATCAATGATTCGCGCGCATGGACCAATTACCGCTTCGCGGTGGCCGAGCGCGCGTGCTACAGCAAGTTCCTGGTGACCCACTGCATCGAGAAGGCCAAGGACGTCCAGCGCGAGGAACTGCACGTGCTGCGCGCCCGGGATCTGGAAGTTGGCGATGCCGAGCGGGCCTACAAGGCGGCAACGCGCGATCGCGAGCAGGCCCTGCGCCGCGCCGAATACGAGGCCGGCCAGCCGGGCCGGGCGGCCAACGAGCAGGCCAGCCGGGAAGCCTTCGAACGCAAGCAGCAGGAACAGGCGCTGCGCGATGCACAGGCCACGGGGCAGGCGCCCCAGCGCGCGGCCAATGCCGAGGCGTACCAGAAGAAGCAGGACGATTACAACGCGCGCATGAAGGAAGCCCAGCAGAAGGGCGCCGAAAGCGCGCGCCAGCGTCAGGAAAACGTCAAGACTTACGAGCAGAAGCAGGCAGACGCCGTGCAGCGCCAGAAAGACCTGGACGAGCGGCGCGCACGTGCCGAGGAGAAGCAGAAGCAGGGCGGCCAGAATTCCGGGCCGAGCCCGTTCGGTTTCTGATTCGTTGGCAGGGTCGGGCGGGGCCGCTGGCCGCCGCCCTGGAGTACGAAGGCGCACCATGGATGAAAATCTCAACACGCTGGCGCGGCAGATCATCGAGTTGCAGATCGAACACCGCGACCTCGATTTCCTGATCGACCGGCTGTCCGCCGATCCCGCCCACGATGAACTGCAGCTGCGCCGCTTGAAAAAGCGCCGCCTCAAGCTCAAGGACGCGATCACCTTGCTGCAGCTGCACCTGGAACCCGATGTTCCGGCCTGACGCCCCCGCAGCGGCGCGCTGGCCGGACGATCCGGCCAACCCCAGCGCGGCACACGCACCACACATCTCCCGTGGCAGGCCCACCGGCCACGGGTATCGAAGAAAGCCCCACCTTGCCAGATCCCACTGACGACCTTCTGTCCGATGCCGCCGAGGCGCCCGATGCCCACGAACCCGCCGAATCGCCAGGCGACGCCGTGGCCGCGGCATCGGCCAGCCAGGCCGCCTCGCAAGCCGCCCAACTGTCGACGATGTTCGCCGACACGGGCACGCTGGCCACGGCCATCCCGGGCTACCGGCCGCGCGCGTCGCAGTTGAAGATGGCCCAGGCCGTGGCCAATGCCATCGGCCAGAACGACACGGTCATCGTCGAGGCCGGCACCGGCACCGGCAAGACCTTTGCCTACCTGGTGCCGGCCATGCTCTGGGGCGGCAAGGTCATCCTGTCCACCGGGACCAAGAACCTGCAGGACCAGCTGTTCCTGCGCGATATTCCGACGGTGCGCCATGCGCTGAACGTGCCGGTGTCGGTGTCGCTGCTCAAGGGGCGCGCCAATTACGTGTGCCACTACCATCTGGAGCGCGCGCAGGCCAACGGTCGGCTTGCGTCGAAGCAGGATGCCGCGTGGCTGCGCGATATCGGGAAATTCGCCAAGACCACGGCGACCGGCGACAAGGCCGAACTGGCGGCCGTGCCCGAGAACGCGCCCGTCTGGCAGATGGTGACGTCCACGCGCGACAACTGCCTGGGCAGCGAATGCCCGAACTACAAGGAATGCTTTGTAATGCGCGCCCGCAAGGAAGCGCAGCAGGCCGATGTGGTGGTGGTGAACCATCACCTGTTCTTTGCGGACGTGGTGCTGCGCGATACCGGCATGGCCGAACTGCTGCCCGCCGCCAACACCGTGATCTTCGACGAAGCCCACCAGCTGCCGGAAACGGCGACGCTGTTCTTCGGCGAAACGCTGTCCACCAGCCAGCTGCTCGAACTGGCACGCGACACCGTGGCCGAAGGGCTGTCACACGCCCGCGACGCCGTGGACTGGGTCGCGCTGGGTGCGCCGCTGGAGCGTGCCGCGCGCGACTTGCGGCTGGCGTTCGGCCGCGACAACGTGCGCATGGCGATGGGGCAGATCGATGCCGATCCGCGCACCGCCGAGCCGTTCTACGAAACGCTGGACGCGCTGGAAGAGGCGCTGTCGGGGTTTGTCGAGGCGCTGGAATCGCAGGCCGAGCGCGCCGAAACGCTGGAACAATGCCACCGCCGGGCCGTGGAGCTGGCCAACAAGCTGGAAGTCTGGCGGGACGATCGCGCTGCCGCGCCGCCGGCCCCAGCCCCCGCGTCGTCCGGCGAGACGGCGGCAGAGGCCGCCGGGGGCGACGCCGAGACCCCGCCGCCGCCCGCGCCTGCCCAGTTCGGCCCCGATACCGTGCGCTGGGTCGAAGTGTTCTCGCACACCGTCCAGCTGCACCGCACCCCGTTGTCGATCGCGCCGATCTTCACGCGCCAGCGTGAGGGCCATCCCCGCGCCTGGATCTTTACCTCGGCGACGCTGTCGGTGAAGGGCAATTTCGCCCACTACGCGGCGCAGCTCGGGCTGAACAAGGATCAATCGCTGACGCTGCCCAGCCCGTTCGACTACGCGAAGCAGGGCCTGCTCTACGTGCCGCGCGACATGCCACCGCCGAATTCGCCCCAGTTCACCGAAGCCGTGGTCGAAAGGGCGCTGCCGCTGATCGAGGCGGCTGGCGGCCGGACGTTCCTGCTCTGTACCACGCTGCGCGCGGTGCAGAAGGCGTCGGACATGCTCTACGACCTGTTCGCCGCGCGCGGCATCAACCTGCCGCTGCTGGTACAGGGGCAGGCCAGCCGCACCGAACTGCTGGAACGCTTCCGTCAACTCGGTAACGCGGTGCTGGTGGGCAGCCAGAGCTTCTGGGAAGGTGTGGATGTGCGCGGTGAGGCGCTTTCTCTGGTGATCATCGACAAGCTGCCGTTCGCGCCGCCCGACGACCCGGTGCTGGCCGCCCGCATGGAGGTGCTGCAGAAAAAGGGCCTGAGCCCGTTTGCCGTACACCAGCTGCCGCACGCGGTGATTACGCTGAAGCAGGGCGCGGGGCGCCTGATCCGTTCGGAATCGGATCGCGGCGTGCTGGCCATCTGCGACACCCGACTCGTAGAAAAGCCATACGGCCGACAGATCTGGCAGAGCTTGCCGCCGTTCACGCGTACGCGCGAGGCCGAAACGGTGGTGCGGTTCCTGGAAAGCCTGCGCCAGCCGGCCGGCGAGCCAGGCACGGACGCCACGCCTGGCGGCGAGGCGGATGGTGAAGGGGAGCGCGGCCAGGTATAGGCGCTATAGACGTGGCGGCCGTGGCGGCAAAAGCGCCAGCAAACACTCAACGCCATCGCCAGAAAACGAAAAAGCCCGACCTTGCGTCGGGCTTTTCTTATGCTCCGGCCAGGCCGGGCGTCGTCAGAACACTTCCCACCAGGACTTGTCCTTGCGGCGTTGTCCGTACTTGATGAAATCGCTGTTCGGGTAGTTGCGTTCCATCACGCGTGCCGCGTCGTCGCGCAGGTCTTTCATGCCCAGCGCATCGTACGACCGCACCATGATGTACAGCGCCTCTTCGTTGGCCGGCGCGCCATCGTAGTCCTTGAGCGCCTGCTGCGCGCGGTTCACGGCCGCCAGGTAGGCGCCGCGGCGGTAGTAGTAGCGCGCGGCGTGGACTTCGTGCTGGGCCAGCGCGTTGACGATGTACTGCATGCGCAGCGTGGCGTCCGGCGTGTACTTGCTGTCCGGATAGCGCGTGATCAGGGTCTGGAACGCGTCATAGGCGGCGCGGGCTGCCTTGGGGTCGCGTTCGCTGAGATCCTGGCCCGAGAAGCGGCCAAGCCAGCCGAGGTTGTCGTTGAAGTTGATCAGGCCCTTGAGGTAGTAGGCGTAATCGATGTTCGGGTGGCTCGGGTGCAGCTGGATGAAGCGGTCCACGGCAGCCAGCGCGGCAGCGGTCTCGCCATCCTTGTAGTTGGCGTAGGCGGTATCGATCTGGGCCTGCTGTGCATAGCGGCCAAACGGATAGCGGCCCTCGAGCTTTTCGTACAGCTTCACGGCGCGCGTGTAGTCGCCGCCATCGAGGGCATCCTTGGCTTCCGAATATAATTTGTTGGCCGACCAGCCGGCGGTTTCGTCAGGCTGGTCTCCCAGCAGGCCGCATGCCGATAGCATGACGCATCCGCCTGCGAGCAAAACCGCTCCAATTTTCGCGCGCCAGTTCGCGCGTTTGATGCTCTGCAATTGCATGGGCAACCTGTTCCGGATGAAAAAAAATAGCGCCAAGCATTATAGCCGAAGCCCCAAGACCGAAACCGGTCTGAAACGCCACACCGCAAAAGCCGACGTGACCCACGAGGAATCCGAAGACTTCGACGACCATTTTGACGAGGGCGACGAAGGGGGGACGACGGACGAATTCAATGACGAGGTGCCTGCCACGGCGCCTGCCGCGCCTGACCTGATGCCACTGTACCTGGAAGTCGATAGCGCGGCGCACGGCGAGCGGCTCGACAAGCTGCTCGCGCGGCATTTCAACGAATTTTCGCGCAGCCGCATCCAGCAGTGGATCGAGGATGGCGCGGTCCGCGTGGACGGCGAGCCCAGCCGCGCCAAGGCATCCGTCCAGATGGGCCAGCAGATCGAGATCCAGCCCCAGGCCGCGCCGGAATCGATGGCGTTTACGGCGGAGGACGTGCCGCTGGACGTGCTGTACGAGGACGATGCGCTGCTGGTCATCAACAAGCCGGCCGGGCTGGTGGTGCATCCCGCCGCAGGCAACTGGAGCGGCACGGTCCTCAATGGCCTGCTGCATCGCGATCCGCACGCGGCGCGCCTGCCGCGCGCGGGCATCGTGCATCGGCTGGACAAGGAAACGTCGGGCCTGATGGTGGTGGCACGCACGCTGACCGCGCAGACCGACCTGGTACGGCAGCTGCAGGCCCGCACGGTCAAGCGCACGTATATCGCCCTGGTCTGGGGCGAGACGCCCGACGAGGGCACGATCGATGCGCCGATCGGGCGCGATCCGCGCGAGCGCACGCGGATGGCCATCGTGCATACCAACAGCGGCAAGCCGTCGCGCACCCATTTCGAAACGCTTGGCACGGTGCCGCTGGGCCGCTCGAAGGTGTCGATGGTGATGTGCCAGCTGGAAACCGGGCGCACGCACCAGATCCGCGTGCATTTCGAGTCCATTGGCCATCCGCTTGTGGGGGATCCGGTCTATCACAAGGCGACGCAGCGCGGCCAGCGCCCGGCCGTGCGCGTTCCGCTGCCGGTGCCGTTCACCCGCCAGGCGCTGCACGCATACCGGCTGGGGCTGATGCATCCGGTGACGGGCCGCAAGAAATCATGGGAGGCCGAGCCGCCCGAAGACCTGCAGGCGCTGATCGATGCGCTCGACTTCGAGCGGTATGCCGAGGATGACGACGAGGACGAGGGCGAGCCCGAGTGGTACGAAGGAGAGGCCGATGACGATGACGACTGACCGGGCGACGGTTGACCCGATGGCCGGTGACGCGGCCTGGATCGTCCCGGACTGGCCGGCGCCGGCCCGGGTGCGCGCGCTCTCCACCACGCGAAAGGGGGGTGTCAGCGCGGGTCCGTACGGCCTGGCAGACGGTAGCGCGGGGGGGCTTAACCTGGGGACGCACGTCGGTGACGATCCGGCTGCCGTGGCCGCCAACCGCGCCCGGCTGGCCAGCCACTTGCCGGCCATGCCTCGCTGGCTGGAGCAGGTGCATGGATGCGGCGTGGCGACAGCCGATGACGCGGGCCAAGGCGACGACGTGCCGCGCGCCGATGCCAGCGTGAGCGCCACGCCCGGACACGTCTGCGCGATCATGACGGCCGATTGCCTGCCCGTGTTGCTGTGCAATACGGAAGGCACGGTGGTGGGCGCCGCTCACGCCGGCTGGCGCGGGCTGTGCGATGGCGTGATCGAGGCCACCTTGGCACGCATGGCAGCACGAGCGGGCGCCCAGGCGCAGTGGCTGGCCTGGCTCGGGCCGGCGATCGGCCCCGATGCCTTCGAGGTGGGGCCCGAGGTACGCGAAGCGTTCCTGCAGCAGGCCTTGCCCGGCGAGCGCGCGGCAGTGGCGGCGGCATTCATCGCGGGCGAACCCGGCAAATTCCTGGCCGATCTGTATGCACTCGCACGCATTCGCCTGGCGCGCGCTGGCTGCACGCAGGTGTTCGGCGGCAATGCCTGCACGGTCCGCGACGCGGACCGCTTCTATTCCTACCGCCGCGACCGCACCACGGGCCGCATGGCCACGCTGGTCTGGCTGGCCGACTAGGACCCGGCAGCGCCATCGTCCGGAAGCCGCGCGGCCTGTGCCGAGGCGGCTTGCGCGGCGTCACGGGCCTCCTGCGCACGGCGCCTGCGACGCCGGCCCGGCGTCCCCATGATGTACATCACGATCGACACCGGTGCCAGTCCGTACAGCAGGAACGTGGCCACACCGGCGACGACGCTGGTCTCGGTGATGGCCATCATCAGGGCGACGTAAAGCCAGCCAATTGCCACGATATACATCAGGCTTTCATCTTTCTCGAATAGGGGTTGGACCGGCCCGGCAACCCGCGCCAGCGTTACCGTCCGGTAGGTCGGGCTTCACTTATTCGCCCCCCGCATCGCAATGCGGATTTCCGCATTGACAGTCTCTCCATTGCAAGGCAACAATGCCTCGAAATGTATCGGAACCGAGGAACGATTCCAGGGTTTCGCCGGCAAGCATAGCGTAAGAGCCAAGCCGCCCTGGGCAGCTTGCGGACGCATCCCGGGATACGGGGCGGGTCGGGAGACAGTTACCCCGAGCCCGTCATCCACTACGACAGGCAGAGAGACGATCACATCATGGCGACCGGCAAAGGTGCGGCAGCTTCCGGAAAGGAAGACAAGTCCCAACCGTTTCAATTTGCGCCGGGGCCATTCGATCCAGCTGCATGGCTGGAATGGTCCCGTCAGTGGGCCCCTGAAACCAACGGCGAGATGCCGGCCGGTTTCCCGGCGGGTCTGGCCGGTGCATTCCCCGGTGGCTTTCCCGCGGGCGATGCCTTCGCCAAGGCGTTCCAACAGGCGTTTCCGACTGGCGGTGCGAACGGCGGTCCTGTGAAAATTTCGCCGGACCAGCTGGCCGGCATCCAGCAACGCTACCTGAAGGACTTTGCCGAGCTCTGGCGCGAAATGGGCGAGGGCGCCATGGTCGCCAACGGCCATCCCGGCGGCAACGGCAATGCCGGTGCCAGCGAACGCTTGTCCGATCGCCGCTTCGCCAGTCCTGCCTGGCGCAACAACGCGCCATACCGGTATACCGCTGCGTTCTACCTGCTGACGGCGCGCGCCATGACCGAACTGGCCGATGCCGTGGAAGCCGACCCGAAGGTGCGCCAGCGCATCCGCTTCGCGGTGTCGCAATGGGTCGACGCCATGTCGCCGGCCAACTTCCTGGCCACCAATCCCGATGCCCAGCAGCGCCTGATCGAGTCGGGCGGCGAATCGCTGCGCAACGGCGTGCGCAACATGCTGGAAGACCTGCAACGCGGCAAGATCTCGCAGACCGATGAGAAGGCCTTCGAAGTGGGCCGCAACGTGGCGGTGACCGAAGGCGCCGTGGTCTACGAGAACGAATACTTCCAGCTGCTGCAGTACAAGCCGCTGACCGACAAGGTCTACGCCCGGCCGCTGCTGCTGGTGCCACCGTGCATCAACAAGTACTACATCCTCGACCTGCAGCCCGAAAGCTCGCTGGTGCGGCATGCCGTGGAAAATGGCCACACGGTCTTCCTGGTGTCGTGGCGCAACCCCGATGCCTCGATGGCCGAGCGCACGTGGGACGACTACATCGAGCACGCGGCCATCCGCGCGATCGAGGTGACGCGCGATATCAGCGGGCAGGACCAGATCAACGTGCTGGGCTTCTGCGTGGGCGGCACCATCGTCTCGACCGCGCTGTCCGTGCTGGCCGCCCGTGGCGAACGGCCGGCAGCCAGCCTGACGCTGCTGACCACACTGCTCGATTTCTCCGATACCGGCATCCTCGACGTATTCGTCGACGAAGCCCACGTGCAATTGCGCGAAGCCACGCTGGGTGGCGCCTCGGGTGCGCCTTGCGGCCTGCTGCGCGGCGTGGAGCTGGCCAACACGTTCTCGTTCCTGCGACCTAACGACCTGGTGTGGAACTACGTGGTGGACAACTACCTGAAGGGCAATACGCCGGTGCCGTTCGACCTGCTGTTCTGGAACGGCGACGCCACCAATCTGCCAGGCCCCTGGTATTGCTGGTACCTGCGCCACACCTACCTGCAGGATGAACTCAAGGTGCCTGGCAAGCTGACCGTCTGCAACGCCCCGGTGGACCTGGGCAAGATCGACGTGCCGACTTATATCTACGGGTCACGGGAAGATCATATCGTGCCGTGGATGGCTGCCTATGCATCGACCGCGCTGCTGAAGAACAAGCTCCGCTTCGTGCTGGGCGCCTCTGGCCATATCGCCGGCGTGATCAATCCCCCGGCGAAGAAGAAGCGCAGCCACTGGACCAACGATGCGCTGCCCGAATCGGCCCAGGAATGGCTGGCCGGCGCCCAGGAGCACCCGGGCAGCTGGTGGCCCGACTGGATGGCCTGGCTGGGCAAGCAGGCAGGCCCGAAGCGCGCCGCACCCGACGCGCTGGGCAACGAACATTACCCGCCGGTGGAGCCGGCGCCCGGCCGCTACGTCCGACAGCGCGCCTGATTTCACGCGGGCTGGCCATGACGGCCGGCCCGGTTTCGAACCGATCCGCGATTCGCTTTCTCGAAAGGACCTGAAATGACCGACATCGTCATTGTTTCCGCAGCCCGTACCGCAGTAGGCAAGTTCGGTGGCTCCCTGGCGAAGATCCCGGCGCCTGAACTGGGCGCCATCGTGATCAAGGCCGCGCTCGAGCGCGCCGGCGTGAAGCCGGACCAGGTGAGCGAAGTGATCATGGGCCAGGTGCTGACGGCCGCTTCGGGCCAGAACCCGGCGCGCCAGGCATCGCGCAAGGCCGGCCTGCCGGACATGGTGCCGGCCATGACCATCAACAAGGTGTGCGGCTCCGGCCTGAAGGCGGTGATGCTGGCCGCCAACGCCATCATCGCCGGCGAAGCCGAAATCGTGGTGGCTGGCGGCATGGAGAACATGAGCGCCGCACCGCACGTGCTGCCGGGCTCGCGCGACGGCTTCCGCATGGGCGATACCAAGCTGGTGGACTCGATGATTGTCGACGGCCTGTGGGACGTCTACAACCAGTACCACATGGGCATCACGGCCGAAAACGTGGCCAAGGAATACGGCATCACGCGCGAAGCCCAGGACGAGTTCGCCGTGGGATCGCAGAACAAGGCCGAAGCCGCCCAGAAGGCCGGCAAGTTCGACGAGGAAATCGTGCCGGTGCTGATTCCGCAGCGCAAGGGCGACCCGGTGGCCTTCAAGACCGACGAGTTCGTGCGCCAGGGCGCCACGCTGGACAGCATGGCCGGCCTGAAGCCCGCCTTCGACAAGGCCGGCACGGTGACCGCCGCCAATGCATCGGGCCTGAACGACGGCGCCGCCGCCGTGGTGGTGATGTCGGCGGCCAAGGCCAAGGAACTGGGCCTGACGCCGCTGGCCACGATCAAGGCCTACGCCAACGCCGGCGTGGATCCGGCCGTGATGGGCATGGGTCCGGTGCCGGCCAGCAAACGCTGCCTGTCGCGCGCGGGCTGGGGCGTCAAGGACCTGGATCTCATGGAAATCAATGAAGCCTTCGCCGCCCAGGCCCTGGCCGTGCACAAGGAAATGGGCTGGGACCAGTCGAAGATCAACGTGAACGGTGGCGCCATCGCCATCGGCCATCCGATCGGTGCATCGGGCTGCCGCATTCTGGTGACCCTGCTGCACGAAATGAAGCGTCGTGACGCGAAGAAGGGCCTGGCCTCGCTGTGCATCGGCGGCGGCATGGGCGTGGCGCTGGCAGTCGAGCGCTGATTGCAGGAGGGCATGCCGGCGGCGCGTGCCGAGGAACGTCTACCCGCCGGCATCGATACAGACCTGAGCATCGATAACAACGATCGAGCGAGCCAACTAGGAGTGGATATGACTCAGCGCATTGCATATGTGACCGGCGGCATGGGTGGCATCGGAACCGCGATTTGCCAGCGTCTGGCCAAGGACGGATTCAAGGTGGTGGCGGGCTGCGGCCCGAACTCGCCGCGCCGCGAGAAATGGCTCGAACAACAGCGCGCGCTCGGCTACGAGTTCGTGGCGTCCGAAGGCAACGTGGCCGACTGGGACTCGACCAAGACGGCCTTCGACAAGGTCAAGGCAGAAGTGGGCGAAGTGGATGTGCTGGTCAACAACGCCGGCATCACGCGCGACGTGGTCTTCCGGAAGATGACGCGGGCCGACTGGGACGCCGTGATCGACACCAACCTGACGTCGCTGTTCAACGTGACCAAGCAGGTGATCGACGGCATGGCCGACCGTGGCTGGGGCCGGATCATCAATATTTCGTCGGTGAACGGCCAGAAAGGCCAGTTCGGCCAGACGAACTACTCGACGGCGAAGGCAGGCCTGCACGGCTTCACGATGGCGCTGGCGCAGGAAATGGCCACCAAGGGCGTGACGGTGAACACGGTGTCGCCGGGCTATATCGCCACCGACATGGTCAAGTCCATCCGTCAGGACGTGCTGGACAAGATCGTCGGCACGATCCCGGTCAAGCGCCTGGGCGAGCCGGCTGAGATTGCTTCGATCTGTGCCTGGCTGGCATCGGAAGAGTCCGGTTTTTCGACCGGTGCCGACTTCTCGCTGAACGGCGGCCTGCACATGGGCTGACGCCAGCGGCCTGCGTTGGAGCGTCGCGTTGATGCGGCGCATCCAGCGCACTGCACAAGCGGATATTCCGGGCCAACCGATCGGCTCCGGGAACAGGCCGCCCGCATGCCATCCGGCGCGCGGGCGGCCTTTTTTTCAGGCCTTTTGGGTATACGGCGGGGGTTTGCTGCGGGTTTTCCTTAAACACTGCCGACTTTCCATAGTGCTTTCTTGAGCATAGAATCAGGGCAATGGCGCAACCGGCACCAAAGAAGAGCGTTTCTCACGGGTCTGGTCCGGTTGTATCTTGCGCGCCTGCGGCGTCGATCCCGCCCGGGACGACGCGTCCATTGCGCACTGCACCGCATGCGGTGCAGCAGCGTGCGACCAGGCGCAGCAGCGGATGCCAACCGCCGGCATCAGCGACGACAAAAGGATAGAGCACCGATGGCCACGACCAAGAAAGGCGCAGAGCGACTGATCAAGAAATATCCCAATCGCCGGCTCTACGATACGCAGACCAGCACCTACATCACGCTCGCGGACGTCAAGCAGCTGGTCATGGATACCGAGGAATTCAAGGTCGTCGACGCAAAGACGGGCGAGGAACTCACGCGCAGTATCCTGCTGCAGATCATCCTGGAAGAAGAAACGGGCGGCGTGCCGATGTTTTCGAGCGCCATGCTGTCGCAGATCATTCGTTTCTACGGCCATGCCATGCAGGGCATGATGGGCACCTACCTGGAAAAGAACATCCAGGCCTTCATCGACATCCAGAACAAGCTTGCCGAGAACTCGAAGGGCCTGTATTCGGGCGAGGCGTTCAGCCCGGACATGTGGTCGCAGTTCATGAACCTGCAAGGCCCGATGATGCAGGGGATGATGAGCAACTATATCGAGCAGAGCAAGAACCTGTTCGTACAGATGCAGGAACAGATGCAGAACCAGGCCAAGAGCATGTTCGGCACGTTCCCGTTCAACCAGTCTGACAAGAAGTAAGCGGCCTTCCGCCCGCGCCGATCAGGCCCTGCATGTGCAGGGCCTTTTTCGTTGTGCGGCGGCGACGAGATGTTGCGAATGTCTGGCGAATTGCCACATTGGTGTTGCACTCCCCGGAGGGCGATGTCCACGGCAGGTCTTCTGTGGTGCAATCGGTCGAACCCTGAGCAACGGGTACCCGCTGATCCCAATTTCTTTCGCTGCACGATGGCATCCCGCGCGCCAACGCACACGGGGCGCGCCGCCATCGGGCCCGAACTGGAGGCACGTCCATGTCCAGCCAAGCCGCTACCTGGGGCCTTGAGCCCGATCCTGTCGAAGCGCCGCAATTCACGAATGTCCTGGAGTTTGCACTCGGTCTGTACGGCCAGATGGCCCACATTCAGCACGAGGTTGGCGCGCTGTCGGCGGCCCAGCCGCGGATCGAGGAGCGAATCGATGCGACGCAGGCCCTGGTCGGCGCCACCGAAACCCGTCTCGGCGGACAGATCGTTGAAGCCGAGGCGCGCCTGACGGACCGGATTCGCGAATCGGAAGCCCGCATGACCCAGGCTCTGGCGGCGTCGGAGAAAAGGGGCGAGTCGCTGATCGCCAGGGTGCTGCAGGAAATCGACGCCCGTTCCGAAGCACGCTTCAGCCGGATGGACGCCAGGTTTGACGCCATCGACGCGAAATTCGAAATCGTAGACGCCAAGTTCGATGCCATCGACGCCAGATTCGACCAGATGGACGCGCGGTTCGACCAGATGGATGCCCGGATGGACAAGATGGACGGCCGGATGGACAAGATGGACGAACGGTTCGACAGGATGGATGCCCGGTTCGACAGGATGGACGACAGGTTCGACAAATCTGATGCACGGGTGGACAAGCTGGAAGTCAACCTTGGAGATCGCATCCAGGCCGGTAACGAGAAGATCTCCGCCCTGAAAGACCGTCTCAACAAGGTCTTCTGGGTGGCCTCAGGCGGCGGCATCGTGCTGGGCCTGGCAGTGGGCTGGAAGCCGATCATCGAACGCGTCGGAGGTCTGGCGGGCCTGTCGTAGCGTGCTTTCCGCCCATTTGGTCCCCCCGTGCGCCAATCCCGCCCGCTCGGGGTAAAATCTCGGCCTTTCATGGCAATGACGGCGCCCGGCAGGCTCGCCGGGTGCCACTAGACCAGCGCGGCGCACCACCGGGGACGGTAGGGCGCGCCCAGATCCCCACATTCGCGGTGCCCCATGTCGTCTGATACCAATCTGTCCAACCCTGCGCCGAAAGTCGGCTTTGTTTCACTTGGCTGCCCCAAGGCCCTGGTCGACTCCGAGCAGATCATTACGCAACTGCGCGCCGAAGGCTATGCCATCAGCGGCACCTACGACGGTGCCGATCTGGTGGTGGTCAACACCTGCGGATTCATCGACGAGGCCGTGCAGGAAAGCCTGGACGCCATTGGCGAGGCGCTGACCGAAAACGGCAAGGTCATCGTGACCGGCTGCCTGGGCGCCAAGAAGGACGCGGCGGGACACGATATCGTGTCGTCGGTGCACCCGAAGGTGCTGGCGGTCACGGGGCCGCATGCGCTGGGCGAAGTGATGCAGGCCGTGCATACGCATCTGCCGAAGCCGCACGATCCGTTTACAGATCTGGTGCCGGCCGCGGGCATCAAGCTGACCCCCAAGCACTATGCCTATCTGAAGATTTCGGAAGGCTGCAACCATCGGTGCTCGTTCTGCATCATCCCGTCGATGCGGGGCGACCTGGTTTCGCGCCCGGTGGCCGAAGTGATGCTGGAAGCCGAAAACCTGTTCAAGGCCGGCGTCAAGGAGCTGCTGGTGATCTCGCAGGACACCAGCGCCTACGGCGTGGACGTCAAGTACCGCACGGGCTTCTGGGCGGGCCGGCCATTGAAGACGCGCATGACCGAACTGGTGGCGGCCCTGGGCGAACTGGCCAGCCAGTATGGCGCCTGGGTGCGGCTGCACTATGTCTATCCGTATCCGCATGTGGACGAAATCATTCCGCTGATGAACCTGGGCAATGTGCTGCCGTACCTCGATGTGCCGCTTCAGCACGCGCATCCGGATGTGCTCAAGCGCATGAAGCGTCCGGCCAACGCCGAAAAGACCCTGGACCGCATCCGTGCATGGCGCGAAATCTGCCCCGAGCTGACGATCCGCAGCACGTTTATCGCCGGTTTTCCGGGCGAAACGGAGGCCGAATTCCAGACGCTGCTCGACTTCATTGCCGAAGCCGAGCTGGACCGCGTGGGTTGCTTCGCCTATTCGCCGGTCGAAGGTGCAACCGCCAACGACCTGCCGGGCGCGCTGCCCGACGAGGTGCGGGAAGAGCGCCGTGCGCGGTTCATGGAAGTTGCCGAGGCCGTGTCGGCACGCAGGCTCCAGCGCAAGGTGGGACAGACGCTGCGGGTACTCGTCGACGAAGTGAACCAGGACGGCGGCATTGGCCGGTCGTCCGCCGATGCGCCGGAAATCGACGGTCTGGTCTATATCGACCCGGCCGCCAAGCCGTCGCAGCGTTTCAAGACCGGAGACTTTGTGAACGTCAAGATCACCGGTGCCGATGGTCATGATCTCTGGGGTGAAATCGCCTGACCCGGTATTGGCTTTTGGGGACCGGACTGGCAGACCAAAGTGTGCCTGTCCAGACAATTAGGTAAAAGTACGGTCGTTCGCTTTTGCGTGGCGGCGACTATACTGTGCACCGCAACATAACGCATGGAGACAAGACATGACGCGTGAAGTGGTGGTTGTCAGCGGTGTGCGCACCGCAATTGGTACCTTTGGCGGCAGCCTGAAGGACCTGGCCCCGACCGAACTGGGTGCGCTGGTGGTGCGCGAGGCGCTGGCCCGCGCCAATGTGTCAGGCGACGACGTGGGTCACGTCGTATTCGGCAATGTGATCCAGACTGAACCGAAAGACATGTACCTGGGACGCGTGGCGGCCGTGAACGGTGGTGTTTCCATCAACGCGCCCGCGCTGACCGTGAACCGCCTGTGCGGTTCGGGCCTGCAGGCGATTGTCAGCGCCGCCCAGACGATCCTGCTGGGCGACGCCGATGTGGCCATTGGCGGCGGTGCCGAAAGCATGAGCCGCGCCCCGTATCTGGCGCCGATGGCCCGCTGGGGCGCGCGCATGGGCGACGCCAAGCTCGTCGATATGATGCTGGGCGCGCTGCACGACCCGTTCCACACGATTCACATGGGTGTGACGGCCGAGAATGTCGCCAAGGAATACGACATTTCCCGCCAGCAGCAGGACGAAGCCGCGCTGGAATCGCACCGCCGGGCGTCGGCCGCCATCAAGGCTGGCCACTTCAAGGACCAGATCGTTCCGGTTACGTTGAAGTCGCGCAAGGGCGATGTCGTTTTCGATACCGACGAGCATGTGCGCCACGAAGCCACCATGGAAGACATGACGAAGCTGAAGCCGGTTTTCGTCAAGGAGAACGGCACGGTGACGGCTGGCAATGCCTCGGGTCTCAATGACGCCGCCGCGGCAGTGGTGCTGATGGAGCGGGCGGAAGCGGAGCGCCGCGGGCTGAAGCCGCTGGCGCGTCTGGTCTCCTACGGCCATGCCGGCGTCGATCCCAAGACGATGGGGATCGGCCCCGTGCCGGCTACCAAAATTGCGCTCGAACGTGCCGGCCTGTCGGTCAAGGATCTGGACGTGATCGAGGCCAATGAAGCGTTCGCCGCGCAGGCCTGCGCCGTGACCAAGGCGTTGGGGCTGGATCCGGCCAAGGTCAATCCGAACGGGTCGGGCATTTCGCTGGGCCATCCGATTGGTGCCACGGGCGCCCTGATTACCGTGAAGGCAGTGCATGAACTGCAACGCGTGCAGGGTCGCTACGCGCTGGTGACCATGTGCATCGGCGGCGGACAGGGCATTGCCGCGATCTTCGAGCGCATTTAACGTCACTTTGCGTGCGATTGCCGAGGAAGCCGTCTTGTCCCGTACCGTTCTGTCCGGTCTGCTGCATTCGATAATCGTTGCCGCGACGCTGTCGCTGCCGGCAACGGCCATGGCTGCCGCTGACGAGTTGTCGACGGGAACCGGGCAGGGCGGCGGCTTCGGCATCAACGACGCCATCCGCGCTGGGGAAGCCGCCCGCGGGGCGTCGTTGTCAACCGGAACGGTTCGCATGCTGTCGCCCCGCCAGGAGTACGCGCACTATCCGACTTACGTCGGCACGGTGGGCGACAAGCCAGTGCGCATGCGGATCGCGCCGAAGACCGACACACGAGACAGCCTGCAGGGCGAGTACCAGATTGGCGATGGGAAGGGCGTGCGATTGCTGTCCGGAGAATGGGACAACGGCGCATTCCTGATGGAGGAGTCGGACGACGGCACGCGTGTGTCCGGCAACTGGGAGGGTCAGATCGACCGGAACGGCGCGGTGCGTGGCACATGGACCGATGCCTACAATCCGGCGATCGTCTTGCCTTTTTTTATTCGCCCGTTTTGCGGATATCTGGTGATTCCGCCGTTTGACACGAATCCGGGCAGTGGCGTCACCTATGCGCCGCCGGCCCCCAAGTCAACGATCTCGACCGGCAAGTCCCGCTAACGGGTCGGCGCCACATCACGTGGCGAGCGCGGCATTTGCTGGTAAGCTCGGACGCCTGATCCGAAATTCCAGGGAATACGCCGTGTCTGCATCTGACTCTTCCCGCAACGCCCCCCGCTATATCCAGACCACCGCGGTCCAGCCTGAACTGGATATCGCGCCAGGTTTCGATTCCTTTTCCACGCCAACGTACCGCGGCTCGACGATCGTCTTCCGCAATCTTGCCGAACTGCGCGCCTATGGCGATCGCAGCAAGACGTACTGGCGCTACGGCCTGCATGCCACGCCCACCAGCGAGGCACTGTGCCAGCAACTGGCGCAGATTGAAGGTGGCCGGCACACATTGCTGCTGCCCTCGGGCATGGGCGCCATCTCGCTGGTGTATTTTGCCTTGCTGCGGACCGGCGACGATGTGCTCGTGCCCGACAACGTCTATGGCCCGAACCGCGACCACGGCGAGTGGCTGGCCCGCGAATTCGGCGTGACGGTGCGCTACTACCATCCGTCGATTGGCGCCGGCATCGCTTCGCTGATCCAGCCCAATACGCGGCTGATCTGGATGGAAGCACCGGGCTCCGTGACGATGGAGGTGCCCGACACCGACGCCATTGCCTCGGTCGCGCGGGCGCGTGGCGTGCTGACCGCCATCGACAATACGTGGTCGGCCGGCGTCTATTTCAAGCCCTTCGAAAAGGGCATCGATATCTCGGTGCAGGCGCTGACGAAATACCAGTCCGGGGGCAGTGATGTCCTGATGGGTGCCGTCATCACGCAGGACGACAAGGTGCATGACCGCCTCAAGCGTACCCGCATGATCATGGGCTGGGGCGTGTCGGCGGACGATTGCTTCCTGGTCCTGCGCGGGCTGGCCAGCATGCCGGTACGCCTGGCGGCGCACGACCGTGCGGCACGTGAAGTTGCCGAATGGCTCAAGCAGCGTCCGGAGGTAACCCGCGTATTGCATCCGGCCTTGCCCGATTGCCCTGGCCATGCGGAATGGTTGCGAGATTTTTCCGGGGCCAGCGGACTGTTTTCGATCATCCTGCATGACCGCTTTTCGCGCGAGCAGGTGGATGCGTTCGTCGAGGCCCTGAAGCTCTATGCGATCGGTTGGTCCTGGGGCGGCGCGCATAGCCTGGCGGTGCCGTACCACATCGACACGATGCGGCCGGCGGGCACCTGGCCGCCGGAAGGCTGGACGAACGCCGGGGAGCTTGTACGCCTGTACATTGGCCTGGAAGACACGCGCGACCTGATTGGCGATCTGAAGCAGGCGATGGAAAGCTGCCTGCGCTAGCCGCCGGCGCCCCGTAGCAGTAAAAATGCCCCGCCGAAGCGGGGCTTTCTGTTTGCTGGCCAGTCAATCAGGAGGCGTCGGCCTTGCGCATCGTGGCTTGCGGCGCCGGCTGGGCCGCAGTGCCGCGTGTTGCCCACACCGATTCGGCGGGGCCGTTCTGCGCGCGGCGCCAGGTCACACGGGCCAGTGCGAGGTATCCGGCGGCCATGGCAATGGCGCCAATATCGAAGCCGGCGATGACCCAGCGGCCATGGAGCGCGGCGGCAAACAGGTGATCCCCGGTCAGGATCCAGCTCGACAGCGGCACGGCGAGGGTTGCCAGCGCGGCCACGCACAGTAGTTCCACGGCGGCGCGAATGGGCGGCCTGGCCAGCGCCCACGCCGCAGCCAGCGCGAACACGGGCCAGAATACATAGCTCACGGTGCGGTCCGGCCACAGCAGGGCAGCGGGGAAGCACAGCGCCACCCCGATGCAGGTGCCGATGCAGACGCCAACGGTGGCCTGGGCCAGCAGCTTGTGGACACGAGGCTGTTCGGTCTGCCGGGACTTGCGGCGTGTCTCGATCCACAGCAGGTTGCCGGAATAGAACAGAAACGCGCCGGCCAGCCCGGCGACGAGATAAACCAGCCGCACGGCCAGGTCGCCATATGTGCCGTAGTGGAGCGCAAACATGGCGCTGTAGATCATGTGGTTCGTGTCGCGGGCGCCAGCCGTCTGGTTGGCAATCAACTGGCCCGCATTCGGCTCATTGGCCGCCGCGTGGATGCCTACCGCGCCGCCGTTGCCGAGCGCGCGCGTGCTGTCGCCTCGTACTTCGGCCACGGCGTTGGCATCGCCATAACGCTGGAAGCGGATAGCATTGGGCGTGAATCGCTCGCCGCCGTGTTCGCGGGCAATGGCCAGCAGCTGGGCCGAACTCATCGTCGGGGATGCGCGGCCCGAGGCCGTGACTTCGGGGGCCGCACCCGTGACGCGCGGCACTGCTTCGAACAGCTTGCCGTCGAACGTCAGCGTGTTGAAGACCATGACCATGATCAGCGACAGGCAGAAAAACGCGCCGGTGATGGCAAAGATCAGGTGGAAGGGCAGGCTGAACAGGCCCAGCACATTGTGCGTGTCCATCCAGAATCGCTTCAGATTACGCCCCGGCCGCACCGCGAACAGGTCTTTCTTCAGGCGGGGCAGGTGCAGGATCACGCCCGAAACGAGCGCCAGACCGTACAGCACGGAGACGATCCCCATGAAGTACATGCCATTGATGCCCAGCCCGAGCGAATAGTGCAGCGCGTTCAAGAACGCCGACAGCTCGCCCGTCACGTGGTCGAGCGACGTGTTGTGCTGCGCCGTCTTGTCGCCGTTCAGGCGCTCGCCGTTCATCGTGTGCCATTCACCGGCCTTGTCCTGCCAGTACGCATTGAAGTCCGGTTCTTCCTTGCTGGGCAGGCCGACGTAGACGCTGTTGGCCGCGTCCGGATGCACCGCCACCAGCTTCTGCACGAAGGCGTCGATGGCAGGCCCGTCCACCTGGACTTCGGTGCCGTGATGGCCCTCCAGGCGCGCCGGGTTCTGCCAGACGTGCAATTCGTGGTGGAAGACGGTGATCGCGCCCGCGAAGAAGGCGATGAACAGCGCCCAGCCGGCCATCAGGCCGACCCAGGTGTGGAGCGTATTGAAAACGCGCAGGGTATTGGGTTTCATGCGAATGCCTCGATGGCCCGGATCAGTGCCCAGACAGGGCAGACAGTGTCGATGCCGGCGGCATCGCGTGCATCAGGCGGACCGCCCACAGGATGCCGTAGCACACCAGGTTGCCGCCAAGCAGCCACAGCCAGGCGGCGCGGCTGGTCTGGAACAGCAGGCTCAGGCTGATGATGGTCACCCACAGCACGAAGCTCAGCGTGATGGCCAGCACGATGCCGCTTTCCCAGCCGCCCGGCAGCCACAGCACGCCAAGTGTGCACAGCGCGACGGCCAACGGCAGGCCCAGCAGGGTTCCGGCGAGCCACTTGGTTCCCATCATGGCGCACTCCCTTCGCCGGGCATGTCGTCGTAGCGTTTGTGGTGAATCCAGGTGCCGATGAAGGGCCATGCGGACAGGGCGCAGGTCAGCGTGACCAGCGTCGCGGCAATCGCCACGGGCCAGCCTTCGGGAATGCTCATGACCCAGGCGCCGCCGATGACAAGCGCGACGCCCAGCCAGCGCAGCAGCCGGGGCGGTAGCGGCGCGCGGCCGTTGTTGTCGGCGTCCACGCACAGCACCTGATTGGGCGCGGACAAATAGAGGCACGCGGCGGCGGCCAAGGATAGGAAAACGGCTAACGCTTGCATGCGTCGGGCGACCGAGGGGACGGTGTTACGGGAAAGGAATAATAATAATGATTCGCATTTGATTTCACAAGGCAATCACGGCGTTTGCGGACCCCTCGGTACAGCTGTGGCCGAAAAGCGAATAACGCAAATGTAATGTGACAGTCGCACGAAAATGTGCGCAAGACGCCCCCGGGATTCCGAGGGCAGCATCAGGCACCACGAACGGGTGCCTGGAGGCGAATCGCTTAGTGCGGGAACAGGTTCAGCAAGCCGTCCAGGCCGACATGATTGAACGCGACGCTGGCTTGCGCCCGCACCACGGGTTTGGCCCGGAAGGCCACCGACAGGCCCGCTACGGCCATCATCTTGAGGTCGTTGGACCCGTCGCCCATGACGATGGCCTGCGACGGATCGGCGCCGATCTGCTCGCAGACTTCCCGCACCGTGCGTGCCTTGACGTCGGCATTGACGATTTCGCCCACCACATTGCCGGTCAGCTTGCCGTCGACGATTTCCAGGGTATTGGCGCGCGTGAAATCTAGCTTCAGGCGCGGCTTGAGCTGGTCGGTGAAGTGCACGAATCCGCCCGACACCAGCAGTGTCTTCATGCCGAGCGCCTGGATCGTCTGCAGCATGCGCTCGGCGCCCGGCGACAGCCGCAGGCGTTCGGCGTACACGCGGTCGAGCACGCTGGCGTCCAGGCCCTTCAGCAGGGCCACGCGGCGGCGCAGGCTTTCGTTGAAATCGGTGATTTCGCCGCGCATGGCGGCCTCGGTGATGGCCGATACCTCGGCCTTGAGTCCGCAGAAGTCGGCGATCTCGTCGATGCACTCGATCGTGATCAGCGTGGAGTCCATGTCCATCGCCACCAGCCGGAAATCCGACAGCTTGCGGCCCGCCGGCACCACGGCCCAGTCGATGGCACGTTCGCCGCACACGTCGTCCAGGGCATCGCGCAGCGCCGGGGTCAGCGGATTGCAGTGGTCGGCGGCGGCCACGTTGTCGGCGCGCAGCGCGAGATCGGAGGCATTGGCCACCGTGCGCACGGCGTCGAGGTCAGCGGCGGACAGCGGGGACAGGCTTTGGAGAATCAGGGGCATGACGGCAGGAAATCCGGGCGATGCGGGAGGGCGACAGGAAGAAGGGCCGTATTGTACTGCGCTCCCGCTCCCCGATCGCGCCTTGGGCGGTCCCGATCAGGCCACGCGCAGGCTGTCCACCACCTTGTGCAGGAACGCCTCGCAGGCGGCCAGTTGGTCCAGCGCCACGAATTCGTCGGGCTTGTGGGCTTGCTGGATATCGCCGGGGCCGCACACGACGGCCGGAATGCCGGCACGCTGGAACAGGCCGGCCTCGGTGCCGTAGGCCACCTTGTTCGTGTCGCGGTCGGCGGTCAGTGCACGCACAAGTTGCGTGATCGCATCGGATTCGGCGGCGTCCAGCGACGGGGCCGCGGCGATCTTGCTGATGGCCATGCCCGCGTCCACGTGCTCGGCGCGCATCTTCGGCACCAGCACGTCGTTCACGTACTGCTGGATGCGCGCCAGGATCGCTTCCGGGTCCACGCCCGGCAGGTTGCGGAACTCGAACACGAACTCGCATTCGGCCGGGATCGTGTTCAGCGCGATGCCGCCGTGGATGGTGCCGGTGGACGCCGTGGTGAATGGGACGTCGAAGGCCTGGTCGTACGGGCCGTTGGCCTTGAACTCGTCGGCTATGTCGCGGATGTAGCAGATCAGGCGCGCCGCGTATTCGATGGCGTTGACGCCCTTGGGCGTCAGCGACGAATGGGCCGCCTGGCCCTTCACGCAGCAGCGATAGGCGTTGATGCCCTTGTGCGCCACGATCACGCGCATGCTGGTCGGCTCGCCGACGATGCAGCCCGCCGGCGTCACGCCGCGGTCGCGCAGTTCGGCCAGCAGGTATGGCGCGCCCATGCAGCCGATTTCCTCGTCGAACGACAGCGCGTAATGCACCGGCTCGCGCAGCCTGGCGTCGAGGATGGTGGGCAGCAGCGCCAGGCTGGTGCCGATGAAGCCCTTCATGTCGCACGTGCCCCGGCCGTAGAGCTTGCCGTCGCGAATCACCGGCTTGAACGGGTCGGTGGTCCAGCTCTGGCCGTCCACGGGGACCACGTCGGTGTGGCCGGACAGCACGATGCCGCCGTCGGTGGCGCCGTTCGCGGCCGGAATCGTCACGAACAGGTTGGCCTTGTCGCCCTGCGGGTTGTAGCTCAGATGCGGACGCAGTCCCTTTGCCAGGAAGTGGTCGCGCACGGATTCGATCAGCCCCAGGTTCGAATGGCGCGACGTGGTGTCGAACGACACCAGGCGCTGGGTCCAGTCCAGCGCGCTGCCGCGTGGCGGGGCTTCGGCGTGGGCATTGCGGGTGTCGGCGGCAGCTTGCATGGGATGGTCAAACAGTTGATTCGTCAAGGATGTGATCCTACACCTGTCGGCGCGGTCAGGCCAGTTGGCGCAGGGTGTGCTTGATGGTCTGCGCCCGAGCGCCCACGTCGGGCATCTTGGCCTCGATGCGCAGCTTGTCCTGCCCGGCCAGCTTGATGTGCTTGTTCTTTTGCACGAGGTCGATGATCCGGATGGCGTCGATCGGGGGATTCGGCACGAACTGCATGCTCACCGTGGCCTCGCCGGCGTCGATCTTGCGCACGCCCAGCGGCGCGGCGGCAATGCGCAGCCGGTGCGTTTCGATCAGTGCCTGCGCCTGGGCGGGCAGGCGGCCGAAGCGGTCGATCAGCTCTTCCTGGATGTCGTCCACGCGCTCGCCGGTTTCACAGTTGGCCAGCCGCTTGTAGAGCGACAGGCGCTCGTGCACGTCGGCACAGTAGTCGTTCGGCAGCAGCGCAGGCGTGCCGAGGTTGATCTCGGTGGTGGCCGCCAGCGGCGCCATCAGGTCGGGCTCCTTGCCGGCCTTGAGCGACTTCACGGCCGCGTTGAGCATGTCGGTGTAAAGCTGGAAGCCGATTTCGTGGATCTCGCCCGACTGCTTGTCGCCAAGCACTTCGCCGGCGCCGCGGATTTCCAGGTCGTGCATGGCCAGGTAGAAGCCCGCGCCCAGTTCCTCCATCTGCTGGATGGCTTCCAGCCGGCGCTGCGCCTGCTTGGTCAGCCCGTCCACGTCATGCACCAGCAGGTAGGCATAGGCCTGGTGGTGGCTGCGGCCCACGCGGCCGCGCAGCTGGTGCAACTGGGCCAGGCCAAAGCGGTCGGCGCGATGGATCAGGATCGTGTTGGCCGTGGGCACGTCGATGCCGGTTTCGATGATCGTCGTGCAGAGCAGGATATTGTCGCGGCGGGCCACAAAATCGCGCATCACGCGTTCCAGCTCGCGCTCGTGCATCTGCCCGTGCGCCACGGCGATGCGGGCCTCGGGCACCAGTTCGGCCAGCCTCGCGCGCTTGTTCTCGATCGTCTCGACTTCGTTGTGCAGGAAGTAGACTTGGCCGCCGCGTTTGAGCTCGCGCAGGATGGCTTCGCGGATCACGCCGTCTTCCTCGCGGCGCACGAAAGTCTTGATGGCCAGCCGCTTCTGCGGCGCGGTGGCGATGACCGAGAAGTCGCGCAGGCCTTCCAGCGCCATGCCCAGCGTACGCGGGATCGGCGTGGCGGTCAGCGTCAGCACGTCCACCTCGGCGCGCAGCGTCTTCAGCGCCTCCTTCTGGCGCACGCCAAAGCGGTGTTCCTCGTCGATGATGACCAGCCCCAGGCGCTGGAACTTCACCTCGTCGGACAGCAGCTTGTGGGTGCCGATGACGATGTCGACCGTGCCGTCGTTGATCTGCTTGATCGCGGCGTCCACTTCCTTTTTGGTCTTGAAGCGCGACAGCTCCACGATGCGCACCGGCCACTCGGCAAAGCGGTCGGACAGGGTCTGGAAGTGCTGCTCGGCCAGCAGCGTGGTCGGCGCCAGCATGGCCACCTGCTTGCCGCCCAGCACGGCCACGAACGCGGCCCGCAGCGCCACCTCGGTCTTGCCGAAGCCCACGTCGCCGCAGACCAGGCGGTCCATCGGCTTGCCCGACGTCATGTCGGCGATCACGGCCGAAATGGCGGCGGCCTGGTCGGGCGTTTCCTCGAAGCCGAAGCTCTCGGCGAAGGCCTCGTAGTCCTTGGGCTGCAGCGGGAAGGCAAAGCCCTGGCGCAGCGCACGGCGTGCGTACAGGTTCAGCAGTTCGGCGGCCGTGTCGCGGATCTGCTGCGCGGCGCGGCGCTTGGCCTTGTCCCACTGGCCGGTGCCCAGCGAGTGCAGCGGGGCGGTGTCCGGATCGGCGCCCGAATAGCGCGAGATCACGTGCAACTGGTGCACGGGCACGTACAGCTTGCTGGCCTTGTCGTAGTCCAGATGCAGGAATTCCTCGTCGCCCTGGCCCATGTCCAGCGTGACCAGTCCCTGATAGCGGCCGATGCCGTGCTCGCTGTGCACCACCGGGTCGCCGATCTTGAGCTCGGCCAGGTCGCGCACCATCGAATCGACGGTGCTGGCCTGCTCCTGCTTGCGGCGCCCCGTGCGGCGCGCGGTGCCGGCATACAGTTCGTTCTCGGTGACGAACGCGAAGGGCGCGGCGGGCAGGGCAAAGCCGCTCTGCAGGGGCGCCACCACGATCGAGAAATGCGAATCGCCGGCCAGGAAGGCCGCAAAGTCCTCGACCACCATCGGACGCAGGCCGCTTTCGGCAAACAGCTGCATCAGCGTTTCGCGGCGTCCCGCCGAGTCGGCGCACATCAGCACGCGCGTGGCCTTGTTCAGCAGCAGGGCTTCCAGGTTGACCAGCGGATCTTCGGCGCGGCGGTTGACCGACACATCGGGCAGGCTGGCCGAGAACGCCGGCACGTCGGCTGCCACGGCCTCGCGCTGCAGTACCAGCCGGGCCAGCGGCTTGGCCCCGATGAAGAACTGCTCTTCGGACAGGAACAGGTCCGCGGGCGGCAGCAGCGGGCGCTCGCGGTCGTGGCGCATGAAGGTGTAACGCTGCGTGGTGTCGGCCCAGAAGCGGCGGATGGCTTCATCGACCTGGCCCGCGAAGGCCAGTTGCGTGCCGGCGGGCAGGTAGTCGAACAGCGTGGCGCTTTGCTCGAAGAACAGCGGCAGGTAGTACTCGATACCCGCGGACGGCACGCCGTTGCCGATGTCCTTGTAGATCGGGGATTTGGTCGGATCGCCCTCGAACACCTCGCGCCAGCGGCCGCGGAAGGCGGTGCGGGCGGCGTCGTCCAGCGGAAACTCGCGGCCCGGCAGCAGGCGCACTTCCTTGACCGGATACAGGCTGCGCTGCGAATCGGGATCGAACGCGCGGATGGTCTCGATCTCGTCGCCGAACAGGTCGATCCGGTACGGCAGGGCCGAGCCCATCGGGTACAGGTCGATCAGCCCGCCGCGCACGCTGTATTCGCCCGGTCGCATGACCGCACTGACGTGCTCGTAGCCGGCCAGCGTGAACTGCGCCTTGAGCGCGGCTTCGTCGAGCTTTTCGCCCTGCTTGAAGAAGAATGTGTAGGCGGCCAGGAACGAGGGCGGCGCCAGCCGGTAGAGCGCGGTCGATGCGGGGACGATCATCACGTCGCACTGGCCGCCCTGGATGTCGTGCAGCGTGGCCAGGCGTTCCGACACCAGGTCCTGGTGGGGCGAGAAGCTGTCGTAGGGCAGCGTTTCCCAGTCGGGCAGCAGCCGCACGCGCAGTTCGGGGGCGAACCATGGGATTTCCTCGGCCAGCCGCTGCGCGTCCATGGCATTGGCGCAGACCACGGCCACCATCGGCACGCTGGCGCGGTGCTGGCGTGCATAGGCGGCCACTGCCAGGGCGTCGGCGGACCCGGTCAGGCCGGTCAGGGTATGGCGCATGCCAGCCTTGACCAGCGGCAGGGTGGCGAAAGGAAATGCGGTAGCGTTGTCAGGCATTGGCAGCATCGGGCGCAAAAACGGCGACACCCCGCCGGCACATGCGAAAGGCATGCCACGGGCAGGGGTTGTCTGTCATGCCAGCCGGACCATGCCAGGATTCATGGCGGCGGGCGAGGGCCGTATTATAGAATGCGCTCCGGCCGGCCCGCTGGCCGTGCCAAATATTCCAAGGCCCTCAGAAACCTGTGTCCGATCGTCGATTCGCCCTGATTCCCTGTGCCGGTACCGGCAGCCGTGCCGGCGGCGCCGTGCAGAAGCAATACCAGACCGTGGCCGGCCGGCCGATGCTCTGGTACGCCCTGGCGGCGTTTTCCGCCAGCGAAGCCATCAGCGCCACGGCGCTGGTGCTGGCGCCCGACGACATGCCGCTGGAGTCACGGTTCGGCGCGCAGGCCTTTGCGGGGCTGCGCTTCGACACCGCATTCGTGGGCGGCGATTCGCGCCATGCGTCGGTGCTGGCCGGCCTGCATCACCTGGCCACGCTGGGTGCAACCGATACCGACTGGGTGCTGGTCCACGACGCCGCGCGCCCCGGGCTGACCAGTGCGATGATCGATACGCTGGTGCGGGCGGTGGAATCCGACGATTCGGCCAGCGAGCCGATCGGCGGCATCCTGGCCGTGCCGGTGCCCGACACCCTGAAGCGTGCCGATGCCGGCGCGCGCATCGGCGGCACCGTGCCACGCGAGGGCCTGTGGCAGGCGCAAACACCACAGATGTTCCGCATCGGCGTACTGCGCCATGCGCTGGAAGACGCCATGGCCGCCGGTGCCGTGGTCACCGATGAAGCCAGCGCCATCGAGCGCCTGGGCCTGCATCCGCGGCTGGTCAACGGTTCGCTGCGCAATTTCAAGGTGACCTACCCCGAGGACTTTGCGCTGGCCGACGTGCTGCTGCGCACGGGCCAGCCGGCGTCGTGACCCATTTTTGCAAGGAGTCGTTTTGAATCCGTTCGATTTTCGCGTAGGGCAGGGCTATGACGTGCACGCCCTGGTGCCGGGCCGCAAGCTGATTCTCGGTGGCGTCGATATTCCGCACGACCGTGGCCTGCTGGGCCACTCCGATGCCGATGCGCTGCTGCACGCCGTGACCGACGCGCTGTTTGGCGCGGCTGCGCTGGGCGACATCGGCCGCCATTTCCCGGACACCGATCCGGACTTCAAGGGCGCCGACAGCCGCGTGCTGTTGCGCGAGGCCGCGCGCCGCGTGCGAGCCGCCGGGTTCGAGATCGGCAACGTCGATGCCACGGTCATCGCGCAGAAGCCCAAGCTGGCGCCACATATCGCCGGCATGGTGGCCAACCTGGCCGAAGACCTGGGCCTGCCCGTCACGCATTGCAACGTGAAGGCCAAGACCAACGAGAAGCTCGGCTTCGAAGGCAAGGAAGAGGGCATCGTCGCGCAGGCGGCGGTGCTGATCTACCGCCGCACGGCCGACGTGCAGGACTGATTGCGCGACCGGCTCAGGGGGCGGGCGGCGACGGCGCGGCCGGTTCCTCGGCCGTGATCGGATATACGTAATCGATCAGCCGCGCCATGGCCCCATGGCGCGATCCGGCTTCCGTCCGCTTCTGGAAGCCCATCTGCTCGCACAGTTTGATGGCCGAATCCATTTCGGGCATGGTGCGGCAGATCAGCGCCTGGGCGCCAATGTCGCGGGCGCGCTGGATGCAGATCTGCATCAGCCGCTTGCCCAGCCCGAGCCCGCGCGCCTGCGGGCTGACCGACAGCAGCCGCGCTTCGGGCTGCGTCAGCGTGATCGTGGAGTCGTCCAGCGCCGTCAGCGTGGCGCCCGGATGGCAGAACAGCACCGCACCGCTGATGCCGTGGTCGGTCTCGGCGACCCACCATTCCATGTCGGGATTGTCCTTGGCGGCCATCACGGCCTTCATGCCGCGCTGGAACGACGCGCGGCAATCTTCCATGATTTCGAGCTCATATTGCCCGTAGGCCTGCTGCGTGACCGCGGCGATATCGCCCCAGTCATGGACCGCGGCCAGCCGGAAGCGGAAGCGTGGCGAATTGGGTGAAGGCAAGGTGCTCATGGCAACAGCGAAGTTCGTGACCTTTCGTCGATTGTAGGCCGCGCCATGCACAAATGCACCGGTTCGATTGGCTGTAAGCGATGTCGGACAATATCCCGATTGACGATTGCGCAAGCGCATCCATGCACACGGGCGGACACCTTTCAGTGCCCGCCCGCGTGGGTGCCTGGCGTTACGTCGGGGGCGACGCGGCCCGCGATGAACGCCCGATTGGCGCGCTTCGGTCGCGATCTGGCGTCTTATTCCGCGACGATCACATTGGCGGCGGCGCCGATCACGGCGGCGATGCGGCCGACGTCACGCAATTGCTGGGCGCTCATGCCCTGTTCGGTCTTCAGCAACTGGTAGTGCGACTTCACGCAGAAGTGGCACTTGCCGATGATCGAGGCGGCCAGTGCGTACATCTCGAAGCGGCGCTTGTCCACACCACCATGGGTAGCGTAGGCGTTCATGCGCAGGCCGGCAGGCTGGCTGGCCAGGTCCGGATCTTCGGCCATCTCGACGTACGGATACCAGATGTTGTTCATGCCCATCAGCGCGGCGGCGGTCTGCGCGGCGTTGACTTCCTCGGGAGACAGCACGTTGGCGTTGCGAATCACGTCGACAATCAGCTTGCTCTTGGCCGCGAAGGCCGCCGCCAGCGCCACCCCGACTGCATCGTTGCCTTCCAGCGACGAACGCGCGATGGTGCCATCCACATTCAGGCGGATGTCCTTGGCGTAATCGGGGATTGCATTCTTAATCGTGCTGAGGAATTCCATTTATTTCTCCTATCGACAAGGGCTCAAAAAACCCGCACATAGCGGGTTTCGACATGAAAGGGCGCCAGGCCCTTCCATGCGATGTGCCGGGTCACGCAAGGTGCCTGGCGGGCAGGGCCAATTACAGCGTGGCGCCGCCGACAGCGCGGTTGCACGGGCACAGTTCGTCCGTTTGCAGACCGTCCAGAATACGCAGGACTTCTTCCGGGTTGCGGCCGACGTTGAGGTTGTTCACCGAAACGTGCTGGATCACATTGTCCGGATCGACGATGAACGTCGCGCGCAGGGCCACGCCGGCGGCCTTGTCACGCACGCCCAGCTGGTCGACCAGCGAGCCGGTCACATCGGCGAATTGCCACTGGTTCAGCTTGTTCAGATCCTTGTGTTCGCGGCGCCATGCCAGCTTCACGAATTCGTTGTCGGTCGAGCCGCCCAGCACGATCGCGTCACGATCGGCGAAGTCGTTGTTCAGCTTGGCAAATGCCACGATTTCGGTCGGGCACACGAACGTGAAGTCCTTCGGGTAGAAGTAAATGACCTTCCACTTGCCTTCGAACGACTTTTCGGTGATGTCTTCGAAAGCCGACTGGCCATTCTCTTCGTGGTTGTTGAAACCCGGCTTGACACCAACGATGCTGAAGGCTTCGAGCTTGTCACCAACGGTCTTCATTGACTTCTCCTAGATACGGTTGAACAGATTGAGGCTTGCAATCTACGATTCGGTTCCCGCGGCAGCCGGGGATGTCAATCGTATTTGCACGAAAGCTCCGAGTATGCGCATTCGGGCGCACCAAGGCCAATTGGTTTTCTTAAACAGGCCGATAGGCAGCGTCTCGCGCTGCGCAAAATGCGCCACAAGTATGCCATGAGTGCCAAATGGTGACGGCTGTCCGGAAAGCAAGCGCGCCGCCATCACATACCTGCCACGCGAACGTGTCAGGCACATGAAGGCGGCGCGGGCCCCACGCGTGCGGCAGGCCGGGCGGAGGCTCAGGCGGCGTGCAGCGCCGCGTGCTCGCGCCGGGCGCGGAAGATGACCAGCGTGGCCACCAGGCCGCAAGCTGCGGCAAACATCAGCCACAGGCCGGGGGCTGCCTTGTTGCCGGTGCTGTGGATCAGGTACGTCGAGATCGCCGGCGTGAAGCCGCCGAACAGCGCCGTGGCCAGGCTGTAGGCCAGCGAGAAGCCGGCGGTACGCACGGCGGGCGGCATGACCTCGGTCAAGGTGACGACCATGGCGCCGTTATAGCTGCCATACAGGAACGACAGCCACAGTTCCACCAACAGCAGGCGCTCGAACGACGGCGCCGCCACCAGCCACGACACCGCGGGGTAGGCGGTGACCAGCGTGGCGATCGTGAAGAACACCAGCAGCGGCTTGCGGCCGATACGGTCGGACAGGGCGCCCATCAGCGGCAGCCAGATGAAGTTCGACAGGCCCACGCACATCGTGACGATCAGGTTGTCCACGTCGTCGAGCTTGAGCACGGTCTTGCCGAACGTCGGCGTGTACGCGGTGATCATGTAGAACGACACCGTGGTCATCACCACCATCAGGCAGCCGGCGACGATGATGCGCCAGTTGTCGAGCATCGAACGGTAGATCTCGTTGATCGACGGACGATGCTTGCGCGTGCGGAATTCCTCGGTTTCTTCCAGCGAGCGGCGGATCAGGAACAGGAACGGCACGATCAGGCAGCCGATCAGGAACGGCACGCGCCAGCCCCAGCTGTCCATCTGCGCGGGCGCCAGCGTGGCGTGCAGGATCACGCCGAGCAGGCCGGCGAAGATCACGGCCACCTGCTGGCTGGCCGACTGCCAGGCCACGTAGAAGCCCTTCTGGCCGGGCTTGGCGATCTCGGACAGGTACACCGACACGCCGCCCAGTTCCACGCCGGCCGAGAAACCCTGCAGCAGGCGCCCGAACAACACCAGCAGCGGGGCGGCCACGCCGATCGATGCATAGCCCGGCACCAGCGCGATCAGCAGCGTGCCCAGCGCCATCAGCGCCAGCGTGATGATCAGGCCCTTGCGGCGGCCGTGATGGTCGATGTAGGCACCCAGCACGATCGCGCCAAGCGGTCGCATCAGGAAGCCGGCGCCGAACGTGGCCAGCGACAGCATCAGCGATGCAAACTCATCGCCGGCAGGGAAGAACGTACGCGCGATGGCGGCGGCGTAGAAGCCGTACACCATGAAGTCGTACATTTCGAGGAAGTTTCCGCTGACGACGCGGAACACGGTCCGGAAACCGTGCTGGGGGGTGGAGCTGGAGCTTGACATGGCTGTCTCTCGGTCGCCGTACGTGGGGTCGTGCGGCATGTTGTCGGTGTTGTCAGCCATGGCGGAAAAGGGGTGCTGCGGCAGGCGGCGCCATGACTTCGGATGCCGTTGTATGCATCGGCCTGTCGATGGCCTGAAGTGTGCGCAATGTCGCTGTCATTCCCCTGTCAGCAACCTTTCAAAACCATATCAATTGCTGAAGAAAACCTGTCAATGCGCCGCATGCGGGACATGCGGGCACGCAGGTGGGGCGCGGAGGGGGAAAACGGCGGGTCAGGCGCGCCGGAATCGCGCGCTGACCACGAGCCCGGTTTTCGGGGCGGGGCGGTTGGCCAGGATCAGGCGGCCGCCGTTGCGCTGCAGGATGCGGTTGACGATGGACATGCCCAGCCCGGCGCCCTTGGCCTCGCTGCGCGCGCTGTCGAGCCGGTAGAACGGCCGGGTCAGCAGCGACAGCTGCTCGTTCGGGACGCCGGGCCCGCTGTCGGCCACCACCAGCACGGCTTCCTTGTCCTCCACGCGCGTGGAGATTTCCACCTCGGCCATGCCAGATTCCTCGTCCTTGGCATAGCGGCGCGCGTTCTCGACAAGGTTGTCCAGGATGCGCTGGATCTCCATGCGGTTGGCCACGGCCATGACCGGGCCATTCGCCCGCACATGCACGCGCACGTCGTCGTGCGCGGCATAGACGCCAACGGATTCCTGCACCAGCGTGGAGAGGTCCACCGGCTCCACCACTTCCTGGCCCGGCCGGGCGTAGTTCAGGAACTGGCCGATGATGGCATCCATCTGTTCGATGTCGGCAATCATGGCGTCGCGCGTGGTGGTGTCCACGGGCGACATCTCGGTTTCCAGCCGCAGACGGGTGAGCGGGGTACGCAGATCGTGCGAGATACCGGCCAGCATGACCACGCGGTCGTCGTCGAGCTGGCGCAGGTCGCGCACCATCTGGTTGAAACTGCGGTTGGCCTGCGCCACTTCGCTGGCGCCCTGTTCGCGCAGCGGCGGCGCTTCGCCCCCGGAGCCGATCAGTCGCGCGGCATTGGCCAGGCGCTTGAGCGGGTAGTTCACGCGCGCCGTGATGAAGGCGGCACCGATGATCGACAGCAGCAGCGCGGCAATACTCCACCAGAGCCACTGGATGCCGGGCACGCGTTCGAAACGCTCGGGACTGATCGCCACCCAGTAGTCGTCGCCTTCGATCTCGAAGCTGACCCACACGCCCGGAATATCGTTGACCGTGGTGGCCAGCACGGTGTCTTCGCCCAGGCGGCTGCGGATTTCCTGCTGGACGAGCTGGGTCAGGAACGGGTTGGCCTTGGGCGCGGCAAAGTCGTCGTCCTTTTCGCGCGGATAGACCTTGATGCCCTCGTTCTGGACGAGGTCGAGCAGCAGGAACCGGCGCCGGGCCGGGTCCGAGTAGAGCAGGGCTGCGCGGGTAAGCTTGACCACGCTGACCACCTGCATGGCGATCTGCTGGGCGCGCGGCGCGCGTTCGAAGAGCCGATAGCTCTGGAACCAGATACCCAGCGAGATCGCCAGCAAAAGGGCGATCAGCATGAAGGTTCGCCAGAATAGCGAACCAAAGAACCGCGTTGCGGTACGGCCGAGGGCGGTCGCCACGATGAGGCTGCGGTCGACCGGACTTACTTCACGCCATCGGGGATGAAGACGTAACCCAGGCCCCAGACCGTCTGGATGAAGCGCGGGTTGCTCGGGTCAGGTTCGATGAGCTTGCGCAGACGCGAAATCTGCACGTCCAGGCTGCGGTCGAACACCTCGTATTCGCGGCCGCGCGCCATTTCCATCAGCTTTTCGCGGGACAGCGGCTGGCGCGGGTGGCGGGCAAAAACCTTGAGCACCGAGAATTCGCCCGTGGTGAGCGTGATTTCCTCGTCGTTCTTGGTCAGCGTACGCGTGGCCAGGTTCAGCACGAAATCGCCGAACGCAAACGTTTCAGGCGTTTCGGACGGCGCGCCCGGTACTTCGGCGGGCCCCTTGCGACGCAGTACGGCGTGAATCCGCGCAATCAGCTCGCGCGGATTGAAAGGCTTGGGCAGATAATCGTCGGCACCCATTTCCAGGCCGACGATGCGGTCGACGTCCTCGCCCTTGGCGGTGAGCATGATGATCGGGGTCTGGTCGTTCGCGCCGCGCAGGCGGCGGCAGATGGAAAGCCCGTCTTCGCCGGGCATCATCAGGTCCAGCACCAGCAGATCGAAACGCTCGCGCAGCCAGAGCTTGTTCATGGCCGTGGCGTTTTCCGCCACGAGAACCGTGAAGCCCTGTTCGCCAAGGTAGCGGCGCAGCAGGTCGCGCAGGCGCGGGTCGTCATCCACGACGAGAATCTTGTGGCTGGTATTTTCCATGGCGGTATCTTAGCGACTATCGCTTTCGCTCAAAATGGCTTAACAAAACGTTACATACTTTACCCCGTGGTATGGCGGCATGCACCTTTTGTGCATTTACACTCCGCAAACCGTTTTCCCAGGGACGCTTTTCGCCTGGGAACTGAACGGTCACCACGGGCATCGTACTGTTCCGGCCGTGACACTGGCATTCGCCTGCTGTCGTCGGGGCGATGCCGGTGCGCTGCCCCCGGGGATCCTGAAGATCGATCCGGAAGCCACGGTCGAAACCGCCATTATCCAATGAAAGTGAAGCATAACCGGCACGGGCAAACCCTGCGTCGCACAATTTGCGCGCGAGTGGTCTGTCTGGCCGGCCTGACCCTGCTGATCGCCGCGGCGCCTGCCCCGGCATTCGCCCAGTCGGCGGGCATGGCGCATTTGCTTCATCCCAAGGGCCAGCCGCCTGGGGGCCCGGGCAGCAGCCCGTCGGCACCCGAACGCAACCGTCAGCAACCCCGCCGCAATGATCGTGCCGAGACCGAGCGCGACATGGCCGAGCGTGCCGCGCGTCAGGGGCAGCGCGGCGGCAGCCAGCGCCTGTCGCCCGACGAACGCAAGACGCTGCGCAAGAATCTTTACGACATCGGCAAGGAAATGTACCAGGGCGGCTGATCAGCCCGCCGTCCGGAAGTGCCGCAGGAAGTCCACGAATACCTCGGCGGCCTGCTGGGCGTCTTCCACCGTGATCGTTTCCGCCGGATTGTGGCTGATCCCGCCATTGCCGCAGCGCACGAACAGCATTGCCACATCGGTGATCCGCTGCATCATCATCGCGTCGTGCCCGGCCCCTGAAGGCAGCTCGAACGGCTCCAGCCCACGCTTTTTCAACACCGCCGCGAACTGGTCCATCAGCCAGCGCGCGCACGGGGCGTTGTTGACCGGCGTGACCCGTTCCACGGCGACCTGGAGCGATCGCCGGGCGGCAATGGTCTCGATACCTGCCACGATATCGGCGATGGCCGCTTCGCGGATGCCGTCCTCGCCCGCGCGGATGTCCATCGAAAATACGCATGCGGCCGGAATCACGTTGCTCGATCCGTTGGGCACCTGCAGCTGGCCCACCGTGCCGACGAGCGTCGGCACCTGGCCGCAGCGCTGCTCCACCAGCAAGATCATTTCCGCTGCGCCGGCGGCCGCGTCGCGCCGCATATCCATTGGCGTGGTGCCGGCATGGCTGGCCAGCCCCTCCACACGCACCTGGAAGCGGCTGCTGCCGGCGATCTGCGTCACGATGCCCAGGGGCAGGCCGCGATTCAGCAGCACCGGACCCTGTTCGATATGGACCTCGACAAAGCCGGCCAGCGTGGCGGGATCGACCGCCGCGGCGCGCAGCGCGTCCAGGCTGCCCGCGCCCGGGAAGCCCGCCTGCGCCAAGGCATCGCGCATCGACACGCCATCGGTGTCTACGCGGTCCAGCAACGCCGGATCGAAGCGGTTCGCCAGCACGCTGCTGGCCAGGAAGCTGGTCTTGAAGCGCAGACCTTCTTCTTCGGCAAAAGCCACCACCTCGAAGTGGTAGGGCAGGCGGATGCCCGCGTCGCGCAGCGCGCCCACCACGGCGATGGGCAGCAGGATGCCCAGCCGCCCGTCGTAGCGTCCGCCGTTGCGCACCGTGTCGAAGTGCGACCCGGTCATCAGCACCTTGGGGTGCCGCTCGGCCGGGTCGGCGGCATAGCGGCCGATCACGTTGCCGATGGCGTCGATGCGCACGGCCATGCCGGCATCTTCCATCCAGCGCGCCAGCAGCGCCTGCGCCTGGGTATGGGCGGGCGTCAGGTAGGCGCAGGTCAGGCCGCCTTCCATATCGGAGTGCCGGGCCAGGGCGTCGGCGCGATCAAGAATCAGCTGGCCAAGAGAGGGCGTGGCAGTGGTCATGGCATCAATACTCTGAAACGACTGGCCGCCAGGAACTGACGGCAGGGGACGGCGAAGGCGGCAGAAGGGGTGAAAAAAAGGCAGCCGAAGGGGCCGATGCGGCAAGGCACCCGCGCTCAGCCATTCCTGAGCCAGGTCTTCCACGCCAGCCACAGCTTGCGCATGGGCGTCAGCGCAATGCGCTGGGTCAGCACCTGGAAATCGCTGGCTTCGATCTCGTCAAGCAAGGCATGGTGGATGGCCGCCAGCGCCAGCGCCGCGCGCTGGGCCCGGCGGTCGGCGCGGGGCAGCAGCGCCAGCGCTTCCTGGTACAGCGTGCGGGCCAGCGCGGCCTGTTCGCGCATCAGGGTCACAAACTGCGCGGAATGGCGCGACTGCATGATGTCGGCCACCGGCACCTCGAATCGCTGCAAGGTATCCACGGGAATATAGACGCGGCCCTGGCGGGCGTCGTGGCCCACCTCGCGCACGATGCGGATGCGCATCTGCGACAGCCCGAGCTTTTCGGCCGACTCCAGCGTACGGTCATCGGTAAAGCCCAGCAGCCGTGCCGACAGCTTGCCGAGCGTACCGCCCACCAGCCTGCAGTACCGGCCAAGCGCCGCCTCGTCGAAATAGCGCGACTGGGCAAGGTCCATCTCGGTGCCGTCGAGCACCTGGGTCATCTCTGCCTGGGGCAGGCTGGCCAGGTAGGGCAACAGCGCGTGGCTGACGGGATGATTCGGGCTGCCTTCGTACAGGCGGCGCAGTTCGGCGCGCCACCAGTCCAGCCGCTGCAGGGCCACGCCGGCATCATGGTTCTCGTGAACGATGGCATCGAGCTCCAGGCGCCAGGCTTGCAGGGCCGTCAGCGCGCGGCGGCGTTCGGGGGGCAGGAGCAGGCTGCTGTAATGGAAGCTGGAGCCGCTTTTCGCGGCCTTGTCCTGGCAATACTGATCGGGCGTCACGCCAATCTCTTTCTGGTGGGGCGGCGGGGGGCGGCGCCAAAGCGGCGAATTGTAACATTGGCCACCTGGCGCGGCCCCGGCGATTGCGTGATGAAAAAGGCCCTTATTGCGTGCCGCGCCGGGAACGTGGCGTTTTGTCGCGGAATACAGCCGTTCGTCATCCGGCGTTTGACGCACTCATGGCCGCTCGCTATATTACTGACCGCAAAGTTATTAACTCCCCATGGCCGATTTCCGAAGTTGCGGGAATCGACCGGAACGGCGGCAACGCGCCCGACCCGAGGCGCCAGCGAGACACCATCCGGCCGCAAGGCCGCGCAGTACCGCTGCCGGAATCAGCCCGAGTTTCAGCCGGTTTTTGCTGCACCCAGCTTCATCCTTTTCCACCGACTCAAAGACGCTTGTCCATGCCAGTGCCCGTTGCCAGGCCGGAAGTTGCGGCCGCTGAAGTTGATCTCGTTCCCAAGTCGCGCCTGGCCGTACGCCGCCCGGTGCGGCCGGGGCGGGCCCGTGCGGCTGTTGGGCTGCTGGCGATGGCCGGGCTGCTGGCACTGGGCGGATGCGGCAAGCAGGCCGAGCCTGTGGAGGACGTGCGGCCGGTGCGGCTGATGCAACTGAGCCCGGCGGCCGGCAAGACCGAGTACGAGTTTTCGGGCGAAGTGCGCCCGCGCATCGAGTCGCGGCTGGGATTCCGGGTGGGCGGCAAGATCGCGGCCCGTCTGGTCGATGTCGGGGCCAGCGTACGCAAGGGGCAGCCGCTGGCCCGGCTCGATCCGACCGACCTGGCATTGGCCGAGTCCGGCGCGCGGGCCCAGTACGATGCGGCCAAAACCGACCGCGACCTGGCCGCCGCCGACCTGAAACGCTACAAGGAACTGGCGGCCAAGAACTTCATCAGCGCGGCCGAGCTGAACCGCCGCCAGGCGACCTTCGATTCGGCCGCATCGCGGCTGGAACAGGCGCAGGCCAGCCTGCGCAACCAGTCGAACCAGACCGGCTACGCGGTGCTGACGGCCGACGCCGACGGCGTGGTGACCGCCATCGATACCGAGGTGGGCCAGGTGGTCACGCCGGGCCAGCCGGTCATCCGTGTGGCGCAGACCGCCGAAAAGGAAGTGGCCATCGGCCTGCCCGAGGATCAGGTCGACATGCTGCGTGGCATCACCGAGGTGTCGATCCATACGTGGTCGGACCCGCACCGCACGTTGCCGGGCCGCGTGCGCGAGATTTCGGCGGCCGCCGATCCGGTCACGCGAACCTATCCCACCCGCGTCAGCATTCCCAACCCGCCGGCTGACCTGCGCATCGGCATGACGGCCGTGGTGTCGTTCACCCGGACCGGCGATGCGGCCACGATCCGCGTGCCGCTGACCGCGCTGCTGCAGGACAAGGGCGCCAACCAGGTGTGGATCTATCAGCCCGGCCAGGGCGGCAGCGGCACGGTCAAGCCGGTGCCGGTGACGCTGGGCGACGCGCAGGGCAACCTGATCGAGGTGCGGCAGGGTCTGACGCCGGGCCAGACCATCGTCACGGCCGGCGTCCATCTGCTCAAGCCCGGGCAGAAGGTCAAGCCGATGCAGAGCGTGGCGCCGGCCCAGCCGGCCTCGAACCCCGGCGCGCAGCTGAGCGCCCTTGACCGCCGCCTGGGCTGAGGGCGGCGCATGGAACATTCCCGTTTCAACCTGTCGCGCTGGGCGCTCGAACACCAGCCGCTCACGCGTTACCTGCTGGTCGTGCTGCTGCTGGGCGGCCTGCTGGCGTTCTTCCAGCTTGGCCAGGACGAAGATCCGCCGTTCACGTTCCGCGTGATGGTGGTGCAGGCCTTCTGGCCTGGCGCCACGGCCGAGCAGATTGCCGTGCAGGTCACCGACAAGATCGAACGGCAACTGCAGGAAGTGCCATATGCCGACAAGATTCGTAGTTTCTCCAAGCCGGGCGAAACCACGGTGATTTTCCAGCTGGCCGACAATTCGCCGGCCAAGGACACCGCGCAGATCTGGTACACGGTGCGCAAGAAGATCGGCGATATCCAGCAGACCCTGCCGCAGGGCGTGCGCGGGCCGTTCTTCAACGACGAGTTTGGCGACGTTTACGGCTCGATCTACGCGCTGTCCGCCGACGGCTTCAGCTACAAGGAACTGCGCGAATACGCCGACCTGGTGCGGCAGGAACTGCTGCGTATTCCGGCCGTCGCCAAGGTCACGCTGCTGGGGCTGCAGGACGAGAAGATCTTCATCGAGTTCAACCAGGCGCGATTTGCCCAGCTGGGGCTGGACATCAACGCCATCGCCAACCAGATCTCGGAGCAGAACAATCCCACCGGCAGCGGCGTGCTGGTGACGCCCACCGACAACCTGCAGGTGCGCGTCACGGGCCAGCTGGGCGACGTGGAAGACCTGCAGAACCTGGTGCTGCGCGGGCCCAACGGCATCGCCAATATCCGCCTGGGCGACATCGCGCACGTGTACCGTGCCTATGTGGACCCGCCCGTCAGCAAGATGCGCTTCAACGGCAAGGACGTGATCGGCCTGGGCATCTCGATGGAAAAGGGCGGCGACATCATCGCGCTGGGCCAGGAACTGCGCCGCGTGACCGATGGCCTGCGCGGGCAGTTGCCGGTGGGCATCGAGATGGACCAGGTGCAGGACCAGCCGCAGGCCGTCAAGCGCAGCGTGGGCGAATTCGTGCACGTGCTGATCGAGGCCGTGGTGATCGTGCTGGGCGTGAGCTTCGTGGCGCTGGGCCTGCATACCCGGCCGCTGCGCCTGGACGTGCGGCCCGGCCTGGTGGTGGCGCTGACCATCCCGCTGGTGCTGGCGGTGACGTTCCTGTTCATGAACATCTTCGGCATCGGCCTGCACAAGATATCGCTGGGGGCGCTGATCATCGCGCTCGGGCTGCTGGTCGATGACGCCATCATTGCCGTGGAGATGATGGTCCGCAAGCTCGAGGAAGGCTTCTCGAAGATGGAGGCGGCCACCTTTGCCTACACCTCGACGGCCATGCCGATGCTGACCGGCACGCTGATCACGGCGGCCGGATTCCTGCCGGTGGGGCTGGCGCGCTCCACGGTTGGCGAGTACACGTTCGCGATCTTTGCGGTGACGTCGCTGGCGCTGGTGCTGTCGTGGCTGGCGGCTGTCTATTTCACGCCGTATCTGGGCTACCTGATCCTCAAGACGCGCACGCAGGACGGCGGCCATCACGAGGTGTTCGACACGCCGTTCTACGCGCGCTTCCGGCAACTGGTGAACTGGTGCGTCACGTGGCGCAAGACGGTGATCGCGATCACGCTGGTGGCGTTCGCGCTGGGTCTGCTGGCGTTCAAGTACGTCGAAAAGCAGTTCTTCCCCGATTCGAGCCGCCCGGAGCTGATGGTGGAGCTGTGGATGCCCGAGGGCACCGCCATTGCCGAGACCGAGGCCATGACCAAACGCTTCGAGGCCGCCATGCGCCGCGACAAGGGCGTGCAAAGCGTGACGTCGTTCGTGGGCACCGGCGCGCCGCGTTTCTACCTGCCGCTGGACCAGATCTTTCCGCAGTCGAACGTGGCCCAGGCCATCGTGATGCCGGTCACGGTGGAAGCGCGCGATGCGCTGCGCAAGCGCATCGAGCGCGTGCTGGTCACGGAATTTCCGCAGTTGCGCGGCCGCGTGAAGCTGCTGCCGAACGGGCCGCCGGTGCAGTATCCGGTGCAGTTCCGCGTGATCGGGCCCGACGCCGGCGGGGTGCGCAAGGTGGCCGACCAGGTGCGTGCGATCATGACGGCCAACCCCAACACGGTGGGCGTCAATGACAACTGGAACGAGAACGTCAAGATGCTGCGCCTGGAGCTGGACCAGGACAAGGCGCGGGCGCTGGGCGTGACGACCAACGCCATCGCGCGGGCCACGCAGGCCGTGCTGACGGGCGTGCCGGTGGGCCAGTATCGCGACGCCGACAAGCTGATCGACATCATCATGCGCACGCCGCGCAGCGAGCGCGACACGATGTCGGACCTGAACAACGTGCTGGTGCCCACCAGCACCGGGCGCGCCGTGCCGCTGACGCAGGTTGCGCGCGTCACGCTGAAGTCTGAGCCCGGCGTGATCTGGCGCGAGAACCGCGATTTCGGCATCACCGTGCAGTCCGATATCGTCGATGGCATCCAGGGCCCGACCGTCACCGCGCAGATCAATCCCAAGCTGGACCCGATCCGGGCCGCGCTGCCGGCCGGCTACCGGATCACGATCGCGGGTGCCCAGGAGGAAAGCGGCAAGGCCGGCGCGTCGATCGCGGCCCAGCTGCCGCTGTGCATCTTCCTGATCTTCACGCTGCTGATGCTGCAGTTGCACAGCTTCTCGCGCGCGGTGATGGTGTTCCTGACCGGCCCGCTGGGCCTGATCGGCGCCGCCGCCACGCTGCTGCTGCTGCATTCGCCAATGGGGTTTGTCGCGCAGTTGGGCATCACGGCGCTGCTGGGCATGATCATCCGCAACTCGGTGATCCTGGTGGACCAGATCGAGCAGGACATCCAGTCCGGGCTGCCGCCGTGGAACGCCATCGTGGAATCGGCCGTGCGCCGCTTCCGGCCGATCATCCTGACGGCCGCGGCGGCGGTGCTGGCCATGATCCCGCTGTCCCGGTCCACGTTCTGGGGGCCGATGGCCGTGGCCATCATGGGCGGGCTGGTGGTGGCCACCGTGCTGACGCTGCTGTTCCTGCCGGCGCTTTATGCCACGTGGTTCCGCATCAAGCCGCCCGAGGACGAGCGCGGGGTGATGGCGGGCTGATCGGGGTCGCGGGCGCTGGCCTTACGGCCGGCGCTTCTTCCATTCGTAGTCCGGCGCCGGGTCTGCCGCGCCGGGCTTGCCCACCGAGTTCGGGTTTTCCGAACAGAGCGTGACAAAGCTCACCGGCTCGCCCGCGAACTGCCGCCGGCGCAGCGCCTCGGCGAACTGCAGCGCGTCCCGGAGCGCGTCGCCCGGGAACGATTGGGCGTGCGGGGCCATGCCCTGGGCAGTGGCCTCGGTCCAGTAGATCATGTACATGGGATGTCTCCGGTGCGGCGTCGCGGCCGAGCCGGCCGCCCGTCGCAAGCTGTCCGTTATTTGGACGGCTACTCGGCCAGCTCGAACACCACGTCCTGCGCGCCTTCCCACAGCACCTTGGTGCCCAGCGCGCGCAGGTTTTCCTTGCCTTCGACGATGGTCAGGAAATGGTTGCCGGCCAGCTGGCCCATCTTGCTGGCGAAGCAGCAGCTGCCATAGGCCAGGATGATCTCGGTCTCGCTGTAGCCGCCCGGATAGAACAGGATATCGCCCACCGACGGATGGCTCGTGTGGTTTTCGAAGCCCACGCCGAGCTTGAATTCGCCCAGCGGAATCCAGCAGCCTTCGCCGCTCCAGCGCACGTGAATCAGCTTCTGCCGGTAGGGCAGCAGCTTCATGAAGGCGGCCACGGTGTCGGGGGCGTCCGGGTGCGTCTCGGCGATGAATGTGTGGCCGGCGGCGGTGATGCGGAGTCGGGTCATGAGTTTTCCTGTTGCGTGTCGGTCCCCGCCGGCACGGGGCGGCGGGGTCCAGTGGAGCGTAGCCTATGCCGGCCCGTCAGACCAGTGCCGTCATCAGCGTCTGCGCCACGGCGATCAGGCTGCGGTCGCTGCCCTTGGGCCCCAGCAGCGAGATGCCCAGCGGCGCCCCGTCCCGGCCCGACAGCGGCAGGCTCAGTTGCGGAAAACCCGACAGCGGCGTCAGGCACAGCGTGTGGGCGGCCGCCGTGCGGTAGTCCTCCAGTGCTTCCATCGGCGTGGCGCGCAGCGGGGCGATGTCGGGCATGGTCGGCAGCACCAGGATGCCGTCATGGCCCAGCAGCCGGCCCAAGTGCGCGGTGAACTCGCGGCGCACGGCGCTCGACTGTTCGAACTGGGCCTGCGTCACGCCCTTGCTGAAGGCAAAGCGGCCGGCGACATCGGGCCCCAGCTGCAACCCGTAGTTTTCGATCAGCGCGCCGTCGGCCTGCCAGGCTTCCCAGCCTTGCACGTAGCGGAACGCCCAGTACAGGTCTGACAGCGGACGGTCCGCCACCTCCACCGGCGTGGCCTTGCCCAGGATGGCTTCGATGCGGGCCACGGTCGGCGTCAGCGCGGCGCGCGCGGCCGGGGTGGGCAGGACGAACAGGTCGGACGCCAGCAGCAGCCGGGGCCGGGCCGGCAGCGGATCGCCATCGGCGCCGCACAGGACATCCGCCACCCGGGCGAACGTGGCGATATCGCGGGCAAAGAAGCCGCAGGTATCGAGCGATTCGCAAAGGGGCATGCAGTCCTGCAGCGAAATGCGGCCATGCGAGGGCCGGATGCCGAACAGTCCGCAATGGCTGGCCGGCGCGCGTACCGATCCGCCCGTGTCGGTGCCCAGCGCGAAGTCGCAGAGCTGGTGTGACACGGCCGACGCCGATCCCGACGACGACCCGCCGGTGATGCGGTCGGGCGCCGCGCCGTTGTACGGGCCGCCGTAGTGGTAGTTCTGGCCGTTCATCGAGAAGGCCAGCTCGTCGGTGTGGACCTTGCCGACAAACTTGGCACCGGCGTCGAGCAGCTTCTGCACGGTGGGCGCCGTGGCGGTCTTGATGCCCGAGCGCGCCAGCACATGCGGATTGCCGCCGCCGGTGGGGTAGCCGGCCACATCGAACAGGTCCTTGACCGCGAAGGTCAGGCCACGCAGCGGGCCGGTGCCCGCGTTCGGCACGGCGGCATCGGGGTAGGGCAGGAAGGCGCGGGCGGGATGGGTGGCCAGGCTCATGGTGTTCGGTTTCCTTGGTCGAGACGGTAAGGGGTCATGCCGCTAAGGGGTCATGCCGCGCATTCGCTGGAGGCGCTGGAGGCGGGTTCGGATACCAGCACGCAGCTCACGCGGTGGCCGCCGCCCAGCGATACCGCCGGCGGCACGGCTGCCCGGCACTCGGGCCACGCCTGCGCGCAGCGCGGCGCGAACGTGCAGCCCGGCGGCAGGTTGGCCAGGTCGGGCGGTGCGCCGCCGATCGTCTGCAGGCGCTGGCCGCGGTCCATGCCATGCTGGCGGCTTTGCAGCAGCGCGATGGTGTAGGGATGGCGCGCCTCGCGCATCAACGTGCGGATCGGGCCTTCCTCGACGATACGGCCGCCGTACATCACGGCCACGCGGTCGGCAATCTCCACGGCCGCGCCGATGTCATGGGTGACGAAGACAATCGACAGGCCCAGTTCGCGCTGCAGTTCGCGCAGCAGGATCAGCACCTGGATCTGCACCGTGGCATCGAGCGCCGTGGTCGGTTCGTCGGCCAGCAGGATCTTCGGCTGCGCGGACAGCGCCAGCGCAATCATCGCGCGCTGCCGCATGCCGCCCGACATCTCGTGCGGATAGGCGGCCAGGCGGCGCGCCGGGCTCGGAATCCGCACCGATTCCAGCGCCTTGAGCGCCAGCGCCTGGGCTTCGGCCCGCGATACCTTGCGATGGGTGCGGATGCATTCGACGATCTGCTGGCCCACGGTGTAGACCGGGTCGAGCGCCAGCAGCGGCTCCTGGAACACCATGGCGACGATGCCGCCGCGCAGGCGGGCCAGCGCGCGCTTGTCGAGCTTGAGGACGTCCTGCCCGGCGACGCGGATATCGCCCTGCATCGTCGTGCGGCGGGGCGGATGCAGGCGCATCAGGGCGCGCAGCGTCACGCTCTTGCCCGAGCCCGATTCGCCGATCAGGGCAACCGCTTCGCCCGGCGCGACGTCGAGCGACACGCCATTCACGGCTCGGATGGTCTTGCCGCCGCCCGAGAACGTCACCCGCAGGTCACGCACCGAGACGGCCGGCGCGGCCGGGGTGACGGAGGCGGCGGGGCTGGAGGAGGAACTGGTGGAGTCTGTGGACATCGAAAATCTCCGGCGAATCAGGGCGTGGCGGCGTGCAGGCCGGGCGTCATGCGGCGCAGCGGCAGCGAATGGCCGCCGTCGGGCATCGCCATCAGGCACGACACCGGATGGCCGGCCAGCGCATCGGACAGCATTGGCGCGCGCCGTTCGCAAACGGGCTCGGCGCGGGCGCAGCGCGGATGGAAGCTGCAGCCGGACGGCGGGTTGATCGGGTTGGGCGGGTCGCCGGCCAGCGGCGCGGCCTGGGTGCGGTGGTCGGGGTCCATCGACGGCATCGACGCCAGCAACGCGCGCGTGTACGGGTGCGCGGGGTTGGCATAGACCGATTCGGTGTCGCCGATCTCCACGACCTTGCCCAGGTACATGACCATCACGCGGTCGCACAGGTAGCGGATCACGTTGAGGTCGTGGCTGATAAAGACGTAGGTCAGGTCGAACTCGGCCTTGAGGTCCAGCAGCAGGTTCAGCACCTGGGCTTCGACGGATTTGTCCAGCGCGGACACCGCTTCGTCCAGGATCACCAGGCGCGGCCGCAGGGCCAGCGCACGCGCGATATTCACGCGCTGCCGCTGGCCGCCCGACAGTTCGTGCGGATAGCGGCCGGCAAATCGCTTCGGGTCCAGGCCCACGCGTTCCAGCAGATAGCGCGCCCGCTCGGTGGCTTCGCGGGACGGCACGCCGTGCACGCGCGGCGTGAAGGCGACCGATTCCTCGATGGTCAGACGCGGGTTCAGCGACGAATAGCTGTCCTGGAACACCATCTGCACCTGGCTGCGGAAGGCCTTCATCGGCAACTGCGGCGAGCCCACGCCCTGGGCGTCGAAGATCAGTTCGCCGCTGTCGTGGGGCGTCAGCTGCATCAGCAGCCGCGCCGTGGTGGACTTTCCGCATCCGGATTCGCCCACCACGCCCAGCGTTTCGCCCTTGAGCACGTCGAAGCTGACGCCATCGACGGCCCGCACCACGCCCCCGGCGCGGAACGGCACCGCCGATTTCAGCGGGAAATGCTTGACGAGGTCGCGAGCGATCACCAGTGGCTGGGCCGGGCCGCCGACATCGGCGGCGGCGCCCGGTACGGCGGGATGGGGGGTTGCCAGCATCTCGGCCATGCTCACTCCTTGATTTCCATGGCCGAGCGGATGCCGTCGGCCAGCAGGTTGAACGAGATCGAGGTCAGGAAGATCATCGCGCCGGGCAGCGCCGCCACCCACGGCTGCGTGTAGATGGCCGTGCGCAGCGTGTTGAGCATCAGGCCCCATTCGGGCTCGGGCGGCTTCACGCCCAGCCCCAGGAACGACAGGCCGGACGCCAGGATCATCGACACCGAGATCAGGCTGGTGGCGTAGACGAAGATCGGTCCCAGCACGTTGTTGAGCACGTGCGCCCGGACGATGGTCAGCGACGAGGCGCCCGAGGCGCGCGCCGCATCGACAAACTCGCGGTTGCGCACCTGGGTGGTCACGCTTTCGGCCACACGCACGATCTGCGGCACGAACACGATGGTCAGCGACAGCAGCGCGTTGCCCACGCCGGCGCCCAGCGTGCCGGACAGCGCGATGGCCAGCAGCACCGACGGGAACGCGTAGAGGATGTCGGTGAGCCGCATGATGATCGTGTTGGTCCAGCCGCCGGCATAGCCGGCCACGATGCCGATGGCGCTGCCGATCACGAACGCCAGCAGCACCGGCGTGATGCCCATGAACAGCGACAGCCGCGCGCCGAGCATCAGGCGCGACAGCATGTCGCGGCCCAGCTCGTCGGTGCCGAGCGGATAGCCCGCGAAGCCGATCGGCTTGAGACGCTTGAGAATCGACGATGCGTACGGGTCGGCCGGCATCAGCGCCGGGGCAAAGAGGGCCATCGCGATCAGTGCCAGCAGGATCAGCGCGGCCAGCATCGCCAGCCTGTTGCGCAGCAGGCGCCGGCCCACGGTGGTCCAGTAGCCGGGGGAGCGTTCCACCGGCAGCGGCGCCACGGTCTTGTTCAGCGTCATTTCCATGGCAGGCTCCTCAGTTCCGTTGGATGCGCGGGTCGAACAGCGTCTGCAGCGCGTCGACCAGCAGGTTCAGCAGCACGAAGAACACGGCCAGGACCAGGATCGTGCCCTGCAGCAGCGGAAAATCGCGCTGGAAGATCGCCGAGTTCAGCAGGAACCCGGTGCCGGGCCACGAGAAGACCGTCTCGATCAGGATCGAGCCGCCCAGCAGGTAGCCGAGCTGCAGGCCCATGACCGACAGCGCGGTGGGCGCCACGTTCTTGACCACGTGCCGGAACACGGCGAACTCCGACAGCCCGCGCGCGCGCAGCCCGACGATGAACTCGTTGGACAGGATTTCGGCCACCAGCGCCCGGATCGTGCGGGCGACGATGCCCATCGGGATCACCGACATCGTCACGGCCGGCAGCAGCATGTACTGGATGTGTTCCCAGTCCCACCGCCAGGAGCCCGATCCGTCGGGGCCGGCGCCGGTGGCCGGCAGCCAGCCCAGCAGCACCGAGAACGCGATGACCAGCACCATCCCCAGCCAGTAGTGGGGGATGCTGACGCCCAGCACCGACAGGAACGACGCCACGCGGTCGGGCACCGAATCGCGCAGGTAGCCGGCCACGAAGCCGAACAGGCTGCCGAACGTGAAGCCGATCAGCGTGGCCACGGCGGCCAGCCGGATCGAGTTGATGACCGCGTTCGACACTTCGGCCATCACGGGCCGGTTCGTCGCGATCGACGTCCCCAGGTCGCCATGCAGCGCGCGCGCGAGCCAGTGGAGGAATTGCTCCAGGAACGGCTTGTCGAAGCCGTACAGCGCGGTCAGCTGGCGGCGCAGGTCTTCGGACGCATCGGGCGGCAGTACCGACACGAGCGGATCGCCGGGCGCGATATGAACCAGCGAGAAGCAGAGCAGGGCGACCCCAAGCAGGATCGGCAGCGCATACACGATGCGGCGGAGCAGGTAAGTCATGGTCTGTGGCCGGCTTGTGGGGGTGGCGAGGACATTTCTATATGGCACCCTCTCCCATTGACATGGGAGAGGGGAGCAACCGGCAGCATTTGCTTGTCGGCTCAATCCATCGACATCGTCGCTATGTCGATAAACCAGCTTTGCGGCTGCACCACGCCCTTGACCTTCTTCGAGATCGCGCGCGGGCCCACGTCGTGGGCGATCAGCACGAACGGCGCTTCCTCGACGATGCGGGCATGCAGCTTGGCCAGCGCGGCGTCACGGTCCTTCTCGCCGAACGACGTACGCGCGGTTTCGATCAGCTTGTCGAACTCGGCATTGCCGAAGTAGCCCCAGTTGTTCGAAACCGGCGGCTGGGTTTTCGTGCTGACGAAGCGGACCATGGCGAAGAACGGGTCCATCGCCGCAAAGCTGACGTTGATGGCGTTGGTGCCGTGCGCGCTCGGGTCCTTGGCGCCGATGCGCCAGTTGGTGAACAGCGTGTTCCACTCGACCACGTCGAAGTCCACGTCGAAGAAGCATTCCTTGAGGTTCTGCTGCACGTATTCGTTCATCGGCAGCGGCTGCATCTGGCCGGAGCCCGATGCCGACACCTGCACCTTGACCTTGACCGGCTTGGCGGCCGAGTAACCCGCCTCGCTCATCAGCTTGCGGGCTGCTGCAGGGTCGTACTTGATGTCGAACTTCGGATTGCCCCACCACGGGTTGCCGGCCTCGACGATGCCCTTGGCCTCGGCCATGTAGCCGCCCAGCAGCGTTTTCAGGCCGGCGCGGTTCACGCACAGGTTGGCGGCCTGGCGCACGCGCTTGTCCAGCCACGGCGAATTGGGCGCGAACGACAGTTGCCACGGCCACATGTGCGGCTGGGCGTTGGCGTAGACCTCGAAGCCACGGCTCTTGATCTGCGCGATGGCGTCCGGCGCGGGGGCCTCGATCCAGTCCACCTGGCCGGACAGCAGGGCGGCCGTGCGCGCATTGGCCTCGGGCATCGGCACCATCACCACCTTGTCGATCTTCGGCGTGCGCTTCGGGTCCCAGTAGCTGGCGTTCCTTGCCAGTTCCAGGCGCTCGCGCGGCACGAAGCGCGTCATCCTGAAGGGGCCCGTGCCCGATGCGTCGGCGGCAAACGCCACCCATGCCTGCTTGCTGCGCTCGGCCGGGTCGGTCACCGACGCCGGCACGGCGGCCAGCTTCTTCTCCCACTGCGCGGGCGACGCCATGAACAGGTTCGAGACGTTATAGGGCACGAACGAATCGGGCTCGGACGTCACCAGTTCCACGGTCAGGTCGTCGATCTTCTTCGCGCTGCGCAGCGTGGGCATGCGCGATGCCGTGACCCCGACCTGGCTCGGATCGAACTGTTTGGCGGTCTTGTCGAGCACCTTGTTGACGTTCCAGACCACGGCGTCGGCGTTGAACGGCGAGCCGTCGTGGAACTTCACCCCCGGCCGCAGCTTGAATGTCCACCGGGTCTTGTCCTTGTCGTCGACCTTCCACTCGGTGGCCAGGCCCGGCACCAGCAGGCTCGGGCCGTTGCTCCGGGACAGGTCCCAGGCGGTCAGCGCGTCGTACATCGGAATGCCGGTGAAGCGGTTGCCTTCGAAACCCTGGTCGGGCTGGCCCAGCGTGCGCGGGATATCGGCGGCGGTCATGCCGATGCGCAGTACCTTGTCGGCCATGGCCGCGCCCGGCAGGGCCAGCAGGGACAGGGCGACGGCAGCCGAGGCCGAACGGACGACAGCGGAGAAACCTTTGGCGCGGGGATACGTGGAGAGGGTCACAGGCAGGGCTCCTGATTGGGGGATGGGTTGAACGCTTGTGTTCGGTCTCGAACTAGCAAGTGATGTGCCAGTGCCCATGCACCATCGATGGATCACCGGCTCCGGTGGTCTGCTTCTTGCTGGTTCGACGCTCGATGTTCACTCACTGCAGACAACACAGACATGGATTCGCAATTCACTCCCCGCATCAATGGCGCCCGCCTGTGGCAATCGCTGATGGACCTGGGCGCGATCGGCGCCACGCCCCTGGGCGGCGTGTGCCGCATCGCCCTGACCGACGAAGACCGCAAGGGTCGCGATCTGGTGGTGCAGTGGTGCCGCGAGGCCGGACTCGACGTGCGCGTGGACGAGATCGGCAACGTCTTTGCGCGCCGCGCCGGCACCGACCCCAACGCGCCGGCGGTGGCCACGGGCAGCCACATCGACACCCAGCCATCGGGCGGCAAGTTCGACGGCAACTTCGGCGTGCTGGCCGGGCTGGAGGTCATGCGCACGCTCAATGACCTGGGCATTGCCACGCGCGCCCCGCTGGAAGTGGCGTTCTGGACCAACGAGGAAGGCACGCGCTTCACCCCGGTGATGATGGGGTCCGGGGTGTTCGCCGGGGTATTCGACGGGGCATTCGCACGCGCGCAGCAGGACCGCGACGGGGTGAGCGTGGGCGATGCGCTCGAAGCCATCGGCTACCTGGGCGCCCAGCCCGCCGGCCAGGTGCCGGGCGGCATGTACGCGGCCTATTTCGAGGCCCATATCGAGCAGGGGCCCGTGCTGGAAGCCGCCGGCCTGCCGATTGGCGTGGTCAGCGGCGCACTGGGCCAGCAGTGGTACGACGTGACCGTGACGGGCCAGGACGCCCATGCGGGCCCCACGCCGCTGGCGCTGCGCCACGACGCGCTGCTGGCATCGGCGCGCATGATGGAGGCCGTCAACCGCATTGCGCGCGACGAGGCGCCGCATGGGCGCGGCACCGTGGGTTTTGTCGAGGTCAAGCCGAATTCGCGCAACGTGATTCCGGGGCGCGTCGATTTCTCGGTGGACTTCCGCAACCTGTCGCAGGCCGGGCTCGACCGCATGGACGCGGCGATGCGCGCCGCGTTTGCCGGCATCGCGGACGCCGCCGCCGTCACGGTGGCCGTGCGTCAGGTGGTCAAGTTCGAGCCCTGCATCTTCGCGCCCGCGTGCGTGGACAGCGTGCGGCGCGCGGCCGCGTCACTGGGGCTGCCGCATATGGATGTGGTGAGCGGGGCCGGGCACGATGCCGTCTACGTGGCCCAACGCGCGCCCACGGGCATGATCTTCGTGCCGTGCAAGGACGGCATCAGCCATAACGAGCTGGAAGACGCGCTGCCCGAGCATATCGAAGCCGGCGCCAATGTGCTGCTGCAGGCGATGCTGGAGCACGCGCGGTAAGCCTGCCGGCAGCGGAACGCCGGAGGTCAGTGGGCGATCGACCGCGAGATCGCCCACGCGCATTCGATCACCAGCGGCCCGAGCTTCTTCTGCGCGTCGGCCATGGTCCAGCGGCTGGCCGGCGGGGACACATGCACCGCGCCAACGGCCTCGCCACGGCTGTTCACGATGGGCGCCCCCACGCCCATGTCACCGAGGAACAGTTCCTCCTCATTGCACGCATAGCCCAGGGTGCGGCATGCCACCACCTGCTCGAAGATCGCCGCCACATCGGTCAGCGTGGCCGGCGTACGCGCCTGCCGCGTGGAGGCTTCGAGCATCGCGCGCACCTGGTCGTCGGGCAGCTGGCTCAGGTAGGCCCGGCCGGAACTCGTGCAATACATCGGAATCCGCATCCCCACCGGCGTCAGTACCGGCATGTGCTTGGCGGTCATGAGTTGCGCGACGTAGACCATGTCGAGCCCCACGGGCTCGGTCAGGTTGGCCGTCTCGCCGCTGGCATTGGCCAGTTGCGACAGATAGGGGCTGGCAATCGGGATCAGCGCATCGGCCGCCAGGTAGTTGTAGCCGATCTCCATCACCCTGGGCGTCAGCCGGAAGCGCCGCGTCTGCGGGTGCTTGTCGACGTAGCCGAGCCGCTCCAGCGTATGGATGGTGCGCTGGGCCGAACTCTTGGTCATGCCGGTGAGGGTGGCGATTTCCACCAGGGTCAGCGTGCGATGCACGGCGCTGAACACGCGCAGGACTTCAAGCCCTTTTTCCAGCGACTGGTTGAAGAGCGGGTCGGGACGGTCGCCGTCGGTGATGGCCATGGGGGTAGATCCGGATTCGGCACCATCGTCGTGATCCGCTGCACCACGATGGCTGCATATTGCACCAAGATATTGATGTATCGATTATCGATTCATGGCGGACCGCTCATGATAGGCGCAACGGCCGTCACATGGCGCGCTGTCGGGCCATGCATGGTGTTTACCCCTAGGAAATTCCGGGTTGTGTCCAGTGAAATATCACACTAGTATCACAGCAACTTCAAACGAACAGACCGTTACCTGCCGTGGTGAATCCGATTCGACTGGTTGGCGCCGCCGACCCCGCGCCCGCAGCGCCCACCGCCGCCCAGAGCGGCGCGGCAATGCGCGAGCAGGCCTATACCGAAATCAAGCGCCGCATCATCGCGTGCGAATTCCGTCCGGGCGAACCGCTGAACGAGGCCCAGGTGGCCGCGCTGCTGGGCCTGGGCCGTACGCCCGTCCACCAGGCGCTGCATCGGCTCGAAGTGGAAGGGCTGGTGTCGATCCTGCCGCGCAAGGGCGTGCTGGTGACGCCGCTGTCGCTCAATGAAGTGCTGGACATGATCGAAGTGCGCGCCACCAACGAGGTGCTGTGCGCCACGCTGGCCTGCGAGCGCGGCCACGACAGCGATTTCAAGGCGATGCGCGACATCGTCGACCGCTCGCCCGAACTGGTCGCCCGGCGCGACATCCCGGCGCTGGCCGCCCTGGATCTGAAGTTCCACACGGCCATGTCGGCCGCCTCGCGCAACCGCGTGCTGGCCGATCTGCTGCGCGGCCTGCACGAGAAACAGGCGCGCTTCTGGTTCCTCTCGCTGTCCGATCCGCAGCACTTGGAGAACGTCTACCAGGAGCATCTGGAGATCGTCGACGCCCTGGAGCGGCGCGACGTGCCGGCCGTGCGCGAGGCCATCCGCGAACACATTGACGAATTCCGGAAGAACATCATCCGGACACTCTGACCCGCACTTTTCCCTCGTAACAAGGTAGTACGCAATGCCGACACTGCATCTCCAGGTAGCCGGCGGGGGCGCGCTCGCCCTCGACATCGAACGACTGATCATCGCCGGCTGGACTGGCCGCGACATGGAAGCCGTCCAGCACCATATCGACGAACTGAAGGCCATTGGCGTGAAGCCGCCGGCCACCGTGCCCACGTTCTATCCGCTGGCTGCCCAGCTGCTGACCACCGACGACGTGCTGGAAGTGCCGCGCGACGACTCGTCGGGCGAGACCGAATTCGTGCTGCTGCAGGGCGCCGATGCGCTCTATATCGGCATCGGATCGGACCACACCGACCGCAAGGTCGAGGCGTATGACGTGACGGTGTCCAAGCAGATGTGCGCCAAGCCGATGGGCCGCGAAGTGTGGCGCTTCGACGAGGTGGCCGATCACTGGGACGCCCTGGAAATGCGCTGCTGGCGCGTGCGCGACGGCCAGCGCGCGCTGTACCAGGAAGGCAAGGTAACGCGCCTGCTGGACCCGCGCGACCTGATCGAACGCCTGAGCGGCGAATCGCGGTTGCCGCCCGGCACCGCGATGTTCTGCGGCACCCAGGCTGTGATCGGCGAGATGGGCCACGGCGAGTCGTTCGAAGTGGAACTGCACGACCCCGTGCGCAACCGCAGCCTGCGCCACGCCTATCGCGTGCAGACGCTGGCCGTTGCCGAGTGAGCGTGGCCATGACTGCACCGACCATTGCAGCACTGGCCGCGGCGCTGGCAGCCGGCCGGACCACCAGCGTGGCCCTGACCGAAGACGCGCTGGCCAGGATCGACCGTCATAGGCAGGCGGGCGGCGCGGCGTTCATGAGCGTCGACGCCAAGGGCGCGCTGGCACAGGCCCATGCGGCCGACCAGGCCCGCGCGGCCGGCTACGTGGCATCGCCGCTGGCCGGGCTGCCAGTCTCCATCAAGGATCTGTTCGATGTGCGCGGCCAGGTGACGCGTGCCGGCTCGAAGGCACTGGACGGCAGCGCGCCGGCCCAGGCCGACGCCCCGGCCGTGGCGCGGCTGCGCGCCGCTGGCGCCGTGCTGATCGGCCGCACCAACATGAGCGAGTTCGCGTTCTCGGGCCTTGGCCTGAACCCGCACTACGGCACGCCGCGCACGCCGTTCGACGCCGATCGCATCAGTGGCGGCTCGACGTCGGGCGGCGCCGTCAGCGTGGCAGAGCAGATGGCCGTGGCCGCGCTGGGTACCGATACCGGCGGCTCGATCCGCATTCCGTCGGCGTTCTGCGGCCTGACCGGCTTCAAGCCCACCGCGCGCCGCGTGCCGCTGGACGGTGCCGTGCCGCTGTCCACGTCGCTCGACTCGGCCGGCCCGCTGGCCCGCTCGGTGGCGTGCTGCGTGGCGATGGATGCGGTGCTCAGCGGCCAAACGCTGGACACGCGCGCCGCCAACCTGCGCGGCCTGCGCTTCTACGTGACCCGCGACTTCGTGGCTGACGGCCTGGATGCCGAGGTGGCCCAGGCGTTTGAGGCCGCGCTGGCGAAGCTTTCGGCGCAAGGCGCGCAGATCGTGGAATTCGCTTTCCCCGAACTGCGCCGCCTGCCCGAGATCAACGCGGCCGGCGGCCTGACCGCGGCCGAAGCGTGGACCTGGCATCGCGAACTGCTGCAAACGAAGGGCGACCAGTACGACCCGCGTGTGGCCCAGCGCATCCGCCGCGGCGAGACGCTGTCTGCCACCGACTACATCGTCCTGCTGGCAGAACGCCGCGCCATGCAGCGGCGCGCCGCCGAACTGCTGCGCGATGCCGATGCCTGGCTGATGCCGAGCGTGGCCGTGCGTCCGCCGCGCCTGGACGCGCTGCAGCGCGACGAGGACTTTTTCGCGACCAACGGCCTGGTGCTGCGCAACCCGAGCGTGATCAATTTCCTCGATGGCTGCGCGGCGTCGCTGCCGATAGGCGAGGGGATCGGGCTGGGCGTCTGCGGCCTGCATGGCAACGATGCCCGCGTGCTGCAGGTGGCTGCGGCCATCGAGCCAATCCTGTCCTGACGCATTACACGTAGCACCGGCCGGATTCCCACGGCCGCCGCAACAAGCGCCAGCACAGCGCAATGCGAGAGGGCGCCGCCAACGTAGCGGCGCCCCGCCAACCACACCCAAGGAGTAGTCACCGATGTCTTCCGTGATGAGCGGCGCCCCCGGCGCCCTGGAGAACCTGCCGCCCGCGCAACTGGCGCAGCAACGCAACGAGGCGTACCGCAAGATCACCGTGCGCCTGATCCCGTTCCTCGTATTCCTGTTCATCCTGGCCTGGATCGACCGCGTCAACGTGGGGTTCGCCAAGCTGCAGATGCTCCAGGACCTGCAGTTCAGCGAAGCCGTGTACGGGCTGGGCGCGGGAATCTTCTTTATCGGCTACTTTCTGTTCGAGGTGCCGAGCAACCTGTTGCTGGAAAAGATCGGCGCACGCAAGACGCTGGCGCGCATTACGATCCTGTGGGGCCTGGCGTCGATGGCGATGATCTTCGTGAAGACGCCAATGCAGTTCTACACGCTGCGCTTCATGCTGGGCATCTTCGAGGCCGGCTTCTTCCCGGGCGTGGTGCTGTACCTGACCTACTGGTTCCCGGCCGCGCGGCGCGCCCGCATCAACGGCCTGTTCATGACGTCGTTTGCGATCGCAGGCGTGGTCGGCGGCCCGCTGGCCGGCTTCATCATGAGCGCGATGGACGGCGTGGACGGCCTGGCCAACTGGCAATGGCTGTTCGTGATCGAAGGCATTCCGTCGGTGCTGGCCGGTATCGCCGTGCTGATGTACCTGCCGGAAAAGCCCGTCAACGCCAGGTGGCTGTCGCAGCAGGAGCAGGCCATCGTGACGCGCGACATCGAACAGGAAGCACGCGACCCCGCCAAGCATTCGTCGCTGAAGGGCGCCTTTGCGAACTCGCGCGTCTGGATCTGCGCGGCGATCTATTTCTGCGTGGTGAGCGGCAATGCCACCATCGCGTTCTGGTCGCCGTCGATCATCAAGGAACTGGGCGTGCAGGGCAACCTGCGGATCGGCCTGGTCTCGGCCATCCCGTTCGTGGCAGGCACCATTGCGATGGTGCTCAACGGCATCCACTCGGACCGCACCGGCGAGCGCCGCATGCACTGCGCGCTGGCTACGCTGCTGGCCGCCGTGGGCCTCACGCTGACGGGCTTCTGGCTGCACAGCGCCGTGCTGGCCCTGATCGCGCTGACCCTGGCGTCGGTCGGCATCCTGGCCGCATTCCCGGTGTTCTGGTCGCTGCCCTCGGCCTTCCTGGCCGGCACCGCCGCCGCCGGCGGCATCGCGCTGATCAACTCGATCGGCAACCTGGCCGGCTTTGTGGCGCCGTACATGATCGGCTGGTTCAAGACCACGACCGGCCAGCTGGCTTCGGGCCTGTACTTCGTGGCCGCCCTGGAGGCCTGCGCCACGGTCCTGGTGATCGCCTTCATCCGCGCCCGCCAGTAAAGCGGAAAAGTGGAGCGGCAGTATCGGCCGGGCGGGCAGGGGACTGGATTCCCCCGGCGCCTTGCGATACAATCCGCATCCTTATTGCGCCGCAGGCTGAAGTTACGCCGGCGGCACGAACCGGATCCCGGCGCGCAACGCGCCACAGCAAGCCACAAGCAGGAAAAGGCGGGCAGTCCAGCCGCCTTTTTTGCTTTGTGAATGCCCGGTTCCAGGACTGCGAGGGTGGCGAAATTGGTAGACGCACCAGGTTTAGGTCCTGACGCCAGCAATGGTGTAGGGGTTCGAGTCCCCTCCCTCGCACCAACCTACCTTTTTGTTGCGTAATCGCAACTTTTGCACTCTGCGCCATTCGGTGGCACTAAACGCCGGAAAGCCAAGCCCAGCAAAGGTTGGCGGGTGATTTGCGTGCTTGACCTCGGCCGAGGCGCGCCACTTCCCGACACTATAAAATCACCCCGCGCTCCCCATTTTTTCCCCACGGATTCCCCATGGCATCCTTTCAGAAAGTGGCGAAGGGCTGGCGAGTGCAGATTGCGATCAAGGGTCAGCGCGATAGCCGAATTTTTCCGAACAAGTTGCTGGCCACCGAGTGGGCGGCCCACCGCGAGGCCGATCTTCGCTCCATCGACAACCGCCAGGGCAGCAAAACCCACACCATCGGCGACGTCCTCGACGACTATCAACGCAAGATCAGCCCGACCAAGCGTGGCGCCCGGTGGGAAAAGCTCCGCCTGGACCTCATCGGCTGCAAGGAGATCGAGGGCAGCCCCTTCCGCGACATCCTTCTGGTCAACCTGCGGCCCGCCCACATCGCCGCCTGGCGTGACGCGCGGCCTGGTCGTCGGCGGCGGATTCGAGGTGGTCGTACAGTTCCCAGAAGTCCTGCACGAGCGGGTGGTCCGCGCCGATGGCCTGCTGGCGCTCCACGGCCAGTCGTGCAGAAGCACTGGCATGGTAAGCCGGCTCAATCTCACACCCCACCCACCGATGCCCATGCTCCTTAGCCGCAGCCAGGAACGTGCCTGAGCCGGCAAAGGGATCGCAGACAACACTGCCCGCCGGCACCAGGCGCACGACTTCGCGCGCCAGGCCGGCGGGCTTCTGCGTCATGTGAGACTTGGGGCGGGGCAGGCGTTCGGCGAAGACGCCGGGCAGATGCACCTTGTGGTCGGTACGCACCGCGCCCTTCGTCGCCCACACCATGAACTCTGCCTGCTGCGAAAACCCGCCCAGGCGCGGCCGGGCGCCGCCGGCGGTCTTGTCCCAGACGGCCACGCTACGCCAGATGAATCCCGCCCCTTGGATGGCGTCGGTCAGGCTGGGCAACTGCCGCCAGTCGATGAAACAGACCAGGTGGCCACCATCCTTCGCTGCACGGAACGCCTCGCTCAGCCAGCTCATGCACCAGTAGGTCCAGGACCGCTGATCCTTGTTGTCGTGGCTGAACTCGGGATAGACGGTCTTCACGTCGGAGCCGATGTACTTCTGGCCCGGCGTCTGAGCACGTGTGCTGGCGTGCAGGCCGCCGGACGAGTAGGGCGGGTCGGTGAAAAACAGATCCACGGACTTGTCGGGCAAGCCGCGCAGCATGTCAAGGGCGTTGCTTTGGTAGAGGCGGTCGAGCTCCATGGCGGACATCTCCGGTACACGAAGCTCGCGGGCTCTCGGGTCCGGGGCGCTCGGCCCTCAACTGGTTCATCGTGCCGCAGCGCGGGCACTTGATGGCAAGGCAAACGTAGTCGCCCATGCCGAGCTTGCGGTTACAGATACCGCAGCGGATTTCCTGCATGATTTGCACTCCCAGCGTGTGCTAGGATGCCTGCGCCTCGCGAGGTGGCGCGGCCCTGGCCGGACTGGCAGGCTGGTTCTGCTGGAACGGGGCGTGAGCGGTGCTCCAACACCGATCACGTCGCCGCGTCTTTCTTTCTGGTGACGAAAGATTGTCACGTGCGCGGGCGGGGAACGCACATGGTGCGTGTAGTTGCTCACGTGCGTACAACACGTGAAGTGCTGATGAAGTCTGGCGCGTCTGGGAAGAAATGCGTGAGAGCCGGCTGACGGCCGAGTTCGGCCAGGAGCAGCCACTTGCGAACGTACCCCCGAAGCGGGCATTCAGTTCTCGGGTACTATCGACGTGCCCGATTGCAGGGCCCCCGTCCCCCCCCCCCTGCCGGAAGCCGTTACAGAGACAGTGCCGCATCCGGTGGTCTTGCAGCTTGCTTGAACGAATGCACAGATGCCAGGCTTTGATCTATATCCTCCCGCGATGCTGCCAGACGGCTTCCGCTATCCAAAGGGCCTCACGGACATAGCAGCGGGCAAGCAGCATGTGCCCTCCGGATATTGGTGGTTCATCGACGCAAATTCCAAGGCTGGGAGACTTGCCTATTCAATTCGCGGCCACGACGGCCGGAACCTGGTTCCGTTCGCTAAGGTTGACGACGGCCGTGGGGATGTTGCTTGTTTTGACGGCAACGACTGCACAGGCGAACCGGCCGTCTTGATGCTTGTACTTGATGACTCGGGGCGAAGTTACTCATATCGCAACTTCGAGGAATGGATGAAGGCAGAACTGGACCGCTCCTGAAGGTTCAACCTAAAAACGGTCGTCCAATACTACGAAGTCGAGAGGTAGCTACAGATCGTCCGTTTGCCCCTGAACCTCGGAAAGGCCCGGTTAGGGTGAGCCGGTGAGCCGAGGGCAGAGACCGGCCATAAGCGGTCCGTCGCGAACTTGTGGTCCGGGCATCGTATCATCCGGTTTGTGGACGCTCCGCAGTCCCGGCTTTGCTAAGCCACATACGGCTTCAGAGAAGAAAGTGCAATATCAAGCTGGGCTGGCTCAAACTCGATGCCGAACGATACAGAGTGCCAATAGTTTCCGTTTTCTGTGAATACGTGCTTTCCAATCGCACCAGAAACACACAGATACCCTCTCGAATTGGCCGCCGAAATACTCAGTTCGATTTCCTTCGGTGACGTCGATTCGAGCTTTGCTACTGCAATAGAAGTATTTTGAAGCTCGACAAGGGACTCGAAGAATTTCTTCATATCCTCTGCATAAACCCAAGCGCTGCAGCTTCCGCGAAACCCGCGCGAAGACACAGAAATGCGCAAGTGAGTACCACCGTAGCTTTGGCCACTGGGTTCCTCATGGTCCAACACTGATAATTCAAAGAGGTCGTCGCGATTGCTGAATTGGAGCATGGCGATGCAGGCCAAGTATTGATCGATTGTCGGGCTCATTGAAAACCGCAAGTGAAAAATCTTCACGACACGCGGGATGAGTATCGTACACGGCAATGTGCAGGCGCGACGGTCCGGTTTGCGATGGTTCGTGAATCATAGTGTTCTTGGCATTGAATGTCCGCAACGGGGAAGCGTGGCCGTCCGCTCTGGGTCGTTAGGCGACCTTCAGAACTCGTCGGCAACTTCCTTACCACGAGTGGCTATTTCCATCTCCAACGCCGACGTATATCCGTTTCCGGAGTACGTGTGTGTAACTTTTGCGACTACCCACCCCGTCCCATCAATCTCCGGCTTCCACCCCGTCACGGTTGCCGGCAGCTCCGGAAACACTTCCGGCCGCCCCCGCGCCAGCGTTATCTGGAACGAAGCGACCCCACGTTGGATCCTTTGCCATTCCGCCCGCGCAGCGCGTTCGGCGTTGGACTTGGTGGCATAGGTATGCCGCAGGACTTTAACGTTATCGGGATCTGAGTTCACCAGGACGTCGGCGGCCGTAGGTTCCCCAGGGGAAGGTGAACTGGCTGCAGCTTTGGTCCCGTTCGAAGCGTCCACCACAACTTCCCCTTTCTCCGCCCGCCGTGCGTCCTGGTAGTACGCCTTCACGCCGTTGTAGTTGTCCCGATCCGCCACCGCGAAGCTGTGGGTGTCGCCGCTGGCTCGCGTGATATGGACACTGGGCGCGCGTACAAAACGTGACAGTGCTAGAAGTCCCGCGCCTACGGGAAGAAATGCGTGAGAGCCGCCTGACGGGTGAGTTCGGCAAGCATCTGTCTTTCAGTGATGAAGAGTTGATCGGCAGCTATATGACGCGGCACCGAGTTGCCACTGCTTCTGGCTAGCGTCCAACATACTGCTGGTGGCTGGCGAGCGCGGCGCCGGGTGGCTGCGCAAATCGGCCTGCAAGTAGCGAAGCCACCCGCATCCGGTTCGCCGCATCACCCGTCACGACGACCAATCCGCTATCCACTGCCTGCTGCCAGGACATACGTCCTTCCAGCAAGCCTCGGAGCACCAGCTCTCCCGTGACCACAACAACGTCCCCCTCGGCAGGGCCCGCATCGTGATCGGCATGAACGTCAGCCTGGCGTTTCCCGACTGGGGCATATCGCGTCCAAAGTCGCGTTTCCACCAGCAGCAGGGACGTGGGCGGCAGCTTTGATTTGACTGAAGTCAGACGCTGCTCAAGCCGATGGGCCGCATTGTCCGCTCGCAAGCGGGCTTCCGTTCCCGTCAGATTGTCCGCGGATGGCAGCGCGCCTGCGGAGAGCGCGTCGTTCATCGCAAAGGCGACGCCAATAGACGCGGGATGAGCGGCGCCAACTTCGTCGCCGAGGACGAAGTCGGACCCGCACGCCGCTCCCCGGGTCGGGGCCAGGGCCAGCGTACCCGCGACGAGCACAGCGGCCAGCGCAGTCAGCTTAGCCTTCATGGCGTCACGATGTTGAACCAGAACGGGAACGAATCGAGCAGGCCGAGGAATTCTCCCAGTGCCTCGCGGCGGCCCTCCACTTTCATGTCTCCCTTTGCGATGGCGTTCTCGATTGTCGTCTCCTTGAGCTGGATGGAATCGAGCGTCGCCTTGGACAAGGTGATCTTGGCGTCTGCCTGCGGCAAGGGCTTGCCGTAGTTCAGGACGGCATTCTCGACGGCCAGACCATATTGCTTCTTGAGGTCTGTGAAATCGAGGTTCAGAGCGATCTTCTTGCCTGCGGCCTTCGGCCCATTCAGACGCACCGAGAGGTAGTCGAACAGCATTTCAGGCGGCATGGCCTTGATGGTGTCCGGACTGGCCACATCGGTGCCACCGGCCTTTGGCACGCCATTACGCAACTCGTATGCGCCCATCAGGTACACGGAGCGCCACGGCCCGCTTTCCGCCTGGTAGCCGAGCTGCTCCAGGGAGTCGGCCAGCAAGTCCTTGCCTGCCTTGCTGTTCGGATTGGCAAATACCACCTGCTTGAGCGCCTCCGCGGTCCAGCGATAGTCGCCCTTGTCGAAATCCGCCTTGGCACGCTTCAGGATGGCCGCTTCACCGCCCATGTACTCGACGTACTTCTTCGCGGCCATTTCGGGTGGCAGATTATTCAGGTCCGACGGATTGCCGTCATACCAACCCATGTACCGCTGATACACCGCGCGTGAATTGTGGCGCAGCGTGCCGTAGTAGCCCCGGTTCGGCCAGAACTTGTCGAGCTCGGGCGGCAGCTTGATCATTTCCGAAATCTCTTCCCCCGTGTAGCCCTTGTTCATCAGGTTGACCGACTGGTCGTGGGTGTACTTGTAGAGATCCCGCTGCTTCTTCCAATAGTCAATGATCTTGGCATTGCCCCACATCGGCCAATGGTGAGCCTGGAATTTGAAATCGACGTCCTTGCCGTACGTATCGATGGTTTCGTTGAGGTAGCTGGACCACTTCAGTGCGTCGCGTACCTGTGCTCCACGCAGGGTCAGGATGTTGTGCATGGTGTTGGTCGTGTTTTCGGCCATCCACATGCCTTTGAATTGCGGGAAGTACGTATTCATCTCGGCGGGCGCCTCGGTGCCAGGAGTCATCTGGAACACCATTTTCACGCCGTCCACGGTCACTTCGGTCCCGGTCTTGCTGATGATGTCCGTGGGAACGATCAGCCCTGCCGTACCAGTGGAAACCGTTTGTCCGAGGCCGCCATTCACACCGCCACGATCGTTCCGAGGCAAAAGCGCGCCATACATATACACGGCGCGGCGCCCCATGGCATTACCGGCAATGACGTTCTCACTCACCGCATGCTCGGTAAAGCCCTCTGGCGCAAAGATCTTCACCTTGCCCGATTTCACATCGGCCTCGTTCACTACACCACGCACGCCACCGTAGTGATCGATGTGTGAATGGCTATATACAACAGCCACCACTGGTTTCGAGCCGAGATGCTGCGTCACAAAGTCATACGCAGCCTTGGCTGTTTCTTCAGAGATGAGCGGGTCGAGAACAATCCAGCCCGTATTGCCCTGCACAAACGTCACGTTGGACAGATCGAAACCGCGAACCTGGTAAATGCGATCCGACACCTTGAACAGACCGTTCTGCATGGTGAGTTGCGCGTTGCGCCACAGGCTCGGATTTACTGTGTCAGGGGCGGGCTTGTCGATGCTGATGTACTGCTTGTACGCCTCAAGATCCCAAACGACGTCGCCCTTGGCATTGCGTATCGTCAGCTTGTCCGGTTTAGCAACCAGACCACGCTGCGCGTCTTCGAAATCCGCCTTGTCATTGAAGGGCAGTTCGTTGAGGACTGCCGCGTTTGCCGCCTTTGTGGCCGCCGTTGCCGGCTTGCCTCCAATTGGCGGAGTTTGCGCCCAGCCCAATGATGTCCACGCCATGGCAAGCGCGCCAGTCAAAACGAATGCGGCCTTCATTGCTCCCCCCTAAGAAGTCCTCCGAGTGAGCGGATGGTCTCCCACCGCATGACGCTGCAGAAGTGAATATTTTCTTGTTTGTGTGAAGTTTTTCTTCGGGGGTTGGACAGCCCTGGAACCGCGCTGCGCGCTAACCACGCGCACAGCGCGCGAATCGAACGCGAACACGCTCGGAACACCCGTGTCACTTCTCTCGCGAAATGTCGGCCGTGGGCCACCGGAGATACTGTATGAATATATAGTATCCCCCCCCAAAAATACTCAAGGAGCCCTAGCCACTAGAGCAGTGCCGTCCCGACGTAGTGCGAGCGCCAGCCATGCTTCCCTGCTCAAATCACTCGAAGATTAACCGCTGATTAACCAGTGTGGGGATACCCACATGCGCCCGGCGGGCCAGGCATCCGAGGGGCCGTGGCGACCCTATACTTCGGCCCCATAGAGCTGACCATCCCAAGCGCAGTCGAAAGCCGCCATGAATCCATTTGACGCCAGCCTGTTGCACGCGCTAAACCACTTTGCGTTCCGCTGGGAACTGTTCGATCGGCTGGCCATGGCGACCACGCAGTTCTACCTGCTGCGCGGCGTGCCGCTTATCGCTATCCTCTGGTGGCTCTGGTTCCATGAGTCGGACCCCGCCCGGCGCGACAGGAACCGGGAGATCATCATTGCGACCGTATTGGCCGGGCTGTGCGCATTGCTGATCGGCCGTCTCCTCGCCCATTGGGTGCCGTTCCGCCTCCGGCCGTTCGCCAATCCGCAGCTCGGCCTGCACTTCCCTATGTCGTCCGAGGACCGGATCCGTACGTGGAGCGCCTTTCCCAGCGACCACGCCATGCTTTGGTTCGCCATTGCCACGGGCATCTGGGTGGCTTCGAAGCGGCTCGGCATTGCGGCACTGCTCTACACGCTGGTATTCATCTGCCTGTCGCGGGTGTACGTGGGCCTGCACCATCCGACCGACGTATTGGGCGGCGCGATCATCGGCATTGTCGTTTGCCTGGTACTGACGCGCACCTTCTGTCGCCGGCTCCTCGCGGAGCCATTCCTGACCTTGTCCCGACGATTCGAAGCCACGTTCTACGTGTGTATGTTTCTGCTCAGCTTCGGGCTTGCGACACATTTCGACGAAGCGCTGATGATCGGGTCGGGCGTCCTCAAGACCCTCCGCAGCGACCACGAACGGCCACCGGCCTCCTCAGCCAGCGCTCGGTTTTAGCCAGCGCGGATCGATGCCTTGAAAACGCAATGCGCCGGAAACGCCGCCTTGTCGTGGCCCTTGTCGATCACGCCGACGGCCGCAGCCGCCCCAAAAGGCCGTAAGCACATCAACAAGTGCGCCGCGATGGCTCACCCGAGGTGTGGGTGAATTCGGGTGCCGTCGCCGCATGCCGCCGCACCACGATGATGACGAGGGCAATCATCACGGCAGGCAGAATGTTCAGGTATTGGTGAAGGTACGCCGAGAGGACTGCTTGTGCTGGCGCCAGCCAGGCTGCTCCGATGACAATCCATTCCATGCGTCCCGGCGCCACAGCCCGGTGGTCACGAACGAGAAGGACGAGCGGCAAGATCAGCCACACCAGGTCATAGAACATGATGTAGGGCTGTACCAGCAACGTGGCGATAATGAGCGAGGCCGCGCGAAGTTCGAACCTGGCCCGCCGCATCCACAGGTAAGCCATCGCAAGAACTGCAGGTGCCGCGACAACGCCGTGCAACAGATAAGAAGCGTTGACGGACAAGCCGGCACTGCGGCCAAGCGCGAAGGCGGTTGGCATACCCGGCCACATCATGACGCCACCTTGCTCTACCGCCAGCGTGCTGAATTGCGGCAGGAATTCCGCAAATGCCAGCCAGGCATCCACGCCGAACGCCACAAGGCTAGCCCCGACGATTGCGAGGGTGCAAAGTGCGGAGACGCCAAACGTCTTCCATTGCCTGCCGCAGATCAGGGCCAAGGGAAACAAGACGCCAAACTGCGGTTTGATGGCAAGTATGGCGATGCACGCTCCCGCAAGAGCGGTTTCGACCTCGATCATGGCCAGTGCAGCGCCGGCGGCGGCAACCGTGAACAGGGAGTTCTGCCCCAGCCCGATCGCAATGGCGACGCCGGGGAATGCCAGCAGCAGCGGCAGATATGCGCGGTCGATCCCGCGGCACAGGCGCGCGAGCACGGCCCCATAGGCCAGCAATCCGAGCATGGAGTAAATGGTCAGGGCAATACCAAACGGCAACCGTCCGAACGGCAAGACTGCCAGCAGAAATGTCGGCGGATAGGGCCAGGGGGAATAGTTGTCCAGCCCCAGCGCCAGTTCCATTGGCTGCATCCACTGCGGCGAAAAGACGTAGGCGGCCCCATGCGCCACGGCCACCCTTGCCGCTGACCAGAAAATCGCGAAGTCGATACCGACCATCGGAGACGAATGGTCTTCCAGGATGTAGAACCGGAAGATCCATATCCCCAGTACAAGGATCTGGATGGCGAGCGCCGCCAAGGCGTAGACCGTCACGCGGCGCGTGGCCGGGCGCTCGTTATTCGTCGACGGCATAGGCTCCCTGCGGGATGGCTCGTTTGCCGAGTCTACTTCCCCGAACTCTGCGCACACACCGCCCAGTAGGGGGGAGTGTTTTCCCTCACCATCACCGGGCCTGGGACGGAAACCGGCGACGCTGGCTGACAGCCTTGGCCTGTTGCGCCGGGGTGCCGAAAATCGTCGGGTTGCTGGTATCGACGCTGAGCTTTACCGTGCCGGTCGGTCCCGTCGACGTCAGCGAGCGCACCTTGTCATCGGCCTGAAAATCAAGGGTCTGTGTCTGATTGCCGCCCAGCCTGCAGAATCCTGGCCTGGCCATGGTCAGGTGCCGCCCGATGTCGGTCGTCCAGCGCGGATCGCGCGAAAACTGAGGGCCATCCCGAGGGCGATGCCCAGCACGTCGGCCAGCAGGTCAGCCCAGGACGACGTGCGATAGGCCGTCAACGACTGAAGGACTTCGATCGCCGCGCCGTAAGCCGTCAGGGCCAGGACCAGTTGCCAGATCCGCCCCGGCCAGGCGCGCAGGCCCAGTGCGGCCAGCGTGCCGAACGCCAGCAGGTGATTGGTCTTGTCCCAGCCCGTGGTCGGTTGCGCCGTATCCGGCGGCAGCAGCGAGAGCACCAGCACCGCCAGTGCGCAGATCGAGAAAAGCCACCGATAGTGGGTCGGTGTCAGGCGTGTCACGGCAAATCTCCGTGGTCCGGGCATCTGCGGGAATTCCTTCTGCGGGAATCCGTCAGCATCGCGCGCCCGATCGCGTTCGTCTGTCTGCTGCGGCACAGAAGGCCGCGCCCCCGCCGTTAGCTGTCCAGTGATTCCAGGGTGAAGCCCGCGCCGGCGTCCTGCCCTAGCAATTCCACGAGTTTTGGCATCGCTTCCTGCAGTGCGGCCTTCAGTGTCCAGGGCGGATTGACGACGAACATGCCGCTGCCATGCAGCCCCAGGCCGCCTTCCACCGGATGCTTGACGGTCAGCGTCACATGCAGCCAGCTTTTGAGCGGTAGCCGCTTCAGTTGCGCTGGCAACTGGACAGACTCGCGGCGCTGCACTTCGGGATACCAGATCGCATAAACGCCATTGGCGAACCGTTCCAGGCCGGCCTTGAGCGTGTCGACCGTGCGCGCATAGTCCTGCTTGTCTTCGTACGACGGATCGATCAGCACCAGCGCGCGGCGCGGGGGCGGCGGCAGGATGGCCTTGATGCCGTTGAAGCCGTCGCCGTCATACAGCATGACCTTGCGGCCGGCGCCGCGGAAGTTGTCGCGGAGCACCTGGATCTCGGTGCTATGGAGCTCGAACAGCCGCAAACGGTCGGCATCGCGCAGCATCTGCCAGGCCAGCCAGGGCGACCCGGGGTAGTGCTTGAGATTGCCATCCTGGTTCAGCGCGCGAACCTGCTCAAGATAAGCTTCGAGCAATTCGGGCAGGGCCTGGCCGCCGGCCGCGGCGCGCCAGAGCGGCCCCACACCGGTTTCGAATTCCGACTTTTTCTGTGCGTAGGCGTGATCCAGCGCGTACAGGCCGGCCCCGGCATGCGTGTCGACGTACCAGAACGGTTTGTCCTTCTGCGTCAGATAGTCCAGCAACTGGACGACAACGGCGTGCTTGAGGACATCGGCGTGATTGCCGGCGTGAAAGGCGTGACGATAACTGAGCATGGCAAGGCGGGATGACGGCGCGCAAAACTCCAGTCAGACAGGGGCAGGCGGGCGGTTGGCGCGAAGGGCGCTATGCTACCATCCGCCGCCATTTCCAACCGTTTTGCTGTCGTTTTTCCTCTTTTTTTCCGTCCTTCCATGCCGCGTACCCTCGAGGCCGCCGAGCCCATCCTGTCCGATGACGGCATCCCGTATTCGCCGCGTTACGACGATGTCTATCACAGCACCGCAGGCGGCCTGGCACAGGCCCGGCACGTCTTCCTGGGCGGCAACGGATTGCCGGGCAACTGGGCGGGGCGCGAGCAATTCGTCATCGTCGAGACCGGTTTCGGGCAGGGGCTGAACTTCCTGGCCACGTGGCAGGCATGGCGCAACGCGCCGCAGCCCTGCGCGCGACTGCACTTTGTTTCCGTCGAAAAGCACCCGTTCACGCGGGAAGGGCTGGCGCAGCTGCATGCCGGGTTGGGCGACCTGCTGCCGCTGGCCACGCAACTCCAGCAGCAGTGGCCCGACGCGCTGCCGGGCCTGCATCGCCTGACGTTCGAGGGCGGGGCGGTGACGCTGACGCTGGCGTTCGGCGACGTGCAGGCGATGCTGCCGAAGCTCGTGGCTGGCGCCGACGCGTTCTACCTCGACGGCTTCTCGCCGTCGCGCAACGCCGATATGTGGTCGGACACCGTGTTTCGCGGGCTGGCCCGCCTGGCACGGATGGGGGCGACGCTGGCCACCTACACGGCGGCCGGATTCGTGCGCCGGGGCCTGCAAGCGGCCGGTTTCGAGGTCAGCAAGGCGCCGGGGTTTGGCGGCAAACGTGACATGACGGTCGCACGCTTTGCGCCCGTCTGGAAGAACCGCCGCCACGCGCCGCCGGACGCCGCTCGCTGGGCCGCGCGGCATGCCATCGTCATCGGCGCGGGACTGGCCGGATGCGCCGTCACCGAGCGGCTGGCCGCGCGTGGCTGGCGCGTCACGCTGTTCGATGCCCACGACGGACCGGCGCGCCAGACCTCCGGGCATCGCGCGGCGGCCATGCACGCGCACGTTTCGGCCGACGACAGCCTGCTGTCGCGGCTGTCGCGCGCCGGCAACCTGCATGCCCTGCGCGCGTGGCAGTCGCTGGCCGATGCCGGTCATCCGGTGGGGTGGCACGGCTGCGGCGTGCTGCAGACCGGCGAGAACGACACCGAAAATGCGGCGCAACATGCCGCACTCGATGCACTGGGCTTTCCCAAATCGTTCGTGCGATGGATGGCGCCCGGCGAGGCTGCGGCGTCCCACGGCGCCACGGTGAGCCGTGGCGGGCTCTGGTTTCCGCAGGGCGGGTGGGTGGCGCCGCCCGATATTTGCCGCGCCCAGCTGGCCGCCGCCGGCGATCGGCTCGATGCCCGCTTCGGATGTCGGGTGGCGGGCATCGAGCATGTCGATGGAAAGTGGCTCGCTCGCGATGCGTCGGGCGCGGTACTGGCCAGCGCGTCCGTACTGGTGTTGGCCAATGCGCACGAGGCCGAACGGCTGGTGCCGGCCCGCTTTCTGGCGCTGCGCCGCGTACGCGGGCAACTGACCGACCTGACCCCGGCCCAGGTCGAGGCGCTGGGCGGGTGGCCCGACTGCGTGGTGACCGGCAGCGGCTATCTGTTGCCGCGTGGCGAGCAGGGCGGGGCCCGGGTGGGGTCCAGCTATGAACCCGATGCGGGCCCGCTGGCCGAAAGCGCCGCGGTGCATGCCGCCAACCTGGCGCGTGTGGCGTCGCTGCTGCCCGACCGGGCGGCCGCGCTGGCCCGGATCGACCCTGGGACACTAACGGGTTATGTCGGCGTGCGCACCGTCACGCACAACCGCTTGCCGCTGATCGGACGCCTGGCCGACGAGGCGCAGGCGCTGGCACATGCCGGTGCGCTCCGCGGCGCGCACTTGCGCGACCTGCCTCGTCTGCCCGGTCTCTACGCGGCTCTTGCATACGCGTCGCGCGGCCTCACATGGGCCGCACTGGGCGCCGAACTGATCGCCTGCCAGGTCGAGGGTGAACCGCTGCCACTGGAGGCGGATCTCGCCGATGCCGTCGATCCGGCCCGTCTGCTGCTGCGGGCCCTGCGTCATGGGCAGGCGGCAGACCCCTCAGGCCAGGGTCCGGAGCCGGATCCAGACTGACTAGGGTAAAAACTGCCGGAAGCGAATGAAAACCGTGCGATAATCCGCGTTTTCCGTTTGCGCGGAGACCTCCGCTCGCGAGCACTGGCCGCGGCCAGGCGGCAAGGTGCGCAGGCGGATGCGCTGACAACAACTATTTCTGAATTGGATTAACGACCATGTCGAACGTCATTGAAAACCTCGGCAAGCTGGACCGCAAGGTGACCCTGGCTATTCCCAAGGCCGAAGTGCAGAAGGAAACGCAGGAACGCCTGGTACGTCTGTCGAAGACCGTGAAAATGTCCGGTTTCCGTCCGGGCAAGGTGCCGATGAAGATGGTCGAGAAGCAATACGGCCAGCAGGTGGAATTCGAAGTGCGCTTCGACAAGGCCGCCCGCAAGTTCTTCGACATCACCCAGGCCCAGGACGTGAAGGTGGCCGGTCAGCCGAAGTTCGACATCAAGACCGAAGGCGTTGCCGACGACGAACTGGCTTTCGAAGCCACCTTCGAGGTGTATCCGGAAGTCAAGATCGGCGACCTGGCCTCGGCCGAAGTGACCCGCACGAAGACCGTGATCGGCGACGCCGAGATCGACAAGACCGTCGACATCCTGCGCAAGCAGCGCGTGCACTACCACCACCGCGGTGAAGCCGGCGCCCATGGCGACGGCGGCGGCGAAGTGGATGCCAAGAACGGCGATCGCGTGACGATCGACTTCGTCGGCAAGATCGACGGCGTGGAATTCGCCGGCGGCAAGGCCGAGGACTTCGTGTACGTGCTGGGCGAAGGCCGCATGCTGCCCGAGTTCGAACAGGCCACGCTGGGCCTGAAGGAAGGCGAGAGCAAGACGTTCCCGCTGACCTTCCCCGAGGACTACCACGGCAAGGAAGTGGCCGGCAAGACCGCCGAGTTCACGATCACGCTGAAGAAGGTCGAGTGGGCGCATATGCCGGAAGTGGACGATGCGTTCGCCAAGTCGCTCGGCATCGCCGACGGCAGCGTCGAAAAGATGCGCGCCGACATCCGTGAAAATCTGGAGCGCGAAGTCAAGCGCCGCACGCATTCCATGCTGAAGGACGAAGTCATGGAAGCCCTGCTGAAGGTGAGCGAGCTGGACGTGCCCAAGGCCCTGATCGAACAGGACCAGGAACGCCTGGTGGAAATGGCGCGCCGCGACCTCGAGCAGCGTGGCATGCCGAATGCCAAGGACATGCCGATTCCGGCCGAGATGTTCGCCCAGCAGGCCGAGCGCCGCGTGAAACTGGGCCTGATCCTGGCCGAGATCGTCAAGGCCAACGGCCTGGAAGCCAAGCCGGAACAGGTCAAGGCCGAGATCGAGGACTTCGCGAAGAGCTACGAAGACCCGAAGGAAGTCATGCGCTGGTACTACGGTGACCAGCAGCGCCTGGCCGAGATGGAAGCCTACGTGCTCGAAAACAACGTGGTAAATTTCGTGTGCGACAAGGCCAAGGTTACGGACAAGTCGGTGTCGTTCGAGGAACTCACCGCCGCGCCCGCACAAGCCTGAGGTCGGGCAAGGCCGGATGCCGCGCGTTGACGCGGCGACGGTCCGTGTCAACCGGCCTCGCGCGCTGGCCGGTTGACACCATTCCTGAATATCTGGAGAACCTGCATGACCCGCAATGATTTGCTTGATCGTCTCGCCACCACGCAGGCTTCTGCCCTGGAGACCCAGGGTCTGGGACTGGTGCCGATGGTTGTCGAGCAGTCCGGCCGGGGCGAGCGCGCGTACGATATCTACTCGCGCCTGCTCAAGGAACGCGTCGTCTTCATGGTTGGCGAGGTCAACGACCAGACCGCCAACCTGGTGGTGGCCCAGCTGCTGTTCCTGGAAAGCGAAAACCCGGACAAGGACGTGTCGCTGTACATCAATTCGCCCGGCGGTTCGGTTTCGGCTGGCCTGGCGATCTATGACACGATGCAGTTCATCAAGCCCGACGTGCAGACCCTGTGCATGGGCATGGCGGCGAGCATGGGCGCGTTCCTGCTTGCTGCGGGTGCCAAGGGCAAGCGCAGCGCGCTGCCGAACTCGCGCATCATGATCCACCAGCCGCTGGGTGGTGCTCGTGGCCAGGCCTCGGACATCGAGATCCAGGCGCGCGAGATCCTGTACCTGCGCGAGCGGCTGAACAGCATCCTGTCGGAAGTCACCGGGCAGCCGGTCGAGAAGATTGCCCGCGATACCGATCGCGACAACTTCATGAGCGGCGACCAGGCGGTGGACTACGGTCTGATCGACAAGGTGATCACCCGCCGCAGCTGAAATCTGGCCGGTGTGCCGGCACATGGGCCCGGAGGCATCCTGTCGGAAGCATCCGGGCGATGACCGGCCCGCCGGACATCTGCCGTATTGGCCTGCGTCGTGCGCCAAATGACGAAGGCTACACCGGAACGAGGCTGTGCGCCTCGTTTTTGCGTTTTGCCCCACACGCAGGGGATGCCGCCGACTGTGCCAATTGTTTTGGCGTATGATGCGTTTAATGCGTTTCCCGCCGGGACGTTTCTGGCGAGATCCACACTGCTAATGTGACTGATTCCTATGGCGGACAAAAAAGGTTCATCCAGCGAGAAACTTCTCTACTGCTCGTTCTGCGGCAAGAGCCAGCACGAGGTAAAGAAGCTGATCGCGGGCCCGTCGGTGTTCATTTGCGACGAATGCATCGACCTGTGCAACGAGATTATCCGTGACGAGGCCGCCGCGACCGACAAGGACGCCGCCGCTGTCACGCGCTCGGATCTGCCCACGCCCCACGAAATCCGCGAAAGCCTTGACCAGTACGTGATTGGTCAGGAACAGGCCAAGAAGATTCTGGCCGTGGCGGTCTACAACCACTACAAGCGTCTGAAGCACCTCGGCAAGAAGGACGACGTCGAGCTGTCGAAGAGCAACATCCTGCTGATCGGGCCCACCGGCTCGGGCAAGACGCTGCTTGCCCAGACGCTGGCGCGCCTGCTGAACGTGCCGTTCGTGATCGCCGACGCCACCACGCTGACCGAAGCCGGTTACGTGGGCGAAGACGTCGAGAACATCATTCAGAAGCTGCTGCAGAACTGCAATTACGAGGTCGAGAAGGCCCAGCGCGGCATCGTCTACATCGACGAAATCGACAAGATCTCGCGCAAGTCCGACAACCCGTCGATCACGCGCGACGTGTCGGGCGAGGGCGTGCAGCAGGCGCTGCTGAAGCTGATCGAAGGCACCATGGCCTCGGTGCCGCCGCAAGGCGGCCGCAAGCATCCGAACCAGGACTTCCTGCAGGTGGACACGACGAACATCCTGTTCATCTGCGGCGGCGCATTCGACGGCCTGGAAAAGGTCATCATGCAGCGTTCGGACAAGACCGGCATCGGTTTTGACGCGCAGGTGCAGAGCAAGGAAGAGCGCGAGGTCAGCGAGGTGCTTCCGCAGACCGAGCCCGAGGATCTGATCAAGTTCGGTCTGATTCCGGAACTCATCGGGCGTCTGCCGGTGGTGGCAACGCTGGCCAAGCTGGACGAGGCCGCGCTGATGCAGATCCTGGTCGAGCCGAAGAACGCGCTGGTCAAGCAGTATCAGAAGCTGCTGGCCATGGAAGGCGTGGAGCTGGAGATTCGCCCGGCTGCGCTGACCGCGATTGCGCGCAAGGCCATCCGCCGCAAGACGGGTGCCCGTGGCCTGCGTTCGATTCTCGAACAATCGCTGATGGACGTCATGTACGACCTGCCCAACTACAAGGGTGTGCAGAAGGTGGTGATCGACGAAAGCACGATCACTGGCGACGCTCCGCCGCTGCTGATGTACGAAGAGCAGCAGCCCAAGGTGGCAGGATCGAACTGAGCGAGGTCCAACTGACGCCGAACGTGCCGGACCCGCGTGGTCCCAACCATACTGGCGACACTTTCAAGCTGCCGTTCGCTGGAAAGCGAACGGCTTTTTTTCTTCAATTCCACAAACTAACGGGAGCAAACGCGGGTATGCTGTTTCAGAGTGGGTCCCGGGTGCAGTTTGCGGCACGTTTTTTAAGTGCCGGGAATTGATGATGGGTATCTTGCAATCGAATCCCGAGACCCTATTTACGCCTTAAATGACTGACTGGGGAAAATGATGTCCGGAACACAACTCCTCCCGGCTGAGCCGATTCGCCTGCCACTGTTGCCGCTGCGCGACGTGGTGGTGTTTCCGCACATGGTGATCCCACTGTTCGTGGGACGCCCGAAGTCCATCAAGGCGCTCGAGACTGCGATGGAGTCGGGCAAGAGCATCATGCTCGTGGCACAGAAGACGGCCGCCAAAGACGAACCGACAGCCGAAGACCTCTACGAGGTTGGCTGCATCGCCAATATCCTGCAAATGCTGAAGCTGCCCGACGGTACCGTAAAGGTGCTGGTCGAGGGTACGCAACGTGCAAACATCACCGAGGTGAGCGAGGACGATTCGCACTTCATGTGCGAAGCCGTGCCTGTGCCGCCCGCACCGGCTGAATCGGCCGAGACCGAGGCCCTGCGCCGCGCGATCGTGTCGCAGTTCGACCAGTACGTAAAGCTCAACAAGAAGATCCCGCCGGAGATCCTGACGTCGCTGTCGGGCATCGACGAGGCCGGCCGCCTGGCCGACACCATTGCCGCGCATCTGCCGATCAAGCTCGAGCAGAAGCAGAAGATCCTGGAAATGGTGAAGGTGACGGAACGCCTGGAGAGCCTGCTGTCGCAGCTCGAGGGCGAGATCGACATCCTGCAGGTGGAAAAGCGCATCCGTGGCCGCGTCAAGCGCCAGATGGAAAAGTCTCAGCGCGAGTACTACCTGAACGAGCAGGTCAAGGCCATCCAGAAGGAACTGGGCGAGGGCGAGGAAGGTGCAGACCTTGAAGAGCTGGACAAGCGCATCAAGGCCGCACGCATGCCCAAGGAGGCCAAGAAGAAGGCCGACGCCGAGTTCAAGAAGCTCAAGCTGATGTCGCCGATGTCGGCCGAGGCGACCGTCGTGCGCAACTACATCGACACGCTGGTCAACCTGCCGTGGCGCAAGAAGAGCAAGGTCAATAACGACCTGGCCAACGCCGAGCGCGTGCTGGACGAAGACCACTACGGTCTCGAGAAGGTCAAGGAACGCATCCTTGAGTATCTTGCCGTGCAACAGCGCGTGGACAAGGTCAAGGCGCCGATCCTGTGCCTGGTCGGGCCTCCCGGCGTGGGCAAGACGTCGCTGGGCCAGTCGGTGGCACGCGCCACGAACCGCAAGTTCGTGCGCATGGCGCTGGGTGGCGTGCGTGACGAGGCCGAGATTCGCGGTCACCGCCGTACCTACATCGGGTCGATGCCGGGCAAGATCCTGCAGAGCCTGTCGAAGGTTGGCGTGCGCAATCCGCTCTTCCTGCTCGACGAGATCGACAAGATGGGCATGGACTTCCGTGGCGACCCGTCGTCGGCCCTGCTCGAAGTGCTGGATCCGGAACAGAACCACACGTTCCAGGACCACTACATCGAAGTGGACTTCGACCTGTCGGACGTGATGTTCGTGGCGACGTCGAACTCGCTGAACATTCCGCCGCCGCTGCTGGACCGGATGGAAGTCATCCGTCTCTCGGGTTACACCGAGGACGAGAAGGTGAATATCGCCACGCGCTACCTGCTGCCGAAACAGATCCGCAACAACGGTCTGAAGCAGGGCGAGATCGACGTCACCGAAGCGGCCATCCGCGACATCATTCGCTACTACACGCGTGAAGCGGGCGTCCGTTCGCTGGAACGCGAGGTGTCGAAGATTGCCCGCAAGGTGGTCAAGCTGCTGCTGCTGAAGAAGGAGTCGAACGCGGTCAAGGTGGATTCCGAGAACCTCGACAAATTCCTCGGGGTGCGCAAGTACGACTTCGGCCTGGCCAACAAGGAAAACCAGGTGGGCCAGGTGACCGGTCTGGCGTGGACGGAAGTGGGCGGCGATCTGCTGACCATCGAAGCCGCGATCATGCCGGGCAAGGGCAACATCTCGCGTACCGGCTCGCTGGGCGACGTGATGAAGGAGTCGGTCGAGGCCGCGCGGTCGGTGGTGCGTTCGCGGGCACGTCGCCTGGGTATTGCCGATGAGATGTTCGAGAAGCGCGACATCCACATCCACGTGCCCGAAGGCGCCACGCCCAAGGATGGTCCGTCGGCAGGTATCGCGATGACCACCGTGCTGGTGTCGGTGCTGACGGGGATTCCCGTGCGTGCCGATGTGGCGATGACCGGCGAGATCACGCTGCGCGGCGAAGTGCTGCCGATCGGTGGCCTCAAGGAAAAGCTGCTGGCTGCCCACCGTGGCGGTATCAAGCTGGCGCTGATCCCCGAGGAAAACGTGAAGGACCTGGCGGACATCCCCGACAACGTCAAGAACGCCATCGAGATCGTGCCCGTGCGCTGGATCGACAAGGTGCTGGAGATGGCACTCGAGCGCAAGCCCGAGGCGCTGCCCGAGGAAGATGCCAAGCCTTCCGAAGTGGCGGACAAGGGCGAGGCCAAGGTCGAGCGCATTCATCACTGATCGACGCCATCGTTGAAACGCCAAAAGCCGCGGGTTTGCGCCCGCGGCTTTTTGTTTGCGTGGCCGGCGTGATGCATGAGAATCGTGCAATCAACGCTTGGCAAATGGAAAAGTCTCGTATTACAATCGCGGCCTCGCAACGCAAACAGCGGCAACGAAGCAGCAACCGCCGAATCGTGCGCAGCGAGAGTTACCTTGCAGGCAACTGGCTTGCGTGGTCCATGTGGGTGCTTAGCTCAGCTGGTAGAGCGGCGCCCTTACAAGGCGTAGGTCGGGGGTTCGAACCCCTCAGCACCCACCACACTGGATCGCAGCGCACAGGTCTTGCAGGAGCACCGACGCAAGGAGTGGTAGTTCAGTCGGTTAGAATACCGGCCTGTCACGCCGGGGGTCGCGGGTTCGAGTCCCGTCCACTCCGCCAACATAAAAGCCCGCATCCGCGGGCTTTTTGTTTTTGCATATTCTGATCCGCGTGATTCGCGCAGCGGGCGTTCCAGTTCGTGGGCGCGAACGTGCAGGCATCCTGACGCAAACGCACTCCGCGCCACATATTCCGCAGGTCTGGCGTCCCGCTCCTGATAGAATCGCGAAGTTTGACTGTCGGCCCAAAGGCCCCAACCCTTTCACCCGAAAAGCATGCTTGATTTCGTACGCAACAACCGGCGCCTGATGCTTTTGCTGCTGCTGGTGCTTGTCTTCCCGTCGTTCGTGTTCTTCGGTGTCGAGAGCTACTCGCGCTTCATGGACAGCTCGCATGACGCCGCCAAGGTCGATGGCCGTACCATCACCGTGCAGGAAGTCGACAACGTGGTGCGTGACCAGACCGAGCGCATGCGCCAGATGCTTGGCAGCAACTACGACCCGCGCATGTTCGAGAGCGCCGCGGCACGCCAGTCGGTGCTGGACCAGTTGATTTTGCAGCGCGTGGTGGCCGACGCCACGGCCAAGAAGAATCTGACGGTGTCGAACGAGCAACTGCGCCAGGCCATCGAATCCATTCCGGCGATCGCGCAGCTGCGCAGTCCGGACGGCAAGCTCGACGAAAAAGCCTATATCCAGCTGCTGGCCCAGCAGGGCATGACGCCTGAACAGCTCGACGCCCGCATGCGCTTCGAAATGGCGACGCAGCAACTGGGCGGCGCGGTGGGCACCACCGCTTTCGTGCCGAAGTCGCTGCTCGATCGACTGATCGCCATCCGCGACCAGCAGCGCGACGTGCAGGCCCTGCTGATCAAGCCCGCTGATTTCACTGCGAAGGTGACGCCCGATGCCGCCGCGCTGAAGGCCTATTACGAGTCGCATCTGTCGGCCTACACCACGCCCGAGCAGGCCAAGGTGGAGTACGTGGTGCTGTCCGGCGATGCCATGGCAGCCAGCCAGGCCGTGACGCCGGAAGAGCTGAAGTCCTACTACGACAGCAATGCCCAGCGTTTCCGCACGGAAGAGCAGCGTCGCGCCAGCCATATCCTGATCACGGTTCCGAAGGACGCCAAGGACGCGGATCGCAAGGCTGCCAAGGACAAGGCCCAGAAGCTGCTGGACGACGTGCGCAAGCACCCTGAAACGTTCGCGGACGTGGCGAAGAAGAACTCGCAGGACCCGGGCTCGGCAGAGAAGGGCGGCGACCTCGGGTTCATGGGGCGCGGTGCACTGGTCAAGCCGTTCGAGGACGCGATGTACGCGCTCAAGGACGGGCAGATCAGCGATCTCGTGGAGACCGACTACGGCTACCACATTATCAAGCTGACCGGCATCAAGCCTGCTGCAACCCAGCCCCTGGACGAAGTGCGTCCGGAACTCGAGGCCGAGCTGAAGAAGCAGTTGGCCAGCAAGAAGTACACCGAGCAGGCGGACGCCTTCGGCAACACGGTCTACGAGCAGTCCGACAGCCTGAAGCCGGCGGCCGACAAGTTCAAGCTGACGATCCAGACCGCCGACAATGTCACGCGTCAGCCGAATCCGGCCCTGGGCAAGGACAGTCCGCTCAACAACGACAAGGTTCTGAAGGCCCTGTTCAGCGACGACACGATCAAGAACAAGCGCAATACCGAGGCCATCCAGGTGGGCCCGACGACGCTGGTGGCGGCGCGTATCGTCGACTACCGCCCGGCGACCGCGCGCAAGTTCGAGGACGTGGAAGCCCAGGTGCGCCAGGCATATGTTGCGCAGCAGGCCGCCGAACTGGCCCGCAAGGACGGCGAGGCCAAGCTCGAGGCGCTGCAGAAGGCCGACAGCGCCAGCGGGTTCGGTCCGACGGTTACGGTGTCGCGCGCCAAGGCCGACAACCTGTCGCCGAAGGCCGTCGATGCCATCATGCGTGCCGACGCCACCAAGCTGCCGTCGGTGGTCGGTGTGGATCTGGGTGCGGACGGCTATGCGATCTATCGCATCAGCAAGGTCAGCACGCCGACCGAAGCCAATGCCGCGCAGCGCCAGGCCGATGCGCAGCAGCTGAGCCAGCTCGCTGGCCAGACCGAACTGGCGGCCTACTATGACGCCCTGAAGGCCAAGGCGAAGGTCAAGATTCTGCATCCGGTGAAGTCCGAGGACCTGGCCCCGGCCAGCGAAGCCGCCGCGCACTGATACGGTGTCGGGACGCCGGATGGCAAAAAGCCCCTGCAGGTCACACCGCAGGGGCTTTTTCTTTTCTGCCGGGGTCGCCCGGCGCAGGCTCAGCGGCGTTTGGCAGGCGCCTTCAGCAGCGGCTTCAGCGCGGGCCAGACCGTGTCGAGCAACGCGGGCTGGGCGGCCGATGTCGGATGAATCCGGTCCTCCTGAAACCACTCCGGGCGTGTCAACACCTTGTCGAGTAGGAACGGTACCAGCTGGGTCCGGTATTCCCCGGCAAGCTTCGGAAAGAGTCCGAAGAACCGTTCGGTGTAGTCGGCCCCGTAGTTCGGGGGGATACGCATGCCCACCAGCACCACCTGCGCGCCGGCCTTCTGGGCATCGCCGATGATGCTGCGCAGGTTGGCTTCGGTCGATGGCAGCGACAGGCCGCGCAGTGCGTCGTTGGCGCCCAGTTCCACGATCACGATGGCGGGCTTGTGCCGCTTGAGCAGGTCCGGAAGCCGGGTCTTGCCGCCGACCGTGGTCTCGCCGCTGATGCTGGCATTCACGACGCTATAATCGAACCGCTCGCGGCGCAGGCGTTCCTGCAGCAGGTTTGCCCAGCCCGTGCCGCGTGCAATGCCATATTCGGCCGACAGGCTGTCTCCCAGCACCAGCAGCGCGGGCCCGGCCGATGCAGTGGCCGAGCCCTGCGCCATGGCGGGCGGCGTCAGCAGTGAACCGAACAGGGCGACCGCTGTCGCACTACAACCTGCCAGCATCCGCCGGCGACCAACGTTTGCCATCCTCTCGCGCATGTCCTCTTCCATTCTTGCTGTCGAGTCACTCGGAAAGACCGTAGCCGACACGACGGGTTCGCTGACGATTCTGCACGACGTCTCGTTTTCCGTCACGGCCGGCGAAACGCTGGCCATCGTCGGCGCTTCGGGGTCGGGCAAATCCACGCTGCTCGGCCTGCTGGCCGGGCTTGACCTGCCCAGCAACGGATCGGTTCGCCTGCACGGGCAGGATATCTTCCAGCTCGACGAAGACCAGCGCGCCGCGCTGCGCGGGCGCCATGTCGGCTTTGTGTTCCAGTCGTTCCAGCTTGTCGGGCACCTTACCGCGCTGGAAAACGTGATGCTGCCGCTGGAGCTGCGCGGAGAAACCGCGCGCGTACGCGAGCGTGCCACGGAAATGCTCGAGCGTGTGGGATTGGGCAAGCGCCTGACGCACTATCCGCGCACGCTGTCGGGTGGCGAGCAGCAGCGCGTGGCGCTGGCCCGGGCCTTCGTGGCACGTCCGGACATCCTGTTTGCCGACGAGCCCACCGGCAGCCTGGACACCGCCACCGGCGAAGCCGTGATCGCGCTGATGTTCGAACTCAATCGCGATGCCGGATCCACGCTGGTACTGGTGACGCACGACCGCTCGGTGGCCGCGCGTTGCGGGCGCGTCCTGACGATCGATGCCGGCCGGGTGGCCAGCGACGAGCTGATGGGTACGGAAATCTAGGCGGGTACCGGCGAGGAAAGGGCTGCGAAGGCAGCGATCCCGCCGCCCGCCTCAGCCGCGCCCGAGCACGCCGCGTGCGCGGGCGATCAGCGCAGCGGTCGACGCATCATGCGTGGCCGTGCCTTGCCCCGTCAGCTCCTGCTCGATCGGCCGCGCCAGGATCTTGCCCAGTTCCACGCCCCACTGGTCGAACGAATTGATGTTCCACACCACGCCCTGCACGAAGGTGCGGTGCTCGTAGAGGGCGATCAGTGCGCCCAGCACGTGGGGCGTCAGGTCTTCCATCAGCAGCGTATTGCTGGGGCGGTTGCCCTCGAAGACCATATGCGGGATGCGCGCCTCGTCGGTGACACCGGCGGCGCGCAGTTCATCGGCGCCACGGCCGCGCATCAACGCCTCGGCCTGGGCAAAGCAGTTGGCCAGCAGCTTGGCGTGATGGCCGGGCAAGTCGCGCGGCGGCACCAGCGGCGCCACGAAGTCCACGGGCACGATCTGCGAGCCCTGGTGGATCATCTGGAAGTAGGCATGCTGGCCGTTGGTACCCGCCGTACCCCATACGACTGGCGATGTTTCCGCGTGGACCGGGTCGCCGTTCAGTTGCACCGACTTGCCGTTGCTCTCCATCTCCAGTTGCTGCAGGAAGGCAGGAAACAGTTCGAGCGACGTGGAATACGGCGCCATGCAGCTGGTCGGCATTCCAAAGAAATTGCGATACCAGATGCCCAGCATGCCCATGACCACGGGCATGTTGCGGGCCAGCGGCGCCGTGCGGAAATGATCGTCCATGGCCCGGCCACCGAGCAGCAGGTCTTCGAATGCGTCGAAGCCCACGGCCAGTGCAATCGACAGGCCAACCGACGACCAGAGCGAGAAACGGCCGCCGATCCAGTCCCAGAATTCGAACATGTTGGCCGGGTCGATCCCGAACTTGACCACGGCTTCGCGGTTGGTGGACACGGCAACGAAATGGCGTGCCAACTGGTTCTCGGCCACGCCGTGGCGCAGGAACCAGTCGCGCATGCTGCACGCGTTGGCCATGGTTTCCAGCGTGGTGAACGTCTTCGAGCACACGATGACGAGCGTGCGTGCCGGGTCCAGCCGTACCAGCGTCTCGGCCAGTTCGGTTCCGTCGACATTGGACACGAAATGCATGCGGGGCCCTTGCGGGTCCGCCAGGTGGGCCAGGGCACGGCACACCATGCGCGGCCCGAGGTCCGAACCGCCGATGCCGATGTTGACGATGTCGGTGATGGTCTGGCCGTTGAATCCGGTCCAGCCGCCGGTGCGCACGCGGGCGGCGAAATCGCGCATGCGGCCCAGCACGTCGTTGATGCCGGGCATGACCGATGACCCGTCCACCTTGAACGGGGCGTCGGGCAAGGCGCGCAACGCCACGTGCAGCGCGGCGCGGTCTTCCGTCGTATTGATATGCTCGCCGGCGAACATGGCGTCGCGGCGCTGGGCCACGCCCGCTTCCTCGGCCAGCTTCATGAGCAGGGCAAAGGTCTCGAACGTGATGCGGTTCTTCGAGAAGTCGAGGTACAGGCCGGCGGCTTCCAGCGAGAAGTCCTCGACGCGGCGGGCGGCTTCGGCCTCGGCGAACCACTGCTGCATCGGCGTGTGGCGGATGGCATCGTAGTGGTGGCGCAGGGCAGTCCAGGCGTGGAGTTCAGTCGGCATGGGGTGTTCTGGAATTCTCGGGCATTGGCCCGCCGTAACGGGCCTGAGCGCAAGTATATCGCTCCGATGTGATGTCAAAAGCCGAAAGTAGCAGCAAAACGTAACGCCACTTGCGGCATCGGCAAAACCTTAACAGTCGAGGCGCTCCGGCCGTATCGGGCGTTGTCCGACGTGGGGCCGGCTTTGTGCGCGGGGCTGCCCAGTGGTGGTGGGCCGTAACGGGGGTATGTGCGCCAGCGCGCGTTCGCCGCCGTCGGCGGCAGGCTGGGGCCACTGGGCGACGGGGCGACGGGGCGACTAGCGGCGCAGCCGCGCGGCCACCCGGCGCAGCACGGGTTCGCCGCCTGCCACGCACAGGCCCCCGGCGCAGATCACGGCGATGCCCAGGGCGGTGGTCCAGTCCGGCAGGTGGCCGAATGCGAAGTATCCGACCACGGTGGCGGAAAAGATCTGCAGATACAGGAACGGGCTCAGGAACGACGCGTCGGCATACTGGAATGCGCGGATCACAAAGTAGTGTCCAAGCGACCCGGTGAGGCCGGCCGACAGCAGGAGCGCCGCTTGCGTCAGCGTCGGCACGGACGCGAACCAGAAGAACGGCACCAGCAGCGTGGTCAGCGCGGCACCCGTCACGCCGCTCTGGATCAGCGTTGTCATGGGCGCGTCATGCGCGGCGATGCGGCGCGTCAGCATCTGCAGCAGCGCAAACAGCAGGGCCGACAGCAGGCCCAGCCCCACGCCCACGGCATCGAGTTCGCCGCCGGGGCGCACCACCACCAGCATGCCGGCGAAGCCGATGCCGACGCCGATCCAGCGCGTCCACCGCGCATGGACGCCCGGGCGCTCGCCCAGCAGCCACGGCGACAACGCCACGACGATCAGCGGCGCACAGAAGTTCAGCGCGGTGGCGGTGGCCAGCGGCATCAGCTTCAGCACGCTGAAGAACACCAGCGTCGAGGCCAGCATCAGCGCGCCGCGCAGCCACTGGAGGCGCGGCGCGGCAGGGCGCGACTGCCGTTGCCAGCGCGCCGGCCCGATCAGCAGGAAGATCGCCACGACGTGGCCCAGATACCGGACCCACGCCACGGCCACCACGGGCAGGCCCTGCTGTGTCAGCGTCTTGCCCGTGGCGTCGAGCAGGCTGAGGATCCATTGCCCGATAACGAGCAGGGCGATGCCGGTCAGCAGGCGCCGCCGCACGCCATCGCCATTTTCGCCGCCGGCCAGTGTGCCAACCTGGGTCATGCCGCGCCGCCTTGCAGCAACGCGTTGAAGATGGCCCGTGCGGGCAGGTAGAGCTCGCTCGCGGTCAGGCCGGCGGGACCCGTGCCGGCGTCCACCAGCCGATCGGCGGCGCGCCCGTGAATCCATACCCCGGCACGTGCGGCGGCCAGCATCGGTACGCCTTGCGCCAGCAACGCGCCGATCATGCCGGCCAGCACATCGCCGGTGCCGGCCGTGGACAACCCGGCATTGCCGGTGGGATTGATGGTGGCGGGCGCGCTCTCGGCCGTTGCGATGACCGTGCCGGACCCCTTCAGTACGACCGTGGCTTGCCAGCGGGTGGCCAGTGCGTGCGCCGCAGCCAGGCGGTCGCGCTGCACGTCGGCCACATGGCTGCCCAGCAGGCGCGCGGCTTCGAGCGGGTGCGGCGTCATCACGTAGTCCAGCCCGCTGTCGATCAGCGACTGCTTCAGGGCTTCGTCAGCCGCCAGCAGGTTCAGGGCATCGGCGTCGAGCACCAGCGGCAGCGGCGGCTCCGCATTGGCACAGAAGTCGATCAGCTTGACCAGTTGCTTGCGCGCTGCGGTGCCACTGCCCATGCCGGGGCCGACCACGAAAGCCGACATCGCGTCGAGCGACAGTTCGCTCACCTGATGCAGCATCAGTTCCGGGTGAACCGGATCGATGGCCGGTGCCGGCTGGGCCAGGAAGCCCACGTGCACGCGGCCCGCTCCAAGATGCAGCGCGGCGCGCGCGCCCAGCAGCGGTGCGCCGGTCATGCCATGGTTGCCGCCGATCACGGCCAGGCTGCCGAAGCGGCCCTTGTTCGCGGCGTGGTCGCGGCGCGGCAGGGCATGCAGGAACGCGCCGGGCTGGTTGACGATGGCAACCGGCCGCTCGGCGGGCGGATAGTCCAGACCCAGCGGGGCGATGTCGATGGCGCCTGCGCAGTCGCGGCCATCCAGCGTCAGCAGGCCCGGTTTGGCGGCCAGGAACGTCAGCGTGCGGCGCGCCCGCACGGCCGGCTGCCCGGCGCCCGTATCGGCAAAGAGCCCGCTCGGGATGTCGAGCGCATACACCGGCAGGTGCGACGCATTCAGATGCGCAATCCAGCGTGCCATATCGCCATCGGCGGCACGGTTCAGACCGATGCCAAGCAAGCCGTCGACGACCGCGACGCAGCCCGTCGGCCAGGGCGGCAAGGCCGCATCGGGGTCGGGATGCGTGGCCAGCAGCGGCACGCCGGCGGCGCGGGCGTCGAACCAGGCGCGCGCGGCATCGGCCGGCAACTGATCTGCTTCGGCGATCAGCCACGCTTCGACCAGGCGCCCGGCCTGATGCAGGCGCGTGGCGGCCGCCAGCGCATCGCCGCCGTTATTGCCGCGGCCGGCCAGGAACAGGATGCGGCCACTGGGCACATGGTGGTGGATCCAGTCTGCCGCGGCGGCGCCGGCGCGCGACATCAGCGTGAAGGGCGCCGTGGCGTCCAGCCCCGCCTGTTCGACCCGGCGGATCGCCGCCACGTCGTAGAGCGGGGTCGGATCGTCCCCGGCCGCGTCGAGCGGCATCCAGGCGGGCGCGGCGGCGGTCTCGGCCGGCGTGCCCGGCTGGGTGGCGGACAGGGAGGAAGCGGTGACGTCGGTATTCATGTCGGGCTCACGCATCCGGGTGGGGTTCCTGTGGACGACTGCGGGTTTCCGGAGCTTACTTGAGCTCCTTCGCCATCACCACGTCGGGCAGCCAGGTGACCACGGTGGGCCACACCGTGATGATGCCGATGGCAACGACCATCATCATGAAGAACGGCAGCGACACGCGCGCGATATAGTTGCTGTCCTTGCCGGTCATGCTCTGGAGCACGAAGAGGTTGAAGCCCACGGGCGGCGTCACCTCGGCGATTTCCACCAGCAGCACGATGAAGATGCCAAACCATACCAGATCGAACCCGGCCGCCTGCACCATCGGCAGCACCGTGGCCGTGGTCAGCGCGATCATCGAGATGCCGTCCAGCGCCGTACCCAGCAGGATGTAGATCACGGTCAGCACCGCGATCAGCGCCCACGGCGACAGGTGCAGTGCGGCTACCCATTCGGCCAGTGCGCGCGGAATGCCCGTGAAGCTCATGGTGACCGACAGGAACGACGTGGCGCCCAGTACGAACATGATCATCGCGGTCAGGCGGGTGGCCGACATCAGGCTTTCCCAGAATGCCTTGCGCGTCAGCGATCCGCCCGCCCAGGCCAGGCCCAGCGATGCCACCACGCCGTACGCGGCCGCCTCGGTGGCGGTGGAGTAGCCGGCCATCATGATCCAGGTGATGAACGCGATCAGGATGATGCAGGGCATCAGTTGCCGGATCGAGGCCAGGCGGGCGCCCCAGCCGAAGGTCTCGGCCGGCGGGGTCCGGTTTGGATTCATCAGCGCCCAGACCACGATATAGCCCGAGAACAGCAGCATCAGCAGCAGCCCGGGCAGGAAGCCCGCCAGGAACACGCGGATGATCGACACATCGGCCGATACCGCATACACGACCATCGTGATCGACGGGGGTATCAGAATGCCCAGCGTGCCCGCGCACGACAGCGACCCCAGCGTGACGCGTTCGTCGTAGCCGCGCCGGGTCAGTTCGGGCAGGGCGGACTTGGCGATCGTGGCGCAGGTGGCGGCCGACGAGCCCGAGACCGACCCGAAGATGCCGCAGCCCAGGATGTTGACGTGCATGAGACGCCCCGGCAGCCAGTTCAGCCACGGCGACAGGCCGTTGAACATCTGCTCGGACAGCTTGGTGCGGAACAGGATTTCGCCCATCCACACGAACAGCGGCAGCGACGCCAGCGTATACGAGGCGCTGGACGACCACCACGCGTTGGCCAGGTTCACCAGCGCGTCGTGGTCGGAGAAGATCACCAGACCCACCCATGACGTGACGGCGATGGCGACGGGGATCCAGGCGCCAATGGCCAGGAAGACCATCATGACCAGCAACAGGACCAGTGCAACGAGTACGGTGCTCATCAGACGGTCTCCCCGAAATCGCCGGCGGCCAGCTTGGCTTCCTGCGCCAGCTGATAGCGCGGCTTCTGCCGGCGCACCACGCGCTGCCATTCGTCGGCCACGGCCAGCAGGAAGCCGATGGCGCCGAGCACGGCAAAGCTCTGCGGAATCCAGAGCGGGATCACGATCTGGCCTTGCGAGACATCGTTGATGTCCCAGCTTTGCCAGGCGAACGTGCCAAGTGCCCACGCGGCATAGCCGGCGAACACCAGGCAGATCGTGAGCGATACCACCTCCAGCGGCCAGCGGCGGCGGGGGCCGACCGCATCGAGCAGCATCTCCACGCGCACGATGCCGCCGTGCTGGAAGGTCTGGCCAAGGATCAGAAAGGCGGAGGCCGCGCACAGCCAGGCGACGATGTCGTCGCCGCCCTTGAGCACGAACAGGGTCTCGCGCGAGATCGACATCGCGATCATCATGATGCAGACCGCAAGGATGCAAAGCGCGCCGAGGACGGCAAACGCGTCAAGCAGATGGTCGAGCCATCGCTTCTTGATGTGGGGGGCTTCCATGAGATAACAGGCTACCGGTAATACTGCGGACAGCATGGAACAAGCCCGGCGCGATGCCCTGGGGCATGCGCGCCGTGCCGGTGGAACAAAACGCGTGGCGGGCGTTCAAGCGGTGGTCGGCTGCCTTATTTGCGATAGGCGTCGAGGATGGCCTTGCCGTCGTCGCCGGCGCTTTTGGCCCATTCGCCCACCATGACTTCGCCCACCTTCTGCATGTCGGCCTTGAGCTGGGGCGACGGCGGGGCCACGGTCATGCCGTTCTTCGACAGTGTGCCCAGGTATTCCTTGGTCTTCTGTTCCGAGACCTGCCAGCCGCGCTTCTCGGCGTCGGCCACGGCCTTGAGCAGGGCGTCCTGGGTGGGCTTGTCCAGCGCGTTGAACGCCTTCTTGCTGACCACCAGCATGTTCTTGGGCAGCCAGGCATCGACGGTGTAGAAGTACTTGACCGATTCCCAGACCTTGGTGTCCACGCCGGTGGCGCCCGACGACATGAACGAGTTGACCGTGCCCGTGGCCAGCGCCTGGGCCAGGTCGGCGGCCTGGATCGTCACGGGCTGGGCGCTGACGAGTTCGGCGATCTTGGAGGTGGCCGGGTTGTAGGCGCGCCATTTCAGGCCCTTCATGTCGGCGGCGCTGTTGATCGGCTTGTTCGCGTAGATGCCCTGCGGCGGCCAGGCCACCGCGTAGAGCAGCTTCATGCCCTGGCGGTCGAGCACCTTGTCGGTGACCGGCTTCGAGGCCTGCCAGAGCCGGTACGAATCGGCGTAGCTGGTGGCCAGGAATGGCACCGCATCGACGCCGAACACGGGATTTTCGTTGGCCAGCAGCGACATCAGGATCTCGCCCATCTGCACCTGGCCCGTCTGCACCCCGCGCTTGATCTCGTTGGCCTTGAGCAGCGAGCCGTTCGGATGGATGACGATCTTGAGCTTGCCGCCCGTGGCCTTTTCCACGTCGTTGGCCATCTGCTGCAGGTTTTCGGTGTGCAGGTTGGTGGCCGGGTATCCGGTTGGCAGGTCCCACTTGGTATCCGCCCGTGCCGCCGTGGCGGCCAGCAGCAGTGCTGCCGCCGCGACTGCCATTGCCTTGACTCGCATCTCGATCTCTCCTGGTGTTGCGCTCGGGCGCCTGCCCGGCTGCGCGGGTTTGGAACTACCTGGAACTGCCGCCGCACTGGGCCTCAATGTCTGAGACATAAGCGCGGTACTGCGGTCACGGCGCGGGCCTGGCTCAGCCTGCGTGCTGTGACGGTCGAACGATCGATTCCAATGCAAGGGCCGTGCCTAGCAGGTGCGCGTCGCGCATCGGGCCGTGCGACAGCATCAGGCCCACGGGCAGTTCGTCCGGCGCCTGGCATGGCAGCGACACCGAGCAGCCGTCCAGGAAATTGAAGGCCGACGTATTGCGCAGCAGCAGGGCGTTGGTGCGGAAGAACAGGGCGTCGTCGGCCACCAGCGGGGCGATCGGCGGGGCCACCATCGGCACGGTCGGGCAGACCACGGCATCGAACGGTGCCAGGCGCGCTTCCATGCGGGCAATCCAGTCCAGCCGGGCGCGGTGCAGCGCGATGTAGTCGGCCGCGCTCATCGCGGCGCCGCGCTCGATACGGCTCAGCACGCGCGGGTCGTAGCGGTCGCGATGGGTGGCCAGCAGGGCGCGGTGATAGGAAAAGGCCTCGGGCGCCGAGAAACCCCCGGCCGCGTTGAGGCCGGCCAGTTCGGCCAGCTCGGGCATGTCCACGGGTTCCACGCGTACCCCCGCCGCCGACAGCCGGCCCATGGCGCGGTCGAAGGCGCGCGCCACGGCGTCGTCCATGTCGTCGAGCACCAGCTGGCGCGGAATGGCCAGCCGCAGGGCCGTGGGCGCGTTGACGACCGGAATGACCGGGGCATCGGCGATGACGCTGTCCACGGCAATGCAGTCGGACAGCGTGCGCGCCATGGCGCAGGCCGTGTCGAGCGTGGAGGAGAGCGGAAACGCGCCGGTCAGCGGCACTCGGCGCGCGGTGGGCTTGTAGCCGGTGATGCCGCACAGGGCGGCCGGAATCCGGATCGATCCGCCTGTGTCGCTGCCCAGTGCCGCCACGGCCGTGCCCAGCGCGACGGAAACCGCTGCGCCCGACGAAGAACCGCCCGGAATGCGTGCGGTCGTGTCGTCGCACGGGTTGACCGGCGTGCCGAAATGGGGATTGATGCCGACGCCCGAGAACGCGAATTCGGTCATGTTGGTGCGCCCAACCAGGGCCGCCCCGACCGCGCGCAGCCGGGCTACCACGGCGGCATCGGCCGTGGCGGGTGGCGCATCCTCACGGGCGACCGACGCGGCGCGCGTGACCTCGCCGGCCACGTCGTACAGATCCTTGACCGATACGGGCAGGCCGGCCAGCGGATGCAGCGGCTTGCCGGCGCGCGCGGCGGCGTCGGCGGCGTGCGCCACCTGCCGGGCGGCATCGAAGGTGGTGTGAAGGTAGACGGCCTTGCCGGCGGGGCTGGCGGCCCGGGCGGCCGCGTCGGCGATCAGGTCCGCGCGGGACGTCTGGCCGGCGCGCAGGCTGGCGTGGATCGATTCAAGCGATTCGAGCGGAACAGGATGAGGCAGCATGCGGCGGCGTGACGATGAAAGGCGTTGCGGAACCAGACCGCATCCACGCATTGCCTCTGTGAATTAAGGTATTCATGCTGAGAATTCGCCGATAAACTGTCAAGCTGAAATTGCCCGAACCCGCTTCGGGCTTTCACCTATCGCCACCGTGGCCACCTTGGCCATCACCCGCTGCACCCGCCGACCTTACTGGGAGACCCATTCATGGCCCGCAAGCCCGCCCCGGAACGCCACGCCGATGCCGCTGAGGGCGCGACCCTGGACGCCGCGGCGCGGACCGCGCCACTGGCCCGGGCCGCAGGCGTCAACATTGTGTCGTCGTCGCACCTGGTGTCGGTACGCAGCCCGGAGCTGTCCGAGTTCGAGTTTGGCCTGAATACGGCGTACAACGCCTATAGCCGCTGGGTGGTCCGCTGCATGGGCGCGGCCGGCGTGCGCGATCTGACCTTCCTGGATGTGCTGGTGCTGCACCATGTGAACCATCGCGGCCGGGCCAAGCGGCTGGCCGACATCTGCTTCGTCCTTAACGTCGAGGACACCCACCTGGTGACATATTCGCTAAAAAAGCTAGTGGGGCTGGGGCTGGTGGCCGGCGAGCGGGTGGGCAAGGAGGCCACCTACGCCACCACGCAGGCCGGTACCGAGGCCTGCTCCCGGTATCGGGAAATCCGCGAGCAGTGCCTGACCAGCAATTTCACGGAGGGCAGTGATGAAAACGTCGAGATCGGCGAACTGGCGCGGCTGCTCCGCGTGCTGACCGGTCTCTACGAGCAGGCTGCGCGCTCCGCCACCTCTCTCTGACGGCACTTTCGGGCGATTTTGCGCAGTTTTCGCGTGAAATCGGCCGTTTTCGTGTTTCGCGGAGACCGGGGGCAGGTTGGATTGACGCCGGCGTCGGAGGCGCCGGATGCGCCACGAGCCAGCCCGAATTGGGGTCCAGAGCCAGACTTTCCCCGGGCTGTCCGTCCGAGCCGCATTGCGCAATGCAAAAAGCGGCCGCCAACAAGGTACAATAGCGGTTTCCCGCATGCCGGCATTCCATTCAGCAGTGCCAGCCGCCGTTTAGCCTCACCTTCCTCCGCCTCCTGACCGTACCGATCATGGCGCATTTCTCGTGCTTCCCCGGCGCTTTGGCGCTTTCCGCTTTCCGTCAGCAACGCCTGCTTGCCGCCCTGCAACAAGTCGACGCCGATATTGAGTCCGTGCATGGCCAGTTCGTGCATTTTGTCGATTCGGACACGCCGCTGTCCGCCGAGGACCAGACGCGCATCGGCGCGATGCTGACCTATGGCGCGCCGTTCACGGCCCAGCCCGAGGGCGACCGTTTCGTGGTGATTCCGCGTTTCGGGACCATTTCGCCGTGGGCCAGCAAGGCCACCGATATCGCCCACAATTGCGGCCTGACGCATGTGCACCGCATCGAGCGCGGCATCGAGATCACCGTGGTCTGCAAGAAAGGCCTGCTGCGCGGGCGCAAGACGCTGGACGCCGGCACCCGTGCCGCCGTGGCTGCGCACCTGTTCGACCGCATGACCGAAACCGTGATCGCCTCGCGCGAGGAAGCGGCCGGCCTGTTCCAGGAACTGCCCGCCAAGCCGCTGCAGTTCATCGACATTTCGGCAGGGCGCAGCGCCCTGGTTGACGCCAATACGGCCATGGGCCTGGCGCTTTCGGACGACGAAATCGACTATCTGCTGGAAAACTACGGCAAGCTCGGCCGCAACCCGACTGACGTCGAGCTGATGATGTTCGCCCAGGCCAACAGCGAACACTGCCGCCACAAGATCTTCAACGCCACCTGGACGATCGATGGCGTGACGCAGGACAAGTCGCTGTTCGCGATGATCCGCAACACGCACCAGCTGAATCCGCAGGGCTCGATCGTTGCCTATTCGGACAACTCGGCCGTGATGGAAGGCGACGTGGCCGAACGCTGGTTCCCGCGCGGCGCGGACCAGAAGTATGGCCGGCACGAGGCGCTGACCCACACCCTGATGAAGGTGGAAACGCACAACCACCCGACCGCGATCTCGCCGTTCGCGGGCGCCTCGACCGGCGCCGGCGGCGAAATCCGCGACGAAGGCGCCACTGGCCGTGGTGCCAAGCCCAAGGCCGGCCTGACCGGCTTCACGGTGTCGAACCTGATGCTGCCCGATGCCGTCGAGCGCTGGGAAAATGCCCGCGACGCCGCCCAGCCGGTGGCCCATCGCAACCCGGACGACAAGCCCGGCGTGACCGGCAAGCCGGACCGCATCGCATCGCCGCTGCAGATCATGATCGACGGCCCGCTGGGCGGCGCCGCGTTCAACAATGAATTCGGCCGTGCCAACCTGGGCGGCTACTTCCGTGTCTACGAGCAAAATGTGGGCGGCACGGTGCGCGGCTACCACAAGCCGATCATGATTGCGGGCGGCATCGGCAATATCGACGCCGGCCACACACACAAGGACCCGCTGCCGGCCGGCACGCTGCTGATCCAGCTGGGCGGCCCGGGCATGCGCATCGGCATGGGCGGCGGTGCCGCCAGCTCGATGGCGACGGGCACCAACACGGCCGACCTCGACTTCGATTCGGTGCAGCGTGGCAACCCTGAAATGGAGCGCCGTGCCCAGGAAGTGATCAACGCCTGCTGGCAACTGGGCGAAGACAACCCGATCCTGTCGATCCACGACGTTGGCGCGGGCGGCATTTCGAACGCCTTCCCGGAACTGGTCGACGGTGCTGGTCGTGGCGCACGCTTCGAATTGCGCCAGGTGCACCTTGAAGAGTCTGGTCTGTCGCCCGCCGAAATCTGGTGCAACGAGTCGCAAGAACGCTATGTGCTGGCCATCGCGCCGAACGACCTGCCGCGCTTCCAGGCCATGTGCGAACGCGAACGGTCGCCGTTCGCCGTGGTGGGTATCGCCACCGAGGAAAAGCAGCTGCAGCTGGTGGACGCCAATGTGGACGCCGCGCTGAAGGAGCACTTCACGGTCGACATGCCGATGGACGTGCTGCTGGGCAAGCCGCCGCGCATGCACCGCGACGTGCAGCGCGTGGCGCGCGAACTGCCGCCGGTGGACGTGACCGGCATCGCACTGGAACAGGCCGTGAGCGACGTGCTGCGCCACCCGACCGTGGCCAGCAAGTCGTTCCTGATCACCATTGGCGACCGTACCGTGGGTGGCATGAACGCACGTGACCAGATGGTGGGTCCGTGGCAGGTGCCGGTGGCGGACGTGGCGGTGACCACGCTTGACTACAAGGGCCGCGCTGGCGAAGCCATGACGATGGGCGAGCGCACGCCGCTGGCCGTGATCGACGCCCCGGCCTCGGGCCGCATGGCCATCGGCGAGGCGCTGACGAACCTGGCGGCCGCCCCGGTCAAGGATCTGAACAAGGTCAAGCTGTCGGCCAACTGGATGGCCGCGTGCGGCGTTGCCGGCGAGGACGCGAAGCTGTACGACACGGTGCATGCCGTGGGCATGGAGCTGTGCCCGGCGCTGGGCATCAGCATCCCGGTGGGCAAGGATTCGCTGTCGATGCGCACGAAGTGGTCCGATGCCGATGGCGACAAGGAAGTGGTGGCGCCGGTTTCGCTGATCATCTCGGCGTTTGCCGCAGTGGATGACACCAACCGGACGCTGACGCCGCAGCTGCGTACCGACCTGGGCGATACCACGCTGATCGCCATCGACCTGGGCCGTGCCAAGAATCGCATGGGCGGCAGCATCCTGGCGCAGGTGACCCAGCAGGTGGGCGACCGCGCGCCGGACGTGGACAGCCCGGAAGACCTGAAGAACTTCTTCAACGTGATTCAGCGTCTGAACCGCGAAGGCAAGCTGCTGGCCTATCACGACCGCTCCGACGGCGGCTTCATGGCCACCGTCGCGGAAATGGCCTTCGCCGGCCGTACGGGCGTGTCGCTCAACGTGGACATGCTGACGCTGGACCCGAACCAGGAACAGGACTACGGCGACGCCAAGAACTGGGCGCAGCAGGTTGCCGAACGCCGCAACGACCAGACGCTGCGGGCGCTGTTCTCCGAAGAACTGGGCGCGGTGATCCAGGTGCGTGCCGAAGAGCGCGATGCCGTATTCGCGGTGCTGCGCGAGGCCGGCCTGTCGGCGTGCAGCCACGTGATCGGCAAGCCGAACACGAACGACCAGATCGAGATCTATCGCGACGCGAAGAAGGTCTACGGCGCTGCCCGTGCCGATCTGCAGCGCACCTGGACCGAAGTGAGCTGGCGTATCGCGCGGCTGCGCGACAACCCGGCCTGCGCCGACAGCGAGTACGACCGCGTTCTGGACGCCGCCGATCCTGGCATCAGCCCCGTGCTGACCTTCGATCCGGCGCAAGACATTGCTGCGCCGTTCATCGCCACGGGTAACCGTCCGCGTGTGGCGATCCTGCGCGAGCAGGGCGTCAATTCGCAGATCGAGATGGCCTACAGCATGGACCTGGCCGGTTTCGATACGGTCGACGTCCATATGAGCGACCTGATCGCCGGTCGCGCCACATTGGCCGATTTCAAGGGTTTCGTGGCTTGCGGCGGCTTCAGCTACGGCGACGTGCTTGGCGCGGGCGAAGGCTGGGCCAAGACGATCCTGTTCAACGGCCAGATGGCGGAGCAGTTTGCGGCGTTCTTCAACCGCCAGGACACTTTCGCGCTGGGTGTTTGCAATGGCTGCCAGATGCTGAGCAACCTGGCCCCGATCATCCCGGGCGCCGGTGCATGGCCGAAGTTCACGCGCAATCAGTCCGAGCAGTACGAAGCACGCTTCGTTACGGTGGAAGTGCAGCAGTCGCCGTCGATCTTCTTCGCCGGCATGGAAGGTAGCCGCATCCCCATCGCCGTGGCGCACGGAGAAGGTTTCGCCGATTTCTCGCAGCAGGGCGATATCGCGAAGGTGGACGTGGCGCTACGCTTCGTCGACAACCGCGGTGTCGTGACGCAGACCTATCCGCTGAACCCGAACGGCTCGCCGCAGGGCATTACCTCGGTGACGACGGTGGACGGCCGCTTCACCGCGCTGATGCCACACCCGGAGCGCGTGTTCCGAACCGCGACCATGAGCTGGGCACCTGACGCCTGGAAGGACATCCCCGACGGTGGCAGCCCCTGGATGCGCATGTTCCGCAATGCGCGCAAGTGGGTCGGCTGATAGAACCTGCTGCTTCGAACGAAACGCCCGCGCAAGCGGGCGTTTTTTATGGCGTCGGAGCAGCGTCATCGCCTGACCAGATAGAGCCATGCGAAAAAGAAGATAAAGGTGAACGTCGCGTAGGCGATGATGCCCCACTCGGCGCGCTTCAAGACCTTGAACTGAAACTCGTCATCTTCGAAAAACCGGGTCAGAAACTTGCTCATGATTTTCTCCTCGTACGATTTGCGGAAACCTCTTGACGAAGGTCAACTGGCAGTCGAAGTCAGTGCTAGACGGGCCGATGTAGACGCCGCGGCACCAAGAAGGCTCAGCAAGACCGAAAGGCGTAGAACGAGATTGATTTCAGCGCGCTTGCTGCGACTCCTGGGGTAGGCATCCATCGCGCCCAGCAGCACCAGCAGGGAGCCGGCGACGATCAGCAGGACGTGCAGGCACAAGAACATCCAGGCGCCCAGATGGGGGCCGTCGGTCTGATCGATCCACCCGGCAACCCCATAACAGGCGCTGGCGCTCAGCGGAATTGCCGCCCACAGCAACTGCCCATCCTGAACCGCCCGCCGCACAATCCCCTGGCCGCGTGAGCGTGAGAACACTGCCACCTTCGCAAAGGGCAGCAGGGCGAACGGCGCCAGCAGCGGGATCGCCACGTTGAAAACAAACCAGCCGAACAGTTCGGATACGCCTGTCATACCACTCCCTGAAAGCCATTGGACAAGGCTGCGTGTGGGGCAATGCATGCCTTCACGTTCGCAACGCAGTGATCCTAGGCTTGGAAAATGGGTGCGCCAAGAGGGGTTTTGTGAACTTGTGTGTCCAGAAAACCGGCGCTTGCTTCAGGTCATGAGAAAGGTCTCAGACTGTGACAGGAGCGGGGAGGTCGACGGGGTGTTCGCCAGTTTGCGACGGCTGGGCTTGCTGCGCGCGCAGGCGTTCGCTCCATGGCAGGTAGCGGGAATAGAGCAGGCGCATACGGTCTGCGCCGGGCGGTACGGGGATTTCGCCACGGACTTCCATGAACGCGACGGTCGCTTGCAGCAGCTTTGACTGGGCGTAGCGGTCACGCGTCGGCAGGTGAGGATGCAGGTCGCGCCATCGGCGGCCGGTGCATTCGATATGGGGCATGCCTAGCGCGCAGTAGACCATGCCGCTGGAATAGAGATGCCACATGTACCAGTAGCCGCTCATCATGCCCATAGCAATATGCCCTCGATCCTGGCGCTCGATACCTTGGCGGGACGGGTGTCCGGCTTCGTCGAGCCCTCCGATATTACTGGGGCCGGAGGAGCGAGGGAACCCGCAAACTGCACTAGAATGTTACCGAGCGCGCCGAGGTGCGCCCCAAAAAACAAAAACCGGCGCACAGGCGCCGGTTTTTGCATGCAGCAAGCCATGGATTACTGGATCTTGGCCTTGTCCTTGAGCGACTTCATCATCGCCTGGAACTGCTCGCGCTGCCAGGCCTGGTCGCCCATCAGCATCTGCTGGAGCTGAGGCTTCACTTCCTCGAACGTCGGGATCTTCTGGTCGCGCACGTCCACGAGTTCAATGATGTGCCAGCCGAACTGGGTCTTGACCGGCGTATCGGTCATCTGGCCCTTCTTCAGGCCAGTCATGGCCGCCGAGAATTCAGGCACGTAGCTGCCGCTGTTGGCCCAGTCCAGGTCGCCGCCATTGGCTGCCGAGCCGGTGTCCTTCGACGATGCCTTGGCGACGTCTTCGAACTTGGCGCCGCCCTTGATCTTGGCGATCAGTGCCTTGGCGTCCGCTTCCTTTTCCACCAGGATGTGGCGGGCGTGGTATTCCTTGCCATTGCCGAACTGGCCCTTGATCTTCTCGTATTGCTTGCGCAGTTCGTCGTCGCTGGCGCCATGGGTCTTGACGTAGTCCTCGAACACCGCACCGGCCAGCACGTTCAGGCGGGCCTGTTCGAGCTGGTCCTGAACGTCGTCGCGTTGCAGGATGCCGCGCTTGGAGGCTTCCTGCACCAGCAGTTCCCGGTCGATCAGCATGGTGCGGGCACGGTCGCGCAGTTCGGGCGAGGCGGGCTGGCCGGTGCCGGCGATCAGCTTGTCCACCTTGGCCGACGGGATGGGCTTGCCATTCACAACGGCGGCGTTCTGGGCGAACACGGGCAGGCTGCCAGCAGCGAGCACAGCCGCCAGGCTGAACGAGAGGACGGTGGTCTTCATGGAGTCAGGTCTGAGAGTAGCGAGAGCGCGTCGCGTCATGCTTCGCGGGATTGATATTCTTGGTCGGTGTACGCGCTGACGGCCAGCGCATGGATCTGCGCGGGGAATAGTTCGCGCAGCGCATCATACACCATACGGTGGCGGGTCACGCGCGAATGGCCAGCGAACCGGTTGCTGACGATCAGAACGTTGTAATGACCCCCACCCGAGGCCGCGCCGGCATGGCCCGCATGGGCCGCGCTGTCGTCGTGGACGTGCAGGTGGGAGGGTTCGAGCGCCGCACGCAGCAGCGCGTCGATGGTGGCGGGATCGGCGGCCATCAGTGAGTCCTTCGGGAGTGTCATCGGGTGCGGCAGGGCGGCTGCGCTTATTCGGAGCGGCCTTCCCGCGACGGGGTTTCCTCGATGTGGCGCGACAGCCAGATGCTCTGCGCGACGATGAAGACGACCATCAGGCCCATGCTGCCGAACAGCTTGAAATTGACCCAGGTATCGGTGGAAAACTGATACGCCACGTAGAGGTTCAGCACGCCCATCACGGCGAAGAACGCGGCCCATGCAACGTTGAGCCGGCCCCACATCGCGTCCGGCATCGTGACCTGCTTTTCCATCATGGCGCGGATCAGGTTCTTGCGCCAGCCGATGACCGAGCCGATCAGCGTGACCGCGAACAGCCAGTAGAGCACCGTGGGCTTCCACTTGATGAAGGTTTCGTTGTGCAGAACGATCGTCGCGCCGCCGAAAACGCCGATGATCAGCAGGCTGACCCATTGCATCGGCTCCACCTTGCCATGACGGATGCGCACCCACGCGATCTGCAGCACCGTGGCCACGATGGCCACCGCGGTGGCCGGATAGATGCCGAACAGCTTGAAGGCGACAAAAAACAGGATGACCGGGAACAGGTCGAACAGGAATTTCATGCGGACCAAATCAGGTTGGCGAGCCCGGCATGCGGCCGGGCCCGCTGGGAATCCGCCAGGCGGATCGGACGTGGCGTCCGATGTGCGGGTGGCGTCACCCGCGATCAGCCGGATCGCGATCGTCGAATTTTAGCGCAGCCGAGTTGATGCAATAGCGCAGCCCGGTCGGGGCCGGGCCATCCTCGAAGACATGGCCCAGATGGCTGCCACATTCCTTGCAACGGACCTCCACCCGCGTCATGCCGTGGCTGTGGTCCACGTGCTCGGCAATCACCTCGCCGTTGATCGGCCGGAAATAGCTGGGCCAGCCGCAGCCGGCGTCGAACTTGGTGGCCGACTCGAACAGCGGCGTGCCGCAGCCTACGCAGTGGTAGATGCCCTGGTCCCAGTGGTCCCAGTAGCGGCCCGTGAACGGACGCTCGGTGGCGGCCTCGCGCGTCACGCGGTACTCGATGTCGGACAGCTGGTCACGCCATTCGGCGTCGGTCTTGGTGGTGGTCATCTCGTTTCCTTGTTGCGATCCCGGGCAGGCTGCCAGGCTTACGACGAACAGCTGACTTCGAGCCCCGACGCCCAGTCGGGTGGCAGGGCGGCATAGTGTTCCGCATCGGGCTGCTCGTCGAAGGGCCGCGACAGCACAGCCAGCAGGCGGTCCACCTCCGAGAAGTCCTTGTCGCGCGCGGCACGGATCGCGGTTTCGGCCAAATGATTCCGGAGCACGTATTTCGGGTTGACTTGCCGCATTGCAACCCCGCGGGCGGCATCGTCGGACTGTTCCGCCTGCAGGCGGGCGCGGTACTCGGCGGCCCACGCGTCCCAGGCCGCGCGGTCCAGGAACAGGTCGCGCACGGGCGCATCGCGCGATCCGTCCTGCGACCCCACCTGGGCCAGGTTGCGCCAGAACAGCGTGTAGTCCACGCGGTTGGCATGCATCACACGGAACAGGTTCGTCAACAGCGTCTCGTCCTGGTCATGCGCGGTGCGCAGGCCAAGCTTGGCGCGGTAATGGCGGAAGAAGGCCTCGGCATAGCGGTCCCGGAACGGGTCGAGCGCCTCGCGAGCGGCTTCCACCGCTTCGTTCTTGGCCGCTTCGGCATCGCTGGCATCCGCGTCGCGCCACAGCGGCAGCAGCGCCTGCGCCAGGCAATGCAGGTTCCAGAACGCGATCTGCGGCTGCTGGCTGTACGCGTAGCGGCCCTGCTGGTCGGAATGGTTGCAGATGTGGTTCGCGTCGAAGGCATCGAGGAACCCGAACGGGCCATAGTCGATGGTCAGGCCCAGGATCGACATGTTGTCGGTGTTCATCACGCCATGACAGAAGCCCACGGCCTGCCAGTGCGCCACCATGTCCGCCGTGCGCAGCGATACCTCGCGCAGCAGCGCCTGGTACGGGCTGGCCGCGTCGCGGCAGGCCGGATAGAAGCGGTCGATCACGAAATCGGCAAGCTGCTTGAGCGAGGCGTGGTCCTCGCGGGCGGCGAAATGCTCGAAATGACCAAAGCGGATGAAGCTCGGCGCCAGCCGCGTGACCACGGCCGATGTCTCGATGGTTTCGCGCCGGACCGGTGCGTCGGAGCCCATGATCGCCAGTGCCCGCGTGGTGGGCACGTCCAGTGTATGCATGGCTTCGGAGCAGAGGTATTCACGGATCGACGAGCGCAGCACCGCGCGGCCATCTGCCATGCGCGAGTAGGGGGTCAGGCCGGCGCCCTTGAGCTGGATCTCCCACGGACCGTCGGGCATCGCGGCCTCGGCCAGCCGGATGGCGCGGCCATCGCCAAGCTGGCCGGCCCAGACGCCGAACTGATGGCCGGAGTAGACCGTGGCCAGCGGGTCCGCCCAGTCCGGCACGGCGTTGCCGGTGAAGGTATCGACGAACTTCGGGTCCTGCGTGGCGGCGCGCAAGCCGGCTTCATCCCATCCGAGCAGGGCCGCAGCCGCGGGGGCTACGCTGACTACATAAGGCGAAGGCAGGGCGGTCGGCGCCAGCCGCGTAAAAAACCGCTCGCCGAGTGCCGCCATGCCGGGTGCGGTCTTGAACGGCACGGGCAATGAAATACGCGGCAGGGCGTCGTTGGATTCAGTAGGCATAGACGGCGTGCATGACGCTAGGGGAAAACGACATATTGAGGCGCTTCGGGGCTCGCAGTATTGTACTTGCACCGGTTTTCTCCTGCCGGCCAAGGGTTGTCCGCTGCTCGCAGACCATTCAAAAAGCGACGCAAATATCGGACATCAATCCGGTGCATGGCAGGGTCTGCGTATGGGTGCCAGGAGCGCGCGCCCACTACGTGTCAGTCCACCAACAACACCAACAAGTTTCTTCATTTTTTGTCGATGCTTTTGCAGGGTGTGGGATAGTCGGCCAAAAATAAGAACGGTTGTTCGTTTTTTCCGAACCAAGGAGACCGTTTCATGGCATTGATGGGTCAAATGATGAGCGCGCCGCTGCTCATTTCCTCCATCATCAAGCACGCTGCGCGCTACTACGGCAGCACCGAAATCGTCTCGCGGCGAACCGAAGGCGACCTTCACCGATATACCTACCGCGACTGCGAACTGCGTGCCCGCAAGTTGGCCCAGGCGCTGGCGGCGTTGGGCGTGGCGCAGGGCGAGCGTGTGGGTACGCTGGCCTGGAACGGATACCGGCACCTGGAGATCTACTACGGCGTGTCGGGCATGGGCGCCGTCTGCCACACGATCAATCCGCGCCTGTTCCCGGAGCAGATTGCCTACATCGTCAATCACGCCGACGACCAGTTCATCTTCTTCGATGCCACGTTCCTGCCGCTGGTGGAAGGCGTGGCGCCGCACTGCCCGAACGTGAAGGGCTGGGTCATGATGACGGACCGCGCGCATATGCCGGCGGAATCGAAGGTCGACCTGCTGTGCTATGAAGACCTGATCGACGCCCACGACGGCGCCTATGAATGGCCGGAATTCGACGAAAACCTGGCGTCGAGCCTGTGCTACACGTCGGGCACGACCGGCAATCCGAAGGGGGCGCTGTACTCGCACCGCTCGACTGTGCTGCATTCCTATGCGTCGGCACTGCCCGATGCCCTGGGCTGCTCGGCCAAGGACGTGATCCTGCCGGTGGTGCCGATGTTCCACGTCAACGCCTGGGGCCTGCCGTATTCGGTGCCGCTGGTGGGCGCCAAGCTCGTGTTTCCGGGCGCCAAGCTCGACGGCGCATCGCTCTATGAGTTGTTCGAGCAGGAGGGCGTGACGTTCTCCGCGGGCGTGCCGACCGTCTGGCTGGGCCTGCTGCAATACGTGCAGGCCAACAAGCTGAAGTTCTCCACCTTCCGCCGCACGGTGATCGGCGGCTCGGCCGCGCCGCCCGCCATGATCCGCACGCTCGAGGCCTTCGACGTGGAGGTCATCCACGCCTGGGGCATGACCGAGATGTCGCCGCTGGGCACGTCCTGCAAGCTGCTGGCGCGCCACAAGGACCTGCCCGAGGACGCCCGGCACAAGATCCTGGAAAAGCAGGGCCGGGTGATCTACGGCGTGGACATGAAGATCGTGGATGGCGAAGGCCTGGAACTGCCGTGGGACGGCAAGGCCTTCGGCGACCTGCTGGTGCGCGGCCCGTGGGTGATCGACCATTACTTCCGCAACGACAACAACCCGCTGGTGGATGGCTGGTTCCCGACCGGCGACGTGGCCACCATCGACGAAGACGGCTACATGCAGATCACGGACCGCAGCAAGGACGTGATCAAGTCCGGCGGCGAGTGGATTTCGTCGATCGACGTCGAAAACGTGGCGGCGGCGCACCCGGCCGTGCATATGGCCGCCTGCATCTCCGCGTACCACCCCAAGTGGGACGAACGGCCGCTGCTGGTGGTGGTCAAGCGCCCTGGCATGGACGTCACCCGCGAGGAACTGCTGGGCTTCTTCGAAGGCAAGGTCGCCAAGTGGTGGATTCCCGATGACGTGGCATTCGTGACCGAGATTCCGCTGACGGCCACCGGCAAGATGCAGAAGCTCCGGCTGCGCGAGCAGTTCAAGGAATACAGGCTGCCCGGCGTCTGAAGGCCGGACCCCGGCATTTCCGGACCGGCAGGGCAGCAACAGGCATTTGCGGTGTCCCGCCATGGCAGTCGGATGGCGGTCACAGCGCAGACGCGGCGGCCTGGCGCGAGGAGGGCACGGGCCGCCGCCCATCGCCAATGACAACAAGTGAAGGAGACAGGTATGACAAGGTTGCGTCCGCTGGTACGAGGTGTGGCTGCAGTTGTTGCGCTGGGTTCCGTGCTGGCATCGGGCGCCGCGGCGGCCGATACGGTGAAGATCGCCTTCATCGATCCGTTGTCGGGGCTGATGGCCCCGGTGGGGCAGAACCAGCTCAAGAGCTGGCAGTACGTGGCCGACGTGGCCAACCAGAAGGGCTGGGGCGGGGCGCACAAGTTCGAGGTGGTGGGCTTCGACAACAAGCTGAGCCCGCAGGAAAGCCTGACCATCCTCAAGCAGGTGGTGGACCAGAATATCCGCTACATCGTGCAGGGCAACGGCTCGTCGGTGGGCCTGGCGCTGGAAGACGCGGTGGCCAAGCACAACGAGCGCAACCCGGGCAAGGAAATCGTCTACCTGAACTACGCCGCGGTAGACCCGGACATGACCAACAGCAAATGCAGTTACTGGCATTTCCGGCTCGATGCCAATTCCGACATGAAGATGGAGGCCCTGACCACCTACCTGGCCAAGGACCCCAGCGTCAAGAAGGTCTATCTGATCAACCAGAACTACTCGTTCGGCCATCAGGTGGCACGGGCGGCCAAGGACTACCTGAAGCGCAAGCGGCCTGACATCCAGATCGTTGGCGAAGACCTGCACCCGCTGGCGCAGGTCAAGGACTTCGCGCCGTACGCGGCCAAGATCAAGGCATCGGGTGCCGATACGGTGATCACGGGCAACTGGGGCAGCGACCTGGCCCTGCTGATCAAGGCGGGCAAGGATGCCGGCCTGCCGGTCAACTACTACACGTACTACGCCGCCACGACCGGCGTGCCCACCGCCATGGGTGCGGCCGGCGCCGAGCACGTCAAGTACGTGGGCTACTACAACCCGAACAACGCCACCTTCCGGGGTGGAGACATCGTCGAGGGCTACAAGAAGAAGTACAACGACGACTTCTACGTGATGGCGTCGTACACAGGCGTCGCCATGCTGGCCAAGGCCATCAAGGACACCGGATCCACCGATCCGGTCAAGGTGGCCAAGGCGATGGAGGGCCTAAAGGTGGAAAGCATGAACGGCACGGTGGAGATGCGTGCCAGCGACCACCAGGCTCAGCAGCCGCTGGTGGTGGCCACCTGGACCAAGGTCAACGGCAAGGACATCAAGTACGACCAGGAAAACACCGGCTATGGCTGGAAGACCAATGCGACGCTTGACCAGTTCGTGGCGGCGCAGCCCACCTCGTGCCAGATGAAGCGGCCGGGCAGCGGTAGCTGACACCGCGACGGGTGGGAAGGGGTTCCCCGCCACGCGGGAACCCCTGACAATATGGCTTTTGTCGGGTCAGGCTCCGGCTCCGGGAGCAGGCCCTGAGGACTTGCCGTGGAATTCTTCATCATCTCGCTACTGAACGGCGTCAGCTACGGCTTGCTGCTGTTCATGCTGTCATCGGGGCTGACGCTGATCTTCAGCATGATGGGCGTGCTCAACTTCGCCCATGCCAGCTTCTACATGCTGGGCGCCTACTTTGCCTACACCATCGCCACCAAGGTCGGCTTCTGGCCGGCGCTGATCCTGGCGCCGCTGCTGGTGGCCGGCGCCGGGGCGCTGGTGGAGCGGTTCGGGCTGCGCACCGTCCACAAGTACGGGCATGTGGCCGAACTGCTATTTACCTTCGGCCTGGCCTACCTGATCGAGGAAGGCGTCAAGCTGGTCTGGGGCCTGGCCGCCGTGCCATACCGCATCCCGGCCGAGCTCGATGGGCCGCTGTTCACGGTCTTTACCTCGTCGTTCCCCAAATACCGGGCATTCATGATGCTGGTGTCGCTGGGCATGCTGGTGGCGATCTACCTGGTACTGACGCGCACCCGCATTGGCCTGGTCATCCAGGCGGCGCTGACCCATCCGGAGATGGTCGAGGCATTGGGCCATAACGTGCCGCGCGTATTCATGTTGGTGTTCGGCGGCGGTGCGGCACTGGCTGGCCTGGCCGGCGTGATCGGCGGCAATGCGTTTGTCACCGAGCCGTCGATGGCGGCGGCCGTCGGGTCGATCGTCTTCGTCGTGGCGGTGGTGGGGGGCATGGGCTCGCTGGTCGGGGCGTTTATCGCATCGATCCTGATCGGCGTGTTGCAGACGTTCGCCGTGACCATCGATGCATCGCTGGCCGGCTTGTTCGGCAGCTTCGGCATGGCCGTCAGCGATGCCACGCCGCTCAGTTCGGTCTGGAAGCTCACCGTGGCGCAGGTGGCGCCGGTGCTGCCGTACCTGCTGCTGGTGGTCATGCTGATATTCCGCCCGCGCGGGCTGATGGGCACCCGGGAGAGCTGAGCGATGGAGTCGACGACGATGCAACCTAGCTCCAACCCGGTAGTGACCGGCCGCACCCTGCGTTACCGCCCGCTGAACCTGGCGCGCTGGGTCATCTGGACCACCACGGCGCTGCTGATGCTGGTGGCGCCGCTGGCCTTCACGGGCGGGTTCGCGGTGACGCTGATGTCCCAGATGGGCATCATGATCATCTTCGCGCTGTCGTACAACATGCTGCTGGGCCAGACCGGCATGCTGTCGTTCGGGCATGCCGTGTACTCGGGCCTGGGCGCGTTCATCGCGGTGCACGTGCTGAACATGATCGGCGCGGGCAAGGTCTGGCTGCCAGTGTCGATGCTGCCGCTGGTGGGCGGGCTGGCCGGCGCGTTCTTCGGCGTGCTGTTCGGCTACGTGACGACGAAGAAGTCCGGCACCACGTTCGCCATGATCACGATGGGTATCGGCGAGATGGTCTTTGCCAGTTCGCTGATGTTCCCCGATTTCTTCGGCGGCGAAGGCGGGATCTCCACCAACCGCGTGGTCGGCGATCCCTTCCTGGGCATCACCTTCGGTCCGGGCCGGCAGGTCTACTACCTGATCGCGGTCTGGTGCTTCCTGTCGATGGTGGCCATGTACGCCTGGACCCAGACGCCGCTGGGCCGCATCGCCAACGCGGTACGGGACAACCCCGAGCGGGTGGAATTCATCGGCTACAACACCCAGCGCGTGCGCTACCTGGTGCTGATCCTGTCGGCGTTCTTCGCGGGCATTGCCGGGGCGCTGTCGGCCATCAATTTCGAGATCGTGTCGGCGGAAAACGTCAGCGCGGTGCGTTCCGGCGGCGTGTTGCTGGCCGCGTTTATCGGCGGCGCGGGCGTGTTCTTCGGCCCGGTCATCGGCGCCATCGTCTTCACGCTGTTCGCGGTGGCACTGTCGGACCTGACCAAGGCCTGGCTGCTGTACCTGGGCCTGTTCTTCGTGACGATGGTGATGTTCGTGCCGGGCGGCATCGCCAGCCTGCTGCTGATGCAGATGCCGCTGCTGGCGAAGAAGCAGTTTGGCCGCATGCTGCCGTCATACGCACGGGCCGGCGTGGCCGGACTGGTGCTGCTGGCGGCCGTGATCCTGACCGTGGAAATGGTCTACAAGGTGCAGGTCGACAGTGCCAATGGCACGGCGATGTCGTTGCTGGGCATCGGGTTCGATGCCGGCACGCTGCCGCCATGGATCGTGGCGGCGGCGCTGTGGGCGCTGGGCTACGCGGCCTGGCGCTGGGCGACGGCGAAGGTGCGCGCCGAACTGGACGCCATCCAGGCGGAAACGGGAGGTCTGGCATGAACGCCGCACTCGAACTTTCGGACGTCCGCAAGCGGTTCGGGCAGACCGAGATTATCCGGGGGGTGACGCTGACCATCGGCAAGGGCGAGCGGCATGCGCTGATTGGCCCGAACGGGGCCGGCAAGTCCACAACCTTCAACCTGATCTCGGGCCGGTTCGCGCCCACGTCCGGGGCGGTGAAGCTGAACGGCCAGAGCATTGCCGGACTGCGGCCATTCGAGATCAATCGCATGGGGCTGTCGCGCAGCTTCCAGATCACGAACATCTTCCACCGGCTGTCGGTGTTCGAAAACCTGCGCTGCGCGGTGCTGTGGTCGCTCGGCTACAAGTATTCGTTCTGGCACCGGCTGTCGGCGCTGCGCGATGCCAAGGCGCGCGCCGACGAGGTGCTGGAACTGATCGGCATGCAGCACCGCCGCAATACGCAGGCCGGTCTGCTGACCTATGCGGAGCAGCGGGCGCTGGAGATCGGCATCACCATCGCCGGCGGCGCCGAGGTCATCCTGCTGGACGAGCCCACCGCCGGCATGAGTCGCTCCGAATCGGACCATGCCGTGGAGCTGATCCGCAAGGTGACGGTCGGCAAGACCCTGGTCATGGTGGAGCACGACATGAGCGTGGTGTTCGGCCTGGCCGACCGCATTTCGGTGCTGGTGTACGGCGAAGTCATCGCTACCGATACGCCGGAGGCCATCCGCAACAACCGCCGCGTCAAGGAAGCCTATCTGGGCACCTCGCTCGACGAACCCGCGCTGGCAGGAGCCCACGAATGAGCAAGCCCATGCTGGAAGTCACCGGGCTGCACGCCTATTACGGCAAGAGCCATATCCTGCACGGCGTGGATGCCCGTGTCGACGAAGGCGAGATCGTGGCGCTGCTGGGCCGCAACGGCGTGGGACGCTCGACCATGGCCAAGGCCATCCTGGGCATGGTCAAGGCGGAAGGGTCCGTGCGCTTTCGTGGCGACGAGATCCTGGGGCGACGTACATTCGAGATCGCCCATGCCGGCATCGGCTACGTGCCCGAGAACCGCGACATCTTCCCGACGCTGACCGTGCGGCAGAACCTGCTGCTGGGCGAGAAGCGCAATCCGCGCCAGCAGAAGCCGCGCTGGAGCGTGGAGGATATGTACCGCATGTTCCCGCGGCTCAAGGAGCGCGAGAACACGTCGGCGGGCGTGCTGTCCGGCGGCGAGCAGCAGATGCTGACGCTATGCCGCACGCTGATGGGCGACCCCGACCTGATCCTGATCGACGAGCCCACCGAGGGCCTGGCGCCGATGATCGTCACGCTGGTGGGCGACTTCCTCAAGACGCTCAAGGAGCGCGGCGTGTCGGTGCTGCTGATCGAGCAGAAACTGGCCATTGCGCTGGACATCTCGCAGCGCGTCTACGTGATGGGCCACGGGCATATCGTGTTCGAGGGCACGCCCGCGGCACTGAAGGCCAATGCCCAGATCCGGAAGGAATGGCTGGAAGTGTGAACCGTTCCACGCAAGATATCGGGTGCCCTCGCTGCCGCCTGGCCTATCTGTGCCGGGTGTCGGCGGCCGGCACGCGCGCCGCGACCTGATCGAGTACGACTTCCGGCTCATCCGCTTCGATATCGGTCTCGCCGTCAAGCCGGCTGTGCATCCGCTCGACGTCCAGGTCGCCGGTCCACTTTGCCACGACGACCGTGGCGACGCCGTTGCCGATCAGGTTGGTCAGCGCGCGTGCCTCGGACATGAACCGGTCGATGCCGAGAATCAGGGCAAGCCCCGCGACCGGCACATGTCCCACCGCGGAAAGCGTGGCCGCCAGCACGATGAAGCCGCTGCCGGTCACGCCGGCGGCGCCCTTCGAGGTCAGGAGCAGCACCAACAGCAAGGTGATCTGCTGGGTGAAGGTCATGTCGGTATTGGTGGCCTGGGCGATGAAGACCGCCGCCATGGTCAGGTAGATCGAGGTGCCATCCAGATTGAAGGAATAGCCAGTCGGGATCACCAGGCCGACCACCGACTTGCGGGCGCCCAGGTTTTCAAGCTTGGCCATCATCCGGGGCAACACCGATTCCGAGGACGACGTGCCGAGCACGATCAGCAGCTCTTCCTTGATGTACTTGATGAACTTCCAGATCGAGAACCCATGGAAGCGCGCGATGGACCCGAGCACGACGAAGATGAAAAGCAGGCAGGTGGCGTAGAACGTAGCCATCAGCTGGCCGAGCTGCAGCAGCGAACTCACGCCGTATTTGCCGATGGTGAATGCCATGGCGCCGAACGCCCCGATCGGCGCGACCTTCATGATGTACCCGACGATGGCAAACAGCACGTGCGAGAATTTTTCGATGAAGTCGAAAACCAGCGTGCCGCGCCCGCCGAACCTGTGCAGCGCAAAGCCGAACATCACGGCAAATAGCAGCACCTGAAGGATTTCTCCCTTGGCGAACGCATCCACCACCGTATTTGGGATGACGTTCATCAGGAACTCCACCGTGCCCTGCATCTTGCCAGGGCCGGTATAGGCGGCGATGCCCTTGGTGTCGAGGGTGGCAGGGTCGACGTTCATGCCTGCGCCGGGCTTGACGATATTGATGATCAACAGGCCGACCAGCAGCGCAATGCTGCTGACCACCTCGAAATAGAGCAGCGCCAGGCCGCCGGTCTTGCCGACCTTCTTCATGTCCTCCATGCCGGCGATGCCCACCACGACCGTGCAGAAGATGATCGGCGCGATGATCATCTTGATCAGCTTGATGAAGCCGTCGCCCAGCGGCTTCATGGCCTCGCCGGTCTGGGGAAAGAAGTGTCCAAGAATGACGCCAAGAATAATGGCGGTAATGACCTGAAAGTAGAGAGACTTGTAGAGCGGCTTTGAATGTTCGGCTTTTTCCATGATCGTCTCCATTGCTGGTTCTGTGTCGGAAGCCGGACATCGACCGCGTCGTCTTGGCCATCTCGCTCGGGCCGTATTCCGGAAACACGCTAAGGCGAGCTTAGTGCCGCGCAGTTGGGCTTGGGTATGGACCGAAAGACCTAGGTCCGCGACTGGGCCCCGGGACCGAATCCGGCCCGCCGATCTACGCGTGTGTATAAAAAGACACTTGGCGCGCCATCAGTTGATGACTTGCGTCAACTCCAAGGCGTGATGTGGACCAAAGTCCATTGTGGGAAGCCCGTGGACGCCACATATTGGAGAGCGCACAGGCCGGTAATCGGCCATCGAGACACTGATATTTGCCGCATTTCACGCAGGGAGGTCCAAAGCAATGCTGTCCAAGGTGATAGCGATGTATCGCTACTTCATGTCAGTCGTGCCGTTTCGGCTGACGCCCGCCATCATCGCCACGGCTGTTCTGGTCACGCTGCTGTTGCTGCCGGCGCCCGAAGGGCTGAAACCCGAGGCCTGGCATTTGGTGGCGATCTTCCTGACCACCATTGTTGCCATCATTCTCAAGGTCATGCCCATTGGCGTGATGGCCATGATGGCGATCGTGATCGTGTCGCTCGCGCAGGTGACATCGCCGACGTCGAAAGGCGCCATTGCCGACGCACTGAGCAGTTTCTCGAATCCCCTGATCTGGCTGATCGTCGTGGCGATCCTGATCTCGCGCGGACTGAAGAAGACAGGGCTCGGCAACCGGATCGGCCTGATGTTCATTGCCCTGCTGGGCAAGCGCACGGTTGGCATCGGATACGGACTCACCATCTGCGAACTGGTGCTGGCGCCGTTCACCCCCAGCAATACGGCGCGCGGAGGCGGCATCGTCCATCCGATCATGCGATCGATCGCCGGCGCCTTCGACTCCGACCCGGCCAAGGGCACGCAGGGCAAGGTCGGCACATACCTGGCGCTGGTGAACTACCACGCCAACCCGATTACCTCGGCCATGTTCCTGACCGCTACCGCGCCGAACCCGCTGGTGGTGGACTACGTGGCCAAGGCCAGCGGCCAGGCGCTGCACCTGACCTGGACCACCTGGGCGCTGTGCATGCTGCTGCCGGGCTTGCTCTGCCTGCTTGTCATGCCGCTGATCATCTACCTGCTATCGCCGCCGGAACTGAAGGTCACGCCCAATGCGGTCGACTACGCCCGCGGCGAGCTTGCGCGCATGGGGCCGCTGAGCGGCAAGGAACGCGTCATGATGGGCGTGTTCGCGATGATGCTGATCCTGTGGGCCAATCTGCCCGCCATGATCTTCGGGTCCGCCTACACGCTTGACCCGACCGTCGTGGCCTTTCTTGGCCTCTTTGCGCTGATCATCACCGGGACGATCGACTGGGACGATGTGCTGTCCGAAAAGAGCGCCTGGGACACGCTGGTCTGGTTCGGTGCCCTGGTGATGCTGGCCGAGCAACTCAACAAGCTGGGCGTGATCGCCTGGTTCTCGGCCGACATGCGCGACGCCATCTCCGCCAGTGGCATGGAATGGAAGGGGATTGCCGCCGTGCTGGTGCTGGCGTTCGTGTTCTCGCACTACCTGTTCGCCAGTACCACGGCCCATATCAGCGCCATGATGCTGGCATTCTTGACGGTCGGCGCGCATCTGATTCCGCCGGAGTACATCCCCCCGTTCATGCTGATGATGACCGCCGGGTCGGCGATCATGATGACGCTGACCCACTACGCGACCGGCACGTCGCCGATCATCTTTGGCAGCGGCTACGTCACGCTGGGCCAGTGGTGGCGGACCGGCGCGGTGATGTGCGTGTTCGAACTGGTGGTCTTCGCCGTGGTCGGCGGCCTCTGGTGGAAGGTGCTGGGCTTCTGGTGAAGCCGGCCGGTCTTCGGGCGGCTTGCGTGGCCGCCCGGCGCCCTCATGTCATCAGCAGGGTTTCGTATTCCTCGCGAAACTGGTGCATGGAGCTTTCCACTACCGTCACCGCGCCGTCGATCAGTCCGCAGCGGCCGCTGCCCGGCAGGATGCTGCAGAGGTTTTCCAGCGCATCGAGGTCTGCCCGCACCCCACGGCCGGTGTCGATCCGGTTGAGCAGCCGCATCAGCTGAAAGGTGCCGCCCTTGCACGACGGGCACTGGCCGCACGACCCCTGGGCAAAGAAGCTCACGTACTCGGCAACCTTGCGGACGATGCTGGTGCCTTCCGAGACGACGATCATGGCGCCGGTGCCCAGGCTGGAATGCCGCTCACGCACCGAATCGAAATCGAGCGCGACGTCCAGGTCGCGCTTGGTCAGCAGGGTGTTGGAAGGGCCTCCCGTAAAGACCGCCTTGAACTCCTTGCCCTGCAGCATGCCGCCGCCGTGCCCGAACACCAGCGATTCCAGGCTGGTCCCCATCGGCAGTTCATACAGGCCCGGGCGCAGTACGTCGCCTGACAGCGAATAGAGCTTCGTGCCCACCGCCTTGCCGAGACCGAGATCGCGATACCACTGTGCGCCATGTCGAAGGATGCCCGGCACGTGGGCCAGCGTCTCGGTGTTGTTGACGATGGTCGGCGCGCCATGGACGCCGTGCTCGGCCGGGTAGGGCGGCTTGCGGCGCGGGAACGGAAACCCGCCTTCGACGCTGGCAATCACCGCCGTCTCCTCCCCGCCGATATACAGGCCCGAACTCGGCATGACTTGCAGCGAGACGGCGCCGCCAACCACGGCCGCCAGCCGTTCGAACAGTGGATGGGTCTGCCACTGCTGCACAGCCAGCCGCGTGACCGCAAGCGATTGCAACTGATGCGGATTGACGTACAGGACGACGTGGTTGGCCCGCGTGGCCGCCGCCGCGATCAGCGCGCCCTCGATCACCTGGTGTGGCGTGTGCTCCAGCAGGAAGCGATCCTTGAAGGTGCCCGGTTCGTCTTCGTTGCCATTGCAGACGACGTACTTGTCCCCGGCAGGCGCTGCCGCGACCGGTGCCCATTTTCGATGTGTCAGAAACCCGGCACCGCCCATGCCACGCAGTTCCGCCCGTTCGATTTCGCCGATGATCGCGGCCGGATCGTCGAGGGCCCTGGCCAGCCCTTCGCCGCCGCCGTGTGCCAGCCACGCGGCCAGGTCGGCGCCGACCTGGATGTCGTCATTGAGCAGGACCTTGTTCGGGCGTTCCATGGCGTGGCTCATCGCAGGCTCCCCACCGTACGGCCTCGCGCACCGGCACGCAGCCCGGCATCGACACGCAGATCGAAATGCGCGTAGCCTGGAAAAAGCTGGGGCGCCTGAATGTGCAACGGCAGGCCGGCCAGCGTCAGTTCGCGCTGCCATGCGTGTACGTGGCCGATCCCGGCGCGGCTGGGCAGCGCACCGCGCATCGATTCCGCCGCCTTTGCGCCGGCCCGGCGTCCCATGCTCAGGATGTCCAGCAGGGCATTGCCCATCAGCCGGTTGCGTCCGTGGATGCCGCCGGTGACCTCGCCCACGCCGAACAGGCCCGGCACGTTGGTCGCGCCGTCCTTGTCGATGGCCATGCCGCCGTTCTGGTAGTGCAGCGTCGGGTAGACCAGGAAGGGCACCTGCGCCGCGTCGTGCCCGCATTTGTGCGCCAGATGGGTCAGGGTGACCAGGCGTTTGGCCAGGATGCCAGGATTTTCCAGCTCCAGCGTGGGCGTGTCCAGAAACACGCCAACCTGTCCGTCACGGCTGATGCCGCGGCCTTCCGCGCATTCCCGCAGGATGGCCGAGGCCACGACGTCGCGCGGCTTGAGTTCGTCCACGAATCGCTCCCCTTCGCCATTGATCAGCTTCGCCCCGGCCGAGCGCGCGGCCTCCGAGATCAGGCCGCCTGCCAGGTGGGGTGGATAGGCAATGCCCGTGGGGTGGTACTGGAACGAGTCGAGTTCCCGCAGCCGCGCCCCCATGCGATAGGCCAGCACCAGGCCGTCGGCGGTGGCGCCATAGTGGTTGGACGTCGGGAATGCATTCAGATGCAGCCGGCCGGCGCCGCCCGTGGCGAGGATGACCGCACGGGCGCGCACCAGTACGAAGGCCCCCCATTCGAGGTTGTAGATCACGGCCCCGGCGCAGCGTCCGCGCTCGTCGGACAGCAGTTCGACCACCGGGCAGCGGTTCCAGGCGGCAACACCCGGATCAAGGTCCACCGCCTCGCGCAGCACGCGCATCATTTCCAGGCCGGTGTAGTCGCGATAGGACAGGATGCGCGCAGCGGAGGCCCCGCCTGGCTTCTTGCGCAGCAGGTTGCCACCGACTGGCCGATCTTCGGTCTGGTCGAACATCATGCCCAGCCGGATCAGCCACCGGATCACGTCGGGACCGTCCGAGACCATCTGCGCGACCAGTTCACGGTCTGCGCAGTAATGACCGGCGCGCAGGGTGTCCTCGAAATGCAGTTGCAGGCTATCGTCCTCGCCGATGGCTGCCTGGATGCCCCCTTCGGCCATCACGGTGTTGCTGTCGCCCAGGCGTAGTTTGGTGGCAAGGACGACCTGGGCGCCCTGTGCCGCAGCGGTCAGTGCCGCCGCGCAACCGCCGCCGCCGCCGCCAATGACCAGGACATCGGTCGTGACCAGTTGCGCGCCGGCGATATCGACGTCGTCGATCAGCGCGTTGGCCTGAAGGCTGCGCGCCAGGTCCGGCTGGCAGGGGTCGCCACGGTTCGGCCCGACGGACAGGGCGACTCTGGCGTTCGGCCCATGATCGGGGTGATAGGCCTTGAGGAGCGCCTCGACAGACGTCGTGTCGTCGCGCATGGCGGGCGTCACGCCACGCTTGTAGCGTTGACAGGCCTCCTGGTAGGGGATGCTGGCTGGCATGGGTGTCGGCTCTCAACCCTGGTGTGAAGGATGCGCGCCCGGCGCGTCCAGATCGATCGTCATCTCGCCACGCTCGATCTGCTGCAACCGCTGCATCAGGTTCGCCGGCCGCAGCGACAGCGAAGCGATCATGCGCCGCACGAACAGGCCAAGATGGTTGGGCTGGATCAATTCCGGGCAGGCCAGCGTGCAGAGGTTGCACATGACACATTCGTCGAAGACCTGCGCCGACGCCGCCAGTTCGCCCGCCACGGCAAGATTGACGCCGCGCTGGACATCGAGCTGCTTGGGGCAGGCACGGTCACAGCCGCTGCAGTGCCGGCAGTGGGCCGCCTCCGGAAAGGTCTCGGCAATCGTGCCCAGGATCCGCCAGCTGTCGCCGATATCCTCGATCCGATAGACATGGCGCGATGACGAGGTGAAGTAGTCAAGGAAGGCCACCTGCATGCCGTCCTCGACCATCGTCTCGCAGGCCAACGCCGTCTTGACCTCCGGCTCGCCCTCGCGCCGGACCATGACGCGGCAGGAGCCGCACACCCCCTGGCCCATGCAGCCGACACCTTCCACGAGCGTCTCGCCCGCGTGGATGAACGCCTGCAGGATCGAACAGCCGGCCGGCGCCGCGATTTCCCGTCCTTCTATGTTCAGACGTGCCATGCTTCCCGCGCCTCCTGTTTTGCGGTGGTGGCCGGACCCTGTATTGCCTTCCAATCGGCCGTATAAACCATAGCACAGGGAAGGTTATTGCCCAACGGATCGCGTGTGGCCGGCGGCATCGGCCGGTCTGCAGTGGCGACAGTTTTTTTCGGATTGGAGGACTCTGTCAAAAATTTGCGGGCTGCTGTCGCCTGCCTGTCGATGGGTGATTCATGGGGCATAAATAGCCCGATTCCACCGCGCGTCCTACGGGTTCCCCCTGAGGGTTTGAACCGCTCGGCAGGCTCAACATGAACGCCGGAAAAAGCTGCCATGAAAGGCGCGCATGACGGTCTTTCCGCGGCCGAAAATTGAAATTGAACGACCGTGCTATTTTGTGTATGCTTGTCCCGCTTTCGAGCCGAATGGCTTGTGGCACAAGGGATTGCGGGCCATCGCGCAGCCGGCCCGAAGTTCCGGCAGGATCAGAGCAAGACTGCATTCGAGAATTCGAATCCCGAGACAACCCATGAGCCCCTAGGAAGACGAAGGGCTCGCAAATACCAAAGGAACGCGTATGACAGCGCAGTATCAGGTACAGGACGGCGTAGCCGTTATCACGCTCGACAATCCCCCGGTCAACGGCCTCGGTCACAGCACCCGCCTGGGCATCGTCGAAGGCTTGACCCGTGCGCTGGACGATGCCGCCGTCAAGGCTGTCGTCATTACCGGCGCTGGCAAGGCGTTCTCGGGCGGCGCCGACATCCGTGAATTCAATACCCCCAAGGCCACGCAGGAGCCGACGCTGCATTCGGTGATCCGTGCGCTGGAAGCGTCGACCAAGCCGGTCGTGGCCGCCATCCACTCCGTCGCCATGGGCGGCGGCCTGGAACTGGCCCTGGGCTGCAACTACCGCGTGGCCGCCAAGGGCGCGCAGATCGCGCTGCCTGAAGTCAAGCTCGGCCTGCTGCCGGGCGCGGGCGGCACGCAGCGCCTGCCGCGCCTGATCGGCCTGGAGCACGCGCTGAACATGATCGTGTCCGGCACGGCCATCCCTTCGGAAAAATTCGCCGGCTCGAAACTGTTCGATGAACTCGTCGATGGCGACGTGCTGCCCGCCGCCGTCAAGTTCGCCCAGAACGTGGCCGCCGCCCCCGGCCCGTACCCGAAGGTGCGCGACCTGAAGGTGCGTCACGAAAACGCCGAAGGCTTCCTGGCTTTTGCCAGGAACACCGTGGCGGCCGTGGCCAAGAACTTCCCGGCGCCGTCGAAGTGCGTGGATGCCGTGGCCGCGTCGCTCAAGCCGTTCGAAGCCGGCCTGAAGGAAGAGCGCGAAGGCTTCATGTACCTGGTTGGTACGCCGGAATCGCGCGCGCTGCGCCATGCCTTCTTCGGCGAGCGTGCCGCCAGCAAGATCCCCGATGTGCCCAGCGATACCCCGGTCCGCAAGATCGAGCGCGTTGCCGTGATCGGCGCCGGCACCATGGGCGGCGGCATCACGATGAACTTCCTGAATGCCGGCATCCCAGTGACGATGCTCGAGACCAAGCAGGAGGCGCTGGACCGCGGCGTGGGCACGATCCGCAAGAACTACGAGAACAGCGCCAAGAAGGGCAAGCTCACGCAGGAAAAGGTCGAGCAGCGCATGGGCCTGCTGACCACCACGCTGTCCTATGACGACATCAAGGACGCCGACATGGTCATCGAGGCCGTGTTCGAGGAAATGGGCGTCAAGGAAATCGTCTTCAAGAAGCTGGACGAAGTGATGAAGGCCGGCGCGATCCTGGCCTCCAACACGTCCACGCTCGACGTGAACAGGATTGCCTCGTTCACCAGGCGGCCGCAGGACGTGGTCGGCATGCACTTCTTCAGCCCGGCCAACGTCATGAAGCTGCTGGAGGTGGTGCGCGGCGAGAAGACCGGCAAGGACGTGCTGGCCACCGTCATGCAGATCGCCAAGAAGATCAAGAAGACGGCCGTGGTCTCGGGCGTCTGCGACGGCTTTATCGGCAACCGCATGATCGAGCAGTACAGCCGCCAGGCGGGTTATCTGCTGGATGAAGGCGCGCTGCCGGAGCAGGTGGACCGCGCGATCGAGAAGTTCGGCTTCGCCATGGGCCCGTTCCGCATGGGCGACCTGGCCGGCAACGACATCGGCTGGGCCATCCGCAAGCGCCGCGCCGTGGACAAGCCGGACATCCAGTATTCAAAGACCGCCGACAAGCTTTGCGAAATGGGCCGCTTCGGTCAGAAGACCGGCGCCGGCTGGTACGACTACAAGGCGGGCGACCGCAAGCCGTACCCGAACGCGCAGGTCAACGAGATGATCGTCGAGCATTCGAAGGAACTCGGTATCACGCGCCGCAAGATTTCCGACGAGGAAATCGTCGAACGCCTGGTGTTCGCACTGGTGAACGAAGGCGCCAAGATCCTGGAAGAGGGTATTGCGTCGAAGGCGTCGGACATCGACATGGTGTACCTGACCGGCTACGGCTTCCCGCTGTTCCGCGGCGGCCCGATGCTCTACGCCGACCAGGTTGGCCTGTTCAATGTGGCCCAGTCGATGAAGCGTTACGCCAAGGGCTACCACGGCGAAGCCTGGAAGGTGGCCCCGCTGCTGCAGAAGCTGGCCGACGAGGGCAAGGGCTTCAACGGCTGAGACACGACGGCCTGAATCGCGACAGGAACAGGGAAACAGGGGACACGGAACCATGGCCTACGGCGCGCAGGACTGCCTGCTGGTGATCGACGTGCAGAACGACTTCATGCCCGGTGGCGCGCTGGCCGTGCCGCAGGGCGACGAAGTCGTGGCCGTGATCAACCGGCTGGCGCCGGCATTCGAGCATGTGGTCCTGACGCAGGACTGGCATCCGGCCGGGCATGCGTCGTTTGCCACCAGCCATGCAGGGCGCGCGCCGTTCCAGACCGCCACGCTGCCGTACGGCGAGCAGGTGCTGTGGCCGGACCACTGCGTGCAGGACACCCCGGGCGCCGCGCTGCATGCGGACCTGCGTGTTCCGCATGCGCGGCTGCTGATCCGCAAGGGTCACCATGCCGGCGTGGACAGCTACAGCGCCTTCCTGGAAGCGGATCGCACGACAAGGACCGGCCTGGGCGGCTATCTGCGCGAGCAGGGCGTCCGGCGCGTGGTCTGCGTCGGGCTGGCGACCGACTACTGCGTGGCGTGGAGCGCGCTCGATGCGCGCGCGGCGGGCTTCGAGGCGGTGGTCGTGGAAGATGCCTGCCGGGCGATCGACCTGGACGGATCGCTGGCCCGCGCCTGGCAGGAGCTGGCCGCGGCCGGCGTCCAGCGTACGACGTCCGCGGCGTTGCTGGCCGGCAGTGCGAACCACAACCCCTGGCTTCCCGAGTCCTGACGATTCACGTCGACCTACCGAATATTCGTCGCAAGTTGGCTAGAGATAGCCAGAGACACCAAGATACCGAGGAGCAACACATGAACGAGGCAGTCATCGTATCCACCGCCCGTACCGGGCTGGCCAAGAGCTGGAAGGGCGCTTTCAACATGACCCACGGCGCCACCCTGGGCGGCCACGCCGTCCAGCACGCTATTGCGCGGGCCAAGATCGAGGCCGGTGAAGTGGAAGACGTGCTGATGGGTTGTGCCAACCCCGAAGGCGCCACCGGCGCCAACATCGCCCGCCAGATCGCCCTGCGCGCCGGCTGCCCGGTGACCGTGCCCGGCGCCACCGTGAACCGCTTCTGCTCGTCGGGCCTGCAGACCATCGCCATGGCCGCGCAGCGCGTGATCGCCGACGAAGGCGATATCTTCGTCGCCGGCGGCGTGGAATCGATCTCGTGCGTGCAGCAGGAGATGAACCGCCACATGATCCAGGAAAGCTGGCTGAACAAGAACAAGCCGGAAATCTACTGGAGCATGCTGCAGACCGCCGAGAACGTGGCCAAGCGCTACAACATCTCGAAGGAGCGCCAGGACGAGTATGGCGTGCAGAGCCAGCTGCGTGCCGCCGCCGCCCTGGAAGCCGGCAAGTTCAAGGACGAGATCGTGCCGATGACGGTGCTCGCCGGCGTGGCCGACAAGGCCACGGGTCAGCTGATGACCAGGGAAGTCACCATCGACGCCGACGAAGGCATCCGCGCCGACACCACGCTGGAAGGCGTGTCGAAGATCCGCACGGCCATGCCCGGCGGCGTGATCACGGCCGGCAACGCGTCGCAGTTCTCGGACGGCGCTTCGGCTGCGGTGGTGATGAACGCCCGCGTGGCGGCCGCCAAGGGCCTGCAGCCGCTGGGCGTGTTCCGCGGCTTTGCCGTGGCCGGCTGCGAGCCCGATGAAATGGGTATCGGCCCGGTGTTCGCGGTGCCGAAGCTGCTGAAGAAGACGGGCCTGAAGGTCGAGGACATCGGCCTGTGGGAGCTGAACGAGGCGTTCGCGGTGCAGGTGCTGTACTGCGCCGACAAGCTGGGCATCCCGATGGATCGCCTGAACGTGAACGGCGGTGCCATCGCCGTGGGCCATCCGTACGGTGTGTCCGGCGCCCGCCTGGTTGGCCATGCGCTGATCGAAGGCAAGCGCCGCGGCGTCAAGTACGTCGTGGTGACGATGTGCATCGGCGGCGGCCAGGGTGCCGCCGGCCTGTTCGAGGTGCTGTAAGGCGTCTCGGTTGCATGTTGTCGTCCCTCTCCGATGTCGTGGAGAGGGGCGGGGGAGAGGGCGGGTGTATCAATCTGCGATATCGCGCGTTGAAACGCGATTCCCCTCTCCCCCAACTCCTCCCCCGCATGCGGGAGAGGAGCGCTTTTCCTCCCCTTATTTCAGCCCGGAGCCTCGCTTTCCATGTCGCTGATTCTCTCCCGTCGTGATCTCAATTTCGTCCTGTACGAATGGCTCGATGCCGAGTCACTGACCCAGATTCCCCGTTTTGCAGACCATTCGCGCGAAACCTTCGACGCCGCGCTCGATACCTGCGAAAAGATCGCCACGGACCTGTTCGCGCCGCATAACAAGAAGAGCGACGCCCAGGAACCGCATTTCGACGGCGAGACTGTCACGATCATCCCCGAAGTCAAGACCGCGCTGAAGGCGTTCTGCGAAGCCGGCCTGATGGCCGCCGGGCAGGACTACGCGTACGGCGGCATGCAATTGCCGGTCACGCTGGAGAAGGCCGCGTTCGCATATTTCAAGGCGGCCAATGTCGGCACCAGTTCGTACCCGTTTCTGACCATCGGCAATGCCAACCTGCTGCTGACCCATGGCACGCCGGCGCAGATCGACACCTTCGTGCGGCCGGCGCTTGAAGGGCGCTTTTTCGGCACGATGTGCCTGTCGGAACCCCAGGCCGGGTCGTCGCTGTCGGACGTCACCACGCGGGCCGAATACGAAGGCGAATCGCCGCTGGGCCAGCAATACCGGCTGCGCGGCAACAAGATGTGGATCTCGGCCGGCGAGCATGAGCTGTCCGACAACATCGTGCACCTGGTGCTGGCGAAGATTCCGGGCCCGGATGGCAAGCTGATTCCGGGCGTGAAGGGCATTTCGCTGTTTATCGTGCCGAAGTACCTGGTCAACGCGGATGGCTCGCTGGGCGAGCACAACGACGTCGTGCTGGCCGGCCTGAACCACAAGATGGGATACCGGGGCACCACCAACTGCCTGCTGAACTTCGGCGAGGGCATGAAGTACAAGCCGGGCGGCAAGGCCGGCGCCATCGGGTATCTGGTGGGCGAGCCGCACAAGGGCCTGGCCTGCATGTTCCACATGATGAACGAGGCGCGTATCGGCGTGGGCCTGGGCGCGGTGGCGCTGGGCTATACGGGCTACCTGCACGCGCTCGACTACGCCCGCAACCGTCCGCAGGGCCGGCCGGTCGGGCCGCAGGGCAAGGACCCGGCCAGCCCGCAGGTCAAGCTGGTCGAACACGCCGACGTGCGCCGCATGCTGCTGGCGCAGAAGAGCTATGCCGAAGGCGGCCTGGCACTGAACCTGTACTGCGCGCGGCTGGTGGACGACGAGCACGCCGCAAAGGCGGCCGGCGAGACGGCACGGCACCGCGAGCTGTCGCTGCTGCTCGATATCCTCACGCCGATCGCCAAGAGCTGGCCGTCGCAGTGGTGCCTGGAAGCCAACAGCCTGGCCATCCAGGTGCATGGCGGCTACGGCTACACGCGCGAATACAACGTCGAGCAGTTCTATCGCGACAACCGCCTGAACCCGATCCATGAAGGCACGCACGGCATCCAGGGTCTGGATCTGCTGGGCCGCAAGGTGGTCATGCAGGACGGGGCGGCCTTCCAGTTGCTGGGCCAGCGCGTACAGGCAACCTGCCAGCGCGCCGCGGCCAGCGGCGACAAGGGGCTGGGCGAACAGGCGCGTGCGCTGGGCGCGGCGGCCGCGCGGCTGGCCGAGGTCACGCAGACGCTGTGGTCGGCCGGCGATCCGAACGTGACGCTGGCCAACGCATCGGTCTATCTGGAGGCTTTCGGCCACGTCGTGGTGGCGTGGATGTGGCTGGAGCAGGCGCTGGTGGCACAGGCGGCGCTGGCTGGCGCGAAGGGCGAGGATGCCGATTTTTATCGCGGCAAGCTTGCGGCGGCGGCGTACTTCTTCCGGTTCGAGCTGCCCAAGGTGTATCCGCAGTTCGACCTGCTGGCCTCGCTGGACCGCACCACGCTCGACATGCAGGACGCCTGGTTCTAGATCGCAAGCAACCATGCACCATAAGGAAACGGAGACAACATGAGAACCATCCAGCAACTGTTCGACCTGAAGGGGCGCACCGCACTGATCACGGGCGGCTCGCGCGGGCTGGGCCTGCAGATTGCCGAGGCGCTGGGCGAGCAGGGCGCGCGTCTGGTGCTGTCGGCGCGCAAGGCCGACGAACTGCAGTCGGCGCAGGCCCACCTGAAGGCGCGCGGCATCGAGGCCGACTGGATCGCGGCCGATGGCTCGCGCGACGACGAGATCGCACGCCTGGCGGACGAGGCGCTGGCCAGGCTGGGCCACGTCGACATTCTGGTCAACAACGCGGGGGCCACCTGGGGCGCCCCGGCCGAGGATCACCCGATCGAAGCCTGGGACAAGGTGATGAACCTGAACATCCGCGGTCTGTTTCTGCTGTCGCAGAAAATCGGCAAGCTGTCGATGATCCCGCGCCGCCATGGCCGCATCATCAATGTGGCATCGATTGCCGGCCTGGGCGGCAATCCGCCGGGCTCGATGGAGACCATTGCCTATAACACGTCGAAGGGCGCGGTGATCAATTTCACGCGCACGCTGGCTGGCGAATGGGGCGAGCACAACATCACGGTCAACGCGCTGGCCCCGGGCTTCTTCCCGTCGAAGATGACCAAGGGGTCGCTGGACCGCCTGGGCGTCGACAAGATGTGCGAAGGTGTGCCGCTGCACCGGCTGGGCGACGACGAAGACCTGAAGGGCGCCGCGCTGCTGTTTGCGTCGGACGCCGGCAAGCACATCACGGGGCAGATCCTGGCGGTCGATGGCGGGGTCAGCGCGGTGTAAGTGCCGTGCAAGTTCCGTGTAGGTGCCGTGTAGGTGCCGTGCCCGCGCTCCCAACCCCTCTCCGGAACACGGGCGCGGGGCGCGAAGCCGGCGCATCATTCAGGCCGAAGGTTTTTTCCATTGCCCCCCAAACATGACCCAGCGCCAACTCAATATCCCGTTCCTTGCCGATCTCGGCGTGCTGTGCAACACCATGGAAGGCGGCCGCAGCGAGATCGAGCTGGATCTGCAGACGCGCCACCAGAACAGCTGGGACATGGCGCACGGCGGCGTGATCATGACCCTGCTCGACGTGGCGATGGCCATCGCCGGCCGCTCGTCCGACGCCGAAGGGCGGGGCGTGGTGACCATCGAGATGAAGACCAGCTTCATGGCGCCCGGGCGGGGCAAGTTGACCGCGCGCGGGCAGACCGTGCATCGTACGTCGACGATGGTGTTCTGCGAAGGCGAGATCGTCGACGCCGACGGCAAGATCGTGTCGAAGGCTTCCGGCACGTTCAAGTACATCAAGCGCATGCCGCCCAAGCGGGAAACCGGGGCGGCGGATTCGGGTGCCGACGGCTGATCCCGTCGCGCCAGCAGTGCTTCCATCCCAAAAAACAGCCAAACACCGCGCAAGCCACGCGCCAACCGAGCGAAGGAATCCACACATGTCGAAGCAAACCTACAAGCGCATCGTTCTGGCCTCGCGTCCGGCCGCAGCCGTCACGCCCGAGAATTTCCGCCTGGAAGAGGTGGCCGTGCCGGATCTGGCCGACGGCCAGGTCATGGTGCGCAATCATTTCCTGTCGCTGGACCCGTACATGCGCGGCCGCATGAGCGACAGCAAGTCGTACGCCGATCCGCAGCCGCTGGGCGAAGTGATGATCGGCGGCACCGTGGGAGAGGTCATCGCCAGCAAGAACCCCAGGTGGAACGTCGGCGACAAGGTCGTCGGCATGTTCGGCTGGCAGGAAATCGGTGTGACCGACGGCGGCGGCATGCAGAAGGTGGACACCACGCATATCCCGCTGTCGGCCTACCTGGGCTCGGTCGGCATGCCCGGCGTGACCGCCTGGTATGGCCTGAACAAGATCATCGCCCCCAAGGCCGGCGAGACCATCGTGGTCAGTGCGGCCTCGGGCGCCGTGGGCAGCGTGGTTGGCCAGCTGGCCAAGCTGGCCGGCTGCTACGTGGTGGGCGTGGCCGGCGGCAAGGACAAGTGCGACTACGTGACCAATGAACTGGGCTTCGACGCCTGCGTGGACTACAAGGCGGCCAAGGACGCCAAGGAGTTGTACGCGATGGTCAAGGCCGTGACGCCCAAGGGTGTCGATGGCTACTTCGAGAACGTCGGCGGCGACATCCTCGACGTGGTGCTGGCCCGCCTGAACCCGTTCGCGCGCATCGCCGTGTGCGGCCTGATCGCCGGCTACGACGGCCAGGACATGCCGATCCGCAACCCGCGCGCCATCCTGGTGTCGCGCTGCAAGATCGAGGGCTTTATCGTGTCCGAGCACATGGACGTCTGGCCGCAGGCGCTCAAGGAACTGGGCGGCTATGTGGCGCAAGGCAAGATCAAGTTCCGCGAGAGCATCGCCGAAGGCCTGGCCAGCGCGCCGGAGGCCTTTATCGGCCTGCTCAAGGGCAAGAACTTCGGCAAGCAGCTGGTGAAGATGGTCTGAGCGGCACCCCACCCCACAAAAAAGGAGACAGCCATGAACGCCCAGCAAACCGCCAATGACAAGGATGACATGGCCGCTGGCCTGTCCGAGGAGGTCAAGGCCCGCTACCGCAACCTGCCGCGCCCGCCGAAGTTCGACACGCCGGCCCAGGAGCGGCTGCACCGCAAGCAGCGGCTGGCGGCGGCGTTCCGGCTGTTCTCCAAATTCGGGTTCGACGAAGGCGTGGCCGGCCATATCACGGCGCGCGACCCCGAGTTCACCGACACGTTCTGGGTCAACCCGTTCGGCGTGCATTTCAGCCACGTCAAGGTGTCGAACCTGATCCGCTGCGACCACCACGGCAACGTGGTGGAGGGCGACTATCCGGTGAACGCGGCGGCCTTTGCCATTCACTCGCGCGTGCACCAGACGCGTGAAGACGCCGTGGCCGCGGCCCATTCGCACAGCACGTACGGCCGGGCGTGGTCCACGCTGGGGCGCAAGCTCGATCCGCTGACCCAGGACGTCTGCGCGTTCTACAACGACCATGCGTTGTACGACGACTTCGGCGGCGTGGTGGTCGAACTGGACGAAGGCCAGCGTATCGCCAACGCGCTGGGCCCGAACAAGGCGGCCATCCTGCAGAACCATGGCCTGCTGACGGTGGGCAAGACCGTGGACGAGGCCGCCTGGTGGTTCATTACGATGGAACGGTCGTGCCAGGTGCAGATCCTGGCCGAATCGGCGGCCGCCCGGACGGGCCAGGCACCGAAGGTGATCAGCGATGCGGCGGCCAGCCAGGCCTATGCGATCGTCGGTACGGCGCAGGCCGGCTGGTTCCAGTTCCAGCCGTTATATGCACGTATCGTTAAAGAACAGCCGGATCTGCTCGATTAAGCAGGAGTCGATCTCCGCGATCTCTCTCCTCCTGAAAGGCCAAGATGCCCGACATCATCCTTCATCAATACGCAACATCGCCGTTTTCCGAGAAAGTACGGCTCGTGCTGGGCGCCAAGGGCTTGTCCTGGTGCGCGGTGGAAATTCCGCCGATCCTGCCCAAGCCCGATGTCACGGCGCTGACCGGCGGCTACCGCCGCACGCCGGTCATGCAGATCGGCGCCGATATCTATTGCGATACGGCGCTGATCTGCGCGGTGCTGGACCGCATGGCGCCCAATCCGCCGCTGTATCCGGTGGCGCAGGCCGCGCAGTCGCGCATCATGGCGGCCTGGATCGACAGCGCGCTGTTTACGGCCACCGTGACCTACGCGATGCAGCCGGCCGGCGTGCAGGCGATGCTGTCGCACCTGTCGCCGGGGCAGATCCAGGCCTTCATGGCGGACCGCAAGGCCATGCGCGGCGACTCCAACGCGCTGCGCATGCCGTTGCCGGAGGCGGCGGCGATGCTGCACGAGACCTTCGCGCGGCTGCAGGAGCAGTTGTCCACCGGCCTGCAGCATGTGGCCGGGCCGGAGCTGTCGATTGCCGATTTCTCGCTGTTTCACTGCATCTGGTTTATCCGGCGGGCCCAGGCGCTGGCGGCATTGCTTGACGGGTATCCGCTGGTCAAGACATGGTTCGCACGCATGCAGGCGTATGGCCACGGCAAGCTGCGCGTGATTCCCGCCGAATCCGCCATTGCCGATGCCTACGATCACGACCCGCTGCCGCACGACACGACCATCCTGCCCGGCGCCGGCTTCGCGGCCGGTGACGCGGTCACGGTCACGCCCACCGACTACGCGAAGGACCCGGTGGCCGGCGTACTGCTGACGCTGACCGAGCACGTGGTCACGATTCGCCGGCAGGACCCGCGCGCAGGTGTGGTCAACGTGCATTTCCCGCGTCAGGGCTATCACGTGCAGGCGGCGGGCTAAGGCACGCAGTGGTGCAGGGTTTCCCCCTTCTGCCCCTTGCGGCAGGGGGGAGCCAGGACGATCAACACAAGACATATCCGAACCTATCCGGACATATCCGAAAACGGAGGAGACACCCATGAAGCAGTTCGAAGGCAAGGTCGCCGTCATTACCGGCGGCGCATCGGGATTCGGCAAGGAGTTCGCGCGGATTGGCGCCCAGTCGGGCATGAAGCTTGTGCTGGCCGATGTCCAGGAAGACGCGCTCGACGCCGCGGTGGCCGAGTTCAAGGCGCAGGGCGCCCAGGTGATCGGGCTGCGCACGGATGTCTCGAACGCCGAACAGGTTCAGGCGCTGGCCGATGCGGCCATGACGGCCTTCGGCGAGGTCAACCTGGTTTTCAACAACGCCGGCGTCGGTGCGGGCGGCCTGCTGTGGGAAAACTCCGAGAAGGACTGGGAATGGGTGCTCGGCGTCAACCTGTACGGGGTGATCCACGGCGTGCGCATCTTCACGCCGCTGATGCTGGAGGCCGCGAAGAAGGACCCCGGCTTCCAGGGCCACATCGTCAATACGGCGTCGATGGCCGGCCTGCTGAACCCGCCGGCGATGGGCGTCTATAACGTGTCCAAGCATGCGGTGGTGTCGCTGACCGAAACGCTCTACCAGGACCTGAGCCTGGTCACCGAACAGGTGCGCTGCTCGGTACTGTGCCCATACTTCGTGCCGACCGGCATCAGCCAGTCGCAGCGCAACCGGCCTGCCGGCCTGGCCAACGACGCGCCGCCGACGCGCTCGCAGATGGTGTCGCAGGCGCTGTCGGACAAGGCAGTCAACTCGGGCAAGGTCACCGCGGCGGACGTCGCGCAGATGACGTTCGATGCCATCCGCGACGAAAGCTTCTATATTTATTCCCACCCGCAGGCCCTGGCCACGGTGCGCAACCGCATGGAGGACATCGTCAACCAGCGTAATCCTGGCGATCCGTTCGGCGACAAGCCCGAAGTCCGCGCCGGCCTGATTGCCGCGCTGCGCGGCTGACCTGGCCACTTTCTTGCATCGTCGATCGGGAACCAGTGATGGCAGACATAGCCAGGGAGACAACGATGACCGCACCCGCCGTGATTCATCATTTGCAGTTCGCCAACCTGCCCAATGGCACGCGGCTGCATTACGGCAGTGCGGGCGAGCAGGGCAAGCCGCTGATCCTGTTCGTGCATGGCTTTCCCGAGTTCTGGTACGCGTGGGAGCGGCAACTGGCGGAATTCGGCCAGACCCACTTCGCGGTGGCGCCCGACCTGCGCGGCTTCAACCTGTCGAGCAAACCGGCGTCGCCAGACGCCTACAAGCCGAAGCTGCTGGTCGAAGACCTGGTGCAGTTCATCCGGGTGCTGGGCTACGAGCGATGCACGATCGTGGCGCACGACTGGGGCGGGGCCGTCTGCTGGAATCTGGTGGCGCAGTTTCCGGAGCCGGTCGAACGCTTTGTCATCATCAACTCGCCCCACCCATACCTGTTCGCCCGGGCGCTGTCGGCCGATCCGGCGCAGCAGCAGGCGTCGGCCTACATGAACTGGCTGCGCAAGCCCGGTTCGGAGCAGGCGCTGGCGGCCAACGACTTTGCCTTGCTGGAAAAGATGCTGACGGGCGAGGCGGGCGCCGTGCCGGCCTGGTTCACGGGCGAGACCCGCGCGAAGTATCACGCGGCATGGTCGGCGCCCGGCGACGACGATTCGCACCCGCTGACCGGCGGCGTCAACTACTACCGGGCCACGCCGATGCACCCGCCGGCGCCGGGCGAGACCGCGCCGGATATCTCGCGGCTGGACCCCGCGATGTTCGTGATCCGGGTGCCGACCCTGGTGATCTGGGGCGAAAACGACCGCGCGCTGCCAAAGTCGCTGGTGGACGGGCTCGAAGATTTCGTGCCGGACCTGCGCCTGGAACGCATTCCCGAAGGCACGCACTGGGTCATCCACGAGCAGCCCGAGCGGATCAATCTGCTGATCCGCAGCGCGCTGCCGTAGTGGCACGCGCCGAAGGCAGGGCGCGCCCTGGCGGCTTGAACCGGAGCCGCCAGCGCGCTGCCGGCTATTTGAGCCGCTCGCGATACAGCTTGTAGTTCTCGTCGTCGAAGCAGACAAAGGTCACCTGCTCGATCGACGGGGCGCGGCCCAGCGCGTCACGCACCGCCGCAATGGCGATATCGACGGCGCGCTCGCGCGGGAAGCCATAGATGCCCGTGCTGATGTTCGGAAATGCGACCGTGCGCAGATTATGTTCGCCTGCCAGCCGGATGCTGTTGCGATAGGCGCTGGCCAGCAGGGCATCTTCGTTCTCGCTGCCGCCTTTCCACACAGGCCCCACGGCGTGGATGACATAGGGGGCCGGCAGCAGCCCGCCCGTGGTGATCACCGCCTCGCCAGTCGGACACCCGCCCTGGGCATCGCGAATCGCCCGGCAGGCGGCCCCGATGGCCGGCCCGCCCGCGCCGTGAATGGCGCCGTCCACGCCGCCTCCGCCCAGCAGCCCGCTATTGGCCGCGTTGACGATGGCATCGACCTCCATTCTCGTGATATCCCCATGCACAACCTGCAAGTGTTCGCCTGTCATGGTGTCTCCTGTGTAGTCGGGGTGCCGTGCTGGCGTTGCACGCCCCTACAAGCATAGGCGCGGAACGTGCGCCCGGCAGCATCGCAAGCATGGCCGGTGATCGCGCAAAAGGTGCTTCAGGCGTTGTCTTGAGGGTTATTTCGTAATGCTGCAGGCCGGAAAGGCTGGCATGATACGGAAATCGAACGACCGTTCACAATTCGAATTGTTGTTGAACTTGTGATCCTGGTGTGCCCCCGGTCGGTATCGGTCTAACATGGCCGATTGTCCGATTTCGACTGTTCCTATGTCCGCTCAGCTTTCTCCGTCCGTTCCCGGCCTGCCTGCTCAGCCGCTCGACCCCCAGGTCGCGCAGCTGCTGGAACTGATCGCGCGGGCCAAGCGTCCGGCGATCCATACGATGGACCCGGCGGACGCCAAGATCGGCTACGAAAAGAGCGCGCCGATTCTGGACCTGTCGCCGGCAGCGGTACACAGCGTCGAGGATTTCGAGGTCACGGCCCGCGATGGGTACGCCATTCCGGTGCGGCTCTATGCGCCGCGCGAAGCCAGCTGGGCCGACCCGCTGCCGCTGCTGGTCTACTTCCACGGCGGCGGATTCACGGTCGGCAGCATTCATTCGCATGACGCGCTGTGCCGCGTGTTCTGCAATGGCGCCGATTGCCTGGTGCTGTCCGTGGACTACCGGCTCGGTCCGGCGTGGAAATTCCCGACCGCCGCCAACGACGCCTTCGACGTGCTGCATTGGGTGTTCGACGAAGCGGCCCGGCTCGGCGCCGACCCCGCCCGGATCGCCATCGGCGGCGACAGCGCGGGCGGTACGCTGGCGGCGGCCTGTGCCGTCGAGGCGCGCGATACCGGTCTGAAGCCGGTGCTGCAGATGCTGATCTATCCCGGCACCAGCGCGCGCCAGGACACCCCGTCGCACCACGCGCTGGCCGATGGCTACCTGCTCACGGCCGACATGATCCAGTGGTTCTTTGGCCAGTATCTGGATCAGGATGCCAGCCGCGACGACTGGCGCTTTGCGCCGCTCGACGGTGGCGGGCAGGGGGCCGACGTCCGGGGCGTATGCCCGGCGTGGATCGCCGTGGCCGGCTACGACCCGCTGCACGACGAAGGCGTGGCCTACGCCGCCAAGCTGCAAGGGGCCGGTGTGGCCGCCACGCTGGCCGACTACCCGACGATGATTCACGATTTCTTCAAGATGGGACGCTTTATCCATGCCGTGGCAGGCGCCCATGCCGACGCCATCGCTGCGCTGCGGGAGGCGTTCCAGACATAGTCAATCAACGAATTTTGGCCCGACCCCTGCCCATAACAACCGGGGCGGGCCTGCATCTGTTTCACGGTTTATCGAAGTCGCAACAGTGCATTTTTGCAGCAGAAGGAGACAACACTCATGCAACGCCGCCACTTTATGGCCCAGGTGGGCCTGATCGCCGCTTCGGCCGCAGTTGGACTGGCCGCCATGCCGGCACACGCCCAGGCGGACAAATTCCCGAATCGCCCGATTCGCCTGATCATCGGCTACACGGCCGGCGGTTCCACCGACATCCCGTTCCGCGTGCTGGCGGAAAACGCCTCGAAGATCCTGGGCCAGCCCGTGATCGTCGAGAACAAGCCCGGCGCCGGCGGCGTGCTGCCCGCGCAAATGATGCAGTCCACGGCCCCGGACGGCTACACGCTGGCGCAGGTGGCCATGCCCGTGTACCGCCTGCCGTACACCACCAAGATCAACTGGGACCCGGTCAAGGACCTGAGCTACATCATCAACCTGGCCGGCTATTCATTCGGCCTGGTGGTGCCGGCCGATTCGCCGATCAAGACGATGCAGGACTACATCGCCTACGCCAAGGCCAATCCGGGCAAGCTGACCTACGGTTCGCCGGGGTCGATGACCACGCTGCACCTGACCATGGAAGACCTGGCCATGCGCCAGGGCGTGCAGTTCTCGCACATTCCGTACAAGGGCAACTCGGAGTCGATGCAGGCGCTGCTGGGCGGCCATGTGATGTCGGTGGCCGATACGCCGGCCTGGGCCCAGTACGTGGAATCGGGCAAGCTGCGCCTGCTGTCCACGTGGGGCGACAAGCGTTCGGCACGCTTCCCGAACGTGCCGACGCTGAAGGAACTGGGCATGGGCATCGTGCAGACCTCGCCGTTTGGCCTGGTGGCGCCCAAGGGCACCGATCCGGCCATCGTCAAGAAGCTGCATGACGCGTTCAAGCAGGCCATGGAAATGCCGAACTACCGCGAATCGCTGGCCAAGTTCGACATGGAGCCGTACTACATGAGCTCCACCCAGTACGCGGCATTTGCGGCAGACACGGTCAAGCGCGAGCGCGCGATCATCGAGAAGCTCGGGCTGAACAAGCCGCAATAAGCCTGTCATCGGACGGGGCGTTCCACGGAGCGCCCCGTTTTTCATTGGGAGCCTGTGCCAGATGGCCAAAGAGGATTTCCGCCACAGCATGCCGCTGCGCGTGCGCTGGGCCGAAGTCGATCCGCAGTCGATCGTCTTCAACGCGCACTACCTGACCTACTGCGATATCTGCGTGACCGAATACTGGCGCGCGGTGGGCATCCGCTACCCCGACGACGTGCTGCACGCGCATGGCGTGGACATCTTCGTGGTCAAGTCCACACTCGAATACCACGCCTCGGCGCGCTTCGACGACATGCTCGATATCCACGGCCGCATGTCGCGGCTGGGCCGGTCGAGCCTGCTGTTCCGCGTGGAGATGTACCGTGGCGACGAGCACCTGATCACCGGCGAGATCGTCTACGTGTGCGCGGACCCGAACACCCAGAAGTCGGCGCCGATTCCGGCGCAGGTGAGGGAGCAGATCGAGGCGTGGGAGGTAACGAAGCCTGCTGCGTGAAGCGTGGGCAGGGGTTGAGGCGCCGGCCCTCTCCCCCGGCCCCTCTCCCGCCTTGCGGGAGAGGGGAGTGTAGTGGTCCAATTTCCTCAGACAGGTCGATAGGTGGAAAATCACGATCGACGAGGAAAGACGACATGACAAAGCAACGCCGCAAGTTTGACGCTACCTTCAAGCTGGAGGTAGTCCGGATGGTCCGGAATCAGGGCCTATCGGTCGCCGAGGTTTGCCACACGATGGCGATTGGGGAGACCGCCTTACGCCGGTGGCTGGTCCAGTACGACCTTGAAGTGGCTGGCGGCAAGGGAGTGGGCAAGCCGCTGACGCCTGAGCAGCAGCGCATTCGCCAGCTCGAAGAGGAAAACCGCCGCCTGAAGGAGGACAATCTGATCCTAAAAAAGGCATCGGCCTTCTTCGCCCGCGAACTCAAGTGATCTATCGAGTGGTTAGCGGATTGCAGAAGGAGGCGATCTCAATCAGTCGGGCATGCCGGGTGCTGGGCGTGAGCCGGGCGGGTTATTACGCGGCCGGGCGCGCGCCTGCCGCCAAGGAGAAGGCCTTGCGGCAGGCGGTGTATGTACGGGCGGCGTTCGAGGCCAGCGGACGTACCTACGGCAGCCGGCGCGTGGCGCAGGATCTGGACAAACAGGGGATGAAGATCGGGCGCTATCGAGCCCGCACGCTGATGCGCCAGGAGAATCTGCGCCCGGTGTGGAAGCGCAAGTTCGTGGCGACGACTGACAGTCGGCATGGCAAACCGATGGCGCCGAACGTGCTGAGCAGGCAGTTCAGGCCCGCACAGCCCAACCGGGCCTGGGTGTCGGACATCACGTATGTGCGCACGGGGGAAGGCTGGTTGTATCTGGCGGTGGTGTTGGACCTGTATTCGCGCAAGGTAGTGGGCTGGGCCAGCGCAGCGGCCATGCCCGCCGCGCTGGTGGCGTCGGCCTTGAGGATGGCCATCGTGCAGCGCAATCCGGCGCCCGGACTGATCGTGCATTCGGACCGGGGCAGCCAGTATGCAAGCGAGGAGTACCAGGGATTGCTGGCGCGCCACGGCCTGGTTTGTAGCATGAGCCGGTCGGGCGATTGCTGGGATAACGCCGTAGCCGAACGCTTCTTCCTAAACCTGAAGATGGAGCGGGTCTGGCAGAGGCGGTACACCGACCGGGCCGAAGCCCGGCGCGACATCACACAGTACATCGTGGACTTCTACAACCCGGTGCGCTTGCATTCGACACTGGGCTACGCGTCGCCAACAGACTACGAGGACAAGTTCCAACAGACCACCCTAACACCTGTCTGAAAAAACTTGACCACTACAGAGAAAACCGCGGGCATGGAGGGGGCGCGGCGGTAAGCTGGGATGCTGGCCCTCTCCCCCGGCCCCTCTCCCGCCTTGCGGGAGAGGGGAGAAAACCGCGGGCATGGAGGGGGGCGCGGCGGCAAGCTGGGATGCTGGCCCTCTCCCCCGGCCTCTCTCCCGCCTTGCGGGAGAGGGGAGCACAACAGCGGTTGCCGTGCCCCTTGTTTTCGCCCCTCTCCCACGCTGCGGGACAGGGGCGGGAGAGAGGGCCAGCGGCTCAATAGCGATACGGCTCACTCAAAGCGAGATCCCCGCATCCTCCGCATAGGCGCGGATCACGTCATCGAAGCTGGCGTCGCTGACAAAGCCCAGTTCCAGCGCGCGGGAAGGGTCCCAAGCCGCCGGCCAGGTACCCACGATCTTCTCGATGCGCTCCTCGCGCTGCCAGGTCACGCGGTCGGCCACCGCATCGCCGGCCACGCGGCGCAGGGCGTCCACCATCTGCGCCGCCGTCACCGACAGCCCCGGCAGGTTCACCACGCGGCGGTTGCCAAAGCGCGCGCCGTCCAGTTCGATGCCATTGACCAGCGCCTGGATCGCGCCGCGCGGCGACAGCAGCCACAGCGCGGTGTCCGGGTGTACCGGGCAGTTGGCCGCCACGCCCGACAGCGGTTCGCGGATGATGCCGCTGGCAAACGACGACGCGGCGGCGTTGGGCTTGCCGGGCCGCACGCTGATCGTGGGCAGGCGCAGCACGCGGCCATCGACAAAGCCCTTGCGGCTGTAGTCGGACAGCAGCAGCTCGCCGATGGCCTTCTGCGCGCCGTACGAAGACTGCGGGTTCAGCGCGGTATCGTCCTGGACCACGGCCGGCAGCTTGCCGCCATAGACGGCCACCGAACTCGTGAACACCACGCGCGGCACGTGGCCGACCTGGCGGCACGTTTCCAGCAGTGCCCGCGAGGCGTCCAGGTTCACGCGCATGCCCAGGTCGAAATCGGCCTCGGCCTGGCCGCTGACCACGGCGGCCAGGTGGAAGATCGCGCCGGTATCCCGGTCGATGGCCTGCGCCAGCACGGCCGGGTCGGACAGGTCGCCTGTCACGACGCGCACGCGGGCATCGTCGATCTGGGGCGCCACCACGTCCAGCAGCGTGAGCCTGTCGATCGTGACGGCGCGGCCGTCCAGGCTCAGCGTGCCGCGCTTGAGCAGCAGGCGGGCCAGTTGCAGGCCCAGGAATCCGGCACCGCCGGTAATCAGTACGTTCATGGTTGCAACCATCCGGTGGGTTTGCGAAGGATCAACGCTTCAGGTACGGCTTGAGCCAGCCCAGGCCCTCGGACGTGCCGGCACGCGGGCGGTACTCGCAGCCAATCCAGCCCGTGTAGCCGAGCCGGTCGATCACGTCAAACAGGTACGGGTAGTTCAGTTCGCCGATGTCCGGCTCGTGCCGCTCCGGCACGCCGGCAATCTGGATATGGCCGATGCCGGCAATATCGCGTTCCAGCTTCTTGGCGATGTCGCCTTCCACGATCTGGCAGTGGTAGCAGTCGAACTGCACCTTCAGGTTGGCGGCGCCCACCTGCTGGCAGATGGCCTGGCCGTCGTCCTGGCGGTTCAGGAAGTAGCCCGGCATGTCGCGCGTGTTGATCGGCTCGATCAGCACCGTGATGCCGTGCGCGGCGGCCGACGCGGCGGCGTAGGCCAGGTTTTCCAGATAGACGGCGCGGCAGCGGGCGCGGTCGGCGTCGGCCGGCACCAGGCCGGCCATCACGTGCACGCGGTCGTTGCCGATCACCGCCGCGTATTCCAGCGCCTTGGCAAACGCGTTGCGGAACTCGGTCTCGCGTCCGGGCAGGGCGGCGATGCCGCGCTCGCCAGCGGCCCAGTCGCCCGGCGGCGCGTTGAACAGGGCCTGGGTCAGGCCGTGCGCGTCCAGCCGCTGGCGGATCTCGGCGGCCGGATGGTCGTACGGGAACAGGTACTCCACGGCCTGGAAGCCGTCCTTTGCCGCGGCGGCAAAGCGGTCCAGGAAGTCGTGTTCCGTGTACATCATCGAGAGGTTCGCGGCAAAGCGCGGCATGTCAGGTCTCCTTGAACGTCAGGTTCGATCAGCGGTTGACCAGCCGGGCCGGGGTCAGCCACACCAGCACGGCGCCCACGATCAGGATGGCCGACAGCACATACATCGGCAATTGCGTGCTCTGCGTCAGGTCCTTGAGCGCGCCCACCATGTACGGCGACACAAAGCCTGCCAGGTTGCCCACCGAGTTGACCACGGCGATGCCCGACGCGGCGGCAATGCCGCTCAGGAACGCGGTCGGCAGCGACCAGAACAGCGGCGCGCAGGTCAGCACGCCGGCTGCGGCCAGCGACAGCGCCGCAATGGCCACCGGAGTATTGTGGGTGAAGGACGCCGCAATCGCAAAGCCCGTGGCACCCATCAGCGCCGGCACGATCAGGTGCCAGCGGCGTTCGCGGCGGGCATCGGCGCTGTGGCCCAGGATGTTCATGACGACGATCGCGCAGATGAACGGGATGGCGGACAGCAGGCCGATGTTGAGGTTGCCCGTCACGCCGCTGGCCTTGACCAGGGTCGGCATCCAGAACGTCAGCGCATACTGGCCGGTCACGAAGCAGAAGTAGATCAGGCACATCCACCAGACGCGGCGGTCGCTGAACACGGCGCCCAGCGAATGCATGTCGCGCTGGCCATTGGCCGCGGCGGCGGCCGATGCGGCGCGCTCGTCTTCCTCGATATTGCGCTTGAGCACGCGCTTTTCGTCATGGCTGAGCCACGGCGCCTTGTCGATGCCGTCGCGCAGCACGAAGATCGTCACGATGCCGATGGCAAACGCGGGCAGCGCCTCGATAAAGAACATCCATTGCCAGCCGGCCCAGCCGTGGGTGTCGTGGAACGCGTCCATGATCCAGCCCGACAGCGGGTTGCCGAACATGCCGGCCACCGGAATGCCCGACATGAACAGCGCGATCATCTTGGCGCGGCGATGCGAGGGATACCAGTACGTCAGGTACAGGATCACGCCCGGATAGAAGCCCGCCTCCGCCAGGCCCAGCAGGAAGCGCATGACGTAGAACTGCGTGGGCGTCTGCACGAACACGAACGCGGCCGAGATGATGCCCCACGTGATCATGATCCGCGCGATCCAGACGCGCGCGCCGATGCGGTGCATCAGCAGGTTGCTGGGCACCTCGAACAGGAAGTAGCCGATAAAGAACAGGCCGGCGCCCAGGCCGAACACGGTCTCCGAGAACTGCAGGTCCTGCGCCATCTGCAGCTTGGCGAAGCCCACGTTGACGCGATCGAGATAGGCGATCACGTAGCACAGCATCAGGAACGGCATGATGCGCCAGAACACCTTGGTGTAGGCGGTCTTTTCGGTGGCGGCGTCGGCGTCGAGCCGTGCGTCGGCGGCAGGGGTCCCCACCGCGGGGTTGGAAGCGGTCATCTGGAAGGTCTCCACGTGTATTGAAAATTCAGCCGGTTTGCTCCCTCTCCCGCAGGGCGGGAGAGGATTGGGGAGAGGGCAGGGGCGTTTGTTTTATGGCGTCGCCTGGGGGATGCGCTGGCCCTCTCCCCCGGCCCCTCTCCCGCCAGGCGGGAGAGGGGAGAAACAATCAGTCGGTCGGTATTACAGGTTCACCACCTCGCCTTGAACGTGTCGCGCAGTTCCGCCAGCGCGTCTTCATCGAGCGGGGCGGGCTTGTCCCGCAGCATCATCCAGAGCCTGGCGGTTTCTTCCAGCTCCTCCAGCGCCCAGGCCGCGCGCGACACGCTGTCTTCCCACACCACCGGTCCCAGGCGCGCCAGCAGCACGCCGCGTACCTCGCGGGCCAGCTGCGCCACGCGGGCGGCCACGGCGGGGTCGCCGGGGCGATGGTACGGAATCAGCGGGATATGGCCGACCTTCATCACGTAGTACGGTGTGATCGGCGGCAGCACGTCGTCGGGCTGCCAGACGCCGGCCAGCGTCAGGGCCACCAGGTGGGTCGAATGGGTATGCACCACGCCGTGGGCGTTCGGGTTGTTGTCGTAGACGCAGCGGTGCAGCGTCAGCGTCTTCGACGGCTTGTCGCCCGATACCCAGGTGCCGTCGGTGGCCACCTTGGCCACCCTCGCCGGGTCGAGCGTGCCCAGGCAGGCATCGGTGGGCGTGATCAGCCAGCCGTCTTCCAGGCGGGCGCTGATGTTGCCGGCCGTGCCGACCGTGTAGCCGCGCTGGAACAGGCTGGCGCCGACGCGGCAGATCTCTTCGCGCAGCGCGCTTTCGTTCTGGCTCATGGTCGGGCTCATCGCGCGGCTCCCAGCGCGAGCAAGGCTTCGTCGAAGAAGTTCTCGCCGCCGAAGTTGCCCGATTTCAGGGCCAGCGCCAGCGGTTCGGCATCGAGCGTGACCGTGGCCGGCACGCCGGGGGCAATCTGGCGGCCGATGCGCAGCGACTGCACGCCCAGCGCCTGCACCACCGCGCCCGACGTTTCGCCGCCAGCCACCACGAAGCGGCGCGTGCCGCGCGCCTTGAGCGTGGCCGCAATGCAGGCCAGCGCGTGCTCGACCAGTTCGCCCGCGCGCGCCACGCCCAGTTCGGCCTGCACGGCCTTGACCTGCTCGGGTTGCGCGGTGGCGTAGATCAGCACCGGCTCGTCATGATCGCGGGCAAAGGCCAGGGCCTCGTCGGCCACGGCCTCGCCACGCGCCAGGCGCAGCGGATCGATCCGCAGGGCGGGGCGCTTCTGGGCGATCCAGTGCGCCACCTGGCCGTTCGTGGCGCGCGATGCGCTGCCCGCCAGCACCACGCCGTGGCCATTGACGGCCGGCACATCGGCGGCGTCGGTGCGCGCGGGCAGCAGCCCGGCACGGCGAAAGTTCTGCGGCAGGCCCAGCGCGATGCCCGATCCGCCCGTGATCAGCGGCAGCGCCGCGCAGCCTTCGCCCAGCGTGAACAGGTCGGCGTCGGAGATCGCATCGGCAATGGCCAGCTTCACGCCTTCGGCGCGCAGTGCGTCGATGCGGGCGCGCACGGCCTCGGGCCCCTTGGCGACGGTGTCATAGCGCAGCAGGCCCGCCTTGGCCCGGCTCTGGCGCTGCAGCACGCGCACCAGGTTGGCATCGGTCATCGGCGTGAGCGGATGGTGCTCCATGCCCGATTCGTTGAGCAGGGCATCGCCCACGAACAGGTGGCCACGGAAGATCGTGCGGCCGTTTTCGGGGAAGGCCGGGCAGGCGATCGTGAAATCGCTGCCCAGCGCGTCGAGCAGGGCCTCGGCCACCGGGCCGATATTGCCGGTGTCGGTCGAATCGAACGTCGAACAATACTTGAACACGAACTGGCGGCAGCCCTGTTCGCGCAGCCAGGCCAGCGCCGCCAGCGATTGCGCCACGGCGTCTGCGGCCGGAATCGTGCGCGACTTCAGCGCGACGACGATGGCGTCGGCTTCCACGGCCGACGTGGGCACGCCAATGGTCTGTACGGTGCGCATGCCGTTGCGCACGAGCGTGTTGGCCAGGTCGGTGGCGCCGGTGAAGTCGTCGGCGATGCAGCCCAGCAGCGGGCCATTCGGGCCATTCGGACGGTTCTGGCGATCGGTCGTCATCGCCTTACTCCCTGGTCTTGCCGGCCGGCAGTTCGATGCCCGGGAAGATCTTGATGACGGCCGAATCGTCCTCGCCGCCGTGGCCGGCGGTGGACGCCATCATGAACATCTGGTGCGCGGCGGCCGACAGCGGCAGCGGGAATTTGCTGGTGCGCGCGGTATCGAGCACCATGCCCAGGTCCTTGACGAAGATATCGACGGCGGACAGCGGCGTATAGTCGCCGGCCAGGATGTGCGGCACGCGGTTTTCGAACATCCACGAATTGCCAGCGCTGTGCGTGATCACGTCGTAGAGCGCGTCCGGGTCCACGCCTTCGCGCAGGCCCAGCGCCATGGCTTCGGCCGCGGCGGCGATATGCACGCCAGCCAGCAGCTGGTTGATGATCTTGACCTTCGAGCCCGCACCATGGGCGTCGCCCAGGCGATAGACCTTGCCGGCGATGGCGCCCAGCACGTCTTCGGCCAGCGCGTAGGCTTCGGCCGGTCCCGACGTCATCATCGTCATTTCGCCAGTGGCCGCGCGGGCCGCGCCGCCCGAGACCGGCGCATCGATCAGCAGCAGGCCCTTTTCGGCCAGGCGCTTGCCCAGCGTCTCGGCAAAACCGGGGGGCACGGTGGCGCTGGCGATCACGAGCTTGCCGGCGGCCATGGCCGGCACGGCACCCTGTTCGCCGAACAGCACCGCTTCGGTCTGCGCGGCGTTGACCACCAGCGTGATCACCACGTCGCAGCGTTCGCCCAGTTCGGCCGGGCTGGCGCAAGGCACGCCGCCGGCGTCGGCAAAGCGGCGCAGCACGTCTTCGCGCAGATCGAACGCATGGACCTGGAAGCCGGCGCGCAGCAGCGACTGCGCCACGCCATAGCCCATCGCGCCCAAGCCGATGACACCAATATTCCTGGACATGGAAATCTCCTGAAAGCGGGATTAATGCGACGGGCCTTGCGGCAGGTCGCCGGCGGCAGCATCGTCGTCGCCCAGTTGCGACAGGCGGCGCGCCGCGTTGTACATGTGGTTCTGCGCGGCATTGCGCGCGGCGTCGGGGTCGCCGGCACGAATGGCGGCGACGATGGCCTGGTGTTCCTCGCGCACCTGCCGCGAGAAATCCTCGCGGCGCGCCTCGTTGGTACGGGTCACGCGGGTGGCGGTTTCCAGGTACTGGCTCAGGAACGCCAGCGTCTTGAGAAAGTAGGGGTTGCCGGTGGCTTCGGCGATGGCGCGGTGAAAGCCCACGTCGGCGTCCACGCCGTCGCCGCCGGCAGCCACCTCGGCATCCAAACGGGCCAGCGCGGCGTCGATGCCGGCCATGGCGGCATCGGTGCGGCGGCGGGCGGCCTGCGCGGCCACCTCGGCTTCGATGGAACGTCGCAGTTCGACGATTTGCAGCACCGATTCAAGCGTGCCGACGTCGGTGTAGTCGATGCGCAGCGGCCGGATGCCGGCCTGCTCCGTGACGAACACGCCGCTGCCCTGGCGCGATTCCACCAGCCCTTCGTATTTCAGTCGTGCAATGGCCTCGCGGATCACGGTGCGGCTGACGCCGAATTCCTCGGACAGCACGGCCTCGGTGGGCAGCTTGGCGCCACGCGGAAAAGCGCCGCCTTCGATCTTTTCGAGTAGCTGTTCGGCCACGCTGTCGGTCAGCGCACGGGCGGGAATCTTCTGGAACATCGTCGTCACGTCATCGGGTAGTCAGGTCATCATACAAATTTCATCGAGGGTTGGCAGAGGGGGTAATCCCTAGGATGGTGCGTTGTCTGGCCGATAATCGCACGCGTCTGCCGCGCCACCTTGACCGCCGTCACGGGCCTGCCGGCGTATGATGGCGTCTTTCCAGACTTCCCCGCCCTCGAACATCATGTCCGTTTCCGCCGATTCCGTACTGGTCTGCCCCTGGGAGGAAGCCCGCGAACGTGCGCGCGCCATCCGCTACAGCGTGTTTGTGGAGGAGCAGGGCGTGCCGGTGGAACTGGAGTGGGATGACATGGACGCGGCCAGCTGGCACGCGCTGGCGTTTGCCGCCGATGGCACGCCGGTGGCCACGGGCCGGCTGCTGCAGGATGGCCATATCGGCCGCATGGCCGTGCTCAAGGCGGCGCGCGGCACCGGCGTGGGCGCCAAGGTGCTGGACGCGCTGATGGCCAAGGCCGCCGAACTGGGCTACCCGGCACTGATCCTCAATGCCCAGACCCACGCCGCGCCGTTCTACGCGCGCGTGGGCTTCGAGCAGGTGGGTGAGGAATTCGAGGAAGCCGGCATTCCGCACGTCGAGATGCGCAAGCGCATCGGCTGAGGCTGCCGGTTCCTCGGTTTTCGGCTACGCGCCGAACTCACGCAGCAGCGCCTCGCGGTCCTCGTCGAGCCGGGGCGCCGGCCGCACCGCGCCGGTCTGCCACGCGTCGCCGATCTTGATCGGATTGCCCGCCACGCGCAGCGACTTGTCGGCGCCGATGCCAACGTCGAGCAGCATCTGCCGGGCCTCGACGTGGGCGTTCTCCATGATCTGCGGCACCCCGTTCAATGGACCATGCGGCACGCCGGCGGCCTCCAGGATGGCCTCCCATTCGGCGGTCGGTGCCGCGCGCAGGCGCGTTTCCAGGCATTGCTTCAGGTCCGCATGGTGCTCGTTACGGGCCGGGACCGACGCGAACCGGGGGTCGTCGGCCCATTCCGGCCGCGCCAGCGCGCCGCAGAGCCGTTCGAACAAGGCGTCGTTGCCCACGGCAATCACGATAAAGCCGTCCTGCGTGGCAAACATGTCGAACGGTGTGATCGACGGGTGCCGCGTGCCCAGCGGCTTCGGCACGTTGCCGGTGGCAGAAAAACGGGCGATGGGGTTTTCCAGCAGCGCCACCTGGCAATCGAGCATCGAGATATCGACCCGTTCGCCCAGCCCGGTCGCGGCGCGCCGCAGCAGCGCGGCCTGGATGCCGATGGTGGCATACAGGCCCGCGCCGATATCGCCAATCGACACGCCCACGCGCGCCGGATTGCCGCCGGGCTCGCCGGTCACGCTCATCAGGCCGCCCATGGCCTGCACCACCATGTCGTAGGCGGGCCGGTTGCGGTAGGGGCCGGTCTGGCCGAAGCCCGAGATCGACGCATACACCAGGCGCGGATAGCGGGCGCGCAGCATCTCCCATGTGTAGCCGAGCTTGTCCATCACGCCGGCGCGGAAGTTTTCCACCAGCACGTCGGCGCCTTCCAGCATCCGTTCCAGCACCGCGCGGTCCGACGCGTCCTTGAGGTCGAGCGCGATCGACGACTTGTTGCGGTTCACCGACGCAAAATAGGCCGACTCGCCGTCGACGAACGGCCCCACCTGGCGCGAATCGTCGCCCCGGCCAGGATTCTCGATCTTGATGACGCGGGCGCCCAGGTCGGCCAGCATCATCGTGCAGTACGGGCCGGCCAGCACGCGCGTCAGGTCGACGACCGTGATGCCGTGCAGGGGGCCGTTTGGCGTTGTCATGCTTGACTCCTTCAGGTTCGGTGCGCGGGCCGGCATCAGTCGATCTTCGCGCCGCTGGACTGCGCCAGGTCCACGCCGATCTTGCCTTCGCGGGCCGCAAATTCGCGGAATTCGGCCACCGATGCCGACACCGACACCTCGTCGCCCTGCGCCAGGAATCGCTTGCGCAGTTCGGGGTCGGCCATGACGCGGGCGGTGGCTGCGAACAACTTGTCGATGATCTCGGGCGGCGTTTTCGCGGGTGCGAACAGCCCGTACCAGGCCGACAGGTCGTAGCCCTTGAGCCCGCTTTCGGCGATGGTCGGCAACTGCGGGTTGGCGTTCGAGCGTTGGGCCGATGTGACCGCGATCGGCACGACCTTGTGGGTGTCGATCATCGGCTTGACCGATGGCGCCGTGCCGAACGTCACCTGCACGTCGCCGGCGGCCACGGCCTGCGCCGACGGCGCGCCACCCTTGTACGGCACGTGCGTCATGCGCACGCCGGCCAGCTTGGTGAAATAGACGCCAGCCAGGTGCGTGATCACGCCATTGCCCGACGACGAATAGTTGATGGCGCCCGGGTGCGCCTTGGCCTGGGCGATCAGGTCCTGCACGTTCCGGATGCCGCTGTCCTTGTTGACCGCCAGGATCAGCGGTGCGGCCGACAGTTTGGTGATCGGCGCGAAGTCGGACGGTTCGTAGCGGATGTTCTTGTACAGCACCTTGTCGCCGCCCATCAGGCTGGCCGTGGCGATGTAGAGCGTGTAGCCATCGGGCGCCGACTTGGCGACGTACTCGGCGGCAATCGTGGTGCCGGCGCCGGGCCGGTTGTCGACCACCACCGGCTGCCCAAGCTCGCGGCTCAGCGCATCGCCATAGAGCCGCGCCGTGTTGTCCGCGCCGCCGCCGGCCGGAAATCCGATCACGAGCCGGATCGGCTTGTTGGGGTAGGGCGCTTGCGCCGATGCGGCAACGGGCAGCGCCGCGAACAGCGTGCCGAAGATGGCCAGCGCGGCGCGATGGGGCAGGGTGGTCAGGGGGGGCAGGGTGGTCGTCATGACGATGTCTCCTCCGTAGCTGTTTCGCCACTTGAGTGAATGGACGCGGCTGTGCCTGGCGTGGCTATCGGCCGCGGAACGCAGGGGTTCGTTTCTCCTTCCATGCCGCCGCGCCCTCGCGCAGGTCTTCCGAGGTTTCGGAGCGGAGGATGTCGCGTTGCAGCGCGTCGGCGTCAAGCCGGCCGCAGGCGATGTCGTTGAGGTGGCGCTTCATGCCAGTCAGTGCGATCGGCGCCATGCCGGCCAGCTGGGTGCTCAATGCCGCCACGCGCGCGGCCAGCGCATCGGCGCTGACCATCTCGGTCAGGAAGCCGATGCGCAGCATCTCGTCGGCCTCGATGCGGTCGGCGGTCAGGAACAGCCGCTTGGCGGCGTTCAGGCCCAGGCGCGAGACATAGCGTTCCATGCCGCCGCGATAGAAGTGCAGGCCCAGCCGGGCGGCCGGCATGAACATGTCGCATCCCGGCACGCCGATCCGGAAATCGCACGCCAGGCACAGGTCGGTGGCGCCGCCATAGACGCCCCCCTGGATGGCGGCAATCGTGACGGGCCGCGCGGCCTCGATGGCGTCGATCACGTCGCCGAAACTGGCCGCGCCTTCCTCGGGCTTGCCGCCCAGCGATCCGATGTCGTAGCCGCTGCAGAAGTACTTGCCCGCGGCGGCGAAGCACAGCACCAGCACGTCGGGCATGGCATTGACGGCGGCAACGTGGTCGCGCAGGGCAATCAGGTCGGCCGGGCTGAGCCGGTTGGCCACATGGGGGCGGCGCAGCGTGATGGTGGCAACGCGGCCTTCGATGGCCAGGGAGGGTGAGGTATTATCCATCTCGTTATATCTCATAGCCGATTTGATATATCAAAAAAGGCTACAGATATTTTTATACGGAAGGTAGAGGGTAAACCCATGCAATCGCTACAAGATCGGATTCGCGAAAGCGTGATCGCCGCCATCCAGGCGGGCGATCTGCGGCCCGGCGCCCAGATTGACGAGAAGATGCTGGCCGAGCAGTTCGACAGTTCACGCACGCCGGTGCGCGAGGCGCTGCTGATGCTGGCCGCCCAGGGGCTGGTGTCGATCGCGCCGCGCGCGGGCATGTTCGTCCACAAGCCCAGCGCGGCAGAGCTGGTGGCGATGTTCGAGACGCTGGCCGAGATGGAAGGGGTGGTGGCCCGCCTGGCCACCCGGCGTATTTCGGCCGAAGGGCGCCGTGCGCTGGCCGATTCGCACGCGGCCGCCGGCGTCCCGGCGCGCCAACGCGATGCGCTGGCGTACGCCGACGCGAACCGGGTCTTCCACGAGGTGCTGTACCAGGCGGCGGCCAATCCATTTCTGTCGGAGCAGATCGTGCAGTTGCGCCGCCGCCTGGCGATCTACTGGCAGCGCAAGGACCTGATCAACGAGGCGCGCGTGGCGACGTCGTACCGCGAGCACGGCCAGGTGGTCGAGGCCATTCTGAGCGGGCAGGCCGATGCTGCGGCCGAGGCCATGCGCACGCATATCTCGGCGGGCGGCAAGGCGCTGGCGGACCTGGTGCTGCTGGCCGACGCGGCGTCGGCATAGCGTTCGCCAATCAGCGGGATCTGGCCGCAGGGGGCTGCGGAGGAACGGATTTTGCGGGATGGCGTGGCCGTCTACCTGAATCCGGAGGCCATCATGAGCATCTTCAAGGACATCCTTAACAAGCTGCTGCACCGCAGCCAGTCTGGCGGGTCCGCAACCGCCAGCGCCACGCCGGGCACGACGCCGAGCGCCACGACCGGCACCACGTCGCCATCGGCCAGCCCGAACGCGCCGTCGCCGGGCGCCGTTCCACCGCCGGGCAGCGCGCCCGCGCCGTCCGCCGCACAGGCGCAGCCGTCGTTGTCACAGGTCGATGTGGAAGCGGTTATGGACAAGGCGGCCAGCGAGGCTGGCCAACCGCTCAACTGGCGCACATCGATCGTCGACACGCTGAAGGCGCTGGGCATCGACAGCAGCCTCGAACATCGCAAGGCGCTGGCCAAGGAGCTGAACTACACGGGCGACATGAACGATTCCGCGGCGATGAACCTGTGGCTGCACAAGCGCGTCATGCAGGAACTGGCCGCCAATGGCGGCAAGCTGCCGAAGGACCTGACCGACTGACCGAAGGATGGACTGGCGGTTCTGCTCGCGCCGTGAAAGTTTGCACGCCAGCTTTGCAAACGGCGGCGCGAGCCCGGGCCCGGGGCGGCCCGGCTGCGATGACGATTACCGGGGTGCCGGGACGGTCCCGGTATCGCGTGCCACCTTCAGGCGGCCCTGGTACGACACCTCGCCGGTCTTGCCATCGGCGTCGAAGCTGCGTTCGACAAAATCGAAGCGGCCGTCGTGCCGCACGCGCAGCACGGTGCTGGCGCGCGTGCCATAGCTGGGCGAACGGATAAAGGCCGACGACAGCAGCTTTTCCCATTCGGGGGCCACGCCGGTACTCGGCAGTTCCCAGTCGGGCGCCTGCTTTTCATCGGCCAGCAGCTGCAGGTAGGGCTCGGGGTCCGATCCGGACTGTCCGCGGTCGGCGGCCAGTACCTCGCACATGGCACCCACGCGGCTGCGCACCTTGGGCCAGGGCGTATCGAGCAGGGCGTTGGACAGGCCATACAGGCCGGGCTTGAGCTTCTGCGGCTGGCGCGACTTGGACCGGTTGCTGTACCACCAGAGATCGTGCAGGTCGCTGGCCAGCAGGTTGAAGCCGTTGTACGCGCCGGGCGCGCGGGCCAGGTCGTGCAGATACTCGTCGGCGGTCTGGTTGCCGCGCAGGAAATGCGACACCAGTTCCCCGCGCGAGCGGGCATCGGTACGTTTTTCGGAAGGGGCGCGGTAATTGGTCAGCGCCGCAAAGCGGGCGCGCGAATCATCGGGCCATTCGGGCGATTCGGCGTTGGCGACGCCCATCCACGTACCGGCATCGCCAATTACCTCCGCCAGGTCGCGGCCGCCCAGCACTTCGTGGGCATCCTGCCACCAGTGCGCGGCCGCCGCCGGGCGGGCATAGAATTCGTCGCGGTTGCCAGCTACCACCAGGGCATAGTCCGGGTGCGATTGCCAGGCCACCAGTATCAGACACATGGGGGCTTCCTTTCTACGGCGTCTCTCGCGCGGTCAGAGCACGTCCAGATCGATGAACCGCTCGGTCATCCGGTCGCCGCTGATCCACTGCGCCAGCCCGCTCTGGCGCCACAGCCCGTCGAGCGTGGCATCGAACGCGGGCGGCACATCGGCGTAACTCTCCATCCACGTCTGCAGGCCCGCTCGGGTCTCGGGCCTGCGCATCAGCGTACCACCAATTCCGGTCGCCTCGGCGACCGTTTCCATCCAGCGGTGCCAGTGCGGCAGCGCGTCAGCCGCGTGCGCATCGGGTATCTTGAAATAGACGTAGAGATGATCGCTCATGGCGGCGTTCCCGGGGCGTTCAGCTGGCCGATTCGGCCTCGTTCGGCAGCGGCACTTCGTACGGCAGCGCACGCGTGGACAGTGCCGGTCCGTTGGCGGCGCCCAGGTGCAGCGCACCGGCCGCGGCGTCGATCTTCAGTTCGGCCAGGCCGTCCCAGCCGCCCAGCGGCGACGCGGCGGCGTTGACGACCATGCCGCACGGCTGCTCGGGGTCTTCCGGACGGAAGATCTCGGCGGCGGCGGCCGGCACGGGTCCTTCGCCCTGTACGCGCCACATGCGCCGCTTGAGCGTGCCGCGATACTGGCTGCGCGCCACCACTTCCTGGCCGGGATAGCAGCCCTTGCGGAAATTCACGCCGCCCACCAGCTCGAAGTTGATCATCTGCGGCACGAACTGCTCTTGCGTCGGGGCCGCGATGCGCGGGATGCCGGCGCCAACGTCGAGCCAGTCCCAGAATGCCGGGTCGGCAGCCGCCAGCGTGGTACCCAGCGTCTGCTGCAGGGCATCGGCGCGGTCGGCGGCGGCAACCAGCTGCCAGCGCGCCTCGCCTTCGGCATCGGCGAGGCGGATCACCGTGACGCCATCGGCGTGGGCCACGGCCAGCGGGCCCTGCGGCGCGGGCAGCCCGGCCTGGCGCAGCGCGGCCTCGGCACCGGCGCCGGCCACGCCCAGTACGCGTTGCGTGGCGGACAGGTCCGACAATTTGGCCTTGGCGCGCAGCACGAACATGGTCAGGCGCTTCTGGATGGCGGGCTGGATGTCGGCCGACAACTGCAGCACGACGCCTTCGGCATCGCGCCACATCAGGAAGCTGGCCATCAGGCGCCCCTTGGGCGAGCAGTAGCCGGCCAGCCGCGCCGCATCGGCGGGCAGGTCTTCCACGGCATTGGTCAGCTGGGTGTGCAGGAAGGCAGCGGCGTCGTCGCCGGCCACGCGGATCAGGCCGAGGCCGGCGGGCGCGGTCACGATACCGGCGGCGGGCAGGGCGGCGAAGCTGTCGGCGAGGGTCGGGAATTCAGTGGCGGACATGCGGACGGTCCTGAAAATCGGATGGATGGGTAAATTGGGGGCGCAAGTGCGGAACACAACGTACGGCGACGCCGGCGCGTCCGGCGGCACGCCATCGGCGCTACGGATCACTGCGGGCCTTCAGGTGACGCCCGCCAGGTAACGCTCGGTGACACATTGGCCACAAGGCTCCCGGTATTATATGGGCCTGTCGCCATTCCGACCGGCCGCCCCCAATGATCCCGACCCGCCGGCGGGGACATGGCGGCCGGTGTTTATTCTTACGCCATGAAACGTCTGTTCCTGCGCCTGGTCGGGGTATTGCTGGTCTTTGCCATGGCCGCCGCCGGCGGCTTTGCCTGGTGGGCCCGCCAGCCGCTGGCCCTGTCCGCATCCCCCGTCGAAGTCATCATCAAGCCGAATTCCGGCGTGGCCAGCGTGGGCCGCCAGATCCAGCGCGGCGGCGTGGGCATGGACCCGCGCCTGTTCCAGTTGCTGGCCCGCGTGACCGGGCATGCCGCCGAACTCAAGGCGGGCGGATACCAGTTCGAAACCGGCGTGACGCCGCTCGATGTGATCGAAAAGCTGGCCAAGGGCGAGGTTACGCACTATGTGGTCACCGTGATCGAGGGCTGGGAATTCCGCAAGATGCGCGCGGCCGTGGATGCCAATCCGGCCCTGAAGCACGACACGCAGAACCTGTCCGATGCCGACCTGATGAAGGCCATCGGCGCGGCCGAGACATCGCCGGAAGGCATGTTCTTTCCCGATACCTACCTGTTTGCACGCGGCAGCAGCGACGTGGAACTCTACAAGCACGCCTACCGGGCCATGCAGAAGCGCCTGAACGATGCCTGGAACGCGCGCTCGCCCGACCTGCCGTACAAGACGCCGTACGAGGCGCTGGTCATGGCATCGATCGTCGAAAAGGAAACGGGCCAGGCGGCCGAGCGGCCGCTGATTGCCGCCGTGTTCGTGAACCGGCTGCGCAAGAACATGATGCTGCAGACCGACCCGACCGTGATCTACGGCATTGGCCCCGCCTTCGACGGCAACCTGCGCAAGAAGGATCTGCAGACCGACACCCCGTACAATACGTACACCCGGACCGGCCTGCCGCCGACCCCGATCGCGCTGCCAGGCCTGGCCTCGCTGGCCGCAGCCACCACGCCGGCGCCGTCCGATGCGCTGTACTTCGTGGCCCGAGGCGACGGCAGCAGCCATTTTTCCAGCTCACTCCCCGAACATAATCGCGCGGTCGACAAGTACCAGCGCGGAAAGCCCTGAATTCATGCGCGGCAGATTCATCACCTTTGAAGGCATCGACGGCGCCGGCAAGAGCACCCATATCGAATGGGTCGCCGGTCGCCTGCGCGAACGCGCAACCGTTGTCACCACCCGCGAGCCGGGCGGCACGCCGCTGGGCGAAGACCTGCGCGGCCTGCTGCTGCACCGGAAGATGGACCTGGAGACCGAGGCGCTGCTGATGTTCGCGGCACGCCGCGAGCATATTGCCGAGGTCATCGAACCGGCGCTGGCGCGCGGCGAATGGGTCATCTCCGACCGCTTCACCGACGCCACCTTTGCCTACCAGGGCGGCGGCCGTGGCCTGCCGCGCGCGCGGCTGGAAGTGCTGGAGCAGTGGGTGCAGGGCGATCTGCAGCCCGACCTGACGCTGCTGTTCGACGTGCCGCTGGAGACGGCGGCCCAGCGCCTGGCCAGTGCCCGCGAGCCGGACAAGTTCGAGGCCGAATCGCGCGCGTTCTTCGAACGCACCCGGGCCGAATACCTGCGCCGCGCGGCCGAAGCGCCGGGGCGGTTCCGCGTGATCGACGCCACGCGCTCGATCGACGATATTCGCGTGACGCTTGAAGATATCATCTCAAGTCTCTGACTTATTGGATATATATGCGCACGCTGATGTGGACGGGCACGGCTCGGACAATACATGAGACGATCGCGCTAACTGACTGATCCGGCATGCTTTATCCCTGGCAACGAGAAGACTGGCAACGGCTGGCCGCGCTACGCGACCGGCTGCCGCACGCGCTGCTGCTGCATGGGCAGCAGGGCATCGGCAAGCGCGACCTGGCGCTGCATTTCGCCCAGGGCCTGCTGTGCGAATCCCCCGTGGCCGATGGCCAGCCCTGCAACACCTGCGGCGCCTGCCACTGGTTCAGCCAGGGCAATCACCCCGATTTCACCGTGGTACGCCCCGAGGCGCTGGAAGCCGGCACGGGCGATGCCGATGGGGACGGCGAAGGCGGCGGTAGCAGCAAGAAGAAGGCGCCCAGCAAGATCATCCGCATGGAGCAGGTGCGAGGGCTGATCGAGGCCGTGGGCGTGGGCACCCATCGCGCGGGCCTGCGCGTGGTGGTGATCTACCCGCTTGACGCGCTGCAGACCGAGGGCGCCAATGCGCTGCTCAAGACGCTGGAAGAGCCGCCGCCGTCCACCGTGTTCCTGCTGGTGACCGACCGGATCGACCGCGTGCTGCCGACGATCCTGTCGCGCTGCCGGCAGTTTTCGGTGGCCCGTCCCACCCACGCCGCCGCGCTGGAATGGTTGCGCAGCCAGGGCGTGGCCGATGTCGAGGCCCAACTGGCGCTGTCGGGCGGGGCGCCGCTGACGGCCCTGCATGCGGCGGAGGCCGAGGAGCAGCCGCTGCAGCGCTTGCTGGTGGGGCAGCTCGGTGCCGGCGCCGCGTTCGATCCGCTGGCGGCGGCCGAGCAATTGCAGAAGCTGCCCGTGCCGGCCGTGCTGGGCGTGCTGCAACGCTGGACGTACGATCTGCTGGCGCTGTGCCTGGGCACCGGCGCCGTGCGCTATTTCCCGAAGGAGCAGGCCGCGCTGGGGCGCTGCGCCGGTGCCACCGATGCCCATCGGCTGCAGGGGTTTGCCGCCCGGCTGGTCAATCATCGGCGTAGCGAGAACCATCCGCTGGCGGCGCGGCTGGTCCTGGAGTCGGTTTTTCTCGATTACCGGCAGTTGTTTCGCTGAAAGCGACAAAAACGGACCGAAGCGGCCAAAAGCATAGGCATCGATGGGCACACGTGGTAAAAGTCGAGCCACGCAGTTCCCATATTCCATAGCCCGCCTAAGCGGGCAAATCACAGCAGGGGTCAAACATGAATGCACCAGTCACGATGCCGCCGCGTCCGGCGACGGCTGCGCCCGTCAATCCGGCGGGGCCTGTCACGGGCGGCGCGCCGCAGCGGCCGAATGTGCTGTCGCTGTCGATCAAGGATCAGGCGGGGCTCTACGCGGCCTACATGCCGTTCCTGGCGCGCGGCGGGATTTTTGTACCGTCGAACCGGCCGTTTCGGCTGGGCGAGCAGGTCTACCTGGTGCTTTCATTGCTGGACCGGCCGCAGAAATATCAGGTGCAGGGCACCGTGGCCTGGATTACCCCGGCCGGCACGCCGATGAAGACGCCCGGCGTGGGCGTGCATCTGCCGGACGATGACAATGGCCGCATGCTCAGGCGTGCGGTGGAAGAGCTGCTGGGCAAGACCATCGAATCGGGCCGGCCCACGCAGACCCTGTAACTTCATGTGAAATGCGAAGCCTGCTTCGCAAGTATTTGTTTTTTATGAGTCATAGCGGTTTTTCAGTGCGTCTGGCGACGCGTGACGACCTGGCTGGCATCGTCGAGATCTACAACAGCACGGTGGCGTCGCGCATGGTGACTGCCGATACGGAGCCGGTATCCGTGGCCTCGCGCGAGGCCTGGTTCGCGGCGCACCTGCCCGAACGCCGCCCGCTCTGGGTGTGCGAAGCCGCCGATGGCCGCATGGCCGGCTGGGTCAGCTTTTCCGACTTCTACGGCCGTCCTGCATACGGCGCCACGGCCGAAGTCTCGATCTACCTGCACGAGGACTTCCGGGGCCAGGGTCTGGGCCGCTTCCTGCTGGAGCAGGCCATTGCGCATGCGCCCCGGGTGGGCGTCAACACGCTGCTGGGCTTTATCTTTGGCCATAACGCGCCGAGCCTGGCCCTGTTCGAGCGCCATGGCTTCTCGCGCTGGGGCGACCTGCCGCGCGTGGCCGTGCTCGATGGCGTCGAGCGCGACCTCGTGATCCTGGGCCGCCGCCTCGGCTGAGCGCGAAGGAAATACACCATGTTTGTCGATTCCCATTGCCATATTGATTTTCCGGAACTGGCGCAGCGCCTGCCCCAGCTGCTGGAAAACATGAAGGCCAACCAGGTCACGCATGCGCTGTGCATCTCCGTGACGCTGGAGGATTTTCCGCGCGTGCTGGCGCTGGCCGAGCAGCATCCCAACCTCTACGCGTCGGTGGGGGTGCACCCCGACTACGAGGAAGATGCCGAGGAGCCGACGCTGGAGCGGCTGGTGACGCTGTCCGCCCATCCGCGCGTGGTGGGCACCGGCGAGACCGGCCTGGACTACTACCGGCTCAATGGCCGCAGCGTCGATGACATGGAATGGCAGCGCGAGCGCTTCCGCACCCATATCCGCGCGGCCCGCCAGACCGGCAAGCCGCTGATCATCCATACACGGTCGTCGGCCGACGACACGATCCGGCTCATGCGCGAGGAAAATGCGCGCGAGGCCGGCGGCGTCATGCACTGCTTTACCGAGACCTGGGACATCGCGAAGCAGGCGCTCGACGAAGGCTTCCATATCTCGTTCTCGGGCATCGTCACGTTCAAGAGCGCGGCCGACCTGCAGGAAACCGCGAAGAAGGTGCCGCTGGACCGCATGCTGATCGAGACCGATTCGCCGTACCTGGCGCCGGTGCCGTATCGTGGCAAGACCAACGAACCCGCCTGGGTACGCCATGTGGGCGAATTCATCGCCCGCCTGCGCGATGTGCCCGTGGAGGCGGTGGCGGAACAGACGACGGAAAACTTCTTCCGTCTTTTCAAGCACATAGACAGGAATGCTCATGCTTGACATCAAGATTCGACGCCTGGCATCGGCCATGGCCCTGGTGGGCCTGACCGCGATGTCGGGCTGCGCGCTGGTGCAGGCCGCACCGGCCGACGACATGCGCAAGGCCGTGGAATTCGACGACGGCAACACCGTGCAGAAGCTGCTGGCCAAGGGCGTGGACCCGAACCTGGTGGACAACCGCGGCAACCCGATGCTGGTGGTGGCGCTGCGCGAAAAGTCGAAGAAGGCGGCCACGGCGCTGATCAAGGCCAAGAACATCGACTTCGACAAGACCAACCCGGCCGGCGAGAACGCGCTGATGATGGCGGCGCTCAACGGCGATCTGGACATGATCAAGCTGATGGTCGATGGCGAGGAGGCCGAGGTCAACAAGAAGGGCTGGGCGCCGCTGCACTACGCCGCGACGAACGGGCACAACGACGTGGTCAAGTACCTGGTGGACCATGCCGCCTATCTGGACGCCGAAAGTCCGAACGGCACCACGCCCCTGATGATGGCGGCGCGCGGCGGGCACATCGAGACGGTCAAGCTGCTGCTGGACGAAGGCGCCGACATGCGCCTGAAGAACCAGCAGGGCATGACGGTGATCGACTTCGCCGAGCAGTACAACCAGAAGGAAATCGCCGACGGCCTGAAGTCGCGCTGGCAGAAGCTCTACGGGAATGTGCCGACATCGGCACCCAAGCCGAAGCCCTACGTGGCACCCAACGGCCAGCCGCAGCCCAAGGCCTATTGATCCCTGCTGATCGCATTCCCGCGCCTGCGGGGGCCGGCGTCCCGTCGCCGGCTCAGGGAAACTCGCGCTCGGAGATGGTCACCGAACGCGATGTGCCGCCCGGTACCGCGTACAGCTTGAAGACATTGCGATTGGCGCTGGTGCCGGCCGCCTCGCGGATTTCCGACAGATCGAAGCGCTCCGAGCGGAAGATCTCGCCGGTGTCGAGGCTCTGGTAGCGCAGGTCATAGGCGCCGGGTGAGATATTTTCCATCGTGAACGACGATCCGCTGCGCACGAAGCTGGTGCGCACCGGCAGCGGCGCATTGCCGTCGACGGCCACCAGTTTCAGGATCACGTCGGACGCGCTACCGGAGTTGTCGACCGTCAGCGTGGACAACCCATTTCCGTTGAGTACCGGATAGCCCGGCAGATAGCCCGAATGATCGGGCCAGGGCATGCCGCGCGGCGTCAGCGACGGCCGGGTATAGCCATGGTCGCCGGCAACCCGCTGCACGCCCGGTAACACCGATCTGACCAAGGCCGGGGGGGCGCTGGCCGGCACGGCCCGCGCGTCGTGGCTGCCCGCCGTGGCGTCGCCGGAGCCCGACCAGTCCCCCAGCATGATCACGATGATGGCGCCGATGGCCGCGTAGAGTGCGGCCGATCCGTACTTTGGCAGCGGTACGGCGGGTCCATCGGGGGCACGCTCGCGGGCGGCGCGCCGGGTGCGCTCCTGACGGTCCGGACGCGCCTTGCGTGAACGGAAGGGCGGCGCATCGGTGGGCTCCGGATCGGCGGCACGCGCCTGCTGCGCGGGGCGGGAGGCCGCCTGTCGCGCGGCCTGCTGGCGTTGCGCGGCCTGGCGCTGGGCCTGGGCCGCCGCCGCCCGCTGGGCCTGCGCCTGGCGCTGCATCCGCTCGGCCTCGCGTTTTTCCTCGGCAAGGATCCACTGGTCGTGCTCGGCGCGGCGCTCCGGGTCGCGCAGCACTTCATAGGCGGCGTTCAGCAGCCGCATGATGCGGTTCGCCTCCTCGCTGTCGGCGTGCCGGTCAGGATGATATTTCTGGCTCAAGGACTTGTAGGCGGCCCGAATCACTTCGGTCGGGGCGTCGCGTGAAACCTTGAGGTTGTCGTAGTGGGTGTGCATCAAGCAGGAAGACGCAATGGCGGTGGTCGACAACAGATAACGGCAAGTCGCCGCGAATATCAAGCGGAACGCGCGGGCCGGGCCTGGCGCCGACAAGTCTCGCGCAACCGGAAGATGGGGTCTGCGGGGTGGCGAACAAAGCCCCGCCGGGCCCGGGCGCGGCGCCCGATGTGCCGGTCTGCGTGGTGGCCGGTGGTGTTGTTTTTTGGCGGCAATATGGTCTGAATGAGCGTGGCTTTGGCATGCTGCGGGATGCGGACGCCGCAGGATCGGCGTGCCACGCAAACACCAAGACTAAAGAAATCCGGCCGCCTGCCGATAATGGCGGCCAATGATAAGAATCAGCGCGAGGGGCCGGCCGGACCAGAGCCCCGCCTGACCGGGTACGCGGGGCATGGGCTTCGCGGGCCATTTGATAGGGGCGATTGCATGCTGAGAAGAATCAAGGCGGAACAGCTGCAGATTGGCATGTTCGTGGCAAGGCTGGGCGGGCCGTGGATCAACCACCCGTTCTGGCGGTCGCGTTTTCTGGTGACGAGCGACGAGCAGGTGGAGCAGATCCAGTCCGCCAACGTGCAGGACGTCTGGATCGACATCCTCAAGGGCCGGAACCTGCCGACACCGGCAGCCCCGGAAATGATGGAGGCCGACGACGCCAGCGACGATCCCGAGGCGAGCTTCGAGGACGAACTGGAGCGTGCGCGCGAAATGATCAAGACCGGCCGCGTGCTGGTCGGCAACCTGTTCAACGACGTCCGCATGGGCCGCGCGCTCGAAACCCACGGCGCGCTGCTGCTGGTGGATTCGGCGTCGACATCGCTGTCGCGCCATTCGCAGGCGCTGCTGGCCATGGCCCGCCTCAAGGTCAAGGACGACTACACGTACCTGCATTCGTTCTCGGTCTGCGCGCTGATGATTGCCGTGGGCCGCAATCTCAAGCTGCCCGACGGCGAGGTGCGCGAACTGGGCCTGGCCGGGCTGGTGCACGATATCGGCAAGCTGACGCTGCCCGAATCCCTGCTGATGAAGGGCGGCGACCTGTCGCCGTCGGAAGAGGAGCAGATGCGCCGCCATCCGTCGGCCGGCTACCGCATCCTGAACGAAGCGCGGCTCTACACCAACATTCCGCTCGATGTCTGCGTGCATCACCATGAACGGGTGGACGGGCGCGGCTACCCGTTCGGGCTGCTGGAGCACGAGATCAGCGTCCACGCCAAGATCGCGGCCATCTGCGACACCTACGATTCGCTGACTTCGCCGCGCCCGAGCCACCCGGCGTGGTCGCCGGCGCGCGCCATGGAGTACATCGCGGTGCGCGTGGACACGCTGTTCGACCGCCGCGTGTTCAAGGCGTTTACGCGCACCATCGGCATCTACCCGCTGGGCACCGTGCTGCGGCTGCGTTCGGGCCGGCTGGCGGTAGTCTGCGGCCAGAACGAAGGCGAGCCGCTGCGCCCGCGTGTGATGGTGTTCTACTCGGTAACCGACGCCAGGCCGTTGCCGCCCGAGGTGCTGGACCTGACCCAGGCCGACGACACCGTGATCGCGTTCGAGGACGCCCGCCAGTGGGGCTTCAGCGACGAGCAGCTCATGGCGATGTACGCACCGCACGCCAAGTAGGGCGGCGCGCAGGGCGGGTCAGTCCTGCAGCACCCAGGGCGACAGCCGCAGCGCGTCGGTGACGAAGTCGTTGAAGGCACGCACGCGCGCGCTGTGGCGCAGGTCCGGATGGGTCAGCAGCCACAGCGGGGTGTCCAGCGCGGGGTCGGGCTCGGCCAGACGCACCAGCGACGCGTCGGCATCGCCCAGCATGCATAGCAGCATGCCGGCGCCCATGCCAAGCCGGACGGCCTGCGCCATGGCCACCAGGCTGTCCGCGCGCACGGCGCAGCGGTCCGGGGGCACGTTGGCCAGCGCCCAGCGGGCCTGCGCCAGATGCGCGAGGCTGTCGTCCGGCACCACCCACCAGTGGCCCGGCCAGTGCGCCTGGGCGGGCGCTTCCATCCGGTCCAGATAATCGCGCGACGCATAGGGCGCGGTCTGCAGGCGCCCCACGTGCCGGCCCAGCAGGTGCTCGGGCGGCGCCGAGGCCGGCCGCACGGCCACGTCGGCCTCGCGGCGGGTCAGGTTCAGGAAGTTGTTGTGGATCACCACCTGCAGTTCGATACGCGGATGCCGGGCCCGGAAATCGGCCAGGATCGGCATCAGCAGCCCATAGGCGAGCGTATCGGTGGTGGTCACGCGCAGCGGGCCGCCCAGTTCGGTGTCGCGCCCCGCCAGCACGCGCTGGGCGGCGTCGATCTGTTCGCCCACGCCGTCAAGCTGCCCGGCCAGCGTTTCGCCGGCCGGCGTCATCACATAGCCGCCCAGGTCTCGCGAGAACAGCCGCGTGCCCAGGTCTTCCTCCAGACGGTTCAGCCGGCGCAGCACGGTCGAATGATTGACCCGCAGCGCCCGCGCCGCCGCCGCCAGCGACCCGTGCCGGCTTACGGCCAGAAAGACGCGCAGGTCGTCCCAGTCTGCCTCCTGCATTTTTGCATTGCCTTTCCGCGATTTACGCGAATTGTTATGCCGATTTGCAGAGCCTACAGTGTGGCGGAAGGAAGGGCAACCGGGGTTGCCCGATTTGAGGAGAACACCATGGCGTGGACGCTGCTGGTCGTAGCGGGACTGATCGAGATCGTGATGGCGCTGGCGCTGAAGCACACCGATGGCTGGACGCGGCCCGGGCCGACGCTGCTGGGCATTGGCGCGGCGCTGGCCAGCATCTACCTGCTCAGCGCGGCGTTGCGGCAGCTGCCGGTGGGCACCGCCTATGCGATCTGGACCGGCATCGGGGCCATCGGCGTGACGCTGGTGGGCATCCTGTTTCTTGGCGAAAGCGCGTCGCCGGCCCGGCTGGCGCTGATCGCGCTGATCTTTGTCGGGATCGGCGGCCTGAAGCTGCTTCCGGCGTGAGACAAGTCCGAATTTGCCGGATCAGGCATGCAAAGTGTGGCGCCCGGGCGCATGGCTAGTAGACTTGTCGCCTGTTCCGAACCGATTGCCTTTGCATTGCCTTGATGACATTTGATGCCCTGCTGGACCTGTTCCAGCAACGTATTCCCGCCCATCCGTGGGCGCAGATCTCGCTGTATGTACTGGCGCTGCTGGTGATTGCCGCCATCGCGCAGTGGCTGGTGGCCCGTGTGGTGGGCCGTGTGGTGTATCGCGTGCTGAGCCTGTCGGGCAACCGCGACTGGGCGGCCGCGCTGATGCGCCACCGCACCTACCGCCGGCTGGGCTACGCGGTGTTCCTGGCCGTGATCACGGTTGGCATCAGCCAGGTGCCCGACCTGGGCAAGTTTTCGATCCTGATCGAGCGGCTGGCGCATGCCGGCACGTGGGTCAGCGTGTTCCTGATGCTGTCGGGCGTGCTCGGGGCCTGGCAGACCGTGTTTGCCAACAGCCGCCGCGCGCAGACGCGCTCGATCAAGGGGTACGTGCAGATTGCCCAGCTGGCGCTGTGGCTGGTGTGCGGCGTGCTGGTGCTGTCGATCCTGATCGACCGCTCGCCGCTGTGGATGCTGTCCGGCATCGGCGCGATCTCGGCGGTGCTGCTGCTGGTGTTCAAGGACACGCTGCTGTCGCTGGTGGCCAGTACGCAGCTGACATCGAACGACATGCTGCGCATCGGCGACTGGATCGAGATGCCGCAGTCCAATGCCGACGGCTTCGTCATGGACATCGCGCTACACACGGTCAAGGTGAAGAACTGGGACAACACCGTGACCACGGTGCCGACCTACAAGCTGTTCTCGGAGAGCTACCGCAACTACCGGCACATGTTCGAGTCCGGCGCGCGGCGCATCAAGCGTACGCTGCGCATCGACGCCACGTCGGTACGCTTTCTGGACGATGCCGAAGTGCGCGCGCTGATGCGCTTCCGGCTGCTGCACGACTACCTGGAGGTCAAGCAGCAGGAGGTGGAGCAGACCAACCGGGCGCTGCAGGGCCCGGACGCCGACCCGGTGAACCGGCGCCGGCTGACCAACCTGGGCACGTTCCGCGCCTATGGCATCGCGTTCCTGCGCGCGCATCCCGATATCCATCACGACCTGCTGCTGAACCTGCGCATGATGGAACCGGACTCGCAGGGGATTCCGATCGAGGTCTACTGCTTCAGCACGCGTACGGGCTGGATGGACTACGAGCGCATCCAGGGCGACATCTTCGACCACCTGTTCGCGATCCTGCCGGAGCTGGGGCTACGCCTGTACCAGTCGCCGTCGGGCGCAGACCTGAGCGGCCTGCGCGATTCCCCGCGCGGCGCGCATGCGGCGCTGGCCGCGGCGGCGGCCGACCCGGGCGCGCGCGAGCCGATGGCCGCGCCGACGGATCGGGCAGACCGGGTGATGTGAGGGGAGAAAACCCTCAGGCCGGGCTCAGGCCGGGCTCAGGCCTTGCGCGGCTTGACCTTGCCGGCGGCTTCCTTGGCGCGATCGCGGGCGGTTTCGACATCGGCGGCGTAGGCCAGCGCCACGCCCATGCGGCGCTTGGTGAACGACTCGGGCTTGCCGAACAGGCGCAGCTCGGTCTGCGGCACGCGCAGGGCCTCGTCCACGCCGTCGAACACGATGCCTTCGGCGTCGACGCCGCCGTAGATCACCGCGCTGGCACCCGGGGCGCGCAGGCTGGTGTCCACCGGCAGGCCCAGGATGGCGCGGGCGTGCAGCTCGAATTCGTTCTGCCACTGCGAGATCATCGTCACCATGCCGGTGTCATGCGGACGCGGGCTGACTTCGCTGAACCAGACCTGCTCGCCCTTGACGAACAATTCCACGCCGAACAGGCCCTGGCCGCCCAGGTCCGCCGTCACCGCGCGGGCGATATGCCGGGCCGTTTCCAGCGCCTTCGGGTGCATCGGGTGCGGCTGCCAGCTTTCCACGTAGTCGCCCGCCACCTGCACGTGGCCGATCGGCTCGCAGAATTGCGTTTCCACCTGGCCGTCGGCACCTACCGCGCGCACGGTCAGCAGCGTGATTTCATAGTCGAAATCGATGAAGCCTTCCACGATGACGCGGCCGTGGCTGACGCGGCCGCCGGCCATGGCGTAGTCCCACGCCGCCTTGACACCCTCGGGGCCGTCGATCTTGCTCTGGCCCTTGCCAGAGCTGCTCATGACCGGCTTGACCACGCACGGGTAGCCAATGCCGCCGTCGATGGCGGCCTGCAGTTCTTCGAGCGAATCGCAGAACTTGTACGGGCTGGTGGGCAGGCCCAGCGTTTCGGCGGCCAGGCGGCGGATGCCCTCGCGGTCCATCGTCAGGCGCGCGGCGCGGGCGGTGGGGATCACGCGGACCACGCCGGCGGCTTCCAGGGCTTCGAGCATCGGCGTGGCGATGGCTTCGATCTCGGGCACCACCAGGTCTGGGCGCTCGGCCTCGATCAGCGCCTTGAGCTGGTCGCCATCGCTCATCGTGATGGTGCGCGCGTGGTGTGCCACCTGCTGGCCCGGCGCGTTCTCGTAGCGGTCCACGGCAATGGTCTCCACGCCCAGCCGCTGCAGCGCGATCAGCACTTCCTTGCCAAGCTCGCCTGAGCCCAGCAGCATGACTTTGGTGGCGGACGGGGAGAGGGGGGTTCCAAGGGTGGTCATGACGGGGGCTCGGCGGGAAGGAAAAACCGCGATTGTATATCCTAGTACGCGATCTTCGCGCTCAGGCTGAGGGCGCGCGGGTCGGCCGGCTGGGCGTAGTTTTCGTACTGGAAGCCCCAGTAGCGCTTGTTGGTCAGGTTGGTCAGCGCCGCGCGCAGCGTCAGCTCCTTGCCGGACACGCGCGTGTTGTATGTGGCGCCGAGATTGAACACCGTGTAGCCACCCAGGTTCAGGTTGTTGGCGGCGTCGGCCTTCATCCGGCCGGTGTACTTGCCGTCCACACCTACCTTCAGGCCCGGCACGAACGGGATGCGGTAAGCCACGCGCCCGGTCAGCATGAAGTTCGGGGCGCCCGCCACGCGGTTGCCGATGTTGCTATCGCCTTCGGTGTACTCGGTGTGCAGAAACATCGCGCTGCCGCCCACTTCCCACTGCGAGCCGATCCGCGACGCGCCGGCCAGCTCCAGGCCCTGATAGACCGACTGGCCATCCTGCACGAAGGTCGGCAGCGCACCCGCGCCGTTGTCGCGCGCGAATTCGCTGCGGCGCTCGATGCGGAACAGTGCCGCGGTACCCGTCCAGATGCCCTGGTCGGTCTTGGCGCCCAGCTCGTACTGGCGGCTCCTGGCCGGCGTCAGGCCCTGGCCGGCGTTCGCGTAGTTGCTGGCCACCACGCCGCCACCGTCGAACGACTCCACGTAGCTGGCGTACAGCGTGGTGCTTGGCATCGGCTTGAACATGATCGCCGCGGTGGGCGTCAGCAGGCCGTTCCGGGTGAAGCTGGTGTCACCCGAGCCCGTGACGGTAAAGCTGTTCTGCTCGTAGTTGGTCACGCGCAGGCCGGCCAGCACCGACCACTTGTCGGTCAGGTGCATCGTGTCGCTGACAAAGGCGGCCTTCTGGGTGGTATCGCCGGCGCGGTACTTCTGGAACGCCGTATTGCTGTAGTGCACGCCCGTGTACGGACCATACAGGTTGCCGGATGCCAGCAACGGGTCGTTGAAGAAGTTGCTCGTATAGCGGTCGATCTGCTGCTGCCAGCTCACGCCGGCCACCAGCTCGTGGCGGAACTGGCCGGTGCGGAACTTGCCCTCGAGCATCGTCGTCCAGTTGCTGAACTGCTGGTTCTCGGCCCCGTCGTAGCGCGAGCTGGTGTAGTTGCCGGCAGCGTCCGACACGAAGAACGTGCTTTCGTTACGGCTGCGCGCCTGCTTGCTGAAACTGTAGGTCGTGCTGACCGTCCAGTCGGGGTTCAGGGTGTAGCGCAGGCCGGTCTGGTAGACCTGGAGGTTGGAGTAGAAATGCGTGTCCGGACCGGCGTAGAGACCGCCGCGGCCGCTGATCACGCCGGGCAGCTGGTTGCCGGCGAGGCCGCCAAAGTAGAACGACGGCGTGGCGCCCCAGGTATTGCGGTCCTGGTAGATGCTGTCGAACGTCCAGGTCAGGTCTCGCGTGAGGCGGGCGTCCAGGCCCAGCGACACCGCATTGCGGTTGATGCCGACGGCATTGGCCGGCTTGCCTTCCTCGTGCGTCACGTTCAGGCGATAGCCAAACATGTTGTCCGGGCCGGCCCGGCCGCCCACGTCCACGTGTTCGGTCCAGACATGCGACGACCGGTAGCCCAGTTCCACGCTGGCCGTGAACTGGTCGGTCGGCTTCTTCGTCACGTAGTTGACCGTGCCGCCCGGGTTGCCAAAGCCGTACATGAAGCCGGACGCGCCCTTGAGCAGTTCCACCTGTTCCAGCTGTTCGTAGGGCAGCGTAATGCCGTAGGCAATGAACGGCATGCCGTTGATCTTGAACGCGTTGCGCCAGTCCAGCTGCAGGCCGCGCACGGTTGCGTACGACGCCCAGGCGTTGTTGCCGTTGCTGTTGTCCGATACCGAGGCGTCGTTGAAGAACACGTCGCCGACCTTGGTCACCTGGCGGTCAGCCAGGTCTTCGCCGCTGACGACCGTGGTGGAAAACGGCGTGTCCAGCTGCGAACGGCTGCCCAGCGCACCGCCGGAAGCCTTTTTCTGAAGCTGCGGACCCAGATCCATGTCCTGGGTGGCGCTCACGGTCACCGACGGCAGGGCCTGTTCGGCCGGCGCGGTCTGGGCCATGGCCGTTCCGCAAAGCGGAAAGCCGGCCAGGACCGCCATGCGGGCGAAGGCGGCGAGGGGGCGGATGCGCGAGGGCGCGTGCTGGCGGCGGGGTGCCGGCGACGGACAGGACGTCATGGTGCGGGTTGGCTCGTCAATGAAAACGTAAACCGTAATACGAACGACTCGTATTACGGTATCGAGGGGCGAATGATGCCCATTGAGCCGTTGCACGGTCAAGGGAAAGCCGTGGCTTGCCCAGGGGCTTCGTCATATTTCCAACACGTCGCAGGCGGCATGCAATCCGGACAAGACAGGCGAGCCGGTCCGCTGACGGCCGGGGGGCCGGCCGGCGGTCAGCGCAGTCCGAGCAGGTCTTCCAGCGTGCGCGCCAGGGCGACCAGGCGTGGCCCGACGCGCCGCTGCACGGTGTCGAACGTGCCCGGCCGCGCCGGGACGCCGCCATTGACCACGAACCATTGGGAATCGACCGGCCTGCACAGCGGCACGGCGAAGCCGAACACGTCGTGTCGCCATTCGGCCCGGTTCGCGCAATAGCCGAGCACGTCCAGGTCCTGCCGCGCCTGGGCCAGGGCCGGTTCGGCGCGGCGCCATGCGTCGGGCGACGCCAGCCGCAGGCGGTTCAATACCGGATCGCGCAATGCGGCCGGCACGCGCCACAGCCATGCCTTGCCGATGGCGGTGGTCAGCATGGGCAGCGCCGCGCCGATATCGGGCGGCATCACCAGGTTGTCGGTCGAGCGCGCCGTCTCCACGTAGATCATCTGGGTGCGGTCGCGGATGCCCAGCGACACGGCGCCGCCTATTTCATCGGCCAGCGCCTTCATCAGCGGGCGCGCCACCTGGCGGATCTGCATGCTGGCCAGCAGCGGGTAGCCGGGCGCCAGCACCGGCGCCCCCAGGCGGTACTTGCCCAGCGCCGCCTCATGGCGCAGGTAGCCCAGCACGGCCAGCGTGTGGGTAAGCCGCGCCACCGTGGATTTCGACAGCCCGGTGCGCTGCACGAAATCGCGGTTGCCCAGCAGCGCTTCGCCGGGCCGGTAGGCCAGCAGGATGTCGATGCCGTTGGCCAGCGTGCGGGCGAACTGGCGGTCGGCCGGGTCGTCGTCCGTGGCTGGCAACGGTGGGGCGGGGTTGCCGGGGAGGATGTCGCGTGTCATGCCAGCAGCGCCTCCACGTCTGCCACCAGTTCGATCAGGCGCGGTCCCATCTCGCGTTCCAGCTTGCCTGGCCTCATGCGCGTGGCGGGCACGCCGCAATTGAACACCAGCGTTTCGCCATCGATCGGCTGCCGCATGGGCACGGCGACGGCGTGGACATCGGGCAGCCAGTCGCCGGCCGAGCGCGTGAAGCCGAGCGTCGCCAGATCGTCGATGGCAGCCGGGACGGCATCCGCATGGCGCTGCCAGTCGTCCGGCTCGGCCTCGCGCAGGCCCGCCAGCACGGTGGCGCGCAGGTCGGCCGGGGCCTGGGCCAGCCAGGCGCGGCCGATGGCCGACGCCAGCATCGGCAGCGACGCGCCAATATCGGGCCGGAACGCGATGGCGTCGTGGCCCCGGCTGGTTTCCACATAGACCATGCGCAGGCGGTCGCGCAGGCCCAGCGACACCGACCCGCCCATGCGGTCGGCCAGCGTCTTCATCAGGGGGCGGGCCACCTGGCGCACGCGCAGGCTGGCCAGCAGCGGATACCCCAGCGACAGCGCCGTCGATCCCAGCCGGTAGCGGCGCAGCCGGTCGTCATGGAGCAGCAGCCCGCGCACGGCCAGCGTGTAGGTCAGCCGGCTGATGGTGGCCTTGGACAGCCCCGTGCGCTCGGCCAGCTCCTTGTTGCTGAGCACCGTTTCGCCCACGCGGAAGCACTGCAGCAGGGCCAGACCGTGCGCCAGCGTGGTGGCGAAGGCCGGATCGGGATGGTGGCGGGGGGATTTGGGTGCGGGCATCGGGTTGTCATCCTACCGAAGCCAGTATGGCGCCGGATCGTCTGGCGTTCAAGATAGCGAAACAATGATGCCGGCATATCGAAGCGGGCGGTACGCTTGGGTCCATCACAAGACAAGAGATCGAGGGAGCGAGACGATGATTCGTGATCCGGACGTATTCCAGCCGTTCCTGCAGTCGCTGCGCCGTTTCGTGCGCGAGCGGCTGGTGCCGCGCGAAGCCGAGGTGGCCGCGCGCGACCTGGTGCCCGAGGACGTGGTGGACGCCATGGCCGCGCAGGGCATGTTCGGCTACTCGATTCCGGAGGAATACGGCGGCGCGGGCATGACCACCGAGGAACTGGTGCTGGCCGCGATGGAGCTGTCCCAGTGTTCGGTAGCCTTCCGGGCCCGTGTGGGCACCAATACCGGGATCGGCTCCGAGGCCCTGGTGGCCGACGGCACGCCCGAGCAGAAGGCGCGCTACCTGCCGCTGCTGGCCAGCGGCGAGCTGACCGGGTCTTTCGCGCTGACCGAGCCCGACGCGGGCTCCGACGCCACGGCGCTCAAGACGACGGCCGTGCGCGATGGCGATCACTACATCCTGAACGGCACCAAGTGCTTCATCACCAATGCGCCCATTGCCGGGCTCTTCACGGTGATGGCGCGCACCGATCCGGACAAGGCCGGCGCGGGCGGCATCTCGGCGTTTATCGTGCCGCGCGGCACGCCGGGGCTCGGCACCGGGCAGCCGTACCAGAAGATGGGGCAGGCCGGATCGCCGGTGTCCGAAGTCTATTTCAACGATTGCCGTGTGCCGGCCGCCAACCTGATCGGCGGCGAGGAAGGCCAGGGTTTCAGGACGGCGATGAAGGTGCTGAACAAGCAGCGCATCCACCTGGCCGCGCTGTGTACCGGACCGGCCATCCGCATGCTCGACGATGCGGTGCGGTTCGTCACCGAGCGCAAGCAGTTTGGGCAGGTGCTGGCCGACTTCCAGCTGGTGCAGGCCATGATCGCCGACTGCCAGACCGATATCCACGCGGCCCGCGCGCTGATCCTGGACACGGCGCGCAAGCGCGACGACGGGCAGGACGTGACGATGGAGGCGTCGATCTGCAAGTATTTTGCGTCGGAGATGTGCGGCCGCGTGGCCGACCGCTGCGTGCAGCTGTTTGGCGGCTATGGCTATATCGCCGACTACGGCATCGAGCGTTTCTACCGCGACGTGCGACTGTTCCGGCTGTACGAGGGCACCAGCCAGATCCACCAGCTCAATATTGCCAAACGCACGTTCGCGCAGGCCGGCAACCGCTGAGCGGCAGCCGTACCACGGATCAAGACGGAGACACCATGTTCAAGCCCATCCTGATTGCCGCCGGCCTGGCGTGCGGCATGGCCCTGATGCCGATGATGCCGGCCCACGCGGCCGACGCCGATGCGAAATATCCCAGCAAGGTCATCCGCCTGGTGGTGCCGTTCGCGCCGGGCGGGTCCACCGACATCGTCGCGCGGCTGATTGCCGAGCCGTTGCGCGAGGAACTGGGCCAGACCGTGATCGTCGAGAACCGGCCCGGCGCGGGCGGCAATATCGGCGGCGATATCGTGGCCAAGGCCGCGCCGGACGGCTACACGCTGCTGATGGCCGCCGCCGGGCAGATCGCCATCAACCCGAGCCTGTACGCGAAGATGAGCTACGACCCCGCGCGCGACCTGGCGGCCGTCACGATGATTGCCCGCGACCACAACATGATGGCGGTCAACGCGTCGCTGCCGGTCAGGAACGTCAAGGAGTTCGTCGCCTATGCCCGCGCGCATCCGAACCGGATCACCTTCGGCTCGCCCGGCAACGGCAGCCCGGCGCAACTGGCGGGCGAACTGCTGAACCAGACCGCCGGCCTGAAGATGCAGCATGTGCCGTACAAGGGGAGCGGCCCGGCCGTGGCCGACCTGATCGCCGGCCATATCACGCTGATGATCGACAACATGCCGGCCATCTGGCCGCACGTGCAATCGGGCAAGCTGCGGGCACTGGCGGTGACCAGCGAGAAGCGCGCCTCGGGTGCGCCAGACGTGCCCACCGCCGAGGAAGCCGGGCTCAAGGGCTACGTGGTGACGGCGTGGAAGGGGCTGATGGTGCCGGCCCCTACGCCGCGCCCGATCGTCGATCGCCTGAACCAGGCCATGGTCAAGGTACTGGCGCGGCCCGAGATCCGCAAGCGGCTGATCGAACAGGGTGCCGAGCCGGTAGGCAATTCGCCCGAGCAGTTCGCGCAGCAGATCCGGACCGATACCGCCTGGTGGGCGGCCCTGGTGAAATCCACCGGTACCACGCTGGACTGACGATGACGCACGCCTCCACCCATACATCCCCGCACGCATCCCCGCACGCCGGCCAGGGCCCGCTGGCCGGCATCCGCATCCTCGACATGGCCACGGTGCTGGCCGCGCCGTTTTCCAGCACGCTGTGCGCCGACATGGGCGCCGAGGTGGTCAAGCTGGAACTGCCCGACGGCAGCGACCCGCTGCGCGGCCTGGCGCCGGTCAAGGGTGATCTGGCGCTGTACTGGAAGGTCACGAATCGGGGCAAGCGCGGCATCACGCTCGATGTGCGCAAGCCGGCCGGCCGTGCATTGTTCCTGAAGCTGCTGCCCGACTTCGACGTGCTGGTCGAGAACTTCCGCACCGGCACGCTCGACCGCTGGGGCCTGGACCTGGCCACGCTGCATCAGGCCAATCCCCGGCTGACGGTGCTGCGCCTGACCGGCTTCGGCCAGACCGGCCCCTACGCGCAGCGCGCCGGGTTTGCGCGGATCTTCGAGGCAATGAGCGGGTTCACGAACCTGACCGGCGAACCCGGCGGCGCGCCGCTGCACATGAACTATCCGATGGGCGACATGGTGGCCGGCCTGTTTGGCGCGTTTGCCATTGCCAGCGCCATGGCCGAGCGCCGCCGCGCGGGCAACGCGTCCATGCCGGGCCAGGAGATCGACCTGGCGGCCACCGAGGCGCTGTTCCGCGTGCTGGAACCGCTGGCCGTCGAATACGAGCAACTGGGCCAGGTGCGCGAGCGCGCCGGCAACCGGGCCACGTACACGGCGCCGTCGAACATGTACGCGACGGCTGACGGCCAGTGGGTGTCGCTGGTGGCCTCGTCGGGACCGATCTTCCGGCGGCTGTGCCAGGCCATCGGCCAGCCGGCCATGGCCGACGATGCGCGCTTTGCCACCAATCCGTCGCGCGTGCGGCATCTGGACGCGCTGGACGCCGCCATCCAGGCCTGGTTCGCGGCGCATGCCTACACGGACGTGGCGCAGGCGCTGGCCGCGCACGAGATTCCGTTCAGCAAGATCTTCTCGATTGCCGATATCGTCGACGATCCGCACTTCCAGGCGCGCCAGGCCATCGTGCGGCTGCCCGATCCGGATCTGGGCACGATTCCGGCGCCCTGCGTGGTGCCAAGGTTTTCCGGGCATGCGCCGGCCCCGGCGCGCAGCGGGCCGGGCGTCGGCGAACACAATGGCGAGGTGTATGGCGCGCTGGGGCTGACCGCCGACGATATCGACGGGCTGAAGCGCGACGGGGTGGTCTGAGGCAGGCTGCCGGGGGGAAGAGCGGCGGTCAGGCGTCGATCACCCGCCGCGCGAACCGTTCCAGATAGTCCATCAGCAGGTCGGCGCCGCGCGCGGCTTCGGCCTCGTTGCCGCTCGCGATGGCGCTGGCCATCGCCTGGTGCGCCTGGGCGCCCTCGGCAATTTCGCCTTCGTGCTGGTAGGCGTACCAGAAGCGGCGGCACTGCACGATCAGCGGGATCACGGCCTTCACAGCCGACCGGTTGCGGCAGGCGGCATGGTTGACGTGGTCCAGCGCCTGGTCGGCGGCCATGTATTCGTCCAGGTTGCCGCGCTGGGCCGCCTTGACCATCTTCTGGGCGCTGGCCAGCAGCGCCTTGCGCTGGGCGTCGGTGGCGCGCCGCGCGGCGCTGGCGGCGATCAGCCGTTCCAGCACGCGCCGGGTGGCAATCACGTCCAGGTGGTCCATCACGTCGATGGTCGACACCATCAGGCCGCGCCGCGGCTGCTGCACGATCAGGCCCATCGACACCATGCGCATCAGCGCCTCGCGCACCGGCGTGCGGCCCAGTTCGGTCATCTCGGCCAGTTCGGCCTCCACCACGGGGCTGCCGGGCGCGATCTCCAGCTTCGAGATCATGGTCTCGATCCGGTCATAGGCGATATCGGCGGCGCGGCGCTTGCCGGTTTCCGGCGCGTGTGCGGTCGTACCCAGGGAACTGGAAGCGTTAGGCATCTCAAACGAAGGAGCGGGGCCCGCCAGCCGGCGGGGCTGGCGGTGGCCGTCATTATGCCGCAGGCGGGCGGTGCGTCAGAGCGTGGCGCCGATCTTGCGCAACTCGGGGATGGCCGGGGCCTTGGCCACCCAGAGTTCATCGAACTTCTTCACGACCGGCTGCGGGTCGTAGCTCGATGCGCTCTTGAATGCCACCGACGACTGCTTGAGCTTGTCCACCAGGCCGGCTTCGGTGGTCACGATGTCGTTGATCTGCGCCGTCAGCGCCTGGTTGACCAGTTGCCGCACCAGGTCGCGGTCCCGGGCATCGAGCCCGGCCCAGATGCGGCCCGACACCAGCGGCGCGAACGGCATGAACAGCGCGTTCATCGGCAGCAGCGCCTTCGAGATCTTGTCGTACCGCTGGTTCCAGGACAGTTCGATGTCGGCTTCCAGTCCGTCCACCTGGCCGTTGGTCATGGCGTCGAACACGGCCGGGGTGGGGATCGGCGTGGGCGCGGCCCCCAGCATCGAATAGAAGTCGCGGTAGACCGGCGTGGGGTTGATCCGCAGCTTCATGCCCTTGAGGTCGTCGGGCGAGCCGATGTCCCTGGTGGCGAACACCACGCGCATGCCCGTGATGCCCCAGCCCAGGCCGATGGTGCCGGTCTCGCGCGGCAGCGCATCGAGCAGCTTCAGCGCGGCCGGCGTGCGCACCAGCCTGGCCACGCTGGCCGTGGAGCGCACCAGATAGGGCGCGTTGATGGCGGCCACGCTCGATACCCGCGAGCCCAGTTCGGCGGCCTGGATCCAGCCCATGTCGAGCGCGCCCGACTGCAGCTGCTGCATCATGGCCGATTCGTTGCCAAGCTGGCCCGAGTGGAACACCGTGACGCTGAGCCGGCCGTCGGTTTCCTTCTTCAGCGATTCGCCGAATGCCACGGCGGCGCGGTTCCAGGAATGCCCGGCCGGCGTGATCAGGCCCAGGCGGAATTCCCTGGTGGTAGCGGCGCGCGTGGCTGACGTGATCACCAGCGGCGCGGCGGCGGTGGCCAGCGCGGTGGTCTTCAGAAAGCGGCGGCGGGTGAAGTGGGACATGGCAGGCTCCTGTACGTTTCGGGGGATGTCGAGGGGGGGTGGGAAGGGGAAACGGCTACTTCAGCAGCCCGATGGACAGGCTCGGGAACAGCGACAGCAGCACCAGTCCAACGCAGCTGATCAGGAAGAAGGGCAGGGTGATCATGAACATCTTGCCGGGCTTGGCGCCGGTGACGGCCGACGCCACGAAGAAGCTGAGCCCCACGGGCGGCGACATCAGCCCCAGCACCAGGTTGATCACGATGACCACGCCAAAGTGGCGCGGGTCGATGTGATAGACCTCGGTCGCCACGGGCAGCAGGATCGGCACGGTCATGATCAGGCCCGGAATGCCGTCGATGACGGTGCCGATGATCAGCAGGATGACGTTGGCCAGCAGCAGGAAGGCAATCGGGCTGTGCGCCACGGTCTGGATCCAGGTGGCCACCATCTGCGGGATCTTCCCGTAGATCAGCAGCCACGAGAACACGGCCGCCGCCGCCACCAGGAACAGCACGATGGCCGAGTAGATGGCCGAGCGCAGCAGGATGGCCGGCAGTGTGCGCATGTCGAATTCCTTCGTCACATAGCGCCCTACCAGCGCCGCGGCCAGCGCGCCCACGGCGGCGGCCTCGGTGGGATTGGCCAGGCCGGCCAGGATCGAGCCGACGATGACGATCGGGATCAGCAGCGTCGGGCTGGCCTGCAGCACGGTGGTCGCGCGCTCGCGCAGCGTCTGGTGGGCGCTGCGCGGGTAGTTGTAGAACATCCCCATGATGGCGATGATCACGAAGAACAGCAGTGTCAGCAGCACGCCGGGCAGGATGCCGGCGATCAGCATGTCGCCCACCGCCACCTGGGCCAGCACGCTGTAGACCACGAACATCACCGACGGCGGAATGATGGGGCCGAGCATGCCGCCGTAGACGGTCAGGCCCGCCGCGAAGGTCTTGTCGTAGCCCTGTTTTTCCATCTCGGGCACCATGACCTGCGCCATGATGGCCACCTGCGCGGTGGCCGAGCCGATGATCGACGACACCAGCATGTTGGCCAGGATGTTCACGTAGGCCAGGCCGCCCTTGACCGAGCCGACGAAGGCCATCGACAGGTCCACCAGCCGGCGCGTGATGCCGCCGCTGTTCATGATTTCGCCGATCAGGATGAACAGCGGGATGGCGATCAGGCCATAGCTGTCCACGCCGGCGAACATCTGCGTGGGAAACGACTGCAGCAGCACGGTGTCGCCGGTGCTGAAGATGAAGGCCAGCCCGGACAGGCACAGGCAGATGCCGATGGGCACGCCGGCCAGCATCACGGCGCAGAAGAAGAAGGTGGTGGTCATGGCTTCAGTTCACCGATTCGGCATCGCCGACGTGGAACTCGGGGTACGCCCGGCGCGGCGCCAGGTCCAGGTCTTCGAGCAGGTTGGCCAGCGCATGCAGGCTCAGCGTCAAGGCGAACAACGGCATGATCAGCTGCAGCACCCACATCGGCCATTCCAGCGTCTGCGTGTGCTCCGTGTAGAGGAAGTTGAACGACTGGGCCGCGTATTCCCGGGCGTCGAAGTGGAAATTGGCGATGCCGACCGGGTCCATCCACAGCCAGCACATGGCGATCATGGCCACGCCGAACACCAGCACGCCGCCCGTGGCGATGACCTTGGCGGCCTTCTGCAGCCGGGGCGGCAGCTGCTCGGTCAGCAGCCCCACCGCGAAATCCAGGCGCAGGCGCGTCATGACCGATGCGCCGACGAAGGTCAGCCACACCACCGCGTAGACCGATGCCTCGTCCACCCAGTACAGCGGCAGGCCGGCGTAGCGCGTGGCCACGTTCAGCAGGATCAGCAGCACCAGCAGGGTCATCAGCCCGCCAAGCGCCAGGCGCTCCACGGCCAGCACGGCGTCGGAGGCGCGCAGCACCCAGCGCACCGGGCGCGCCACGGGTGGGCTGGCGGGCGCTGCGTCCGCCGTGATCGAGGAGAGGTCGGGCATGGCTGTAATGCTCCTGTGCGTGGATATCGGTGCGGGCCGGATCGTGCAAGTTGGATGCCAGTCGGCGCGCTGCCCCGCGCCGGCCGGCATCGCGCGCGTCAGGCCACCGACTGGTACTGGGCCGGCCGCGTGGCCAGCGCCTGGCGCACGACCCGTTCGACGAAGGCGCGTTCCTCGCCGATCAGCGGCAGGCGCGGGCGGCGCATGTGTTCGGTGCCCACGCCGACGATGGCGTCGATCAGCTTCAGGTTCTGCACGAGCTTGTTCGACACGTCGAGATGGAGCATCGGCGTCATCCAGCGGTAGAGCTTCAGTGCCTCGGCGAAATTGCCGGCGCGCATGAGGTCGAACAGCGCCACGGTCTCGCGCGGGAAGGCGCAGCCCACGCCGGCCAGCAGGCCGTCGCAGCCGAGCGCCAGCCCTTCGTAGGCCAGGTCGTCCACGCCCATGAAGATCTGGTAGCGGTCGCCCACGGTGTTGCGCAGGTCGGTCACGCGGCGGATGTCGCCGGTGCTTTCCTTGACGGCCGCGATCCACTTGCAGTCGGCCAGCTCGGCCATGTGCTCGGGCTTGAGATCCACCCGGTAGGCCACCGGGTTGTTGTAGACCATCACCGGCTTCTGGGCCGCCTCGGCCATGGCGCGCACGTTCTGCATGGCCTCGCGGGCGTCGGCCACGTAGATCACCGACGGCATGACCATGAAGCCGGCCACGCCGAGCTTGTTGGCGCCGTCGATGTAGCGCAGCGCGTCGCGCGTGCTGGTCTCGGACACATTGGCCAGCACGGGAATGCGGCCGTCGGCGGCCTCCAGCGCAATGCGCGCCACGTCGAGCTTTTCTTCCAGCGACAGCGTGCTGGCCTCGCCCAGCGATCCGCACGTGACCAGGCCGTGGATGCCGTTGCGGATCTGGAAGTCGATATGGCGGATGGTGCCTTCGGCATCGATGCGCTCGTCGGCGTGGAACTTGGTCGTGACGGCCGGGAAGATGCCGGTCCAGCGCGGATTGCTCATGAGGAACTCCTCGGTTGGGAAGGTGAGGCTGCGCACCCGGCGGTCTGTCGAACGCCCCGGTGCGCCGCGTGAAAATATCTTCTAAATATATTAAGGATATCTTTGCAAAATAATCCAGCACGATCCATGCCAGTGGAAACCCGGATAGGCGGCGGGCCGGAAAACGGCGTCAGGCGGCGGATTGGCGCGGGACACGCCCGCTCAGGCGCGGGTCAGGGCGGGCAGGGCAGGGGCTGGAAAGGGGCGGGATGGGACATCGCGGGGCACGCATGCACGCCGTCATGCACCGCAGGCGGGGACATGCACCGAGACGGCTCGCGCGAAGCCCTCACCGAAGCGTTGCTGCGGTTCATCGAGGAGGATCTGGCGAGCGGGGCCTCCAGGTGATCGCGCCCAAAAAAATGCCGCGCCCAGGGCGGCGCGGCCGTCAAGCACCCGCAACCGGGATATGTCCGGGCGCGCAGACAATCTAGCGGAACGAACGGGCGACCGATTATGTCCGTATAGGTATCTTTTTGGACATGCAAAATCGGCGCAGGTCCGGTATCTTTGACGCGTCAGAGGGGATAGCTCACACCGTGATGTGAGCCATGTCACAGATCAGGAGATCGCGATGGTACGCAATGCCTTACGCGACGCGGCGATGCTGGAGCAGTACGTCAAGTATCTGCAGACCCGGGTCGCCAAGCAGCAAGCTGTTGTCGCGCAGCTCAGGGAATGCGGGCTGGACCCGCACGAAGACCAGGTCGTCCTGGAGAATCTGGAGGGCGCCGCCGAGGCATTGGCGCGCCAGTTCGACCAGCTCAGGGCCCGGCCAAGGCCGGCGCTCGCGCTGGTCTGAGTCGCGGCAAGGTGCGACGGGCGATGCGCCGCGGCGCCGATCGCTATGGCGCCGGGGCCATCGCCGTCTCGATGGCATCCATCAGTTCCTGAAGCCGCAGCGGCTTGCCGCACACGGCGTCGAAGCCCGATTCGATGGCGGCGCGGCGGTCCTGCTGCCGCGTGAACGCGGTCAGGGCGACGGCGGGCACGCGCTGCAGCGCCTCCACGGCCTCGCGTACGCGGATCTCGCGGATCAGGTCATTGCCGTCGCGGCCGGGCAGGCCGATATCGCTGATGACCAGATCCGGCGTGACGCGCGCCACTTCGTCCAGCGCCTCTTCGCAATCGCGCGCCGTACGCACCCGGGCGCCGTACTCCGTCAGGATCGCGGACAGCGCCGCCGCCGCGTCGGCATCATCCTCCACCACGAGCACGTCCAGCGCCGTCAGCGGCACCGATTGCTGCAGCGCCGGCACCGCTTCGGTGGCGGCGGGCACTTCCGGCGCGCCGGCATCGGCGAGCGGAATGGTCACCTCGAAGGTCGCGCCCAGGCCCGCCCCGGCGCTGAACGCCCGCACCGTGCCGCCGTGCATTTCAGACAGGTGCTTGACGATGGCCAGGCCCAGCCCCAGCCCGCCGTGCTTGCGGCGGTTGGTGTCCTCGCTCTGGGTAAAACGGTCGAACAGCAGCGGCAGGAAGTCGGCCGGGATGCCGCGGCCGTTGTCGATCACGCGCACGTGCAGGTAGTCGGTGTCGGACGACACGTCGATCCGCACCGTGCCGTCCTCGGGCGAGAACTTGATCGCGTTGGACACCAGGTTCCACAGGATCTGCTGGAAGCGGGCGGCGTCCAGCCAGGCCGATTCCGCCGTGGCCGGGGCCAGATGCAATTCCAGCTTGATCTGCCGTTCGGCGGCCTGCGCCTGCATGGTGTCCAGCGCGCCGCGCACCACCTCGGCCACGTTGGCGCGCTCGCGTTCGAGCTTCATCTTGCCGACATTGAGCATCGACACGTCGACCAGGTCGGCCACCAGCCGGCGCTGGATGGCCACGTTGCGCTCCACGGCGGCCAGCCCGCGCCGGCCTTCCTCGGTATCGATATGGCGCGCCAGCACGTGGGTCCACACCGAAATCACGTTGAGCGGGTTGCGCAGTTCGTGCGACAGGATGGCGATGAAGTCGTCCTTCATGCGGTTCAGCCGCTCCACGGCGGCCCGCGCGGCCTGCTCGCGCTCGATCAGCTGCTCGCGCTGTCGTTCCAGGTTGATGTGGTCGGTGATGTTCGACACCACGGCCACCTTGACCCCCGTTTCCAGCACCGGCGAGATGCTCCACTCCAGGTGCATGGTCTCGCCAAGCGCGTCCTCCAGCGGGAACGTGCCCTGCCAGCCGTCCACCCGCGCGTGGCCGGTGGCCTCCGCAATCTTGTCGCGGTACGCCGCCGGGGCGAAGGCCGCCACGGGCTGGCCCACCAGTTCGGCGTCGGTGCGCTTGAGCATCGTCAGCATGGCCGGGTTCACGTCGACAAAGCGCCCGGCCAGGTCCAGCGTGCAGATGCCGCCGATGGCCTGGTGATAGATCGCGCGGAAGCGTGCCTCGCTCTCGCGCATCGACCGCTCGGCGGCGCTGGCACGCAGCAGCGACGCAATGGTGGCCACCAGCACGCCAGGCTCGGCCGGGTGGACCAGGTAGGCGCTGGCGCCGGCATCGAGGCCGCGCACCTTGTCGTAGTCGGCCACGTAGGTGGCGGACAGGTGCACCACGGGCACGGTCGCGGTCTGGGGCCGGTCGCGCAGCATGCGGCAGACCTGGAAGCCGTCGATGTCGGGCAGGTTGACGTCCAGCACCACGGCCGACACGCTGGTGTCGGCCAGTTGCAGGGCTTCCTGCCCGCTTTCGGCCTCGATCGTCCGGTAGCCTGCCGCGGTCAGCACGCGTACCGTGGCGTAGCGCGTCACCGGGTTGTCGTCGACCACCAGCACCAGCGAGTCCGAAGCGCCGGGCAGGCGTGCATTGCGGGTTTCATCCGGCATGGTCGTCTCCGGAGCCGGTTGTCTGGTCTGCAGGGGCTGCAGGGGCTGCAGGGCGACTGGCATTGGGCGCGGTGCCCGGGGTGGGGTAGGTCGTGGGCAGCGTCACGTAGAACCGCGAACCGACGCCGACCTCGCTCTCGAAGCCCACGTGGCCGCCCAGCAGTTCGGCCAGCCGCTTCGAGAGTGCCAACCCCAGGCCCGAGCCCCGATAGCGGCGTTGCAGCGGCGAATCGATCTGCACGAAATCCTGGAACACCTCGCCGTGCGATGCGGGCGGGATGCCGATGCCGGTATCGCGCACCGAAAACGTGATCGTGTCCGGCGTGTCGCAGGTGGCCGACACGCGCACCTCGCCGCTGGGCGTGAACTTCAGCGCGTTCGAGATGTAGTTGCGCAGGATCTGCGACACCTTGCGGTTGTCGCTGAACAGCTTCGATACACCGTGCGGTTCCTCGAAGATCAGCGACACGTCGGGGTTGGTCAGCACGGGCTTGAACATGCCGCGCAGGGCGTCGAACAGCGCCACCATGTCGAACCAGGCTGGCGACACCTCGACACGGCCGGCCTCCAGCCGGGCCAGGTCCAGCAGGTCATTGACCATCTCTGAAAACTCCGCGGCCGTGTCGCGCACGAAGCCGACCTGCTTTTCCTGCTCGGGCGTGAGCGGGCCGTCCACACGGTCCATCAGCAGCCGCGTGATGCTCTGGATGGCCACGATCGGCGTGCGGAACTCGTGGCTCATATAGGCCAGGAAGCGGCTCTTGAGCTCGGTGGCGTGGCGCAACTGTTCGGCCTGGATGTCCAGTTCGGAATAGAGCGCCACCACGCCGCGATTGGTTTCCTCGATTTCGGCGCGCAGGGCTTCCACCTCCTGCGCGCGGGCTTGCAGCGCGGCGCGCAACGCGGCCACGTCGTCGGGCGCATCGGAGGTGGCGGCGGGGGATGGCTCGGATGGATTGGGCATGGCGTCGTCCGGGATCGCGTCCTGGGCAGTCATCTCAACACTCCGCGCGGCGGATCACCACCACGGTGGCGTCGTCCCGCCCGCGGGCGAATTTCCAGAGTACGAAGGCGGCCACGATGGCCGGGTCGCGCTGCAGCACCGTGGCGTCGTCGAGCTGCCAGCGCGACTGGATGCCGTCGGAATGCAGGATCACCAGCGCATGGTCAGGCCAGTCCAGCTCCTGTTCCTGCACCGAGCGCATCTGGATGCCGGCCGTGCCGTTCTGGCTGACCAGCGTGCGGTCGGCGATGCCGGAAATCACGCGGCCCAGGATGTTGCCCGCCCCGGCAAAGCGGATGCGCTGGGTGCCGCCGTCGATGCGGTAGGCCCCGATGGCGGCGCCACGCGTGCCGCGCAGCGCGGCATGGGCACGCTCGATGTATTGTCCCGGGCTGCCGCCGCGCTGCGGGTCGAACACCGTCAGCGCCGCCGTGGCGGCGGCGGCGGCATCGGGCCCGTGGCCCAGCCCGTCCACCAGCACCACGTCGGCGCGACGATCGTGTACGGCCACGCCCCAGCCATCGCCGCTGACCTGCTCGCCGGGGGCGGCCAGGCAGATCGCGCCCACGGCGAAGCCACCGTCCAGCCGGCGCGGCTTGCCGGCCGCGTCGCGGTCGCGATAGAAGCGCGCCAGGATCAGGCTGCCCGCGCCGGGCTGGGTATGCACATCGAAATCGTCGGCCAGCCGGCTGACAGCGCCCAGGCCCTGGCCGGCGCTGCCGGCCGTGGAGTAGCCGTCCTGCATGCAGGCCGGCAGGTTGGCCATGCCGGGCCCGTCGTCGATCGACATCAGTTCGATGGCCAGGCTGCCGTCCACTTCGCACGCGGCCAGCAGCAGCCGGCCACCCTGTGCGTGGCGCACAAGGTTGTTGCCCAGTTCGTTGACGGCCACCGCCAGGCGGCCGCACTGGATGGCGTCGAACCCCAGCCGTGCGGACATCTCGGCGACGTGGCGCCGGGCTTCGCCCACGCGGCTGGGGTCGCTCATCGGCACCGCGTGATGCGGGCCGTGGCCCTTACTTCCACCGAGTGATGCTGACACAGGTTCCCTCGCCAACTTGCGTGCGGATTTCGAACTCGTTCACCAGCCGGCGCGTGCCCGACAGGCCCATGCCCAGGCCGTTGCCGGTGGTCCAGCCGTCGACCAGCGCCTGCTCGACATCGGGAATGCCGGGCCCGTGGTCCTCGAAATGCAGGCGCAGCCCGCGCCGGATGCCTTCGGACAGGATTTCCCAGCGCATCTCGCCGCCGCCGCCGTACACCATCGTGTTGCGTGCCAGCTCGCTGGCCGCCGTAATCATCTTAGTCTGCTCCACCAGCGAAAACTTCAGCTGGGCCGTCAGTGTGCGCACCACGGCGCGTGCGTGCACGATGTCGCGCTCGTCGCGCAGGGGGGCGCTGCCCGCCGGGGCAAGTTCGGTCGTCACGTCAGAGCACCCGGGCGGCGTCGAGCATCGCCATGCCGCGTTCCACGTTGAGCGCGGTCTTCACGCCGCCCAGCGACAGCCCCAGTTCCACCAGCGTGATGGCCACGGCCGGGCGGATACCCACCACCACGGTCATGGCGCCCAGGATGCGGCTGATGTCGGAGATGCTGACCAGCATGCGGCCGATAAAGGAATCGACCATTTCCAGCGCCGACACATCGATCAGCACGCCGTGCGCGCCGGTTTTCTCGACCATCGTGGCCAGGTCTTCCTGCAGCAGCAGGGCGGTCTGGTCCTGCATGTCGATCTGGATGGTGACGAGCAGGTGCTTGCCCATCCGCAGGATTGGAATTCGTTCCATGGCTGGCTCGCGGTTCAGTTGGCGTCGCGGGTCACCGTGTGCCCCGTCATGCGCATGGCCGTGGCCAGCGCGTCGGCCAGCGTCGACTTGGTGATGATGCCCTGCAGGTCGATACCCAGATGCACGATGGTCTGCGCAATCTGCGGCCGGATGCCGCTGATGATGCTTTCGGCGCCCATCAGGCGGATGGCGGTCACGGTCTTCATCAGGTGCTGCGCGACCAGCGTATCCACCGTGGGCACCCCGGTGATGTCGATGATGGCCAGTGGGGACCCGGTTTCCACCAGCCGTTCGAGCAGCGATTCCATGACCATCTGCGCGCGGCTGCTGTCCAGCGTGCCGATCACGGGCACGGCCAGCACGCCGTCCCACAGCTTGATGACCGGCGTGGACAGCTCCATCAGTTCGTGCTGCTGGCGCACGATGATGTCCTCGCGCGTCTTCTGGTACGCGGAAACGGTCCACTGCGCCATGCGGTCGACGATGGCCGAGGTGGTCCAGATCACTTCGATCTGGCCGTCCACGCCGCCGGTCTGGCGCTGCAGCGCATCGAAGATCGGGCGTTTCAGCGCCAGCACGAAGCCGCTGGTCACGTCGGCCGTCTCGCCCTGGGCGGCGCGGTTGCGGGACAAGTGCGCCAGGGCGTCGCGCAGCGTGCCCCACGGACCGGCGTTGAAGTTGCTGGCGTCGCCGTCGGCGCGCAGGCCCGCTTCCAGGCCCTGCAGGATGGCTGTCTGTTCGGCCGCCACGTTGTGCGTCAGGCCGCGGCCCTCGGCATAGTTATGGTATTCCGCCGTCCAGCCGCGCAGGATGTCTTCGTGTTCGGTGCGCAGGAGGTCGGTAAGTCGCAGGTTTTGGGTCCGCATGGCGTGGCTATGATGGGGTTGGGGTGGCCGGCCGCAGGACTGTGGCGGCGGAATGGTGAACCCAAACCATTCTAGGAGAGATTGATAGCTCACACTATCGGCGTCCGGCTGATTGACGGCACAACCGAAATCGGCGTTACGGGCCGCGGTGCGGAGCAGACGCCTTATCGGTAACATCGCCGCCCTTGTGAGAATGCGCCGACACGGGAACGGGACCGCCCCGGCTGACGGCGCCACGCGCCCCTGTCTAGTCTGTAGCATCGGACTAAGGAGGGGTGACTGTGGACTGGCTTGATGCGCTGCAATGGCCCGCCATGGCTGTGACCGTGCTGGCTACCTGGCTGGTGGGCAGCGAATCGGCAGGCCGCCGCAAGGCGGGTTTCTGGGGCTTCCTGGTCAGCAACGCGATGTGGGTCGGCTGGGGATGGCATACCGGCGCCTGGGCGCTGGTGTTGCTGCAGTTCGCGCTGGCCGTGCTCAATATCCGCGGCCAGGCCAAGGCCGACCGCGCCCAGCATGCCGGCAAGTCCGGCCAGGAGGGCGCCCCCGGCTGAATCAGGATGGATATCGGGATGGACAGGACATCGGACCTGATCGTGGCAACGCCGCAAGGGCTGTACTGCCCGGCCGGCGACTTCCATATCGACCCCTGGCGGCCGGTGGCGCGGGCCGTCATTACCCACGCCCATGCGGACCATGCCCGTCCCGGCAACGGCCATTACCTGTGCGCCGAACCGGGCCGGGGCGTGCTGCTGGCACGCCTGCCGGGGATATCGCTCGATACGCTGCCATACGGCCAGCGCATCACGCACCACGGCGTGACGCTGAGCCTGCATCCGGCCGGGCACGTGCTGGGGTCGGCCCAGGTGCGGCTGGAACACGGCGGCCAGGTCTGGGTGGCCTCGGGCGACTACAAGGTGGAGCCCGAAGGCACCTGCGCGCCGTTCGAGCCGGTGCGCTGTGACACGTTCATCACCGAAAGCACGTTTGGCCTGCCGATCTACCGCTGGCCGCGCGAGGCCGCGCTGATGGCCGAGATCTTCGGCTGGTGGCAGGACAACGCGGCGGCGGGCCGGGCCAGCGTGCTGTACTGCTACGCATTCGGCAAGGCCCAGCGCATCCTGAACGGGCTGATGCGCCATGCCGGCGCGGCGCTGGCGATGCCGGGGCCGATCGTCGTGCATGGCGCGATGGCCGCGCTGAATCACGCTTACGCGGAAGCCGGCGTGGCCTTGCCGCCGACCATGGCCACCGCCGATCTGCCCGCGCGCAGCCCGGCACTGCGCCGGGCGCTGGTGCTGGCGCCCCCATCGGCGCAGCGATCCACCTGGCTGCGGCGCTTTGGCGAGGCGTCCGACGCGTTTGCCAGCGGCTGGATGCAATTGCGCGGCACGCGCCGGCGGCGCGGCGTGGACCGCGGCTTTGCGCTGTCCGACCACGCGGACTGGCCAGGACTGCTGTCGGCCATTGCCGCCACGGGCGCCGCGCGCGTGATCGTCACCCATGGCAACGTGGCCGTGATGGTGCGCTACCTCTGCGAGCAGGGCCTTGACGCGCAGGGCTTCCGCACCGAGTTCGGCGATGACGACGATGCCACGGGCGCCGCCGCGGAGCCGGCTTCCGACGCCGCCACGGCGGACGCACCGGCCGGGGAGGGCGCCGCATGAAGGCGTTTGCCGACCTCTACAGCGAACTCGACGGCACCACGTCGAGCAAGGCCAAGCTCGCGGCGCTGGCGCGCTACTTCGGCAGCGCCGCGCCGGCCGACGCCGCCTGGGCGGTCTACTTCCTGTCGGGCGGCAAGCCGCGCCAGATCGTGCCGGTGGCCGCGCTGCGCGCGCTGGCGCAGCGGGCGGCCGGGCTGCCCGAATGGCTGTTCGAGGAAAGCTACCAGGCCGTGGGCGACCTGGCCGAGACCATCGCCCTGCTGCTGCCCGATGCCGATCATGTCGACACGGCCGGGCTGGCCGAATGGGTCGAGCAACGCGTGCTGCCGCTGCGCGCGCTGGCGCGCGGCCAGCCGCCCGAGGTGCTCGACGATGCGCTGGACGCGCTGTGGCGGCCGCTCGATGCGCGCGGCCGGCTGGTGCTGTTCAAGCTCATCACGGGCAGCTTCCGCGTGGGGGTGTCGAAGCTGCTGGTCACCCGGGCGCTGGGCGAGGTGGCCGGTATCGATCCGAAACGCGTGGCCGAGCGCCTGGTCGGCTACACGGATATCCGCACGCTACCCACGCCAGAGCGGTTCCTGGCCCTGATCGCGCCGGAGCCGGCCGAGGGCGAAGCGGGCGGCGCGAATCCGGTGCGCGGCGGCCAGCCGTACCCGTTCTTTCTGGCCCATCCGCTGCAGGCGCCGGTCGAGGAATTCGACGTTTTGCTCGGCGCCCCGTCGCGCTGGCAGGTGGAGTGGAAGTGGGACGGCATTCGCGCCCAGCTGGTGCGCCGCGCGGGCCAGACGTGGCTGTGGTCGCGCGGCGAAGAGCTGATCACCGAGCGGTTTCCGGAGCTGACCGACGCGGCGCAGCGGTTGCCGGACGGCACCGTGCTCGACGGCGAGATCATCGTATGGATCGATGGCCGCGTGCAGCCGTTCGCGCTGCTGCAGCAGCGCATCGGCCGCAAGACCGTGGGCGCCAGGCTGCTGCGCGACGCGCCGGCCATCCTGATGGCGTACGACCTGCTGGAATGGCAGGGGCAGGACTGGCGCGCCCGGCCGCAGGCCGAACGCCGCGCGCAACTGGCCCGGGTGGTGGCCGACCACATCCACCCGGCGCTGGAACTGAGCCCGCTGGTCGAGGCCGACGACTGGCCGCACTTTGCCCGGCTGCGCGACACATCGCGCGACCTCGGCGTGGAGGGCTTCATGCTCAAGGGGGCCGACGCCGCCTACGGGGCCGGCCGCACGCGCGACGTGGGCCTCTGGTGGAAGTGGAAGATCGACCCCTACACCGTGGACGCCGTGCTGGTCTACGCGCAGCGCGGCCATGGGCGCCGCGCCAGCCTCTATACCGATTTCACGTTCGCGGTCTGGAACGCGCCGCCCGGCACGCCCGACCGCGCGCTGGTGCCGTTCGCCAAAGCCTATTCGGGGCTGACCGATGCCGAAATGCGCGCCGTGGATGCCATCGTGCGGCGGACCACCGTGGAACAGTTCGGCCCGGTGCGCAGCGTCACGCCGAGCCAGGTGTTCGAACTGGGCTTCGAGGGTATCGGGCGCAGCGGCCGCCACAAGAGCGGCATCGCGGTGCGATTTCCGCGCATGCTGCGCTGGCGCACCGACAAGCCGGTGGAAGAAGCCGACACGCTCCAGACGCTGGAAGCGATGTTGCCGGCGGCCGTGGCGAAGGACGCCGCATGAGCGCCGGTGACGCCCCGTTCGTCCAGGCCCCGCCGGTGGCGGAATCGCTGCCGGCGCTGTTCGCGGCACGGCACTGGCAGCCGTTCGATTTCCAGCGCGCCGTCTGGCAGGCCATCGGCGAAGGCAAGAGCGGGCTGCTGCACGCCACCACGGGCACCGGCAAGACCTATGCGGCGTGGCTGGGCGCGTTGCTGGCCTACGCGGTGCCGCCGGCGCGGGCGGGCGCGCCGCCGCCGCCGCTGACCGTGCTGTGGCTGACGCCGATGCGGGCGCTGGCCGCCGATACCACGCGGGCGCTGCAGGCCCCGCTGGCGGAACTGGGGCTGGACTGGACCGTCGCGCTGCGCACCGGCGACACCGGCAGCAGCGAACGCGCGGCCCAGGCCAGGCGCCTGCCGACGGCGCTGGTCACCACGCCCGAAAGCCTGTCGCTGCTGCTGACCCGGGCCGATGCCCGCGATGCGCTGGGCCGCGTGCGGCTGGTGGTGGTCGACGAATGGCACGAGCTGATCGGCAGCAAGCGCGGCGTCCAGGTGCAACTGGCACTGGCACGGCTGCATGGATGGCAGCCGGATCTGTGCGTCTGGGGCCTGTCGGCCACGCTGGGCAACCTTGACCATGCGCGCGACGTGCTGCTGGCCGGCGTGCCCGAGCGCCGCCGTGTACTGGTGCACGGCCATACGCCCAAGACGCTGATCGTCGACACGCTGCTGCCCGATGCCGCCGGGCGTTTTCCGTGGGCCGGCCATCTGGGCCTGTCGATGCTGCCGCATGTGCTGCGCGAACTGGAGTCCAGCAGCACGTCGCTGGTCTTCCTGAATACGCGCTCGCAGGCCGAAATCTGGTATCAGGCCATGCTCGATGCGCGGCCGGACTGGGCCGGGCAGATCGCGCTGCATCACGGCTCGCTGGACCGTGCCGTGCGCGAATGGGTGGAAGTGAACCTCAAGAATGGCGCGCTGCGTGCCGTGGTCTGCACGTCGAGCCTGGACCTGGGCGTGGATTTCCTGCCTGTCGAACGCGTGCTGCAGATCGGCTCGCCCAAGGGCGTGGCGCGGCTGCTGCAACGGGCCGGGCGGTCGGGGCATGCGCCGGGGCGCGCATCGCGCGTGACCGTGGTGCCCACGCATAGCCTGGAACTGGTGGAATCGGTGGCGGCGCGCCTGGCGATCGAGGCCGGCCGCATCGAGGCCCGCGAATCGCCCGACAAGCCGCTCGACGTGCTGGCGCAGCATCTGGTGACCGTGGCGCTGGGCGGCGGCTTCCGGGCCGACGCGCTGCTGGCCGAGGTGCGCCAGGCGTGGGCCTATCGCAACCTGACCGACGACGAATGGCGCTGGTGCCTGGAATTCGTGCGCCAGGGCGGCCCCACGCTGTCCGCGTATCCGGACTACCGGCGCGCCATGCCGGACGACGCGGGCGTCTGGCGCGTGCCCGATGCCCGGCTGGCGCGGCGCCATCGCATGAGCGTGGGGACCATCGTCAGCGACGCCTCGATGCAGGTCCGCTTCTGGACGCGCGCGGGCAGCGGTGGGGCATCGCTGGGCACCGTGGAGGAGGGGTTTATCGCGCGCCTGGCACCGGGCGACTGCTTCCTGTTCGGCGGCCGGCTGCTGGAACTGGTGCGCGTGCAGGAGATGACGGCCTACGTGCGGCGTGCCACGGGCAAGCGGCCGTCGGTGCCGCGCTGGAACGGCGGCAAGATGCCGCTGTCGACCGAACTGGCCGACGCCGTGGTGACCACGCTTGACGCCGTGCAAGCGGGCCGGCTGGACCCGGCCGCCACGCCCGAACTGCCGCTGATCGCGCCGATCGTGGCGTTGCAGGCGCGCTGGTCGGCGCTGCCGACGCCGCAGACGCTGCTGGCCGAAAGCCTGCATTCGCGCGAAGGCTGGCACCTGTTCCTGTATCCGTTCGCGGGGCGCTCGGTGCATCTGGGGCTGGGCAGCCTGCTGGCGTGGCGGCTGGGCCAGAAGGTGCCCGCCACGTTCTCGGTGGCGGTGAACGACTACGGGCTGGAACTGCTGGCGTCGGCGCCGGTGGACTGGGCACACTGGCTGCCACGGGTGCTGGCCGAAGAGCGCCAGCGTGACCTGGCCGCCGACGTGCTGGGCAGCCTTAACGCCGGGGAACTGTCGCTGCGGCGCTTTCGCGAGATCGCGCGCGTGGCCGGCCTGATTTTCCAGGGCTACCCCGGCGCGCATCACAGCGCGCGGCAGCTGCAGGCATCGTCGAGCCTGTTCTACGAGGTGTTCCGCAAGCACGACCCGGGCAACCTGCTGCTGGGCCAGGCCGAGCGCGAGGTGCTGATGCAGGAACTGGACGCGCACCGGCTGGCCGACACGCTACAGCGCATGGCGACGCGGCGGCTCGACCTGCGCGTGCTGCAACGGCCGTCGCCGCTGGCCTTTCCCCTGATCGTGGAGTTCCTGCGCGAAAAGCTCAGCACCGAGAAGCTGGCCGACCGCATCGCGCGAATGCTGGCCGAACTGGAGCAGGCGGCCGCGCAGCCAGAGGACGAACCCAGCGGCAAGGGCAGTGCCTACCGCGGACCGATGCACGACAACCCACCCGCCGTGGACGCCGGGCGCGTGGCCGAACTGGCGCGCTTCGGCATGGCCGATCACGCAGGGCCGGCCGGCCCGCGCAAGGCCCGGCGGCCACGCAAGCCGTCGAAGCCGCTGCCGCTGTTATGAATCTGGCTGCCATGACACCGGACGAGGCCGGGGCCCAGGCCGTGACGCTGGCCGGCGAGACCGTCTGGCTGCTGCCCGAGCACGCGGTCTGGTGGCCATCGGCGTCCATGCTGATGGTGGCGGATGTCCATATCGGCAAGGCGGCCGCATTCCGCGCGCTGGGCCAGCCCGTGCCCCATGGCACCACGGCCGACAACCTCGCCCGGCTGCTGAGCCTGGCGCGGCGCTATCCGGCGCGGGAGCTGGTGTTCCTGGGCGATTTTTTGCATGCCCGGGCCGCGCGCACGGCGGCGGTGCTGGTGGCGCTGCACGATTGGCGGCGCGCCATGCCGTCGCGCGTGCGCTGCACGCTCGTGCGGGGCAATCACGACACGCACGCGGGCGATCCGCCACCCGAACTGGGCTTTGCCGTGGCCACGGAACCGCTGGTGGCACCGCCATTCGCCCTGTGCCACGAACCGGGCGCGCGTGCCGAAGGTTACGCGCTGGCCGGGCACCTGCATCCAGCCTGCGTGCTGCGCGGCACGGGCGCCGACGCGCTGCGGCTGCCGTGCTTCGTGGTGGGGGAGCGGGGAATGATCTTGCCGGCGTTCGGTGCGTTTACCGGCCACGCCACGGTGCGGGCGGGGCAGGGCGAACGGCTCTATCCGGTCGGCGACGGGCGGGTATGGGCGCTGCCCGGCGGATGACGCCTCGCGCCGGATGCGCCGTGCCCTCTCCCCCGGCCCCTCTCCCATACATGGGAGAGGGGAGACAACCAGCAGGCATGGCAGTCTCCAACGGTGTGCGCCCCTCTCCCGCACGGCGGGAGAGGGGCGGGGGAGAGGGCAAGCAGCTCAACCCGCGACTGCCCCGATCTGAACCGCCTCGCCCCCCGGGAGCACGCGGCGCGTCAGTCTCCCGCAATCACCTTCAGCAGCACGTCGAGTTCCACCGGCTTGACCAGATGCACATCGAAGCCCGCGGCGGCGGTCTGATCCCGGTCCGACGCCTGGCCGAAGCCGGTCAATGCCACGTAGCGCGTGCCGGACAGCGCCGGCATGCCGCGCAGCGCGTGGATGACCGCGAAACCGTCCATGCCGGGCATGGCCAGGTCGATCAGCGCCACGTCGGGCCGCACCCGCGCGGCGGCGTGGATGGCTTCCATGCCGTCGTAGGCGATCGTCACATGGTGGCCCGACATTTCCAGCAGGATCGACATGCTGTCGGCCGCGTCGCGGTTGTCGTCCACCAGCAGCACGCGGCGCCCGTGGCCGCCGCCATGGCCCGGGCCGTCGCCGCTTTGGGGCGTTTCGGCCGCAGGCGCCAGCGGCAGCTGCACGGTGAACGTGGCGCCCAGCCCGGGGCCTTCGCTGGTGGCGGCAATCGATCCGCCATGCATTTCCACCAGCGAGCGGCACAGTGACAGGCCGATGCCCAGCCCGCCCTGCGCGCTGCTGCCGGGCCGGTCTTCCTGCGCGAACAGGTTGAAGATCGATTCCAGCGATTCGCGCGCAATGCCCCGGCCGTGGTCGATGACCTGGATCACCAGCGTGCGGTGGCGCACCGACGCCGAGATGGCGATCTGCGCGCCCGGCGACGAGAATTTCGATGCATTGAGCAGCAGGTTCTGCATGACCTGGCTCAGCCGGGTACGGTCGGCGTACAGCGGCAGCGGCACGGTGTCGGCGGTCACGGTCACGGTCTGCGCCTTGGCCGCCAGGGCCGGATCGGCGGCCTCGATACCCAGGGCGATGATGTCCCGGGCGTCCACGGGCTCCAGCCGCAGGTCGATCTTGCCGGCGGCGATGCGGCCCACGTCGAGCAGGTCGTCCACCAGCCGCGTCAGGTGCGACATCTGACGCTCGACCAGGCCCACGCTCTTCTGCATGGCCTGCGGGTCCTCGGGGCGCATCTGCATGACGGTCAGTGCGTTGCGGATGGGTGCCAGCGGGTTGCGCAGTTCATGGGAAAGTGTCGCCAGGAATTCGTTCATGCGTCGTTCCGATTGCTCCAGTTCCTCAAGCCGCTTGCGCTCGCTCATGTCGCGCGTGACCTTGGCAAAGCCGCGCAGGGCGCGCGTATCGTCGTAGACCGCCGTGATGGTCACGCTGGCCCAGAACAGCGAGCCGTCCTTGCGCACGCGCCAGCCTTCATCCTCCACGCGGCCCTTCTCGCGGGCGATGCGCAGTTCGCGGCCGGGCTTGTCCTCGGCCACGTCGTCGTGCGGGTAGAACACCGAGAAGTGCTTGCCGAGGATTTCGTCGCGGCGATAGCCCTTGATGTACGACGCACCGGCGTTCCAGCTGATGACATGCCCGGAAGGGTCAAGCATGAAGATCGCGTAGTCCTTGACGCTGTCGACCAGCAGCCGGAGGGTTTCCTCGCTCTGGCGCAGCGCCTCGGCGGTGGCGCGCTGCGCGGTCATGTCGCGCGTGACCTTGCCGAAGCCGGTCAGCTTGCCGTGATCGTCGTACAGGGCGGTGATGATCACGTTGGCCCAGAACTGCGTGCCGTCCTTGCGCACGCGCCAGCCTTCGTCCTCGAAGCGGCCCAGCCGTGCGGCGGCTTCCAGCTCCGTGTCCGGCCAGTGGCGCGCCTTGGCCTCTTCGGTATAGAAGCGCGAAAAATGCTGGCCGATGATTTCGTCGCGGCTATAGCCCTTGATGCGGGCGGCGCCGGCATTCCAGCTCATGACGTGTCCGGTGGCGTCGAGCCGGAAGATGGCGTAGTCGTAGATCGACTCGACCAGCAGGCGGTAGGAGGCGTCGTCGCCGGTGTCGCGGGGCGGCGCCGGATCGGGGGCAGAACGGGACATGATCTTGGGGTCTTGCATGTCTCTGGTTTGATCGTCTGAAAGGATAACCCGAGACAGGCCGTTCGCTCGAAGACGCCGCAAATGTGTTGCAAATCAGCCGTCTGGAGCGTGGACCGAATGCTTCTCACCCTCCAGACGGGGGACGCGCGCCGGTGCCGACCGGGCCGTCGAACGGCTGGCGCGCGTGGGCCGCCAGTCGGATAAAAGCTGACAGACCGGACGCCGCCGTTGGGTTAGACTCGAAAAATTCCTGCCCCGATGTCTCCCGCCGCGCCATGGCAGGCGCCGGAGATCGAGTGCCTGGACCCAAGGAGACGTCCCGCATGTATGCAGAGTCTGCGCTAGACCGCCGTACCCCCGATCACGGCTCCGACCCGGCCGCAGCCGGCGCCGCGTCGGCCGTCCCCCCCGCGTTGCCCGAAGCGCCGCCGCGCGACCTGCGCCGTGTCCCCATCCATCCCGATTTCTGGTATCCGCTGGCCTGGTCGCGCGAGGTCAAGGCGGGCCGCGCCCATGGCGTGACATTCGCCGGCGACCCCATCGTGCTGGTGCGCACGGCCACCGGCAAGGTGTTCGCGCTGGAAGACCGCTGCGCGCACCGTCAGGTGCCGCTGCATGCCGGCGTGGTGGACGGCGAGTCGATCCGCTGCTGCTACCACGGCTGGACCTACGACTGCACCGGCCGCTGCATCGACGTGCCGTACCTGGGCAAGGAACGCCTGCCCAACGGCGTGCGCGCGTACCCGTGCCAGGAGCGGGCCGGGCTGATCTTCGTGTTTCCGGGCGATCCGGGGCTGGCCGAGCAGAAACCGCTGCCGGAGTTCGCGTCGGTGTCGGACCCCAAGTACAAGACGCGCCGCCTGGGCCGCGCGGTCAACTGCCACTATTCGTTTATGCACGAGAACCTGATGGACATGAACCATCAGTTCCTGCACCGCAAGCAGATGGGCATGATGCGGGCGCGCTCGCTGGGCCGGCGCCGTGGCGACGACTTTGTCGAGGTGGACTATGTGTTCGAGCGCGAGGGCGGCAAGCAGCCCGTGGGCGAGGCGCTGGTCTTCGGCAAGGACGGCGGCCAGAACAACAAGGACGTGATGACGGTGCGCACCGGCTATCCGTATCAGACGCTGCAGATCCGTTCGGGGTCCGGCACGCTGGTCATGGACCTGTGGATCGTCTACGTGCCGCTGGACGCCGCGCAGCGCACCAATCGCACGTTCGGCATGCTGTCGATCCGCCGGCCCGGTATTCCGCTGCTGCTGGATGCCGCGTGGCCGCTGCTGGTGTGGTTCACCGAGCGGATCTTCAAGGAAGACCGCGAGATCGTGGAGATGGAGCAGGCGGCCCATGACCGCCAGGGCGAGGACTGGAACCACGAGGTGTTCCCGGTCATCAAGGAACTGCGCGATCTGCTGCGCCAGTGCGGCGCGCGCACGGTGATCCCCATCCACCCCGTACCGGCCGGGCCGGGCTGAGCCGAGCCGCGTGTTCCGGGCGCCCGGGATGCCCCGGGCCGGCCGGCATGCCCCGGGCGTCCGGGACACCCGGCCAAATTCAGGCCTGGACGGCCTGGACGTCCTGGGATAGCGTCGGATAGTCGGTGTAGCCCTGGGCCGGCTCGCCCGCGCTGCCATACAGCGTGGCGGGGTCCACCGCGTTCAGCGCGGCACGTTGCTTCAGCCGATCCACCAGATCCGGGTTGGCGATATAGGCGCGGCCAAATGCCACCGCGTCGGCGTCGCCGCTTGCCAGCACCGCCTGGGCGGCATCGTGGTCGAACCCGTCATTGGCGATGATCGCGCCGCCAAACGCCCGTTTGATCTGCGGCAGCAGCGCACCTTCCCCCTGCGTTTCGCGCACGAACAGGAAGCCCAGCCCACGCTGGCCCAGCGCCTGGGCCACGTAGCCGAACGTTTGCGCCGGCTGGGTCTCGCTCATCGAATGGCTCGGCGAACGCGGGGCCAGGTGCACGCCCACGCGGCTGGGGCTCCAGACCGCCGTCACGGCGTCCGCCACTTCCAGCAGGATGCGGGCGCGGTTTTCGACCGATCCGCCATAGGCATCGGTGCGGACATTGCTGCCGTCTTGCAGGAACTGGTCCAGCAGGTAGCCGTTGGCGGCATGGATCGTCACGCCGTCAAAGCCGGCCGCCTTGGCATTGGCCGCGGCCCGCCCGAAATCGGCCACGACATCGGCGATCTCCGCCACGGTCAGCGCGCGCGGCACCACGAACGGACGCTGCGGACGCAACAGGCTGACGTTGCCGCCGGCCGCGATGGCGCTGGGCGCCACCGGCGTGCGGCCATCGAGCAGGCTCGGGTCCGAAATGCGGCCGACGTGCCACAGCTGGGCCACGATGCGGCCGCCGGCACGGTGTACGGCATCGGTCACCTGTTTCCAGCCGGCAACCTGCTCGTCGGACCACAGGCCCGGCACGTTCGGGTAGCCCACGCCATCGGGCGACACGGGCACGCCTTCGGAAATCAGCAGGCCGGCGCTGGCGCGCTGGGCGTAGTACTCGGCCATCAGCGCGTTGGGAACATGTACCGGGTCGGCGGCGCGCAGACGCGTCAGCGGCGCCATCACGATACGGTTGGGCAGGTGCAGGTCACCAATCTGGAGCGGATCGAAAAGGGTAGTCATAAGCTTATGCGGCTGGGCTATAAGGCTTTCAAAATGAAAGTATCGAAAGCATAGCAGCGCGCGGTAAGATCGCTATCGTTGTTTCCGTACATGTCCGTTGTTCACGCTGGAACAATCACGGGAGGGGGCATGATGCATGTCACGCACGCGGCGCTCAGGCAGGTGAGCCGGCCGCTGATGGTGATGCTGGCGCTACTGATGGGCGCCTGCGCCGGGTTGCCGCAACGACCGCCGCTGGCACCCGAGATGGCACTGCAGGACACCAGCGACACCATGCTGGCGCGCGGCATGGCCCCCAGGCTGGCTCAGCATCCGGGCCAGTCGGCCTTCTATCCGCTGCTGTCCGGCACCGATGCCCTGGCGATGCGGATCGCCCTGGCGCGCACCGCGCAGCGCAGCCTCGACGTCCAGTACTACATTTTCGATGCCGACAACACCGGCCTGACGCTGCTGGCCGAGATCATGGCCGCCGCCGACCGGGGCGTGCGGGTGCGGGTGCTGCTGGACGATATCCACCTGGCCCGGCAGGACCACGCGCTGTCGGCCGTGGATGCCCATCCCAACGTCGAAGTGCGGGTATTCAACCCGTTCGCCAGCCGCAATGTGCGGCTGTTCGAGTATGTGACCGACTTCCGGCGCATCAACCGCCGCATGCACAACAAGTCGCTGACGGCCGACAACCAGCTGACCATCGTGGGCGGGCGCAATATCGGCGACCAGTACTATGGCGCGGCCGACACCGATTTCACCGATCTCGACCTGCTGGCCGCCGGGCCGGTGGTGCCCGAGGTGTCGGCCGTGTTCGACGACTTCTGGAACAGCGAGGCCGTGTATCCGCTATCGGCGATGGCCACGCCGCCCAGCGGCGACGAGGCGGCCACCCAGCAGCAGAAGCTGCGCACCTATCTGGACGAGCACGCCGTGAACATGCGGGCCACACCCTACGGGCAGTCTCTGCTGGAAACCGGCATCGTGCAGCTGCTGCGCGACAACAAGCTGCCCGAGTACTGGGGCCAGGCCACCGTGATTGCCGACCGCGCGGCCAAGGTGCTGCTGCCGCCCGAGGACGACTCGACCCACGCGATTCCGAAGCTGGTGAAATTCCTGGAAGGCGCGCAGCACGACCTGACGCTGATCTCGCCGTACTTCGTGCCGCCGGACGCGGCCATGACCTGGCTGACCGACATGCAGAAGCGCGGCGTGCAGGTGCGCATCCTGACCAATTCCTACGGCGCCACCGATGTGTCCGCGGTCCATGCCGGCTATGCGCCCAGGCGCAAGGCGCTGCTCAAGGCCGGCGTCATCCTGTACGAGCTGAAACCGACCGCCTATGCCGAAATGGCCAGGCAGAAGCGTCACCGGGGCCCGGGCGGAAGCAGCCGCGCCAGTCTGCACGCCAAGACCTATATGGTCGACCGCCACGAACTGTTTATCGGCTCGCTGAACCTGGACCCGCGCTCGGCCCGGCTGAACACGGAGATGGGCATCGTCGTCGACAGCAAGGAACTGTGCGACATGCTGGCCCAGGGCGTTGACGATGCGCTGCTGGACGCGGCGTACCAGGTCGTGCTGAGCGACGACGGAGAATCGCTGCAGTGGGTGACGCGCGAGGGCGGGGTGGTGCGCACCTACACCAGCGAACCGGATATGAACGGGTGGGACAAGTTCAAGCAGGGCGTGCTGCGGCTGCTGCCGGTGGAAGAGCAGCTTTGAACGTTTGACGCGGTGGTCGCCCCGCTCCCATGCAGGGGAGCGGGCGGGCGGAGAGCAAGCCGGTCAAGCCGCGATAGCGGCTATTCAGCCCGCGCGCCGATGGCGCCCATCGGCATCAACGATGCAGCAGTTCGCGGAAGCCGGCGATCAGCCGGTGCATGTCGGCCGCCGTCAGCGCGCCCATGGTCGAGATCCGGAACAGTTGCGAAGACAGGCCGCCCTGGCCGGCATAGATGACGAAGCCGCGCGCCTTGAGGCCGTCGTGCAGTTGCTCGTACGTGACGCCTTGCGGCAGCTTGTACGCGCGCAGCACCACCGACGACTGCGCTGCCGGCCACAAGGCCTCGATGCCCAGCGCCGCCAGCCCGCTGCGCACTTCCTCGGCCAGCGCGGCGTAGCGTTGGTGGCGCGCTTGCCAGCCGCCTTCGTCGCCGTGCTCGCGCAGGGCCTCCACCAGCGCATAGAACGCATGGACGGACGGCGTGAACGGCGTGTTGCGCTGGTCCTGCTGCTTCGCGTACCGGGCGATATCGAGGTAGTAGGTGCGGCTCACCGCATGGGCCAGCGCCGCGCGTCGCACGATCACGAAGGCCGCGCCGGGCACGCCGTGCAGGCACTTGTTGGCGGTGGCTGCCACGGCGTCGATATTGCCGCTGAAGTCGATCGGCTCGGCGCCGAAGCTGCTCACCGTATCGCCCAGCAGGCGCACCCCGCGCGCCTGGCACAGCGCGTCGATGGCCGGCAGGTCGTTCAGGCGGCCGGTGGTGGTCTCATGATGGATCACGGCCAGGTGGGTGATGGCCTTGTCAGCCGCCAGCGCCGCGTCGATGCGGGCCAGGTCCGGGGCTTCCATCCACTCGTGCTTCACCACCATGTGCGGGATCTGGTACTGCGTGGCGATCTGCGCGATGCGCTCGCCATAGACGCCGTTCTGCACGATCAGCAGCTTGCCTTGCGCGGGGACCAGCCCGGCGATCATGCTTTCGAGCGCCGCCGTGCCGGAACCGGTCATCAGCACCGCCGTCCAGGTGGCCGGGTCGAGCCCGTAGATGTCCAGCAGCCGTCGGCGCGCTTCGTCCTGCAGGTCGAAGAACTCGCTTTCACGGTGGCACAGGTCTGTTTGCAGCAGGCTCTTGCGGACGCGTTCGGACAGCGTGACCGGGCCGGGATTCAGAAGCAGCATGTGTTCTCTCAAGCGGGTTGGAGTCAGGCGTGGGATCAGGCGTGGCTGGTGTTGCCCTGGTCGGCGCCAATCTGGCGGCCCAGGCGCGTGGACACCTGCACGGGCGTCACCGACGGGCGCGGCAGGTCGTCCGGCGAGCCGGGGCGCGTCTGCAGGCACACGAAGTTCGGGCCCGCCGTGGCCGTGGCCGCACGGGCCAGCACGGCGTCCAGCATGGCCAGGTTGTCGCCCTCGATGGCCGACGCGTAGCCACACGCCGCCGCCACGCCGGCAAACGACACGTTGTGCGACACCGTGGCCTGTCCGCCCGTGGAATCGTGGGCGTTGTTGTCCAGCAGCACGTGCGTCAGGTTGGCCGGGCCATAGGCGCCCAGCGTGGCAAACACGCCCATGCGCATCAGCGCGGCGCCGTCGCCATCGACCGCCACCACCTTCAGGTCCGGGCGTGCGAGGGCCAGGCCGAGCGCGAACGGCGTCAGGCAGCCCATCGATCCCACCATGTAGAGCTGGTTCGGCCGGTCGTCCAGCGCGTAAAGCTCGCGGCCGCAAAAGCCGGTCGATGCCAGTACCACGGTCGAATCGACCGGCGTATGGGCAATCACACGCTGCAGCGCATCCGTGCGGCTCGGCAGCGTGGCCCCGCCGGTGCGGGACACTTCCGGCAGCGCCCTGTCACGTGCGATCGGCCCCTTCTGCGACTTGAGCGGGTAGGGCGCGACGCTGCCCTTCTGCATGATCAGCGCGTACGGGCGGCCCGTGGCGTCCATATGGGCGATGGCCCGATCCAGCGCCGGGCCCACGGCCTGCGGCTCGGTGGGGAACAGCTCCCATGGGATGTCCATCGTATCGAGCATCTGCGGCGTTACCGGACCCATCAGCGCGTGCTGCGGTTCGTCCGCCGCGCCGCCGGGCTGGCCGCGCCACGTGACGATCAGCAGCTGCGGCAGCCGGAACGTCCAGGTCAGCGACGTCAGAGGGCTCACCGCGTTGCCGAGGCCCGAGTTCTGCATCATCGTGATGCCGCGCACGCCATCGCGCGCCCCCTGCGTCACCCCAGCGATAAATGCCACGGCATCGCCCTCGTTGGCGGCCGACACGTAGTGCAGCGACGGGTCCTGCACCACGTAGTTGATGAACGGCGTCAGGTACGAGCAGGGCACGCCCGCATACCATGCGAAGCCGCGCTCGCGCGCGGCTTCCACGAACTGGACCGCCTCGATCATTGAGCGGCCTCGCCGTTGCCCACCGCGAACGGCGTCTGGCCGTGCGCGAAATCGCCGGCGCGGCGGAAGTCTTCCAGGTCGTTCACGCCACGCCAGTGGCCGTGCACGTACTTGACCTCCACCTGTTCGCCGGCGGCGACCAGCGCGTTGAGCAGGTCGGGCAGGTCGAGCTTGTCGAAGTCCGGGCGCTGGCGCAGTTCGCCCAGCAGCGTCTGCAGGCGCGCGCGGCCTTCGCCACGCACGTTCATCAGGCCGATCCAGCGGCCGTGCGGGGCGTCGCCGGCCGGCACGTCGTCCGAGATCTTCTTGAGCAGCACCTTCTGGCCGAACAGGTCGCGGTCGTCCGATGCCGAGCACCAGGCAAAGTCACGCACGCTCTGGTTGGACGGCGCCGATTCCGACGAATCGATCACCACGCTGAACGGCGCATCGGTGTCCACCAGGTCGCGCAGGATGTAGCTGCGGAACAGCAGGTCGCCGTAGGCGATCACGGTGTCGTTCTGCAGCGTGTCGGCGGCGGCCGCCAGCGACGCCAGCTCGCCGGTTTCGGCATAGCGGTCGTTGCGCACCAGGTTGATGCCGGCCGCGTCGATGGCCTCGGCCTTGTAGCCGCCCACCACCGTGATGTCGTTGATGCCCTGGTTCTTGAAGCCGTCCACCAGCCAGCGCAGCAGCGGCTTGCCGGCCACCGGCAGCATGACCTTGGGCTTGTCCTCGGTCAGCGCCTCCAGGCCCTTGCCACGGCCTGCGGCCAGCACCACGGCCGAGCCCGGGACCTGGCCGCCGGTCAGGTAGATCTTCTCGGCGGCCGAGTATTCGTCGGCATCCTGCAGACGGAAGATCTCGTTGACGGTGGCGATGCGGTCTTCCACATTGACCAGCGTCTGGTTCTCGTAGATGTCCTTCGCCACGGCCTGCATGCCCGATGCGGCCACGCGGATCAGGTGGTTGGCCCAGATGATCAGGCTGATGCCAGCCTTGCGGAACACGTCGGTCGGCGTGCTGTAGTACTTGGTCGGCACGATCACCAGCGGGGCGCGGTTGCCCCATTCGCGGGCGAACGTCACGATCTCGTCGGCCTTCGACAGCTTGCTGTGGATCAGGATGGCGTCCGCGCCAGCCTGGCGGTAGGCCTCGGCGCGGCGCAGCGCCTCCTCCATGCCCCAGCCCGCGATCAGGGCTTCCACGCGGGCCACGATCGAGAAGTTGTCGTCGGCCTGCGAATCCTTGCCGGCCTTGATCTTGCCGCAGAACTCGTCGATATCGGCCAGCGGCTGCTGCTCGCCGCCGATGAAGCTGTTGGTCTTCGGGAAGATCTTGTCCTCGATGCAGACGCCGGCAATGCCGCGCTGCTCCAGCTTGCGTACCAGGCGGCGCACATTGTTGAAGTTGCCGTAGCCGGTGTCGCCATCCAGCAGGATGGGCAGGTCGCTGGCGTCGGCCATGAACTCCAGGTTGTCCACCACCTGGGTCCAGCTGGCCTCGTTGTTGTCGCGCACGCCGAACTGGGCCGAAATGGCCAGGCCGGACGCCCAGATGCCCTTGAAGCCGGCCTCGCGCACGATGCGTGCGGACAGGCCGTTATGGGCTTCCATGATGAATTCGAGCTCGTTCGAGAGCAGCATCTGGCGCAGTCGCGCGGCGCGCGACACGGGCACCGAAGTACCGGAGTTGGCGAGCAGGTTCGGGTCGATGGCGTTCATTGGGCGATTCCTACAGGCAGAAGTTGGGGCAGGACTTCAACGGCTGCGCGCGAGACGTCGCCGGGAAAATCGATTTCGATCCACGGGGCGCCGGTCACGTCGGCAGTGTCGAATACGTGGGACTGTTCTAGCAGCAGGTCGCGCACGGCTTCCTCGTGCGGCATGTTGGCGCGGCCCGAGTCGACATAACCCTTGACGATCTCGGCCAGGCGGCGTGCGCAGTCTTCCTTGAAGCGGAAGAAGCCCACCGACTCGCCGATGGTGTCGTACTGCAGGTCGGCCATGAGCTGCTTGCGCAGTTCCACGGGCACGCCGTCCTTCAGGCACAGCTTCACGGGTTCGTCGCCGGCTTCGAAGTCGCGGTCGATCAGCAGGCGGTTCACGGTGTCGCCGGCCACCAGCTTGGCCATGATGCGCTCGTCGTAAAGCACGTCGGCGTCCATCAGCAGCACGTCGCCGCCGCGCGTCATGGCGTCGGCCACGGTATGCACGGTCAGCACGCTGCCCAGGTCGTAGCGCGTGTTGATCACGATTTCGAGGTCGCGGCCGATACGGGCCAGCTCTTCCTTGACCTGGTCCGGCTCGAAGCCGAGCGCCAGCACCACTTCGGTCACGCCGGCCGCGTCGAGCAGGCGCAGGTGACGTTCGAGCAGCGTGAGCCCGTCAAAGCGCAACAGGCATTTCGGGAACTGCTTGCCCGGCTGTTGCTGAAGTCGCAGGCCAAGGCCCGCGGCAAGAATGATTGCTCGCATCACGTTGTTCTCATGAGAAATGAATGTGGCCGCGCTAGCCCCGATCCGCCGCCAGGGCGTGCGCGGCGCGACGGCGCTGGAACTTCCGTTCGCTGAAATGCAGGTACACCAGTCCGGGAATGCCGAGCACCAGCTCGCGCACGCGCTTGGCCAGCGACAGCGCCAGCGCGGCGTCGGGCGGCAGGCCCACCAGCGGCGCCAGCAGCAGGTAGCCGCCTTCCTGCGCACCGAGCGACCCCGGAATGGCAAACGCGGCACCCCGGATGGCCTGGCCCACGCTTTCGAGCAGCAACGCCTCGTGCCAGTCCACCGGATGCCCCAGGAAATAAAGAATCAGCCAGACCTCGCCGGTACCGGCGATCCAGCCCAGCAGGTTAAGCCCGAAGCTGGCCGCAACCTTCTTGCGGTCGCGATACAGTTCCCGAATCGCACTGTCCACGGCGTCGGCACGCAGGGCCAGCCCGGCCCAGCGGCCCGGCCTGGCGTCGCTGCCGTCGCCCCCGTCGCTGCCGTCGTTGGCTGCGGCTTGCGTCGCATCGGCGCGCTTGCCGAACAGTTTCTGCCCGATGCGCATCATGCGGCCGAACATCCCGCGCCGCTGCAGCACGCAGAACGCCAGCACGCAGGCGCCCAGCACCACGGTCACGGCGATGATCGGGGTCCGGTACTCGGACATGTCGCCGTTGGCGCCGAACACGGCAATGCCCAGCAGCGCGAACAGCATCTGCGACAGCGCCTGGGTCGTGGTGCTGACGGTGATGGCGGCCGCCGCGTCGCGCATGCGCGCGCCGCGCTGCGACAGGTAGCGCACCATCAGCACCGGCCCGCCGATCTGGCCGGCCGGCAACAGGCTGTTGACCGATTCGCCGGTCCAGCGCGCCTTGAGCGCGCTGCAGAACGACCCGTGGCGGGTCTTGCGGTCCATCAGCACGGCAATGGCGCCGGCATCGAGCGCCAGCGGCACCAGATGGAACGCCGCCACCACGGCCAGGCCCCAGCCGGCCGACATCAGCGTGGTGGTCACCGCGCCAAAGCCCTGCCAGGCCAGCAGCCCCACGAACAGCGCCGCGCCTACCGACAGAAAAATGAAAGCTGCACGATTCACGCTGCCAACTACCTCGCTGACTTCCCGCCCAGCAGGCGCCGGAACACCTGGCGGAACCCGAAGTACGCCACGGCGTCCTTCATGTTCGAGATGAAGCGCAGCCACGGGCGCATGCCCGGATCGGTCACATATTCGAAGGTCAGCGACACGCGGATCTCGTTCGGGCCGGCCGGCGTGATGCGATGGCGCAGTTTGTCGCCGTCGAACAGCACGATGCCGCCCGGCGGAATCTGCACCGAGCCCGGTTCGTCCGCGATGTCGGGGTTGCGCGTGTGCAGTTCGTAGTCGAGCCGGCAGGTCGATTCGTCCAGCACGCCGATCAGCAGCGTGTAGCGGCGGCCGTCGTAATAGGACGTGTCGTAGTGCCAGCCGATGTGGTCGCCCTGGCGCGTGTAGTAATAGAGCGCGTAGGCGTGCGGATCGGTTTCCGGGCAGACCTGGAGCTTGTCGCCGGTCACGGCTTCCAGCCAGCCGATCAGCGCCTTCGAACGATACAGCTCGGCAATGAACGGGGCCTTTTCGTCGATGGTGTGGCGGCTGACGCTGCCGCCCTGCTTGTGGCCGGGCAGGTAGTTGCGGTTCAGGCCGGACTGCAGCGCGCGGGCCAGCGCCACCAGCTGGGCGGTCTCGTCCGGGCCCAGGAACTTGTCCAGGTACAGGAACGCGCCCTGGCGGTCGAAGTCCTGGCGCAGGGCGGGGGTGTCCAGTTGCGACACCACGCCGGCCACGGCGGCGTCCGGGCGGCGCGTGGCCGGACGTCCGGCCACGGGTTCGGCTTCGCGCGCCAACTGCGGGGCGATGGCGATGTCGCCGGTAACTTGCTCTGGCATGGGCTGCCTCAGTGTTCGGTGGAGGTTGCGACTGGCTGGGGGCGCCGCATGACTCGCCAGTAATCGATGATGACCAACAGGGCAAAAAGCGGGGCGCCGATCGAGGCGGCGGTCAGGAAGGGACCGATACCATCCGTCAGCGTCACCAGCGGCAGCAGGTACAGCACGTCTTCGGTCTCGAATCCGCCCGCCGATGCCTGCCGGGTGCCACTTTTGCCAACCCGCGATTCTATACGCATGCGCAGGAAGAAGATCAGCGCCACGGCAAGGCCCGCGATCGTGCCGCGCAGCACCGGCCCGAAAACTTCGGACGTGCCGCCGGGCGCGGTCGTATTGGCCACGGCCATGCCAAAGCTGACAAACAGCAGCACTGTAATCAGCGCATCGCTGGCCAGGTCGTAAAAGTGACCGATCTTGCTCGATTTGCCGCTAATCCGGGCCAACTCGCCGTCGGTGTGATCGACGAAGTTGGAAATGACGACAAGCAGCGCGCCCCAGTTGCTCCACGCGTAGCCACCCTGCGCAATGCAGGCGATGCCGGCGACGCCGATCAGCAGCCGCAGCGTGGTCAGGTGGTTCGGGGAGACACGGGTGTTCTTGAGGGGCCGCACCAAATGGCGGGCAAGGCGGGCATCCCAGGTGGACGGCAAGGGCGGTTCATCCGGGTATTTAGGGGATTTCTGGTTCATCCGTCAAAACTGATCTGGAGGGGCGGCTCCGGCACTTCGGCGCGCCAGGCGATGCGGAACACTACGCCTACGACGCCCGAAAGACAAGTTCACGAGAATACGCCCTTTCCCGCACCCGTGCAGCAGGGGCGGTCAAGGTGGCGCCATGACCCGCACCGGGCGCACCGCCGCCCGCGTGAAACCGATCACTAAAGTCCTTGCTTAACTATCGGAAGTCTCTATACTAAAGGACATGCTTAACTATTCCGATCCTCTCGACGCCACGTTCCAGGCCCTGGCCGACACCACGCGGCGCACGATGCTCGTGCAACTGGCACGCGGACCGCTGTCGGTCTCGGACCTGGCCAAGCCGCTGGCGATGTCGTTGCCGGCGGTGATGCAGCACCTTTCGGTGCTGGAACAGGCCGGGCTGGTCAGTACCGAGAAGGTCGGTCGGGTACGCACCTGCCGCATGGCGCCCAATGCGCTGAGCGAGGCAGAGCAGTGGATCAGCGCCCGCCGCGCCGAATGGGAAGGCCATTTCGACCGCCTGGGCGAATACCTGGAAACCATGAAAAAGGAGGCAGCATCCGATGGCACCCGCGACCGCAACCGCAACGAAGACTGATACGCCGCAGCACGCCCAGCACCGGCTGACCGTATCGCGCGCCTTCAACGCCCCGCGCGACCTTGTTTTCAAGGCCTGGAGCACGGCCGATCACCTGAAGCACTGGTTTTGCCCCCAGGGCTTCACCGTGCCGGCCTGCGAGGTCGAGTTCCATCCGGGCGGCAAGTTCGACCTATGCATGCGCTCGCAGGGCGGCGAATTCGAGCACTGGATCCGGGGCCGCTTTGTCGAGGTCATGCCGCACGCGCGGCTGGTGATCGACATGACCGTGGTCACCGTCGATGGCAAGCCGCTGTTCAATGCCCTGACGACAGTCGGATTCGACACCGTCTGCGGCGGCACCGAGATGAGCGTGACGCAGGACTACACCTTGCTCGATCCGTCGGCCGGCGACTTCACCCGTGGCGCCGAGGCCGGCTGGAAGCAGACGCTGGACCGTCTGGAGCAGGAAGTGGCCCGTATCGTCGCCGAAGCGCCGCCGCGCTCGGTGGCCCACGGCACCTTCTCGATTTCGCGCACGTTCGATGCCCCGCCGGCGCTCGTGTTCCGCGCGCTCACCGATCCGGGGGCCAAGGCCGAGTGGTTCCGCGGCGGGCAGGGCTACCAGACCGTGTCGCGCGCCATGGACGTGCGGCCCGGCGGCCGCGAGCATCTGCAGGGCAAATGGGAAAACGGCCTGGTGTCCACGTTCGACGCGGTCTATTTCGACGTGATTCCGGACGAGCGGCTGGTCTACAGCTACGAGATGCACATGGGCGACCGCAAGATCTCGGTGTCGCTGGCCGTGTTCGAGCTGAAGGCCGTGGGGCAGGGCACGCAACTGACGCTGACCGAGCATGGCGCATTCCTGGACGGCTATGACGATGCGGGCTCGCGCGAGCACGGATCGCGGCTGCTGCTCGATGCCATCGGTGAATGGGTGGAACAGGCGGCGCGCTGAAACGCCGGCACGCCCGGTCAATCGACAAACCGCAAGGGGCGGGATGGGGCAGCAGGGCGCAACGCTAGGCCTTGCGCAGGCTGCGCCATTCGGCCCACTGCCACGACAGCAGCGCGGGCACGCCGAACGCCAGTTCCCGTGCGCGCTTGACCAGGGCGAGGGCCAGCGAGGTCTGCGGCGCGATGCCCAGGCCGGTGCCCAGTACCACCAGCACGGCCTCCTGCACGCCCAGGCCGGCGGGAATGAAAAAGACCACCTGGCGGGCCGCCAGGGTCAGGGCTTCGATGGCCAGCGCGGCGCCAAAGGTCACGGGATGGCCCAGCAGTGACAGGCCCCACCAGACTTCCAGCGTGCCCACGGACAGCCCGGCCAGCTGCCATGCCAGCGTGCTGAACAGCGCGCGTGCGCGCCGGCATAGTGCGCGAATCTGCGCGTCCAGCCGCTTGCCATCGATGTGCGATGCCAGCCAGTGCTCGTGGCCCAGGATGCGGCGCGCCGCCCGTTCCAGCCGCGTGAACCATGCGCCGTGCCGCAGCGCCCAGGCGAACAGCGCCGGGACCGGCAGCGACAGCAGCAGCCCGATCGCGATCAGCATGCCGTGGCCGGTCAGCGGGTTGGTCGAGACCAGCAGCAGCACGCCTGCCAGCGCGAACAGGTATTGCGCGAACATCGTCACCATGACTTCGATCACCACGCTGGCCGTGACGGCACTGCCGTCGGGCACGCGGCGCCACGCCAGGCGGATACCGACGATTTCGCCGCCGATGCCGGCGCTTGGCAGCAGCCGCGTGACGGCCTCGCGCACGGTGGCAACCCACAGCAGGAAGCTGGTATCGGCCCGGGCCGCGGGATCGGCCGGTGCCAGCAGTGTGCGCCATCCACGCGCATCGAGCCATAACGCGGCCAGGTGGATGGGCACGAGCCACAGCAATGGCCAGCCGGCGCGCCGCAGGATGTCGCCCACTTCGGCCAGGCCCGCCTGGGTGACCACGGCGGTGAGGATCAGCAAGCCCGCCAGCGCGCCCGCCAGCGCCAGGCGTTTGCGCCTCATGCGGCAATCAGGTCGGCAAAGCCGCCGCGCCGCGGGGCCACGCGTTCTGCCGCCGCGCGCACCCGGGGCGACAGCAGCGCCGCCAGTTCGTCGGCATGCCGATAGCCGGTCATCGACGCGCCAATCCGCGCGCCCGAGCTGACAGCCGGATGGCAATAGATCTCCACCACGCCGTCCGGCAGCCGATCGAGCGCGGCAAGCAGCGCGGCTTCGTCCATCGCCCCGCTGGACGACAGCCCGAGCACGAAATCGTTGTGGGCAATGCCGGCGCGGTCCATCCGCCGGTGCAGCAACGCCAGCCAAGGGCGCAGGAACAGCGGGCCACGGGCCTCGCGTGGCAGCCGCATGGCGCGCAGGCCATAGTCGCGCCCGATGCGCAGGATCAGCCCCAGCACGGTGGGATGCAGGTGGAAGTGCTTGTGCGCGTTCACGTGGTCGAGCGGCAGGCCGGTACGCGCGAACGCGTCGAACTGGGCGCGGATCTCGGCGGCCAGCTGCGCGCGCAACGTGGGATACAGCGCGAAGCGCACGCCATCGCGCACCATGGCATCGCCAAAGCGCCCGTCGATATCGACCAGGTCCGGAATCGACTCCCAGGGCAGCGTCGACCAGCCATCGGCCAGCACCAGGTGCAGGCCCACGCGCAGCCCGGGCAGCCGGTGCGCGCGCGACACGGCATCGGCGGTGGCCGGGGCCCCGACCATCAGGCTTGCGGCATTGAGGATGCCCTCGCAATGCGCGCGTTCCACGGCCTCGTTGACATCCCCGTGCAGGCCGAAGTCGTCGGCGGTCACGATCAGCATCCGGCGGTGCGCCATGGCCTCAGGCCTCGTGCGAATGCAGGAATCGGAAAAACTCCACGCCTTCGCGCAGGCGCCGCCGCGTCATGCTCCAGCTGCCCATCATCTCCCTGACGATTTCCCAGATCTTGCCCGGCCGGAAATAGAAGCGCCGGTAGAACGTTTCCACGCCGTGATAGATCTCCTCGCGGCTCAGGTGCGGGTAGCTGATGGCGGCCAGCTGCACGCCCTGGTTGTTGACCAGATGGATCACCTTGTTGTCTTCGAGCCAGCCGTTGTCCACGGCCTGCCGGTACAGGGCCGTGCCCGGATACGGGGCCGCCAGCGACACCTGGATCGTATGCGGATTGATCTCCTTGGCGTAGGCGATGGTCTTCTCGATGGTCTCGCGCGTCTCGCCGGGCAACCCGAGGATGAACGTGCCGTGGATCTGGATGCCGAGCTTGCGGCAGTCGTCCGTAAAGCGCCGTGCGATGTCGGTGCGTAGCCCTTTCTTTATATTCAGAAGAATCTGATCGTCACCGGACTCGTAGCCCACCAGCAGCAGCCGCAGGCCGTTGTCCTTCATGATCTTGAGCGTGCCGTAAGGCACGTTGGCCTTGGCGTTGCACGACCACGGCAGCCCGATCTGGCCCAGCCCCCGGGCAATCTCTTCCACGCGCGGCCTGAAGTCGGTGAACGTGTCGTCATCGAACATGATCTCGCGCACCTCGGGCATGTTCTCCTTGATCCACCTGACTTCCTCGATCACGCTTTGCGCGGACCGGGTACGGTACCGATGCCCGCCCACCGTCTGCGGCCAGAGGCAGAACGTACAGCGCGACCGGCAGCCGCGCCCGGTGTAGATCGACACATAGGGATGCAGCAGATAGCCGATAAAGTAGTTCCGGATCTTCAGGTCACGCTTGTAGATCGGCGCAACGAATGGCAGTTCGTCCATATTCTCGATCATCGGACGTGGCGCATTGTGCTCGATCGATCCGTCCGGCAAGCGGTAGCTGAGGCCGGCGATGTCGTGCAGCGGCTTGCCGGCCGCCACGTCCTGGCAGGTGTAGTCGAATTCCTCTCGGCATACGAAGTCGATGGCCGGGGTGGCCGACAGCGTGCCGCCGGGGTCCACGGCGGCCTTCGCGCCGACCATGCCGATCATCAGCCCGGGGCGCCGCGCCTTGAGCTGCTCGGCAAACCTGGCGTCGGTGGGGAACGACGGCGTGCTGGTATGGATGATGACCAGGTCATAGTCGACGGCGATGTTCAGCGTCTGCTCCACGCCCAGCCCGTCGGCCGGGGCATCGAGCACGCGGCTGTTCGGCACCAGCGCCGCCGGCTGCGCGAGCCACGTGGGGTACCAGAACGACTTGATCTCGCGCTTGGCCTGGTAGCGCGACCCGGCGCCGCCGTCGAACCCATCGTAGGAGGGCGCCTGCAGGAACAGCGTTTTCATCGGGTTTTATCCTGTGGATGGGGATGAGCGGACGCCGCCAGACCGCCGCCCAGGGCATGCGGTATCGCCGCGGGTGCGATGCCGGGACGGCTGTCCGGGGCGGTACCGGGCAGGCCGGGGCTGTCTTCGGTGGCCATCACGTGGCCGCGCCAATGCACGTGCCCGTGGCCCAGCGCGGCCACCCATTCGCCCAGCAGCAGGGCGTCGCGCAGCGGGGCCATCAGCGCCTTGCCGGGGCTGCCCGCCGCGGCGCAACGGGCCAGCGCACCGGCCATGGCGATGATCAGCACCATCGGCAGCGGGGCCAGCAGGCAGCCCAGCAGCAGCATCGGCCAGGTGAACGTCAGGAACATGAAGTAGAAGCCCGGGGCACTCAGCGACCGGATCGTGCGCAGCCAGCGCAGTTCGTGGCGCCACAGCGCGGACAGGCTGGTTTCGACCACGTCGGTCTGCACCACCACTTCGGACAGCACGGTCTGCCATCCCGACTGGCGCGTGAGCTCGGCCAGCCAGAAGTCGTCGGCCAGGCGGTTGGCCAGGGCGTGGAAGCCGCCGATGGCATTGAGCGTGTCGCGCCGCAAGGCGATGGTCGCGCCAAATCCGAAGCGCCGCGAGCCGCCGGCATGGGCCACGCGCACCGATGGCGCAAACCAGTCGTCAATGAACGCGGCCCCCAGCCGCGACCACAGGTTGTGCACGGGCCGGCCCCGATACAGGCATGTCACCACGCCGACGTGCGGATCGCCCAGCGGGCCGGCCAGGCGCTGCAGATAGTCGGGTGGCACCGCGATGTCGCTGTCGGCGATCACCAGGTGATCGTGGCGGGCGGCCCGGTACAGGTTGATCAGGTTGCTGACCTTCGGATTCCGGCCATGGATGCGCGAATCGACGACCAACGCGATATCGCAATCGCGAAACTCGGCCTGTAGCCGATGCACGACGCCAATGGCGGGATCGTCGGCGGCACCGACCCCAAAGACCAGCTGGAAACATGGATGCTGCTGACGGCAGAGCCCGGCCAGGTTTTCGTACAGGCGTGGCTCGGTGCCGCACAGCGGCTTGAGCACCGAGACCGGCGCGTAGTGCCGGGGCAGGGCGCTGGGATCGGGGTGACGCCGGCCGAGGCTTGCCGCGACGATCGCATACACCGTGGCGGACTCGACCAGCAACCGGCCCACGGTATCTGTCCAGACGGCGCTCATGGCTTGCCCCCTCGCATGCGAGATGATCTCGACCCGTTCCTGCCGCGAGGGCCCATGACATGCTGCTGCCCGTCATGCGGTTGGCATAAACCTGCCTCGCCTTGTGGAGGCCACTGTGTCACCAGACCGTTAAGAGGACATTAAGCCCTCGCAAATTCGTGTGTGGCCGGCCGAACCTTCGTCGGGCAATGCAAATCATTGTCGACTGCGTTCCGAAAGTGGCGCCGGCGCATGCCGATGCACTGGCGTGGCATGTTGTCGGGCCCCGAGAAAAATCGCGTGTAACTCAGCCTTCAAAAATCGGCAGCACGAAGTCATCCACCTGGCTGAGAAGGTTTGCCCGACCCGTTGCCTATGCTTCCCAACGGGCAAGCGAGGCGTGTTTGCCAAACGTCCGTCGGCGCGGCCTCGTACGGCCCGGGTGTGCGCGGGCGCGTACGGCCGGCCAGGTGGCGGGCCACCGGCTGCGCCGTAGCTTGACTGCACCGAATCGGGAGCTTGCAATGCCAGAGACCCTGCCAGGATCGATCGATGTGATCATCGATATCCACCATGACAACCACTTCGATGCCGTCAAGCTCAGGAATGCAGGGGTCAGGGCGGTGATCCACAAGGCAAGCGAGGGCGCTACGTTCCAGGACCCGTTCTACCGGGAGCGTCGCCAGCAAGCACTGGCCGCCGGACTGCTGTGGGGCGCCTACCACTTTTCCAGCGCCCGCCCGGCAGCCGATCAGGCGAAGAACTTTCTCGACATCACGCAGGCGGGCGATCCCGACGTGGACAATAGCGCCACGTTGTTCTGCCTCGATTTCGAACCCAGTTCGAGCGGGCCGGACATGACGCTGGCGCAGGCCCAGGACTTCGTGGCCCGGGTGCGGGACAAGACCGGCCGCTGGCCAATGATCTACGGCGGCAACATGCTGCGCGACGCCGTGCAGGCCCATGGCGCCGACCCCATCCTCAAGAACTGTCCGCTCTGGTACGCGCGGTACAGAAGCGAGCCGATCGGAATTCCTACGGACACCTGGCCGCACTTCACGCTCTGGCAATACACCGACGGCAGGCTCGGGCCGGCGCCGCATGCGTTTGCCGGAATGGCCGCGACCGACCGCGACTGCTACCTCGGGACCGAATCCACGCTGAAGAATGCATGGCCGTTTGCCGAATATTTCAAGACGGCACCCGGCGCGAATGACCAGAACGGATAGCCGGCGCGGCGCCCGGCCGGCCCGGATCGCCTGCGGCCTGGCGCTGCTGGCGCTCTGCGCCTGCGCGCCCAACCGCGCTTATCGCACCCATCTGGTGGATCCGGGCCAGGACCGGCGCTGCGAGCGCCCCGGCATCGGCACGGCCGGCGCCCCGCCGCCCATGCCCGAGCTATGCGCCCAGGTTTCGCCCGAAGCGGTGGAGGGCCTGTACGAACTGCATTTCGTCGAGTTCGACGACCAGGGCTGGCTGTTTCCCGATGCGGCGCCGACGCCGCCGGTTGGTGACGCGCTCTCGCTCGCGCCATCGGACCAGATCGAGCATCTGATGGCGCGGCTGCGGTCGCTGCTGGCGCAGCGCAAGGACTTGAGCATCGTGGTGTTCGTGCACGGCTGGAAGCACAACGCGCAGGCCGACGACGCCAATGTGCAGGAATTCCGTGCCTTGCTGGAAGCGGCCGGTGCCGAAGAGCGCGACCGCGCGGGGCCCGGCGGCAATCCGAGAACGGTGGTGGGCGTCTATGTGGCATGGCGCGGCAAGTCCTGGGCGATACCGGACCCCGTGCTGAGCCTGACGTTCTGGGCGCGCAAGGAGGCCGCGCGGCGCGTGTCGATCGGATCGGCGCGCGAACTGTTCGCCCGGCTGCGCTCGCTGCGGACGTACTACAACCAGCTGCCGCCGGACGAAGACCCGGACGCGTCCCCGGCGCCCCCCGCGCCTGCGGCGGCGGCAGTCAGGGCGCCTGTGGCCGAACAGACCGGCGCAGCGTCCGAGCAGGGCGCCCGGCGTCCGCGTATCCGCACATTGATGATCGGCCATAGCTTCGGCGGGCTGATTCTCTATGCGGCCATGTCGGGACCGCTGATCGAATCGCTCAGTGCCCAGCGCGACCTGGCCCGCCCGGGCGTCAAGCCGGCGCCGCCGGAGCGGCCGGCGGACATGATCGTGCTGATCAATCCCGCCTTCGAGGCGTCGCGCTACGAAGCGCTGGACCATGTTTCCAGGCGCTACGCGCCGCCCACCTTCCAGCCGCCGCTGCTGGTGTCGGTGACGTCGACCAAGGACTGGGCGACGGGCATCGCGTTTCCGATCGGGCGTTCCGTCAATACGCTGTTCGAGCGCGAGACCACGCCGGAGCAGGGCACGGCCATGAAGAAGACCCCCGGCCATATCGGCCAGTACCTGACCCACCAGCTCCGCGCCCACGCGCCGGGCCCGGTGCCGGCGGCGGAAGGGGCCGGGCAAGCCGGCGCCCCGGCTGGGGCGGACGACGCGTGCCCGGGATGGAAGTCCGAGGCCGAACTGAAGGCGCTGCATGGCGATGCGCTGGGCCAGGCGGTGCGCCTGAACAAGACACTCGAAGCGCAGAACGCCGCCGCATTCTTCCAGCGGAACCTGGGGCCAGACCATCTGCTGAAGCCCGACTGGGCGCGCACGTTCTGTGGCGGCAGCTACCTGGCGATGGCCGAGGGCGGCGGGGCCATGCGGGCCAATACGATGGTCTGGAATATCCAGGTGGACGGCGATGTGATCCGAAACCACGACGACGTGATGAACCCGGTGTTCCGGGCATTCATGCGGCAGCTTTACGGCGACGTGTCGACGCATCCGTGATGCCCTGGCCCGGCGCGCACGCGTCGGGCGCCGCCGGGGCCGGACTTAAGCATCGGCTTACCTGGGCCATGCGTGCCCCAAGTCATCTTTTCACCGATACCGTTGTCCGCGATTTGCTGACGGCGCATCGCACGCCCCCGCACTAGTATCCAGATGCGACCTGCCACGCGAGACAGCCCCGATGCGACTTGCGTGGCATCCCGTCCCTGGCTGTCCATGTCCCCACATACAGGAACCCGTCATGGACCGTCGTCATTTTCTCAAGCTGGGAGGTTTTCTTACCGTTTCCGTTGCCGCTGGCGGGCTTGCCGCCTGCGGCGGTGGCGGAGGCGGGGACGAACAACCGCCCGATACCGGCAATCCCGAAAACTTCAACTTCGCCCACGGCGTGGCCTCGGGCGATCCGCGACCAGACAGCGTGATCGTGTGGACACGCGTCGAGGGCAGCAATGGCAAACGGCCCGTGGTGGTGCGGCTGCAGGTGTCCACGCAGGCGGATTTTCCGCCGCAGAGCCTGCTTGTGAACCAGCCGCTGATGGCTCGCCCCGAATGGGACTATACGATCCGCAACAAGGTCACGGGGCTGACCGCCGGTACGCGGTACTACTACCGCTTCCTGCTCGGCAACCGGGCCAGCACCGTTGGCCGCACCCGCACGGCGGCGCCGGCCGGCACCGCGCTGGCGCAGCTGCACTTTGCCTTCGTGAGCTGCCAGGACTGGAACGTCAACCACTGGGCCGGCATGGAAGAGCTGGCGCAGCAGGACCTGGACTTCATCGTCCACGTGGGCGACTACGTCTACGAAGCGGTGCCCGGCGGCTCGCGCGCCGGCAACGTCGAGAACCGGCACACCGCGCTGAAGTTGCCCAACGGCACGGTCCTGCCCGATGGCAGTGTCTATGCCACCACGCTCGACGACTATCGCTACCTGTACCGCAGCTATCGGAACGATTCCCGCCTGCAGGCATTGCACGCGGCGGCGCCGATGATCGCGATCTGGGATGACCACGAGTTTTCCGACAACTGCTGGCAGGACCGCCAGACCTACGCCGCCGACGACGACCTCACACCGCGTACCGCGCGCCGGCGTGCCGCCAATCAGGCCTGGTTCGAATACATGCCGGCCGATGTCAGCTTCGATCCGGCCAATCCGTCGTTCCAGGACATCCAGATCTACCGCTCGTTCACGTTTGGCAATCTGGCCACGCTGATGATGACGGACGAACGCCTGTACCGTGCGGACCATGTCATTACCGAGGAATCGGTGGGCAGTGCGGTCGGCAGCCGGTACCTGGTGGCGGCCGACAAGCTGGCCTCGGCCGAAGCCGCGAAGATCTCGGCCGCTGGCGGGGCACTGACACCCGTGTCGATGCTGGGCGACACCCAGCGCGCCTGGTGGCAGGACCGGGTCGGCGGCGCCAACACCACCTGGAAGCTCTGGGGCAACGAGCTGGCGATGCTGCGGATGCAGGTGGATATCACGCAAGCCATATCGACCCTGATCGCTCGGGCGCTGGTATCGTCCAACGGCGCGCTGGCCTCGGTCGAAAACGCGCTGGCCACAGCGCTGGCCGGCGACCTTGCGGCGGCGCGAACGGCCGGCACCTATGCGGGCCTGGCCTATACGGCGCTGCGCAACGTCCTGTCGCAGGCGGGCATCAACACGGCCACCTTCGATGCGAACGTCAAGCCATTCGTCGAATCGCGCCTGCCGCCCGTTTCGCTGCTGGGCAAGATGATTTTCAATGCCGACCAGTGGGACGGCTTCAATGCCGAGCGCAAGAACCTGATGGCGTTCCTGAAAACCCACAACGTGCGCAACGTCGTGACGCTGAGCGGCGACATCCACGCGTTCTTTGCCGGCCAGGTGATGGACGACTACGACGCCGCCAGCCCTGCGCCCGTCATGGTCGATCTGGTCACTGCCGGGCTGTCGAGCAACACGCTGCTCAATTCAGTGCGCAAGCTCGTCGATAACGACCAGGCGTTCGCGGCCCTGCGCGATTTGATCTATAGCAATGTGGGCGGCACGGTGACCGACACGCTGGACAGCACGCTGCGCACGTTCAACCCGTGGCTGCGGCATGTGAACACCAATGCGGAGGGGTACGCAGTCGTGACCCTGACGCCCGACAAGCTCAGTTGCACATTCCACGTCATGCAGCGGCTTTCGGGGGGCACGGCACCGTCGCCGGCGACGGCAAGCACCACGGTGCTGGAGGTTGCGGCGAATACGGCCGACGTAACCGTGCGCTAGCGTCTGGGTGGCTGGCTGGCTGGCGGGACGGGGCAGGCTGACCTGCCTTCGCCCCGCGCTGGGCGGTGTTACTGGGCCGCAGCGTTGGCCGCCGAACCGGCCACCGGCGGCACGGCGGACGCCGTGGGGGCGGCGGGCGCGGCCGTTGCGACCGGGGCGGCCGGCGCCACGGGGGCTGTCGGGGTGATCCGTTCCATGAAGAACGCGCCGCGCAGCTTGGCCGCCGCCGCGCGCGTGCTTTCATCCACCGCGCGCATCAGGTTGTCGTACTCGGGGGCCTGGTCCCAGTCGCCCTTGGCACTCGCATAGGTTTCCACGCGCTCATACCATTCGAGACGATTGGTCGACAGGTCGATCAGCTGTCCGGTCAAGGCGACGTAGCCCTCCGGCGCGCCCTGCGGCATGAAGGCGTAGTAGGACCGGACGGTGCCCAGCGAGCGCGCCGTCACGAGCAGCAGCTTGTCGGCCTTGTATTTTTTCGCCAGCGGGCGATAGTCGCGCAGGGCCATGCCCTCGCCGGACCCTTCGGTAAATTTCGGGATGGTTGCCGTATCGATCGGCTCCGCGATCATGACAACCGGGATCTGGCGCGATTCCAGGCCCTTGCGGAACGCTTCCGGCAGGCCGCTCACCATCGTGAAGTCCTGCTTCTGCAGGCGATCGACGATGGCCTTGGCGTTGGCGCGGTTGATCGCGATGTCCAGCAAGCCCTGGTTGCCCAGCATGACCTGACCCGGCTCGGGCATTTTCTCGATGGCGACGGCCACCACGCGCGCCTTGTTGTCGAACAAGGCGCGCGTGGCGGGAATCGGCTTTTGCACCGTGGCGCAGCCTGCCAGAACACTCGCGCCCAGTACCAGCGCGACCAGATAACGACGACCCATGAAGCTCTCTCCTTATGGTGGGATAGATACCGGTCGGTTAACGGCCGTGCAGGATCGAATCCAGACCCCAAGAAAGAGGGGAGTACTTGTTGCGCCATGTCACGGTGCGAAAAAAAAAAGCGACGAGGCCATCCTCGTCGCAATTTGTTCAGTGTTGTGTAGCCAACGGGCCGATCCGCGCCCGGCCGCCGGCTTGCCCGTCAAATCACGCCCTGCGCCAGCATGGCGTCGGCCACCTTGACGAAGCCGGCGATGTTGGCGCCTTCCACGTAATGGATGTAGCCATCGTCTTTCTGGCCGTAGTGGATGCAGTTGCCGTGGATGTCTTTCATGATCGCGTGCAGCTTTTCGTCGATGTCGGCGTGATGCCAGGCCATGCGCATGGCATTCTGCGACATTTCCAGGCCCGACGTGGCCACGCCGCCGGCATTGCTGGCCTTGCCCGGGGCGTACAGGATGCGCGCGGCCACGAAGCGGTCCACGGCGTCGAGTGTCGATGGCATGTTGGCGCCCTCGGCCACGCAAAATACGCCGTTCGACAGCAGCCGTTCGGCGTCGTGGCCGTCCAGTTCGTTCTGGGTGGCGCACGGCAGCGCCACGTCGGCAGGCACATGCCACGGCGTCTTGCCGGCCTCGAAGCGCAGGTCGTGCTGCGCGGCGAAGTCGGCCAGGCGGCCGCGTGTCTCGTTCTTGAACGTCATCAGCGCCGCAAGCTGTTCGCTGTCCATGCCTTGCGGAAAGTGCAGCACGCCGCCGGAGTCCGACACCGTCAGCACCTTGGCGCCCAGTTCGATGGCCTTCTCGGCCGCATACTGCGCCACGTTGCCCGAACCGGACAGCAGCACGCGCAGGCCGTTGAAGTCGCGGCCACGCCGATGCAGCATTTCCTGCGCGAAGTACACGGTGCCGTAGCCAGTGGCTTCGGGGCGCATCAGGCTGCCGCCAAAGGCCAGGCCCTTGCCCGTGAAGACGCAGGCGGACTGGTTCGACAGCTTTTTCATCATGCCGGCCATAAAGCCGACTTCGCGCGCGCCAACGCCGATGTCTCCGGCCGGGACGTCGGTATCGGGCCCCAGGTGGCGGTGCAATTCCGCGATCAGCGCCTGGCAGAAGCGCATCACTTCGGCGTCGGACTTGCCCTTGGGGTCGAAGTCCGAGCCGCCCTTGCCGCCGCCCATGGGCAGCGTGGTCAGCGCGTTCTTGAAGGTCTGTTCGAAGCCCAGGAACTTCAGCACCGACAGGTTCACGGTCGGGTGGAAACGCATGCCGCCCTTGTACGGGCCGATCGCCGAGCTGTGCTGAACCCGGAACGCCCGATTCACCTGTACCTGATTGCGGTCGTCGGTCCAAGCCACGCGAAACTGGATCACACGCTCGGGCTCCACCAATCGCTCCAGCAGCGCCTGATCGCGGTAGCGCGTGTTGCGCTCGACGAACGGCCACAAGGTCATCATGACCTCCTTCACGGCCTGGAAGAACTCCGGCTGGTTGGGGTCACGCCGGGCAACGCCGGCCAGGAAGGAATCGATGGATTGGAAAGTCACGATGTCTCAGTCTTGTCTTCTGGGCTGTTGTGGCGCCGGCATCCTGGCCGCAGTGGCGGGAAAGCCGGGCCGTCCTGGAATGGCGCGTCGGGTTGGCGCCGTGGCAAGCGTCCTGGTGGGAAACCCGGCCGGAAGGGCGCGGGGATCGACAGATGCCGTCAATGTCCGAACATTGAGGCTTATGGCTGGATGTCTCGAACAGGCACGAAGCTTAGCACCAGAATGGGGCGGAATTCATCTGGAACATGATGCCGCCGTCATGTCGATAGACGCTGGCGGCCGTTGCCGGCGCCGAAAAGTGGACGGTCCGACACAGGCGAACGCTGGCGAAAATTCGCGTTCCGACGCCGTGCTAGCATGACCGCGTTTGCCGCCGCCGCCATACCCCGCTCCATACCCGCCCCATCCCCATGACTACGCTCTACGCGACGCTTGGCGTCGAGTCCGACGCCACCCTCGAAGAGATCAAGCGCGCCTATCGCCGCGCCGCCATGAAGTGGCATCCGGACCGCAATCCGGGTCGCGAGGCGGAAGCCCATGCCGCGTTCCAGCAGATTCGCGACGCCTATTCGATCCTGTCCGATGCCGAGCAGCGGCAGGTCTACGACGAGGTCTTCGAACGGGAAATGCGCCGCTGGGAGGCCGAGCACGCCGAGCAGGCGGCCCAGGAGCAAGAAGCCCAGGAAGCCGCCAGGCGCATCGCGCAGGAACACTACGAGAAGATGGTCGCCATCGCCATGCGCTTTGCCGACGACGGCCACGGCCGCGACGTGCTGTTTGGCGTGCTGCTGGGCCGGGACTGCGAGCCGGACCTCGCCGGCCGCATCGCCGACAGCGTCTGGGCCCTGCACGAGTCGCGCAAGGCGGCCGTCGAGCCCGACGACACCCCGGCCACCGAGTCCACCCCGCAACCGTCGGCCGATACCGCCCGGGCGCACAAGCCCGCGAGCGCCTTCGAATCGTTCTGGGAAGGCCTGTTCAGGTTCCGCTGAACATAAAAAAACCGCGTCCCGAAGGACGCGGTACAAAGTCTCATCTCGCTGAGAACAAAACAGAAAAGAAGCAGGGCGCAGGCCGATCAGACGCTGTGGGCCGGCGGCGCCGACACGCCGGTGCGGTCGAGTCCGGCGAGGGTGCGGGCGCCGTCGGTGTACGGGTCGGGCTTGCGCGTGCCATAGGCACCCTGGCTGTAGACATCGCGCTTTTTCAGGACATTGGCGCCTTCGGTAAAGACGTCGCGGGGGCCGTTGTGCATCGTGTAGCCGTAGCGGTCGGCATCGACGCCGCGGTCTTGCATGCCGTGGCCCGATTGCGCGGCAGCCAGCGTGCAGGCGCAGAGCATCGTGGTGGCAAGCAGGGATTTGATCGTGTTGTTGTGCATCTCTTGTCTTCAACTGATTGGGGGACGGTGCGGCGGCGGGGGTGGGGAGGACGCGCCGTCCGGAACGCCTTGTGAGCGATGTCGCATCGGAGTGGTGCGGCACGGGACGAAGTGTAGGTCGCCCCGTGCATTCCTGTGATGATTTAAAAAATCATGAATCAGTCGGTTTTTTCATGTGTGCGCAACGTGACGCCAAGCACCACGAGCGCGCACTGAACGTCGGCGGCCAGGGCGCGATCGTGCAGCGCGGCCAGCGGCCCGAGCGACGCTTCGATCCACGGATGCAGGGTAGTTGGCACGGCAACGCCGTGGCCGGACCGGATCTGCGCGCGGAAATGGCGCGCCACGATACCCAGCACGCGACGCACCGGCTTGCGGGCCGCGCCGGGCAGCGACGGCAGCGCGCGCTGCAGCGTCACCGTGCAGTAGCCGATCTGCAGTTCGGTAAAGCCATCCGAAGCCAGGCGGCCACCGCCCGCGCCGAGCCGTGGCATCAGTTGCCCCAGACGGTCCAGCATCCGCGCGCCCACGCGCGTGTGGGCATCGGCGCCGCGCCACGTGGCCGCCCGCGCCAGATCCTGCCAGCTTGCGCGGATCAGCCGCTGCGCCGCCACGTGCGCACCGAACGGCCGCGCGAGCATGGCCCACAGCGGCGCGAACAGCATCGCGCCGGCATTGGCCAGGTTGGTATTGAACAGGCCGATGAAGTTGGCGTCATAGACGGCCTGCACGTTGGCAAACGATGCGGTATTGACCGACAGCAGCATGGCGATCAGGTTGAAGCCGGGGCGCTGGATCAGCAGCCCAATGCCCAGGTACGGCACCGACAGCATGCCGGCCAGTGTCTCGAACGTCTGCGCATGCGGCACCACCAGGAACAGGTAGAACGACGAGATCAGCAGGCAGATCGCGGCCCAGCGGAGGAACGATCGCGCCACGGGGCGCGGCTCGTCGATGGTGGCGAAAAAGCAGCAGGCAATGGCCGACACCGCCACCGGCCCGCCGCCATCTTCCCAGCCGGAGAAGATCCACAGCAGGCCGGCGCAGAACACGGCCAGCCCGGCCGATACCGCGCCGAAGACCAGCATGGCGTGGTCGTGGTGGAGCGTGTCGCCTTCGGGTTCGGGTTCGCGCGCGGCGTCTCCGCCGGCCGTACCGGTGCCCGATGAATGGCCCGGCGGCGTGTCGGGCCGGTCCACGATGCGCTGCCGCAGGTCGGCGCAGACGCGCATCAGCACCGCGTGGCGGGTATGCAGCAGGGCGGCCGCCTGCTCCAGCGCCGCGCGCGGCAGCCGGGGCGCCCGGGCATCCGGCGTTTCGCGCAGCGCCTGCAGCACGCTTTCCAGGCTGGACAATACCGGCATCAGCCGCGACATACGGCCGCGCAGCGCGCGTGCGTGATCCACGGCCTGCCGGCTCTCGATATCGAACGACAGATGGACGATCAGCTGGTCCAGCGCCAGCATATCGGCCGCCAGGCGGTGCCGGCTGGCGGCGGCGCGCGGGTTGGCGGCCACGATATCGCTGGCCCAGGCGGCGGCATCGTCCAGCCAGATGCGCGCCCGTTCGCGCAGCGCGGGCGCCACCTTGGCCGGAAACACGATGGCGCCGACCAGGCTCGCGCAAACGATGCCGATCACGATCTCCTCGATGCGCGCCACGGCGATATCGAAGATGTCGGCCGGCTGCATGACGGCCGGCAGCGCGACGATCGGCAAGGTATAGGCCGCCAGCAGGAACACATAGCTGCGCGGCGTGCGCTGCAGCAGCGACAGGTAGACCAGCACCATGATCCATAGCGCGATGGCGCCCATCAGCACGATCGGCATGCTCACCAGTTGCGGCACGGTGATCACGGCCGCCATCGCGCCGAGTATCGTGCCGGCCACGCGATAGGCGGCCTTGGAGCGCGTGGCGCCCGTGAGCGGGTTCGAGACGAAATAGACCGTGGCCATGGCCCAGTACGGGCGGGGCAGGCCGAACGACAGGGCGATGTAGAGCGCCAGCATCGCGGCAGCGAATGCCTTCAGCGAAAACAGCCACTGTCGGGCATGCGGCCAGCTAGCCATGATGGGGATGCGCCGGGGGGCCGGCAATTGGGGGCGTAGGACCGGCAGTGTAGTCGGCTCGCAAGGATTCCATCCATGATTTAAAATTCGCGGCTTCAGTCGGAATATTCATGAAAGGCCTGACATGCCCATCGACATCCGCGCGCTGCGTTATTTCGTGGAGACCGCGCGCCTGAGAAGCTTCACCCAGGCGGCATCGTCGCTCTACGTCACGCAATCCACCATCAGCAAGATGGTCAAGCAACTGGAGGACGAGGTTGGCCAGCCGCTGCTGATTCGGGAAGGCAAGTCGGTGCGGCTGACCGACGTCGGCCGGGTGGTGTACGACCGGGGCCAGGAGGCGCTGGGGGTGGTGCATCGGCTCACGCTCGAAGTGGCGGATCTGTCATCACTGGGGCGCGGTCAGCTGACCGTGGGCATCCCGCCGATGGTCAACCTGTTCTTCTCGCCAGCCGTCAGTGCGTTTCGCAAGCGGTATCCCAACCTGCAACTGACCCTGTCCGAGCACGGGGGCCAGATTGTCGAACAGCAAGTGGCGAATGGTGAACTTGAAGTGGGCGCCACGGTCCTGCCCGGCGATACCGGCCTGGCGCTGGAGACGCGCCAGTTCGCAAAATATCCAATTTGGGCGGTCGGCCCGCATCGCGCCGCCTGGGCCAGCAGCCGGACGGTGACGCTGGAGGCGCTGCGCGACGAACCGCTGGTGATGCTGACCGACGAGTTCTCGCTGACGCGCAAGCTGCGGCAGGCGTTTCTGGAAGCCCGGATCGCGCCGCAAGTGGTGGCGCAAAGCGGCCACTGGGACTTCCTGGCATCGATGGCCGCCGCCGGCCTGGGCACGACCTTCCTGCCCGAGCCGCTGCTCAAGCGGCTGGAGACCCGCGACAAACTCGCCGTGGCCCGCCTGACCGAACCCACCATGGACTGGGCCCTGGCCCATATCTGGTCGCCGGGGCGCTACCTGTCGCACGCGGCCCGGGCGTGGCTGCAGGTCTGCGAGGAGGTGATGGGGTAGGCCGCTGGCGGCGGTTTCTGTCAGACCCCGACCGATACCTGGCGTGCCGCCCAGCCTCTAGGCTTCAGTCAGGAGCCGCATGGGAGTCCTGACGATGCAGCAGAGGGTGGCGGAAAGACGATCGGTCCGGAGCTTCGCGCGATTGCTGCGCGATACCGTCTCGGCATGGCTGGACGACTATGCGCCCAGCATGGGCGCGGCGCTCGCGTACTACACGGTCTTTTCCGTGGCGCCGCTGCTGCTGATCGTGATTGCCATCGCCGGGCTGGTATATGGCGACGAGGCGGCGCGCGGCGCGGTGGTCGAGCAGATTGGCGGCCTGGTGGGCGTGGAGGGCGCCAAGGCCATCGAGAGCATGCTGATCTCGCTCAGTTCGCCCGCCAAGGGATCGCTCACGGCGGTCCTCAGTACCGTCACGCTGTTGGTCGGCGCCACCACGGTCTTTGCCGAACTGCAGGATGCCCTGGACCGTATCTGGCGCGTGCCCGAGCGCAAGAAGCCTTCGGGCATCTGGGAACTGCTGCGCGCGCGGGTGCTGTCGTTCGGCATGATCCTGGGCATCGGCTTTCTGCTGATCGTCTCGCTGGTGGCCAGCGCGGCGCTGGCGGCCATCGGCCGGTACTGGACGCCGATGCTGGGCGAGGGCGAGCTGCTGGGGCACCTGCTCGACATGAGCCTGAGTTTTGTGCTGGTGACCGTGGTCTTCGCGATGATCTACAAGATCATGCCGCACGCGGCCGTGAAATGGCCCGATGTCTGGCTGGGTGCCGTCGTCACGTCGGTGCTGTTCACGGTGGGCAAGCTGCTGATCGGCCTGTATATCGGCAAGACGGGCGTGGCCACCGGCTACGGCGCGGCCGGGTCGCTGGTGGTGGTGCTGGTCTGGGTGTACTACTCCGCGCAAATCTTCCTGCTGGGGGCGGAATTCACGTGGCTCTATGCCAACCGCTTCGGGTCGCTGCGCGCCCAACCCGAGTCGCGCGAGCGTCAGGCCCCCAGGCGGCACGGCGAGGCGCCGCCCTGAATCGCTTCGGAAGGGGGCTTTCTGGTTGGCCGCGCGGCTTACCGGGCCCGCAGCGCATCCACGATATTGAGCCGCGACGCCCGCAGCGCCGGCAGGAATCCGCCAATCAGGCCCATCGCCATCGAGAACAGCAGCGTCTTGACAATGATGGCCGGCGTCAGCACAAAGCGGAACGACAGGTCGGCAAAGGTCTGGAAGTTGGTGGTGGAAAACGATGCGAACTGCATCAGCGACGCGCAGAGCAGCCCGGCGATGCCGCCCACCAGCCCCAGCAGCACCGCCTCGATCAGGAAGGCCATCAGCACGTTGGCGCGCTGGAAGCCCAGCGCGCGCAGCGTGCCGATCTCGCCCACGCGGTTGGCCACCGATGCGTACATCGTGATCATGGCGCCGATCATGGCCGCCACCGAGAAGATGGTCGTCAGCGTGAGCCCCAGGATATTGATGAACGCCGACAGCGCCTTGGACTGGTCGCTGTAGAACTGCTGCTCGCGCTTGGCCTCGTTGGCCAGGCGCGGGTCGACGTCGATGTCGGCGCGGAACTTGTCGAAGGCGTCGGTGTTGGCCAGCCGCAGCACCATCGACGAATAGCTGGCGCGGCGGAACGACTGCATGAGCTGGTCCACATCGCCCCAGATCTCGGAATCGAAACCGCTGCCGCCGGCATCGAAATGTCCCACCACGGTCCAGTCGCGCTGGGCAAAGCGCAAGTGATCGCCAATGCGCACGTTGCCGTAGCCCTTGGCGATGCTGCTGCCGACGATGATCTCTGACGACCCCGGCTTGAACACGCGCCCCTCGGTCAGCCGCACCTGCGGCCGCAGCGGCACGCCCAGCGGCGAGACGCCCCGGATCACCACGTTCGACGGCGTGGTGTAGCCGGTCTTGGTCAGCGAAATCAGCACCACGGCTTCGCGCGAGGCCATCGGGCGGCCTTCGGGCGTCATGGCGATGGACGGATACATCTCCAGCGCGGCGGCCTGGTCGCGCGTGATCGCGCTCTGGATCTCGGTCTCGGCGCCCTTGCGGATCACCACCACGTTGTCGCGCTCGCCCGTGGTCACCAGCGTCTGCTTGAGTCCGGCATCGAGCATCAGCATCGTCGCGAATACAAAGACCACCAGCGCCAGGCCGCCGGCCGTCAGCGCCGTGGTCAGGCGCCGGGCCCAGACATTGCGGGCGATGTAATGGAGCGGGATGACCATCGGCGCGCTATCCCGTCAGCCGATGGCCCGCAGGCCCTCGACAATGCGCACCCGCGCCGCCTGCACCGCCGGCACGATGGCGGCGGCCACCCCCACCACCAGCGCGCAGCCGGCCTGCATCGCCATGGTCTCGTGCGACACGGTGAAAACCGGGAACACCCCGCCCACCGCCTGCTTGAAGAAGCGGGCCGCGGGCGGCGTCAATAGCATCCCCAGCGCCCCGCCAAACGCGCTGATGATCATCGATTCGCCAAAAACCAGCAGCGACAGAAAGCCCGGCCCGAAGCCCAGCGCCTTCAGCGTGGCGTACTCGGTGATGCGCTCGCGTGCGCTCATGGCCATGGCATTGGCCATCACGGCCATCACGATGACGATCACCACGTAGGACACCACGCGGATCGCCGCGATGATCTGGTTCGACATCGCCACAAAGCCAAGCTGGAAGGCCTGCTCGGTCTCGGTCAGCGTCTCGGCCAGCGAATTCCTGAACACGTTGTCGACGTTGCGCGAGATCGCGGCGGCATTGTCCGGGTTATCGACGCCCAGGATAAAGACGCCCACCTGGTCGGCCTGCCTGGGGTTTTTCTTGCGCACGGTTTCGTTCAGGTAGTCCCAGTGGAACACCATCTGGCGCGTGATCGTGCTGTCGTCGCGGCCGTCCATGATGCCGCGCACGACGAAATCCCACGTGCCGGCGTAGATCGTGCCCTTGATCGGGATGACGTCGCCAATCTTGAAGCCGTACAGGTCGGCCAGCTGCCGGCCCACCAGCGCCCCGCGGCGGTCGCGCTGGTAGTCGGCGCGCTGTGCGGGCGGGACGATGAACTCGGGGTACAGGTCCAGGTAGTTGTCCGAGACGGCAAACTGGGCAAAGAAGTTCTTGGGGTCGCGGTAGACCCCGCCGAACCAGTTCGAGCGCGCGACCTGGGTCACGCCATCGACGCCCTTGATCCGGTACTCGTAGTTGAGGGGCAGCGCAAACGTCAGCGAGATGGCGTTGCGGGTCACCAGCCGTGCGTTGGAGGCCGCCGACGCCCCCGCATACCAGGCATCGACCACGGTCTGCAGCAGGCCGTAGGCCAGCACCGCGATCACCAGGCCCAGCACGGTCAGCGCCGTGCGCAGCTTGTGGCGCATGGCGTTGCGGGCGATCAGCTTGGGCAGGAACATGGGCCGATGCCTCAGGCGCGCCGCTCGCTCTGGAGCAGTTCGCCTTTTTCCAGATGGACCAGCGACCGGGCGGCCTCGGCCGCATGGGCGTCGTGCGTGACCATGATGATGGTCTTGCCCAGGTCGCTATTGAGCCGCTGCAGCATGGCCAGGATATCGGTGGCCGAACTACGATCCAGGTCGCCCGTGGGCTCGTCGGCCACGATCAGCGTCGGATCGGTAATCAGCGCCCGGGCGATGGCCACGCGCTGCTGCTGCCCGCCAGACAGTTCGGTGGGGTAGTGGTCCATGCGGTCGGCCAGGCCCACCATGCCCAGCACCATTTCCACGCGTTCGCGCCGCTCGGCGCGGCCCAGCCGCGTCAGCATCAGCGGCAGTTCCACGTTCTCGAAAGCGGTCAGTACCGGCATGAGGTTGTAGAACTGGAAGATGAAACCCACGTGCGCGGCGCGCCAGTCGGCCAGCGAGGCCTCGGGCAGCCCCGAAATATCGACCCCGCCCACCAGCAGTTCGCCGCTGTCGGGCCGGTCGATGCCGGCAATCAGGTTCAGCAACGTGCTCTTGCCGGACCCGGACGGGCCCATCAGCGCGATAAAGTCGCCGGCCGCGATGTCCAGCGAGATGTCCGATAGCACCGGCACGGTCTGCGCGCCACGCTGGTACGACTTGGCCAGGTGGCGGATCGACACCAGCGGGACGCCGGCAGTGGCCGGGGCGGAAGGGGCGAGCGGCGTGGCCATGGCTTACTTCTTTGTGACGGTGACGCGGGCGCCGTCCGCCAGCTTGTCGGCCGGCGCCAGCACCACGGTCTCGCCAGCCTTCACGCCCTGGACGGCCTGCAGTTCGCCAATCTTGGCGCCCCGGGTCACCGGCACCTGTCTGACCTTGCCGTCGGCCACCACGAACACCACGGCCTTGCCGTCGCGCTCCACCACGGCCGATGGCTGCACGGCGGTCAGCGGCTTGCTGTCCTCGGGCGGCACCGGTTTGGACAGGAAGGCGATCTTGGCGCTCATGTCGGGCAGCACGCGCTGGTCGCGGTCGACAAAGCGGATCTTGACCAGCACGGTGGCCTTGGACCGGTCCACGGTCGGCACGATGCGCGACACGCGCCCGGCCATGCGCAGGTTGGGCAGCGCATCGAGCAGGATCTCGCAGGGCTGCTCCCCCGTGATCTTTGCAATGTTCGATTCTGCGACGTCGGCTTCCACTTCGAGCGTGTCCATGTCGGCGATGGTCACGATCGCGCCCTTGGTGTCGGCGGCGGCCGAGAACGGCGTGATGTTGTCGCCGACGTTGGCGTGCTTGATCAGCACCACCCCGTCGAACGGGGCGCGGATCACGGTCTGCTCGACCGAGACCTCGGCCGCGCGGGCGTTGGCCCTGGCCGACGTGATCGATGCCTGGGCATTGCTGATCGAGGCGCGCGCCTTGTTGTAGCGGGCCAGGTCGGCGTCGTACTGCTGCTTCGAGATGGCCTTCGGCTCCAGCAGCATCTCCGACCGCTTCAGGTTGACCTCGGCATCGCGCAGTTCGGCCTGCTGCAACTGCAGGTTGGCTTCGGCCACCTGCACCTGCGCGCGCGCCTGGGCGGCCGAAGCCGCCACGTCGCGGCTTTCCACGCGGGCGATGATCTCGTCTTTCTTGACGCGCGAGCCTTCCAGCACGCCCAGCCATTCCAGCCGGCCCTGGGCCTTGGAGGCCACGGCGGCCTTGCGCTGGGGCACGACGTAACCCGTGGCGTTCAGCAGCGTGTAGTTCTGGGAAGGGTAGGCCGCCGTGATCGTGGTGGTTTCCACGGGCTGCGGGCCCGCCAGCCGGGCGCCCACGCCAATCACCACCAGCAGGATCGCCGCGAGGATCGCGTAGCGCACCCAGCGGCGGCGCCGGCGTGGCGCGGGCGCCATGGCACTGCGGTCGATTTTCAGCTTGCTCAGGTCTTGATCAGCCAATTTGGGAACCGTTTGGTTGCGGTATGCAGAAAAAGGCTCCCAGTATAGCGATTGTGCAAGGCGGTAAAGCGCCTGAAAGAACGTCCACCGGACGCCGTTACAGCAGCTTGCCCGGATTCATGATGCCGCTGGGGTCGAACACCTGCTTGATGGCGCGCATCAGCTGCAGTTCCAGCGGATCTTTGAGGGCCAGGAATGCGTCGCGCTTGAGCTGGCCGATACCGTGCTCGGCGCTGATGCTGCCGTTGTAGCGTGCCACTTCCTCCATCACCTCGTCGCTGACGGCCTTGCCGTCGCCAAGCGCCCATTTCGGGTCCGCGCCAAGCGGGCGCGACAGGTTGTAGTGCAGGTTGCCGTCCCCGAAATGCCCAAAGATGAACGGCCGGATGCCCGGATACCGGGCCAGCAGGCGGGCTTCCATCGACGCCATGAAGGCCGGGATGCTTTCGATCGGCAGCGATACGTCGTGCTTCAGGTGCAGGCCGTCGGCGCGCTGCGCCTCGGAGATTTCCTCGCGCAGGCGCCACAGGCCCTGCAGCTGGGCCAACGACGCGGACACGGCCGCATCCCGGCACAGGCCCTGTTCCAGCGCATCGCCAATGACGGACTCCAGTAGCGCGTTCAGCACGTCCTCGGACGCCGTATCGGCAATCTCCAGCAGCACATAGGCCGGATGGCGCTCGGCGAACGGCGCCTGGACGTTTTCGGCGTGGGTCAGCACCAGGTCCAGGCAGGCGCCGGTGAAGAACTCGTAGGCCTGCAGCCGGGCGCCGCAGCGGGCGAACAGCAGCGCATACAGTTCCAGCGCCTGTTGCGACGATTCCACGGCGGCCAGCACCACGGCGCGCGAATCGGCGCGCGGCGACAGACGCAGCGCGGCGGCCGTGATGATGCCGAGCGTGCCCTCCGATCCAATCAGCAACTGCTTGAGGTCGTAGCCGGTGTTGTCCTTGCGCAAGGTGCGCAGGCCGTGAAAGACCTCGCCGCTGGGCAGCACCGCTTCCACGCCCAGCACCAGTTCGCGCGTCATGCCATAGCGCACCACGTTGACGCCGCCGGCGTTGGTGGCCAGGTTGCCGCCGATCTGGCACGAATCCTCGGCCGCCAGCGAGAGCGGGAACAGGCGGTCGTTTTCCTCGGCGGCCCGGCGCAGGTTGCCCAGGATGCAGCCCGCTTCGGCCACCATGGTGTTGGCGATGGTGTCGATCGAGCGGATCTTGTCCATGCGGTCCAGGCTGATCACCACGTTGGCGGGACTGTTGCCCGGCGCCGCGCCGCCGCACAGGCCGGTGTTACCACCGCGCGGCACCACCGGCACGCCCGACTGCTGGCACAGCGCCACCGCCTGCGCCACCTGTTCGGTCGTGCGCGGCCGCACCACGGCCTGTGCGTGGCCCTTGTAAAGGCCGCGCCAATCGGACAGCCAGGGCGCCACGTCATCGGGCGCGGTGGCAACCACCTCTGGGCCAAGGGCTTCGGTCAGGCGTTGGGCGAATGCGGTATCGAACATGATCGGCAATGGAAGCGAAATGGAGAAATTACGATTGGCGCAGCGGCAGGCCCAGGCGGCCCGCGGCATTGCGCAGGTGTTCGGTGGCGCGCTGTCGGGCCAGTTCGGCATCGCGCGCGCGGATGGCGTCGAAGATCGCCACGTGTTCGCCGTGCACCTGCCCCGGCAGGCCTGGCTGGCGGCTGGAGTTGACGCGGGCGGCGCGCACGGCGTGGTGAAGCTGCAGGTTCATGTACTGCAGCAATTGAAGGTAATACGGGTTGTGCGTGGCGGTGGCGATGGCGATATGGAACTGGATGTCCGGTTCCACGCCATGGTCGGGATCGTCGATATGCGCGGCGATGGTCTGGAGCAGGGCGCCCATCCGCGTCACGTCCGCCTCGGTGCGATGCCGGGCGGCCATGGCCGCCGCCGCGCTTTCCAGGTCGATCCGCAACTCAAAAATCGCGGCCAGGTCGGTGGCGTCGGCACTGCCGGCCAGGCGGAATCCGCTGTCGCTGACACGCGATCGCACGGTGCTGCCCAGCCCCTGGCGGCTCTCGATCATCCCTTGCGAACGCAGGTGTTCGGTGACCTCGCGGATCACGGCGGCGCTGACGCCATAACGTTCCGATAGCTGCTTGCCCGTGGGCAGCCGCGCCCCGACGGGAAATGTCCCGTCGGCGATCTCGCCGCGCAACTGCTGGATGACGCGCTCGGTCAGGGTGATGGGCCGTGTCTGCATAGGCCAGCACCTTACGCTTTTCTGGTTATATGAAAACCAGGTATTAACCCTTATTCGGTCGCGTCCTGTTGTCTTTCTCCGCGCTCCCGCATGGGCATGTGCAGACCGGGAGAGCGAGAGACAACCTCCGGGATTTACATCCCCGGCGGCGGGTTCAGCGGAATCTGGTTGCGCAGGCTCAGGTTCATCACGTTCCAGGCGCGGATGGCGGCCACGGTATAGCACAGCTGGGCGATTTCCTCCTCGCTGAAGTGTTCGCGCAGCGCCGGATAGGCGGCGTCCGTATCGTCGCGATGGGGCAGGGCGTTCATGGCCTCGGCCCAGCCCAGCGCGGCGCGCTCGCGGGCGTCGAAGAACGGCGCCTCGCGCCAGCCGGCGATGGCGTTCAGGTGGCGGGGGTCAACGCCTTGCTTGATCAGGTCGCGCCAGTGCATATCGATGCAGAGGCCGCAGCCGTTCAGTTGCGATACGCGCAACTGGACCATTTCGACCAGACGTTCGCCAAGCGAACTTTTCTTGCACGATTGCGACAGTGCGATCAAAGCCTTCTGGCTGGCCTGGGCAAGGGGGAAGAAGTTGAGGCGTGCAGACATGCGTTTCTCCAATTCGTCAGAATTTGTCGGATTCAGGAAGACGGACGCGGCCATTCGCATCCGTTTGTCCATAAGACGAACGGCAAAACGCAGTTGTGACAGGTTTTCCGAAAATCTTTCTCGTGCCGGCGCGTCGGCCGGCGGTCAGAGCTTGCCTTCGATGGCCTTGCGCTCGCGCCACATCTCCTGCACGAACGGGTCGGTGATGCCATACAGCCCGTGGCCCTTGCGCATGATCAGGTTGGTGGCCATCAGTTCATTGACCACCGGCTGCGCCTCTTCCACCTTGACCTCCCGGCCGATGGCCTTCGAGTAGGCCGCGGCGGCATCGGCCGAGAACAGCCCGCGCGCATCGCCGTCGGCCGAGGCAATCCGGTCGAAGATGGCCGTGGCCAGGCCGCCCAGTTGTTCCAGCTTCATCAGTTCGATATCGGCGGCGGTCGAGCGCAGCGTGTTGGCAATCACGGGCAGGTGCTCGTCGGGATCGCTGCCGGGCGGCAGGTGGAAATGCAGCTGGCGCAGCGCCTTGATCATTTCCTCGGGCCGGTTGCCCAGCGTCTGGAACGCCTTGACGGCCACCTCCAATGAAGGCTGGGCGGTAAAGCCCTCGGCGGACAGCCGTTCCAGCAGGTAGGCCACGTATTCCTTGTCCAGCACCGGATAGGCCACCGACGTGGCGCCCGTAAACGCCTGGTTGCGGCGCGCCGTCAGCTCCCCGACCAGCGCGCGGTGCGACCCCGTGCCGACGAACAGGAAGTGACCGGACGTGTTCGGCCGGGGATTGATGGCGTCACGGGCGGCTTTCAGCGCCAGCAGCATCTGGTTGCCTTCCTCGGACGTGATGGCGTGCTGCACTTCATCGACGATCAGCACCACGTCGGTTTGGCCCTGGTCCACCACCTCTTTCAGCGCCTGGGCCAGCGTGGCACCGCCGGGCTCGCCCAGCGTGTCCAGCTTGAACCCGAACTTGAAGCCGAGCGCCCCGATATCGGCGCCGGCCAGCCGCCGTAGCTTGCGCACGGCGGCGGCGGGCAGCGATTCCAGTTCGGACAGCTTTTCGCGGATGGCGTCGCGGATCAGGGTGGCCGGGCTGCGCTGGGTATCGCTCCACAGATCGACGTAGATCACGATGGCGCCCAGGTCTTCCAGCGCCGGTATCAGGTCGTTGACCAGGAACGTGGTCTTGCCGATGCGCCGCAGGCCCGACAGGAACAGTCCGGAACGTAGCCCTTCGTCCAGCACGCTCGGATGCAGCAACTGCCGCGCCATCTGGCGGGCAAGCTCTGGACGGTTGAATACGTAGCGCATGGCGGGTTATCCTGAATTATTGGATGTCGATAATTATAGGATTTGAATAAATCGAAGTAAAAGCCTCGGGCCGGGATTTGCGCGTTTTAAGTGAACAAAAAGCCATTTGCGGGGCTGCATCCGGTGGCAGAATGGCATTTTGCCGAGATCTGGGGGACCTCCCATGCAACTTTCACCCGCTATCCCGATCCTGCGCATCTTCTCGGTCGACAAGGCGAAAGAGTTCTATCTCGACTTCCTTGGCTTCACGCTGGACTGGGAGCACCGGTTTGGCGACGACTTCCCGCTCTATGCCCAGGTCTCGCGGTCCGGGCTGAGGCTGCATCTCAGCGAGCACTACGGCGACGCCACGCCGGGGTCCGCCATCTTCGTGCCGATCGACGACGTGGATGCGCTCCACCAGGAACTGACCGCGCGGCAGTACCGCTATGCCAGGCCCGGCGTGGAAGACGCCGGTTGGGGCCGCCAGCTGCAGGTCAAGGACCCGTTCGGCAACCGGCTCTGCTTCTGCCAGCAGACGGCGTAGCGGGCATCAATCGGCCGGCAGGATCGACGGATTCCACACGACCTCCCAGAGATTGCCGTCGGGGTCCTGGAAGTAGCCGGCGTAGCCGCCATAGAACGTATCCTGGGCCGGCTTGACGAGGGTCCCGCCCGCGCGGGCCACCTGCGCCATCACCTGGTCCACCTCGCCCTTGCTGGTCACGTTGTGGCCGATCGAGAAGCCTGTGGGGCAGGGCGCGCTGGGGGGCAGCCCGGTATCCCAGGCCAGATTGTCGCGGGCCCAGAGCGCCAGCTTCAGCCCGGCCTGCAAGTCGAAAAAGGCCACCGCGCCGTGTTCGAATTCCTTGCCGACAATGCCCGGCGTGGCCAGGCCAAGGCCATCGCGATAGAAGCCCACCGCGCGTTCGAGGTCGGCCACGCCCAGCGTCAGCACCGAGATACGGGGTTTCATGGGGTCTCCTTGATATTGGCGCCCGTGATTGTAGGCCGCGATCGGCCGAATCTGCCGGCCACGCCGCGCCTGGCCGAAGGGGGGGCGAAGCGGGGCCGCCAGCCTGCATCGGCGGTGGCGCCGGCCATCGGTGCGCGCCATCGCCACGGCTACAATGCGTCCTCGCCCCAGCCCCCTTGTGTCCGCCCATGCCTCCAGCCGCCCGCGCTTTCCGTTGTCTTGCCATCCGTCCTCCGTTGTGGGCCGGACTGTTCGCGCTGGCGATTGCCGGGTCGGCACAGGCGGCACAGGCGGCCGATGCCGATGCCATCCACCGGGCTGTCGATGCCGCGGTGCAGCCGGTCATGGCCCAGTACCAGGTGCCGGGCATGGCTGTGGCGATTACCGCCGGCGGACAGCACCGGATTTTCAACTATGGCGTGGCCTCGCGGCAGGGCAACCGGCCCGTTACCGACGACACGCTTTTCGAGATCGGATCGGTCAGCAAGACCTTTACGGCCACGCTGGCGGCCTGGGCGCAAGCGCGCGGCGTGCTCTCGCTCGATGACAAGGCCACCCGCTACCTGCCAAGGCTTGCCGGCAGCGCGTTCGACCGTATCAGCCTGCTGGAACTGGGCACCTACACGGCGGGCGGGCTGCCGCTGCAGGTGCCGGACGCCGTCAACACCATGCCGCAGATGATCGAATGGCTGCGCCGCTGGCAGCCCGACGCCGCACCGGGCACGCAGCGGCGCTATTCGAACGTCAGCCTCGGCCTGTTCGGCCTTGCGGCCGCCCAGGCGCTGGACACCTCCTTCGACAGCGCGATGGCGCGGCAACTGATTCCGAAGCTCGGCCTGACCCATTCGTGGGTGCAGGTGCCCCGCGCGCAGAGGGTCCACTACGCATGGGGCTACCGCGACGACAAGCCCGTGCGCGCGTCGGCCGGCGTGTTCGATGGGCAGGCCTACGGCATCAAGACCACCGCCGCCGACATGATCCGCTACGTGGAGCTGAACATCGATGGGCAGGCTGTCTCGGACGCCGCCCTGCGCCAGGCGCTGGCCGCCACCCATGCGGGCTACTTCCGGGTGGGCGGGATGACGCAGGGGCTAGGCTGGGAACGCTATGGCTGGCCGGTATCGCTGGATGTGCTGCAGGCCGGCAACGACGCCCGCATGGTGCGGGACGCCCAGGCCGTGCAGCGCATCGATCCGCCGCAACCGGCGCCGGCCGACGCACTGATCAACAAGACTGGCTCGACCAATGGCTTTGGCGCCTATGTGGCATTCGTGCCGGGGCGGCGGATTGGCGTGGTAATGCTGGCCAACCGCAATCTGCCGATCCCCGCGCGCGTGCAGGCCGCCTACGCGATCCTGCAGGCGCTGGACGGAGCCGGAGCGGCTGGGATCGGGTCGGCGCCGCCGGGCCGCTAAGGCAGGGCTCGTCGCTGGCGCTAGCAAAAAAAGAACCCGCCTGACGCGAATCAGGCGGGCTTGCAGGGGGAGGTTAAACAGGACGGGTCAGGTCCTGCGATGAAGCTTAGAGTGAGGCACATGCACAAGCTGTAGGCGTTTGTCTGATTTTGCATTTCTGGCAGTTTGGCCCCGTGTTCGGGCCCGGAATGCAGGCTGTGCATGGCTTCCCCGGGCATTGCGGTATCGCGCTGGCAATTTGGCGGGCCACACGCTACGATGCGTTTCTATGCAACCAGTTGCATAAATTCCCTTCTTTGCCACCCAAGGAGACCTGCATGGACGTTCAAGGCCTGACCCCCGCCGCGCAACAGACGCTGGCTGCCTGGCACGCGTTGCTGGCGCGCAATGCCATGGAAGAGCTGGACCCGCTGCTGTCGGACCGCATCGTATTTCGCTCGCCTGTGGCGCATACGCCATATCCGGGACGTGCTGCGATCAAGCTGGTGTTGAAGACGGTGAACACGGTCTTCCACAACTTCACCTACCACCGCATGTTTGCCACGGACGATGGCAAGAGCGCCGTGCTGGAATTCAGTGCCGAGGTCGATGGCAAGGCGCTGAAAGGCATCGACATGCTGCGGTTTGACGAGGCCGGCAAGATCGAGGAGTTCGAGGTCATGGTGCGGCCGATGTCCGGCCTGCATGCGCTGGCCGAAGCCATGGGCGCCCGGCTGGCCGCCCAGAAGGCCGTGCTGGCCGGCGCGGAGTAGTCTTCAGCCCTCGGCCCTGAGCCCTCAACCCGCCACCTTCCGCCAGGCCGCGCCGTAGGTCAGGAAGATGGCGGATCGCGGAGGTCGAGCGTGACCACGCGCAGCGTGGCGTCGTCGGGGCAGACCGTATCCGCGAAGCCAAGCCGGTGCGCCAGCCCCCGCATGCCGCGTTTGGCCGACAGCACGTAGCCCTCCATCGTGCCGAACCCGGCCGCCCGCGCCAGTGCGATCAGCGTCTGCATCAGCAGGCTGCCGAGGCCCGAGGATTGCCAGCCGTCGAGCACGGTCACGGCAAACTCGCACGCATCGCGGCCCGGCAGCGCCACGTAGCGCGCCCCGCCCACCAGATGCCCGCTCTCGGCGGTGCCCGCCACGGCGGCCAGCGTGCAGTCTTGCCCGGGCACCGGGTGAACCACGTCGTCGAGCAGCGCCTCGGGCAGATCGTGCATGGCGGCCATGAAGCGTGTGTAGCGGGAATCGTCGGACAGCAGCGAGAACGCTTCGACAATGCCCGCCTTGTCGTCTTCGCGGATCTTGCGCACCACCACCGGCTGGCCATTGCGCAGGTTGGCGTGCAGGGGCAGTTGGGGCGGTGGGGGCAGGGCGGCTGTTGTCGGATTGGCGTCGGTCGGCATGGCAGGGCCCGGGCGGATGGAACGGAGGGACGGAGGGACGGTGATGTCATGGTAGGCAACCGGGCGTGAAGCCGCCAAGGGCGCCGGCCCCCGCCGGCGTGGCCGCGTGGGCGCATGGCCGCCGGTTCTTGCAGTATGCTCGCGACTGTCCGACCCCTTCTGCAAAGGAGCATCCGATGACCGTAGTCGTGCTGGCGATCGATGGGTCTGCCCACAGCCGCGCTGCCACCCACTGGGTGGCCTCCACCGCCGCGCTGGCCGCGCCGCGCATCGTGCATCTGGTGCATGTCTCGCCGGTGCTGGGGCGCACCGGGTTTGGCACGGTCGACTTCGAGCAGGAAAACCGCGAGCAGGCACGCCAGGCGTTCGAAGCCGCGCGCCGCATTCTGGATGACCATGCCGATGGCGTCCATGAGCACTGGCTGCGCGGCGACGCCGTCGCGTCGATCATGGGCTTTGCCGCCGAGCACGGTGCCGACCTGCTGGTGGTGGGCGCCAAGGGCGTCGGCCCGCTCAAGGCGGCCCTGACCGGATCGGTGGTGTCCAAGGTGGTGGCGCAGTCGGCCGTGCCGACGGTGGTCATCAATTCGCCGGACCCGGGCGCGGCATAGCACCGCGACCCGCGCATCGACCCGACCCCCGCAGTCCTTCCACCCGTATTGGCGAAATCCCCAAGCCAGATGTCCTTGACTTCGCCCTGGACGCCGCCTTGAATACGCAAACTGAACAGTGATCAGTTCGGATCGGGGGAGACAGCGTGGAAACAGCGCAGCAACGCGTGCAGGAAGAGGCGCATGGCAAGGCAGCCCAGCAAGCGCCGGACGGCATCTGGTCGAAGGGCAACTTTGCGCCGGTGACCCGGGAAATCGACGCCGCCGGGCTCAAGGTGCGGGGCGAGCTGCCCCGGGAACTGGCCGGCACCTTGTATCGGAATGGTCCGAATCCGCGTTTTCCGACGGCGGCCACGCACTGGTTCGGCGGGGACGGCATGATCCACGCCATTGCGCTGGCCGATGGCGCGGCGAGCTATCGCAACCGCTGGGTCCGCACGCCGAAATGGCGCGACGAAGACCGGGCCGGCCGCGCGCTGTTCCGCGCGTTTGCCGGCAAGCTGCCCGACGCGCCTGAATGGGCGGGCGACGACCGGGGCGTGGCCAACACCCATATCGTGTGGCACGGCCAGCGGCTGCTGGCACTGGAAGAGGCGCACCGGCCCACGCGCATGACGCCCGGCACGCTCGAAACGCTGGGCTACGCCGACTATGGCCCGCTGCAGGGCCCGTTCACGGCCCATCCGAAGATCGATCCGCTGACCGGCGAAATGTTCTTCTTCGGATACAACGCCGATGGCCCGCTGACCGCCGCCATCACCACCGGCACCATTGGCCCCGATGCGCGGCTGACCCGCCATCTCAAGTTCGACACGCCGTACTGCAGCATGGTCCACGACTTCATGATGACCACGCGGCATCTGCTGTTTCCGGTCCTGCCGCTGACAGGCAGCCGCGAGCGGCTGGAGAAAGGCCTGCCGCCGTATGCGTTCGAGGCAGACCGGCCGTCGATGATCGGCATCATGCGGCGCGATGCACCGTCCGGCGTGCCGCGCTGGTTCCAGGGCCCGCCGTGCTATGTGTTCCACGCGATGAATGCGTGGGAAGCGGGCGACACGATACACGCCGACGTCATGGTCTACGACGAGGCGCCCCTGTTTCCGCGCCCGGACGGGTCGCCGGGCGACCGGTCGCGCCAGCTGGCCTACCTGACCCGCTGGACCTTCGATCTGGCCGATGGCCGCGACACCTTCACCAGCCAGCGCCTGTGCGACATCCCGGGCGAATTTCCGCGCATCGACGACCGGCTTGCCGGTCGCCGGCACCGGCATGGCTGGTTCGCCGCGTCGGTGCCCGGGGAAGCCGTGAGCCAGGGGCCATCGGACGAGGGGGAACGGCAGGGCATCGTGCATCTCGACGCCGTGACCGGCGCCCAGGCCACGCTGTGGCTGCCGCCCGGCGACGCGACCTCCGAGCCGGTGTTCGCGCCGCGTGGCCGCGCCGAGGGCGACGGCTGGCTGTTGGCCGTGGTGTGGCGTGCCGCATCGAATACCAGTGAACTGCTGGTGCTCGATGCGCTGGACATCGAGGCCGGGCCGGTGGCCACGGTGGAACTGCCGCAGCGCGTGCCGTTCGGCTTCCACGGCAACTGGGTGGAAGGAGCCAGCACATGAGCCGGCTCCTGCGGGTGGCGTGGCCCGTCATGCTCGACACGCTGGGCGTGCTGGTGTTTGCCGTGCTGATGGCGCTGAACGTGGATGTCCGCATCGCCACGCTGGCGGGGCTGGTCGTGGCACTGGCCGTGGTCGGCCGGGAAATCGTCCACCGGCGCCGCGTGGCAGTGCTGCAGTGGATCAGCCTGGCGTCGGTCGTGGTGTCGTCGATCGCCACCTGGGTCACGTCCGATCCGCGCTTCGTGATGGCCAAACCGAGCATCCTGTTCCTGGTGATCGGCGTGGTCATGCTGCGCGGCGGCTGGATGAACCGCTATGTGCCGCCCGCCATCGCGCCGCGCGTGCAGCCCGAGATGACGTTTTTCGGCTACGCCTGGGCGGTGCTGATGCTGGTGTCCGCCGCGCTGAACGCAGCGGTGGCGATCTGGCACCCGGCGTCGTGGCCGGCCTTTATCGCGATCTATCCGGCGGTGTCCAAGGGCGTGCTGTTCTGCGTGCAGTACGGCGTGGTGAAAGCCGCGCTGCGCCGGCGCCCGGCCCCGGCCGCCGACGCCGCGGCCGCGCTGGACAGCCAGGCGGCCCTGTAACCGCCAGATCCGCGACGGCCGCGGTAGCATGGAACCCCGCGACACCAGGCAGCAACCCGGCATGACCCAGCCATCCAAGGCCGCCCGCGCGCCCCGGCCCCGCAAGACGCCCACGGGGGCGGCCACCAAGCCGGAAGGGCAGTGGCACCACGGCGATCTGCGCGCGTCGCTGATCGCCTGGGGCCTGCACCTGATCGATACCGAAGGCGTGGCCGCCATGAGCATGCGCACCGCCGCCCGGCTTGCCGGCGTGTCGGCCGGCGCGCCATCGCACCACTTCCAGGACCGCAACGGCCTGCTGGCAGCCATTGCCGCGCAGGCGTTCCGCGAACTCAAGCATTTCAAGAGCGAACGCGCCGCCCGGCTGCCCAATGCCACCCCGGCCGACCGCCTGCGCGGCCTGCTGGTGGGCTATGCGGAATTCGCCCACACCTATCCGGCGCGCTTTCACCTGATGTTCGGCCCCGGCGTCGCGCGCCGCAGTGACTACCCGGAACTGACGCAGGCCGCCGGCGATTCGTTCTCGCGCGTGCGCGAGGCCGTGGCCGCGTGCCTGGACGGCAAGGCGCCTGCCCAGCTGACCGAAGAACAACTGGCCTTCGCCGTCTGGATCGCCGCCCACGGCCTGGCCACGGCTACCGCCAGCAACGCGCGCCTGTCGGCGCTATCGGCGGTATCGGCCGAACCGCTCGACATCGACCAGATGGCCGGTGTGGTGGCGGAATTTTGCCTGCAGGCATTGAGGGCGTGCACCGCCTGAGCGCCCCGGCGCCAAAAGCCAAAGAAAAAGGGCGCCGATACCGATCGGCGCCCCGCATGCCACCGGGCGACATCACTGGCGCAGGTCGAAGCGGTCGAGGTCCATCACCTTGGCCCAGGCGGCGACAAAGTCCGTGTAGAACCTGTCGGCGCCGTCGGCACTGGCGTACACCTCGGACAGCGCCCGCAACTGCGCGTGCGAGCCGAACACCAGGTCGACCCGCGAGCCGGTCCACTTGACCGCGCCGGTCTTGCGATCGGCGCCCTCGAACACGTCGCGCGACAGCGGCGTCCACTCCAGACTCATGTCGAGCAGGTTGCGGAAAAAGTCGTTGGTCAGCGTCTCGGGCCGGTCCGTCAGCACCCCGTGCGCATCCTTGCCATGATGGACGTTCAGCACGCGCAGGCCGCCGATCAGTACCGTCATCTCTGGCGCGGTCAGCGTCAGCAACTGTGCCTTGTCGATCATCATGTGCTCGGCCGGCACGCGCACGCGCGGGTTGATGTAGTTGCGGAACGCGTCGGCGGTCTGCTCCATGGCGTTCATCGACTTCACGTCGGTCTGGTCCTGCGACGCATCCATACGGCCCGGCGAGAACGGCACGGTCAGCGTCTTGCCGGCCTTTTCCGCTGCCTTCTCGATGGCCGCATTGCCCGCCAGGACGATCAGGTCAGCCAGCGAGACCTTCTTGCCGCCCGACGCCGCGCCGTTGAAGTCCTTCTGGATGGCTTCGAGCCTGGACAGTACCTTGCCAAGCTGGTCGGGCTCGTTGATCGCCCAGTCCTTCTGCGGGGCCAGGCGGATGCGGGCACCGTTGGCGCCGCCGCGCTTGTCGGAGCCACGGAAGGTCGAGGCCGACGCCCACGCCGTCTTGACCAGCTCCGCAATCGACAGCCCCGACGCCAGCACCTGCTGCTTGAGCGCGGCGATGTCCTTGTCGTCCACCAGCGGGTGGTCCACCTTCGGGATCGGGTCTTGCCAGAGCAGTTCCTCGGTGGGCACTTCGGGGCCCAGGTAGCGCGCCACCGGGCCCATGTCGCGGTGGGTCAGCTTGAACCAGGCACGGGCGAAGGCATCGGCAAAGGCCTTCGGATCGTCCTTGAAGCGGCGCGAGATCTTCTCGTAGACCGGGTCGAAGCGCAGCGACAGGTCGGTGGTCAACATGGTCGGCTTGAGCTTCCTCGACGGATCGTGCGCGTGCGGCACCGTCTCGGGTGCATCCTTGGCCACCCACTGGTTGGCGCCGGCCGGGCTCTTGGTCAACTCGTACTCGAAATTGAACAGGTTTTCCCAGAAGCCCTGGCCCCATTGGGTCGGCGTGCTGCTCCACGTCACTTCCAGACCGCTGGTGATGGTGTCCGCGCCCTTGCCGGTGCCGTACTTGTTCTGCCAGCCCAGCCCCTGGAGTTCCAGCGCGGCCGCCTCGGGTTCCGGCCCGACGTTGCTGGCCGGGCCCGCGCCGTGCGTCTTGCCGAAGGTATGGCCGCCCGCAATCAGCGCCACGGTTTCCTCGTCGTCCATGGCCATGCGGCCGAACGTGTCGCGGATGTCGTAGGCCGCGGCAAGGGGGTCGGGATTGCCGTCCGGGCCTTCCGGGTTCACGTAGATCAGGCCCATCTGCACCGCGCCGAGCGGATTTTCCAGATTGCGGCCCGGGTCGGTGCGGCTGACTTCCTCGCCGTGTTTTTCCACATCGGCCACCAGCACGCCGCCATCGTCCTGCCTGCCAGCCGCGCCCTTGCCGTAGCGGATATCGCCGCCGAGCCAGGTCTTTTCATCGCCCCAGTAGACGTCCTGGTCCGGTTCCCAGGTGTCTTCGCGGCCGGCGCCAAAGCCGAAGGTCTTGAAGCCCATGGTTTCCAGTGCGACGTTGCCGGCCAGGATCATCAGGTCGGCCCAGGAAATCTTCTGGCCGTATTTCTGCTTGACGGGCCATAGCAGCCGGCGGGCCTTGTCCAGGCTGACGTTGTCGGGCCAGCTGTTGAGCGGCGCAAACCGTTGCTGGCCGCGTCCGCCACCCCCACGGCCGTCACCGATGCGGTACGTGCCGGCGCTGTGCCAGGCCATGCGGATGAACAGCGGACCGTAGTGGCCAAAGTCGGCAGGCCACCAGTCTTGCGAATCGGTCATCAGGTGGGCCAGGTCCTGCTTCAGCGCGGCGTAGTCGAGACTCTTGAAGGCCGCGGCGTAGTCGAATGCCTCGCCCAGCGGGTTGCTCTTGTCCGAATGCTGGGCCAGCAGGTCGAGCCGCAGCTGTTTCGGCCACCAGTCCGCATTGGTGGTCCCGCCGCCGGCGGCATGGTTGAAGGGACACTTTTCGTTAGACATGCTCTCTCCTTTGGGGGATCCGAACGGTAGTTCTTGTCTGTCTTCACGCGTCAACACTTCCACGAGGTTCTGCCTGGGCAGACCCTGTCGCACGAGAAATATAGGCGAGAGCGCATGCCAACAACATGAGAGGTTTGCAATCGGCGCGATAGGGCATTGCTATGGGGTGGCGCCATGACGATTCGGGTTAGCACCGACCATTCGGGGCGGCGCCTGACCTATAGTTCCGGTACACCAGACCACTGCGGCGCGTGACGCCGGGAGGCGGCAATCATGACCATGGCGACGAAGCTGGCGCGATGCCTGAGCAGGACCGAGGCCCGGTTCGAGACCGTGCGTCGCCCCGGGCGGCCCGGACAGTTGGCCCACCCCGGCGACGACGCGGCCCCAAGCATCCCGGCCGACCGGCTGGCCCGCACGGTGCTGCTGGAGGACGACAAGGGCTACCTGGCCGCCGTGATTCCCGCCAGCCATCACCTGAAGCTGGCCGAACTGCGCGAGCAGACCGGGCGCAAGGTGGCCTACGCCCATGCCGAAGGCGTGCGCGAGGTGTTCCGCGACTGCGATCGGCAGGCATTGCCGCCGGTCGGCATGGCCTATGGCACGCTGACCTGGATCGACGACAGCCTGCTGACCCACGACGACGTCTACTTCGAGGCCGGCGACCGCGAGGCGCTGGTCCATATGAACGTGGACGATTTCGCGCAGCTGATGTCCGAAGCGCGGCGCGGCCATTTTGCGCATCGGGTCATGTAGGCACGGCGCGCGACCGCTCCCACGGCATACGTGACGATCTGCCCCCCTGCCGGTCGCCGGCTGGTTCCGGCAGGGCGGCGCATGCGCTAGAACGCGAGCGTCATGGCGGCGATGACCACCTGATCGTGGGAGGCCGGATTGAACCAGTAGACGCTGCCGGTGACCTTGCCGAACGTGAGCTGTACCAGGCCGCCGCGCTGGAATTCGCGATCGCCGCCGTAGATCCGCGTGCGCTGGGCGACCAGACCCACACGCAGCCACTGGACCGGGCGGAATCCCAGTTCGCTCCACGCATAGGTATAGGGAGTGGTGGAGCCCGTGCCGGGCAGATATTCGGCTTCGATGTAGTAATCGAACTTGCTGACCGCGAGGCTGGCCTCCACGCCGGCAATGGGCCCGTGCGCGCTGCCCACCACGACGCCCACGATGGGCGTGACCTTGTACTGGAACGTTTCCCCGCCAGAGAACGACCAGCCGACGAAACCCGATTGGGCATGCATCGCCTCGTAGTTGACGCGCGCTTCGAGATGCAGCTGGCCATGATCGGCCCCGAAAATGCCCGAAGCGTAGCTGTCTTCGTGTCGCGGCATGTTCCAGAACCCGGTCGCCAGGAAACTCCAAGCGGGCGGCGGGGTATCCGCAGCGGGCGCCGGCGGGGTAACGGCAACCTCCTGGGCCTGCACGCCATTTGCCGCGAGCCAGATCGCAACTGCCACCAGGGGCGCGCGCATCTTATCCCCCCAGCGCGATGACGGCCATGGTGACGGCCACGCCCAGCGCCATCATCCAGAACCCGGCCCGCCACGGGTTGATTCCGCCGTAGTGGCCCAGCGCCGCGCCGCCCACGAACAGCATGATCAGCGTCAGCACCCGGGACACCAGCAGCGCCGTGGACAGGTCGTGCAGCACCACGAAGGGCAGGGCGACCGGGAACGTGGACAGCACGACGATAAAGAAGATGCGGATCGCGGCAAGAAAGTCGCCGCCATGCAGCGTCGGACGGTCCGGCACGGTGGCGCCGGACACCAGCCGTAGCCGTACCGGTTCGAGATCCTCGTTGGCAATGTGTGGATTCATGGCGGGCGGCAGCGCGTCGCGGATCGCCGCGATGCCCGAGGGCGCGTCGCCATGCTTGGCCGTCAGGGCAAGCTTCTGCAGCATGCCGCGCCCGGCCAGCGTGCGCACCAGATACATGATCGCGTCCACCAGCCCCCAGGCGAGATTGCAGCCCAGGGCGGCACGCAGCATGGTCTGGGCGGCATCGGGCCCGGCCGTGGCGGACGACACGGCGCCCACGAACGTCAGCGCCATGTACAGCCCGAAACACATTTCGGATACGCGATCCACCACGTCGAGGGCCGGAGCCCGATCCTCGACGCTGTCGCTCTGTGACGGATTGATAGCCGACATGCTGGTTCCTCCCCATGTGCCAGCAACGGGTCAGGACACGGTAGACCGATCCGGGCAGTGCTGCCATTGGACCAACGTCCTAGCGGGCTGCGCGGGCGGCGCCCGTTGGGCAATGGGGAAGTCGGCAACGGTGGGGATTGCCCGGCGCTGGAAGACCGGGCGGACGGCGGCATCCGCCCGCGCGTGACGGATGCCGCCGAGCGGCGGCCTGCCTGGCTACTGGCAGCTGGTGCCGGGCGTCGCTGCGATCACCAGTCGCAGGTTCTTTGTCACGGGGTCGTCGTCGGCACCCACGGTATTGTCGGTGAACGTGCAGCCATATTTGGCATTGGCCACCACGGACGCCGTCAGCACATCGTCGCCGCCGGGCCGCGTGTGGGTCTGCTCCCACGTCACCATGTCGTCGAAGGCCCTGGTCTGCTCCGCCACCGTGAAATCGCAGTGCGCGATACCGCGGATCGCGCGCTGCACCAGCCAGGACGCCGTGCCGTTGGCGTCGGCGCGGCGCTTGTAGATCTGCTCCATGCTGAATGGCACGTACATGTCGCCCAGCGTATGCAGCGTGAGCACCGGCACGCTGATTTTCGCGGCGTTCTGCGGAATCCAGCGCAGGCCGTCGCGGCGCAGCCGATTGGCATCGGCGACCGGGCGCACCCGGAAAATCGCCGCATTGAACGCCTGTTCCTCGGCGGACTGGGCCGGGTCGTTGTCGAACTGGTAGAGCAGGGCAGTGGTGTCCACCACGTTCTGCGTCAGGATGCCGTTGACCGTGCCGTCGGAGCCGAACGTGCTCCACACCGCGTCCTGGTAAGCCTTCGACGCGGGGCTTTGGCCGAAGCCGAGTTCGAACAGCGGGCGCTCGCCGCCGGTCAGGTTCTTGACCACGGCCTTGAGCTTGTCGCCCGCGGCGGTCGTCGCCGAGGGGTAGGTGGTGAACAACGCCGACATCAGCGGCGCCACGATCTGCGCCCAGTTCGTGACCGGCCACGATGTGGCTGGCATGCCGGCCAACTGCTGCGCGGCGGTCTGATAGCCACCGAAGTAATTGAACAGTTCGGTGTCGCCCAGCACGGCGCACATCGGCACCGCGCCGTTGTACGACACCTTGTGTACGGCGGTCTGGACGTTCTCGGCATCCACGGCGGCAGCCGCCACATGCCCGCCCATCGAATGGCCCACGATATACGTGCGGGTGGGCGCGGCCAGCGTGCGGCCATTCTTCTTCGCAATATCGGTGAACGCCAGCGCCAGCGCGTTGGTGTCCTCCAGGCCGGCGCGGACGTCGTAATAGTTGGTGGAATAGGTGGATGCGGCCCACGCGTAGCCGGCCTCCAGCAGATGCCGGCGGATGCCCGGAATGGTGACGGACAGCGCGGAACCCATCCCGGCGTAGCCGAGGGCATACATCACGAGCTTGCCGTTCCAGGCGGCGGGCACTTCCACGACATAGCCGGCATTGCCAAGCTGACCGGACCAGCGGTCGGACGCTGGCGCGCCGGCCAGCGGCACCAGTTTGGCCGCCAGCGCGTTGGTATCGACGGTAAAGGTCCGGCTGTCTTGCGGACGCACCTCTTCGGGCTGAACCGTCGGCGCTGTGGGAGCGGGTGTGGATGCGGTGGTGGCCGAACCGTTGTCGTCGCCGCCACCACAGCCGTACAGCAGGAAGCCGGCCGCCAACGCCAGGGCAGTGCTCTGGAATACGCGATGCATGATGTCTCCTCTGTCTTCTTTATCGTGTGTGTGGGAGTGCGTCGGCACGCGTCCTCGACCGCCATCATGCTTTCACGACATGCTTCCCCCGCGTGACGCAACGCCCGGCCAATGTAACCGCGGCGATACGTCACGCCAATGTTCAAACGGGTGTCCGAGTGGGGCGTTGCGCGCCGCAACATGCGGGGGACGTCTTTCCAACCCTGCCACTTACGTCATCAGCGCGGGCAATGCCTCAACGAGCGCGTCGACGGCCATGCGGACTTTGCGCGGCAAGTGAGGCGCCTGCAGCCACAACGCGTAGGCGTCGTAGAGAAATGCACGCCGGTCCGGCAATAGGGCGACCAGCGCCCCCGCCTGGATGCGATCGCGGACAAGCCAATAGGGAAGCCAGGCGAGTCCCATGCCAAGTGTCGCGGCTTCGGCAATGGCGTCGAGATCATCCATCCGGATGCGGTTGAGTGGAATCATCTCTTCCGGCGGAAGCCCGTCCCTGGGAAAAAGCCACGGGCTGACCCGGCCTGACCGTCTGTACACGATGGCTTGGTGCCGCTCGAGCGCGTCGACGGTCGCGGGCTGGCCGTGCGCCTTGAGATAGGCGGGCGAAGCGCAGACGATCATCGGTTGGCGTGCGACACGACGCGCGATCACGCCGGCCTTGTCGTCCAGATCGCCGGTACGGATGGCGATGTCGAAGTCGCCTTCGCCCAGATCGACGAAACGGTCATTGAATGAGAGATCCAGCTCCAGCGCCGGATACGTCTGCGCAAATCGCAGTAGCACCGGGGCCACGCAAAGCCGGCCAAAGTGCACGGGCATGGTGACACGCAACCTCCCGCGCGGTTCGCCGAACTGATCGGCCGCAAGCGCATCCGCGGCCTCCGCCTCCGCCAGCACGACCTTGCAGCGATCGTAGTAGGCCTGCCCGAAGTCAGTCAGGCTCTGGCGTCTCGTGGTGCGAATCAGCAAGCGCACGCCAAGGCGGGTTTCCAATGCGTGAACATGTTTGCCGACCATGGGGGCGGATAGGCCCAGCACATCAGCGGCGGCCGCAAACGAGCCTAAATCGACGGCTTTTACAAATACGGCCATGCTGGTCAGACGGTCCATATTAAAAACGAATGGTTTCGACTGTCGTCGATTATCCGCCATTTATCGGCAAAACGCGGGCGACTACAGTGGATTCACTTCAACAAGTTTCGACTGGAGGGAGTTCATGGCACGCGTTGTCCGTTTCTATCAGCATGGGGGACCCGAGGTCCTGCGCATCGAGCACGTCGATGTTCCGCCGCCGGGCCCGGGCGAGGTACAGATTCGAGTCAAGGCGCTGGGGCTCAATCGTGCCGAGGCGCTGCTGCGTGCCGGGACGTATATCGAGCGGCCGACGTTTCCGTCCGGGCTCGGGCTTGAGGCCGCGGGCGTTGTCGAGGCGGTGGGCACCGGTGTCACGGCGATTGCGCCGGGCGATGCCGTCAGCGTTGTGCCGCCGCAGTCGATGGTTCGCTGGCCCGCGTATGGGGAGTTGGTGACGTTTCCCGCCCCACTTGTCGTCAGACATCCGCGAACGCTGGGTTGGGAGGAGGCCGCCGCAGTGTGGATGCCGTATCTCACGGCCTATGGTGCGCTGATCGACATCGCCAAGCTGGGCCCGGGAGACTTTGTGGCCGTGACGGCGGCGTCCAGCAGCGTCGGGTTGGCCGCGATCCAGATCGCGAATCGGGTAGGTGCGACGCCCATCGCGATCACACGGACCTCAGCCAAGGCGCGCGACCTGCTGACCGCAGGCGCCGCCCACGTGGTTGCCACCGCCAACGTCGATCTCGCCGCCCGGTTGCAGGAGATAACAGGCCCGGCTGGCGTGCGGGTCGTGCTGGACGCAATCGGCGGCCCCATCTTCCAGCCGCTGACGGCAGCGATGTCGCGCGGCGGAATTCTCATCGAATATGGCGGCCTCAGTACGGAGCCGACGCCTTTTCCCTTGTTTGACGTACTGAGCAAGACCCTGACGCTGCGCGGTTACCTCGTGCACGAGATCACCGGCGACCCGGCGAGGCTTGAGGCGGCCAAGGCATTCATCATCGACGGACTGGAAGCGGGGGCGTTTCGGCCGGTGATTGCGAGAACCTTCGCCTTTGACCAGATCGTCGATGCGCACCGCTTTCTCGAGTCGAATGAACAGTTCGGCAAGATCGTGGTGACGGTTTGATGTGCTGCGGCACGTTGATGCGAATTCGGCGACCATCGGGGCCAAAACGCCCGGTCAGGCCTGGCCAGCACGCAACAATGGCTTGTCAGGATCGACATTGCGCGCCGTCTGCGCGTCGGTCCTAAATGCCCAGGACACCGAATGCACGGTATTCGGTTCCTGTTTCTGTATCCAGGATCACGGTCCCCGTTAAAGCGGCCCCATCATGCCAGTCCTGGCAAGGGGGTACGACATTTCTATTTGGCCTAAGTACGACAAGTCTAATTGGCCCTGACATGCGTTCTATCAATAATCTATCTTATGTTAAATAACATGCGCACCCATTCAAGAACACCTCGGCCAGCAAAGCACCTCCCAACTGCCTCTTCCGCATGCGCTGGCCCTGCTTGAATCGAGGGTTGGCGCGGCTAGAATCAACTTCATGCGCGAAGGCCAACTCTTTCCATCGGCGCCGCCTGGGAAAAAGCCGGCGGGCCGCAATCGTGCTTCCGGTCGGCGCGTCGCGGAAGCATCCGCGTCTGTTCCTGCGGCCTCGTCCGCGCCGTCCGTTCCGTTTCTGCTGGCGACCAAGATCCTTGCGCCGCGTTTGCCGGCCGGATTGATCGAACGTCCACGCCTGCTGGACGTGCTTGGCCAGGGTCGGGACAAGCGGCTCACCGTTATCAAGGCGCCGGCGGGTTTCGGCAAGACATCGCTTTGCATTGCGTGGCTTCACCGGTTGCGCGCAGATGGCGCTCGGGTCGCCTGGTTGTCGGTGGATCAGGAAGATGACGAGCCTGCACATTTTCTGAGTCATCTGGCGCAATCGCTGTACGGTGCCTGTGTCGCTGAAGGCGCGCCCCCGGGGCTTGCCGGTGAGGTTTCGCTGCTTGTGCCGCGCGCGGTCATTGCCACGCTGGTCAACGCGCTGGCCGAGATCGACGACGAGCTGTTCCTGTTCGTGGACGACTATCACCTGATCGGCACCGAATCGATTCATGAAGCCGTGGCGCTGCTACTGGCTCACGCGCCGTCGAACTTCCATCTGGTGCTGGGCACGCGTGCGGACCCGCCCTTGCCGCTGGCACGGTTGCGGGCCGGCAATGCGCTGCTTGAGATCGACGCCGCGATGTTGCGCTTCAGTGCCGACGAAACCGGGCGGTTCGTGCAGCGCGAATGCGCGGGAGGCCTGCCGCAGGCCTCGGTAGACGCCTTGCACGCCTCGACCGAAGGCTGGGCAGCCGCGTTGCGCCTGTCCACCCCGATGCTGGCGCGCAGCCAGTCGGGCACCTGGGTGGCGCCATCGGGCACGGCGCGGCCTATCGCGGCCTATCTGGAAGAGATGCTGGCCTGCCAGACCCCGGAACTGGTCGATTTCATGGTGCGCACCGCCATCCTGGACCGGCTTTCCGCGCCGCTCTGCATGGCTGTTACCGGCGCGGCGGACAGCCAGAACATGCTCCAGGCGCTGGCCACGCGCCAGTTGTTGCTCGATCCGCTGGACGTCGAGGGCCGCTGGTTTCGCTACCACCAGTTGCTGCGCGACTACCTGCGCCAGCGGCTGGAGACTGCCGCCGACATCGACATTGCCGACCTGCATCGGCGCGCGTCGCGCTGGTATGCCGCGCAGGCACTGTGGACCGACGCCGTCTGGCATGCGCTGGAAGCCGGCGATGCCGCCGATGCCGTTGCGCTGATTGGCCAATGTGCGATGTCGCTGGTCCGCCAGGGTGATCTGAAGACGCTACTTGGCTGGCAGCGGCATTTGCCGCCGGACATCATGCGTGGCCAGGTTGACGTGCGCCTGGCGCTGGCACGTGGCATGGCGCTGGCCATGCGTTTCGAAGAGGCGTCCGCGATGGTGGAAGCCATCGGGCAGGATGCCGCACGAGGGCCCGAGGCCGATCGCGAACGCCACCTGTGGGAATGCCGGGCGATACGCGCCTTGCTTGCCGCCTTGCGCGACGATGCCCAAGGCGCGCTGCGGCTGGCGGAAGACTGCCTGAGCCGCCCGCTGTCGGACGACCCGTGGATGATCAACGTGCTCGGCAACGTCGTGCGGTTCGCGCACTGGAAGTCCGGCGATCTGGAACGGCTGTATGCCACGCCATGGATACCCTACTCGCCGGACGAAAACCGGCGCTACCCGCTCTCGTCGGTCTATCGGCTTTGCCTGCTGGGCCTTGCGGAACTGCAGCAGATGCGTTTCGACGTGGCCGAGCGGTACTTTCTGCAGGCGATGCGGTTGGCCGAAGACAACGCCGGCCCGGCCTCGACCGCCGCCGCGCTGTGCGCGCCGGCGCTGGCCCAGTTGCGCTACGAGCAGGACCGGCTCGAAGACGCCGAAACGCTGCTGGTGGAACGCATGCCGGTCATCGACGCGGCGGTCCTGCTGGACAGCGTGCTGGTGGCCTATACCTTGCTGGTCCGCATTGCGGCGGCGCGCGGGCACCTGGATCAGGCCCACGCGTGGATCGAACAGGCGTTGACGATTGGCCATCAACGCGCGTGGCACCGGCTGGTGGCTGCCATCCTGCTGGAGCGTGTCCGGCTGCTGCTTGCCGAGGGCCGCGCCCGGGAGGCCGCCGCGTGCGTCGAACAGATCGACAGACTGGTGAATACCGTCGATGCGCCCGATTGCGAGGCCTGCGCCAGCGAACTGGACCGCTATCGGACGCTGGGTGCCGCCAGCCTCGCCATGGCCAGGGCACGGCCGGATGACGCCGTGCGTCTGCTGGACGCCCTGCTCCGGCGCCTTCCGCAGCGGCACCCCAACTATCTCGCGCTACGCGCCCGCACCTTGCTGGCCCTGGCCTGCCAGGCCAGTGGCGCGGCGGAACGGGCCGTCGAGGAATGCAGCCGGGTGCTGGCGTCCATCGAATCCGCGCGTGCGTACCGGATCATCCTGGACCAGGGGCCGGGCGTCGGGGCCCTACTGGAACTGGCCAGACAGGCTACCGTCGCCGCCAGCGGCGGCGCGCAACGGCTGGCCTGCATCGACGAACTGCGCGAACGTTGCAACGAACGCTACCAGATGCGGCAAAAGGCGTCGTCGGCGTCGGTGCGCGAGGCGCTGAGCGCGCGCGAAGGCAGCATCCTGGCGCTGATCGCCGCGGGCCAGTCGAACAAGGAAATCGCGCGGACGCTGGGCATCGCGCCCGAGACCGTCAAGACTCATATCAAGAGCATCTTCGTCAAGCTGTCAGTGGAAAAACGGGCGCACGCCGTCGCACGCGCGCAATCGCTGGGGCTGGTGACCGGGCACTGACCCCGCGCTGGCGCCCTCACCGCCCTCCCCTGTCTCCCCTCCCCGGTCTCCCCTCCCCGGTCTCCCCTCCCCGGTCTCCCCTCCCCGGGCTCCCCTTTCCGGTCCCCTCTTTGGGGGATACGGGCGATCCGGCCGCACGGCCAACATGGCATCCATGCATCGCGCCGCCGGAATCCCGCCTGGGGTGACGGCTCCGGCGCACCACAGGCTTCGCAGCGTGTCCGAAGTGGCCCTGAAGCCGAACAGGAAGCCGAGCCTGCGCGACCAAACAAATGAACGAATGCACGAGTGATGCGTGCGAGGAGACAACACCATGACCATTGCTGGCTACAGCATGAACACCCTGGGCGACTTCGTCGGACGCGAGCTTGGCGTATCGGGCTGGCTGATCGTCGATCAGGCCCGCGTCGATGCCTTTGCCGACTGCACGGGCGACCGCCAGTGGATCCACGTGGACGTGGACCGCGCACAGCGCGAGAGCCCGTTCGGCGGGACCATCGCGCACGGCTACCTGAGCCTGTCGCTGCTGGCGTCGCTGTCGATGGAAGTGGGCGTGGTGCCCCACGATGCCAGCGCGGGCCTGAACTACGGGCTCGACAAGGTGCGCTTTCTGTCGCCAGTCAAGGCCGGCGCACGGGTGCGCAACCGCGTGACGCTGGCGGCGGTGGAAGACAAGGGTGACGGCCGGGTGATCGCCCGGCTGATCAATACGCTGGAAATCGAAGGCGAAACCAGGCCGGCGCTGCTGGCGGAATCGCTGGCCATGCTGATGGCCGCGCGCTGACAGGAGCCGAAGACAATATGCAAGCCAATGTGGAATCCCCCGTGCGCGCCGTGGCCGCGCCGGAAGGCCTGAAAGAGGCAGGCCACGCCGGCACGAACCGGCCCAAGCTGAACCCGTTCATCGGGCTGCGCCCGTGCGACGTGCTGGACACCGTGCGCCAGGTGGGCGCGCAGACCGTGCGCCAGCCCGGGCTGCTGGTCGAACAAGGCGCCGCGCTGACGCGCGAGCTGGTGGCGGCGCTGGCCGGCAAGGGCGGCCCCGCGCCGCAGAAAGGCGACAAGCGATTTGTCGACAGCGCCTGGCAGAGCAACCCGTTCTATCGCGTGGCAATGCAGAGCTATCTGGCTTGGTGCAACGCGCTGGGCGGCTTTGTCGATCGGTCCGCGCTGGACGACCGCAGCAAGGAACGCGCGCAGTTCGTCCTGCAGCTGATGACCGACGCGCTGGCGCCGACCAACACGCTGCTGGGGAATCCGGCCGCGCTGCGCAAGATCGTCGAATCGGGCGGCACCAGCCTGGTCTCCGGCATCAAGAACGCCATCATGGACGCCGTGCGCAACCAGGGCATGCCGTCGCAGGTCGATACGTCGGCCTTCCAGGTGGGCAAGAACCTGGCCACGTCGCCCGGTGCCGTGGTGTTCCGCAACGCGGTGCTGGAACTGATCCAGTACAAGCCGGCGACGGCGAAGGTGCACGGGCGCCCGCAGCTGATCGTGCCGCCGCAGATCAACAAGTACTACGTGTTCGACCTGTCGAAGGGCAAGAGCATCGTCGACTACCTGCTGCAGAGCGAATTCCAGGTGTTTGCGGTGAGCTGGCGCAACCCGACCATCGAGCATCGCGACTGGGACATGGACACCTACGTGTCGGCGCTGATCGAAGCCATCCACGCGGTGCGCGAGATCACCGGCAGCGACGATGTGAACCTGCACGGCGCCTGTTCCGGGGCCATGACCATGTCGGCGCTGATGGGCCATCTGGAAGCGCGCGGCGAACGCCTGGTCAATGCGGCCACGCTGATGGTGGCCGTGCTGGACAGCAGCGAGGAATCGCAGATCGGCCTGTTTGCCACGCCCGAGAGCATCTCCGCGGCCAAGCAGAACAGCATCATGAAGGGCGTGCTGGAAGGCAACGAGATGGGTCGCGTGTTCGCATGGATGCGGCCGAACGACCTGGTGTGGAACTACTGGATCAACAATTATCTGCTGGGCAATGCGCCGCCCGTGTTTGACATCCTGTACTGGAACAACGACACCACCCGCCTGCCGGGCAAGTTCCATGGCCAGCTGCTCGACATCTTCGCCGGCAACGTGTTTGCCCGGCCCGGCGCACTGACCGTGCTGGGCACGCCGGTGGATCTGTCCAAGGTGGCCTGCGACACGTACGTGGTGGGCGGCATCACCGACCACATCACCCCGTGGAAGGGCGTCTACAACACGGCGCGCATGTTCGGCGGCAATACGCGCTTCGTCCTGAGTTCCAGCGGCCACATCCAGAGCCTGATCAACCCGCCGGGCAATCCAAAGGCCAGGTTCTTCGTCAATGCCGATGCGGCCCTGCCGGAAGATCCGGAGGCCTGGCTGGGCGGCGCCACCGCGCAACCCGATTCGTGGTGGGACAACTGGCGCACGTGGCTGGCCGAGCGATCCGGCGACCGGCGCGATGCACCGGCCCAGGTGGGCAGTGCCAGCCACCCCGCCCTGTGCGACGCACCGGGCACCTACGTCGCCGGCGCGTGACCGTGCGCGACTGGCGTAGCCAAGCGTTTTTTTTCTAAACCGCACCACTAGCATGAAGACCATGGAAACTACTGCATCGAAATCCGCGTCGGCGCACCCCGCCGCCGCCCTGTTCTCCGCCTACACCGGCGTGCTCCAGCGCCTGGGCCTGCCCGGCCTCGACGTGAGCGCCATCGCCGAAGCGCGCCGCAAGGACCTGGCCGCGCTGGCCGCCATCCACCTCGCACTGCTTGACGGCGTGCAGGCGTTCAGCCAGAAGCAGGCGGAAGTCGTGCGCGGCACGCTGTCCGGCCTGCAGGACCGCCTGCTGCAGTCGAGCGTCGCCGGCAATGGCGCCGCCGCCACGGGCGCGGTGGAACTGACGCAGGGCGCGCTGCAGAAGACGCTGGCCAACCTGCGCGACCTGGCCGACATCGCCCAGAAGACGCAGGCCGACAGCGTGTCGGCAGCCAGCAAGCGAATCGCCGAGAATGTGGAGGAACTGAAGGCGCTGTTCAAGCCCGCGCAGTGATCGCGGATCCTCATGAAATGCCGGCGGGCGGCTTGCGGGGCGCCCGCGACAAGGACAACCCGATGAATCAGGCAGCGTGCCAGGCCAAGACCGGCGGCAAACTGGACATTCGCACCATTGACGTGGACGGGCGGACGCTGCGCGTCGGCATCCGCCGCGGCACCACCGGCAGCCCGCCCCTGCTGCTGTTCAACGGCATCGGCGCCAATCTGGAGCTGGTGGAGCCGCTGATCGCGGCGCTTGGCGACGTGGAAGTCGTCATCTTCGACATTCCCGGCGTAGGCGGTTCGCCCACGCCGGTCATGCCGTATCGCTTCTCCACCTTGAGCCTGCTGGCCGACAAGCTGCTGACCCACCTGGGCTATACCGGACAGGTGGACGTGCTGGGCGTGTCCTGGGGCGGCGCGCTTGCCCAGGAGTTCGCGCACCTTTATCCCCGGCGTTGCCGGCGGCTGATCCTGGCCGCGACATCGCCCGGCGTGATCATGGTGCCGGCCCGGCCGTCGGTGCTGGCCAGGATGATGGGGCCGCGCCGCTATACCGATCCCGCCTATCTGGAAAAGATCGGCGGGGATCTGTACGGCGGCGCCTATCGCCATGACCTTGGGCTGTTGCGCGAGCACAGCCGCCATATCGAGCCGCCGCGCGGACGCGGCTATCTCTATCAGCTGCTGGCCGCGTGGGGCTGGAGCAGCCTGCCGTGGCTTGGCGGCCTGCGCCAGCCCACACTGGTCATGCATGGCAACGACGACCCGATCGTGCCGCTGGCCAACGCCAAGATCCTGGTCGCGCGCATCCGTCACGCAACGCTGCATGTGATCGACGATGGTCACCTGTTCCTGGTGTCGCGGGCGGCGGAGGTAGCGCCCGTGATCCGCAGGTTCCTGCGGCAGGACCTGCAGTGAGCCGCGTATGAGCGACCGCGCCGGACTTCCCCCCACAAGGTCGGAGACGTCCGGCGCCCCGCCTGCCGATGCCGGCCAGTCTGTCGCCCGCGGCGACCGCGACTTGCGCCGCATGCGCGCGATCGCCACCGGCATCCTGGTGGCGATGCTGGCGCTGCTGGTGGCCAGCGTGCTGGGCCAGCCCCACTATCCGTGGCTGGCCTGGGTACGTGCCTTTGCCGAGGCCGGCACGGTGGGCGCCGTGGCCGACTGGTACGCGGTGGTGGCGCTGTTCCGGCATCCGTTCGGGCTGCCCGTGCCCCACACCGCGGTGATCCCGCGCAACCAGCAACGCATTGCCGAAAACCTGGGCATCTTCGTGGAGCGCAATTTCCTGGCGCCCGAAGTCATCGTCGGCCGGCTGCGCGCGCACAACACCGCGCAGGCGGTGGCCACGTGGCTGGCGGCGCCCGGCAATAGCCGCGCGCTGGCGGACCAGGCCGTGGACACGCTGCCTGCCCTGCTGCGCGTCTTTGACGACGACGAGGTGGCCCGCCTGATCCAGCGCGGCGCGCTGCCCGGCCTGCGTACGCTCGATGTCTCGGGCATCGCCGGCCATCTGCTGCAGATCCTGACCGACACCCAGCGTCACCAGCCGCTGCTGGAACGCGCCCTGACGGCGCTGGAGGCATGGCTGGCCGACAACGCCGGGCTGCTCCAGGCCAAGTTCAGCGAGGCGTCGCGCTACACGCCGGTGCGGCTCGATGCCTACATCGTCAACAAGTTCGTCGAAGGCGTGATCGCGCTGCTGCATGAGGTGCGCACCGAGCCCGGCCATCCGCTGCGCCAGCAATTCGATGAAGCGGTGCAGGCGATGATCGACAGGCTACGCACGTCGGACCGCTACCGGCGCATCGGCCACCTATGGATGCGCGATCTGCTGCGTCACCTGGCGCGCGAGAACAGCTACCACGCGCTTTGGCAACAACTGCGCGACTGGATCAGCGCCGACGCCGCGCGCCAGGATTCGCTGGCGCGCGCCATGCTGGCCGATCTGGTGTCTTCGCTCGGCGCCAGCGTGCGCGATGACCCGGCCTTGCAGGCCAGGATGAACGGCTGGTGGCTGCATTGCGTCCAGCTGACGGTGAGCCGTTACCGGCATCTGGCGCCGATGCTCATCACGGAGGTGGTCAAGGGCTGGGACGCCGCCGAGATCAGCCGCAAGATCGAGTCCGAAATCGGCAGCGACCTGCAATACATCCGCATCAACGGCACCTTCGTCGGCGGCATGGTCGGGGTGCTGCTGCACGCGGCAATGCGGCTGGTCTCCGGTTGATCCAGCCGGCCCGGCGAAGGCCCCGGGCTGTTGCGGCGCGTCATGACCGGCGGCCCGCCGGCATCCGGGAAAGCCCCATACCGCATATTGGTAATACCACTTTACCTGTCCAATACCCTGACCTAGACTCCGTTCAACTCGGCATGCGTGCGGCGCGGGATTGGGTCGCGGGCATCCGGATCTGCACCCCCTACAAGAAGCAGAACGCAGGAGACCCGAGTGAACGACGACAAGCCGCCGGGGCCGCCCAAAAGGCGCAGCCAGGCCTGGTTCGGCCGACTGGATCGCGATGGTTTCATCTATCGGTCCTGGCTGAAGAACCGTGGCATTCCCCATGACCAGTTCGATGGCCGGCCGGTCATCGGCATCTGCAATACCTATTCCGAACTCACACCCTGCAACTCGCATTTCCGGACGCTGGCCGACCAGGTCAAGACCGGGGTGTGGGAAGCCGGCGGCTTTCCGCTCGAATTCCCCGTGATGTCGCTGGGGGAAACCATGCTGCGCCCCACCGCCATGCTGTTCCGCAACCTGGCCAGCATGGACGTGGAGGAGTCGATCCGCGGCAACCCGATCGATGGCGTGGTGCTGCTGATGGGGTGCGACAAGACCACGCCGGCGCTGATGATGGGTGCGGCCTCCGTTGACCTGCCCACCATCGGCATTTCGGGCGGCCCGATGCTCAGCGGCAAGTTTCGCGGACAGGAGCTGGGTTCGGGCACCGACGTGTGGAAAATGTCCGAGGAAGTGCGCGCGGGCCATATGTCGCAGGAGGATTTCTTCGAGGCCGAAGGCTGCATGCACCGGTCTCACGGTCACTGCATGACGATGGGCACGGCATCGACGATGGCCTGCATGGTCGAATCGCTGGGCATGGCCCTGCCGGGCAACGCGGCGATTCCGGCCGTGGACGGACGCCGCAACATCCTGGCGCGCGCCTCGGGCCGGCGCATCGTGCAGATGGTCAAGGACAACCTGGTCATGTCGAAGGTGCTGACACGCCAGGCCTTCGAAAATGCCATCAAGGTCAACGCCGCCATTGGCGGGTCCACCAACGCGGTGATCCATTTGCTGGCCATTGCCGGGCGCATCGGCGTGAAGCTGAACCTGGACGACTGGGATGCGCTGGGCCACGCCCTGCCCTGCCTGGTCGACCTCCAGCCATCGGGCCGGCACCTGATGGAGGATTTCTACTACGCCGGGGGCCTGCCGGCCGTGATCCGCGAACTGGGCCCGCTACTGAACCGCGACGCGCTGACCGTCAACGGCAACACGCTCTGGGACAACTGCAAGGACGCGCCGAACTGGAACCGCGAGGTCATCCACGCCTTCGACGCCCCCTTCAAGCCCCACGCCGGCATTGCGGTGCTGCGCGGCAACCTGAGCCCCGATGGCGCGGTCATCAAGCCGTCTGCGGCCACACCGGCATTGCTCAAGCACACGGGCCGCGCGGTGGTGTTCGAGGACAGCGAGGACATGCACCGCCGGCTCGACGACGAATCGCTGGACGTCGATGAGCACTGCGTGCTGGTGCTGAAGAACTGCGGCCCGCGCGGCTATCCGGGCATGGCCGAGGCCGGCAACATGCCGCTGCCGCCCAAGTTATTGCGGCGCGGCATCACCGACATGGTGCGGATCTCGGACGCCCGCATGAGCGGCACCGCCTACGGCACCGTGGTGCTGCACGTCACGCCCGAGGCCGCCGCCGGCGGACCGCTGGCGCTGGTGCGGAACGGCGACATGGTGGAGCTGGACGTGGAAGCCCGCAAGCTGCACCTGCATGTATCGGACGAGGAACTGGCAAGACGGCGCGCGGCCTGGCAGCCGCCCGCGCCGCCCATGGAGCGCGGCTGGACACGGCTGTACTTCGAGCACGTGCAGCAGGCCAATCTGGGCGCCGACATGGACTTCCTGGTTGGCAAGAGCGGCGCGGCCGTGCCGAAGGACAACCACTGACGCACCACCCCGGGCGCGGCCGCCATCACAGGGCGGCGCGGCCCCGGACAAGGAGACGCAACGCATGGCATCGGTTCAGATCCGCGATGTGCAGAAGTCCTTTGGCGGGACGCAGGTCATACGGGGCGTCAGCATCGACATCCCCGACGGCGAGTTCACGGTGCTGGTGGGGCCGTCCGGCTGCGGCAAGTCCACGCTGCTGCGCATGCTGGCCGGCCTGGAGGAAATCTCGGGCGGCGAGATTGCCATCGGCGACCGCGTGGTGAACCGTCTGCCGCCCAAGGAGCGCGACATCGCCATGGTGTTCCAGAATTACGCGCTCTACCCGCACATGTCGGTCTACGACAACATGGCGTTCTCGCTGAAGCTGGCGGGCGTGGCCAGGCAGACCATCAAGGACAAGGTGGACAAGGCGTCGGGCATCCTGGGCCTGGGCCAGCTGCTGGACCGCTACCCGCGCCAGCTGTCCGGCGGCCAGCGGCAGCGCGTGGCCATGGGGCGCGCCATCGTGCGCGATCCGCAGGTGTTCCTGTTCGACGAGCCGCTGTCCAACCTCGATGCCAAGCTGCGCGTGCAGATGCGCGCCGAGATCAAGGAACTGCACCAGCGGCTGCGCACCACATCGGTCTATGTCACGCACGACCAGATCGAGGCCATGACCATGGCCGACCAGATCGTGGTGATGCGCGATGGCCGCGTGGAACAGCGCGGGCGCCCGCTGGCGCTCTACGACCATCCCGACAACCTGTTCGTCGCCGGCTTTATCGGATCGCCGGCGATGAACTTCGTGCCCGGCGTGCTGCGCCGGCAGAACGGCGAAGCGCGGGTCGAATTCCCGGACGGCACGCTGCTGCCCGCCCCCGCGCGCCTGGAAAACGGCGCCGGCGCCGACGGCCAGCGCGTGATCTACGGCGTGCGGCCCGAGCATCTGGCCTACGGCGCGCCGGGCCAGGGCTTTCCGACCACGGTGTCGGTGGTGGAACCGACCGGCGCCAATACCGAGGTGTACTCGCGCTTCGGTGAGACCGATTTCATTTCCGTGTTCCGCGAACGCCACGACTTTGCTGCTGGCCAGGCGCTGCATCTGGTGCCCGACCATCACCACACGCACCTGTTCGACGCCGAATCGGGCCAGGCGCTGCCCCGCCAGGCCGCACGGCAATAACCACCCTTGGCATGACCATGGAGGAGACACAGCAATGAGCCATTCCGGAAACTTCACAAGGCGCGATTTCCTGGTATCGACGGCGGCCGTGGCTGCCACCACGGCACTGGGCACCCCCCATGCAAACGCCGCCACCCAGCTGCAGTACAAGCCCGAGGCCGGCGCCAAGCTCCGGGTGCTGCGCTGGAAGCGCTTCGTGCAGGGCGATGAAGACCTGTGGAATGCCAACGCGAAGAAGTTCAGCGAGCTGACCGGGGTGGAAGTGCGCATCGACAACGAGGGCTGGGAAGACGTGCGGCCCAAGGCGGCGGTGGCGGCCAGCGTGGGGACGGGGCCGGACATCGTGCTGGGCTGGTTCGACGATCCGCAGCAGTACCCCGACAAGCTCGTCGATGTGACCGACGTGGCCACCTACCTGGGCAACAAGCATGGCGGCTGGTACGACGTCTGCAAGAAGTACGGCATGCACAACGGCAAGTGGATCGCGGTGCCGCTGGGCGTGGTGGGCAACGCGCTGGTCTACCGCGAAAGCCACGTCAAGGCCGCCGGCTTCGACAGCATCCCCAAGGACACGGCCGGCTTCCTGAAACTGTGCCAGGCGCTGAAGGCCAAGGGCACGCCGCCCGGCTTCGCGCTGGGCAAGGCCGTGGGCGACGGCAACAACTGGGCGCACTGGCTGCTGTGGTCGCACGGCGGCATGCTGGTCGATACCAAGGGCAAGGTGGTGGTGAATTCGCCCGAAACCTGGGCCGCGCTGGAGTACGCCAAGCAGCTCTATCCCACCTTCGTGCCGGGCACGCTGTCCTGGCAGGACCCGTCGAACAACAAGGCGTTCCTGGATGGGCAGGTCAGCCTGACGGCCAACGGTATTTCGGTCTACTACGCGGCCAAGAACTCGAAGGAGCCCAAGCTGCAGGAGATGGCGAAGGATATCCAGCACGCGCACTTCCCCATCGGCAAGAGCGGCAAGCCGACCGAGCTGATGCAGATCACGCAGATGATGATCTTCAAGTACTGCAAGTATCCCAACGCGGCCAAGGCCTTCCTGCAGTTCATGATGGAGCCCGAGCAGTACAACCCGTGGATGGAGGCCGCCATCGGCTATGTGAGCCAGCCGCTCAAGGAATACGAGGCGAACCCGATCTGGACGGCCGACCCGAAGCACACGGTGTACCGCGACGCCGCATCGCTGATGCTCGATAACGGCCATGCCGGCCCGCTGGGCACGGCATCGGCGGCGGCCATGGCCGACTACATCGTGCTCGACATGGTGGCCGAGGCGGCCAGCGGGGCGAAGACGCCCAAGGAAGCCGCGGCCCGCGCGGCACAGCGCGCCGAACGTTACTACAAGGCTTGACGCGATGCAGAATACCGCTGCGACGCCGCCTGCCTCGCAGCGGCCCCCTGCCCAGCCGGCTCCGCGCTCGATGCTGTCCCGGCTGTCCGACAACCGCCATGCGCTGGGGCTGCTGTTCATGCTGCCCACGGCCGTGCTGCTGCTGCTCTTCCTGACCTACCCGCTGGGCCTGGGCGTCTGGCTGGGCTTTACCGACACCAAGATCGGACGGCCCGGCGCGTGGATCGGGCTGGACAACTTCAGCTACCTGGCCAGCGATTCGGTCACGCAGCTGGCGCTCTTCAACACGATCTTCTACACGCTGATCGCCAGCGTGCTGAAGTTTGCGCTGGGGCTGTGGCTGGCGCTGCTGCTGAACCGCAACCTGCCGTTCAAGTCGTTCTTCCGGGCGGTGGTGCTGCTGCCGTGGATCGTTCCGACGGCGTTGTCGGCACTCGCGTTCTGGTGGATCTACGATGCGCAGTTTTCGGTCATCAGCTGGACGCTGGTCAAGCTGGGGCTGATCGACCGCTATATCGACTTCCTGGGCGACCCGTGGCTGGCGCGGTTTTCGACCATCGCAGCCAACGTCTGGCGCGGCATCCCGTTCGTGGCCATCTCGCTGCTGGCCGGGCTGCAGACCATCTCCCCCACGCTGTACGAGGCGGCGTCCATCGACGGCGTCACGCCCTGGCAGCAGTTCCGCTACGTGACCCTGCCGCTGCTCACGCCGATCATAGCCGTGGTGATGACGTTCTCGGTGCTGTTCACCTTCACCGATTTCCAGTTGATCTACGTGCTGACGCGCGGCGGGCCGCTCAATGCCACGCACCTGATGGCCACCCTGTCGTTCCAGCGCGCGATTCCGGGCGGATCGCTGGGCGAAGGCGCGGCGCTGGCCACGATGATGGTGCCGTTCCTGCTGGCCGCCATCCTGTTCTCGTATTTCGGCCTGCAACGGCGCGCATGGCAACAGGGGGGCGACAAATGAAAGCGAAGCCGGTGGAGAACGAATCGCAAGGCATGGAGTACCTGCAATCCGTGCCGCGCCGCTGGGTGACGCTGTATATCCCGATCGGCGTGTTCCTGTTCGTGCTGCTGTTCCCGTTCTACTGGATGGGCATCACGGCCTTCAAGCCCGATGGCGAACTGCTGATGCAAAGCGCCAACCCGTTCTTCGTGATGGCGCCCACACTGGCCCATTTCAAGAAACTACTATTCAACACGCCCTACCCGGCCTGGCTGCTCAACACGGTCATCGTCTCGACGGTGTCCACGTTCGCGTCGCTGGCGGCAAGCGTGCTGGCCGCCTATGCCATCGAGCGGTTGCGGTTCCAGGGCGCCAAACAGGTGGGACTGGCGATTTTCCTGGCCTACCTGATTCCGCCTTCGATCCTGTTTATTCCACTGGCGTCGATTGTTTTCCAGCTCGGCTTGTTCGATACGCGCTGGGCCCTGATCCTGACCTACCCGACCTTCCTGATTCCGTTTTGCACCTGGCTGCTGATGGGGTATTTCCGCTCGATTCCGTACGAACTGGAAGAATGCGCGTTGATCGACGGCGCCACCCGCTGGGAAATCCTGGTCAAGATTATCTTGCCGCTGGCGGTGCCGGGGCTGATTTCGGCAGGCATTTTCGCGTTCACGCTGTCGTGGAACGAGTTTATCTACGCGCTGACGTTTATCTCGTCGTCGGAAGTCAAAACCGTGCCCGTGGGTATCGTTACCGAACTGGTGGAAGGCGACGTCTACCACTGGGGCGCACTGATGGCAGGCGCCCTGCTCGGCTCGCTGCCGGTGGCCGTGGTCTATTCGTTCTTCGTCGAGTATTACGTCTCAGGCATGACCGGGGCGGTCAAGGAATAACCGCGCTGGCCTGCCCGGGCCGATCCGGCGCGGCAGGCGCGGCGGCCACGATTTGCGTGGCGTCGGCAATATTTCCGGTATCGAGCCTGACGCAGCGCGTCTTCAGCATCTTGGCGATCCGCCACCATTGCACCGTTTCGACGCAGAAGTTTTCAGGGCAAAACAGTTCCGCGTGCACTGGCGAACGATTAATCAAGGAGCGGACGATACGCAGCGTATAACCGTCGTTCAATAACTGGACGAGGCGCTTTTGTTGTGGGGACAGTGCCATGAATCCTGCGGTCAGAAAGATGCGGGCAACGTGCGGGAAGCCGTTGCCCGCATGTGAAATCGCTGCGGGTTTCGAAGCGATTTCGCATTAACGGCCGATTATGCCCGTCGATGAATCGCACGGCACTGCACGTAATCCGCACATTTCGGACATTTCCGTCACCAATCATCACGATGTGACAGGTCCGGACAAGGACCCTATTCCGCCTGCGGCACCAGCCGCGGCGTTTGCGTCTTGCCCAGGAAGGCGAACGCGATCTGGATCAGCCCGACGGCAAGGCCTAGCGTGGCGCCAATCTTCCAGGCCAGCGCATAGTCGTGCATCAGGTCATAGAGCCAGCCACCGCCAAAGGCACCGATAAAGCTGCCGATCTGGTGACTGAAAAACGCCACGCCGGCAATCATGGCCTGCCAGCGCAGCCCGAAGGTCTGGGCAATCCAGCCCTGCACCAGCGGCGAGACGCCTAGCCACAGAAAGCCCATGACCGCCGAAAACACCATCGTGGTTTCCGGGGTCGGCGAGACATGAAAGAACCAGATGAAGCCCATCGACCGGCAAATATAGATACCGCCGAGCAGCAGCAGTTTGTTGACCCGCCCGCCGGCCCACCCGAAAAACAGGCTGCCCAGCACGTTGAATCCGCCAATCAGGCCCAGAGCCTTGGCCGACAGCATCGGGTTCATGCCGCAGATATCGAGATAGGCTGGCAGATGCGTGGTCAGGAACACCAGCTGCATGCCACACACGGTATAAGCCAGCGCCATGACCACGAACGGCGGATGCCGCAACGCGGTCATCAGCGCCTGCCGGCCGCTCTGCTCTGCCTGCGCGTGGGTGGGGATCTGCCGCACCTGGTCGACCCGGCCACCGAACCACGCGGCCGGCAGCATGATCAGCGCCAGGATCACGAACGACGCCAGGCCCATGCGCCAGCCCCATTCGCCCGCGATGCTCTGGCCAAGCGGCGCCGCGATCATCGCCCCGAGCGAGCCGGACGCCGAGACGCAGCCCAGCACGAGACTGCGCACCTGCGTACTGACCGCGTTCGACGCCGCCGCCATGGCCATCGCCGTGCCGGTACTGGCCATCGCCATGCCGATCAGCAGCCCGCCACCGAGCACCACCGCCCACATGCCGTGGGCCGTGGCCAGCAGGACCAGCCCGACCAGGTACAGCAGCGCGCCGCCCACCATCAGCGGCCGGAATCCGCTCCGCACCGCCAGGGCCCCGGCAAAAGGCTGCAACAGCCCCCAGGTCAGGTTCTGCACCGCCACGGCAATCGTGAAATCGCCCACGGAAATCCCGATATCGCGGGTCAGCGGCGGCACGAAGATGCCCAGGCTCTGCCGCAAGCCCATGGCCAGCGACAGCATGACGGAGGCACCGATCAGGATCGGCATGACGGGGCGCGGCGAGGATAGGCGAGACATGCGTGGGCTCTTGTTATCAGGCGGCATGCCGGAGGCGCCACCGCTCCCGCCATTTTCGTTGAATCGTCAAGGATTTTGTATGCTCGGGAATACTGATAAGGCACTGCCCTGCAGAAGATGGAAGTGCCGCCGGCGCGGACGGTAGCCCGGATGGGTCACTTTGGCGGCCGGGCAAGGGGCAAGGGGGCGGTGTGGGGCGAAGTTGCGCTGCAACGAATTGCCCAGGCCTTCCAGCCAGCGGCATGCCCTTCCCTGCTCCGAACTCCCACTTTCAGGAGTTTCAAGCGCCGTATTTCCGGAGGTTTCATGGTGTCATTGCGATAAGTTTTCTTATCGCAATGGATTGACGTGATTATCAAACCGGTAGCCAGGAAATCGGACCCAAGCCGACGCGGACGCCCGACCCCGCTTCGCCATGCTTGCTTCTCACGGCCCACGCACGGACCTTATTGCATCACGCCGTGATGCAATTTATCGGTACGCTCAGCGGCTCGATTGCGGGCGCGGCTGGCCTCCGACCCCGCGCGACGGGCCGCCGTCACACTCTGATACACAGTCGTCGATCCCTGCTTCGTTGCATTGCAGCGATGCGCCCACGCCATCATGCTTTGTACTTCTCGCCAGGCAAAAACTTCCGCGCCGGGCGAATGCTTGCAAGATCTACCTGCCCGCTGCGCCGTTGCCTTAACGTCGCGTTAACCGGCGCGGTGCCTGCATCAGCGGTTTCCTGCATGCAGGCGGTTTCGTGGATCTACGATCGACAGATGTAAGTGGTCCGATATACAGCCCTTACACATTCTTACAGCAAGCCAAGGCCAAACTGACTAACTTTGAATCGCTCCAGCGTTGCATCGCATCAATCGGCGATGCTGTGCTGTGGGCTTCCATGGCGCGTCGCGTCTCGTAGTGCCTGTCTGCATATGGCCCGTCCTGGGCGTGTGCGGACAGTTCAATGGATCGGCACACACGGTCCACTCGCCTGTCCCGGCGGCGTAGCAACGGCCCGGGGCAAACGGCGCATAACAATTGTTGGGGGACGTACAGCACCGCACCAACCGAACGGGCATGCGCTCGTGCGGCGGGATAGTGCTTGTCTGCGAATTTAACAACCGCGATCGACGTTGGCGATCGTGGGTGGCCACCTTTTTTTATCCGGGAGCTCGCATGGACAACAATTCAGACCAAAAGCCGACCGTGCCAACGCGGCTACCGCCCTCGCCGCCGCATCGGCCGCAACAGACCCCGCCGCGCGACGCCGTCGCGAAGCAAGGCAGCCCGCTGAGCCTGCGGCCGGTATGGCAGGCCATTCCGCGCCTGGCCAGTTACGGGATGGTGGGGTTCATCATCTGGATCATCCTCTCCGTGATGTTCCCGTATGTCTTCGTGCGCTCGTCGGAACGCGCGATCGTCAACAGCCCGGTCAGCCTGATCACCACCCCCGTGGAAGGTGTGGTCACCAAGCAGCTGGTGCCGGTGGGCACCGCCTTCACCGCCGGCCAGTCCTTGATGACGCTGCAGAATCCGAACATGGACCGCGCGTTGCTGATGGAACTGACCGGCAAGAAGCTCGATAACGACAAACGGCTGGAAGCGGCCAGATCGAAACTGGAAGTCAACCAGGCCCGCCTGGCCGCCACCAACGGCGACGTCAAACGCTATGTATCGGTGGCGCAGCAGCAGAACGACGCTCGCATCCGCGGCATCGAGGCCCGCCTGGCCGCCGCCCAGCAGCAGATGGAAGCGCAGGTCAATGTCGTCACGCGCAATGAAGCCATGCAGCAGGCAGGCGCCGTCAGCCAGGCGTTCACCGAGGCATCGCGCAACCAGCTTGCCGTGCTGGGCGGCCAGAAGGATGCCATCGAGGCGGAACTCAACGGTGCGCGCAGCGCCAGTGCCGCCACGCGCAACCGCGTCTACGCCTCAAACACCGACGGCGCCGCGGGCGCGCTCTCGCAGCGGTCCGACGAGCTGAAGGCCGAAAACGCCCAGTTGCAGGCCGAGATCAAGCAACTGCAGGAATACGGCGCCGAAGTCGACAAGCTGGTCAACACCGAGCAGCAGCGCCTGGACCGCATATCCAACCTCGACATCAAGGCCTATGCCGGCGGCATCGTCGAAGACGTGCTGGCGCCGCCGGGCACGCATGTGGCGGCGGGCGCCACGCTGATGCGCGCCACCAACTGCACCACACCGAGCGTGGTGGCCGTGTTTCCGCGCAGCCTGAGCAAGGACCTGTTGCCAGGCGCCCCGGTCACGGTGATGGTCGATGGCGTGGCCACGCCGCTGCCCGGCAAGGTGGCCGAAATCCTGCCGCGGGCGCCGGATGGCGACCAGGCGCGCTACTTCGTGCCCTTCCCGCCCATCGAGAAAAACGAGCTGTACCTGATCGCGAAGCTGAACAAGCCGCTGCCTGACCTGCCCGGCGCAGGCAAGACGGACCGCTGCGCGCTCGGCCACTGGGCCAAGGTCAGCCTTGACCGTCCGTGGTTTCGCCGGCTGATCTGATCGGAGCCGATCGCACAGTCATACACCCAACGCCCGCAGGAAGGAGACTACCGTGCAGCGTACGACCGCAGGAATGCCATACCGGGCCGCCCGCAAGCGGCTGACCGAAGCACTGATGACAGCCGTGCTCACCACCCCGCTGGCCCTGTCGGCGGCGCCCGCCCCGGGCGATGCCGCGCGCGACCCGATGCGCGACCAAATGCGCGACGCAGGTTGCCAGACGCTGACGCAACGCGTGGCTGCCATCCCGGGCAACGGTCCGGTCATGCTGGCCAGCTACGAAGCCGCGCCGGGCGGCGATCCGCTGCCCGGCCCGCTCAAGGAGTCGGCCTTTGTCTATGACAACGCGCTGGCTGGCATCGCGCTGATCGCGTGCGGCCAGAAGGATGCCGCGCGCCGTATTGCCGATGGGGTCGTGGCCGGCGTCACGCGCGATCGTCATTATCACGACGGCCGCATCCGTAACGCCTATCGTGCCGGCGCGATGCCCGCCGACGGCGCCGTGCCGATGCCCGGCTGGTGGGACGCCAAGGCCAACAAGTGGTTCGAGGACCGCTACCAGGTGGGCACCGCCACCGGCAACGTGGCCTGGGCCGCGCTGTTGCTGCTGGCCGCCTACGACGCCACGCGCTCGACGCGCTATCTCGACACGGCCAAAACGATGATGGGCTGGGTCGACAAGGAGACGTACAACGCCGACGCGCCGGCCGCCTTCATCGGCGGGTACTTTGGCCACGAACCATCGCCGCAGCGTCAGGGCTGGAAGTCCACCGAGCACAACGTCGACACCTACGCGGTGTTCCGCTGGCTGTCGCGTTATGACAGCGACCCGCGCTGGAAAACCGGCGCCGATCGCTCGCGCAAGTTCGTCGAGACCATGTGGCAGCCCGGCGAAGGCCGCTTTGCGATTGGCACGCGTGACGATGGCCGCTCGCTCAACGGCGGCCCTTCGGCGCTCGATGCCTCGCTCTGGCCGCTGATCGCCATTCCCGATGCCGCCGGCACCTGGCAGCGGGCGCTCGGCTGGGCGCGGGCCAAGCACGGCGTCAAGGGCGGCTACGGCTTCAATGCCAACCCGGACGGCGTCTGGACCGAAGGCACCGGGCAGGCCGCGCTGGTGCTGCGCGCCACGGGGCGCGACAGCGAGGCCGCGCCGCTCTGGCCGCTGCTGGTGTCGCAGCGCGCGCCGTCCGGCTACCTGTTCGCCACGCCCGAGCCGCGCGTGCGCACGGGGCTGCAGATCGGCCCCGACTCGAAGACCGACGACTTCTATTACTTTCACCTGCCCCACCTGGGCGCCACGGCCTGGGCCGTGCTTGCCGCCACCGGCTGGAATCCATTCCAGCCAGGCGGCTGCCGGGGCGCGAGCTGTGCCACGGCCAACCAGGCCGCGGCACCCCCCGACAATCCACCCAAGGAGTAACGATGCTCGCCGCGAGTTTTGCAAGTTTTCTCGATAGCAGCATGCTCGTGCAGATCAATGCGGGCGCGCTGCTGGTGGCCGTGCTGTGTCTGCGCGGCAACCGGCAACGCGCCGCGGACCGTTGGCTTTTCGGCCTGGCGGCGGCGGTCCTGCTGATCGTGTATTACATCTGGCGCGTCACCGAGACGCTGCCGGAATGGCGCATGGAGTTCCCGAGCATCTGGGCCCATGTATTCCTGGGTTTCGAAACGCTGACGATCCTCTACACGTTGATCTCGATCGTCACGCTCACACGCACCACCGACCACTCGGCCGAGGCCGATGCCAGCGAGGCCCGCCTGCGCGGCGACCGCGATGCGCCGGCCGTGGACATCTTCATCGCCACCTACAACGAAGGCCTGGACGTCCTGGAAAAGACCATCGTCGCGGCCAAGGCCATCGACTACCCGAACTTCCGCGTCTGGGTGCTCGACGACACCCGCCGCGACTGGCTCCGGGAATTCTGCCGCACGGTCGGCGTGAACTACGTGACCCGGCCCGACAACACCCACGCCAAGGCCGGCAACCTGAACAACGGGCTGTACCACAGCGCCCAGGGCGATGGCGGCGCGCCCTACATCATGGTGCTCGACGCCGACTTCGCGCCCAACCGCAACATCCTGCTGCGCATCATCGGCCTGTTCGACGACCCGCGCGTCGGCGTGGTGCAGACGCCCCAGTTCTATTACAACGCCGACCCGATCCAGTACAACCTGCGCTCCACCGAATGCTGGGTGGACGAACAGCGCGCGTTCTTCGATGTGATGCAGCCGGCCAAGGACGCCTGGGACACCGCGTTCTGCATCGGCACGTCGTTCGTGGTGCGGCGCGAGGCGCTGGCCCATATCGGCGGCTTTCCCACCGGCACGGTGACCGAGGACATCCACCTGACCTACAAGCTGATGCCGTTCGGCTATGTCACGCGCTGGCTCAACGAACGCCTCAGCGTGGGCCTGTCCGCCGAAGGCCTGCCCGAGTACATCAGCCAGCGCAGCCGCTGGGGGCTGGGCACGATCCAGGTGGCCCTGACCGCCGATGGGCCCATGCGCGGCCGCGGCTTCACGCTGCGCCAGCGCCTGCACTATGTGCACGGCCTGCTGCACTGGGTCAGCCGTCCGTTCACGATCATGCTGCTGCTCGGACCGCTGCTCTACTGGTTCTTCAACGTGCCCACGCTTTATGGCGACCCGATGCAGTTCCTGGCCTACGGCGTGCCGGCGCTGCTGCTGTACTGGGCGTACAGCATCTGGATCACCGGGTCGCGCGCGATGCCGATCTTCACCGAGGTCACGCAGATCGTGGCGGCGATGGCGGTCACGGCCACGCTGGCCAGCGCCATGTTCAAGCCGTTCGGCCGCCCGTTCAAGGTGACGAACAAGGGGCTGGACCGCTCCAGGCTGACGGTGCACGGCAAGTTCGCGCTGCTCTATGGCAGCCTGTTCTTCCTGTCGGCGATGGGCCTGGCGCGCGCCGTGGCCGCCGACGGCAACGCGCCCGGCACCGTGTTCAACGTCGTCTGGACCCTGGTGTCGATGATGCTCTACCTGGCGTCGATGCTGGTCTGCTTCGAACTGCCGCGCCCGCGCAAGGAGGAGCGGTTCCCGTTCCGCGCGGCCGGGCGGCTGCAGTTCTACGGCGCCGACGGTATTTCTCGCGAGGTCGAGGGCGTCACGCGCGACCTGTCCTGCAATGGCGTGGCGCTCGAATCGCATAGCGGCACACGGGTGGAACCCGGTGCCGTAGGGGCCTTCTGGCTCGCGCCGCTGGGCTGGGTGCCATGTCGCGTGGCACGCACCGACGGCCAGCTGATCGGCATCGCGCTGGTTCCCGACATGGCGGCGCGGCACCGGCTGATCCGCCTGCTGTTCAGCGAGCCCCCTCACAACATCGCGCATCGCGGCCTGCCTGGCACGGCCATCGTGCAATTGCTGCGCCGCGCGTTCACAGGTTGATTCACATATGAAGACGATAACAATGCGCCTTTCCCCCGCACGCCTGCCGTCTCTGCGCTGGAGCGCCGGCATCCTGCTGCCGCTGGCACTGGCCGCCTGCACGCTCGAACCGAAGTACGAACGCCCGGATTCGCCCGTGCCCAACGCCTACCCCGACGGCCCGGCCTACCAGACCACGCAGGGCGCCAACGGTGCGCCGCAGTCGCAGGTGCAGGCCGCCAACCTGGGCTGGCAGGATTTCTTCACCGATGCGCGGCTGCGCCGGCTGATCGAACTCGGCCTGGCCAACAACCGCGACCTGCGCGTGGCCACGCTGTCGATCGACGAGGCCCGCGCGTACTACCGCATCCGGCGCGCGGCGCAGTTCCCGGCCGTCGATGCCAGCCTGGGCTTCAGCAGCACGCGTCTGACCGGCGACTTGCGCCCACCGGGCCAGGACCCGGTGATCAACGCCTGGGGCGCCGGCGTGGGCTTCTCGTCGTTCGAGCTTGACGTGTTCGGCCGCATCCGCAGCCTCAAGCACGAAGCCCTGGAGCAGTACCTGTCCATCGAAGAAGTGCGGCGCAGCACGCAAATCAGCCTGGTTGGCGAAATTGCCAACGCCTATCTGACCTGGCAGGCCGACCAGCGGCTGCTGAAGCTGTCGCAAGACACGCTCAAGATCCAGGAAGATGCGTCGGAAATGGTCCGCAAGAGCAAGGCGGCCGGCGGCATGGCCGCCATCGACCAGCACCGCACCCAGACCCAGGTGGAAACGGCCCGCGTGGACGTGGAACAGTTCACGCGCCAGGTGGCGCAGGACGAAAACGCACTGTCGCTGCTGATCGGCGGCCCGATCCCGGCCGACCTGCCGCCGCCGCAGCCATTCGGCGACAACTCGTTCGTGGCCGAGCTGCCCGCCGGCCTGCCCTCGCAGTTGCTGGAGCAGCGGCCGGACATCATGGCCGCCGAGCACCGGCTGAAGGCGGCCAATGCCAATATCGGGGCCGCGCGGGCGGCGTTCTTCCCACGGATTTCGCTGACCGCGGGAGTCGGCCTGGCCAGCACCACGCTGGCGGGGCTGTTCACAGGCGGCGCGGCGTGGGCGGTTGCGCCGCAGATCACGCTGCCGATCTTCAATGCCGGCGCCAACCAGGCCAACCTGGACGCGTCGAAGGTCCGCAAGGACATCAACGTGGCGCAGTACGAGCGCACCATCCAGGGCGCCTTCCGCGAGGTGGCCGACGGCCTGGCCGCCCGTGGCACGTACGACCGGCAGACCGCCGCGCAACAGTCGCTGGAGAAGGAAGTGGCCGAGACGCGTCGGCTGGCCGAGATGCGCTTCAAGAACGGCGTGGACGACTATTTCCCGGTCTTCGACGCCCAGCGCCAGCAGTACGAGGCGCAAAAGAAGCTGGTGACGATCCAGCTCGCACGGCTGACCAGCCGCGCGCAGCTGTACAAGGCGCTGGGCGGCGGATGGTCGCAGCAGACCGTCAACACCCAGCCGCCGGTGGCGGGCAAGCCGGCGCCCGCGCGGGCCGTTGCGCCACAGGCGGCCGCGCCAGTGCCCGTTTCCGCCCCGGCTCCGGCGCCGGCGCCAGCACCGGCCGCGCCAGTTGCACAGACCCGTGCGCCCCAGCCGGCGCCCGTCCCGCTCGCGCAGGCCGCGCCAGCCCCGCAGCCGCAGCCGCAGCCACAGCCACAGCCACAGCCGCTACGCAAGACGCCAGATCCGGCGATCCCGGCGGATTTGAGGTCGGCGCCCGACGTTACCGCGAAGCCGGCCACACCGGGGCCGGCGGCCGCGGTGGCAGGTTCGGGATCGTAACCAGGCAGGCGACCCTCTCATCAATGGGAGAGGGGAGACAACCACAGGCAAACCAGCCTCTCACGGTTGCTCCCCGCCCATTCCCCGCCCCCGTGTTCCCGTCCCCTTCTTCCGTCCCCTACCCCACAAAGGCCCCCGGCACCGGATCGTCACCGAGCGCGTGCAACAGCACGGCCCAGTGCATGGCCTCGTCCCCCAGGATGCTGCCTGCGGCCTTGCTCAGTTCGCGGTTGTGGAAGCTGGGCAGCACGCCCAGATAGGCGGCCGTGGCCCCTTTTTCCAGGCCGGCCGCAAAGCGCAACACATCGGCCTGGCTCTTCAGGGTCTCGGTCGGAAAGCTGTACTCCCGCGTCGCCCGTGCCTTCACCGGCGTGCCGCCGAGCTTTTCCACGGTGCCCGCCAGGACCTGCGCGTGCGCCTTGTGGTGGGCCTGGAACTTGACCGCCGTGTCGAGCACCGGCTTTTGCAGCAGGCCGCTTTCGGCCCCCACCTGATAGGCGGCGATGGCCTGGTATTCGAGGCCCAGGGCGGTGTTCAGGATATGGATGTCGTCGCGGGTGCTGCCCGATTGCGTCTGCCCCCACGCCGGCATCGCCTCGCCAAGCGCCACCGCGGCCAGCGTGCCCAGCGCAAAGGCGCCCGGCGCCATCAGCCAGCCCCGGCGCATCAGGTTCGGCGCCCGCCGGACATCGGCCAGGGCAGCATCGGGGGCGTCAGCCGGCGGCACGCGCATTGTCGTTTTGGTTTCCATGGGAACCTCCTAGGATCGGACGATGGTCGACGCGGCCATCCCAGCCGCGTTACCGGCTTATACGCGGCCGTCCGCCTTCCGGATGCAGGGGCGCTGCCTATAATCGGAAATTCTCGCCAAGCACGGAGTCCTGTGTGGCCCTGCCCTCACCGCTGCCCGACGATCCAGACCCGCTCGAAACTCTGCTCGGGCGCGTGGCCATTGGCGACCGCCAGGCGCTGCGTGCGGTCTACGAACTGTCGGCCGCGAAACTGTTCGGGCTGGCCCTGCGTATAACAGGCAAGCGGGATCTGGCGGAGGACGTGGTGCAGGAGAGTTTTGTCAGCATCTGGCACCACGCCGGCGACTATCGGCCGCAACTGGCCGCGCCCATGACTTGGATGACCACCATCGTCCGCAACCGCGCGCTCGACGCCTTGCGGCGGACGGCCACCGCGCGCCTGGCCAGCGCCACGCCGCTCGATGACGCGCCCGAGGCCGACCTGGCCGACGCCGCCGCCGGCCCGGCCGAACTGGCCCAGGCCAGCCAGCAGGCCCGTGCGCTGAACCGTTGCCTGCAGCGGCTGGAGCCAGGCCAGCGCCAGGCAATCGTGCTGGCCTATCTGCAGGACATGAGTCATTCGGAACTGGCCGAACAGCTGCACACGCCGCTCGGCACCATCAAGTCGTGGATCCGGCGCGGGCTCGAACGCCTGCGCGCCTGCCTGGAGTCCGCGCCATGAACCTGGCCCGCAATCCCGACCTGCTCGACCGCATGGCCGCCCAATACGCGCTGGGCGTGCTGCGTGGCGGCGCGCGCCGCCGCATGGAGCACCTGGCGCGGCAGGAGCCAGCGGTCCATGCCGCCATCGCGCACTGGCAGCGGCGGCTGGCCGGCGTGGCCGAACTGCAGGCCCCGACCGCGCCCATCGAAGCGGTCTGGTGCGGGATCGAACGCCGCCTGGGCTGGAAAGCCGAAGACGCCGCGGATGCGCCGGCACGTCCGAACGACACCGAGGCGCCCAGGGCATGGTGGCACCGCTGGCACGGCGTGGCGTTCTGGCGCGCCAGTGCGCTGATGCTTGCCACGGTGGCCGTGGTGGTGGCGGTCGGCAGCCTCGTGCGCTGGCAGGCAACACCGTTGTCGCCCGGGGTGGTCGTGGCCGTGCTGCAGTCGCAGCAATCGCAACCGGCCATGCTGGTGAGCTGGGATGCCGCTGGCCGCGCGCTGGTGGTGCGCCGGCTGGACGATCTGCCGCTGACGTCCCAGCAGGCACTGCAGCTCTGGGCGGTGCCTCAGGGCGGCAAGCCGGTATCGCTGGGCGTGCTCGGCCATGCGCGCGAAGTCCGCCTGCCGCTCGACGCGCTACCCGCCAATATCGCCGCGCTGGCGGTCAGCGTGGAGCCGCCCGGCGGATCGCCCCAGCGCGACGCACCCAGCGGGCCGGTGGTATTCCAGGGTCCGCTGATCAAGGCGCCTGCCTGACACGCGGCGGCGCCGCCCGGCGAAGTGGCTCCGCCCCCCGGGCCCGACTCCGCTAAAATCCACGCCAGAAACAATCCCCAAGGTTTTGCAGCGTGGCTCTTCAGCAGGGTTTTATCCTGACCCGACACTGGCGCGACACCCCGGCCGGCACCGAGGTCGAGTTCTGGCTTGCCACGGACGACGGGCCGCGCCGGCTGCGCCTGCCGTGGCAGCCCTCCACGGCCTTTATCCCCGAGGAACAGCGTGCCGTCGCCGAAGCCCTGCTGCAGGGTGAGCGCGATGTGTCACTGCGCCCGCTGGCCCTGCAGGACTTCCAGCGCCGCCCGGTGCTGGGGCTCTACTGCCCGCAGCACCGGCAGCTGATGCAGCTGGAGCGGTCGCTGCGCGACGCTGGCGTGGACGTCTACGAAGCCGATGTCCGGCCGCCCGAACGCTACCTGATGGAGCGGTTCATCACCGCACCGGTCTGGTTCGACGGCGATGCCGGCGCCGACGGTGTGCTGCGCAACGCGCAGATGAAGCCGGCCGCCGACTATCGGCCCACGCTGCGCCTGGTTTCGCTCGACATCGAGACCAACGCGTTCGGCGACCTGTATTCGATTGCCCTGGAAGGTTGCGGCCAGCGGCAGGTGTACATGCTCGGGCCCGCCCCGCCGAACGCCGCCGCAGACATCGACTTTGCGCTCGAATACTGCGCCACGCGCCAGCAGCTGATCGAACGGCTCAACGACTGGCTGGCCCGCCATGATCCCGACGCCATCATCGGCTGGAACCTGGTGCAGTTCGACCTGCGCGTGCTGCGCGAACATGCGAAGCAGTACCAGATCCCGCTGCGGCTGGGCCGGGGCGGCGCCGAGATGGAATGGCGCGAGCACAACCGGCAGCAGCACTACTTTGCGGGCGCGGCCGGCCGGCTGGTGATCGACGGCATCGAGGCGCTGCGCTCGGCCACGTGGAGCTTTCCGTCGTTCAGCCTCGAAGCGGTGGCGCGCACGCTGCTGGGCGAAGGCAAGGCCATCGACAATCCGTACGACCGCATGGACGAGATCGACCGGATGTTCGCCGAAGACAAGCCGGCGCTGGCGCGCTACAACCTGCGCGACTGCGAACTGGTGACGCGGATCTTCGAGGCTACCGAACTGCTGCACTTCCTGCTGGAGCGCGCCACGGTCACGGGCCTGCCCGCCGACCGCAGCGGCGGGTCGGTGGCGGCGTTCACGCACCTGTACATGCCGCTGATGCACCGGCAGGGCTATGTCGCGCCTAACCTGGGCGACAAGGCGCCCGAGGCCAGCCCCGGCGGCTTTGTGATGGATTCGCGGCCGGGACTCTACGAATCGGTGCTGGTGCTCGACTACAAGAGCCTGTATCCGTCGATCATCCGCACCTTCCTGATCGACCCGATCGGGCTGGTGGAAGGCCTGGCGCACCCCGACGATGCCGATTCCGTGCCCGGCTTCCGGGGCGCGCGGTTCTCGCGCACGAAGCACTGCCTGCCGGCCATCGTCGCCCGCGTGTGGCAGGGCCGCGAGGCCGCCAAGCGCGACAGGAACAAGCCGTTGTCGCAGGCGCTGAAGATCATCATGAACGCGTTCTACGGCGTGCTGGGGTCCAGCGGCTGCCGGTTCTTCGACCCGCGGCTGGCGTCGTCGATCACCATGCGCGGGCACGAGATCATGCGCCAGACCCGGGAACTGGTCGAAGCGCGCGGCTACGAGGTGATCTACGGCGACACCGACTCCACCTTCGTGTGGCTGCGCCGCGCCCGCACCGAGGACGACGCGGCGCAGATCGGCCGCAGCCTGGTGGCGTACGTCAACGACTGGTGGCGCGACCATCTCTGGCAGACCTACGGGCTGGAAAGCGCGCTCGAACTGCAATTTGAAACGCACTTCCGGCGCTTTCTGATGCCGACCATCCGCGGCACGGACCAGGGCAGCAAGAAGCGCTACGCGGGCCAGGTGGTGCGGGCCGACGGCCGGCCCGAGATGGTGTACAAGGGCCTGGAAACGGTGCGCACCGACTGGTCGCCGCTGGCCCAGCAGTTCCAGCAGACGCTGTACGAGAAGATCTTCAACCGCGAGCCGTACCAGGACTACGTGCGCGATACGGTACGGCGCACGCTGGCCGGCGAACTCGACGACCAGCTCGTCTACCGCAAGCGCCTGCGCCGGCAGCTCGACGAATACCAGCGCAACGTGCCGCCGCACGTCCGCGCCGCGCGTATCGCGGACGACTACAACGAACGCCACGGGCGCCCCAGGCAGTACCAGAACGGCGGCTGGATCAGCTACCTGATGACCATGGCCGGCCCCGAGCCGCTGGAAACGCGTGCCGCCCCGATCGACTATGACCACTATGTCACGCGCCAGCTGCAGCCGATCGCCGACGCCATCCTGCCGTTCCTGGACGACGATTTCGAGACATTGCTGACCGGCCAGATGGCCCTGTTTCCCCAGTAGTTGCGCACGGGCGGGACAATTGCTGGCGTCGCGGCACCGCCCGACCCGCTAGAATGGGCCGAATCTGCCGATAAGAGAATCCGAAGAGACTTCGCCCGCCGCACATGTCCGCCGCCCCGACCTCCCCCGCCCAGACGCCCTCCGCCCCATCCGCCGACGCCCGCCACGCCAAGGCCATGCGCTTCGCCGCCAGCATGCTCGTGCTGCGCGACGGGCCCCAAGGCATGGAAATCCTGATGATGCGCCGCCCGCAGCGCGACGACGACCGCAGTGCCGGCGCCTTCGTATTCCCGGGTGGCGTGCTCGATGCCCAGGATGCCACGCTGCATCCGTTGTGCGCCGGCCTGGACGACGCGGCGGCCAGCGCGCGGCTGCAGGTGCCGGCCAACGGGCTGGACTACTACCTGTGCGCCGTGCGCGAGGCGTTCGAGGAAGCCAACCTGCTGTTTGCCTACGACGCCAGCGGGCAAATCGTGCGGCTGGACGACCTGGGCCCCGACGTCCACCAGCAGTTGCGCGAGGCGGCCAGCTACGGCGGCAAGGGCCTGGCCCATGTCTGCGACATGCTGGGGCTGCGGCTGGCGGTCGACCAGCTGGCCTATTGCGCCTACTGGCTGACGCCGCCGGGCCTGCCCAAGCGGTTCGACACGCGCTTCTTCATGGCCGTGCTGCCCGCCGGGCAGACCGCGATCCACGATGGCGTGGAGGCCGTGGAGCACCGCTGGATGCGGCCGGCCGACGTGGTGGACCCGGCCAACAACCTCACGCTGGTCAATGCCACGCGCAAGATCCTGCAGTCCATCGCGCATTTCGGGACGGCACAGGCGTGTTTCGACTACGCGCGGCAGCAGCGCAATATCGCGCTGGTGATGCCGCGCCTGGCCCATGGCCCCAAGGGCCATCGCCCCGTGATGCCGGAGGAACCCAGCTACGCGGAAATCGCCCGCATCGACCCGGATGGCGCAGGCCATGGACGCTACACGCTGGAACCGGGCCTCGCGGTCAAGCTGTCGGAACGGGTCTGGCGCGTGACGGCCAGCAACGGCAACGTGATGACCGGGCCTGGCACCAACACCTACTTCGTGGCCGGCGCCGACAACCAGTGGGCCGTGATCGACCCCGGCCCCGATGACGCCGCCCACTTCGACGCCGTGATGGCCGCCGCGCCCGGGCCCGTGAAATGGATTCTGGTCACGCATACCCACCTGGACCACTCGCCGGGGTCGGTGCGCCTGCGCGAGGCGACCGCCGCGCCGGTCTGGGGCCGCACCACCGACGTGGTGGATCGCCAGGACCAGACCTTTCGGCCTGACCATCAGCCCACGCACGGCGACCGCATCGCCCTGGGTCCGCAGACCACGCTGCGCGTGATCCACACGCCGGGGCATGCGTCGAACCACCTGTGTTTCCTGCTGGAAGAGGAAAAGACGCTGTTCACGGGCGACCACGTGATGCAGGGGTCCACGGTGGTCATCAACCCACCCGATGGCGACATGCGCGCCTACCTGGCATCGCTGCACGCGTTGCTGGACGAGGAGATCGACTGGATCGCCCCAGGGCACGGCTTCCTGATGCCGCGCCCGCACGACGCCATCCGGCTGCTGATCCGCCACCGCATGCAGCGCGAAGCCAAGGTGATGAACGCCCTGCGGGCGCTGGCGCCGGCCGACGCCGGCACGCTGGTGGCCAGCGTCTACGACGACGTTCCTGTCACCAAGCATCCGATCGCGCTGCGCTCGCTGATGGCCCACCTGCGCAAGCTGGAAGCCGATGGCGTCGCCAGCGAGGCCGAGGGCGTCTGGAAGCTGCTGTAGGACTGGAAGACTGCACCCGCCGGTACTTGTTATGCCCGCGGTTTTCTCCCCTCTCCCGCCTTGCGGGAGAGGGGCCGGGGGAGAGGGCCAGCCTCCCAGCTTGCCGCCGCGCACAACTACATGCCCCTGGTTTTCTCCCCTCTCCCGCCTTGCGGGAGAGGGGCCGGGGGAGAGGGCCAGCATCCCAGCTTGCCGCCGCGCACCACTACATGCCCCTGGTTTTCTCCCCTCTCCCGCTTTGCGGGAGAGGGGCCGGGGGAGAGGGCCAGCGTTCCAGCTTGCCGCCGCGCCCCCTCCCCGCAGCAAACTCCGCAAGGGCAATCGACACCCTGTGAAATATCTGGATACCTTGACGGCCTTGGCGGGCCGGACGCGCACTGCCTACAGTGATCGGATCGAAACCCGCCGCGAGCCGCGCCATGTCCAGACTCCTATGCGCCTTCCTGCTGTCCCTGGCCGCCTCGGGCGCGGCGCAGGCCGTGACCAAGTGCGAGAGCCCGCGTGACACGCTCTACACGAACGGGTCATGTCCGGCCGGCTACCAGAACGTCACCGGATCGATGCGCGGCAACGTGACCACCGTCACCAAGACGGCCAAGATCCGCCAGGACGAACAGGCCTACCTGCAGAACCGCGCCCGCATGTCCGCGCAGATCCAGAACTGGGACGCGCGCGAGGACGAGGCCGATTGGCGCAGCCAGAACGCGTTCTGGAACCAGTGCCGGGCACTGGAGTACCAGGCGCGCGCCGCCGAACGCGCCATGCAGCACACCGAATACTGGAGCTACGCGGACCGCTATCGCCACGCCGCCCAGGCACTGCGCACCGAGCAGTACAGCATGGGGTGCTATTTCTGACCGTATGGGTCGGATGTTCGGACATAGCAGAACCTGCCGATATTAGTTGCGCTTAGATCGGCATACAGAAAATTTCAGGCGAAATGGGGCCGGAATCACGTCTGCTGTCACATACAATCCGTTCCCATCCGGCCCGCCACGCGCTGTCCCTGCATCGTCCCGGATCACCGACGTGGCAACTGCGGTCGCAACCTCCTCCTGTGACAGAAACATGCTGACTCTCACTGCGATCGTTGCGTATATGCTGGCCTGCATCGTTGCACTGGCTTTCGGTGTCCGCTGGATGGTCAAGAACGATCCCCTGCTCAAGCAGCAACCGTTCCTGGATGCCTCTTCCGGCCCCCGCGACGATTCACCGCGCTAGGCAAACACAGACGCAAGCCCACGCAAGCCCACAAAAATACCCCCGGGCAATCCATCGAATCATTGCTTTCCCCGAAACGCCGGTCCACAAGACCGGCGTTTTGATTTGAGGCCGCCCCGGTGCTGCAACCGTTACGTGTATCCGTCCTACATCGCGACCCGCCGCGCGCCGACACCCCGCGATGCGGCCCGGGGCTATCCTACGAGAATAACGACCACCATACCGTGCCCCCATGTCGACCGTCCCGCCTTCTCCCGCCCTGCGGTCCGCGCGGCCGCCAGAGGCCAGCGCGCTGACGCCTGACGGCGACCATGCCGGCGACACGGTTAGCGCCATGCCGGACGCCGCCCTGACGGGGCCGATGCCGGGGGCCGCGGCGGCACCCGTCACCACTTCCGATTACACACCCCCCAGCTGGACCCAGTCACTGGGGCGCGCCAGTTCGGCGCTGATCGTGCTGGCCACGCTGGCGTCGCTGTACGCGCTGCATGTCGCCACGGCATTCATCGTTCCGGTGGTGCTGGCCATCATCCTTGCCTATCTGCTCGATCCCCTCGTGGACCTGCTTCAGCGCCGTCACATTCCTCGTGCCATCGGCGCCACGCTGGTGCTGCTGAGCCTGATGGCGCTGGCGCTGAGCTGTGCCTATCTGCTGCAGGGCCAGGTGTCGTCGATCGTCGACCGCCTGCCGGAGATCGCCAGCAAGCTGTCGCGTTCGGTGGGGGCACTGATGAGCGGCGACGACTCCGTGGTGCAGAAGGTGCGCCGCGCCGCCACCATTCTCAGCGGCACCGGGCAGCTTCCCGCTCCCAAGGGCGCCCCGGTGGTGGTGGAGCGCACCGCCGACAACTTCAGCAACATGGTGTGGGCAGGCTGGGTCAGTGCCTTTGCGCTGATGGCCCAGTCGGTGGTGGTGCTGTTCCTGACGTGGTTCCTGTTGCTGACGGGCGACATGTTCAAGCGCAAGTTCATCAAGATGGCCGGCAAGACATTGAGCCAGAAGAAGATCAACGTGCATATGCTGGACGAGATCAACCGGCAGGTGCAGCGCTACATGATCATGCTGCTGGTCACCAACGCGTCGCTCGGCTTCTGCATTTATCTGCTGCTGAAGTATCTGTCGATCGACAATGCCGGCACCTGGGCGCTGGTGGCGGCCGTGCTGCACCTGGTGCCCTACTTCGGCTCGCTGGTGGTGGCCGTTTGCCTGGGCGTGGCCGGGTTCATGCAATCCGGCACCCTGGCCGTGGCGGCTGCGGCGGCGGGCGGTTCGATGGTGATTGCCACGCTGATCGGCAACGGCATGACCACGTGGATGACAGGCCGCCTGGCGCGCATGAATCCGGTCGCCGTCTTCGTGTCGCTACTGCTGTTCACGTGGCTCTGGGGCACCTGGGGCATGCTGCTGGCGATACCGCTGGCCGTCATCGCCAAGGTGGTGGCCGATCACGTCGAGGGCCTCGAAGTCATTGCCGAATTTCTTGGCGAATAAGCGACCAGGCGCCTGAGCCCATCAAGGGCCGCCCCGGGCCACGGGCATCATACCGACCGCATCACTTCGGCATGGGTGCCGCGCAGCGTGCGCATGGCATCGTCGCATTGCTGCGGCGACTCGGGATTGACCAGCACCGCCCAGCGACCGTGCTTCACCGCCTCGCGCACCGGGGTGATCACGGCCTGATGATCGGGCCGGGCCGTGATCAGGCCGCCGCCCATCATGCCCAGCATGGCGCCGATAAATGTGCCTGCGGCCGCCGATGGCCACGGATTCTGCGTGACCCACGCAACGTGCTGCAGATACAGCACGGCCACCACCAGCAACCCCAGGATCAGCCCGCAGGCGCCCAGCGTCAGGTGCGACCGGACCGCCGTGCGCGCGATCCCCTGTTCGTCGGGTTCCAGCTTGCGGCCAAAGTGCGCTTCGTGCGGGTGGACCAGCTTGACCTGTTTCGCGCTCAGTCCGGCGGTGTTGCAGACCAGATCGACCGCCTGCGTGGCGTCGGCCTCGGTGTCGTAGAGTGCGGCGATACGGGTATTGGCCGCCTCGCCGGAAATCAGATTGCCTGTCATGTGTGGGCTCCTTTGTGCCGGACGCATCGACCGGACGGTTCCTGGATGGCCCTCCCTTCCAGATTTCTCATGTTTCTTCTGCGTTCCCCGATCCATCGTAGCGTTCGCGCCGCTTGCGCCACGTCGGCATGCGGCCGCACGGGCCTGTAGGACGACGCCGAAACTGGCCGACGTCCGAGTTTCGGCCGGCAAAATTTTGATGCATCGCAGAATGACGCGCCCGCTTCCGTCGCCTATAAATCAACGGCTGTCGCGCGTACCGAGGTTTCATCACACAAAACTCGACCCGGAGGAGACGCATCCGTGACCGTCCAGAGCACATCGCTGCAGAAGGCCTGCCGGCTGCTGCGCGCGCTGTCGGACACCCGCAATGCCCGGCTGACCGACCTGGCTGCCGCCGCGCAGGTCGACAAGGCGTCGGCCCTGCGGCTGCTCGATACGCTGATGGCCGAAGGCATGGTCGAGCGCGACCCGGCCACCAAGGCGTTTTCGCCGGGGCGCGAATGGCTGACCCTGCAGGCGGCCGCGCAGCGCCGGCTCGACATGCGCCCGCTGGCGCGCCCGGCCCTGATCCGGCTGGCCCATACATTTGAAGATTCGGCGATTCTCTCGGTGCCTGGCGGCTGGGAATCCGTGTGCCTGGATTTGCGCCTGGGCACATTCCCGATCCGTGCCAATTACCTCGATGTCGGCAGCCGCCGCCCGCTCGGCGTGGGGGCGGGCAGCCTGGCGCTGCTGGCCGCGCTGCCCGACGACGAGATCGACGCGGTGCTGGCGTGCATCGCCCCATCGCTGAAACGCTATCCCCGGATCGACGCCGACATGCTGCGCCGCCACGTGGAAACCACGCGCGCGCGCGGCTATGCCGTGCTGCTCGATGTCGTGGTCGAGCGCATGGGCGGCATCGGCATCGCCCTGCCCGGCCCCGACGGCTATCCGCTGGGGGCCATCAGCATTGCCGCCCTCAACGAACGCATTACCGAACGCGAGGCCGCCCTGGCCCGCGCGCTGCGCCGCGAGGCCGACGCCATCGCCGCCGCCTGGCGCCATCCCACCCGCCAACCACAGGCACAACCGAAGGAGGCATGAAGCATGCGCTGGAAGCAACGTCCAGAAGGCTCAAACTGGGGCGATTTCGGGCCCGACGATCAACTGGGCCGCGTCAACCTGATCGGCCCGGAACAGGTGGTCAAGGGCGCCCGCGAGATCCAGGCCGGTATCAGCTTCTGCCTGTCGATGCCGCTGGACTATCCCGGCGGCAACAAGCTCAACCCCCGCCGCCATCCGCCGCAGCTACGGCCCACCTTCCGCGACGACATCCCGTACCTGAATTTTCCGCTGGCCAAGGTCAACCCGGCCGCCACCGACGTGATCAGCGACGACCAGGTACTGCTGTGCCTGCAGTATTCGACGCAATGGGATTCGCTGGCGCACGTGGGTGCGCTGTTCGATGCCGACGGCGACGGCCGGCCCGAACGCGTCTACTACAACGGCTACCGCGCCAACGCCGATATCGTGGGCCCGGTGGACTACGCCGACGATGACCACTTCGCGGCGCACGACTGCGGCCACGGCCACGCCAGCCACGCCGACGCGCTCGGTATCGAGAACTTCGCCGTCAAGGGCATGCAGGGCCGGGGCGTGCTGGTGGACCTGGCCGATGTCTTCGGCACGGACTTCCGCAATGTCGGCTATGACGACCTGATGCGCGCCATGGAGGCCCACCGCGTGGAAGTGGAGCGCGGCGACATGCTGCTGTTGCGCACCGGCTTTGCCGAGGTGGTGCTGTCGATGCAGCGCAATCCCGACGAAGCCGTACTGCACCACAGCTGCGCCGCCCTGAACGGCCGCGACAACCGGCTGCTGAACTGGATTACCGACGCGGGCATTGCCGCCTTGATCGCCGACAACTACGCCGTCGAACGCTTCCCGGCGTTGCCCCCGCCCGACGACACCCGGGCCCATCCGCTGCTGCCGCTGCACCACCACTGCCTGTTCAAGCTCGGGCTGCCGCTGGGCGAACTCTGGTACCTGCGCGAACTGGCCGACTGGCTGCGGGCCCATCGGCGTACCCGCTTCATGCTGACCGCGCCGCCCCTGCGGCTGCCCGGCGCGGTGGGGTCGCCGACCACGCCGATAGCAACGGTATAGCACGGGGCGTATATATGGCTCCCCTCTCCCATGCAATGGGAGAGGGGTTGGGGGAGAGGGCATTGAGCCCCTGCTTGCCGACATGTCGTCAAGTGAAGCGCCGCGCCCTCTCCCCCGCCTCCTCTCCCACATTGTGGGAGAGGAGAGAAAACAGATGACAAAACAAGACGGAGGAGACTATGACATCCACCTTGAAACGGATCGCCACCGCCGCGCTGGCCGTGGTATCGCTAGCCGCCCACGCCCAGCCCAGGGCCGGCATTTCCGACGATATCGTCAAGATTGGCCTGCTGCTGGACATGAGCGGGCTCTATGCCGATGTCACGGGCCGGGGCAGCGCCACGGCGGCCCAGATGGCCATCGACGACTACGGCGGCAAGGTGCTGGGCAAGAAGGTGGAACTGGTGGTGGTGGATCACCAGAACAAGGCCGACATCGCCGCCAACAAGGCGCGCGAATGGTTCGACCAGGACAAGGTCGATGCCATCCTGGACGTGGCCGCGTCGGCGCCGGCGCTGGCCGTGCTGGACGTGGCCCGGCAGAAGAACAGGATCGTGGTGTTCTCTGGCCCGGGCACCGAGCGCATTACCAATGATCTCTGTACGCCGGTTTCGGTCCACTATGCCTATGACACCTACGCGCTGGCCAACACCACGGCCCGCGCGATGGTGCAGCGCGGCGGCAAGACCTGGTTCTTCCTGACGGCCGACTACGCGTTTGGCCACACGCTGCAGCAATCGGCCACGACCGTGGTGCAAGAGGCGGGCGGCCAGGTGCTGGGCGCGGCCCGGCATCCGATCAACACCAGCGACTTTGCCTCGTACCTGCTGCAGGCCCAGGCCAGCAAGGCGCAGGTGGTGGGCCTGGCCAACGCGGGCGGCGACACCGTCAATGCCATCAAGGCCGCGTCGGAATTCGGGCTGACGAAGAACGGCACCCAGAAGATGGCCGGCCTGCTGCTCTATATCAACGATATCCACGCCATCGGCCTGAAGACGGCGCAGGGGCTGGTACTGACCGAGGCGTTCTACTGGGACATGAACGACGCCACGCGGGCCTGGTCGCGCAAGTACTTCGACAAGGTCAGGAAGATGCCGAACATGAGCCAGGCCGGCGTCTATTCGTCGGTCACGCACTACCTGAAAGCCGTGCAGGCCGCCGGCACCGACGAGACCGCCGCCGTGATGAAGCAGATGAAGGCACTGCCGATCCATGACTTTTTCGCCAAAAACGGCCGCATCCGCGAGGACGGCCGCATGATCCACGACATGTACCTGTTCGAGGTCAAGAAGCCTGAAGAATCAAAGTACCCGTGGGACTACTACAAGCTGCTGGCCACGGTGCCCGGCGACCAGGCGTTCATGCCGGTAGCCAGGTCGCAGTGCCCGCTGCTCAAGAAATGACGGCTGCCGCGACGGCTGCATTGGCGATACCGAGCTACGTACGCGGGGTGGGCAACACCCGCTTCGGGCGCCTGCCCGGCAGCTCCCCGCTGACGCTGATGGCACAGGCCGCCGATGCCGCGCTCGATGCCGCGCGGCTGGCGCGCGCCGAGGTGGACGGCGTGTTGTGCGGCTACGCCACCACGCTGCCGCACCTGATGCTGGCCGACCGTTTCTGCGAATTTGCGTCGCTGCAGCCGGCCTATGCCCAAGGCATGGCCGGCGGCGGCGCCACGGGCGGGCTGATGGCGATGCTGGCGCATGATCTGGTGCGCGCTGGCCGTTGCCGCAACGTGCTGGTGGTGGCCGGCGAGAACCGCCTCAGCGGCCAGAGCCGCGATCAGTCAGTACAGACGCTGGCGCAGGTCGGCGAGCCCGAGATCGAAGTGCCGAACGGCGCATCGGTGCCGGCCTACTACGCGCTGCTGGCCTCGCGCTACCTGCACGAGGTGGGCCTGGATGCCGATGCGCTGTCCGACTTCGCGGTGCTGATGCGGCGCCATGCCGCCGGGCACCCCGACGCGCACCTGCGCGATCCGCTGTCGGTGCAGGCCGCCCGCCAGGCACGGCCGATCGCGTCGCCGCTGCGGCTGTCGGACTGCTGCCCGATCTCGGACGGCGCCGTCGCGCTGGTGGTATCGGCCGAACCGGGCACCGGCACGCCAGTACGCATCGCCGGCGCCGGCCAGGCGCACCGGCACCAGCACCTTGGCGCGCTCGGCGACGTGATGCACAGCGGTGCATCCGATGCCGCCGGGCGCGCCCTGGCCGAAGCCGACTGCGCGCTGGCCGATATCGACTACCTGGCGATCTACGACTCGTTCACGATCACGCTGGTCATGCTGCTGGAGGAAATCGGCATCGCCCCACGCGGCCAGGCCGTCGCCCGGCTGCGTGCCGGCGATTTCGACACCGATGGCGCGTTGCCGCTCAACACGCATGGAGGACTGCTGGCGTTTGGCCATTCGGGCGTAGCGGGCGGATTGATGCACCTTGCCGAAGCGGCGCGCCAGCTGGCCGGCCGGGCCGGCGCCCGGCAATTGCCGCAGCCTCGGAAGCGCGCCTTGTTTCATGCCGATGGCGGCGTGCTGTCGTCGCATGTGAGCCTGATCCTGGAGACCGCATGAGCGAACCGCCATCCCAATCCCCCTACACCGAAGGCCTGGCCGCTGGCGTGGTGCGCTACCAGACCTGCGAGATCTGCGGCGCCTGGCAGCCGCTGCAGCGCCATGCCTGCCGCACCTGCGGCAGCCGGCAACTGGCCTGGCGCGATGGCAACGGCCAGGCCACCGTCTACGCGGTGACCGAGGTGTTCCGGGCCCCCACCGAAGCCTTCCAGGCGCTGGCGCCTTACACGCTGGTGCTGGCTACCCTCGATGAAGGCCCGCGTGTGATGGGCCACGCCGACCCGGGCATCGCCATCGGCGACCGGGTGCGCGCCGGGGTGTTCCACCACGCCGGGCAGCCGCTACTGCGGTTTTCCCGGATTTGACCTGAACAGCCCTCAGCGGCCCTCAAAACAATGCCCTCCACGCTCTCCACCCTCTCCGCCCTGCTCTCGCCCCGTTCGGTCGCCATCGTTGGCGCGTCCGACAACATCCACAAGATTGGCGGCCGCCCGATCCACTACATGCGGACCATGGGCTATACCGGCGCCATCTATCCGGTCAACCCGCAGCGCGCATCGCTGCAGGGGCTGCCCGCGTACCCGTCGCTCGATGCGCTACCCGAGGCGCCCGAACTGGCGGTGATCGTGGTCGCCGGTGGCGCGGCCGTGCAGGCTGTGGCCGACTGCGCGCGGCTGGGCGTGGGCGCCGCCATCGTGATCGCGTCGGGCTTCGGCGAGGCGGGCGAGGCAGGCAAGCGCCAGCAGGACGACATGGTACGCATCGCGCGGGAAGGCGGCCTGCGCATCGTCGGCCCCAACAGCCAGGGGCTGGCCAATTTTGGCAATGGCACGATCGCCAGTTTTTCGACGATGTTTATCGAGATCCCGCCGCAGGATGGCCCGGTGGCCGTGGTCAGCCAGAGTGGCGGCACGGCGGCGCTGGTCTATGGCCTGTTGCGCAACCAGGGGATCGGCGTACGGCATGTGCATGCCACCGGCAACCAGGCCGATGTGACCGTCAGCGAAATCGCGCTGGGCGTCGTGCAGGACCCCGATGTGCGCCTGCTCTTGTTGTATCTGGAAACGCTGACCGACCCGGAGAGGCTGGCCGAAGCCGCTGCCGTGGCCCGCGCGCGCGGCATCCCCGTGGTCGCCGTCAAATCGGGCCGCTCGCAGGCGGGTGCCCGCGCCGCCGCATCGCACACCGGCGCCATGGCCAACGAAGACCGCGCCGTCGATGCCTTCCTGGCCCGCCATGGCATCTGGCGCGTCGAAGACGCCCACGCGCTGGCACGCTGCGCCGCGCTCTACCTGCGCGGCTGGCAGCCGGCCGGCCGCCGGCTGGTCGTCGTCAGCAACTCGGGCGCCAGCTGCGTGATGGCCACCGATACCGCCGATACCCTCGGCATGTCGATGGCACCGCTGTCCGCCGCCACGCAATCCGCGCTGGCCGAACGCCTGCCCGGCTTTGCGGCCACGGCCAATCCGGTGGACGTCACGGCCGCACTGCTGACCAACAGCGGCCTGTTCGGCGACGTCCTGCCGGTGGTCGGCGCCGACCCCTCGGCCGACCTGGTCCTGCTCGACATTCCGGTGGCCGGCATGGGCTACGACGTCCCCCGCTTTGCCCGCGATGCCGCAAGGTTTGCCGACCAGGCTGGCAAGCCGATCGCCGTGGCCGCGTGGCAGGACGCGGTGGTCAGCCAGTTCCGCGCGGCCAACGTGCCGACGTTCGTGCATGCCGCCGACGCGCTGGCCGCCTTCCATCAGCTGACCGCGCACCAGCAGCTGCTGCGCGACGTGGCCGGCGAGCCCGCCATGCCGCCGATCGTTCCGTCCCACGTCGCCACGCCTTCCCGCACGCTCAGCGAGGCCGCCACCCTGGCCCGGCTGGCCGAAGCCGGCGTGCCGGTGGTCGAGCACTACCTGTGCCAGAGCGCCGACGACGCCGTGGCGGCGTGGCAGCGGATTGGCGCACCGGTCGCGGTCAAGGCCAGTTCCCCGGCCGTGCCGCACAAGAGCGAACACGGCCTGGTGGCCCTGAACTGCAACAGCCGCGATGCAATTGTCGACGCCTTCCACAAGCAAACGCAGACACTCGACGCCATGCACGCCCCATGCGAAGGCGTGATCGTCGCGCGCATGGCGCGCGGCCAGCGCGAATGCATGGTCGGCGCCCACTGGGACCCGGTCTTCGGCGCAGTGCTGCTGGTGGGCGACGGCGGCAAGTACGTGGAAGTGGTGCGCGACACGGCGGTACTGCTGGCCCCCGCCAGCCCAGCCGCCATCCAACGCGCGATACGCAGCCTGCGCATGGCCCCGCTGCTCGACGGCGTCCGCGGCGAGGCCGCCCTCGATGTCGCCGCCCTGTGCGACGTGGCCAGCAGGGTCGGCAACCTCGTGCACCAGGCGCACGGCCAGATCCGCTCGGTGGATCTGAACCCGGTCATGCTGGGGGCAGAGGGGACGCTGGTGGTGGATGGGTTGATGGAGGTGGCGTAGCCGGTCCGGATATGGCTCCCAGCTACCAAAGGGTAACTACCAAAGGGCTTCGTCAGGCACCATCGGAGAAAAATGCCCAGGCTGATTGATCCAACCATTTAAGCCGTTGTCGCATCGCATGCGCCATGTGGGGAAGTCTTTGGCGGCTTGTTGGACCACGCTGCATTTCGTGCCTGGCGGGAGAACCGCCAGTACCGGAAAACGCTCGGGGTGCTTGTCGGTGCTACTGGGACGAACGTCTACCATGTCGACGTAGAGCTTTACCGGTCTCACGGCCGTATATGTTTTCCAGTCGAGAAGCCGGTATCCACCGAACGTCATCAGAAAGCCCCACACGACCAACGCCGACAGCAGCGCCACCGCCAATCGCTTACCAGTTGCCAGATGCACCGCCATGCCATCCCTTCGGGTAATTGCGCGAATGGCGCCCATTCTTGATAGGCCCCGGCGGGCACGCAATCGCCGAACGCTGAAACCGGGCACTGCATCGAACCGCCGCCCCGATTGTTCACATCTCAAGACAAACTGTCAGACGATTCGATCTTCTTTGCTTTGTCGCTAATCGTTACATTTCAGGCGCCGCATCGCGCCTGAGCCCTTACGGAGGCGTGCGTGCGCGCGTCTCACTACAAGGATAAGCATGAAGACCCGTCTCGCCTGCCTGGCCGCCATGGCCGTCCTGCCTGCCCTGCCCGCCACGGCGCAGGCTCAATCGAGCATCACGCTGTATGGCGTGGTGGATGCCGGCGTGGAGTTCCTGACCCACGCCCCGAACTCCGCCACCGGCGGCAGCAACAATCTGGTGCGGATGTCGGCCGGCAACCTGTCGACGTCGCGTTGGGGCCTACGTGGCGCCGAAGACCTGGGCGGTGGCCTGAAGGCGGTCTTCACGCTGGAGAGTGGTTTTGATCTGGATACCGGCAGCCTGAACCAGGGCGGCCGCCTGTTCGGCCGGCAGGCCTTCGTGGGTCTGCAGAATCCGTACGGCACGCTGTCGCTGGGTCGTCACCAGACGGTGCTGTACGACTTCTCGCTGGCCTATGACCCGATGGCCATCGCCACGCGCTATTCGGTGCTGATGCACGACAAGTGGATGTCGGGCCGTGCGGACAATTCGCTGAAGTTCACCGGCCAGACCGGCGCGTTCTACTACGGCCTGTTCTACAGCACCGGCTACGACAGCAGCGCCGGCGGCGAAGTGCCGGGCGACTACAAGGCCGGCCGCAACTGGTCGGTGGCCGGCGGCTACGATGCCGGTCCGGTGTCGGCACGCGTGGTGTATGACGAAGTGCGTGGCAGCACCGTCGCCACCGACGACAACCGCGAGCGCCGCGCCACCATCGGCGCCAGCTACAACTTTGGCCGTGGCCGCGCGTTTGCCGGCTATCGCTGGTACTACGGCGACTTCGCCAGCAGTTCGCTGCGCACCAACCTGTACTGGGTCGGCGCCACCTACCAGGTGACCCCGGCCATCGCCCTGACCGGCGCCGCCTACTACACCGACGTGCGCAACAGCAACGGCGATCCGTACAGCTTCGTGCTGTCGGGTACCTATGCGCTGTCCAAGCGCACCGACCTCTACGCGATCACCGCCTACGCGCAGAACCGCAACGGTTCGTCGATGGGCCTGTCGGGCTTTGGCCCGTCGCTGAACGGCAGCGCCACCACGCTGACCGCCACCAGCGAGCAGGTGCGTGCCGGCCAGAGCCAGTTCGGCGCCATCATCGGCGTGCGCCACCGCTTCTGATCCACGTCCGATCCACGTCCGATCCACGATCGAGCTTCATCGGATCGTAAAGCGTCCAGACTCCACGGCGAAGACTTTCCCTTCGTCTTTCTATGGGCCCGCACAGGCAGCTGCCTGGCGGGCCTCTTTCTTTTGTGGCGGCTGGCGGTCTGGTTTGCTCCCCTCTCCCGCAGGCGGGAGAGGGGTCGGGGGAGAGGGCATTGAGGTTCAAATTGCGACGGCTCGTAGATCGAACTGCCCGCCCTCTCCCCCAGCCCCTCTCCCATTTCATGGGAGAGGGGAGCCAACCGAGGGTGCATTAAACGCGTGCGGCCAACCCCAGCGTCTTCAGCGCCGCGTCCAGCGACGCCTGTTGCTCGGCGGCGTACAGCGCCAGTTCATCGCTGACCGTCGCGCCCAGCGCCTGCTCGAAGGCCGCGCGGTTGGGCGATGCCTGCAGGTCGTCGCGGTTCTCATCGCCCAGGTTCGACTGGAAAATGCCGGCGGCGCTGACCGGCAGGAAGTCTTCGTAGGTGATCGGCTCGGCCACCAGCGCGCCGGCGGCAATCAGTGCTTCCACATCGTCGCCATCGGCCGCCGCATTGCCCACCGCATAGCGGTAATAGGCCAGGCCCTGCTGGCGCAGCGACGCGTGGTCGTCCGGGAACGCCTGGAAGATGTCGCCCAGCGTCTTGCGATAGGCGTCGGCATTCGAACCGTCGCCAGACGGGGTGATGACCTTGCGCACTTCGTTCAGCAGTTCGTCGTAGAGCTTGCGGCCCTTGGCGGTCAGCGCCACGCCGCGTTGCTCGATCTCGCCAAAGCGCGCCGTATGGGTGCCGGCTTCGCCGCCATCGCGGAAGGTGACCGGCTCGCTCAGGGCCAGGAAACTGGTCTGGCGCAGCAGGATCGGGCAGCGGCGCGTCGGCGGGCCTTCCACCACGGCCTTCGGGCTGATGCCGCGTGCCGGCATCTGCGTCTGGACGATATCGATGTCCAGCGTGCGCGGCGTCAGGTGGTTGATATGCGGGCCGGGGAAGCACACGATGTCCGCGATCAGCGGATGGGTCTTGCGCAGCTTCCAGTACAGGTCGGCTTCGACGGTGGACTTGCCGTGCCAGCGGAATGTCTCCAGCGCCTCGGCCACGAAACGGGCGGCGTCGTCGGCAGCCAGGCCGCCCTGCTGCTCGGCGCGCTCGATCAGTGCCAGGCAGCCCGGCGTGAAAATCGACCGCGTGGCCAGCACTGCCGCGGCGGCGTCGCGCAGCGCGGCGTCCTGGATCAGGTCCAGACGCAGTAGCGACGTAAATACGCGGAACGGGTTCTCGGCCAGGCCGGCGGTGTCCTTCGGCCGGAACGCCGTGGAGTGGACCGGCACGCCGGCCACGGACAGATCGTAGTAACCCACCGGGAACATGCCCATCACGGCGAACAGGCGACGGATCGTGGCCAATTCCTCAGGGGTACCCACGCGGATGGCACCGTGGCGTTCCACCTCGATGCGCGATGCCTGGCCGGCCGCACCGGCGGCCACGGCACCCACGCTGGCCAGCACTTCGGCATTGACATCGGCGACCAGCGCCATCAGCGTGCCGTACTGCGGCACCTCGGCACGGTACATATCGGACATGGCGCGCGAGAACTGGGCGCGGATCTGGCTGGGGGACGTGAAAGCGGCAGACATGTGGTTCCGGGGACGACGAGATGACAAAAAGAGCCGCCAAGTGTGGTCGCGCGGCTTTCGGGCGGCAAGCGATATTTCCGCGCAACTTGATGCGCTTTACGCATTAACTTGATGCCCAGCCGGTGATCGGTCTTCAGGCGACCTCGCACTGGCGCAGCAGCCAGTCGGCAAACAGCGCCGCCTTGTCCCGATCCGTGCCGTCGCCGGGTTTGGCCTGCCGGTAGGTCAGGAAATAGGCGCCATGCCGGCCGGACGCCGGCGCCCCGGAGAACGGCAGCGCCGCCAGCTGGCCGCTTTCGATCTCCGTGCGCACCATCATTTCTGGCAAAACGGCGATGCCCAGCCCGCAGATCGCAGCGCCCGTGACCATCGTGAACAGGTCGTAGCGCGGCCCCAGGCGCGCGCGGCGCCGGATCGCCTCGTCGTCGCCGCCGAACCAGTCGGGCCACGCATCGGGGCGGCTGGCCAGATGCAGCAGCGGCAGGTTCAGCAGGTCTTCGCGTTGGCGCAGGGCCGCGCCCTGCAGCAGTTGCGGGCTGCACACCGGGATCGACGGCCCCTCTTCCAGCAGCGTGGCCGACGGATGCCCGTCCCAGGCGTCGTTGCCAAAATAGATGGCCGCATCGAACAGCGAATCGGCAAAGTGGAACGGATCGGGCCGCGCGTGGATATTGACGACGATCCGTGGATGCTCGGCCCGGAAGCCGGCCAGGCGCGGAATCAGCCATTGCGTGGCGAAAGTGGGCACGACGGCGAGTTCCAGCACCTCCATGCCGCCAGCGCGCGACGCCAGATCCTTGGTGGCGCGCTCGATGGCCTTCAGTTCGGCGCGGATGTCGCGCACATAGCGGTCGCCGTCGGCCGTCAGCACCACGCGCTGGCGCACCCGTTCGAAGAAACGCACGCCTAGCCGTTCCTCCATGGCCTGGATTTGCCGGGAAATCGCGCTTTCGGTGACGTTCAGTTCGGCCGCGGCGCGCGTGAAGCTGCCAAGTCGGGCAGCGCACTCAAGCATCTGGAGTGCGATCAGGCTGGGCAGGCGCATGGTTCAGGGGGCTGGCGATGAGGAAAAAACAAGGCGGATACGGCATTCAGGGGCGCGCGATGGCTGACAGGATGCGCTTCAGCTTGTCGGGGTTGCGTTGCGCGTGGATGCTGACAATGCGCTCGCCATCGGTCTCGATGCTCTGGGCCGATTCGAGCTGGCCATCGACAAAGCGCAGCAGCGCCCACTGGCCGTTGAGCACCACCATTTGCACATGCACCGCCAGGCCCCGCCGCTGCGCCGCGAAGAGGACCTGCGCGATCTTGCCGCCGCCGACCAGCGGCTTCGGAAAGCTCGACACCTTGCCGCCACCGTCGCCAATCAGCGTGGCTTCGTCGGCCAGCAGGTCCCGGATCGCGTCGAACGTGCCCTGCTCCAGCGCCTGGGCAAAGCGCCGCACCAGGTTCAGGTGCGCGTCCTTGCGTACCGGTGGTTGCGGCCGGGCATCGCGCAACTGGGTCTTGGCGCGGCTCACCAGCTGGCGGCAGGCCGCCTCGCTCTTGCCGATGACCTCTGCCACCTGGCTGTAGTCGGCGTCGAACACTTCACGCAGCAGAAAGGCCGCGCGCGCTTCGGGCGTCAGGCGTTCCAGCAGGAACAGGAACGCCACCGACACGTCGTCGGCACGCTCGTAGAGGGCCTCGGGCGTATCGGCGCCTTCGGATATCAGCGGCTCAGGCAGCCAGATACCGGCGTAGTGCTCGCGCTGCAGCTTGGCCGCGCGCAGATGATCGATGGACAGCCGCGTGGTCACCGATACCAGCCACGCCTCGGGGTTGTCGATGGCGTCGCGATCGGTGCCGTGCCAGCGCAGCCAGGCGTCCTGCACCACATCCTCGGCCTCGGCCACGGCACCCAGCATGCGGTACGCGATGCCCTGCAGGCGCGGGCGAAGCTGGTCAAAGGTCTGGCTGGGATCGGGGGCAGGTGCGGCCATGGCACAAGTGTCCTTGCGGTGGGCTGCCATTGTGGCATTGGCGCCCTCTCGCCGTCTCGCGTTGTGTCTGACTGCGCCCTTGAAATTTCCGAACTACTGTATATATTTACAGTGTACTGTATGGATAGACAGTACCAGACGTCGTGAGATGGATTAAACAGTGTCGGAACCTTCGGAGCCCTGAAATGGAACACCTGATCCGTGTGCAGAATGAATATGACCGCCAGGTACTGGTCTGGCTGCGTGGACGGATTGGCGACGCCGCCTTGGTGTCGGCCGCGCGCCGCACCGCCGCGGACGGGAAAAAGCCTTATCTCTCAACGATTTGCCGCCTGCTGAACATCCGGCCGCCGTCGCGCCGCAGCTTTGCCGATGAGGCCCGCAAGACCCACCGGGCGGTGGGTGAACGTTATCTGGCGCAGATCCGCCAGATTCTGGCCAAGCCTGCTGCCCCGCATGCACAACGCGAAACGGCCGGGCATGAGGCCCGGCCGCAGGGTTCCCTCTTCTAGGCGCCCTTCAGACGCCGCCGAGGTTTAGTCCGAATTATTGAAATCCTATAATTCGGACTAAACCGCTGGCAGAGCCGCTTTTCGATCACTTTTTCCGGACCGTTTCAGCGCCCTGCTCATTGCGGCAGATCGGTCACGCGCATCGCCGGCGTGATCTGCAGCGGATCGGTCACCAGTTCCAGCACGGCCGGCTTGCCGGCCCGCTGCGCCCGTTCGAAGGCGGCGGCGAAGTCCTCGGTCCGCTCGACGCGTTCGGCCCAGGCGCCGCAAGCCTTCGCCATCTGCACAAAATCGGGATTGACGATGCGCGTGCCGCTCTGGCGGCCCGGATAGCGGCGCTCCTGGTGCATCCGGATCGTGCCGTACATGCGGTTGTTCACCACGATCACGATCAGGTTCACGCCGTGGGCGGCGGCCGTGGCGATTTCCTGCGGATACATCAGATAGCAGCCGTCGCCGGCAAAGCACACCACGGTTTTTTCCGGAAAGCGCAGCTTGGCGGCAATGGCAGCCGGCAGGCCGTAGCCCATCGCGCCGCACGTCGGGGCCAGTTGGGTGCGCGGACGCTTGTAGGCATAGAAGCGGTGCAGCCAGACCGTGTAGTTGCCAGCGCCGTTGGACAGCATGGCGTCCTCGGGCAGCACCCGGTTCAGGTGCGCCATGGCGGCGCCCATGTCCACGCCGGTCAGTTCGGCGTGAGGTTTTGGCGGCGTGACAAAGGCTTCATGGTCGGCGCGGGCGCCGGCGGTCCAGTCCTTCCAGGCCACCGAAGCGGGCGCGGCCAGCGATGCCAGCATGGCGGCGCCCGGCTCGACGCCGGCGTGGATCGGCAGCGTGGCCTGGTAGACGCGGCCCAGCTCGAAGCTGTCGGCATGGATATGCACGAGCTTCTGCTTGGGCTGCGGGACTTCCAGCAGCGAATAGCTATCGGTGGCGATATCGCCAAGCCGCGTGCCGAAGGCCACGATCAGATCGGCCGTCTTCACGCGTTCGGCCAGCTTGGGGCTGACGCCCAGGCTCAGGTGGCCCACGTAGTGCGGGTCGCGGTTGTCGATCACGTCCTGGCGGCGGAAGGCGCAGGCCACGGGCAGATCCCAGGCGTTGACGAACGCGGCAAAATCGCGCACGGTCTGGCCGGTCCAGTTGGCGCCGCCGGCAATCACCAGCGGACGCTGGGCAGCGGCCAGCGCGGCCGCCAGCGCCTGGGCGTCCTCGGGGCGCGGTGCGGCGGCCACGGCGCGGTACGGCGCGGCGTCGGCCACTTCCACCCGACCATCGAGCACGTCCTCGGGCAGCGCCAGCACCACCGGGCCCGGGCGGCCCGACGTGGCCACCTGGAACGCGCGCGCCACCATCTCCGGGATGCGTGCCGGATCGTCGATCTCGGCCGCCCACTTGCACATCGACCCGAACACGGCCGCGTAGTCCACCTCCTGGAATGCCTCGCGCCCCTTGTGCTCGCGGGCGATCTGGCCGACGAACAGGATCATCGGCGTGGAGTCCTGCTGCGCGATATGCACGCCGATGCTGCCATGCGTGGCACCGGGGCCGCGCGTCACGAAGCAGATGCCGGGACGGCCCGTCAGCTTGCCGTCCGCCTCGGCCATGTTGGCCGCGGCGCCTTCGTGCTTGCAGACCACAAGGTCGATGGCCGGCTGGTCGTGCAGCGCGTCCAGCACGTCGAGAAAGCTCTCGCCCGGCACGCAGAAAATGCGTTCGGTGCCATGGAGCCGCAGTTGGTCTACAAGGACGCGGCCGCCGGTGCGGGCCGTCTGGGTAGCGTTGGAGGTCATGTCGGATGGGGTCGCGTTATCGACGTGAAAATCGGCGGCAGGATCGCAATGTCTGCAATTGTTCCGTTTGACGTGCGCCGCCGCGCGGCCTATCGTGCATTTCTGTTATGCGAATTCTGCAAGTCGCCACCGCCCCCGCCCGTGTAGATTTGCGGACGAGGCGCAGCACAAGACGCCCCGCCCGACCCATGTTTCCGTTGCGGAAACCGTCAGGCAGAACGGCAGCCCGGACCGGGACTGCCGCACACGAACGTTCGCGCTACAGGAGACATCATATGAATTTTCCCCATCGCCTGATGCGGCCGATGCTGGCCGTGCTTTGTACCGGATGCATGGCGGTCGCCACGCAGGCCGGCGCCCAGGGTGCCGATCACTACCCGAGCAAGCCCATCACCTACGTGGTGCCGTTTGCCGCCGGAGGCACCACCGACCTGCTGGGCCGGCTGATCGGCCAGCGGCTGTCGCAGGTGCTGGGGCAATCGGTGGTGGTGGAAAACCGTGCCGGCGCGGGCGGCAATATCGGTTCCGACTACGTGGCCAAGGCCCCCGCCGACGGCTACACGCTGCTGGGCGGCACGATCAGCTCGCACGCCATCAACGTGAGCCTGTACCCGAAGATGCCGTATGACCCGGTCAAGAACTTCCAGCCCATCGCGCTGATTGGCACGTTGCCGAACGTGCTGGTGGTCAATGCCAACAGCCCGTGGAAGAGCGTGCAGGACGTGATCGCCGCCGCCAAGGCCAAGCCGGGTACGGTCAATTTCGGTTCGTCGGGCAATGGCACGTCGCAGCACCTGGCTGCCGAACTGTTTGCCAACATGGCCGGGCTGCGCATGACCCACGTGCCTTACAAGGGCAGCAGCCAGGCGGTGCAGGCGCTGCTGGGCAACCAGGTGGACCTGGTGTTCGAGAACAGCGTGGCGGCCATGCCGATGATCCAGTCGGGCAAGTTTCGTGCGCTGGCCACTACCGGCGCCAAGCGCGCGGCCGAACTGCCCGACGTGCCGACCATGGCGGAGTCGGGCCTGAACGGCTACGAGATCGTGTCGTGGCAGGCCATCTTCGCGCCGGCCGGCACGCCCAGGCCCATCGTCGACAAGCTGTCGACCGAGATCGGCAAGATCATCCGCCAGCCGGACGTGCGCGCCAGGCTGGCATCGATGGGCGTGGAGCCGTCGGGCGCCGGCCCCACCGAACTGGGCAATTTCCAGAAGAGCGAAGTCGCCAAATGGGCAAACCTGATCAAGGTGGCCAATATTCACCTGGAGTAAGCATGAGTGATCACCGTATCCCGACTGCCGGCCTGCACCAATGGGTGGCAGACCTCTGGCTGGCGGCGGGCTCAGACGCCCGCGAGGCCCGGCTGACCGCCGATCATCTGGTGGGCGCCAACCTGTCCGGCCACGATTCGCATGGCGTGGGCATGATTCCCAAATACGTGATGTCTTGGCAGGCCGACCAGCTCCAGCTGAACCAGCAGGTCAGCGTGGTGCATGAATCGGGCGGCATCCTGAGCCTGGACGGCAACCGTGGCATGGGCCAGGCCGTGACCGAACAGGCCATGGGCCTGGGCATCGAACGCGCGAAGGAACATGGCGTGTGCGTGCTGGGCCTGCGCCGGTCGCACCATCTGGGCCGTGTGGGCCACTGGGCCGAACAGGCCACGGCGGCCGGCATGATCTCGATCCACTTCGTCAATGTGCTATCCAAGCCGATCGTGGCGCCGCATGGCGGCTACGATCCGCGCTTTGGTACCAATCCGTTCACGATTGGCGTGCCGGTGGCCGGCCAGCCGCCGCTGGTGCTGGACTTCGCCACCAGCGCCATCGCGCTGGGCAAGGTGCGCGTGGCCCACAACAAGGGCGTGCCAGTGCCGCCGGGCTGCCTGATAGACCCGCAGGGCCACCCCACCGACGACCCCGCCGTGATGTTCCCGCACCCCGGCACGCCACAGGGCGCGCTGCGCACGTTCGGCGAGCACAAGGGCTACGTGCTGGCCGTGATGTGCGAACTGCTGGGCGCGGCCGTGGCCGGCGGCCATACGATCCGCCCCGAAACGCTCACGCACGAGCACGCGGTATGGAACAACATGCTGGCGGTCATCTTCGATCCGGCGCGGCTGGGCAGCAGCACCACGTTCGGCCACGAGGTGGAGTCGTTCGTGGAATGGATGAAGGCGTCGCGCCTGCAACCGGGCAACGACGCCATCCGCCTGCCGGGCGACCCCGAACGCGCCTGGCGCCGCGCCCGCGCCGAATACATCCCCGTGGACAGCAGCACGCTGGCCCAGCTTGACGATGCCGCCGCCCGCGTGCTGCAGGCCCGTGGCCAATCGCCGGGCCCGCTTTCCGCGCTGGCCGCCGACTGATCCAGGAGATCGACGATGTCCAACACCCCTCACCTGCCCCAGATCCACCCGCTGCCCAACAGGTTCCGGGCCGACGTGCTGGCGCGCAAGCGGCTGATTGGCCTGTGGAGTTCGCTCGGCCAGCCCGTGACCAGCGAGATTGTCGGCCTGGCCGGCTTTGACTGGATGCTGCTCGATGGCGAGCATTCGCCCAACGACGTGCTGACCTTCGCGCCCCAGTTGATGGCGCTCAAGGACAGCGTCAGCGCCGCCGTTGTAAGGCCGCCGTGGAACGATCCGGTGATGCTCAAGCGCCTGCTCGATATCGGCTTCTACAACTTCCTGATTCCGTTCGTGGAATCGGCCGAGGAAGCCCGCCGCGCGGTGCGCGCCACGCGGTATCCGCCCGACGGCATCCGGGGCGTGTCCGGTGCCCAGCGGCAGAACCGCTATGGCACGCTGCCGGACTTCTTCAAGACCATCAACGACAACATCTGCGTGCTGGTGCAGATCGAAAGCCGCAAGGGTGTGGAAGCAGCCGCCGAGATCTGCGCGGAACCCGGTGTGGACGGCATTTTCATCGGCCCGAACGACCTGGCCGCGGCCTACGGGCATCTGGGCAACCCGAACCACCCCGACGTCCAGGCGGCGGTGAAACAGATCTACGATGCCGCCAACCAGGCCGGCAAGGCCATCGGCACGCTGACGCCGGTCGAAGCCGACGCGCGGCGCTACCTGGAGATGGGCGCGCACTTCGTGGCGGTGGGCATCGACCACGTATTGCTGCGCGATGCGGCCCGCGCGCTGCGCGACCGCTTTGCGTCCTGAAGCCATTTTGAACTGGAAGGAATCATGAGCAAGCTCGGATTTATCGGATTGGGCGTCATGGGCAGGCCCATGGCGGAACACCTGCAGGCCGGCGGCCATACCGTCTATGCGCACACGCGCAGCGGCGTGCCGCAGGACCTGCTCGACCGCGGCGTGCAGCCGTGCGCCAACGCCACCGAGGTGGCCAGACAGGCCGACATCATCTTCCTGATGCTGCCCGATACGCCCGACGTGGCGCGCGTGCTGTTCGGTGACGACGGCGTGGCGGCCGGGCTGACCCCGGGCAAGATCGTGGTGGACATGAGCTCGATCTCGCCGATCGACACGCGCGAGTTCGCCGCCAGGGTCGAGAAGCTCGGCTGCGACTATGTGGATGCGCCGGTGTCGGGCGGCGAAGTGGGCGCCAAGACGGCCACGCTGTCGATCATGGCCGGTGGCAAGCCCGATGTCTTCGACAAGGTGCTGCCGCTGCTGCAATTGATGGGCAAGAACATCACGCTGGTGGGTAATGTCGGTGACGGCCAGGTGGCCAAGGTGGCCAATCAGGTGATCGTGGCGCTGACCATCGAGGCCGTCAGCGAGGCGCTGGTGCTGGCTGCCAAGGCCGGCGCCGACCCGGCGCGCGTGCGCCAGGCATTGATGGGCGGCTTTGCCAGTTCGAAAATTCTTGAAGTCCACGGCGACCGGATGATCAAGCGCACGTTCCATCCGGGTTTCCGCATCGAACTGCATCAGAAGGATCTGAACCTGGCGTTGTCCACGGCGAAGCAGCTGGGGCTGGGCATGCCGAACACGGCCTCGACGCAGCAGTTGTTCAATGTGTGCGTGGCCCAGGGCGGCGCGGGCTGGGATCACTCGGGGCTGGTCAAGGCCATCGAGCACCTGTCGTCGTTCGCCATCGGCGACACGCCAGAATCGGCCGGATGACAACCATGTCCGCCGCGCTGAATTCCGACGATCTGGCGTGCTTTGTCTGCGTGGCCAACACGCAGAGCATTTCGCGCGCCGCGCTGGAACTTGGCGCCGACCAGTCAACGGTCAGCCGCCAGATTGCACGGCTGGAGGCCGCGCTCGACACCCGGCTGTTTCATCGCAGCGGCCGGGGCGTGGTGCTGACCGAGGCCGGTACCACGCTGCTGGGGTACGCGCGACAGGTGGCCGCCACGCTGGCCGAGGCGCGCGCGGCGGTCCGGGCCTCCACCGCACAAGGGCCGGCGCAGCTGGTCATCGCGGCGCAGCCGACCATCGCCAATACCGCGTTCGCGGCCATCGGCACGGCGCTGAAGGCGCGCTTTCCGGCGACGAAGATCCGCTTTGTGGAAGGTCTGGCCAACCCGGTGCTGGCGTGGCTGGCGGCCGGCGATATCGATGTGGCCCTGCTCTACCTGCCCGAACAGCAGGGTGCGCTCAAGGTGGACGTGCTGCTGGAAGAAGACCTGACGCTGGTCACGCCCACGTCATGGAGCCACCTCGGCCCCACGTTCCAGGTGCGGCGCCTGGGCGAAGTGCCGCTGATCCTGCCCAGCACGTCGCACGGGCTGCGCGTGCTGGCCGAATCGCTGGCGGCGCGCGTCGGCACCTCGCTGAACATGGCAATGGAGTGCGATGCCTCGAACACGGTGGCCATGCGGCTGGTGGAAGACGGCTGCGGCGCCACGCTGCTGCCGTTCGCGGCCGTGGCCGATCGCGTGGCCCAGGGCCGGCTGCATTCGGCGCGGCTGGTGGACCCGGTGGTGACGCGTCAGGTGGCGATGGCCACGGCGCGCAACCGGCCGGTGGTGCCGGAGTTGTGGGACATCATGCAGACGGTGCGCCAGTCCGTGCGCAATATCGTGATGTCGGGCGCCTGGCCGGGGGCGCGGCTGGTATAGGCGGGTATAAGCGGGTATAGGCCGCCGATGTCCGGTGGTTTGGCTCCCCCTCTCCCAGGCATGGAAGAGGGGGAAACAGACATCGCGGCCATCAAGCCTTACTGCTTCGTCGTACCGTTCTGCAGTTCGGCCTTGGCCGTCTCGTCGGCGGCCTTCTTGGCGTCCTTGCGCTCGGACTTGGCCGCGTTCACATCCTGCTTGTACTCGCCCTTGGCCGCCTTCTTCTCGGCCTTGTACTGGTCATTGGCGGCCTTGCGGGCCTCGCGGCGTTCCACGAGCGGGTCCTTCGGCGGCTGGACCTGGGTCGTGACCGGCGGGGCCGCAGTCGTGATGTCGGCCGGGGCGGCCGGCGCCTGCGTGGTCTGTGCGAAGGCGGTGACAGAGATCATGCCGGCTGCCAGGGCGCCAATCAGGGACGTGGTGCGAATGGTTCGTTGCTTGGACATGTTGAGACCTCTCAGGTGGTTGTTATCGAAAACGACGGGTGCGTTGTTTCCCACCGCGTGCCCAGTTTAGAAGCCACACGGTGCCCCGTGTGCCGCATTCACACATCTCCTTACAAAACCTCGCCCGCACTGACAGACAACGCCCGACAACGCCACAGTTTCTGACGATTTTTGCGATGTTTTCCGCTTGATCGAGGCAGGCGCGTGGCCCACACTGAACCGCATCGACCATCGATTCCAGGGGAGTTGCCATGCATCTCGACGGATCGTGCCAGTGCGGCGCGGTGCAGTTCAGCCTTGAGTCCGATTCGCCCTACCCCTACCTGCATTGCCATTGCTCGATCTGCCGCAAGACCGGCGGCAGCGGCGGCTATGGCATCAATCTGGGCGGCGATGCGCATACGCTGCGCGTGGCCGGCCAGCAGCATGTGGCGCATTTCCACGCCGTGATCCGCGAGCCCGGCAAGCGGCCGGTGCGGTCCAAGGGGTACCGCCACTTCTGCAGGCTGTGCGGCAGCCCGCTCTGGATGTGGGACCCGCGCTGGCCGGACCTGGTCCATCCGTATGCGGGCGCCATCGACACGCCGCTGCCCAGGCCGCCCGATGTGGTGGAGGCCGGTCTCGATTACGTCGCGCCGTGGGTCGATGTGCCGCGCGGCAAGGGCCATCGCCATGTGGGCACCTGGCCCCACGAATCGTTGCGCGAATGGCACGCGCGGCATGACCTGCTGAAGTAGACGCCAGACCAGCGCCGATGCGGCCCGGAACGGCCTTGCCACGGGGTCGGACGGCTCCTGACAGGGTCTTGCACCGGCGCTGACATACATCGCGCAAGTGCGCTCCTATGCTCGAATCAGACACGGCATCTGGGAGCCCGCCATGCGCGACTATCGCCAATATCTGATTTATCCGATGGCATCGCTGTTTGCGATCGTGGCGGTCACGCTGCTGGTCGGCTGCGGCGAATCGGCCAAGTTGCCCGATACGGCGGGCATCGGTCCGAACCCGCAATTGCCGGCGCCGCACAAGACGGTGCTTCCGACCATCCATATCGCCCCAGCCGAGGGCTGGAAAGACGGCAAGATGCCCGTGGCGGCCGACGGCATGCGGGTGGCGGCCTATGCCGACAAGCTGGACCATCCGCGCTGGCTGTACGTGCTGCCGAACGGCGACGTGCTGGTGGCGGAAACCAACGCGCCGCCCAAGCCTGACGACCATAAGGGCACCCGGGGCTGGATCATGAAGAAGACGCAGGAGCGCGCCGGCGCCGGCACACCCAGCGCCAACCGCATCACGCTGCTGCGCGACACCAATGGCGACGGGGTGGCCGACCAGAGATCGGTTTTTCTTCAAAACCTGCACTCGCCGTTCGGCATGGTGCTGGTCGGCAGTGATTTCTACGTCGCCGATACCGATGCCGTGCTGCGCTTCCCGTACACGCCGGGCCAGACCAGCATCTCGGCGCCGGGCCAGAAACTGGTGGACCTGCCCGCTGGCTCGATCAACCACCACTGGACCAAGAACATCATCGCCAGCCCCGACGGCAGCAAGCTGTATGTCACGGTGGGATCGAACAGCAACGCGGGCGAGAACGGCATCGACAAGGAAGCCGGCCGCGCCGCCATCTGGGAAGTCGATCGACAGACCGGCCAGCATCGTATTTTCGCCAGCGGCTTGCGCAATCCGAACGGCATGGTCTGGGAGCCGACCACCAAGGTGCTATGGACATCGGTCAATGAGCGCGACGAAATCGGCAGCGACCTGGTGCCCGACTACATCACCTCCGTGCGCGACGGCGGCTTCTACGGATGGCCGTACAGCTATTACGGCCAGCACGTGGACGACCGCGTGAAGCCGCCCGCGCCCGACATGGTGGCCAAGGCCATCGTGCCCGACTACGCGGTGGGCGCGCACACGGCGTCGCTGGGCATGACCGGCGCATCGGGCAACAGCCTGCTGCCCCAGTTCCACGACGGCATGTTCGTGAGCCAGCACGGCTCATGGAACCGCAAGCCGCGTTCGGGCTACAAGGTCATCTTCGTCCCGTTCGACCAGGGCAAGCCGCGCGGCGCGCCGTTCGACGTGCTGACCGGCTTCCTGGATCAGGACGGCAAGGCGCAGGGACGCCCGGTAGGCGTCGTGATCGACAAGACCGGCGGGCTGCTGGTGGCCGATGACGTGGGCAACGTGGTCTGGCGCGTGAGCGCGGCGAAGTAATGGCGCGAAGTCGTGCCGCGAAGTGGTGCCGCGAAGTCGCTCCCAGGCATGCTGCCCGCGTTTGGCGCCTGCGCCGTCATGCCAACGGGCGCTGCGCGCGTCCGACGATCTGCAGCGTCCGTAGCAATAACGCCAGACCGCGCCGCGTATCGGCATCGCGCGCCAGCGCCCACAGGGCCCGCGTACCTGGCGGCTCGGTGTCCCGCCGGGTCTGGGCTGCGGCCAGCCGCAGCGCGCCGCTTAACGCGCCATGGGCCGCCACGCCTTCCTCGAACACGCTGCTGACTTTCTCGATCATCGCCGGATCGAGAAAATCGACAAGATCGGCCATCAGCGCCAGTATGTCGACCAGGTTGTCCAGCCGCGCGCCGAGCAGCAGCGGGGCCAGCCTTGGAGACAGTTCTGCCCAGGCCGCCGGCGCCGGGTCAACCGGCTGGCTGTCGGCCAGATGGTGGGCAAGGTGCGGCGCAAGGCCTGGCTCGGAAGCCTCGGGTATGGATGCCATGGGGACTCCACAGTGACTCACATCGGGTGATGGCAGGCGCGGCGGTCAGAGCATGCCCCGGGCAACCGCCCAGTAGGCGCCGCGATTGAAGCCTTGGCGCAGCAGGCCACCCAGCCTGGTGGGCGGCATCGGTTGCACGTCCCGCTGGTAGTCGTACCAGAGCGGCATGCCCGCCGATAGCCCAAGCTGGGCAACGGCCTGGACCTTGCCGTCGTAGGCCGCGACCGGACGCCCCAGGCGTATCGATGCCGCGATGTTGTCGGCGATCACCGGCGCCTGGTTGTGGCACGAGCCGCCGGCCTTGCTGACCGGCAGATCCACGGTATCGCCAATCACGTAAACCCGCTCATGCCCGCGCACCTGCAAGGTCTCATGGTCAGTGGGCAGCCAGCCCTCGTCGTCGGCGGCTTCGGACAGGCCGCTCTGGCGCACCACATCGACGGCGCGGATGGGCGGCGTGGCCATCAGGATGTCGAACGGCTGCTCGGCGCCCTCTTCCGAATACGCCACCCGCCGGCCGGGGTCCACGCGTGCCAGGGTAAAGCCGCGCTGATAGCGGATGCCGCGCTGCTCGAACAGGGCCGGCACGACATCGCAGGTAGGCTTCTGCAGGAACAGGCAATTGCGCAGCAACTGCGAGACGGTCGGGTAGGTGTAGACGATCTCCACCCGCTCGCGCACCCCGCGCCGGCGCAGGTAGTCGTCGAGCATCAACGTGGTTTCCAGCGGCGCGATGCCGCACTGATGTGGCACGTTGTGCGTCTTCGGGAACGACACCGTGACGAAGATGCGGCCACGCTGGATGCGCGCGAGCTTTTCGGCCAGCTGACGGGCCGGCGCGTACTGGTAGAAATGGTCGCCCGCCTCGCCCAGCCCCTCGATGCGCTCCGGGGCCGGCACGCAACCGGTGGCGATCACAAGATAGTCGTAGCCATAGCGCCTGCCGCTGCGGGCCTGCACCTCCCGGCGGCCCAGATGGAACTGCTCGGCCGCATCCACCACGAAATCGATCTCCGGCCGCAGCAGCGACCGCTCGCGCCGTACCAGTTCCTCGCGGAAGAACGCGCCGAACGCCACATACATGAACGCCGGCTTGTAGAAGTGATCGTCCGTATCGGACAGCACGGTCACGGCGACGTCGCCGTCGACGATCTCGCGGAACAGCTTGCCGGCCAGCTGGTTGGCCAGCATCGTGCCCCCCACGCCGCCCCCTACGATCAGTATGCGTTGTTTCATCGTCCCCACCTGGTCAGGATCATCGAGAGAACATGCCGCTCAGACGCGAATCCGCACGGGGCGGGAAAGTGTCTGGCAGACCGGGCACTCACGCGCCGTCTTCAGCACGCGCGCATGCAGGTCGGCCGATATGGCGTCCAGGAAAAATACGTCGATCTCGAAGGCGGTGATGTCGCCCTGGCGGTCCAGGCGGACATCCACGCGGTACGGCGGCAGTTGCGCGTCGCGGTGGGCCATGTCGATGGTGATGCAGACGCAGGCTGCCAAGGCGCCCGCCAGTAGTTCATGCGGCCGCGTTCCGCCGCGCAGGCCGTCGGCGGCCGCATCGGCAAGCACCACGTGATGCCCGCTGCGGATCGTCACGGCGTACGACGGGCCCTGGCGCGACGCGGAAACCTGCAGCGGCGTCATCAGTGGACCTGCGCCACCACGAACAGCCGTCGAAACGGAAACAGCGTGCGGCCATCGGCGCCATTTGGATAGAGCTTGCGCAGCCGTGGCACGTACTGCGCCAGAAAGCGGCCGCGCTCGCTGTCGTCGAGATGATCGGTCACGGCGCGCAGGCCCGACGCCAATCGGAAAACTGCAGATACAGCATGGGATCCCAGCGCGCATCCGGCCGGCCCTCGCTCACGTTCATCGACATCAATCGCATGGTTGGCGCTCCATGGCGCGATGCCGGGGGCATCGGGAATGCTCATTAGCATATGCATTCGATGTCGCGACGCTACTGAAGAATCTTTATGTCAGTACTGGCACGGTTTAAATGACAAGTCCGCGCTTCTCACGCGAACGGGTGACATGTGCGGCGGAACGGCCGCCAGAATGAAAACCGGCGGTGCGATCCCCTCGCACCGCCGGAAAGCAGGCCTGGCAGCCCGGAGCAACGATCAGAAGCGGTGCTGCAGGCCCGCCAGCACACCGACCTGGTTGTCCGCATAGCCAGCGAAATCGCGCGAGACACTCACAGGCTGGCCATTGCGCGCCTTGGCATAGGCTGCGGACACGTAGGCCAGGGTGCGTTTGGAGAAGCTGTACTGGGCGCGCAGCGAGACCATGATCGGATCGGCGTTGGTGTCGCCCTTGATGTTCTGCTTGTAGACCGCGCCGTAGAGCGCGAAGGCGGGCGTGAAGTCGTACGCCGCGCCCAGCCAGTACATGTCGCTCAGCTGGTTGGGGGCCGCCGTGGTGAAGGTCTTGCGGTAATTGCGATAGCCGGCAAAGAGCTTCAGCGCGCCAACGTCGTATCTGGCACCGGCATGGATGCCCTGGGCATAGTCTGTCGGGTCGCCGGCGGCCCCATTGACGCGGTCCCACGTGAGCATCGCCGAAAAACCGCCTGCCGTGTAGCCAACCGCCAGATCGTATTTCGACGATGATTTGAAGCTGCCGGGCGTTTCGCCGAAGCCCAGCGTCCCGCCCACCTTCACGGGACCGAACTGCCCGTCATAGCGCACCACGTTCGACGATCGCACGAACATGCTGTCCTGCCGGTCTCCGGAGCCTGTCGAGGCCATGGCCCAGGAATAGTTTTGCGCGTAGTCCATGGGCTCGAACGGCGCCATGTAGTCGAACGTCGTGGAATAGTCGGCGCCCATCCGGATGCTGCCCAGCGTTTCGTGCTCCAGGCCCACCCACGCGCGCCGGTTGAACAGCCCGCGGTCGCCATAGAACTTGCCGGTATCGGCCTGGACGCCCGATTCCAGCCTGAAAATGGCGGTCATGCCGCCGCCGAGCGGCTCGGCGCCGCGCAGGCCCCAGCGGGAAATGTTCTTGCCGCCCGAGACCATCCCCACTGTCGATTTGCCATCGGGACCGGCGTTGCTGAGGTACTCGACGCCGACGTCAAGCAGCCCATAAAGCGTGATGCCGGACTGCGCGTCTGCTGCTGTCGAGACCAGGCCGGTTGCGGCCAGTACCACTGCCTTGCGTTTCATGTCAGACCTCCTTGCACGTTCCTGTTTGGACGTACGGCGTGAGGTCCGGTGCCGGCACAAGGCCGCGCTTTTGCAAGTCCTTTTGATCCACGGCAGGCGTGCTTCACCGCAAGGCCGCAAAGCGGGGGCCAGAAATGAAAAACCGGCGGCGCGAGCCCCTCGCACCGCCGGAAGGCTGCCCACCACGGCAGCCTGAAAACAACGATCAGAAGCGGTGCTGCAGGCCCGCCGTCACACCGACCTGATTGTTGGCATAGCCAACGAAATCGCGCGAGACACTCACGTTCTGGCCGTTGCGCGCCTTGGCATACGCTGCGGACAGGTACGCTGAGGTGCGTTTGGAAAGATTGTATTGGGCGCGCATCGAGATCATGATCGGATCCCCATCCGTGTCGCCCTTGATGTTCTGCTTGTACACCGCGCCGTACAGCGTGAAGGCCGGCGTGAAGTCGTAAGCCGCGCCCACCCAGTACATGTCGCTCAGCTGCTTGGCGGCCGTGGTGGTGAACGTCTTGCGGTAATTGCGATAACCGGCGTACACCGACAGCGGGCCGAAGTCGTAGCTGGCGCCGGCGTGGATGCCCTGGATGTAGTCGGTGGCATCGGCCGGCGTGGTGCTGGCGCCCGCGCCCATCTGGCGATCCCACGTCACGGCCGCGGCAAAGTTGCCCGCGTTGTAGCCCAGGCCGAGATCGTATTTCGACGAACTCTTGTAGCTGCCCGGCACTTCGCCGAACGCCATCGTGCCGCCCACCTTGAACGGCCCGAACTGGCCGTCATAGCGCACGATGTTGGTCGAACGCGAGAACATGCCGTCCTTGCGGCCGCCCGTGGCCGTCGACGACGTGGCCCACGAATAGTTCGGCGCGTAGCCCATCGGGTCGAACGGCAGCATGAAGTCATAGGTCGTGGTGAAGTCACGGCCCAGGCGGATGCTGCCGAGGTTCTTGTCCTGCAGGCCCACCCACGCGCGGCGGTCGAACAGCGTGTTGTCGGTGTCCAGCTTGCCGGTATCGACGGCGATGCCCGATTCCAGCGTGAAGATCGCCTTCAGGCCGCCGCCCAGATCTTCGGTGCCGCGCAGGCCCCAGCGCGACGTGTTCTTGCCGCCCGAGGTCATTTTCACCAGGGAATTGCCGTTGGCGCTGGCATGGTTCACGTATTCGATACCCGAATCCACCAGGCCATACAGCGTCACACTCGATTGCGCCGCCGCGCCGCCCGATACCACGCAACCCAACGCGGCCAGGGCCACTGCCTTCCGTTTCATCCTCAGTCTCCTTTGTTGTTCTGGTCTGTCGTGAACGGAGCGGATGGTATGGGGGCCTCACTTTCAGTTCGCTTTCGATACGCCTGCGATTTTGGCCGTGGGGGATGCACCACGATTGGGACTTTCCCCAGCTAGGCGCCGGCGCCGGTAACGGGTATCACTCCAGCGCGATTCCCCGTAGACCCCCGTTTGCCGTAGCCCCATGCGTATCCTGCTTGCCGAAGACAACCTGAAACTGGCCGCCTCCCTGACGGAATCGCTGAGCCAGAGCGGCTTCACGGTCGACTGCATGCATGACGGGGCCAGTGCCGATCACCTGTTGACGACGCAAGACTACGCGCTGGCCATCCTAGACATCGGCATGCCGCGCCTGGACGGCCTGGAAGTGCTGCGCCGCCTGCGCGCGCGCCGCAATCCGCTGCCGGTGCTGATCCTGACCGCCCACGGATCGGTGGACGACCGCGTACGCGGCCTCAACCTGGGTGCCGACGACTACCTGGCCAAGCCGTTCGCGCTGACCGAACTCGAAGCCCGCGCCCGCGCGCTGATCCGGCGCAGCCATGGCCATGACCGCACCGAACTGGCCTGCGGCCCGCTGCACTACGACAGCGTGAGCCGCGCGTTCACGCTCAACGGCGAACTGCTGCAACTGACCGGCCGCGAACGGGCCGTGCTGGAGATTCTGCTATTGCGCGACGGCCGCGCGGTCAACAAGGCCGCCCTGTCCGAGAAGATTTTCGGCATCGACGAGTCGGTCAACGCCGACGCCATCGAAATCTACGTGTACCGGCTGCGCAAGAAGCTGGAAGGCTCCGGCGTCAGCATCGTCACGCTGCGCGGCCTGGGCTATCTGCTCGAAGCGCAGGACACCGCTGCGGCCGCCGGCGCGGGCCCGCGCGCATGAAGGCCGGCAGCCTGCGGCTGCAACTGACACTCTGGCTGCTGCTGCCCCTGCTGGTATTGCTGGCGCTGGACGCGTGGCTGACCGACCGCCGCGCCATGGCCGCCGCCGACCAGGCGTTCGACCGCACCCTGGCCGCGTCGCTGAAAGCCATGCGCGAAGGCATCAAGCTGCGCGATGGCCGCGTGGAGGTGGAGGTGCCCTATCTGGCGCTGGAGGTGTTCGATGCCGAGGCGGGTTCGCGCGTCTACTACAAGATCCGCGACGAGCACGGCGCCACGATCACCGGCTACGACGATCTGCCGATGCCGCCCGGTCCGGTGCGCTCGCTGTATCGGACGCAGTTCTACGACGCCGACTTCCGCGGCACGCCCGTCCGCATGGCCGCCATGGCGCTGCCGCTGCACGATGTGCGTTCCGCGCGCACGCAGATGGTCTGGGTGCTGGTGGCCGAATCCACCGAGCCGCGCGAGCGGCTGGCCAACGAAATCCTGATCGGGTCGCTGCTGCAGGAACTGATGCTGGTGAGCCTGGCGCTGGTCATCGTCTGGTTCGGCGTACGGCGCGGGCTGCGGCCGCTTCAGCGCCTGTCGGACACCGTGGCCGCGCGCGGGCCCGATGACCTCGCGCCCATCGGCGACACCACGCTGCCGGTCGAAATCCGGCCGCTGGTCACCGCCGTGAACCAGTACGTGGCGCGGCTGCACCGCATGGTGCAGGGGCGCAAGCGTTTCTTTGCCGATGCCGCCCACCAGTTGAAGACACCGCTGGCGGTCATCCAGGCCGAATCGGAACTGGCGCTGCGCGAAACTGACCTGGCCGGCGTGCGCGGTCACGTGGCCAGGCTCAATGGATCGGTCCGGCAGGCGGCAAAGGAAGTGGCGCAATTGCTATCGCTGTCGCGGCTCGAAACCGACAGCGGCTACGCCCCGACGCTGCGGCTGCTGGGGCTGGGGCCGCTGGCGCAACAGGTGGCGCTGGACTGGGCACCCACGGCCCGCCAGCAAGGGGTGGATCTGGGGTTCGACGGCGATGCGGAGACCCACGCGGATATCAGCGGCCAGCCGGAACTGCTGCAGGAACTGATCGGCAACCTGATCGACAACGCCGTGCGTTACGCGGGCCCGGGCGCCATGGTCACGGTGCGGGTGGCCGGGCGCAGGCTGCTGGTGGAGGACAACGGCCCCGGCGTGGCGCCGTTCGAGCGCGAATCGGTGTTCAAACGCTTTTATCGCGGCGAGGCCAGTGCCAGCCGCGAAGGCAGCGGCCTGGGCCTGTCCATCGTGCGCGAAATCGCGCGGCTGCATGGCGCCACCGTCGCACTGGCCGATACACCGGGCGGCGGGTTGACGGTGGTGGTGGACTTTCCGGGGTAGACCCGGTGCGCGTTACCCCTGCTGGGGCCGGGACAGATTGGCGCGGGCGCGCCGCAGGAATTCGACGAACTGGTCGGCCTCGGCTTCGGAAAAGCCATCCAGGGCCTGGGCGGTCACTACGTCACCCACATGCTGCGCGGCGTCCAGAGCCTGATCGGCTTTGTCGGTCATGCGCACCATGCGCTCGCGGCGGTCTTCCGGGTTGGGACGACGCGCGATCCAGCCGCCCTCTTCCATGCGATCGAGCAGCCGGCCGGCCGAAATCGGCGCCACTTCCATCAGGTCGGCCAGCCCGGCCTGGTTCATTTCGCCGTGATACGACAGGTAGGCCAGCGCCCGGAACTGGGCACGCGTGAGGTCCAGTGTGGAGCGCGACAGGTCGTCGAACCGCTTGCCGGACAAGCGGCCCACGTCCGACACCAGAAAGCCGAAGCGCTTTTCAAGATTCTTTTCCATGCGCGGGATTATAGGGAGTCGAACGATTCGGTTTGGTGTCGAAAACCCTGAATGGCACGCTTTGCCCCGGTGGATCCCCGGCTTCGGGCGCGAGTCTGGTCTGCGTGCAGCTTGCCGACGACGACAACCTTGCACACGCCGCCATGGATTACGCTAAGCTGGTCGCCAATCCGACACTTGCTGGCCCTGGCCAGCCTTGAAACTGGCCCCGTCCCTGGAGCGGCAATGCCGACCTACGACTACCGATGCCCTATCTGCGGCGACTTTTCTGAAATCCGGCCCATGGCCCGCCGCGACGATCCCGCCATCTGTCCCGACTGCGGCGAAGCTGCCACGCGCGCGCTGGTGGCCGCCCCGGGCCTTGCCGGCGGCAGCACGGAAGGCGCCGGCCCCAGCCACGGCGCATCCTGCGCCTGCTGCGGTCCGGTCAAGCTCGCGGGACGAGCCAGCGGCGGCGGCTGGAGCCGCTGACACCCCTTCGATCCGCGCGGGCAAAGACTTGACGCTTAGCCCAGCGATGCCAATCGCTGGATTGTCTCGGGGTACTTTTGCACGAGCCGGATAAGCAGCGTCGCCTGGGCGTTCGGCTTGGCGCGCCCCTGCTCCCAGTTCTCCAGGGTGCGGGGGTTGATTCTCAGATACATCGCGAACACCGGGCGCGACATATTCAACCGTTCGCGAAGTTCGACCAGTTCTTCGGCGGCAATCGCCTGCAACTCGTCGATTCGCACCTTGTGCGAACGCAGCGTAGCCTTTCCCTGCCGTTCGGCAGCGAGGGCATCGAATCCCTCCATCAGTTCAGCGAAGATGTCACGCGTCATATCGGTTCCTGACATTCCGTTCCCTTTCCAGCAACGCAGCAAGCTGTTGTCGCTGTCGATGCGTCATATCGTCGGCGGTGTCCTTGTTGTAGACCGTAAATAGCCAGAACTGGGCACCGCCGAGCCAGTAGTAGTAGATCACTCGCAAACCACCGCGCTTCCCTTTCTGTCGCCACCCGTCGACAAAGCGCACTTTGCGCAAGCCTCCCGTCCCGGGGATCACGTCGCCTGCATGGGGATTGGTCAGCAGCAGCGCCTGCAGGCGGCGGAATGCGTCATCGTCCAGGTAATCGGCCCGGCACCGCTCGAATGGCGGAAGCTCAACAAAGGTTGCGTACATAGTGTACGTTATTTACGTATAGTTTGGAAAGAGGGAACGGGCATGGAAGGCAAAACCCGGGAAGCCAAACTGTAGGCGCGCCGGGCATCCGAGAACGTGTCCGGTTGTGCCGAAAACGTTAAACGTTGTGTCCGCCGGGCGAATGCGAAAGCAATCCCCCGATTAGGCAAAGCCAATTGGGAATTATTCTCAACAACGTCCTAGAATGCACCATGGGGTCAGCCGACTCCACATGACCGACCCACCACACCATGCCGCCGCCGCCCATTGACTCCGCCACCTTGCCCGCCGCACAGCCGCCGCAGCGGTCGCGCCTGGCTTTCCTGGGCGCCGGCGCGCTCGTGGCCGTGGGCTACATGGACCCTGGCAACTGGGCCACGGCCATCGCGGGCGGCGCCAGGTACGGCTACAGCCTGCTGATCGTGATTGCGCTGTCGAGCCTGGTGGCGATGCTGCTGCAGTGGATTGCCGCCCGGGTGGGCGTGGTCACCGGGCGCGATCTCGCCCAGCTGTGCCGCGAGCAATTTCCGCGCCGCGTGACCATTGGCCTGTGGGTGGCCAGCGAAATCGCGATCATTGCCTGCGATGTGGCTGAAGTGGTCGGCAGCGCGGTGGCGCTTCAGTTGCTGTTCCACGTCAAGCTCTGGGTCGGCGTGCTGATTGCGGCCGTTGTGACGCTGGCCATGCTGGCCGTGCAACGCTATGGCCAGCGCACCATGGAAGCCATGGTCGCCGGGCTGATCCTGCTGGTGGCCCTTTGCTTCGTGGCCCAACTGGCGATGGCCCAGCCCGAGTGGGCCGACGTGCTGGGCGGCATGGCGCCGTCCGCCGATCTGGTGCGCGATGCGGGCATGCTGTGGCTGGCGGCCGGCATCGTCGGTGCCACGGTGATGCCGCACAACCTCTATCTGCATTCCTCGCTGGTGCGCCGCTTCACACCGCCGCCGGGCAGTCGCGTGGCACGGCGCCGGTCCTTTGCCGAAATCCTGCGCGGCATGAGCCTCGATACGTTCGGCTCGCTCGGCTTTGCCTTCCTGATCAACGCGGCGCTGCTGATCCTGGCGGCCTCGGTGTTCCACGCCAATGGGCTGACCGATGTGGAAGACCTGGCCGACGCCCATCGCCTGCTGGCACCGCTGCTGCACTCCGATCTGGCCAGCCTGCTGTTTGCTGTGGCACTGCTGGCATGCGGCCTGAATTCGACGCTGACCGGCACGCTGGCGGGACAGGCCGTCATGGAAGGCTTTCTCGACCTGCGCATGTCGCGCATGCGCCGCGCGCTGCTGACCCGTGCCGTGGCCATCGTGCCGGCGCTGGCCGCCGTCTGGGTGTTCGGCGAACACGGCTCCGCCAGCCTGCTGGTGGCCAGCCAGGTCGTGCTCAGCCTGACACTGCCGCTGGCCGTGGTGCCGCTGATCCTGTTTGGCGCCGACCGCCACCTGATGGGGGCCTGGCGCGTGCGTGGCGTGCCGCTGGCGCTGGCGGGCGCCTCGGCGGTGATCATCATTCTGCTCAACGTGGCGCTGCTGTGGCAGGCGGCACTGGCGTAGGCGCGGCTCTGCGACTTCCTACACCATCGCTGTTTCGCCAATGTCGTCCCGTTCCTTGACCCAGATACCGCGCCGCCCCAGGATGCTGGCCGGCGCGGCGGGCCGCTGGTACAGGTAGCCCTGCGCCCAGTCCACCCCGGCTTCGACGATCAGTGCATGCTGGGCTTCGGTTTCGATCCCCTCGGCGATCACCACCAGATGAAAGTGATGCGCCATGTTGACGATGCTGCGCAGCAGCGCCTGCGCATTGGCGTCCACGTCCTGCGTGAACTGGCGGTCGATCTTCAGGTAGTCGAACGGAAAGCTCTTGATCAGGTCCAGGTTGCTGTTGCGGGTGCCGAAGTCGTCCACGGCCAGGCGGATGCCGGCCTGGTGCAGCCGGTCGAATGCCTCGCGGGTGGCGCCGGTGTCCGCCAGCAGATGACGCTCGGTGATTTCCAGCACCAGCCCCGACCCGTCCGGCATGGCCCGCTGCAAGGCAGCCAGGTCCCCCAGGAACGTGCGCCGCCGCAGGCTGAGCGGCGCCGCGTTGACCGCCACGTGCAGCGGCGCGGGCGGGCCGTAACGGTTGATGTCCTCCACCACCCGGCGCAGCACGAAATGCGTGATGTCGTCGATCAGCGGCGTCGACTCGACTGTCTCGATATACGACCCTGGCGGAATACTGCCCCAGCGCGGATGCTGCCAGCGCAGCAGGGCCTCGGCACCGATCCATTGCCGCGAGTGCACCTCGACGATGGGCTGGTACACCAGATGAAACTCGCTGCGCTTCAGTGCCTGTCGCACCGCCTGCAGCAACAGGCGGCGCGGTGCGGCCACGAGCAGGAACAGTGCCACCACCAGCAGCCCGGCCAGCAGGCCAATGGCGCCATACAGCAGGTCGTACTTGCGGTGCATCGCGTTGACGTATTCGAAGGACGCCAGCACCTTGACCTGCATCGGCCATGCCTTCGACAGCGTGGTCACGCCGTCCGCCGTCTTGGCCGGGGCGGGCAGATAGGTCCCATCGTGATAGATCGACGCCTGGCCTACGGTCAGTACGATCTCCGATGCGCCAAAGCCCAGCCCTTGCGACAGCGCATCGGTGACATAGCGCCCCTCGATCAGCAGGAAGCTGCCCCGGTCGGGCTGGCCCGGCTGCGGCAGGAACATCGCCAGCGCCGGCGCGTACTCGCGGAACGGCGTGCCCTGCACCAGCATCAGCCGGTGCGACACGCCCGGTTGCGGCTCGGCAAAGTAGTAGGTCAGCGGCACATTGACCGGCCCGCGTGTGCCCGAACAATAGATGACGCCGCGTTCGACCAGCGCGGCGGTGCGGATATAAGGAATGAAGCTGTGTGCGGTGGCCAGCGCACGGTCGGCTTGCGCGCACGGTTTGCCGGCCAGCGGCGCCACGTGCTGGCGGCCCAGCGTATCGACGGTCTGCGCCACGCGCTCCAGGGCTGCCACGATCTCGGCGCCGATGCTGGCCTCGCGCTGCGTGACGAGATGATCGGCACGCTGCCGGCCAAGCCAGACCGCCACCGCAACAAAGCACAGGCACGTACCCAGCCACCCCAGCAGCGCCAGCGGTGACACATGCCAGCCGCCAAATCGCTCCTGCCAGAAATTCAAAGCCAAGGTCCCCTTGTTGTCGTCTTGTGCCCGGTTCCGCCGATTGTGGAGCGGATGGGCGTGTCAATGCTGTCGGCGGCGCGCCTACACGGGGGATGTGACCACGGCATGTTGCCGGCTATACCACCGGCTCCAGCTTGCGATACTGGTTGTAATGGCGGATGGCCCGATGCGGGTCGCCGAGCGCCTCGTGCAGTCGCGCGGCGTTGTAATGGGCGTCGGCAAAGTCGGGCGCCAGTTCGATGCACGCGTGATAGCTTTCCAGTGCCTCACGCTTCGCACCGGCATCCTCGAGGGCGACGCCAAGATTGAAATGGATTAACGGTTGATATGGCAGATAACTTAGGGCCTTGCGGTATTCGGCGGCGGCGTCGGCAAACCGGTCCTGGTCGCACAGCAGACAGCCGAGGTTGAGCCAGGCATCGAGATAGTCGGGAGCCTGGGCCAGGGCACGCCGGTACGCGGCTTCGGCATCACGTGGCGCCACATGTTCGAGTGACACGCCGCGTTCGAACCAGTCCGATGGGCCCATTTCGTCCTGCATCGGGCCCGATGCCTGCCGCGTGGCGCGACGTCGCATTTCGACGACTTCGGCGCCGGCCCGCCGGTGATCGGCATCGTCCAGGTCCAGCACGAACTGCCCCGAATCCACATGCCAGCGCCCCCGTCGGTCCTGCACGGCCACATCGCCGCCCACGGCCGTCACGCGCAGGCCGGTGGGCGGACGGCCGTCCTCGCCAAGTCCCTGCAAGTGCCGTAGCGACCGGGTGACATGGCGCGTGGGCACGCCCGCCTCGCGCAGCGATTGCGCCGTGCGCAGCAGCACCACATCCTGGAAGGTGAAGCGGTATTCCTGACGCGCCCCGCGTCTGGGCGAGATCACGCCGGCCGTCATCAACGCCGTGATGACGCTGCGCGAGATGCCCAGCAGCCCCTGCACGTCGCGCATCGAATAGGCTTGCATTGCCGCCCCAGGCGCCCTACTTGCGCGCCGCGCGCTTTGGCGCTTCGGCCGGGGCCGCGGTGGCCCGGCGGGCGGTCTTGCGCGCCGGGGCTTCGGGCGCGGCCGCCTTGACGGCGGCGGCCTTGCCGGCCGTCTTGGCTGCCGGCTGGCGCTTGTTGTTGCCGATGCTCTTGCGCAGCGCCTCCATCAGGTCGATCACCTCGCCACCGGCCGGCGCCGGCGTCTCGGCGGCCACCGTGATCTTCTTGCCGGCGATCTTCTTGTCGATCTGTTCCAGGATGCGCTGTTTTTCCTCGTCCACATAGGCGCTGGCGTCGTAGCCGTCCACCGCATTCTGCTCGATCAGCTGCTGCGCCAGCTTCAGTTCGGCGGGCGCCACGTCGATACGCTCCACATGCAGGTCGGACATGTCGCGTACCTCGTCGGCATAAAGCAGTTGCTGCAGGATCAGGCCGTCCTGGCCCACGCGGATCTGCACCATGTACTGCTTGCCCTTCCAGGCCCACTTGGCCAGCGCGCAGGTGCCGGTTTCCCGCATGGCCTCGGCCAGCAGGTTGTAGGGCTTGCCGCCGCGCTTGTCGGGGCCCAGGTAATAGGCCTTGTCGTAGTAGATCGGGTCGATGGCGCCCAGCGGCATGAAAGACACGATGTCGATGGTCTGCTCGGCCGCATCCTCCAGTGCCTTCAGCTCTTCTGGCGTAAAGGTCACATAACGGTCCTTCTCGAATTCGTAGCCCTTGACCATGTCGGCGCGCTCCACGACCACGTCTTCCTTCAGGCAGATGTATTGCTGGCGCAGCCGCGACCCGCACCCCTTGTGCAGCAGATTGAAGCTGATGGCCGACTTGCTTTCGGTGGCCGAATAGACCTTCACCGGAATGGAAACCAGCCCGAAGCTGATCGACAGCGAAGCGATGGAACGTGCGGCCATGGCGACATCCTCCCGCAAGAAGGAACAGGTCATCGTCCAGCCAGTCTAGTCCGCGAGACACGGGGCCTGCCAGTGCGCGCCGGCGGTGTGCAGTGTCAGACGCGTCCTACGTGCCGGCGTGTCGCGGGCGGGACAATGGCCGGCCGGCCATTGCCGTGATCCATCCGGTCAGCGCGGGGCAGTTGTCGCCTGGCCGGCTGGACGTTCCTGTGGTGCCGTCGCGCTGCCGCGTACATGGCGAAGCTCGCGATGCTGGCGGCGGTACGCGCCCGGCCCCAGACCGAAATGCTGGGTGAATACCCGGCCGAAGGCGGCCTGCGAGGCGTAGCCGCACTGTTCGGCCACTGCCGCCGCGGACAGTCCGTCCCGCCGCAGCAACCGCGCGGCCCGTTCCATGCGCAGCGTGGTCACCAGTTCCAGCGGCGTGATGCCAAGCTGTGCAAAGCGCCGGGCCAGCGTGGCCCGCGACATGCTGCAGACTTGCGCGAGGCTGTCGACCGTCCACGGCCGTTCGGGATGTCGTACCACGGCATCGACGGCCCGCGCCAGGCGCGCATCGGCCATCAGCGCCATTACGCCATGCGACACCGCCCCCTGCGCGATCAGCGTGCGCAGCAGCACCGTGAACAGCGCGGTGGACAGATCGGCAATGATCGCCGCGCTGCCGGGCCCCGGCGCGTCGGCTTCCCCATGCATCATGCCGATCAGGCCGCGCAGCCAGCCCAGGCCGGCGTCACCCTCGGCGCCGGTCTTGACACACAGCATCTCGGGCAGCGCGCGCAGCAGCACGCCCGCCGAACTGCCCAGCACGAAGGTGCCGCAAAGGATGTCCAGCGGCTCCGCCGCCCCCGGCACTGTCACCTCGGTGACCACGCCGTTGAAATGGCGCGATTCCGGCAAGGAATCGGCCTGGCGTGTCGTCCCGCCATGCACGCCCGACAACGTATGCGCCGCCCCGTGCGGGAACAGCAGCACATCGCCTGCCGCCACGCGCAGCGGCTCGCTGCCCATCGATATATCGGCGTGGCCGTGGAGGATGGCGTGGTACGGCACGTGCCCGGGCGCTGCCTGCGCGTTGTGGGCAGACCAGGCACCCGCCACCCGGCAATGCAGATCGACGGTTCCGGAGGGCGCCAGCAGGCGCACCAGTTCACTCAGGCTGTCCATGGCTACGTTCGCGGTGAGACGATCCAGCAAAAAGTTGAGTGGATTCTAGTCCATCCGGATCGCCATCGCACCTACCATTGAGTCCAAGGCAGTGCTGCTACCCAGCCGGATGCGGCACCCGAACCCTGACACGCAAGCCGATCACCCACCCGATCTAAAGGAGCTACACCATGACCACCCGCCTGCACACCATCGCCGCCCAGGACGCCACGGGCCAGACCGCCGAACTGTTCGGCGCCATCCGCAAGGCCGTCGGCAAGGTGCCGAACGCCTACGCCACCATCGGCAGCAACGCGCCGGCCGTGCTGGCCCAGGCGCTGCAGACCAACGCCGTGCTCAAGCAAGGCAGCCTGTCTGCCCGGGAACTGGAAGCGATCAACCTGTCCGTCAGCGAGCACAGCGGTTGTGATTACTGTCTGGCTGCCCATACGCTGACTGCGACAAAGATTGCCGGCTTCAGCGTGGAACAGACGCAGCAGTTGCGCCGGGGTTCTTTCCCCGAAGACGCGAAGATCGATGCGCTGACGCGTTTCGCCGTGGAACTGGTGGGCACTCGCGGCACCGTGCCGGCCGCCAGCGTCGAGGCGGTGCGCGACGCCGGCTACAGCGATGCGCAGATCGTGGAAGCCATCCAGGCCATCAGCGCGATCCTGTTCACCAACATGATCAATCGCGTCAACGACACCACACTGGACTTCCCGGCCGTGGTCTGACGCGGCACGGCGCGGAGGCAGCGGCAGCACCTGGTGCCTGATGCCTAGTGCCAGGCGCTGCCCACCTGCAGGTAGAACGCGTTCTGGTTCTTGCTGTGGGCCACGTCGATGCCCATCGACAGCCCCAGCTTGCGCGCGATCATGTAGCGGAAGCCGCCCCCGACACTGACGACGTTGGAGGCGTCCGAAAAGTCGTTCCAGCGGCCGTAGGCCCTGCCCATGCCAGAAAACGCCAGCACCGACCAGCGCGGCGTCACGTCCCAGCGCAGCTCGGCCTCGGCCACCAGCGCGTTGCGGTCCTGGTAGCGGCCCTTCTGCACGCCGCGCAGGTCCACATACGGCTGCGCGTAGAACGGCACGTCGCCGGACGAGAATCTGGTATCGGCCCGCAGGCCCAGGATCCACGTGCGCGCCAGCGGCAGCCAGGTAAAGCCACGCGCGTTGAACATATTGAAGTCTTGCGTGCTGCCCAGGCCGCCGCGGGCAAACTGGGCCTCGAATTCCGCGTAGCTGCCCTTGTTCGGGAAGAAGATGTTGTCGCGCGAATCGTAGTCGACCACCAGGCCCCCCTTGCCGATGCGCTGGCTTTTGTCGATCGGTCCCAGTTCATTGGCCGAAGCGCCAAACTTGAAGCTCGCCGTGGTGTCCGCATAGACGTAGCGCGGCCCGACATACCAATGGGAATCGGCCACGCGGAACAGCAGCTGCTGCACCAGCGCGAAGCCATCGAGCGAATAGGCGCGCGGCTGGTTCTGCACGCCGAAGTACTCCAGGTTGGCGTTGACCTTGCCGATGGCACCCAGATAGCGGATGCGGTCGCCGCCCCAGGTATGGAAATGCGCGGCGCCGGCCGCCCAGGTGCCGTTTTCCGTATAGGCCCCGCCCACGGCCGTGATATTGGGCGGCGCCGGCCCCTTGCCCGATGCCCGGGCCTCTGCCGCGGCATCGGCCATCGATTCCGAGAAGAACGCCAGCGCCAGCCCGAAGCCATAGCCCACGGCCGGCTCGGTGATGATCGTCGGCACCGGCAGTGCGCCCTTGTGGTGAAGCAGGAAGTCGCTCATGTCGAACATCCCGTCCTCGGGGTCGAACAGCGACAGCTTCGGCTTGGGTGCCGGCGCATTGCCCCCCGCCGACGGGGCTTCGGATGGCGCGGCTGACGACACCGGCAACGCGGCGGCCGCACCGTCCGGCAGATCGGGCTCGGCGCGCACCGGCGCCGGCGCGCTGGCCAGCCACGCCGATGCCATCACCGCGAACACTGCCCAGGTACGCTTCATTTGCCAAAGGTCATGTTGAGGCCGGCAAATATCGTCCATTGCGGAACGCCGCTGCCGTCATGCAGCACGGAATACTGCGGCTCGACAAACGCGTTGAAGATGGTGTGCCCCTCTTTCCACGCCTTGCCCGCGCCCAGGCCAATCGGCACGTAGTAGGTGCCATGCTGCAGGTCGAAGGTCCACGTCCCCGTGGACCGCACGTACCACCCATGCGGCAGGTTGAAGATCATGAACGGCTGGGCCGTCAGCGACTGCACGTCGGGCCGGCTGCTTTGCCCGGCGAACGAGTGCTGCCACTGCACCAGCATGCCCAGCAGCCGCGCGGGCGTGGGGTCCACCACCACGGCGGCCACGCCGGCCTGCCACTTGCCGGTGCCCAGGCTGGGATCGGTGGCGGTCGGCATCGTCAGCAACGGGCCGGCGCCGATCTGCATGCCTTCACTGCGCAACAGGAAGATATCGAACAGGTTGATGTCGCCCAGGCCGGTTTCGTACGAGCCGTCGACCTTGGGCCGGGTACTGATGGGCACCGTGCCACGGAATATCTGGGGCACGCCGATCAGGCTGCCCGGCGCCACCGGGAGGGTCGGGCGCAATAGCAGGTCGTTGGTATGGGCATTGCTGCCATACAGTCGCGGCGAATAGAAATTCTGAATATTGAATGACGGCGCCAGGTTCAGCGGGTTGTTGCTCTTGTTGGCCAGTTCGGCGCTAGATTGCGCCCCGGCGCCACCCGGAAACGCGCCGGCGGCAATGCAGAGACTGACCGCCACCTGCACTACGGATTTGCGTAGCGATTTACGTGCGGATTTTCCTCCAGCTGGCACTCGCATCGGGTGAACTCCAGAGCAATGATCGACATGGGCCTGTGTGGCATATCCAGCCCCTGCCGGGCAATGTACCGGAGTGCCCCGCCAGATGGACGCCGCGCCGTGATGAACTTTCTCGCACCCCGCCTTAAGCAGTTTCGCATCGCGCCTCCGTGATATTGCAGGCGAAAGCATTACTGGCGTCACACATTGACATAATGTCGAGTCATTCAATAACCCGTACGGGGGATTATCCAATTGCCTTCAATTGCGCCGCAGAAAATCTCATCGACACAGTTTCGCGCATTTCATTTCATCTAATTCGAGACACAATAAAATTGAATTCCCATTTCTCAGCGGTTTTGCCAGACTACGGTCCGACGAATGCCCGCAACACAGCGTTCGTTCGGGGCGTGGATCGGTTACTGACCGATCAACTTTCGATCAGTGCAACGCAAAAGGAAACCGTCGTGAAGCACTACACACCTGACAATTTCCAGCTGACGCAAAGCATTGGCTTTCACCTGAACAAGGCCCGCAACAGCCTTCTGATGGAAATGGACTCGGCGCTGCGCCCACTGGACATCAACGGCCAACAAATGGGTATTCTGCTTGCCCTCACCCGGGGAATGGCCAGCACCCCGTTCGAGATCAGCAAGCTCCTTGGCATCGACAGCGGCCTGATGACCCGTATGCTCGACAAGCTCGAGGAAAAAGGCCTGCTCGAACGCAGCCGCAGCATTGACGACCGGCGCGTGGTTAATTTGACCCTGACACCGAAAGGCCGGAGTATCGCCTCCGAAATCCCGACTATTGCGCCGGAAGTATTGAATCAGCGATTGCAGGGATTTACTGTTGAGGAATTCGAGGAATTTCGCCGGCTGCTGTACAAATTCGTGAATGGCGGTTGAATCCGGTTATGCGCGGTACGTGCGGGGGAACACCGCGCGGCCACCCTGAGTCCGGCCGGGCATCTCCAACCCGGTGCCATCCTGCCGGGAGACACCGCCCGACACCCTTTCTCAACTGTCTGCCCGCAACGACGACACCGCGCGCTGCGCCTGGTCGATGGCTGCGGTGACCGAAGGACTTCCGGCCACATCGGCCCCGGCAATACGGACATTGCCGACGCCCAGGCCCGCCTGATCCAGCGCGCCTTGCAGGCCTGCGTCGTCAGGCACCAGCGTGGAAGGCATATAGCTGTAGCCATGCGCCCAGCGGTTCACGGTGATGGCGCGAATATCGCGGGCCGACTGGAAGCCGCCGGCGGCCAGCATGCGGTCCAGCTGCGCGCGGATATCGCGCTCCAGCACATCGAAGGGCGTGCCCAGCAGGAACGCCCGCCCCGCGCGGAAGCGTTCGCGTGCCTGCATGCCGCTGTCGGGCACGGTCGGCACATACAGCATGTGCAGCACCACCGGATCATCCCGCCCGCCAGCCGTAGGCTCCAGCCAGAGATCGGAATAGGCCATGGCCGGCGCATGGACGCGCCACGCCTTCAGCGCGTCAAAGGCGCGCCAGTTGTCGAGTGCCACCTTCGCGTAGACAAGCGGCGCCTTGACCTCCGCGCGCAGCGCGGCCTTGGCCGGCGCCGGCAGGGTCGGCACGATGAATGGGACCATCATGCCGTAGCCGGCCACAATCACGTGCTGTGCCTCGACACGTTGCAGATTGCCCTGCCAGCCGTAGGTCACGCGCGTGATGCGCACATCGGGCTCGACCGCGATCGCCGTGCTGTTCAGCCGGATGCGCACGGCGCTGCCGTCCTGGTCGAGCTTGCCGTAGTCGATGCGGGAGGTGCCGGCAACGCCGGCCGCCAGACTGCCGGCTGGCAGCACGTCGGGCACCAGTTGTGCCACCAGCGCCCGGGCGAGCGTGGCGTTGCCATCCGCAAACCACTGGCGCGACGCCGGTGACTTGCCCAGCCGGGCATCCACAACCGGGTCGGGCATGCCGGCGCCGGCAGGCAACCCGATGGCGATGGCTTGTGCCACGGAAATCCCGTCGGCATCCAGCGCGTAGGCGTCCTGGCTGCGGCTGCGCAGGAAACGCAACGCGCCCAGCCCCAGCCCGGCCTTGTCGCGCAAGAATGTGGCGTAACGCGTGGATTGCACATAGGCGCGCCGGGTCTCGGCCGGCATCCCCGCCAGAAAATCGGTGGCACCCTGCGCCAGCCGCAGCAGCGCCGCGCGATCCGCTGCGGGCAATGGCGCTTTCTCCAGAAAACCGCCCAGCTTGTCGATGGCATCGGTCGATACCGCGGCGCCACGCAGGCGCGCATCGACAATGCCGGCATACGGATCGCCGGCCAGCCACTGGTCCCGACCAAAATGCCCGGCATCGAAGAACACGGCACGCCCGAGGCCGCGGCGTTCATAGTCTTCGCCGGGCAAGGCCCGCGCCTGCGCGGTGGGCGCCAGCCCCAGCCCCGCCAGCAGCGCGCGCACGGCGGCATTGTCGTTGGCCGACGGCGGCATCTCGGCGCTGCCGCCGTACGTGACCAGCGTGCGGCCACGCACCGTGAACTCGTTGCGCTTGGCATGGCCGCCGAAATCGTCGTGATTGTCGAGAATCAGGATGCGCCGCCGGGCGCCGAACCGACGCTGATAGAACCACGCCGCCGCCAGGCCGCTGATGCCGCCGCCCACCACCACCAGATCGTAGGCCTCCCTGGCCAGCACGCCGGGATACGTGGCGCCTTCGCGGGCCAGGCTGTGCGCCAGCGTGTAGGTGCCGGCATGGTTGCCGCGCAGGCCCGTCAACGCGGGCGGATAGATGCCCGGGGCCGGCCCGGTGGCCGCCAGCAATGGCGCCGGGGCCAGGCCCGCCGCCACGGTCATGGCGGTGCCGTTCAGAAAGTCTCTGCGGGTGATCGTCATGGCGTCATGGGGTCTCGGGGGCGCGCACGCCCATCGCGCGGCGGCGCTCGGCCACGGCTTCCGGGGTCACGGGCGCGGCGCGATTGCCCCAGCTGCCCCGGATGAAGGTCAGCAGATTGGCCAGCGCCTGGTCGTCCAGCGTCCAGCCGTAGCCAGGCATGTGGTAGTCGGTGGGGGCCGTGTCCACGCGTGCCGTCACAGCGCCGTCGAGCAGCAGGTTGACCAGCGATGCCGGATTCGGATCGACCACGGTCGGATTGCCGGCCAGCGGCGGAAACACCCGCGCAAAGCCCTTGCCGCTGCTCTGATGGCAAGGCATGCAGAAGGTGGCGTACTGGCGCGCGCCGGGCGTGTCGAAGCGGCCCTGGTCGAGCTGTTGCTGCGCGGTCGCGTCGTAGCGGAATGGCTGCGTCTCGCCCCGGGCGCCGGCAATGGATTTCAGGTACGTGGCCACCGCATCGAGATCGGCGGCGCTCATATACTGCGTGGACGCGGCAATCACCGTGGACATCGGCCCGAACGACGTGGCGTGGGCGTTGCGGCCCGTGTGCAGGTACTCCACCAGATCCGCTTTCGACCAAGCCCCCAGCCCGGTCAGGACATCGCCGGTGAGATTGGTGGCCGACCACCCCTCGACGGTGGCGCCGGACAGGAAGTGGCGGCTCCGTTCGTCGATGCCCTTCTCGCCATACAGCATGCCGCGCGGCGTGTGGCACGCGCCGCAGTGGGCCACGGCCTGCACGATATAGGCGCCGCGTTGCCAGGCCTGGCCCTGCTTCGCATCGGCCCGCACCGGATCGCCGCGCAGATTCAGCCAGTTCCAGGGCACCAGCAGCCAGCGCATGTTGTACGGCCACTGCAATGTTGTCTCGCGATTGGCCTGTCGCACCGGCTTTACCTCGCTGCGCATCCAGGCATAGAGCGCGGCCACGTCGTCGCGCGTCATCTTCGCGTAGGACGTATAGGGCATGGCCGGGTACAGCCGTTTGCCATCGCGCGCCTGGCCGTGACGCACCGCGCGATCGAAATCGTCGAGCGAATAGCGCCCGAGCCCGGTCTCGGCGTCGGGCGTGATATTAGTCGAATACACGGTGCCGACGCCGGTCTGCAACGGCAGGCCGCCCGCCATGGGCGCGCCGCCTGCGGCCGTGTGGCAGGCCACGCAGTTGGCGATGCGGGCCAGGTAGCGCCCGCGTGCGACCTGATCGGCGGCGGCAGCCGGCGCTGGCCCGGCGCCAAGCGCGGCGCCGGCCATCGGTATCAGGGCCATCGCCAGCCACCAGTATCGGAATATCTTGAATCCACGCATGGGCATCACGGATGGGTTAGCGTCGGGACACACGCCGGCGGCGTATCCACCATTCGACGCCGCCGAACGCGCCCTGCACCAGCAGCGCCAGCAGCGCGGCCGGGATGGCGCCCGCCAGCAGCAGCGTCGAATCATTGAGCGCCAGGCCGGTGACGATGCGCTCGCCGTAGCCGCCAGCCCCCACGAAGGCGGCGATGGTGGCCGTGCCGACGCTGATGATGGCGGCGGTCTTGACCCCGGCCAGCACCACCGGCATGGCCAACGGGATTTCCACGTAGCGCAGTACCTGCAGCGGCCGGAACCCAAGCGCCCGCGCCGCGTCGCGCATGCCATGGGAAATCTCCTGCAGGCCCGTGCACGCATTGCGCACGATGGGCAGCAGCGCATAGAGGAAGAGCGCGATCATCGCCGGCCAGACGCCGATCTGCCCGAGCAACGGAATCAGCATGGCCAGCAGCGCCAGCGACGGCACCGTCTGCAGCATGCCCACCAGCGCCAGCAGCACCTGCCCCAGCCGGCGCCGGCGCGCCGCCACGATGCCCAGCGGCAACCCCACCAGCGTGGCCGCGCCCACCGCGCCGCCTACCAGCGCCAGGTGGCGCAGCGTCAGCCGCCAGGTATCGGCACTCACCAGCACCGGGAGCAGGCGATGGCCACCGGCCCGGCCTTCCCCGCCGCTGCCCGCGGCGCCCGGCCGGCCCGACAGAAATCGCCGCGCAATGGCCGCGAACGATTCGCCGCCGATCTCCGCCGCTGCGTTCATGTCGATCATGTCGGTCACGGTGATACGCCCGGCCAGCTGCCGCAACGCCTGCCAGGCGGCCGGGAATCGCTGTGGCACGTCCAGCCGGTACACGACCACGGCCTCGTAGCCGGGAAATACGTGCAGGTTGTCTTCCAGCACGCGCAGGTGGAATCGATGGATCTTGGCGTCGGTCGAGTAGATGTCGGTGCCGTCGATCTGGCCATTGCGCAGCGCCTCGTAGGCAATGCCATGGTCGATGCCGACCGGCTTCTGCGGCAGGCCGTAGGCCCGTACCAGCGCCGGCCAGCCGTCGGCCCGCCCCAGGAATTCATGCGACAGGCCCAGTCGCATGCTGGGTTGGCGCGCCAGGTCTGCCAGCGTATGCAGGCTGCCCGCACGGGCATCGGCAACCGCGATGGCGTAGGTATTCTCGAATCCCAGCGGAATGGCCGCGCCCAGCCCCATCGGCGCCAGCTCGGCGTTGATCTGCTCCAGCGTGGCGCGGCCGGGCAGCTTCAGCACCTCGCTGGCCAGCGTGCCGGTGTAGTCGGGGTAAGCATCGATATTGCCGGCCTTGAGCGCCTCGAACACGATGGCCGTGTTGCCAAGGCCCTGCAGGTGCCGCGTGCCGACATGGGGCGCCGCGGCCTGCGACAGGATTTCGCCAAGGATGTACGACTCGGTGAACCGCTTGGAGCCAATGCGCAGGGTGTCGGGCTGGGCAGCGTGGACGGCGGCCGGGCCGAACAGACAGGCAAGCGAGAACCAGACGACGAGCAGCCGGGGCGTGGGGGACAAGCCGGAGTCTCCGGGTGAGTTGTCCCGCCATCATAAGGCCATACGAGGGCCATACAAGCAATCCCGGCGTGCGCCCCATTCCCGCAGGCAGCCCCCGGCGGTTACTTTGCTTCCGGGCTCACATGGACGGCCAGCCAGACCGTGGGCTGCGCCGCGTCGGTCCAGGCCACCCGGTGGCGGCAATGGGCGGGCAGCTGCAGCCAGTCGCCGGCGCCGAGCCTGTGGCGGGTGCCATCGTCGATTTCCACGCTGGCGCTGCCGCTGATCACCAGCACCCACTCGTCGTCGGCGCTGTCGTACCAGAAGTCCGGCGGACTGGCCTGGCCGTTCGAGACGATCCGCTCGATCCGGACCCGGCCCGTGGCCTGCCACGACAGCAGGTCCGTAAAGACCTCGCCATCGGTATGGACCGGGATGTCGTGCAGCAGGTTGCCCTGGATGGCGCGCATGGCGATGGCCTGTTCCGGTGCGTGCCGGTCAGTCGCCCGGGCCGCCGGGCGCGATGACCTCGCGCGTGCCGTTGCGGCCCATCGGCGACACCAGTCCGGCGGCTTCCATCTGTTCGATCAGGCGCGCCGCGCGGTTGTAGCCGATGCGCAGTTGCCGCTGCACGGCCGAGATCGACGCCCGGCGTGACGTCAGCACGAATTGCGCGGCCTCGTCGTAGAGCGGGTCGGCCTCGCCATCGCCGCCGCCTTCGCCAAACAGATCGGCAGCGCCTTCGGGCACATCGCCGGCCAGGATGGCTTCGTCATAGTCCGGCTCGCCGAACTGCTTCCAGTGCTCCACCACGCGGTGCACTTCCTCGTCGGCCACGAAGGCGCCATGCACGCGCTGCGGATAGCCGGTGCCCGGCGGCAGGAACAGCATGTCGCCCTGCCCCAGCAGGCTTTCGGCGCCCATCTGGTCCAGGATGGTCCGCGAGTCGATCTTCGACGACACCTGGAACGCCACGCGCGTCGGGATATTGGCCTTGATCAGGCCGGTGATCACGTCCACCGACGGCCGCTGCGTGGCCAGGATCAGGTGGATGCCCGCCGCGCGCGCTTTCTGCGCCAGCCGGGCGATCAGTTCCTCGATCTTCTTGCCCGCCACCATCATCAGGTCGGCCAGTTCGTCGATCACCACCACGATCAGCGGCAGCGTCGATAGCGGCTCCGGCGCGTCGGGGGTCAGCGAGAACGGATTCGGCACCTTCTGCCCGGCCGCTTCGGCCGCGCGGATCTTCTGGTTGTAGCCGGCCAGGTTGCGCACGCCCAGCGCCGACATCAGCCGGTAGCGTTTTTCCATCTCGCCCACGCACCAGTTCAGCGCGTGCGCGGCCTGCTTCATGTCGGTCACCACGGGCGCCAGCAGGTGCGGGATGCCCTCGTAGACCGACAATTCCAGCATCTTGGGGTCGATCATGATCAGGCGCACGTCTTCCGGCGTGGCCTTGTAGAGCATCGACAGGATCATGGCGTTCACCGCCACCGACTTGCCCGAACCGGTCGTGCCGGCCACCAGCAGGTGCGGCGCACGGGCCAGGTCCGTCACCACGGGGTTGCCCGTGATGTCCTTGCCCATCGCCAGCACCAGCTTCGACGCATGGGCATCGAACGCGCTGCCGCTGACGATCTCGGACAGGCGGATCATCTGGCGCTTCGCATTGGGCAGTTCCAGCCCCATGCAGGTCTTGCCCGGAATCGTCTCGACCACGCGGATCGACGTCACGCCCAGCGCGCGCGCCAGGTCCTTCATCAGGCCCACCACCTGCGCGCCGCGCACGCCGACAGCCGGATCGACCTCGAAACGCGTGATGACCGGACCGGCGCTGGCGCCCACCACCGACACCGGCACCTTGAACTCGGCCAGTCGCTGCGCGATCAGTTCGCCGGTCTGCTGCAGCCGTTCCTCGGAAATCTGTTCCGCGCTCTCGCCGGTCTCGGCGGCGGGTTCCAGCAGGTCGGTGCCGGGCAGCCGGTAGTCAACCGGCACGCGGGGGGCTACAGGCACCGGAAGTGGCGCAGGCGCCACCGTGAACGACGTCTGGGCCGTAGCGGGCTGGGCCGGGGTCAGCGCCACCGTATTGCCCACCACGGCCGGCAGCACGATGCGCGGCTTTGGCGTGGGCTGGACGAAGGCGTTGGCATCCTCTACCGGCGCGGGCTCCGCCGCCGGCACGGTATCGGCCGGCTGCAACGCTTCCGCGACGTCGAGGGGTGCCGTCGCGACGGTGGCGACTTGCGGGTCGGCCGCTGCATCGAGGGCCGCATCCGCCTCGGCTCCGGGGGCCGGTTCGGCCTCGGCTTCCGAGATCGATGCGGCAACGGCGGCGTCGATGGCTTCCGATGCCGTTTGCGCGGGGGCCGTCGGCACCTGGGATTCCAGCGCCTCGGATGGCGGCGCGACCGGCTCGATCCACTCCCCAGCAACCGGCTCGGCTTCGGCTTCAACGGCCGGGTCGAACGCGACAGCCGCCTCGGCCGCCAACGGCTCGACAGCCGCCTGGACCGGCGCCGGGTCTGCCACCGCTTCCAGCGGCATGGCCTCGGCCGGCACTTCGACGGCGGGCGCTTCGATTGGCTTGCCGGCCAGCGCGCGCAATTCGGCCAGCAGCGTCATCGCTTCATCGCGAAGGGACGCCAGCGTGACGGGTTCGTCGGCCTGCGCCGGTGCGACAGCCTCTGCCAAGTCGGTGGCCGCCGCGATCATCGCGATATCGGCCGCGATCTCGGTGGCGCGCGCGACGGGGGTATCGGCTTGCGCGGCCGCCTGCGTGTCGGCCACGGGCGGCGCTTCGGCGACGGCCACGTCCGATTCAGACGGTGCCGCCACGGCCGCTGCGGGGCTTGCCGCCACCGCCGCGGGCTTTGCCATGGCTTCCGGCAGCGTCGTGATGGCCGAACGCAGGCCGAGTTGCGGATTGCGGAACGGGCTGCTGACCACGGTAGCCTGTGGTGCGGCGGGTCTGGCGTCGGGCCGGGCTTGCGGTTGCGGCTTCGGTTGCGGCTTCGGTTGCGCTCTGGACTGCGGCGACGGCGGCGTGGCCACGTCGGGCCTCGATGCCGCGCGGGCCGGTGCGGCCACCGGCTCGGCCTTCACGGCGCCCGGGGCGCCGGCCTGATGCAGCCAGATCTCGCCCGGCTGCGGGGGCGACTGGCGCGTGCGCGGCGGCGGTTGCCAGGCTGGCTGGCGGCGTGCGGATACGGCTTCGATACCCTTGTGACGCGGCGCCGGCCGGCTCTGACCGGGCATCGACGTCGTTTCCCAGCGTTCGCCGGATTCGCGCGGCGCGGCCGGCGCGGGCGCGGCCTCGGTGCGCGGATCGGTGCGCAAATCCGTACGGAAGTTGGAGCGCGAATCGACGCGCAGATCGGCGCGCGCTTCGTGGCGGGATTCGTGGCGCGCGGGCCCCGCAGCCGGTGCCTCGTCGGCATCCACGCGCGGGCGGCGCAGCAGGAACAGGCTGCGCCAGGTTTCGCCGAACACCATCGGCGCGGCCAGGCCCAGCACGGCCAGCATCATCAGCAGCGCGCCGGTCCAGCCCAGCATGCCGGACACCGTGCCGGCCAGCGCATGCCCGACGGCACCGCCGGCGGTAGCGCCTTCGCCCTCGCCGCCGGTCAACGCCTCCAGCGTGGCACTGGCGCCCAGCACCAGCACCGTACCCATCCATATACGCAGCGAGCCACGGCCGAACAGGCGGCGATCGCCGGCGAGCACGCGCCCCACCGTTCGCCAGACAAGCGGCAACAGCCAGAAGGTCGACAATCCGAACCAGCCCAGACCCATTTTTGATATGACACGTTCAATACCACGGGCAGCGATTGTAGCGGGTCTGGCTGTGCGGGACGGGCCCGGCGCGGAAAAACTTACGACTTTGCCACGCCTTATTGACCCGGCGCCCCGATGCCCGCGCGGAACGGATACTTGGCGAAGATCTGCCCCACCACCTGCTCGATCATCAGCTGGCTGGTCTGGCGCTCCGGCTGGCTGGCATCGCCCTGGGCCACGCCTTCCCAGACGAGCTGGTTCCGTCTGGCATCGACCAGGTCGATGTTCAGCGTGCCCTCGGTATAGGTGTAGGTATCGCTATAGAAGCCGTAGCCGGGCCACGGCGCGTAGAGCCCGCCCCGGTAGGCGTAATAGCCCATGTAGCCGGGCGGCGGCATCGGCGCCGGGTTGCTGACGATCTTCTGCTGGAACTGCATGTTGAAGTTGACCAGCAGGTCGGGCTGGCGCGGCGCATATTCATAGCCGCGCGCCGTCATCTCCTTGTGCACCGCGTCCTTCAGATATTGCGTCGTCAGGGTTTCGTAGCCCTGCCGGTCGGTGCCCAGGCGCGGCAGGAAGGCGAAGGTGCGGTATTGGGAAAAGTCGGTGCTGTGGTTGTAGTCGGTACGGATGTCGGGGCCTGTGGCGCAGCCTGCCAGCGCGGCGGCCAGCACCGTGCCGAGGGCGGCCGGTACGCGAGACATCATCAGGCCTGACATGGCAGTCTCCCTATTTCCGGGTTACCAGATCCCGCTGGCTAATTCCACTTGCCGTCGATACCGCCCACGCTGAACCGCCCCGCCCCAAGCAGGGCCACCGCCAGCGCCGCGGCCAGGTACATCGCCTGCAGTTCCAGCGCCCAGCCCCCGGTGGGCGCCATCTCGCCAAGCTGCTTCGCATGGACAAGGGCGAACGCGAACAGCATGTTGACGGCCACGATCAGGCCGGCCAGGCGCGTCCAGAGCCCGATGATCAGCAGGATGGGGGCAATGATCTCGCCGATATAGACGCCGTAGGCCAGCGCAGCGGGCAGGCCTGCCTGCGTCACCACCTGCGTGACAAAGCCAGGCCCGGACATCAGCTTCGAAATGCCGTGCAACAGGATCAGCGCGCCCAGCACGATACGGAGAATGGCCTTGCCCAGGTCTTGCGTTCCTTGCGTGCGACTCATCGCGATGGCTCCTTGCGGTTTGATGCAGGCGCATGTGACCTGCACAACTACCTTAGATCGTGCCAGCGTGAAGGTAAAGGCGCAGCGCCAACCGGGAGGCGCCGGCCTGGACTCAGTCCGCGTCCGCCTTCTGGGCACCCGATCGCGCGGGCGGCGGCGCGGTGGGCGGCGCCGCATGCATCGGCACGCCGGTCGTCGTCGTCATCATGCCGACCTTGCGCGCGTGTTCCGGCAGCACTTCGGCCAGGAAATCGAGGAACCGGCGCAGTGCCGGCGTAACGCCCTGCCGGGACGGAAACACCGCGTGCAGCACGCCCATCGGCAGGTCCCACTGGGGTAGCACCACTTCGAGGTCGCCGCGCTCGACATCGTCGCGGCAGTACATGCGCGGGAGCATGGCGACGCCCACGCCGGCGATGGCCGCCTCGCGCAGGATCGCGAATTCGTCAGACACCAGACGCGGGTCGTAGCCAATATTGACGGGCTCGCCGGCCTTGTCGAACAACGTCCAGACATGGCGCCCTTCGTGCGGTTTCTGTGCCACCCCGGGCATGCCTTCCAGCGCCTGCGGCGTGCGGGGGCGGCCAATGCTGTCCAGCAGCGCGGGGCTGGCCACCAGCTTCATGTCGCTTCTGCCAAAGGTGCGTACGGCCAGGCTGGAATCGTCCAGCACATTGCGCACGCGCAGGGCCAGGTCATAGCCCTCGCCGATCACGTCCACCCGGCGATTGGTGGCATCGATCTCCAGCTGGACGCCAGGATTGGCGCGCATGAAGTGGCCGATATTGGGCGCCAGCAGGATCTGGACGATCGCCACGGGACAACTGATCCGCAGATGCCCGCCCGGCTGCTCGCGCGCCTGGTCGATCACTTCACGCGCCGCTTCGGCGGCCTGCAGCATGTCCCGGCAATGGGCGTAGTAGGACTCGCCAAGCGGCGTTACGCGCACCTGACGCGTGGTCCGGCGCAGCAGCTGGACGCCCAGATCTCGCTCCAGCTGGGCGATCCGGCGGGACAGGCGCGATTTCGGCACCCCCGTGGCGCGACTGGCGGCGGAAAAGCTGCCGTGCTGCACCACCTGGGCAAACAGCGACAAATCGTTGAGATCCTGCATGGTGCGCGCTCCGTTGCATCGATAGAACAATCATTTGCATTTTGCCTCACTACCGGCATCAATGGCCAGCCTATATCTTTCAGCCATCCCAACCGAACTTAGTGGAGCCAGACAATGAACATCCTGCAGATCGATTCGAGCGTACTGGGCGACAACTCCGTCTCGCGCAACCTGACCGCCAGCATCGTGGCCGACCTCGTGGCCCAGAACCCCAGCGCCAAGGTCACCGTGCGCGACCTGGACCGTGAAGCGCCGGCCCACCTCGGCAACCACCTGCTGCCCGTGCTGGGCGGCCCGAAGGACGGCCTGAATGCCGCCCAGCAGGCCGAACTGGACATCACCGAGGCATACCTGGCCGAATTCCTGGCCGCCGACGTGCTCGTGATTGGCGCACCGCAATACAACTTCGGTATCCCGAGCCAGCTCAAGGCCTGGATCGACCGCATCGCGCAAGCCGGCCGGACGTTCCGCTACACCGAGAATGGTCCGGAAGGCCTGGCCAAGGGCAAGAAGGCCATCGTGGTGTCGTCGCGCGGCGGCGTGCGCCAGGACGGCGCCGCGCTGGACCTGCATGAAGTGACCGTCGACGTGGTGCTGCGCTTCCTGGGCATTACCGATATCTCGTTCGTCCGCGCCCACGGCCTGGCCATGGGTCCGGAAGCCCGCGAGGCTGGCCTGAGCACGGCCAAGACCGAAATCGCCGCCCTGAACGACGCGCTGCGCGCCGCCGCCTGAACTGCCTGACTGGTTCCAGCCTGGTTCCAGCCGGTTGTCCACTGGAGCCGTCACCCCGCCTCCGTGAAGTACCGGCGCTGATCCCCGTGGCGCCGGCCGCTGTCCGAGACAGGTATCTCCGTCAAGGGGGTACCTGTCTTTTTTGCCTGTGCGCCGCGTGCGGGCCGCTGTAGGCATCGACCTACAGGGATCGCGGAAGTCACCCGGCTCGCCCCCCGGCGCAGATGGGTCTATGATGGTTCGACTGTCTGGACAACCTGCCAGACAGCCCTGCATCCGCCGTCATCCGGGAGTCTGCATGACCGCCGCCGCCTCAGCCCTGCTGCCTGCCACCGCCAGTCATCCGCCGCACGAACCCGCCCTGCTGAGCCAGTATCGCCACGTCCGCGCCGCCACCGAGGCGCTGGTGGCTGACCTGTCCGATGCCGACGCCACCGTGCAGTCGATGGACGACGCCAGCCCCGCCAAATGGCACCTGGCCCATACCACGTGGTTCTTCGAGGAGTTCGTGCTTGGCGCACGCATTCCCGACTACGAGCCGGTGGACCCGCAGTATCGCTACCTGTTCAATTCCTATTACGAAGCGGTCGGCGCGCGCCATCCCCGGCCACAGCGCGGGCTGCTGACCCGACCGTCGCTGGACGAGGTGCTGGCCTACCGCGAGGCCGTGGACGACAGCATGTTCACGCTGCTGATGTCCGCCCAGACCGACGACGAAGCCGCGCTGATCACGCTGGGCCTGCATCACGAGCAGCAGCATCAGGAACTGCTGCTGACCGACATCCTTCATCTGTTTGCGCAGAATCCGCTGCGCCCGGCGTACGCGCCGGCCTTGGCGGTGCCGGTGGTGGCCGACCCCCGCCCCGCGCCCGACTGGATCACGCTGCCCGGCGGCATCGTCACGGTGGGCCATGGCGACGACGACTTTGCGTTCGACTGTGAAACGCCGCGCCACCAGGTGCTGCTGCAGCCGTATGCGCTGTGCTCGCACCCGGTGAGCAACCGCCAGTGGTTCGAGTTCATCGAGGATGGCGGCTACCAGACCGCCGGGCTGTGGTTGTCCGATGGCTGGCGCTGGGTCTGCGACAACCGCATCGAGGCGCCGCTGTACTGGGAAGACCGCGACGGCACGTGGTGGCACATGACGCTGCGCGGCATGCAGCCGGTGGACCCGGAAAGTCCGGTCACCCACGTGAGCTTCTTCGAGGCCGATGCCTTCGCGCGCTGGGCCGAACGCCGCCTGCCGACCGAAGCCGAATGGGAACACGCGGCCCGCAACCTGCCGGCGACCGGCAATTTCATCGAAGGCCGCTCGCTGCGGCCGCTGCCGGACCGGCAGAACACATCGGGCGTGCTGCGGCAGATGTTCGGCGATGTCTGGGAATGGACGGCCAGCGCCTTCTTGCCCTACCCGGGTTTCCGGCCCAGTGCCGGCGCGGTAGGCGAATACAACGGCAAGTTCATGAGCAGCCAGATGGTGCTGCGCGGCGGGTCGTGCGTCACCCCCGAATCCCATATCCGCGCCACCTATCGCAACTTCTTCTACCCGCACCAGCGTTGGCAATTCACGGGGGTGCGGCTGGCGGACGATGTTTGAGGGCTGACGCCACGCGCTCAATGGCCTGCGTGGCCATGGGCGTCCGGCGGCGTGTCGTTCAACGCGTAGCTCGTGCTGCGTCCGCCGCCAGCCGCCTTGCGCAGCGCCCCGCGCGCCACCAGATCGTTGATGTCGCGCAGCGCCGTATCGGCCGAGCATTTGGCAATGGCCGCCCACTTGCTGCTGGTGAGCTTGCCCTCGAAGCCGTCCAGCAGCCGGTTCAGCACCTTGACCTGCCGGGCGTTGAGCGCCTGCATGCCCCAATGACGCCAGAATCGCGCCTTGGCCAATACGTCGTCGAGCGTGGCGTGGGCCTGCTGCACGGCACGCAGCAACGTTTCGAAGAACCAGGCGAGCCACGGCGTGACATCCATCGAATCCTTCTGCGTCCGCTCCAGGATGTCGTAGTACGCATTGCGCTCACGCTGGATCTGCGCTGACAGGCTGTAGAACCGCTGCGAACTGCCATCGGCGCGGGCCAGCATCAAGTCGCCAATGGCGCGCGCGATACGCCCATTGCCATCGTCGAACGGGTGCAGCGTCACAAACCACAGATGGGCCAGGCCGGCCCGGACCAGCGGCGGCTCGACAGGCGGGCCATTGACCCAATCCAGGAATCGCCCGGTCTCCGCCGCCAGACGGCCGGCCGGCGGCGCTTCGAAATGGACGCGCTGCCGGTGCAGCGGTCCCGAGACCACTTGCATCGGGCCCGCCGCATCGTCGCGCCATTGGGCGACGTTGATCGAGGACAGGCCGGAGTAGCCGGTGGGAAAAAGCGCCGCGTGCCAGCCAAACAAACGCGCCTGGCTGACCGGGGTCCGGCAGTTGGCCGTGGCATCGAGCACCAGTTCGACCACACCCTCGACGTGGCGGTCTACCGGCGCCAGCGCGCCGATGTCGACGCCGAGTCTGCGCGCGATCGACGAGCGAACGGAATGCACGCTGAGATGCTCGCCCTCGATTTCACTCGTCTTGACCACGTCATCGGTCAGTGCGGCAAGACAGGCCTGGTCGCGCAGACCCATGCCGAGATCGGACAGCCGTCCCAGCAGCAGCCCCTGCGCGTGGCTGGCTTCGGCCATCGGCATCGCCAGCGCACCGGCGTCATATCGCCAGTGGGGCCAGTCGGGTGCCTGCCAGATGTAGGTGTATTCACCGCGATTCATGCGGAGATTATGGTGGCTATTCTCCGCAAGGACAAGTTAATCACCGCAGAATTTGCGGTGATTAGGCACTGCAATCGCCGCATGTGCTTTTTTCGTTGCAATTTGACCGCCCACGATATTCCGCTTCCAAGTCCGCTCCCCTGAATCTGAACGCACGGGGCCGGAACGGCCTTCGAGCATTGCGACCCACCTTGGCCGTTAATTGCGTTTATAGACCAAGCCCACCCGATTCCCTTCACCCCTCCCGCAGCCTCCGCCACAGCGTGGTGGCGCTGATGCCTAGCTGGGCGCAGGCGGCGGCCCGGTTGCCGCCGCATTCGGCCAGCACGCGGCGGATGTGTTCGGCCTGGCTTGCCTTGGCGACGCCGGCCAGCGACTGGGTCCCGGCAGCACCCGCCAGCCCTGCTCCGCCCGGTTCGGGCATGTCCGTGGCCGGCGGCTGCGGGACGGCCATGTCGTGCCCCGAAAACAGTTCCGGGACAGCCGCCTGCAGTTCGCGCTGCAGCGCGGCCGGCGCCAGGTCCGCCCCGGCGACCAGCACGGCGATGCGTTCCGTCACGTTTTCGAGTTCGCGGATGTTGCCCGGCCAGATATAGCGGGCCAGCCGCTCGCGCACTACGTCGGGCAGCGGCTCGGGCGTGTCGATGCCAAGGCGCTCCTGGGCACGCCGGTACAGCAGCGCCGCCAGCGCCGGCAGGTCGGCCGCGCGTTCGCGCAGCGGCGGCATTTCGATCCGCAGGATATTGAGCCGATAATAAAGATCCTGGCGGAACGTCCCTTCGCGCACCAGCGCGGCCAGGTCGCGGTGGGTGGCGGCGATCACGCGGACGTTGACCGGCACGGCTTCCAGACCGCCGATGGGCAGCACCTGCTTTTCCTGCAGCACGCGCAGCAGCCGCGTTTGCAAGGCTGGCGGCATGTCGCCCACTTCGTCCAGGAACAGCGTGCCGTTGTGGGCCGATTCGAACAGGCCAGCCTTGCCGCCGCGCCGGGCGCCCGTAAACGCCCCTTCCTCGTAGCCGAACAGTTCGGATTCGAGCAGCGCCTCCGGAAATGCCGCGCAGTTGACGGCAACGAACGGAAACACGCGGCGCGGGCTGGCATCGTGCATGCCCTGCGCCAGCACCTCCTTGCCGGTGCCACTTTCCCCGCTGACCAGCACGGTCGAATCGACCACCGCGTAGCGCCGCGCCAGCGCCCGCAGGTCGCTCATGGCCGGGGAATCGCCGGCCAGGTCATCGAGGCTGTAGCGCACGCCCGCCGCGCGGGCCCGTGTGCGCGAGCGCAGGTTGCGGTCGGCGCGATGGATCGCATTGGCGTCCTGGATCGTCAGCACCGCCCCCGAAGCGCCAGACTCGCCGACGATCGGAATGCGGTTGACCACCACCATCCGGTCGCCCAGCCGATGGATCGCCTCCAGCTCGCGCGCGCCGCTCTGCATCACGCCATCGAGCGACAGGCCCGGTGCCAGCGTGGACAGCTTGCGCCCCACGGCCGCGCCGGCCGGCGTGCCCAGGAATCGTTCCATCGCCGGATTGAACGCCTGCACGCGCCCTTCGGCGTCCACGGCCGCCACGCCTTCGTTCAGGTGGGCCAGGATGGCATTGACGTAATCGCGCCGCGTGGATTCGATACGCCGCAGCCGCGCGGCCTCGATCGCATCCTCCAGCGCCAGCCGCACGGCGTTGCCGGAATACAGGAACACGCCCATCAGCCCGTACTTGTCGGCCAGGTCGGTCACCATGCCGGGCCCCACCACCACGCGGATGCCTTCTTCCTTCAGCGCCCGCACGCGCGCCGTGGCATCGTCTTCGGTCAGATAGGTATAGCGGGGAATATCGAGACCGAACGCCCCCACGAAGTCGTCCACTTCGGCGTACGTGGACGCATGCGTGACCAGGGCCACCTTGGGCGAAATGCGGCGCGCCGTGGCCAGCGCGCTCATGACGTCGAAGCCGGTGACCTTGACCAGCACCACGGGCACGTCCACGTGCTGGCGCAGGTAGGCGCCGTTGGAGCCCCCGGCCACCACCACATCGACGCGGTTCTCGCGCGCCTCGCGGTTGATGGCGCTGGCCGCCGACTCGAACGCCCGCCCGACGATGCGGAATTCCGCGCGGGCGGCGTACGCCGGAATCAGGTCGGCGAAGGCGCGCGACAGGCGGCTGATCCCCATCGCCCAGATGCGCGGGCGCGCACCGGGAACGGCCGGGGAAGCCGGGTTCAGCGGGATCGGGGCAGGCAGCGACGACATGGCGGCAGGACTCAAGGGATTCGTTTTGGCGATTGTGCGCGCCATCCCGAAGCATTTCAACTTTGAAATCCAAAGATTGCATGTCTGCAATCCATCGGCGCATCATTGTGACGCAAGCAGCCTTTCATCTAGGCCACGATATGGCGCCAACATCGCCTAAGCCTCTGACGTATAAGGGTTTCTGCCTATCGGAATGCCGCCCGGGCGACGCCGGCCTCGCGTGTCAGCGGGCTGGCACACCCCTTGCGCTACAGAGCCGCCCTGCCTCCGAAGCAGGATTGAACCAACCCAGAGATCCAAGTCATGACTTTTTCCGCCAACGAACTTGCCCGCTCCGCGGGTGCCCGCTTCCGCCAGGCCCTGATCGACGAGACCCCGCTGCAGATTCCGGGCACGATCAACGCCAACCATGCGCTGCTGGCCAAGCGCGCCGGGTATCGCGCGATCTACCTGTCGGGCGGCGGCGTGGCCGCGGGCTCGCTGGGCCTGCCGGACCTGGGCATCTCCAATCTCGATGATGTGCTGACCGATATCCGCCGCATCACCGATGTCTGCGACACGCCGCTGCTGGTGGATGTTGACACCGGCTTCGGCTCGTCGGCCTTCAACGTGGCGCGCACCACGCGGTCGCTGATCAAGTTTGGCGCCGCGGCCATGCATATCGAAGACCAGGTCGGCGCCAAACGCTGCGGCCATCGCCCGAACAAGGAGATCGTCGGCAAGGACGAAATGGTGGATCGCATCAAGGCCGCCGTGGATGCCCGTACCGATGAGAACTTCGTCATCATGGCCCGCACCGACGCGCTGGCCGTCGAAGGCCTGGACGCCGCCATCGAGCGCGCCGTGGCCTGCGCCGAAGCCGGCGCCGACGCCATCTTCCCGGAAGCCATGACCGACCTGGCGATGTACGCCAGGTTCGTGGACGCCGTGAAGGTGCCCGTGCTGGCCAATCTGACCGAGTTCGGCGCCACCCCGTATTTCACGCTCGACGATCTGCGCGGCGTGGGCGTGGCCATGGCGCTGTACCCGCTGTCGGCGTTCCGCGCCGCCAACAAGGCCGCCGAAAACGTCTTTGCGGCCATCCGCCGCGACGGCACGCAGAAAAACGTCGTGGACACCATGCAAACGCGCGCCGAACTCTACGAGCGGATCGACTACCATGCCTACGAGCAGAAGCTCGACGCACTGTTCGCGCAAGGCAAGGCCCGGTAACGCCCCCGCACACGTACGCGTTATTCTTGCGATGCGGTCTGTTGCGCTGCAATAGGACACCCCACCATGACCGCTCGCACCCCAAACACTCGAAATCGAATCAAGGAGACCCAGATGTCCGAAGCCCAACCGCTGGCCACGCCGAAGCCCAAGAAATCCGTTGCCCTGTCGGGCGTTGCCGCCGGCAACACCGCCCTGTGCACCGTTGGCCGTAGCGGGAACGATCTCCACTACCGCGGCTACGACATCCTCGACATCGCCGACACGTGCGAATTCGAGGAAATCGCCCATCTGCTGGTGCATGGCAAGCTGCCGAACAAGGCCGAACTGGCCGCCTACAAGACCAAGCTGAAGGCCCTGCGCGGCCTGCCCGCCAACGTGAAGGCCGCCCTGGAATGGGTGCCGGCCAGCGCCCACCCGATGGACGTGATGCGCACCGGCGTGTCGGTGCTGGGCACCGTGCTGCCGGAAAAGGACGACCACAACACGCCGGGCGCGCGCGACATCGCCGACCGCCTGATGGCCAGCCTGGGATCGATGCTGCTGTACTGGTACCACTACAGCCACAACGGCCGCCGTATCGAGGTGGAAACCGACGACGAATCGATTGCCGCGCACTTCCTGCACCTGCTGCACGGCGAGCCCCCCAGCAAGCTGTGGGAGCGCGCGATGCAGACGTCGCTGATCCTGTACGCGGAGCACGAGTTCAACGCCTCGACGTTTGCCTGCCGCGTGGTGGCCGGCACCGGCTCCGACATGTATTCGGCCATCTGCGGCGGCATCGGCGCGCTGCGCGGCCCCAAGCACGGCGGTGCCAACGAAGTGGCGTTCGAGATCCAGAAGCGCTACGACACCCCGGACGAGGCCGAGGCCGACATCCGCCGCCGCGTGGAAAACAAGGAAGTGGTGATCGGTTTCGGCCACCCGGTGTATACGATCGCCGATCCGCGCAACGTCGTGATCAAGGAAGTGGCACGCAAGCTGTCGAAGGACGCCGGTTCGATGAAGATGTTCAACATCGCCGAGCGCCTGGAAACGGTCATGGCCGACGCCAAGAAGATGTTCCCGAACCTGGACTGGTTCAGCGCCGTGAGCTACCACATGATGGGCGTGCCCACCGCGATGTTCACCCCGCTGTTCGTGATCGCCCGGACGTCGGGCTGGGCCGCGCACGTGATCGAGCAACGGATCGACAACAAGATCATCCGTCCGACGGCCAACTACACCGGCCCGGAAGACCTGAAGTTCGTGCCGATCGAAAAGCGCGCCTGATCCATTGCCACAACAACAGTGCCGCCACCCGGCCCGGCCACCCGCCGGGCGGTGGCAGGCACGCACAGTCCTCACGTCGCCATGAACACTGCCTACCGCAAGCCGCTGCCCGGGACCCGCCTCGATTATTTCGACGCCCGGGCCGCCGTCAATGACATCTCCCCGGGCGCCTGGGACAAACTGCCGTACACGTCGCGCGTGCTGGCCGAAAACCTGGTGCGCCGCTGCGACCCGGCCACGCTGACCGATTCGCTCAGGCAGCTTGTCGAGCGCAAGCGTGACCTCGATTTCCCGTGGTTCCCGGCCCGCGTGGTCTGCCACGACATCCTGGGCCAGACCGCGCTGGTGGACCTGGCCGGCCTGCGCGATGCCATCGCCGACCAGGGCGGCGACCCGGCCAAGGTCAACCCGGTGGTGCCGGTGCAGCTGATCGTCGATCACTCGCTGGCCGTGGAATGTGGCGGCTTTGATCCCGACGCGTTCGCCAAGAACCGCGCCATCGAGGATCGCCGCAACGAAGACCGCTTCGATTTCATCAACTGGACCAAGAAGGCGTTCCGCAACGTCGACGTGATCCCGCCCGGCAACGGCATCATGCACCAGATCAATCTGGAGAAAATGTCGCCCGTGATCCATGCCGACCACGGCGTGGCCTACCCCGACACCTGCGTGGGCACCGACAGCCACACGCCGCACGTTGACGCGCTGGGCGTGATCGCCATCGGCGTGGGCGGCCTGGAGGCCGAGAACGTGATGCTGGGCCGCGCGTCGTGGATGCGCCTGCCCGACATCGTCGGCGTGGAGCTGAGCGGCCGCCGCCAGCCCGGCATCACCGCCACCGACATCGTGCTGGCGCTGACCGAATTCCTGCGCAAGGAAAAGGTTGTCGGCGCCTATCTGGAATTCCGTGGCGAAGGTGCGTCGAGCCTGACGCTGGGCGACCGCGCCACGATCTCGAACATGGCGCCCGAGTACGGCGCCACCGCCGCGATGTTCTTCATCGACGGGCAGACCACCGAATACCTGCGCCTGACCGGCCGCGACGAAGCCCAGGTGCAGCTGGTGGAAACGTACGCCAAGACCACCGGCCTGTGGGCCGATGCGCTGAAGACGGCCGAATACGAGCGCGTTCTGCATTTCGACCTGTCCACCGTGGTCCGCAACATGGCCGGCCCGTCGAACCCGCACAAGCGCCTGCCGACGTCCGACCTGGCCGCGCGCGGCATTGCCGGCAAGTGGGAGGAAACGCCGGGCCAGATGCCCGACGGCGCGGTCATCATCGCCGCCATCACCAGCTGCACCAACACCAGCAACCCGCGCAACGTGATCGCCGCCGCGCTGCTGGCCCGCAACGCCAACGCGCGCGGCCTGACGCGCAAGCCGTGGGTCAAGTCGTCGCTGGCGCCCGGCTCGAAGGCGGTGGAGCTGTACCTGCAGGAAGCCAACCTGCTGCCCGACCTGGAAAAGCTCGGCTTCGGCATCGTGGCGTTTGCCTGCACGACCTGCAACGGCATGTCGGGCGCGCTCGACCCGAAGATCCAGCAGGAGATCATCGACCGCGACCTGTACGCCACGGCCGTGCTGTCCGGCAACCGCAACTTCGACGGCCGTATCCACCCGTACGCCAGGCAGGCGTTCCTGGCGTCGCCGCCGCTGGTGGTGGCCTACGCCATCGCCGGCACGATCCGCTTCGATATCGAGCAGGATGCCCTGGGCACCGACGCAAGCGGCAAGCCGGTCTACCTGAAGGACATCTGGCCGAGCGACGAGGAAATCGACGCGATCGTGAAGCAGAGCGTGAAGCCCGAGCAGTTCCGCAAGGTCTACGAGCCGATGTTCGCGCTGCACGCCGAGAACGACACGTCGATCGATCCGCTGTACGACTGGCGCCCGCAAAGCACGTACATCCGCCGCCCGCCGTACTGGGAAGGCGCGCTGGCCGGCGAGCGCACGCTGCGCGGCATGCGCGCGCTGGCGGTGCTGGGCGACAACATCACCACCGACCACCTGTCGCCGTCCAACGCCATCCTGCGCAACAGCGCGGCCGGCGAGTACCTGGCAAAGATGGGCCTGCCGGAAGAAGACTTCAACTCGTACGCCACGCACCGCGGCGACCACCTGACCGCCCAGCGCGCCACGTTCGCCAACCCGACGCTGATCAACGAGATGGCCGTGGTCGATGGCGCGGTCAAGAAGGGATCGCTGGCCCGCATCGAGCCCGAAGGCAAGGTCGTGCGCATGTGGGAAGCCATCGAGACCTATATGGATCGCAAGCAGCCGCTGATCGTGGTGGCCGGGGCCGACTATGGCCAGGGCTCGTCGCGCGACTGGGCTGCCAAGGGCGTGCGGCTGGCCGGCGTGGAAGCCATCGTGGCCGAAGGCTTCGAGCGCATCCACCGTACCAACCTGATCGGCATGGGCGTGCTGCCCGTGGAATTCCTGCCCGGCACCAACCGCCTGACGCTGGGGATCGACGGCACCGAGACGTTCGACGTGGTCGGCGCACGCCGCCCGCGCGCCGATCTGACGCTGGTGATCCATCGCAGAAACGGCGAAAAGGTGGAAGTGCCGGTGCTGTGCCGGCTGGACAGCGACGAGGAAGTGTCGATCTATGAAGCCGGCGGCGTGCTGCAGCGATTTGCCCAGGATTTCCTGGAATCGTCGCGCGCCGCAGCCTGACCGGTATTAGGAAAACTACGATGGCTCACGTACCTCAAATCAGGATTCCCGCCACGTACCTGCGTGGCGGCACCAGCAAGGGTGTGTTTTTCCGGCTGCAGGACCTGCCCGAATCGGCGCAGAAGCCGGGCGAAGCGCGCGACCGCCTGCTGATGCGCGTGATCGGCAGCCCCGATCCGTACGGCAAGCAGATCGACGGCATGGGCGCCGCCACGTCGAGCACCAGCAAGACGGTGATCATCGCCAAGAGTGCGCGTCCGGACCACGACGTGGACTACCTGTTCGGCCAGGTGTCGATCGACCAGCCGTTCGTGGACTGGAGCGGCAACTGCGGCAACCTGTCGGCGGCCGTGGGGCCGTTCGCGGTCAGCAACGGATTTATCGAGGCATCGCGGATTCCTGAAAATGGCACCGTGACCGTGAGGATCTGGCAGGCCAATATCGGCAAGACGATCATCGCGCATGTGCCGATCACCCACGGCGCGGTGCAGGAAACCGGCGATTTCGAGCTCGATGGCGTGACCTTCCCCGCCGCCGAAGTCCAGCTCGAATTCATGCACCCGGCCGCCGAGGAAGGCGACGACGGTGGCGGTGCGATGTTTCCGACCGGCAACCTGATCGACGACCTCGAAGTGCCCGGCGTGGGCACGCTCCGGGCCACGATGATCAACGCCGGCATCCCGACGATCTTCGTCGAGGCGGAAGCCATCGGCTACACCGGCACCGAGTTGCAGGACGCCATCAACGGCGACCCGAAGGCGCTGGCGATGTTCGAGACGATCCGGGCCTACGGCGCCAGGCGCATGGGCCTGATCCAGGATATCGACGAAGCGAAGAAGCGCCAGCACACGCCCAAGGTGGCGTTCGTGGCCCGGCCGGCCACCTATACCGCATCGAGCGGCAAGACGGTGGAAGCCGGCAGCGTGGACCTGCTGGTGCGCGCGCTGTCGATGGGCAAGCTGCACCACGCGATGATGGGCACCGCGGCCGTGGCGATCGGCACGGCGGCTGCCGTGCCGGGCACGCTGGTGAACCTGGCGGCCGGCGGCGGCGAGCGCGAGGCCGTGCGCTTCGGCCATCCGTCGGGCACGCTGCGCGTGGGCGCGCAGGCCGCGCTGGTCGACGGCCAGTGGACCGTGCAGAAGGCCATCATGAGCCGCAGCGCACGCGTGCTGATGGAGGGCTGGGTGCGCGTGCCGGGAGACGCGTTCTAGCCGATCCCTCCTTTCATGCGATAGGTCTGACGTGGCTCTCGGACTTTTCTGAAATTGTCGTCACCGGGCGGCATTCTTCCTGACCGGAGAATGCCGCTTTGTCTTATCCAGCATACGTTTTGCGCGGGGGCAAGGATTCTGTTGAAGTTGTCGACGCAACGCCGTGGCGTGGTTATAGTTCTGGCTCCGTTCGCGAACCATTGCGGCTTGCGGCGGTTCAACGAACCAATCAAAAGCGGCCCCTGCTGTTTCCACAAGAATCACGCACCAGGCCGGGAAAGAGGAGAATCATGCAACGACCTGCCAAGCTCACCACCCTTGCCACCCTGCTGCTGTCCGCCGCGCTGCTGACCGGCACCGCGCACGCGCAACTGGCCCCGTCGGCCGGCGCCTCCGCGCCCGCCGGCACCACGGCCGAAGCGCGCAAGGCCAACATCGTCATCATCGGCACCGGCGGCACCATCGCCGGCGCGGGTGCATCGGCCACCAACACCGCGGCGTACCAGTCCGCCGTGGTGCCCGTGGACAAGATCATCGCCTCGGTCCCCGAAATCTCGAAGGTCGCCAACGTCAAGGGCGAGCAGATTTTCCAGATCGGCTCCGAGAGCTTCAACAACGAGCGCCTGCTGAAGCTGGGCAAGCGCGTGTCGGAACTGCTCAAGCAGCCTGACGTGGACGGCATCGTCATCACGCACGGCACCGACACGATCGAGGAAACCGCGTACTTCCTGAACCTGACACTCAAGAGCGACAAGCCCGTGGTGGTGGTTGGCTCGATGCGTCCGGGCACGGCGCTGGGCGCCGACGGCGCGCTGAACCTCTACGATGCCGTGCTGGTGGCTTCGAGCCCGGCCTCGAAGGGCAAGGGCGCGCTGGTGGTACTCAACGACGAGATTCACACCGGCCGCGACGTGACCAAGACCAACACGTTCAAGACCGAGACGTTCCGCTCGCCGTTCGGCCCGCTGGGCTACGTGGTGGAAGGCCGCACGCTGTACTACCGCACCCTGGCCCGCCCGCACACGCTGCAGACCGAGTTCGATATCGACAAGATCGACAAGCTGCCTGAAGTGGCCGTGGTCTACGCCTACGGCAACGTGAATCCGGCCAGCATCGACGCGGCCGTGAAGAACGGCGCCAAGGCCATCGTCTATGCCGCGACCGGCAACGGCAGCGTGGGCGACTACATGGTGGAGCCGCTCAAGGCCGCGCAGGCCAAGGGCGTGCAGGTGGTGCGGGCGTCGCGCACGGGCAGCGGCATCGTCGTGCGCAACGCCGAGCAGCCGGACGACAAGTACAACTGGATCGTCACCGACGACCAGCTGCCGCAGAAGGCGCGCATCCTGATGGCGCTGGCACTGACCAAGACCAACGACCCGAAGGCCCTGCAGCAGATCTTCTGGAAGTACTGATCGCCGGCTCGGCTGACCAGCAAGGCCCCGGCCCCGCCGGGGCCGCCTGATTGCCTACAGCAGTGCCGTGCTCATCAGCGCCTTGGCGGCGAGCACGGCTTCTGCATCGCTCTCGGCAAACACCGATACCTCGGTCACCACCTGGCGCTTGCCCCGGCGTACCACGTCCGCCACGGCACGCAGCGTCGCGGACCTTGCCGGTGCCAGATACTGGATCGACAGCGATCCGGTCGCCCCGCCCTTCACGACCTCCAGATCCACCGCAGTAAACGCCGCCGCCGCGCCGGCCACATCGATCAGCGTGGCGATGACGCCGCCGTGGACCATGTCGCCCACGGTGATGTTTTGCATGCTGAATGGCAACAGCAGCTCCACATGATCGGGCGCCACCACATCGAAGCGAATCCCGAGCGCGCGCGCCACGGGCGATCCGCCCAGCACCGATTCGAGCATGGCGGCATTGCGGGGTTCGACAGACTTTGCGGACATGGACGGCCTCCCTGGCATCAACTGGACTGGAATCATGACTCGTCAAGGGTAGATGGCCGTCAAGCGGTCCACAATGACTTCGGGGGTAATTCCCAAGTGCCGAAAGCGCCGGGGCCGGGCGTTTATAATGTGCGGCCGGCCGCCATACGGCCTTTTTCCGCAGCGCCCCGCTTCATGTCCGCCAATACCCCCGATCCGCTCCATTCGCCCGCCACTTCCGACCAGGACGAGGCCCAGACGCGCCTGAGCGACCGCCCGGACAGCCCCTGCATCGGCATCTGCTCGACATTGTTCGACGAGGTATGCCAGGGCTGCGGCCGCACCGCCGCCGAAGTCAGCAACTGGGTGTTCTATAGCGAAGAGGAAAAGCAAGGGATCTGGGAGCGGATCACGCGCGAAGCCACGGCATGGCGATTCCGCCAGGAATAGGCCGGGTGAACGCGATTTGTACGTTTCCTGTCGCACTTTCACGATAGTGTTGATGGATTGACACGGGCCAAGGTCGGCCATTTTTGATCTCCCCAGAATGCGCGGGCGGAACGTTCCGCGGCATCGGGAGATTGAGCATGGCAACACGTGCATTGCAGCGCCGACCGTGGCGCACCGGGTGGTCTCGCGTCGCATCGTTACTGCTCTGGCTGTCGGTGGCTGCCAGCGGGCAAGCCCTGGCCGGCCAGGCGTGCGTCTATACAGAGGCGGATTACCAGGGCGACAAACGCTGTTTCAGCATCGACACGCAGGTCGATGTGCCAGATGGCCTGGCCTTCAAGTCGGTCAAGCTCGATTGGGATACCGAGCTCGTCGTCTCATCCGGTCCAAAGTTCAATGGCCAGCTGCGGCGCTTCACCGGGGACTATGCCCGGACGGCGGACGCTTCCGCCATGACCTTCAGCAGCTTCCTTGCGGTGCCCCGGGCGTGCGTCTACCAGCATGCCCGGTTCCAGGGCCGGGAGAATTGCTTTGCCCCGGGTGGGCTGGAGTGGACGCTATCCGACAGTGTCGACAGGAATGCGTCGTCGTTGCTGATCGCGAATAACCTCGCCTTCTACGCGTTCTCTGAACAATTGGGAAAAGGCGAGTCTTACGTCCGGCGTTACGGCGTCAACTTCTTCAACGCGTTCAACGACAAGACGCGGTCGCTCCAGGTCGTCAGAACGCGGTTGAATTGCAGCGTTGACTGTCCCGTTGGCTTTTCGGAGGGCTACAACCTTGCCGATATCGTCGGCAACACCCCGGACGGCAAGCATTACCCGTTGAGTCAGGTGGTAATGACCGTCGAGACCAGCTCGCGGCAGTACTTTCAGGTCTACATTGGCAACGCCCTGCGTATCAAGTTCACCGGGAAGACTGCCGACATCGAGGACGCGTATACGTTTCGCACCGTCGCCACGTTCGACCTCGATGCCGAGGCGGCATTCGTTTCCATCGCCCTGGCCTACGACGACCCCACGCACATCGATGTCCAGCTCGTGTCGTCCGACCGGATGCGGAAAGTGCTGCGGACATCGCCAATCGCCACCGTGCAGCGCCCGGCCGCTCCGCTCGGCACCACACTGGCCCTCAACAACGACAGCAGCGAGGCGGTCCGGATTGCCGGGCTGTCATTCGCACAGGTCAAGCCGGAAGCGCGGCTGCAGCCGCCGACCGCGTGCTGGCACAACGAGATGCTCGCCGTCACCACGTTCTTCCTCGGTCAGTGCAGCGCCCCGTCCACGGGCAAGGCCGCGCAGGACCCGAACGCGGTCCGTTACTCGGCAGGGGCTCCGGCCTACACGGGTTTCAACGCGGTGATACCGGCCAAGCCCAGCACCGCAGTGCCCGAAACCAGGCTGGTGTCCTATACGGCCATGGGGCGCAACCCCATGGCGATCTATGCGGCCTCGCGCGTCTGCCGCACGGAGGTGGAGCATATCGCGACACCGCGCATGTGACGCGGCGCGGACGCCGCCGATTGCGTCAGCCGGACGATGACGATCATCGCGCTGTTCCAGGCGCTGTTCGGCCCCCAGTGGGATTCGGACACATTCGAACAGGTCATCACCAGCATTCTGAACTACGGCACCACTGGCTATGCATCCTGGAACCCTGCGCTTGAGAATGAACTGATCGCGGCGGTTCGGGAGCGGGATCGCGCGACAATGCGCGACAATCGCCGCGAGACCGCGATGGCTGCGTACCACGCTGCCGACCAGGTCTTCCAGGTGTCTCGCGTTGGCTCGATGGACATGGAGGTGGCAGCGGCCCGCATGCACGCCGCGGGCAACGGCCGACTCGTGCAGTCCAATACGGCGCCGGCGACGGTGGCCGAGGCGCAGACCGCACCGCTGGGCCGGTATCAGATCGATTTGCGAAACTTCCAGCCGCAAACCGTCTTGCCGCGGCTCCAGAGAAACGGGCGCTGGGAAGAGGACGCACGGCACCCGTTCACCTTCCAGATTTTCACCTCGAACGATGGCCCAAACAGGCAACTCTTGTCGGGCGTGCTGCAACGCTGGCGCGATGACTATCGCCGTTTCGCCAGGGACAATGCCCTGTCGCCCGGCCAGGTTTCCCTTGCGCATACCGGGCGCAGGATGGCGGCCAGCATGGACCTCGCCATAAGGGAAGGGGAACCTGCCATCTATGTACTGGTGCTATATGGGGGCTCCCCCGCCTCGATCCTGCTGGGCAGCATCGACGAGGACGATCCCACCCAGGCGGATGTCGGCACCGTCGTCAGCTTGCCGCAGAATGTTCTCTATCGCCAGCACGGCATACGCGGCGCTGCAAGCTTTGGATTGCAGGCGTACCTGACCTATCTGAGAGACCGGGGGGTGACCGATGTCTTCACGACGGCCATCACGACACCGTCGGCGCTGGTCAAGCAACGCGCGGGGTTCAGGCTGATCGAGCCCATGGACGACAGCGCCGGCTCGGACGATGACAGAAGGAGGCGCCGCCGCTAGGCCGCGACCGTGACTTAGGTCGGCTGGCGGCAGGCAATGCCAGCCGGCCTTACCCACCCGCCAGCCGTTTCTCCATATCCTCGACCGCGTGGTTCGCCACGCGCTGGCGGGCCAGCTTGCGCCAGCTTTCTGCCAGGACTGGCAGTTCCGCCATCTCGGCCAGCGCCGCGATATTGAGCCGGTCGATGTAGAGCACGTGCAGCAGGCGCTGCAGGCTCCAGTCCGGACAGGGCCGCGCCACCAGTACCAGGCGATCGCCGGCGGCCAGCTCGCCCGCCTCGATCACACGGTAATACCAGCCCGTGCGGCCGCTGCCCTGCACGGCGCGCGACATGCCCGCAAACCCGAAGCGATGATTGAGCTTCCAGCATGGCTGGCGGGCCTGCGAGACCTCGACCAGTGCCGTGCCCAGCCGGAAGCGGTCGCCGATGCAGACATCAGCCTCCGTCAAACCCGTTGTACTCAGATTTTCGCCAAATGCGCCGGCGTGTTCGAGTACGTCGACATTGCCACCATGCCCGGCCAGTTCGCCGCGCCAGCCAGCATAGTGGTCGCGCGGATAGTGGTGGATCGCCTTTTCGGGCCCGCCATGGTGTTTCGGATCGCCCTGTTCGTCGATATCCAGCCCGAGGGTGGTCACACGTACCGGCCCGTCGATTGCCGTCTTGTCGATGCCGCTCGGCACGCCCTTGGGTCCGAACGGACGGACGCGGCCTGCCAGCAGCGCATCGATCCGCACGTCGATCCGCACGTCGATCCGCACGTCGATATCGTGGGTACGCCCTCGGCTCACAGCCCCGCTTCCTCCATCCACCGTGCAAACATCAGTTCGCCGGCACTGGCCACCGTGGCACCGATCTCGGCCGTACGGCGGCGGATCGTGCGCGGATCGATGCCGGCCCTGGCCAGTTCAACGGTATGGCCAATCAGCCAGGTCTCGATATCGCCGGGCTTCACCTCGGGGTGGAACTGCAGCGCCAGCACATGCTTGCCGATGGCGTAGGCCTGGTTCGGCGTGGCTGCCGTGGACGCCAGCCGTTCGGCGCCTTCCGGCAGGTCGAAGGTATCGCCGTGCCAGTGCAGGACTTCCCAGTCGGCGTTGGCCAGCACCGCCAGCGGCGAACGGCGCCCGGCGTCGGTCGGCCGGATCTGGCCCCAGCCGATTTCTCGCGTACCCGGATAGACGCGTGCGCCCGATGCGGCGGCAATCAGCTGCGCGCCCAGGCAGGCACCGATCATCGGCAGTTCGTCTGCCAGGCGCTGGCGGATCACGCCGATCTCGGCCTCCAGCCACGGGTAGGCTTCGGTCTCGTAAACGCCGATCGGGCCCCCAAGCACAACCAGCAGATCGGCGGGGTCGGTCTGCACCAGCGTCAGGTCGTCCACGCCCGCCTGGTAGATACGGATGTCATGGCCGCGATCACGCGCCACCTCGGCAATCACGCCCGCATGCTCGAAGGCAACATGCTGGATGACATCGGTACGCAACTGGCGCCTGGATTCGCTCATCGACTGACACTCCTGCTGGAAAATGGCTCGGATTTACATGCGGCCCCATACGATACCGCACCGCATCATGGCTTGTCTTTCACAGGTTGCAACACGAGTGTGTCGAAGCTGTCACCACCCGGGTTGCGCCGGTGCCCGCCAATCGTGATGAACTGCACCGCCGCCCATTTATCGGTCCAGTCGCGATAGTGCGGCGACAGCGCATTGCCCGATTGCCCGGTCGATGACATGAAACGCGAGTCGGACAGGTCGGCAAGGTCGTAGATCGCGCGCAGGCTGGCCGCATGGGTATTCTCGAACGGCGCCGCTTCGTCGCGCAGGTTGTGCCGGCCCACATCCACGGTATAGGTGTCGCCGCCGGTGCGGACGCGGATATTGAACAGGTTGGCCAGGTACGGCACCTTGCCGAACGGCTTGTGCTCCGATCGGGCCGCATGGGCCTTGCCCCAGCGCCATTTGGCCGGGTCGTCGCCATAACGTTGATCCAGGTCGGCCATGGCGCGTTGCCAGGCCAGGCCAATGGTGACCGCGCACGTCTCGCGCGCCGTGGTGCGCGCGTTGTCGCACCAGAATGCGCCGAGCCCCTTCGGATCGCGCATGGCATTGAGCATCGGCAACTGTACGTTGCGCTGGTCCCAGAGGCTGTTGAACATCGGATCGCCGACCTTGTCCTCGAACAGCAGGCGCGACAGTTCGCGCAGCCAGGCCGTCACCACCAGCGGCTCGGCGCGATCGGCGGCCATCGTGCCATCCCACTTGCGCAACGCATCGAACAGCCGGCGCTCGCGTTCCGGACGGGCGGCATCGCTGGCCACGGGTGCGGCCAGCAGCAGCGGCAAGGCGTCGCGTACAGCCAGCGACACCACGTCCTTCTGGATCGTGCCGAAGGTCTCCGGCGTATGGTGCGGCTCGGCGTCCAGCAGCGTCTGGATGCGCTGGGCGCGGTACGGCACGCTCCATTCGCTGGTGATGTAGAACGGATAGTCGTTGTCGACGATCTTCTGGTTGGCCGTCACGATCGTCCCCGACGGCGGATTGAAGCGCCGCGGCAGCTGGTCGAACGGAATGAAGCCCTGCCAGTCGTAGCGCGCGTCCCAGCCCGGTGCGGGCGCCAACCCCATCAGGTCGTTGTCGGCCCGGCGGATCGGCACCAGTCCCGGCGCGATATAGCCGATATTGCCGTCCACATCGGCGTACACGATGTTCTGCTGCGGCGAATGGAACTCACGCAGCGCGCCGACAAAGCTCTTCCAGTCGGTGGCCAGGCCCATCTTCAGGCTGGCCTGGAAGGTCTTGTCGTCCGGCCGCAGCGCCGTCCACTGGAACGCCACCACATACTGCGCGCCCAGCGGCCTGGCCGCCGTGCTGATCGGCTCGGCCACGTCCGACATCACCGGGCCATGTCGCGTTGTCCGGACATTGAGCGTCAGGTCGGGCTGCCCCTTGATCCGGATGACTTCCTGGCGCGTCTCGAACTCGGCCCAGCCATCGGGCGTCTGGTAGCGATGCGGGTTCGCGGGGTCGATCCGCTCGATATACAGGTCCTGCACATCGGGCGCGGTATTGGTGAACCCCCAGGCGATGCGTCGGTTATGGCCCAGCACCACCAGCGGCGCGCCAGGCAGCGTGGCGCCGGTCAGATCCAGCCCCGGGGCCTGCAGGTGCGCGAAGTACCAGAGCCCGGGCGCCTGCAGCCCCAGGTGCGGATCGTTGGCCAGCAACGGCTTGCCGCTGCGCGTGTGCGCGCCCGACACCACCCAGTTGTTCGATCCCATGCCATCGACATAGCCGGCCGGCGCGCGCTCGGACAGTTGCGCCATGGCCGTGGCCACGGGGGCCAGCTTGCGATAGAAGCTGGCGTAGTCCATCGTCCGCAGCGGCTTGTCGCCGGGGTACGGCGCCAGGATCTCGGCGATACGCGACGTGGGCAGTTGCTGGGCCAGGCCCATGCGCAGCACCTCCTGCCGCCAGTTGCCGCCCAGGTCCCAGGCCATCATGGTCTGCCAGCCCAGCGTGTCGGCCGGCTCCCAGTGCTCGGGCTTCGTGCCGAGAATCAGGAATTCGGGTGGCAGCGCCGCCTTGCGGGTATCGATATAGGCATTGACGCCATCGGCATAGGCCTGCAGCACCGCGCGGGTTTCCGGCGGGGTCTGGGCCAGCACGGCTTCGGCGTTGCGGCGCACGCCCATGGTGCGCAGGAAGCGGTCGGTATCGAGCGCGCTCGGGCCCAGGATCTCGGCCAGCCGGCCGGCCACGATGCGCTTGTTCATCTGCATCTGCCAGAGCCGGTCCTGCGCATGGACGTAGCCCAGGGCGTAGTAGGCGTCCAGCGCGTTGGCGGCCTGGATATGGGGCACGGCGTTGCGGTCGCGCACCACCACCACGCGGTCGCGCAGTGCGGGCAGGTGCATCGTGCCGGCGGTATCGGGCTGCGAGGCCTGGCGATACCAGATATAGCCGCCGATGGCGCCCGTCAGCCCGATCAGCAGCACGCCCGCCAGTATCCAGCCCACCCGTTTGAACCAGCGCATTCGAGGTATCTCCCCGTGGAAAGACGCAAGCATCGCAGATTTCCGCGCAGACAAGAATGCCCGGACTTGCCGGGCATTGCGGTGGCGTCGTTCGAAGGCCCCCGTCAGGCGGGCTTCTTCAGTTGCAGCGATTTGTATTCGAGGAATTCCTCCAGCCCGAACTTGCCGCCTTCGCGGCCATTGCCCGACTGCTTGAAGCCCCCGAACGGCGCGTTCATATTGAACGGGCCGCCGTTGATATCCACCTGGCCGGTACGGATGCGGCGCGCCACCTTGATGGCCCGCGCCTCGTCGCCGGACCAGACACCGCCGCCCAGCCCATAGACGCTGTCGTTGGCGATGCGGATCGCATCTTCCTCGGTGTCATAGCAGATCACCGACAGCACCGGCCCGAAAATCTCTTCCTGGGCGACGGTCGCCTTCGGATCGACATTGCCCAGCACGGTGGGCTTGACGAAGAAGCCGCGCTCGAAGCCGGCCGGGGTTTCGGGGCCGCCCGCCACCAGTTCGGCGCCCTCTTCCAGCCCGCGACGGATATAGCCGGTCACACGTTCCTTCTGCACCGCGGAAATCAGCGGTCCCAGGCGCGTGGTATCGGCCAGCGGGTCGCCCACGGTAAAGCCTTCCACCACCTTGGCGGCGATGGCCTTGACCTCGTCATAGCGGCTGCGCGGGACCAGCATGCGGGTATGCGCCGAGCAGGTCTGGCCCGAATTCAGGAAACAGGCGCTGATGGTGCCCTTGACGGCCGCCGGCAGGTCCGCGTCGTCCAGGATCACCGATGCCGACTTGCCGCCCAGTTCCAGCGCCACGCGCTTGACGGTGTGCGCGGCCAGTTCGGACACCCGCTTGCCGGCCCGGGTGGAGCCGGTAAACGACACCATGTCCACCTCCGGATGGCTGGCCAGCACCTCGCCCACCACCGGCCCGTAGCCGGTCACCAGGTTGAACACGCCCGGCGGCAGCCCGGCCGCCTCGATCACCTCGGCCAGCACGAAGGCATTGAGCGGTGCCACTTCCGACGGCTTGAGCACCACGGTGCAGCCCGCCGCCAGCGCCGGCGCCACCTTCAGCGTGATCTGGTTCAATGGGTAGTTCCACGGGGTAATGGCCGCGACCACACCGACGGGCTCGCGCACCACCAGCGAATTGCCCACCTGCTCCTCGAAGGTAAAGCCTTCCAGCAGCGTGGCGGCCTGGCCCCAGTTATAGACCGGGCCGCCCACCTGGATGGCGCGCGCCAGCTTGATCGGCATGCCCACTTCGCCCGCGATCAGCTGGGCCAGTTCTTCGGTGCGGTCTTTCAGGCCTTCGGCAATCTTGCGGATATACCGCGCGCGCTCGGCCGGCGGCGTGGCGGCCCAGCCATCGAATGCGGCCCGTGCGGCCGCGATGGCGTCCTCGGCGTCACGCGCGTGGCCCTCGGGGATCTTGCCCATCACCGCCTCGGTGGCGGAATGGATCACTTCAATGCTGCCAGTGCCGTGGGGTGCCACCCACTTGCCGTTGATAAACAGTTTGTCTCGTTGTTGCATGGCCACAGCCCTCATCAGGTGGATCGGCAATTGCAAAATTTTTGTTACTTTTATGGAGCACCACATTGTAGGCCGGTTTGCGGATTCGGATTTTTATCCACGCGGGCTGGTCCGGACAACAAGATGGCGATAATCGGCCGTGCAGACACTCGATCCGAGGGCTCTCGCCGCGGGCGGCCGATCCAGAACAAAAGGAGCGAGACATGGTCGACCCGATCTATCAAAAGACGGAGGCTGGTCAGGAGGAAATCCGCACCCGCGCCCGCAAGCTGGACCAGAAACTGCGGGCGCTGTTGCTGATCGTGAACGGAGAACGCAGCAAATCGGCGCTGATGGCGCAAGTTGCCGGCATGGGGGTGGCCGAGGAGGCATTCGACACCCTGCTGGCGCTGGGGCTGATCGCGCCAATGTCCGACCCCGCCGGCCAGGCATCGCCTTCGTCCGGAGCATCGGGGGCGTCAGGGGCGGCTGGCGCGCGGTCCGGCAGGCAAGCCGGCGCCCGCAAACCCGCCGACACCAATCTGTTCGCCGCCTATTCGGGCTTCAACTCGGCGGGCGGCAAGGGGATCGACGACCGCGTGGAAGAGCGTGACGTGCTGGCCGACACCACGATCGCGCCCGCGCTGGCGCCCGTCGCCGCCGGCACCCCGGCCGGCGCCAGTGGCTACCAGCGCCTTTACCATTTCTATACCGACGTGATCGGCAACCACCTGGGACTGCGCGGCTACGTGCTGCAGGTGAAGGTGGAAAAGGCGTCCACCGTGGTGGAACTGGCGGCGCTGCGCGACACGCTGGGCACGGCGCTGCAAAAGTCCAAGGGCGAGATCACCGCGCACGCGATCATCGACCAGCTCGACGATCTGCTGGCGGAAATGGGCGTGGCACCGGCGGCGGCAAGACGATCCCGCTGACCGGGCAATATCGCTGGACCGGTCGATCCGGCGCCGATCAATCTGGCCCCGGTTGATCGGGCCCCACTCGGCGCGGCAGTGTCCCGGCTACGCGCCGCCCTCCTGGCTCGATGCCTGCGCCGGGCTGCCCACCGAGTACCAATCCACCTTGCGCGTGATTGCCATGATGCCGGCCAGTATCACGAACAGCAGCAGCGAGCCCAGCACCAGCGCGTTGTCCTCGGACACCAGCAGCCCATACAGCGCCCCGTACAGCGCCGTCAGCAGCCCCGCGAAGCCCGCGCCGCGTTGCCAGCTGCGCAGCACGAAGGTGAGATAAAAGCCCAGCAGGCCGATGCAGGCTGTGCTTGCCGCCAGATAGGCCACCAGGAACGGCGCGTGCTCCGACAGGCTGACCAGCAGCAGGAAGAACATCGCCAGGGCCAGCCCGGCCAGCAGGTACTGGATCGGGTGGATGCGGAGCGTCTTGACCAGCTCGAACAGGTACAGGCCGGCAAAGGTCAGCAGCACGAACAGCAGCCCGTATTTCACGGCCCGCTCGGCCTTGACGTAGATGTTCACGGGCTCCATCAGCGTGACCGAGGCCGCCTCCAGCGACATCCGGCTGCCCGCCCCGGGATTGCCGGCCAGCTGGTCGCGCACATGGGTATTGAAAGCCGTGACGGACCATTCGGCGGTGAAGCCGTCGTCCGTCACCGTACGCTGGCGTGGCAGGAAATCGCCGTCGAAGCTGGGATGCGGCCACGCGGAGCGCATCGTGAACTGGTTGTGGTCGGCCACCGGCACCAGCGCCATCGACCGCGCGCCAAGCACGGCCAGCGTCAGGCTGAACGGCACGGTGCGGGCTTCGAGCGACTTGCCGGCGGCGCCATCCACGCCGATCCTCGCGTGCAGACCCTGCGGCAGGCTTTCGAGCCGCGCGCCCTGCTGCAGCGGAACGGGCTTGCCGTCGAGTTGCAGCACAGGCTGCGACACCAGGCCGCGCATGTCGCCAACCCCCAGCACCACATAGGGCTGGCCCATCTCGAAGCGGACATGGCCGACGGATTTCACCAGGTCTTCGTCCGATGTCAGGTCCGGCAATGCGATCGTGCCCTGCCATTGCGTGGCCGTCTCATGGACGATCGTCTTGTGGATGCCGCGATATCGCTCGCCCGGCGTCACGTCGGCACGCACCTGCAGCGTCTTGGGAAACACCAGCAGCCGCCGGCTTTCCTCACGATTCTGCTCCGGCGCATTGCCGGCCACCGCCACGGCCACCACCTCCTTGTAAGGGACGACGATAATGGGGCCCGTCAGGGTCTGGGGGCCGGCATAGCTCTGCCAGATGCTTTGCTCGGCGGCGTCGCGGTACTGACTGCGTTCGCGCACGATGCCAAGCGCCATCTGCAGCGCGAACCACAACAGCAGGATGACGCCAGTGATGATCGCGATTCGGTAAAACAGGGCCTTGTTCATGGGAGTCTTGCGAGTGGAGATGTCGCAAGACTAGCCAGCGCATGTGGGCGCAGGATGGGGCCGGTGGGTAGCCGGCGTGAAGTGAGCCGAAGCGTGTGAAGTCCCCCGGTATCGGGGGGGATCTGGCAGGGCCGGCTGGCAACTCAGACCGCCGCCGGCAGCGCCAGTTCGGCACGCGCCCCGCCGCCCTCGCGGTTGCTCACGGCAACCGTTCCCCGGTGCAGCAGGGCCACCTCCCGCACCAGGCACAAGCCCAGACCGGTACCGCGCTCGCGGCCATCGGGACGCGGCAGCGAATAGAAGCGTTCGAACAGCCGTGGCATGGCATAGTCGGGAATGCCCGGCCCGCGATCGTCTATCCTGAGCACGATCTGCCCGGGCCCGCGGGCCAGCGATATGTCGATGGCGGAACCTGCCGGCGCGAAATCGAGCGCGTTTTCCAGCAGATTGACGATGGCCTGGCGCAGCAGGAACACATCGCCAGTGATCGCCGGCACGGCGTCGGGCGGCTGCCATCGCAACTGCACGGCCCGTTGCCGTGCCCTGGGCTCCAGCGATTGCACGATCTGCCCGATTTCCAGCCCCAGCATCACCGGCTCGGGCTTTTCCAGATGCTGGCGCTGCTCCACTTCGGCCAGCGTCAGCAGCTTGCGGATCAGCAGGTCCAGCCGCTGTGCCTGGCCTCGGATATTGCTGACAAAACGCTGACGGTCGGCGGCCGGCATGTCCTCCTGCAACAGCTCGGCCGCGCCGCCGATGGCCGCCAGCGGACTCTTCATTTCGTGGGTCAGCGTGTGGATGTAGTGCTCCACATACTGCTTGTCTTCCAGCCGCAGGCGCATGGTCTCCACGGCGCGGCCCAGTTCGGCAAGCTCACTGGCGCCGCGCAGCGGCATCTCGGCACGCTCGCCGGCGGCCACCGCGCGGGCATAGCGCTGCAGCTTGCGCAGGCCGAACACCAGCCAGAGCGTACACAGCACGCCAATCGCGGCCGCGCCGCCAATCAGCAGCAGGCCATAGGTCAGGATCACGCCCTGGCTGCGCGCGATAAACGGTGCCACGGCCTGGTTTGGCTTGGCCACGGTCAGCACGCCGATAATGCGCGTGCCATCGCGGATGGGCGCCGCCACATACATCACCGAACTGCTTTCATCGGCAGGGTCCGAGCGGGTACTGCGCGCGCCGTACTTGCCTTGCAGGGTCAGGTAGACGTCGTTCCAGCGTGAATAGTCGGCGCCCACCGCCTGGTCCGCCGTATCGAAGCGCACGATGCCACGGTCGTCGGTGATGTAGATGCGGTAGCCCACCGCGTCCTTGTGCATGCCCCAGACGCTGGCATCCACGGGCTGCTGGCGCAGTTGCGCCAGACGCCGGGCGAACGCCCCATCGGCCATCTGGCCGGCTTTCAGGTCGTCGGCCGCCAGCACGGCCAGCACATGGGCGGTATCGACCAGCGTGTCCTCCATCGCCTGGCGCACCCCTGGCTTGACCTCCTGGACGAACACCCGCAGCGTCAGGAACGTCGCCAGGCCGACCACCAGGAAAAAGCCGAAGAATATCCGCAGGCCGATGTGCATGGACGGGGGCGTTTCAGACGTCGGGCGCCTGGCGCACGTCCGGCGCTTCGAGCGAATAGCCCATGCCGCGATGGGTGCGGATCGGGTCGCCTGCCGGGTCCACGTCGCGCAATTTGGCGCGCAGCGTCTTGATATGGGTATCGACGGTGCGATCGACCGTGTCGAGGGCGTCGTGCCAGACCAGGTCCATCAACTGGGAACGCGCATAGATGCGCCCAGGATGCTGCACCAGCAGCGCAAGCAGCCGGTATTCGTATCGCGTGAGATCGAGCCACTGGCCTTGGTAGGACACCCGCGCGCCTTCCGCGTCGTGCCGGAAGCCGCTGGGCCGCCCGGCTGTGTCCGGCATCGGGATGGTCACCACCGGGGCCGCCTGAGCCACAGGGGCTGCCGGGGCTGCCGAATCGCCCCGAGGCCGGGCGCGACGCAGAATCACGCGCACCCTCGCCGCCAGTTCCCGGGGCGAGAACGGCTTGACCACATAGTCATCGGCGCCAATCTCCAGCCCCACGATGCGGTCGATTTCCTCATGGCGCGCGGTCAGGAAGATCACCGGCACATCGGAAAACGTCCGCAGCGTGCGGCAGACCTCGAAGCCGTTGATGTCCGGCAGGCCGATGTCGAGCACGACCAGATCGGGCCGATCCGCGCGCAACCGGGCCAGCGCGTCGCCACCCAGCGTGCAATGCTCGGCCAGCATGCCGTCCGTCCGCAGCGCGTACAGGATGGTATCGGCGATGGCGGATTCGTCTTCCACCACCAGGATTGACGGTTGTTTCATGGGCGGGCGCGGCAGGATGGACGGTGTGTATTATCCGCCATCGCGCTGGACGGTTGTCGATGGCTCCGGCACGCCCAGCAACTGGCGAAGTCGGCCGAGAAAAGCGGGAATGTCGATCGGGCGGCGGCGATGCATGACTGGCTCCGGAAGAAAATGGAGCAGCCAGTGTCGTGGCGAACGGTGAAGGGACGGTGAGGCCGGCGTGAAGCGGTCGCCCGACGCGATCGCCGACGCGCTTCACCACCCCACTCGCGCCGCCGGCAAGCTCGACGCGTGCCTTCGACGCGTGCCTCCGACGGGTGCCTATGTGTCAGGCCATGTCAGGCCATTTCACAAGCCGCTTCGCCGGCCAGTGCGACGTCCGGCGCGTCGGCCACGGTGCTTTTCGCCATCGCGCTGTCGGCTTCGGAAGGGATGTCGCCCAGACCGATGGCGACCGTGATATTCGGTGTCCAGTTCTGGCGGTCGGTGCTGACCTCGGCAAACGTGGTCACGGTCGCGGTGTAGCCCTGCGCCCTGAGGTCGTCGGCCAGCCGCTGCGCGCGCGGTTCCAGCGCCGCCTGCGGATTCTCATCATTGATGTCGAGCACCAGTGTGGTCTCGAATTCTTCCTTGCCCTTCTGGATCGCCGTGTGCATGGCCTTGAGCTGCTTGTTCGCGAGCGCGACGAGCTTGCTGTACCGGGATTCTTCCTGACTGGCGCGCAGTGCCTTGGCGGCGTTGATGATTTCGGTGCGATCCACGAACATGATGGCCTTTCGAGGTGGAGGGATGGAAAACGCGGGCGCCGCACCGGCTTGACTGCGGAACGCAGCGTCTCCGGAAGGCGGCGACAACTGTATAAATATACAGTGTCCGTCAGCGAGCCGGCAAGACGTCGCGATGAAAAAAGCCGGCGCGCCTGATGGCGGGCCGGCTTTTCTGGCGAAATGACGATGCGGCGATGCCGCCGAAACTAGGCCTCGATGCCTTGCGACTGCAGGTACTCGTCGTACGTACCCAGGTAGTCGGTGATCGTGCCGTCGGGGCGCACCTCGATCACGCGCGTGGCCAGGCCGTTGATCAGTTCGCGGTCGTGCGACACGAAGATCAGCGTGCCCGCGAACTTGTCCAGCGCGATCTGCAGCGATTCGATCGACTCCATGTCCATGTGGTTGGTCGGCTCGTCCATGGCCAGCACGTTGTGGCGGCCCAGCATCAGCTTGCCCCAGATCATGCGGCCTTTCTCGCCACCGGACAGCACCTTGACGTTCTTCTTGATGTCGTCGGCCGAAAACAGCAGGCGGCCCAGCGTGCCGCGCAGCGACTGGTCGTCGTCGCCGGCTTGCGTCCACTGGCTCATCCAGTCCATCACGGTCACGTCGTTCGGGAATTCCTCGTACGTGTCCTGCGGCATGTAGCCCACGTTGGCGTTCTCGGCCCACTTGACCGTGCCGCGATCCACTTCCACGCCGCGCTGCACGCCGGTTTGCACGACGTTGTTCAGCAGGCTGCGCAGCAGCGTGGTCTTGCCCGCGCCGTTTTCGCCGATGATGGCCACGCGCTCGCCGGCCTGGACGGCCATCGACAGGTTGTTGATGATCTTGCGGTCGTACGTCTTGGTGATGTCCTCGACTTCCACGGCCAGGTTGTGCAGCTTCTTCTCGAACTCGAAGCGCACGAACGGATTCTGGCGCGACGACGGCTTGATGTCCTCGACCTTGATCTTTTCGATCTGCTTCGCGCGCGACGTGGCCTGGCGGGCCTTCGACTTGTTGGCCGAGAAGCGGCGCACGAAATCCTGCAGTTCGGTGATGCGTTCCTTGGCGCGCGCATTGGCGGCCACCTGGCGCTCGCGGGCCTGCATCGACGCCTGCATGTAGTCGTCGTAGTTGCCCGGATAGACCTTCAGCGTGCCGTAGTCCATGTCGGCCATGTGCGTGCACACCGAGTTCAGGAAGTGGCGATCGTGCGAAATAATGATCATGGTGGAGTTGCGCTCGTTGAGCACGTCTTCCAGCCAGCGGATCGTGTTGATGTCCAGGTTGTTGGTCGGTTCGTCCAGCAGCAGGACATCGGGGTTCGAGAACAGCGCCTGGGCCAGCAGCACGCGCAGCTTCCAGCCCGGGGCGATGTCGCTCATCGGGCCCTGGTGCTGGTCGGTCGGGATGCCCACGCCCAGCAGCAGTTCGCCGGCGCGCGCCTCGGCCGTATAGCCGTCGTACTCGGCGTACTTGGCCTCCAGTTCGGCGGCGCGCATGTAGTCTTCGTCGGTGGCCTCGGGGTTGGCGTAGATGGCGTCGCGCTCGCTGGCGGCGGCCCACATTTCCACGTGGCCCATCATCACCACGTCGAGCACGCGGTTGTCTTCATACGCGAACTGGTCCTGGCGCAGCTTGCCCAGGCGGATGCCCGGTTCCAGCATGACGGTGCCCGCCGATGGCTCGAGGTCGCCGCCGAGGATCTTCATGAAGGTGGACTTGCCGCAACCGTTCGCGCCAATCAGGCCGTAGCGGTTGCCCTCGCCGAACTTGACCGAGATGTTCTCGAACAACGGCTTGGGGCCGAACTGCATGGTGATGTTTGCGGTAGAAAGCACGTCTGAACCTTGTCTGGAATATGGGTGTGCCCTGTGGGCGCCACCTGCTGGCAGCCGGATTGTGGCGGCACGCACCCGATTGGCGTGCCCGGCGCAGCGAAAATGAGGAAATAACCCGTGATTTTACCACTTACGGGGGGCATTCGTCAGCCATGGCCACGGTCCCGGCATCGACCGGCCGTGGGCTGGCCGATGTTTGTTACAGCGTCGGGTACCCGGTCAGGGCCAGGCTGAAGCCATCGCCACGGGCTTCCAGCCGCGCCTGGGCGCCCACCGGCAGCGTCAGCTTGCGCGGGCAGTGGCCGAACGGCAGGCCGGTCAGCACCGGGATATCGAGCTGTTCGCGCAGATAGTCGAATACGGCATCCATGTTGTAGCCGTTGTCGTAATCGGTGGTGCGGTAGTTCGAGAAATCCCCCAGCACGATGGCCTGCTGCCCCGCCAGTACGCCAGCCTGCAGCAGTTGCAGCAGCATGCGCTCCACGCGGTACGGCGGCTCGTTGATGTCCTCCAGGAACAGGATGCCGCCAGGCACCTTCGGCATGTAAGGGGTGCCCAGCAGGCTGCACAGCATCGCCAGGTTGCCGCCCCACAGCGTGCCCTCCGCCGTCCCTGCCGCTACCACCTGCGGCGCGGCCACTTCGATCTTGCAGGCCGGGTCGCGCAGGATGGCCTCGAAGTGCCGCCACATGAACGGATCGACGTGTTCCTCGCCAAAATCGGCCAGCAGCATCGGCCCGGCAAACGTGACGCCGCCAGTGGCCGCCAGGTAGGCCAGCTGGAAAGCCGTGAAATCGCTATGGCCGACGATCGGCGTGCCGCTGACGCGGGCCTGCTCGGCAATGCGCGCAAAATCGATCTTGTCCAGCAGCCGCGCCAGGCCGTAGCCGCCCCGGACCGCCAGCGTCAGTTCACCGCGGCCGCCGGTGCCGATGGCGTGCAGGTCGGCCAGCCGTTCGGCGTCCGTGCCGCCAAAGCGCAGGTAGCGGCGCGCGAGGATATCGGGATTGTTGACGTGGTACCCGTGTTGCTTGAGCCAGGCGCAGCCGCGCGCGGCAATGGCCACGTTGTGCGGGTAGCCGGATGAGGCGATCAGTCGGACTTCGATGGGTTGGCGCATGCTTCGGATGTTGAGGGTACGACGCTCGGAAGCAGGAATTCTCGCCTAATCGGCTGCTGCTGGCGAGGGTGGCGAGGGTGGCGCGGCCGGCCCATCGGCAAGCGGCGGCTCCCCGGCGGCCCGGGCTGCCTGCTGGGCTGCCTGTTGGGCTGCCTTCTGCGCCCGGCGCCGTGCGCCAAAGAAATCGCGCAGCATCTGGCCACATTCATCGGCCATCACGCCGCGCGCCAGCGTGGTCTGGTGGTTCAGCGTGGCCTGTGCGAACAGGTCGACGACACTGCCCGCCGCACCGGTCTTGGGATCGGTGGCGCCAAACACCACGTGCCTGAGCCGCGCATGGAGGATGGCGCCACTGCACATCGCGCAGGGCTCCAGCGTCACGTACAGCTCGCACTCGGGCATGCGGTAGTTGCCCAGCACCTTGGCCGCCGCGCGCAGCGCCTGCATTTCGGCATGGGCGGACGGATCGACCGAACGGATCGGCAGGTTATGGCCACGCGCGATGATCTGGTCGTTCCACACCACCACGGCGCCCACCGGCACCTCGCCGGCCGCCTCGGCCAGGCGCGCCTCTTCCAGCGCGGCCGTCATATAGAAACGGTCCCGCGTGGTGTCGTCCTGGAACTGGGGCGCGCCGGACATGGGCAGATCAGTCCTGCGCCGGCAGCGCGAACGGCGCGCTGACTTCGGCCCAGCAGTTCGGCGTTTCGAACAGCACCAGCTTCGTCAGCTGCAGATGGTGGCCAAAGCAGTCCTTGAACACGGGCGCCAGGATGTCGAACGCTTCCTGCGCCAGGTTCTCGACGGTCGGGATGCTGTCGATGACCACGGTCTTGTGGTTGTCCATCGACTGCAGGAAGTTCAGCAGCGCGGTGTCGCCGCGATAGATCAGGAACGCATGGTCCCACTTCGACACCAGGTGCTCGTTGGCCAGCGTCTTGATATCGCCGAAATCCAGGATCATTCCGTCGTCCGACGCGCCTTCCTGGCGCAGCACCTCGCCGGACAGCGTCAGGTCCAGCCGATAGCGATGGCCGTGGATATTGCGGCACTGGCCGCCGTGGCTCGGGATGCGGTGGCCGGCATCGAATTCGAGCCGGCGTGTGATGGAAACTTGTTTGCTCATGTGTCAGCGAATGCCCAGCAGCTTGTGGGTCTGCAGCGACAGGCGCCAGCGTGGATGACGCTGGCAGAAGTCGACCGCGGCGGCCGTATTCTGCCGGGCCAGCGGACCATCCATGGCCTGCACCAGGAAATAGCGGAAATCCAGTTGCTCGTATGCCGCGAAGTCCTGACCCGCCTGCGGCATCACCACCTTCAGTTCGTCGCCCTTCTTCACGACCAGTTCCGATCCCATCTTGGGGCTCACGCAAACCCAGTCGATGCCATCGGGCACTTCGATCGTGCCATTGGTCTCGATGGCGATCTCGAAGCCCTGCGCATGCAGTGCGTCGATCAGCGGCGCATCAAGCTGCAGCAGCGGCTCGCCGCCCGTGCAGACCACCAGCGGCGTGCCGCCGGCGCCCTGCGGCCATTCCGATGCCACCACGGCCGCCAGTTCCTCGGCCGTCTTGTACTTGCCGCCACGCGTGCCGTCGGTGCCCACGAAATCGGTATCGCAGAACTGGCATACGGCACGGGCACGATCTTCCTCGCGGCCGGTCCACAGGTTGCAACCCGAGAAGCGGCAAAACACCGCCGCACGGCCGGAATTGGCGCCCTCGCCCTGCAGCGTATAGAAGATTTCCTTGACGGCGTATGTCATGCGTATGCGACGGTTGGGGTGCGTGGGGAGTTCCTGCTCAAAAATTAGGCAAAAGCCGAGGCGCGAGCAACCGGCGATTGTATCAAGAACCTAGGGTTTCTGCTAAGTCCATCGAAATCGGCCGGTTCAGCGCCTGCCTTCCGGGCAGTCGCCGCCTTTCTTGATTTCAGATCAAATATCTTCTGCATATCGACGGCTTTTTCAGCAACAAAGGCGCTGGCACACTGCGCTCCAACCTTGAATACCGGAGCTTGCCATGCCCGTTGCCTTGCTGGCGCTGACACTCAGTGCCTTTGCCATCGGAACCACCGAATTCGTGATTGTCGGCCTGATCCCGACCATCGCCGCCGACCTGCACATCAGCGTGCCATCGGCGGGACTGCTGGTCAGCCTTTATGCGCTGGGCGTGGCCGTGGGCGCCCCGGTGCTGACCGCGCTGACCGGCCGCCTGCCGCGCAAGGCGCTGCTGCTGTCGCTGATGGCGCTGTTCACCGCCGGCAACCTGCTGGCCTGGCAGGCGCCAAGTTACGAGTCGCTGGTGGCCGCGCGCGTGCTGACCGGCCTGGCGCACGGCGTATTCTTTTCGATCGGATCGACCATCGCCACCAGCCTGGTGCCGCGCGAAAAGGCAGCCAGCGCCATCGCCATCATGTTTACGGGCCTGACGGTCGCGCTGGTCACCGGCGTGCCGCTGGGTACGTTCATCGGGCAGCACTTCGGATGGCGCGAGACGTTCCTGGCGGTCTCCGCGCTCGGTGTGATCGCGTTTGTCGGCAGCCTGTTGTTCGTGCCATCAACGATCCGCCATGCCGCGCCAGCCTCGCTGCTGCAACAGGCACGCGTGCTGGCCGAGCCGCGCCTGTTGCTGGTCTATGCCAAGACAGCCATCGGCTATGGCGGATCGTTTATCCCCTTCACGTTCCTGGCGTCGATCCTGCAGGATGTGTCGGGCTTCAGCGCCGGCGCCGTGGGGCTGGTGATGCTGGTGTATGGCGTCTCGGTCGCCATCGGCAATATCTGGGGCGGCCGCCTGGCCGACCGCCATGGCCCGATCGCCGCGCTGCGCATCGTATTTCTACTATTGGCTGCCGTGCTGTTCGTGCTGACCTTCACCGCCCCGCATCGGTGGCTGGTGCTGGCCACGGTACTGGCCTGGGGCGCGGTGGCCTTCGGCAACGTGCCGGGACTGCAGGTCTATGTGGTCAAGCAGGCGGAGCACCACACGCCGCAGGCCGTGGATGTGGCGTCGGGGCTCAATATCGCCGCCTTCAACCTGGGCATTGCCGGCGCGGCATGGGCGGGCGGACTGGTCGTGGAGCACTTTGGCCTGATGCATACGCCATGGATCGGCGCGCTGGTGGTGCTGGTGGCATGGGCCCTGACCGAGCTGAGCGGCCGGCTCGACCGCGCGGCAGGCATCGACGTGCGCGCCGGTGGCATGCCGGCCGGGGCCCTGCAGCACTGACCGCCAGCATCGATCCCCACCCTCGATCTCCACCATCGAGCGCGGCAGCCTGCGCATCCACAGCAAAACGGGCCTCGCAGGCCCGTTTTCTGATCGCATTGCCGTTTAGCGCGGCGCGCCCAGGAAATCCATCTTGCCGATCTGCACGCCCTTGTGACGCAGGAGGTCGTAGGCCGTGGTCACATGGAAGTAGAAGTTCGGCAGCGCAAACCCGAGCGTGTAGCTCTTGCCATCGAACGTCACCGGGCCGTTGCGCAACTTCAGCTCCACCACGCGCGTTTCGCTGCCCTCAAGCTGTTCGGGGCGGATCGACTTCAGGAAGCCCACCGTCCGGGCGATCCGCTCCTGCAGTTCGGGGAACGTGGTCTCGTTGTCCGGATACGACGGGATGTCGATCCCGGCCAGCCGTGCCGCGCAGCCCTTCGCCGAGTCGCTGGCCCGCTGCACCTGGGCGGGCAGCGCGTCCATGTCGGCAATCAGACGCGTCTGAAGCAGCTCGGCGGCGTCCATGCCCTGCGCCTGCGCGTGGGCCGCGCCTTTTTCAAGGATGGCGGACAGGTTCGTCAGGGCCCGGACAAACACCGGGATCGATACGTCGTACATCGAGAGGGCCATGGGGGCTCCTTGCATGGGTCGTGGGATGTCGTGACAACGCGTGGTCCGGCGGCGCGTGGCGCGCGGTGTGCCGCGGGCTGACGCCTGCCGGTGTCGCAGGCCATAGCATAGACCGGAACCGCCGGAGCTGCTGGCTAGCCGCCAAGTCCGGCCAGCCATGCATCCGCATCGTCGATGCCGAATTCGATCCACATCGGCAGATGATCGCTGATGCGATAGGTACGCCAGTCCTTGAAGCTTCGCCCCGGCCGGGTCTGGCGTTCGGACGCGTAGGCATCGGCGTCGGCCAGGCGGTAGACGTGCTCGTACACGTCGAACACGCCGGCGCGGCCGGTCGGCGCCATGCGCGACAGCCGCCGGAAGTAGGCAATCTGGTCGTAGTGCCGGTTCTTGTCCACATTCGAGCCAGGCAAGGATTGAAGCGGCTCGGGGACGACGAACCCCGCCCGGGTGATCGCCTCCATCGTCACGTCGCGCCGGTTGAAGATATTGAAATCGCCCAGCAGGATCAGGTTGCCCGGGTCGCCCTTCACGCCGGGCGCCGGCTGCGGCGCGGCCGACAGCTTGCCGGCCGCCTTGGCGACGGTTTTGCTGAAGGCGGTGATCTCCGCCAGCCGCCGCGCGTCGTCGGGCTTGCCGGTGCCGTAGTAGATATGGACCGTGGCCAGCGTCAGGTACGCCCATCCGGCCTGGAAGCCGGCCAGGTATGGCGAGCGCGCCAGCTGCACGGGGGCCGGCCCCGCCCTGCCCGCCCTTGGCAGTACCAGTTCCGCAGCCAGCCCGGTAAAGCGCACCTTGCGGCGGTCGTACAGATAGGCCATGCGCTCGGCATTGCCGGACGTGCCCAGCGTGACATCGGTCACCAGATAGCCCCACCACGGCCCGAGCATGCGCTGCAGCCGCTGCAACGGGTACAGGCCATCCCTGACTTCCTGGATGGCGATCAGGTCGAAGCGGCTCAGCACCTCGGCGATGTAAAGGTAGGACTCTTCCGAACGGTAGCCGTACTTGCCGCTGTCGAACTCGCGGATATTCCATGTGGCCAGCAGCAGCGTATCGGTGGCCGTGCGCGCCGGGATCTGGCTGGCCAGTGCCTGGCGCAAGCGTGTCAGGCCTTCGATGGTGCGGGCACGCGCATGCGCGTCGGCGATATCGGCAAGGAAGTCGTAGTGGGTCATTGGCGGGCGCCACGTTGAAAGCCGGCCATCGTCAGGGCCGCCCTTGGCGGCTGCATTGGTCTGCATCAAGCGCGCGGCTGGATAACGCCGATTCCAGCGGACTACGATGCCGCGCCGCCACCCATGATCCGCGTCAACGCCCCCGACTCCCCCCGGAAATACGATGGCTCGCATCGTTGACGACACAACGGCCATCAAGGGATAGACGCCATGAATCACGCTACAGGTACCACCGCAGGGAATCCTGAAGCTGGCCTTTCGCCAGCATCCGAGCGCGCGCAGCCGCCGAACTTCGCCGGGAACGACCGGGTGCTGTTCGGCATTGTGCTGGGTGTGCTCACGTTCTGGCTGTTCGCGCAGACCACGCTGAACATTGCGCCGGACATGGGCGCCACGCTGGGCCTGTCGCCCACCACGATGAACATCGCCGTGGCCATCACCGCGTTGTTCTCCGGCATCTTCATCGTCTTCATGGGCGGCATCGCCGACCGTGTGGGGCGCTACCGCATCCTGCAGCTCGGCTTTTGCCTGAGCATCGCGGGCTCGCTGCTGGTGGCGATCGCACCGGCCGGCCCGCTGGCCATACCGTGCCTGCTGGCGGGCCGCGCGCTGCAAGGCCTGTCGGCGGCGTGCATCATGCCGTCGAGCCTGGCGCTGATCAAGACGTACTGGCCCGGCAAGGCACGCCAGCGCGCCATCAGCATCTGGTCGATCGGATCGTGGGGCGGCTCGGGCGTGTGCGCGATCTTTGGCGGCACCATCGCGGCCCAGTTCGGCTGGCGCTCGATCTTCTTCCTGTCGATCGCGGCGGCCGTGGCCGGCCTGCTGATGATCCGGGGCACGCCCGAAAGCCGGGCCGAGGACCGGCACGACGCGAAGATCGACCGCAAGGGTATCTTCACCTTCATGGTGGCGATGATCGCACTGCAGGTGGTGGTCACGCAGGGCGCCCGGTTCGGCTGGACCAGCGTCAGCACGCTGTTGCTGGTGGCAGCCGTGGTGGTCTTCGGCTTCGTGTTCCTGCGCCACGAGGCCCGCGCCGCGGACCCGTTCATCGACTTCCGCCTGTTCCGCAGCAGCACCTACACCGGCGCGACGATCTCCAACTTCATGCTCAACGGCGTGGCCGGCACGCTGATCGTGGTCATGCAGCTGGCGCAGCTGGGCGGCAACATGACCGCCCAGCAGGCCGGCGTGCTGACCATCGGCTTTGCCATCACGATCATTGCGTTTATCCGCGTCGGCGAAAAGCTGTTGCAGCGGTTTGGCGCCCGCAAGCCGATGCTGTGGGGCTGCGCGCTGACGGCCGCGTCGGTGATCTGCCTGGCGATGACGCAGCTGACGCTGGCCGACTACAAGATCGTCGCCACCATCGGCTTTGCCCTGCAGGGCATCGGCCTGGCGTTCTATGCCACCCCGTCCACCGATGCCGCGCTGTCCGCGCTGCCGCCGGACCAGGCGGGCTCCGGCGCCGGCATCTACAAGATGGCGTCGTCGCTGGGCGGCGCGTTCGGCGTGGCCATCTCGGCCACGATCTTCACGGCCGTGCGCACCCATGCCGAAGGCGCGCAGATGCTCGACGGCCTGATCGACTTCCAGGGCGCCCAGGACCAGGTGGCCGTGCGTACGGCGGCCATCCTGGCGCTGGCATTCAACCTCTGCATGGTCGTCGTGGCGGCCATTTCGATCATGGCAACCATCCCGCGCGCCAAACCCGGTGTGCCTGCCCGGTGATGGGCCGGCATCCGCGCACGGTGACGCCTGCAACTGCGCCTTTTATGTCTTCCGTATTGATGTCCTCATCAAGGAGGCCTGTTCCATGTCTGCATCCATCGTTCTTATCTGCGGCAACCTGTTCGACGGTCTCGGCGAAGCCCTGCAGGGGCCCACCGAAATCCTGATCGAACACGACACCATTGCCGCCATCGGGCCGTCGGTGGCACGGCCGCGCAATGCCCGCGTGATCGACCTGTCCCATCGCACGATCGCGCCGGGCTTTATCGACACGCACGTTCACCTGTTCCTGGACGGGATGAACCTGAAGCAGCAGATCCTGCAGTCCAGCGCCGGCAAGGCGCTGGCTGGCCTGAGCCTGGCCCGCCAGTACATGCGCTATGGCTTCACCACCCTGCGCGACCTTGGCACGTTCGACGATGACTGGCCGGGGCTGGAGCTGCGCAACGCGATCAACGCGGGCCGCCTGACCGGGCCCCGCCTGTTCGTGGCGCCGCATATGATCAGCGGATCGGGCGGCCATGGCGACATGCAGGGCGCGCTGCCGTGCCGCTGCCATCTGGGGCTGTCGAAAACGGCCGACTCGCCCACCGATATCCGCAAGCAGGTGCGCTGCCAGGCCGCGCATGGCGCCGACTGGATCAAGACCATGAACACCGGCGGCTATATGAGCTTTGGCGACGACCCGGCCCGCGTGACGTGGTTCGACGAAGAAATGGAGGCCGCAGCCGCCGCCGCCCATCAGCTGGGCCTGCCGGTTTCCGTGCACACGGGCGCCGCCGAAGGCTGCAAGCAGGCCCTGCGCGCGGGCGCGCGCAGCCTGGAACATTGCTACCTGATCGACGACGAGGGCATTGCGCTGGCCGAGGCGTCGGGCGCCTTCCTGGTGCCGACCATGCAGATGACGCTGGAAGACAAGGACATGCTGGCGGCCAACACGTTGCCGCCGCAGGCGGTCTGGAAGTTTTCGCGCGACCTGCCCGAGATCGAGCGGGCCCAGCGGCGCATGGCCGCCAGCCGCGCCCACATCGCGCTGGGCACCGACTGCGGCATGTTCCCGTTCTCACGCGGCATTCTCGAATTCCAGGCGATGGTGGCGGCCGGCCTGTCGCCGGCCCGGGCGCTGCGCGCGGGCACCAGCGTGGCCGCGGCCCTGCTGCAGCGCACGGACATCGGCGTACTCGAAGTCGGACGCCAGGCCGACATCGTGGCAATGCCAGGCGATCCGCTGGCCGACATCGCGGCCACCGCACAGGTGGACTTTGTCATGCGCGGCGGACGCATTTACCGATTTGGCGATCTCGACCTGCCGGGCTGAAAGCGCCCACAGCGCGAGAATCGTCGAAACACCCGCCGGAGATCTTCGGAAGCATCCACGACATGCCGTCATTCCAACGTAGAATTCGACAGCCGGCGCACAGCCCCGGCGCAATGTCATGTCATCTGGATGTACGTCGATCTCCTTACCCTTTACCTTCTGGCAATCGGAACGCTGCTCGCCAGTGCGGGCATGATGTTCTGGGAACACCTGGCCAATCCCCGGCACAGCAAGGCCCTGCGCATTCTGTCCGCCGGATTTGCGACGCTTGCCGTCGGCTGCGTGACGGTGCTCTTCCGCCGCGCCGTGCCCGGTGTGCTGGGATCGGCACTCGCCAACCTGGTAATGCTGTGCGGCTACCTGCTGATCCTCAATGGCGTTGCGGCGCTCAGTAGCCGGCGCTACCGCATCACCGTCGGCGTCGTGCTGTGTGGCATGGCAGCCGTTTGGGCAGTATCCGGCACACGCGGGGTAGACATCACCTGGAACTACATCAGCGCCTTCCCCATTGCCCTCATCAGCGCCATGACCGCACGCGAAATGCTGCGGTGTGAGGCGCTGAAGCCGTTTTTCGCGCGACACATCGTCGTGGCCGTGGCGGGCATCCACGCCCTGCTCTACGCCGGGCGTGCCTTTGGGCTGCCGTGGCTCGTGTCGGCGTACGGGCCTGCCATGCAGGGCATCGCGAGCAAGATCACCATGTACGAGGGCGTCCTGTATTCGGTGATCCTGCCGATGACGATCCTGAAGCTGATCCGCGAAGACAGCCACACCCAGTTGCTCAAAGAGTCCCAGACTGACTATCTGACCCGCCTGGGCAACCGCCGGTGGTTTTTCGAACAGGGCCAACGCATTCTGGCGGCAGAAGACCGCCGCCGACCGGTCGCCGTCCTGGCTTTCGACCTCGATCAGTTCAAGGCCATCAACGACCGCTACGGCCATCAGGCCGGCGACGAAGTGCTGAAATCGTTCGCGGAGATCGCCCGGGGCGTGATGGGCCCGGACATCCTGTTCGCACGCATCGGCGGCGAGGAATTCGCTGCATTGCTATATGGCGCAGACGCGCAGCGCGCTGGCACCCTCGGCGCGACCGTGGCGGCGCAGTTCGCCGAGAATATCGCCGGCCGTATCGGGGGCGTCGGCATTCCGGCAACAGTCAGCATCGGGCTGGCGCAATTCGAGCGGGAAACGCCAGTGCTGAGTGACGCACTGGTCGCCGCTGACCAGGCGTTGTACCGGGCCAAGGCGCTGGGTGGGAATCGTCTTGAAATCGCGCAAACCGAGGAGCAGTCGGCGACGGTGTGAGGCGGCCGGGGAAGGCCATGTGAGGCGGGGTCCGGCAGGCGGATACCTGCTGGCATCCGCCCGATCCGGGATCGGCACGGGCGCATCCGGCCCTGCCAGGCGCCGGATGGCCTAAGGCCGGGGGATTATTCCCACTCGATCGTTGCAGGCGGCTTGCCCGAAACGTCGTACACCACGCGATTCAGCCCGCGCACCTCGTTGATGATGCGGTTCGAGCAGCGGCCCAGCAGCGCGTACGGCAGGTGCGCCCAGTGCGCGGTCATGAAGTCCGTGGTCTGCACGGCGCGCAGCGCTACCACGTAGTCGTACGTGCGGCCATCGCCCATCACGCCAACCGACTTCACCGGAAGGAATACGGCGAATGCCTGGCTGGTCAGGTCGTACCAGCTCTTGCCCACCTGGTGCGGCTCGCACAGGCCGGCGGCGGCATCCTGCTCGGTGGCGAGGGTCTTGCGCAGTTCCTCGATGAAGATCGCGTCGGCGCGGCGCAGCAGATCGGCGTACTCGCGCTTGACCTCGCCCAGGATGCGCACACCGAGGCCCGGACCCGGGAACGGATGGCGGTAGACCATTTCCGGCGGCAGGCCCAGCGCCACGCCCAGTTCGCGCACTTCGTCCTTGAACAGGTCGCGCAGCGGTTCCAGCAGCTTCAGCCCCAGCGTTTCGGGCAGGCCGCCCACGTTGTGGTGACTCTTGATCGTGGTCGCCTTCTTGGTCTTGGTGCCGCCCGATTCCACCACATCCGGGTAGATCGTGCCCTGCGCCAGCCACTTGGCGTTGGTCAGCTTCTTTGCTTCGGCCTGGAACACTTCCACGAACTCGCGGCCAATGATCTTGCGCTTTTGCTCCGGATCGGTCACGCCGGCCAGGTGGCCCAGGAACTGGTCCGATGCGTCGACATGGATGACCTTGGCGTGCAGGCGGCCGGCGAACATGTCCATCACCATCTTGCCTTCGTCCAGGCGCAGCAGGCCGTGATCGACGAACACGCAGGTCAATTGGTCGCCGATGGCGCGATGGATCAGCGCAGCCGCCACCGACGAATCGACGCCGCCGGACAGGCCCAGGATCACCTCTTCGTCGCCCACCTGCTCGCGGATCTTGGCCACGGCCTCGGCGATGTGGTCACCCATCACCCAATCCGGGTTCGCGCCGCAGATCTGCAGCACGAAACGATCGAGCATCTCGCGGCCCTTGGACGTATGCGTGACTTCCGGGTGGAACTGCACGGCGTAGTAACCGCGGGCCTCGTCGGCCATGCCGGCAATCGGGCAGCTCGGCGTCGATGCCATCAGCTTGAAGCCGTCGGGCAGCGCGGTCACCTTGTCGCCGTGGCTCATCCAGACCTTCAGCATGCCGTGGCCTTCGGGCGTGCTGAAATCCTCGATGCCCTTGAGCAGGTTCGTATGGCCATGGGCGCGGACTTCCGCGTAGCCAAACTCGCGCGAATCGCTCCATTCGACCTTGCCGCCCAGCTGCACGGCCATGGTCTGCATGCCGTAGCAGATGCCCAGTACCGGCACGCCCAGATCCCACACGGCCTGCGGCGCGCGCAGCTGGTGGTCTTCGTAGGTGCTGGCGTGGCTGCCCGACAGGATCACGCCCTTTGGCGCGAACTCGCGGACGAATTCATCGGTCACGTCGTTCGGATGGATTTCGCAGTAGACGTGCGCTTCGCGAACGCGGCGGGCGATCAGCTGCGTGACTTGCGAACCGAAATCAAGAATGAGGATTTTGTCGTGCATGATTGGCAGTGGGCAGTGCATCCGGATCGGGTTCGGTCATGACTTCGGTGCCCGGGCCATAGCCGGGCGGTGGCGTGATGACCGGCTCGCGCCGGTATTCGGGGGATGCGGGGGACGTCGCCGGGCGCGCCGGACGGCCAATGCCGCTGTCGGCGACATCGGTCACGTCGGTAACGTCGGTCGGATAGGGAACGCCGGCGGCACGCGCGTCGCGGTCAGCCTTGGCCTGGTCGGCCAGCGCGCGTTCGCGCAGCCGCACCTTCTTGGCCGACGGAATCTGCACGATGCCGAAGAACAGCAGCATGGCCGCCATCGTCAGCAGCCAGACCTTGCCGGCTGGCTGGACGGGCATGTCCAGGAACAGCGTCCAGGCGGCCACCAGTATCGCGCTGGCCAGGTTGATCAACCCGGCGACGCGCGCCACGGGCACCGTCATATGTCCATTGAATGTGGCCGTGAACAGCAGCCATGACATGCCGAGCGTGGCCACGCCCAGCAGCTGCCCGAACAGGGCCGGCTCCGGCACCGGCAGTTGCAGCGCGGCGTACAGCGTGGTGAACGGCGACATCAGCAGCAGCAGGCCAAGCAGCAAGTCGAGCACCGCATCGAAAAACAGCACGGCTCGCAGCAATACCTTCATGGTCGCTCCTTATTGCGGCGCGGCCGCGCAGGCCCCGTCACCCTCGACAGAACCGGCGCGGCCGTGGTGCCCGTCAGGGCAGGCCAGATCGACATCAATCGATATGGTAGTTCGGCGCTTCCTTGGTGATCTGCACGTCATGGACATGCGATTCGCGCATGCCCGCCGCCGTGATCTGCACGAACTCGGCCGATTCGTGCCACTGCGGAATCGAGCTGGCGCCGCAGTAACCCATCGACGCGCGGATGCCGCCAGTCAGCTGGTGGATGATTGCCTGCACCGGCCCCTTGTACGCGACCCGGCCTTCGATGCCTTCCGGCACCAGCTTGTCGACGTTGGCGGTGTTGTCTTCCTGGAAGTAGCGGTCAGCCGCGCCGTCCTTCATCGCGCCAACCGAACCCATGCCGCGGTAGCTCTTGAACGAGCGGCCCTGGAACAGGAACACCTCGCCCGGGGCTTCCTCGGTACCCGAGAACATGCCGCCCATCATCACGGTGTGGGCACCGGCCGCCAGGGCCTTGGCCACGTCGCCCGAATAGCGCACGCCGCCATCGGCGATCAGCGGCACGCCCGTGCCCTTGAGCGCCTCGGCCACGTTCGACACGGCCGTGATCTGCGGCACACCGACACCGGCCACGATACGTGTGGTGCAGATCGAGCCAGGGCCGATACCGACCTTGACGCCATCGGCGCCATGCTCGACCAGCGCCAGCGCGGCGGCGCCGGTGGCGATATTGCCCCCCACCACCTGCACCTGCGGGAAGTTCTGCTTGACCCAGCGCACGCGGTCCAGCACGCCCTGGCTGTGGCCGTGGGCGGTATCCACTACGATCACGTCGACGCCGGCCTTGACCAGCAGTTCCACGCGTTCATCGTTGTCCGGGCCCACGCCCACTGCGGCGCCTACGCGCAGCTGGCCGTGCGCATCCTTGCTGGCCAGCGGATTGTCCACGGCCTTCTGGATGTCCTTTACCGTGATCAGGCCGCGAAGCTCGAACGCCGCGTTGACCACCAGCACGCGCTCAAGGCGGTGGCGGTTCATCAGGCGCTTGGCTTCTTCCAGCGGCGCGCCTTCGGCCACCGTCACGAGCTTGTCGCGCGGGGTCATCTTGGCACGCACGGGTGCGTCCAGTTCTTCTTCGAAACGCAGGTCGCGGTTCGTGATGATGCCGACGACGGTCTTGCCCTCGAGCACCGGGAAACCCGAAATGCCGTGCTGTTGCGACAGCGCAATCACATCGCGAACCTTCATGTCCGGCGAAATGGTGATCGGATCACGCAGCACACCCGATTCGTAGCGTTTCACACGCGCCACTTCACGGGCCTGGTCGGCGGGCTTCAGGTTCTTGTGAACGATACCGATACCGCCGGCCTGCGCCATGGCAATGGCCAGGCGCGCTTCCGTCACCGTATCCATGGCGGCGGACAGCAGCGGAATATTGAGTTCGATCGAACGGGTCAGTCGGGTGCGGAGGGAAACATCCCGGGGCAGGACGGCCGAATAGGCCGGGACGAGCAGCACGTCATCGAATGTGAGTGCTTTCTGGACAAGACGCATAGCGAATCCTCTAGGCGCAAAAGCAGATTATACAGGAATGCAGGATTTGCTGATGCGTTGTTGCAAGCCGTTTGCTATTCTCGGCCACCTTTTTCAAACAAGGCATCGGGCGACCATGGGAATCGGCGTACTGTGCGGGCTGCTGGCCGGCGCGTTATGGGGAATGGTATTCATCGCCCCCAAGCTGCTGCCGGCATTTTCCCCCTGGGAACTGGCGATCGGCCGCTATCTGGCGTACGGCCTGGTGGCCCTGGTCGCCGCCCTGCCGCTGATGCGCCGCATTGCCCGCAAGCTGACACGCCCCGACTGCGTGGCCCTGTTGCGGCAGGCCTTTACCGGCAACCTGCTTTACTACGTGCTGCTGGCGTTCGGCGTGCAACTGGCGGGCGTCGGCCCCACGTCGCTGATCATCGGCATCCTGCCGATCTCGGTCACGCTGATGGGCCGGCGCGACCATGGTGCCGTGCCGCTGCGCCGCCTGACACTGCCGCTGCTGGTCGTGGCGGCCGGCATCGCCTGCATCAACGTCGACCTGTTCGGCGGCGGTGGCGGCGCACACGGCGCGGCCGTGGCGGACGCAACGATCCGCCCCGTGTGGCAGAAAATCGCCGGTGTGCTCTGTGCGGCTGGGGCGCTGGCCTGCTGGACGCTCTACGCCGTGGACAACGCGCGCTACCTGCAGCGGCACCCGCACTTCAGCGGCAACGAGTGGTCGGCGCTCTATGGGCTGGCCACCGGGCTGGTGTCGCTGATCCTGGCAATCGCCGGCTGGTTCGCGTTCAGCGACACGCTGACGGCCCCAGGCAGCGCCCGGGACTGGCAGTGGTTCTGGACCGTCAATGCCGCCGTTGCGCTGGGAGCGTCGCTAATTGGCAACAATCTCTGGAACATTTCGAGCCGCAGGTTGCCGCTTACGCTGTCCGGTCAGATGATCGTCTTCGAGACGCTGTTCGCGCTGGCATACGGGTTCGTGTTCGATCACCGCTGGCCGCGGCCGCTGGAAATCGCCGCCATTGTGTTGCTGATGGCCGGCGTGGCTTGGTCGGTCCGCTTGCATGCGACGGACAAGTCTCAGTAGACTAGCGACCAATGCCGGGTGGGTCACACGAAAGTCAACCCCACTGGCGACTGATGCCAACACAACCCGCTCGACCCGCTCACGATTTCGCCATGAAACGATCGTCCGCGCTGTACCTGCTGATTGCCGCAAGCCTGGCCATTCCCGGCACCGCCTTCTCCCAGTGGCAATGGAAGGACGCCAACGGCCGCACGGTCTACAGCGATGTTCCGCCGTCGCCATCGGTGCCTGAACGGGCCATCCTGGCCGCGCCGGGCCGGGTAGCCGGCGCCTATCGCCCGCTGGAAACGGAAACCGCCAAGGCTGACGGCAACCCGACGTCGACGGGCAGCGCCCGCATGCAGCAGGTCAGCGCCAAGGCCAAGACCGACAAGCCCGTCGATGCCGACGAGGCATTCCGCGAGCGCCGCGATGCCCGCATCAAGGCCGATCTGGAAGCTGCCGCCAAGGAACGCACCCAACTGGCGCGCGAGGAACGGTGCCAGCAGCTGCGCAACTACGCCACCGGCCTGAGCGCCGGCGTGCGGGTGTCCCGATCCGGTGCTGACGGCGCCCCGATGCGCCTCAACGACGACGAGCGCACGGCCGAACTGGCGCGCACCAACGATTCGATCAACCAGCAGTGCAGCGGCTGACGGACTGATGCCTTGAAGGCGGGAGCCCCTGTTCAGGCGCCCTGCCCGCCTCCGCCGCGCAGCCATTTCTGGCCCTCGCGCATCCCGGATGCCCGGGTTTTCTGCACGCGCTTGCGCCGGGCGGTCTTGGGATCCGCCGTCAGGACACGGTAGATTTCCACCCGATCACCCTGGCGCACCACGGTATCCAGCGTTTTCAGCTTGCCGTAGATGCCCACGCGCATTGTCGTGGGATCCACTTCCGGGTGGGCCTCGGTCAGCCCGCTGGATTGAATGGCGCCGACGATGGTCGTGCCCTCCGGCACGGCAACTTCCTTCAGGAATACGGCATCCGGACGGGCATAGCAGACCGAAACGCGGACGGTCGCCGATGCTTCATCCTTGCTTGGCATAGACCACCTCGGCCCGTTTGACAAAGGCATCCACAAACGTGTTGGCGATCACGCTGAACGCCGGACCGATGATTTTTTCGAGAATGACGCTCGAAAATTCGTAATGCAGGTGAAATTCGATCTTGCAGGCGTCGGCGCGCAACGGCGTGAACCGCCAGGAACCGTTGAAGGTCTTGAAAGGACCGTCCGCGAACGTCATATCGATACGAGTTGGACGCTCCTGGGTATTGCGCGTGTGGAAATACTGCTTGATGCCGCTGAAATGGATATGGATCTTCGCATCGAGCAGCGTGTCGGTTTGCTCGAAGACCTCCACGCCACCGCACCATGGGAGGAACTTGGGATAGTCCTCCACGCGCGTGACCAGGTCGTACATCTGTTCGGCCGAAAAGCCGAGCAGGACGGATTTATGGACGTCTGCCATGTATTCGGGTTGCGGGCACCTCGGGACTGGGCCGGGCCGGAGCGGTTTGCTAAAATCAGGATTTTAGCCGACAGCCGCGAACACGGCACGCCCTGTCGCGCTCGGCCGCAGTCATGTTGCTGCGCACCCTCACTGCCGCCGCCCTGCCAGGCCGCGCCGGTCAAATTTAGGAAATCACCTCCCGCATGACGATCGCTGACAACAAGAAGGCCTTTTTCGACTACTTCATCGAAGAACGCTATGAAGCCGGAATCGTGCTGGAAGGCTGGGAAGTCAAGGCGATCCGGGCGAACCGCGTGCAGATCAAGGAAGGTTATGTTGTGGTGCGCAACGCCGAAATGTTCCTGATCGGCGCCCACATCAGCCCGCTGCAAAGCGCCTCCACGCACGTCACTCCCGATCCGGTACGCACCCGGAAGCTGCTACTCAAGGCCGACGAGATCAGGAAACTGATCGGCAAGGTGGAGCAGCGCGGCTATACGCTGGTGCCGCTGAACCTGCACTACACGCGCGGCCGCATCAAGTGCGAAATCGGCCTGGGCAAGGGCAAGAAGCAGTTCGACAAGCGGGAGACCGAAAAGAACCGCGACTGGCAGCGCGAGAAGGCGCGCCTGATGAAAAGCGAGAAGGAATGAAGAACGGAGGCCTCGGCCTCCGTTTTCGTTTCGTTTTCGTTTTTCAGCGATGCCAGATGGCGTCAGAGCACCTTTTCTACCTTCTGGCCCTTCACGATCTGCAGCGCAGAAGCAATCATCGAGCTCATCTCGCCGAGATTGCCCGGCACGATCAGGGTATTGCCCTGCTTGGCCAGGTTGCCAAAGGCCGCGACGTATTCCTCGGCCACCTTCAGGTTGACCGCCTCCGTACCGCCCTCCCCGCGAATGGCGTGGCCGATTTTCTCGATGGCCTGCGCATTGGCTTCCGCCACGGCCAGAATGGCTGCGGCCTCGCCCTGCGCCTTGTTGATGGCCGCCTGCCTTTCCCCTTCGGACTTCTGGATGGCGGCTTCACGCGCGCCCGAGGCCAGGTTGATCTGCTCCTGGCGCTTGCCCTCGGACGCGGCGATCAGCGCCCGCTTCTCGCGCTCCGCCGTGATCTGCGCCTGCATCGCGTGCAGGATTTCCTTCGGCGGCGTAAGGTCCTTGATCTCGTAGCGCAGCACCTTCACACCCCAGTTGGCCGCCGCCTCGTCCAGGGCGTTGACCACGCTGTGGTTGATGAATTCGCGCTCCTCGAACGTCTTGTCCAGTTCGAGCTTGCCGATGACCGACCGCAGCGTGGTCTGCGACAACTGGGTGATAGCCACCACGAAATTGCTCGATCCGTACGAGGCCTTCATCGGGTCCGTCACCTGGAAGTACAGCACCCCATCGACCTGCAACTGCGTGTTGTCCTTGGTGATACAGACCTGGCTCGGCACATCGAGCGGGATTTCCTTGAGGATGTGCTTGTAGGCCACGCGGTCGATAAACGGCACGACAATCGACAGGCCCGGCGTCAGCGTCGCGTGGTAGCGCCCCAGCCGCTCCAGTACCCAGGCGTGCTGCTGTGGCACGATCTTGATGGACTTCGCAATCAGTACGATGGCGGCAATGAGCAGAATCAGCGGAAACAGACCGAGCTGATAGGCAAGCATGTACGACTCCCGTCAAAGAGAAAAAACTGCAAGGCAGAGGCAAGCGCCAGGCTAGCGCGGCGACACGATAAGCGTGGCGCCGCGAACTTCGATGATTGTGTAGCGCCCCGGGGAGGGGTCGGTCCCGGGAGCCAGCTCCACGGTCCAGTCGGCGCCGCGATAGGGCACGCGGGCGCGACGGAAGGCATCCCAGGCGGAGACTTCGACTTCCTGTCCGATATCGAGGTTCACGTCGGGGTTGGTCGCGGCATCGCTACGGCGCAGCCGGCCGAAGCGTGTGCGCCGCATCGCCACGATGGCCACGATGGCAACCACTGCCGCGGTAACGGTCTGCACGGGTACCTCGGCACCCAGCAGCGCGGCAATGCCGCCGGCTGTCACACCGCAGGCGACCATCAACAGATAAAACGTGCCGGTGGCCATTTCCGCGATCAACAGCACCACGGACGCGGCAAACCAAAAGTAGTACGACGTCATCCCGTTCCTTTCCAGCCAGCCAGACACCAGCCCGAAAAAACAAAGCCCCCGCCAAACGCCTGCGGCGTCTGCGGGGGCAGTTGGAACACCTGACCGCAGGGCCGGTGCCACACGGCGCGCCGGCCCATCAGGCCGGACGCCGCTAGTTCGGGTACGTCGCTATTGTGACGCGAAATGCCTCAGGAAGCCAGTTGCTGCCAGGTTTCCACGACCGAATCAGGATTCAGCGAGATCGACTTGATGCCTTCCTTGGCCAGCCAGGCTGCAAAGTCCGGATGGTCCGAAGGGCCCTGGCCGCAAATGCCGACATACTTGTCCAGGCGCAGCGCCGTGGAAATGGCGCGCTGCAGCATGAAACGCACCGCCGGATCGCGCTCGTCGAAGTCCTTGGCCAGCAGTTCCATGCCCGAATCGCGGTCCAGGCCCAGCGTCAGCTGGGTCAGATCGTTCGAGCCGATCGAGAAACCGTCGAAGAATTGCAGGAACTCTTCGGCCAGAATGGCGTTCGACGGCACCTCGCACATCATGATGATGCGCAGACCATTCTCGCCGCGCTTCAGGCCGTGCTTGGCCAGCAGTTCGATCACGCGCTCGGCCTGGCCCAGCGTCCGCACGAACGGCACCATGATCTCGACGTTGGTCAGGCCCATCTCGTCGCGCACGCGCTTCATGGCCTTGCATTCCATCTCGAACGCTTCGGCGAAGTCGTCGGCGATGTAGCGCGAAGCACCACGGAAGCCCAGCATCGGGTTTTCCTCGTCCGGCTCGTAGCGCGAACCGCCGATCAGCTTCTTGTACTCGTTCGACTTGAAGTCCGACAGGCGCACGATCACAGGCTTCGGATAGAACGCGGCACCGATCGTGGCCATCCCTTCGGCCAGCTTGTCCACGTAGAAGGCACGCGGGCTGGCGTGGCCACGGGCCACCGATTCCACGGCCTTCTTCAGGTCGGCATCGACCTGCGGATAGTCGAGAATTGCCTTCGGGTGGACGCCGATGTTGTTGTTGATGATGAATTCCAGGCGAGCCAGGCCAACACCGTGGTTCGGGATCTGCGCAAAATCAAACGCCAGCTGCGGATTGCCGACGTTCATCATGATCTTGGTCTCGATCTCCGGCATTTCGCCGCGCATGACCTCGGTGACCTCGGTTTCGAGCAGACCGTCGTAGATGCGACCTTCGTCGCCCTCGGCACACGACACCGTCACCAGCGTGCCGTCTTTCAGCACATCGGTGGCATCGCCGCAGCCGACCACGGCCGGCACACCCAGTTCACGCGCGATGATCGCGGCGTGGCAGGTACGGCCGCCACGGTTCGTGACGATCGCCGCGGCACGCTTCATCACCGGCTCCCAATTTGGGTCGGTCATGTCGGCCACCAGCACGTCGCCAGGCTGCACACGTTCCATCTCGGACGGATCGTTGATCACGCGGACCGGGCCCGTGCCGATCTTCTGGCCGATTGCACGGCCGCTGGTCAGCACCGCGGACGTGCCCTTCAGCTTGAATCGCTGCTCGGCCTTGCCCGCCGACTGGCTCTTCACGGTTTCCGGACGCGCCTGGAGGATATAGATCTTGCCGTCCTTGCCGTCCTTGCCCCATTCGATGTCCATCGGGCGGCCATAGTGCTTCTCGATGATCATCGCGTAGCGGGCCAGCTCGTTCACATCGTCATCGCTGATCGAATAACGGTTGCGCAGCTCGGGCGGCACGTCCACGGTCTTCACGCGGCCGGCTTCGCCCGGCTTGGTGAATTCCATCTTGATCAGCTTCGAGCCGATCGAACGGCGGATGATGGGGTACTTGCCGGCTTGCAGCGTCGGCTTGAAGACGTAGAACTCGTCCGGGTTCACGGCACCCTGCACCACCGTTTCGCCAAGACCATAGCTCGACGTGATGAACACCACGTCCGGGAAGCCCGACTCGGTATCGATCGTGAACATCACGCCCGAGGCAGCCAGGTCCGAACGGACCATGCGCTGGACGCCGGCCGACAGGGCCACCACGTCGTGGGCGAAGCCCTTGTGCACGCGGTAGGAAATGGCGCGGTCGTTGTACAGCGACGCGAACACGTGCTTGATCTTATCGAGCACGTCGTCGATACCGCTGACGTTGAGGTACGACTCCTGCTGGCCGGCGAACGAAGCGTCGGGCAGATCTTCGGCGGTGGCCGACGAACGCACGGCGAACGATGCCTCGGCGCCTTCGCGCGCCGACGCGCGTGCATAGTGCTCGCGGATTTCGGCCTCGAGGCGCGGCTGGAACGGCGCCGAGGCCACCCAGTTGCGGATCTCGGCACCGGCTTCGGCCAGGGCCTTCACGTCATCGACGTCGAGCGTCTTCAGGCGTTCCGAAATGCGGGCGGTCAGGTTGTTGTGTTCGAGGAAGTCGCGGAATGCCAGTGCGGTGGTGGCAAAACCGCCGGGAACGCGCACACCGGCGCCGGCCAGCTGCGAGATCATCTCGCCAAGCGACGAATTCTTGCCGCCGACGGTCTCCACGTCCTGCATGCGCAATTCTTCGAACGGCAGCACATAGGCGCCATTATTTACCTGGTTGGTCATAAAAGCCTCAAAACAAAGTAAGAAATCTTTTGCACCGACCGGTATGTTGTTGGAGTTCTGGCCCCGGCGGATCGCTTGGCTGAGCAATTCCGTGTGACATCGGACGCTTCCGATGCTGCAATGCACATTGTCGACAATTCGGCGCCAAATCGTTGCCTGGCTGGGATTGGCGGAATTGCTTAGCCAAAAGATCGCCGCTATTCTACCGTGCCGCACCGCACTTTCGCTCGGCGGCTGCTCCAAAATAATTGTTCAGACATGTCCCTGCCCGAAGCGCCTGACGCGTCGCAACCCGCGCCAGCCCTGACTTCCCAGTCTTCTTCATCCGCTGCCGGCGCCCAGCCTGCGGCTGCGACGGCACCTGCGGATCGCCCTGCCGTGCGTACGGTTTTCATTGTGTCGGATGGCACAGGCATCACGGCGGAGACGTTCAGCCATTCGATCCTGGCCCAGTTCGAGATGCGCTTCCGCAAGGTGCGCATGCCGTTCGTCGACACGCCCGAGAAGGCGCATGTGGCCGTCAGCAAGATCAACGAGGCGTTCTACAACGAGGGCGTGCCGCCCATCGTCTTCACCACGCTGGTCAACGCCGAGTCCAACAAGGCGATGCGCCGCGCCAAGGGCATGATTCTGGACATGTTCCAGACGTTCATCGAACCGCTGGAAAAAGAGCTGGGACTGAAGTCCACGCATGCGATCGGCCGGTTTCACCAGAACGCCGATACCGAGGCCTACAAGAACCGGATCGAGGCGATCAACTTCTCGCTGGCGCATGATGACGGTCAGTCACACAAGAACCTCGAGGACGCCGATGTGATCCTGGTGGGCGTGTCGCGCAGCGGCAAGACGCCAACCAGCCTGTATCTGGCCATGCAGTACGGCCTCAAGGCCGCCAATTATCCGCTGATCCCCGACGATTTCGAGCGTGGACGTCTGCCTTCGGCGCTCTACGCGTTCAAGCCCAAGATCTTCGGGCTGTCGATCGACCCGCAGCGGCTGACCGAGATCCGCAACGAGCGCCGGCCGGGCAGCAAGTACGCGGCGGTTGAGAATTGTCGCTACGAGGTCAACGAAGCCGAGGCGATGATGCGCCGCGAAGGGATCAAGTGGCTGTCGTCGACCCACAAGTCGATCGAGGAAATCGCGACGACGATCCTGCAGGAAATCAAGGTCGACCGCGATAACTATTGAAACGCGCGATTTTTGAGAATCGTCTTCTTGGCGGGTGATGGCTGGAGGTGAAAGATGACGTCATCGAACGTTTTCTTTCATGAACCATGTCCATCACCATGTCAGCTGATCCGCTTTCCAGCCTCCCCGACGCGGCCGATCCCACCCGCGCTCGCCAGCACCGCTACCCGCCGCGCCACGACTGGCGCATGGCCGCCACCATCTTCACTGCCGTCTTCGTCGCCCTCGGCGGGATCTTCGCCATCCTCGATTACTCCGGACGCCAATCCGACAAGACGACCGACAACATCTATTACCGCTTCGATATGGTGGATGAGCGGCTCGGCGTGATGGACCGCCAATCCCAGGCAACCGACAAGCGATTGGATGGCATCGACCGCCGGATCGACAGGCTTGAAGTGAAGGTTGACGAGGGCTTCGCCAAGGTCGACCGGCGACTCGACAAGATGGACGAACGCTTCGACAAGATGGACGAACGCTTCAACAACCTCGAAGTCGGGCTCGGCAGGAAGTTCGACCAGATAGACCGGAAATTCGCCCAGATCGACGGGAAGATCAGTCAGATCGCGGACGTCCTGCAACTCCTGGTCGAACAGAAGGCCAGTTCAGGCGCCACGGAAGCCGGCCAAAAACTGGGCAGCCGCCCTCGCTAACAGCGCTCGCTCAGCCTGTCCGCCGCTGGCGTACCGCTTCAAACAGGCAGATGGCGGTCGCTGCGGCGACGTTCAGCGATTCCAGGCCACCGGGTTGCGGAATGCCGACCTTGCGCGAGACGCGTGCCATCCACTCCTGGCTCACGCCCGCGCCCTCGTTGCCGACGACCCAGCCTACTGGCTGGCGCAGGTCGGTATCGAACACGGTGGCGTCGGCATGCGAGGACGTCGCAAGCAGCGGCACGGCCAGCCGGGACGCGAGCATGTCGAGTGTGCAATGCTCGACGATATTGAGATGGAAATTCGCACCCATGCCGGCACGCAGTGTCTTGACCGACCAGGCGAATGCACAGCCGGTGGTCAGGAACGCGTGAGGAATGCCAGCCGCCGCGGCACTGCGCAGGATCGAGCCGACGTTGCCCGCATCCTGGACGCCATCGAGGATGATGCAGTCTGTCGCAATCTGCGCTGGCAGATGACCCGCCGGCGTCTCGATCACGAACAGCAGGTCGATGCCGTTCGCCACATTGCTGATCTGGCTGAACAACGCGTCGGCCAGCACGACGACGCGTTCCGGCTCGACCTGGTCGAGCAGGTGCCGCACTTCGGCATGGTCAACATGACGTTCGCCTACGACGCAAGAGACTGGCTGACCCAATGCGGCAACGTAGGCCTGCGCGAGATGCACGCCGTCCAGCACCGATTGCCCGGCCTTGCGACGTTGATGCGTAGACCCGATCAGGGCCTTCAGGTGCTTGAACAGCGCGTTATCGCGCGAAGTGACGTGCTTCAAGGGGGTGATGTCTTAGAAAGGCGGCGCTTCCTGGGCCTGGGCCTGGGTCATGCCGTTGACGCGTTCCAGCGCCAGGCGGACCGGCGCGAACGACCGCCGATGATGCGGTGTGGGACCATGCCGATCCAGCGCAGCAAAATGTTGAGGCGTCGGATAGCCAAAATGCGAATCGAAGCCGTAATCGGGATACTGCGCGTGCAATTCCCGGAGATTGCGGTCACGCGCAACCTTTGCCAGGATCGACGCGGCCGAAATGGCACGCACCTTGGCGTCGCCCTTGACGATCGCTTCCACAGGAAAAGCCACTTGCGGGCAACGATTGCCGTCCACCTGGACCAGATCGGGAATTACGCCATTGGCGGCAAGCCCTTGAACGGCGCGCTGCATGGCCAGCATCGAGGCATGGAGGATATTGATCGAATCGATTTCCTCGACCGTTGCAAAGGCGATGTGCCAGCCCAACGCCCGCTCGCAGATCCTGTCGAACAAGACCTCCCGCTTTTCCGCAGTCAGTATCTTCGAATCGGCGAGCCCGCGGATCTGGCGGTCCGGATTCAGCACGACAGCCGCCGCGTACACGGGCCCTGCCAGCGGGCCACGGCCCGCTTCGTCCACGCCACAAAGGCGCTGGACCACGGCGACCGTCTGCGTCAGTGCAAGCCCCATCTGGCCAACATTGACTGCCTTGATGCGCGGCATCACACAGCCCCCCGAGTGTGGAGCAGATCCGCCACCACACCGGCCGCCAGCCTCGACGTATCGCGCTTTAGTGTTTCATGCATGGTCGTGAAATGTTCACGCAGGAATGCAATATTGCCTTCGTCATTGAGCTGCAACAGCGTTTCGCGCGCCAGCGCCTCTGGCGTGGCATCGTCCTGCAACAGTTCGGGCACGACAAAGCGTCCCGACAGAATATTAGGCAGTCCGACGTACGGCAGATAGCCCTGTCGTTTCATGATTTGTGCAGTCAGCCAGGGCACCTTGTACGAGATCACCATCGGCTTTTTGTACAGCGCAGCCTCCAGCGTCGCCGTGCCGCTCGCCAACAGGATCACATCGGCAGACTCCATCGCCAGATGTGACTGTCCATCCACAATTGTCAGATCGATCTCGGGATGCTGCGCGTGCAGACCTTCCACAATGGCATGGAGGGCCGGCGAGGCGGCGGGCAACACGAATGCCAGATTCCCGTCCATACGGTGCATGCGCGCCATGGCCTCGAAGAAAGTGGCGCCGAGATTCCGGACTTCGGACTGTCGGCTGCCCGGCAGCACGGCCACGATGCGCTTGTTTTCCGGGAGGCCCAGCTTGGCGCGGGCGCCGGCCACATCGGGCACCATCGGAATCACATCGGCCAGGGGATGACCGACGTATGTCGCCGGGATACCCGCCTTGGCGTAGATCTCCGGCTCGAACGGAAACAGACAGAGGATATGGTCTACCGCACGCGCGATGGTACGAATGCGACCGCCTCGCCAGGCCCAGATCGACGGACTGACGAAATGGACGACGGGTATGCCGGCGCGCCGCAGCGGAACTTCGAGACCGAAGTTGAAATCCGGAGCGTCGACACCAATAAAGCACAGTGGCGGCTGGGCCAGCAGTTGGTCGCGAATGGCCCGACGCGTGGCCAGAATCTCGCGCAGCGACCCCAGGACTTCCACATAGCCGTTGACGGAAAGTGTTTCCATCGGCCAATGCGAGACAAACCCTTGCGCCATCATGCGGCGGCCACCGATCCCGGCATAGTCAACCGACTCGCCCAGCCGGGCGTGCAATCCTTCCAGCAATAGCGAAGCCAGCAGATCGCCGGATGCCTCGCCAGCAACCATGGCAATCGTGCCACGCTTGTTTACATGAGCTTCCGCGTCAGCGGGAAGCACGGCCTGCATGGCTGCCTCGACCATGTCCGGCTGACGTCTAGCGCACGATGCCGCGTTGGGTCGCGGCGAGGAACTCGACGAAGGCCTTTAGCGGCGCCGCCGTGGTGGCATCCGACTGGCCCAGCATGGTCGAAATCTCGTTGCGGGCATCGTCGAAGCTGAGGTCCGACTTGTACAGCAGCTTGTAAGCCTGACGCAGCGCCGCGATCTGGGCCGCATCGAAGCCGCGCCGACGCAGCCCCTCGACGTTGATGCCATGCGGCGTGGCCTTGTTGCCACTCTTGTCGCTCGCGGCAATCACGAACGGCGGCACGTCCTGGACCAGTGCCGAAGCCCCTCCCAGCATGGCATGCGCGCCAATACGCACGTACTGATGCACGCCGCTCATGCCGCCAAGAATCGCCCAGTCGCCCACTTCCACGTGGCCGGCAATCTGCGCATTGCTCGAAAACACCGTGTGGTTGCCCACGCTGCAGTCGTGCGCGATATGCACGTACGCCATGATCCAGTTATCGCTGCCGATGCGGGTCAGGCCGCGATCCTGCACGGTGCCCGTGTGGATCGTCGTGAATTCGCGAATCGTGTTGCGATCGCCAATCTCGAGCCGGGTGGGCTCGTTGGCATACTTCATGTCCTGCGGCACTCCGCCCACCGAGGCATATGGCCCGATGCGGTTCCCCTCGCCGATCGTGGTATGCCCCTCGACCGTGGTATGCGAGCCGATCCGCGTGCCGCTGCCGATCCGCACATTCGGACCGACGATCGAGAACGGGCCGACTTCCACATCGGCGGCGAGTTCAGCCTTCGGGTCGATCAGTGCGGTGGGATGGATTTGCGTCATACGTACTGTCCTGTGCTATCAGTTCTGCTCGGTATCGGGAAGATCAGGCCTCGGCCTGCTTGACCGTGCACATCAGCTCGGCTTCGCAGGCGACCTCGCCATCCACGGTGGCGCTGGCCTTGAACTTCCAGATGCCGCGAATGTAGCGTTCCACGGTCACGTTCAGGTGCAACTGATCGCCGGGATACACCACGCGCTTGAAGCGGGCGCCGTCGATGCCGACGAAGTAGTACAGCGCGCCTTCCTTGCGCTCCATGTCGGCGCCAAAGGTCAGCAGGCCGGCCGATTGCGCCAGCGCCTCCAGAATCATGACACCCGGCATCACGGGTTGTTCCGGAAAGTGGCCCATGAAGTACGGCTCGTTGATCGTCACGTTCTTCAGGGTCTTGATCCGCTTCTGCGGTTCAAACTCGAGCACGCGGTCGACCAGCAGGATCGGATACCGATGCGGCAGCAGCTTCAGGATCTTGCGGATGTCGATATCGGAGGCTGTCATGATGATTTCTCTTCGTCTTGTTTGCTATTAACCCCGGCGGACGTGCCGCGCAGCCGGCGCTCCAGTTGCACCACACGCTCGCGCAGCTTCGACAGGCCGCGCACGATGGCCGCGTTGCGTTCCCACTCGCCATGCGACGTGAACGGGAACACGCTGGTGAAATGCCCACCGGGTTTTGTAATCGATTTGGTAATCGAGGTACCGCCGGACACTGTGGTCCGGTCGGCGATATTCAAATGTCCGGAAAAATTGGCCGCGCCGCCGATCACGCAGAACCTGCCGATCTTCGTACTGCCCGAAATCGCGGCCGTACCGGCAATCACGGTATGCGCGCCCACATGGACGTTGTGGGCGATCTGCACCTGGTTGTCGATCTTGCAGCCGTCCTCGATGACGGTATCGGCCATCGCGCCGCGGTCCACGCAGGTATTGGCGCCAATCTCCACATCGTTGCCCAGCACGGCTCGCCCCACCTGGGGAATCTTGACGTACTCGACCCCGCCCGGCCCGATATCGGGCGCAAAGCCAAAGCCATCGGCACCAATCACCGCACCGCTGTGCAGGATGTTGCGCGCGCCCACCACGCAACGATGATAGACAGAAACATTGGCGTAGATGAGCGTATCTTCGCCGATCTGCGCGCCTGCGCCGATAAAGGCATTTGCCAGGACGCGGACCCGCTCGCCCAGCCGCGCGCCGGCCTCGATCACCACGTTCGGACCGATAAAGCACGACGCCGGCACGACCGCGTCGGGCGCTACCGTTGCACGCGGGTCGATGCCCGTACGCGGATCGGCATTGGCGACGCGATCGAAACGCTGGGCCACGCGCGCAAAGCAGACGTACGGATTGCGCGCCACCAACCAGTTGCGGCCGTCAGCCTGCCCATCCGCGCGAATGCGCTCCAGATCCGCCGGCGACACGATCACGGCACCGGCCTTCGAAGCCAGCGCCTGCGTCAGGTAGAGCGGATTGGAAAGAAACGACAGATCGCCGGGACCGGCCTGGTCGAGCGGTGCCAGACCGCCCACGGCCAGGTCGGGATCACCCACAACCTGCGCGCCGTTCTCGGTGGCGAGCTGACCCAGTGTGGGTGTCTGCATGGCGGTACTTCCTTGAAAAATCGTAAAGCGGCGCGCGAGCGCCCGCCGCTTACTTGCCGGAGCTGGCGTTCAGCGCCTTCATCACGTCGTCCGTGATGTCGATGCGCGGATTGACGTAGACCGCTTCCTGCACGATCAGGTCGTACTTGCGCTGCTCGGCCAGCTGACGGATCACGCGGTTGGCGCGCTCCAGCACCTGGGCCAGTTCTTCGTTACGACGCTGGTTCAGGTCTTCGCGGAATTCGCGCTGCTTGCGCTGGAACTCACGATCGAGGTCGGCCACTTCGCGCTGACGGCGCTGGCGGTCGGCGTCGGCCAGCACGGCGGTGTCCTTGTCGAGCTTGTCGGCCATGGCCTTGATCTTCTGGGCCATGTCCTGCAGTTCGCGGTCGCGCTTGGAGAATTCCTGCTCGAGCTTGACCTGGGCGGCCTTGGCGGGCTGCGAGTCACGCAGGATACGCTCCGAGTTCACCGCGGCAATGCGCGCCTCCTGAGCCATCGCCGGGGCCGCCGCGCAAAGGGCCGCAGCGGCCAGCGCGGCCGCGCTCAGGGATTTGATCAGTGGAGTGTGGAGTTTCATCAAACAAATCCTTTTGGGGGATCAGAACGCGGTACCAATCTGGAACTGGAACCGCTGAACCTTGTCGTTCTCGTCCTTCTTCAGCGGGAAGCCCATGCTGACCTTCAGCGGGCCGATCGGCGACAGCCACGACATACCGAAGCCGGTCGAGTACTTCAGGTCGCTAACCGTGATCGGCGCGCCTTCCTGATAGACGTTACCGAAGTCGAAGAACGTAAACAGACGCAGCGTACGGTCGACACCCGAACCCGGCAGCGGGAACACGAATTCCACGTTACCGATCATCTTCGAGGCACCGCCCACCGGGTTGCCGTTCTGGTCCTTCGGACCCAGCGTGCTGGTCTGGTAGCCGCGGACCGAACCGATACCACCGGCGTAGAAGTACTTGAACACCGGGAACGGCGTATTGCCGTAGCCGTGGCCGTAGGCCACTTCACCGTTGAAGGCCAGCGTGAAGGCCTTCGAAATCGGATAGAAGTACTGCTGCTGGAAGCTGGCGCGATAGTACTGCGTATCGCCGCCCGGCACACCGATTTCCAGGTTGGCCTGGGTGTACGGACCCTTGGTCGGGATCAGCGCACTATCCCGGCGGTCACGCGCCCAGCCGACCGTGAACGGGAAGTTGTTGATCGGGTCGCCGCTGGCCTTGCCGATCTTCTGCAGCCAGGCCGTGTACTGGCTCGGCGTGTTGACCGAGGTATAGACCTGCGTACGCTCGTAGCCAATGCCGAAGAACACCGTGTCGTTCTCGGAGAACGGCACGCCGAACTTGAAGCCACCACCGGCCGACACGATCTTGTAGTCCTGGTCACCCGTGTAGTACAGCGGGCGGGACGTACGGTAGTAGATATCGGTCGAGCGGCTGATGCCGTCCACCGTGAAGTACGGATCGTACTGCGTCAGCGCGATCGTACGGAACGACTTGGCGGTGTTCACATCGAGGCCCAGGCTGGTACCGGAGCCGAACACGTTGTCCTGGCGCAGGCCGGCCTGCAGCACGAGCTTGTCGGTCGACGAGAAGCCGAGACCCAGGCTGATCTGGCCGGTAGGCTTTTCCGTCACATTTACGTTCACATCCACCTGGTCGGGCGCGCCCGGCACGTCCTCGGTGGTGATGTTCGTATCCGTGAAATAGCCGGTACGGTTGATACGCGCCTGCGACTGCTGGAGCTTCTCGCTATCGAACCACGAGCTTTCCATCTGGCGCATTTCGCGGCGCACCACTTCGTCGCGCGTCTTGCTGTTGCCCACCACATTCACGCGACGCACATAGACGCGGCGACCCGGATCGACCATCAGGGTCAGCGCCACTTCGCGCTTTTCCTTGTCGATCTGCGGTTGCGGGTTGATCGTGGTGAATGCATAGCCGTACGTACCGAGCAGATCGGTGATGGCCTTGGTGCTGGCCGTCAGCTTTTCGGACGAGAAAATATCGCCCTTCTTCAGCTGCAGCAGCTTCTGCATTTCTTCCTGCTTGCCCAGCAGTTCGCCGGCCAGGTGGATATCCGACACCTTGAACTGCTCGCCTTCGGCGATATTCAGCGTCAGGTAGATATCCTTCTTGTCAGGCGTGATCGATACCTGCGTCGACTCGATCTGGAATTCCAGATAGCCGCGATTCAGGTAGAACGAGCGCAGCGCTTCCAGGTCGGCCGTGAGCTTCTGCTTCGAATACAGGTCGTTCTTGGTGTACCACGACAGCCAGTTGGGCGTGGACAGCTGCATTTCGTCGCGCAGCGTGCTTTCCTTGAACGCCTTGTTGCCGACGATATTGATCTGGCGAATCTTCGCGACCGGGCCTTCCTCCACGTTGAACACCACGGACACGCGATTGCGGTCCACCGGCGTCACGGTGGTCTGGACTTCGGCGGCGTAGTAGCCGCGGGCCACGTACTGGCGCTTCAGCTCCTGCTCTGCCTTGTCGATCAGCGCCTTGTCGTAGTAACGCGCTTCGGCCACGCCCACGGCCCGCAGGGACCGGCGCAGCGTGTCCTTGTCGAATTCCTTGATGCCGACGAATTCAAGCTGGGAAATCGCCGGGCGTTCCTCGACCTGCACCACCAGCACGCCGTCTTCGGCGCGGATCTGCACGTCCTTGAAAAACCCGGTATTGTAGAGCGCACGGATGGCGTCGGCGCCCTTGTCATCGGTGAAGGTTTCACCGACACGCACGGGCAGGTAACCGAAGACGGTACCCGGCTCCACACGCTGCAGGCCTTCCACGCGAATATCCTTGACCACAAACGGATCTGCGGCCCAGCCCGCCGGGCTCCAGGCCGCAATAATGGCACTCGTCAGCAAGCCCAGCGAGATGCGCTTATTTCTGATCAAAGTCGATCCCCTCTTCCTCATCGATTTCATGCAGGGTGTGGCTCCAGCGCCGATTGCCGCTGAGCCTGACAATACCGGCACGACCGATCCTTCCCGACGGAGAAAATCCCCCCGGGATACGACCGCCCCCGTCCGACTGGCGCTTCCGGCTGCGCGAAACTAGCCGCGCGCAAGAAACAGTCGGCTGACGTCATTGAACAAAGCGAGTGAGGTCAGGAGCAAGATGCATGCGATGCCGACCTTCTGCAGCATCGCTTGCCAGTGGTCTGGTACAGGCCTGCCAGTCAAAAATTCCACGCAATAATACAGCAAATGCCCCCCATCCAGCACCGGAATAGGTAACAAATTCAGTACACCGAGGCTGACACTGACCAACGCGAGGAAGCTCACGAACGGCTGCCAGCCCATGTTGGCGGCCCGGCCGGCATAGTCGGCCACGGTCAGCGGACCGCTCAGATTCTGCAGCGATGCCTGGCCGACGAGCATCTTGCCAAGCAGCTTCAGGGACAGCGTGCTGGTGTTCCAGACCTGATCGGCCGCACGGGCCAGGGCCTGGGTAAACGGGTAGCGCACGATTTCGGTCTGCACGGCCTGGTTCAGCGCCGCGCCCAGCTTGCCGACCAGCGGCGCGGGCTCGCCACCGGCACCAGCCTTGCCGCCCGGTGCGGCATCGAGCTTGACGGTCACGTCGATGCGCTGGCCGGCGCGCTCGATCCCCAGCGTGACGTCCTGGCCCGGGCGCGCCCGAACCCCGCGAATCAGTTCGCCGGCCTGGGTCAGCGGTTGGCCCTGCCAGGTCACCACCTTGTCTCCGGCGCGCAGACCCGCCCGTTGCGCCGCCGATTCGGCGACGATCTCGGTAATGGTGACCGGGCCGCCCTTCAGGGCCAGGCCCAGCGTGGCCAGCGGGTCCTGATCGGGGTTCCCGCCGGTATCGGGCAGCCGGCCCAGTGCGACGTCACGCTCGGCGCCATCGGCACCACGGACGTGCATGACGGCACGCGTCTCGCCAAAACCCTGGGCAAACACGGCCATGCGCAGATCGTTCCAGGACCGGACAGGCTCGGTCTGCCCATTCGCGCTCAGCGACAGAACGCGGTCGCCGTCCCGGACGCCGGCCTGCGCCGCCGCCGTACTGGCCGCCGGTGCCGCCAGCACGGGGGCCGGCTCGCGCATGCCGCCGGCAAACAGCACCAGATAGAGGGCGATGGCCAGCGCGAAATTCGCCAGCGGGCCAGCCGCCACGATGACAAACCGCTTGCCCACCGGCTGGCGGTTGAATGCACGCGGCAAGTCGGCCGCATCGATGGCCGGATCCGCGTCCGGGTCGCGCTCCCGCTCGTCAAGCATCTTGACGTAGCCGCCCAGCGGGATGGCGGCCAGCGTCCATTCCGTGCGGTCACGCCCCTTGCTGACCCAGCGGGCCAGCGGACGGCCGAAACCGATCGAGAACCGCAAAACCTTGACCCCGCATGCACGCGCGGCCAGGTAATGCCCCATCTCGTGAACGAAGATCAGGATGCAGAGGGCGACAACGAACGCGATAACGGTTTGCATGGCAATCACCTCTTTCCAGATCCGGGCCTCGCCGCGATCGTGATGACGATCAGCGGCCGGCCAGTTGTTTCAGCAGCGCCAGGGCGGCCTTGCGTGCCGCGGCATCGGCGGCCAGCACACCGTCGAGCGACCCGGCTTCACCTTCGGCGGGCTGCTCCAGCACACCGGCCACGACCCGCGCGATGTCCGTGAACCGGATGCCGCCGGCCAGGAACGCCTCCACGGCCACCTCATTTGCGGCATTGAGCACGGCCGGGGCCACATCACCGGCGCGCAGTGCGTCAAAAGCCAGGCCCAGGCACGGAAAGCGCTCCAGGTCCGGCGTCTCGAAATGAAGCCCGCCAGCCACGGTCAAGTCCAGCGGGGTCACGCCCGAGTCGATCCGTTCCGGATAGGCCATGCCGTAGGCAATCGGCGTACGCATGTCGGGGTTGCCAAGCTGCGCCAGCACCGAACCGTCGGCATAGGCCACCATCGAATGGACAATGCTCTGCGGGTGAATCAGCACCTCGATTTTGTCGGCCGGCGCGCCAAACAGCCAGTGGGCTTCGATGACCTCGAGCCCCTTGTTCATCATCGTGGCCGAATCCACCGAAATCTTGCGACCCATCACCCACTTGGGGTGCGCGCAGGCCTGGTCCGGCGTGATGTCGTGCAGTGTCGACGGGTCGCGGGTGCGGAACGGGCCGCCCGATGCCGTCAGCAGCACCTTCGATACCCCCGCGCCATAGCGCGGGTCGCTGGTCGGCAGACACTGGAAGATGGCATTGTGTTCACTGTCGATCGGCAGCAGCGTGGCGCCGTGATGCTGCACCGCATCCATGAAGATGCTGCCCGACATCACCAGCGATTCCTTGTTGGCCAGCAGCACGCGCTTGCCCGCGCGCGCCGCCGCCAGCGACGAGCGCAGGCCCGCCGCGCCGACGATGGCGGCCATCACGGCATCGGTCTGCGCATCCGCGGCGATCGATTCGAGCGATTCCGGGCCGTAGCCGACTTCGGTCGCAACGCCGGCCGCGCGCAGCTTGCCTTCGAGCTCGCGCGCCGCCTCGGCCGAACCCACTACCGCCCGTGCCGGACGGAACTCGGCGCACGCAGCGGCCAGCTTGTCCACCTGACGATGGGCGCTGAGCGCGTGCACCGTGTAGCGGTCGGGATGTCGGCGCACCACGTCCAGCGTGCTTTCGCCGATGGAACCCGTGGCGCCCAGAATCGTAATGCGTTGCATATAACCAGACGAATTCAGTTGTGATCAGACCCAGGACAGCAGCAGCGCCGCCAGCGGAAATACCGGGATCAGCGCGTCGATGCGGTCGAGCACGCCCCCGTGGCCCGGCAGCAGCCGGCTGCTGTCCTTGATGCCGACCTGGCGCTTGAGCAAGGACTCGAACAGGTCGCCCACCACGCTAGCCGCCACCAGCAGCGTGGTCAGCATGGCCAGCACGCCCAGGCCCACCTTGTCGGCGATCAGCGAATACCAGGTAGGCGCGAAGGCATGGCTAGCCGCCAGCCCCAGCGCGACGATCATCGCCAGCAGCCAGCCACCGATCGCACCTTCCCAGGACTTGCCCGGGCTGATGGTCGGCGCCAGCTTGCGCTTGCCGATGGCCTTGCCGACGAAATAGGCGCCGATGTCAGCGGCCCAGACCAGCACGGCGGCGGTCAGCAGCACACCCACGCCGGCCACGCGCAGCGCCATGACCGCATGGCCGAACGCCGGCAGCATGATCAGTCCGAGCACGACGCCCAGTACGGTGAATCCGGGGGTTGCCTTCCGTACGCCGCGCGCCAGCAACACCAGCGCCACGCCCCAGGCCACGAGCGAAGCCTCGAGCAGCCAGTCGATGGCGAATCCGGACGGCGCAAGGTGCCAGGCCAGCAACGCCACCAGGCATGCCACGGCATAGACATACGGCCACTGGCGCGGCAGGCCGATCAGGCGACCGAATTCCCAGCCGCCCAGCAGCACGATGACCGCCACCAGCACCGCCAGCGCCGTGGGGGGCGCCAGGAACAGGATCGGCAGGATCAACAGCAACAGGCATACGGCGGTGATAACGCGGGTCAGAAGCATGCGGCTGCGATTCCCGTTGATATGAAGGTACGACCGGTCTCAGGCCGTGCCTGACAGGCCCGGCGCCACGACCTGGGCGCTGGTCCGGCCGAATCGGCGCTCTCGCTGGCGGTACGACGCAAAGGCCTTGTCGAGTTCCGCGGCGTCAAAATCGGGCCAGAACGTATCGGTGAAATAGAGCTCGGTATAGGCGAGCTGCCAAAGCAGGAAATTGCTGATGCGCTGCTCGCCGCCGGTACGGATGAACAGGTCCGGTTCCGGCGCATAGGCCATCGCCAGGTGCGGAGCCAGCAACGATTCGTCGATCGATTCCGCGTCGAGCATCGGCGCGCGCGCCAGCATCTTGCGCATGGCCTGCAGCAGATCCCAGCGGCCGCCGTAGTTGGCGGCGATGGTCACGGTCAGGCCCGTGTTGCCTGCCGTACGCGCCTCGGCATCCTTGATCATCTGCTGGATACGCGGGCTGAAGCGCGCCAGGTCGCCCACCACGCGCAGGCGGATGTTGTTCGCGTGCATCCGGACCACCTCGCGGCGCAAGGCGGTCATGAACAGGCGCATCAGGAACGAGACTTCGTCCGCAGGCCGGCGCCAGTTCTCGGAACTGAATGCGAACAGGGTCAGGTACTGCACGCCGCGTGCGGCGCAGGCCTGCACGATCTCGCGCACGGTATCCAGACCCCGAGTGTGGCCAGCCACGCGCGGCAGGTGACGCTTTGTCGCCCAGCGGCCGTTGCCATCCATGATGATGGCAACGTGTCGTGGCACATAGGTGGTATCGGGAACGCCGAGCGTCGAACTGATATGCTGCATGGATTCGCGGACGGGCTGGGACAACCCCGGCGGACGGGCCGCCGGGACGGCCTTACACCGTCAAGATCTCCTTCTCTTTCTCGGCGACGAGCTTGTCGATCTCGCCGACATACTTGTCCGTCAGCTTCTGGACGTCGTCCGTACCGCGGCGCTCGTCGTCTTCCGAAATGGTCTTGTCCTTGACGAGCTTCTTGAACTGCTCGTTGGCGTCGCGGCGCAGGTTGCGCACGGCTACCTTGGCGCCTTCGGCCTCGCTCTTCACCACCTTGATCAGCTCCTTGCGGCGCTCTTCGGTCAGCGGAGGCATCGGTACGCGGATCACGTCGCCCATCGTGGCGGGGTTCAGGCCCAGGTCGGCGTCGCGGATTGCCTTTTCCACGGCCTGCACCATCTTCTTTTCCCACGGTTGCACGGTAATCGTCCGGGCGTCGCCCAGGCCAATGTTGGCCACCTGGCTGATCGGCACCGGCGAGCCGTAGTAATCCACCTGGACGTGGTCGAGCAGGCCAGTGTGCGCACGGCCGGTACGAATTTTCGCCAGATCGGCCCTGAAGGCTTCGATCGACTTCTGCATCTTCTGCTCGGCGCTCTTCTTAGTGTCGGCGACGGTCATGATTACCTCCGGAAAACAGCCAGACAGGATCCCGTCAGGCGGGATCGAAAATGGAACATTCTACTCTCAGGCCAGACCGAATCAGCATTTTGATGCGGTCCGGACTGCTTAAACGTGCACTAGCGTACCTTCGTCCTCGCCCAGGATCACACGCTTCAGGGCACCCGGCTTGACGATCGAGAACACCTTGATCGGCAGCTTCTGGTCGCGGCACAGCGCGAACGCGGTGGCATCCATGACCTGCAGGTTGCGCGAAATGGCTTCGTCGAACGTGATCGTCGTGTAGCGCGTGGCGCTCGGGTCCTTCTTGGGATCGGCCGTGTAGACGCCGTCCACCTTGGTGGCCTTGAGCACGATTTCCGCGCCGATTTCCGAACCGCGCAGCGCGGCGGCCGTATCGGTGGTGAAGAACGGGTTGCCGGTGCCGGCGGCAAAGATCACGACCTTGCCTTCCTCCAGCTGGCGGATGGCACGCGGGCGGATATACGGCTCCACCACCTGGTCCATGCGCAGCGCCGATTGCACGCGGCCTTCGATATTGGCGTGGCGCATGGCGTCCTGCAGCGCCAGGGCGTTCATCATCGTGGCCAGCATGCCCATGTAGTCGGCCGTGGCACGGTCCATGCCGGCCGCGCCGCCGGCAACGCCGCGGAAAATGTTGCCGCCGCCGATGACAACCGCCACCTGGACGCCCAGTTTCACGATTTCGGCTATGTCATTGACCATGCCTTCGATAGTGGCCCGGTTGATGCCGAAGGCATCGTCGCCCATCAGGGCTTCACCGGACAGTTTCAGAAGGACGCGCTTGTAGGCTGGCATGTTCACCCTCGGGCAGGTTCTAGTCGCTCGTTTGAACGGATGGATGGGCGCGGGCGGCACGACGCAACTGCGCACCGGCCGCGCATGAATTTGGACTGCTTGACAGCTGGAAAGCCGGTTTTCGCCGTCATCTGCCGGCATCACCCCGCTAAAGGCGCGCTTGTTGCAGGTGACTGCGAAAACTGACTGGCACGGCGCACATGGCAGCCGTACTTGTGCAGAGGGGCACCTTGCGGCGCCCCTCGGCATTATACGGTGGCAGACCGGGCATCCCGCCAGGGAAACCCGTCCGGCCACCGGGACATCAGCCCTTCTGGGCGGCAGCCACCTGGGCAGCCACTTCAGCAGCGAAGTCGTCCTGCTTCTTCTCGATGCCTTCGCCCACCACGTACAGGGTGAAACCCTTCACGTTGGTGTTGGCAGCCTTCAGCATCTGCTCGACCGTCTGCTTGTCGTTCTTCACGAACGGCTGGTTCAGCAGCGACACTTCCTTCAGGTACTTCTGGACCGAACCTCCCACCATCTTGGCGGCGATTTCGGCCGGCTTGCCCGATTCGGCAGCCTTCTGCTCGGCAATGCTGCGCTCCTTGGCGATCAGCTCGGCCGGCACCTGCTCCGACGACAGCGACACCGGCTTCATGGCGGCCACGTGCATGGCAACGTCCTTGGCGGCGGTTTCGTCGCCATCGAACTCGACCATCACGCCGATGCGGGTGCCGTGCAGGTACGAAGCCAGCTTGCCACCGTTGGCGTAGCGCACGAAGCGGCGGATCGTCATGTTCTCGCCGATCTTGCCGATCAGGGCCGAGCGCACCGCGTCAACCGTCGAACCGTCCATTTCCAGGGCCGACAGGGCTGCCACGTCGGCCGGCGCCTGCTTGGCGATCAGTTCGGCAACCTTGGCGGCAAAGCCCAGGAAGTCGTCGTTCTTCGACACGAAGTCGGTTTCGCAGTTCAGTTCGACCAGCGAGCCCGTGGTGCCGTCGATGTACGTGGCCACGATGCCTTCGGCGGTCACGCGCGAAGCGGCCTTGCTGGCCTTGTTGCCCAGCTTGACGCGCAGCAGTTCTTCAGCCTTGTCCAGGTCGCCGTCAGCCTCGGTCAGGGCCTTCTTGCATTCCATCATCGGCGCGTCGGTCTTCGCGCGCAGTTCTGCAACCATGCTTGCGGTAATTGCCGCCATTTGTCACTCCTTGATTGGTTGGCTTCATCCGCGGCGAATCATATCCACGGCGGATGACAACTGAATCTGTTTGCAAAAAAGGGGGCGCCAGATGTGCCCCCTTTTCTTGGTTGCCGTCAGGCGGGCGCCGGCGGCCGGTGCGTCCCGGCCTCAGGCGCCAGCGGGCAATCAGCCTTCCTGGACTTCGACGAATTCGTCGTCGCCACGCACGGCTTCCACCACTTCCTGCACCGCGTTCGCACGGCCTTCCAGGATGGCGTCGGCCACGCCGCGCACGTACAGGGCAACAGCCTTGCTCGAGTCGTCGTTGCCCGGGATCACGTAGTCGATGCCTTCCGGCGAGTGGTTCGTGTCGACCACGCCGATCACGGGGATGCCCAGCTTGTTGGCTTCGGTCACGGCAATCTTGTGGTAGCCGACGTCCACCACGAAGATGGCGTCAGGAACGCCGCCCATGTCCTTGATGCCGCCGATGGACTTTTCCAGCTTTTCCATCTCGCGCTCGAACATCAGGGCTTCCTTCTTGCTCATGGTTTCCAGCGCGCCGGCTTCCTTGGCGGCCTCCATGTCCTTCAGGCGCTTGATCGAGATCTTGACGGTCTTGAAGTTCGTCATCATGCCGCCGAGCCAGCGGGCGTCGACGTACGGCATGCCAGCGCGGCCGGCTTCCTCGGCCAGGATCTCGCGCGATTGACGCTTGGTACCCACGAAAAGCACGGTGCCGCGGTTTGCTGCCAGCTGACGCACGTACTTCAGCGCGTCCTGGAACATCGGCAGGGTCTTTTCGAGGTTGATAATGTGGATCTTGTTGCGATGACCGAAGATGAAGGGGGCCATCTTCGGGTTCCAGAAGCGGGTCTGGTGGCCAAAGTGGCAACCGGCTTCCAGCATTTCGCGCATGGTCACGGACATGTGAATAACTCCAAAAGGGTTGGGTTCTGAAGTCCGCCCCGACATTCCTGAAAAGGAACACCCCGGATGAGCGGACCAGCGATTTACAAAAAACAGCGATCATTCCCGACCCGCAGCGGCCCGTTTCCGGCCCATCAGCAAGTCAGCCCGCGATTGTAGCAACAAAGCAGCCCTTCCCTCAAGCCCCTTCGCAAGGGCCTGCGAACGAACCGTCCGCCGGCGCCGGACCGGCTTGCCACCGTATTTCCCTGCTTTCTCGTCACGAAGGTGAGATAATCCCGCTTTGCGAACAGTAAAGGCGCAGCTGCGGCTGGGCCATCACATTTCAGGCGAAGCAGCATGAGCATCCATATCAATACCGCCGAAGACATCGCCCAAATGCGCGTGGCTTGCCGCCTTGCCTCCGAAGTCCTCGACTACATCACCCCTTTCGTCAAGGTTGGCGTCACCACCGGCGAACTCGACCGCCTGTGCCACGCCTACATGCGTGATGTACAAGGCACCGTGCCCGCCCCGCTGAACTACGCGCCGCCGGGCTACCCGCCCTTCCCCGGCGCCATCTGCACGTCGGTCAACGACGTGATCTGCCATGGCATCCCGGGCGACCGCGTGCTCAAGGGCGGCGACGTGGTCAACCTGGACATCACCGTCATCACCAAGGAAGGCTACTACGGCGATACCAGCCGCATGTTCGTGGTGGGCGAGGCATCGATCCTGGCCAAGCGCCTGGCGCAGATCACCTACGAGTGCATGTGGAAGGGCATCCAGCAAGTGCGCAATGGCGCACGTCTGGGCGATATCGGCCACGCCATCCAGACCCACGCCGAAGCCGCCGGCTACACCGTGGTACGCGAATACTGCGGCCACGGCATCGGCAAGGTGTTCCACTCGGACCCGCAGATCCTGCATTACGGCCGCCCGAACACCGGCATGGAAATCAAGTCGGGCATGATCTTCACGGTCGAGCCGATGATCAACGCCGGCAAGCGTGATATCCGCACGATGCCCGATCACTGGACGGTCAAGACGCGCGACCGCAGCCTGTCGGCCCAGTGGGAGCACACGGTGCTGGTGACGGACACCGGCTACGAGGTGCTGACGCTGTCGGAAGGTTCGCCCGTACCGCCCGCGTTCATCACCGACACCGTGGCGGCCTGATCCCGCACCGAACGCCAGGGCGCCCACCAAGGCGCCCTTTCTTCTTCCAGCCGTGCCCACGCCCACCCTCGAACCGCCGCCCATGGACACCACGCCGGAACTGCTGCTCTGCCAGCGCATTCGCGACAGGCTCAAGGCCGACAAGCAGGCGCTGTTTGCCGAGTTCGACGCCAACAATCTGGTCACGCCTCTGGTGACAAAGCTGCGTCGCGCCGTCGATGCCGCGCTGATCGAGGCCTGGACCGCCCTGGAACTGCCGGCCTCCGCCGCGCTGGTGGCCGTGGGCGGGTATGGCCGTGGCGAGTTGTTCCCGTATTCCGATGTCGATGTGCTGTTGCTGCTGCCGGCCGAGCCCGACAGCGAGACGGCCGCCAAACTGGAACGCTTCATCGGCCTGTGCTGGGACCTGGGGCTGGAAATCGGCTCGTCGGTGCGTACCGTGGACGACTGCATCCGCGAATCGGCCGCCGACATCACCATCCGCACGTCGCTGCTTGAGGCGCGCCTGCTGACCGGCAGCAAGACGCTGCTGGCGTCACTGCTGGCACGCTACCAGGCCGACATGGACGCGGCCGACTTCTTCCAGGCCAAGCTGCTGGAATTGCGCCAGCGCCATGCCAAGTATCAGGACACGCCCTACGCGCTGGAGCCGAACTGCAAGGAAAGCCCCGGCGGCCTGCGCGACCTGCAGGTCATCCTGTGGATGACCAAGGCGGCGAACCTGGGCGACAGCTGGAAGGAACTGTTCGAACGCGGCCTGCTGACCGAGCGCGAATCACAGGAACTGGCCCGCAACGAACGTCTGCTGCGTACCATCCGTGCGCGCCTGCACCTGCTGGCGGGCCGCCGCCAGGACGTGCTGGTCTTCGACCTGCAGACCGCGCTGGCCGAGTCGTTCGGCTATCGCCAGACGGCCCACAAGCGCGCCAGCGAACAGCTGATGCGGCGCTACTACTGGGCCGCCAAGGCGGTCACGCAGCTCAACAGCGTGCTGCTGCTGAACATCGAGGCGATGCTGTTCCCGAGCGAGTCCAAGGTCACGCGCGTGATCAACGACCGTTTCGTGGAGCGCCAGGGCATGCTGGAGATCACCAGCGACGACCTGTACGAGCAGAACCCGCACGCCATCCTGGAAACGTTCCTGCTGTACGAGCGCACGCCGGGCGTGAAGGGCCTGTCGCCGCGCACGCTGCGCGGGCTCTACAACGCGCGCACGGTGATGGATGCCAGCTGGCGCAACGACCCCGTCAACCGCAAGCTGTTTCTGGCCATCGTGCAGGAACCGCAGGGCATCACGCACGCGCTGCGGCTGATGAACCAGACCAGCGTGCTGGGCCGCTACCTGATCAACTTCCGCCGCATCGTCGGCCAGATGCAGCACGACCTGTTCCACGTGTACACGGTGGACCAGCACATCCTGATGGTGGTGCGCAACATGCGCCGCTTCGCGATTGTCGAGCACACGCACGAATTCCCGTTCTGCAGCCAGCTGATGGCCGGCTTCGAGCGGCCGTGGGTGCTATGGGTGGCGGCGCTGTTCCACGATATCGCCAAGGGGCGCGGTGGCGACCACTCGAAGCTGGGCACCGTGGACGCACGCCGCTTCTGCAAGCAGCACGGCATTGCGCGCGAGGACACCGACCTGATCGCCTGGCTGGTGGAAAACCACCTGACCATGAGCCATGTGGCCCAGAAGCAGGACCTGACCGACCCCGACGTGGTGAAGGGGTTCGCCCAGGTGGTGGGCAGCGAGCGTTACCTGACGGCGCTCTACCTGCTGACCGTTGCCGATATCCGCGGCACCAGCCCCAAGGTGTGGAATGCCTGGAAGGGCAAGCTGCTGGAAGACCTGTACCGCATCACGCTGCGCGTGCTGGGCGGCGCCAAGATCGACCAGCATTCGCTCTGGGCGCAGAAGCGCGACGACACCATCGCGCAGTTGCGCCTGAAGGCGTTCGATCCCGAACTGGCCAAGCCGCTGTGGAGCCGGCTGGACATGTCGTTCTTCATGCGGCACGATGCGCGCGACATCGCCTGGGTGACGCGGCACCTGTTCAACAAGGTGAACAGCGTCGATCCGGTGGTCAAGGCCCGCGTGTCGCCTGCGGGCGAAGGGCTGCAGGTGGTGGTCTACGTGAAGGACCAGCCCGACCTGTTTGCGCGCATCTGCGGCTATTTCGAGCGCAAGGCGTTCTCGATCCAGGACGCCAAGATCGAGACCACGCGCGACGGCTACGCGCTGGACACCTTCCAGATCACGGACCCCGGCCTGGACGGCGGCTACCGCGACATCCTCGCGCTGGTGGAGCATGAACTGGCCGAGCGCGTGCGGCTGGAGTGCCCGCTGCCCGAGCCGACCCAGGGCCGGCTGTCGCGCCAGTCGCGCAGCTTCCCGATCAAGCCGCGCGTGGACTTGCGTCCCGACGAACGCGGCCAGTATTACCTGCTGTCGGTGTCGGCCAACGACCGCACCGGCCTGCTCTACGCGCTGGCCCGCGTACTGGCCAAATATCGCGTGTCCGTGCATTCGGCGCGCATCAACACGCTCGGCGAACGCGTGGAAGACGTGTTCCTGGTCGACGGCTCGCCGCTGGCCGCCGACAACCGATTGCAGATTCAAGTGGAACAGGATTTGCTCGACGCACTGGCCATCTGATTCCCCGATGGCCGGCGCGCGGGCGCTTGGAAAGATATGACAGATAGCAACAACCCCGGCCGCAAGACGCTGGGCATCAAGACCTCCACGACGGGCGCACCGCGCAAGGCGAGCCGCCCGGTGCGCGTGTCGGACCTGAACCGCAAGCGCGTGCAGGATGTCGTGACCGGCATCAAGCAGGCCAAGGATCGCGCGGCCGAGAAAGACAAGCGCAAGCCGGCGCCGGCCGAAGGTGCACCGCGCCGCTTCGAGGGCGAGCGTACCGAGCGTCCGCGTCGCTTCGAGGGGCAAGGCTCGGACCGTCCGCGCCGTTTTGAAGGCGAAGGCTCGGACCGCCCGCGTCGCTTTGAAGGCGAAGGCTCGGACCGCCCCCGTCGCTTCGAAGGCCAAGGGTCGGATCGCCCCCGTCGCTTCGAAGGCCAAGGGTCGGATCGTCCGCGTCGCTTTGAAGGCGAAGGCTCGGACCGCCCCCGTCGCTTCGAAGGCCAAGGGTCGGATCGCCCGCGTCGCTTTGAAGGCGAAGGCTCGGACCGCCCGCGTCGCTTCGAGGGCCAAGGGTCGGACCGTCCGCGTCGCTTTGAAGGCCAGGGCACCGATCGTCCGCGCCGTTTTGAAGGCGAAGGCTCGGACCGCCCGCGTCGCTTTGAAGGCGAAGGCTCGGACCGCCCGCGTCGCTTCGAAGGCCAAGGCTCGGACCGTCCGCGTCGATTCGAAGGCCAGGGCTCGGATCGTCCGCGTCGCTTCGAGGGACAGGGCTCGGAACGTCCGCGCCGTTTTGAAGGCGAAGGCTCGGATCGTCCGCGTCGCTTCGAAGGCCAAGGCTCGGATCGTCCGCGTCGCTTTGAAGGCGAAGGTGGCCAGCGCCCGCGCCGTTTTGGCGACGATGCGCGTACGGACCGTCCGCGCCGCGATGAGGGTGCGCCGCGCCGTGGCGATGCACCGGCACGCCGTTTCAGCGACACGTCGGACCGCGCCCGCCCTGTGCGCGGCGACCGCGGCGACCGCGGCGACCGTGGTGAACGCTTCGAGCGCGCGGAACGCCCGGCCCCGCAGGCCCCGGCCGAGCCGCGTGAAGACGGCCTGGTCCGTCTGTCCAAGCGCATGTCCGAACTGGGCCTGTGCTCGCGTCGTGAAGCCGACGAATGGATTCCGCTGGGCTGGGTGCTGGTCGATGGCGAGCCGGTGACCGAACTCGGCTCCCGCATCCGCCCCGACGCCGAAATCGAAATCCGGCAGGAAGCGCGCTCGGAGCAAGGCGAGCGCGTGACGGTGCTGCTGAACAAGCCGGTCGGCTATGTCTCCGGCCAGGCCGAAGATGGCTACGAGCCCGCCGCCGTCCTGTTTACGGCCGAGAACCAGTGGGAGCAAGACCCCACGCGCAAGCGTTTCGCGCCGTGGCAGCGCAAGAACCTGGCCCCGGCGGGCCGGCTCGATATCGACTCCACCGGCCTGCTGGTGCTCACGCAGGACGGCCGCGTGGCGCGTGCATTGATCGGCGACGATTCAACCGTCGAAAAGGAATACCTGGTGCGCGTGGAGTGGGAATCGCCGCAGGGTCTGGTTGACCGCAACATCAGCGCCGTCTTCCCCGAAGACCAGCTGGAGCGCCTGCGCTTTGGCCTGTCGCTGGACGGCGTGGCGCTGAAGCCCGCCAAGGTGAGCTGGCAGAACGAAGAGCAGTTGCGCTTCGTGCTGCGCGAAGGCCGCAAGCGCCAGATCCGCCGCATGTGCGAACAGGTGGGACTGAAGGTGGTGGGCCTCAAGCGCGTGCGCATGGGCCGTATCGCGCTGGGCGACCTGCCGCCGGGCCAGTGGCGCTTCCTCGGGCAGTTCGAGAAGTTCTGAGGCGGCTCGGGCAGCCTTGATTCGCCGGCCCCTCTCCCGCAAGCGGGTGGGGGGCTGTGGGGGCTGCCCCCCCTCACCCATGCACCGGCGGCAGCTTCCTTAGCGCGGCCTCGGCCTGCTCGTCGGCCGGCACATAGACCAGCAACCGCGCGCCATTGCGCGGCGCGGTCCAGAAATTGGTCTGCGTCAGCTGGAAATCCCCGGTTTCCGGATGGGTGAAACGCTTGACGTGGTTCTGGATGCCGCGCACCTGGTATCGCTGCCAGAGCTGCTGGAAGGTCTGGGACACGGCCATATAGCGCGCCAGCTGCGCTTCCCACAGCGGATCGTCGACGTGCTCGGCCATCGCCGCCCGATACATCGCCACCATGTTGCAGACCATGCTTTCCCAGTCGGGCACGGCCTTGCGCCAGCCCGGGTGCGTCAGTGCCAGATAGATGCAATTGCGGTCTTCCGGCGGCAGGCTCGGGACATTCATCCCCAGCAGCCGGCAATAGGCGTCGTTGTGCGCCACGATGTCGAAACGGGCGTTCTGGACCAGCGCCGGGATCGGGTCGAGCTGGTCAAGCATGCGCTGCGTGGTCACCGACACCGTTTCGCAAACCGACGTGCCGGCCAGGGCGGCGGGCCGTTGCAGGCCGGCCAGCGTGAACAGGTGCTCGGTCTCGGTCGGCGAGCATTGCAGCGCGGCGGCCACCGCATTGAGCACCTTCGGCGACACGCGGATCGGCCTGCCCTGCTCCAGCTTGGTGTACCAGGTGATGCCGATATCGGCCATCGCGGCCACTTCCTCGCGCCGCAGGCCCGGCGTGCGGCGTCGGCCGGCGCGGGACAGGCCGATCCGCGCCGGATCGAGATTTTCGCGGCGCGCACGCAGGAAGGCGCCCAGTTCGGCCTCCCTGCCGGTGCCGGCATGGGGCGGCGAACTCAGGCGCTTCGCTGTCCGTTGGCAGGCCGGTTTCCGGGTTCAACAGCACACTCGGTTCCTGACGGGCGTTCATGATCGATCACTCCTGCGTAGCCTGACACTGTTTATACCAGTCTAAACTGGACTCTTGTACCAGTCTGAATGCATGACCATACTCCCAGCCTCACGCCTTGTCGAGGTCCGCATGCCATGAAAGCCCCCGCACCTTCCATCCACACTTCCGTACCGGATTCCACACCGTCACTGGGCCGTACCGGCCTGTACGTGCTGCTGGCCGGCCAGTTGCTGCCGCAGATCGACTTCTCCATCGTCAACGTGGCGCTGCACCCCATTGAACATTCGCTTGGCGCCTCGCCGGCCGAACTGGAACTGATGGTGGCCGTCTACGGCGTGGCATTCGCCGTTTGCCTGGCCATGGGCGGCCGGCTGGGCGACAACTTCGGGCGCCGCCGCGTATTCAACGCCGGCGTGCTGCTGTTCGGCATTGCCTCGTTGCTGTGCGGCGTGGCTGGGTCGATGCTGGTGCTGCTGGGCGCCCGGTTGCTGCAGGGCGCGGCCGCCGCGCTGCTGGTGCCGCAGATCCTGGCCACCATCCACGTGGGCCTGCGCGGGCACGCGCACTCCCGCGCGCTGGCGCTGTTCGCGTCGGTGGGCGGTGTGGCCTTCATCATCGGGCAGGTGCTGGGCGGCTTCCTGGTGGATGCCGATATCGGCGGCCTGGGCTGGCGCAATGCGTTCCTGATCAACCTGCCCGTCTGCGCGGCCATCCTGTGGCTGTCGCCGCGCGTGATCCCGGAAACGCGGCGGGACAATCCGGCCGATGTGGATGTCCCCGGCACGGCGCTGCTGGCGATGGTGATCCTGGCCGTGCTGCTGCCCGTGGCGATGGGGCCGATGTTCCACTGGTCCTGGCCCGTGCTGGCCACGCTGGCGGCGGCGGGCCCGCTGACGCTGTGGCTGTGGCAGGTTGAAAAGCGCCAGGAACGGCGCGGCGTGCATCCGCTGCTGCCGCCGTCGCTGTTGCGGCTGCCGAGCGTGCGCTTCGGCTTTGTGGTGGCCATCCTGTTCTACGCGTGCTGGAGCGGCTTCATGTTCGTGCTGGCGCTGGCCCTGCAGGGCGGTGGCGGCATGACCCCGACGATGGCCGGCAACGCGTTCATTCCGCTGGGCGTGGCGTTCTCGGTGGCCTCGCTGCTGAGCCCGCGTGTGGTGAGTCTCTGGGGCCGTACGCGCGTGCTGCTGATGGGCTGCCTGATCCAGATGGCAGGCATGGCGGCGCTGGCCTGGACGCTGCGCCATGTCTGGCCACATCCCGACCTGCTCACGCTGGCCGCGCCGACCATGCTGATCGGCATTGGCAACGCGCTGGTGGTGGGCTGCTTCTATCGCATCGGGCTGGCCGATATTCCGCCCGATCACGCCGGCGCAGGCAGCGCGGCGCTGGCCACGGTACAGCAGGCGTCGCTGGGTCTCGGTTCGGCGCTGCTGGGCACGGTGTTCGCCCAACGCATTCACCACGGCGGCAGCTACCTCGATGCCACGCTCACGAGCTTGGCGGCCGAGCTGATCCTGATGACGATGCTGGTCGCGGCGGCCGCGATCTATCACGCCCGCCACGGCCAGCCGGTACTGGCCACGGGTACCGCATGACGGAACCGGGCGGGCCCGGCCCCGCCCGCCGCCCGCTCAGTCGTCGTAGTTGGGCGGCAGTTCGGGGAACAGCACTTCCGTGAAGCCGAAGCGCGTGAAATCCTTGACCCGCATCGGATACAGCACGCCGATCAGGTGATCGCACTCGTGCTGCACCACGCGCGCGTGAAAGCCATCCGCCACGCGCTCGATCGGGTTGCCGAGCATGTCGAAGCCCGAGTATTTCAGGCGGGTGTGGCGCGGCACCACGCCGCGCAGGCCCGGCACCGACAGGCAACCCTCCCAGCCGTCTTCCATGTCGTCGGACAGCGGCTCCAGCACCGGATTGATCAGCACGGTCTTGGGCACCGTCGGCGCATCGGGATAGCGCGGGTTGCGATCGAAGCCGAAGATCACCACCTGGAGGTCCACGCCGATCTGCGGCGCGGCCAGGCCGGCGCCGTTGGCATGCTCCATCGTGTCGAACATGTCGTCGACCAGCAGCCGCAGTTCCGGCGTGTTGAACTCGATCACCGGCCGCGCCTTCTGCAGCAGCCGCGCATCGCCCATCTTCAGAATCTCGCGGATCATTGCGGTTCTCCGTTGTCGGGGGCATCGGCCCCGGCGTCGGCCAGCAGCTTGAGCATGCCGTCCTCGTCCAGCACCGGCACACCCAGCGCCTGCGCCTTTTCCAGCTTGCTGCCGGCTTCGGCGCCAGCCACCACGTAATCGGTTTTCTTCGATACCGAGCCAGCCACCTTGGCGCCGGCGGCTTCGAGTTTTTCCTTGGCGTCCTCGCGCGACAGCGTCGGCAGCGTGCCGGTCAGCACGATGGTCTTGCCGGCCAGCGGCAGCGGCGCCCGTGCCGTGGGTTCCGATTCGACCCAGTGTACGCCTGCGGCACGCAACTGCTCGATCACCTCCACGTTGTGTGGCTCGGCGAAGAAATTGGCGATCGATTGCGCCACCACCGGGCCTACGTCGTTGACTTCCAGCAGCGCGGCCTCGTCGGCGGCCAGCAAGTTGTCGAGCTTGCCGAAGTGCTTGGCCAGGTCCTTGGCCGTGGCCTCGCCCACGTGGCGGATGCCCAGCGCAAAGATAAACCGGTTCAGCGTGGTCTCGCGCGACTTGTCGATGGCCGCCACCAGGTTCGTGGCCGACTTGTCGGCCATGCGGTCCAGCGCGGCCAGCTTGGCCACGCCCAGCTTGTAAAGATCGGCCGGCGTGCGGACGATGCCCATATCCACCAGCTGTTCGACGATCTTGTCGCCCAGGCCATCCACATCCATCGCGCGCCGTTGGGCAAAGTGGATCAGCGCCTGCTTGCGCTGCGCCGCGCAGATCAGGCCGCCCGTGCAGCGGGCGATGGCCTCGCCCTCGAGCTTTTCCACATGCGACCCGCATACCGGGCACGCCGTAGGCATCACAAAGGCGCGGGCGTCGGCAGGCCGGCGTTCCAGCACCACGGCCACCACCTCGGGAATCACGTCCCCGGCACGGCGAACAATCACCGTATCGCCAATATGCACATCCTTGCGGCGGATCTCGTCCTCGTTATGCAGCGTGGCGTTGGTGACCGTCACCCCGCCGACGAACACTGGCGCCAGCCGCGCCACGGGGGTGATGGCGCCGGTCCGGCCCACCTGCACCTCGATGTCCTCGACCGTGGTGGTCATCTCCTGCGCCGGGAACTTGTGCGCCAGCGCAAAGCGCGGGGCGCGCGAGACAAAACCCAGCTGTTCCTGCTCGGCGATGGCATTGACCTTGTAGACCACGCCGTCGATGTCGTACGGCAACTGGTCGCGGCGCTCGCCGATATCGCGATAGAACGACAGCAGCCCCTGCGCGCCCTTGACCACGCGGCGTTCGTCGCAGACCGGCAAACCCAGCGCGGCGAAGCCGTCCATCATCACGCTGTGCGTGGCCGGACGGTCGGCGCCCTGCAGCTCGCCCAGGCCGTAGGCAAAGAAAGACAGCGGCCGCCTGGCTGTGATCCGCGGGTCCAGCTGGCGCAGGCTGCCCGCCGCGGCATTGCGCGGATTGACGAACGTCTTTTCGCCGGCCTCGGCCTGGCGCGCGTTGAGACGGTCGAAATCGGCGCGGTACATGAACACCTCGCCGCGCACTTCCAGCACGGCCGGCGCCTTGCCGCGCAGCTTCAGCGGAATGGCCTTGATGGTGCGCACATTGGCGGTCACATCCTCGCCGGTCTCGCCATCGCCGCGCGTGGCGGCCTGGACGAGTTTGCCGTCCTCGTAGCGCAGCGACATGGCCAGGCCGTCGAACTTCAGTTCGCACGCGTATTCGACAGCGCTTTCGGCCGCTTCGGCGGCACCGAACAGGTCATCGGCTGGCGCCGCGACGGCGGCCTTGCCCAGCCCCTGTGCGCAGCGGCGGTCGAAACTGACCACATCCTCGTCCTCGAAGCCGTTGTTCAGCGACAGCATGGGCACGCGGTGGCGCACCGTGTCGAACGCGGCCAGCGGCGCCCCGCCCACGCGTTGCGTCGGCGAGTCGTCGGTCAGCAGGTCGGGATGCTCGGTTTCCAGCGCCTGCAGCTCGCTGAACAGCGCGTCATATTCCGCATCGGGAATGGTCGGCGCATCGAGCACGTAATACTGGTAGCTGTGGCGCTCCAGTTCGGCGCGCAGCCACTGCACGCGCTCGGCGGGGGACGCATGGGCCGGCAACGGGGCGGCGGGCGCGGGGGCCGGAGCCCGCGCGCCTGGATGCTTGGCGGTCATGGGGGCTCCGTCGTTATACGCTGAACAGGCGCTGGGCCACCGGCGATCCGGCCGGCATGCCGCGCGCTTCGAGCTTTTCGTAGAGCTTTTCGAGCTGGTTGAAGATCGCCACGAACGACGCTTCGGTCAGCGGACGCATATTGTCGTCCACCAGCTGGGCGCCCATCCGCTGGGCCAGGCTGTAGCCGTACTCGCAAACCGTCTTGAACGGCTTGATCGTCTGCGCGGCCTGCGGCACGTCGAGCAGCAGCGTGATCTGGCGGCCCGCGTTCAGCGTCAGGTCGTCGCGCAGGAAGTTCGTGTCGCCGAACTGCAGCGTGAACAGCGGCTTCTGCACGCCATCGGCGCCCGGTTCGTAGCGGATGAACCGCGTGCCGTCGCGCGACAGCACCAGGCCGTCCTGCGTGGCCACGGTCTGCACATAGGCGGCCGACCACGGCGCGCCGTCCGAAATCACGTTGACGCCGAGCTGCACGTCGGCGCCGGCCGCAAAGCCGTCCAGTTCGCGTGCGTTGGCCACGGTCTCGGTCATGTCGGGCAGGTCGGCCGATGCATCCAGCGCCTCGGCCAGCGCTTCCACCGCGTTGACGAATTCGGAGAATTCCAGCGCATTGAGCGGGCCGCTGCGGTTGGCCAGCTGCACGGCCACCTGCAGGTCTTCGTACTGATGACCGGCGGTGACCGGCTCCCAGGCATTGGCTTCGACGCGCAGCCCTTCGATATGCACCTGCTTCGTGCCAGCGCGGCGCAGACGGCCCGTCAGCGGCAGGATGCGATCACCGGACGCCTTGCGTTCCAGGTGCATCGGCACGATGCAGTCGATCAGCGGATCGATGACGGCGGCGGCGGGCTGGCCGTCCGGGACGGATACGGTGGCCGGGGCCGCGGGGGCCGCCGGGGCCGCCTTGGCGACGGGTTCCCCGGCGACCTGGCCGCCGGCTTCGCGCCCGGCGTCCGCCAGTGCGTCGGCATCGGTCCCGGCATGGGCTTGCGCGTGCGCTTCGGCGTGCGTTTCGGTGTGGGCTTGGGCGTCAGCGTCGGCATGCCCGGCAGCCGGGGCGGCTGCCACGGCCACCTCGTCAGCCACGATGTCGTCGGCATCGGCCGAACTGGCGGCGGCATGGGCGGCGGCGGTGGCCATGGCAACGTCGGCCGGCGCGTCACGCTTCAGGCCCTTGCCCGCCTCGCCCAGCGTCGGCTCGCGCCGGCTCACGTGCTCGGGCGGCGCTTCCGTGAGCTTGGCCTGCGTTTCGGGCTGCGTGGTCTTGCCCACCACCGGCTCGCGCATCGGCGGCAGGTCATCCTCGGGCATCAGCGGCCGCACGCGGCGCGCCTTGTGGATCTGCCAGCGGTTATAGGCCACCAGCAACAGCAGCAATACAACACCCGCGATGATCAGTGCGTTCTGCAGTTCCATCTTAAGCGGCCTCCGCCATCGATACGGCTGCATCCATGTCCACTGCCACGATCCGCGAGACACCCTGCTCCTGCATCGTCACGCCAATCAGTTGGTGGGCCATCTCCATCGCAATCTTGTTGTGAGAAATAAATACGAACTGTGTCTTGTCGGACATACGCGCCACCATGTTGGCGTAACGCTCGGTGTTGGCGTCGTCCAGCGGCGCGTCCACCTCGTCCAGCAAGCAGAACGGGGCCGGGTTCAGCTGGAACATCGCGAACACCAGCGCAATCGCCGTCAGGGCCTTTTCGCCACCGGACAGCAGGTGAATCGTCGAGTTCTTCTTGCCCGGCGGCTGCGCCATCACCTGGACGCCGGCGTCCAGGATTTCCTCGCCGGTCATGATCAGCCTGGCCTGGCCACCCCCAAACAGCGCCGGGAACAGCTCGCCGAAGTGATGGTTGACCTGGTCGAACGTGCCTTGCAGCAGCGCCCGCGTTTCCTGGTCGATCTTGTTGATCGCGTCTTCGAGCGTGTTGATGGCGTCGGTCAGGTCGGCCGACTGCGCATCGAGGAACGTCTTGCGTTCGCGGGCGGCGGCCAGCTCGTCCAGCGCGGCCATGTTGACCGGGCCCAGTGCGTTGATGGCATTGTTCAGGCGCGTCACCTCGCCCTGCAGGTACGACGGCTTGAGGTCGCCGGTCAGCTTTTCGGCCAGCGCCACTTCGTCGACCTCGGCCGTGGCCAGCTGCTCGGTGAACTGCTCCTGGTTCAGGCGGGCGGCCTGTTCCTTGAGCTGGCATTCGGTGATGCGGTCGCGCAGCGGCTGCAGGCTGCGTTCGGCCGCCAGGCGCTGTTCGTCGAACTGGCGCAGCTGCGCCGACAGGGCATCGAGCTCGATGCGCGCGGCGGACAGCTTCTGCTCCTTCTCGGCGCGCACTTCCAGGGCTTCCTGCAGGCCGGTATTGGCGGTCTGCTCGTTGATCGTTTCAAGCTCGGCGCGGGCGTTTTCCAGCGATTCCGCCACGCGCTCGCGCTGGTCGGCGGCCATCTGGATATTGCGGCGCAGTTCGTCGATCCGGCCGGCCAGATTGCGCTCGGCAAAGACCGCTTCCTGGGCGCCGCGCTCCAGGTCGCGCAACTGCTGCCGCGCGTGGGTCAGCTGGGTATCCAGGGCATCGAAGGCCATCTGCTGGTCTTCGTGCGCCGCCTGCAGTTCGGCCAGGCTTGTATCGTGCTGCTCGAAGCTGGCTTCGGATTCGGCACGGATGGCGCGCTGCTCGTCGATCTGCGCGTCGATTTCGCCCAGTTCCTCGCGGATCTGGTTGCTACGCGCCGAAAACCGCTCCATCGCCTGCGACAGCTTCAGCACGTCCATCTGCAGCGCATGCACGCGGCGCGTGGCCTGCTCGGCCCGTGCCCGCGCCTCGATCAGCGTCGTGCTGGCATGCGTGTACGCGGTCTCGGCGCGCACGGCATTGGACCTGGCCTCGTCGGACAGCAGCATCTGCGCGCGCGACTGCTTCTGCAGGTTCTCGATCTCCTGCTCGCGGGCCAGCATGCCGGCCTGCTCGGAATCGGCCGCGTAGATCTGGATCGCGTTGCGGCCCACCAGATGGCCTTCGGCCACCACGAACTGGGCGCCTTCGGGCAGCGTGCCGCGTGCCGCCAGGGCCTGCGACATGTCGGTGGCCGTGTAGATGTCGGCCAGCCAGTCCTGCATCACCGCGCGGATGCCGGGCTCGGTGATCTGCACCAGCGACATCAGCGGACGCAGCCCGGCCGGGGCGTCCACCGGACGCGCGGCGGGCGGCGGCGTGTAGAACGCGAGCTTGGACGGCGGGGCGTCGGACAGGAAACCCTTGACCCAGTCCAGGTTCGACACTTCCAGTGCCGCGAGCTTTTCGCGCAGCACCGATTCGAGCGCGTTTTCCCAGCCCGGCTCGATATGGACCTTCTTCCACAGGCGTGGCAGTTCGGCCAAGCCATGGCGCTCCAGCCAGGGCTGGACCTTGCCATCGGTCTGCACGCTTTCCTGTAGCTGGCGCAGCGCGGCCAGGCGGGCGTCCAGCGATGCAATCGCGGCCGTCTCGCGCTGTACGCGCTCCTGCGCCGCGCGGCGCTCGGCGTCCAGGCGCGGCACCGCTTCCTCGGCATCCATCAGCGACGCCTGGGCTTCCTCGAGCGTGGCTTCCTGCTCGGCCAGGTCCATGCGCAGCTCTTCAAGCCGCACTTCGTCGGGCCGGTCGAGCCCTTGCTCCTCGGCCTTCAGGCGTTCCTTGCGCTGCTCCAGCTGCTGCAGCATCTGGTTGGCGTTGCGCTGGTGCGCGGCTTCGAGCTTCAGTGCCTGCTCGGCCTGCATGATGGCGCTGCGCTGGTCGTTGAGCTTCTGCTGGGCGTCGCGCCACTGGGCTTCCAGGGTGGGCAGCTCTTCGCTCTTCTGGGCCACGGCGTCCTGGGCCTCGATCGTGCGGGCCTCGGCCAGCGCCAGGTCTTCCTCGGCCTGCGCGATGTCGTCGTTGGCCTGGTCGGCCTTGCCCTGCCACTGCTCGCGCTGGGCGGTCAGCGCGGCGATCTGCGCCTGCAGCCGGTTGCGCGACTCGACCACATAGCGGATTTCGGCTTCGAGCTTGCTGACTTCCGCGTTGGCCTCGTACAGGGCGCCCTGCGCGGCGTGCATGCCATCGGATGCGGCATAGTGCGCCGCGCGCATGGTCTCCAGTTCGGCCTCGACATGGCGCAATTGCGCGGTCTGGGCTTCCAGGTCGATCTGCGCCTGCTCGATGGCGCGGGCATGGCGTTCCTGCTCGGCCTGGGCTTCGCGCTTGCGCAGCAGCCACAGCAGGTGCTGCTTTTCCTCGCCTTCGGACTGCAGTTGCCGGAAGCGTTGCGCCACCTCGGCCTGGCCTTCCAGCTTGTCGAGGTTGTTGCCCAGTTCGCGCAGGATGTCTTCCACGCGGGTCAGGTTCTCGCGCGTGTCGCCCAGCCGGTTTTCGGTCTCGCGGCGGCGCTCCTTGTACTTGGACACGCCGGCGGCTTCCTCCAGGAAGATCCGCATGTCGTCGGGCTTGGCCTCGATGATGCGCGAGATCATGCCCTGCCCGATGATGGCGTAGGCGCGCGGCCCCAGGCCGGTGCCCAGGAAGATGTCCTGGATGTCCTTGCGCCGCACCGGCTGGTTGTTGATGTAGTACGAAGACGTGCCGTCGCGGGTCAGCACACGCTTGACCGCCACTTCGGCGTACTGGCTCCATTGCCCGGCGGCACGCCCCTCGGCGTTGTCGAACACCAGCTCCACGCTGGCCCGGCCCGCCTGCTTGCGCGCGGTGGAGCCGTTGAAGATCACGTCCTGCATGGATTCGCCACGCAGTTCCGACGCGCGTGATTCGCCGAGCACCCAGCGCACCGCGTCGATGATGTTGGATTTACCGCAGCCGTTAGGACCTACGATGCCGACCAGTTGGCCCGGCACTTGAAAATTGGTGGGGTCGACGAAGGACTTGAAGCCCGCCAGTTTGATCGAGGACAGTCGCACGGTTGTCGTGTGGTTTGGGCGATACGAAATGGGAAACGCCGGGCCCACGCCGGAGCACACGGCAAGACGTGACGCCTGCGCCGCAAACTGCCCCCGGTACCCGATAGATTGGCGCTCATCATACCATCGCCAATCCATTGACCGGCCGTTTTCGCCACCGTTGCCGCCCCCACGAAGCGGCCGTTGCCTGACTTGAAAATTCGTTGTATTTCCAAGACTTGCGGGCGATGCTGCATGCACTTTCTAGCCCCTGCCGTTGTTTCATGAAAACGTCACGCTGGCAAAGCGCCCGGAAACTTCTTAGGGTTAGTGCTAGTCTCTGGAGATGCCGGCGTGATCCCGGGGCCCCACTCCCCATGCGCCGGGCCCGCCGCTCCGCCATGCCTGCCGTTGTCCTCATGGCGCACGCGGCCAGTCTGAAGCTTGATTGCCTGCAGCGCAGCAGTTTTGGAGGACTGAGCATGACCCCAACCCCACCGGCCGAGACGCCGGGTGACCTGCCGTGGTCCATCGCCGAGATCGACTACAACGCCATCGACGTCGCAAAAGTCCGAGACGATCGCACGCTCTTCTATCTGCTGACCGGCGCCTCGTTCATCGAGAGCGGGTCGGACACCTACGCCGGCAATCTGGCGCAGTACTACGCCGACGTGCCCGACGCGGCCAAGTGGCTGTCGCAGCACTGGGAATCCGAGGAACTGCAGCACGGCCTGGCGCTGCGCCGCTATGTCGAGCATGTCTGGCCCGAATTCGACTGGGAACGCGGGTACCGGCGCTTCTTCGACGAGTACAGCAAGACCTGTTCCGTCGACAATTTCGAGCGTACGCCGGCACTGGAAATGGCCGCGCGCTGCGTGGTGGAAACCGGCACCGCCACCTATTACCGTGCACTGGAACAAGCCAGCGACGAGCCCGTGCTGCGCAACCTGACGCGCCGCATCGCCAATGACGAAGTGCGTCACTACAAGCATTTCTTCCGTTATTTCAATGACTTGAGCCACGACGAGCGGCTTGGCCGGGCCAAGGTGCTGGCCGCCCTGGCGCGCCGGCTGCTGGAAATCAAGAACGAGGACGCCGAAATCGCGCTCCGGAACGTGCTGCGCATCGAGCAGAATCGCGAAGACGTGCCGGATCGCGAGGTCCGCGCCCTGAATTCGCGCTGCAGCGCCGTAATCCGGCGCCACCTGCCGATCGAGATGACGGTCAAGATGCTGTTGCGCCCCCTGCACCTGCATGCGCGCCTGGAAGACCTGGTGCGCCGGCCCATCGTCGCCATGGTGTCGCGGGTGATGCTGTATTGACAGGCGGCTGTACGGGGTACCTGCGCCCGCGCGCGCTTTCCGGTCATGTGCCCGGCGCGATATACTTCTGCGTTTCAACCGCCCCGCCGCCCTGCCACCGTGAATCCGCGCCTCGACCTGCTCCAGACCTACCCTTTCGAGAAACTGCGCGTGCTGGTGGCCGATGTGAAACCGGCCGACAAGCCGGCCATCAGTTTCGGCATTGGCGAGCCCAAGCATCCGACGCCGCAGTTCATCAAAGACGCGATGACCGCGTCGCTGTCCGGGCTGGCCACATACCCGGCCACGGCCGGCACCGACGCGCTGCGCCAGACCATCGCCGGCTGGCTGGAGCGCCGCTACCACCTGCCGAACGTCGATGCCGCCACCGAGGTGCTGCCGGTCAGCGGATCGCGCGAGGCGCTGTTTGCCTTCGCGCAGACCGTGATCGATGCCAGCCGGCCCGATCCGCTGGTGCTGTGCCCGAACCCGTTCTATCAGATCTATGAAGGCGCGGCCCTGCTGGCCGGTGCCCGTCCGGTTTTCGCCAACAGCGATCCGGCGCGCAATTTCGCCCCGGCGTTCGACCAGATCGATGCCGATGTCTGGCCGAAGGTCCAGTTGCTTTACGTATGCTCCCCGGGCAATCCCACGGGCGCCGTGCTGTCGCTGGAGGACTGGAAGCAGCTGTTCGAACTGTCGGACCGCTACGGGTTCGTGATTGCGTCGGACGAGTGCTATTCCGAGATCTATTTCGACGAAGCCACGCCGCCGCTGGGCGCGCTGGAGGCCGCCCACAAGCTGGGTCGTGGCTTCGAGCGCCTGGTGATGTTCTCGAGCCTGTCCAAGCGATCGAACGTGCCGGGCCTGCGCTCGGGTTTCGTGGCCGGCGACGCGGCCATCCTGAAGAAATTCCTGCTGTACCGGACCTACCACGGTGCCGCGCTGAACCCGGCCGTGCAGGCCGCCAGCGTGGCCGCCTGGGGCGACGAGGCACACGTGCGCGACAACCGCGCCGCCTATGTGCGCAAGTTTGCCGAAGTCACCCCGCTGCTGGCCCAGGTGCTGGACGTGGCGCTGCCCGACGCGGCGTTCTACCTGTGGGCCGATGTGTCGCGCACGGGCCTGAGCGACACCGAGTTCGCCGTTCGCCTGCTGGCCGAGCAGAACGTGGCCGTGCTGCCGGGCAGCTACCTGGCACGCGATGCGCACGGTGCCAATCCCGGCAAGAACCGCGTGCGCATGGCGCTGGTGGCCACGCCCGACGAGTGCCTGGAAGGTGCGCGCCGGATTGTCGAATTCTGCAAGTCGCTGGCCTGACAGACCCGGCGCCCCGCTTCACCCTGCTTCACCGATCGAATGCCCTGGCGCCGGGGCACCTGCCACCGGCGCCGCCTCTTACACAAATCACCACTGAGAACACCATCATGACGCAAGCTCTGCAAGCCCTGATCGACCAGGCCTGGGAAGACCGCACCAGCCTGTCGCCGAAGTCCGCGCCGAACGATATCCGCGAAGCCGTGGCCAACGTGATCTCGCAGCTGGACGCCGGCACGCTGCGCGTGGCCGAGAAGCAAGGCCAGGACTGGATCGTCAACCAGTGGGTCAAGAAGGCCGTGCTGCTGTCGTTCCGCCTGGAAGACAACGCGCCGATGAGCGCCGGCGGCTTTGCCCAGTTCTACGACAAGGTGCCGACCAAGTTCGCCAACTGGAGCCAGGACGACTTCGCCAAGGCCGGCTTCCGCGTGGTGCCGCCGGCCGTGGCCCGCCGTGGCTCGTTCATCGCCAGGAATGCCGTGCTGATGCCGTCGTACGTGAACATCGGCGCCTACGTGGACGAAGGCACGATGGTCGACACCTGGGCCACCGTCGGTTCGTGCGCCCAGATCGGCAAGAACGTTCACCTGTCGGGTGGCGTGGGCATTGGCGGCGTGCTGGAGCCGCTGCAGGCCAACCCGGTCATCATCGAGGACAACTGCTTCATCGGTGCCCGTTCGGAAGTCGTGGAAGGCGTGATCGTCGAAGAAAATTCGGTGATCTCGATGGGCGTGTACCTGGGCCAGTCGACCAAGATCTACGACCGCGAAACGGGCGAGATCCACTATGGCCGCGTGCCCGCCGGTTCGGTGGTGGTGGCGGGCAACCTGCCGTCCAAGGATGGCAAGTACAGCCTGTACTGCGCCGTGATCGTGAAGAAGGTGGACGCCCAAACCCGCGCCAAGACCAGCCTGAACGACCTGCTGCGCGACTGATCCGACGGATCTTTCGCGCCGCACCCTGCCGCCGGGCGCGTCCCGGCGGCGGATTACATCCCCGCCGATGCCATCCTCTGCCAAGCGATTCATGGCCCTTGACCCCGCCACCGTCAGTACCGTGCTATCCCTGCTGCCCACCATCCTCGAACAGGCCAACAAGACCCTCGAGAAGCTCAAGAAGGGCAAGCGCAAGGACGGCAGCGACAGCACGCAGCCCGACGCCGAGCCGCCGCGCGACCCGGCCGCGCGCATCGCGGAACTGGAAGCGGCCGCCGTGCAGCAGGCCGAGGCGGTCAAGCTGCTGGCCGAACAGCACGCGATCACGATCGAGGCGCTGCGCCGCGAGGCCGCGCGGCTGGACCGCCGGCTGCGCCTGATGACGGCCGTGGCCATGGCTGGCGTGGCATTTGGCCTGGGCGGGCTGATCATCGCGATCAACCTGCTGTTCCGTTAATTTCACCCCGATTCCGCGCACCATGACCGTCCTGCTCTACGGCATTCCCAACTGCGACACCGTCAAGAAGGCCCGCACCTGGCTGGAATCGAACGGTGTCGATTACACGTTCCACGATTTCAGGAAGCAAGGCGTCGACGAGCAGATGTTGCGCGCCTGGCTCAAGCACGTGCCGCTGGCCACGCTGCTGAACAAGAAAGGCACGACGTACCGCGCGCTGTCCGACGCCGACAAGGCCAAGGCGGACAACGAAGCTGGCGCCGTGGCCCTGATGCAGACCAGCCCGTCGCTGATCAAGCGCCCGGTACTGGATCGCGATGGCAAGGTCAGCGTGGGGTTTTCCGCCGACACGTACGCCTCGCTGTTCTGAAGACCCGCATTTCGCACCATTCGTCGCACCCCCCGCACCATGAATCCGACCCTTGCCCTGACCGAAGACCTGATGCGCCGCCGCTCGGTCACCCCTGCCGACGAAGGCTGCCAGTCCGTGCTGGAAGCGCGCCTGACCGCGCTTGGCTTTACCTGCGAGAACATCGTCAGCGGCCCTGACAGCTTCCGCGTGACCAACCTGTGGGCGGTCCGGCGCGGCACGCAGGGCACGGCGGGCAAGCTGCTGGCCTTTGCCGGCCACACCGACGTGGTACCGACCGGCCCGCTCGACCAGTGGTCGTCCGACCCGTTCGAACCGACCCAGCGCGACGGCAAGCTCTACGGCCGTGGCGCGGCCGACATGAAAACGTCGATTGCCGGCTTCGTGGTGGCCTGCGAGGAATTCGTCGCCCGGCACCCGGACCACGCCGGTTCCATCGCGTTCCTGATCACCAGCGACGAAGAAGGCCCCGCGCACGACGGCACCGTGAAGGTGGTGGAAGCCCTGAAGGCACGCGGCGAACGGCTGGACTACTGCGTGGTGGGCGAGCCGACCTCGGTCGATACGCTGGGCGACATGGTCAAGAACGGCCGCCGCGGGTCGCTGTCGGGCAAGCTCACGGTCAAGGGCGTGCAGGGCCATATCGCCTACCCGCACCTGGCGCGCAACCCGATCCACCTGGCCGCGCCGGCGCTGACCGCGCTGGTGGCCGAGACGTGGGACCAGGGCAACGAGTATTTCCCGCCCACCACGTGGCAGATGTCGAATATCCATGCGGGCACCGGCGCCACCAACGTGATTCCGGGCCACGTGACCATCGACTTCAATTTCCGCTTCTCGACGGCCAGCACGTTGGACGGCCTGAAGCAGCGCGTGCATGCGATCCTGGACCAGCACGGCCTGGAATACACGCTGGACTGGACGCTGGGCGGCGAGCCATTCCTGACGCCGCGCGGCGATCTTTCCGACGCGCTGGCGGCCGCCATCGCCGCCGAGTGCGGGGTGACGACCGAGCTGTCGACCACGGGCGGCACGTCCGACGGCCGCTTCATCGCCAAGATCTGCCCGCAGGTCATTGAATTCGGCCCGCCGAACGCCAGCATCCACAAGATCGACGAACACGTGGAAGTGCGCTTCATCGAGCCGCTCAAGAACGTTTACCGGGGCGTGCTGGAACGCCTGATCGCCTGATCGGCTGATCGACTTACCATTGGAACGACCCACCGCCATGGCTACCCCCTCCCCCCTGAAGACCGTCCGCGACCTGCTGCGGCTGGCCGTTTCCCGATTTACGGCCGCCCGGCTGTCGTTCGGCCACGGCAGCGCCAATGCCTATGACGAAGCGGCCTACCTGGTGCTGCACACGCTGAACCTGCCGCTGGACACGCTCGATCCGTTCCTCGACGCGCGCCTGCTGCCCGAGGAAGTCGACGCCGTGCTCAAGGTGATCGACCGCCGCGTCACGGAACGCGTGCCGGCGGCGTACATCACGCATGAGGCGTTCATGCACGGCCTGCGCTTCTACGTGGATTCGCGCGTGATCGTGCCGCGCAGCTTTATCGGCGAATTGCTACAGGACGGCCTGGAGCCATGGCTGGGCGACATCGGGCAGATCGGCCCGGTGCTGGAACTGTGCACCGGCTCGGGCTGCCTGCCGATCATCGCCGCGCATGTCTGGCCCAATGCGCGCATCGACGCCGTGGACATTTCGTCCGACGCACTGGCCGTGGCCCGCCGCAACGTGGCGGACTACAAGATGGAGAACCGCATCGCGCTGTTCGAGGGCGACCTGTACGCGCCGCTGCCTTCGGGCGCCACGTACGACGTGATTCTGACCAATCCGCCCTATGTCAACGAGCAGTCGATGCGCGAACTGCCGGCCGAGTACCTGGCCGAACCGCGCCTGGCACTGGCCGGCGGCGACGACGGCATGGACGTGGTGCGCCGTATCATCGCTGGCGCCAAAAAGCGCCTGAACCCGGGCGGCGTGCTGGTGGTGGAAATCGGCAACGAACACGACAACGTGGAAGCGGCCTTCCCCGATCTCGATATCGTCTGGCTGTCGGTCAGCGCGGGCGATGACCAGGTGTTTCTGGTGACGTACGACGCGTTGCCGGATTGAGGGCAAGTCAGGGCCAGGGCCCCAGACCCACCAAGATTTGGTGCGTGGTTTGGGGTCGAAATATATAAAAAGTTCGGCCAGCGCCAATTTGGTGTGGCGTATGGCGGTCCACCGTGCATTTTGAGTGATGCAAGCATCACTGCCTAATAAAAAGTAGACGAGTAGGCGGAAAAATATAAAAATTCTTCGTCTGCCTAATAAAAAGTTGCGCCCCTAACATCACTTTAAGGGGTCGCCATGCACAGTATGCGATTGGTTGGATATGCCCGGCTGCGTGAACAGCTGGACCTTCCCGCTGTTCCCGTCGTCCGCGAAGCCCGCGCGGGCGCCACGACGCGCATATTGGCAACCGCCGATGCCGTGCTGTTCCCGCGCAAGGTTGCGCCGCCTGAAGGCGCGTCGCCACTGGCGCATGTGCTGTTTGCGCTCAAGCATGAGGGCGTCAACCTGGCTATCCTGGCTGGCGCCCTTCCAAAGATCGAACACGCCGATCTCCAGGCCGAAATCGACGCACAGCCAAACAGCCGCTACGTCCGCATCGCGGCCCTGCTCTGGGAACACTTCACAGGCAAGATCCTGACGCCACGGCAATCGACCAAGGTGCCCTATGTGGACCTGTTCGATCCCGCACGCTATTACACGGCCGAACCCGGGCAGCTGTTTCCACGCTGGCGCGTTCGGTTCAACGGCCTGGGCTCACTGGACCAATGCGTCAATGTCCAGCGCACCAATGCCATACAGGCCGTGCTGGACATGGACGTCTTTGCCCGCATGGATACGTTCATCGCCACGGTGGGCAAAGACCTTCTCGATCGCGCGCTGAACTGGGCCTACCTGAGCGAGACCGAGAAGTCGTTCGAAATCGAGCGTGAACGGCCGACGCTCGACAAGTCCGAACGCTTCGTCCGGCTGCTGCAGCACGCTCACGAACGGCGGCCGCTCGATGAGGAATACCTGACCGAGCTGCAGAACGACATCATCGCCAATCCGTACGACCAGGCCGTGCAGTACCGCAACGAGCAAAACTGGCTGCGGCGCGGCGGCCATGGCGCCGCATCGGTTACCTATGTCCCGCCGCACCCCGACGACGTGCCGGGGCTGATGCAGGGCCTTGAGTCGTTTGCCAACGCGCCTCCGCGCAATCTCGACCCGCTGATCGTGGCCAGCGTCGTCTCGTTCTGGTTCGTGTTCATCCATCCGTTCATGGACGGCAATGGGCGACTGTCGCGGTTTCTTATTCATCACGCACTTTGCCGTTCGGGCAAGATGGCGAAAGGCTTTTTGCTGCCGGTCTCGGTGGCCATCAAGCGGAACGAAGCCGACTATCTGGCGGCGCTGGAGAGTTTTTCGAAACCGGTACGTGCGCTGTGGCGCGTCTGGGCCGTCGGCGATCATGAGTTCGATTGCCAGACCTCGGCGGGCGCCACGCCGTACCGCTACTGGGACGCGACGCAGTGCGTCGAATTCAGCGTGCGCATGGTCAAGGAGGCGCTGGAACATGACCTGCAGGCGGAAACGCAATTCCTGCTTGGCTATGACGAAGTTGTCAGCCGCGTGGAAGCCGAGTTCGACATCCGCAATCACGATCTGGCCACGCTGATATCGAGCTGCTTCCGTGAAAAAGGCCGGATATCGAATCGCTGGCGCAAGCAGCTTGGCACACGGGTCCGGCCTGAAACGTTCGACGCCATCGAACATGCCGTCCAGGCCGTGTTTTTTGCGGAGGCCGACGACGCCGATACGCACCGCTAAACAAAAAAAACGCCGCGACCCCGCGGCGTTTTTCTTAGGAAAACTCCTACCCGGATCAGCTTCCCGGCCCGACCGAATAGATCGTGCCGTTCGACGACACCTGATAGTAGTCGGCGCCGACGCCTACCCAGTGATACCCCTTCTTGGGCGCGGGCAGGTTGTAGTCCTTGTACTTGTCGATCACGTACTGCCGGTCGCGGAATTCTGCCGGCAGCTTTTCGCCCTTGTTCCACTTCTTGGGCGAGTAAGGCGACTGGGCGCCCATCGGCGCCGAGCCAGACTGGCCGGAGGACATGCCGCCCTGCGACATACCGCCTTGGGACCCGCCCGAGGACATGCCGCCCTGAGACATGCCGCCTTGGGAGCCAGAGCTTTGTCCCTTGTTCGACATGCCTTGCGGCTGCCTGCCGCTGGTGGCCGGCGGCATCGGGGTCGCATTGGGTGGCATCGCGCCTGCCTGGCCGGGGGATGGCATGGGGGTGGGACCCGACGGCTGGGTCTGGCCGGGCATCGGTTGTTGTTGCTGGGCCTGGGCGAGCGGCACGGACAGCAGGCCGGCGGCGACCAGTACAGCGGGTATTAACGTCTTTGTTTGCATCGTGATCTCCTCACAGACGGAACACGGCAGACTGTCCCAGAACCAGGGCAGTCCCAAGAAAGCTTAGTAGCAAATGCAGGGCCCGCATGACGACCCGATGTCGACCGCGCGCCGCTCCAGCCGGCTTTCCCCAATGATTTCAGGGACTTGGGACGCGTGTGCGGCGGATGCCCTAACGGAAGAAATCGCGCAGATGGGCGTCGATGGCAGGTAGTTTTGGCATGCAGCCGTGTCATATCTGCCCGCGCGGCCTCTCCTGGCAGCTCCCGCTTTCCCGAGCGATGCCCTGCTGCGGCGCGCCATAACATTTTCTTGAAGCGGCGCGCAAAGTCTCCTAGAAATTGGTCAGACCGCTTGACCATTTGTCCGCTGCCTGCCCGGGATACCCCATGCCGCTTCAGCAGATCGAACCGCGTCGCCTGTACCGCCAGATTGCCGACCAGCTGCGCCGGTTGATCGAAAGCGGGGAGTTTCCCGTTGGCGCGCGGTTGCCGCCCGAGCGCGACCTGGCGGTGCAACTGGGCGTGTCGCGTCCGTCGGTACGTGAGGCGCTGATTGCGCTGGAGGTGGAAGGCCTGGTCGAGGTCCGCATGGGATCGGGCATCTATGCCTGCGCGGCCGATGCCACACCCCCGGCCGCGCACGGGGGCGGCATCGTGGCGGCGACGCCGCTGGACGTGATCCGCGCCCGCCAGGTGATCGAAGGCGAAATGGCCGCCGGCGCCGCGCGCCACTGCACGCCGGCACTGCTGGAGGCGCTGGCCGAATCGATCGCGCTGATGGAAGAGGAAGCCGGCAGCGGCCATATCCCCGTGCGCGGCGACCGCATGTTTCATCTGCGCATTGCCGAGGTATCGGAAAACGCCGTGCTGCTGCGCCTGGTGGCCGAACTGTTCGACGAGCGCCATAACCCGCTGTTCGCGCAGTTTGGCAACCATTTCGAGAACGCCGAAAGCTGGGCCGCCGCCATTGCCGAACACCGTGCCGTGGTGAATGCCATCGATTCCGGCTCGCCCGATGCGGCGCGGGCCGCGATGTGCGACCACCTGGAACTGTCGCATCACCGCTTCTATGCGGCGTGGCCGGGCCATGGCAAAGACGTGAAAGTCCACAGCGAGGAGTCGTGATGTCCCTGACCTGCCATATCCATGCCAGCGAAGACCTGCGCTTTACCGAAGTGGAACCGGCCGCCCCGGGCGCCCACGATGTGCTGGTGCGCCTGGGCGCGGCCGGCATCTGCGGGTCGGACCTGCACTACTACTTCCACGGCAAGGTCGGCGCGTTCGTCATCCAGGAACCGCTGACGCCGGGGCACGAGGCGTCCGGCATCGTCGAGGCGGTGGGCAGCGCCGTCACACGTGTGGCGCCGGGCATGAAGGTGGCGATCAATCCGTCGCACGCGTGCGGCCAGTGCGACTACTGCCGCGCCGGCCGCGACAACCTGTGCCGCAACATGCGCTTCCTGGGTAGCGCCAGCGTGTTTCCGCATGTGCAGGGCATGTTCCGCCAGCACTTCCCGATGCATGAGCGGCAGTTGACGCCGGTGCACGCCGATATCTCGCTGGGCGAACTGGCCTTTGCCGAACCGCTGTCGGTGGCGCTGCACGGCGTGAACCGGGCTGGCGAACTGCTTGGCAAGACCGTGCTGGTGACCGGCGGCGGCACCATCGGCAGCCTGACCGTGATGGCCGCGCGCCTGGCCGGCGCGGCGCAGATCATCGTGTGCGATATCGCCCAGCGGCCGCTCGACGTGGCGGCGGCGGTGGGCGCCGACCGCACCATCCTGACCACGCAGGTGCCCGCCAGCGAACTGCAGGACATTGCCGACGTGAGCCTGGAAGCCGCCGGCAGCGTCGCCGCGCTGGGCACGTGCCTGACGGCCACGCGCCGGGGCGGCCGCATCGTACAGGTGGGTACCCTGCCGGCCGAAGGGCTGCATTTTCCGGCCAACAGCATCATGGCGCGCGAACTCGACTACGTGGGCGCGTTCCGCTTTGGCCGCGAATTCGACTGGGCGGTGCAGTACCTGACCAGCCGGCGGCTCGACGTGCGGCCGCTGCTGTCCGCGCAGTTGCCGCTGGCACAGGCGGTCGAGGCGTTCCAGCTGGCCGCCGACAAATCCCGCAGTACCAAGGTGCAGTTGACCGGATAAGGTTTTGCCCTCGCATGCCGACTGGTCACCCCTATAAGACCGGCGGATCTTTCACCGAAAAAGGAGACCCATGATGCTACGTCGCCGGCAGTTCTCGTCCATGCTCGGTGCGGCCCTGCTGTTCGCCGCCACCCTGACCACCCCCGCGCTGGCCCAGCAGGCTGCCCCGATCAAGCTCAAATGGGCGCACGTCTATGAAACCTCGGAGCCGTTCCACAAATGGTCGGTCTGGGCCGCGGACGAGATCAGGAAGCGCACCAACGGCAAGTATCAGATCGACGTGTTCCCGGCGTCGCAACTGGGCAAGGAGAACGATATCAACCAGGGCCTGGCGATGGGCACGGTGGACATCATCATCTCGGGCTCCAGCTTCGCGGCCAAGTCGTTCCCGCGCATCGGCGTGACGTACTACCCGTACATCTTCCGGGGCCCCGACCACCTGCTGGCCTACACGAAGAGCGACATCTACAAGGAACTGACGGCGGGCTACGAGCAGAAGACCGGCAACCATATCGTGGCCACCACGTACTACGGCACGCGCCAGTCCACGTCGAACAAGCCGTTCTCGCACTGCGCCGAGATGAAGGGCCTGAAGATGCGCGTGCCTGACGTGCCGGCCTACCTGGCCATGCCCCGGGCTTGCGGCGTGAACACGTCGCCGATCGCGTTTGCCGAGGTCTACCTGGCGCTGCAGAACGGCACCGTGGAAGCCCAGGAGAATCCGCTGACCACCATCGAGGCGAAGAAGTTCTACGAGGTACAGAAGTACATCGTGCTGACCGGCCATATCGTCGATCACCTGAACACCATTGTCTCGGGCGCGCTCTGGAAGAAGCTGTCCGAGCCCGAGCGCAAGATGTTCCTCGACGTGGCGCAGGAAGCCGCCGCCAAGGCCACGGCCGACGTGGTGGCGCGCGAGAAGGAACTCGTGGCGGTGTTCAAGCAAAAGGGCATCACGGTGACAGAGGTCAGCATCCCCGAGTATCGCGACGCCGTGCTCAAGAACGTCAGCGTCGAGTCGCAGGGCTATCGCAAGGCGGACTGGGAAAAGATCCAGGCGGTGAAATAAGCCCGACTCGCAATCCCGCTCCCCTCTCCCGTACACGGGAGAGGGGTTGGGGGAGAGGGTAAGGCCGCTCACATTGCGATCTGTCTCATCGGAAACGCCTGCCCTCTCCCCCGCCCCTCTCCCGCCAGCGGGAGGGGAGAAAAACACCACAGGAACCGGAGACTTCCAATGGAATTGCGCTCCCAAGCCTTGCCCGACCGGGCCACGGACACCCCGCCCGCCGACGGCGCCCCGCACATGACCTCGGTCGAGGAAATCGTCCACACCTTCGAGGCCGCCGATGCGCAACCGGTGGACCTGTCCGGCTACGCCGCCGAGGACTGGTTCACCGTGGGCCTGTTCTGGATCATGACGCTGCTGGTCTTCATGCAGTTCTTCACGCGCTACGTGATGAACGATTCGCTGGCCTGGACCGAGGAACTGGCCACCTACTGCCTGATCGGCGTGGTCTTCATCGGCGCGTCGATGTGCGTGCGCAAGAGCCGGCATATCCAGGTGGACCTGATCTATCGCTACCTGCCGCATGGCCCGGCGCGCGTGCTGTCCACGCTGGTCGACGTGCTGCGCACGGCGTTCCTGGGCTACGCCGCGTGGCTGGTCTGGAAGTACATCGGCATCGTGGGCGACGAGCCGATGACCACCATCGAATGGAACAAGAACTATGTGTACTGGGCGGCGCTGCTCGGCTTTGTGCTGATGCTGGGACGCTCGATCCAGGTGACCTGGCAAAACTGGCGAAACGGCTATTCGATTCTGGAACGCCCGGAAGCCTTCGAATCGTTTGACGACTAAGGAGCCCGGGCATGTGGATCCTGATTGCTTCGTTCCTGCTGCTGATGCTGGTGGGCATGCCGGTGGCCGTGTCGATGGCGCTGGCGTCGCTGTTCTATATCTGGGCCAGCGGCACCGTGCCCGACGTGATCCTGGCCCAGCGCATGATCGCCGGCGTGGAGAGTTTTCCGCTGCTGGCCGTGCCGTTCTTCATCCTGGCCGGCAACCTGATGAACGTGGCCGGCATCACGGGCCGCATCTACAACTTCGCGGTGGCGCTGGTGGGCTGGATGCGCGGCGGCCTGGGCCACGTCAACATCATCGGCTCGGTGATCTTCTCGGGCATGAGCGGCACGGCCATTGCCGATGCGGCCGGCCTGGGCACCATCGAGATCAAGGCGATGAAGGACCACGGCTACGAGACCGAGTTCGCCGTGGGCGTGACGGCGGCATCGGCCACGCTGGGCCCGATCATCCCGCCGTCGCTGCCGTTCGTGATCTACGGCATGATGGCCAACGTGTCCATCGGCTCGCTGTTCCTGGCCGGCATCGTCCCTGGGCTGGTGCTGACGCTGTTCATGATGGCCACCGTGGCGTGGATCGCGCACCGGCGCGGCTGGGGCGGCGACACGGCGTTCTCGTGGAAACTGCTCGGCTCGGCCACGGTGGAGATCATCGTGGTGCTGGCCTTTCCGATGGCGATCTGGCTGGCCGTGTCGGCCGGCGTGTCGACCAACATGGCGGCGATGATTGCCCTGGTGGTGCTGCTGGCGCTGGACTGGTACTTCGACTTCTCGGCCGTGATGGCGCTGATGGCGCCCGTGATCCTGATCGGCGGCATGACGCTGGGCTGGTTCACGCCCACCGAGGCGGCCGTGGCCGCGGTCATCTGGGCCCTGTTCCTGGGCCTGGTGCGCTACCGGTCGATGACGATGCGGGCGCTGGCCCGCGCCACGCTCGATACGGTGGAAACCACCGCGTCGGTGCTGTTCATCGTCACGGCGGCGTCGATCTTCGCCTGGCTGCTGACCACGAGCCAGGCCGCGCAGGCGCTGACCGACGCCATCCTGGGCTTCACGCACAACAAGTGGGTATTCCTGCTGCTGGCCAACGTGCTGATCCTGATCGTCGGCTGCTTTATCGACACCACGGCGGCCATCACGATCCTGGTGCCGATCCTGCTGCCCATCGTGCTCAAGCTCGGCATCGACCCGATCCATTTCGGCCTGATCATGACCCTGAACCTGATGATCGGCCTGCTGCACCCGCCGCTGGGCATGGTGCTGTTCGTGCTGGCGCGCGTGGCCAGGCTGTCGGTGGAGCGCACCACGGTGGCCATCCTGCCGTGGCTGATCCCGCTGTTCCTGACGCTGATCGCCATTACCTACGTGCCCGAGATCACGCTGTGGCTGCCCAACCTGGTAGGCAGCAAATGACGACGATCACGCACGTTGAACTGCTGCAGGTCGATCTGCCACCCCCCGTTGCGCGCTCCGATGCGATCCAGTCGTTCGTTACCCAGGAAACGCCGATGGTGCGCGTGCGCTGCGACGACGGCAGCGAGGGCACGGGCTACAGCTATACGATCGGCACAGGCGGCTCGTCGGTCATGGCGCTGCTGCGCGACCACCTGGCGCCGCAGCTGATCGGCCGCGACCCGGCCCGCATCGAGCAGATCTGGCGCGACCTGCTGTTCAGCACCCACGCCACCTCGGTGGGCGCCATCACCAGCCTGGCGCTGGCGGCCATCGACACGGCGCTGTGGGACTGGCGCTGCCGCCGCGACGGCCAGCCGCTGTGGCTCGCCGCCGGCGGTGCGCAGCCGCGCGTGCCGATGTACTCCACCGAAGGCGGCTGGCTGCACCTGTCGCCCACCGAACTGGTCCAGGCCACGCTGGCGGCAAGGCAGGCGGGCTTCCAGGGGGTCAAGCTCAAGGTTGGCAAGCCGCATCTGGCCGAGGATCTGGACCGTCTTTACGCGGTGCGCGAAGCGGTGGGCAACCATTTCGCGCTGATGATCGACGCCAACCAGTGCTTCACGTCGGCCGAGGCCATCCGGCGCGCGTCCCACTATGAAGGCCTGGGCCTGTCATGGTTCGAGGAACCGCTGCCCGCCGACGACCTGTCCGGCCACGTCCGGCTTGCCGCCGCCACGCCCCTGCCGATTGCCGTGGGCGAATCGCTCTATTCCGCCGGCCAGTTTGCCGACTACCTGCGCCAGGGTGCCTGTTCGGTCGTGCAGGCCGATGTGGCGCGCGTGGGCGGCATCACGCCGTCGCTCAAGGTGGCGCACCTGGCCGAGGCCTGCAACGTCCCGATCTGCCCGCACTTCCTGATGGAGCTGCATGTGTCGCTCTGCGCGGCGGTACCGAATGCCCCGTGGGTCGAGTACATCCCGCAGCTCGATGCCATCACGCACAGCCGCGTGGCGTTTGCCGATGGCCACGCCGTGCCGCCCACGTCGCCGGGGCTTGGCATCGACTGGGACTGGGCCGCCATCGACCGCCGCGCCACGGCGCGTGCCACCGTTTCCTGACCTGGCCGACAAGACTGACAACACAAACCCGCTTGAACCGATAAGGAGCCATCCATGTCGCAACGACTCACCGGCAAGATCGCGCTGGTCACGGCCGCCGGCCAGGGCATAGGCCGGGCCACGGCCGAAGCGTTCCTGCGCGAAGGCGCCCAGGTCATCGCCGCCGACATCAATCCCGAACCGCTGGCGGCGCTGTCCGCCCTGCCCGGCTGCCGGACGCTGCGGCTCGACGTCACCGATGGCGCGGCCGTGGACGCCGCCGCACGCGAGATCGGCCGCATCCACGTGCTGTTCAATGGCGCCGGCTTTGTCCACCACGGCACCATCCTGGACTGCGACGAGGCCGCCTTCGACTTCTCGATGAACCTGAACGTCCGCGCCATGTATCGCATGATGCGCGCCTTCCTGCCGGCCATGCTCGACGCGGGCGGCGGGTCGATCATCAACATGGCCTCGGTGGCCGGCAGCATCAAGGGCGCGCCCAACCGCTTTGTCTACGGCGCCTCCAAGGCTGCCGTAATCGGCATGACCAAGGCCGTGGCCGCCGACTACATCACGCGCGGCATCCGCTGCAATGCGATCTGTCCTGGCACCGTGGAATCGCCGTCGCTGCGCCAGCGTATCGGCAACCAGGCCGCCGCCAGCGGCCGCACGCTGGCGCAGGTGGAAGCCGATTTCATTGCGCGCCAGCCGATGGGCCGCATCGGCACGGCTGCCGAGATCGCCGCGCTGGCCGTGTATCTGGCATCGGACGAATCGGCCTTCACCACCGGCACCGCCCAGGTGATCGACGGCGGCTGGTCCAACTGACCCACGGGAGGCGCACGCATGTCCGCACCGGCCGTCATCCGGATCCATCCCGCCGACGATATCGTCATCGCGTGCCGCCAGCTGTTGCCCGGCACGGTGCTGCACCAGGAGGGCGTCACCGTGGCCAGCCTGGTGCCGCCGGGCCACAAGGTGGCCGTGCGCGCCATTGCCGAAGGCGCCCCCGTGCGGCGCTACAACCAGATCATCGGCTTCGCGCGGCAGGCCATCGCGCCGGGCCAGCATGTGCATACCCACAACCTGGCCATGGGCGACTTCGCGCGCGACTACGCGGCCGGCAGCGACGTCCACGACACGGCGAAGGCCACCGCCCCGGCCACGTTCGACGGCATCGTGCGGGCCGATGGCCGCATCGCCACGCGCAACTACATCGGCATCCTGACCTCGGTGAACTGCTCGGCCACCGTGGCACGCGCCATTGCGGACCATTTCCGGCGCGAGATTCACCCCGAGGCGCTGGCGCCCTATCCCAACGTGGATGGCGTGGTGGCGCTGACGCACGGCGCGGGCTGCGCCACCGACAGCGACGGCGAAAACCTGCGCGTGCTGCGCCGCACCCTGGCCGGCTACGCCCGCCATCCGAACTTTGCGGCGGTGCTGGTGGTGGGCCTGGGCTGCGAGACCAACCAGATCGATGCGCTGCTGGCCGAGCCCGGCCTGTCGGCGCTGGCCGAGGGGCCGCGATTTCACAGCTTCAACATCCAGGACACCGGCGGCACGGCCAGGACCGTGGCGCGCGGCGTGGGCGTGGTGCAGGCGCTGCTGGAAGACGCCCACCGCGTCACGCGCCAGCCGGTGCCGGCCAGCCACCTGATGGTGGGGCTGCAGTGCGGCGGCTCCGACGGCTATTCGGGCATTACCGCCAATCCGGCGCTTGGGGCGGCCGTGGACCTGCTTGTGGCGCAGGGTGGCACGGCGATCCTGTCGGAAACGCCCGAGATCTACGGCGCCGAGCACCTGCTGACGCGCCGCGCGGTGTCGGCCGCGGTGGCCGACCGGCTGATTGCCCGCATCCGCTGGTGGGAGGCCTATACCGCCCGCAACGCCGGCAGCATGGACAACAACCCGTCCGCCGGCAACAAGGCCGGCGGGCTGACCACCATCCTGGAAAAGTCGCTGGGCGCCGTGGCCAAGAGCGGCACCACCAATCTGGTGGATGTCTACGAATTTGCCGAACCGGTGCGCGCGCACGGGCTGGTCTTCATGGACACCCCGGGCTACGACCCCGTGTCGGCCACGGGCCAGGTGGCGGGCGGCGCCAACCTGATCTGCTTCACCACGGGCCGGGGGTCGGCCTATGGCTGCGCGCCGTCGCCGTCACTGAAGCTGTCCACCAACACTGCGCTGTGGCAACGCCAGTCGGAGGATATCGACATCAACTGCGGCGACATCCTGGACGGCGAATCGACCATCGCCGACAAGGGCGCGGCCATCTTCCGGCTGATGCTGGAAACCGCGTCGGGCCGCCGCACCCGCAGCGAGCAGCACGGCTACGGCCAGAACGAATTCGTGCCCTGGGCGCTTGGCGCCGTGATGTAACCCACCCCCCGCATTGCCGGAGACCCGCATGAAGATCACCAACGCACGCGTTATCGTCTGCTGCCCGGGACGCAACTTCGTCACGCTCAAGATCGAAACCGACGAGGGGCTGACCGGCATCGGCGACGCCACGCTCAACGGGCGCGAACTGGCCGTGGCCAGCTATCTGGAAGACCACGTCGTCCCATGCCTGATCGGGCGCGACGCGCACCAGATCGAGGACATCTGGCAATACCTGTACCGCGGCGCCTACTGGCGGCGCGGCCCGGTGACGATGAGTGCGATTGCCGCCGTGGACACGGCGCTGTGGGACATCAAGGCCAAGGCCGCCAATCTGCCGCTGTACCAGCTGCTGGGCGGCAAGAGCCGGACCGGGGTGATGGTCTACGGCCACGCCAACGGCAGCGACATCGGCCACACCGTGGAAGAGGTGCTGCGCTACAAGGAAATGGGCTACAAGGCGATTCGCGCGCAGTCCGGCGTGCCGGGGCTGAACAAGGTGTATGGGGTGTCGCGCGACCGGCTGTTCTACGAGCCGGCCGACGCCAACCTACCCTCCGAACACGACTGGAGCACCGAACGCTACCTGGACCACACGCCGAAGCTGTTCGACAAGGTGCGCGAAGCCGTGGGCCCCGACATCCACCTGCTGCACGACGTGCACCACCGGCTGACGCCGATCGAAGCGGGCCGGCTGGGCAAGTCGCTGGAGCCGTTCCGGCTGTTCTGGATGGAAGACGCCACGCCCGCCGAAGACCAGCGCGCGTTCCGGCTGATCCGCCAGCACACGGTCACGCCGCTGGCCGTGGGCGAGATTTTCAACAGCATCTGGGACTGCAAGGCCCTGCTGGAGGAACAGTTGATCGACTATATTCGAGCCACGGTCGTGCATGCCGGCGGCATCACCCATTTGCGCCGTATTGCCGACTTCGCGGCACTGCACCAGGTGCGCACGGGCTGCCATGGCGCGACCGACCTGTCCCCGGCCTGCATGGGGGCGGCACTGCATTTCGATATCTGGGTGCCCAACTTCGGCATCCAGGAATACATGCGCCATACGGAGGAGACCGACGCCGTATTCCCGCACGCGTATACGTTTCAGGACGGCATGATGTACCCCGGCGACGCACCGGGCCACGGCGTGGACATCGACGAGACGCTGGCCGCGAAGTACCCGTACCAGCGCGCCTACCTGCCGGTGAACCGGCTGGCGCACGACGGCACGCTGTGGCACTGGTAGCGCGGCGGGTGGCGATCGGCGTTGCGCGCAAGGCCTGACAAGGAGACCACGATGAGCGATATCGAACAGCTGCCGCGCCTGCATCCTGCCCGGCTCGGCGCGCTGCCGCCCGACGTGCGGCGTCCCGGCTATGCGCGCGACGCCCTGCGGGCGGGCATCGTTCACCTGGGGATCGGCGCCTTCCATCGCGGCCACCAGGCCGAGATCACCGAAGCGGCCATCGCGGCCATGGGGGAAGACGGACTGCGCTGGGGCATCATCGGCGTGTCGCTGCGCCGGCCCGACACGCGCGACGCGCTCAACCCGCAGGAAGGCCTGTACACGCTGGCCCTGCGCAGCGCCACCGCCGAAACGCTGCAGGTCATCGGGGCCGTGCTCGGCGTGCTGGTGGCCGAGGAAGACCCCGAGATCGTGCTGGACCGCATCGCCCATCGCGACACCCGCATCGTCAGCCTGACCGTCACCGAGAAAGGCTATTGCCACGACCCCGCCACCGGCGAGTTGAACCGGGCCGACCGCGACATCGTCGAGGATCTGTCCGCCGTATCGCACCCCGTGACCGCCATCGGCTACCTGGCGCTGGGGCTGCAGCGGCGCATGCAGCGGGGCCTGGGCCCGGTCACGCTGCTGTCGTGCGACAACCTGGCCAGCAATGGCGATACGCTGCGCCGCGTGCTGCTGGCCTTCTGCGCCGAGATCGACCCCACGCTGCACGACTGGGTAGCGGCGCGCTGCACGTTCCCCAACACGATGGTGGACCGCATCGTGCCCAAGACCACCATCGACGACGTGGCGCACGTCTCGTCGGCGCTGGGCCTGTACGACGCGTGGCCCGTGGTGGGCGAGCCGTTCTTCCAGTGGGTGATCGAGGACCGCTTTGCGGCGGGCCGCCCCGCATGGGAAGCCGGCGGCGCCCAGTTCGTCGCCGAGGCCCGCCCGTTCGAGGTGCTCAAGCACCGGCTGGTCAACGGCAGCCAGTCGATGATGGCGTACCTGGGCGTGCTGGCCGGCTGGGCCACCACCGACCGCGTGATCGCCCAGCCCCCCGTGCATGCGTTCATTTCCGACGCCATGGCGCGCGAAACCCAGCCCACGCTGCCGCCGCTGCCGGGGCTCGACGTGGACGCCTATCGCGCCAGCCTGCTGCCGCGCTTCACCAACCCGGCGCTGGGGCATCGCACGCGCCAGATCGCCATGGACGGGTCGCAGAAGATCCCGCAGCGGCTGCTGGCGCCGATCCGCGACCGCCTTGCCGCCGGCCAGCCGTTTCCGCGCCTGGCGCTGGGTGTGGCCGCGTGGCTGCACTTCCTGCGCGGCTACGACGAGGCCGGCAACGCCTTCCCGATCGAAGACCCGCTGGCGCAGCCGCTGGCCGCCGTGATGGCCGACGCCGCGCGCCGGACCGAAACACTGTTCGATGCCCGCACACGCGAGCAGACGCGCGTGCGGACCATTGCCGGCTTTGCACCGGTGTTTGGCGACCTGGCGCAGTCGGCGGTATTTGTCGACAGCGTGGCCACGCAGCTCGAACTGCTGTGCGCGCACGGCGTGACGGGTGCCCTGACGCGCGTCAACAGCACCGCCTAGCCCGACGCCAGCGCAGGCCACGCATGCGCTGGCGTCATGCCAGCATGCGCAGATATCGTTTCTCCCTCTTGCCGCGGCGCCCCTACCATCGGCCAGAGCCTGTCATAACAGGGCTTCCCAGCGTTCTGCCAAACAGGGAGAGAGAGACATGCAAGCCAGCGCCCCCGCCTTTGCGGAGACCGCGCCCCAGATCGGGGCCAGTCAACGCCGCCGCGCCATCATCGCCACGGTGATTGGCAACGGCCTCGAATGGTTCGACTTCACGGTGTACAGCTTCTTCGCCGTGATCATCGCCAAACTGTTCTTCCCCACCGGAAATGACCTGTCATCGCTGCTGCTGGCCGTGGCCACGTTCGGCGTCGGGTTCTTCATGCGGCCCGTGGGCGGCATCATCCTGGGCGTCTACGCCGACCGTGTGGGCCGCAAGGCGGCGCTGTCGCTGACCATCCTGCTGATGGCCGCCGGCACCACGCTGATCGGCATCGCGCCCACCTACGACCAGATCGGCGTGTTCGCCCCGCTGCTCATCGTCATCGCGCGCCTGATGCAGGGTTTCTCGGCCGGCGGCGAGATGGGCGGCGCCACGGCGTTCCTGACCGAGTACGCGCCCGAACGCCAGCGTGCCTACTATTCGAGCTGGATCCAGGCCAGCATCGGCGTGGCCGTGCTGCTGGGTGCCGCCGTGGGCACCTTCGTCACCGCCACGCTGAGCCCCGAGGCGCTCAACAGCTGGGGCTGGCGCCTGCCGTTCCTGATCGGCATGATCATCGGCCCGGTCGGCTTCTATATCCGTCACAACCTTGAAGAGACGCCCACGTTCCAGGCGACCACCGACAAGACCGACTCGCCGCTGAAGGAAGTGCTGCGCGACTATCCGCGCGAGACCGCCGCCAGCTTCTCGATGGTGATCCTGTGGACGGTGTGTACCTACGTGCTGCTGTTCTACATGCCGACCTACGCGGTCAAGGTGCTCAAGGTGCCGCAATCGACCGGCTTTGTCGCCGGCATGGCCGGGGGCATGGCGATCATGGTGTTCGCGCCCATCGTCGGCATGATGGCCGACCGGCTGGGCCGCCGCGGCCTGCTGTCGGGCGCCGCCGCGCTGATCTTCGTACTGGCCTGGCCGATGTTCGCCTACATCAACCACGCGCCGGGGCTGGCTTCGCTGCTGGTGTTCCAGATCGTCTTCGGCGTGCTCATTGCCGCCTACACGGGCCCCATCCTGGCCGCGTTTGCCGAACTGTTCCCGGCCAAGGTGCTGTCCACCGGCCTGTCGGTGGCCTACAACCTGGCCGTGACGATCTTCGGCGGCTTCGCGTCGTTCTTCATCACATGGCTGATCGCCAGCACCGGCAGCACCATGGCCCCGGCCATCTACGTGATGATCGCGGCGGCCATCAGCTTCTGCGGCACGCGCCTGGTGCGCGAGCCCGCCTACCTGCAATCGAAGTAATTGAAGATGACCCAGACTCTGCTTCAGGGCGGCAACGTCCTCGACCCCGTGCGCGGCGCGCTGCTGCCGCGCCATGATGTGCTGATCGACGGCGAGCGCATCGTCGACGTCAGCGCCACGCCGATCCACGCGCCCCAGGCCCGCGTGATCGACGTCGCCGGCAAGACCGTGATGCCGGGCCTGATCGACCTGCATGTACACGTGCTGGCATCGCTGGCCAACCTGGGCCTGAATGCGGTGCAGCCGAACGTGCTGGTGGCGTTCCGCGCCATGCCGATCATGCGCGGCATGCTCGAACGCGGCTTCACCACCGTGCGCGATGCCGGCGGCGCCGACTGGGGCCTGTCGCAGGCCGTGGCCACGGGGCTGATCCCCGGCCCGCGCATCTTCCCGTCGGGCAAGGCGCTGTCGCAGACCGGCGGCCACGGCGACTTCCGCCCGCGCTCGGACACGCTGGAGCCGTGCTCGTGCGCGTTCCGGGCCGGCGCCATCGCCCGCGTGGCCGACGGCGTGGACGCCGTGCGGCTGGCCGTGCGCGAGGAAATCCAGAAAGGCGCCACGCAGATCAAGATCATGGCGTCGGGCGGCGTGGCATCGCCCACCGACCCCATCGGCAACACCCAGTACAGCGAAGACGAGATCCGCGCCATCGTGGCCGAGGCCGAGGCCGCGCAGACCTACGTGATGGCCCACGCCTACACGGGCCGGGCGATCACCCGCGCGATTCGCTGCGGCGTGCGCACCATCGAGCACGGCAACCTTGTCGATGCGGCGGCCGCCCGCGTGATGCGCGAGCACGGTGCCTACGTGGTGCCGACGCTGATCACCTACGACGCCCTGGCCCGCGACGGCGCGCGCCTGGGCCTGCCAGCCGACTCCGTGGCCAAGATCGAGACGGTGCGCCAGGCCGGCCGCGATTCGCTGGCCATCTACGCCGAAGCCGGCGTACCGATGGGCTTCGGCTCCGACCTGCTGGGCGAAATGCACCAGTACCAGTCCGAGGAATTTCGCATCCGCGCCGAACTGCTGGGCAACGCCGAGGCGGTACGCTCGGCCACATCGATCGCCGCCGAGATCCTGCAGCGCGACGGCGAGCTTGGCGTGATCAAGGCCGGCGCGATCGCCGACGTGCTGGTGGTCGATGGCGACCCGCTGCAGGACATCGAGGTACTGGCCGGCCCGGCGTCGCGCATCGAACTGGTGATGCAGGCGGGCAAGATCCATCACGCTTGAGGCTACGACAGGCTTGCCCTCTCCCCCTGCCCCTCTCCCGCGCGCGGGAGAGGGGAGCAAACCGTTGGGGCTGCGATGCCTGCGGGTTGTCTCCCCTCTCCCGCAGAGCGGGAGAGGGGCCGGGGGAGAGGGCACGGCATTACAAATCGAACCCCTCGCCTCTCGAGACACCCCCATCCTGCCACCCGCTGGCACAAGGCTTGCGACTATCATTGGCATCGTCACCTGCCCATGACAAGCCCCCGATGCGCATCACCCCCCTTCCCCCATTGCCCTGCCTGGTCGCGTTCGAATCCGCGATGCGGCACGGCAGTTTCACCAAGGCCGCGGCCGAGCTCCATCTCACGCAAAGTGCCATCAGCCGCCAGGTGGCCCAGCTTGAGCGGTTCCTGGGCAAGAAGCTGTTCGTGCGCGAGCCGCGCGCGTTACGGCTGACCGTCAGCGGCCAGCAGTACGCCGAGCAGGTGCAGCGCCTGCTGGTGCGCTGCGCGGAAGCCACCGAGGATGTGATGAAGCGCAAGGGCCAGGTCGAGCTGACCGTGGCCTGCTCCTCCGGCGTGGCCGTGCTCTGGCTCACGCCGCGCCTGGCGGCCTTCCGGGCGCGGCATCCGGACTTTCATGTGCGGCTGGTGGTCAACGACAGCCTGGCGTCGCTGTCGGGCACCGATTTCGATGTCGGCCTGTATTACCTGCGCGAAGGCGCGCCCAGCGGCATTGCCGCGCAGCGTCTCTATGACGAGGAAGTGTTTCCGGTCTGCGCGCCGTCGTACCTGGGCGGACGGACGCTGAAGGTGTCGGACCTGCCCAGGGAATCGCTGCTGGTGCTGGAGGATGCCCAGCGCATCTGGATGTCGTGGCCGGCCTGGTTCGCGCGCAACGGCTTGCGTGAAACCCGCTTCGAGCGCGAGCTGGTGGCCAATACCTACCCCGTGCTGGTGCAGATGGCCATTGAAGGCCAAGGCATCGTGCTGGCGTGGCGCCATATGATCGACCGATGCCTGGCGGCGGGCCTGCTGGTGCGCGCCTGCGACGCCAGTGCGTCGCTGGGCGGCGGGTACTACGTGGTCTGGCCGCGCGACCGGGCCGAACCGGCGGCGGCGCGTGCGTTCCGTCAATGGCTGATCGAGGAAAGCGACCCCGGCGCCTAGGTCCGGTCGGGCATCGGCATGTTCCGGGGACGGACGGACGCCGCGCCTGAAGGTGGCGGCTACGGGGCGGAAGCGAGAGCCTTGCGCACGGCGTCCGTCACCTGCGCCACCACGCCCTCGCGCCAGTCATCGGTATCGCCATAGAACGCGTTCCATACCGTCTGCTTGATCAGGGCGCGCTGGTTCTCGTCGGCCTCTGGATGCAAGTACAGCCAGTGATCGCCGCGCAGTGCGTCCAGCACTTCGGCCAGCGGCAGCGTGCCGAATTCGAGCGCAATGCCGGCATAGTCGATGGACGGCAGGGTCTGTGGCACCGCCTGCCACGCCAGGCCCGTCAGGTTGGCCGAGGTCGAGGAACCGTCGTAGATCGATGTGACGCTGCGGCCCCAGATGGCACGGGTCCTGGCCAGCGGCTCGGGCGCGTCCGGCCCCATGTAGATCGGTTCGCCATAGCCCCACGGGCCCAGGCCGGTATGCACGTCGATCCAGCGCAGCACCGTGCGGCCCGCGCCAAACCGGGCCAGGATGCGCCGCAGCGTGTAATTGCTCCATGTGGCCTTGTGGCCGCCGAAGAACATGCCGGCGGCGTCCTGGTACTGTCCCGCGCTGACCGCGGCCTGATACCAGTCCATCCCCTTCTGGGCCACGGTCGTCATCAACGCCGTCTGCGCGTCGCAGGACGGCGGCCATTGCGCCGGCAACAGCAGCGGCGCCACTTCGGCATAGGCCGGGTTCAACGGCAGCGGCCGGTCGAAATCCATGAAATTGCGATTCAGATCGACGTTGTCCTCGTTGACGCGGCGCAGATGCGAGAACCCATAGGGGTTCACGGCATGCACGAACATCAGCGCCCAGCCGGCGCGGCGGCAATCGGCATGCAGCGCGGTATCGTGCAGCATCGCCACCTGGGCGCCCGATCCGCAGTAGCCTTCGGCGCCGTGCGTGCCCGATGTCACCAGCAGCACGTGGGTCGCGTCGGAGGCCCCGAGCCATGCGACATCCATGGCCAGTGCTTCGCCGTCACGGCCAACTTCGGTCGGATGGGGGAATTCGGTCAGGGTGGCGCCGCAACCCCGGGCGGCATCGAGAAACTTCTGGCGGGCTTCGGCATAGCTGCGCGCGAACTGGCGCGCAACGGGCGACATCGGACTGGCAGGCATGGCGGGGAGTTGGCCTAGGCCGGGTGAAGGTACGCCCAATGTAACGCCAATCGGCCGTCCGATGCCAGCGTCTTGCATGCGGGGTCTGGAACGGCCTCGGAACGGCTTCAGGCCGGCTTCAGGACGGCTTCAGAACAGTTCGCCCGGCCCGCCGGGCTCGCCTTCCTTCGGCCAGGCGGAACGGAACGCATGCGGATGCATGACGATGCCGGCCGCCTCGATCTGCGCGGCGGACAGCACCAGATGTCTGGCCAGCCAGTCATGCAGGCTGCGCAGAAAACGTATGCGATCCTGCCGATTGGCGCTGGCCGTCAGCCATTCCAGCTTGGTGTGCGCGGTGTAGACATCGAGCAGGTTCAGCGCCTTGAGCTTGGGCGGCGTGGCGGCGCTGCGCTCGATCCCCAGCACGCGCTGCACCTGGGCATGCGTCAGCGGCCGGCCGGCCAGGATCTGCTGGTACAGGTCTTCCAGCGCGGGAAACCGCACGGTCGGCTGCACGCGCGGCACGCCGGCCACCTTTTCCATCCGCAGCACCACATAGCGCGTGGCGAAGTTGCGTCGCTGCAGCTCCAGTTCGGCCGCCGTGGGCTTGCGGCGCGGCAGATCGGCAAACGCGGCGTCCACGCGCTTGACGGCGTCGCGTTCGGTGTAGTCCGGCACCTGGTCGAGCATGCCCGGCACGGCAAGCGCGGCGCGTGCGCATTCCAGACCAAATGGGTATTCCTGGCCGTCGGGACCGCGCAGAATCCAGGCATGGCCTTCCGGAAAGCCATGGTGCCGGCCACCCAGGGCACTGCGCGCGTGGCAGCGGGTGGCGGACGGATCGACAAAATCCTTGCGGACGGGAATCCAGCTCCCGGGCAGGGGTGGGGTCATGAGGCAGTGCGGGTGGGGAAATCGGCCGCCATTGTCCCACTGTTTCGGCGGCTGCTAAGTCATTTCGAGCGTATTGCCGCGCACCTCGATCCTGACCGGATCGCTTTTCTTCCATTGTTTTCGCGGGATGACGAGTTTCCACACCGCATCGCCGCCGGTGTCGCGGAAGAACGCCACCACGCCAACGTATTCGCTGCCGTCCTTCATCGGCTCGCTGATGCTGGCGGCCGCGCCCGGGCGCAGCACCACGTCCCCCGTGGCCAGCAGGTCCGGCTTCAGCCATTCCAGGTCATTGGCCTGCAGTTGCTCGTAGCTCGATTGCTCGAACCGCTGCGCGTCCTTGAGCTGATAGAACCGCACGACCGTCGACAGCGACTTGCCGGCGGCGTCGGGATTCACGGACGACCGGCCCGCGAGGTCGATGTTCATGGTCTTCACCTGGCTCGTAAACGCCCATTTCGCCGCGTCCACGGTGCCGTCCTTGACCGCCTGCCCCACTCCGCATCCAACCAGCCCGGCGCTGGCCAGCGCGACCATTGCACTGCGCTTCAGACATCGCATCGTGCCCTGCCTCCTATCCCATACGTTAAGAAATTGCTTGCGAGGGGCGCATGCCATGGTGCGTGGTCCGGTGACCCGTCCACGTTCCAAGCTGCACGCGAGTCAGCCTGCCTGCAGCCGTAGCGGGCCGCTGCGCGTCTTCGACGGGCTGAAGCTGAATCGAGTAGCCCAGCCGGGCATCCCCGGCATTGAGGCGGGGCGCGGGCATCAGTGCGGGCCGCACGTGCATTTCCAGGCACGCCTGGACCGTGTAGCCAAGATAGAAGCCCAGCAGCGCCAGCACCGCACGATGCATCGCGCCGCCCGGCAGCAGCCCGAGCACCGCCTCGCCGGTCTGCGGCACCAGCACGACGCGAACGGTATTGGTCCGATCCACGAAACCGCGCCCCAGCACGCAGTGGTCGCCAAGCGGCTGGGCGCGCTGCGCGTCCTGGTCGCGGGGGTCATCGAGTCGAACCCACACCGGGTGAAACTCCTCCACCGTGATACAGGCGTCCGGCACCGCGTGCCGTAATACGCCAGCCAACCCCTCGGCCGTACGTGTGCGCTGGCCGGCGAGGCCCAGCATCGACAACAGTTTTGGCGTTTCTACGATGCGTCGTACGTCCGGCTCGCCGATGCCCAGGCCCACCAGGCTTAACAGACATTGCGATATCTTGTCGCGCCCCTCGCGCCGGAAGCCAACCGGATACCGGTACTTGCTTGCCACACGGTAGAACTGCGTGACCATCCGGTGATGGAACAGGTCCAGAAACGCGGCCAGCGGCTCGGCCCCATCGCGACGCTGCGCGATTTCATCGACGAAATACGATGGCATGAACGCATCCACGCCGTATAGCCCGATAAAGGTCGTCCGCACTGTGGGCACGTCACCGAGCCCACCGGCATCCTGCTCGACCGCCGCCATCTCGCGCCCCGGAAAGCCAAGCTGCGCCGCGGACCGGAACCGCACCGGATCATCGGCAAGCCGGTTCGTGGAGCCCAAAGGGGGACGAGCGGGGGCCGCAAGCTCGATCAGTTCGCAAAAGCGCAGGAAATTCATCCGCGGCGCATTGGCCAGCAACGCAGCCAGCAGCCGTCCACCGGCTTTCGTGCCGTATTTGACCTCCCTCAAAATGGCGCTCCTTCGGCCTTGCTATCGGGCCAAACCAGCCGGGCGCCATCCGGCTGGGCGATGATGGTCAGGCGCGTATACAGGTTCAGCGTGGCGTAGAGCGACAGGAACGCATTCAGCATGTCGCCAAACAGCGCCAGATCGCCATCGCCGGCAAAGCGGGTCCGGTCAACCGTGACCGCGATGTCGACGCCACGCAGCAAACCGCCCTTGACCAGCTTGCGCAGCGGCCGGTGCTGCACAGCGGTGATCGCGCCGATCCGGCGCCGGTTCATTTCGCCATCGGTCCAGTCATAGAGCGCCAGCGACCCGCGCAGCATCTCGGCATCGAGCAGCGACAGGTAGTTCGGCGCCAGATGCGACAGCACGCGCCAGTGGAACCTGTCGCGCGTCGGCGGATAGACCGGCAAGGTCGGGGCGGTCAGGTTCCGGACCGCGCTGACGTGGGCGAAGCCGCTGCGCATACGCCGGATGCCGGCCTGTCCAAGCGCCTTGCGCGGCAGCATGCCATTGGTGCCCGTCACCGACAGCGACAGCGTCTCCTCGGGCAGGCTGTCGTGCTGTTCCCACGCATGGCCGCCCAGCACGAGCCACGTATCGAAGCGGCCCGATGGCCCGCGTCGCACGCGGGTGTGGAAGTACCGTTCCGGCATCTCGTGACGTAACATGCCCCCGCGATGACGGAACGCGGCGAACGGCGCATACTCGAATCGCCCGCCCGTCGCCGCCTCGAAGCCGCGCACGGTGTCCACCGAATAGACCTCGACATGCCAGCCGTGCCGCTCGGTGGCCCGCACGCGATACTCGGATTCCCGGTGGGTCACGGAAACGGGGTCCGCCTCCAGTTCGAACAGGTTGATGACCGGCGTGCAGTACAGCCGGAAGTTGTCGGCCGATACCCGCAGGTCGGCGGGCAACGCCTTCTCCTGGACGACCTCGACATCGAAGTGATCGACACCGGGCGGGATCGCCGTCAAGTCCAGGCCGACCAGATCCACGAACATGAACTTCTCGGGGAACGTGAAATACTCCAGCAGCAGCTGGTAGCCGCCGAACGCATTGTCCGGCTTCGGCCAGAGCCGTTCGCCCGCACCCAGTCCCGCCGGTTCGATGCGCAGCCCCGCCATGGGCTGCGCGGCACCGGGCCGGTCTGCGGGGAACCCCGGGACGCGTACCTGGACCGCTACCGGTGGCGCCGTCAGCGCGGCCCGCATCGCCAACGCCAGTGGCCGGTCGGCATGCAGGTATATCCGCAGGCGCGGCACCGCGAACGGCTCCCGCGTGGCCGGCCCCTCAAACGCCATCCGCAACCGGACGACCGAGCGTCCGTCCTCGCGCGTATCGATCCCGGCATCGGTCAGGCGCAGCGGATACAGATCGACGGCCTGCGTGGTCCGGTAGATGCACTCGACCTGGCCCGTGCCGTCGCGGCCGTCCTCCACGGCAATCGGATCGGACAGCACCTCCAGCCCGGCAGGCAGCACTTCGTGGCGATGCAGCCCGGCCGGCTCTGGCGCCAGTTCCAGGATCGAAAGCGACGGGATCATGCGCAGGTAATGCGGCCACAGCATGCTGACCAGGCCCTCCGTCATCTCGGGCAATTCGTCGTCGAGCTTTTGCCGTAGCCGCCCCATCAGGAACGCGAATCCCTCGAACAGGCGCTCGACATGGGGATCGCGCTCCCCGACGCGATCGATGTTGAGCATGCGGGCGCGGTCCGGAAACGCCTGCGCAAACTCCTTGCCGGCATCGCGCAGATAGCGCATCTCGGCTTCGTAGTAACGCAGGATGTCATTGTCGTGGGCGGATTGGCTCATCGTTTCAGCGTAGTCGTCATGCCAGGGTCAGGGTCCGTGCCGGGTCGATGGCGGTCAGTTCGCCCAGCAGCACGTCGATGCGATGCGCCAGCACCGGCTTGTTCGCGTCCTTGCGCAGAATGCGCGACTTGAGCAGCCGCAGCCGCTGCTGCTTGACGTCGAAGGCCAGCGCCGGTTCCCAGGCCGCCAGCTGGAACCGCTGCGCGTCCTGGTCCAGTACGGTCAGCAGGTGCGCGGCGATATCCGCGCGATCGGCCCGTTCGGCAACCCTTGCCATGACCAGCTGCCGGACAAAGCGTTCACGCTCGCCGCCGCGCGCCGGCAAGCCCTGCAACCACGACAAGGCGGCTTCGATGCCCCGCTCCGCGGCCATGTCGTTCGCCTGCGCCTCCATTTCGGTCCAGTCGGTCCTCGCCTCGGACACCACGGCGGGCGCGATCGGCCCACCGCGCTCCAGATCACGTACCGTGGCATGGCGACCGATCCATTCCAGTGTGGCATCGTCCGCGAACGGTGTGCCATCGGAGAAAGACAGCTGGTCCAGCCCCGGCAGGCGCTCCAGCAACAAGGCACAGTCCGTGGCCAGCAGGTCTCGCACGGCCGCGTATGGCCCGGCGGCCTGCTCCTGGGCAACAAACGCGTAGCACTGCAGATCCAGCCAGCAATGGTTCGCGCCTTCCGCGAAGGCCTGCTCCACGCGTTCGAGCAATTCCGGCCATTGCTTCTGCAGGGACAGCCGCTTCAGATGCGCGCGCAACTCCGCGCGCGGCGCCGCCAGCCGGGTGCGCCCACTGGCATCGTGAGGCGGCACCTCGACCAGGACATCCCAGCGCACACACCGTATCAGCCGGTAAGCGGCCAGATACCCATCAGGCTGCTCGCGCAGGAAACGCGCCATCTGGCGGGCACGGTCCAACAGTTCCCGTGCCGACGTCACCGCGCCGTATGTCAGCGACTCGGGTGCCTCCACTGGCTTGACCGGCCGGTCGTCGCTTGCCGCCGGTAACGGGTTTTCGATCCGACTCTCGAAGCGCCGGCACAGACCCTCCAGCGCCGGACGGCCGGCATCGGACCATTGCGCGGTCCGCGCCTGGATCAAGGCCAGCGCCGACAGCGTACGCGCCAGGGTGTCGCCGGTCAGTCCATGCACACGGTCCAGCCTGTCGGCGAACGTCGTGCCCGCCAGCCATTCGAGCGCCGCCTTGCGCGATTCCTCGCGGGCGGGCAGCAGCTGGCTGCCGAAGCGATCGATCAGCGCCGACAACAGTTCGAATCCTGCCGCTACGCCCTCCGCGCCATCGCGACGCATGCGACCGTACAGGTAGTAGACCGCCAGCCGTACATCCTTGGCATGGGTTTTCAGCAGCCGCTCGGACAACTCCACGATCAGGGCGTCGTCGACGCCAGACAGCTTGGCCACCTCGTCCTTGATCGCAAGGAATTCGTCCTCATAGCCTGGATCGTCGCCAACCGGCATTTCCGGGCGAATGTCCTGCAGCCATGGCCCCCATTGCGCCTGCGTGGAGGGTACGAGCGCCAAGGGCGTGTCGGCGCCAAACAGCGCCTTGAGTAGTTGATTGAACATACGGCGAGTCGGATTCGTCAGTGGGATACCGTCGCACTGGCCTGCGCCAGCGAATGCCGCCCGGAATCGGCAAAGATCCGAGACGGCAGCACAAAGCCTCGCAAGGCCAGTAACTCAAGCGGCCCATGACCTGCCTCGGTCCGCATCTGGTAGCGGATGGGATACGCCATCGCGGCCGACACCGGCGTATGGGCTTCGCGCGCGGTCAGGCTATCGGGGTCGGCAGTCACTGTCTGCTTGCCCGCAGCGCCCGTATCCGGCGCCCCCTGCCATGTCAGCTGGAACGTTGCGCTGTCGATGGGCTCGACATCCGCGCGCTCCAGCATCCTGATCCATCCCCAGCGTCCGTCGAATTCATAGTGCTTGTTCGTCCCGGCCGTCTCGGTCTGCCACTGCAGGCGCGTGCCCGGCGCCTGAAGATTGTTGGCCGGCCACCGTGTGGCATGCCACGCTTCGCGCTGGTTGAAATAGTGAAGCGTCTGGCCTTCCACGGTCATCAGGGTGTCAGTCAGGCCCGGCGTCGGGATCGGCTTTAGCGCAAATTGAAACTGCGGTTCGCCTTGCACCAGCAGTCGGGCCCCAATCCGCTGCAGAGCATTGATCCCCTTGAGGAAATTCGGATCGAATGTCAGCCCTTCCGCCCCCGCCGCGACCGGCACCCATTGGTCGCCCTGCAGTTCCAGCACGCCGGCAAGCTGACTGCCCAGGAAGGCATGGATCAACCCGTCCCGCGGCCGCAGAAAGCGCGCCAGTTCAGGCAGCGACGCGTCATTCTCGGTCGACGCAAATGGATAGCGCCCGGCGAATGCCCTCCCCCAGGCCATCGCGATGTGTTGACGCCAGGCCTCGTTCAAACTGGCCTGGGCCGGCCGCAGGACAGCCTGCGCGGCCTGCGCAACGGGCCGCACGAACAGCGCCTCGCCCATGCCGGCCCATTCGGCGCCAAGGCTGGCGGCCATCAACTGCGCATAGGCCTGGGTGTCACCCAGTTCCGACCCCTTGCCCTGAAATAGCGCCTGCGCCAGCTGCCGTGCCTGACCATCGCCATCGCCGCTTTGCGTGATCTGCTGCAGGCGCAGGCGCAACGCCGTCGCGCGATCGAAGTATCGCTGCAGGCTCAGATCGCCACTGCCAACCGGCACACTCGACCCGCCCGGCCCGCCCGGCCCCGGCTGACCCGCAAGTCGCAACACCGGCCCAAACGCCGCATCCAGCGGCCCGTTCGCGCTCTCGGCGCTCGCCCCGTCTGCCTTCCCGCCAAGGATGGCCTTGGTCTTGTCCACCAGCGCCTCGGCCAACGAAGCCTTCTGCACCCCGGCCCCGCCCTGGTACGCCAGCGACTTCATCAACGCAACGACGGGCGACTGACGCGCATCGGTCAGCTGCTTGAGTTGGGCAATCGACGCCGGCAACGTCGGGGCCGCCTCCCATTGCAACGCGTTCATGAAGGCCTGCCACTGCTCGGCATAGTCGGCGAAGTATTGCGCAGTCAGCGCGACACGCATCGAACCCGCGGAGTCCCGCCCCTCCGTCTCGCCGAAGCCAGCCTGACCGTCTACCCCATCGTCGGACAACACCCAGTCCGCGGCAATATCCCGCCGCCTGGCGGCCGCATCGATCGCGTCCGCGACATCACCTTCATACGCCTGTCGCGTAAAGACGCCCGGCACCACCGCCGACGATCGCAACAGGCCGCGCGTATCAGTGCCGCCGGCAAGTTGCGCCAACGTCAGGTCCGGATACTTGCTGCCGACACCGTCGAGGATGCCCCGGTAGAGCGTGTCCTGCGCATTGGTCTGCCCAATGACGGCCAGCAAGGTCCTGCGGGCGCCGGCGACCAGATCCGTCCGCGCGTCAATCTTCCAGGCTTCGTTCGTTTTCAGGTGCCGCGCATAGAAGTTGGCCAGGCGCTCGGCCATGTCCATCCTTTCACCCGGCGTCAGGCGCGCACCGGGGGTCCAGTGTGCCGCCATCTGCGCCGCAAGGAAATCGGGCTCGACGCGCGCGGGATTCGCCATCATCAGATACGCCTTGAGCGTGTCGCGCCCCGCCATCGCCCAGCGAGTGGTCTGGTCGTCGAGTTGTGTAGTCCGAAGTTGGGACAGGTCCGCGAGAGAGGCCTCGAGGTCGTGCTGGACGGGAGTGATCAGAAGCTGACGAGCAGCTTGGCTGTAGGGTTTCCGTAGCGCAGCAAGGATTTCGGCGTCGCGGTTGAGGGTGGCGCGGGCCAACCAATTCGAGTGCTTAGATATCCGCTGCTCGTAAAGATCAATTTGGTGTTGGAGCAAAACCAAAGATCGGAGCTTGTCCGCAGGACTTGTGGAGCGATGAATGCCTTGCATCGCACCTGAGGCCGTACTCACACTTCTTGAACTTTGCATGCCTGAGACAAGCATCACAGAAGTCCAGGCACAAATACCTGCGATCGCAATCGCAAGAAAAACGTCTGCTCGACGTACGCCTATTGGGCGAACACAAAACGCCCTTGACTGCGCACCAATCTCCCGCCATACCTGTGACAAGTAAGACGAACACTTCCAGCCGTTATCGGAATCCGCATGACTCGACCCAGGCTGCCGTGCCAGGGCGAACACCGCACCGCTCAAACGCCCTTTCATCCAGTCTGACGCTTGCCAGATTTTGGAAACGTGCACAAGCATTCCGCGCATCGAGCCGACGACAGCCGAGAGCTTGACAGCCCCTGATCGGTCGATGATGCTCCGCGCATAGATGGCGTCAAGTGCCTGCCGACGTTCGAGCGAATCCAGCGCACCGACAACCAGATGGTTGGCCTCCTCGGTACTATCTTGCAACGGCCCGCGAAAAAAGACGCCGGCAAGCTCGCATTGCCCCGACTGACCCGGCGCTACCGACGGACACAGCAGAACAACCGGGAAGCTCCAACGAAATTCTTCCTCCATCGTAGCCAACCTGCGTAGCACATCACTCTCTTTGTCTAGACCGTCACCCTCGGCAACCACATATACCAGTGCATCGATCGGCCGACGCGGGCGCGCCGTCAGGATCTCCTTCCGCCACAGAATCGCATCAACACCGATTGGCGTTGCATGGACTAGAACCGTTTCCTTTGCATCGACAATGCCGACTGCATCTAGTCCCGGCGCAATTGTGTTGATGGTCTTGTCGTCGCCACACACGAGTAACCACGGCGCGCGACGTCGCCAACCTCTTCCGTGCCTCCTTCGCAAGGCCCTTTGCACGGATCGAAGTTCCGTCCACGGTGTCGGCCCCGATGCTTCGCCCACTTCCGCGTTCGACGACGTCAAAATCTCTGGCCCCGGCGAAAATACCGTGGACTTCAATCTGGCTATCAAAAGGACGACCGCTTGCAGATGCTTCAAGAAAATCAGCCCGACCAGAAAACCACTGAACAGGCATAGCTCGATGATCGCTATCTGTTCAGCTGGTTTTTCATGGCGCAGCAAGACCGCCCCAGCCGTGAACGCTACAACGATATACAGAATGAATAGAGCGACGCCGAGATATAGCATCGCGAGCTTCCCTTGCGGTTTCTCCCTCATTTTTGATTCCTGCAAACGAGGGAGATAATGCCGCTCCCATGTTGAGCAACGATAAGTTGCGGTAGCGCCATGCGCCCAGCGTTTTCCAATGCATGAATGGCGGCGAGCCAGGAACTAGCGTCACCGCAATCCCCCAGCATCGCGTCGAGATCCCTTAGCCTTACGCCGTCCCCAAGCATCTTATTGAGCTGATGACATGCTTCTGTCGAAAGTCCTTGCATCCATATCGTCTCGACTTGGTCCACGGCAGTTCGTCCCCACTTCGCGGCCAGTTCCACTGTCCGAGGCATCGAATCCACCGTTCCGCGTCCTGGTCGATGAATGTGCAACGCTGACTTAAGGTCCGCTGATCGGTCCGATGCATCTATGCGGCGAAGCAGCACCGCTGCGGCACCTTCTGAATGCCCACATTCCATGCCGTCGCTTATAGCGTCTCGAAGTTGAACCACAACAACAAGTTTCGCCTCATTCACTGCCATGCTGTCGTGCCATTGCTCCAGCTCCGATATGCCAAAGCTCCCTGCACAGGGTGTCACACGCACTATCAAGCCACGGGCATTTGACGACAATAGCGCTTCCAGCTCTCGGCAAGTCCCTTCAGGATCAACACGTGCAGCGAGCCGAAGCCGAACATCCAGTACGCATCCCGAAGGCAATGCGCAAAGACCACATGCGATTTCACGGACCAGGTCTGCAAGGAGCCAGGCGCAGATCTCCCGATGGCGTACGTGTTCACCCAGTACGTTACTAGGGTAGAACGGACGATTCGGTATCCTCAGTGCGCGTGGAGCGGGAACGGCTTGGTCCGTCGTATCAGGGCCGGGGGCATGATCATGTGGATCGGCACCGAGATCGATGCGAACGGCGCGCGCCATCTCCTCCGTGGCGGTGCGCTGGGCATGACCGATCACCGCGAGGGGTCTGCTGGCTCGATCATGGCAATCCTCCTCAATTTCGTCTCGCACTTCGTTTTCCACAATCGCCTGGCTGCAGGCAAGATGCCCGAGGCCGAGCCGCAGGGCCAAGGCGAACAGCCAGCAGGCGACCGCGTACCCGATGCCCCCTACCCATAGCATCCACTGCTCGGACTCTACTTGCCACCAAAGAATGCCGGCAATACTAGTACCAACGGCGACAAATATGACAAGCAAGGCTCCCCATCGCAAAGCACATATTCGGGGCGGCTTCGGAACAACGACACGTGGCGGTACCCTGGCGAAATCAATAGGCATCAACTCACCAACAGCTTCAAAATCTCTCATTAAGGTTCAGACGATAAGCCTGCGAACAAATGGCCGAGCAGCAAAGCTCGTCTGGCATCCGTTTCTATTCCGAAAATCCGAACCGCCCGCTGTATTTGACGCCTTCCGGCGGAGTGCTTGACCAACTTGGGAACGAAACGGCGCCTCCTGCCGCGCCTTCGATACGCAACTGTCCTTTCACCTCTACCGCGCCCGCGGGACTGGCCAAGATGACTCTGCCGTTGCGAACCTCGATGTACGCGCCAGCGCCATCCGATAGCCGGATGCCCTGCGACGCGGCAAGGGTCAACTTTCCCTCCGACGAAGTGATAGCAATATCCTTCAACGCCATCAGGTCCAAACCATCGCCTTGGGCTTGTATTTCCACCTTTCCTTTCGATGCAAAAATTCGAATACCCAGCTTTGCAGCAAATAGAGATATCGCTTCGCCTGCGGCAACAGATATCCGCTTTAGGACACCTACGTCGAAACCGCCACCTGCTGTCAAGAAGACGTGTGCACGCGCGGCAATTTGCAGATCGCTACCGGTTGCCAGGCCTACCCCATGTGGAGCCGTCGCAACCAGACAGGCCTTCTGCAGGCCTAGCAGCCGTTTTTCGACCAGAGCACGCTGCCTGTCTACTTCAGCTGCCCAAGCCTTTGCAGCGTTTGCGGATTTCGAAAGCGATTGCAGGACCTCCGTGGCCTGCCTGAAGGTTTCCGCCACATCGTCCATGTCGAGTTGCTTGCCTTCCGCATTCGGCTGGTCTGCAGCGGTCAGATATAGACCCTTTCCACCACGCAACGCCCCGAACTCGGACGTCCTTAGTTCGAAGCCGGATCCTCTTTTCTGTCTTTCCCGGTCGACCAAATAGCCAAGATTCAGTTGCGTCCGCCATCCATAAGGGGTCGACAGCTTGATCCCCTCATGCCCCTCCCAATCCTCGAAGCGCAGCTTGTTGTTGCGCTGCGTCCGGATCACATTGCGCGATTGCCAGCCGTCCCGGCCGATGATCAGGTCGGGCTTGTGGCTGTTGTGCAGCGCGTGGGCGATATAGGGACGGTTCGGGTTGCCGTCGTGGAAGGCGATGGCAACCTCGGTGCCTTCGAGCAGCGGGAAGTGAAAGCCGGTCTGCACCGCGCCGGCGAACGGCTTGGCCAGCCGCAGCGGTACGCTTTCCTGGCCATTCGGCCATTCATCGAAGTCAAGGTCGAAGCGGACGGTGTAATGGCCGTCCTGCGTCAGGTAGGCATATTTGTATTGGCCGGGCGAGGTGACGCGACCGCTCAGCGTGCCGGCGATGCGCGGCCATTTGGTGTCGTCGGCCGGCAGACGGAAGCGTCGGTCCGACGGAATCGCCTGATAGGTATTCCGATAAGCCTGATCGCGGGCGCCCGTGTGGATGACTTCGGTAATGACCTGGCCGTTCGGCGCATCGGGCAGCGTCGTATCCATGCGCAGGATGCGCGCCGGGCGCAACGCCAGCACGTTGCTTTCACCCTGATAGACGACCTGCCCGGCGATGGCCGCCTCGTGGCGCAGCAGCGCCTCCCACTTCGCGCCAGCCATATCCAGATGATGGGTGCCGTGGACGTATGGCTCGCCATAAGTCGTCCGATCCTTGTATGCAATGTTGGTGTCGGCCTTGAGCCGCTCGTAGGCGTGCGCGGGGTTGTAGTCCGATGCCAGGACCGATCTGGCGACGGTTTTCGTATTGGTACGAATGGCAAAGACCGCTTCGGTGCCCGACTCCAGCCCGGCCGTCTCGCGATAGGGCACCCGCAGTTCCGGCTGATAGATGTAGTGGTCGATGTCGTCCCCGAACACCACAATTTCGCCAAATTTCCCCGGCGCGAAGTAGCAGTACATGCCTTCCTGCTCCATCAGCAGGCGGACGTAGTCCCAATCGGACATCTGGTACTGCAGGCGGAACTTGTGCTCGGGATACTCGCGCCGTAGCCGAAATGCGAATTGATGGCCTTCGAGATCGTGGGTGCGCAGGATGGCCTCGATGATCTGCGGTGCGGTCTTGTGCTGATAGACACGGCTGCGCGGCGTCAGCCGCAGGCGCGTCACCAGCGGCTCCACGACCATCTCGTAGCCGTGGAAGTCCCGCGTCTGGCGGGTCTTCGAGAACGCCGGAATCCATCCCGCAAAGCGGCGCGGCTCGCTGCCATCGCCGGGGTCGATGACGAAGGTGGCGGGACGATTCAGGTAGTCGGCACGGTCCAGTTCCAGCGGATGGGTCAGCTGGACGGTGACCTCATAGGGCTTGCCGAGGGTCTCGACGGCCTTGAACGAGACCACCGACAGGGCGATGGCAGTGGGCGCGGCGGGGACTTCGAGGCGGTAGGACTGATTTCGGATCAACCCTCCGACGAACCCCACCGCCGCTTGTCCCACCTGCATCCATTCATCCGCCATGGTCCTCCACTCCCGTTGCAGCGTGGTCGCCGCATGATCGTTCGCGCCGCAGTGCCGCACGCAAGATGCCGCACGCTACCGGGAATTCATGATTGGAGAAACCGTTGAGATCGTCTTTTCTGACCCACTGCAAACCGTCTTCCGCTACCTCTCAATTTTCGCAACTCTGCGATGTACGACACCGATGGTGCAGTGCTAAAACGCCACGGGTTCGCGCACCGGATGCGGCTGCACACCGCCCGGACGAACACCAATCGATTGCAGTGCAACAGGAAATCAGACAATGGCTGAAAGCTTCCAGAACGAAGTGCCGAAGGCGCGGGTCAACATCAAGCTCGACCTGCACACCGGCGGGGCGCAGAAGAAGGTCGAGTTGCCGCTAAAACTGTTGGTCCTGGGCGACTACGGAAACGGGCGAGACACCCGCTCGCTGGCCGAACGCGAAAAGGTATCCATCAACAAGAACAACTTCGATGCGGTGCTTGCCGATTTCAATCCAAGGGCGCGCATCGCAGTGGAGAACACCCTGTCCGACGACGGGTCGGAGCTTCCCGTCGATCTCGATTTCCGCTCGATGGACGATTTCAAGCCCGAAGCCGTCGCGAGCCGGGTGCCTGAACTGCGCGCGCTGATGGCGGCGCGCAACCTGCTGCGCGACCTCAAATCCAATCTGCTCGACAACGCCACGTTTCGCCGGGAACTGGAGAAGATTCTCAAGGACCCTGCCCTTTCCGAACGGCTAAGAGCCGACCTGCAGGGAATTACGCAGGACAGACCCGCCACCCACTGAACGGCCCTCGAGGAGATATTTCATGTCGAAGCAAGAAATCGGGGCCGCGCAAAGCCAGCCCCAAGCGCCAGCCGTACTCGATGGCACGGCCAGGAGCGTCTACGAATCCCTGTGCGAGAAGATCAATCTGACACCAGTCACGAGTACGCGTCCGGTCGAATCCTTCGAATGCGCCGACGCCCTTTCGGACTCCTCGCTGGACGAACGCGTCACGCAAGCCATGAGCGTTTTCCTGAAAATGATTCAGGAATCGGCCCAGCAAGTGGATCGACTCGATAAAAGCCTGCTGGACTTCCATATTGCCAAGCTTGACGCCCAGATCAGCCGCCAGCTGGATGCGATCATGCACCACGAGGCGTTCCAGGAAATTGAATCCGCGTGGCGCGGCCTGAAGTTTCTGGTCGATCGCACCGATTTCCGCAAGAACGTCAAAATCGAGGTACTCGATGTTTCGAAGGATGCGCTACGGCAGGACTTCGAAGATACGCCAGAAGTTATCCAGAGCGGCCTATACCTGCATACGTATATTCGCGAGTACGACACCCCGGGCGGCGAGCCGATCGGCTCGATCATCTCGAACTATGCGTTTGATCGCGGCGCGCAGGATATCGCACTGCTCCGCAATATTGCGAAGGTTTCCGCGGCCGCGCACATGCCATTTATCGGCACGGTGTCTCCGCAGTTCTTCGGCAAGGAATCGATGGAGGAAGTGGCCAGCATCCGCGATATTGGCAACTACTTCGATCGCGCCGAGTACCTGAAATGGAAGAGTTTTCGCGACTCGGACGACGCTCGCTATATCGGCCTGACGTTGCCGCGCTTTCTGGCACGCCTGCCATATGGGCCGGAAACCGTGCCGGTGCGCGCGTTCAACTATACCGAAGCCGTCAAAGGCCCAGATCATCGCCGCTACCTGTGGGCCAACGCGTCGTTCGCCTTTGCCGCGAACATGGTGCGCAGCTTCGTCCGGAATGGCTGGTGTGTGCAAATCCGCGGGCCGCAGGCCGGGGGCCTTGTGGAAAATCTGCCAATCCATCTCTATGACCTGGGTACTGGCAACCAGGCCAAGATTCCGACCGAGGTGCTGATTCCGGAAACACGCGAGTTCGAGTTTGCCAATCTCGGCTTTATCCCGCTTTCCTACTACAAGAATCATGATTTCGCGTGCTTTTTCTCCGCGCACTCCGCGCAGAAGCCGGCGCTCTACGAGACGCGTGAAGCGACGGCAAACAGCCGGGTCAACGCGCGTTTGCCGTACATCTTCCTGCTTTCGCGCATCGCTCATTATTTGAAGCTGATCCAGCGCGAGAATATCGGCACGACAAAGGACCGCCGCGTTCTGGAGCTTGAACTCAATACATGGATCAAGACCCTCGTGACGGAAATGACCGATCCGGGCGACGAGCTCCAGGCTTCGCATCCGCTGCGCGAGGCCAAGGTTGTCGTCGAGGATATCGAGGACAACCCGGGATTCTTCCGCGTCAAGCTCTTCATCGTGCCGCATTTCCAGATTGAAGGGATGGATATCAATCTGTCATTGGTCTCGCAAATGCCGAAGGCGAAGAATTGATCCATTGAAGCCGGGGCACCACGCCCCGCATCGAAGGCTGTCGTGCCGGGGGTTTCTTGTTCCCTCGCACGACAGCGTTTCCTGCTGGCCGGCGGCCGGCCAGGTAGGCCCACGGCAATTACCGATCGACATGAAGATTTGCAGACCATTGTGGACGCAGGGGATTTTCATGACTCCCCAACATTTTCAACAGCAGGCATTGTGGGAACGTCATGTTGACGAGCAGGTTGCACGGATTGCCAGTCCTGAACCCTGGGGTGTCATCCGTGTCGCGCTCGACGAGCAGGCCCTCAGCGTTGACCGGCTGAGTGTCGACACCCTGACGGTGCGGATGCCGGATGGCACGCTGCTGGATACCGACACCGCAGACGTCCTGCCTTCGCCGCGCGACCTTGGTGTGGTGCCTGACGGGGCTGATAGCGTCGTCGTCACAATCGGCCTGCCATTGTTCGACGCGCAAGGCGGCAACTGCGTCGAGGAAGGCTCACCCTCCACGCGGCCGCGACGTTTTCTGCGAGAGTACCGGGTCCTTGCGGATCTGCTCGGCGATGGCCAGGAGGAAGTCAGCGTCGAACGGCATGCGCTTTCCCTTCATTTTGATTTCGAGCAGGCTACCGATTTCGTTACCTGCCCGATCGCGCGTCTGGTCCGAACGACGCGAGGGCAGTTCGAGGTCGATCACACCTTTGTGCCGCCGTGTCTGTTCCTGTCCGCCAGCAAACGACTGACGGAGCGCATTCACCGGCTATCGGAAATTCTCGCGGCAAAGAGCGCGAGCCTCGCGGTACGTCGACGGGAACGCTCAGACCAGATAGCCGACTTCGCCGTGGCGGACGTGGCGTTGTTCTGGCTCTTGCACAGTGTCAATGGCACCTGGCCAGAGTTGGCGCGCCTTTCCGCCGCCCCGCAGCAGCACCCGGAGCACCTCTATCGTGTCCTGGCCAGACTCGCCGGTTCGCTGTTGACCTTCTCCACGACGGAAACGCTTGCCGCCATACCCGCCTACCATCATCGCGCACCTGAAGCGGCGTTTGCTGCGCTGGAAGCGTTGATCCGACGGCTGCTTGATTCGGTCATTCCGACGCGCGTAGTGCCAATTGCACTGGAACGAACGCGCCCGACGATCTGGGTCGGTCAGCTCCACGACCAGCGGCTTGTCGAGGGTGCCGACTACTACCTTTCCGTGCAAGCCACCGTCCCGCCCCACACGCTGCTTGAGCAGATGCCCCGCCTGTGCAAGGCCGGTGCGCCGGACGAAGTCGAACAAATCATCAATTCCGCCCTCCAGGGCATCCCGTTGCAGCCGTCGGCAAGGCTGCCGCCTGCCATCCCCGTGCGGATCGAGAACCAGTACTTTGCGCTGGACAGTTCGCATCCCGCCTTCTCCCGGATGCTCGACGCGCGGGCCTGCCAGTTCTACGTCCCGGCCTCGTTGCCGGATGTCTCCCTTGAGCTTTTTGCGGTGCTGCCGGCATGACAACATTGCCCACTGTTCTTCCATTGGCCTTGCGCGATACCGCGCTGACGGTGACCGAGCTCGCTCAGGGGGCAAGGCCAGCCGACACGTTCGAATCGTTTCGCGCCACCTGCCTGGGGCACATTGCCGACCTGAAGGCAGAGTTCGAGGCTGCGGGGCAGCCGTCGCCCGTCATTGCGGATGCCGCCTACGCGCTGTGCGCCCTGTTCGACGAGATCGCCCTGCGTCATCTATCCGAAGCGGCGCGTGACGCCTGGGAGCGGGAGCCCCTACAGGTCCGTGAGTTTCAGAGCTACGACGCAGGCGACGCCTTGATTGCGCGCATCGAACAGAGACTTGCCGAGCCGCAACCCGTCGTACCCTTGCTACTGGTTTTCTATACGGTCATGGGGCTCGGCTTCCGCGGGCGGTTCGCATTGGATGACAGCCCATCCCGTGAGCAGCTGATAAGCGCGATCGATGCGCATTTGGAGCGAGCAGGCTTGCGAAAGCACGTCGGCCCGATGGTCATCACCGTGGGCAAGGAACACCGCCGGTGGCGCATGCCGCCCCTCGCCTGGGTGGCCGTCGCACTGGCAGCGGCGGGCCTGATCTACATCGCGCTGGATCGCTGGCTGGATTCATCCATCGCCAGGCTGTCTGCTTGAGATGCCGATTGTGAAAGGCTACCCCTATCGCGCTGTCGCCATTTGGGTGATGCTGCTTGCGCTGGCCTGGCTGGCGTTCTGGTCCCCATGGTCCGATACCTGGAACGCGTTTCTCGGTCTCGCCGCTGTTCTGGCCGCCGTCGCCTTGTGCTGGGTGTCGCGCCATCTGAGCACCCGAGCAGCACCCTCACAGGCCGCACTGCAATCGATCGCCACATCCCTGGATGGCTTGCCCGCCCACGTCCGTCGCACGGTTCCGCTGGTGCTGACGCTAGGCGACTCTGCACTGGCTTCGGCCTTCGGAGACGATCCGATCAGGATCACCGGCAATGCCGTCTGGGTGCGCGTCGAACATGCAACCGACCTGGCCGGGCTGGCAGTCGCGCTCCGGCATTGGCGTGAAGGCCAAGGGCCGGACGCCGTCGCATGGCTGGTGGCTGCCGACCAGCATCCCGACCTTCCGGAGTTGTCCGGCAACCTGCGGCGTTGGCACGCCGCCATTGCCGAGGCGGGACGCGCGCTCGGCTACCCGTTGCCAGTCTGCCTTGCCATCTATGCAGCGGAAGCCGGCGGGCCGCCCGACGCGTGTCCATGGTTCGGGGTATCGGGGCGTGACATTGAGAACGGCGACACCCTGTGCGAACACCTGGCCCCGGGGCTGACGGCATACCCCCAGGTCGCGACGCCGTTGGACCGCGAAAAGCGCATGCATCGCGCCGCGCGTCTCGGCGCCGTCGCCCGGTGGGCCGCTGACGCGCTGTTGCCAGTCGTGCGCGAAGGCGCCGATCCAGGCTCGCACGTCAGTCCCTTGAAGGTGACTGCCTTTGGCGTTACCGCGGTATCCGGGTCCCAGGGCGTGGACTCGCATTTCCGCAAATTCGTTTCGGAACAGACCAGATTGCTATCCACCGCGCGCCCTGCGCCACAGGCGCCGTACCCTTTTCCGGCGCCGATGCTGGCCGGTATCCCGATCCAGCGGCCCCAGCCTGTTCTGCCCCGTGCGTTGGCGCACGCCTTTGTCTGGCTGATGCTTGCCTTCTGCGCGGCCGCAGCCGCTTCGGCCTGGCAAAACCGGGCGCTGGTGGCGCGCGTGACAGAGGACATGGCCCGCTATCGCCAGGTGGCCCCCGAACAGGATGCCGCCCGGGTCGACGCCTTGCTGACGCTCAAGCGCCATCGCGACGTACTCGAGGGCTACCAGGTCCATGGCGTACCACCGCGGCTGGGGCTCGGCTTTTACCGTGGCGCGCCTTTGCTGTCGCCGATCCACGCGATGATCGCCGCCTACAGCCCACCGGCGGCGCCTCCGTCGACGATCGAACTCGACAGCCTGTCGCTGTTCCAGAGCGGCTCCGCCAAGTTGAATCCTGGCGCCAATCGCGCGCTGGTCGCGGCAGTGACAATGATCCAGGCACATCCCGACAAACGCGTGCTCGTCGCGGGCCACACCGACTCCATCGGCAACGCGGGATCGAACCTGCGGCTATCGGAAGCCCGGGCGGCATCGGTCCGTGACTGGCTGTCCGATGCCGCGGGAATGCCCGTGACCCACTTTGCCATCCAGGGTTATGGCGATAGCCGACCCAAGGCATCCAACGACACCGCCGCCGGACGGGCGGCGAATCGTCGCGTTGAAATCACACTTGTCACAGACTGTCGCGAAATTGCGCGCGGCAGTTCTGCAACCCCTGGCCTTCCGGCCTGTTCATTCCAGCAAAAGGAGTAGCAATGGCAATTCCCGCATACATGTGGATCAAGGACGACGGCGGCGCCGACATCAAAGGCTCCGTGACGGTATCTGGCCGGGAAGGCAGCGTCGAGATCGTCGCCTTCGAGCATGGCGTCCATATCCCGACCGACTCGAATACGGGAAAGCTGACCGGCACGCGCGTCCACCGCCCCATTCAATTCACCAAGGAGACCGACGCGGCGACGCCCTATCTCTACAAGGCCGTCACGAGCGGACAGACGCTGAAATCGGTCGAAATCAAGTGGTACCGGATCGACGACGCCGGCAAGGAAAAGGAGTACTTCAACACGACGCTGGAAAGCGTCAAGGTGGTTGGCGTCACGCCTAAGATGCTCGACATCAAGAACCCTGCATTCGAAAAGCACAACCACCTCGAGGAGATCGAACTGCGCTACGAGAAGATCACCTGGTCGTACAAGGACGGCAACATCATCCACGCAGACAGCTGGAACGAACGTGCCTGACGCCGGCGCGTGACCGTTGGCCGGTGCCTGGCACCGGCCATTCTCCGCATCGACCCGACACCCAATGATCCGCGACATGACCTCCCGCGACTACACACCGTTCTTGCGCCGCCTCGACGAACCCAGCGCCCAGGCCCTGACAGAAGCAGCCTGCCTGTGTGAAACACGCGCCCATCGCAATATCGAAGTCGAACACTGGCTGATCGCACTGCTCGAGCCCGGCGACAACGACTTGCCGAGAGTGCTGCGTCGCCACGGTGTCAATGTCGACGCCATCCGAAACGGTTTGCTGGACTATATAGAACGCCTGCCGGGCGACCTACGCGGGAAACCCGGTGTGTCAGCGCGTCTTGGTCGATGGATGGAGGCAGCCTGGCTTCGGGCATCGCTGGACGGATCGGCGTCGCTCGGGACAATCCATCTGCTGTCCGCCCTTTCGGAGCATCCCAGCTTATTGCGCGCTCCCGACGCCTGGCCCTTGCTGACCGCCCCGCTCGCGCATATCGACAATAGCCTGCCCGACCTGGCCGCATCCGCTGCCGGCACCGAAAATATCGCGCCGCGCGCGCCGGCCGTGGACCACCCCGGGCAGCAAGAAGCGCTGGCCCGCTTCACCATGGACCTGACCCGCAAGGCGCGTGACGGGCAGATCGACCCTGTGTTCGGCCGCGAGGCGGAAATCCGCCTGATGATCGAAATCCTGGCGCGCCGCCGTAAGAACAATCCGATTCTGGTCGGTGAACCGGGTGTCGGCAAGACGGCCCTGGTCGAAGGTCTGGCACTCAGGATCGCCAACGGCGATGTGCCCGCCGCGATCCGCGATGTCGCCGTGCTCGCGCTCGATCTGGGCCTGTTGCAGGCTGGCGCAGGTGTCAAGGGCGAGTTCGAGCACCGGCTCAGGAGCGTCATCGACGCCGTGCAGCAGTCCGCGACACCGATCCTGCTATTTATCGATGAGGCGCACACGCTGATCGGCGCCGGCAACAACGCCGGTGCCGCCGATGCGGCCAATCTTCTCAAGCCGGCCCTGGCGCGCGGCGAACTCCGGACCATCGCCGCCACCACGTGGTCCGAATACAAGCAGTACTTCGAACGCGATGCGGCACTGGAGCGGCGCTTCCAGATGGTCAAGGTCGACGAGCCCGATGACGACAATGCCTGCGTGATGCTGCGCGGGCTTAAGGACCGGTATGCGCGCCACCACGATGTACATATCACCGACGCCGCCGTGGGCGCGGCGGTTCGGCTGTCGCGCCGCTATCTAAGCGGGCGCCAATTGCCGGACAAGGCTGTCGACCTGATCGATACGGCCGCTGCCCGGGTGCGCATGAGCCAGCAATCCACGCCAGCCGCACTTCTGGCGTGTGACGCCGAACGGTCGTCTCTCGAGCTTGAACGTGCCGCGCTGCACGACGATCAAGCCATGACCGGCAGCGGGGACGCGGCGCGGCTGGCATCGATCGACGCACGCCTGGCAGAACTGGACAGCCTGAAGGCGGAGCTTGGCGATGCCTACACCGGGCAACGGCTTGCGGCGGATGCCTTGGCCACCCTCCGCGAACAGTGGCGTGTTACCCCGGATACGTCGGCCCGCAGCCAGCTGACGTCCGCCATGCAGGCAGCGCGCGCCAGGCTCGTACAAGACAAAAACAAGTCCTTGATGCACGCCGAAGTCGACGAACACGCCATCGCCCAGGTCATCGCGGACTGGACGGGAGTGCCGATGGACACCCTGCTCTCCGGCGAAGGGGCAACCTTGCTCGATATCGAAGCGCGCCTGGGCCGCATCGTGGTCGGCCAGCAAGAGGCGCTCGCCGCGCTGGGCAAGAGCCTGCGAGCTGCCAAGGCGGGCCTGCGCTCAGAAACGTCGCCGCTTGGCGTATTCCTGCTGGTCGGGCCATCCGGCGTCGGCAAGACCGAGACCGCGCGGGCACTGGCCGACCTGATGTTCGCCGGCGAGCGATCGTTGATCACCATCAACCTGTCCGAATATCAGGAGGCCCACACCGTTTCGCAATTGAAGGGGTCGCCGCCGGGCTATGTTGGTTACGGTGAAGGCGGCGTACTGACGGAGGCCGTGCGTCAGCGGCCCTACAGCGTGATCCTGCTGGACGAAGTCGAAAAAGCCCACCGAGATGTGCTGACCCTGTTCTACCAGGTCTTTGATCGCGGATGCATGCGTGACGGCGAGGGTCGGGAGATCGACTTCCGCAACACGGTCATCATCATGACCTCGAACCTGGGCAGCGAAGACATCCTCGCCGCCACGCAAACCTGCAGCGAAGCGGACAGCGAGCCCGACGCCGCCGCGCTGTTGGCACGTCTACGCCCGGTGCTGGTCCGGCATTTCCAGCCTGCATTGCTGGCGCGATTTCAGACCATCGTATTTCGGCCACTTTCCGCAGAAGCCATGGCATCGATTGTTCGAATGAAGCTCGATAAGGTGGCGCGGCGCGTCGAGCGCCGGTTTGGCGTGCCGCTGCACTGCGACGAAGGACTGGCAAAGGAACTGGTACGGGCGTGCCTGCTGCCGGATTCGGGGGCACGCAACATCGACAGCCTGCTGGATCAGCAGATCTTGCCCGTCCTCGCGCGCGAGTTGCTGATGCACGCGGACACGCGCGAGCGGGTGCAAGCGGTTCGACTGTCGTTTTCCGAGGAAGACGGCATTGGCATCGCCTTCGACACATCCGAGACCGCCCCTTCCACGATTGGCACCACCACATGACACACGGCGGACCTGGCCTCTTCGAAGCCATCACCGGCTTCTTCGCGAATGGCGTCGCCATTGAGGAATTTGATCCCGCCACCCAGACTTTTCTGTCGGTACAGGACAACATCCAGCGCATTCTCAATAGCCGGCGCGGCTGCCTGGCCCACCTGCCCGACTACGGTCTGGGCGATCTATCGCTGATCTACCGCCATCTGCCCGCCTCGGCACACATTCTCAAGCGGGAGATCGAGACCACGCTGCTGCGCTATGAACCACGGCTGAAGTCCATCGACATTGCTCTCGAAGCGCCCGAATCCGGCATGTTGCTGAGCTTTGTGATGACGTGCCAACTGCAGAAGACGGGATTGGTCCGCTATGGGACGCATTTCATGCCTGATGGTAAGACCCGGCTCACCCTTCTAAAAGCCTCCCCGGATTGACCTGGGCCACGAACAGGCTCTCGACTAAGAGTATGTCCACGACTACATCTCCCAATGCCACAGCCGTTTCGCCGCCCTCACTGAAACCCCTCCGCTTTACCTTCCCCCTACGAAAAAAGGCTGCAAAGGAAGGCGCGCCCGGCGTCGAGGTCACCGACGAGCACGAGTTCCACCGCCTGCTCCGACTCGAGCCCGGTGGCGCCTTTGCCGTCAGCAACCACGGCATGTGGCACGGCGGCATCCATATCACCGAAGCTGGCGCTGGCCAGTTCCTCGACCTGATCGGTGGTGTGCTGGCGATGGCCGACGGCGAGGTCGTCGCGTGGCGACTGGATCGAACCTGTCCGGTGACAGAACTTCCCGGCAAGGGCCAGCAGTCCGCCATCCAGGCTTGCTACAGCACGGGTTTCGCCCTGGTGCGCCACAAGATGGAGTTTCCACGCGGGACCTGGCTGACCTTCTACAGCCTGTACATGGACCTGCAGGACCTGGCTGGCTACGAGGACAGGAAGGCGTTGTCCCGCCCGGCCCATTGGTCACCGGAGTTCAAGGTCACGACGTTCGCCCGGGATCAGCAACGCGCCAGGCCCGGCCTGCGCGCTGCGCCCGCCAAGCAGAAGGGCCTGCGCGTGCGGTCCGCACGGGCCGGCGGCACAGCGCTTGGCATCCTGCCGCAGGGCACACAGTTCAGCATCAGCGAGCGCACTGGCAATTGGGGAAAGATCGCACGCAGCGGCCAGCCGATTCCGGCCCGCGTTGGAGACTTCGTGGCGCCCGATGCTGCGGTCGGCGGCTGGGTATTTCTTGGGCGCGAGCATGGTGGACAGGTGGTCGAGGAGTTCATACCCGACACCGCACTCGACTGCGTAGTCGTTCCTTCAAAACCGATCAAGGTCAAAGCGGGCCAGTTGCTCGGCCACCTCGGCCGGTACGACTCGCTCAGCAACGCAGTGCCGAGCCGAATGGTCCATATCGAGATCTTCTGTGGCGACGAAATCAAGGTATTCCTGCAGACGAGCCGAGCCTGGATCCAGGAACACTCGCCGCACACCGCGCGCTGGAAGGCACTTGGGTTGCCTGCCGAACCCACCCTGCTGCGTATCGACACGCGAACAAAGCTCTACAAGGCGGCCCATCAGGAGGGAAAGGATGCTCCGCGCACCGATGTCGTCCTAATGCTGTCGTTAGCGGAACTGGGCCGGCGAAAGGAACACAAGTTCAAGGAGACCAGCCCAGGCGCGGACAACCTGAAGCTGAACTGGTGGAAAGTGCACAGCGCCAATATGCTCGGCAACGAAATCAGTGGCTGGGTACGAGAACAGAATTTCGCGGGCGGTCGCGTCACGCGCGAGTATCCGCAGGATTGGGTGGACTTCCAGACCATCGAGGGTGCGCATGACCCCGCCCATACGCTATGCGCCAAATCAAAAGCGTACGTCGACTATGCCTGCGACAAGGACATGCCGGCCACCGCTGCGCTGGACAAACTTAGTCCGCTAATGAAAAGCGTCTATCAGGCAATTTGCCCTGGCAGTAACGGCGACCGCGCCATCGACGAACTATGCGTGGCCGCGAAAGACAGATGGCAGTCACTGCGTGCGTCGCGCCTGATTATCCGGCACGAAAGCGAATGGGCCAACCCGTCCAAATGGAAATCGCTGACCGCGGAACTCGAAAAGGAAACGGGTGCGAATGCCCAGTACGCAGCCGAGCAACAGCGTATCGAGAAACTGGTGTGGTGGGAAGAGGTCAAGGCGAGACTGCCTGATTTACCCGGTCCGGCGGCGTTTCATATGCATCCGGTGGGGGTGGTGGGGAATTTTCAGGCAAAACATCCCTTAATTACCATCGAAATGCTTGTTGCGGCCAACCCATCAGGGTCAACCACCTATCACGAGAGCCTGCTAGTGCATCTCAATACGTTCGCCCAAAAATACAATATCACAACACCAAAAAGAATCGCACATTTTCTTTCGCAAATTGAAGCAGAAAGCAAATTTAGGAATGTCGAAGAGAATCTGTTTTACAGCTCGCAAAACATGAAAGTGATCTTTGGATGCAAACCAAAACCACGTGGCGCGAGTGCCCCAGCAGTGACAATTTCCGAGAATGACGTTGTATGCAATTACGGAAAACTTCGACCGAAACTTTGGTCAGAAACTGACTTTTATGAAAATAATCCGGAAAACCTGGCGAATTACGTCTATGAAAACAGATATGAAAATGGCGCGGAATCAACCGGAGATGGATATCGATATCGAGGAAGGGGCCTTATTCAAACAACTTTCAAGGCGAACTATAGGGTTCTGACCGAAGAACACAATCGTAGGTTTCCGGATGATCCACAAGATTTCGTAGCCCATCCAGATCTGCTTCTCACCAACCTGGCATATGGCATCGAGTCTGCATTTGTTTACTGGACCGTTACCCGCAATATTAACCCAATAGCGGACACGGGAGACGTTGCGACCGTATCCCGATTCGTGAATGGAGGAACCCATGGAATCGCGGCAAGAAGAGCGTCATATAACCGCCTCGCTCTCTTACTGGATCTTTCGATTGATCCCGGCCAATAAGGCGGCCTTCCAAAGAGGCTTACTGCTCGCCGCGTGTGTTGCATTTTGCACACCGGCCTTCTCACTCGACAACGAAAAATCAAGTGCCGCCGTTTGCCCCAAGATTTCCCCGAAAAAACAAACGTTTTCCGCCAAGAAACTAGAACAAGATAGCATCATAGCTATAGAGAGAAACAATTCGAGCTCCAGCCACCTGGCATTTTATCGGAACGAAGGCAATTATTGTCGCCGACAGGAAATAGCCACCTATCGCTGGGAGGGTGGCCCTCCCAGCGTGGATTCATTGTTCTTCGAAGAAATAGCGGGAAAGATGAATCTAATTACAATAGTCCGTTGGACGATAAATCATCGCGGGCTTGGAACATTTGGAAACCTCTACCAGGTTAATGCATACCAAATGGATCCCGCAGGCACAGTCATTGAAAACAAGAATTTTCTGAAAATGGGACAATGGACTGGGATCGACGGATATTTTGAGCACGAAGCGTCATCCTTTCCTTTTCGTACGGCGGCCAGCGTCAGAAAATACCTCAGAAGCATTAATAAAAACCAATCAAAGCCAAAAAGCCGATCAAAGTGACAACCCGCGACACCGGTTCGATGTCCGAATCTCCTCGACCGCCCTCTACTTCAACATAAACGCCATCGCCGAACAGCAATTCAGCATCCGCACTGCCGCCTGTACCGTGGGCGCCGTGAACGAAAGCGTCACGCCGTCCACGCGCTCGAATGTGGGCCATTGGCAGAACAGGTCGGCGAGGGCTGTGGTCAGGGTCTGCAGGCGGCAGGTTACCGGGCCGGACAGTTCGAAGCAGCGGGCTTCGGGGTGGGCGATGGCCTGGCGGGTGACGGCTTCGGCGGCCTGGGCGATGGCGTCGCGGGCGGCGGCGGGGGAGAGCGTCGTGCCGCTGCCCTGCCCGCCTGCCGTCTTGGTCTGCACGTAGCGCACCCAGGGCATCTGCGGCCGGGTCTCGGCGATGAAGACGTCGTCGCCGCTGGCCATCAGCACGGGGACGTCGAATTCGCCGGCCAATGCGGCGTAGATGCCGGCCTCGCCCAGTTCCAGCCCGTTGAACCAGACACGCGCGAACGCGCCGCTATTGATGGTGTGCGCCAGCACGCCACGGCTCTGGGCGCGGCCGTGGTAGCCGATCATGAACACGCCGTCGCAATCCTGCTCGACGCCGGCCATCATGCTCAGGTAGCGCGGCTTGCCCAGCACCAGTCGGGCGCGCGGGTCGATCTGCTCGGGCAGCAGATTTCGAAAGCCGCCGTGTGAATCGTTGACCAGCACTTCGGTCGCCCCGCCGGCGAACGCGCCTTGCACGGCGGCATTGGCTTCGGCGGTCATCCAGGCGCGGGCGCGCTCGTATTCGCCATTGCCGGCACGCGTTTGCTCGGCGTGGAATACGCCGGCCACGCCTTCGATATCAGCGGAAATCAGGATCTTCATGGATTCGGGCTTTACAGCAGGTCTTGCAGCAGCTCACGCAGCGCGCGGCGGGTATGGCCGTCGCGGCCTTGTACGGTTTCGGCGTGCCAAAGCGCGTGGACGATGGCCTGTTCAACGCTGTCGGCCGCGGCGCGGAACAGCGGGTCCAGTTTCGATTCGTGCATCATCGGCACGGCCGGCATCGGCGCATCGGCCAGGTGCGGCACGGTATAGGCCGTCGAGAAGGCCAAAGCGATATCGCCCGATCCATGGCCGTAGATCGAACCGGTCCGCGCCAGCCCCGTGCCGGCACGCATCGACAGGCGGCGCAGCTGGCGCGCGTCCAGCGGGGCGTCGGTCGCCACGATCATGATGATCGAGCCTTTCTCGGACTCCGCCGGTTGCTTCAGGCGGGCGTCGAGTTCAGCACCCAGCGGGCGGCCGGCAAGGATCAGCGATTCCGGCGTACCGAAGTTCGACAGCACCAGCGCCCCGACCGTATAGCCGCCAGCCAGGCGCGATGCCGTTCCGATGCCGCCCTTCGCACCGAACGACGACATGCCGCGCCCTGCGCCGACAGCGCCTTGTGCGACGTCCGCGCCCGCCGTGGCCAGGGCCTCGTCGTAGTGCTGGCCCTGCACGGCCATCGCCCGGATGTCGTTCAGATAGCCGTCATTGCACTCGAATACCAGTGGATTGACGGTGGGCCACTTGCGCCCGATCTCCGGATTTGACGCAATCGCGTGACGGATCTGCGCCTGCGCCAGCGTGCCGACCGAGAACGTGTTGGTCAACGCGATGGGCGTTTCCAGCACGCCGAGTTCGTCCACCTGTATCAGCCCGATGCTCTTGCCGAAGCCATTGAAGACGGTGGCGGCAGCGGGCACCTTGTCGGTGTAGACATTCCCCGCGTGCGGGCGGATCACGGTTGCGCCGGTCTGACAGGCGCCGTCGGCCAGCGTGCAGTGGCCGACCGAAACGCCCGTCACATCGGTCATGGCATTGCGCGGGCCGGCCGGCAAGCTGCCGACGATGGGAGCGTTGGCCATGGAATCAGCGACGGTCGATCTTCGGGTCCAGCGCGTCACGCAGGCCGTCGCCAAGCAGATTGAATGCCAGCACCGTCAGGAAGATCGCCAGGCTCGGGAAGATGGCCACGTGCGGCGCGGTCACCATGTCGGCGCGCGCCTGGCTCAGCATCGCACCCCATTCCGGCGTGGGCGGCTGTGCGCCGAGGCCGATGAACGACAGGCCCGCGGCCGTGATGATCGACGTACCGATCCGCATCGAGAAATAGACGACGATCGACGACACCGTGCCCGGCAGGATGTGGCGCATCAGGATGGTCCAGTCGGACGCGCCGATACTGCGCGCCGCCTCCACATAGGTGAGGCGCTTGAGCATCAGCGTATTGCCGCGCACCAGGCGGGCAAACGCCGGCACGCTGAACACGGCCACGGCCATGATCACATTGACCATGCCATTGCCCAGGATGGCCACGATGGCGATGGCCAGCAGGATGCCGGGGAAGGCGAACAGCACGTCGCAGATGCGCGTGACGATACGGTCCCACCAGCCTTCGTAATAGCCGGCCAGCAGGCCCAGCAGCGTGCCGATGATGGCGCCGATCACCACCGAGAACACGCCGGCGGCCAGCGAAATGCGCGTGCCGGCCAGGATGCGGCTGAAGATGTCGCGGCCCAGCGAGTCGACGCCCATCCAGTGGGCGGCCGACGGGCCGGCGTTCAGCGCGTCGTAGTCGAAGTAGTTCTCGGGGTCGTACGGCACGATGTGGGGCGCCAGGATGGCGATCATCACCAGCAGCAGCACGAAAACGCCAGCAACCAGCGCCAGATGCTGCTTGCGGAACTTGCGCCAGAACTCGGTCCAGGGCGTGCGGACGGCTTCGGCGGCCGAAGCCGGCGTGGCGGTGGCGGACGTGGAAAGCTCGGTCATGTCAGCCTCCTTACTTGTAGCGGATGGTGGGGTTGATCACGGTGTACAGCAGGTCCACCACCAGATTGATCAGGATGAATTCCAGCGAGAACAGCAGCACTTCGGCCTGGATCACCGGGTAGTCGCGCATTTCCACGGCATCCACCAGCAGGCGGCCGAGGCCCGGCCAGTTGAACACCATCTCCACCAGGATCGAGCCGCCCAGCAGGAAGCCGAACTGCAGGCCCATCATCGTCACCACCGGGATCATGGCGTTACGCAGCGCGTGCTTGATCACCACCACGGTCTCGCGCACGCCCTTGGCGCGCGCGGTGCGCACGAAGTCTTCCTGCAGCACCTCGATGAACGACGCGCGCGTGAACCGCGCCATCACGGCGGCCACGGCGGCGCCCAGCGTCAGCGACGGCAGGATGTAGTGCTTCCAGCTGTCGGCCCCGATCGACGGCAGCCAGCCCAGCTGCACCGAGAAGATTTCCATCAGCAGCATGCCCAGCGCAAAGGCCGGGAACGAAATGCCCGACACGGCCAGCGTCATGCCCAGGCGGTCGGGCCACTGGTTGCGCCATACGGCCGAACTGATGCCGATGGCCATGCCGAAAATCACCGCCCAGACCATCGACGTGACGGTCAGGTACAGCGTCGGCAGGAAGCGTTCACCGATTTCCTGCGAAACCGGGCGCTTGGAGCGCAGCGATGTACCGAACTCTCCCTGCAACGCATTCGTGAAGAAGCGCACGAACTGCTCGTGCATCGGGCGGTCGAGCCCCAGGTCCTTGCGGACCAGTTCGACAGTGGCCTGATCGGCTTCCGGGCCTGCGGCCAGCCGCGCCGGATCGCCGGGCAGCAGGTGGACGAACAGGAATACCAGCACTGCCACAAGCAGCATCGTCGGTATGACGCCCAGAAATCGTTTGAGGAAGTAATTCAGCATCCTGACACCAGAAAACCAGAAATTTGAGACCGATGGCCGCCCGCCCTTTCACCCCGCATACACGGGCAGGCGGCCTCTCGGCTTACCGCATTTATGAACAGCTTGTTATGTACTGCTTACCGCGACTGCTACCACTTCTACTGCACCAGATCCCCTCTCCCGCGTGCGGAAGAGGGGGAAAACAACAGCCAGTCAGGCCCAGGCTTACTGCTTGATGTCGATCTCGTCGAAGTTGAACGAGCCGTCAGGCATCACATAGGCGCCGGTCAGGCGCTTGGCACGGGCGTACAGGATCTTCTCGGTGACCAGGAAGGCCCACGGCGCGTCGTTCCAGATGCGTTGCTGGGCATCCTTGTACAGCTTGGCCTTCTCGGCGCGGTCGGTCGTGCGCAGCGCGCCGGCGATGTCGGCATCCACCTGGTCGTTCTTGTAGTACGCCGTGTTCAGCAGCTTCGGCGGCATCGATTCCGACGCCAGCAGCGGACGCAGCGCCCAGTCCGACTCACCGGTCGACGACGACCAGCCCACGTAATACATGCGCACGCCGGCTTCTTCCGGCTTCTGCACCGATTCCACGCGCTCCACGCGCTGGCCGGCTTCCAGGGCCAGCACCTGGGCCTTGATGCCCACCTGCTGCAGCTGCTGCTGCACGAACTGGATCACCTTCTGCGCGGTGGTGTGGTTATAGGCCGACCACAGCGTGGTCTCGAAACCGTTCGGGTAGCCGGCTTCCTTCAGCAGTTCGCGTGCCTTGGCCGGGTTGTACGGCCAGGGGCCCAGCTTCTCGGCGTAGTCCACGCCATGCGGCACCACGCCGTCGGCCGGCACGGCATGCCCGGCGAAGGCCACCTTGGCCAGTGCTTCCTTGTTGATGGCGTAGTTGATGGCCTGGCGCACCTTCGGGTCGTTGAACGGCTTCACCGTCGTGTTCAGCGACAGATAACGCTGGATGATCGACGGCGAGTCGATCAGGTCCACCTTCGGGCTGGCCTTGAGCACGGCGGCCTGCTCGAACGGAATGCTGAACGCGAAGTCCGCCTCGCCCGTCTGCATCACGGCCGAACGCGTGTTGTTGTCCACCACCGGCTTCCACGTGATCGTGTCGATCTTCGGGTAGCCCGTCTTCCAGTAGCCGGCAAACTTCTTGCCCTTCAGGTAGTCAGTCTGCTTCCACTCCACGAACTCGAAGGGGCCGGTGCCCACCGGGTGGAAGGCGATTTCCTTGCCGTACTTCTTCAGCGCGGTCGGGCTGATCATCACGGCCGACGGGTGGGCCAGCACGTTGATGAACGGCGAGAACGGCTCCTTGAGCGTCACGCGGGCGGTGTACGGGTCAACCACCTCGGTCTTGGCCACGCGGTTGAACAGCGTGTAACGCTTGAGCTTGTTGGCCGGATCGGTCACGCGGTCCAGGTTGGCCTTGACGGCCGTGGCATCGAACGTGGTGCCGTCGTGGAACTTGATGTTCTTCTTCAGCTTGAACGTGTAGACCAGGCCGTCCTTGCTGACGTCATAGCTTTCGGCCAGCACGTTGACCAGCTTCAGGTCCTTGTCGAAGCCGAACAGGCCCTGGTAGAACGATTTGGTGGCGGCCTGCGACAGCGTGTCGTTGGCGTCGTACGGGTCGAGCGTGGTGAACGTCGAATACACGGCCATCACCGCATCCTTGGCGGCAAAGGCCGGGGCGGCGGCCAGCATACCCATGGTGCCGACTGCGGCAGCACCGGCCATCAGCCGGAAAGAAACCTTGGACATCTCTTCTCCTCTATCGGGAAAGCAGGAATACAGGGGATACAGCGACTTCGGTACTACGGAATCGGTCAATAGGCGCCGCCAATGGCGTGCCGTGCCACGAAGTGGCCATGCGCGCCACTGCCGGCCACGGCCACCAGCGGCTGCACCACGGGTTCGTCGCCGACCATGCGGATCGGGCTCGGAATCTCGTCGTTCAGCGGTTCGCGCTTCAGATGGCGTCGTGCGGGGTCCGCAATCGGCACCGCCGACATCAGCTTCTTCGTATAGGGATGCTGCGGGTTCTCGAAGATGGCGCGGCGCGGGCCGATCTCGACGATCTGGCCCAGGTACATCACCGCCACGCGGTGGCTCACGCGCTCCACCACCGCCATGTCGTGCGAAATGAACAGGAAGGCCACGCCCAGTTCGCGCTGCAGGTCGAGCATCAGGTTGACGATCTGTGCCTGGATCGACACGTCCAGCGCCGACACCGACTCGTCGGCCACCACCACCTTGGGGTTCAGCGCCAGGGCGCGGGCGATGCAGATACGCTGCCGCTGGCCGCCCGAGAACTCGTGCGGATAACGCGACGCGTGCGCCGCCGTCAGGCCCACCTTTTCCAGCAGCCAGGCCACGCGAGCCTCCGCTTCCTTGCCGCTGGCCACCTTGTGCACCAGCAGCGGCTCCATAATCGAGTAGCCCACCGGCACGCGCGGGTCCAGCGACGCAAACGGGTCCTGGAAGATGAACTGGATATTGCGGCGCAGCGCCTGCAGGGCCGGACCCTGCATCTTGCTGATGTTCTGGCCCGCGAATTCGATCGTGCCGCTCTGGGCATCGACCAGGCGCAGCAGCGACCGGCCCGTGGTGGATTTGCCGCAGCCCGATTCGCCCACCAGCGCCAGCGTTTCGCCGGGATAGAGGTCGAAACTGACCTGCTCCACCGCATGCACGCGGCGCGTGACCTTGCCGAACAGGCCGCCCGGCACGTCGAAGCGCGTGACCAGGTCGCGCACGCGCAGGATCGGCGCGGCACCGGCCGGCACCGTATCCTGCGGCACTTCCTTGACCGGGGCGGCGCCGTCGCTCACCTGCACCAGCGGGAAGCGGGCCGGCAGGTCCGTGCCCGACATCGCGCCCAGCTTGGGCACGGCCGACAGCAGCGCGCGCGTGTACGGATGGGCCGGCGCGTGGAACACGTCGTCGGACGTGCCCTCCTCCACCTTCTCGCCGCGATACATCACCAGCACGCGGTCGGCCACCTCGGCCACCACGCCCATGTCGTGGGTAATAAAGACCACGCCCATGTCCATTTCAGCCTGCAGGTTGCGGATCAGCTGCAAAATTTCGGCCTGGATCGTCACGTCCAGCGCCGTGGTCGGCTCGTCGGCAATCAGCAGCGCCGGCTTGCACGACAGCGCCATGGCGATCATCACGCGCTGGCGCATGCCGCCCGACAGCTGGTGCGGAAAGCGGTCCAGCACGCGGCGTGCCTCGGGAATGCGTACCAGTTCCAGCATGCGCAGCGCCTCGGCACGCGCCGCGGCCTTGCCCTTGCCCTGGTGCAGGCGGATCGATTCGGCAATCTGCTCGCCCACCGGGAACACCGGATTCAGCGATGTCATCGGCTCCTGGAAGATCATCGCCACATCGGCGCCGCGCACGCTGCGCAGCCGCGCTTCCGTTGAGTTGACCAGATCCAGCACCTCGCCCGAACGGCGGCGCAGCAGCATGCTGCCGTTGGCGATCTTGCCGCCGCCGTGCTCCACCAGGCGCATCAGCGCCAGCGACGTCACCGACTTGCCCGAGCCCGATTCGCCCACCACGGCCAGCGTTTCGCCGCGATCCACGTGGAAGGACAGGTTGCGCACCGCCTCGACCGTGCGTTCCGAGGTGGAAAAGCGCACCGTCAGGTTGTCCACCACCACCGCGCGTTCGGGCGGCAGCACGATGCCCTGCTTGGAAACAGTATTCTGCATATCAGCCGTAAATCCAGACGTTGACCGGTTCGCCGACGCGGGCCAGGCCGCGATACATGCCTTCGGTGTTGAACGGCAGCGTCACGTTGCCCGCGCGATCGACCGCGATCAGGCCGCCGCGGCCATGGATGGCCGGCAGCTTCTCCATGACCACGCGGCGCGCCGATTCCTCCAGCGACAAACCCGCGTAACGCATCTGCGCCGACACATCGAACGCAGCCGCCGTGCGGATGAACATTTCGCCGGTGCCCGTGGCCGACACGGCCGCCACGTCATCGGCATAGCACCCCGCGCCCAGCACCGGCGTATCGCCCACGCGCCCCACCTGCTTGTTGGTCACGCCGCCGGTGGACGTGGCCGCGGCCAGGTTGCCATTGGCATCGCAGGCCACCGCGCCGACCGTACCGAACTTCTTGTCCGCATCGAGCGGGTCGGCCTTGCCTTCCTGCGCGGCCCTGGCGGCCATCGCGGCGGCGTCGTGATCCAGCAGCGCCATGCCGGTGGTGCCCTGGGCACGCTGCCACTGATCGTAGCGGGCTTGCGTGAAGTAGTATTCCGGCGCCACCAGCTCCAGTCCTTGCGCTTCGGCAAAAGCCTCGGCCCCTTCGCCGGCAAACAGCACATGCTCGCTCTTTTCCAGCACGGCGCGCGCGGCCAGCACCGGATTGCGCAGGCGCTTGACGCAGGCCACGGCGCCGGCGTTCAGCGTGGCGCCATCCATGACCGATGCATCGAGCTCGTAAGTGCCGGCGTGCGTCAGCACGGCGCCCTTGCCGGCATTGAACAGCGGGCATTCTTCGAGCAGCCGCACGGCTTCGGTCACGGCGTCCAGCGCGCTGCCGCCTTCGGCCAGCACGCGCTGGCCGGCCAGCAGCACCTGTTCCAGCGCGGTGGTGTATTCGCGTTCGCGGTTGGCGTCCATGGCCGCACGGGTGATCGTGCCGGCGCCGCCGTGGATGGCGATAACAGCTTGAGGCATAGGTCCTTCTACTTCCCTTCTTGACTTCAGTCTGAGGATTTCTGCGCGCCGCGGTCGTCGCGCGCACCGGGCGCGCCGTACAGCCACGGCAGCAGGAATTCGGTCATCTCGGCCGCCGCCTTCACCGCGCGCACGGACCGGTAGGACACCGCCCCGCACAGCGCCTCGATCAGCGCCAGCACCGTGGCTTCCGAGTTGGCGGACAGGCGGTTGCCGGCGTTGGCGTAGAGCGAGATATCGGCCAGCGGCGCCAGCGGCGAGGTCGGGCCATCGGTCAGCGCCAGCAGTCGCCCGCCGTGCGCCTTCACGCGCTGGGCCAGCTTCATCGAATCGGTCACATAGCGCGGAAAGGCGATGCAGACCACCAGGTCCTTCGGCGTCAGCTTGAACAGCTGCCGCGCCGCGTGCGAGGCCCCGCCCACCGTCGACACCGATGTCACCATCCGGCAGTGCATTTCCAGCCCGTGCTGCATCAGGCCCGCCAGGTAACCGCTGGCGCCAAAGCCCATCACGTAGACGCGCTCGGCTTCCAGGATGGCATCGACGGCCCGCTCGATCGATTCCGGGTCAAGGTTGCGGCGCGTGGATTCCAGGTTGCGGGCACCGTCCTCCAGCGAGGCGGCAAACACGTCGGCCACCGTGCTGGGGCGCGCCAGTTCGTCGCGCAGCCGTTCCACAGGCGCCAGCGTGGCCTCGAATCCGCGCACCAGTTCGGCGCGAAACTGCGGATAGCCCTCGAAGCCCAGCGCCTTGGCGAAACGGTTGGCGGTGGCAACCGACACCTCCACGGCCGTGGCGAATTCGTCGATCCGCATCGTGGCCGCGCGAAACAGGTTGTCCAGCACGTAGTTCGCCATGCGCTGGTGCGCAGGCGTCAGTGTGGGCAAGGCGCGGGCGATGCGTTCGGAAATCGTCTGGCCGCTGGACATGTGAGGACGTCGGGTGAAGGTTGGCACTGCCTTGAAGCATCGCCAACGGCACGGGCGACGATCCGGCAATGAAAAGGCACTTTCGCAGTGCAGCAAGCAATGTAAATAAATTTACACGCAAATGACGTGCCCGCAATGACCTAAGTGGTCGAATACGGGAAATCCCTCAATACATGGAAGCGGACATGGCAAGCCGACCGAAAGCCGGCGTGTCCACCGCGGGCCGGCGACGGGGCAGCAACGGGGCCGGCGCCGGGCCAACGGGCCCCGGCGCGCTACAATGCCGGCCTGCCGAACGATCGGCTGCCCTGCACCATCCAGCCTGAAGCCCTTCACGTGATACGTATCGACCAGCTTGTCCTCCAGCGCGGCACCAAGGTGCTGTTCGACCACACCAGCGTGACGCTCAACCCCGGCGAACGCGTGGGCCTTGTCGGCGCCAACGGCAGCGGCAAGTCCACCCTGTTCGCAATGCTGCGCGGCGAACTGCATGCCGATGGCGGCGATGTGACCGTGCCCGCCCAGTGGCGCATCGCACATGTGGCGCAAGAGACGCCCGCAGTCGAGCGCACGGCCGTGGATTACGTCATCGACGGCGACACGCGGCTGCGCGAGATCGAATCGCGCATCGCCGCCGCGCAGGCCAGCGGCGACGGTTCGGCCGAAGCCGAGGCGCACGGCGCCTATGCCGACGCCGATGGCTACACCGCCGCCGCGCGCGCCGAGGCGCTGCTGCTTGGCCTGGGCTTCACGCTGCCGCAGGTGACGCAGCCGGTGGCGTCGTTCTCGGGCGGCTGGCGCATGCGCCTGAACCTGGCGCAGGCGCTGATGTGCCCGTCCGACCTGCTGCTGCTCGACGAACCGACCAACCACCTGGATCTGGACGCCATCGTCTGGCTCGAAGACTGGCTGGCCCGCTACCCCGGCACGCTTGTGATGATTTCGCACGACCGCGAATTTCTCGATGCCATCTGCACCGTCACGGTGCATATCGAAAACCAGCAGCTCAAGCGATACGGCGGCAACTACACGCTGTTCGAAACGATGCGGCTGCAGCAGATGGCCCAGCAGCAGGCCGCCTACACGCGCCAGCAGAAGGAAATCGCGCACCTGGAATCGTTCATCACGCGCTTCAAGGCCAAGGCCACCAAGGCGCGCCAGGCGCAGAGCCGCGTCAAGGCCCTGGAAAAGATGGAGCGGCTGGCCCCGGTGCACGTGGCGGCCGGCTTCGCCTTCGAGTTCCGCGAGCCCGATTCGGCGCCCAACCCGATGATGGTGCTTGACCACGTCGACTGCGGTTACGCCGAAGCCGACCCGCCCGTGACCATCCTGCACAAGTTGATGCTGTCGATCCAGAACGGCCAGCGCATCGGCCTGCTCGGCGCCAACGGCCAGGGCAAGTCGACGCTGGTCAAGACGCTGGCCGGCACGCAGCCGCCGCTCAACGGCACGGTGCGGCTGGGCAAGGGCCTGGTCATCGGCTATTTCGCCCAGCACCAGCTGGAAACGCTGCGCGACCACGATTCGCCGCTGCAGCACCTGGCACGGCTGGCGCCCGACGTGCGCGAGCAGGAATTGCGCGACTTCCTGGGCAGCTTCAATTTCCGCGGCGACATGGCAACTTCGCCAATCGAGCCGTTCTCGGGCGGCGAGAAGGCCCGGCTGGCCCTGTCGCTGATCGTCTGGCAAAAGCCCAACCTGCTGCTGCTCGACGAACCGACCAACCACCTGGACCTGGACACGCGCGAGGCGCTGACCATGGCCCTGGCCCAGTTCGAGGGCACGCTGATCCTGGTCTCGCACGACCGGCACCTGCTGCGCGCCACGTCCGACCAGTTCATGCTGGTGGCCGACGGCACCATCAAGCCGTTCGACGGCGACCTGGACGACTATCGCGACTGGCTGCTGCAACAGGCCGCCGCCAAGCGCAATGCCGCCACGGCCGCCCACGCCGCCGAATCCACCCCGGCGGTCAATCGCCGCGATCAGCGCCGCGCCGAGGCCGACGAACGGCAGCGGCTGTCGGTGCTGCGCAAGCCGCTGACCAAGGAACTGGAAAAGGTGGAAAAGCGGATGTCGGTGCTGCAGGCCGACAAGACCGTGATCGACGCCTTCATGGCCGAATCTTCAAGCTATGAGGAAGCCAACAAGGCAAAGCTGATGGAGATGCTCAAGCGCCAGGGCGAGGTCACGGGCGAGCTGGACCAGCTGGAGGAACGCTGGCTGGAACTGCAAGAGCAGATCGAGCAGATCGCGTAATACCTGCCGAGCGGTAGGTTTGCTTGCCTCTCCCATTGCATGCGAGAGGGGAGACAACAACAGGCAGAACTGCCCCCAACGGTTTGCTCCCCTCTCCCGCCTGCGGGAGAGGGGCCGGGGGAGAGGGTCAGCCTTTCAAGATGCGACCGGCGCAATGTGAACCGCCTTGCCCTCTCCCCCAACCCCTCTCCCATTGCATGGGAGAGGGGTGTAGTGGTCCAATTTCCTCAGACAGGTCGATAGGTGGAAAATCACGATCGACGAGGAAAGACGACATGACAAAGCAACGCCGCAAGTTTGACGCCGCCTTCAAGCTGGAGGTAGTCCGGATGGTCCGGGATCAGGGCCTATCGGTCGCCGAGGTTTGCCACACGATGGCGATTGGCGAGACCGCCTTACGCCGGTGGCTGGTCCAGTACGACCTTGAAGTGGCTGGCGGCAAGGGAGTGGGCAAGCCGCTGACGCCTGAGCAGCAGCGCATTCGCCAGCTCGAAGAGGAAAACCGCCGCCTGAAGGAGGACAATCTGATCCTAAAAAAGGCATCGGCCTTCTTCGCCCGCGAACTCAAGTGATCTATCGAGTGGTTAGCGGATTGCAGAAGGAGGCGATCTCCATCAGTCGGGCATGCCGGGTGCTGGGCGTGAGCCGGGCGGGTTATTACGCGGCCGGGCGCGCGCCTGCCGCCAAGGAGAAGGCCTTGCGGCAGGCGGTGTATGTGCGGGCGGCGTTCGAGGCCAGCGGACGTACCTACGGCAGCCGGCGCGTGGCGCAGGATCTGGACAAACAGGGGATGAAGATCGGGCGCTATCGAGCCCGCACGCTGATGCGCCAGGAGAATCTGCGCCCGGTGTGGAAGCGCAAGTTCGTGGCGACGACTGACAGCCGGCATGGCAGGCCGATGGCGCCGAACGTGCTGAGCAGGCAGTTCAGGCCCGCACAGCCCAACCGGGCCTGGGTGTCGGACATCACGTATGTGCGCACGGGGGAAGGCTGGTTGTATCTGGCGGTGGTGTTGGACCTGTATTCGCGCAAGGTCGTGGGCTGGGCCAGCGCAGCGGCCATGCCGGCCGCGCTGGTGGCGTCGGCCTTGAAGATGGCCATCCTGCAGCGCAATCCGGCGCCCGGACTGATCGTGCATTCGGACCGGGGCAGCCAGTATGCAAGCGAGGAGTACCAGGGGTTGCTAGCGCGCCACGGCCTGGTTTGCAGCATGAGCCGGTCGGGCGATTGCTGGGATAACGCCGTAGCCGAACGCTTCTTCCTGAACCTGAAGATGGAGCGGGTCTGGCAGAGGCGGTACGCCGACCGGGCCGAAGCCCGGCGCGACATCACGCAGTACATCGTGGGCTTCTACAACCCGGTGCGCTTGCATTCGACACTGGGCTACGCGTCGCCAACAGACTACGAGGACAAGTTCCAACAGACCACCCTAACACCTGTCTGAAAAAACTTGACCACTACAGGGAGACCACCACAGGCAGAACTGCGCCCAACGTTTTGCTCCCCTCTCCCGCCTGCGGGAGAGGGGCCGGGGGAGAGGGTCAGCCTTTCGAGACGCGACCGGCGCAATTTGAACCGCCTTGCCCTCTCCCCCGACCCCTCTCCCATTTCATGGGGAGGGGAGACAACCACAGGCAGAACTGCGCCCAGCGGCTTGCTCCCCTCTCCCGCCTGCGGGAGAGGGGAGACAACCACAGGCATAACTGCCCCAGCGGTTTACTCCCCTCTCCCGCCTGCGGGAGAGGGGCCGGGGGAGAGGGTCAGCCGTTCAAGACGCGACCGGCGCAGTTTGAACTGCCTTGCCCTCTCCCCCAACCCCTCTCCCATTGCATGGGAGAGGGGAGACAACCACAGGCATAACTGCCTCCAGCGGTTTGCTCCCTCTAGCGGTAGTTCTTCTCGCGGCGGATCAGCCCCACCGCCAGTGTCAGCGTCAGGATCACGAGCCAGATCAGCGACCAGGCCGGGATCGACAGGCCGAACAGCGGCGGCAGCGGTGCCGTGCAGAGGCCGTCCGAATAGAACACCTGCGGCAGCAGCTTGGCCGTGGGCAGCGCGTTGACCCAGTTTTCCAGCGGATCGATGCCGCACGATGCCTTGGGGTTCAGCAGCAGCGACACGTGGTAGCCGGCCACCGCGATACCGGCCACGCCGGACAGCATGCCCAGGCCCTGCCACAGCGTGCGCGTGTTTTGCGCGATGGCCGCCAGCAGCGAAAACAGGCCGATGCCCAGGAACGCAAATCGCTGCATGATGCAGAGCGGGCACGGCTGGTAGCCCTCCACGTACTGCATGTACAGCGCGGCACCGAGCAGCGCGAACGAGACCACGGCGATCAGCAGGAAATAGGCGCGAGAATTGGCTTGCATGGGTGTGTCGAGGGCAAGATTGGCTTCGACGCGAATTATTACCCATTTTCCGTTGCGACACCGGGGTGCCCGAGCAATCCGCCACGGGCTGCAGTGTGGCGGATTGACGCACCTGCCCTCCCCCGCGCCCGACCGGGCAACTTCACCGCCCACTCGCGAACCGTCAGCCTGCCGCCGGCGCGCCCAGGTACTGCTTGCGCCAGGGCTTCAGCACGGCAATGGCCAGCACCGCCGTGACGATGTCGAGCGTGATCGCCACGCCAAAGACCGGCATCCAGCTACCCATGCGCTCGTGCATCAGCGCCGCCAGCGGGCCGCCGAAGATCGAGCCGATGCCTTGCGAGATATAGAGCCAGCCGTAGTTGGTAGTCGCGAATTTGGTGCCGAACGTGTCGGTCAGCGTCGAGGGGAACAGCGAGAAGATCTCGCCCCAGCCCAGGAACACCACGCCGGACAACAGCACGAACAGCACCGCGTTCTCGCGCGTCAGCAGCCACAGCGTCATGGCCACCGCTTCCAGCGCAAAGGCGAAGCACATCGTATTTTCACGACCCCAGCGGTCCGAGATCCAGCCGAACATCGGTCGCGTCAGGCCGTTGGTCAGGCGGTCGATGGTCAGCGCCAGCGGCAGCGCGGCCATGCCGAACACCACGGCATTGGACACCCCGAAATCCTTGGCGAACGCGGCCATCTGCGACGTGACCATCAGGCCCGAGGTCGACATCATCGTCATCATCGCGAACAGCAGCCAGAACAGCGGCGTCCTGAGCATCTTGCGTGTCGGCACATCGGCCACGTTCGACGGCGTGTGGGCCGGCCGCACCGCCAGTGGTTCGCCGGCGGCCGGTGCGCGCAGCCCCTGCGACGCCAGGAAGCCGATCACCGCGAAGATCAGGCCGAATTGCCAGAGCGTCGATTCCAGCCCCTTGCCCGCCAGCGCGGCGGCAATCGGGAAGGTGGTCAGGATGGCGCCCATGCCGTAGCCGGCCGCGACCATGCCCACGGCAAAGCCGCGCCGGTCAGGGAACCAGCGCACCATCTGCCCCACCACGCCCACGTAGACGATGCCCGTGCCGAGCCCGCCCACCACGCCGTAGGTCAGGTACAGCATGCTCACGCTGTGCGCCGACGCGGCCAGCACCCACGACAGGCCCGACAGCACCGTGCCCAGCGCGATCAGGCGGCGCGGGCCGAACCGTTCGATCATTGCCCCCTGGAACGGCGAGAAGAATGTCTGCAACACGATCAGCAGCGAGAACGTGACCTGCAGTTCCGACAGCGGCACGCCCAGCTTGGCGGACAGCGGCTTGGTGAACAGCGTCCAGACATACTGCGGGCTGGAAATCGCCATCATGCACACGAGCCCCAGCAGCAACTGCAGCCAGCGCGTGCGCGCCAGCGGCACGGCGTGCGGCACACCCAGGGCCGCGTTATCAGCAACGGTACGCATCGAACCACTCCTTCGGAGACTTCGAGAGAGATGCGTGGCCACGCGGCGCCACGCCTTGTTGGAATCCAGTGCGGGGCGGCGCCCGCCCAGGTCGCGACAGTTCCGCGATTTATGTATACATAAATTTCCCGCGTGGAACGGTCGCAATAGGCATGCCATGGGCGCCCCGACTGGCGAAGGGGGACGGATGCCGGACGGGCGCGAGGCGGGCGATGCCGCGTGGCGTGGGGGATAGCGGGCGATAACGCGTCGCGACGCGATGTCGCGCGCGAAGTCACCGGCGGGGAATCGCTGCGATCAGCCGAACCGGCGGCGGCGCGCCGGTGCACCGGATTCGGTCGACGGCACGAAGCTGGTGCGGGCTTCCTCGAGGCGCGCCATGGTCAGGCGGCTGACTTCTGCGCGGCCATCCTCGATATGCGTGGACAGCAGCGCCACCGTGCGATCGGCATCGGCATCGGCCAGCGCGGCCAGGATCGCGCCGTGTTCGTCGTAGGTCAGCGAGACCCGCTCGCCGAACGCGAAGTCGAGCCGGCGGATGATGCGGATGCGGTCGGTCACCTGCTGATGCACGGCCGCGGCTTCGGCGTTGCCCGCCGCATCGACGATGGCCAGGTGAAATGCCTCGTCAAGCTGCGCCACCGCGTTGCCGTCGGCCAGGCGCCGGGCCGCAGGCACGCGCCAGATGGCATCGAGCATGGCCACCAGCGCGGCCCGGCGCGTCGCGTGCGACGGCTGGCACAGGCGCGTCACCGCATGGGTTTCCAGCAGCGTGCGCAGTTCGTACAGGGCTTCGAAGCGGCCCAGGTCCAGCGGCACCACTTCCCAGCCGTTGCGGTAGTAGCCCCGCACCAGACCATCGCCCTGCAGCCGCTGCAGCGCCTCGCGCACGGGCGTGCGCGAGATGCCCAGCCGTTCGGCCACGTCGTTTTCGGTAAAGCGGTCGCCCGGCAGCAGCCGGAACGCGAAAATGTCGTCGCGCAGCGCGTGGTAGGCGGCCTGCGACCGCTTGCCACGCGCCACGGACCGCGACGCTGCGTCTTCGGTATCCCCGGCAGCATCGGCCATTGCGTCAGTCCAGATGCCGTACGCGGTCGATCGCCTGCTCCAGGCGGTCCACCGCAATGACTTCCAGCCCGTCGATGGACTGCTTGGGCGCGTTGGCCTTGGGGATTACGGCCATCGTGAAACCAAGCTTGGCGGCTTCCTTGAGCCGTTCCTGCCCGCGGGGGCTGGGGCGGATCTCGCCGGCCAGCCCCACTTCGCCAAACACCACCAGCCCGCGCGGCAGCGGCTTGTTGCGCATCGACGAGTGGATCGATAGCAAAACCGCCAGATCGGCGGCCGGCTCCGTGATCTTGACCCCGCCGACCGCGTTCAGGAACACGTCCTGGTCGAAGCAGGCGATGCCGGCGTGCCGGTGCAGCACGGCCAGCAGCATCGCCAGCCGGTTCTGCTCCAGCCCCACCGCCAGCCGGCGCGGGTTGGGCACGTTGGCCGTATCGACCAGCGCCTGCACTTCCACCAGCAGCGGGCGCGTGCCCTCCTGCGTCACCAGCACGCACGACCCGGCCACCTGCTCCTCATGCTGCGACAGGAACAGCGCCGACGGATTGCTGATGCCGCGCAGACCGCGCTCGGTCATCGCAAAAACGCCAAGTTCATTGACCGCGCCGAAGCGGTTCTTGAACGCGCGGATCAGCCGGTGCGACGAATGCGTGTCGCCCTCGAAATACAGCACCGTATCGACGATGTGCTCCAGCACGCGCGGCCCGGCCAGGCTGCCTTCCTTGGTCACATGGCCCACCAGGATGATCGTGATGTCGCTGCTCTTGGCGATACGCGTCAGCTGCGCCGCGCACTCGCGCACCTGGGCCACCGACCCGGGCGCCGACGTCAGCGCCTCGGAATACAGCGTCTGGATCGAATCGATCACGGCCACTTCGGGCTTGTCGGCCTCCAGCGCGGCCTGGATCTTTTCCAGCTGGATCTCGGGCAGCAGGCCCACCGTGGCGGCTTCCACCCCCAGCCGCTGCGCGCGCAGCGCGATCTGGGCGCCCGATTCCTCGCCGCTGACGTAGAGCACGCGCCGGCTGGCCGACAGGTTGGCCAGCGTTTGCAACAGCAGCGTCGATTTGCCGATGCCGGGATCGCCGCCGATCAGCACCACGCCGCCCGACACCAGCCCGCCGCCCAGCACGCGGTCGAACTCGTCGATGCCCGTGGTAAAGCGCGGCACCTCGGCGGCTTCAATATCGCTGAGCTTGCGGACCACGGCCGACGCCGCCAGCGGCTGGAAGCGGCGCGCGGCCGACGACCCCGATTCGGCCACGGTCTCGACGAGCGTGTTCCAGGCGTTGCATTGCGGGCATTGGCCCGCCCAGCGCGGCGTGGTCCCGCCGCATTCGGTACAGGTATAGACAGTCTTGGTCTTGGCCATCGAAAAATTCTGACTCGGGCTGGATGGGGCGCAGGCTGTCTTCAGGCGACGGAATCGGCCGTGGTCAGCATGGCCACGGTGGTCGGCACGCGCGGCGCCAGCGCGCACATCAGTTCATAGCCCACCGTGCCGCTGGCGGCGGCCACGTCGTCGATCGACAGCCCGTGGCCCCAGAGCGTGACCGGCGAGCCGACCTTGGCCTTGGGGCACGGGGTCAGGTCCACGCAGATCATGTCCATCGATACCCGGCCCACCAGGTCGGTGCGCACGCCGTCCACCAGCACCGGGGCGCGCTTGTCGCCCCAGCCCGACGCGTGGCGCGGGTAGCCGTCGGCATAGCCGCAGGCCACCACGCCGATGCGCATTGCCCGGTCGGCCGTAAACATCGAGCCATAGCCCACCGTATCGCCCGGCTGCAGGTCCTGGATGCCGATCAGTTCGCTGTGCAGCGACATCGCCGGCTGCAGGCCGGTATCGGCGATGTCCGCCGACCGGCCCGTGGGCGAACCGCCATACAGGATCACGCCCGGCCGCACCCAGTTGCGATGGGCCGACGGATGCCAGAGCACGGCCGCCGAATTGGACAGGCTGACCTCGCCGGGCAGGTTGGCCGTTGCCGCCTCGAACGCCTCGATCTGGTGCGCGATGCCGCGCGCGCTGTCGGCATCGGAAAAATGGGTCATATGGACGATACTGCCCACGCACGACATGGTGCGGGCGCGTTCCCAGGCCGCCCGGTACTGGGCCGGCCGGAAGCCGAGCCGGTTCATGCCGGTGTTGAGCTTGAGCTGGATGGCCAGCGGACCCTTGGGCCGCGCCTGTTCCAGCATGCGCAATTGCTCCTCGCAATGGATGGCGGTGGTCAGGCGATATTGCTCGATGACGGGAACATCCTGCGGCTGGAAGAATCCCTCCAGGAGCAGGATCGGACCCTGCCAGCCCAGTTCGCGCAGCAGCACGGCTTCGTTGAGGTCCAGCAGGCCGAAGCCGTCGGCGGCCTTCAGGCCGGCAAAGGCGCGGCGAATGCCGTGGCCGTAGGCATTGGCCTTGACGACCGCCCAGACGCGGGAATCCGGCGCATGGCGGCGCACCACTTCCAGGTTGTTGGCCAGCGCGGGCTGGTGGATGACAGCGTGAATGGGTCTTGGCATGGATATGACTGCTTGCGTGGGCTGTCGAACGATGTTCTGCACCAGATGCGGGAAGACCCGGTCGGCAGGCCACTGGATTCGGGCGTTGAGGTGGCACACACTGTGCGGTAACAGGCCTTCGGGACGAACCGGCCGGCGCGGACAAGCCGGCGCCACCTTGCGCAGGCGATATTTGACCACATCCGCAGGTCGATTCCGGGAATCCATCCGGGCATGTACTGTCCAATGCGCGTCCGCCGGTGTGCTGAAATGTCGCGGATTCGTGATATAAAGCCGGACGCTCCGGCCATGTTTTAAAAGAGAAGCAATATGTCAATGACGGTCAGGCAAGCCGCAAGGCGCGCGAAAGTAGCGTCGCCGCCCCACTTTGACAAGGCAGGCGCAGCAGGTTCCCGCCAAGCGACGGCACTACCGGCCGGTGCGCTTTTGCCCGTCCACATGGACGCCCGCGATGGAGACAAAGTCCAAGGTATGAAGAAGGGTTTCTACACGATCATGGCCGCGCAGTTTTTCTCGTCGCTGGCCGACAATGCCCTGCTGATCGCAGCCATTGCCCTTCTTGCCGAATTGCATTCCCCGCAGTGGATGACGCCGCTGCTCAAGCTGTTCTTCGTACTGTCCTATGTGGTGCTGGCGGCATTCGTGGGCGCCTTCGCCGACTCCATGCCCAAGGGCAAGGTGATGCTGATCACCAATGCCATCAAGATCGTGGGCTGCGCCATCATGATGTTCGGGCTGCACCCGCTGCTGGCCTATGGCGTGGTCGGATTCGGCGCGGCGGCCTATTCGCCGGCCAAGTACGGCATCCTGACCGAGCTGCTGCCGCCCGAGAAGCTCGTGATGGCCAACGGCTGGATCGAGGGCCTGACGGTCGGCTCGATCATCCTGGGCACGGTGGTGGGCGGCGCGCTGATCTCGGTGCAACTGTCGAGCCTCCTGCTGCACTTCGACCTGCCCTATGTCGACACCGGCATCAACACGCCCGCCGAAGCGGCGATGGTGGTGATCATGCTGTTCTACTTCATTGCCGCCGTCTTCAACCTGTTCATTCCGGACACCGGCGCCCGCTATCCCCAGCAGGAAAAGAACCCGATCAAGCTGATTGCCGAGTTTGGCGACTGCTTCATTGCGCTGTGGCGCGACAAGCTTGGCCAGATCTCGCTGGCCGTGACCACGCTGTTCTGGGGCGTGGGCGCCACGCTGCAGTTCATCGTGCTCAAGTGGGCCGAGAAGTCGCTGGGGCTGAACCTGTCGCAAGGCGCCCTGCTGCAGGCCGTGGTGGCAGTGGGCGTGGCCGTGGGCGCTATCGCGGCCGCCGCGCGCATTCCGCTGCGCAAGTCGCTGTCGGTGTTGCCGTTCGGCGTGGCCATGGGCGCCACCGTGATCCTGATGGCGTTCTACACCAAGGACACCATGCCGGCCGTGACGCTGGACGTGCTGGGCATGGCGATGCCGCTCTACATGGCCATCGCCTACGTGTTCCTGATGATCGTGGGTGCCATGTCGGGCTACTTCGTGGTGCCGATGAACGCCCTGCTCCAGCACCGTGGCCATGTGCTGCTTTCGGCCGGCCATTCCATCGCGGTGCAGAACTTCAACGAGAACGTTTCGGTGCTGCTGATGCTGTGCCTGTATGCGCTGCTGATCAAGCTAAACGTGCCGATCGGCTTCGTGATCGTCGCGCTGGGCCTGTTCATCGTGGCGACCATGGCGCTGGTGATGCGCCTGCACAAGCACAATGTGAAGATGTACAACTCGCTGGCGATGATCGGCGAGGACAAGCACCACTGATCGCACGCGGGGCGTCAGCCTTGCCGGCTCGCCCCGGTTCTCAGGGCGCCGCGGCCCGCAGCGCGGCCCGCGCCTCCCAGTCGTCCGGCACCACGAATCCGCGCGAGCATTCGCGCCAGATGCCGGGCGCGTCCGGATCCTGCACCAGTTCACAGACCATGACCGGCGCCTCGCGGCGCCACGCGTGGATCGGGTCGGCAAAGCGTTCGGCCAGCGCATCGTGCATAACCGCCGCCGTTTCGGTCGCGGCCTCGGCCACACGGCCCCCCGACAGCCAGTCGGATCTCGACAGCCGGCACCAGCGCACCTGCCCCCTGGCGGGGTCCGACGCGCGGGCGCGCCAGTCGGCCAGCGGCGCCCACCACCCGTTCAGGTGATCCGGCGCAATGCCCAGCGTTTCCAGGCCGGCCGGCACGACGCCGTCGCGGTAGAACAGCCAGCCCAGCAGATAGACTTCGCTGCGATCCACGGGATGCCCGACCAGCGCCTGGGCTTCGGCGGTGCGGCCCAGCGGCAACTGGCGCCGCACGATGTGATCGAGCTTGTCGCCCAGCCGGTCGACCAGATTCGGCCCGACAAAGGCCCGATGCCCTGCCACGCCGTCCACCATCAGGTAGAACTTGGCCGCCATTTCCCAATGGACGACGGCCGCGCTGGCGGGGTCGCGCCAGATCACGTCGAGTTCGCCCAGCGTCTGCACGCCATGGCCGTTCGCACGCCGGATCGGCACATTGGCCGCCAGCAGCTCCACGCCTTGCGTGTGCCGCAGCGCGAAGTGCAGCAGCCGCTCGGCATGACGGCCCAGGCGCAGGCTGCGGCTGCCGGTCGGGTCCGGATGCTGGCTCAGTTCGACGATGGTTTCGGGCAAGGTGGCCGGATCGGCCTGCGACAGCCATGCCTGCCACCCCGCCTGCGCGCCGGGCGGCCATTGGGCCAGCCGGGCAGGCCCGTCCTGGTAGCCATCGGGCAGATGGGACAGCAGCGCCGGCGACAGCGAACACCAGGCCAGGTCGCGCGTGCGCTGCGAGGCCGCGCGACACCAGAGCGGCAAAGGCGCGTCCGCCCCGGTCGGCGCGCAGCCGCCCGGTGGCGTTATCTGGGCGAAATCAGGCTTCAGCTCCCGCACGATCGTGGACCTCGCGCGCCAGGCACAGGTCTTCCCAGGCACGCGCCTTGTCGGTCAGCGTGCGCAGCAGGTAGGCGGGGTGATAGGTCACCACCACGGGGATGCCCTCGTAGGTATGCACCGTACCGCGCAGCTTGCCGATCGGCGTGGTCGACCGCAGCAGCGACTGCGCCGCAAAGCGGCCCAGCACCACGATGACCTTCGGCTTGATCAGCGCAATCTGGCGCTTCAGGTAGGGCTCGCACTGGGCGACTTCCTCGGGCTCGGGATTCCGATTGCCCGGCGGCCGGCACTTGAGCACGTTCGCGATATAGACATTGCGTCCGCGCGCCAGGCCCAGTGCCCCCAGCATGTTGTCCAGCAGCTTGCCGGCCTGGCCGACGAACGGCTCGCCCTGCAAGTCCTCGTTCTCGCCCGGCGCCTCGCCCACCAGCATCCATTCGGCCTGGGGATCGCCCACGCCGAACACGGTGTTGGTGCGGGTGTCGCAGAGACCACATGCGGTACAGCCGGCCACGCTGTCGGCCAGCTCCGGCCAGGGCATCCCGGCGATGGCGGCCTCACGGCCGGCCTGCCCGGGCTGACGGACCAGCGGCTTTTCTCCCTGAGGGGCCACCGGCCGGTCCGGGTTCGGCGCATCGAAAGCCTCGACGGTCGCGGCCAGTTCGATGGCGCTGATGGCGCTGTCGGCGGCGCTGTCGGCGGCGCTGTCGGCGGCATGATCGATCCCGGCCGGGTCATCGGCGAGCACATCGGCCAGCCGTCCGGTCGAAAGTTCGGCCGGAGCTTCGGCCGACACGTCGGGCGGCTCGGACGGCGACGCCCGGACTTCCGCCAGCACCGCCGCGGCGGGTACGGCGCCCGCATCGTCCACCGCGTGTGCGACCACAGCTTCCGCCGCCACGGCTTCGTCTCCCGCCCCTTCCATGGCCTGGGCCCGGCGTGGCACCCACTCGGCCGGAATGCCCAGGGCTTCCAGGAACAACGCGCGGCGGTTCATGCCGGTTCTCCGTCAATCCTGGCGGGCCAGACGCGGCGCAGCACCAGCGCGTCCTCGCGCCCCAGCGCCGTGGCCGGGTAGTAGCCCTTGCGGCGACCGATCTCGACGAATCCTGCTTCGAGATACAGCGCCAGCGCGCCGATATTCGACGGACGCACCTCCAGCAGCATCGTGTGCAGCCGGTGCGCATGCGACGTAGCCAGCGCGATGGCAAGCAGCAGCCGTCCGTAGCCCTGTCGCTGGTGGGCCGGATCGATCGTGATATTGAGCAGGTGCATCTCGTCGACTACCGGCATCAGCATCGCGTAGCCGATCAGCGCCGTCGAGGGGTCGCGCAGCGTCAGGCCGAAATGCCCGGCCTTGAGTGAATTCTCGAAGTTGCCGCGCGTCCACGGATGGCTGTAGGCGCGCTGCTCGATCTCGGCCACGGCCGGCAGGTCGCGCGCGCTCATGTGATCGAGCGCCCAGCCCTGCGCCAGCGGCGGCATGACCGGCACCGCCGGCCACTCGGGGTGGTCCGCACGCTCGGGCGGCAGCAGCGCGGCGCTCATCGGGCCGCTCCCTGCGCGGCCAGCGCGGCGGCCTTGGCGGCGGCCAAGGCCTCGCGCTCGACGATGGTCTGGGCAACCTTGTCGCGCACATAGATCGGCATGGCATCCGCCGCGGCGATCGTCTCGCCACGCGCCAGCGCGCGCTGCGCGATCGACACCATCGCGCGCGCGTCGGGCACGGCGTCCGGCACGGTGCGCGAAGCCCCGGCCGCCGGCGCCAGGCGGTCGCCAAAGACGGTCAGCGCGTTGCCGGCCAGCCAGAAATCGCCATCGGGCGCCACGATCGATTCCGGCGCGCCCACCTGCATGGCGCCTTCCATTGCCCATTCGTTCGCGGCATCGTCCCAGCGGAACGTGGCAGCATAGGCTTCGTCCATGCGGGCATCGATGGCGACCAGCACCGCCGCGCCCGCAGGCAGCGTTTCACCGCCCCACGTGCCGTTGCGTACGCTTTCGGCACATGCCATCAGCACGTTGACGGGGATGACGGGCAGGTCCGCGCCGAAGGCCAGGCCCTGCACCACGCCGCAGGCGGTGCGCAGGCCGGTAAAGGAACCGGGACCCGCGCCAAAGGCAATGGCGGCGCAGTCGGCCAGGCGGATGCCGGCCTCGGCCAGCACCTCGCCGACGGCAGGCAGCACCCGCGACGACGAACGCGCGCCGGTGTGCTCATGACGGGAGAAACACCCGGCAGCGCGGCCGAGTGCGACGGAACACCACTCTGTGGAGGTCTCGACAGCAAGAATCCAGGACATGGCAGCGATTGTATCCGCTGGCGGGGCAAAGCAGTATTGGCAACGGCGCGCCCCCCGCGCGGGCCGCCAGCGGGGCAACCTGAGAGCTTCCTCGACTTTTTTGCACCGAAACGGACGCCGGCGGCGCTTATCATCGCCTGTCCAACGCATTGCCACACGGAGACCCCATGAGCGACCTGCAAGCCCAATTCGACCAGGCCCAAATCGACGTCAAGACGCTGTCGGAGCGTCCCAACAACATGACGCTGCTGCGCCTGTACGCGCTGTACAAGCAAGGTGCCGAGGGCGACGCCCACGGCGACAAGCCTGGCATGACCGACTTCGTCGGCCGCTACAAGTTCGAGGCCTGGGAAGCCCTCAAGGGCACCGCCCAGGACGAGGCCAAGCAGAAGTACATCGAACTGGTGGGCGACCTGCTGGCCGGCCGCGCCAGCTGAGCCTGCCCTGCCCCTGCCCCTGCCCCTGCGGACGGTCCCGCGCCGTCCGCCGCTGTTCCGCCCCCATTCAGCCCCTTGTCTTTCCTGCCGATAACCAGATCATCCGCAATGTATCTGGCAACAGTGTCGTGATTCAGGAAGACATGAAGACCTACCGAGTGCTGTTCAGCGTTTGCGCGCTGACGCTGTCCACGGCGCTGATGGCCGCGCCGCGCGCGCCGTCCCGTCCCGCCGAGCCTGCGGCCCCGGCCTACGATCCCGTCCGTTACAAGTCCTGCACCGTCTATGCCGCGACGGCGATGTCCGCCGCGGTGGACATGCGCACGCACGGCTATGGCGCCAAGCGCGCGCTGGTCGAAGGCGGCAACCCGCCCTCCGCCCCCATGGTGGCGCTGACCGAATTCGCCGTCTCGGCCATCCAGGCCCGCCCGGCTGGCGGGCGCGAAGCCGCGTCGGTGCTGAGCGGATTCCTGGCCGGCGTCTGCTACCAGCGCAACGAACTGCCCCTGCTGCAATAGCCATCGGAAACGTCCGGGCGCGGGCGTCAGCCCCCGGGCAGCGGACGCGGGCGGATACGCCATGCGGCCAGCATGGCCGTGGCAATCACGATCCCCACGGCCAGGAAGGTTTCGTCGAAGGCCTGGATGCGCGCGGCCTGCGCCGCCGCGTCGCCGCCCCGGCCCAGCACCGCGCCATGCTCGGCCAGGCGCCATTGCAGGCCCACCCCGGCCAGGCTCACGCCAATCGCCCCGCCCAGCTGCCGCAGGAAGTTGATGCAGCTGGAACCCTGCGGAATCATCGAGAAATCGACGCCCCGCATCGACCCCAGCGTCAGCGAGGGCAGGATGCAGCCCAGGCCGATACGGCCGATCACCGCGTACAGCACCAGCAGCACGTACGGCGTGGCCATCGACCCGGTGGCCATCAGCAGGAACGAGCCCGCCAGCAGCGCCAGCCCGAACGACACCTGGCGGTGCGGCAGAATGCGGTTGGTCAGGCGGCCGGCCACCGCGATGGTCACGGCCAGCGCAATGCCGGCCGGCATCAGCACCAGGCCCGCCGCCGACGGCGTATAGGACAGCGCCATCTGCATGTAGACCGGCAGCAGGTAGGTGGACCCGAACAGCCCCGCGCCGTAGATGAAGGCCACCACGGCGCCCGCCGAGAACTGGCGATAGCTGTAGAGGCGCATGTTCATCAGCGGATCGGGCGCGCGCAACTGCCACGCCACGAACGCCGCCAGCATCAGCACGCCGAACACGGCCAGCCCGACGCCTTCGCCGGCGTTGGTGCGCATTTCCACCAGGCCGTTGAGCAGGCTGACCGTCGCCACGCCCACCAGCGCCAGGCCGCGCCAGTCCAGCGGCTTGCGCTCGCCCATCATCGCCGAATCGACGGCCATGTAGCGCCGCGCCATCCACCAGCCGGCCAGCGTCAGCGGCACCACCACGAAGAAGATGGACCGCCAGCCGAACAGCTCGACCAGGAAGCCGCCCACGCTCGGCCCGATGGCCGGCGCCAGCACCACGCCAAACCCGAACAGCGACAGCGCCTTGCCCTGCTCGCGTTCATCGAACACGCGCAGGATGAAGATATTGGGCAGCGGCTGCATGATGCCGGCCGCAATGCCCTCGGCCACGCGCATGGCCAGCATCACGCCGAAGGTGGGCGAAAATCCGCCGATCAGCCCGCCCCCGCCCAGCAGCACCAGCGTGCCGATAAACGTGCGGCGCAGGCCGTAGCGGTTGAGCAGCCACGGCGTCAGCAGCATCGACAGCGTCATGGCGATCATGAAGCTGGCGGCCACCCATTGGGCGCGCTCCTGGCCCAGGTCGAAATGCCGGCTCAGATCGGGGATGGCGACGTTGACGATGGTCGACGACACGATCGACGACATCGTGCCCAGCATCAGCGTGACCAGGATCAGCCAGCGCAGCCGGTCGCCATAGCGGGCGCGCAGCTCGGCACGGGTCGGGCCGCCGCGACGCCCGGACGATGGTTCCGGCTCCCCGGGTCCGCCCGGCGCCTGCGGTCCGCCAGTTCCTCCTCCGTGGGCATCCCCGCTGCCGGTACGTGCCGGCGCAGTGGATGGGCGGCTCACCCGAGCCGTCCCGTCGCAGCGATTTCGCGAATCTTGCGGACCGTATCGAGATCGGCCTCGTGATAGGCGGATTTGACGATCTCGGCGTAGCGGTTGTCGCCGCTGGCGTCCACGTTGGGCATGGTGGTCTGGTAGATGAAGCGGACCAGCAGCGCACCGGGCGCCGGGGTCTCGATGATCATCTCCAGCGTGCCGCCCGCGTGCTCGGCCGTCGGGGCCGACTCGTACCGCACGGCGCGGCGCGGCTCGTAGGCCACGCGGTCGCTCACGCTGGCCTTGCCGAAATGCAGCACGCGCTCGATCCAGCCGTCGCCCCGGCCGACGATGTCGGCGCTGTCGAGGCCGAGCATGAACAGTTCCGGCGATTCCGCCCGCAGCACAAGGCCCTGCCAGAGCTGGTCCGGCGTCAGCGGCTCCAGCGTGGGGTTGCCTGGGTCATTGATTTCCACCAGGTGTTCGAAGCGCAACTTGACTCTCCAGATCGTAGATTTCCGTATTATGGGGCCTCCCGCGCGCCGCTGTCCGTCCCCGGGCCACCCGTTCGGGGGCCGCGGCCTGCACATCACTCCTGACAGCTGGTGTCAGGAGGCCGGGCGCACAATGCTGGCCCGGTGTCCGGATAGCGTCAGGAGCCGTCAGGAGCGGCCGCCCTGCGCCGCGCATCGGGAGAACGCTCAGGAGGCAGGCATGGAGTTGTTGATCAACATCGACGTCGATGACCTTGACCGTGGCATCGGCTTTTATGAGGCAGGACTGGGATTGCGGCTCAACCGCAAGCTGTTCGACGGCACGGTGGCCGAGCTGCACGGCGCCTGCGCGCCGGTGTATCTGCTGGCCAAGGCGCCGGGCACGCTGGCCACCACCCGGGCCGACACCCGGCGCGACTACGTGCGGCACTGGACCCCGGTGCATCTGGACTTCGTGGTCGAATCGCTGGAACCGGCCATCGAGCGCGCGCTCAGCGCCGGTGCGGAAATCGAGGACTGGCCTCGGGAGTTTGACTGGGGCCGCCAGGCGATGCTGTCCGACCCGTTCGGGCACGGACTGTGTTTTATCGAGTGGAAGGGAACCGGCTACGGCGCGCGAGCAAGCGCCTGAGGGGGGCTTCTTTCCCGCACGCGGGAAAGAAGTTGGGGGGAGAGGGTCGGCGAGCGGGTCGGCAGTTCTGCCTGCCGACTCCCCGCAGTCTGAACCGCCAGGCCCTCTCCCCTTTTTTCCGCCCCGCTCCCACGGGTGGGAGCGGAGCGCGCACACAAGGCAACGAGGGTCAGACTTCCTCGTACAGCGGCAGGGTCAGGAATTCGGCAAAGTCTTCCGACGTCGACATTTGCTCGAAGATCTTCGCGGCGCGGTCGTAGGTCGGGCCGCTGCCGGCCACTTCCTTGACCTTGGCCAGTTCTTCCGGAATCAGCGCGCGCACCAGCTCGGCGGTGACCTTGCGGCCGTCCTCGAGCTTGCCCTTCGGCGAGCGAATCCACTGCCAGACCTGCGAACGCGAGATCTCGGCCGTGGCGGCGTCTTCCATCAGGTTGTGGATCGGCACGCAGCCGTTGCCGGCCAGCCAGGCGCCCAGGTAGTGGATGCCGACGTTGATGTTCATGCGCAGGCCGTGTTCGGTGATCGGCGTTTCGGGCTGGAAGTTCAGCAGGTCGGCGGCCTTCACTTCCACGTCCATGCGCTGCTTCTCGAACTGGTTCGGCTTGTCGCCCAGCACGGCCACGAATTCCTTCATCGCCGGCTCGACCAGGCCCGGGTGGGCCACCCAGCCGCCGTCGTAGCCGTCGGTGGCGTCACGACGCTTGTCGCTGATGATGCCTTCCATGGCGATGGCGTTCTTTTCCGGATCGTTCTTGATCGGGATCAGGGCGCTCATGCCGCCGATGGCGGGCGCGCCGCGCTTGTGGCAGGTCTTCAGCAGCAGCAGCGCGTACGAGCGCATGAACGGCGCGGTCATCGTCACCTTGGCGCGGTCGGCCAGGCAGAAGTTCTTGTCCACCTTGAACTTCTTGATGCACGAGAAGATGTAATCCCAGCGGCCGGCGTTCAGGCCGGCGCTGTGGTCGCGCAGCTCATACAGGATTTCCTCCATTTCGAACGCGGCCAGGATGGTCTCGATCAGCACCGTGGCCTTGATCGTGCCTTGCGGCAGGCCAACTTCCTTCTGGGCCATCACGAAGACGTCGTTCCACAGGCGCGCTTCCAGATGGCTTTCCATCTTCGGCAGGTAGAAGAACGGGCCGGCGCCGCGGGCGATCTGCTCGCGGGCGTTATGGAACAGGAACAGCGCGAAATCGAAAATGCCGCCCGAGACGCGCTTGCCGTCGATCGTGACGTGCTTTTCGTCCAGGTGCCAGCCGCGCGGACGCACCTGCAGCGTGGCGATCTTGTCGTTGAGCTTGTAGTGCTTGCCGTTGCTGTCCAGCGTCAGCGTGCGGCGCACGGCGGCCTTCAGGTTCACCTGACCCTGCATCTGGTTGTGCCAGTTCGGGGTGTTGGAGTCCTCGAAGTCGGTCATGTAGCTGTCAGCGCCCGAGTTGAAGGCGTTGATGACCATCTTGGCTTCCACCGGGCCGGTGATTTCCACGCGGCGGCATTCCAGCGCCTTGGGCACCGGGGCAACCTTCCAGTCGCCTTCGCGGATGTGCTTCGTTTCCGGCAGGAAATCGGGGATCTCGCCGGCGTCCAGGCGCTTGGCGCGTTCCACGCGCGCGGCCAGCAGTTCCTGGCGGCGCGGCTCGAAGGCGCGGTGCAGCTTGTCGACCAGGGCCAGGGCTTCCGGCGTGAGGATGTCTTCGTAAGCCGGCAGGATCTCGCCGGTAATCTTCATGCCCGCGGGCAGCGTGATAGCCATCAGTCTTCTCCTGTAGGTGCGATGGTGTGTTTAAGGGGGCCCGCCTGTCAGACCGTTGCGCCCGAGGCGGCAACGAAGGCAAGCAGGTCGTTCATGTCGTGCCCGGTGCCGGTGGGCGCCACGTCCAGGCGCTCCGCCGGATGGCCGGCACGGTTGATCCAGTAGGTGGTGTAGCCAAACCACGTGGCGCCGCAGGCATCCCAGCAGTTCGACGAGACAAAGAGGATCTCGCCGGCCGGCAGGTCGAAGGCTTTCGGGCCCAGCGCGTACGCGGCCGGCGCGGTCTTGTACTGCTTCACGGCATCGACCGACAGCACATGGTCGAACAGTCCGTGCATACCGGCGCTCTTGACCGCGATATCGAGCATCTCCGGGTTGCCGTTGGACAGGATGCCCAGCGGCAGGTTGGCGCGGCGCAGGCGCTTGAGCGCCGCCAGGTTCTCCGGGAACGCCGACAGGCACGCATATTCCTTGAGCAGCTGCGCCTGCGCGGTGTCATCGAGCTTCAGTGCCAGCCGCTCGGCGGCATAGCGCAGGGCATCGATCGTGATGTCCCAGAACGGCTTGTAGCGCGCCCCGTCCGGCGCGGCCAGCGAACGCAGCCGGGTGTAGTCGATCTGCCGCTCGCGCCACAGCAGGGCCAGCGCCTCGCCCTTGCCCGGGAACAGCTGCTCGGCGCGCGCCGTGACCGAATACACGTCGAACAGCGTGCCGTAAGCATCGAAGAGGACCGCGCGGATTTTGTTCATCTCTCAAAACGCCAAGGACTGAATGGACCTGTACACGATTGAATGCATGGAATTCTAGTGATGCGCTGCAGTGCGGCAAATAGGCGCGCTGTCACTTGATCTTTTACTTTTGCACTACTAATCTTGGCCATCCTCATCAAGACTCGCCTACAACCGAGCTATCTTTCGTGGACCACTTCAAGCAACTGGAGACTTTTGTATCGGTGGCGTCACGTGGCAGCCTGTCCGCTGCCGCAGCCGCCGAAGGCGTTGCGCCGGCCATCATCGGCCGCCGCATCGATGCCCTGGAAGAGCGGCTGGGCGTCAAATTGCTGGTGCGCACCACCCGCAAGATCACCCTGACGTTCGAAGGCTCCGCGTTTCTCGAAGACTGCCAGCGCATCCTCAACGATCTCCACAATGCCGAAGCCAGCGTCTCCGCCGGCGGGGTCAAGGCCAGCGGCCACCTGCGCATCACCGCGCCGGCCGGTTTCGGCCGCAAGCACGTGGCGCCGCTGGTGCCGCTGTTCATCGAATCCCATCCCGACGTCACGCTCACGCTCGACCTGTCCGACCGCGTGGTCGACCTGGTCAACGAGGGCTTCGACTGCGCCATCCGCCTGGGCGACCTGCCCGACTCCAGCCTGGTGTCGATCCGCCTGGCCGAAAACCGCCGCGTGGTCGTGGCGTCGCCCGAATACCTGGCGCGCGCCGGCACCCCGGCCCTGCCCGATGACCTGGCCCGCCACAACTGCCTGCACTTCGGCGCCAGCGCCAACGTGCAGCGCGGCTGGGTGTTCCAGCAGGACGGCCGCACCGTCACCGTCAAGGTGGGCGGCAACATGGAATGCACCGACGGGGCCGTGCTCCACGCCTGGTGCCTGCAGGGTCACGGCCTGGCCTGGCGCTCCTGGTGGGAAGTGGGCCAGGAAATCGTCAGCGGCCGGCTGGTGACCGTCCTCGACGAATTCCAGGCGCCGCCCATCGGCATCCACGCCGTCTTTCCGCAACGCAAGCACCTGCCGCTGCGCGTGCGACTGTTTATCGACCATCTCAAGAACACCTACGGCAACCCGGCCTACTGGCGCCGTGCCGAACAGGCGCCCAGCAGCGCCGCCGCCGAAGTCCACGCCGTCGTCGCGTGACACGGTCCGTACGCTGTCAATCGCAGAATCTTGATATTTCACAATGACGAACACTGCACACTGACTACAATCGATGCAGACAGGCGCCGCGCTGGCCTGCACCCGTTCCCACTCGCGAAAGGAGTCCGGTATGTTTAAGCACATCCTGCTGCCCACCGACGGTTCGGAGCTGTCCAAGAAGGCCATAGACGGCGGCCTGGAACTGGCCAAGGCCATCAATGCCCGCGTGACCGCCTACGTCTGTCTTGAGGAATATCCGTATACGCCCTTCAGCGAGATCGTGGTCGAGGCGCCCCAGGCGTTCAAGGAACGCATCGAGAACCAGGCCCGGCTGTACCTGAAGGAAATCGAGAACGCCGCCGTGGCCGCCGGCCTGCCCTTCGACGCCGACATGACCACCTTCGCCGTGCCCTACCTGGGCATCATCGACGCGGCGGAACGCCATGGCTGCGACGTGATCTTCATGGCCTCGCACGGCCGGCGCGGCCTGTCAGGCCTGCTGCTCGGCAGCGAAACGCAGAAAGTGCTCACGCACACGGATATTCCAGTGATCGTTTACAGGTAGCTCCCACACCGAGAGGTGCCAGAAAAATGAAGGTGCCTCTCGAAAAAAGCCGCGCCGTGGGTCTCACGGCGCGGTGCCAAACTGACGGCGCGATGGTCGCGCGCCGTCCCCGAATCCCCTTTCCGGTCAGGTGGCTCAGGCCACCTTCTTGTCGAAGAACTGTTCGTCTTCGGTCGATCCCTTGAGTGCGGTCGTCGACGACTGGCCGCCTTCGATGGTCTGCGTCACGGCGTCGAAGTACCCGGTGCCCACTTCGCGCTGATGCTTGACGGCGGTGAAGCCCTTTTCGGCAGCGGCAAACTCGGCTTCCTGCAGTTCCACGAAGGCCGACATCTGGTTGCGCGCGTAGCCGTGGGCCAGGTTGAACATCGAGTAGTTCAGCGAATGGAAGCCGGCCAGCGTGATGAACTGGAACTTGTAGCCCATGGCGCCCAGTTCGCGCTGGAACTTGGCGATCGTGGCGTCGTCGAGGTTCTTCTTCCAGTTGAACGACGGCGAGCAGTTATAGGCCAGCATCTTGCCCGGGAACCTGGCATGCACGGCTTCGGCAAACTTCTTTGCGAACTCCAGGTCCGGCTTGCCGGTTTCGCACCACACCAGGTCGGCCACTTCGGCGTAGGCCAGCGCGCGGGCAATCGACTGGTCGATGCCAGCCTTCGAACGGAAGAAGCCTTCCACGGTGCGCTCGCCGGTCAGGAACGGCTGGTCGCGCTCGTCCACGTCCGAGGTCACCAGATCGGCGGCCTCGGCGTCGGTACGCGCGATCACCAGCGTCGGCACGCCCGACACGTCGGCGGCCAGGCGCGCGGCGGTCAGCTTGGCGACGGCCTCGCGGGTGGGCACCAGCACCTTGCCACCCATGTGGCCGCACTTCTTCACCGACGCCAGCTGGTCTTCGAAATGGACGCCGGCGGCGCCCGCTTCGATCATCGACTTCATCAGTTCGAATGCGTTCAGCACGCCGCCGAAGCCGGCCTCGGCATCGGCGACGATCGGCGCGAAGAAGTCGGTGTCGTCCGTGCCTTCGCTCCACTGGATCTGATCGGCACGCTGGAACGTGTTGTTGATGCGCTTGACGACCATCGGCACCGAGTTGGCCGGGTACAGCGACTGGTCCGGGTACATTTCGCCGGCCAGGTTGGCATCGCCAGCCACCTGCCAGCCCGACAGGTAGATGGCCTTCAGGCCTGCCTTGACCTGCTGCAGCGCCTGGTTGCCCGTCAGCGCGCCCAGCGTGTTGACGAACGGCTCGGTGTTCAGCAGGTGCCAGAGCTTTTCCGCGCCGCGGCGGGCCAGCGTATGCTCGATCTGGACCGAACCCCGCAGCCTGACCACGTCTTCGGCGGTGTAATGACGTTGCACGCCCTTCCAGCGCGGGTTGCTATCCCAGTCCTTTTGAAGGGCATCGATCTGTTGTTGGCGGGTCGTCATGTTCACTCTCCTGTCGCAATGTCGAGATGGCATGGAAATCGGCGACGGCTCCCCGGCTGTGGCTTGCGCGGGGGACCGAGGACGCTGTGACTTTCGCGTCTCAGGTCATGTGTCTTATATAAGAGTGTAGAGAACCTTCCCGCGTTGCAACAAGCGCCGATGGTCGCCGGCGCACAGTTTTTTATTTGATAAAAATCAAAGCGTTAGCCTCGTCTTTTCACCCTGCGGCAAGACATCTTTCAGGATGAGAAATGCCGGAGCCGATATCCCGCCCGGATTTTTGCGGACCAAAACATCATTCCGCATCATGAAATTCTGGCAGCCTCCGGGTCGACACGGGCCGCTTCCAGCGCAGGTGACGCGGCCGCGCCATCGAGATGATCGACAAACTCGCCCACCATCGCCGCCATGCGTTGCGGATGCGACAACGGCAGCCAGTGATGCGCATCGATCGGGCGGCGCCATAGCCGGGCCACCCAGCGGCCCAGATCCTCGGTCACGGCGGGCCGCACGTAGCGGTCGCGCGTGGGCACGATGACCTGCACCGGCGCATGCGCCCGGCGTTCGCGCGGCGCGCGCAGCCGCGCGCGGAGATTGGCGCGATACAGCCGCAGCCCGTGGATGCCGTCGGCCGTCTGCGTGGGACTGGCGGGCACGTGCAGCCCTTCGGTGTGGCGCAGCCAGAACGGCCAGCCGCGCCCGAGCCAGAGCTTCCAGTTCCATTCGGGCAGCAGCGGGATATGAAAGAACACGATGTACCACGACGCCAGCGCCTGGCGCAGCGTGGCGCCCCATTGCCCGAGACTGCGGCGGCCGCCGGCACGCAACGCGCTGGCGGCGTGGTCCAGGCACGGCCCCGAGCATGATGTGAACGAGGCGATGCGGCCGTACAGGCGCGGATCGGTCACGAATTCCCAGCCCTGGATCGATCCCCAGTCATGGCCCACCAGATGCACCGGCCGGTCCGCCGACACGGCGTCGATCACGGCAATAAAGTCATCGGCCAGCCGTTCCAGGCGATAGTCGGCCACCTCAGGCGGTGCATCGGACTGCCCCGCCCCGCGCACGTCGTAGGCAATGACATGGAACCGCGCCGCCAGCGCCTGCGCCACGCCGTGCCACACATCGCTGTTGTCAGGGTAGCCATGCACCAGCACCACCACGGGATGCATGGGATCGCCCCAGGCCGAGACGGCAAGGCGGACACGGCCGGACCGGACATGGAATCGAAGCGGAGCCCTTGCGGGATGGGCGGGCGCAGGCGGCTGGGTCATGGGCGGGCGTTGTGCGTTGACAGCATCGGATGTCATCGCCAGCCATGCTACCGCCGTCACGTGCCGTGTGACGGCGTTTGAAATGTTTCGTCGTCAGGCCGCCGCGGCGGTGTCGCGCGCCTGGCGATAGGCCACCCAGTCACCCCCGTCGATGCGGGCCAGCCCGGCCACCGCAGCGTCCGCCACCGGGTACAGCAGGCAATCGGTCGGCGCGCCGTCCAGCATCACGGGCCGCGATTCGCGGATAAACAGCGTGGCCTGCCCCGGATAGACCTCTTCGATCTCGTCCAGCACCGGCAGCAGCGCGTCGGGAATGTCGTACACGTCGCCCAGCACCGGCCCGGCCGACGCATCGAGCACCAGGCCCGGATACGTGCCGAAATCATAGAGCCGCCCGGCAATGCTGGCCGTGCCGACCAGCGTCGCCGCGCCGATGCCATGCAGCGCGGCGGCCCGGTTCAGATCGTTGACCTCGCCGGCACGAAGGGTGCCGTAGACAAACACACGCTGCATGGCGCAATCCTTGGCTGACGGAACAGGGAACAGGGAACAGGGAACGCCCATGGTAGAGGAAGCCGCGTGGCGGCGGAACCTTCGCGCCCGTTTTCCCCGCCGTGGTGCAGGCCGCGCCATACCGGCCCCGGATCGGTCCTACATCTGCTTGAACAGGTGCGCGTACTGCCGCGCAACCGGCAGCGACTCCGGCCGGTCGCGCAGCTTCAGCGACAGGCGCCCCAGCGACTGGTTCACGGCGCTGGCCACGCAGTCGATATTGACTACCGTGCCGCGATGGATCTGCCAGAAGCGGTCGGGGTCCAGTTGCTGCGTCAGTTCGCGCAGGCTGGTGCGGATCAGCGCCTCGCCGCCGGTGGACACCACGTTCACGTACTTGTCGGTGGCTTCCAGATACACCACTTCATCGACCGGGATGATGCGTACCTCCTGCCCCACCAGCGCCTTGATAAAGCGCAGGTAGTGGCCGCGCGGGGCGGCGGGCTGCTCCAGCGACTCCAACCGCTGCAGCAGCTGCGCCAGCCGGTCGGTGTCGACCATGGTGCCGATGTCGGTGGCGGCGGCCTCGTCGCCATTATCCCCATCGTCGTTGCCGGCCGCCTTGCCCGCTTCGGCGGCCTTGGCGCTCAGGCGCGCCTTCAGGCGCCCCACCGTGGCCTCCAGCCGTTCGTGCTGCACGGGCTTCAGCACGTAGTCCACCGCCGCGCGCTCGAAGGCTTCCAGCGCAAACTGGTCGTACGCGGTGACGAACACCACCAGCGGCGGGTGGTCGAACTCGATCAGTTCGCGCGCCACGTCCATGCCGCTCATGCCCGGCATGCGGATATCCAGAAAGGCCACGTCGGGCCGGTGGGCGCGCGCGGCGTCCAGCGCGGCCATGCCGTCATGCACCACGGACACGATCGTGGCTTCGGGCCACAGGGCTTTCAGTTCGGCTTCGAGAACGCGGGCGAGCAGCAGCTCGTCGTCGGCGATCAGCAGGGTCGGAGACATGGGGACGAATGTCAGGGACAGAACGGTTCAGGGGGCGTGGCTCGGGCGCGCTCAGGTACGGGAGACGGCCGGCGCCACCGTGGCGGGCGCTGCGGGGCGCGCGTCCGGTGCGGCGCGCATCGGCACGAAGGTCGGCTCGGTGCTGCGCGTGAGCGGCAGCGTCAGCCGCACCACCACGCCGCGCGGCACGTTTTCTTCCATCTGCATCGTGGCCGCCGCGCCAAAGATGCGCGCCAGCCGTTCGCGCACATGGGTCAGCCCCAGGCCGGACCCGCTCTTGCCGCTCTGGCAGAAGCCCACGCCGGTATCGGCAATCAGCACCTGCAGGCTGCCGTCCTCGGCCTGACGGGCGGACAGCACGATCTTGCCGCCGCGCATGCAGGGTTCGATGCCATGCGTGACCGCGTTTTCCACCAGCGGCTGGATCAGCATCGGCGGAATCTCGGCATCGGCCAGCGCCGGCGGCAAATCCACCGCGTAGTCGAGCCGCGCGCCGAAGCGCATGCCCTGGATGTCGAGGTAGCTGCGCAGCAGTTCGAATTCCTGCGCCAGCGTGCAATGCTCGGCGCGCGTGTGCGACAGCGACATGCGCAGGAAGCCGATCAGCCGCTGCAGCAGCTGGCGCGCGGCGCGCGGGTCGGTGGCGATCAGGCCGTCCAGGTTGGCCAGCGAATTGAACAGGAAGTGGGGCTCGATCTGCGCCTGCAGCGCCATCAGCTGGGCGCGCACCAGCTGCTTTTCGGCCTCCTCGCGCTGCAGGGCGTCCAGCGCCGCCTGGCGTTCCAGGTAGGCCAGCTTTTCGCGCGACCAGTAGAAATAGATCATGCTGGCCGACGCCAGCATGCCGACGATCAGGCACATGCGCAGCATGTCGCCGGTGGCGGCCGCGGATTTCTCGGGCAGGTGCAGCAGTTCGCGCGTGGCCCAGCTGCCCAGCACCACGCCCATCGGCACGGCCACCACGGCCAGGCACATGAACGGCCAGCGGCGCGGGCGGTCGTTCCACCAGATCAGCACGCGCGGCACGTCGATCAGTACCCAGATCGACAGGCCGATCAGCTGGCTGTAGACAAAGTTCTGTACCAGCGTGCCGCCGGTCTGGAAGCCATAGTTGAGGCTGACCGCGATGACGGTGTTCATGCAGAGCACGAACAGCAGGTCTCGCGCAAGAATATTGAGCCGTGACGGCACCGCGCACGACATGCGCATATCTCTCTCCCTCCTTCTGCTCCACAAACCGCGTGCACATCTGTGATGCACTGCAGCATAGGCAGCGGCCCGGGCATTCGGTGGCTTCCGGGCGCTGCGATGAAGGGCACTTTACGCCGGAGCGCGGCGGGAAGAAAGCGCCGTGCGACGAACCGGCGGGAAATGGCGCGATTGGTGCAGGGATTCGACCAGCGGGTCGTACGCCCGTTTGAAGGCATGCGGCGGCCCGGGCGGGCGCGGGACGGCCCCCCGGGCCGCGCATCGGGTGGCGGGCCGGTGGCGGCCCGGATGGCCCGGGCAGCGGTCAAGCGGGGATCGGGGCAGTATCAGGCGGCCTCAGGGGGCCTCAGGGGGCCTCAGGGGGCCTCAGGGGGCCTCAGGGGGCGCCGGGCGGCCTCAGGCCGCCACCGCCAGGCGGCTGGTCGCCTCGGCCAGCGCGGTCGATACGGTGTCGCGCGACAGGTGCGGCGCGAACATGTTGATGAACGCATGGGCGTAGCCGCGCAGATAGGCGCCGCGCCGCACGGCCACGCTGGTGGTATTCGGCTCGAACAGGTGAGCGGCCGAAATCTGCGTCAGGCCCGCGTCCTTGCGCGAGTCGTACGCCATCGACGCGATGATCCCCACGCCCAGTTCCAGTTCGGCATAGGTCTTGATCACGTCGGCATCCATGGCGGTCAGCACGATCTCCGGCTGCAGGCCGGCGGCGGCAAACGCGCCATCGATCTTGCGGCGCCCGGTAAAGCCGGCGTCGTAGGTGATGATGGGGAAGTTGCACAGGTCCTCGAGCGTGGGCTCGGGCAGGCGCGTCAGCGGATGCTCCGGCGACACCACGATCACGTGCTGCCAGCTATAGGCCTCGAACGACGTCAGCCCCGCCTCGCTGGCCACCGCCTCGGTGGCGATGCCGATATCGGCCTGCCCCGTCAGCAGCAGTTCCACGATATGCGACGGCGACGCTTCCTGCAGCGCCAGCGTGACGTGGGGATATTCGCGCCGGAAGCTCTGCACCACCTTGGGCAGCGCGTAGCGCGCCTGCGTGTGGGTGGTGGCCACGGTCAGGCGGCCGGTATGGCGGCCCGCGAACTCGTCGCCGGCCTGGCGCAGGTTCTCGGCTTCGAGCAGCAGCCGTTCGACGATGCGCACGATCTCGCGGCCCGGCTCGGTCAGGCCGGTCAGCCGCTTGCCGTAACGCTCGAAGATCTCCACGCCGAGCTCTTCCTCGAGCTCGCGGATCTGGCGCGACACGCCGGGCTGCGACGTGTACAGCGCGTTGGCCACTTCGGTCAGGTTGAACTGGCGGCGCACCGCCTCGCGAATCGAACGCAGTTGCTGGAAATTCATCGTGCCGCCCCTTGTTCCTGTGTTGTTGTCTGGTTGCGGTTGAACACGCGCAGCTGGCGCGGACGCACCGCCAGCAGTTCGCCCTCGCGGAAGCCCTGGTGCCGGAAGCGTTCCAGCGGCAGCGCCACCTCGATCACGTCCTGGTTGTCTTCGCGCTCCAGTTCCAGCTGGGCCACCGGGCCCAGCGTCAGCGCGCGGCGCAGCGTCACGGCAATGCCATCGGTGCCCGGCGCATAGCGTTCCAGTTCCAGGTCGTGCGGCCGGACGTAGGCCACCGCATCGCCCGCTGTCTCGTGGCCGCTGCCCACCACGGGCAGCACCGCCTCGCCCGTATGCAGCAGCCCGCCGCTGTCGCCCACTTCCAGCCGGCCGTGGAACAGGTTCACGTTGCCAAGGAAGCCGAACACGAACGGCGTGGCCGGATGGTTGTAGACCGCCTCGGGCGTGCCGAACTGCTCCACGGCGCCACGGTTCATCAGCACCACCTGGTCGGCCACTTCGAGCGCCTCTTCCTGGTCGTGGGTCACGAACACGCTGGTCACGTGCAGTTCGTCATGCAGGCGGCGCAGCCAGCGGCGCAGTTCCTTGCGCACCTTGGCGTCGAGCGCGCCGAACGGTTCGTCGAGCAGCAGCACACGCGGCTCCACGGCCAGCGCGCGGGCCAGCGCGATACGCTGGCGCTGGCCGCCCGACAGCTGCGCCGGGTAGCGGTCGCCCAGCCAGTCCAGCTGCACCAGTTCCAGCAGCGACTTCACCTTCTCGCGGATCCTGGCCTCGGACGGGCGCTCGGCGCGCGGTTTCACGCGCAGGCCGAAGGCCACGTTCTCGAACACGGTCATATGCTTGAACAGCGCGTAATGCTGGAACACAAAGCCCACGTTGCGCTGGCGCACGTGCGTCGACGAGGCATCCTGCCCGGCCAGCACCACCTGGCCCGCGTCGGCGCGTTCCAGGCCGGCGATGATGCGCAGCAGCGTGGTCTTGCCGCAGCCGGACGGCCCCAGCAGCGCCGTCAGTTCTCCTTCGGCAAAGTCCAGCGAGACGTCGTTGAGCGCCACAAAATCGCCAAACCGCTTTTGCACGTTCCTGACCTGAATGCTCATGATGGCTGCCCTTCCGATGCGTGTTCACGGCTGGCGCGCATTTCCACCAGCGTCTTGATTCCGAGTGTGACCAGCGCCAGCAGCGTCAGCAGGGACGCCACGGCGAACGCGGCCGCGAAGTTGTATTCGTTGTAGAGAATTTCCACGTGCAGCGGCATGGTGTTGGTCAGGCCCCGGATATGGCCCGATACCACCGACACGGCGCCGAACTCGCCCATCGCCCGCGCATTGCACAGGATCACGCCGTACAGCAGGCCCCAGCGGATGTTCGGCAGCGTCACGTGCCAGAACGTCTGCCAGCCCGAGGCACCCAGCACGATGGCCGCCTCTTCCTCTTCGCTGCCCTGCGCCTGCATCAGCGGAATCAGCTCGCGCGCCACGAACGGGAAGGTCACGAAGATCGTGGCCAGCACGATGCCCGGCACCGCGAACATGATCTTGATGTCGTGGGCCTCCAGCCACGGGCCGAACCAGCCCTGCGCGCCGAACATCAGCACGTAGACCAGGCCCGAGATCACCGGCGACACCGAGAACGGCAGGTCGATCAGCGTGATCAGCAGGTTCTTGCCCCGGAAATCGAACTTGGCGATGGCCCAGGCCGCCGCCACGCCGAACACCACGTTCAGCGGCACCGCGATGGCCGCCACGGTCAGCGTCAGCTTGATGGCCTCCACCGCGTCGGGCTCGGTCAGCGCCGCCAGGTAGGTGTCCAGGCCCTTGCGCAGCGCCTCGTAGAACACCGAAGCCAGCGGCACGAACAGGAACAGCGCCAGGAACAGCACCGCCACGGTAATCAGCGTATAGCGCACCCACGGCGATTCGCCCGTGGCGTCGTGCGGATGTCGGGCGGCAGCGGGGCCGCCCAGTCGGGATACAGCGCCGGCCATGTCAGTTCGCCTCCGGGTTGCCGTCAGGCAGCGCGGCTGCGCGGGCACCGGTCTGGTGGCGGCGCGTCCAGGCCTGCAGCAGGTTGATCAGCAACAGCAGCACGAACGAGATCACCAGCATCACCACGGCCACCGCGGTGGCGCCGGCATAGTCGTACTGTTCGAGCTTCGAATAGATCATCAGCGGCGCGATCTCGGACACCATCGGCATGTTGCCGGAGATGAAGACCACCGATCCGTACTCGCCGGTGGCACGCGCGAACGACAGCGCAAAGCCCGTCAGCAGCGCCGGCAGGATGGCCGGCAGGATCACCCGCCCGAACGTCTGCAGGCGCGACGCGCCCAGGCTGGCCGCCGCTTCCTCCAGTTCGCGTTCCACGTCCTCCAGCACCGGCTGTACCGTGCGCACCACGAACGGCAGCCCGATAAAGGTCAGCGCCACCACCACGCCCAGCGGCGTGAACGCCACCTTGATGCCGTGCGGCTCCAGCCAGCGGCCGATCCAGCCGTTGCCGGCGAACAGCGCCGTCAGGGCGATACCGGCCACGGCCGTGGGCAGCGCGAACGGCAGGTCGACCAGCGCATCGATCAATCGCTTGCCGAAGAAGCGGTAGCGCACCAGCACCCAGGCCACCACCAGCCCAAAGGCCGTGTTGACGATGGCCGCAATCAGCGACGCGCCAAAGCTCAGTTCCAGCGATGCCACCACGCGCGGGTTGCTCACCGTCGCCCAGAAGCCATCCCAGGTCAGCGTAAAGGTCTTCAGGAACACCGCCGACAGCGGGATCAGAACGATCAGCGTCAGGTAGAAGATCGTGAAGCCAAGCGACAGCCCGAAGCCCGGCAACACGGTAAATCGCTGGGCCGGCGCCGCGCGCAGGGGCGCGGCATTGACCGTCGGCGGGGGCGCGTCCGCCAGGGATATCGAGGAAGGCATGCGTGTCTCGTCTTATGAAACCGGCGCATAAGGCGCCGGCGTACGAGACAAATTTTGCAGATGCGCCCTTATAAAAAGAACGAATCTTTCCGAATTTTCTTAGACGTTTTAGATATAAGGCGATGTCTGTGCGACATCCGCGGACGCTTCCCAGCTGTCCGAGCCGTCGCCGAGGTGCAGGATGCGTCCCTCGGAGTCGATCCGCTGCAGCAAAGTGGCGAGCAAGGCCTGCCCGGCCGGCCAATCGTCGAGGTGCGAATCGGCATTGATATGGCCGAGCGCCCCGGCGTCCACCAGTTCGCTGCCCCACAGCGTGCCCCAGCTGAACGCGGTGCGTTGCGACATCCACGGATCATTGGTGCTGGCCACCAGCACCGTCGGAAACGGCAGCCGCCACGTGGGCAGCAAGCCGCCCACGCCGAACTTGTCAGGATCGGCCGGCGCCACCAGCAGCGCGCCGGCGATGCCCACCGGGTCCAGCGACGCCTGGCGCAGCGTGGCCAGGCAGCCGAAGCTGTGCGCCACCAGCACCGCGCCGCGCGACGCCACGCGAAGTGCCCGCGACACCCCTTCCGAGACCCGCTCGGCCCACAGCGGCAGGCTGGGGCGACCCCAGTCGTGCTGCTCGATGCGCTGCCAGTCCGGGTAGAGCCCTTCCCAACGGCTTTGCCAATGTGCGGGCCCGCTGCCATGCAGGCCCGGTACGGTCAGGATCTGCAGGCCGCGCGGCACTTCCAGCCGCGCGACACCGCCCGATAGAGTCGATGCCGCCATACGCGCTCTCCTTCTCTGCTTCGGTGCTTCGTTGTTCAGGACTTATGGGGACTGCAACAAGACTGCCGAGCGCCGGTCGATGTTCGCCGACAGGCGCTACCGGCCAGCCAGTGCCGCCAGGGCGATGCCGCCTAGGAAGCACTGCCTGTCTGCAACGGCTCTCGCAAATGCCGTGCCGGCACCGGACCGCCAGCCACGGCCTCGCCCTGGCCCAGCGCGATGCCCGCGTTCTGCAGCCGCTCCACGGCTTCGTCGTTCTGCAGCCGCCGGCCGATCAGCGTGACACCGGCGCCCTCGGCGCTGGCGCGCAGGCCGGCAAGCTGGCGGTCCGTCCAGATGCGGCGCATGTCGAGCTTGAGCCAGTCGGGCAGCGCATGCGCCATCAGCGCGCCGGCCTCGGCCGGGTCCGATGCCTGCAGGCTCACCGCAAACCCGTTGCGGCGATAGTTGCCCACCACGTGCAGCAGCAGCGGCAGGTCGTCATTGGCGCTGGCAGGCACCTGAATCACGAAACGGTCCACGGGCAGGCCCAGCGATTCCAGCGCGCGCCGGAATGCCGCGCCGTGATCGTCGGCCACCGCCGCCAGCAGGCGGTTATGCACGTTGAGCACGAGCTTGCGCTCGCCGTGCGCCGCAAAGTAGTTCATCGCGTGCACCAGCCGCGACAGGCGGTCCAGCGACACCAGCGACGCGTCGTCGGCCGCCATCGCGAACAGCTTCCAGGCGGCCAGCCCCACGCCATCTTCGGCATAGGTGCGGATGGAGCCCTCGTGGGCCACCACCTCGCGGTCGGCCAGCGTCACCAGGGGGTCGAACGCGCTGGTCAGCGAGCAGTTGAAGTACTGGCCCTGCACCTGCCCGCGCGCGTCGCGCCACAGCTCGCGGCCGGGCACCGGCTCGCGCGGCAGTGTTTCAAGGTAGCGTTCGAGTGCGGAGGCTGCGGAAGGTGCGGAAGCTGCGGAAGCTGCGGAAGCTGCGGAAGCGTGGGTCATGGTGACGTCCATGTCGGTACGCGCGGTTCGCCTGATTGCTCATGATAGAAGCTCCTCGGCGGGCCGGGCGTGAAGATTCGTTGATGGTGCAGACACTGTCGATGGCTGCCGCATCACGCGGCGCAGGACGGTGTCTTCGAGTTGCGCAAACGCCGCCGATCCGCGCTGGCGCGGACGCTCAAGCGCCACGCGCTGGTCCAGCGCGATGCGGCCGTCCTCGATCAGCACCACGCGATCGGCCAGCGCGATGGCCTCCGATACATCGTGTGTGACGAGTAGCGCCGTGAAACCGAGCCGGCGCCACAGCGATTCGATCAGCGCCTGCATGTCGATGCGGGTCAGCGCATCGAGCGCGCCCAGCGGCTCGTCCAGCAGCAGCAGGCGCGGATGGTGGACCAGCGCGCGCGCCAGGGCCACGCGCTGGCGCTGGCCGCCCGACAGCCGCGCAGGCCATTCGTCGGCACGCTCGGCCAGCCCCACCTGCGCCAGCACGGCGGCGGCATCGGCGCGGCGCTCGCGCGGCAGGCCCAGCGCGACGTTGTCGAGTACACGCTTCCAAGGCAACAGCCGAGCATCCTGGAACATCACGCGGATGCTGTCCTGCAAGGTCCGGCTTTGCTGGCGATCGAGCTGGCGCCCGTGCTGATGGTCGAGCAGCACCGCGCCCTCGTCGGCCGGCTCCAGCCCGGCCACCAGCCGCAGCAGCGTGCTCTTGCCGCAGCCGCTGCGCCCGACGATGGCGACGAACTCGCCCGGCGTCACATCGAGGTCGATGCCATGCAGCACCTCGCGGCCGTTGTAGCACTTGACCACCTGCTGCACACGCAGCGCGATGCCAGCGGCCGCCGGCGTCTGGCGCGCTTCGGCAGCCGCCTCGCGGCGGGCCACGTCACGCCGGGCCAGATCGCGCTCGGCCCACGCCAGCGCGGCCTGCTCCACGGGATATAGCGTTTGCATGGGATCTCTCCTTGTCAGTTGGTCTGGTAGCCCGGATGCCAGCGCAGCCAGAACCGCTCCAGCGCGCGCGACAGCACATCGGCCAGCTTGCCCAGCAGCGCGTAGAGCAGGATGCCGACCAGCACCACGTCGGTCTGCAGGAACTCACGCGCATTCATCGTCATGTAGCCAATGCCCGACTGCGCCGAAATGGTCTCGGCCACGATCAGGATCACCCACATCAGGCCCAGCGAAAACCGCACGCCCACCAGGATGTTCGGCAGCGCGCCGGGCAGGATCACTTCGCGATACAGGCGCCAGCCCGACAGGCCATAGCTGCGCGCCATCTCGACCAGCCCCGGGTCCACCGCGCGGATGCCGTGGTACGTGTTCAGGTACACCGGGAAGAACACCCCCAGCGCCACCAGGAACAGCTTGGCGGTCTCGTCGATGCCGAACCACAGGATCACCAGCGGGATCAGCGCCAGCGTGGGGATGTTGCGCACCATCTGCAGCGTGCTGTCGAGCAGCGTGGCCGCCGTGCGGAACGTGCCGGTCAGCAGGCCCAGCGCCAGGCCCAGCCCGCCGCCCACGGCCAGCCCGATCAGCGCCCGCCAGGTGCTGACCCAGACGTGGCGCCAGAGCTCGCCGGAGACGGCCAGCGACCACGCCGCCTCCACCACGGCCAGCGGTGCCGGCAACACCCGGTTCGACAGCCAGCCCAGTTGCGAGGCGGCCTGCCAGACCCCGATCAGCAGTACCGGCACGATCCACGGGGCCACGGCCTGCGCCGGGGTTCTCTTCGCCGCCTTGTTCGCGGGTTTCCTGGCGGCCTGGTTCGACAGGGGCGTCGTCATGTGTGCGCCCTCCTCAACTCTGCGATGCCCGCGGCACGATGCCGGTGGCCATCACTTCGCCAAACGGGCCCGACAGCACCTGGCCGGGCAGCTTGTCGCGCACCGAGCGCGGCAGCAGCGGGAAGACCAGTTCGGCAAAGCGGTACGCTTCTTCCAGATGCGGATAACCCGAGAAAATGAACGTGTCGATGCCCAGCGCGGCGTATTCCTCGATGCGCGCGGCCACGGTCTGCGGGTCGCCCACCAGGGCCGTGCCCGCGCCGCCGCGCACCAGCCCCACGCCGGCCCACAGGTTCGGGCTGATTTCCAGCGCCTCGCGGGTCCGCTTGGCGCCGCCGGCATGCAGGGCCGCCATGCGGCGCTGGCCTTCGGAATCCATCTTCGCGAAGACGGCCTGGGCACGGGCCACGGTGTCGTCGTCGAGCCGGCTGATCAGTTCGTCGGCAGCCGCCCATGCCGCCGCTTCGGTTTCGCGCACGATCACGTGCAGGCGGATGCCGAAGCGCACCGTGCGGCCATGCTTCGCGGCCCGGGCACGCACATCGGCGATCTTCTTCGCCACCTCGGCCGGCGGCTCGCCCCAGGTCAGGTAGGTCTCCACCTGCTCGGCGGCCAGGTCGTGCGCAGCCGCCGACGATCCGCCGAAATAGACCGGCGGATGCGGGCGCTGCACCGGCGGGTACAGCACCCGCGCGCCCTTCACGGTGATGTGCTTGCCCTCGAAGCTGATGTCGCCGTTGTCGTGGCTGGCCGCCAGCACGTCGCGCCAGACGCGGATGAACTCGGACGACGCCTCGTAGCGCGCCGCGTGATCCAGGAACAGCCCGTCGCCTTCCAGTTCGGCCACATCGCCGCCGGTCACCAGGTTCACCAGCAGGCGGCCGCCCGACACGCGGTCGAACGTGGCGGCCATGCGCGCAGCCAGCGTTGGCGTCATCAGACCCGGCCGCACGGCCACCAGAAACTTGAGCTGGCGCGTCACCGCAGCCAGGGCCGACGCGGCCACCCAGGGGTCTTCGCACGAGCGGCCGGTGGGAATCAGCACGCCTTCGTAGCCCAGCGTATCGGCGGCCACGGCGATCTGCTTCAGGTAGTCGAAATTGACTTCGCGCGCCCCTTCCGAGGTGCCCAGGTAGCGGCTGTCGCCGTGGGTGGGGATGAACCAGAAAACTTGCATGTCGAGCCTCTTGTTTTATCGGTTGCGATGTGCGGCTTCAGCGTTGCGCCGTGGCGGCCGGCGGTTGCCAGGCGGCATCGGCCACCTTGATCGGCTTCGGAATCAGCTTCAGCGTCACGAAGGCGTCGGCAATGCGCTGTTGTTCGGCCAGCACGCCGGCCGTCACAGGCTTCGCGCCATAGGAAAATCTTGAAACAGCAAGATCGAGCACGCTCGGGTCAAGCCCGGTTTCCTTGGCCAGAAACTGCGTGGTGTCCTTCGGATTTTTCTCAGCCCACTGGCCCAGTTGCGCCAGTTCGTCGAGGATCGCGTTCACCACGTCGGGGCGGGCATTCGCATAGGGGCGCGACGCCAGGTAGAACTGATGGTTGCTGACCAGGTTCTTGCCGTCGGCGGTACGGCCATCGGCCAGCACGCGGGCATCGAGCTGCTTTTCGGCGGCGGCCAGAAACGGGTCCCAGATCACCCAGGCATCCACGGCGCCGCGCTCGAACGCCGCGCGGGCGTCGGCGGGCGGCAGGTAGACGGGCTGGATCTCGCTCCAGGGAATGCCGGCCTTTTCCAGCTGGCGCACCAGCAGGTAATGCACGTTCGAGCCCTTGTTCAGCGCCACGCGCTTGCCGCGCAGGTCGGCCACGGACTTCAGCGTCGAGGTCTTCGGCACGACGATGGCTTCGGACGTCGGCGCCGGCGGCTCGTTGCCGATATAGGCCAGCTGCGCCCCCGCCGCCTGCGCGAAGATCGGCGGGGCCTCGCCGACGGTGCCGAAGTCGATGGCGCCCACGTTCAGGCCTTCCAGCAACTGCGGGCCGGCAGGGAACTCGGTCCACTTCACGGTGATGCCCTGCTGCGCCAGGCGTTTTTCCAGCGTGCCGCGCGCCTTGAGCAGCGTCAGCGTGCCGTACTTCTGATAGCCGATACGCAGCTGCTTCGGATTCACGGTCTGCGACTGCGCCTGGGCCGGCTTGGCCAGCAGGCCGTAGGTCAGGCCGGTGGCCACCACGAGCGCGCCCAGCAGCAGGCGCCGGCGCAGGGAAAGCGGTTTGAACGATGTCATATCGGGGTTCCGGATGAGGAGAAGTTCGAAATCGATGGCGGCACGACGCCCTGCCGGCGCCAGCGCGCGGCATGCGGAAAACGTCATGCGTGGAGGAAACTTCAGGTCAGGCGGGACATCGCCCCATGGCGACGCGGGAAGGCAGGACAGCGCGAACAGCGGACATCTCGGGCTCCTTCGTCAGGCGCACCGGGGCGGCGGGCACGATCGCTGGCGCAATCGGCCGGGGCCGCCCCCGGCACTGTGATTACCGCTTGCCGGGCTGGTACACCTGGTCAAACGAACCGCCATCGGCAAAGTGCGCCTTCTGGGCCTTGGCCCAGCCGCCAAACACTTCGTCGATCGTGAACAGCTTCACCTTCGGGAAGTTGGCGGCGTACTTGGCAGCCACCTTTTCCGAGATCGGACGGTAATAGTTCTTGGCCGCGATTTCCTGGCCCTCGTCGGTGTACAGGAACTGCAGGTAGGCCTCGGCGGCCTTGCGCGTGCCCTTCTTGTCCACCACCTTGTCGACCACAGCCACCGGCGGCTCGGCCAGGATCGAGACCGACGGCGCCACGATGTCGAACTTGTCCGGACCCAGTTCCTTGATCGCCAGGATGGCTTCGTTTTCCCATGCGATCAGCACATCACCCAGGCCACGCTCGACGAACGTGGTGGTGGCACCGCGCGCGCCCGAATCCAGCACCGGCACATTCTTGAGCAGCTGGCCGACGAATTCCTTGGCCTTGGCTTCGTTGCCGCCCGGCTGGCGCAGCGCATAGCCCCAGGCAGCCAGGTAGTTCCAGCGGGCGCCGCCCGACGTCTTCGGGTTCGGCGTGATGACCTGCACGCCCGGCTTCACCAGGTCGTTCCAGTCCTTGATTTGTTTCGGGTTGCCCTTGCGCACCAGAAAGACGATCGTCGACGTGTACGGCGATGCGTTGTGCGGCAGGCGCTTCTGCCAGTCGGGCTTCAGCAGGCCCTTCTCGGCGATGGCGTCAATGTCGTAGCCCAGCGCCAGCGTGACCACGTCCGCGTCCAGGCCATCGATCACCGAACGGGCCTGCTTGCCCGAACCGCCGTGCGACTGGCGAATCTGCACCGTATCGCCGCTCTGCGCCTTGTAGGCCTTGGCAAACGCGGCGTTCACGTCCACGTACAGCTCGCGCGTGGGGTCATAGGAAACATTCAGCAGGTTGGTGTTGGCCAGGGCGGCCGGCGCCGCGCCGATTGCGGACAGTACTGCGAGGCCCAGGGCCAGCTTGCGAATCATGTTCAATTGCTCCCGTCAGAGTTGTCGTGAATGCCCCCGCCTGGATCGGACGGGGTTTCTGTCAGGGAGAAAGGCTACCGGCCGGCCCTTCTGAACGGAACGAATGGTTTCGCCGATCCAAGCACGTTTTCTGCATAAGATCGGACGGGAATATGGGAATGCTGGAAAACATGCGTCAGGGCCTTGACAACGCAACATAAATGTTGCATTTTCAACGTTGCCAGGCACAACATATATGTTGCACAATGCCCGCCTCTCAACCGACAAGGGAGGGGCATGAAATACAGCGAGTTCAAGCGGTGGCTCGAACAGCAGGGTGCGATCTTCCAGAAGCACCGCAGCGGCTCCAGCCACTACCGGGTCACGCTGAATGGCTTCACGACGATCTTTCCCTACCACGGCAGCAAAGAGATGGGCAAGGATCTGGAACTGAGGATCAGAAAGCAACTCGGCCTGAAGTGACGGGCAGGCCCGCGAAGGGCCTCCTCGCACTCGAACTCGCCATCCCGTACCTGGCATCGACGACTTACTACAGGACGCACGACATGTTCTCGTACCCCGTAACGCTGACGCCCGATAGCAACGGCACTCTGCTGGTCACGTTTGCTGACATCCCCGAAGCCAATGCCGTGGGCGTCGATGAAACCGACGCGCTCAAGCAAGGACTGGACGCCCTTGAAGCCGCCCTGGACATTTATTTCGACTTGCGCCGTCAGATTCCGCTGCCGTCCAAGGCCCGTCGCGGCCAGCCAACGGTCACGTTGCCAGCGTTGGTCACCGCCAAGGTGCTCCTTGCCAATGAGATGCTGGCACAAGGCGTGCGCAAGGCAGAACTCGCGCGGCGGCTCGATGTACACATGCCGCAGGTGGATCGGCTCCTGAACCTGCGGCACTCCTCCAAACTGGAAATGATTGAAAAGGCGCTGGATTCGCTGGGCCGGAGGCTCGACGTCCAGCTTGCCTGATCGCCGACGCTATCACTGCGCGTCCGGATGGGCGGGCCGTCGCCCTTTCCGGCGGCCGCCCAAAAAGAAAAAACCCGCAGCACCGGAGTTGCGCTGCGGGTCAAGTTTCCATTCCGGAAACGGGTAGACAAGTCATGAAGAGCGCCCCCGCATCTCCATGACGGTTCAGATATTAGCCATCCGTTCCCATTTGCAAGTTGATGCAGGTCAACCGCCCCACAATCGGGGGCGGTGGGCAGCGAAATCAGGGCCCACGCGGCCGGATGGCCCTGCCGAACGGTGTCGTTCAGGTGGCAGTCATGGCGTGAAGGTGTTGCCCAGCACGACGCCCTCGCGCCGGGGGTCGGTGCCGCCCTGCAGCGCGGGCGCGCCGCCGGCCTGGGTGCGCAGGATCGTGTTGACGCCGCTGGACTGCGCCGAGGTGGAGATCGTGTGCCCCAGCGCCTTGAGGCCGGTGATCAGCGGATCGTTGGCGCCGCCGTTGCTGGCATCGATATCCGGATGCTCGCCGCCGAGGGTGGTGGTGGCGCTGTTGCTGGCGCCAAAATCCACCAGGTTCGACGCCTGCTGCGCGTCCAGCCCCCAATCGAGCACGCCCACGAGCGTCTTCACCACGTATTGCGGAATGGTGCCGCCGCCCGGCGACCCCGTGGCCATCAGGAAATCGCCAATCGACCCATCGGGCGCCTTGCGGAACACCAGCGTGGGCGCCATCGAACTGCGCGGCCGCTTGCCGGGCTGCACCCGGTTGGCCACCGGGTTGCCGCTGGCATCGGTCGGGGCGGCCGAAAAGTCGGTCAGCTGGTTGTTGAGCAGGAAGCCGTTGGTCATATGGAACGACCCCATGCTCGACTCCACCGACGTGGTGGCGCTGACCACATTGCCCTGCGCGTCGACGATCGAGTAGTGGTTCGTGCCGTGCTCGACCAGCGGCACCACACCCAGGGGCACCGCGCCGAAGTTACCCGCCGTGGCCGTACCCATCGAACGGTTCGGATCGATCAGCGCGGCGCGCGTCTGCAGGTAGGGCTTGTTCAGCAGCGTGTCCCATGTTCCGCCTGGCAGCGGCACGAAGTCGGTATCGGCCACGTACTTGTCGCGGTCGGCATAGGCCAGCCGTTCGGCCTCGCTCACGCGATGCACGCCCTGCACGGTAGGCTTGCCGCCTTCGCTGTCGACGGGGTTGGGCTTGAGCGACGCCATATCGAAGTTTTCGATGATCTGCATCGCCGATGCCACGGTGATGCCGCCCGATGTCGGGGGCGGCGCGCCGCAGATCCAGTACGCGCGGTACGTCACGCAGACCGGGGTGCGCAGCTTGGCCTCGTACGCGGCCAGGTCGGCCAGCGTGGTCTTGCCCGGGGTGGTCGGCGTGCCGTCCGTGGCGGTAGTCGCGCCGATCTTGGCGATGATGTCGTTGGCGATGGCGCCCTTGTACAGCGCGTCGGCGCCCTGCGCGGCCATGGCGGTCAGCGTGTTGGCATAGGCCGGGTTCTTGAGCACCGTGCCCAGCGCCTTGGGCGTGCCATCGGCGTTGAAGAAATAGGCGGTGGCTTCGGGGTCGCGTTTCAGGCTGGCAGCGTTCGACGCGATGGCCTGCGCGAGCCGCCCGCCGATGGGAAAGCCATTGGTGGCCAGCGAGATGGCGTCGTCGAACAGGTCCTTCCAGGCCAGCTTGCCGTGTTCCTTCTGCACGCGCTCGATCAGCCGGGGCACGCCGATGGTGCCGATCGACCGACCGCTGGCGCGCGCGCTGGGCTTGGGCAGCGTCTGGTCGGTGGCGTCGTCCACGTACCGCAGGTAGTTCTCGGTGGCCGCTGCCGGTGCCGTTTCGCGCCCGTCGTAGGCCCGCACCGTCTTCGCGGCGGCATCGTAATAGAGCATGAAGCCGCCCGACCCCATCCCCGTGGCCTCGGGGACAGTCAGGCCCAGTACGGCCTGCACGGCCACGGCGGCGTCGGCGGCCGTACCGCCATGCTTGAGCACCGCGCAGCCCGCCGCGCTGGCGTAGGCGTTCGATGTCGACACCATATAGGTCCTGGCGTAGACCGGCTTCAACCCGGTGCGATAGCCGGTGGCCGCTTCCGGCAGCGCCGGGTCGCCAGGCTGGTTCGACCCGACCACCACCGTGCTGCCGTTGCTGGCCAGCACCTGGCAACTGTTGTCGGCCTGTGGCGTGGTGGGCGTGGGGGGCTTCGAATTGTCGTCGCTGCCACCGCAGGAAACGACCAGCAGTGTGCCCGCAACCGCGGCAGCCAGGGTCAGGGGGACCTTCCGTATTGGCAACACCATATTTCCTCCAGACTACAAAGAAGCGCCAGGGGGAGGCGCGATCCGCGGATGTCGGACGGGCAGGCGTGGCGCAGCGGGCAATGGGACACCTGCCGTTTTCTTGTTGGATGCAAGGACGAACGGGGCCCGCCGGGCTGGATGGCTCGGAAAATTCAGGCGACGGACCGGGAAGCAAGGATTGCCCGCGCGGCAGCGCGGGCGCAGCGCGCTATGAGGAGTTGGTCAGGGCAACAGGGGGATTCATGACCGTGCTGACTGTTGGCTTGTCAATCAATGCAATGTGTCAACACTAGACCATCAGGATCGTGATGGCCAAGCATCTTTCGCACGGTATGGGTGAGGCAGCGGACATACGCCCTGCCCCACCTTCCGGCATCCGGCTCAGGCAGCGGCCGCCTGCTCGATGACCGCTTCGCACCGGATCGGGAAGTTGACCGAATTGGCGATGTAGCACTTCTCGTGCGCCACGTGATGCAGGTGCGCGGCGCGTTCCGCATCGTCGCCGGCCCGGATCGTCACGCGCGGGCGCAGCACGATTTCCGAAAACTGCCCGCCTGCCGGGCCATCGGTCATGGTGCCCTCGGCGTGGTCCACATAGGCCAGCACCGCAATGCCGGCGTCCGAGCACAGATGCAGGTACCAGAGCTTGTGGCAGGCGCTGGCCGACGCGACGAGCAGGTCTTCCGGATTCCAGCGCGTGGCATCGCCCAGGAAGGCCGGGTCCGAGGAGCCGGGAATCTGCGGCTTGTCGCCGGCGCGGATCGTGTGATCGCGTCCGTAGGCGCGGTAGCCGCTGGTGCCGGTGCCGCGGTTGCCAGTCCATTCCACGGTGACGTGGTACTTGTGCTCGCCATGAGCCATGGGATTGCTCCAGGGGGTGGGAATCGGGCAGAGCCGGTATTGTGGCGCAAAAGGCGGAGGCCAACAGACAAAAAAAGGACCTCCGAAGAGGTCCTTGGTTCTCAGGCAATGCCGGCGATGCCGCCGGCCGCCCGGCTTAGTGCACGACGCGTCCGAACGTGAAGTGATCGCCCTCGTAGTCCACCGGCACCACGTCCTTGGCGGCAAACTTGCCTTCGAGGATGGCGCGGGCCACCGGGTTCTCGATCTGCTGCTGGATCGCGCGCTTGAGCGGACGCGCCCCAAACACCGGGTCGTAGCCCGCGCTGGCAATCTTCTCCAGGGCACGCTCGCTGATATCCAGCGTCATGTCCATGCGTGCCAGGCGCGACTGCAGGCGCTGCAGCTGAATCCGGGCGATGGACTCGATGTTCTTCTGGTCCAGCGCGTGGAACACCACCACCTCGTCGATCCGGTTCAGGAACTCGGGCCGGAAATGCGTGCGCACCTCCTGCCAGACCGCGCCCTTGACCGCTTCCTGCGGCTCGCCGGACATGGCCTGGATGATGTGCGAACCCAGGTTCGACGTCATCACGATCACCGTGTTCTTGAAGTCCACGGTACGGCCCTGCCCGTCGGTCAGGCGGCCGTCGTCCAGCACCTGCAGCAGCACGTTGAACACGTCCGGGTGGGCCTTCTCGACCTCGTCGAGCAGGATCACCGCGTACGGCTTGCGGCGCACGGCCTCGGTCAGGTAGCCGCCCTCGTCATAGCCCACGTATCCCGGCGGCGCGCCGATCAGCCGGCTCACGCTGTGCTTTTCCATGAATTCGCTCATGTCGATGCGGATCAGGTGCTCTTCCGAATCGAACATGAACTCGGCCAGGGCCTTGCACAGCTCGGTCTTGCCCACCCCGGTCGGCCCCAGGAACAGGAACGAGCCATACGGCTTGTTCTCGTCCGACAGCCCGGCGCGCGAGCGGCGGATGGCATCGGACACCAGCCGCACGGCCTCGTCCTGCCCCACCACGCGCTGGTGCAGCTTGTCTTCCATCTTCAGCAGTTTCTCGCGCTCGCCCTGCATCATCTTGGCGACGGGGATACCCGTGGCGCGGCTCACCACCTCGGCGATTTCCTCGGCCCCGACCTGCGTGCGCAGCAGCTTGTTGGGCTGCTTCTGCTCGGCCGCCTCGGCCTTGTTCGCCGCCTGCAGCTTGCCTTCCAGCGCCGGCAGCTTGCCGTACTGGAGCTCGGCCACCTTGTCCAGCTTGCCTTCACGCTGCAGGCGCGAGATGTCGAGCTTGATCTTCTCGATCTCTTCCTTCAGCGCGGCCGCACCCTGGGCGGCGCCCTTTTCGGCGCGCCAGATTTCGTCCAGGTCCGCGTATTCCTTCTCCAGGCGCGTGATTTCCTGCTCGATCAGTTCCAGCCGCTTGCGCGATGCCTCGTCGGTTTCCTTCTTCACCGCCTCGCGCTCGATCTTGAGCTGGATCGTGCGGCGCTCGAGCTTGTCCATCGCCTCGGGCTTCGAGTCGATTTCCATCTTGATGCGCGCGGCCGCCTCGTCGATCAGGTCGATGGCCTTGTCCGGCAGGAAGCGGTCAGTGATATAGCGGTGCGACAGCTCCGCCGCCGCCACGATCGCCGGGTCGGTAATCTCCACGCCATGGTGCAGCTCGTACTTTTCCTGCAGGCCGCGCAGGATGGCGATGGTCGATTCCACGCTCGGCTCGTCGACCAGCACCTTCTGGAAGCGGCGCTCCAGCGCGGCGTCCTTCTCGATGTACTTGCGGTACTCGTTCAGCGTGGTGGCGCCGATGCAGTGCAGCTCGCCGCGCGCGAGAGCCGGCTTGAGCATGTTGCCCGCGTCGATCGCGCCCTCGGCCTTGCCCGCGCCCACCATCGTATGGATTTCGTCGATGAAGACGATGGTCTGGCCTTCGTCCTTGGCCACGTCGCTCAGCACGGCCTTCAGCCGTTCCTCGAACTCGCCGCGGTACTTGGCGCCCGCCAGCAGCCCTGCCATGTCCAGCACCAGCACGCGCTTGTTCTTGAGCGTCTCGGGCACTTCGCCGTTGACGATCCGCTGCGCCAGCCCTTCGACGATGGCGGTCTTGCCCACGCCGGGCTCGCCGATCAGCACCGGGTTGTTCTTGGTGCGGCGCTGCAGGATCTGGATCGCGCGGCGGATTTCGTCGTCGCGGCCGATCACCGGGTCGAGCTTGCCCGCGCGGGCCCGCTCGGTCAGGTCCACCGTGTATTTCTTGAGTGCCTCGCGCTGCGATTCGGCGTCGGCGCTGTTCACGTTATCGCCGCCGCGCACGGCCGTGATGGCCGCCTCCAGCGACTTGCGCGACAGCCCGTTTTCACGCGCGATGCGGCCGGTGTCGCCCTTGTCGTCGGACACGGCCAGCAGGAACAGCTCGCTGGCGATGAACTGGTCGTTGCGCTTGATCGCCTCCTTCTCGGTGGCGTTCAGCAGGTTGTTGAGGTCACGGCCAACCTGGACCTCGTTGGTGCCCTGCACCTGCGGTAGACGGCCGATGGCCGCATCCAGCGCGGTCTGCAGGCCGTTCACGTTCACGCCGGCACGCGACAGCAGCGTACGGGCCGAGCCGTCTTCCTGCGCCAGCAGCGCACGCAGCAGATGCTGGGGTTCGATGTATTGGTTGTCGTGCCCCAGTGCCAGGCTTTGCGCTTCGGCCAACGCTTCCTGGAACCGGGTAGTGAGTTTGTCAATTCGCATCAGGCGCCCTCTCTCTAGTCGATGAGTGTGTCCTGCTGCGGGGCGGCGGCGTTGCAGCACAGCGGCTGCCTGTCGCGGATGCCCTGCCGGACACGTTACTCCCGAAAGATAGGGCTTTGCATTGACATTTCAAGACACCCGCCACACAACTTGTACAGACTGCAAGTGCATGGCGGGCGACGTCGGCTTCCGCGCGATGCGCGTGGCTAGTTCGGCACGTCGACGGTCGTACCGCTGACCGAGATCGTATCGCCGGCGGCCGGGTTGGCCGCGATCGGCGGCACGTTGGAGGGCAGGATCTGCGGCCCCACTGCGACGGTGTTGCTGCCGCCACGCGGGGTGGTCCGCACGACCTGCGACGGTGGCAGCGCGGTGCCGTTCTTGAGGTTCGCGTAGACGGCGTCGAGTGCGCGGTTCAGATACAGGTGCATCGGGATATACCGCGCACCGTAGCCGGCGATCACGTCGATAAAGCCATCGAAGTGCTGCCCGTTCGTCACCTCGATATACGACAGCCGGCTGGCGCTGCCCTCCACCGACTTGTTCAGGCCCAGATAGGGCCGCGACGTGTGGTTGACCGGCAGCAAGGCATCGCTGCGGCCGTGGACGATCATCGCCGGCTTGCCACGCAGGTTGCCGTTACGGTACGTCTGCCCGATCCCGGCCATCAGCGCCGCGTTCCGGTTGTCCAGCAGGGCACGCAGGCACAGGGCGCCGTCGAGGTTGGCATCGGCCAGGTTGGTCGATGGCGATTGCGAGGTGAAATCGCGCATCGCACCGCCTGGAGCCTTATCGTTAATAAGCGTTACCGCGATACCGAACGGAGCGACGTTAGTCGGCGGAATCCCATTGCCCGTCGCAAAAAGACCGGCCAATGCCCCGGGAGCGATTGCCACGGGGGTCGATGCTGAGCCACCTGGCATTGCGAAGCTATATTCGCAAAGCCGATCCGTTACGCTCGCTCGCGAATAGGAGTTTGCGTAGGTGACGGAAATCGAGCTAGCCACTTCAAGCTGCGAAAGGGATGCATGAAGCTCATCGGACTCCCGCTCCCATCCTGCTGCGTGGAGTGCCGCCAATGCTGAAGCTGACTGAGCGTCAGTATTCGCCCCGGTAACCTTGTTCTTCGCTGCCAGCGATGTGCAGCGATTGGCGGCCTGTAGTAGCGCGCCGGCTAATGGCGCCTGCGTAAGGTTTACGTCCTGTCGCGCACACAACTGGAACAAGTTCGCCGTCGTCGTGTAGTCATAAAGATGCTTGCCGGACGCCGCCACCTGCGTACCGCCGCGCCGCACGGTAATGACCGGGCTCGGCGGCATTTCCACGTTCGGCTCGCCCACGGCCACGCCGTCGATCAGTCCGTCGGTGTCCTGCTCGGCCGCTGCCACGGCCGCCCCGCCGCCATTCGAGATGGCCGACGCGATGACCAGCACGTTGTTCTTCGTAAAGGAGGCCTGGCGCACGCCGTCCGAGCCCATCGTGCCAAAGCGGTCATTGATGGCGAACAGGGCGAACTGGATGGCCTGCAGTGTGTTCTTGCCCCAGTCGGCTTCGGGGTTCTGCTGCGAATGGGCGTGTTTGAACGCCAGTCGGTGGGGGTTGGCCGTGGTGAAGTCCGCCAGCGATTGCGCGCCCGGCTGGGCCGCAAACTGGGCCGCCTTGCCGGCGCCGCGCCGGTCGGCGCGCGTGCCGTCGATCAGCGGCACGGTGTCGGTATCCAGGTCGTGCGGTGCCGCGCCCGTGCCCTTGTCGGTATAGGCCACCGCACAGCCGCGCTTGAGGCCCCACTCACCGACTGCGATGCCGCCGTACACTCCGCGCGAGCCGGATGAGGTCGCGGAAATGACGCATGGATTACTTTTATCGAACGCATCCGGTACTTGCACCAGCATCGTGACGTTTTTCGTGCCAGTGCCGTCATCGGCAAAGGCCAGGTATTCGGTGCCCGGCACCTTGCCCTGGCTGGTTGTGACATTGCCTTGTGCGTCGACGTTGGGGCCATACAGCGAGCCGTAGCCGCCGGCCGCCTGCACGTCCACGATGGCGCGGTAGTTGACGAAGATGGCATTGCGGCGCAACTCCGCGGCCGTGGGCGCCGTCGGATCGGCAAATGCCGGGGCTGCGGCGGCCGCCAGCCCATCCTTGCCCAGCCCTGCCGTCAGCAGGTCGTCCGACGTGCCGTCGTAGGATTTGATCGAAATCGTCCCGACAATGAACGTTGGCCGATTGTTTGGATTCTGCGTAGTGCTGCCTCCGCCACCTGGCGTGCTGTGTGAATCCCCGCCTCCACAGGCCGAGATCAACAGGGTGGCAGCGGCCGCCGCGACGGCGGTCTGCTGGAACCGGCGCCGCAGTTGCGGGCTTGCGGACGAGGCATGGCGATGCTGCATGGGGATGTCTCCTTGTTATGAACGGAACGGTAAGCCGCGATAACACAAGGACTGCTTGGGGCAAAAACTGATGGCCACCGACGGATCGCCGGATTCTTGAAGGCCACGGCGGGCCGGCAAGCGACCGTAGCTGCACTTTCTAATGATTGTGAAAGCAGACAGGCAAACCACGCGAGGTGCGTTGCACACCTCAATGCCCATGCGGGAAATAGTAGTCGGTCCCGGACGGACCGGCAGCAGCAAAAGTATCGGGAATGTTACCTATGCCCCAGAACGGGGGCACTGTGCGGGAACTCCGGCCCGGTCCGATGGTTCACGAGAGCGTGCGGTACGTCCAGATGCCCAGCGCGGTCAGCAGCAGCGAACCACCCAGGTGGGTGGCAAGGTGCGCCAGCGCCCAGCGATAGTCGCCAGCCAGCAGATTGCCGATCACCTCGCTGGAAAACGTCGAAAACGTGGTCAGGCCGCCGAGGAAACCGGTGACGGCCAGCAGGCGCCATTCCGGCGGCAGCGACGGATGGGTGTCGAAAAACGCCACCGCCAGGCCAATCAGGTAGCCACCGACCAGGTTGGCAGCCAGCGTGCCGTACGGCAGCGCCGGATTGATGGCATTCCACAGCACGGAAAACCCCCAGCGCAGCCATGCCCCCACCGCGGCGCCCACGCCGACCGCCACAAACCCCATCGGACCCATCGATTCGACCTTTCGTCCGTTCGAATGCTTTCGAACTTATTTGTTGTTGTCGGGCGTGCCCGCCGCGTCGGCGTTGAACGATTCGATACCCCAGCGGCGCAATGCCGCATCGTCCGACACCCGTGCGTCGACCCAGCGCGCGCCCTCCGGCGTGTCTTCCTTCTTCCAGAATGGCGCCTCGGATTTCAGGTAATCCATGATGAACTCGCACGCTGCAAAGGCGTTGCCGCGATGCGCGGAGGCCACCGCGACCAGCACGATCTGGTCCAGCGGCTGCAACAGCCCCACCCGATGCACGATCGTCACGCCCAGCAGCGCCCATCGCTGGCACGCGGCGGCCTCGATCCGGGCGAGCGCCTTTTCGGTCATGCCCGGGTAGTGCTCCAGTTCCATCGTGCTGACGCGGGTGCCATCGCTAACATCGCGCACCGTGCCGATAAAGCTGGCCACGGCCCCCACGCCGGGGTTGCCGGCGCGCAGCGCGGCCACTTCGGCACCGAGATCGAAATCCTCCTGCTGCACACGGACCGTCATGTCAGCCTCCGGTCACGGGCGGGAAGAACGCCACCTCGCAGCCGTCGGCCAGCGGGGTGTCGGCACGGGCCACGGCATGGTCCACCGCCATGCGCAGCGCGCGGCCTTCGGCCAGCGTCTCGGCCCAGACACCGCCGCGCGCGCGCAGCCAGCCGCGCAGATCGCCGACGGTACGGACGTCGGCGGGCACCTCGGCGCGTTCGGCGGCCCGGCCTACCTGCTCGCGCACACTGGCGAAATAACGAAGTTCAAGTTGCATCGGATAAAACCTAGGCCAGCAGGCTGGCAAACGGGATGAACTGCACGGTGTCGCCGCGCGCAATGGGCTGGTTGGGTGGATTGTCGATCAGGCCATCGCCCCAGACCGTGGACGTCAGCACGCCCGAACTCTGGTTCGGGAACAGTTCGAGCCCGCCCGCATCGTTCAGGCGCGCGCGCAGGAATTCGTTGCGGCGGTCGCCTTTCGGCAGATCGAAGTCGGCGCGCATGGCAATGCGGCGCGGCGTCACGTCCGCGACGCCCTGCAGGCGCAGCAGGAATGGCCGCACGAACAGCAGGAACGTGACGAAGCTCGACACCGGATTGCCGGGCAGGCCGATAAAGAAGGTCGGCTGGTCGGTGCCGTTGGCCACCTGGCCGAACGCCAGCGGCTTGCCGGGCTTGATCGCGATCTGCCAGAGATCCAGGCGCCCTTCCGCCGTCACGGCCGGACGGATATGGTCTTCCTCGCCCACCGACACCCCGCCCGACGTGATGATCAGGTCGTTGCCTTCGGCCGCGCGCCGCAGCGTGTCGCGCGTGGCGGCCAGGGTATCGGGCACGATGCCGAAGTCGGTGATCTCGCAGCCCAGGTTTTCCAGCAGGCCGCGCAAGGTGAACCGGTTGGAGTTGTAGATGGCGCCAGGCTTGAGCGGCTCGCCCGGCATCGCCAGTTCGTCGCCGGTAAAGAACACGGCCACGCGCACCCGGCGGATCACGTCGAGCCTGGCCTGCCCGACCGAGGCGGCCAGCCCCAGCGCCTGCGGCGACAGCCGCGCGCCCACCGGCAGGATCTGGCTGCCGGCCTCGATGTCCTCGCCCGCGCGGCGGATCCACTCGCCCGCCGTCGGCACATGGTTCACGATTACCGCATCGCCGTCGGCCTGGCATTGCTCCTGCATGACCACGGCATCGGCGCCCGGCGGAATCAGCCCGCCCGTGAAAATGCGCGCGGCCGTGCCCGGCGCCAGTTCGGACCCGACATGACCGGCCGGAATCCGCTGCGACACCGGCAGGCGCGTGCCTTCGGCCGGCACGTCGGCCGCGCGCATCGCGTAGCCGTCCATCGACGTGTTGTCGGCGGGCGGCACGCGCAGCGTACTGGTCACGGGCGCCGCCAGCACGCGGCCGTTGGCATCGAGCGTATCGACGGTTTCCGTTTCGGTGATGGGACGAACGCCGGCCATCAGGGCTTCCAGCGCCTGGGCCATCGTCAGCATCGGGGGGCGCGCTGCGGGTTGGGTCATGGGGGTCTTGGGAATCTGGGTTGGCCCCAGAAAGCAAAACAGCCCCCGGGGTAACGTCCGGGGGCCGTGGCAGCGGGGCCCGGCAAACCCGATTGTAGCGAGTTGGCGCCGGAACCACAGGGGTCTGTGGCAATACCCTGTATTACAGACCCGTGTGCTGCACGATATACGCCTTGACTGTGTCCGCGTCGGCCTGCATGACCTCGAACCGCTGCGGCAACGACTCGATGCCGTCGAACGCCGCCGGGCGCTCGGGCTCGTGGCCCAGCGCCTCGCGGATCGTGTCGGCAAACTTGGCCGGCAGCGCGGTTTCCAGCACCACCATCGGCACGCCGGCCGACAGGTGCTCGCGCGCCACCTTGACGCCATCGGCGGTATGGGTGTCGATCGTCACGCCGTAACGCTGCTTGACGTCGCGGATGGTGGCCAGGCGGTCATCGTGCGTGCTGCGGCCCGACACGAAGCCGAACTGGCGGATGCGGTCGAATTCCGGCGTGCCGGACAGGTCGAAGCCGCCCTTGGCGTCCACGTCGCGGAACAGCGCGGCCAGCTTGCCGGCGTCCTGGCCCAGCAGGTCGAAGATGAATCGTTCGAAATTCGACGCCTTCGAGATGTCCATGCTCGGGCTCGACGTGTGGTACGTCTGCGCCGACGTGCGCACGCGGTACGTGCCGGCGCGGAAGAACTCGTCCAGCACGTCGTTTTCGTTGGTGGCCACCACCAGCCTGTCGATCGGCAGGCCCATCATGCGCGCGATATGGCCGGCGCAGACGTTGCCGAAGTTGCCCGACGGCACGCAGAACGACACCTTCTGGCCCGGGCCATCGGTGGCCAGCAGCCAGCCCTTGAAGTAGTACACCACCTGGGCCACCACACGCGCCCAGTTGATCGAATTCACGGTGCCGATGCACTGGCGCGCCTTGAACGCGTGGTCGTTCGACACGGCCTTGACGATGTCCTGCGCGTCGTCGAACACCCCTTCGATGGCGATGTTGAAGATGTTCGGGTCCTGCAGGCTGAACATCTGCGCGGTCTGGAACGCGCTCATCTTGCGGTGCGGGCTCAGCATGAACACGCGGATGCCTTCCTTGCCGCGCATCGCGTACTCGGCCGCGCTGCCGGTGTCGCCCGACGTGGCACCCAGGATGTTGAGCTTCAGCCCGGCGCGCTTGAGCGCGTACTCGAACAGGTTGCCCAGCAGCTGCATGGCCATGTCCTTGAAGGCCAGGGTCGGGCCGTTGGACAGGCCCAGCAGCTGCAGCCTGGTGCCGCCTTCCTCGCCCAGCGTGCGCAGCGGGGTGATGTCGGCGGTGTTGTCGCCCGGGCGCGCGTTGCAGTACACCTCGGCCCTGTACGTCTTGCGCGTCAGCGCGCGCAGGTCGTCGGCCGGGATGTCGTCGCAGAAGCGCGACAGCACCTCGAACGCCAGGTCGGCGTACGGCAGCTTGCGCCACGCTTCGAGTTCATCGGCGGTGACCTGCGGATACTGCTTCGGCAGGTACAGGCCGCCGTCCGGCGCCAGGCCTCCGAGCAGGATCTCGGAGAACGATTGCGGCATGTCATGGCCGCGCGTCGACTGGTATTTCATAGCAATTCGTCCAGTTTCGGCGTCTTAGTTCAGTTCTTCCATGCGCAGGCGCGTGACCGGCGACAGCACGGTCTGCAGGCCTTCGATGCTGCGGATGGCGGCATTGACGTGCTTTTCGCGCGTCAGGTGCGTCAGGATGATGATGTCGGTCTGCGGCTCGCCCTCGCGCGATTCCTTCTGCAGCATCGCGTCGATGCTGATGCCGGCTTCGGCCAGGATGCGGGTGATTTCGGCCAGCACGCCGGTCTGGTCGGCCACGCGCATGCGCAGGTAGTACGAGCTGGTGACTTCGTCGATCGGCAGCACCGGCACGCTCGACAGTTCGTCCGGCTGGAACGCCAGGTGCGGCACGCGATGGTTCGGATCGGCCGTGTGCAGGCGCGTCACGTCCACCAGGTCCGCAATCACGGCCGACGCGGTCGGCTCGGCGCCGGCGCCCTTGCCGTAGTACAGGGTGGCACCCACGGCGTCGCCCTGCACCAGCACGGCGTTCATCGCGCCTTCCACATTGGCGATCAGGCGCGAGGCCGGTACCAGCGTCGGATGCACGCGCAGTTCCACGCCGTCTTCGCGGCGGCGCGTGATACCCAGCAGCTTGATGCGGTAGCCCAGTTCCTCGGCGTACTTGATGTCGATGGCGGCCAGCCTGGTGATGCCTTCCACGTGGGCGCGGTCGAACTGCACCGGCATGCCGAAGGCGATGGCACTCATCAGCGTCACCTTGTGCGCGGCGTCGATGCCTTCGATGTCGAAGGTCGGATCGGCCTCGGCATAGCCCAGCTGCTGCGCTTCCTTGAGCACGGTGTCGAAATCCAGGCCCTTGTCGCGCATCTCGGACAGGATGAAGTTCGTGGTGCCGTTGATGATGCCGGCAATCCACTGGATGCGGTTGGCCGTCAGGCCTTCGCGCAGCGCCTTGATGATGGGGATGCCGCCGGCCACGGCCGCCTCGAACGCCACGATCACGCCCTTCTTGCGGGCGGCCTCGAAGATCTCGTTGCCATGCACGGCCAGCAGTGCCTTGTTGGCGGTGACCACGTGCTTGCCGTTCTCGATGGCCTTCAGCACCAGCTCGCGCGCGATGCCGTAGCCGCCGATCAGCTCGACGACGATGTCGATGTCGGGGCGCGTCACCACGTCGTTGGCGTCGCTGACCACGTCCACGGTACCCCCGGTCAGTTCCCGGGCGCGTTCGGTGTTGAGGTCGGCCACCACCGCAATCTCGATGCCGCGGCCAGCACGGCGGCGAATTTCCTCCTGATTGCGCTTGAGCACGTTGAACGTGCCGCTACCGACGGTACCGATGCCGAGAAGGCCGACTTTGATGGGATTCATGGACGTCTGACTCTGGGTTGCTTGATACGAAAAGGGGGCGCCCCGGCGGCTCAGGCCGTGCCGTGACGTTTGCGATAGTTCTCAAGGAAGCGCGCCACGCGGCTGACCGCCTCGCGCAGGTCTTCCTCGTGTGGCAGGAACACGATCCGGAAATGGTCCGGCGCGTCCCAGTTGAAGCCCGTGCCCTGCACCAGCAGCACCTTCGACTCCTGCAGCAGCTCGTAGATGAATTCCTGGTCGTCCTGGATCGGATACATCGACAGGTCGAGCTTCGGGAACAGGTACAGCGCCGCCTTGGGCTTGACGCAGGTAATGCCGGGGATCTGCGTGATCAGCTCGTGGGCCAGGTCGCGCTGCCGGCGCAGGCGCCCGCCTTCGGCGACCAGGTCGTTGATGCTCTGGTAGCCGCCCAGCGCGGTCTGGATCGCCCACTGGCCCGGCACATTGGCGCACAGGCGCATCGACGATAGCATGTTCAGGCCTTCGATATAGTCCTGCGCCGGGCGCTTGTCACCCGACACCACCATCCAGCCGGCACGGTAGCCGCACGATCGGTAGTTCTTCGACAGGCCGTTGAAGGTCACGGTCAGCACGTCGGTGGACAGCGAGCCGATCGACGTATGCGCGTTGCCGTCGTACAGGACCTTGTCGTAGATCTCGTCGGCGAAGATGATCAGCCCGTGCTCGCGTGCGATGGTGACGATCGATTGCAGCAGTTCGTCCGAATACAGCGCGCCGGTCGGGTTGTTCGGGTTGATCACGACGATGGCCCGCGTGTTCGGCGTGATCTTGCGGCGGATGTCGTCCAGATCGGGCATCCACTCGTTGGCCTCGTCGCACACATAGTGGACGGGCGTGCCGCCCGACAGGCTCACCGCGGCCGTCCAGAGCGGATAGTCGGGCGCCGGCACCAGCACTTCGTCGCCGCTGTTGAGCAGCGCGTTCATCGACATCACGATCAGCTCGGACGCGCCGTTGCCCACGTAGATGTCGTCCAGTTCCACGCCCTGGATCTTCTTTTCCTGGGTGTAGTGCATGATCGCCTTGCGCGCGGCAAAAATGCCCTTGGAATCGGAATAACCGGCCGAATTCGGCAGGTTGCGCATCATGTCCTGCTGGATTTCCTCCGGCGCATCGAACCCGAACACGGCCAGGTTGCCGATGTTCAGCTTGATGATCTTGTGCCCCTCTTCCTCCATCTGCTTGGCCTTTTCCAGCACCGGGCCGCGGATGTCATAGCAAACGTTCTGGAGCTTGTTCGATTTCTGGATGGGTTTCACGGCGGTTTCGGCGATGTCAGGGCAAGCTGCCGGTCTCGGCGGCAGCGGTCTTGGGAATCTTCTGGATTGTCCTGGACGTCTGGCGGCGCGCGTCGCTGGGCAGCAGTCGGGCGTGGCAGACCGGGAGGCAAAAGCTATAAGATATCGGATTATGACAGACTTCGGCATGGATTCTTGCATTGCAGCGAGCCTTTTGGCTCCCCGCGCGCACGATCCTGCCACCAACCCGCCGCCCGCCCCTTCCGTGGCCGATCCGGCCGCCCGTCCCACCCCAGGGAGCGGCCTCCGGACACCCCGGGCGGCATGAGGCCCCCTCCTTGAAACTCCACGCCGACCAACCCCAGAACCTGAATACCGTGACCGGCTACGGCCCCGGCTATGTCGAAATCAATGCGGTGCGACACGACCAGTCGGTGCTGGTCATGCCCGAGGGTGATGTCGCGCCCTGGCCGGTGGGCCGCTTCGAAGACCTGGAACCGACCCACTTCGAGGCGCTGCTGGAAAAGAAGCCGGAAGTCGTGCTGCTGGGCACCGGCAACCGGCTGCGCTTTCCGCATCCGCGGCTGACGGCGTCGCTGGCGCGCCTGCATATCGGCGTGGACGCCATGGACCTGCAGGCTGCATGCCGCACCTACAATATCCTGATGGCCGAGGGCCGCAAAGTCGCGGCGGTGCTGCTGGTGGAGCCCGCTGCACAGGGCTGACGCGGGGCCCCCAGGCAGCGCGCGGCGGGCGCGGCCGTCCATGCGCCGCTTTTTTGCCGGGTTGCGGCTGCGCCACGCTTGAAGTCCGGCCAACTGCCCCAATCTGCACCCGCCATGGCGCAGGTCCGGGCGAACACCACCAATAATCGGCCGCTGCCGTCACCGATGATGCACTGCCATCCAGGAGAGCCACCAGCATGACCGTCAGTCTCAACAAGGCCGTTCCCGACTTCCAGGCCCCCGCTACCGGCGGGGATTTCCGTCTTGCCGACCAGCGCGGCAAGACCACGGTGCTGTACTTCTACCCGAAGGACAACACGCCGGGCTGCACCACCGAGGCCATGAATTTCCGGGACCAGCATGACGCCTTCGAGGCCGCCGGCGTGACGGTCTTCGGCATTTCGCGCGACAGCCTGAAGTCGCACGAGAACTTCAAGGCCAAGCTGGAACTGCCCTTCGAGCTGATCTCCGACGCGGACGAAGCCATCTGCAGCCTCTTCGATGTCATCAAGATGAAAAAGATGTATGGCAAGGAAGTGCGCGGCATCGAGCGCAGCACCTTCATCCTCGACGCCAAGGGCGTGCTGCGCCACGAAATGCGGGGCATCAAGGTGCCGAACCATGTGGACGAAGTGCTGGAAATCGTCAAGGGGATGTGAACCGGAACATCCTCGGCGAGGCAACCCGCGCGTTGCGCGGCCCGACGACAGTTGCGCAACCGCGACGAGAGTCTGACCGATTGCAAAAGCGAAAACCTTCGGGTAGATTTGGCCTCAATGCGTTCCGATCACAGTTGCCACGCTGCAGTAACGTCCCGGCCCGACAGGCACAGTCCCAGGGCTGGTAGCGGACCTGCCGCGTCGCGGGACCGCAGACAAGCCGCCACCCCTGTATTCCAGGACTGGCGGCTTTTTTGTTTGCTGGTTGGTTTCCTTCCGGGACGCCTTGCGTCCCGCCACTCCGGTTTTCCCGATTTCCGCCGTTTCCTGGTTGTACGCCCGGCTGTAAGCCAGCTTTTTCGCCCCCGTTTGCTCCCCTGAAAGGAAAGCCAAGCATGCCGCTGCCTACCATGCCCGCCAAGCCTGCCCAACTGCTCGACCCGAGCGAATTCGCTCCGGTGACACTGCCCAAGGCCAAAGCCGCGCAGGGTAAGAAACCCGTGCCGGTCCTCGAGCGTGTGGCACTGCTCGAGACCGGCGACACCGAGGCGCCCGCCACCCGCGCACGCGCCGGCAGCACAACCCGGGCCAAGACCGCCGACGCCCCGGCGCCGGTCGCCACCCCGCCGGCATCGCCGTCCGTCAGCCTGGTCAAGCCGGCCGCCGGCCCCACGCGCCGCACGCGCAAGGCCGCAGGCCCCAGCAAGCTGTTCGTGCTCGACACCAACGTGCTGATGCACGACCCGAGCTCGCTGTTCCGCTTCGAGGAACACGACATCTATCTGCCGATGATGACGCTCGAGGAGCTGGACAACCACAAGAAGGGCATGAGCGAAGTTGCGCGCAACGCGCGCATGGTCAGCCGCACGCTGGACCAGCTCGTGGGCGGCACCGACGGCGTGCTCGACGAAGGCCTGCCGCTGGCCACGCTCGGCAACCGCGACGCGGCCGGCAAGCTGTTCTTCCAGACCCGCCTGAACGACATCAAGCTGCCCGAAGGCCTGCCGCAGGGCAAGGCCGACAACCAGATCCTGGCCGTGGTCAGCGCGCTGCAGCAGCAGTATCCGGAGCGCCAGGTGGTGCTGGTGTCGAAAGACATCAACATGCGCATCAAGGCCCGCGCGCTGGGCCTGCCGGCCGAGGACTACTTCAACGACCAGGTCCTGGAAGACAAGGACCTGCTGTACTCGGGCGTGATGCAGCTGCCCAACGACTTCTGGGCCAAGCACGGCAAGGGCGTGGAAAGCTGGCAGGACCCGAAGTCGGGCACGATGTTCTATCGCCTGACCGGCCCGCTGGTGCCGTCGTTCCTGGTCAACCAGTTCGTCTATCTGGAGCCGATGGACGGCAGCCTGCCGCTGTACGCCCAGGTCAAGGAGATCAACGGCAAGACCGCCCTGCTGCAGACGCTCAGGGACTACACCCACAACAAGAACAACGTGTGGAGCGTGGTGGCCCGCAACCGCGAGCAGAACTTTGCGCTGAACCTGCTGATGAGCCCCGACGTCGATTTCGTGACGCTGCTGGGCCAGGCCGGCACCGGCAAGACGCTGCTGGCGCTGGCAGCCGGCCTGGAACAGGTGCTGGACCAGAAGCTTTACAACGAGATCATCGTCACGCGTGCCACCGTGCCCGTGGGCGAGGACATCGGCTTCCTGCCGGGCACCGAGGAAGAGAAGATGCAGCCGTGGATGGGTGCCTTCGACGACAACCTCGAAGTGCTGCAGAAGAGCGACGACAGCGCCGGCGAATGGGGCCGCGCGGCCACGCAGGAACTGATCCGCTCGCGTATCAAGGTCAAGAGCATGAACTTCATGCGTGGCCGTACCTTCGTCAACAAGTTCGTGATCATCGATGAAGCGCAGAACCTGACGCCGAAGCAGATGAAGACCCTGGTTACCCGGGCGGGCCCCGGCACCAAGATCGTCTGCCTGGGCAATATCGCGCAGATCGACACGCCGTACCTGACCGAAGGCTCGTCCGGCCTGACCTACGTGGTGGACCGCTTCAAGGGCTGGAGCCATAGCGGCCATGTGACGCTGGCCCGCGGCGAGCGTTCGCGCCTGGCCGACCACGCGGCGGACGTGCTGTAACGCGTCAGTCACTGCAAACCTGGCACTTCCACGGCCGGCCTGTTCCATGGCCGGCCGTGGCCGCATCGCGTAGTGTGGTGCAACCCACAGCGTCGGCGTTTGGCCGACAGCCAGCACCGCACGACCCGGCTATGATGACCGGGTGTTCATGTCGATACGGAGGCGTCGATGAACAGGCAACAGTCTTTCAGCAGATACCTGTCCACCAGTAGGACCCTGTTTTCCCATAACGCGCGCGCCGCCCGGCGCAAGCGCCTTGCCGTGGCTGCGCTGATTGGCGCCACGGTCATCGTGGCGGCCGCCCTGCAGCCGGCCAAGGCCGCGGACGCCAGCACGCCGGCAGCCAGCACGCCGGCAGGCAGCGCCCCGGCAGCGAGCGCCCCGGTAGGCAATGAAATGGTGATCCGGACCATGGGCCCGGTCAGCTATGTCTGCGGCGGCATTGCCGAGGACGAACGGGCCAGGCTGGCCGAACAGGAGAAGAACTTCAACATGGGCATCCTGTTCACCCGGGGTGCCAATGGCGAATACCTGGCCGATGTTGACGTAAAACTGACACGCGACGGCCAGAATGTGGCCGATTTCCGTGCGGGCGGCCCGCGCTGCCTCATACGTGCGCCAGAAGGCAGCTACAATATCGAGGCCAGTTACAAGGGTCAGCCAAAGTCCATCAAGATCAGTACCGGTACGCGCAACGCGCAGTTGCGCTGGTAGTGCTACCTGGTAGTTCTACCTGGTAGTTCTACCTGGAAGTTTTCGCTGGCACCCACCCTGTACGGGGGGGCGGACGCCTGACCCGGCAACCGAACGACAAGAAGGATGCCGCAGCGCCCGCTTTTATTGCCGCCCTCACCGCGCCCGGCGCGTGTGTCGATGTTCCCGGCTCCGTCATCGCGGAGTTCGTCCCGGCTCGCCCTGACTGCACTGTGTGCCAGCGCCCTGTTGCTGGCCGCTTGCGCCGGCGGCCCCCCGGCCCGCCATACGTCTTCGCTGCCCCGTACGCCGGGCAAGCCCATGATCGACCCGAGCGCCGGCCTGGAAGAAATCTCGATCCAGGCGATGTCGCTGGTCGGCACGCCCTACCGCTACGGCGGCAACACGCCCGATTCCGGATTCGACTGCAGCGGCCTGGTCCGCTACGTGGTGCAGCGCGCCGCCAGCGTCAACCTGCCGCGCACCACCGAGCAGATGGGCCAGCGCGGCGTATCGCTCGACCGTAGCGACGTGGCATCGGGCGACCTGGTGTTCTTCAATACCACCGGCCGCGCCAACTCGCATGTCGGCATCTATGTCGGACAGAACCGCTTCGTGCACGCGCCGGCCACCGGCGGCACGGTCCGGCTCGAAGACATGGGCAAGTCCTACTGGGCCTCGCGCTACAACGGCGCGCGGCGCGTCGTGGCGGCCAGCAATCTGCCAATGACCCCGGCGCCGGCGCCCTCGCCTGCACCGTCGATCACGCCCGCCCCGACCTCGCCCATGCCGGCGCCCGCCGCACCCTCAGCCCCACCGCCGGACGACGACCCGATCGCGGCATTCGCGAATCAATAGTAAAAAAGCCAGGCGCAATGCCTGGCTTTTCATTTGCCGATACGTCCGGCAAGGCTTACAGGATCTGCTTGCCGATCCACCAGGCGATGGCCGACATGAACGCCGATGCCGGAATCGTCAGCACCCATGCCCATACGATATTGCCCGCCACGCCCCAGCGCACGGCCGACATCTTCTGCGCCGAGCCAACGCCGACGATGGCGCCGGTGATGGTATGCGTGGTCGACACCGGCACGCCCAGCGCCGAAGCGATGAACAGCGTAATCGCGCCGCCGGTTTCCGCGCAGAAGCCGCCCACGGGCTTCAGCTTGGTGATTTTCTGGCCCATGGTCCGCACGATCCGCCAGCCGCCGAACAGCGTGCCCATGCCAATGGCCACGTAGCAGCTCACGATGACCCACATCGGCGGCTCCGCGCCACCCACGGCCACGTGGCCGCTGGCGATCAGCAGCATCCAGATAATGCCGATGGTCTTTTGCGCGTCGTTGCCGCCGTGTCCCAGGCTGTAGAGCGACGCCGAAACCAGCTGCAGCCGGCGGAACCAGCGGTCCACGCGCGACGGCGGCGTCCGGAAGAACGTCCAGCCCACGATCACCATCATCAGCGAGCCCAGGATAAAGCCCAGCAACGGCGAGATCAGGATGAAGGCCACGGTCTTCAGCAGGCCATTGCCCACCAGCACGCCCGTGCCGCCCTTGGCCACCGCGGCGCCCACCAGGCCGCCGATCAGCGCGTGCGACGACGACGACGGAATACCGTACAGCCAGGTAATCACGTTCCAGGCAATAGCGCCGACCAGCGCGCCGAAAATCACGTAGTGATCGACGATATGCACGTCAATCGTGCCCGTACCCACCGTGGCCGCCACCTTCAGGTGGAAGATGAAGATCGCCACCACGTTGCACATGGCCGCCATGGCCACGGCATGGTGCGGTTTCAGCACGCCCGTGGAGACCACCGTGGCAATCGAATTGGCCGCGTCGTGAAAGCCGTTCATGAAGTCGAACAGCAATGCCAGCGCCACCAGCAACCCGATGACCCACAAGCTCATTTGTACTGTTTGCATGCCAGTGGGAGCCTCAGGCGTTTTCCAGGACGATGCCTTCGATGATGTTCGCCACGTCCTCGCACTTGTCGGTGATGGACTCCAGCTGCTCGTAGATCGCCTTCAGCTTGATCAGACGCTTGACGTCGGTCTCGTCGCGGAACAGCTTCGACATGGCCGAGCGCATGACGCGGTCGGCTTCCGATTCGAGCTGGTCGATCTGCTGGGCCGTCTTCAGGATCGTGCTGGCGTTGCCCATGTCTTCGAGCAGTCCCACGGCGATCTTGACGGCTTCGCAGCACTGCACGCAGATCGTGGCCAGCCGGCGGGCTTCGTCGGTCAGGTGCGTGACGTCGTACAGCGAGATCGTCTCGGCCACGTCCTCCATCAGGTCCAGGATGTCATCCATGGTCGTGATGAGCTTGTGGATCTCGTCACGGTCCAGCGGCGTGATGAAGGTCTTGTGCAGCAGGTCGATCGTGTCGTGCGTGATACGGTCTGCCTTCTTTTCGGTAGCCTGCACGCGTCGGGCATGGCCTTCGGCGTTGGGCAGGTCATTGACCAACGCTTCCAGCTCGTGCGCGGCGGTAACGGCGCAATCGGCGTGCTGGTTGAAGTATTCGAAGAACTTGCCCTCGGTGGGCATGAAACGGCCGAACATGAAATGTCCTTGTGGCGTACCTCACGGCACGCTCGGTTGTGTGTTGCAAATGGGAGGCAGAGCAATCGCACGACAGCCGCCTCGTGGGCGGCTGTCATCAAAGCGCAATATTTTACAGGGTTGCACCGTCCAGCGGTGTAACCCCCTGAGAATCAGGTGTCGTTGTCGAAGAACGCCGGGCCGCCGCTGAAGTTGTCGAACTTCGTGAATTGACCCAGGAACGTGAGCCTAACGGTGCCGATCGGCCCGTTACGCTGCTTGCCGATGATAATTTCGGAAGTCCCCTTGTCCTGCGAGTCAGGGTTGTAGACCTCGTCGCGATAGATGAACAGAATCACGTCGGCATCCTGTTCGATGGCGCCCGATTCGCGCAGGTCGGACATGACGGGGCGCTTGTTCGGACGTTGCTCCAGGCTTCGGTTCAGCTGCGACAGCGCGATGACCGGGCAGTTGAGCTCCTTGGCCAGCCCCTTCAACGACCGAGAAATTTCGGAAATTTCCGTGGCGCGGTTTTCCCCGCCACCCGATCCCGACATCAGCTGCAGGTAATCGATGATGATCAGGCCCAGCTGGCCGCACTGACGCGCCAGCCGGCGCGAGCGGGCCCGCAATTCCATTGGATTCAGCGCCGGCGTCTCGTCGATGAACAGCTGCGCATCGTTCATGCGCTGGATCGAGTGCGTCAGCCGCGGCCAGTCCTCGTCCAGCAGGCGGCCGGTACGCAGGCGATGCTGGTCCAGGCGACCCACCGAGCCCAGCATACGCATGGCCAGCTGCACGCCTGCCATTTCCATCGAGAACACGGCCACGGGCAAGCCCTGCTCTACCGCCACATGCTCGCCAATATTCAGCGAAAACGCGGTTTTACCCATCGAGGGGCGACCGGCCACGATAATCAGGTCGCCCGGCTGCATGCCGCTGGTCATGCGGTCCAGGTCGATGAAGCCGGTCGGCACGCCGGTCACGTCCGTGGTGCTGTCGCGGTGATAGAGCTCGTCGATCCGCTCCACCACCTGCGTCAGCAGCGGCTGGATCTCCTGGAAGCCCTTCTGGCCACGCGAGCCTTCTTCCGCAATCGCAAAAACCTTGGATTCGGCCTCGTCGAGCAGTTCGCGCACCTCGCGCCCCTTGGGCGCGAAAGCCGCGGAAGCGATGTCGTCGGCCACCGTCACGAGCTTGCGCAGCACCGAGCGTTCGCGAACGATCTCGGCGTAGCGACGGATATTGGCTGCGCTCGGCGTATTCTGCGCCAGCGAATTCAGATAGGCCAGCCCGCCCACTTCCTCGGCCTTGCCGGCCACCTGAAGCATTTCGAAGACCGTGATCACGTCCGCCGGCTTGGTGGCGGAGATCAGGCGGGCGATGCTCTGGAAGATCACCCGATGGTCAAACCGATAGAAATCGGCTTCGGACAGGAAGTCGGCGATGCGGTCCCAGGCGGCGTTATCCAGCAGCAACCCGCCAAGCACCGATTGTTCGGCCTCGATCGAGTGCGGAGGAACCTTGAGGTTGTCGAGTTGGGGATCTGCGGCGGGCGCGTTCATGGGAGGGAATTATAACGGCGCCGGGCGCCACGCAAAAAACAAAAAAAGGCAGGAGCGTGGCCCCTGCCTTTTTTGTGCATCCGACGCGCCGGTCCGGACCGGCACATCGTGGACGCGTACAGCTTAGACGTGCTCGCCCAGCACCGAAACGGTGATGTCGACCAGCACGTCGGTGTGCAGCGACACGCCAACGGCGTAGTCGCCAACCATCTTCAGCGGGCCGTTCGGCAGGCGCACTTGCGACTTCTCGACCTTGAAGCCTTGGCCTTCCAGGGCTTGGGCGATGTCGGCGTTGGTCACCGAACCGAACAGACGGCCGTCCACGCCCGACTTCTGCGTGATCTGGACGGTCAGACCGTTCAGCTTCTCGCCTTCGGCTTGCGAAGCAGCCAGCTTGGCGGCGGCGGCCTTTTCCAGCTCGGCGCGCTTCACTTCGAATTCGGCGATGGCGGTTTGCGTAGCACGGCGAGCGCGCTTGGTCGGGATCAGGAAGTTACGTGCGTAACCGTCCTTCACGCGAACGATGTCGCCCAGGTTGCCCAGGTTGATGACTTTTTCCAGCAGAATGACTTGCATCGTGTATTTCTCCTTGCGGTCCCGGGACTATCAGTTCTTGTGCAGGTCGGTGTACGGCATCAGCGCCAGGAAGCGGGCGCGCTTGATGGCCGTATCCAGCTGACGCTGATAGTGCGCCTTGGTACCGGTCAGACGAGCCGGCGTGATCTTGCCGTTGTCGCCGATGAAGTCCTTCAGCGTGTCCAGATCCTTGTAGTCGATCTGTTCGACGCCAGCCACGGTGAAGCGGCAGAAGCGCTTGCGCTTGAACAGCGGGTTCTGTTGCTGGAAGCGCTTCTTGTTCTTGTTGTCACGTTTGACGAATGCCATGATTCAATCCTTTTCGAATGCTTTACATCGAGTGATGTGAAAGACCAGTGTCTTGCTGTTGCGGTGCTTGCGGGCCAGAAAGCCTTCGCAGTCGAGCAGCGTGCCGAGCGGCATGCGCTCGAGCCGCTGGCCAATCGGGCCGATGCCCATGGCCACCACTGCAAATTCCACCTGCCGGGGCGTTTCCGCCTCCATCACCTCGCCGGCATGCTGCAGGATGCAGTTGACGACAGGGATGCCGGCCGGCGTATAGCGCAGCGTATCTCGCTCGGCGAGCGTGGCGGTCAGCCGAAGCTGGTTCACCGCGACACAGCAGTCCGCACTCAGGCGGCCTGGCCTTCCGTGGTCGTTTGCGCGGCCTTGCGGGCTTCTTCGCGCTGCACTTCCTTCATCATCGGCGACGGCGCGGTTTCAGCCTTCTTGGTCTGGACGATCAGGTGACGCAGCACGGCGTCATTGAACTTGAACGCGTGCTCGAGTTCAGCCAGCGTGTCCTTGCCGCATTCGATGTTCAGGCAAACGTAGTGAGCCTTGGCCAGCTTCTGGATCATGTAGGCCATCTGACGACGACCCCAGTCTTCCACGCGATGGATCTGGCCATTTTGCGACGTGACGAGCTGCTTGTAACGCTCGATCATCGCCGGCACTTGTTCGCTTTGGTCCGGATGGACGATAAATACGATTTCGTAATGACGCATTGACGCTCCTTTTGGGATGAGCCACCCGGGCGTCACGTCCGGTGCGGCAAGGTTGAATAGCCCGCGAGTATAGCCCGGAGACCCGGGAATCCGCAAGGCACGCGGCGCAGGTGGCTCAGCAGGCGGCAAAAAGCGACTGCAGACGCCCGGCATCGACGCCGAGCGCGGGGTCGGCTGCCAGCGCCACCAGCAGCAGCACGCGCGCCTTGTAAGGATTGAGGTCGGCCGCCGAGGCAAACAGGCCAGCCCCCGCCGCCGGGCGCGCCGGAATCGACACATGGCCGGCGCCAGTACGTGAACTGCGCACCACTGCCACGCCGGCCGCCGCCGCGTCGGCCAGCGCCGCCAGCAGGGTTTCGTGGACCGAGCCATTGCCGGTGGCGGCCACGACCAGCCCCTTCACACCGGCCGACACCAGTGCATCGACGGCCACCCTGCCCGGCTGGGCATGGCTGACCACGATTTCCACCATCGGCCAGGCCGACGGCACCGGCAAGCACGGCGCCTCCCGCCTGGCCGGCGCACGCGTGAATCGAATATAGGCGTCCTGCACGTAGCCGACCGGACCGGCATTCGGCGAGACAAAGGCATCGACGGCGGACGTATGCGCCTTGGTCACATCGCGCCCGGCGTGGATCTGCTGGTTCAGCACCACCAGCACGCCCAGGCCCCGCGCGCCCGGATGGGCCGCGACACGCACGGCATCGAGCAGGTTCAGCGGGCCGTCCGCCGACAGCGACGTTGCCGGGCGCATCGCCGCAGTGATGACCACCGGCACGGAACACGGCTGCGTCAGGTGCAAGAACATCGCTGTTTCTTCAAGCGTATCGGTGCCGTGCGTGATCACGATGCCGGCCACATCCGGCTGGCCGGACCAGTACGCCACCCGCGCCGCCAGCTGCTGCCAGAGACCGAACGTCATGTCCTTGCTGTCGACCTGCGCGACCTGCTCGGCCTCCACGCGCGCCACATCGGCCAGCGCGGGCACGGCCTGGACCAGTTGCGACACCGGCACGGTAGCCGCCTGGTACTGGGCACTGCTGGCGGGGTCGCCGGACGATCCGGCAATGGTGCCGCCGGTGGCAAGCACGACGACACGGGGCAACGATGAGGAAGACGCTGACATGTAAATAGGCTGGCTGAGGGGTCTGGCCGGGCGGGCGCGGCCCGGGATCTGGCCGACGATTGTAACTGCCGCCCCGCCCCGGCGCCCCCTTGGCAAACCCGCGAAGCCACCGGTGCCGCCGTCGCCCATGTAGAGCCCACTGCGCAAATTGTGCTTGCACTTCACACGATACTGTATAAAATCACAGCATACTGTTTAAACATACAGTGCTTCGGCACGAGAGACCGGCGAACCATGGCGACCCTGACACCCCGGCAGCAGCAGATTTTCGATCTGATCCGCGACACGATCCGCAACACGGGCTTCCCGCCCACGCGCGCAGAGATCGCCGCCGAGTTTGGTTTTTCCTCGCCCAATTCGGCCGAGGAACATCTGCGGGCGCTGGCACGCAAGGGCGTCATCGAACTGACCCCCGGCGCATCGCGCGGCATCCGGCTCAAGGTGGCACGCAGCGATTCGGAACGTTCCGACCAGTTCTCGCTGCCAATGGCAGGCGTGCTGCAGTTGACGCTGCCGCTGGTCGGTCGCGTCGCAGCGGGCAGCCCGATTCTTGCCGCAGAACATATCGACCGTCAGTACCAGGTGGATGCATCGGTCTTCGACGAGCGTCCGGACTACCTGCTGCGCGTGCGCGGCCTGAGCATGCGCGACGCCGGCATTCTGGATGGCGACCTGCTGGCCGTGAAAAAAGCCAGCGAGGCAGCCAACGGCAAGATCGTCGTGGCCCGCCTGGGCGAGGACGTCACGGTCAAGCGCCTCAAGAAACGCGGCGACACGATCGAACTGATCGCAGAAAACCCGGATTTCCAGAACATCGTGCTCCATTCGGGGCGCGACGAGTTCTCCCTTGAAGGTATCGCTGTCGGCCTGATCCGATCATCAGGCTTCTAGCGTGATCGGAGGCGCCTGACAGCGACTCCGGCTCCCGAGACTTAGGCAGCACGGCCGTCTGCCCTGGTCACCCGCTTTGCTTTGCCCATGCCGCCCCGTCCTTGCTGGACGACGGGCGCGGACCACTGCTGTCGCAAATTACGAGGTGTTGCCATGCTGCAATCGAATCCCATCGCTTCCCGCCGCCCGGTCAAGCCGGTCCCGTTCCGGCAAATCAAGGGCGTCCGCGTCTACCAGGGCGCGCAACGTCGCACGATGGTCGGCAACATGGCAGCCATCTGCCGCATGCTGGAACTGGCAGAACCGACCACGAAACTGCTCGACTGAAATCTGGCCGCCTGCCCCGCGGATCAGCGCGCAACTGCATCACTGCGCATTCGCGTCATGCGCAGAACCGGACCTTGTCGAACTCGCCAACGTCCGGTTTTTTTTCGCCCATCGACGGGCTTCGCCTTGGCGTATGCGATCGCAACCGTGATGCCATCAGGCGCCGGTTGCACCAGGCGGAAGGAATGATGGGAAGGGATGCGTGCAAAGCAAAACAGCCACTTGAGTAAGCGGCTGTTTCGTAAGGGAATTCTTTGGGGTGGCTGATGGGACTCGAACCCACGACGACAGGAATCACAATCCTGGACTCTACCAACTGAGCTACAGCCACCGTAGAGATTTTTCGTTGACCGTTGTGTCGATCAGCGAAGAACAAGACTATACAAGCATTCTCTGCTGATGGCTAGTATTCCGCACAAAAAAATTTCGGATTCGCTGGCGGATGGCTTCCGGACTTCATCGGGGGCCCACCCACTTTGCTTCCAGCAGCACGGCTTCCTTGATGGCGGCGATGGTCTCTGCCTCGCTCGGAAAAAGTCCAAGCAAGCGTTTCGACTTGCCATTGAGGACATCGCGCTGCAACGCCTTGCCGGCGTCGATCGATGTGCCTGGGTGCCAGCAATAGCGCGCCGTCCATTTGCCGTCCTGCAGTTGCTCGGCTACCCAGATCACCCGGTAGTCCTCGAAGACTTCACCGAATGGTTCTTCCGCTTCCATTTCATTTCCTCAGGGCTCGCTTCCGTTTCACTGGTTTCGACATCCCCGTCGCACCGCTCGAACCGGCCAGCCCACCTGCTTTTCCCCCACTTGGCGCCGCATCCGTGAAGACACGACTCCCATGCCATGCCGGCTTATGTCGCGGCATTTTTCAGGCGCATCGTAACATGACCTACGCGCCGCTCAACAAGGTATGTCTTAACAATAGCCAGCGCTTGACGTATCGGCCTGCCCCTCAAAAGCGGAGGTCTTGCCCCACCACGGCAGGGTTCTGTCGCAAATAATGCTGTTGGATACTCTTCCCCGAGGGACATTGACCCCCTCGACATTCCCGACAGGCGATCACTCCCGACGAGCATCGCCTGCTTTTTTTTGGTGTTCAGGTACGCCCTGGTTTTATGCGCGATTCGTGCATGGCGTGACCCACGAAAAAAAAGAGCCCGCTCGCAAGCGGACTCTTAAATTAGCGATCTCAATGCCCTGAAGGCACATTCAATGTAGACCCCGAACGCACGGCGCACCATCCGGGCAAACCCACGGTTGCTGTGGTAACAACGAGACGGGGCAGAAAAAAAGCCCGCACACGGCGGGCTCAAAAATCAGTTGAAGAAAGCCCTGTATTCGAGGGCAGGCACAGTGTAAGAACATGCCGCAGGACTGGCGAATTAGGGGAATCCCTTTGCCCACGCGGGTTTCCAGTCACATCAACCGCCGCAAACGCCCTTGGGGCATACATTTGCGGCAACTGCATAGCACGATCGTTCGAAATTAGAGTTTTTCCTCCAGTCCGCCCCGCATACGATCGTCACGTTCGGGGGTCGCTCAGGCCGCCTCCAGCAGGTCTGGACGCAGATGGGAACGCGCTTCTTCGAACAGCGCATCCACGTCGGCCCGGGTGCGGGCAGCGTTCATGCGCCGTGCATCCGACAGCACCCGGCGCCAGCCGCGTCCGCCATAGACTCCGCGATGGAGGCCCAGCATATGCCGGATGGCAGCGCCCATATAGCCGCCCCGCTCCACTAGATTGCCGATATAGGCTTGCATGGCCATTTCGGCGTCCTCGCGCGTCGGAATCGCCGCGTCAACCCCGTAGAAACGGCTGTCCATTTCCGCGAGGATATAAGGATCGTGGTAAGCCTGACGGCCGATCATTACCCCATCCACGTGGCGCAAATGCTCTTCCATTTCGCCATAGGAAACAATCCCGCCGTTAATCAGGATTTCCAGCTGCGGAAATTCTTTCTTCAACTGGTATGCAACTTCGTACCGCAACGGCGGAATTTCTCGATTTTCTTTCGGGCTAAGGCCTTTCAGAATGGCATTACGGGCGTGGACGATAAATGTTTCGCAACCCGCGTCGGCAATAATGCCAACGAAGTCGCGAACAAAGTCATAGTGCTCGATCGTATCGATACCAATGCGATGCTTCACCGTCACGGGCACCGACACCACATCCCGCATCGCTTTGACGCAATCGGCAACCAGCTGGGGCTCCGCCATCAGGCACGCGCCGAACGCCCCGCGCTGCACGCGCTCCGAAGGGCACCCGCAATTGAGGTTGATTTCCTTATAGCCCCACTGCTCACCCAGCTTCGCCGCCTGTGCGAGATCGGCCGGTTCACTACCGCCCAGCTGCAGTGCCACAGGCTGCTCGGCCGCGTCGAAATCCAGGTGCCGCGTCACATCGCCATGCAGTAGCGCGCCCGTGGTGACCATCTCGGTATAAAGCCAGGTGTGCTGGCTCAGCGCGCGATGGAACGTGCGGCAGTGGCGGTCAGTCCAGTCCATCATCGGGGCAACCGAGATGCGGCGCGGATTTGCAGTCATGGGTATGGCGTCGAGGGAGCGTCCGGGTACGGTTCTAGGTCCGCGGACTGAGGAAGACCCGCAAGTATACGCGAGATGACGTTCCTGAGCAGCGCCCCGGATGGCTCGCATCGGGTGCGCGGCATGCGGCCAGTAAAAACGGCGCCCGGAGGCGCCGTTTCTCATGTTGGGCGGGCTGCACTCAGTGCATGAACAGCCAGATCAGGATCAGGACGAAGGCCGGGACGCCGAGCAGCCAGGCGAGAATGTAGGGCATGGTGTTTCCTCCTTGTCTATGTGTTTGAACATGGCTCCACTATAGAAAGCAGGGGTCACTGCCGGTGTCGGGTCTCCCCCGCTTCGCCTTGTAGGACGGGGCTTACCGACGTTTGAATCGGGCTGGCGCGATCGGCGGCCGCCTGTCAGCGTGCGGCGGCGTTGCGGTCGATCCAGGCCGCGAAGGTCGTCAGGTACTTGCTCAGGAAGCCCCGGGTCGAGTCGTTGCTGATGCCGCCCTGCGCGTCGAACAGCTTGTCCACCCCGCTGATATAGGCTTCCGGCTGTTGCAGCACCGGAATATTCAGGAACACCAGCGACTGGCGCAGATGGTGGTTGGCGCCAAAGCCGCCGATATTGCCCGGCGACGCGCTGATCACGCCACCCGGCTTGCCGTCCCAGGCGCTCTCCCCGTACGGGCGCGATCCCACGTCGATGGCATTTTTCAGCACGCCCGGCACCGAGCGGTTGTATTCCGGGGTGACGAACAGGACGGCATCGGCCCGGCGGATACGGTCGCGGAAGGCCACCCATTCCGATGGCGGATTGGCGTCGTCGTCCTGGTTGTAGTGGGACAACTGGCGAATCTCGACGATATCGAGCTTGAGCTGCGGCGGCGCAATCGCGGCCAAGGCCTTGGCCAGTTTCAGGTTCAGGGATTCCTTGCGCAGGCTTCCCACCAGTACGGCGACATCACGAGGATTGCTCATTACGGTTCCTTTCACTGTTCACACACGGTCGAATGGATTCACAGGCCGGCTCCGGCAGCCGGGCCAGCCCTGCCCACACTGTACTTGACTTGCATGGCCGCCGCCGGCCACCGCGCGCAACTGCCGTGCCGATGCGCATGGCGCAGCGGCCGGAGCGACTACGCCAGCGAAGCCAGCGGGTGGTCCTCGCGCCGCCACTTGCTGTCGAAAAACGCGCGCACGCGGCCCGGCGTCACGTCGTCAAGGCGGGCCGGATTCCATTTCGGCTGGTGGTCCTTGTCGATGACCAGCGCACGGATGCCCTCGATGCCATCGCCATGACGGAACACGTCGTACATCATGTCGAGCTCCATGCGCAGTTCGTCTTCCAGCGTCATCGTGCGCGCACGGCGGATCTGTTCCAGCGTGACGCACAGCATCAGCGGTGACCGGCTGCGCAGCGTGGCGGCGGTCTGGGCCGCCCAGTCGCCGGCCGTGTCGCTGACGGCGCTCAGAATCTCCTGCGCCGTGGCGCCGGCAAACAGCGTGTCGATCATGCCGGCATGCTGGGCCAGCGGGCTGGCCTGCGGCACGCACGCCGCCGCGTGCTGACCCGTGAAGGTGGCGATATGGGCCAGCACGGCGTCGCCGCTGTCAAACGCATGCGCCTGCAGCGATGCCGCCAGTTCCGCCATCACATTGGACGGCAGATAGGCATCGGCCAGCTTCGCGTACAGGGCGTCGGCGGCATGAATCACCGTGCCGGTCAGGCCCAGGTACTCGCCGATATGGCCCGGCGTACGCGCCAGGAACCAGCCGCCGCCCACATCGGGGAACAGGCCGATGTTCGTCTCCGGCATCGCCATCCTGGTACGGTCGGTGACGATGCGCAGCCGGGCGCCCTGCGAGATGCCCATGCCGCCGCCCATCACCACGCCGTCCATCAGGGCGATATAGGGCTTGCGGTAGCGGTGGATCAGATGGTTGAGCGCGTACTCCTCGACAAAGAACTGGTCGAGCATCGGGTCGTTGGCGTAGTACGCCTGATGGAACCAGCGGATATCGCCGCCGGCGCAGAACGCCTTGCCGCCCGCGCCGGCCACCACCACCGCATGCACGGCGGCATCGGCTTCCCACTGCTGAAGCGCCTGCGTGATCGCGCGAATCATGTCGAGCGATAACGCATTCAGGGCCTGCGGGCGGGTCAGCGTCAGATAGGCCACACCGCCCTGCACCGCCGTCGATACAAACTCCGTCATATCCGTCTCCGTTCCAGTAGGCGGCAATTTTACGCCACCTGTCTTGCCCGGATTCGATGACGGCGCCGTTTCAGAATCGGCTCATACTCTGTCGAGCCAATGCAGCCCTGGCGATCACGCCAGCCGGAAGGCCGACATCAGCCCTGTCAGCCGCTGCGCCTGGTCTTCGAGCGATCCGGCCGCCGCGGCGGCTTCCTCCACCAGCGCCGCGTTCTGCTGCGTCATGCCGTCCATGTGCGAGACGGCCACGTTCACCTGTTCGATGCCGCGCGACTGCTCGTCCGACGCCGCGCTGATGCCGCCGACGATATCGCTCACGCGGCGCACCGCATTGACGATGTCCTGCATGGCGCGCTCCGCATCGTCCACCAGCGATGTGCCTTCGCGCACATTGGACACCGAGGCGCCGATCAGCGTGCGGATTTCCTTCGACGCCGCCGCGCACCGCTGCGACAGATCGCGCACGTCGCCGGCCACCACCGCGAAGCCACGGCCGTGCTCGCCGGCCCGCGCGGCTTCCACGGCGGCATTGAGCGCCAGGATATTGGTCTGGAAGGCGATCTTCTCGATCACCTCGATGATGTCCACCACCTTGTTGGCGCCGGTGTCGATCTGCTGCATCGTGCTCTGCACCCGCGACACGGCCTGGCTGCCGGTCTCGGCCAGCCGGCGCGCATCCACCGCCAATGTGCTGGCCTCGCGGGCGCTATCGGCGTTGTGGCGCACGGTGCTGGTCAACTCCTCCATGCTCGAAGCGGTCTCCTGAAGCGACGCGGCCTGCTGCTCGGTACGCTGCGACAGGTTGGCATTCCCGCTGGCAATCTGCTGGCTGGCCGCCGCAATCGAATCGGCGCCGCTGCGCACTTCGCCCACCATCTCGGCCAGACGCCCCTGCATGCGACCCAGCATGCCGAGCATGCGGCTGGTCTCGCTTCTTGCGTGCTCGTCGGCCATTGCAGCGCCATCGCGCATCGCCGAAATACTAAGATCGCCGTCCGCCATGCGCGCGAAACGGCCAATGGCGATATCCAGGGGATGGACGATCGACGCACGCAGGCGCCAGGCCACCACGGTGCTGAACGCCAGGCCAAGCACCAGGACCGCGATGGAAACGGTCAGCAGCCGGTCGTAGCGATGCTGGGAATTCTCGTAGACGGCCTTGGCGCTTTCCACCTGCAGGCGCCCAAGTTCCGTATTGACGGCGGTGAACTGGATATCGAGTTTCGGAATCGTCTCCATGACCGCCTTCATCATCGCCTCGCGGTTGCCTGCGTTGAGGGCGGCGATCATCGGCGTCACGCCCTCCTGGAACAGCGCGCGGCGTTTCTCTGACACAGTCTCGGTGGCGCGTGTCTGCTCGTCGGTTCGCGGAATGGCCAGATACGACTGCCATGCGGCGTCGGACAGCCGCGCGAAGTCCTGGGCCGTGGCGGCGCGGGCCTTGGCGTCGGCCGCCTCGGTGGCAAAGGCCGCCTGGTCCAGCAGCACACGCACCAGCAGTTGATTCGAGCGCGCCTCGGCCAGATACGTGGCGGCCGACAATTGCTGCTGGTAGATCTGGCGCGTGGCGTCGTTGCTACGCGACATGCCGATCCAACCAACGGCACCGACAATCAACAGCAACAAGTTTGTGACAATTGTCAGAAGCCACAAACGGGTTCCAATCGTAGTGTTGCGAAACATGGGGCAGTTCTCTCCGTGACTTGAATATCGGCCACTCCTCCATGGCCGTCGCCCCAATGACGGCATTGTCTTGGCCGACTTGATTGCCTGCTGGTGATAGTCAGTCCTTCATTTTCGTGATGGATCGCAAAACGTTATGCGGGCGCCACTTGACGTGCGTATGGAGGAAATCCTCGGTGCGAATCTGGCGGAAATATGCACACTTGCGCCATGACATCCCCTATGACATCGGGCGCTCCCGACGCCCAAGGTTTTGACCCCGGCCTGATCCTGATGGCGTTCGCGCCAGTTTTCGTGCTGACGATAGGCTGGGAGGCCTGGTACTGGTCCAGGCGCGACCGCTCGGTCTACAGTTGGCGCGACACGCTGTCGAACGCCACGCTGGCGCTGATGCACCAGGCATCGGACGCCTTCTTTCTCTGGTTGATGATCCGCACGGTCTACACGTGGTGCTACGCCCACGGCCTGCGCGCCGTGCCGCAGACGTGGTGGTCGTTTGCGCTGCTGTTGCTGCTGCAGGACTTTCTTTATTACTGGTTCCACCGCGCCAGCCATCGCGTGCGATGGATGTGGGCGTCGCACGTGGCCCATCACTCGTCGGAAGGCATGAACTTCTCCACGGCGTTCCGGCAAAGCCTGACCTATCCGATCTCGGGCATGTGGATGTTCTGGATACCGCTGGCTTTTATCGGATTTTCTCCAGATTGGGTCATCCTGGCCGTCGGGCTGAACCTGGCGTTCCAGTTCTTCGTCCATACGCGGCTCGGACAGCGATGGCCGATCGTTGAGAAGATCGTCAATACGCCAAGCGTGCACCGCGTACATCATGCGAAGAATCCGCAGTACATCGACCGCAACTACGCCGGCGTGCTGACGGTCTGGGATCGCATGTTCGGCACCTTCGTGCCCGAGCAGGAGGCGCCGCAATACGGCATCACGCGGCAGGTCCGCACCTACAACCCGCTGACGCTGACGTTTCACGAATGGCGCGACATGTTTGCCGATGTGTGGCGCGAGCGCGATCTGCGGTATTTGTGGAAGCCGCCGGAGTGGCGAGGACCGCGGGCTGCGGCTTCGGAGGTTGATAGGCTTGCCCTCTCCCCCGGCCCCTCTCCCGCGAGCGGGAGAGGGGAGCAAACCTAAGTCGGGCGACGAAAAAAAAACCGCGCCACATGGGCGCGGTTATTTGCTTCCAGCCGGCCAGCAGGCCGGACACCGGAAATCAGTTCGCGTCGCGCGAAGCACGCTTGCGCTCGTGCTCCTTCAGGTGACGCTTGCGCAGACGGATGCTCTTCGGCGTGATTTCCACCAGTTCGTCGTCGGCGATGAATTCCACCGCGTATTCCAGCGACATCTGGATCGGCGGCACCAGGCGCACCGCTTCGTCGGTACCCGACGCGCGCACGTTGGTCAGCTGCTTGCCCTTGATCGGGTTCACGACCAGGTCGTTGTCGCGGCTGTGGATGCCGATGATCATGCCTTCGTACAGCGCATCGCCCGGCTTCACGAACATGCGGCCGCGATCCTGCAGCTTCCACAGCGCGTAGGCCACGGCGTCGCCGTCGTCCTGCGAGATCAGCACGCCATTGTGGCGCTCGCCCAGGCCGCCTTCGCGCACCGGTGCGTAGTCGTCGAAGATGTGGCTGATCAGGCCCGTACCACGGGTCAGCGTCAGGAATTCGCCCTGGAAGCCGATCAGGCCACGCGCCGGAATGCGGTATTCCAGGCGGGTACGGCCCTTGCCGTCCGACGCCATGTCGAGCAGCTCGCCCTTGCGGCGGCCCAGCTCTTCCATGACCGAACCCTGGTGGCCGTCTTCGACGTCCACGGTCAGCAGTTCGTACGGCTCGTGCTTGACGCCGCCGATGTCCTTGAACACCACGCGCGGACGCGACACGGCCAGCTCGTAGCCTTCGCGGCGCATGTTTTCCAGCAGGATGGTCAGGTGCAGTTCGCCACGGCCCGACACTTCGAAGATGGTGTCGTCGCCGGTATCGGCCACGCGCAGCGCCACGTTCGACTTCAGTTCGCGGTCCAGACGCTCGCGCAGCTGGCGGCTGGTCACGAACTTGCCTTCACGGCCGGCCAGCGGCGACGTGTTGACGCAGAAGTTCATCGTCAGCGTCGGCTCGTCCACCTTCAGCATCGGCAGCGCGTCCGGGGCTTCCGGGGCGCACACGGTGCAGCCGATGCCGAGTTCCTCGATACCGTTGATCAGCACGATGTCGCCGGCTTCCGCCTCGGCCACGATTTCGCGCTCCAGGCCGCTGAACTTCAGCACCTGGTTGATACGGCCCTTGATCGGGTTGCCTTCCGGGCCGAACTTGACCACCACGTCCTGCAGCGGCTTGGCGCGGCCACGCGAAATGCGGCCCACGCCGATCTTGCCGACGTAGCTCGAATAGTCCAGCGAGATGATCTGCATCTGCAGCGGGCCGTTCGGGTCGTCGTTACGCACCGGCACCTTGTCCAGCACGGTCTCGAACAGCGGCTTCATGTCGCCGTCGCGCACGTCCTCGGTCAGGCCGGCGTAGCCGTTCAGGCCCGAGGCGTAGATCACCGAGAAATCGAGCTGGTCGTCGTTGGCGCCCAGCTTGTCGAACAGGTCGAAGGTCTGGTTGATCACCCAGTCCGGACGGGCGCCCGGGCGGTCGATCTTGTTGATCACCACGATGGGCTTCAGGCCCAGGGCCAGTGCCTTGCGCGTCACGAAACGCGTTTGCGGCATCGGGCCTTCCACGGCGTCCACCAGCAGCAGCACGCCGTCGACCATCGACAGGACGCGCTCCACTTCACCGCCGAAGTCGGCGTGGCCCGGGGTATCGACAATATTGATGTGCGTGCCGTTGTACTCGACGGCACAGTTCTTCGCGAGGATGGTAATCCCGCGTTCCTTTTCCAGGTCGTTCGAGTCCATCACCCGTTCGGCGATTTGCTGGTTGTCGCGGAAGGTGCCTGCCTGGCGCAGGAGTTGGTCGACCAGGGTGGTCTTGCCATGATCGACGTGAGCGATGATGGCGATATTACGGATGGCGCGGGTCATTCGGCGTCCCCTGAAGGCGGAGCTATCGGAAAAAATTAACCCGACATTCTAGCATGTTGCAGCGCAGAACACTCTATTGCTGTTCAGCATAGATCAAGACGCGTCATTGCGTTTTCCGCAATAACAAATTTCAGTGCTTGAACATCACTTGCGACATGCTTATATTTGCCCAGGCAAAGATTGCAGCGACAAGAGATGACGTACCCGACACCCCTATCCCCGCCCGAAGACCTGTTCGACCCGGCCGACTATGAAATCGGCAAGAGCGTCGGTTACCTGCTGGCGCGCGCCAAGAACACGCTGTCGCAGGGCGTGGAGCAGGAGGTCAGCAGCCTGGACATGACCCAGGCCCAGGCCAGCTGCCTGATGATGCTGGCCAAGGGCGAGGCCACCACGGTGACCGACCTGGCCCGCAACCTGAACACCGATGCCGGATCGGTCACGCGCCTGCTGAGCCGCATGGAAAAGCGCGGCCTGATCGCGCGCACGCGCCGCGACGACGACCGCCGTGTGGTGGACCTGTCGATCACCCCGGCCGGCAACGCCATGGTCGAAAAGCTGCCGGCCGTCTTCTGCAATGTCATGCGCCGCCATTTCGAGGGCTTCACCCATGACGAGATCGAGGTGCTGCGCGGCATGCTGCTGCGGATCCTCGCCAACAACGGCGGCCCCGACCCGGCGGGCTGTCCCTTCGAGCGCAACACAGGATAGGCGGGCCGCCCGCGACACCGAAGAAGAATTCCAATCGTCAGACACGCCATTCCTGAAACTGCCAGACCGCGTCACAGTTCACCCCCTATGACCACCGCTCATTCTCTTTACCACCGTGCCAGCCGCGCGGGCGAGCTTCGCCGCACGGGCACGCTTGCGCTGACCGTGCTGGCCGCCGCCGTGCTGGCCGGTTGCGCCGCGCTGGGCAATTCGCACAGCACGCAGACCATGACCGACGCCGGCACGCTGGCCTCGCCGCAGACCTTCGCCAGCGAACATGGCCAGTGGCCGTCGCAGGACTGGGTCGACCAGTTCCACGATCCGCAACTGCGTGCGCTGGTGGACGAAGCCATCCAGGGCAATCCGAACCTGCAGGTGGCCTTTGGCCGCCTGGAAGCGTCGCGCGCGATGGCCGATGCCACGCGGTCGGCGCTCTACCCCGGCGTGGACTTTGAAGGCAGCCTGGTGCGCCAGCGTTTCTCGGAGACCGACCTGTTCACGGGCACGCCGCTGGCCGGGTCATGGCAGAACCAGTCGCGCCTGCAGCTGGGCCTGTCGTGGGACCTCGATTTCTGGGGCAAGAACCGCGATGCGCTGGAAGCCGCGCTGTCCGATGACCGGGCGATGGAAGCCGAGACCCAGGCCGCGCGCCTGATGCTGACCACGTCGGTGGCCCGCGGCTACAACCGCCTGGCCGCGCTGTACGCCCAGCGCGACGTGGCCGAACGCGCCATCGCCCAGCGCCGCGACCTGACCGACCTGTCGCGCCAGCGCCTGGCCGCCGGCCTCGACACCCAGGTGGAAACCACCCAGGCGCGCGGCACCGTGGCCGCCGCCCAGACCGACCTGCAACGCGTTGACGAGGAAATCGCGCTGGCGCGCAACCAGATCGCCGCGCTGCTGGGCAAGGGGCCCGACCGCGGTCTGCAGATCACGCGGCCCACGCTGCTGGCCAACGCCACGCCGCAACTGCCCGACGACCTGACCATCGGCCTGATTGGCCGCCGCCCGGACATCGTGGCCGCACGCTGGCGCGTGGAGGCGTCGTCCAAGGACATCACCGTGGCGAAGAAGGAGTTCCTGCCCGATGTGAAGCTGACCGCCTTTGCCGGCGTGGCCTCGCTCGATCCGTCGAACCTGCTGATGAGCATGAGCCGCACGTTCGGCGTGGGGCCGTCGGTAACGCTGCCGATCTTCCAGGGCGGCCGCCTGCGCGCCAACCTCAAGGGCAAGTACGCGCAGTACGACATCGCGGCGGCCAGCTACAACCAGACGCTGGTCGACGCGCTGCGCGAGACCGCCGATACCGTGACCAGCATCCGCAGCGTGGACCAGCAGATCGAGACGCAGCGCGAGGCGCTGAACCTGGCCGAGCATGCCTACGCACTGTCCACCACGCGCTACAAGGCCGGCCTGGGCACGCAGCTGACGGTGCTCAATGCCGAAAGCAACGTATTGCAACAGCGCCGGCTCGCCACCGACCTGCAGGCGCGCCGGCTGGACCTGCAGATGAGCCTGATGAAGGCGCTTGGCGGTGGCTACCAGGAAGCCGAGGGCGCCAGCCATGGCGCATCCGGCAAGCCTGCAAGCGCGGCCCCGGGCACGCAGGGTTGAGGGCAGCGGCTGACGGAAACGGCTGAAACCAGACAAGACGACACATCGCAGAGATTCGAGAGATTCCATCATGAGCACCAACCAGCAAGCAGCCCCCGCGGGCGACAACAACGGCAAGCGCAAGCGCCTGCTCGTTTCCCTGACCGCCGCGGTCGTGGTGGCCGGCATCGGCTATGGCCTGTACTGGGGCCTTTACGCCCGCCATTTCGAGAACACCGACGACGCCTACGTCGCCGGCAACGTCGTGCAGGTCACCCCGCTGGTGGGCGGCACCGTGGTGTCGATTGCCGCCGACGATACGCAGCTGGTGACCGCCGGCCAGCCGCTGATCCAGCTCGATCGCGCCGACACCCAGGTGGCGATGGAGCAGGCCGAAGCCCAGCTGGCCCAGGCCGTGCGCGAGGTGCGCACGCTGTATGTCAACAATGGCTCGCTGTCCGCACAGGTGGCGTTGCGCGAAGCCGATGTGGCCAAGGCCCGCGACGACCTGCGCCGCCGCCAGGCCATTGCCGGTTCGGGCGCGGTGTCGAGCGAGGAAATCGCCCACGCCCAGACCGCGCTGAAGGCGGCCGAGTCGGCGCTGGTTGCCGCCCGCGAGCAACTGGCCTCGAACCAGGTGCTGACCGACCAGACCACGGTGGAAAAGCACCCGAACGTGCAGCGCGCCGCCGCCAACCTGCGCTCGGCCTATCTGGCGTTCGCGCGCTCGACGATGCCGGCGCCCGTGACGGGCTACGTGGCCAAGCGTTCGGTGCAGGTCGGCCAGCGCGTGGCGGCCGGCACGCCGCTGATGGCCGTGGTGCCGCTGGATCAGGTCTGGGTCGATGCCAACTTCAAGGAAGTGCAGATCACGCATATGCGGATCGGCCAGCCGGTGGAACTGGAAGCCGACGTCTACGGCTCGAAGGTCAAGTACACGGGCCATGTGGAAGGCTTTTCGGCCGGCACCGGCGCCGCGTTCGCGCTGCTGCCGGCGCAGAACGCCACCGGCAACTGGATCAAGGTGGTGCAGCGCCTGCCGGTGCGGATCGCGCTGGACGCGCAGCAACTGAAGGACCACCCGCTGCGCGTGGGCCTGTCGATGAACGCCACGGTCGACGTGCACAAGGAAGAAGGCGCGTCGCTGGTCAGCGCCAAGTCGGCCAGGCCGCTGCAGACCGATGTGTATGACAAGGTGGCGCAGGACGCCGACGCGCTGATCGCCCGCATCATCGCGGTCAACAACGGCGGCCGCCCGCCGGCGCCGGGCGCGGCGGGTGCCGCAAGCGCGGCCAGCGCGGCTGCGGCGCGTGCGGCGGCCAAGCCCGCCCGTACCTGAATCGATCCGATCCGACCTGTTTGACTGGCTGACTGCCCATGGCAAATTCCACCACCGCGACGCCGGACAGCGGCGCGGCACCGGCCCCGAAGCCGGCGCCCGCCCGCCCCGCCGCGCATCCGCCGCTGACCGGCGGCAAGCTGATTCTGGGCACCATCGCGCTGTCGCTGGCCACGTTCATGAACGTGCTCGATTCGTCGATCGCCAACGTGTCGATCCCGGCCATTTCGGGCGACCTTGGCGTGTCGCCGAACCAGGGCACCTGGGTCATCACGTCGTTCGCGGTCGCCAACGCGATCTCGGTGCCACTCACCGGCTGGCTGACCACGCGTTTTGGCGCGGTGCGGCTGTTCGTGCTGTCGATCCTGCTGTTCGTGGTGTCGTCGTGGCTGTGCGGCGTGGCGCCGAACCTCGAAACGCTGCTGGCCGCCCGCGTGCTGCAGGGCGCCGTGGCCGGCCCGATGATTCCGCTGTCGCAGGCCCTGCTGCTGGCCAGCTATCCACCCGCCAAGAGTTCGATGGCCCTGGCGCTATGGGGCATGACCACGCTGGTGGCGCCCATCATGGGGCCGCTGCTGGGCGGATGGATCTCGGACAACATGACCTGGCCGTGGATCTTCTACATCAATGTGCCGATCGGCATCGTCACCGCCTGGGTCACGTGGTCGATCTACCGCGAGCGCGAAACGCCCACCAAGGTGCTGCCGATCGACCGCATCGGCCTGGCGCTGCTGGTGATCTGGGTCGGCTCGATGCAGCTGATGCTGGACAAGGGCAAGGAACTCGACTGGTTCCATTCGGGCGTGATCGTGGCGCTCGGCGTCACCGCCGTGGTCGGCTTCCTGTTCTTCCTGGCCTGGGAGCTCTACGAAAAGCATCCGATCGTCGACATCCACCTGTTCAAGGGCCGCAACTTCGCGGCCGGCGTGGTGGCGATCTCGGTGGCTTACGGCCTGTTCTTCGGCAATCTCGTGATCCTGCCGCTGTGGCTGCAGACCATCGTCGGCTACACCGCCACCGATGCCGGCCTGGTGACCGCGCCGGTGGGTATTTTCGCCATCATCCTGTCGCCGATCATCGGCCGGGTGCTGCCGAAGATCGACGCACGCTGGGTGGCCACCACGGCGTTCATCACGTTCGGTGCGGTGAGCTTCATGCGCGCCGGCTTCACCACGGGCGTGGACACGCGCGCGCTGGTGATTCCCACGCTGATCCAGGGCGCGGCCATGGCGATGTTCTTCATCCCGCTGACGTCGATCATCCTGTCGGGCCAGCCGCCCGAGAAGATCCCGGCAGCCTCGGGCCTGTCGAACTTCGTGCGGATCACGTTCGGTGCCATCGGGGCGTCGATCTCGACCACGGTCTGGGAAAACCGCTCGGCGCTGCATCATGCGCAGCTGGTCGAACAGATCAACCCGTACAACCCGACGTACCAGGCCCAGCTTGATCACCTGATGGCAATGGGCATGTCGAAGATGCAGGCCATCGGGCTGATGGAGCGGAACCTCTCGCTGCAGGCGTCGATGCTGGGCGCCAACGACATCTTCTGGATCTCGGGCGTGCTGTTCTTCGCGCTGATCGGCTTTGTCTGGCTGACCAAGCGTGCCAAGGGTGGCGGCGGCGCGGACGCGGCCGGGGCGCACTGACCGGCCGGCTTGCGGCGTGTGACACGCGCCACGCGGCATGAAAAAAGGGCATCGATGCTGGTCGATGCCCTTCTTCTTTGGGATGCTTGCCTTCGGCGCCGGTAAAACTCAGAGTTTTACGAGCCCTCAGAGTTTTACGAGCCGCTCCGGCCGCAGCGCGCCATCCTTCATCCGCGCCACGCCCAGCAGCTTGCCTTCGGCATAGACGCGCGCCAGCGTGCCCGCTCCGGGCGCCTGGCCTTCGGGCAGGTCACGTTGAGCGATACGTTGGCCCTGCAGGAAACGCCCGGCCGACACCGCATCCAGATGGACCGGCGGGCAACGCTGCAGCAGCGCGTCTACCGGCGCCAGCAGCGTCGGCCGCACATCGTCCGCCTGTGCGTCGATCTGTTCCAGCGTCACTGCGCCGTCCAGCGTCAGGTCGCCCACGCCCGTGCGCCGCAGCCCGGTCAGATGCGCGCCGCAACCGAGCGCCTCGCCGATATCTTCGGCCAGCGTGCGAATGTACGTCCCCTTGCTGCAGGTCACGCGCATCGTAAAACGGCAATTTTCCAGATCGACTTCGAGCAGTGTGATCGCGCGGATGGTCACCTGGCGTGCCGCGCGCTCCACGGTCTGCCCCGCCCTCGCATATTCGTAGAGCGGTTTGCCGTCCCGCTTCAGCGCCGAGTACATCGGCGGCACCTGTTCGATCTCGCCCGTGAAGCGCACGATTGCCGCATCGAGCGCGGCACGGTCGCACGTGACCGGACGTTCGCTGACGAACTCGCCCTCCGCATCGCCGGTGGTCGTGGTCGCCCCCAGGCGCACGGCGGCTTCGTAGGTCTTGTCGGCATCGAGCAGATCCTGCGAAAACTTGGTGGCCTCGCCAAAGCACAGCGGCAAGAGGCCCGTGGCCAGCGGATCGAGCGTACCAGTATGGCCGGCCTTGTTCGCGCGCAGCAGGCGCTTGGCGCGCACCAGCGCATCGTTGGACGACAGGCCCAGCGGCTTGTCGAGCAGCAGCACGCCATGCACGTCACGGCGCGGCAGCCGGGGCGGACGGTTGGCTTGGGAATCGGTCATTGCGGGGGAAGAGGTTTGCGGCGCCGGCCCGGAGGCCGGCTCGCGAGAAAACGGCAGAAACGACGACGCCTTATTCGTCGTCCTTGGCGCGCGTCGAATTGGCTTCGTTGATCAGCTTCGACATCTCGATGGCATGCTCCACCGACGTATCGTGATGGAAATGCAGCGTCGGGACGGTATGGATATGCAGGCGCTTGAACAGCAGCGAATGCAGGTAGCCAGCCTTTTCCCGCAGGATGCCGGCCGCCACCTCGGGCTCGGCGCCGAGCACCGTGAAGTAGACCTTGGCGTGCGCGTAGTCGGGCGTCAGCGCCACCGACTGCAGCGTGACCAGCCCCAGGCGCGGATCGCGGAGCTCGCGCTGGATCATCTCGGCCAGTTCCTTCTGGATCTGGTCGGACAGGCGCAAATTACGGGAGGAGATATTGCCTTTCTTGGCCATGCAAAACTTTTTGCTGTACCGATGATGTGAAAACGGCAGGCCGGAGCCTGCCGTCTTTGCGTATCGCCTTACAGCGTACGCGCCACCTCGGTGATTTCGTACACCTCGAGCTGGTCGCCTTCCTGAACGTCGTTGAAGTTCTTGATCGACAGACCGCACTCGAAGCCCTGCTTGACTTCCTTGACGTCGTCCTTGAACCGCTTGAGCGAGTCCAGTTCGCCGTCGTGGATCACCACGTTGTTGCGCAGCACACGGACCAGCGACGTACGCTTGACCAGGCCGTCGGTGACCATACAGCCGGCCACGGCGCCAACCTTCGGCACGCGGAAGACCTGGCGGACTTCCACCTGACCGATCGTGGTCTCGCGCTTTTCCGGCGCCAGCATGCCCGACATGGCCGCCTTGATCTCGTCCACAGCATCGTAAATGATGTTGTAGTAGCGGATGTCGATGCCATTGTGCTCGGCCAGCTTGCGCGCACCGGCGTCGGCACGCACGTTGAAGCCGATGATCACCGCCTTCGAAGCCGTGGCCAGGTTGACGTCCGATTCCGAGATGCCACCCACGCCACCGTGCACGATCTGCACGCGCACTTCGGCGGTCGACAGCTTCTGCAGCGACTGCACCAGTGCTTCCTGCGAACCCTGCACGTCGGCCTTCACGATCAGCGGCAGCGTCTGGACTTCGCCCTCGGCCATCTGCTCGAGCATCGTTTCCAGCTTGGCCGCCTGCTGCTTGGCCAGCTTCACGTCGCGGAACTTGCCTTGACGGAACAGGGCGATTTCACGCGCCTTGCGCTCGTCCGGCAGCACCAGCACTTCCTCACCGGCAGCAGGCACTTCCGACAGACCCTGGATTTCCACCGGGATCGACGGGCCAGCTTCCTTGGCCGGCTTGCCGTTTTCGTCCAGCATGGCTCGCACGCGGCCATAGGCACTGCCGGCCAGCACGACATCGCCGCGCTTGAGCGTACCGCTGCTCACCAGGATCGTCGCGATCGGGCCCTTGCCCTTGTCGAGCTGGGCTTCCACCACCAGACCCTTGGCCGGGGCGTCCACCGGGGCGCGCAGTTCCAGCACTTCGGCCTGCAGCAGCACGTTCTCGAGCAGATCCTCGATGCCCTGGCCAGTCTTGGCCGACACCGGCACGAACGGCGAATCGCCGCCGTACTCTTCCGGCACCACCTGTTCCGCCACCAGTTCCTGCTTGACGCGGTCCGGGTTGGCTTCGGGCTTGTCGACCTTGGTGATCGCCACCACGATCGGCACGCCGGCAGCCTTGGCGTGCGCAATCGCTTCCTTGGTCTGCGGCATCACGCCGTCGTCGGCCGCCACCACCAGGATGACGATGTCGGTCGCCTTGGCGCCACGGGCACGCATGGCCGTGAAGGCCTCGTGACCCGGGGTGTCCAGGAACGTGATCACGCCACGGTCGGTTTCGACGTGGTACGCGCCAATGTGCTGCGTAATGCCACCGGCTTCGCCCGCGGCAACCTTGGTGCGGCGGATGTAATCCAGCAGCGAGGTCTTGCCGTGGTCGACGTGACCCATCACGGTCACCACCGGCGGACGCGGCAGCAGCTCGGCATCGGTCTGCTCTTCGCCTTCGGTCACCAGCAGCAGCGCTTCCGGATCGTCCAGCTTGGCGGCATATGCCTTGTGGCCCATTTCTTCCACCACGATCATGGCGGTTTCCTGGTCCAGCACCTGGTTGATCGTCACCATCTGGCCGAGCTTCATCATCTGCTTGATGACCTCGGATGCCTTGACGGCCATCTTGTGGGCCAGATCGGCCACCGAGACGGTCTCGGGTACGTGCACTTCGCGCACCACCGGCTCGGTCGGCGCCTGGAAGTTGCTGCGGCCGTCGTCACCGTGCTGCTTGCCGCCACGGCCACGCGGGCCGCTGCGCCAGCCGCCGGTACCGCCCGACGAATCGCCACGGGTCTTCAGGCCACCGCCCTTGCCCTTGCCACGGCTGTCGTCCTGCCAGCTGCCGCCGCCCTTGCCCTTGCCGCCCTTCTTGTCAGCGGTGGCAGTGGTCGTCGTGGCGGCCGGCGCGGCGGCGGTCTTCTTCTCGTCCTTCTTGACTTCGGTGCCCGCCGGCTTCACCGGCTTGTGCAGCGTGCCGGTCTGCTCGGCCTTCTTTTCCTCGGCCTTGCGCTCCGACGGCGCCTTCAGCACGCGGGGCGGCGCATTCAGCATCTGCTGGATGGCGCGGGCCTCGGCTTCGGCGGCTTCGCGGCGACGGCGCGCGGCGGCGTCCTGTTCGGCACGTGCCTTGTCGGCCGCAGCCTTGGCGCTGTCCTGCTCGGCGCGGGCCTTGTCGGCGGCAGCCTTGGCGTCGTCGGCGTTCTTCTGCGCCTGGGCGCGTTCGGTGGCCAGACGTGCCTTGTCTTCTTCAGCCTTCTTGCGCGCGGTTTCCTCGGCGGCGTCGGAGGCTGCCTGGGCGGCAGCGGCTTCCTCGGCGGCCTTCTGGGCCAGCAGTTCAGCCTGGCGGCGCTGTTCGGCCTCCAGGGCTTCCTGCCTGGCGCGGCGCTCGGCTTCCTCGCGCTCGGCGGCCTCGCGGGCTGCCTGGGCTTCGGCTTCCTGGCGTGCCAGGGCCTCGGCCTGCTCGCGGCGCTGTTCCTCGTCGCGACGGGCCAGCTCGGCAGCCGCCTCGGCTGCGTGGGCGTCGGCACCGTCGTCGTGCGATTCGACGTCGTCGCGCTTGATCAGCACGCGCTTCTTGCGCACTTCGACCTGCACGGTGCGGGTCTTGCCGGTGGAGTCGGATTGACGGATTTCGGACGTTTCGCGCTTGGTCAACGTGATTTTCTTGCGTGCGCTGTCATCGGCCTGACCGTGCGACCGCTTCAGGTAATCCAGCAGCCGGGTCTTGTCCGATTCGGTAATGATGTCTTCAGGCGTCGCCTTGCCCACCCCAGCTGCCTGCAATTGTTCCAGCAGTGCAGCAGGGCTGCGGCTCAGTTCTGCGGCCAGTTGGGCAACTGTTGTGCTTGCCATTCAAACCCTTTCAATGCTCGGTTTCTACGTCGGGACAATTCGTGTGCGGAAAGCGCGTCCGGGCGTTGAACCCGGACGTGTCCCTCAGTTAAACCAATGTTCCCGTGCTTTCATGATCAGCGCCTTGGCTTCATCCTCGCCAACGCCGGCCATCTCGACCAGCTCGTCCACGGCCAGTTCGGCCAGGTCGTCACGCGTATGGATGTTGCCTTCGGCCAGTTTGCCGATCAGCTCGGGGGTCAGGCCGTCGAGCGAACGCAGATCCTGCGACACCTCTTCCACCTTTTCTTCCCGGGCCAGTTCCATCGTCAGCAGCGCATCGCGGGCGCGGTTGCGCAGCTCGTTGACGGTGTCCTCGTCGAAGGCCTCGATTTCCATCATTTCGCTGATGGGCACGTAGGCCACTTCTTCCAGCGTGGAGAAGCCTTCCTCGATCAGGATGTCCGCCACTTCCTCGTCCACGTCCAGCTTGGCCATGAACAGCTTGCGCACCACTTCGCTTTCCTCGGCCTGCTTCTGCGCCGATTCTTCCTGCGTCATGATGTTGATCTGCCAGCCGGTCAGCTCCGACGCCAGGCGTACGTTCTGACCGCTGCGGCCGATGGAGACGGCGAGGTTTTCCTCGTCGACCACCACATCCATGCTGTGCTTCTCTTCGTCGACCACGATCGACTGCACCTGTGCCGGCGCCAGCGCACCGATCACGAACTGCGCCGGGTCTTCAGACCACAGTACGATGTCCACGGCCTCGCCGCCAATCTCGTTGCGCACCGCCGTGACGCGCGTGCCACGCACGCCCACGCAGGTGCCGATCGGGTCGATACGCTTGTCATGCGCCACCACGGCGATCTTGGCGCGCACGCCCGGGTCGCGGGCCGCCGCCTTGATTTCCAGCAGGCCCTGTTCCATTTCCGGCACTTCGTTCTCGAAGAGCTTGATCAGGAACTCGGGCGCGGTGCGCGACAGTTCGATCTGCGGGCCACGCGCGGCGCGGTCCACGTTCAGGATGTACGCGCGCACACGGTCGCCGGTGCGCAGGTTTTCCTTCGGAATGATCTGGTCGCGGGCCAGCAACGCTTCGACGCGGCCGGATTCGACGATCAGACCCTTCTTGTCGGCGCGCTTGACCGTGCCGGTCATGATCTTTTCGCCGCGATCCAGGTAGTCGTTCAGGATCTGTTCGCGCTCGGCGTCGCGGATACGCTGCAGGATCACCTGCTTGGCGGCCTGGGCGCCGATACGGCCAAACTCCACGGACTCGATCTGCTCTTCGATGAAATCGTCCAGCTGGATGTCGGCGTTCTGGTCGCGGGCTTCGAACAGCAGGATCTGCTTGTCCGGTTCCTGCAGACCCTGTTCGTCGGGGACGACAAGCCAGCGGCGGAACGTTTCGTGCTCACCGGATTCACGGTCGATATGCACGCGGATATCCACGTCTTCCTCGAAACGCTTCTTGGTGGCCGAGGCCAGCGCGGCCTCCAGTGCACCAAAGACCACATCCTTGTCAACGTTCTTCTCGCGCGCTAGCGCATCGACGAGCAACAGAACTTCGCGGCTCATTGCTTGTTCCCTTTTCTTTGATTTCCCTTGAAGTCGATCACAGGCACCAGACGGGCCTTGTCGACATCGGATATGGCGAATTCCAGCAGTGCAGCGCCGTCCTTGCCCTCGAATTCCAGGCCGATCTTCTCGGCCCCGGCCTCACCCGCGGGTTCGCGCAGGATGCCGACGAAGTTCTTCTGGCCGTTGACCGGCAGGCGCAGCGTGACCCTGGCTTCCTCACCGGCGAAGCGGACAAAATCGGCCAGCTTCTTGAGCGGACGGTCCAGGCCCGGCGACGACACTTCGAGGCGCTCGTAGTCGACGTTCTCGACCATCAGCACGTGCGTGAGCTGGCGGCTGACTTTCTCGCAATCCTCAATGACGATGCCGGTTTCAGGCTGATCGATATAGACACGCAGAAGTCCGGCCGGGGCACGCTCAAGCTCAACCAACTCGTAGCCCATGCCGTTAAGGGTGGTTTCGATCAAATCTGCCAGATGCACTGTATTCCCGAATAGTGGCTTTCAATACCTTGGCAGACACCGGACAACACAACGTTCTGAAATCGAGGTTCCGAAACGGCCTGTAAGCCCTGCCTGCCCATCATCCCCACGAAACCGGGCGCGTCATGTGACGCAATCCAGCCGCAAGCACAAACGGGCGAACCAAAAAAAAATGGGCGCAATGCCCATCATTCGCCCATCCTCGCCGAGGATGATACTTTTGAATAGACTTGGATTATACGCGGATTATGACTAAAAGGCAAAAGCCTGCTGGGATCCGCGCCGGAACGCGGCCGAACGCCGGACTTTTCCGGCATCGGCCCCTTCCGTATCAGCGTTGACCGCCCCGGCCACCGCCGCGCGGCCGGCGATTGCCGCCGCCACCGCCACCACCGCCGCCGCCCTTGGCGGCCTTCGGCATCACATTGCCGTTGACGTCACCGCCGCCACGGCGCTGGCGATTGCCGCCTGCGTTCGCGGCATTTCCGGCGTTGCCGCCCATGCCGCCCATGCCGCCCATGCCGCCGCGTCCGCCACGCCCGCCGCCAGCACCCTTGCCGCCCGCCGCGCCGCGCATGCCGCCCGTGCCGCCCGCGCCGCGCAGTGCGCCGGCGCCACCCAGGCCGCCACTGAACTTCGTCGTGTGCGACGTCAGCGGCGCCGGGCCGGAGGGGATGTAGCCCATCGAGGTCTGCATCGGATCAGGCTGGCCCCGGCCGGCGTTGCCGCCGCCGCGGTTGCCGCCGGCCTTTTCAAAGCGCGGCAGGCCGTCCATGCCCGTGTGCATCGGCATGCCCGCAATGGCGGCTTCGGTACGCGCCTTGCGGCCACCCACCTTCGTCACGCCACCCTTGCCACCGCCCTGCTCGGCCTTGGCCGGCGCCTTCAGGCCGATGTTGGCCATCAGGTTGCGCACGTCCGCGGCTTCCAGCTCCTGCCAGCGGCCGCGCTTGAGACCACGCGGCAGCAGGAACTGGCCGTAGCGGGTGCGGATCAGGCGCGACACGGTCAGGCCGACGGCTTCGAACATCCGGCGGACTTCGCGGTTCCGGCCTTCGGTCAGCGCCACGTGATACCACTGGTTCACACCCTCGCCACCGCCGTCGGCGATGCGCAGGAAGTTGGCCTCGCCGTCGTCGAGCTGAATACCATGCAACAGCGCCTGGCGATCGGCTTCCGCCAGTTCGCCCAGCGTCCGTACCGCGTATTCGCGCTCCACGCCGTAGCGCGGATGCATGAAGCGGTTGGCGATATCGCCGGACGTGGTAAAGATCAGCAGGCCTTCGGTGTTGAAGTCCAGGCGTCCAACCGCCACCCACTTGCCGTTCTTGATGCGCGGCAGGCTGTCGAACACGGTCGGACGGCCTTCCGGGTCCGACTGGCTGACGATCTCGCCGGACGGCTTGTGATACAGCAGCACGCGCGGCGGCTTGGTCGTTACCTTGCGATGAATCAGCTTGCCGTTCACGCGGACCTGGTCGGCCGGCAGGATGCGCTGGCCGATATGCGCGGGCAGACCGTTGACGGACACCCGGCCCTGCAGGATCAGCTCTTCCATTTCGCGGCGCGAGCCCAGGCCGCCTTCGGCCAGCACCTTGTGCAGCTTCGGCGCATCGTCATCCGACGTCAGTTCGCGCACGGGCTTGGCCTTGGTGCGCGGCACGACGGTATCTTCCTCGTCGAACTGCTCGGAGATCACGAAGCGGAACACGTCCTCGGCACCGGCGGCAGCCTTGGCGCCACCGGTCTTGCCGGCCGGCTTCGCCGACTTGTCGCCCTGACGCTGTTCGCCACGGGCGCCCTGCTTGCCGGCACCCGCCTGATTCTTGCGCTGGCCATTGCGATTGCGCTTGCCAGCCTGCTCGGCCGCCGGCTTGTTGTCGCCGTCGACCAGTGCGGCCTTGCGCTGCGGCTGCTGGCGGCGCTTGCGCTGACCAGGCTGGGCCTGCGCTTCCCCGCCGTCGGCCTGCCGCGCCTCTGGCGCACCGGCATCGGCGGCAGGCGCCGGCTTGCGGCGACCACGGCCACGCGGCGCGGCCGGCTGGGCGGTGTCGCCTGCCTCGGCCGGCGCCGGCGCGTCGCCATCGGCGCGACCCGCGTCCCGATCCTGCGCGGCCTGGCGGCGCGACGCCACCAGATTGCGCAAACCGCGGCGGAGCCCCTTGCGGCGCGGCGCGCCGTCGGCGTCATTTCCCGTATCGGGGGCGCCGGTGTCACCCGGCACGTCCGGCTGGCGGACGTCTTGCTCAGCGGAATCAGACAAAGTATTCACTATCGATGTTGCATGTTGTTCAGTTGGACACACGCTCGTCGTCGTCCTCGGTCGAGAACGGCATATCGCCATTCCGGTCCGCAGGGTCGGCGGGCGCCGCTTCGGGCGCCCCGGTGTCCATGTGGAAGCCGTTGGCATGAGCCACCGGCGCGTCTTCCTGCCCGTCGTCTTCAGGCATCCGGGCGGCGCTGATATCGTCTTCGGAGGCATCGCCGTCGGCGACTTCCTCGCTGGGGGCGGCAGGCCCCGCTTCATGTTGCGCCGATCCGGCATCGGCGCGCTCTTCCCGCCAGGCGCCTTCGCCGGCCTCGGCCGAGCCGGCCAAGTCAGCGGGTGCAGCGGCTTCAGATCCTTCTGCCGCTTCTACCGCTTCTACGGCTTCTACGGCTTTTACCTCTTGTCCCGCCTCGACAGGCCCGGCGGCCGCGACGGTCAAGGCGGCTGCCGATTCGGCAAACGCTTCCTCGTCGCCGGCAGGCGGGTTAGCCGTGGCGATTTCTTCAAAATCGATGGCCTGCTGCTCCAGCAGCGCCGCTTGCGCCTGCGCCTGGGCATCCTCCAGCGGGGGCAGTTCGTCCAGCGAACGCAGGCCAAGGTCATCCAGGAACGCCTTGGTCGTCGCGTACAGGGCGGGACGCCCGGGCACGTCGCGATGGCCGATGACTTCGATCCAGCTGCGATCCTCGAGCTTCTTGATCACGTCCGTGCTGACCGTCACGCCCCGGATTTCCTCGATATCGCCACGGGTGACAGGCTGGCGATACGCGATGATCGCCAGCGTCTCCATGACCGCACGCGAGTACTTGGGGGGCTTTTCCGGATTCAGCCGGTCGAGAAATTCCCGCATCTCGGGGCGGCTCTGGAAGCGCCAGCCGCTGGCCAGCGCCACGAGTTCGACCCCGCGCGGCCGCCAGTCCTGCCGCAGTTCCTCGAGCAGCACCCGGATCGTGTCGGCACCGACGTCGTCGGCAAACAACCGTCGCAGATCGCCAACGCGCAGCGGCTCCTGCGCACAGATCAGCGCGGTCTCGAGGACGATCTTCGCCTCTTGGGTATTCATGTGATTGCGTGCAGCCTGTCTTTGCACCTGCCCCCGGACGAATCCCGGAGCACTGGAGATTGCAGATACAGCGAGGCCGAAGCCGCCGCCATTTCATCGCGCAGCCAGCTCGCCTGCCAAATGCAGCGCAGCCGTGCGCACCTCGTTCTTTTGCATCGAATTGCCGGGTCGATCCGGCAGGAGATCGTCCGGCGATGGCCAGTTTCACCAGTCAACGGACCTCTTGCGTCGCGCCTTCTCCCTTCGGGGCGGACATTCGCCAGGGCCACCAGATGGCCAAGACGGCAAGAAACAAAACGGTATCGGCTCAGGCAACCCTGCCCTGACCGGCGCCATCTTCCCAACCGCAGCCGGTCTTTTAACCAGATCTTTTGAACCGGATGGACTGTTGAGACGTTCTCGGCGCACCGGAGCGGCCGAAAACCCTGGGCACGCTCCCCAGATCAGGAATGCGGCCCCAGCGGCGCCCCGAGCAATGGTGCGGCGCGATACCGTGGTTCCGTCGATTGTATGGCATTCCCGGCCCCGCCCGCAACCCGCCCTTGTGGCCGATTCAGAACACCACGCAAAAGCCGTGTTGGGCCAGCGTGTCCGGGAGCCAGATCGACCGGGCCACGCCGAGCACGCCGAAGCCGATCACCACCAGCCCCGACGCGACCCGCACCGCAGGTTTGCGCGAGAGTTGCCGCAGGTACCCCGACAGCCCCGAGATCACCAGCAGGTTGGGCAGCGTGCCCAGTCCGAACGCGCCCATCACGAGCGCGCCCGACACCGCGTTGCCTGCCAGCAGTGCCAGCGCCAATGCGCCATAGATCATTCCGCATGGCACCAGCCCCCAGGCCAGACCCATACCGTATCGGCGCAACAGCGGCCTTGCGCGACGCTCGCCGCGTAGCCGCACCGGCAGTCGGGCGGTCATGGCCCGCGCACGCTGCACCACGTGCACGGCGGCCAGCGAGGCCAGCCGCTCGATCCAGTCGGAACGCATCACGCGTCCACGCAACAGCCACACACCGGTGAGCACCAGCATCATGCTGCCCGCTGCATAAAGCCATCGCTGCATTGGCAGATACTCCTGCCGCCACGCCGTCGCACCGACAGCACCCATCACCGCACCCAGCAGCATGTATGTCGTGATGCGGCCCGCATGCATGATGCACAGCGCAGTCCACCACTGGCGAGCGGTACGGTGTATGACAATTGCCACATCGCGGTGCTGTTTCTGCTCCGCGGCAATAGCAATTCCTCCACACATGGCCGCGCAATGCATGCCACCGAGCAATGCCATCAGAAAAACGCTTAAAAGCACACCAAAAGGCAACTGTTCCTCGCTTCTGCGTCACATGACGCTGTAAAATGCCTGCATCGCGCCCTCGCTGCAAGCGCATTCATAACGAGCACTTCAATTGTTGACTTCCATTCCCGTCACCGAGATGTCGCCCCGTTGCTCAACGTGTGCCATGGGCCAGCTTTGCCTGCCCGTGGGCATGTCGCAACAAGACCTGGCGAAGATGGACACGCTCGTGCAGGAACGCGTGCGTGTTCACAAGGGCGAAACGCTTTACCGCATGGGCGAACCGCTCAATGCGGTCTACGCCATTCGCTTCGGCACACTGAAGACGCACGTCACGATGGAAGACGGGCGCACACAGATCACGGGCTTCCACCTGCCCGGTGAAGTCATCGGCCTCGATGGCCTCAGCGAGATGCAGCACGCGTCCGACGCCACCGCGCTGGAAGACGCCGAAGTCTGCGTCGTACGCTACGACGACCTGCAATCGCTGTCGAGCATCCTGCCCTCCCTGCAAGGCCAGTTCCTGCGTCTGATGAGCAAGGAAATCTCGCAGGACCAGGTCATGCTGATCACGCTCGGATCGATGCGCGCCGAAGAGCGTTTGGCGGCATTTCTCGTCAACATGTCCGAGCGTCTGTCGGCACGCGGTTATTCGTCCACCGAGTTCGTGCTGCGCATGAGCCGCGAGGAAATCGGCAGCTACCTGGGCCTGAAACTCGAGACCGTCAGCCGCCTGTTCTCGCGCTTTGCCGAAGCAGGCCTGATCCAGATTCGTCAGCGACATGTGAAGCTCGTCGATATGGCAGGCATCAAGCAGGTGTACAGCCGGTCCTGCTGAATGCCTGGGCCACACATCACGACAAAGGCCGCGCCGGAGCCATCCAGCGCGGCCTTTCTGTTTGCAGCGCCTGTTCTGCATTGCTATTCGAGTTCATCGGTGTCGCTGAGCTTCACCGGCATCGTGTACAGCGTGAGGCCGCTGGACAACGCGCAGAACAACCACGCGACCAGGAAGCCAACGGTGTAGATCGCCTGCCGGGAAGCTTCCACCGGTTGTCCGAAGAAGCTGAGGTCGCCGGGATCCACCACCGAGAACACCACCGCCGTGGCCGCACCGCCCATCAGAAACGCCGGCCATAGCACCCACATCAGCCAGCGCAGTCTCATGGGCGCCTCGCAGCGGGTTCAGCGCGGTCGGCACCGGCCTTCTCGACCACTAGGCCGTGGCGCGTGGCATCGGTCACCGGCACATCGGCATGGGTGTTTGCCAGCCAGATCGTGATACCGCAGGCGACCATCGCCAGCAGCGGACCACTCATCAGAATCCAGGGCCATGGCTCCCTGTACCAGGGCTTTGCGGGGTGTTGGGTCATTGCGCTCTCCTATTGGCATTCGTCCCGGCTCACCATCCGTGACAGCATCACAGATCGCGAGGCACGATGAAACTCGTGCTTTGCCGGATATCCACTTTCCGATCGGTTTCGGTCTCGGCGGTGACCGTCACCTCGATCTTGTGCGTACCCTGCTTCGCATCGTCGATCGGCACACGAATCCGGATCGGCAGCAGCCGGTTCGACGTGGGCGACAGCGATTCCGCGCCATGGTCGTACTCCACGACCATGCCCTGCAACGCGTCGCTCTGCGCCTGCACGTGAAACTTCATCGGCGCCTCGGTGGCATTGATCAGCTGCAGCCGGTACACGTTCTCGATCCAGCGCCCTTCCACTTCGCGCCCGAGCGCGCCACGATCGCGAATGATGTCGACCTTGAGCGGCGCCCGCATGGCCAGCGATGTGACGAAGCCCGCCGTCAAGGCGAGCCAGATCGCCGTGTAGACGATCGTGCGCGGACGCATCAGCCGCTTGCGGGCATCCGATGCCGACAGCTTCTTGCGCATCGCGTTTTCCGATGTGTACCGGATCAACCCGCGCGGATACTCCATCTTGTCCATGACCTGGTCGCAGGCGTCGATGCACGCGCCGCAGCCGATGCACTCGTACTGCAGGCCGTCGCGGATGTCGATCCCGGTCGGACACACCTGTACGCAGATGCTGCAGTTCACGCAGTCGCCCAGGCCAGCCGCGTGGTGGTCCGCCTTGCGCGACCGGCTGCCGCGCGGTTCGCCACGGCCCACGTCATAGGTGACGACGTAGGTGTCGCGGTCCACCATCACGCTCTGGAAGCGCGCGTACGGACACATGTACTTGCACACCTGCTCGCGCATGAAGCCGGCGTTGCCCCACGTGGCAAACGCATAGAACAGCATCCAGAACGCCTGCCACGGGCCCAGGGTCCAGTGCAGGACCTCGCCGCCCAGTTCGCGGATCGGTGCGAAATAGCCGATGAACGTAAAGCCCGTCCACAGCGCGATCAGGATCCACAGCGCGTGCTTGGTCGCCTTGAGGCGAATCTTGCGCAGGCTCCACGGATCGCCGTCCAGCCGGATGCGGGCGATGCGGTCGCCCTCCACCCGGCGCTCGATCCACATGAAGATCTCGGTATAGACCGTCTGTGGGCACGCGTACCCGCAGAACAACCGTCCGGCGATGGCCGTAAACAGGAACAGTGCCAGCGCCGAGATGACCAGCAGCACCGCCAGGTAGATCACGTCCTGCGGCCACAGCACCAGGCCGAAGATGTAGAACTTGCGGGCGCCGAGATCGAACAGGACGGCCTGCCGGTCGTTCCATTGCAGCCACGGCGTGCCGTAGTAGACCAGTTGCGTGAGGATGACCAGCCAGACCCGCCAGCTCGAAAAAGCGCCCGTGACCGAGCGCGGGTAGATCTTGCGCCGGACTTCGTACAGGGCCTCTTCGGTGGCGTCGGCCGCCGGCTTTGGCGGCGGTGCGGGCCGCCAGGCGGCCTCGCTTGATTCGCGTGTAGTGGGGGGAGATTCCAGGGGCGCGCTCATTGTTCAGCCCTCATGCCCCCGGTCCGGACGGCGTGGCCGCCGGACCCCGGGGGACGGTTTGTCATTGCCCTGTGGATGCGGCGTTCGCGTTGCTGTTCGACAGGCCCCAGACGTATGCCGTCAGCATGCGAATCCGTTCAGGCGTCAGGATTTCCTCATGGGCCGGCATATGGCCGTTGTGCCCCTTCAGGATGGCCTCGACGATCACGCCCTCCGAACTGCCATACAGCCACACGTTGTCGGACAGGTTGGGCGCGCCAAGCGCCTGGTTGCCCTTGCCGCTCGCGCCATGGCAGGCCGCGCAGGTGGACTTGAACGTGCTTTCGCCGCGCGACGCCCGGATCGGGTCATAGGTCAGCCCCGACAGCGACCGCACATACTGCGCCGTATCGCCGGCCAGCTTGGCATCGATCGTGCCGGCAAACGGCGGCATCACGCCGTTGCGGCCCTTCGCGATCGTCTGCTGGATCGTGTCGGGATCACCGCCATACAGCCAGTCGTTGTCGGTCAGGTTCGGGAAGCCGCGGCTGCCGCGCGCGTCCGAGCCATGGCACTGGGCGCAGTAGTTCAGAAACAGGCGCTGGCCGATTTCGCGCGCATCGGGGTCCGCCGCCACCTGCTTGACGTCCATCTTCAGGTACTTGGCATAGATCTCGTGCTGCATCTTTTCGGCCGCTTCCCGATGCGCGGCAAGTTCGCCCTGCGTCGAGAACTTCAGCACGCCGGCGTAGGTGCCCAGGCCCGGATAGAGCACCAGGTATGCCACGCTGAACACGCAGGCCAGCAGGAACATCCACATCCACCAGCGCGGCAGCGGATGGTTCAGTTCGCGCAGGTCGCCGTCCCAGACGTGACCGGTGTCGTCGGTGGTACTGATGCCCTTCGGCATCTTCCGTTGCGAAAACAGCAGCCATACGCACCAGACGATACCAATGAGCGCGATGGCCGTGATGTAGTAGCCCCAGAAATCGGAAATGAAATCGCTCATGGTTACTAGTTCCGGCTTGGATTGTTATGTTCGTCCGGCAAGGCAAACGGCAGCATCGCCGATTCCTCGTTGGCAGCCTTGCGGCCCGCCGACCACGCCCACCAGCAGATGGCCAGGAACGTCAGCATCGACAGGACAGTGGCAATGGAAGTCACGATCACCATGGCGTTACTCCTTGGCGGGTGCGGCCGTCTCGGCCGCGGGGGCTGCCGCGGCGGGCGCGGGGGCCGTATCCAGACGGACATTGCGACGGTTCAGGCCCAGACCCTGCAGGTACGCGACCATGGCGTCCTCTTCGGTCTTGCCCACCAGTTCTTCCGGTGCGCCAGCGATGTCGGCATCGGTATAGGGCACGCCCAGACGCTGCAGCGCGCGCATGCGGGCCTGGACCGAATCGGTCGGCAGCGGCGTCTTTTCGAGCCACGGATACGACGGCATCACCGATTCGGGCACCACGTCGCGCGGACTGCGCAGGTGGATGCGCTGCCAGTCGTCGGAATACCGGCCACCCACGCGGGCCAGGTCGGGGCCCGTCCGCTTCGAACCCCACAGGAACGGGTGGTCATACACCGACTCCCCCGCCGTGGAGAAATGGCCATAACGCTCGGTTTCGGCCTGCAGCGTGCGCACCTGCTGCGAATGGCACCCCACGCAGCCTTCGCGGATATAGATGTCACGCCCCATCAGCCGCAACGGCGAATACGGCGTGATGCCCGGATCGGGCTGGGTGGTGGAGTGCTGGAAAAACAGCGGCACGATCTGCACCAGACCGGCAATGCTGACCACGATGATTGTCGCGATGATCAGCCAGCCGACGTTCTTTTCCAGCGTCTCGTGCCTGAAAAATCCTTGATTCTGAGACATTGTTTGCGTCCTCGGCTCTGGTCAGTGGGCGGAAGCCGGCAGGCTGGCCGGAATCGGCGCGTCCACGGCCGGCTTGCCGGCGATGGTGCGGAACACGTTGTAGGCCATGATGAACATGCCACCCAGGAAACACAGGCCACCGGCCAGTCGGATCAGGTAGAACGGATACTTGGCCTTGACCGCTTCCACGAACGCGTAGGTCAGCGTGCCGTCCGGCTGCGTGGCGCGCCACATCAGGCCTTCCATCACACCGGCGATCCACATCGAGGCGATATAGAGCACCACGCCGATCGTGGCCACCCAGAAGTGCAGTTCGATCAGGCGCGTGCTGTACATCTGCTTTTCGCCGAACAGGCGCGGAATCAGGTAGTAGAGCGAGCCAATCGAGATCATCGCGACCCAGCCCAGCGCGCCCGAATGGACGTGGCCGATCGTCCAGTCCGTGTAGTGCGACAGCGCGTTCACGGTCTTGATCGACATCATCGAGCCCTCGAACGTGGCCATGCCGTAGAACGACAGCGCCACCACCAGGAACTTGAGGATCGGGTCGGTACGCAGCTTGTGCCAGGCACCGGACATGGTCATGATGCCGTTGATCATGCCGCCCCACGACGGCGCGAGCAGGATCAGCGAGAACACCATGCCCAGCGACTGTGCCCAGTCGGGCAGCGCGGTGTATTGCAGATGGTGCGGGCCGGCCCACATGTAGGTGAAATTGAGCGCCCAGAAGTGGACGATCGACAGGCGATACGAATAGATCGGCCGCTCGGCCTGCTTCGGGATGAAGTAGTACATCATCCCCAGGAAGCTGGTGGTCAGGAAGAAGCCCACCGCGTTATGGCCGTACCACCACTGGATCATGGCGTCCTGCACGCCCGCATAGGCGGAATACGACTTCCACATCGACGCCGGCATCTCGATGTTGTTGACGATATGCAGGATGGCGATGGTCAGGATGTAGGCGCCGAAGAACCAGTTGGCCACGTAGATGTGCCGGGTCTTGCGCTTGACAATCGTGCCGAAAAAGACGATGGCGTAGGCCACCCAGACCAGCGTGATCAGGATGTCGATCGGCCATTCGAGCTCGGCATACTCCTTCGAGCTCGTGATGCCCATCGGCAGCGTGATCGCGGCGGCCACGATGACGATCTGCCAGCCCCAGAACGTGAATGCCGCGAGCGGCCCGCAGAACAGGCGCGCCTGGCAGGTGCGCTGCACCACGTAATACGACGTGGCAAACAGTGCGCTGCCGCCAAATGCGAAGATCACCGCATTGGTATGCAATGGTCGCAGTCGGCCGAACGACAGCCACGGCGTATTGAAATTCAGATCCGGCCAGATCAGTTGCGCCGCAAGCAGAACGCCTACGGCCATGCCGACGATGCCCCAGACAACGGTCATGACGGCAAACTGCCGCACTACACCGTAGTTGAAGGTGTCGACGCGTGGAGACGCGGTGGTGACAGCCATTCAGACCCCCAAGCTAAGTAAGAATAAACCTATTGACTGTGTGACTTTAGAAAAACAGCGCGCTCGTCGCGTTGACTTCAATCAATCCTTACGCACCACGCACGAACTGTTTTCGCCGGGTAATGTCTGTGCACCGGTCTTGCACCAGGACGCATCGGCCGATTCGCCCTACCGGGCGTGTTCGGGCCCCTGCGGCTTGTCGTTATCGAGCAGGATCGCTTCGGCGGGCCGGTCCAGGTCGTCGTACTGACCCGCATGCAGCGCCCACCACAAGACCCCGGCGATCAATGCCACCAGCACCAGGCTCATCGGCACCAGCAGATATAGCGTTTCCATCAGGATTTCCCTTCCCGCGCGTCCGGCGCTTCGGGCGCTTCGGGCGCCGCTGCCTTGACGCGCAGCAGCCGCCATGCATTGGCCACCACCAGCAGCGATGACACCGACATGCCGATCCCCGCCATCCAGGCCGTGACGTGGCCCGTCGCGGCCAGCGGGATGGCCACCACGTTGTAGGCAAAGGCCCAGCCCAGGTTTTGCCGCACCACGCGGCGGGCGCGGCGCGCGGCCGCCACGGCGGTGGCGATTTCCGCCACCCCGCCGTGCGTCAGCACCGCATCGGCCCCTGCCTGCGCCAGCGGTGCGCCGCTGCCGATGGCGATCGATACCTGCGCCTGCGCCAGCACCGGGGCATCGTTGATGCCGTCGCCCACCGCCAGCACCACCGCGCCGCGCTGCTGCAGTGCGGCCACGTACTCGCGCTTGCCTTCGGGCGTCACGGCGCCCAGGGCGGTATCCATGCCGAAACGGCCGGCCCACCAGCGCACGGCCGCCGTGCCATCGCCCGACACCAGGTGGCAGCGCACGCCCAGCGAATCCAGCGCGCGCAGCAATGCACGGGTCTGGCCGCGTTCGACATCGGCCAGCAGGAAGCAGGCGAGCAAGCCGGTGGCGTCCCCCAGCCACACCTGCGTGGCGCCGGGATGGCTCTCGTGCCCGCATTCAGCGGCCTCTGCGCTCGATGAGAGGGCGGCCACGTACTCGCGGCGCCCCAGGCGAAGCCGGCAGCCGTCGACCGACGCTTCGAGCCCCTGCCCCGGCACATTGCGCAGTTCGCTCACGACGGGTTGGCCGGCACCCGCGTCGTCGCAGGATTCGGCGAACGCCCGTGCGATCGGATGCTCGCCGCCGCGTTCCATGGCGGCCGCGACGCGTCGGCAAGCCTGCGCATCGAGCGCCCCAAACGTCTGCGTGGACACCAGCGCAAAGCGCCCTTCGGTCAGCGTGCCGGTCTTGTCGAGCACCACGTCGGTCACCCGGGCCAATGCTTCCAGCGCGTGCGCGCGTGTCAGCAGCATCCCGCGCCGCGACAGCGCCGCCCCCGCAGCCGCCAGCGCGGCCGGCGTGGCCAGCGACAGCGCACAAGGACAGCTGACGACCAGCACCGCCACCGTCACCAGCAACGCGCGCGACGGATCGATCCACAGCGCCCAGACCGCCCCGGTCACCACGACCATGATCAGCAGCGTGCCGACGAACCAGCCGGCCACGCGATCGGCCACTTGCGCCAGCCTGGGCTTGTCCGCCAGCGCACGGTCCAGCACGGCGACGATCTCCGCCAGGCGCGTTTGCGCGCCAATCCGCTCGATACGTATCTCCAGCGGGCTGGCGGCATTGAAGCAGCCCGCCAGCACCGCGTCGCCCATCGCGCGCTTCACCGGGCGCGCCTCGCCCGTCAGCATCGATTCATCAAGCTCGCTCGCGCCGGCCAGCACCACCCCGTCGGCGGGCACGATCTCGCCGGCCTTGACGCGGATGCGGTCGCCCGGCTGCAATCTGGCGACCGGGACGCGCTCGCCCGCCCCGCCGGCCTGGGCCAGCCGCTCGCAGGTGGCCGGCAACTGCCGCGCCAGCATTTCCGCGCCGCTGCGCGATGCCTGGCGCACGCGCAGTTCCAGATAGCGCGCCAGCAACAGGAACGCGACGAACATCGTCACGGAATCGAAATAGACTTCGCCCACGCCGCGCGCGGTGGCTACGGCGCTGGCCAGGAACCCAGCCGCCACGCCAATCGCGACCGGCACGTCCATGCCCATGTGGCGGTGGCGCAGCGACCGCCAGGCGCCGGCAAAGATCGGCCACGCGGAATAGAGAACGACAGGAACGGTCAGCGCGAAGCTGGCCCAGCGCATCAGCTGCAGCTGGCCGGGATCGATCGTGGCCTCATGCGTGTAGAGCGGCCAGGCGTACATCATCACCTGCATCATGCCGAGCATGGCCACCGCCATCCGCATCAGCAGGCTGCGGCGTTCGCGGCGGTCCTGCCGGTCGGAGCGCGATACCTCGAACGGCCACGCCGCATAGCCGATATCGGCCAGGCTGGACAGCAGGTTGGCCACGCCCTGCGAGGCGTCGCGCCAGCGCACGATCACGCGGCGCGTCGCCACGTTGGCCACCACCGATTCCACCCCGTCGAGCTGCCCCAGATGCTGTTCGATCAGCCAGGCGCAGGCAGCGCAGCGGATGTTTTCCGGCGCCAACGTCACCTCGGAGCGGCCCTCTCCGGCCGGTCGCACGAACTGGCCGCGCAGTTCCGGGCTGTCGTAGGCCGCCCAGACCGGCTCCGCCTCGCGCCGCGCTTCGGCGTCGATCGGCCGCGCAAAGCGCGTGACATCGCCATAGAGATGACCGAAACCGGCCGCGTGCAGCGTCTGCGCCAGGGTCTGGCAGCCGCCACAGCAAAAACTGCGCGATTGACCATCAATCCGGGCGACAAATGGCGCGGCGGCCTGCAACGGCTGGCCGCAATGGAAACAATCGGTGGAGTCTGAGGCTAATGACGCAGAAGACGCCAATGCCCGCCCGGGAGAACGGGCGTCCGGATGGTCGGCAAGGGTACTGGCCGGAACGGCGGCAGATACCAGACCTGGCGCGAGGGGGGCGGGAGTTGGAGACGACATGGCGCGCTTTTATTACCCAGTGGATACTAGGTACCTTGCGCGCGCCCTACCTTGATACAAATCAAACTTGGGGAAACGACCTCAGAATCGCCCCCCAGGGTGTCCGGCAAACAACGGCGGCTTGCCGGATGCCTTGACGTGCCTCGACTTCAGGCCGGTCAGGTCAGCGAAGTGTCCATCACCCGGCGTTCCGACTCCAGGTATTCCCGCGACTGCATCTCGATGATCCGCGACACGGTCCGGTGGAACTCGTTGGCCATCTGCCCTTCCGTGTACAGCTCGTCGGCCGGCACTTCGGCCGAAATCAGCAGCTTGACCTTGTGGTCGTAGAACACGTCGATCAGCCAGGTGAAGCGGCGCGCCTCCGACGACATCCGCGGCGTCATCTTCGGCACGTCCGAGAGAATCACGGTGTGGAATTGCGAGGCAATTTCCAGATAGTCGTTCTGCGAACGCGGTCCGCCGCACAGCGTGGCGAAATCGAACCAGACCACGCCGTTGGCCTTGCGCAGCGCCTTGATCTCGCGATGCTCGATATGGAGAATCGGCGATTCATCGGCAGTCCCCGCGATCGACACGAACGCGTCGCGCAGTGCGGCGCTTGCCTCGCGGCCCAGCGGCGTGTGGTATGCCTGCACCTGTTCCAGCGCCCGCTTCCGGTAATCGATGCCGGCGTCGACATTCAGCACGTCGAGCTTCGTCTGCAGCAGGTGGATGGCCGGCAGCACGCGGTCGCGATGCAGGCCGTCCGGGTACAGCAGGTCCGGGCGATAGTTCGAAGTCATCACGAACTGCACGCCGTTGTCGAACAGCTGCTGCAGCAGGCGGTGCAGGATCATGGCATCCGCCACGTCGCTGACGTGAAACTCGTCGAAGCAGATCAGCCGGAATCGGCGCGCGATGCGCCTGGCCAGTTCGTCGAGCGGATCGGCGCGGCCCCGCAGCTCCTCGAGCTCGCGATGCACCTCGCGCATGAATTCGTGGAAATGCAGCCGGGTCTTGCGCACCACGGGCACGCAGGAATAGAAGCTGTCCATCAGGAACGACTTGCCGCGCCCCACCCCACCCCACAGGTACACGCCCTTGGGCACATCCGGGTGTACCAGCAGCTTCTTCAGCGCGTTGTTGCGGCGGCTCTTGTACGCCACCCACTCGTCGTAGCACTGCTGCAGCCGGGCCACGGCGCGCAATTGCGCCTCGTCGGACTGGTAGCCGCGCTGCTTGAGTTCGTGTTCGTAAAACTCGGTGACGTTCATGTCGGGGCTCGGAAATGCCGGGGTGCTTCAAGCGAAAACGGCGCGCCGCAGGAATCGCGGCGCGCCGGTGCTCACCCGGAGGTGAACGGGTATTACATGTTCAGCTGACGCTTGTCGACGGCCAGCGCGGCTTCGCGCATGACTTCCGACATCGACGGGTGCGGGTGGCAGACACGACCGATGTCTTCGCTTGCCGCCTTGAACTCCATGGCCACCACGGCTTCGGCGATCAGGTCCGAAGCATTGGCTGCCACGATGTGCACGCCCAGGATCTCGTCGGTCTTGGCGTCGGCCAGCATCTTGACGAAGCCGTCGGCCGCGCCCATGCCCAGTGCACGGCCGTTGGCCATGAACGGGAACTGGCCCGACTTGTACGCGCGGCCTTCCGCCTTGAGCTGTTGCTCGGTCTTGCCGACCCACGCGATTTCCGGGAACGTGTAGATGACCCACGGCACCGTGTTGAAGTCGATGTGCGGCTTCTGGCCGACGATGCGCTCGGCCACGGCCACGCCTTCGTCTTCCGCCTTGTGGGCCAGCATCGGGCCACGCACCACGTCGCCGATTGCCCAGATGCCCGGCACCTTTGTCTGGCAGTGGTCGTCGACTTCGATGAAGCCACGCTGATCCACGCCCAGGCCAACCGCTTCCAGGCCCAGGTTGTCGGTGTTGGGCACGCGGCCAACCGATACGATCAGGCGATCGACTTCCAGCGTCTGGTCCTTGCCGTCCTTGTCGGTGTAGGCAACGGTGACGTTGTCCTTGCCGGCCTTGACTTCGTTGACCTTGACGCCCAGGTTGAACTTCAGGCCCTGCTTGGTCAGCAGCTTCTGGGCTTCCTTGGCCACGCCTTCGTCGGCGGCGCCCAGGAACGCGGGCAACGCTTCCAGCACGGTCACGTCGGCACCCAGGCGGCGCCAGACCGAACCGAGTTCCAGGCCGATCACGCCGGCGCCAATCACGCCCAGCTTCTTCGGCACCGTCTCGAACTTCAGCGCGCCTTCGTTGTCGCTGATCAGCTTGTTGTCGACAGGAATACCCGGCAGATGGCGGGCCTTCGAGCCCGTGGCGATGATGACCTGTTTGGCGGTCAGCGTTTCGCCGTTCACCTCGACCTGGAAGCCTTCGGCGGCCTTGCCTGCGAACTTGCCGTAGCCCTTGAACAGCGTGATCTTGTTCTTGCGGAACAGGAACTCGATGCCCTTGGTCATCTTGCCGACGATGTCGTCCTTGCGCTTGAGCATCTTGGCCACGTCGACCTTGACGTCGCCCACGGTGATGCCGTGGTCGGCCAGGTGGTGCGAGGCGTTCTCGAACTCTTCCGAGGAAGCCAGCAGCGCCTTGGACGGGATGCAGCCCACGTTCAGGCAGGTGCCGCCCAGGCGGGCTTCGCCCTTGGGATCGTCATAGGCGTTGCCTTCCAGGCAGGCCACGTTCAGGCCCAGCTGGGCAGCACGAATGGCGGCGATGTAGCCGCCGGGGCCGGCGCCGATCACCAGCACGTCGAATTGTTTGCTCATGGGAAATATCTCTTTGGCACGTCATGCCCGCGCCAACAAGGCGGGCATCCGGCGGCATCGTGCAGATGCGCTCGCCGGGTCCCCGCACCGAGGTGCGGGGACGACGACAAACGAAAGACGGAGTGTCTGTCTGGGGACAGGACCGATTACAGGTCCAGCAGCAGGCGGGCCGGATCTTCCAGGGCTTCCTTCATGGCCACCAGACCCAGGACGGCTTCGCGGCCGTCGATGATACGGTGGTCATAGGACATGGCCAGGTAGTTCATCGGACGGATCACGATCTGACCGTCTTCCACCACGGCGCGGTCCTTGGTGGCGTGAACGCCCAGGATGGCCGATTGCGGCGGGTTGATGATCGGGGTCGACAGCATCGAACCGAACGTACCGCCGTTCGAGATCGAGAACGTACCGCCGGTCAGGTCGTCCAGCGACAGCTTGCCGTCACGGGCCTTGGCACCGAACTCGGCAATCTTCTTCTCGATATCGGCCAGGCTCATCTGGTCGGCGTTGCGCAGGATCGGCACCACCAGGCCACGCGGCGAGCCAACGGCGATACCGATGTCGAAGTAGCCGTGGTAGACGATGTCGTTGCCATCCACCGAAGCGTTGATGATCGGGTACTTCTTCAGCGCGTGGACGGCGGCCTTCACGAAGAACGACATGAAGCCCAGCTTCACGCCGTGTTCCTTCTCGAAGCGATCCTTGTACTTGTTACGCAGATCCATGACCGGCTTCATGTTCACTTCGTTGAACGTGGTCAGGATGGCGTTGGTCGATTGCGACTGCACCAGGCGCTCGGCGATACGGGCGCGCAGGCGGCTCATCGGCACGCGCTCTTCCGGGCGGTCGCCCAGCGCGGCGAAGTCGACCTGGGCCGACACTTGCGGCAGGGCCGGCTTGGCAGCGGCCGGCGCCGGCGCAGCCTTGGCGGCCGGCGCCGAACCGGCGGCCAGCACGTCACCCTTGGTGATACGGCCGTCCTTGCCGGTGCCAGCCACTTGCGAGGCCGACAGGCCGCCTTCGGCCATCAGCTTGGCAGCCGACGGCATGGCGATGGCGCCAGCTGCGGCGGGCGCGGCAGCCGGGGCAGCGGCCGGAGCCGGTGCGGCGGCAGCGGGCGCCGGGGCGGCAGCGGCCGGAGCGGCGGCGCCAGCGGTGGCTGCCGTGTCGATCTTGGCGATGATTTCGTCGGCAACAACGGTGTCACCGTCGTTCTTGACGATCTGCGACAGCACGCCAGCCGACGGGGCCGGCACTTCCAGCACAACCTTGTCCGTTTCGATTTCGATCAGGATTTCGTCCTGAGCAACGGCTTCGCCCGGCTTCTTCTTCCAGTTCAGCATGGTCGCTTCGGCGACCGATTCAGACAGTTGCGGAACCTTGACGTCAACAATAGCCATGGTTTGTTAAATCCTCGATGTATGCGTGTGTGTTTCGTTTCAGGCAGGTAGTCCCGCGGCGCGCATCCCTGAGCGCCGCCGCGGGGTACCAACGAATTACTTGGTCAGAACAAAGCCCTTGAGCTTGGAGAACGCGGCTTCCAGCAGCGCCTTCTGTTGCTCGTTGTGCTTTGCGTAGTAGCCCACCGCCGGCGAAGCCGAGGCGGGACGACCGGCATAACCGAGCTTCTGGCCTTCCGTCATGTTTTCCATGATGTAGTGCTGGACGAAGAACCAGGCGCCCTGGTTCTGCGGTTCGTCCTGGCACCACACGATTTCGGTCGCGCCGGGGTATTTCTTGAGTTCCGCGGCCACGGCCTTGTGCGGGAACGGATACAGCTGCTCCAGGCGGATGATCGCCGTGTCGGTCGCCTCGCGTTCCTTGCGGGTGTTGACCAGGTCGTAGTAGACCTTGCCCGAGCACATGATCACGCGCTTGACCTTGCTGGCGTTCAGTTCCTCGTGATCGGGGATCACGGTCTCGAAATGGCCCTTGGCCAGATCGGACAGCGGCGACACGGCGTCCTTGCTGCGCAGCAGCGACTTCGGCGTCATGATCACCAGCGGCTTGCGGAACAGACGGATCATCTGGCGGCGCAGCAGGTGGAAGATCTGGGCCGGCGTGGTCGGCTGGACCACCTGCATGTTGTGGTCTGCGCAGAGCTGCAGGAAACGCTCGATACGGGCCGAGCTATGTTCCGGACCCTGGCCTTCGTAGCCGTGCGGCAGCATCATCGTCAGGCCCGAGGCGCGGCCCCACTTCACTTCACCCGACGAGATGAACTGGTCGATCACCACCTGGGCGCCGTTGACGAAGTCGCCGAACTGGGCTTCCCAGATCACCAGCGCGTTCGGTTCGGCGGTCGAGTAGCCGTATTCGAAGCCGAGCACGGCCTCTTCCGACAGCACCGAGTCGATCACCGTGAACGGTGCCTGGTTGTCCGACACGTTCTGCAGCGGCACGTACGAACCGGCATCCCAGCGTTCCCGCGCCTGGTCGTGCAGCACGGCGTGACGGTGCGTGAAGGTACCGCGGCCGGCATCCTGGCCGGTGATACGCACCGGGTAGCCCGAAGCGACCAGCGAGGCGAAGGCCAGGTGTTCACCCATGCCCCAGTCCAGCATCTGCTCGCCCTTGCCCATGTTGGCACGGTCCTTGATGACCTTGTCCACCAGCGGGTGCAGCTTGAGCTGTTCCGGAATCGTGGTGATGCGCTCGGCCAGACGCTTCAGTTCCGTCATCGGAACGGCGGTGTCGGCGGCATCGGTCCACTTGCGGTTCAGGAACGGCATCCAGTCCACGGCGAACTTGTTCTTGAAGTTCGACAGGACCGGGTCCACCGTGTGCTTGCCGGCGTCCATGGCGGCACGGTAACCCTTGACCAGCTCGTCGCCAAAGTCGGCGGCGGTCAGGTTCTGGGCCACCAGCTTGTCGGCGTACAGCTTGCGCGTACCCGGGTGCTGGCCGATCTTCTTGTACATCAGCGGCTGCGTCATGGCAGGGGTGTCCTGCTCGTTGTGACCCAGCTTGCGGAAGCAGATGATGTCGACCACGACGTCCTTGTTGAATTCCATGCGGAAGTCAACGGCCAGCTGCATGGCGTACACCACGGCTTCGGGATCGTCGCCGTTCACGTGCAGCACCGGGGCTTCGATCATCTTGACCACGTCCGTGCAATACAGCGTCGAACGCGCATCGCGGGGGTCGGACGTCGTGAAGCCGATCTGGTTGTTGATGACGATGTGCATCGTGCCGCCCGTGCCGTAGCCGCGGGTCTGCGCGAGGTTCAGCGTTTCCATCACCACGCCCTGGCCGGCAAAGGCCGCGTCGCCGTGCACCTGCACCGGCAGCACTTCCTTGTGACCGGCGTCGCCACGGCGTTCCTGGCGGGCCTTCGACGAGCCTTCCACCACCGGGTTGACGATTTCCAGGTGCGACGGGTTGAACGCGAGCGACAGGTGAACCGGGCCGCCTTCGGTCGAGACATCGCTCGAGAAGCCCTTGTGGTACTTCACGTCGCCGGCCGGCAGGTCATCGACGTGCTTGCCTTCGAATTCGGCGAACAGGTCGGCCGGCATCTTGCCCAGCGTGTTGACCAGCACGTTCAGACGGCCGCGGTGGGCCATGCCGATCACGATTTCCTGCACGCCCTTGGTACCGGCGTGCTGGATCAGTTCGTCCATGGCGGCGATGAAGCTCTCGCCACCTTCCAGCGAGAAACGCTTCTGGCCGACATACTTGGTGTGGAGGAATCGCTCCAGGCCTTCGGCCGCGGTCAGGCGGTCGAGGATGTGCTTCTTCTTCTCCAGCGTGAACACGGGCTTGGAGCGCGTGGTTTCCAGGCGCTCCTGCCACCAGCGCTTCTGCGCCTGGTCGCTCACGTACATGAACTCGGCGCCGATGGTGCCGCAGTAGGTCTCACGGAGGTTGTTGAGCAGCTCGCGCAGGCTCATCGACTCCTTGCCGAAATACGTGTTGCTGGCATTGAAGACGATGTCGAGGTCGGCCTCGGAAAAACCGTAGAACGCCGGATCCAGGTCAGGCAGGGGCGGACGCTCCTGGCGCTTGAGCGGATCGAGGTCGGCCCAGTGCGAACCGATGTTGCGGTAGGCGGCGATCAGCTGCGTGGCAGCGACGCGCTTGCGACCCATGTCGGAGTCGGCCGAGGCAACGATGGTCTTGATGGGGCCCGCCTTGGCGCGCTCGGCGAACGAGGCGACGATCGGTGCGTGGGGGATATCGCGGGCGTTGGAACCATCCACAGCCGGGACATTCTGCATCGCGTCGAAATACGCGCGCCAGTTGTCGGGAACCGAACTGGGATTCTGGAGATAGGCCTCGTACAGCTCTTCCACATAGGGGGCGTTGCCGCCGAAGAGGTACGAATTGCTTTGATACTGCTGCATCATGGGGCGCTCACTATTCTCCGGGTATGCCGGAGTTAAGCGGGTTCATCAACCTTCCGCGACACGGCCTGACCGGTTAGCGGATTGCAAACAACTCTTGGGGGTCCTGCGGTTACCACCTTGAACGAACGGCACCCGGGGGTGCCGTCTGTCTCGGTCTCGCCGCCAGACCCGAAAGGGCAAGTTGTGCGGGAAGGACCTAAGTCTTCACTCGCAGAGCATAGCATGTAATCCCCCAGACAGTGGGGACTTTTCGTGATGCAAAATCGAGACAGTGTGTCCAGGAACGTTACGGTTGCGGTTCGATCTGGTCAACCGCATCGGTAATCAGGCCATCGAGGCCCCAGGACAGCAGATCCTGCGCGCGGGAACGGTCGTTGACCGTGTAGCACAGGACCTTGAAGCCTGCCGCATGGGCGTCGGCAATGACTTTGGCGTCGAGTTCGCGATGATTCGAATCAAGCGCCACGCAGTCCAGACGCCGCAGCCGGTCCAGCCAGTCGGCCGGCAGCTTGTCCAGCAGCAATGCACGCGGCAGGCCCGGCGCGGCCAGGCGCGCCGCTTCGAGCGCGACCTCGGAAAACGACGATAGCAGAGGGGGGACCGCAGCGCCCTTCCACAACGAAAGTGCGTCAAGCGCCACCGCAGCACCGGTGCGATATTCGGCACCCGGCACCGGCTTGATCTCGATATTGACCAGGAAGCCGTTGGCCTGCGTATAGCGGGCGATGGCCGCCAGCGTGGGCACCGGCTCGCCGGCAAAGGCCGGGCTGTGCCAGCTGCCCGCGTCCAGCAAGGCGATCTCGCCGAGCGTCAGCGCATCGACGCGCCCGTGGCCGGAGGTCGTGCGGTCCAGCGTGGCGTCGTGCATCAGCACGGGCTTGCCGTCGCCGGACAGCTTCACGTCGAACTCGAACATCCGGTAGCCAAACGACGCGCCGTGGCGAAATGCCGCCAGCGTGTTCTCGGGCGCCAGCTTGCCGGCGCCACGGTGCGCGATATGGCGCGGATACGGCCAGCGCGTCCGGATATCGCTCATGCCAGCGCCTCGATCCGCCTGCCGTGCTGCATGTCGAAGAAATGCAGGTGGTCGGCCGATGCCGTGATCGGCAGCTTGTCGCCGGCGCGCACCGGCATATGGCTGTCCAGCCGCACCACGATCGGCTGGCCGCCGAGCGTGCCATACGCGAACGAGTCGGCGCCCAGCGCCTCCACCACGCGCACATCGACCTCGGCAATCGCCTCGTGCGTCGCGCACGGCTCGATGTGTTCGGGGCGCAGCCCCATCAGCGCCTGCTCGGGCAGGTGCAGGCCCATCGGCAGATGACCCAGCGTGGCCGCTGCGCCCTGCCCTTCCTTCGGCAGCACGCGCATCTGCGCCTCGCCGCCCTGGGTACCCTGGCCCGACCCATTGCGCGCCACCGGCACCAGGTTCATCGGTGGCGAGCCGATAAAGCTGGCCACGAACGTGCTGGCCGGGCGCGAATAGACTTCCAGCGGCGTGCCGATCTGCTCGACCCGTCCGCCGTTGAGCACCATCATGCGGTCGGCCAGCGTCATGGCCTCCACCTGGTCGTGGGTCACGTACAGGCTGGTGGTCTTCAGGCGGCGATGCAGGTCCTTCAGTTCCAGCCGCATCTGCACGCGCAGCTTGGCATCGAGGTTCGACAGCGGCTCGTCGAACAGAAACACCGCCGGCTCGCGCACGATGGCGCGCCCCATGGCCACGCGCTGGCGCTGGCCGCCCGACAGCGCGCGCGGCTTGCGTTCGAGCAGCGGCGCCAGTTCCAGGATGCCGGCCGCGTGCGTCACCCGCTGCGCGATCTCGGCCTTCGACATGCCGCGGATCTTGAGGCCGTACGCCATGTTGTCGTAGACGCTCATGTGCGGATACAGCGCATAGTTCTGGAACACCATCGCGATGTCGCGCTCGGCCGGCTCCAGGTCGTTCACGACCTTGTCGCCAATATGCACCTCGCCGCCGGTGATCGTTTCCAGCCCCGCCACCATGCGCAGCAGCGTGGACTTGCCGCAGCCGGACGGGCCAACGATCACGATGAACTCGCCGTCGGCGATTTCCATATCGATGCCATGCACCACCTGGGTGCCGCCGGCATAGGTCTTCTGTACGTTTCGAAGAGACAGCCTTGCCATGTCTGACCTTATTTTTCCGTTTCCACCAGGCCCTTGACGAACCAGCGTTGCATCAGCACGACCACCACGGCCGGCGGGATCATCGCCAGCATCACCGTGGCCATCACCAGGTTCCAGTCGGTGGCCGCATCGCCCGAGCGCGAGATCATCTGCGTGACGCCCACCACCACGGGCGTCATCGATTTCTGCGTGGTGATCAGCAGCGGCCACAGGTACTGGTTCCACCCGTAGATGAACTGGATCACGAACAGCGCCGCGATGCTGGTGCGCGACAGCGGCAGCACCACATCCCAGAAGAAGCGCAGCGGGCCGGCGCCGTCGATGCGGGCCGCCTCGGCCAGTTCGTCCGGAATGGTCAGGAAGAACTGGCGGAACAGGAACGTGGCCGTGGCCGACGCGATGATCGGAATCGTCAGCCCGAAGTAGCTGTCCAGCAGGCCCAGATCCGACACCACCTTGTAGGTGGGCAGGATCCGCACTTCCACCGGCAGCATCAGCGTGATGAAGATCATCCAGAAGAAGACCTTGCGCAGCGGAAAGCGGAAATAGACCACCGCGAAGGCCGAGATGATCGAGATCGCGATCTTGCCCAGCGCGATGCCCAGCGCCATGATCAGGCTGTTCTTCATCATCGTGGACACCGGCGATGCCGACTCGCCCACGCCCTGGAACAGCACGGTGCGATAGTTGTCGATCAGGTGGCTGCCCGGGATCAGCGTCATGGGGGCATCCAGCACCTGCTCGGCCGTCAGCGTCGACGCCACGAAGGTCAGGTACACGGGGAATGCCACCACGACGATGCCCAGGATCAGCACCACGTGGGTAATGAAGTCCAGTACAGGACGACGCTCTACCATTGCCTATCCTCCTGTCAGTACTGGACCTTGCGTTCCACGAAGCGGAACTGCACCACGGTCAGCGCGATCACGATCACCATCAGCACCACCGACTGCGCGGCCGAACCGCCGATGTCCATGCCACGGAAGCCATCGTGGAACACCTTGTACACGAGCGTGTTCGTGGAGTTGAACGGGCCGCCGTGCGTCACCGCGTCGATGATCGCGAAGGTGTCGAAGAACGCGTAGACCACATTGATCACCAGCAGGAAGAACGTGGTCGGCGACAGCAGCGGGAACACGATCGACCAGAACCGCTTCCACGGCCCGGCGCCATCGATGGCCGCCGCTTCGATCAGCGACTTCGGAATGCTCTGCAGCCCGGCCAGGAAAAACAGGAAGTTGTAGCTGATCTGCTTCCAGGCGGCCGCCAGCACCACCAGCGCCAGCGCCTGGTTGCTGTCCAGCAGGTAGTTCCAGTCCACGCCGATCTTGCGCAGCGCGTACGACACCACGCCCAGCGTCGGGTTGAACATGAACATCCAGAGCACGCCCGCCACGGCCGGCGCCACGGCGTACGGCCAGATCAGCAGCGTCTTGTAGCCGGTGGCGGCGCGCACCACGCGGTCGGCAAAGTACGCCAGCAGCAGCGCCACCGACAGGCCCACCACCGTCACGCCGATGGCGAAGACGGCCGTCACCTGGAACGATTCGATGTAGTTCGGATCGTTCCAGAGCGTGACGAAGTTGTCGGCGCCGACGAAATCGAGATGGATGCCGAAGGCATCCTGCTGCAGCATCGACTGCCACAGCGCCTGCCCGGCGGGCAGGAAGAAGAAGACCAGCGTGATGACGATCTGCGGCAATACCAGCAGATACGGCAGCCACGGCGACCGGAATACGACGCGTTTTTCCATGGGATGGAGTCCGCCCTGAGACTAAACGACCAAACGGCCAAACGACTGAACGACTGAACGACTGAACAAACGGCGAGCGGGCGACGGTTGTGCCGCCGCCCGCTCGGGTGCCGCACCGGCCGGGCTTAATCCCGGGCGGTCTTCTGGAAGCGTTCCAGCTGTTCGTTACCGCGTGCCACGGCCGCGTCCAGCGCCGCCTTCGGTTCCTTCTTGCCGGCCCACACCGACTCCAGCTCCTCGTCGACGATCGTGCGGATCTGCACCAGGTTGCCCAGGCGCACGCCGCGCGACTTCTCGGTGGTCTTCACGACCATCTGCTCCACCGATACGTCGGCACCCGGGTTCTTGTCGTAATAACCTGATTTCTTGGTCAGCTCATAGGCGGCCATTGTCACCGGCAGGTAGCCGGTGGCCTGGTGCCAGTCCGACTGGATTTCGGGCTGCGACAGGAACGTGAAGAACTTGGCCACGCCCTTGTATTCTTCGGCCTTCTTGCCGCCCATCACCCACAGCGAGGCACCGCCGATGATCGTGTTCTGCGGAGCCCCCTGCACGTCCGCGTAGTACGGCAGCTGCGACACGCCGAACTGGAACTTGGCGTTTTTACGAATATTGGCCAGCGACGCCGACGAGCCGGTGAACATCGCGCATTCGCCGTTATAGAACTTGGCCTGCGACTCCGACTTGCGGCCGCCGTAGCTGAAATAGCCCTTCTTGACCATTTCCTGCAGGTTCGTGATGTGCTTCACGTGCAGCGGGCTGTTGAACACCAGGCGGGCGTCGGTGCCGCCAAAGCCATTGTTCTTGGACGCGAACAGCGTGTTATGCCAGGCCGAGAAGCTCTCCAGGTGCACCCAGCTCTGCCAGTCGGTCGTGTACGCGCAGCTGCTGCCGGCCGCCTTGAGCTTGGCCGAATACTGCATGACCTCGGGCCAGGTCTTCGGCGGCGCCGACAGGCCGGCCTTCTTGAAGGCGTCCTTGTTGTAATAGAAGACGGTGGTCGAGCTGTTGAACGGGAACGACAGCATCTCGCCCTTCGACGAGGTGTAGTAACCCGCCACGGCCGGGATATAGGCCTTCTGGTCGAACTTCTCGCCCGATTCCTTCATGACGACGGACACCGGCTTGATGGCGCCCTTGGCGCTCATCATCGTGGCGGTACCCACCTCGAACACCTGCAGGATGGCCGGGGCGCCGCCAGCGCGGAACGCTGCAATGCCGGCGGCCATGGTTTCGTCGTAATTGCCCTTGTTCACGGGCACGATCTTGTAATCGGACTGGCTGGCGTTGAACTTGTTGGCGATCTCGTTCACCTTGTCGTTCAGCGCGCCCTGCATGGCGTGCCACCACTGGATCTCTACGGCTGCGTGGGCCGTGCCGGCGAGGGCCAGGCTGGCCACTGCGGCGAATTTCACTGCGAAGCGCGGGAAGGACATGGTATTTCTCCTGAGGCCGTTCGGTGCGACAGTTTTTTTGAAAAAGCGACCGACTGTATGCATTTTTTGTGACAGGCATGTTACGCCGCTCCGTTGTCATCGAACACCGGGCAAACCCGCCCTTGCGCAAGAGAATGTTGCAGCATATTGACGACAGACAATTGCCACGCCGGGCGCGGTTCGCCACGGCTACAATGCCCCGCCATGACCGTACCGACCTCCTTTTCCGCCCTGCCCGACAGCGCGCTGCGCCGTGTCCGCGGCATCCTGACCGACATCGACGGCACCCTGACCACCGACGGCCGCCTGCCGGCCTCCACCTACGTCGCGCTCGACCGCCTCAAACGGGCCGGGCTGCACGTGATTCCGGTCACGGGGCGCTGCATCGCGTGGGCGGAAATCCTCACCCGCCTATGGCCGGTGGACGCCATCATCGGCGAAAACGGTGCGTTCTATTCGCATCTTGTCGACAACAAACTCATCACGCGTTTCCTGGACGACGCCGCCACCCGCGAGGCGAACCTGTTCCGCATCCATGCACTGGGCCAGGAAATCCTGCGCGAAGTCCCCGGCTGCGCGCTGGCCTCGGATCAGGCATGGCACGCGGCCGACCTGGCCATCGACCACGCCGAGGACGTATCGCCGCTGCCGCAGGCCGCCGTGGACCGCATCGTGGCGATCATGCGCAGCGCCGGCATGACGGCCACGGTCAGCTCGATCCACGTCAATGGCTGGTTCGGCCATCACGACAAGCTGTCGATGAGCCGGCTCTGTGTCGCGGAATTACTCGGGGACGATATCGACGCAAGGCGCGACGAATGGCTGTTCATTGGCGATTCGGCCAATGACGTGGCGATGTTCGGGCACTTCCCGCTGTCGGTGGGCGTCGCCAACGTGCGCGACATTCTGGACAAACTGCCAGTGAAGCCGGCCTACATCACCGACGCGTCCGGCGGCGAAGGATTTACGGAAATGGCAGAAAGGGTCTTAACGCTGAAACAGTTGGCATGACGGCCGTCAATTAATCTCGATTTCCCCTCGTGTGGACGGCGAACCTGCCATCCACGCCGGTATAAGCACCGCTGCGCCGCGATGGCGCCCGGCTTCGCCAACCGACATTCGAGGGGAATCGTCATGACAAACACGTCGCGCATCCTTGCGCATTCGAAGTCCGTATCCGCAGCACTACTGGCTGCCGCCACGCTCGGCGGCTGTGGCGGTGGTGGCGATGGCGAACCGTCCGCGCCACCCACGACTGTCGCGGCGCCCGCGCCCGCGCCGGCACCCCCAACCGCACCCGCACCCGCACCCGAAACACCGCCGCCCGCGCCGCTGCCGGACCCGCCCCGCACGGTGTCGCCGGCCTGCAGCAACTGCGGCACTGTCAGCGCGAATACCTATGCAGGCAATGGCGTGGGCGTGTGGCAAGCCATCAACGCCTCTGCCACCCCGGCCAGGATCCCGGTCCGGATCGACGGCCTGAGCGGGCAGGACGTCACGCTGGTCTTTACCAACCAGACCGCCGTGCCGAAGATCATGCCAACGATTTCGCTGACGACGCCGCAGGCATCCCCGGTCGCGGCGAACGCGCTGCGATGGAACGAGGATGGCGAGCAGGCCGTCCGGCAACGCATTGCGGACTTCAATCGCGAAGGCTGGGCGGCACTCGCCGGCAAGCGCAGCAGCATGCCGGCCTTCTCGGCACGGCAGAGCCAGGCCCCCGCGGTCGCGAACACTACCAGAACCTGGTACCACGCCGACGATACCGCGCGTTCGGCCACGCTGGTGCTCCAGCGCGCCACCAGCGACGGCACCACCGTCAATTTCTGGGTGGAGGAATCAGAAAATACGCCAGACAGGGTGAGCCCTGAAATCGTGGCGCTGCTTGCAGACAGTTTTACGCCCGCCGGACGGCTCTACGACACGCTCACCTCGGTCGGTGGCCCACTTTGGGGGCCGCACGACTATTCGGAGTTGATCCCCGCGACCGGGCAGCCCATCGACATCGTGATCCTGAATTTCAACAACGACGAGCGTCCGACCGGCATGCTCGGGTACTTCTATGGACGGAATGCCATCGCCCGGCATCCGGTCACCAATCCTTACAGCAACGAGTCGGTATCGCTGTACATGGATGCCGAGGCGCTCTATCTGGACGACCCCGCGGCGCTGACGGAAATGGTCTCTACGATGATCCATGAAGCGATGCACCTGCAGAGCTTCTACCGCCGAGGCGTGGCCAAGGGGCCCGCGTACATGTTTGAACCGTGGCTGGAGGAAGCTTCAGCCATGATGCTGGAGGATCTGGTCAGCGATGCCGTCAGCCCGGACTACAACACGATCCGCGACATGCGCTTTCCGGACTACGTCGGCTACCGGGCCGGTTCCTATAACTGCAGCCTGCTCGACTTCAGGGTTGCATCGGCATCCTGCAACAGCTATGCCGTCTCCGGATCGCTCGGCGGGTTCCTGACCCGGCAGCTCGGACTCGACTTCTATAAAGCCCTGCTGAACGATTTCAGCAGCACCAATTCGGTCCGGGTTCTGGATTCGGCCATCCGCTCGGTCAAGGACACTTCCGGTTTCGGCGAACAGCTACGCGCGTTTGCCGCGACCGCGGGTGCGCTGATGAAAACGCCAAGCCCTGCCGGCTTTGGCTTCCCGGCACGGGTGGACGGTGACTTCAGGTTGCCGTCGATCGATCCCCAGGACTTCCTGCCGATTCGAACGCTGACGCAGTCGGTGCCGCTTCTGTTGCAGCCCTACGGCAGCCTGCCGATCGTCCGCAGTGCCGTGACCGGAACGTACAGCGAGACAGTCGAGGTTCCTGCGGGCACATCGCTGTCGGTCGTGGTCCAATAAGGCGTTGGCGGGGTGCGCCGTCACCCTGCACTTCCGGAGACCCGACGTGAAAGCACGTTTCGGCGCAATCCTCGGTGCAACACCCGCACTCCTCGCCGCACTGGCCATCACGGCATGTGCCACCGACCCGCGCGTCGAGCCGCCGCAGACGCTGGTCGGAGAGATCCAGATCCGGGGTAACGACCCGTTCCCGACGATCATGCTGGAAACGGACGCGTTCGACTTCTGGGAATTGCGCGGCATGACGGTCCGCCAGGCCCGCGCGCTGGCCGGCAAGCGGGTGTCGGCGCGCGGCAGGATTCTGGTGGCGCCAGGGCCCGACGTGTGGCTTCCCACGTTCCAGGTGGATGAGGCGCCCGAGCCGGTCAGTCCCTAAGCGATTCCCACGTTCCCCATTGAAAAAGGGAGGCCCGACCCGGCCTCCCGTCACGTTTGCGCGTTGCGCGGCATTGCCACCGGGGTTCAGTCGAATCCCAGCTCCTGGAGCTTCCGCGTAATCGTATTCCGGCCAATTCCAAGCCGGGTCGCGGCTTCCACGCGGCGGCCGCGCGTGACGCCGAGCGCGGCTTCCAGCACGGCCTTTTCGAACCGGCGCGTCAGCGCGTCCATGACTTCCGGCTGGCCGGATTCCAGCATCGACTTTGCCTCGCCGGCCAGCAGACTTTCCCAGCTCTGCGTGACAGCCGGCGCGGCATAGGCCGGCGCCATGGCCGACGATGTCGTCACCATGGGCGGACGCGTCGCCACCAGGGTGTCGCCATCCCCGCCCGGCGCGCCCATGCCGTAGTCGGACGTGTCCACGGCCTCGTAATCGCCGGCAGGCCGCAGGTCGGGCGCCGGCGGACGCGACGCCGGCGGGCTTTCGCCATGCCCGGCATCGATCATCTCGCGCGGCAGGTCCTTGACCTCGATGGTCTGCGCCGGCGCCATCACGGTCAGCCAGTTGCACAGGTTCTCAAGCTGGCGCACGTTGCCCGGGAACGGCAGCGTGCTGACGTAGGTCAGCGCCTCGTCCGACATGCGCTTGGGCTCGACGCCCAGTTCCTTGGCGCTCTTCTGCAGGAAATGCCGCGCCAGCAGCGTGATGTCCTCGGGCCGCTCGCGCAGCGGCGGCAGGCGCAGCCGGATCACGTTCAGCCGGTGGAACAAGTCCTCGCGGAACAGTCCTTCCTTGACCCGCGTTTCCAGGTTCTGGTGGGTGGCGGCAATCACCCGCACATTGGCGCGCAGCGGATTGTGGCCGCCCACGCGATAGAAATTGCCGTCCGACAGCACGCGCAGCAGCCGCGTCTGCAGATCGAATGGCATATCGCCGATTTCATCGAGGAACAGCGTACCGCCCTCGGCCTGCTCGAAGCGGCCCCGCCGCATGGTCTGCGCGCCCGTGAACGCACCGCGCTCATGGCCGAACAGTTCCGATTCCAGCAGGTCCTTCGGAATCGCCGCCGTGTTCAGCGCGATGAACGGGCCGTTGGCGCGCGGGCTGTGCTTGTGCAACGCCCGCGCCACCAGTTCCTTCCCGGTACCGGACTCGCCGGTAATCATCACGGTCACGTTCGATTGCGACAGGCGGCCGATGGCGCGGAACACGTCCTGCATGGCCGGCGCCTGGCCCAGGATCTCGGGCGCATCGACTAGCCGATCGTCCATTTCCTCCTCGCGCAGGCTTTCCTCCAGCGCGCGGCGGATCAGCTCGACAGCCTTGTCGACATCGAACGGCTTGGCCAGGTATTCGAACGCGCCGCCCTGGAAGGCGGCCACGGCGCTGTCCAGGTCCGAGTACGCGGTCATCACGATGACCGGCAGCCCGGGGTGGCGCGCCTTGATCGCCTGCAGCAGGTCCAGTCCCGACCCGCCAGGCATGCGGATATCGGAAATCAGGACTTGCGGCTCGTCCTCTTCCAACGCCGCGAGCACGTCGCGCACATTGGTAAAACTGCGGGAGAGCAGGCTTTCACGGGCAAGGGCCTTTTCCAGGACCCAGCGGATTGATTGATCGTCGTCGACTATCCAGATCGGCTTCATGTGCGTCGCTTGTCTGCTCGGTGTCATGTGGTCTCCCGTATGACCCGCTGGATCGCCGCGTGGGACGCGTCGATGTCTGGATCGGCGGTCAGTGCAGCGGCAGCAGGATACGGAAGTCGGTACAGCCCGGCCGGCTCTCGCATTCGATCAAGCCCTCGTGCTGCTGCACGAAGGTTTGAGCGAGTGTGAGACCGAGACCGCTACCGCCATCCCTCCCCGACACCAGCGGATAGAAGATGCGTTCGCGAATGTCCTCGGGGATGCCCGGGCCGTTGTCTATCACATGCAAGTCCAATGCCAGCTTGTACAAACGCTTGGCAATCGTGACCTGGCGGGCCACCCGGGTCCGCAGGACGATCTGCGCGTCCCCCTGGGCGATGCGCTCGTGCAGCGCCTGCGCCGCGTTGTGGACGATGTTCAGCACGGCCTGGATCAGCTGCTCCATGTCGCCGCGCAGCTCCGGCAGGCTGGCATCGTAGTCGCGCACGATATCGAGCCCGTTCGGGAATTCGGCCAGCACCACCGAGCGCACCCGCTCCAGCACTTCGTGGATATTGAGTTCGGAGACGATGTGCGGGTGGCGATGGGGCTCCAGCAGGCGGTCCACCAGCGTCTGCAGGCGGTCCGATTCCTTGATGATCACCTGCGTGTACTCGCGCAGCGCACGCTCGGGCAGCTCGAATTCCAGCAGCTGCGCCGCCCCGCGGATACCGCCCAGCGGGTTCTTGATCTCGTGCGCCAGATTGCGGATCAGTTCCTTGTTGGCCGATGTCAGGTCGATCAGGCGTTCCTCGCGGTCGCTGCGCACCTTCTGCTCGTTGAGCAGGATCTCGACCAGCGCCGTGCTCGAATTGCCCTCGATGCCGCCCACCACCACGTGGGCGTGCAGCGGTTCCTGCAGCGGCGGGCGCAGCACCAGGTCCTGGCGGCGCACGTCCACCTGCCGGGCCATCACGGAGTCGATCATGGTGTCGAGCTCTTCCGACGCGCCGAACAGGTCGGGCAGCGTCAGCTCCACCATGGCCTTGCGCGACATGGCAAAGCTGGCCTCGGCGGCCGGATTGGCGTAGACCACCCGCAGCCCCGGCTGGCGCACCAGCAGCACCGGGTTGGCCACCACGTCCAGGCCGGGATGCAATGCGAAATCGCCCAATGGCAGGATATCGGCATCACGCACTTCCGGGGCCTCGGAACCGGCCACGTCCGGCTTGCGGTCGGCCCCGGTAACCTTGCGCGAAACTCCGCGAATCAGGCGACGCATCGGTTTCAATCCTTCAGATTCGACAGTTCCCGCCGAAGCGAAGCCACATTGGCTTCACTACGCGCAACGTCATCGCGCAGCCGTGCCGTGCGATCCAGATACTTTTGATAATTACGCTCGCCGCCCTGGCGCTCCGGCTCGCCGTTGTTGTACTCGGCGCGCAGTCCGGCCAGCCTGGCTTCCTCGGATTGCAGTTCCTGCTCCAGCACCGTGCGGCGTTCGCCATCGCGGGTCTTCTGCGTGGCACTGTCCACGCGCGGGAATGCCGCCGGCGACGTGGCGGCCGGCCTGGCGGCCGCCGTGGTGCCACCGCCGCTGGTACGCGTGCCGGGCACCGTCATCACGTCGGGCAGGTTGAGCTTCTTGCAGTCCTTGCCGCCGCCGCTGCCGTTGCGGTACTCGGGCACGCCGTTGGGGCCCTTGCACATGTACACGTCCGACGACTGCGCCGCGGCCGGCGCCGCCCAGACGGCCAGCGCCAGGGCGGCCATCGTCACCAGAATGGGGAAACCCACACGCATTTGGTGCGGCAGCGCGCCGCCGGCCATGCTGAAACCCTTGTTCGAAATGGCGTTCATGAACATCGACATGAAGGTTGGGAAAAGGAGCCCCATTCTAGCGAGCAACGTCGCCGCAAAACAAAAAGGGACAGCCGAAGCCGCCCCTTCCTGGTGCAAGTGTTGCCCGGTCACAACCTGGCAACCCACTTATCGCTTTACAGCGAGTAGTACATGTCGAACTCGATCGGGTGAGTCGTCATGCGGAAACGCGTGACTTCTTCCATCTTGAGTTCGATGTACGCATCGATCATCGAGTTCGAGAACACACCGCCGCGGGTCAGGAACTCACGGTCGTTGTCCAGGTACTCCAGCGACTGGTCGAGGCTCGAGCAGACGGTCGGGATCTTTGCGTCTTCTTCCGGCGGCAGGTCGTACAGGTTCTTGTCGGCAGCTTCGCCCGGGTGGATCTTGTTCATCACGCCGTCCAGGCCGGCCATCAGCAGTGCCGAGAAGCCCAGGTACGGGTTCATCAGCGGATCCGGGAAACGCGTTTCGATACGGCGGCCCTTCGGGTTCGCCACGTACGGAATGCGGATCGAGGCCGAACGGTTGCGGGCCGAATAGGCCAGCTTCACCGGGGCTTCGAAGCCCGGCACGAGGCGCTTGTACGAGTTCGTACCCGGGTTGGTGATGGCGTTCAGGGCACGGGCGTGCTTGATGATGCCGCCGATGTAGTACAGCGCGAATTCCGACAGGCCGGCGTAGCCGTTGCCCGCGAACAGGTTCTGGCCGTCCTTCCACACGGACTGGTGAACGTGCATGCCCGAACCGTTGTCGCCCACGACCGGCTTCGGCATGAACGTGGCGGTCTTGCCATAGGTGTGCGCAACGTTCTGGATCACGTACTTCTGCAGCTGCGTCCAGTCGGCGCGCTGCACCAGCGTGCTGAACTTGGTGCCGATTTCGTTCTGGCCCTGGCCAGCCACTTCGTGGTGGTGCACTTCGACCGGAATGCCCAGCGATTCCAGAATCAGGCACATTTCCGAACGCATGTCCTGGAACGTGTCGATCGGGGCGACCGGGAAGTAGCCGCCCTTCTTGCCCGGACGGTGACCGCTGTTGCCGTGCTCGAATTCCTTGCCCGACGACCACGGTGCTTCTTCCGACTGGATCTTCACCGAGCAGCCCTGCATGTCGATGTTCCAGGTCACGCCGTCGAAAATGAAGAACTCGGGTTCCGGACCGAAGAAGGCGGTGTCGCCCAGGCCGGTGCTCTTCAGGTAGGCCTCGGCGCGCTTGGCGATCGAGCGCGGGTCGCGGTCGTAGCCCTTGCCGTCCGACGGTTCGATCACGTCGCAGGTCAGGACCAGGGTCGGTTCTTCATAGAACGGGTCGATGTAGGCGGTACCCGAATCCGGCATCAGCAGCATGTCCGAGGCTTCGATACCCTTCCAGCCCGCGATGGACGAACCGTCAAAGGCGTGACCGCTTTCGAACTTGTCCTCGTCGAAGTGCGACGTCGGCACCGACACGTGCTGTTCCTTGCCCTTGGTATCCGTGAAGCGGAAATCGACGAACTTGACGTCGTTTTCCTTCACGAGCTTCATCACATCTGCAACGCTCTGCGCCATGCCTATCTCCTGGAAATTCGAGGCTGTGTCTGAGAAAGCCATTGTTGGTGCGACCTCCGGACCTGCCGATCTGGCCGCCCCAAAAGGGACGAGGGATGTTAGCAGAAAGCGTGCCAACGCCTGCCCCCAACGGGGCGCCAATCGCACAGACTTCCCGAAAAACGTGCATCTGCCTGTCAGGCCGCACCGCGACGGGGGATGCGGATTGCATGCAATCCCGGTTGCCGGCCTGAGCCCGCCTGGCTTTGCCGCCGCGGCCCGGCAGACCCGACACCCATGACACACCATTATGGTGCATCATTCAAGTCATGGCACCGTGACAGTGCCAAACCGTGATAAATGCACCAGTTTGGCACCAAAACGGCGCATCCGGTTTGCCACCATTTTTCGGGCCGCTCGCAACGGCCGGGCGCTAGAATAGCGCCGATTCGGGCTGGCTCCCAGCAAAGATTGGGCTTTCTTGCGATCGCCCCCGCAAGCCGTCCGAGCGCGCCAGTTTTGATCGCTTTCTTATTGACTTCGTCACACAGAATGACTACCCGAGACACCCTCCTCCAGGCCGCCCACGCCCGTCAGCAACAGGGCCAGCTCCCCTACTACGGCGCCCTCTCCCCGCAGGAAGCCTACGCGCTGCTTCAGGCCGACCCGAAGGCCGTACTGGTCGATGTACGCACCCAGGCCGAACTGGACTGGGTGGGCGGCGTGGCGCTGCCCGACGAACAGCTCGCGCATGTCGAATGGTCGACCTACCCGGGCGGCACCCAGAACCCCAATTTCGTGGCCGAACTGAAGGCGCGCGTGCCGCAGGACGCCCCGGTGCTGTTCCTGTGCCGCAGCGCGGCCCGCTCGAAGCATGCCGCGCGCGTGGCGACCGAGGCCGGCTACACGCTGGCCATGGATGTGCTGGAAGGCTTCGAGGGCCCGCGCGACGAGGAACACCACCGCAAGACCGTGGAAGGCTGGTGCTTCCGCGGCCTGCCGTGGCACGGCGCCTGAGTCCGGTAACGCCGGCCAGCGCCCCACGCGGCAAACAAAAAAGCGCATCACCACCGTGATGCGCTTTTTTTCGGCCAGCCAAGCTGACGCCCCGCCCTACTGCTCGACGATCTCGAACCCCATCGCGCGGACACCTTCGAGCAGCATCGCGTAGGCCGGCGGCACCAGGTCGGCTGGCCCCTTCACCCCCAGGTCGATATGCCGCCGCCCAAGGCGGTCGCCTCGGGTCACGTCGCCCACCGACGGCAGGCTGAACACGCGGATGCCCGGGAACGTGGCTTCCACCTGCTCCATCAGCGGCGTCAGCGTCGATTCCGGGGCCTCGAACACGTAGAACGCCCGCGACTGCTCGGCGTCCAGATGGAACAGGTGCGTGTAGTAGTGGTCGAGCACCCACTCCATCATCGGCCAGGCCATCACCGGGAAGCCGGGCATGAAGTGGTGATCGGCCACCGAGAAGCCCGGAATCCGGTTGTAGCTGTTCGGGATGATGCGCGCGCCCACCGGGAATTCGCCCATCTTGAACCGATGCTGGTTCTCGGGCGCATTCAGGTCGGCCTTGACCGGATCGCCGTTGGCGGTCTCCGCGATGCGCAGCGCGATCTGCTCGCGCGCCTCCGGGTGCAGTGCCAGGTCCACGCCCAGTGCCGCCGCCGCGCACTGGCGCGTATGGTCGTCCGGTGTGGCGCCGATGCCGCCCGTGCAGAACACGACATCGGGACCGGCGAACGTCCGCCGCAACGTGGCGGTAATGCGCCCGCGTTCGTCGCCCACGTACTCGGCCCAGTCCAGCGCCAGTCCGCGCTCGCCGAGCAGTTCGATGGCGCGCCGCATGTGCTTGTCCTCGCGCCGTCCGGAAAGGATCTCGTCGCCGATGACAATCAAACCGAAACCCATGATGCCCCTCTTGGTTGAAGACTCAGGATGGAAAGCTCACGCCGCCGTTGCGTCCGCCATCACGACTGCCCGATCTGGCGCACGTCGGACGGCGCCAGGTCGATCACGTCGCCCGGCGGCGGTGGCGGCGGTGCCCCGGCGGCCCGTTCGGCACGCAGGTCCGCCAGCGCGCGCAGGCAGAAGTGGCCGAACCACAGCGCCGAGAAGATGAAGATCAGCACGTACAGCCACAGCGTGCCGGCCAGCACGACCGGAAACAGGAAGATGATGACAGCCGACCATACCCACAGCAAGGTCGGGGCGGAGCCCAGCAGGCCCACCACCACGCCGATCGTCAGCAGCGGAATGCGGTGGCGCTTCATCAGCGTCTTGCGCTCCTCGGCCGTGGCGTGCTCGGACAGCGCGTCGTACGTCATGACGCGGTAGGTCAGCCAGCCCCACAGCACCGGCGGGATCAGCGCAAAAAACGGCGGAATCAGCCACAGCGGCAGCGTGACCAGCACCAGCAGCAGGAAGACCACCGTATTGCCCAGCGCCTGGAACACGCTGCCGGCAATGCTGCCGCCGTGGGCCTTCTGCAGGTCCGGATAGGCGCGCTCCAGGTGCTTCACCACGGCGGGCACCGAGAACAGGCTGATGAAGATCAGCATCGACGCGATGACCAGCGGAATCGCCAGCGTCAGCACGAACAGCGGCGCCACCACGGTGCGCAGCGACTGCAGGCCGAGCCAGTCGAGCATGGCGTAGATCCAGCTGGTGAAGACCGAACCTTCCAGCAGCGCGCGGGCGGTGCCCATGATCGGGTCCCAGCCCCACCAGATCAGGCCGCCCCACAGGGCCGTGGCCAGGACAAACGGGATGACGGTCAGCATCAGCATGCGCGGATGCAGCTGGCTGACCACGGCGCGCCCAAACGCGCGAAGAATATCGTTCATGCAGCGATCTGCGAAAAAGAGTGTTCAGGAAAGCCACCAGAGCCTAGCACAGCCCAGGGGGCGTTCCCATCACCCCAGACGCAAAAGCCGCTTGATGCCCAGCCATTGCTGGGACAGGAAGCCGCCACCATAGTTGCGCCCGCGCCCCGTGGGCGGCGGCAGCTGGTCGCGGATGCCGGTGGGATAGTAGACGTCGGTGAAGACGGCCGTGCGGAACAGCATGTCCCACCACGGGAAGATCACGCCGTAATTGCAGCCGCCCAGCCGCACCGGCCGGCCATCGCCGCCGGCGCGCTCGTGGCCCAGCCCGACGGCATGATGCGTGCGATGAAAGCGCGGCGAGATCAGCAGCCGCTCGCCCAGCCAGCCGAAGTGCAGCTTCAGGTTGGCGTGCTGCAGGCTCTGCAGCAGTTGCGACAGCGCCACCAGCAGCACGTACTGCGACGGCTCCACGCCGACGGCCAGCGCGGCCGTGGCGAACACGGCGTCGCGCAGGATGTCGTCGAGCAGGTGGTTGCGGTTGTCGCTCCACAGCGTCATCTGCTGCTGGCTGTGATGCACCGCGTGCAGGCTCCACCACCACCGGTAGGTGTGCGATAGCCGGTGATACCAGTAGTCGAGCAGGTCGAACAGCAGCAGGTAGACGAAGAAGCTGACCAGCGGCACCGATGTCACGCCCGGCCACCAGTCTTCCACATTGATGCGCTGCCAGCCCAGCAGGCGCAGTTGGCCTTCCAGGCCGTCCATCAGCGGCGCCAGCAGGAAGAACATGGCCAGCCGGAACAGCCCCAGGCGGTGGATCACCGTATAGAACATGTCGGTCCGGATGGCGCGCCGGTCGGTCACGGCCTCCACCGGGCGCAGCTTTTCGAGCGGCCCCAGGATCAGCACCATGACGGCGATCTGCACCACGCCCACCAGCAGCCATTCGGTGCCGGTAAAGGCGTCCTCCGCATAGCCGCCAAAACCGAGGTTGTAGACCACGGGCAGGATCACGTCCTGGAAGACCGTGGCCTCGATCTGGCCGACCCAGAGATTGAGCCAGTTAGTGAAGGCGTCCCACATTACCGTTTCGACCCGGAAATTGGTTGCGCGCCGGCTTCCACCGCGCCGTGCTGCGCGATCCAGTTCTTGTATAGCGGATGTTCGCGCAAGGTGGCAAAGCAGAATCCCTTTTGCTCCAGCCCCGTCAGCAGCGGATCGAGGACGGCCGGCGCCCACGGGTCCTTGCGCGACCAGATGCCCAGGTGGGCCATCGTAATATCGCCATCGCGCAGGTCACGCAGTGCCTTGTCCAGCAGCGCCTGGTTCGGAAATGTCTCCGACGACAGCTCGTCGCCCAGGAATCCGGCCGGCGCCCAGCCCACATGCCTGAAGCCGCACTGCTCGGCCCACGCCAGCGTCTGCGGCGCGGTGCGGCCGCCCGGGGCGCGCCACAGCGGCACCATCGGCTGGCCCGTCATCGACTGGAACGCCTGCGCACTGCGGCGCAGTTCGGTACAGAACGACGCCTCGTCCATGACCACATCGCGGCCGGCTTGCGCGCCGAACTGCGGGCGCATGGTGACCTTGCCGCCCTTGACGCTGCGCAGGTACACATGGTCGAACGTATGGGTGCCGAAGGCGTGGCCGTCAGCGGCCAGCGATTTCCAGTACGGCGCCCACGCCGGGTCCAGCGAGTTGTCCTTGTTGATGGTCGGTTCGCTGGCCAGGAAGAAGGTGGCGCGAATATGGTGGCGGCGCAGCGTGCGGGCAATCAGCTCCGCCTGGCTCATGCTGCCGGTGTCGAAGGTCAGGTACAGCGTGCCGGCGCGGCACGCGCCAGCCGCCTGCCCCGCCCCGGCGGCCAGCGCCATGCCGGCCACCGAAGCCGCCACCGGTGCCAGCACCAGCGCGGCAATGCGCGAAATCATTCGGCGCATGTTGTCCTCAGACTTGTCGGGTCAATATCAATACAGCGGCGCGCGGGTCTTGAAATAGATGCCGTGCGGCGACTTGCCCACGCGGATCGTCTTCACCATCTTGCGGCTGGCCACGTCGATCAGGCCCACCGAGCGCGCCCAGCGGAACGTCACCCACAGCGTCTTGCCGTCGGCGGTCAGTTCCATGTCGTCCGGGCCGGGCAGCAGGCCCGTGATGTCGCCCACCTTCGACAGCGTCTGCTGGTCGATGATGCTGATCGATCCCTGCACGCGGTTGGTCAGGAACAGGTGACGCTTGTCGCCCACGGCGCGGAAATTGTGCGCGCCCTTGCCGGTCTGGATCTGCTTGACCACGGTGCGCGTGCGCCAGTCGATCACGGCCACGTAGTCGGCCCCGGTCATGCCCACCAGCAGGTACTTCTGGTCAGGCGTGACCCAGACGCCGGCCGGCGCCGAGCCCGCCTCCATGACCCACATCACGTTGAGCGTGGTCAGGTCGATGGCGGCGATCTGGTTGGAATCCTGCAGCGTGATGAAGGCGATCTTGCTGTCGGCGGTGAAGGCGATATGGCTGGGCGTCTTGGCCAGCGGGAACTGCTTGGCGATCTTGAGCTGATGGCCGTCCCAGCGGTAGACGTCCACGCGATCCAGCCGGTTGCCGGTGGCGATGAACCACTTCTGGTCCGGCGAGAAGCCCACCTGGTACGGATCGTCGATGCCCGGCACGCGCTGCTGCACCTTGCCGGTGACCGGGTCCAGGAAGACCAGGTCGTTGCCGACCGCGTTGGCCACGATCAGCGATTTCTCGTCGGGCGTGGCGATCAGGTGATGCGGCTCCTTGCCGATCGGGAACGTTTCCAGAACCTTCTGGGTGTCCTTGTCGATCAGCGTGACGCTGGCGTCACCGGAGTTCAGGATCGTCACCACCTCTGCCCGGGCGGACGCGGAGACCATTGCCAAAGCCAGGGCGCCTATCGACAACACCCCCGCCACAACACGACGCAATGCAAGCATAAGACCGCCATTTCTACACGAATCGCGCATTCTAACGTTTCGTCTGACGGTTGCGATGACGAGTAGAACGGATTCTTAAGCGTAACTTACATTTGGATACATGTGAGCGGCGCTTTCCATCGCGAACGCCCGCTGCGGCCCGCTTTTCCCGGTCAGCGCTGGATCGACTCCCAGACCTTCTGCAGCCGCTTGACCGAGATCGGCTGTGGCGTGCGCAGCTCCTGGGCAAACAGCGCCACGCGCAGTTCTTCCAGCATCCACCGGAATTCGTCCAGCCGCGCGTCGGCCGCGCCCCTGCCCTGGCTGCGCAACTGCTTTTCGGCGCGCTGCCATTGCTGGACCAGCGGCGCCATCTCCTGGATGCGCTGGCTGTCGCGGCCCGGGTCGCCCTTGAGCTTGTCCACCCGCATCGCCATGCCCTTCAGGTAGCGCGGATAGTGGACCAGCTGCGTGTATGGCGTATCGATCACAAATGACTTGTTCATCAACCGGCCGAGCTGGGCTTCCAGGTCCTGGTAGGCCGAACCGAACGGCTTGGCCTGCAACAGCTTGCGCGGCAGCGATGCATATTCGGCCAGGATCGTGCCGACCAGCCGCGCGATTTCCTGCGCCAGCAGCGACAACCGCGCCCGGCCTTCGTCCTTGCGGGCATTGAACTCGGCTTCGTTGCGCGGCAGCGGGGCCTGCAGGCAGGCACGCTCCAGCGCCATCAGCACGATCTGGTTGCGCAATTCCTCCTGCGTGCCCAGCGTCATGTACTGCATGGCCATCTGCTGCAGGTTCGGAATGTTCTTCTCGATGAACTTGACCTGCTCGCGCAACTGCAGCGCGAACAACCGCCGCAGGCCCGCGTGGTGGATGCGCGCCGCCTCCTGGGGATCGTCGAACACTTCCACGTCGCAGTGGTCGCCACGGTCCACCAGCGCCGGGTAGCCGAACAGCGTCTGGTTGCCCTTGCGGATTTCCAGCAGTTCGGGCAATTCGCCAAACGACCATGAGGTCAGGTTCTCGTACTGCCCGGCCTCGACGGCCGGCACATCGCGCGCGGCGATGTTCTGGAACGACTGCTGCGCCTGCCCGCCCAGTTCGGCGCGCAGTTGGGCCAGGTTGCGGCCCATATCCAGTTGGCGACCGTGCTCGTCGATCACCTTGAAGTTCATCGTGTGGTGCGCCGGCAGCGTTTCCAGCTTGAAGTCGGCGCGCCGGATCATCGTCCCGGTCTGCTCGCGCACGTCGGCGATCAGCACGTCGAGCAGGTCGCCCTCGCCAAACGGCTGGCGGTCGACAAACCCGGCCGCGTAATCGGGCAGCGGCACGCAATGGCGGCGCAGCTTCTGCGGCAGCGACTTCAGCAGCAGATGCACCTTTTCCTTGATCATGCCCGGCACCAGCCATTCGGCGCGCTCGGGCCTGACCTGGTTCAGCGCGTACAGCGGCACGGTCAGCGTCACGCCGTCGCGGTGGCTGCCGGGCTCGAAGTGGTACGACAAGCCCATGTCGATGCCGGCGACAGGCAGGATCTTCGGGAACAGGTCGGTGGTGATGCCGGCCGCCTCGTGCCGCATCAGTTCGTCGCGGTTCAGGTACAGCAGCTTGCGGTCCCGGGCCGATTCGGCCTGGTACCACGTCTCGAAGGCCACCTGGTTGTGGATGTCCGCCGGAATGGCCTTGTCGTAGAACGCGTAGATCAGCGCATCGTCCACCAGCACGTCCTGCCGGCGCGACTTGTGCTCCAGGTTCTCGATCTCGCGCACCAGCCGCTGGTTATGGGCGAAAAACGGCAGGCGGGTGTCAAACTCGCCTTCCACCAGCGCGCTACGGATAAACAGCTCGCGCGCCTCCACCGGGTTCATCGGGCCGAAATCCACCCGCCGATGCTGGTAGACCGGCAGCCCGTACAGCGTGCCGCGTTCCAGCGCCAGCACCTGGCCGGCCTTTTTCTCCCAGTGCGGCTCGCTCCAGCTCACCTTGAGCAGGTGCTTGCCCACCTGTTCGACCCATTCGGGCTCCACGCGGGCCAGCGTGCGGCCATACAGCCGGCTGGTTTCGACCAGTTCGGCGGCGATGATCCAGCGGCCCACCTTGCGCGCGATCAGCGATCCCGGCCACAGGTGGAACTTGATGCCGCGCGCGCCCAGGTACTCGCGGCCCTTGCCGTCGGCCTCGTCGAGCTTCAGGCCCACGTTGCCCAGCAAGCCCGTCAGCAGCGCCTTGTGCAGCTGCTCGAAGGTCGGCTCGGACTCGTTCAGGCGCCAGCCCTGCTCGCTCACCGTGGTGTGCAGCTGCGAATGCACATCGCGCCATTCGCGCAGGCGCACGTGCGACAGGAAGTTGCTGCGGCACTGGTCCTGAAGCTGGCGGTTGGTCTTCTTGTGGGCGACGGCTTCCTCGAACCACTTCCACAGCTTGACCCACCCCAGGAACTCGGACTTTTCGTCCATGAACTTGCGATGCGCCTGGTCGGCCGCTTCCTGGGCTTCCTGCGGCCGCTCGCGCGGGTCCTGCACCGACAGCGCGCTGGCGATGATCAGTACTTCCTTCAGGCAGTGGTGGTCGCGGGCGGCCAGGATCATGCGGGCCACGCGCGGATCGAGTGGCAGTTTCGCCAGTTGGCGGCCGGTGCCGGTCAGCTGGTTGCCTTCGTCGAGCGCACCGAGTTCCTGCAGCAGCTGGTAGCCGTCGGCCACGGCGCGGCCCAGCGGCGGCTCGATGAACGGAAAGGCCTCGATATCGGTCAGGCGCAGCGCCTTCATGCGCAGGATGACCGCCGCCAGCGACGAGCGCAGGATTTCCGGGTCGGTAAAGCGCGGCCGGCCCGCGAAGTCGCTTTCCTCGTACAGCCGGATGCAGACGCCGTCGGCCACCCGGCCGCAACGGCCGGCGCGCTGGTTGGCGGCCGCCTGCGAGATCGACTCGATCTGCAGCTGTTCCACCTTGTTGCGGTACGAATAGCGTTTCACGCGCGCCAGGCCCGTATCCACCACGTAGCGGATGCCGGGCACCGTGAGCGACGTTTCCGCCACGTTGGTGGCCAGCACGATGCGCCGGGCGTTCGACGGCCGGAACACGCGCTCCTGCTCCTGCACGGACAGCCGCGCAAACAGCGGCAGGATCTCCGTATGCGGCGGATGATGCTTGCGCAGCGCCTCGGCGGCCTCGCGGATCTCGCGCTCGCCGGGGAGGAAGACCAGCACGTCTCCCGGGCCCAGCCGGCACAGTTCGTCCACGGCATCGACGATGCCGTCGTACAGGTCGCGTTCCTTCGCCTTTTCGGCGCGCGGCGCGGCCGCCTGACCCGGTGCCGGCTTGTCTTCCTGGATCGGGCGGTAACGGATTTCCACCGGATACAGGCGGCCGCTGACCTCGATCACGGGCGCCGGCTTGCCATCGCGCGCGAAATGCTCGGCAAATCGCTTCGCATCGATGGTGGCCGACGTGATGATCACCTTCAGGTCCGGCCGCCTGGGCAGGATCTGGCGCAGGTAGCCGATCAGGAAGTCGATATTGAGGCTGCGCTCGTGCGCCTCGTCGATGATGATCGTGTCGTAGGCGCGCAGCAGCGGGTCGTTCTGCGTCTCGGCCAGCAGGATGCCGTCGGTCATCAGCTTGACCGACGCGCCCGCCGACATGGTGTCGTTGAAGCGCACCTGGTAGCCCACGTGCTCGCCCACTGGCGTGCCCAGTTCCTGCGCGATGCGCTTGGCCGTGGACGTGGCGGCAATCCGCCGCGGCTGCGTGTGGCCGATCAGGCCGCCGCCGGGCTTGCCCTCGCGGGCCGGCCCACGCCCCACCGACAGCGCGATCTTGGGCAGCTGCGTGGTCTTGCCCGAGCCGGTTTCGCCGGAAACGATCACCACCTGGTTGGCCAGCAGCGCCTGCGCGATCTCGTCGCGGCGCGCCGACACCGGCAGGGCCTCCGGGAACGTGATCTCGGGCAGCGGATTGGCCAGCCGCACCGGCTGGGGCGGACGCGGCGGACGCTGGCCGCCTTCGGGACGCGGCGGACGCTGGCCGGCTTCCGGCCGAGCGGCCTGCTGCCCGGCGTCGGGGCGCGCCGGTCGCTGGGCGCCGCCCTGGCGCGGCGGACGGGGCTGACGCGGCTGTTGCGGATGCTGCGCAGGCTTCTGCGCCGGCTTCTGCGACTGTTGTGGCGGCCGTTGCTGCGCCTGTTTCGGGGGGCGAGCACCACCGCCCGCGTCGCGCGGAGCGGGGTTCTGGCTGGCCTGGGCGGAGGTAGCCTCGGCGGGGTTGGCCGGGGCAGGCTTGGCGGGGCGTTGTGCTGACATTGGCCGGGATTATAATCCGCCGCATGAACGCCAGAACCGACTCCCCGCAGCAGGACCCAGATCCTGCCGACCCGCCCTCGCCCGCCGATCCGTCGACCGTCCCGATGACCACTGCCGAGCCTGCCACGCCCATCCCGTCAGCGTCGGCCGGCGCCGATCTGGCCGAGGCCAGCGGCCCCGACCAGCAGCAGTTCGTCGACTGGCTGCGCGCGGTCGCCCCGTACATCCACACGTTCCGCGGCAAGACCTTCGTGATCGCCTTCAGCGGCGAACTGGTCAAGGCCGGCGTGCTCAACGCACTGGTCAACGACGTGGCGCTGCTGCACGCCATGGGCATGCACGTGGTGCTGGTCTTCGGCTCGCGGCCCCAGGTGGAAGAGCAGCTGGGCCTGCGCAACGTGCAGTCGCAGTTTGCCGATGGCGTGCGGATCACCGACAACGCCGCGCTCGAATGCGCCAAGGAGGCGGCCGGCGAACTGCGCCTGGACATCGAGGCGGCGTTCAGCCAGGGCCTGCCCAATACCCCGATGGCCGGCGCGCAGCTGTCGGTGGTGTCGGGCAACTTCATCACGGCGCGGCCGGTCGGCATCGTCAACGGCGTGGATTACCAGCACACGGGGCTGGTGCGCAAGATCGACGACGAGTCGATGCGCATGTCGCTGTCGCACGGCAAGATCGTGCTGCTGTCGCCGCTGGGCTTCTCGCCGACAGGCCAGGCGTTCAACCTGTCAATGGAAGACGTGGCCAGCGCCACGGCCAGCGCGCTCAAGGCCGACAAGCTGATCTTCATCACCGAGGTGCCGGGCGTGCCCGACGCCGTCGGCAAGCTGATGAAGGAAATGTCGCTGCGCACCGCCGTGGAGCGGCTGCAGAACAACCACCTGCCGCCCGACGTGGCCTACTACCTGGAGCATCTGGTCAAGGCGCTCAAGGGCGGCGTGCCCCGCGCCCACCTGATCCCGTTCGATATGGACGGCTCGGTGCTGCTGGAGCTGTTCCTGCACGATGGCGTGGGCACGATGGTGTCCGATACCGACCTGGAAAGCCTGCGCGAAGCCACCCTGGACGACGTGGGCGGCATCCTGCAGCTGATCGCGCCGCTGGAGGCCGATGGCACGCTGGTGCCACGCGGGCGTCACCTGATCGAGCGCGACATCGACAAGTTCTCGGTGATCGAGCACGACAACGTGCTGTTCGGCTGTGCCGCGCTGTACGCGTTCCCGCGCGAGAACATGGGCGAGATGGCCTGCCTGACCGTATCGGCCGAGGCCCAGGGCACCGGCGACGGCGAGCGCCTGCTCAAGCGCATCGAACGCCGCGCCCGCACGCTGGGCCTGGACCGCCTGTTCGTGCTCACCACGCGCACCGAGCACTGGTTCCTCAAGCGCGGTTTCGTGCACGCCACCGTGGATGACCTGCCGGAAGACAAGCGCAAGCTCTACAACTGGCAGCGCAAGTCGATGGTGCTGATGAAGAAGCTGTAACCCCGCAACGTCCGCAAAGACAACAGCCGCCGCAGGGGCATGGGCCACCGGCCCCGCCCCGGCGGCCCGGCTTGGCTACAATAGCGGCCACACGAAAAAGGAGTCCCTCATGGCCCGCATGGTCCATTGCGTCAAACTGAACAAGGAAGCCGAAGGCCTCGACTTCCCGCCGCTGCCGGGCGACCTCGGCAAGAAGATCTGGCAAAGCGTGTCGAAGGAAGCCTGGGCGGGCTGGCTCAAGCACCAGACCATGCTGATCAACGAGAACCGCCTGAACATGGCCGACGTCCGCGCGCGCCAGTACCTGCTCAAGCAGACCGAGAAGTATTTCTTCGGCGAAGGCGCCGACCAGGCCGCCGGCTACGTGCCGCCGCCTTCGGCGTAACCGTACGGGGCCCGCGCACACCGGGCCCGCCCGCCGCCCCTCCTGCCTCCCTGACCGTCAGCACCAGGGAATCCATTGCCGCATGCCGCGCCGGACCCATCGGGGCCGGACGTGCCGTGCGGCAAATCCATTCTCAGGCCGGTACCTTGCCTCCTATCCTGCGCTGACGCCTGCGCATGGTGCGCAGCGTTCACAACCGGCCGGGAGGCAACAGTCATGGCAATCCTTTTCGACATCAAGGTGGAAAGCGGGGCATCGCAGTGGTATGGCGTGATCAACATCGCGAACATCCGCCATGCCGATGGTTCGTCAGTCAGCATCGATCATTTCCTCGGCCTGGCGTTCAAGTCCCCGGCCGCGGTGCAACCCACGGACTTCAATGTCCAGCTCTGGCGCTGGCAGGCCACGACGGCCCAGACCGAAAACGTCCGGATCGACAGCACGACCTGGGGCGTCGAGGCCACGCTCAACTTCGAGACGCCCCACACGTTCACCGCGCAGGACACGATCAAGATCGGCATCAACGGCGACCTGACCGGCCCCAATGCAGCGGCCTACCTGTCGTCCTTCGCCCTGGAAGCCGACGCCATCCCCGATACCCGCGGCACGGTACGGGTCCAGGCGGACTCCCCGCCCGACGCCGCGCTGTACTCGGCGGCACAAACCATCACGTTCACCCAGGGCTCGCAGACGCACGTCGAAACGGTGGCACCGGGCGCCACCACGCCGGTGGCGCTGCCCGCCGGCACCTACGCGGTCAGCGTCGACGCGCTGTCCAACGCCGCCTACACGGTGGTGGCCGACGCCGTCGCGCACCCCACCACGGTCACGGTCACCCCGGGCAGCACCGCCGCAGTGGTCGTCAGCTATGCGGATGCGCGGTATTACGCCCGCCTCAATGTGGCGATCGAGCGCATCCAGCCGTTGCTTGACGAGGAACTCGACATCAGCGTGGTGGTGCGCAACACGGGCGACCTGCTGGTGGAATTCCTGCTGCCGCCGGGTGGCATCATGCCGCTCGGCGGGCTGCCGCGCGCGGGCGTCGTCGATATCGCCGTAGCGCCATATCCGCTGAACAACGTCCGCTACGCCTTCCCCGCCAAGTATCGCGACCTCGACGCCAACGTCCAGAACGTGCTGTTCTCTTCCGCGGAAATGCAGGCCACGGCCGTCGATACCACGGGCTTTGTCAAGCTGCCGGTCGAGATCGTGTCCGACGTCGGCGTCAGCGTCCCGCTGGAAGTGCGGCTGGTGGCCGCCAACATGACCTATCGGCAGGATATCCGGATCGAGGCCGGCACCCACACGTACGAGCTGGCCGTGCCCGTGCAGCCCCAGACCTATACGGTGGAGGTGGCGGACTTCCTGATCGACGGCCAGGTCTATCACGTACAGGCGCCCGATACCCTGCGCGTGGCGCAGAACGGCGTGTCGCGGCTCACGATCGAGGTGGCCCGCGGCGCAAACCTGAACGTGCGCGGGTTCCCCGACTTCCTGAGCTTCGGGGGCTGCGCCGACCTGACGCCGGGCAACGCCGCCGACTTCGTGGCGGCCCGCGCATCGTCGGTGTTCAAGTACGCCGGGTTCGATGGCGCCGGCGATGCCAATACCTACCTGAGCGCCGACAACCAGACCACCGCCACCGTGCTGCTGGCGCGCGATATCGAGCGGCAGATCGGCGGCGGCCACCAGGTGCTGCCGGTGCTGGTTTCCTATACCTGCAACCTGTCGCTGGGCGACACCCCGACGCAGCTGGCAAACAAGCAGGGGCTGGCCCACAGCCTGGCCAACCTGATCCTGTCGCTGAACCTGGCGAAGGAACATACCGATGCCAGCCATCCGGTGCCCGCGGGCTATGTCATCAATCCCGACTTCCTGGGGGCCTGCCAGCAAGGCGGATTCGGTCCGGAATACGCCATGCCGGTCCGCGAGCCGTTGCGGATGGCGCTCGATCACTGGAACGTCCAGGCCACGATCCCGCAGGACATCGAGGAGAACATCCGCGGCTATATCGCCGCCGTGAACTGGTTGATCCGCACCGTGGCGCCCGCCATCACCTTCGGCTGGCAAGTCAACCTGTGGGGTGTCGGGGCATCGGAATGGATTTACGCTTCCGGCGACGAGCCAGTCCAGAATGCCCGGGCCACCGCCGATTTCATCCGCGCCATGCGCGTCCACGAGGGCCCCAACGCACCGGACTTCCTGGCCGTGGACCGCTACGAAGCCGACGATTTCACCATCCGCAGCTATGCCAATGGCTATTGCTACTGGACCCACGAGTGGGCGCGCTTCTTCGACTTCTGCGCCGAGCTGAGCCGCGACCTCAAGGTTCCGATCATGCCCTGGCAGATTCCGGCCAGCCATGCGCCGCTGGTGTCGGACACCGTCAACGAAGACTTCGACACGCAGAACTGGGGGACGGGCGGCACCTACATTTTTGGCGATCCGGCGATAGGGTCGGACTATCACAACATCCATCCCCGGATCGTCGCGCTGAAATTCCCGGCCGCGTTCCACTGGGCCATGGGCGCCACGGCCGAAGACATGTTCAAGCGATCGGAGCCATTCGATGTGAGCGGGCCGGCCTACGCCGACTTCCCGTATCGCGGCATCTTCACGCTGCTGCTCGGCGGCGGCGCCACGACTGGCATCATCTCCAGCGTGGGTGACGACACGTCGTTCGTGCGCGACAAGCTCAACGCCTATATGAATGCGCCGATTCCGTTCTCGGAAAACCCGTACGGAGCAGAACGCCAGCCCGCCAACGCGGTACGCAGGCCGCGTCGCCGCCGCGCGGCACGCTGGTGCGGCAGCCGCGGCGCGGCCAGGCTCGTGCGCTAGCCGTCCCAGGCCATCGCAGGACGGGTGCCCGGCACCCGTTTCTGCCGGCGGCATCCGATTTGATCTAAATCATGAACCTGTTGCAGCGAGCCTGGTTGCCGCCACGCCGACCTTTGGCGCCAGGCCCGCTGTAACCGCTGCCCCACGCGGCTTTCCGGCGGGCCTATGCCGAAAGAACTAGTACGCACGGCATAGCCCCGCCCGCTTCCGGCTGTACGGCCGGCGAATGTTCCCCGCAGACCCGCAGGCCTACTCTGGCATCACTCCTCGAAGTGACTCCGGAACCGGCCATGCCCACCGCACCCCACTCTTCCCAAGCCTCGCAAGCCTCGCAAGCCGCGCAAGCCGTACCGCCCGGCGCCTGGACCACGCTCTGGTCCAGCACGTTCGCGTTCACCATCTGCTTTGCCGTCTGGATGATGTTCGCGGTGCTCGGTATCCCGCTCAAGAACGAACTCGGCCTCAACGACACGGAATTCGGCCTGCTGGCCGCCACCCCGGTGCTCAGTGGCTCGCTGATCCGCGTACCGCTGGGCATCTGGACCGACCGTTACGGCGGCCGCGTGGTGTTTTTCGTCCTGATGCTGCTGACGGTGATCCCGATCTGGCTGATTTCCTATGTCCACACGCTGTGGCAGCTGCTGGTGCTGGGGCTGTTCGTCGGGCTGGCCGGCGGTTCGTTCTCGGTGGGCACGCCGTATGTGGCCCGCTGGTTCCCGCGCTCGCGGCAGGGGCTGGCGATGGGCATCTTCGGGGCCGGCAACTCGGGCGCCGCGCTGACCAAGTTCGTGGCCCCGGCGTTGATCCTGGCCGCCGGCACCTGGGAAATCGTGCCCAAGGTCTACTCGGTGGCGATGCTGGTCACGGCCATCGTATTTTTCCTGTTTTCGCGCAGCAACCCGGCTCACCGCTCCACATCGGCCACGAGCTTTCGCGCCCAGCTGGCCGTGATGCGCGACCCGCGCGTGTGGCGCTACTCGCAGTACTACTCGGTGGTGTTCGGGGGCTACGTGGGCCTGTCGCTGTGGATGACCAAGTACTACATCGGCGAATACGGCTTCGACATCAAGACCGCCGCCTTCCTGGCCGCCTGCTTCTCGCTGCCCGGCGGCGTGCTGCGCGCGATCGGCGGCTGGATCTCGGACCGCTACGGCGCCCATCGCACCACGTGGTGGGTGATGTGGATCAGCTGGGTGGGCTTCTTCCTGCTCAGCTACCCGAAGACCGACTTCGTGATCCACACGGTCACCGGCCCGCAGAGCTTCCAGATCGCCCTGACGCCTACGCTGTTCACGATCCTGATGTTCGTGGTCGGCATCGCCTTCGCCATCGGCAAGGCCTCGGTCTTCAAGTTCATCTCCAACGACTTCACGCACAACATCGGCGCGGTGTCGGGCGTGGTGGGCCTGGCCGGCGGCCTGGGCGGCTTCATCCTGCCGATCCTGTTCGGCGCGCTGGCCGACCTGACCGGCATCCGCAGCAGCTGCTTCATGCTGATGTACGGCACGGTCTGCGTGAGCCTGGTCTGGATGCACTACAGCCACCGCGCGGAGCAGCGGCGTGCGCGGCCCCAGCCCGAGGCATCCGCCGCGCTGGACCCGTCCACGCAGACCGCCTGATCCGCGATTTCCCAACTTTCCTGTCTCGCACACCATGACCAGTACCGTACTGACCCGCTGGGAGCCCGAGAACGCCACGTTCTGGCGCGACCGCGGCGAACGCATCGCCTACCGCAACCTCTGGATCTCGATCCCCGCCCTGATGCTGGCCTTCGTGATCTGGATGCTGTGGAGCGTGGTGGCTGTCAACCTTGACCGCGCCGGCTTCCAGTTCACCAAGAACCAGCTGTTCTGGCTGACCGCGCTGCCCGCCCTGTCCGGCGCCACGCTGCGCATCTTCTATTCGTTCCTGGTGCCGGTGTTCGGCGGCCGCCGCTTCACGGCCATCTCCACCGCGCTGCTGCTGATTCCGGCGCTGGGCATGGGCTTTGCGCTGCGCGACCCTTCGACCAGCTACCCCACGCTGCTGGTGCTGGCCCTGCTGTGCGGGCTGGGCGGTGCCAACTTCAGTTCGTCGATGGCCAATATCAGCTTCTTCTTCCCCAAGGCGAAGAAGGGGCTGGCCACCGGGCTCAACGCCGGCATCGGCAACCTCGGCGTGTCGGTGGTGCAGTTCGTCACGCCGCTGGTGGTGTCGGTGGCCGTGTTCGGCGCGCTTGGCGGCGAACCGCAGAGCTACCAGGCCGGCGGCGCCACGCAAAGCCTCTGGCTGCAGAACGCGGGCTTTATCTGGGTGCCGTTCATCGTGGCGGCATCGCTGGCCGCGTGGTTCGGCATGAACGACATTGCCGATGCGCGCGCGTCGTTCGCGGAACAGGCCGTGATCTTCCAGCGCCAGCACAACTGGCTGATGTGCTGGCTCTATATCGGCACGTTCGGCTCGTTCATCGGCTTCTCGGCCGGACTGGCGCTGCTGACCAAATCACAGTTTCCGGGCATCAACCCCACGGCCTATGCCTTCCTGGGCCCGCTGGTCGGCGCCCTGACCCGCCCCGTGGGCGGCTGGATCTCCGACAAGCTTGGCGGTGCGCGGGTCACGCTCTGGACCTTTATCGGCATGATCGCGGCCGTCTGCGCCGTGCTGTCCGCCCTGCCCCATGACGGACAGCCGGGCAACTTCCAGGCCTTCCTGGCCGCGTTCATCGTGCTGTTCGCCCTGACCGGCGTCGGCAACGGCTCCACGTTCCGCATGATCCCGGTGATCTTCCTGACCGAGCGCCAGCGCGACGCCGCCGGCAAGGGCGACGCCGCGCAGAAGCAGGCCCAGCAGGACGCCGGCAAGGAATCGGCCGCGGTGCTGGGCTTCTCGGGCGCGATCGGTGCCTATGGCGGTTTCTTTATTCCGAAGAGCTTCGGCACGTCGCTGGAACTGACGGGCTCGCCGGATGCCGCGCTCTACGGCTTTATCGCCTTCTATCTGAGTTGCGTACTGGTGACCTGGTGGTACTACGCACGCCGGAACGCCCCCATGCCCTGCTGAGGCGGCATCACCCACAAAAAGCAAGCGGAGAACATAAGAAATGTCTCATTTTCTGGATCGACTGAAGTTCCTGTCGCGCGTGAAGTCCACGTACGCGGACGGGCATGGCGCGGTGGTCAACGAAGACCGCACGTGGGAAAACAGCTACCGCAGCCGTTGGCAGCACGACAAGATCGTGCGATCGACGCACGGCGTGAACTGCACGGGCTCGTGTTCGTGGAAGGTGTACGTCAAGAACGGCCTGATCACCTGGGAAACCCAGCAGACCGACTACCCGCGCACCCGTCCCGATCTGCCCAACCACGAACCGCGTGGCTGCCCGCGCGGCGCGTCGTACAGCTGGTACGTCTATTCGGCGCAGCGTGTGAAGTATCCGATGATCCGCGGCCGGCTGATGGAGATGTGGCGCGAGGCGCGCAAGACCATGGACCCGATCGCCGCGTGGGCATCGATCAGCCAGGACCCCGAGAAGGCCGCGCGCTACAAGCGCGTGCGCGGCCAGGGCGGCTTTGTGCGGGCGGACTGGGATACGGCCACGGAAATGATCGCCGCGGCCAACGCCTTCACGGTCAAGCAATACGGCCCGGATCGGGTCATCGGATTTTCGCCAATTCCGGCCATGTCGATGGTCTCGTACGCGGCCGGGGCGCGCTACCTGAGCCTGCTCGGCGGGGCCTGCCTGTCGTTCTATGACTGGTACTGCGACCTGCCGCCTGCCAGCCCGCAGATCTGGGGCGAGCAGACCGACGTGCCCGAATCGGCCGACTGGTACAACAGCACCTACCTGATGGTCTGGGGCTCGAACGTGCCGCAAACGCGTACCCCTGACGCGCACTTCTATACCGAAGTCCGCTACAAGGGCACCAAGACCGTCGCCGTGTCATCGGATTTCGGCGAAATGGTGAAGTTCGGCGACATCTGGCTGGCCCCGAAGCAAGGCACCGATGCCGCGCTGGCGATGGCCATGGGCCACGTGGTGCTCAAGGAATTCCACGCCACCGGCAAGTCATCGTATTTCCGCGATTACGTGAAGCAGTACACCGACATGCCGATGCTGGTGCTGCTGCGCGACCAGGACGGCACGCTGGTGCCCGACCACTTCCTGCGCGCCTCCCATCTGGACGGCAATCTGGACCAGGCCAATCACCCGGAATGGAAGACGCTGGTGATCGACCAGGCCAGCGGCGAGATCGTGGCGCCCAACGGCTCGATCGGCTTCCGCTGGGGCGAGGCCGCCCATGACGACGGCGCCAGGGTGGGACGCTGGAACCTGGAAATGAAGGATGGCGGCAGCGGCCGGGACATCGACCCGCGCCTGTCGCTGATCGGCGTCGAGGACGAAGTGGCCGAGGTGGGTTTCCCCTACTTCGGCGGCGAGCACGATGCGCTGCTGCGCCGTCGCGTGCCGGTGCGCCGGCTGACGCTGGCTGATGGCACCGTGGCGCGTGTGGCCACCGTCTACGACCTGCAGATGGCCAACTACGGCGTCGACCAGGGCCTGGGCGGCCCCAACGTGGCCGCGTCGTTCGACGACGATGTGCCCTACACGCCGGCCTGGCAGGAAAAGCACACCACCGTGCCGCGCCACCTGGTGATCCAGGTGGCCCGCGAGTTCGCCGACAACGCCGATCGCACACATGGCAAGAGCATGGTGATCGTCGGCGCGGCGCTGAACCACTGGTACCACAACGACATGATCTATCGCGGCATCATCAACCTGCTGATGATGTGCGGTTGCGTGGGCCAGAGCGGTGGCGGCTGGGCTCACTACGTCGGGCAGGAAAAACTGCGCCCGCAATTCGGCTGGGCGCCGCTGGCCTTCGGCGCCGACTGGTCGCGCCCGCCGCGCCAGATGAACGGCACATCGTTCTTCTACAACCACACGAGCCAGTGGCGCCACGAGAAGCTTGGCGTGGACGAGATCCTGGCGCCGACCGCCGATCCCAAGCGGTACGACAACCTGTCGCTGCTGGACCTGAACGCCAAGTCCGAGCGCATGGGCTGGCTGCCGTCGGCGCCGCAGCTCGGCCGCAACCCGCTGGACGTGGTGGCCGACGCCCGCGCAGCCGGCAAGGACCCGGTCGCCCACACCGTCGAACAGCTCAAGTCGGGCGCGCTGCAGTTTGCCTGCGACGACCCCGACAACCCGGCCAACTTCCCGCGCAACATGTTCGTATGGCGCTCGAATATCCTGGGCAGCTCGGGCAAGGGCCACGAATACTTCCTCAAGTACCTGCTTGGCACGCAGAACGCGGTGTTCGGCGACGAGAACGACGCGATCAAGCCGAGCGAGGTCACGGTGCGCCCGGCCGCGGAGGGCAAGCTCGACCTGCTGACCGTGCTCGACTTCCGCATGAGCACCACCTGCCTGTACGGCGACATCGTGCTGCCCACGGCCACCTGGTACGAAAAGGACGACCTGAACACGTCGGACATGCACCCGTTCATCCACCCGCTGTCCGAAGCCGTGCAGCCGCTGTGGGAAAGCAAGACCGACTGGGAGATCTACAAGGCCATCGCGAAAAAGTTCAGCGAGATTGCCGGCCCCTACCTGGGCACGCGCGAGGATCTGGTCTGCACGCCGCTGCTGCACGACACCCCGGGCGAACTGGGCCAGCCGTTCGAGCCGAAGGACTGGAAGCATGGCGAATGCGACCTGATCCCGGGCAAGACCGCCCCGTCGATGACGGTGGTCGAACGCAACTACGCCGACATCTACAAGAAGTTCACGTCGGTCGGGCCGCTGCTGGACAAGCTGGGCAACGGCGGCAAGGGCATCAACTGGGATACGAAGCATGAGGTCCGCGAGATCGGCCACCTGAGCAAGACCGTGACCGAGCCGGGCGTCAGCCACGGCCGTCCGAGGCTGGAAACGGCCATCGACGCCGCCGAGATGATCCTGACCTTTGCCCCGGAAACCAACGGCCACGTGGCCGTGAAGGCCTGGGACGCGCTGTCGAAGATCACCGGGCGCGACCATACGCACCTGGCCGCCGGCCGCGAGCACGACAAGATCCGCTTCCGCGACGTGCAGGCCCAGCCGCGCAAGATCATTTCCGCCCCGACGTGGTCCGGCCTGGAATCGGAGGAAGTCAGCTACAACGCCGGCTACACCAACGTCCACGAACTGATTCCATGGCGCACGCTGACCGGCCGCCAGCAGTTCTACCAGGACCACCGCTGGATGCTCGACTTCGGCGAAGGCGCATGCGTCTACAAGCCCGCCATCGACACCAAGACGGTGAGCCCGATGCTGGGCCGCAAGCCGAACGGCAATCCGGAACTGGTGCTGAACTGGATCACGCCGCACCAGAAGTGGGGCATCCACTCCACCTACTCGGACAACCTGCGCATGCTCACGCTGTCGCGCGGCGGCCCGCACGTCTGGATCTCGGAAGCCGAGGCCAAGGCCAACGGCATCCGCGACAACGACTGGGTGGAAGTGTTCAACGTCAACGGCACGCTGACCGCCCGGGTGGTGGTGTCGCAGCGGGTGCCCCAGGGGATGTGCCTGATGTATCACGCACAGGAAAAAATCGTCAATGTGCCAGGTGCCGAAACCAGCGGCATGCGCGGCGGCATCCATAACTCGGTCACGCGCGCCGTGACCAAGCCCACGCACATGATCGGCGGCTACGCGCAGCTGGCCTATGGCTTCAACTACTACGGCACGGTCGGCAGCAATCGTGACGAATTCGTGATCCTTCGCAAGATGAACAAGGTGGACTGGCTGGAAGGTCCGCGCAAGGAAGCACCCTCCCCCCAAAACAAAACAGAAAAGACTGAAGGAGCATGGCAATGAAGATCCGCGCTCAAGTGGCCATGGTGCTGAACCTCGACAAGTGCATCGGCTGCCATACCTGCTCCGTGACCTGCAAGAACGTCTGGACCAGCCGTGAGGGCGTCGAATACGCCTGGTTCAACAACGTCGAGACCAAGCCCGGCATCGGTTTCCCCAAGGAGTGGGAAAACCAGGACAAATGGAACGGCGGCTGGAAGCGCAATGCCGACGGCAGCCTGACCCCGCGCCAGGGTGGCAAGGGCAAGATCCTGTCGAACATGTTCGCCAACCCGAACCTGCCGCAGATCGACGAATACTACGAGCCGTTCACGTACGACTACGAACACCTGCAGAAGGCCCCGCTGGTGGAAACCCCGCCGACGGCACGCCCCGTGTCGGCCATTACCGGCCAGAGGATGGAGAAGATCGAATGGGGCCCGAACTGGGAGGACGACCTGGGCGGCGAATTCGACTCGCGCAGCCGCGACAAGCTGTTCGACGAGATCCAGAAGGACATGTACTCGACCTTCGAGAACACGTTCATGATGTACCTGCCGCGCCTGTGCGAGCACTGCCTGAACCCGACCTGCGTGGCATCGTGCCCCTCGGGCTCGGTCTACAAGCGCGAGGAAGACGGCATCGTGCTGGTGGACCAGGACAAGTGCCGCGGCTGGCGCATGTGCATCTCCGGCTGCCCCTACAAGAAGATCTATTTCAACTGGCAGAGCGGCAAGGCCGAGAAGTGCGTGTTCTGCTATCCGCGCATCGAGGCCGGCCAGCCGACGGTCTGCTCGGAGACCTGCGTGGGCCGCATCCGCTATCTGGGCGTGATGCTGTACGACGCCGACCGTATCGAACAGGCCGCCTCGGTGGCCGATGAGCGGGACCTCTACCAGTCGCAGCTCGACATCTTCCTGGACCCGAACGACCCGGCCGTGCAGGCCGAAGCGCTGCGCCAGGGCATTGCGCAGAGCTGGATCGACGCCGCGCGCAAGTCGCCCGTCTACAAGATGGCCGTCGAATGGAAGGTGGCCTTCCCGCTGCACCCGGAATACCGCACGCTGCCGATGGTCTGGTACATCCCGCCGCTGTCCCCGATCCAGTCGGCCGCCGAAGCCGGCTTCATGGGCATGAACGGCGTGATCCCCGACGTCAAGAGCCTGCGCATCCCGGTGAAGTACCTGGCCAACCTGCTGACCGCCGGCGATGTCATCCCGGTGCTTGGCGCGCTCGAAAAGATGCTGGCCATGCGCGCCTACAAGCGCGGCCAGCACGTGGACGGCATCGAGGACATGGCCGTGCTCGAACAGGTGGGCCTGACGCCTGCGCAGGTCGAGGACATGTACCAGACCATGGCCATCGCCAACTACGAGGACCGCTTCGTGGTGCCGTCGTCGCATAAGGAAATGTCCGAGGACAGCTTCGACGAAAAAGGCAGCTGCGGCTTCAGCTTCGGCAACGGCTGCTCGGGCGGCACATCGGACGGCACGCTGTTCGGCCGCAAGAAACCGCAGCCCGACGTGGCCTATGCCGACCTGCCGCGCTCGCGCAAGGCGCTGGCCACCTGACCAGATCCGGAGAACGCCATGACTATTCATCGAGTGCTGAGCGCCATGCTCAGCTATCCGGACCAGGCACTGGTCGACGGCATGCCCGACATCGACCTGGCCCTGGCCGAATGGCCGCAGGCGCGCGACATGCTGGCGCCGCTGACCGAAATGCTGCGCCGCGAACCGCTGATCCGGCTGCAGGAAAACTACGTGGCCACGTTCGACCGCAATCCGGCCCATTCGCTGCACCTGTTCGAGCATGTGCACGGCGAAAGCCGCGATCGCGGCCAGGCGATGGTGGACCTGCTGCAGGAATACCGGCGCGACGGCTTCGACCTGACCACCGCCGAACTGCCGGACTATGTCCCGCTGTTTCTGGAATACCTGGGCGCCCTGGTCATGGACGGCAAGCCAGCGCGTGCCGGGCAGCTGCTGGGCGACGCCATCCACGTGCTGGCCGCCATTGGCGACCGCCTGGCCCGCAGCGAAAGCCCCTATGCCGCCGCATTCCGCACGCTGCGCACGCTGACCGACGTGCAGCCGCAGCCGCAGGAAGAACCGCCCGTGCGCGACATGGACGAGGCCATGGAGAGATTCGGCCCCGGCGCGGACGGCGTGGAGCCGCTGCTGGCCCGCAAGCCCGACGTCGAGACGGTGCGCTTCTACAAGCGGGACGCCGCGGCCGCCGCGCGCGGCAAGCCGTCAGCCACCCACCCCCGCTAACCGAGCACCCTCACCATGACTCTGGTCCATCAATTCCTGTTCGGGATCTACCCGTATATCGCCGCCGCCATCTTTCTGTTCGGCAGCCTGGCGCGCTTCGAGCGCGAGCAGTACACATGGAAATCGGACAGCTCGCAGATGCTGTACCGCGGCAACCTGCGCACGGGCAACATCCTGTTCCATGTCGGCATCCTCGGCCTGTTCTTCGGCCATCTGGCGGGCCTGCTCACGCCGGTGGCGGTGTGGGACGCGCTGGGTGTCTCGCACAGCCTCAAACAGGCCGTGGCCATGACGGCCGGCGGCGTCATGGGCACCATGTGCCTGGCCGGGCTGCTGATCCTGCTGCACCGCCGTCTGACCAACGCCCGCGTGTCCGCCGTCACCCGTACGGGTGACAAGGTGCTGCTGCTGTGGCTGCTGGTCACGCTGCTGCTGGGCCTGTCCACCATCTTCGCGTCGGCCAGCCACATGGACGGCCACATGATGGTGCAGCTGATGACCTGGGCCCAGCACATCGTCACGCTGCGCGGGGATGCCGCAAGCTACGTGGCCGACGCGCCGCTGGTCTTCAAGGCGCATCTGTTCATGGGCATCTCGCTGTTCGCGATCTTCCCGTTCACCCGGCTGGTGCATGTGTGGAGCGGCTTTGCGTCGGTGGGCTATCTCGGACGCGCCTGGCAGCTGGTGCGCAGCCGGTAAGGCATCGCCATGCATACGATCGAGCGCCTCCTGAAAGGGTTCGAACGTTTCCAGCAGCATTACTTCGAGGATGCGCCGGCGCTGTACGATGCGCTGCGCGCCGGGCAGCATCCTCAGACTCTGCTGATTGGATGCAGCGATTCCCGCGTGGACCCCGGACTGCTGCTCGGCAGCGATCCGGGCGATCTCTTCACTGTCAGAAATGTGGCAAATCTGGTGCCGCCATGTAGCGAAAGGGAGACTGGACGGCTCCACGGGGTATCGGCGGCCATCCAATTTGCGGTAGAGCAACTGCGCGTCGCCAGAATTATTGTCATGGGTCATAGCGGATGCGGCGGAATTCGCGCATTGTTGGCGCGGCCCGAGGCTGAGGGCGACACGGCACCGGTGCGTGCCGGCCAGGATTTCATTGGTCCCTGGGTGCGCATTGCGGCACCCGCCCGCCAGATGGTGGAGCAGACCATGCCAGACGCAAGCGCCGAGCAACGTCAGCATGCCTGTGAACAGGCATCGATCCTGGTGTCGCTGCGCAACCTCGAGTCGTTCCCGTTCGTGCGCGCCGCGTGCGAGCGTGGCGAACTGACATTGCATGGCTGGTATTTCGATATTGCCGCCGGCGCGCTGCTCGCTTATTCCGACCGCGCCGACAGCTTCCTGCCACTGGTTTGCCCGCTGCCCGACACCCCCGTACGCGACGTCCGTAACACAGTCACCGCCGTTTGCCCCTGATGCAAAACAGCAAAACACTATCCGGAATGGACTCATGACAGAACACTGGCTGAAACTCGCTGGAAGGCGACTGCTGCCGCTCGTCCAGGGCGGCATGGGCATCGGCATCTCCGCCCATCGACTGGCGGGCACCGTGGCCGCCAACAACGGCGTCGGCACCATTGCCAGCATCGACCTGCGCCACCACCACGAAGACCTGATGGCCCAGACGCGCGGGACCCATGACAAGGAGAAAATCGAGGCGGCGAACCGTGTGGCGCTCGATCGCGAAATCCGGTCCGCGCGCGCGCTGTCGGGCGGCCGCGGCCTCATCGCCGTCAACGTGATGAAGGCCGTGGGCTCCCACGCCCAGCTGGTGCGGCAAGCCTGCGAAAGCGGCGCCGACGCCATCGTCATGGGCGCCGGGCTGCCGCTGGATCTGCCCGAACTGGCCGCCGACCATCCGAAGGTCGCCCTGATCCCGATCCTGTCCGAAACGCGTGGCATTGGCCTGGTCCTGCGCCGGTGGATGAAAAAGGGCCGCCTGCCCGACGCCATCGTGATCGAGCATCCGGCGCACGCCGGCGGCCATCTTGGCGCCGCCACCATCGAGGATCTTGGCAACGAACGATTTTCGTTCGCCCGCGTGCTGACCGAATGCCGCGAACTGTTCCAGACGCTGGGGCTGGCCTGGGACAGCATCCCGCTGATCCTGGCTGGCGGCATCAATTCCCACGAGAAGGTGCGCCACTGGCTGGGCGAAGGCGCGTCGGCCGTGCAACTGGGCACCGCATTCGCCGTGACCGAGGAATGCGATGCCCATCCGGACTTCAAGCAGGTGCTGGCCACCGCCACGCCGGACACCCTGCGCGAATTCACCAGCGTGGCCGGGCTTCCGGCGCGGGCCGTGCTGACACCGTGGCTATCGCGCTATCTGTCGAGCGAAAGTCGGCTGCAGCGCCGCGCCAAGCCGCGAGACTGCCTGGAGGGCTTCGACTGCCTGCAGGCATGCGGACTGCGGGATGGCGTGGCCAAGATCGGCCAGTTCTGCATCGACCTGAAACTTGCGCAAGCCGTGCGCGGCGATGTGGAACGCGGCCTGTTCTTCCGTGGCAAGGGCAAACTGCCATTTGGCGAAACCATCCGCCCCGTGGCCGAGCTGATGCACTACCTGCTGACTGGCGAAAAGCCCGCCGCGCTGGCCCGGGCGCCGGTCACCGCTGCTGCGGTGTGACGGCAAACAGCCTTTCCTTTTTTTCCCCTCCCCTTCCTTCCCTTCCCTCTTTTTCGTTCATTCTCGCAGTACGCGGGGCGGCAAGCCGCCCTGCTTGCGCATGCGGAACATACAGCGCAAGGCCGACAGCGACTGCGCGCCCATCCACGCGTTGGCGGCCGCGAACAGCCGACCGCCGGCTGGCAGACGTTCCACCCCATTGACGTCCCCGCCACATCGGCCCACGGATTGCACATTTCTTGATCTGGCGCAGAAATCACCTGCCCCATCACGCCGAAAATCGGATCCAAGGTTGCGCACGCCCCCCGCCCGCCCCTTGTGCCAACCCGATTCCATGCCAGGCCCCACGACTCCAACGCCCCTAGACAACCCCACGACAGCCTCCGCTTCGGCTGCCGCCACGCCGCATCCGCTGCCGGAGACCGGCCACGTCCCGGACACCGTCCGGCTTACGCCGCCGCGCTACCGGCTGTCCACGCGCATCATCCTGCTATCGCTGGTGTCGCTGCTGGCCGTGCTGACGATGATCGCCGGCACGCTCTACCTGTCCTGGAAGCTCGAAGGCGCGGGCGCCGCCATCAATGACGCCGGCAGCCTGCGCATGCGCGCCAATCGTGTCGCCATCGAGCTGTCGTTGTCGGCATCAGGCAAACCCAACAGCCTGGCCGAGCAGATCACCACGCTCGACAACACGCTGGCCCAGCTGCGCAAGGGCAATCCGGCCCGCCCGCTGTTCCTGCCCGACGAACCCGCCATCCACGCACAGCTTGACGCCGTGGTGGCCGACTGGTCGCAGCAGCTCAAGCCGCTGGCGCTGGCCGGCAACGCCAGCCAGTACGTCCGGGCGCTGCCGGGATTTGTCAATCGGGCCGACCGGCTGGTCCGTCAGATCGAGCACAACAGCGCACGCAAGACCGACATGCTGCGCCTGTCGCAAGTCGGGCTGGCCATCATGGCCTGCGTGGGCACCGTGGCCGTCATCTATCTGCTCTACCTCTGGATCATCCTGCCCGTGCTGCGTCTGCAGGACGGCCTGCGCCGCATGGCCGCCCGCGAATTTTCGCTGCGCCTGCCAGTGGAAACCCGCGACGAATTCGGCACGCTGACCTCGGGCTTCAACCGGATGGCTGCCGAATTGCAGGATCTCTACCAGGACCTGGCCGCCCGGGTGACCAGCAAGACGGCGGAACTGGCCCGCCAGAATCGCGACCTCGAGGCGCTCTACGACATGGCCGCCTTCCTGAACCAGGCCGGCGATTCCGAAACCCTGGCGCAGGGTTTCCTGGCGCGCGTGATGCCGCAGTTCGGCGCCGATGGCGGGTCCGTGCGCGTGTACGACGCCCGCCAGGGCAAGCTCCATCGGCTGGCATCGGCGGGCTTGTCGATGACGTTGGCCGACGACGATCACTGCGCGGACGTCGATGCGTGTCACTGCGGGCATGCCACGCAAGCCGGCATTGTCACGGTGGCCGACCTGCGCCGGTCCATGTCCCCGGCGCAGGTCCCGATGCCCCCGGCGCTGCCCTCGCCTTGCCGGCGCGAAGGCTTCCTGTCGATGGCCGCGTTCCGGCTGGACACCCTGCGCGGGCCGGTGGGCACGCTGACGCTGCACTTCCGGGTGGCGCGCGAACTGCCGCCATCGGACCGGCAATTGCTCGAAACGATGGCCCAGCATCTGGCCACGGCGCTGGAACACATCCGCCTGTCGGCCAGTGCGCGCCAGCTGGCCGTCGTGGAAGAACGCCACCTGGTGGCTCAGGGGCTGCACGACAGCATCGCGCAGGGGCTGAATTTTCTGAATCTGCAGGTGCAGTTGCTGGAAGACGCCGTGGACCGGCGTGCCGATGGCGAGGTGCAGGAAATCATCCCGCTGTTGCGCCATGGTGTGGAAGAGAGCTACCAGGACGTGCGCGAGCTGCTGCACAATTTCCGGTCGCGGCTGACCACCGGTGGCCTGCGCCCCGCCGTGGAAGAAACCGTGGCGCGCTTCCGGCGCCAATGCCGCACCGACGCCACGCTGACCATCGACGACAAGGGCCTGCCGCTGCAGCCCGAAGACCAGCTGCAGGTGCTGTTCATCCTGCAGGAAGCATTGTCGAACGTGCGCAAGCACGCCATGGCCGAACACGTGACGATCTCGATCCGGCACGACCGGCTGTTCCGGCTGGTGGTGCAGGACGATGGCGACGGATTCGACGCCGGCCGGCTGGACGAACACGACGCCAGCCACATCGGCCTGCACATCATGCGCGAGCGCGCGGCCAGGCTTGGCGCGCAGCTTGCCATCGACGCCCGCCCGGGGCTTGGCGTACGGATCGAACTGACCCTGCCGCGCGACGTTGCGTCCGACGGCCGCCCCGCCCCAACCGCCGACCTGCCGGACGCTGCACCGGCCACCACGCCGGCCAGCATACCTGCCTGAGGCCCCTCATCATGACCATCCGCATCCTGTTGATCGACGACCATACGCTGTTCCGCTCGGGCATTCGCGCCCTGCTGCAGCGGCAAGCGGATTTCGAGATCGTCGACGAGGCCGCCGACGGCGTGGAGGGCATCAAGCGCGCCAAGCAGCATCGGCCCGACGTGATCCCGCTGGACCTGAACATGCCCGGGCTGTCCGGGCTCGAAGCCCTGCATCTGCTGGTGGAAGACCTGCCCGACAGCGCCGTGGTCGTACTGACCGTGTCGGAAGAGGCGGACGAGCTGGCAACCGCCCTGCGCAGCGGCGCGCGCGGCTATCTGCTCAAGAACATCGAGACCGAAGCCCTGACCAGCGCCATCCGGCGGGCGGCGGCCGGCGAACCGGTGATATCGGAAGGCATGACGGCGAAGCTGGTGCAGCAGTTTCGGGCGCCGAACATCGCGTCCGGCGCGGCCCTCCGCCATGAGGGTAGCCAGCGGAGCGCCCCGCTCACCGTGCGCGAGCGCGACATCGTGCAGGGGCTGGTGCGCGGCGAAAGCAACAAGGAAATCGCGCGCGAGCTTGGCGTGGCGGAAAGCACCGTGAAGATTCACGTGCAGAACATCCTGAAGAAGCTCAACCTCGCCAGCCGCGTGCAGGTGGCGGTCTACGCCGTCGAGCATGGGCTCGCGGGCTGACCGCCGGCGCGACCCGGCTCAGTAGTCGGTACGCTGCACGCCCTGCTCGGTGCCCAGCAGCAGCACGTTGGCGCCGCGCAGCGCGAACAGGCCCACCGTCACCACGCCGGGCAGATGGTTGATGCGCTGCTCCAGGGCTTTGGGGTCTTCGATCTTCAGGCCGGCCACATCGAGGATCACATTGCCGTTGTCGGTCTTGTAGATGCCGCCTTCCTTGGTCATGCGCAGGCGCGGCTGGCCCCCGAGCGCGGCCAGCTGGCGGGCGACCGCGGCGCGTGCCATCGGGATCACCTCGACCGGCAGCGGGAAGGTGCCCATGACCGGCACCAGCTTGCTGCCATCGGCGATGCAGACGAAGCGCTCGGCCACCGACGCCACGATCTTCTCGCGCGTCAGCGCGCCGCCACCGCCCTTGATCATCGCGCCCGAGGCGTCGATCTCGTCGGCGCCGTCAACATAGACGGGGATGGTGTCGACCTCGTTGAGGTCCAGCACGGTGAAGCCATGCTGCTGCAGACGGCGCGTGGACGCTTCCGAGCTGGAAACGGCGCCGCTGAAGCGGTCCTTGAACGCCGCGACGGCGTCGATGAAGAGATTGGCGGTGGAGCCCGTGCCCACGCCGAGAACGGCACCTTGGGGCACTTCCTGCTTCACATAGTCGGCGGCGGCTTGCGCGACCTGCGCCTTGAGTTCATCCTGAGTCATGACAACAGCCAGAATTGCGTTGGGAAGGGCGTAGTGTAGCGGATCGCAGCCCCCGTCCGGCGATTGCCGCCCCGGTGCCGAGCTTGCGCGCCGCGGCCTCTGCGGGCCCCATCGCCTTGCCGCATCACGCCGCGCCGTTACAATGGCCCATTCCCGGCGAGCTCCGCCCCAGACTTCTTTCAGACGGAACCAGATCATGAACGCGCTCGAACAACTGAAGCAGTTCACCACGGTAGTGGCCGATACCGGCGACTTCCAGCTGATGAAGCAGTACACGCCGCAGGACGCGACCACCAATCCGTCGCTGATCCTCAAGGCCGTGCAGAAGCCCGAGTACCGGCCGCTGCTGGAGCAGGCCACGCGCGACCATCACGGCAGCGCGGGCGTCGAGGCCGTCATGGACCAGTTGCTGATCGCCTTCGGCTGCGAGATCCTGGCCATCGTGCCGGGCCGGGTATCGACGGAAGTCGACGCGCGCCTGTCGTTCGACACGCAGGCCACCGTCGACAAGGCGCGGCACCTGATCGGCCTGTACGAGCAGCGCGGCGTGGCCCGCGAGCGCGTGCTGATCAAGATCGCCTCGACCTGGGAAGGCATCCAGGCCGCCGCCGTCCTGCAGCGCGAAGGCATCCGCTGCAACATGACGCTGCTGTTCTCGCTGGTACAGGCCGTGGCCTGCGCCGAAGCCGGCGCGCAGCTGATCTCGCCGTTCGTCGGGCGCATTCTGGACTGGTACAAGAAGCAGGCAGGCGACCAGTGGGATGCCGACGCCAACGCGGGCGACAACGACCCCGGCGTGCGCTCGGTGCGCCAGATCTACGATTACTACAAGAAGTTCGGCTACGACACCGAGGTGATGGGTGCCAGCTTCCGCGGCACGGGCCAGATCCTGGCATTGGCGGGCTCCGACCTGCTGACCATCAGCCCGGAACTGCTGGAGCAGCTGGCGGGCAGCCAGGCCCCGGTAGAGCGCAAGCTGTCGGTGGAGCACGCCCAGGCCGGCAACATCGCACGCATCGCCGCCGACGAGCCAGCGTTCCGCTGGCAGCTGAACGAGGATGCGATGGCCACCGAGAAGTTGTCCGAAGGTATCCGCCTGTTCGCCGCGGACGCGGTGAAGCTCGAAAAGCTCGTGGCGGAACTGGCGGGCTGAGCGCGCCTGCCTGCCAGGCCGGCATTGGCGGGCTGCGCGAGCACCGGCATCACCGGCACACGGGATAAGGCGATCAGGCGGTCAGGCGCTCAGGCCGCGCCTTGCGGCCACAGCATCGGCAGGCACTGCCCTGCCGGCGCGGACAGCAACAGGTCTGCCGTGGCATCCAGGGCCGACGGCTGCGGATTGACCATCAGCACGCGGGCCCCGTGTTCCTTCGCCAGGCCCGGCAGCGCGGCCGCCGGATAGACCATCCCCGAGGTGCCGACGACCAGGCAGAGGTCGCAGTGCTGCGCCGCGTGATCGGCGCGAAAGCGCGCCACGCGCGGCAGATCCTCGCCAAACCACACCACGCCGGGGCGCATCATCGCCCCGCACAGCGCGCAATGCGGCGGCTCGCCCGGCACCGGCGGCACCGTGTCGCAGCGCCCGCAGCCGTCCAGCCATTTGTTGGCGAACAGGTTGCCGTGCAATTCCACCACGTGTTCGCTGCCAGCCTGCTGATGCAGGCCGTCGATATTCTGCGTGACCAGCGTCAACGATTTCTGGCCGGCCAGTGCCGCCAGCGCGTAGTGGGCGGGATTCGGCCGGGCGGCCGACACCAGTTCGCGCCGGTGTTCGTACCACTGCCACACCAGCGCCGGCTGGCGCCGAAAGGCTTCCTCCGTGGCCAGCTCCTCGGGATCGAAGCGCGCCCAGAGCCCGGTCAGGGCATCGCGGAAGGTCGGCACGCCGGATTCCGCCGAGATCCCCGCGCCGGTCAGCACGAAGATGTTTTGCGCGGCGTCGATCCACTGGCGTGCCTGCTCCAGCGCGGCGGCATCGACGATCATGTCAGCCCCGGCGCTGGCGCACGGCCTCGTACAGGCACACGCCGCTGGCTACCGAAACATTGAGGCTTTCCACGCCGCCGGCCATCGGAATGGCCACCAGCTCGTCACAGGTTTCGCGCGTCAGGCGGCGCATGCCCTCGCCTTCGGCCCCCATCACGATGGCGGTCGGGCCCTTCAGGTCCAGGTCGTAGAGCGACTTGTCCGTGCCGTCCGCCGTGCCGATCACCCAGATGCCGCGCTCCTGCAGTTCGCGCAGCGTGCGCGCCAGGTTGGTCACGGTGATATAGGGAATGGTTTCGGCGGCGCCACTGGCCACCTTCGCCACGGTGGTATTAAGGCCGACGCTGCGGTCCTTCGGCGCGATGACCGCATGGGCACCGGCACCATCGGCCACGCGCAGGCATGCGCCGAGGTTGTGCGGATCGGTCACGCCGTCCAGCACCAGCAGCAGCGGCGTACCTTCGATGCCGTCCAGCAGTTCGTCGAGATTGAGGGCGAGCGAGACATCCTCGGCGCGCGCCACCACACCTTGGTGGCGGTCGGTGCCGGCCATGCCGCGCAGGCGGTCGGCATCCACCGGATGCAGCGTCACGCCAAGGCCTTCCGCCAGCCGGACGAAGTCCAGCATGCGGCGGTCCTTGCGGTTCGCTTCGATGTAGATGTCGGAAACGCTCTGCGCATTCTGGCGCAGGCGTGCGTTGACGGCGTGAAAGCCGATCAGGAGTTTGTGTTTGGCCATGGCGCGCATTGTACCCGCCATGGCCTCACCACAACGCCGATTTGCTTACCGCTTGCGCGCGGCGCGGCTCGTTTTGCCGGCCGGCTTCGGCGCCCGCTTGGCCGCGGACTTCTTGGCCGTTTGCAGGTGCGGCGGCTTGGGCTTGGCGGCCCGCTTGGCCGGCTTGCCCGCCGGCGCCTTGCGGCCCGAATGCGGCGCATGTCCGACATTCGCCTCACGCGGCTTGACCGGCGTGATCACGGCCTCGAACACAGGCTGCTCTTCGATCACGCGGTCCAGCGTTTCGTCGAACGATTCCTCGGGCTTCGAGGTGCCGCCGAGCAGGGCCGCCAGTTGCCGGCCCTTCTTGCGCGCCGGCACCGCATGGGCGGCAGGCACGCGCGGCTGCTCGGGGACGCCGGCACGACCGCGCAGCGTCTTGGCCGACGGCTCCTGCACCAGGCGGAAATCGATCTTGCGCGCATCGAGGTCCACGCGCGAGACCTGCACACGCACGCGGTCGGTCAGCCGGTAGCGGATGCCAGTCCGTTCGCCGCGCAGTTCGTTGCGGGCCTCGTCGTACTGGAAGTAGTCGCTGCCCAGCTCGGTGACGTGCACCAGCCCTTCCACGTAGAGTTCGTCGAGCTGCACGAAGATGCCGAACGACGTGACCGCACTGATCGTCCCGGCGAAATCGCTGCCGAGCTTGTCGCGCATGAAATAGCACTTCAGCCAGGCTTCCACGTCGCGCGAGGCCTCGTCGGCCCGGCGTTCGTTGGCCGAGCAGTGCAGGCCCAGTTCGTCCCAGATGCCCTCGTCGCGCTTGGCGCGGGCGGCAGCGTTCTCGGCACGCTTCTCGGCGTCGGCGGCCTGCATGCGGCGCGCCTTGGGCGAGATCTGCGTGTTCAGTTCGGTGCCCGGGATAAAGGCCGGCCGGTACTTGGTATGCGCCAGGATGGCCTTGATCGAGCGATGCACGAGCAGATCGGGATAGCGCCGGATCGGGCTCGTGAAGTGCGCGTAGGCCTCGTAGGCCAGACCGAAGTGGCCGATGTTGTCGGGGCTGTAGACGGCCTGCTGCATCGAGCGCAGCAGCATCGTCTGCAGCATCGGCGCATCGGGGCGCGACTTGATCTTGTCCATCACCTCGGCGTAATCCGAAGCCTGCGGCTTGTCGCCGCCGCCCAGGGACAGGCCCGCCGTCCTCAGGAATTCGCGCAGGTTCTTGAGCTTTTCCTCGCTCGGGCCCGCGTGGATCCGGTACAGCGCCGGGTGCTTGAAGCGTTCGAGGAAGTCGGCCGCGCAGACGTTGGCCGTCAGCATGCATTCCTCGATCAGCCGGTGCGCATCGTTGCGGGTGCGCGGCAGGATCTGTTCGATCTTGCCCTGCGCGTTGCAGACGATATACGTCTCGGTCGTGTCGAAGTCGATCGCCCCGCGCTCGCGGCGCGCCTTGAGCAGGACCTGGAACAGTTCGTAGAGGTTCTGCAGGTGCGGCACCAGCCCGGCACGCTTGTGCGCCTCCGGGCCCTTGGTGTTCGACAGGACGGCCCAGACCTCGTTATAGGTCAGCCGCGCCGCCGAGTGCATCACGGCCGGATAGAACTGGTAGCCCTTCAACTCGCCCTTGGCCGTGATCACGGCATCGCAGACCATGCACAGGCGGTCGACGTTCGGGTTCAGCGAGCACAGGCCGTTCGACAGCTTCTCCGGCAGCATCGGGATGACCCGGCGCGGGAAGTACACCGACGTGGCGCGGTCGAGCGCATCGGCGTCCAGCGGCGTGCCGGGGCGCACGTAGTGCGACACGTCGGCAATGGCCACGATCAGGCGCCAGCCCTTGGCGCGGCCGATCTTGACCGGCTCGCAGTAGACGGCATCGTCAAAGTCGCGCGCGTCTTCGCCGTCGATCGTCACCAGCGGCACGTCGCGCAGGTCGATGCGATGGTCCAGGTCGGCCTGGCGCACTTCGTCAGGCAGCGCCTGCGCTTCCTTGGCGGCAGCCGCCGAGAACTCGTGCGGCACGCCGTACTTGCGCACGGCGATCTCGATTTCCATGCCGGGATCGTCGATGTCGCCCAGCACTTCCACCACGCGGCCCACGGGCTGCACGTAGCGGTCCGGCCACTCCATCAGCTCGACGCTGACCACCTGGCCCACGCGCGCCTTGCCTTGCGACTTGGGCGGGATCAGGATGTCCTGGCCGATGCGCTTGTCTTCGGGCGCCACCACCAGCACGCCGTTTTCGGACAGCAGACGGCCGATCACGAAACGGTTGGCGCGCTCGACGATCTCGACGATCTGCCCTTCCGGACGCCCGCGGCGGTCGTAGCCCACCACGCGCACCTGGGCGCGGTCGTTGTGCATCGCCTTCTGCAGTTCGCGCTCGGGCAGGAAGATATCGTCCTCGCCATCGTCGCGAATCAGGAAGCCAAAGCCATCGCGATGGCCCTGTACGCGGCCGACGACGAAATTCGGTTGATGGGCCAGCTCGTAGCGGCCCTTGCGGTTCAGTTCGATCTGGCCGTCGCGTTCCATCGCGGCAAGCCGTTTCTGAAAGCCGTCATGCTCCTTGCGCGTGACGGCCAGGGCCTTGGCGATATCGCCGGCCGACAGGGGCGACCCCGAAGTTCTCAGTACGCCGAGGATTTCTTCCCGGCTGGGGATCGGATAGTTGTTCTGATTCAATTTTTCTCGAAACTATTTGACAAACGTTTGACGGTCGCTATAATGGCCGCTTCGGTTGTTTCGACACCTGCCCAGGTGGCGGAATTGGTAGACGCACTAGGTTCAGGTCCTAGCGGTGGCAACACTGTGGAGGTTCGAGTCCTCTCCTGGGCACCAAGATTCAGCAAGGAACCCGCAACGTGAGTTGCGGGTTTTTTGTTTTCTGCTGCCGAATCCTTCAAATTCCCTCCCTCTTGCCTCGTTAGCCTTGTTGGCCTTGTTGCCGCGTCCATGGCTCTTTTCTGACGTTGAGCCGTGGATGAGTGTATCAGTTTCAGTGCCGATTCCGGCATTATCTCGCCATCTTCGCAACTTCCATCGCGAAAAATACAGCAGCCCCACCATTCAACCTGGTTGTTGACGGTTGGCCGATCTGTAACTATGATGGTTTCACATCGAGATTTCCGCATGAGCACCAGCAGCCGGTTTGCCGTCGCCGTCCACATTCTCACCCTGCTGGCGCAAGCCGAGGGGCCGGTGCCGTCGTCGATGATCGCCGGCAGCGTGGGAACGAACCCCGCGCTGATCCGCCGGATGATCGGCACGCTGACCGAAGCCGGGTTCGTGACGACGACGATGGGCAGCACTGGCGGTGCGATGCTGGCGCGGCCCGCGTCGGACATCACCCTGCTCGACGTCTTCCGCGCCACCGAGACGACGGCGCTGATCACGCTGCACCAGAGCGCGCCAAATCCGGCCTGCATGGTGGGCCGCGAGATCACCGGCGCCCTGCAGACCGTGGCCGATCGCGCGCAGGCCGCCATGGATGCGTCGCTCGCGGAAATCACGATTGCCAGCATGCTCAACGAGGTCGAGCATGCTGCCCGGCGCCGCAGGCGCTGATTTTTTTACCTCGATATGTAACCAAAGTGGTTTCACATTAACCTTAGCCTGAAGGAATCCATCATGAAGATCGCCATCATTGGCGCCACGGGTAACGTGGGCAGCCGCCTGACCGATGAAGCCCTGCGCCGTGGCCACAGCGTGACCGCCCTGGCCCGCCAGGCGTCGAAACTCCCCGCCCGGGAAGGCGTGACGGCACGTGACGTGGACGTGGCCGAGACATCGGCCCTGGCCCATGCGCTGCGCGGCAGCGATGTCGTGATCAGCACGGTGCGTTTCCTGCAGACCAGCGCCGCGCAGATCGTGGCCGCGGTCAAGGCCGCTGGCGTCGAGCGGCTGCTGGTGGTAGGCGGCGCAGGCAGCCTATTCGTGGCGCCCGGCGTGCAACTCGTCGATACGCCAAATTTCCCCGACGCCTACAAGGCCGAGGCGTTGGCTGGCCGCGACTTCCTCAATGCGCTGCGTGGCGAAACGGCGCTGGCGTGGACCTTCCTCTCGCCATCGGCCCTGTTCACGCCAGGTGAGCGAACCGGGAAATTCCGTCTGGGGAGCGACGATCTGCTTACCGCCGCCGACGGCAAAAGCTGGATCTCTATGGAAGACTATGCCATCGCCATGCTCGACGAAATCGAGCAGCCGAAGCATGTGCGGGAACGGTTCACGGTCGGGTACTGATCGCCGACCCGTGATGGACGCCCCACACCCGCGTCGGGTGTGGGGACAAACGAAACGCTTACGCGGCGCTATCGTCTTCCAGCAGGCTGGCGCGCTTGCCGCGCTTGAGCCAGGCGGCCAGATTGTGCGGGCGCAGCGTGTCGTATTCCTCGAACGGCTGATGAATCCACGGATTCGACGGCAGGAACGTCACGTGATAGTCGGGCTCCACCTTCGAGCAGGCCTTGTACCAGAGCACGGCCGAGCGCACATCGGTGACCGCAGGATAGCGTTCCTTCAGATGACGGCCCACACGTTCCAGCGTGACGCCAGAATCGACCAGGTCATCCACGAGCAGGATCTTGCCCGACAGCTCGCCACGGGTCATCGTGATGTATTGCGCGATGTCCAGGTCGCCTTGCTGCGTGCCGGCGGCTTCGCGGTACGAACTCGTGGCCAGGATGGCCAGCGGCACATCGAAAATGCGCGACATCTGGTCGCCCACGCGCAGGCCGCCACGGGCCAGGCACAGGATCTTGTCGAACTTCCAGCCCGACTCGTGCACATTCAGCGCCAGGCGTGCGACCAGGCGGTGATACTCATCCCAGGAGACCCACAGGTTCTCCTCGTCATTGGTTGGCAGGTTCATGGCGTACTTTCTTCAATTGGCCGGATCATTGGCCAGTGGATAAAGCATCGGCCCGCATGTCGCGGGCCGAATGGCTTTTGTGAGGCCGCGACGCTCATGGCGCCACGGTCATGCTCACGGATACTGCCGTCGCGTCAGGCGACCTGGTACGGGTGGCGCAGCAGGATCGTCTCGTCGCGGTCCGGACCGGTCGAGATCATGTCGATCGGAATGCCGACCACTTCCTCGACGCGCTTCAGGTACACGCGCGCCTGTTCCGGCAGCGCGTCCCAGGTCTTCACGCCGAAGGTCGACTCGTTCCAGCCAGCGTATTCCTCGTAGATCGGCTTGCAGTTCGCCACGGCGTCCGAGCCGCGCGGCAGGATGTCCACCTGCTTGCCGTCGAGCTCATAGCCCACGCACAGGTTGATCGTCTCCAGACCGTCGAGCACGTCGAGCTTGGTCATGCACAGCCCCGACACGCCATTGATCTGCACCGACCGCTTCAGCGCGGCGGCATCGAGCCAGCCAGTGCGGCGCGGACGGCCGGTCACCGAGCCGAATTCCTTGCCGACGTTGGCCAGGCGCACACCCACGGCATCCTGACGGGCGGGGTTGTCGTTGTCGTACAGCTCGCTCGGGAACGGACCCGCACCCACGCGCGTGCAGTACGCCTTGGTGATGCCCAGGATATAGTGCAGACGGCCCGGGCCCACGCCGGCACCGGCGGCGGCCGCACCGGCCACGCAGTTGCTCGACGTCACGAAGGGGTACGTGCCGTGGTCGACGTCCAGCAGCGTGCCTTGCGCACCTTCGAACATCAGGTTGCCGCCGGCGGCGTTCACCGCGTACAGCTCGGCCGACACATCGGCCACCATCGGCTTCAGGCGCGGGGCGTAGGCCAGCATCTCGTCCAGGATCTGCTGGTAGTCCACCGCTTCGGCACCCAGGTACTGGGTCAGCATGAAGTTGTGGAATTCGACGTTCTCGCGCAGACGCTCGGCGAAATGCTTCGGGTCGAACAGGTCCTGCACGCGCAGCGCGCGGCGCGCCACCTTATCTTCGTAAGCCGGGCCGATGCCGCGACCGGTCGTACCGATCTTGGCGGCGCCACGGCGCGCCTCGCGCGCCTTGTCGATGGCAACGTGGTACGGCAGGATCAGTGTGGTGGCTTCGGAGATGCGCAGGCGGTTCTGCACCTGCAGGCCGGCGCCCTCGAGCTCTTCAATTTCACGGAACAGCGCCTCGGGAGACAGCACCACACCGTTGCCGATATAGCAGACGGTGCTTTCGCGCATGATCCCCGACGGGATCAGTCGCAGAATGGTCTTCTTGCCGCCGATGATGAGCGTGTGGCCAGCGTTGTGGCCGCCCTGGAACCGCACCACGCCTTTTGCATGATCGGTAAGCCAATCGACGATTTTCCCTTTGCCTTCGTCACCCCACTGGGTTCCGATCACGACGACATTGCGTCCCTGGCCTACTGCGGATGCGGACATGTTGAATTGGTCAGAAGGTTAAAAACGTATTCTACTCTCGTTGTTCGACGGTTCCGGGTTTTCACGAGTCCGCGGAACAGACGTTTGCCATCCATTCCGGGCGATCATAGGCCACCACGGGCAGCAAACGTCATTTGAGAGCAGGTGGAAAGGTACCGGCACGAAACGGCCGGCACACGAATCAGCGAATCAACGCGGCACGACGACCCACGCATCGCCTTGGCGCTGCAGCTGGCGGTCGCAGTTGAACTCGTCAAGCTCATGCGTATGACCCGGCAGCGACTGGATCACGATCTCGCCGGCCGCACGCAGCGTGGCAATGGTGGTGCGCAGGGCGGGATCGGCGTCCCACGGGGCGAAGATGGCCAGTGCACGGACTTCCACCGGCGACAGGGCCGCCACCTCGCGCAGATCGAGCGAGAAGCCGGTCGCGGGTCGTGCACGCCCGAACGCCTCGCCCACCTTGTCGTAGCGGCCGCCGCGCGCCACGTAGTTCGGCAGCCCGGACACGTAAGCCGTGAACATCACGCCACTGTGATAGTGGTAACCGCGCAAATCCGACAGGTCGATGTTCACGCTGGCACCCCGCACGTGACCCGCCAAGGCTGCAAGTTCGTCGAGCGCACGCCCGATGGCCGGGCTGGCCGGCAGCGTAGTACGCGCCCGTTCGATCACTTCGACGCCGCCATACAGCGTCGGCAGCGCCAGCAGCGCGTTGCGCTCGGTCTCGGGCAGCCCTTCGGTCAGTTCGCGCAGGGCCGGCACATCCTTGGTTTCGAGTGCCGCAAACAGTGCATCTTCGATATTGCGCACCGACGGCAGCGCCGACAGCAATGCCTCGAGAATGCCGGCGTGGCACAGATCCAGCCGGATATCGGCCAGACCGGCAGCCTGCAACGCAGCCAGCATCAGTTCCTGAATCTCGACGTCGGCTTCCAGGCCGGCATGGCCGTAGATCTCGGCGCCGATCTGGATCGGCTCGCGCGTGGCGTGGAAACCTGCCGGACGCGCATGCAGCACGTTGCCGGCGTAGCACAGGCGCGTCACACCCGGGCGGTTCAGCAGGTGCGCGTCGATACGGGCCACCTGCGGCGTAATGTCGGCACGCAGGCCCATCGTACGGCCCGACAGCTGGTCCACCAGTTTCAGCGTACGCAGATCGAGGTCATGGCCGGTACCCGTCAGCAGCGACTCCAGGTACTCCAGCATCGGGGGCATGACCAGCTCGTAGCCATAGGTGCGGAACAGGTCCAGCATGCGGCGACGCAGTTCTTCGATCTTGCGCGCCTCCGACGGCAGGACGTCGGCAATGTTTTCGGGCAGGAGCCAGCGGTTGGACATGGGGGTCTCTTCTATCAAAATCCGGGCCGGCGGAGCGCAAGCCCCTCCAGCCGGACAAAACCCCGGCGGACCGGGGTTCTGTCGAATGTTGCGTTTCAGGGCCCCCGCTTGGAGCAGGAGGCCCGGTGCGCGCCGTGCGCGCTACTTCTTGCCGCCGCTGGCGGAAGCCGGCGCCGCGTTGCCGCCCGCCGACCGCATGTAGCGGAAGAAGTCCGAATTCGGCTCCAGCACCATCACGTTGCCCTTGTCGCGGAACGTGTTGCGGTAGGCTTCCATGCTGCGCCAGAACTGCGCGAAGTTCGGGTCCTTGCCGAAGGCATCGGCGTAGAGCTGCGACGCCTTGGCATCGCCCTCGCCCTTCACAATCTGGGCGTCGCGATAGGCCTCGGCCAGCACCACCTCGCGCTGACGGTCGGCATCGGCACGGATTTTCTCACCTTCGGCGGCGCCCGTCGAACGCAGTTCATTGGCCACGCGCTTGCGCTCGGCTTCCATGCGGCGATAGACCGACTCGCTGATCGCGGGCAGCAGGTCCACGCGCTTCAGGCGCACATCGAGGATTTCGACACCCACGGACTGCGCATACTCGGCCATGCCCAGGCGGATGTTCTGCATGACCTTGTCACGCTCGCCCGCCACCACGTCGGCCACGGTGCGCTTGCCGAACTCCTCGCGCGCCACGGCGTCGATACGCTGCGTCATGCGGTCCTGTGCGCCGCGGACGTTGCCCGCGAAGGCCACGAAGAACTTACGAGGATCGGTAATTCGCCATTTGACGAACCAGTCCACCACCATCGACTTCTTCTCGGCGGTCAGGAAACGCTCGCTGGCGGCCACGTCGATGGTCTGCAGGCGGCGATCCATGAAGACCACGTTCTGCAGCGGCGGCGGCAGCTTGAAATGCAGGCCGGGCTCGCGCACCACCTGCTTGATCTCGCCGAAGGCGAAGACCACGGCATATTGACGCTGATCGACCACGAACAGCATCGACGACACGACAGCCAGCAGGATAAACAGGCCGATGGCAAAGGAAATCAGTCGGTTCATGACGGGTCTCCTTAGCGAACGTCGCGGTCGCGGTTGCGCATCGACTCACGCGAACGGATGTCCGGCGTGGGCGTGTCGGTCGTGGCCGGCGTGCTCGCGCCTGGCGCCGATGCAGGCGCCGCAGCTTGCGGCAACTGCGACATCAGCTTGTCCAGCGGCAGATACAGCAGGTTGTTGCCCGCCTTGGCGTCGACGAGAATCTTGTTCGCGTTGCTGTAAATCTGCTGCATGGTCTCCAGATAGATACGGTCGCGCGTCACTTGCGGCGCCTTGGCATATTCGGTCTGCACCGAGCGGAAGCGCGCGGCGTCGCCCTCGGCCTGTGCCACCACACGGGCACGGTAGGCTTCCGACTCTTCCTTCAGGCGCGCCGCGGTGCCCCGGGCACGCGGCAGGATGTCATTGGCGTAAGCCTGGCCCTCGCTGATCGCGCGCTCGCGATCCTGGCTGGCCTTGTTCACGTCATCGAACGCGGCCTGCACCTGCTCGGGCGGCTGCACGCTCTGCACGTTGACGGAGATCACGCGGATACCAGTCTTGTAAGCAGTCAGAATCGACTGGATCGACTTCGCCAGGCCCTGGGCGATCTGCTCGCGATTCTCGTAGAGCACCGCGTCCATCTTGTTGCGGCCCACGATCTCGCGCACCGACGTCTCGGCGGCCTGCGTCACCAGTTCTTCATCGCCACCGCGATCGGTCTTGTTGTAGAACAGGAATTCGCTGGCGTCCTGGATGTCGTACTGCACCGTGAAGCGGACGTCGATGATGTTCTCGTCCTGGGTCAGCATCGACGAGTCCTTGAGGTTGCTGTCCTTGATCGACGTGGCGCGGCCAACTTCCACCGAGCGCACCGCCGACAGGTTCACCACCTCGGCCGACTGGATCGGCCACGGTGCGCGCCAGTTGATACCGGGGCCCGTGGTGTACTTGAACTTGCCGAACTGCAGGATCACGGCGGTCTGGCCTTCCTGCACCATGAAGAAGCCGCTGGCCAGCCAGATGCCGACCACGGCCGCGACGATCACGCCGATACCGACGTTCGAGCCCTTGCCCGGCGGACGCGAGCCAAAACCATTGCCCTGCCCTCCACCGCCATTGTCCTTGCGGCCCAGCAGCCCGTTCAGGCGGCGGTTGAAGTCACGCCACAGCTCGTCCAGGTCGGGCGGGCCGTCCTGCGGACGCTGGTTCTGCTGGCGACCTTTGTCCTTGTTGTCTTCATCGTCCTGTCCGTTACGACCCCAGCGCGGGTCGTTCAACGAGAAGATGGCGCGCAGGCGCGGCCAGCGAGCAAGCCGCGCGGCGCGGCTGCCTGGCACGAAGTGCGAGTCAGGATTCCGAGGGAACAGGGGCATGTAGGGCACGGGTCCGGGAAAGTTTGGAACAGGGGGATTCTAGCAGCCATCTTGATCACTTTTGCTCAAATTCCCCCAATCGGCACGCCATTCGCAGCGAACGGCTATCAGTCTGGGTGGTCGGCACCCCGGTCCGGGCTGCTTTGGGCGCCCTCGCTGGGGTCCTCGGCGTCCCAGTCGTCGTCGCCGGCCGGGGGCGCAATGCCCTCCAGCCGCGGATCGAACGGGCCCGGCTCGTCCGGCCGCGAAGCCAGCCACTGGGCAACTTCCACCACGGCTTCGCGCAAGGCATCGAGACCCAGGCCGTCGCGCGCCGAAATGAACACGCGCGTGGGCACGCCGTCTTCGTTGCGCTCGATGCGAGGGCCCTGCTCCAGCAGTTCCGGCGCCGCATCGATCTTGTTCATCACCACGATCTGCGGGATGTCCGAGGCGTTGATTTCCGCCAGTACGCGGTTCACCTGCTCGATCTGCTCATGGCGCACGGGGCTCGACGCATCCACCACGTGCAGCAGCAGGTCGGCATGGACCGTTTCGTCCAGCGTGGCGCGGAACGCCGCGACCAGTTGCGTCGGCAAGTCGCGGATGAAGCCGACCGTATCGGACAGCACCACATTGCCAAGTCCATCCAGAAACAGCCGGCGCGACGTGGTGTCGAGCGTGGCGAACAGCTGATCGGCCGCATACGCCCGCGCCTTGGTCAGCGCATTGAACAGCGTCGACTTGCCTGCGTTGGTATAGCCGACCAGCGAAATGCTGAGCGTATCGTTACGGGCGCGGGCGCGGCGCTGCGTATGGTGCTGGCGCTGCAGGCGCGCCAGATCGGTCTTGAGCCGCTTGGCGCGGTCATCGAGCATCCGGCGATCCAGTTCGAGCTGTCGCTCGCCGGGGCCGCCGCGCATGCCGATACCGCCCTTCTGGCGCTCAAGGTGGCTCCACGCCCGCACCAGGCGCGACGCCTGGTATTGCACCTGGGCCAGTTCCACCTGCACCTTGCCCACGTGGCTTTGCGCACGCTGGCCGAAGATATCGAGGATCAGGCCAGTCCGGTCGATCACGTGCCGCCCCAGGAATCGCTCCAGGTTACGTTGCTGGGCCGGGCTCAGTGCGTGGTTGAAGACGACCACATCGGCATCCAGGGCGTCCGCCGCCTCCTTGAGCTCTTCCGCCTTGCCCGAACCGATGAACAGCGCCGGATCGGGGCGCGATCGCTTGCCGGTCAGCGTATGTACCGGCACCGAGCCGGCCGTGGAGGTCAGCAGCGCCAGTTCGGACAGGCTTTCCTGGAAGTCATGCTTGCCGAAATCCACGCCGACAAGGATCGCGCGCGAAGGATCGGTCTGGGAGGTAGCTCTGGGTTGCAAGCGGGTGGACGCGAAGCGCCGGAAAAATAGGTTGGAAAACGGGGTTGGAACCGATTGTCAAGACAATGGCAGGCCGCGCTGCGGCATGCTGTCGCACACCAGCGCCAGGGGGCTCGGTGACGGATGCAGGCTGGATCGGGAACCGGATTCGGAAGGTGCCGCCCGGTCAGGGCAGCGCCGGCGGCGCAGGCCGGAGAACAGCTGGGGCGGGAACGTGCAGCGTGACGGCCGCATGCGGATGCGGCCGCCCACAAACGAGGAAAAATCAGGCCTCGGAAGAATCATCCACACGGAAATTCACCGCGCGCGCCGGCACGACGGTAGAAATCGCATGCTTGTACACCATTTGCGTCACGGTGTTACGCAACAGCACGACATATTGGTCGAACGACTCGATATTGCCTTGCAGCTTGATGCCATTGACGAGGTAGATGGAAACCGGCACGTGCTCTTTGCGCAGCGCGTTCAGGAACGGGTCTTGTAGCAATTGCCCTTTGTTGCTCATGGCACACTCCAAAATTATAGATTTAGTGATGGATCATGGGGACGAAAGTCCCCGGTTCAAGTCAGTTGGCGCAAAAACGCGCCAGAAAAAAGATCAAAACGGTACCAAGCTGGCATCAACGCAGCAGGGCTACCCCTGCTACTCGTGAATTTAGCCGCAGTTCCAAACGAACGCAAACGAAACTTCGGACGAGGAACGGCACCTTTTGGGCTCAATCCTTCGATTCGGCGTAAGGGTTTTTGTTCGTACGGAATTCGATGCGCAATGGCGTGCCCTTGAGCTTGAACGCCGTCCGGAAGCGGTTTTCCAGATAACGCTTGTACGCGTCCGTCACGTTCTGCAGTCCGTTGCCGTGGATGACCACGATCGGGGGATTGGAACCACCCTGGTGCGCGTAGCGCATCTTGGGGCGCGACACCCCCGCGCGCTTCGGCTGCTGGAATTCCACCGCTTCCTGCAGCACTCGGGTGAGTTGCGGCGTGGGCAGCTTGACCATCGCCGCGGCGTACGCATCGTCCACCGAGCGCAGCAATGCACCAATTCCGGTACGTTCCTTGGCCGACACGTAATGGACGTTGGCAAAGCTCAGGAACTGGAGCTTGCGCTCCAGGTCGTGCTTCACGCGGTCGCGGGCGTGGCCGTCCAGGCCGTCCCACTTGTTCACGCCCACCACCAGTGCGCGGCCCGACTCCACGATAAAGCCGGCGATATGCGCGTCCTGCTCGGAAATGTCCTGCTGGGCATCGAGCAGCAGCACCACCACGTTGGCATCGGCAATCGACTGCAGCGTCTTGACCACCGAGAATTTCTCGATCGCCTCGAACACCTTGCCGCGCTTGCGCAGGCCCGCGGTGTCGATCAGCGTGTAGGGCTTGCCTCCACGCTCGAACTCCACATAGATCGCGTCGCGCGTGGTACCCGGCATATCGAACGCGATCACGCGCTCTTCGCCGATCAGCGTGTTGACCAGCGTGGACTTGCCCACGTTCGGCCGGCCCACGATGGCGATCTTGGTGCCGCGCTGGCCGGCGTCGTCCTGGTCGGCCAGTTCCGGGCGCTCCTGCACGGCAAGCTCCAGCGCCTCGTCGACGAGTTCGCTCACGCCGTCGCCGTGCGTGGACGAGATCGCGTACGGATCGCCCATGCCCAGCTCGTAGAAATCGGCCGCCACCGAGGTGTACCGCATGCCCTCGGCCTTGTTGACGGCCAGCATGATGCGTCGACCCGTCTTGCGCAGGTAGTCGGCGATCACGCGATCCTGCGGCGCAAGCCCCAGGCGACCGTCCACCAGGAAGATCACGACGTCCGCTTCCACCACGGCCTGGCGCGTCTGCTTGGCCATTTCGGCCACGATGCCGTCCTTGGCAACGGGCTCGAAGCCGCCGGTGTCGATCACGATGAACGGACGATCGCCGATACGGCCCTCGCCGTAGTGGCGGTCCCGTGTCAGGCCCGGCAGATCGGCGACGAGGGCGTCGCGCGAGCGGGTCATGCGATTGAATAGCGTCGACTTGCCCACATTGGGACGGCCGACGAGTGCGATAACTGGTTTCATTCAATAAACGGAAACAGGGGCCGGCACGCGCCGTCCCCCAGCAATTCCGGAGTCATGTTGATCCGACAACCACCGTGATGTGTCCACGGCTGGCCGCTTTTCCTGTCGGGGCGGATATGGAACCGCTGTTCCAGTCCGCTATGTTGGCACGACCAGGGATCATGCTACCGGATTGGCGCCGCCCATGCGACAGGGGCATGGGCGGCCTTGCGTGCGCAGGCACGCTTTTGTTCTGGCGCCATCGCTGGCGCCCCTGGCAATCAGCCGATCAGTTCGGCACGAAGCCGTAGACGTCGCCGTCACGGGTCTGCACCACCAGCGTCTGGCCGGCGATCACCGGTGCCGCGCTGACCGCACTGCCGTCCGTCTTCATGCGCGCCAGGATGGTGCCATCCTCGCGCGACAGGAAGTGGACAAAACCTTCATAGTCGCCCACGACCACCGAACGGCCGATGGACGCCGGGGCGCCCAGGCTGCGGTAGCGCAGGTCCGTATTCTTCCAGCGCTCGTTGCCGTTCTGGCGATCGAACGAGAACACCGCCGACGTCTCGTCGCTGGCGAACAGCGAGCTGTCGTCCTGCGTCAGGCCCATCGGCGACGAGAAGTCCTTGCCCCACTGCGGCTGGCCATTGGCCAGTTCCAGGCAGGCGATGCGGCCCTGGAACGTGGTGGCGCAGACCTGGCGGCCCATCACGGCCGGCATGCCCGTCACATCGTTCAGGCGCTCGATCTCGGACACGCCCTTCGGATACGACACCGTGCTTTCCCAGCGCAGCACGCCATTGCCCGGCGCCAGCACGCCAAGCTTGCCACCCGGGAAACCCGTGACGATGCCGTCACCGGCATACACCATGCCCATCGCGGCACGCAGGTTCAGCGGCGACTGCGAACGCTGGTAGATCCAGCGGCGGTCGCCCGTGCCGGCATCCAGTCCGATGATGCGGGTGTCGGTGGTACGCACCACCACCAGGCCGTTGCCGACCAGCGGTGCCGACAGAACCTCGCCGTTGACCTGCTTCTTCCAGATCTGCTTGCCGCTCTTGTCGAACGCGTAGATCGCGCCCTTCTCGCCGGCCACGGCGGTTGTGTCGCCGTCCGAACCCGGACCCGAAGTCAGGTCGAGATCGGTCTTGGCCTTCCAGAGCGTCTGGCCGCTGGTGGCGTTGATCGCCATCACCGCGCCGCTCTTGCCCGACACGAACACCACATCGCCAGCCGCCACCGGGGCCATGACGTACGGGCCGCTCTTGCCCACGTCGGCCTTCCAGGCCTGCTTGACCGACAGCGTGGCCGAAATCGGCTTCAGTTCGGTGGGCGGGTGCTTGTTTTCCTTGCTGAACAGCGAGCAGCCCGCCAGCAGGCCCAGGCAGGTGCCGGCCACGAGCGTACGGGTTGCGGCTGTGCGAAGCAATGACGTCATAGGATGCGATCCTGAATTTTTTGAAAGGGTCCGCCGTCCGCTCACGCGGTGCCCAGCGCGTCGAGCTTGAACTGGATGATCTGGCGCATGCCGCCTTCGCTCGCGCCGAGCTTTTCCAGCGCGCGGCGGTAGGCGGTGCGTGCCTCGTCGCGCTTGTCCTGGGCGGCCAGCAGATCGCCACGGCGATCGGCGAACAGTGCCTCGTACTGCGCAGGCGCATCCTTGAGCAGCGCCAGGCCCTGGTCGTAGGCCTTCTCGTCGAGCAGCACGCCGGCCAGACGCACGCGCGCCAGCGGCGCGTAGTCGTCGCCACCATGGTCGATGGCCCACTGCAGCTGCGTCTTTGCGCCGGCCAGGTCGCCCGCGTCGTACAGCACCTTGGCTGCCGTCAGTGCGCTCATCGGGCCATAGGCGGTGCGGCCGAACTTGTCTTCCAGATCGGTCGCCGCGCGCTTGACGCGCTCGGCGTCGCGCGCCTCGGCGGCCTTGGTCACCTGCTCGTACAGCACCGCCGCGTCGCCGGCCTGCTTGCGCTGCCAGTAGTTCCAGCCGGACCAGCCCGCGAACGCCAGCAAGGCGACAATCAGCGCCCAGGTGACGGCATTGCCGTACTGTTTCCACCAGGCCTTGAGGCTCTCAAGCTGTTCCTGTTCTTCTAGATCGTAAGCCATGTCGAGGCAGTTACCCGCGTTGGTTGAAATTGACACGGCCGCTTCCTGACAGGACAGCGGCCGTGCGGCGCGATTCCGACGGCGCGCTTATTGCTCGTCGTCCTCGTCGTCCGATTCGATTTCGTCGACCATCCTGTCGATGATGAAGTCGACAACGTTCTCGGCCGGCACGCTGGTCTGCGGGCCGCCTTCGGCCGCATTGCCGCTGCGCAGCTGCTTGACCTGCACCGTGCCGGCGGCGATTTCGTCCTCGCCAATGATAACGGCAAAGGATGCGCCACTTGCGTCGGCGCGCTTCATCTGCGACTTGAAGCTGCCGCTCTTGCCGTCGGGCGTGGCATGGAAGACCACGTCCAGGCCCGCGTCGCGCAGGCGCTCGCCCGCAATCATCGCCTGCTCGCTCGCGGCCTGGCCCTGGTGGACCATGTACACGTCGCAGCCCTGCGATTCCGGCACCAGCTTTTCCTCGCGCAGCAGTTCGATGATGCGCTCGATACCCATCGCCCAGCCGCAGGCCGGCGCGGCCTTGCCACCCATCTGCTGGATCAGCGGATCGTAGCGGCCACCGCCGGCGATCGTGCCCTGGGCGCCGAGCTTGTCGGTGATCCACTCGAACACGGTCAGGTTGTAGTAGTCCAGACCACGCACCAGACGCGGATTGATCTTGAAGGGGATATTGTTCGCCTTCAAGATCCGCTGGACGCCCTCGAAGTGCGCCAGCGATTCCTCGCCCAGGAAGTCGATCAGCTTCGGCGCGTTGGCCGCCATGTCCTGCAGCGCCGGATTCTTGGTATCCAGCACGCGCAGCGGATTGGTATACAGGCGGCGCTTGCCATCCTCGTCGAGGATGTCCTTGAAGCCTTCCAGGTACTTGATCAGTTCCTCGCGGTGCGCGGCACGCTCGTGCGCCTGGCCCAGCGAATTCAGCTCCAGGCGGACGCCGACCAGGCCCAGGTCGTCCCACAGCCGCTGGCACATCAGGATGATTTCCGCATCCACATCCGGGCCGGCAAAGCCCAGCGCCTCGGCGCCAAGCTGGTGGAACTGGCGATAACGGCCACGCTGCGGCTTCTCGTGACGGAACATCGGGCCGGTGTACCACAGGCGCTTCGGGCCGTCGTACAGCAGATTGTGCTCGATGGTGGCACGCACGGCCGCCGCGGTGCCTTCCGGACGCAGCGTCAGGTTCTCGCCGTTCAGGGCGTCGGTGAAGGAATACATTTCCTTCTCGACGATGTCGGTCACCTCGCCGATACCGCGCACGAAGAGCTGCGTATGCTCGACGATCGGCGTACGGATCTGCTGATAGCCATAGGCACGCAGCATGCTGCGCGCGGCGTTCTCAAACATTTCCCACAGCGGGGCGTCGGCGGGCAGCATGTCGTTCATGCCCTTCACGCCCTGCAGTGCCTTGTCGGCCTTCGTCTTGTCTTCGCTCATTGTTCTCTTCGTGATACCGATGCTGACCTGGCGCCCCTGCGCTCAGGCCACCGCGCCCTGTTTTGCCTGCGTGGCATTCGGGCCGTAGTGCGAGCGGACGTACTCGTCCACGATCGCCTGGAATTCCTGGGCGATGTTCTCGCCGCGCAGCGTCTTGACCTTCACGCCGTCGACGAACACCGGCGCCGCCGGCGATTCGCCCGAGCCGGGCAGTGAAATGCCGATATTGGCGTGCTTGCTCTCGCCGGGGCCGTTGACGATGCAGCCCATCACGGCCACGTCCATCTCTTCCACGCCCGGGAACTCGTTCTTCCAGACCGGCATCTGCTCGCGCAGATAACCCTGGATGCTGGCCGCCAGTTCCTGGAACGTCGTGCTCGTGGTACGTCCGCAACCCGGGCACGCGATCACCATCGGGGTGAAGTTGCGCAGGCCCATCGTCTGCAGGATTTCCTGGCCGACGTAGACTTCCTTCTCGCGCGCCGCGCCCGGTTCCGGCGTCAGCGAAATACGAATCGTGTCGCCGATGCCTTCCTGCAGCAGCACCGACAGCGCCGCCGTCGAGGCCACGATGCCCTTGCTGCCCATGCCGGCCTCGGTCAGGCCCAGATGCAGCGCATATTCGCAGCGGCGCGCCAGCTCGCGGTACACCGCCACCAGCTCCTGCACCTGCGACACCTTGCACGACAGGATGATCTGGTTGCCGGGCAGGCCGATTTCCTCGGCCTTCTGCGCCGACTCGATCGCCGACGTGATCAGGGCCTCGACCATCACGCTCTGCGCCGGCCACGGCTCGGCGCGCTTGGCGTTCTCGTCCATGATCCGGGCGAGTAGGTCCTGGTCCAGGCTGCCCCAGTTCACGCCGATGCGCACCGGCTTGTTGTAGCGGCACGCCATTTCGATCATCTCGGCGAACTGCTTGTCGCGCTTGGCGCCCTTGCCCACGTTGCCGGGGTTGATCCGATACTTCGACAGCGCCTGCGCGCACTCGGGATAGTCGTGCAGCAGCGTATGGCCGTTGTAGTGGAAGTCGCCCACCAGCGGCACGTTCACGCCCATGCGGTCCAGCTGCTCGCGGACGGCCGGCACGGCCGCCGCGGCTTCCGGCGTATTGACGGTAATCCGGACGATCTCGGAGCCTGCACGCGCCAGATCCTTGATCTGGATGGCAGTACCGATCGCATCGACCGTGTCCGTATTGGTCATCGACTGGATGCGCACGGGCGCGCCGCCGCCGATCGTCACGATATTGTCGCCCCACACGACGCTGGCCTGGCGCGACACGCGGCGCGGCAGCGGACCCGGAATCACCGGGTGGGAAGCATTCTGGTGCATTGCGTTACCACCTTCAAATGGCATGACTGATTGCGCTGCCCGGCCGCATTACTGCAGGGTCAGGCGCGCCACATTGTTCCGGTCGGCGGACTTGAAGTTCACCGGCGAGCCATTGTGCGCCAGCGACTCCACGCCCTTTACGTTGCCGAGAATGACCTTGTACGGGCCGCCCTGGCCGCTGCCGGCCACGGCGTCGCCGCCCTTGGCCGTGCCACCGAGGATCACCTTGCCGGTGCGATCACGCACCTCGTACCAGGTGTCGGAGGCAAAGCGGATCTGCACCGCGCCATCGCCGGACGCCGTCGAAGCGGGCGCTGCGGCGGCAGCAGGCGCGGCGACGGCCGGGGCCGCAGCGGCCGGCGCTGCCGGCTTCGCGGGCGCGTCCTGCGCCAGGTTCACGGCGCCGCCCGTCGCCAGCGGCATGCCAGCCGTCGTGGTGGCAACCGGCGCCTGGGCGGGTGCCGCCGTCGCGGGGGCCGGGGCAGCCTTGGCTGCCGGCGCCGCCGGTTCTGCCTTGGCCGTCGCGTCGGCGGGGGCCGCCTCGGACGGTGCCGGCGAATCGTTGCCAGCCATCACGGGCGGCAAGGCCGCGGTCACGGTGCCGTCGCCGTTGCTCTGCGCGCTGCCTTCCTCCGAGACCTTCTCGGCCGGCTTGTCGCTTGCCGGGGCTTCCGCCGCGGCCTTGCTGTGTGCATCGAACCATGCCTTGGCGTGGTCGTAGCCGAAATAAACGCCCGCTGCCACCAGTGCCAGCACGCAAACCAGCCAGATCCAGCGCCCCCCGGCGCCGCCGGTGCTCTTGCTGCCAAAACGCTTGCGGTCGTCGAACGCCTGGTTCAGCGCGCCTTCATGGCGGCGCGTGATGCCAGTCACCGGCGTGGCCTGCGCCCGCGCGTGATACTGGCCAAGCAGCGCGTCGATATCGATCTGGAGCGTGCGCGCGTAGGCGCGCATCACGCCCTTGGCAAACGTCACGTCCATCAGGCTCGACACGTCGCCTGCCTCGATCGCCATCAGCTTGTTGGGCGCCACCTTCAGGCGTGCCCCGACATCCTCCAGCGACAGGCGTTGCGCCTCGCGACCCTCTTTCAGCTGCGCCCCGATCTCGCGGGCCACTGCCTCGCGGTCGGAGTCTGTCGCGCCGCCGGCAACGTGCGTTGCCTGGCTACCGGCGCGCTCTTCTTCATTCATCCCAAGCTCCTCTCTCGTATGCGGTCAGCTCGCGCGAATCGGGGAAACGGTTACGCAGTTCCGCGATCATCGCGCCCTGCGTCTGGGTATCGCCCTGGCGGTGGGCAATGCGCGCACCCAGCCAGAGGGATTGCGCGCTGGCAAAGCGGCTCGCGTTGACGCGGCCGGCAAACTGCCGGGCTTGTCCCATGTCCCCGCGCTGGAAATACAATTGCGCGAGATTCATGAGCACTGACGGATCGTTACGGTCATATCCGTAGGCCGTTTGCAGATTTTTTTCGGCCTCGGCCATATTGCCGTTGCGCATCTCGCAAATGCCGAGGTTCGTCAGCGGCTTGACCGGACCGTTCATCGAAGGGGTCTGCACCGCGCGTTGCAGCGTTGCCTTGCCCTCGGCGTAGCGGTTGGTCTGGCACAGGAACCAGCCATAGTTGTTCAGCACGTCCGGATCGTTCGCCCGCATGTTCAGCGCAGTGCGGAAGCTGTCCTCGGCCAGCGCGTTCTCGTTCATGCCCATGTAGGCCAGGGCACGCACGTGATAGGCGTCGGCGTTCGACGGATCGATACTGATGGCCTGCTTGACCTCGTCGAGCGCCACCGGATACTGGCGCGCCTCAAGATACTGCGTGGCCAGGCGCAGCCGGAGCGACGCACGCTTGTCAGCGGCGGTCTGGTCGGAAGCGGTCTTGATGTCCTGCTGGGGCCCGGCGGGCAGCGTGCAGGCAGACAGCATCAACAGCCCTGACAGGGCAGCGACAAGCAGACGGGTCATGCAGGACGGACCTCCCGAGCGGTTCCGGCACCCACCGGAACCAGTGGCGTGATCTTGCCGAACTTGCCGCGCTCGGCCAGACGGGTACGATCCATGACCTCGCCGGCCAGTTGCCCGCAGGCGGCGTCGATGTCGTCGCCCCGGGTCTTGCGGATCGTCGTAACGATGCCCGCATCCATCAACACCTGGGCGAAGCGGCGAATCTGGTCGTTGTTCGATCGCTTCAGGCCCGATTCCGGGAACGGGTTGAACGGGATCAGGTTGAACTTGCAGGGCACGTCGGCCACAAGCTTCAACAGTTCCCGCGCATGTTCGACGGTGTCGTTGACGCCGTCGAGCATGCAGTATTCGAAAGTAATGAAATCGCGCGGCGCGAATTCCAGGTAGCGGCGGCAGGCCGCCATCAGGTCGGCCAGCGGATACTTGCGGTTCAGCGGCACAAGCACGTCGCGCAGCGCATCGTTCGACGCATGCAGCGACACGGCCAGCGCCACGGGCAGATCCCGCGACAGGCGGTCCATCATCGGCACCACGCCGGACGTGGACAGCGTCACGCGGCGGCGCGACAGCCCGTACGCGTTGTCGTCGAGCATCAGCCGCATGGCCGGCACGACGGCATCGTAATTCAGCAGCGGCTCGCCCATACCCATCATCACCACGTTGGAGATGACACGGTCGTCCTTCGGACCCCGGCCCAGCTGGGCGCGCATGGCGAATTCGGCCATCCACAGCTGGCCAATGATTTCGCCGGTCGTCAGGTTGCGGGAAAAACCCTGCTTGCCGGTCGAACAGAACCGGCAGTTGACGGCGCACCCCGCCTGCGACGACACGCACAGCGTACCGCGCGTGTCCTCGGGGATGTATACCGTCTCCACCGCGTTGCCGGCGCCGACATCGAGCAGCCATTTGCGCGTGCCGTCAGCCGACAGGTTGTCGGTGATGATGGCAGGCGACCGGATCTCGGCCCGCGTCGCGAGCTTTTCGCGCAGCGACTTGGCGAGATCCGACATGGCGTCGAAGCGGCTGGCACCGAACTGGTGGATCCAGCGTTGCAGCTGCCGCGCACGGAACGGCTTCTCGCCGAGCTCGCCGCAATAGGCGGTGAGCGCGTCCGCGTCGAGGTCGAGCAGGTTGACGAGATCGTTCATGACGGCAGTTTCCAGCTTGACTACAGGTTCAGTCGTGAGTGTCAGAAGACAATCAGCGGCTGTAAACGTTCATGCCCGGGAAGAAGAAAGCCACTTCCACGGCAGCCGTTTCTGCGGCGTCCGAGCCGTGCACGGCGTTGGCGTCGATGCTGTCGGCGAAATCGGCGCGGATCGTGCCCTTTTCGGCCTTCTTCGGGTCGGTGGCGCCCATCAGGTCGCGGTGCTTGGCGATGGCGTTCTCGCCTTCCAGAGCCTGGATCATGACCGGGCCCGACACCATGAAGTCCACCAGATCCTTGAAGAACGGGCGTGCCTTGTGCACGGCGTAGAACTGCTCGGCTTCACCGCGCGACAGGTGAACCATCTTGGCAGCAACGATCTTCAGGCCAGCGGCCTCGAAACGGGCGTAGATCTGGCCGATAACGTTCTTGGCCACGGCATCCGGCTTGATAATCGACAGGGTGCGTTCGATCGCCATGAAAAACTCCGAAAAATGAAGGGGTTACAAATGGATTAAACGTGCAATTCTAGCACGACCGCATGGCGGATTCGAGCATGCGCGCCAATGGCCCCGACGATACTTGCGGTGTGCACTGTTGCCGCACTTATTGTTATTTATAAATCACATTACATTCGTGAAATGTGGGAACGGCGGCGCAAACCCTTCGTCAAATGTTTGCGTTTTCGGAAAACAACTAATGACAAGGGTGGTTGTGTGGACAAAGCCCCTTGCAAATCCGCAGGCGCGATGCCACATTGGCGCTGTGCCGTCGGGTTGCTCCGGCGCCTCACATAGAACTGAAGACAGGAGTCACGATGAACGACAAGCTGAATACTTACGGATTCGGCAATAGTGCTGCGGGCGTCACCGACGTTGCCGTCCGCAACCGGGTCCTACGCAATACCTACTGGCTGCTGGCCATCTCGATGATCCCGACCGTGCTGGGCGCATGGATCGGCGTGGCTGCCGGATTCGCCGGCCTCGTCGCCGGCAGCCCCGGCATGTCGGCCCTGCTGTTCCTGGCCGTCGCGTTCGGTTTCATGTTCGCGATCGAGAAGACCAAGAACAGCAGCATGGGCGTGGTCCTGCTGCTGGCCTTCACGTTCTTCATGGGCCTGATGCTGGCGCGCATTCTCAGCCTGACGCTGTCGTACTCGAACGGCCCGGCGCTGATCATGTACGCCTTCGGCGGCACTGCGGCGGTATTTGGCGTCATGGCCACGATCGCCACGGTCAGCAAGCGCGATTTCTCTGGCCTGGCCAAGTTCCTGTTCGTCGGCGTCGTACTGCTGATCCTGGCCAGCATTGCCAACATCTGGCTGCAGATGCCGGCCCTGATGATCACGCTGTCGGTCATCGCCATCGCGATCTTCTCGATCTTCATCCTGATCGACGTGCAGCGCGTGGTGAATGGCGGCGAGACCAACTACATCACCGCCACGCTGGCCATCTACCTGGACGTGTACAACGTCTTCGTAAACCTGCTGGCGCTGCTGGGTATCTTTGGCGGCAACCGCGACTGAGTCGCCCCGCCATCATGAAAATAGCCGCCCTCGGGCGGCTATTTTTTTGTGCGCCGCCGGCTTCGGCCGCGCCCTTCATACGCGTCAGTCGCGCTCGAATACGGCGATCGACTCCACGTGCGACGTATGCGGGAACATGTTCACCACGCCTGCACCCGCCAGGCGATAACCGGCCTCGTGCACCAGCAGGCCGGCATCGCGCGCCAGCGTGGCCGGGCTGCACGACACGTAGACGATGCGCCTGGGCAGCACGTCGCTGCCAGCCTGATGCAGTTCGTCCAGCGCCTTGCAGACGGCCAGCGCACCTTCGCGCGGCGGGTCTACCAGCCAGCGGTCGAAGCGGCCAAGCGCGGCGATATCCTCGGCAGTCACCTCGAACAGGTTGCGGCAGGCGAACGACGTCTTGTCGGCCAGTCCGTTGTACCCCGCGTTGGCCAGCGCCCGCGTGGTCAGCGCTTCACTGCCCTCGATCCCCATGACCGACGCGCCTTGCGTGGCCAGCGGCAGCGTGAAGTTGCCGATGCCGCAGAACAGGTCGAGCAGCCGGTCGGTGGGCTGCGCATCGAGCAGGCGCAGCGCCCGGCCGATCAGGACGCGGTTGATCTGGTGATTGACCTGCGTGAAGTCGGTGGGCTTGAACGGCATGCGGATGCCGAATTCGGGCAGCGTGTAGGCCAGCTCCTGCTCGGCCGGATAGAACGGATAGACCGTATCCGGGCCCTTGGGCTGCAGCCAGAACTGCACCTGGTGCTTGTCGGCAAATGCGCGCAGCAGATCCTTGTCGGCATCGGTCAGCGGCTCCAGGATGCGCAGTACCAGCGCCGTCACTTCCGCGCCAACGGCCAGTTCGATCTGGGGCATGCGGTCACGGATCGACAGCCCCGTCACCAGTTCGCGCAACGGCACGAGCATCGCGGAAACGTTCGGCGGCAGGATCTCGCAGCGTGTCATGTCCGCCACATAGCTGCTCTTGCGCTCGTGGAAGCCCACCAGCACCCCGCCCTTCTTGGCCACGTAGCGCACGGTCAGGCGGGCCCGGTAACGATAACCCCAGTCCGGGCCGGCGATCGGGCGGAACACCACGTCCGGCTTCACTTTCGACAGGTGCCAGAGATTGTCTTCCAGCACGCGCTGCTTGATCGCCAGTTGTGCCCGGGCGTCCAGGTGCTGCATCGAGCAGCCCCCGCACACGCCAAAGTGCTGGCAGCCGGGCTCCACGCGCATCACAGACGGCTGCTTGACCTCCACCAGATGCGCCTGCTCGTAGCTGGGCTTGCGGCGGTAGCTCTTGTACGAAACGGTTTCGCCCGGCAGCGCGCCCTCGACGAAGATCACCTTGCCGGTTGTGCCGTCCTCGTTATTCTCCAGGCGGCCGACGCCACGCGCCTCCATGTCGAGGCTATGAATAGTGACCACGGGATCGCTCGGAGGCGCGGATGCGGCGGGCGCGGCACCCGGCTTGCCCGCCATTTCGGGCTTGGAAGATTCGACGGCTTGAGACACCGGAGGGACCTGACGTATTGTTTTGCGAAAGCGCGATTGTAGTCCAGTCATCGCGCCGTCACGACAGTCCGAACGACGAAAGAGGAAACGATGGAACTGATTTCGTGGAACATCCAGTGGGGACGCGGTGCCGACGGCAAGGTCGACCTGGCCCGCATCGTCTCCACGATCCGTGACATGACCGATCCCGACGTCATCTGCCTGCAGGAGGTCACCCGCGGCTTTTCGGATATGGCAGGCCAGCCGCAGCGCGACCAGGTGGCCGAGTTGACCGCGCTGCTGCCCGGGTATCGCGTCATCTTCGCGCCGGGCGTGGACCGCACCCATGGCGACGGCACGCCGCGCCAGTTCGGCAATGTCGTGGCCACGCGGCTGCCGGTGCGCGAGATCTTCCGCCATGCCCTGCCCTGGCCAGCCGATCCCGACGTGGCATCGATGCCGCGCGTCGCGCTGGAAGTTACCGTGGAAGCTGGGGCCAGGCCGATTCGGGTCATTTGCACCCACCTGGAGTTCTACTCGAAGCTGCAGCGCGCCGCGCAGGCGGACGCCCTGCGCCAGTGGCATGCGGAGGCCTGCGAGCACGCGCGGCGCCCCGGCAAGTCGGAAAAAAAGCCCGGGCCGTTCACGCCCGAACCACGCCCGACCGAGGCCATCCTCTGCGGCGACTTCAACAGCAAGCCCGATGACGTGGCCTACCAGCGCATGATCGAGCCCTACCCCGATGCCACCGTAAACTGGAAAGATGCCTGGTGCCACATGCATCCAGGCCAGTCGCACGCGCCGACCTGCGCGCTGTACGACAAGGTGCAGTGGCCGGAGCCACCGTTCGCCTGCGATTTCATGTTTGTGACGGAAGACCTGCTGGCCAACGTGACGCGCTGCGAGGTCAATGGCAAGACCGACGCCTCGGACCACCAGCCGATCCACCTGATCCTGGACCGCTGACGGCCAGTGCCGCTCGGACGCCGCCTGCAGCCGCAGCCGTCGTCAGTCGTCTTCCTCGGCCTCGGGCGCCCTCGGCTGCAGCTTGAACGCGCGCAGGTACGCCATCCACTGCGCGCCCGGCAGTTCGGCCAGCGATTCCTGGACCAGCGCCACTTCCATGTCGAATTCGCGCGGTGACAGGCCGCCGCGCATCAGCTGGAAGCGGCAGTACATCAGGTACGTGTTGACGACATCGGTCTCGCAATAGTCGCGGATCTCGTTCAGCTTGCCCTGCTGGAACGCCTGCCAGACCATGCTGCCGTCCATGCCCATCTTGCCCGGAAAGCCGCACAGCTTGGCCAGGTCATCGAGCGGCGCGCTGGCCCGCGGCTGGTACATCGCCAGCAGGTCCATCAGGTCCAGGTGCCGCATGTGATAGCGGCTGATGTAGTTGTTCCACTTGAAATCGCGGCTGTCGTCGTCGCGGCCCTCGCCCATCTCCCAGTAGCGTGGCGCGGCCACGCCGTGGACCAGGCCGCGATAGTGCAGCACCGGCAGGTCGAAACCGCCCCCGTTCCACGACACCAGCTGCGGGCTGTAGCGCGCAATCAGTTCGTAGAACTTCTGGATCAGCGTGGCTTCCCCATCCTCGAGCGTGCCCAGCGAACCGACATGGAATACCGCCGAACCATCGCGCTGGGTACGGCGCAGCACGCACGAAATGGCGGCCACGCGCTGCAGATAGTGCGGCAGGAAGTCGGAGCCGGTCTTCTCCCGGCGGGCGGCAAACGCATGCTCGGCGACTTCGGCGTCGCTCATCGATGCGGGATGGTCATGCAAACGGCGCAGGCCGTCGACATCGGGAATCGTCTCGATGTCGAATACCAGCACAGGGGTCATAAAACGGCGTCCTTGCGTACACCTTGCGAAGCGAAATGCCGTTTGAGCTTGACCAGCGCCTCCTGCTGGATCTGGCGCACGCGCTCGCGCGTCAGACCCATTTCCTCGGCCAGCTCCTCGAGCGTGGCCGGCTCGATGTGGTTGAGCCCGAAACGGCGCTCCACCACATAGCGATGCTTCTCCGACAGGCGTGCCAGCCAGAGCTTCATCAGGTTTTCCAGCTCGCGGTGGGCCACTTCCTGATCGGGCGCGGCGTTATGTTCGTCCGACAGGAAATCGAGCAGGCTCGAACCCGGGTCTAGATCGAACGGCGTATCCAGCGAGGTGGTATGTTCATTGAGTGCCAGCACGTCCTGCACCTCGTCCGGCGTCTTGCCGAGCAGGTGGGCGATGTCCTCGAGGCTGGCGTCGCGGCCATCGGTGCCACCTTTTTCAAGATGACGCTTGGCGCGCAGGACCTGGTTGAGTTCGCGAATCACATGCACCGGCAACCGCACGGTGCGGGCCTGGTTCATGATCGCGCGCTCGATGCTCTGGCGGATCCACCAGGTGGCATATGTCGAAAAGCGGAAACCGCGCGAAGGATCGAATTTCTCGATCGCGTGCATCAGGCCGAGATTGCCTTCCTCGATCAGGTCGAGCAGCGGCACGCCGCGATTCAGATAGCCTTTGGCAATGCTCACCACGAGACGCAGGTTGCGCTCGATCATGACCTGCCGGGCCGAAAAATCGCCGCCCTTGGCCAGCGTGGAGAAATGCAGTTCCTCCGGGGCCGAGAGCAGCGGCTTGATACTGATGCGATTGAGGTAGTGCTGGACCGTGTCGGCAGCCAGTTCCGTATGCAGGACGGTGCGGAAGTCGTCGGGTTCCGGCGCGGCTTCGGTGCCGGCCTCTTCCTCTTCGTCTTCTTCCTCGTCTTCGTCCTCGGCGTCGTCGGCGCTCAGATCGGTGTTGCGCTCGGTATTCCGGTCGGTATTGTTGCGCAGGCTGCCGCGCGACACGGGCGCGATGGGCTCGTCGGCCACCGGCACCATGTCGGATGCGGGTTCGAGTTCGACCTCGAATACTTCGGCATCGCCTTCAGCGGCGCGGGTTGCCACACCAGCCTGTCCTTCCGGCTGCTTGGGACGACGGGTCCTGCTGACAACTCCGGATGAAACAGTTTTCTGGCGTGGCATGAAACCTCACTGTGGCGGTAGATACCGCATCGGATCGACCGGTTTTCCGTTCTTGCGAACCTCGAAGTGCAGCTTGACCCTGTCAGTATCACTGTTACCCATTTCGGCAATCTTCTGGCCCTTGCGAACCGTTGATTGCTCTGCCACCAGCACCTTGTCGTTATGACCGTAAGCGGTGAGATACGTGTCGTTGTGTTTGATGATGACAAGATTCCCGTAGCCGCGCAAGGGGCCTACGTGAATCACCCTACCCTCGTCGGCAGCCAGCACCGGATCGCCTTTCTTGCCAGCAATATCGATGCCTTTGTTACCTTTGTCGTCAAATTTACCAATCAATTGTCCGCTGGCCGGCCAGGCCAGGCGGACGTCGCCTGCCGGGGCCGACGCGCCAGCTGCCGCGCTGGCGCTGGCGCCGGCGGCCGCGGCCGGGGCGGCCGCTGCGGGCGTGGCCGCCGGGGCGGAAGATGCGCTCATCGGCGTGCCCACCGGGCGCGTGGCGTCGATCGGCTGCGACTGCACCGTGCCGGGCACCACCGGCACGGTGGCCACGCCCGGGGCGGCGTTCACGTCGGCGCTCGGCGGCACCACGCGCAGCAGCTGGCCGACTTCGATCTGGTTCGCGTTGGCCATGTTGTTCCAGGCCGCCACGTCGCGATACGACTGGCCATTTTCCAGTGCGATTCGGTAAAGGGTATCGCCGCGCTTGACCCGATAGTATCCAGCAGGTGCCGGCTCCAGCGGCGCGGCCGTCTGGGCGGTGCCGCCGGACGTACGGTCCACCACGGGTGCCGGCATCGGCGAATTGGCGCAGGCGGCCAGTACCGCCGCGCAGGCCAGGATGCTCAGATGTTGTCCGACTCGTGTGAAATTCTTCTGATTCACGATGTTGTGCATAGTTCGACTCAGATGGTGCCCGATTTTAAGGGCACAAAGAAAACGGCTTCAAGCGCGGTCCTGTGAAATCGATGCCGATTGAGGCGCTCGATCAGCAGCAGTTGCTGCGTCACCGTCTGGCCCGGCGCGCCGTTGCCAGGTGTCACCACCGGCGCAATCAGACGCCCGCCGATGGCCAGTTGTTCCAGCAGGGCCTGCGGCACCTCCATGCCGGCCGCGGCAAGGATGATCGACGAGAACGGCGCGGCCTGCGGCAGGCCCAGCATGCCGTCGCCGTAATGCAGGCGGATATTCGGCACGCGCAGCGGCCGCAGGTTGGCCTTGGCTTGTTCGTGTAGCGGACGGATTCGCTCGATGGAGAACACTTCCTGCGCGCACAGGCTCAGCACGGCGGCCTGGTAGCCGCAGCCGGTGCCGATTTCGAGCACGCGCGCCAGCGGCTGATCGGGGGGCAGGCCCTCGCGCAGCAGTTCGATCATGCGCGACACGACCGAAGGCTTGGAAATGGTCTGCTGATGCCCGATCGGCAGCGCCGCGTCCTCATAGGCCTGCGAGGCCAGCCCCGGCTCCATGAACAGGTGGCGCGGCACCGTGGCGATGGCGCCCAGCACGCGCTCGTCGCGGATGCCGCCGGCGCGCAGGCGCGCGGCCAGCGCGGCACGGGCCCGGTCCGACGCCATGCCGCCGCCGCCCGCCGTGGCCGCCGACGCGCGCGCCTCCACGGCACTGCCCGGCGGGGGCGGTGCCGCAGGCGGGGCAGCCGGCTTGCGCGGCTTGACGGTGGCCGGCGCCGGTGCGGCCGCGCGCTTGCCCACCGCCGGCATGCCGGCAGTGCGCGCGGGCGCTGGCTTGCGTTCGACTACCGCATCCAGCGGCAGCGGAAAGCGGGGGCGGCGCGGCGTGGAACTCATTTCGGATACGGCGCTGGAACCAAGGGAAAGACAAAAACGATGCCGCCGCGCAGCATACCCGCGCGGCGACCGCGAAAAAACGCCTGAGGGGCGCGCGGCGATGACACGCTCACCCCAGCCACTGTTCGATCTGTGCGAGCTGGCCGCGATGCGTCAGGTCCAGCTGCAGCGGCGTGAGCGAGACGAAGCCATGGGCCGTGGCATGGAAATCGGTGCCTTCGCTGGCGTCGCGCGCGTCGCCGGCCGGGCCGATCCAGTAAATGGGGTCGCCGCGCGGGTTCACCTGCTGGATCACCGGCTGCGACGGATGGCGCTTGCCAAGGCGTGTGGCGCGGTGCCCGCGGATATGCTCGAACGGCAGGTTCGGAATATTGACGTTGAGCAGGAACGGTTCGCGCGGCGGACGCGCAATCACGTTCTCGACGATCTCGCGCGCCACGCGTGCCGCCGCATCCAGATGCTCCCAGCCATGGTGGACCTGCGAGAACGCGATCGACGGGATGCCGAACAGGTAGCCCTCGATGGCCGCGGCGACCGTGCCGGAGTACAGCACGTCCTCGCCCATGTTCTGGCCCTGGTTGATGCCTGACACCACCAGGTCCGGCCGATCCTGCATCAGGCCGGTCAGCGCCACGTGCACGCAGTCCGTCGGCGTACCATTGATATAGCGGAACCCCTTCTGCACGCCTTCCTTCGCCTCGTACACCGAAAGCGGGCGCTGCAGCGTCAGAGAATTTGACGCGCCGCTGTGATTCTGTTCCGGAGCGATCACGGTCACGCGCGCCAGGGGCGCGAGTGCTGCGTGCAGGACGGCGAGCCCCGGCGCAAGGTAACCGTCATCGTTGGCGAGAAGGATATGCATGGCCGCGATTGTACCTGAGCGAAAGGCCGCTGGCGGCACCGCGGATGCACCGTAAACGGGACAGATGCAGCGCCGGCGCCCCTGCCAGCCGGCCGCCATGCGGCGCCCGAATAGGCGACATGCAGCGATTTTTTCCTGCAGAACGATCGTGCTTTTCTTGCGCTACACTTGCCCGGCGTCGTGCCCGGCCGCCCCGGCGTTCCTGCCGGGCACGGCACCGGCAAGACCACATCACACATGGGAGACACAATGAAAGCCGTACTGTGCAAAGCCTGGGGCCCGCCCGATTCGCTGGCGCTGGAAACCCTGCCCGACCTGGTGCCCGGCGACGGCGAAGTCGTCATCGACGTCAAGGCCGCCGGCGTGAACTTCCCGGATGTGCTCATCATCCAGAACAAATACCAGGCCAAGCCCGCGTTGCCGTTTTCGCCCGGCTCGGAGCTGGCCGGGGTGGTCAATGCCGTTGGCGCCGGTGTCACGCATGTGAAACCCGGTGACAAGGTGATTGCCTATCTGGGCAACGGCGCGTTTGCCACCCAGGCCCGCGCGCCGGCCAAGGCCGTGGTGCCGATGCCGCCCGGCATCGACTTCGACGTGGCCGCCGCGTTCACGCTGACCTACGGCACGTCGCACCACGCCGTGGTGGACCGTGGCGAACTGAAGGCCGGCGAAACCATGCTGGTGCTGGGCGCAGCCGGCGGTGTGGGTCTGGCGGCTATCGAAATCGGCAAGGCCATTGGCGCCCGCGTGATCGCCGCGGCGTCCACCGACGAAAAGCTGGCGGTCTGCAAGGAACACGGCGCCGACGCCTTGATCAACTACACCACCGAAGACCTGCGCGAGCGCATCAAGGCGCTGACCGACGGCAAGGGTCCGGACGTGATCTACGACCCGGTGGGCGGCGTCTACGCGGAACCGGCCTTCCGTTCGATTGGCTGGCGGGGCCGCTATCTGGTGGTGGGCTTCGCCAATGGCGAAATTCCGAAGATTCCGCTGAACCTGGCGCTGCTCAAGGGCGCGTCGCTGGTGGGCGTGTTCTGGGGCGACTTCGCGCGGCGCGAGCCGAAGGCCAACCAGGCCAACATGGCCCAGATGCTCGGCTGGATGAAGGAAGGCAAGATCCGTCCGCATATCTCGGCACGGTATCCGCTGGAACAGGCCCCGCAGGCGCTCAAGGACATGGAAGCGCGCAAGGTGACGGGGAAGATCGTCATTACGCCATAAAGGCGCGCCACCGTTTCGCGTGTTTTGCTCCCCTCTCCCGCATGGCGGGAGAGGGGTTGGGGGAGAGGGTAAGGCGGTACAAACGGCGCCGATCGCATATTGACCCGCCCGCCCTCTCCCCCGGCCCCTCTCCCGCTCGCGGGAGAGGGGAGAAAATCCTCAACGAACGATCAGAGTTTCTCCGTTTCCCCGCTCTGCGGCTGCCACTTCATCAGGCGTTTCTCGCCCGCCGTCACCATCCAGTCCAGCACCAGCGCGAAGGCCGTCAGGACCACGATGCCGGCAAACACCGTGTTGATGTCGAACGTGCCCTCGGCCTGCAGGATCAGGTAGCCGACGCCGCGCGCCGAGCCCAGATATTCGCCCACCACCGCGCCCACGAACGCCAGGCCCACCGACGTATGCAGCGACGAGAACACCCAGCTCGTGGCGCTGGGCAGGTACACATGGCGCAGCAACTGCTGCTTGTTGGCGCCCAGCATGCGCGCGTTGGCCAGCACCACCGGGCTCACTTCCTTCACGCCCTGGTAGACGTTGAAGAACACGATGAAGAACACCAGCGTGACGGCCAGCGCCACCTTCGACCAGATGCCGAGGCCGAACCAGACCGCGAAGATCGGCGCCAGGATCACGCGCGGCATCGAGTTGGCGGCTTTCACGTAGGGATCGAGCACGGCTGACGTGAACGGGCTCAGCGCCAGCCACAGGCCCACGCCCAGCCCGGCCACGGTGCCGATGCCGAAGGCCAGCACGGTTTCCAGCAGGGTCACGCCCAGATGGATATAGATATCGCGTTCGACGACGAACCAGTTCCAGATCCGCTGCGCCACCATCAACGGTTCGCCAAAGAAGAACGCCACCTCCTGCGCGCGCGTGGCGACGTGCCACACGACCAGGATCACCACCAGGAGCAGCAGCTGCCAGACGCGCAGCATGCCTTTGGAATCAGCACGAAAAGCCATGATCTTGTTATTGTCCGGTCCGGTAAATCAGGCCACCTTGCGCTGCTGCGCGTAGCCCTTGAGCACTTCCTCGCGCAGCACGTCCCAGATGGCGGCGTGCAGTTCCACGAAGCGCGGATGATTGCGAATCTCGGCCACATCGCGCGGACGCGGCAGGTCGATCGTAAATTCGCCAATTGGATGGGTGCCCGGGCCGGCCGACAGCACCACCACGCGGTCGCTCATCGCAATCGCCTCGTCCAGGTCGTGGGTGATGAACAGCACGGCCTTGCGCTTGGCGGCCCACAGGTCCAGCACTTCGTTTTCCATCAGCTGGCGGGTCTGGATGTCCAGCGCCGAGAACGGCTCGTCCATCAGGATGATGTCGGGGTCCATCACCAGCGTTTGCGCCAGGCTCACGCGCTTGCGCATGCCGCCCGACAGCTGGTGCGGATAGCGGTCGCCAAACCCGCCCAGGCCCACGCGGCGCAGCCATTCCTCGCCCTGCGCCACGGCGTCGGCCCGCGGCACGCCACGGAATTCCAGGCCGGCGATCACGTTGTCCAGCGCGCTGCGCCACGGCATCAGGGCTTCCGCCTGGAACATGTAGCCGGCGCGGGTATTGATGCCGTGCAACGGCTCGCCGAAGACACGCACGGTGCCGCTGGACGGCTCCAGCAGGCCGGCCGATACATTCAGCAGCGTGGACTTGCCGCAGCCGGTAGGCCCCACCACGGAAAGGAATTCGCCAGGCTGGATGGACATCGTGACATCGCGCACAGCGGTATACCGCTGCGAGCGGTCTTCGCGCGAGACGAAGGTGCAAGTCACGTTTTCAAGGGAAAGTGCAGGCGTGCTCATGACGGCATGACTCTGAGAAACGTTTCGCCCGCCGGGCACCCAAGCAGGGCGGGCACGGCGGGCGACGAAAGACGCCCCGGACGGGGCGCAATGCTTACTTGTACTTGGCGTTGGCCTTCTGCACGAACGAATTCGTAAAAGTGCCATCCAGCTTGATCGCCTTGCCCTTCAGGTCGGGATCGAACTGCTGCAGCGTGTTCAGCGCGGTCTTCGGGCCGTCGGCCGGCATCAGGCCGTCCGGCGAGATCGCTTCCTTCACCTTGTCCCAGGCCGCCAGGTACAGCGCGCGGTCGCCCAGCAGGTAGCTTTCCGGCACGGTCTTGACGATGTCCGACGGGCCGGCCGCCTGCAGCCACTTCAGCGCGCGCACCATGGCGTTGGTCAGCGCCTGGGTCGTGTTGGGGTTCTGCTCGATGAACTTCGTCGACGCATACAGGCAGCCCGACGGCATGTTGCCGCCGAACACCGACTGCGTTTCCTTGAGGGTGCGCGTGTCCGAGGCGATCTTGACCTCGTTCTTCTGCGTCAGCATCGAAATCACCGGGTCCAGGTTGGCCATGGCGTCGATCTGCCCCGAGCGCATCGCGGCCACCGCGCCGGCGCTGGCGCCCACGCCGATAAACGACACGTCCGACGGCTTCAGCCCGGCCTTGGCCAGCACGAAGTTGGCCATCATGTTGGTCGACGAGCCCGGCGCGGTCACGCCGATCTTCTTGCCTTTCAGGTCGGCAATCGACTTGAAGTTGGGCATGGTCTTGTTCGACGTCACCAGCACGATCTGCGGGGCGCGGCCCTGCAGCACAAATTCCTGGTAGTGCTGGCCCTTGGCCTGCAGGTTGATGGTGTGCTCGTAGGCACCCGACACCACGTCGGCGCTGCCGCCCACCACGGCCTGCAGCGCCTTGGCGCCACCGGCGAAGTCGACGATCTCCACGTCGAGCCCTTCTTCCTTGAAGTAGCCCAGCCGCTCGGCAATCGTCAGCGGCAGGTAGTAGAACAGGTTCTTGCCGCCCACGGCGATGGTCACCTTCTGCTTCTCGGGCTTGCCCTGCGCGAAGGCGCTGCCGAACGTGAACCAGCCGGCCAGGAACAGCGCCAGTGCAATCAGCAACTGCTTCCAGAAAGGTTTGTTGTACATGGGGGTCTCCTGCCTTTTCCGATTCCTGCTTCTGTTTGGATGAGGGCGCGCCGCGTGCCGACGCACGAAAGCCGGGACGCCGCCCAAGCGGCTCCCGGCGATGCTACCGGACACAGCCAGTGTCCGCATCGGGATCAACACCTAATGTCGGCACAATGAGGCAGGCGCCACGGCCACGCCGCCGCCGGGCGCCTTCCATCGGCTTGCCCGCCCTGCCCGGCGGCTTATTCCGCGTGGATGTTGGCGGACTTGATCACCTTGGCCCAACGCTGCAGTTCGGCCTTCTGGTACTGGTCGAGCTGTTGCGGGTTCATGTACTTCGCCTCGGCGCCCAGTTCCTCGGCCTTCTTGCGGAATGCCTCGGTCTTCATGATCTTCTCGATCTCGGTGGTCAGCTTGTCCACCACGGCCTTGGGCGTGCCGGCCGGCGCGTACATGGCAAACCACGACGAGACGTCCAGGTCGGGGTAGCCCGCTTCCGGCGCCGACGGTACGTCCTTGAGGCTTTCCAGGCGCGACTTGCTCGTCACCACCAGCGGGCGCAGCTTGCCGGCGGCGATATGGCCCATCAGCGGCGGCGGCGTGGTGATCGTCATGTCGACGTTGCCGCCCAGCAGGTCGGTCATGGCCGGGCCGGTCCCCTTGTACGGCACGTGCGTGATCTGGATGCCGGCCATCTGGTTCAGCAGTTCGGTGGACACGTGCTGCAGCGACCCGTTACCCGACGACGCGTAGTTGAGCTTGTTCGGATTGGCCTTGGCGTAGGTCACCAGTTCCTTGAGCGACTTCACCGGCAGGCTCGGGCGCACCACCAGCACCTGCGGCGCCGACAGCAGGTTGGCCACGGGCTGGAAATCCTTGACCGGGTCCCACGACGTCCTGGTCAGCAGCGGCGTGATCACGTGGTAGCCCGAGTACTGCACCAGCAGCGTGTAGCCGTCAGCCTTGGCGCGCTGCACGGCCTGGGCGGCGATGGTGCCGTTGCCGCCCGGCTTGTTGTCGACCACCACCGACTGGCCCAGCGCCTTCGACAGCGGCTCGGAAATCAGCCGCGCCGCCAGGTCGGTGGTGCCGCCGGCGGCCGCCGACACCACCAGCATGACCGGGCGATTGGGATAGGTGCCGTCCTGGGCCTGGACGGCGGTGCCGACAGTCAGGCCGGCAGCGGCCAGCGCGGCGCAGGCGCCGATGAGGTTGCGTTTCATGCGTTGTCTCCGTATGTCTTATCTGGGGGACCCGAAAATCCGAAAATCGGAAAATCCTGTTGTTCTGCGGCCCGGTCAGGCGTTGGCGAAGAACGCCGCCATCCACGCGGGCGGCTGATGCGTGCGCAGACGCGGGCCAGCGCGCAGCAGCTGGCTGGGCACGTCGCGCTGCACCAGTTCCGACACCCCGCCCACCACGTTCAGCAGCGCGTCGAGGTCGACGCCGGTATCGACGCCCATCGCCGCGAACATATGCACCAGTTCCTCGGTGCTGACGTTACCGCTGGCGCCAGGCGCGTACGGGCAGCCGCCCAGGCCGCCGGCCGCCGCGTCGAAGCGCGCCACGCCGGTCTGCCAGGCCGCGATGGCATTGGCCAGGCCCATGCCGCGCGTGTTGTGCAGGTGGATCGTCAGGCCGGTCTGCGGCAGCGCGCGCTGGAACGTCTCGCACAGCGCGGCCACCTGGTTCGGATAGGCCATGCCCGTGGTGTCGCACAGCGTGATGCCGGCCGCGCCGGCGTCGGCAAACGTGCGCGCCAGCGCCATCACGTCGGCGTCGCTGACATCGCCCTCGAACGGGCAGCCAAACACCGTGGACAGCGAGACGTTCACCGGCACGCCGGCCTTGCCGGCCTCGTCGATCATCGCCAGCAACTGGGCCTTCGACTGTTCGCGCGTCATGCGCAGGTTGGCGCGGTTATGCGTCTCGCTGGACGACATCACCAGGTTCACTTCGTCCGGGCGGCACGACAGCGCGCGCTCCAGGCCGCGCAGGTTCGGTACCAGCACCGTGTAGCGCACGCCCGGCACGCGCTCGATCTGGTGCATCACGGCCTCGGCATCGGCCAGGGCGGGAATGGCCCGGGCCGACGTGAACGACGTGGCCTCGATACGCGCAAACCCGCAATGGGCCAGCGCGTTGACGAAAGCGACCTTGCCTTCGGTGGGCACCACGAACGGCTCGATCTGCAGCCCGTCGCGCGGCGCCACGTCGTTGATTTCGATGCGCGCCGGCCCTGCCAGCGGATAGGTCTGGGCGATGGGTTGACTCATGCGATCACTCCACGGGCGCGCAGGTCGGCAATGGTCGCCGCGTCGAAGCCGGCCTGCGCCAGCACGTTGTCGGTATGCTCGCCCAGCGTGGGCGCGCGGTCATGGATGGCACCGGGATTGCTCGACAGCTTCGGGAAGACGCCCGGCACTTCCACGGTCAGGCCCTTGGCCGACGTCACCGTCTCGATGACTTCGCGGGCGCGGTAATGCGGGTCTTCGGCGATGTCCTTGACCGTATAGATACGGCCGGACGGCACGTCGGCGGCGCGCAGCACTTCCAGCGCCGAGGCCACCGTCTGCGTGCGGGTCCAGGCCGCAATCGCGGCGTCGATGTCGTCCACCCGCTTGACCCGGCCGTCGTTGCGCGCCAGGTCCGGGTCCTCACCCAGGTCCTCGCGGCCCATCGCGGCCATCAGCCGCTTGAAGATGGCGTCGCCATTGGCGGCGATCAGCACGTATTCGCCGCAGCCGCACGGATAGGCATTGGACGGCGCGATGCCCGGCAGCGCCCCGCCCGCCGGCTGGCGCACCGCGCCAAATGCCGAATACTCGGGCAGCAGGCTTTCGCTGAGATTGAACAGCGACTCATAAAGCGCCACGTCGATGACCTGGCCCTTGCCGCCGCGCGCGTCGCGCTCGTACAGCGCCAGCAGCACGCCCAGCGCGCCATGCAGCCCGGCAATGGTGTCGCCCAGCGACAGGCCGGCGCGCACCGGCGGCCGGCCCGGTTCGCCCGTCAGGTAACGCAGCCCGCTCATGGCCTCGGCCACCGCGGCAAAGCCCGGCTCGTCGCGCTTCGGTCCGGTCTGGCCGTAGCCCGACACGCGCAGCATGATCAGCCTGGGGTTGGCCGCGTGCAGCACATCCCAGCCCATGCCCCACTTTTCCATGGTGCCCGGCCGGAAGTTCTCGATCAGCACGTCGGCCTCGGCGGCCAGCTGGCGCACCAGGTCCTGCCCTTCGCGCTGGCGCAGGTCGATGGCGATCGACTGCTTGTTACGCGACTGGGCTTCCCACCAGACCGACGTATCTTCGTGAAGCATGCGCCACTTTCGCAGCGGATCGCCCTGGCCGGGCGGTTCCACCTTGACCACGTGCGCACCAAAATCGGCAAGGGTCTTGGCGGCAAAGGGGCCGGCGATCAACTGGCCCAGTTCGAGGACCTTGATGCCATTGAGAATCTGTTGCGCCATGCTGGAAATGTCTCCGTGAAACTGACCCGTGCGGGGGATTTGGCTTGGTTTCGACGGAGTGTGCCGCAGCTTCGGGGTGACGCGGAATCGGCATTCCGGAAAGCGGGCTATCTCGGAATGCGAAAGATTGGGGCTAACCCTGACGAGGGGATGGGTCAACTTCCGGTCCCGGGTTGCCGTTATCCGGGGCACCTCCCGGGCGCAGTTCCGGCACCGTTCCGGCACGCTGCGCGCCAGCCACTCACCCTCCGCGGCTTCGTCACCATGCGATTTTTCCGCTTCTGCCGGATTCTCTGCGCCGCCTGCGCCGGCTGGATGGCCACGTCCGCGCCGGCGCAGACGCCCGCCACGACGACCATCGTGCTGTATTCCGAAGCCGGCCAGCGGCCGCTGTCCTACGAGGAAAACGGCGTGCCCCGGGGCGCCTACATCGACAGCGTGCAGCGCGTGCTGAAACGGCTGCCGCCCGAATACCGGGTCGAGATCCGCTTCGCCTCTTGGGCGCGCGTGGTCGAGGAGGCCAGGTCCGGCAACAGCGCCGGCATCCTGGGCGTCTACTACCGCCCCAAGGAACGGCCATACCTGAACCATTCGAAGGCGTTCTACGCCGAGGACGTGGCCGTCCACTGCAATCGCGATGCCGTGGAAGGCCGCACCTTCCGCACCTATCCCGACGATTTTGCCGGCCTGAAGTTCGGCAACCAGCGCGGCTACCTGGCCCCGGGGCCGCGCTTCTTCCAGTTCGCCCGGGAAGGCCGCATCGAGGTTGTCGAGGGCCACGAGTTCCAGGACCTGGTCAAGAAGATGCTGGTGGGCGAGATCGACTGCGTGGTCAACCCCAGCGTGGTCCTGAACGAGGCGCTGGTCACGCTGGAGGCGCGCGGCCTGCCCGAGCGCATGCGCTACAAGTCCAGGCGCGTGCTGAACGTCAAGACCGAGACCGTGCATATCGGTTTCAGCAAGCAGTACGAGGCATCGCATCCGGAGCTGGCCCGCTTCCGCGCGCTGTTCAACAAGGCAGCGGATGAATAGAATCCCTCCCTGAATCCTCCAGGATCGAGCCCTTCATGCCACTGCTGCCCCCGGTTCAGTCGATCCGGAACAGAATGATCGTGCTGTTCATCGTTGTCACCACGACAACGCTGGGGGCCTTTGCCGCGCATCGCCAGTGGCAGTTGCAGCAGGAACTCGCGCGTCGCTTCGAGCGGACCCGCGCGGAAATCATGGATGGCCTGGGCCAGAGCCTGGCCGAACCTGCCTGGGCGCTCAATGTCGGCATCCTGCGCTCCCGCCTGGAAGCCACGCTGGTGCACCCGGAAGTCTCCGAGGCCTGCGTCTTTTCGCCCGACGGCAAGGAATCCTATGCCACGGCCGGGCGCCCTGCCGCGCCGGGCACCGCCCCTTGCACCGTGGCCGGACCGCACGACGTGCTGAGCGAGGTGCGGATCTACCCGCCGGCCAATATCGATGCGGCGCGCCGCGAGCAGTCGATCGGCACGGCCGTGATCCGGTTCTCGCGCCAGCCGATGCACCGGGCGCTTCGTGCGGCGATGATCCAGGGCATGACCGAAGTGGCCGCCATCGACGTGGTGCTGGTGCTGCTGCTGACCTTTGGCCTGCGCATGGTATTCCGCCCGCTGGAACACCTGCAGCGCGCGCTGTTCCAGCTCGCGTCGAGCCATGGCGACGAGCTCGACGAACTGTCGCGGCTGGGCCGCACCGAGTTCGACAGCGTCATCGACGGCTTCAACCAGGTGCTGCGCAAGCTCAAGCTGATCATCGCCGAACGGACCGAAGCCGAACTGACGGTGCGGGCCGCCATCCAGCGCAGCCACGAGGCCTTTGCGCAGATCCAGGCCACCCAGGCCGAACTGGTCGAGAAGAATCTGCAGCTGGAGGCGCTGTCCAAGACCGACCAGCTGACCGGCGTGTTCAACCGGCGCCATCTGGACGCGGTGCTGATCAGCGAGCTGGAACGCCACCGCCGCGACGGCAGCCTGTTTTCGATCATCCTGATCGACGTGGACCGCTTCAAGGCCATCAATGACAACCATGGCCACCAGATCGGCGACCGGGTGCTGGTGGAAATGGCCGAGCGCATCCTGGAAATCACGCGCGATGCCGATACCGTGGGCCGCTGGGGCGGCGAGGAATTCCTGATCATCTGCCCCGACGCCACGCCCGAGGTCGCCGTGCAGTTTGCCGAACGGCTGCGCCGCACGGTGTCCGAGCGGGCGTTTTCGGTGACCGGCGACATGACCGCCAGCCTGGGCGTGGCCAGCGTGCAGCCCGGCGACACCATCCACGGGATGATCTCGCGCGCCGACCAGGCGCTCTATCGCGGCAAGAACAACGGACGGGACCGCGTGGAGTACGCCGACGAGGGCTTGACCACCCCATAGCCCGGCGCGGCGCTGCTCAGAACGGGGCGCGGTCCCCGCACAGGTGGGCAATGAGCAGCCTGGCCGACACGGTCAGGCCGGCTGGGTCGCGCATGCCGATCAGCAACGACCGGCGCGCCCAAGCATCGCGCAACCCCACCAGCGACAGCCCCATCGACTTCACATGCGGCTCGGCGGCGATGCGCGGCAGCACACCCACCCCCAGCCCCGCCATCACCATGCGGCACATCGCGTCGAAGCTGCGCACCTGGATGCGCAGGCGGAACTGGCGTTCCAGTCGGCTGCTCTCTTCCAGCAGCCGCGCGGCCAGCGACGTCACCTGGGGCAGGCTGACGAAGTCGTATTCGAGCGCATCGGCGTAATGCACCGGACCGTCCTGGGCCAGCGGATGGCCCGGCGGCGTGATGATGACCAGTTCGTCCTGCCGGTATTCGACCGTGACCAGCCCGGTGCAAGGCGTGCGGTCGGCAAAGATGCCGACGTCGGCCCGGTTCTCCATCAGCGCGGCCACGATGTCGCTGCTGTTGTGCTCTTCGAGCTCGATGCGGATGGTGGGATGCTGGCGCATGAACTGCGCCAGGTCGTCGGGCAGGAACTGGGTAATGGCCGACGTGTTGGCGCAAACGCGCACCTGGCCGCGCACGCCCGACGCATAGTCGGACATCACGCCGGCCATGCGCTCCACGTCCTGCAGGATGGTCAGCGCGTGGTGAAAGCAGGCCTGTCCCGCCTCGGTCAGTTGCACCCCCGCCGCATGGCGGAAGAACAGCGGCGCGCCGACGGCGGTTTCCAGGTCGGAAATCCGCTTGCTGGCGGCCGCCACGGCCAGATGCGACTGGCGCGCGCCGGCCGAGATGCTGCCCTGCCGGGCCACGGCCACGAACAGGCCCAGCGTCACGAGATCGAAGCGCGCCAGATTCATGGTCAGAGCGTGCGCCGGTCCATCACGGCGCGGGCAATGGTGCCCGCGTCCACGTATTCGAGTTCGCCCCCCACCGGCACGCCGCGCGCCAGGCGCGACACCTTGAGCCCGCGCGCCTTCAGCATTTCGCCGATGTAGTGCGCGGTGGCCTCGCCTTCGCTGGTGAAGTTGGTGGCGACAATCACCTCGGTGGCCGGACCGCCGTACTCGGGGTCGGTGGCACGCGCCAGCAGGCGATCGAGATGAATTTCCTTCGGGCCGATGCCGTCGAGCGGCGACAGCCGCCCCATCAGCACGAAATACTGCCCGCGATAGGTCAGGGTCTGCTCGATCATGACCTGGTCGGCGGGCGTTTCCACCACGCAGAGCAGCGCGGCGTCGCGGCCGGGGTCGCGGCAGGTCTCGCAGATGTCCTGCTCGGTGAACGTATTGCAGCGTTCGCAATGGCGGATGCCATCGGCGGCGCCACGCAGCGCGTCGCCCAGTTTGCGCGCGCCGTCGCGATCATGCTGCAGCAGGTGATATGCCATGCGCTGGGCCGATTTCGGCCCCACGCCGGGCAGCACCTTGAGCGCCTCGATCAGCGCCTGCAGCGAAGTGGGCGGCGCCGCCTTCATGGCACCGCCTGGAACAATGCGCGCATGGCGACGTCGATCAGAACGGCAGCTTGAAGCCCGGGGGCAGCGGCAGGCCCGAGGTCATCGAGCCCATTTTTTCCTGCGTGGTGGCCTCGGCCTTGCGCACGGCGTCGTTGAACGCGGCAGCGACCAGGTCTTCGAGCAGGTCCTTGTCGTCGGCCAGCAGGCTCGGATCGATCGTCACGCGCTTCACGTCGTTCTTGCAGGTCATGAGCACCTTCACGAGACCGGCGCCGGACTGGCCCTCGACCTCGATCTGGGCCAGCTGCTCCTGCATCTTCTTCATGTTGTCCTGCATCTGCTGGGCTTGCTTCATCAGCCCCGCCAGTTGGCCTTTCATCATGGCATCACTCCTTCGATATGTGTGTATGGGGTGGGACGGCGCCGCATGGTGTCGATCCAGGCGGGCCGCCTCTCGAAATCAGGCAGCGCGCGGCTGCACGGAACCGGGCACGATCTGCCCGCCGAATTCGCGCAGCAGGCCCTGTACGAACGGGTCCCGGTCAATCTCGGCCTCGGCCTCGCGCTGGCGCTCGGCACGCGCCGCGGCTTCGACAGCCGCCGCGGTATGGGTCACGGCGCCGATCTCGCAATGCACGCGGACCTCGACGCCGAAGTGTTCATTGAGCGCCGTTTGCAGGCGCTCGGCCACATTGGCCTCGCCAATGGCCGCCACCGGCACGCGCAGATGCAACGTCCGGCCCACCACGCGGTGCAGCTCGCTCTGATGCGCCAGCTGCTGCGCCAGGCCCTTGAGCGGCAGGCTGGCGGCCAGCGCGGGCCAGTCGCCCGTGAAGACCGGCGGCGTACCGTCGTCGGACGCGCTCGGCGCCACCGGCGGCACGGCCGGTGCCAGCGCGACCGCCGGTTCGGGCTCGGGCGCCGGCTTGCGGGCCTGAGGCGGGGCGGACTGGCCCGGGGCGGCACGTCCGGCGCCGCCCGGCGCGCGGTCGAAGCTTTCCGATTCGAACCCGTTGTCGTACCCGCCAAAGTTGGAGTCGAAGCCCGGATCGCTATCGTAGGGGCCGATCACCGGCATGTCGGCCGGCATGGCTTCCCACGGCGGGACATCGCTGCCACCGGCGGCTTCCCACGGCGGCACATCGGCGGCAGGCTGTGCCGGCCGGGCAGGCTTGGCCACAGTGGGTGCCGGGCGCTCGCGCACGGGCTCCGACGCGGCCGGGGCCTGCTGGGCGGCTGCCACAGGCACGGTGGGCACGGCGGGCGCAGCCGGTGCGGCGCCCGTGGGCCGGGCCGGTGGCGCGGATGCGGATGCGGATGCGGATGCCGGTGCCGGTGCGGCCGTGGTCGCCGGGCGCGAAGCCGAGGGCGGACGCAGCGGCTGGGCCGCCGGGCGCTGACTGGACGCGGCTGCGGCGCCAGCCATCGGCGGCGCGCTGGCGCCGGCCGGACGCGAGGCACCCTTGCCCGCCGACGCCTGTCGCGCGGCTTCCAGCGCGGCACGGGCCGGAGACATGGCGGTGCGGCTGCTGGCCGGCGCGGCGGGCGCTTCGGCAACGACCGGGGATGCGGGGACTTCGGCACGCGCCGGCGCGGCTGCCATGGGCGTTGCAACCGGTTCCGCTACCGGCTCGGGCATGGGCGGAACGACGGCCTTCGGCACATCGGCAACCGGCGTCCCGGCGTTCGGTGCAAGCGCCCGCGCCACGGGCGCTTGGGGCGCGACGGCCTTCACCGGCGCGGCTGCGGGAGCCTGCGCCACCGGCGCAGCCGGCATGGCACGCGGCGCGGCGGCCGGCGGGCTGGCCGGACGCGGCCGCGCCACGGCCTGGCCGCCACCGCCCTGCCCGCCCACTGGCGCGGCAGGCGTGGCCGACGGCCGGAAGGCCAGCATGCGCAACAGCGTCATCGTGAAGCCGGCATATTCGTCCGGCGCCAGCGCAAGCTCGCTGCGGCCAATGTTGGCGATCTGGTAGAACAGCTGGATTTCCTGCGCGTCGAACTGGCCGGCCAGGCGGCGCACGTCCTCGGCCTCGGGCCATTCGTCCTGCACCGATGCCGGCACGGCCTGGGCCAGCGCGATCTTGTGCAGCAGCGAGCCCAGATCCTGCAGCGCGCCGGCAAATGACAGGCTGCGGTCGGCCATCGAATCGGCAATGCCCAGCATCGCGGCGCCGTCCTCGGCGGCCAGCGCATCGAGCAACTGCACCAGGAAGCTCTGGTCGATCGCCCCGAGCATGCCGCGCACGGCTTCCTCGGACACCTGGCCGGCGCTGTACGCGATGGCCTGGTCGGTCAGCGACAGCGCGTCGCGCATCGACCCATGGGCAGCCTGCGCCAGCAGGCGCAGCGCGCTGCCGTCGTGGTGGATGCCTTCCTGGCCCAGGATATGGTCCAGGTGCGACACGATATGCCCCGGCGGCATCTGCTTCAGGTTGAACTGCAGGCAGCGTGACAGGACGGTGACGGGGATCTTCTGCGGATCGGTCGTGGCCAGGATGAACTTGACGTGCCCGGGCGGCTCTTCCAGCGTCTTCAGCATCGCGTTGAAGGCGTGGTTGGTCAGCATGTGCACTTCGTCGATCATGTAGACCTTGAAGCGGCCGACCGTCGGCGCATAGACCGCCTTGTCGAGCAGCTGCGCCATCTCGTCCACGCCACGGTTCGACGCCGCGTCCATCTCGATATAGTCGACGAACCGCCCGCTATCGATCTCCAGGCAGGCCTTGCACTGTCCGCAGGGCTGGGCGGTGATGCCGCCGTTGCCGTCCGGGCCCGTGCAATTGAGCGCCTTGGCCAGGATCCGGGACAACGTGGTCTTGCCGACACCGCGCGTGCCGGTGAACAGGTAGGCGTGATGCAGCCGCTGCTGTTCCAGCGCATGCGTGAGCGCGCGCACCACGTGCTCCTGGCCGACCAGCGTGGTGAAATCCCGTGGGCGCCATTTGCGCGCTAGAACTTGATAACTCATGGCGGCGATTGTAGCAAAAGGCGGGCCTCGGCAATCGGGAGCCGGCCCGGCAAACCCTGGCCGGCCGGCGCCTACGAAAAAGCCCCGCCGTGGGGCGGGGCTTCGTGTCACATCGGGCTGGCCGGCCGTCAGTGAATCACCATCTGCGTGAACGGATGCACATACGCCTGCAGCGTCACGAACAGGCCGACCAGAATGGCCAGCGAGATCGAGTGGAAGAACACGTAGCGCAGGATCTCGCCCTCGTGGCCGTACCACTTGGTGGCCGTGGATGCCACCACGATCGATTGCGCGTCGATCATCTTGCCCATCACGCCGCCGGAGCTGTTGGCGGCCGCCATCAGCGTCGGCGACAGGCCCAGCTGCTCGGCCGTGGTCTTCTGCAGGCCGCCGAACAGCACGTTCGATGCCGTGTCGGACCCGGTCAGCGCCACCCCCAGCCAGCCCAGCATCGTGCCGAACAGCGGGTACAGCACGCCGGTCTGGGCAAACGCCAGGCCCAGCGTGGCGTCCAGGCCCGAGTAGCGGGTCAGGTAGCCGATGCCGAACATCGCGCAGATCGTCAGCAGCGAATAGCGCACGAGCTTGATGGTTTCCCAGTATTCCTTGAACAGGCGCGGGATCGAGTAGCCCATCAGCAGGCCGCCGACCACCGCCGACACCAGGATGCCGGTGCCCGCCATCGACAGCACGTTGAAGTTGAACACGGCGCCTTCGGCGATTTCCTTCGGCACCACCGGCGGGCCCTTGATGACGGCCTTGTCCAGGCCCGGGATCGGGAATTTCCACTGCCAGATGCCGTCCATCAGCTTCTTGAACTCGGGAACGCCCCAGACGAACACGAACACGGTCAGGATCACCCACGGCATCCAGGCCTTGGCCACCGAGATGCCCACCGATGCCGCGCTGGCCCGCGCGTCGGCTTCCAGCGCCTCGGGATGATCGACCTTGGAGTCGTCGTGGCGGCCCAGGATGCGCGTGGACGTCCAGATTTCCTTCGGTTGCCAGATCTTCAGGAAGCCGGTCAGGCAGCCCATCGAGATCAGCGCCGAGATCACGTCCACCAGCCACGGGCCATGGAAGTTCGACACCAGGAACTGCGGCACGGCGAAGCTGACGCCCGCCACCAGGATGGCCGGCCAGATCGCCAGCATGCCGCGGAAGCCCGCGAACGCCCAGATCAGCCAGAACGGCACCAGCACCGAGAAGAACGGCAGCTGGCGGCCGATCATCGCGGACAGCTGCACCTGGTCGATGCCCGTCACCGACGACAGGCCGATGATCGGCGCACCCAGCGCGCCAAAGGCCACCGGCGCGGTATTGGCGATCAGCGCCAGGCCCGAAGCGGCCAGCGGCGAGAAGCCCAGGCCGATCAGGATGGCACCGGTCACGGCCACCGGCGTACCAAAGCCGGCGGCGCCCTCGAAGAATGCGCCAAAGCTGAAGGCCACCAGCAGCAGTTGCAGGCGGCGATCCTCGGTCACGCCGGAGATCGAGTTCTGCAACACCTTGAATGACCCGTTTATCGTGGTGAGCCGGTGCAGGAAGATGATATTGAGGACGATCCAGCCAATCGGGAACAAGCCGGACACGATGCCGAGCCCCGCCGCCTTGCCGGCCATGGCCGCCGGCATGCCGAACACGAACGACGCGACGACGATGCCCACCACCAGCGCCAGGCCGGCCGCCAGGTGCGCCTGCATATGAAAGAACGCCAGCGCGGCAAGCAGCACGGCGACCGGAACCCCTGCAGCGATGGTCGAAAGCGCCATGCTGCCTAGCGGGTCATAGACTTGACTCCACACGATTGAATCCTCCTCTGGTTGATACGGCTGCCTGCCTCTGACGGGCCTGGACAACCGGACGACATGTGCCCCGCCGAGCGACGCAAGCGCCGCCCGCCGGACAGAAAGGGGATTGTAAGGACGGGTTCCCGGCTCACCGCCCAAAATCCGGTCATCGACCCGATGAGCCGGATTCAGGGATCAGGGTTTATTCGGGGGCAGTCTGGCGCACCTCACATCCTCGCGCGCAGCGTACTCCTTAAAACGATCGTTCGATATAGGTAATGTGATGGAGGCGCGGCCCGGCCGACCGGCGGCGGTGTACTGCGGGCCGCCCCCTTCGGCGCGTGCCGGATCAGCCGCATTCCCCCACGTAGCCGCAGTTGGCGCATTTGGCGCAGCCGTCAACCTTGTGCAACGCATGCGCGCCACATTCGGGGCATGGCTTGCCGGTGCCGATGCCGGTCACGGCCGTCGCGGCCTGGGCCGGCGTCGTCGGCCTGGCCAGTGCGACCGCCGCCTCCCCGCCGTCGCGCCGGGCCAGCCGGGCGGCCAGCGCCGTCACGGGCACCTGGCCGCCCTCGTCGTCCAGGAAGCCGCGCTTGATCAGGATGCGCTGCAGCGCGTAGCTCAGGGCCGCCACCTCGGAGTCATGGAAGCGCGGCACCTCGGTGCCATCCTGCCGCACCACCGATCCATAGCGCACGGTGCCCTTGTCCCACACCACGTTGCGCATGTCGGCCAGCGCCTTGGCGATCGGGCCGCCCGAGCGCGCCACCATCGACAGCAGCCGCATCGTGGACGTGATCCACTGCTGCCCCTCGGTACGCTGGCCGGCCGGCATGAAGAACTCGATGGGCCGTTCGATCGTGACCGGCTGGCCGTCCACCGTCCCCGTGACGCGCATGAAATTCACGGTCAGGTAGACGGTCTTGTGGCCTTCGTAGGTCAGGTATTCGACCTTGGACGTCACGCCTTCCAGATCGCCCAGCGGACGGCTGCCGAACGGCCGGGTGAGCGGGTCGTCGCCATTCTGCTGGGCGCCCGGCGACGTGGCCGCCGCCGCGGGCGCGCCGGGGGCCGGCGCCACCGACAGCACGGCGCCCAGCACCTGGTTGGGCCGGTAGGTGGCCAGTCCCTTCAGGCCGGCCTTCCAGGCTTCCAGGTACAGGTTGCGGAAGGCTTCGTACGGATAGTCCTCCGGCACGTTCACGGTCTTGCTGATGCTGGTGTCGATATACGGCTGCACGGCTTCCAGCATCCGCATATGGTCCAGCGCCGACATCTGCAGCGCGGTGACGAAGCTGTCCGGCAGGTGGTCCATGTCGCCGCCCATATGGCGGTAGAGCCGCCATGCATGGTCGGCCACCTCGAACGTGCGATAGCTGTCGTCCGGCATGCGTTTGCGGCGGTTGTACGTCCACGAGAACGCGGGCTCGATGCCATTCGACGCGTTGTCCGCGAAGGCCAGCGTGATGGTGCCGGTCGGCGCGATCGACAGCAGGTGCGAGTTGCGCAGCCCGTGCGTGCGAATGGCGTCCCGCACGGCGTCCGGCAGCCGGCTGACAAAGCCGCCGCGCAGGTAGGCGTCGGCATCGAACAGCGGGAAGGCGCCCTTCTCGTCGGCCAGTTCCACCGATGCCAGGTACGCGTGGTCGCGCATCGCTTCGGAGATCCGGCCCGCCAGCGCGCGCGCCGCGTCGGTGTCGTAGCGCAGCCCCAGCATCACCAGCGCGCTGCCCAGCCCCAGAAAGCCCAGCCCGATGCGGCGCTTGGCCTGCGCCTCGGCCTGTTGCTCGGGCAGCGGCCAGAACGTGACGTCCAGCACGTTGTCGAGCATGCGCGTGGACACCCGCACGACTTCGGCAAACGCGGCGAAGTCGAAGCTGGCCTCGTCGGTGAAGGGCTGGCGCACGAAGCGCGTCAGGTTGATCGATCCCAGGCAGCAGCAGCCATACGACGGCAGCGGCTGCTCCGCGCACGGGTTGGTGGCCTCGATCGTCTCGCAGTAATACAGGTTGTTGTCGGCGTTGATGCGCGACAGGAACAGGATGCCGGGCTCGGCGTGGTCGTAGGTGGCCTGCATGACCTGGTCCCACAGCCGGCGCGCCGGCACGCGGCGATACACCCACTGGCCGTCGTCGCGCCGGTAGGCGCCGGCCGCGATCACGTCCATGCCCGGCTCGGCCTCGTGCACGAGTTCGATCTCCTCGTCGGCCTCCACGGCCTGCATGAAGGCGTCGGTCACGCCGATCGAGATATTGAAGTTGGTCAGGTCGCCACGATCCTTGGCGTGGATGAAGCTCTCGATGTCGGGATGGTCGCAGCGCAGCACGCCCATCTGCGCCCCGCGCCGCGCCCCGGCCGACTCCACCGTGGCGCACGACGCATCGAACACCTTCATGAACGACACCGGCCCCGAGGCGCGCGAATGCGTGGCGCGCACCAGCGCGCCGCCGGGCCGGATCGACGAGAAGTCATAGCCCACGCCGCCGCCGCGCCGCATGGTTTCGGCGGCCTGCGCCACGGCCGTGTAGATACTGGGCTTGCCGTCCCGGGACTCGGACACCGAATCGCCCACGGGCTGCACGAAGCAGTTGATCAGCGTGGCCTGGATGCCCGTACCGGCGGCGGAATTGATGCGCCCGGCCGGCACGAAGCCGTTTTCCAGCGCCCAGAGAAAGCGCGCGGCCCAGGTGTCGCGGTGATCGGCCGGCTCGACTTCGGCCAGCGCGCGCGCCACGCGGCGGCGCACATCGTCGATGCTGCGCTCCTCGCCCTTGGCGTATTTTTCCTGAAGAACTTCGATGGAGATGTCTTGCGGCACGAGTGCGCCGCGGAGGATCTGGTCGTTTGCGTTCATGCCCCAACCTGTCTGGATGAAAAGTCGGCAGAAAATGCCGTCCGCCATGCTGCCAGCATGGCCGGGCGACACCCCGGTATCAGATCAAACTCCGGTCGAACAACCCTCGTAGAACAACGAAATTGGAAACGTTGCGCCAGGTTGGGTTACAATGCCGGTCGGACGGGCCTCCTCGCATGGTGGCGCGGTCAACCTGGTCAGGTCGGGAACGAAGCAGCCACAGCCGTTTTCCACCAGTGCCGAGGGTCAGGCTCGTCCCCCTTCTTCCTGCTTTTCCTGTCTTCCCGCGAAGTTCTTCGCGAAAATTCCACAAAATCGTGCCTTCCTGCCGATCGCGGCGGACCCGCCATCGCCCGGCAATCCAGCACCTATTCTGCGCCTCTTTTGCGGATCAGAACAACGACCCCTGCTGCGTCGTGGCGATTGGCGCAGACGTCCGTGAGGGTGTCGAAGCGCGCAGCACTTCGGCATCGATCCATTCCCCGGCGGCCGTGGCCACGCCGGCTTCGATCCGCTTGCCCGGGAAGACCGGCTGCACCGCCGCCACATAGCGCGCCAGCTGCGCGCCATAGGCGGCGTGTTCCTGCGGCAACAGGCGCTGCTTGTAGTCGATGATGACCACGCGGTCGTCGAACTCCACCAGCCGGTCGATCCGCAGCAGGCGGCCCCGGCCATCGTAGAGCTCCACCTCGTTGCGCGCCGACACCGCGTCGGGCGCGAACAGCAGCGGCCGCAGCGCCGGCGACGCCAGCATGGCGCGCAGGTCGGCCACCGCCGCCTCGGCCTGCTGCTGCCAGCGGTCCCGTGCCAGGGGCGCGCCCGCTCCGGCCAGCGGGAACCAGCGCATCACGGTGGCGGCGTCCGGCACGCCGGCGAAGGCCTCCGGGTAGCGCGTCAGCCGTTCCAGCAGCGCGTGCACCAGTTCGCCATGCGCGGCAGCCTCGGCGTCGAATACCATGGCTTCGGCCTCGTCCTCGAAGCCGGCTTCGGCTACCGCTTCGGCCATCGCTTCGGCGGCCTCCCCGGCCGCCACCTCGTCCGCGCCGCGATAGCGCAGCCGGAAATCGGTGTAGCGTACGCGCTCGCTGGCCGCGCCGAAGGTGTCGGCGGCCGCGACTTCCGCCTCCGGATAGGCGCTCACCGCGTCGCCGACGCCTGCCCCGGCCAGCCGCACATACCAGCTGCCGGCGATCTCGGCGCCGGTGTCTTCCTCCCTGGCGGCCTTGCTGGCGCGGCCCTTGACGCCACTGACCAGCAGGCCCTGCTGCGCGCGCGTCATGGCCACGTAGAGCAGGTTCCAGTTCTCGCGCTCGGCCAGGGCGGCTTCGGCCTCGAACATCGGCGCACGTGCCAGGCCGCGCTCGCTGCGCTTGCCGTAGGCCGAGAAATGCCGCGGCGCGCTCGATGCCGGCGGCCAGTCCACCAGGATGCCGCCACGGTCGGCGGCCGGATCGCTGTGGTTGGCATCGAGCAGCACCACGAATGGCGCCTCCAGGCCCTTGGCCGCATGCACGGTCAGGATATGCACCGCGTCAAGCTGGCTGTCACCGGCGTCGTCGGGCTCGGCCTCGGTGTCTTCCACGCCCTCCCCCATGCCGCCCTCGTCCGGGCTCTCATCCTCGTCGCCGCGCCGGATCTCCTGCAGTTCGTCGATGAACTTCGGCAGGCTCGGGTAGCGGCCGCCGTCCAGGTCCAGCGACAGCTTCAGGAAGGCGTCCAGGTTGGCCAGCACCTGTTCGCGGATGGCCGACGGCGCGGCCTCCGCGTAGCGGCGGCGCACCTCGCCGTGGTGGTAGATATGGTCGATCAGGTCGTGCACGGGCTCGTGCGGCGCCAGCGCCAGCCAGGTGCGCAAGCGGCCGATGCCGGCGCGCAGCGCGTCCGACACATGCTCGGGCAGCCCGTTGGCGATGCGCGACCACCAGCCGCCTTCGCCTTCGATCGACGCCAGCAGGATCAGGTCGTCGTCGGTGGCGCCAACGATCGGGCTCTTCAGCACATGCGCCAGGTCGAGATCGGACTCCGGCGTCATCAGGAACGCCAGCAGCGCCGAAATATCGAGCGCCTCCAGCGTCGTCAGCAGCCCGCCGCGGCGCGGGCTCAGGCACGGGATACCGGCTTCGCGCAGCGCGCGCTCGTAGTCGGGCAGATAGGTCTTGCGGCGCACCAGCAGGTGCATGTCGCGCCAGGTGGCGGGCCGCGACACATCGCCCTCGCGCACGGGTACCTGCTCGCGCAGATAGTGCAGCCACGCGGCCACGCGCCGGCCTTCCTCGAAGCGCAGTGAATCGCCCTGCTGCACACGCGGCTGCGTCAGCGTGTCGCGATGGCCGTCACCGGCAGGCCGATCGCCGTCGGCGTCCGCTCCCGCCGCTGCGTCCGCGGCTTCGTCCACGGCTCCGTCGGCCGCGCCCGCCCCGGCGGCGTCTTCCGCCTCGACCAGCGGCAGCAGCCAGACCGGGCCGCCGGGTTCTTTCAGCGCTGTGGTCTGGGTCTCGTAGAGCGGATAGCGGCCGTCGGCGCGGGCATGATCGAATACCGCATTGACCCAGTCCAGCACTTCGGGACGATTGCGCCGCGTGCGGTTGGTACGCAGCACCGTGGCGCGAAACTCCGCTTGCAGCATGTCGCGTGCGGCATCGAACAGGCGCGCATCGGCCCGGCGGAAGCGATAGATCGACTGCTTGGGATCCCCCACCAGGAACACGGTCGGCTTGTCGCCCAGGCCCTGGTAGCCGGCCAGCCAGCCCTGCAGGATGCGCCATTGCAGCGGGTTGGTGTCCTGGAATTCGTCCAGCAGCAGGTGGCGATAGCGCGCATCGAGCCGCACCTGCAGATAGGTGGCGGTTTCCTCGTCGGCCATCAGCCGCGCGGCCAGCCATTCGAGATCGGCGAAATCCATCGCGCGCTGCTCGCCCTTGTATCGCTGGTAGCGTTCCAGCAAGGCGTCACCGAGCCGGTAGAGCGCCAGGTTGATGGCCAGCACGGCGGCCTCGCAGCGGCGGGCCGCGATGTCGTCGAGCCGCGCGCAATGGTCGGCCACGCGGGCGATCAGGTCTTCGGCACCGCCTTCGCCGCCGCAGATCTTGACCAGCGCCGTGGTGGCCTTCATCGAGCGCGGCTTGCCGGCGTCGGTGAAAAACGCGGCGCGCAACTGGCCGAAGGCCTGGGCGGCGGCGTCGCCGGGCGCGGCGCCGGCATCGCGCCAGGCCCGGACCGCGCGCAGGCCGTCCATCAGCCGCGCCGCGTGGGTCTGCTCGGTTTTGCCGGCCCGGCCCAGGGTCAGCGCCAGCTGGGCGCATTCCTCCAACCAGTCGTCGTCGGCCAACGCCTCCACCAGCACGTCGGCCGTGGCGTCATCGCCAAGATCCTGGGCGAGCCGCTGCGCCGGATCGCCAGCATCCCGGAACGCCCACCATTCGTTGCGCGCGTGGAACATGCGATCGAGCAGGCTGCGCGCCTGGAAGTCGCCCACCGCATCGACCAGCTGTTCATAGGCTTCGCGCAGATCGGCATGCTGCGGATGGGCCAGCGCGCGCCAGAACGGCGCCCAGGCCTCGCGCTTCATGCGCAGGGCGTCCTCGCGCAGCGACGCACCGGGCACGATGCCCGACGACAGCGGCGCGCCACGCAGCAGCGTGCCGAACCAGCCGTGGAAGGTGTCGATGGCCATGCGTCCCGGCGATGCCAGCACCTGCGCATGCAGCAGGCGGGCGCGCGGCAGCGCGGCGCGCGCGGCATCGGGGGACAGGCCGCGCATTTCCAGCTGGGCCAGCACGGCGTCGTCCGACCCGCTGGCCAGCTGCGACAGCACTTCCAGCAAGCGTTCGCGCATCTCCTCGGCGGCCTTGCGCGTGAACGTGATGGCCAGGATCTCGTGCGGTGCGGCGCCGGCCAACAGCAGGCGCACCAGCCGCGCCACCAGCAGCCAGGTCTTGCCGCTGCCCGCGCAGGCCTCGACCACGACGGAGCGTGCCGGGTCGCACGCGGCGCGGGTGAAATCGGCCTCGCCCACCGGCTGGCCATCGCGCAGATAGGGGTGGATGTCCTGACTGGCGTTCATGAGCGAAGATCCGGCAAGGCGGTGGATTCCCAGAAGCCCTTGCGGCACAAGCCGCGCGCTTCGCAATAGGTACAGGCGGCGGCATCGCCGAATGCGGGCAGCTTCGCGCCCTGCCGCAGACGGCCGACGTCATGCCGCAACTGACGCTCCAGCCACGTCACGGCGGCCTGGAATTCGGGCAGATCGACTTCGCGCTGCGCGCCGGGGGCGCTGTCGCGGCCGCCCTGCTTCACGCCTTCCAGCGCCACCCAGCTGCCGGCCACCGCATCGGCGCGCAGCAGGCCGTAGAACGCCAGCTGGCAGTCTTCCTCGGCATCGCCCACTTTGCGGCGCAGGCGGCTGGCGGGCTGCGTCTTGTAGTCGAGCACCGCGTGCGCGCCGTCGGGGCCCTTGTCGAGACGGTCGATCCGGCCGGCCAGCCGCAGCGGCACGCCGTCGGGCATCGCCACATCGACGCCGGCGTCCAGTTCGCCGCCGCGCCAGTGCCAGCCCATTTCCTCGCGGGCGGCCTGCCAGGCCACGTACGACGGCAGTACCTCGCACCAGCGGCGGTAGTAGCTGATCGCGTTGCCGTCCTCCGCGATCTGCTTGCCGAACACGGTGTCGGAGATCTGTTGCAGGCGGGCCAGCCGCCGGGCATCGTCGCGCTCGCCGGTGTCGTGGACTTCCTGGTGGTATTGCAGCAGCACGCGGTGCAGCAGGTTGCCGATATCGCGCTTCTCAAGGTCGTCGTTGAGCGATTCGAGCCCGGCCAGGCCCAGCATGCGGCCCGCGAAAAACTGATAGGGACACCGGCGCAGCATGTTGTACGCCGCCGCGCTCCAGCGGGCCGGCACGCGTTCCGGCGCGATCGGGGCGGGCATATGGCCGGGCTGCGCGAAGGTGTCGAGCAGCTGCGGCGCGGCGCTGGCCTCGATCGGCGCCCCGGCGCGCGCGCAGCAGGCGGACAGCCGCTCGATCCAGCCCGACACGTGATGCGGCTCGCCCCGGCTGCCATAGCGTTGCCAGGTCAGCACCACGTCGTCGTTGTTGAGCAGCACTTCGGCCAGGTCGCGCGCCTGCTGCGCAAAGCGTGCCTCGCGATCTTCCAGGCCCAGTTCGCGCCGCATCTGGTTCGAGAAGAACATCAGCTCGGCCGCGCTGGACGGCAGCTGGGCGTCATCGCACCCCACCACCACCACGCCGTCGAAGCGGCGCATCCGCGCGCCGTTGAGCGGCAGGATCGTGATGCGCGACTGGCTCTGCGCCAGCGGCTCCTTGTAGGCCACCGTTTCGAGCAGCGCGGCCAGCATGGCGCGGAATTCCTGCTGGTTCAGCGTGGCATGGCCGCCGGTTTCGTCGTCGGCCAGTTCTGCCAGCCGCGCCAGCGCATCGAGCAATTGCTGGCCGGCATCGTCGGCGGCCAGCGCCGGACGCATCGCCAGCGTGTCGAGCGTGGCATCGAGCCGCCCCAGCCAGACCGACAGCGGCTGCTGGGCATGGCCGCGCGGCCACTGGCCGGCTTCATCGGCCAGCGTGGCGATCAGGCCGCGCGCGGCGGCGCGCACGTGCAGCGTCGCGTCGCTGGCCTGCATGGCCTCGGCATCGGCCACCACCGTCCCCTCGCGCTCGGCGAACAGGTGGCGCAGCCGGGTCCAGCCGCCGGTAATCACGTCGCGCCGGATCTGCCGCTCCAGCAGCGCGATGGCCGCGCCACGGTGGGCGACGTCGGGCAGGCAGAACGGCGACTTCAGCAGGTCCAGCAAGGCGGCGGTATCGCCGTCGCGCACGAGCACGTCGAACCAGCGCATCAGCGCGGCGGCCGCACGCGTGGTGGACAGCTTCCAGCCCGTTTCATCGCGTACCGGCGCACCGGCCCGCTTCAGCAGCGCACGCGTGCGGCGCGCCACCACGCGATCGTGCGCCACCAGGGCCACATGCTTGCGGCCCTCGTTCAGCCATTGCACGAGCTGGGCCGCCGCGGCCGCGGCTTCGTCCTCGAAACGGGCACTGCCGATGACCCGCACGCGCGGGCGCGCCACGGGCAGCGTCCGCGGCAGCGCGGGCAGCGGGGCATCCGTGGGCACCTTGCCGGCGCCATGATCCGCGCCAGCCTCGCCGTCGTCCCCGTCCGGCTGCGCCGGTTCGGCACGGCGCGCCTCGGGCCACAGCGCCAGCAGCGTCTGGTACCAGTCGGCGTCGGCTGCCGCGTCGCCGCCGGTCCAGTCGTAGCCCACTTCCAGCGTCGGCACCGCTTCGCCGGCCTGCTGCAGGAAGCTGGCCTCGATGGGCTCGGGCGGCGTCGGACCTATCCACACCACCGGCCCGGCCACCTGCTGCGCCAGGCGCTGCAGGGCGCGGCGACGGGCCGGCAAGGGGTCGTCCGGGCCGGACAGCATCTGCCAGAAGGCCAGCACGATCTGGGCCTCCTGGCCAAGAAACCGCTCGGACAGATGGGCGTAGGTACGCTGCAGCGCACCTTGCAGCAGCGCGGCGCGGTCGTCGCCATCCACGTCGTCATCCTCGCGGATGGCGGCGTCCTCGAGCCATCGCGCGCTCAGTTCGTCGCTGATCGACAGCAGCGTCTGCGCCAGCCCCCAGGCGGCGCCCTCGGTCTGGGCGCCGAAGGCGGTGCGCAGCCAGTCCTGCGCGCGAATGGCCTGCTGCACGGCCAGCAGGCGCGCGGCGTGGCTGCGTGTGGGGGCCGGTTCGGCATCGAGATCGGGAGGCAGGTCCAGCAGCCAGTGGCCCAGCGTCAGCACGCGCGGCAGCAGGCGCGGCTGCCCGGCCGCGCGTGCCGCGGCATCGAGCGCCTGGCGCACGCCGGGAATCTGCGCGGCCGTCGGCACGACCACGTGCGCGGCCGATGCGGCAGGGCCGCAGTGGTCAAGGAAGTACCACGTCGCCGTGGCAGCCTGTTCGAGAAACGACGGGCCTGGAGGAAACGAAAGCCGGGTCATGAATGGTAGGGACCGATACGTATCAGCGATGCGGGGCGACCCGGGCGCCCCGGATGCACGCGAAGGTCAGTTGCCGCCCCGCCCGCCACCTTCCAGGCGCGCACGCAGTTCGCGGGCGGTTTCCAGCAACCCCTCGTAGCCGGAGCGCGCATGCTCGGGCAGGTCGGGGTCGCCAATCAGCGTGCCGAGGGTTTCCATCACGCTGTACACCAGGCCCCTGGCGGCGCCGGTGGCGATGCTGTTGGTTTCGACGGCGCTGTTCAGGTGTGCCAGTGCTTCGCTCAACTGGTCCGCATCGGGGGTATCGGTATCGGGCTTGCGAGGATCGGGCGTCATGATCGATGGCCTATGTCGGAAGAGGCAAGGTTTGCGCATCCGGCCTGCCATTCTACGCGCAGCGCGGATGCGGTCCGTCCAAGTGCATTCTAGATCATGCCCCGCGCCTTGTTCTACGGGAAATCCCCAGCCGACTGGGCGCTGCCCGCCACAAATACCTCCGATGAGGGATGGCGATTGAGCCGGTCTCTCGCGCCGATTGAAACTATCATCGGCAACGGAAGCCGGGGCGCGGCACAATGTGGCCGTGACCGGCGCGAACGCCCTGTGGCGCGCGGCGCGCGGCGGGTGAGGCCGGGGCTTGAAATCCGGCAAGCTGGTAACATATCGGCGTCAATGGCGGCGCGTGTCGCCACGCATTGCCGTCCGGCGTCCCTGCACGATCTCGTGTAAGGTAACGGTTCAGCCCCACGGCAGTTGCCCGCCTTCAACATAAACTGAGCAAAACCTGAGGTTCCCCGCCATGAGCGACCAAATCAAGTATGTGAGCGACGCATCGTTCGACACCGATGTGCTCAAGTCCGACAAGCCCGTGCTGCTGGACTTCTGGGCTGAGTGGTGCGGCCCTTGCAAGATGATTGCCCCGATCCTGGACGAAGTCGCGAAGGACTACGGCGACCGCGTGCAGATCGCCAAGATCAACGTGGACGAAAACCAGCAGGTGCCGGCCAAGTTCGGCATTCGCGGCATCCCGACGCTGATCCTGTTCAAGAATGGCGAAGTCGTGGCCCAGAAGGTTGGCGCGCTGTCGAAGTCGCAGCTGACCTCGTTCCTGGACGCACAGGTCTAAGCCACCGACCTCCGGCGGGGGCCTCGAGCCCCGGCCTGGCATGATCCGGCCTCGCGGGCGCCAGTTCTGGCGCGCCGGCCGGATTGTGCTAAGATGCGACCCAACAACTTCCCCGAGCGTTCGCTCATTCCTTCCCCCTCCTTAGGTCTTGCCCGTCCGGGCCCTTCTGTACCCCTTGTCTATGCACCTGACAGAACTCAAATCGCTTCACGTGTCTGCGCTTCTCGAAATGGCGGCTACGCTCGAGATCGACAACGCACAACGGATGCGCAAACAGGAACTGATGTTTGCGATCCTGAAGAAGCGCGCCAAGATGGGCGAAACCATCTACGGAGACGGCACGCTGGAAGTTCTGCCCGATGGCTTCGGTTTCCTGCGCTCGCCGGAAACGTCGTACCTGGCCAGCACGGATGACATCTACATCAGCCCGTCGCAGATCCGCCGCTTCAACCTCCACACCGGTGACTCGATCGAAGGCGAAGTGCGTACGCCCAAGGACGGCGAGCGGTACTTTGCCCTGGTCAAGGTGGACAAGGTCAACGGGCAGCCGCCCGAAGCGGTGAAGAACCGCATCATGTTCGAGAACCTGACGCCGCTGCATCCGAACCGGCCGCTCACGCTCGAACGCGACATCCGCGCCGAAGAGAACATCACCGGCCGCATCATCGACATGATCGCCCCGATCGGCCGCGGCCAGCGCGCGCTGCTGGTGGCGTCGCCGAAGTCCGGCAAGACCGTGATGCTGCAGCACATCGCCCACGCGATTGCCAACAACCATCCGGAAGCCGACCTCTTCGTGCTGCTGATCGACGAGCGCCCCGAAGAAGTGACCGAAATGCAGCGCTCGGTGCGCGGCGAGGTGGTGGCGTCGACGTTCGACGAGCCGGCCATCCGTCACGTGCAGGTGGCCGAAATGGTCATCGAGAAGGCCAAGCGCCTGGTGGAACTGAAGCGCGACGTGGTGATCCTGCTGGACTCGATCACGCGTCTGGCCCGCGCCTACAACACGGTGGTGCCGGCCTCGGGCAAGGTGCTGACCGGCGGTGTGGACGCCAACGCGCTGCAGCGCCCGAAGCGCTTCTTCGGTGCCGCGCGTAACCTGGAAGAAGGTGGTTCGCTGACCATCATCGCCACGGCGCTGATCGAAACCGGCAGCCGCATGGACGACGTGATCTACGAAGAATTCAAGGGCACCGGCAACATGGAAGTGCACCTGGAACGCCGCCTGGCGGAAAAGCGCGTCTACCCGGCCATCAACCTGAACAAGTCCGGCACGCGCCGCGAGGAACTGCTGATCAAGCCGGAAATCCTCCAGAAGATCTGGATCCTGCGCAAGTTCATCTCCGACATGGACGAAGTCCAGGCGATGGAATTCATCCTGGACAAGATGAAGCCGACGAAGAACAACGCAGAATTCTTCGACATGATGCGTCGCGGCGGCTGATACCGGCCAGTTGCCACCGGCATGAAAAGGCGTACCCTTCGGGTGCGCCTTTTTCTTTTCCGATTCCGCTCCGACCCCGCATTCACGCCTTCGACATGTTCGGCAAACTGTCCAGCTACCTGCGCGCCCGCTCGCGCGAACGCAAGCTCGCGCACTACGCCATCCCGGACGACCTGTGGACCCGCACCGTGGCCGCCCTGCCCTTCGTCCAACGCTATGGCACCGACGATCTGGCCGCCCTGCGCGAACTGGCCACGCTGTTCATCGCCAGCAAGGAATATTCGACCGCCCACGAGCTGGAGCTGACCGATGAGATGGTGGTGGGCGTGGCCGTGCAGGCGTGCGTGCCGATCCTCAAGCTTGGCATCGAGTGGTATCGCGGCTGGCACGGCATCGTGCTGTATCCGGGCGAGTTTCTGATCCGCAAGACCGTCGAAGACGATATCGGCCTGGTGCATGGCGTGGAAGAGGAAGCCAGCGGCGAAGCCTGGGAGAACGGCCCGGTGATCCTGTCCTGGCAGGACGTGAACATGCCCGGATCGGGCGTCGACAATGGATCGGACTCCTATAACGTGGTCATCCACGAGTTCGCCCACAAGCTCGACATGCTCGACGGCGAACCCGATGGCGTGCCGCCGTTCTCGCGCGTGCTGCATCCCGGCATCGATGCGGAACAGTGGGCCGAGTCCCTGCTCACACAATACGATGCGTTCGCCGACGCCTGCGAGGCGGTGCCGGATGCCAGCTGGGACCACCCGGCGCGCCTGCCGCCCCGGTTGCGTGTCATCGACCCGTATGGCTGCGAGGCGCCAAGCGAGTTTTTTGCCGTGGCGTCGGAATCATTTTTCGTCGATCCGAAGGGCCTGCGCGAACACTGGCCGGCGCTCTACGCGGTGCTTGGCCAGTTCTACCGGCAGGACCCTGCGTCGAGTGCTACGTAGATCACCAACAGTTGCGGCGGCACACCGGAAATCGTGGCCCGGATATTGCCCAGGCTCTTGTTTTTCTGCCATAATCCCGGTTTGCCCGTTATCGGCAAGTGGTTCGCTCGTCGCAAGCAGGCTGCGGCACCACGGAGCGGACTGGCTACCCAACCTGAAAGGAAGCACCATGAAAGAAGGCATTCACCCGAATTATCGCGAAGTCCTGTTCCACGACGTGTCGAACGACTTCAAGTTCGTGACCCGCTCGACGATCCAGACCAAGGACACGATCGAACACGAAGGCAAGACCTACCCGCTGGCCAAGATCGAAGTGTCGTCGGAATCGCATCCGTTCTACACCGGCCAACAGAAGATCATGGACACGGCCGGCCGCGTCGAGAAGTTCCGCCAGAAGTTCGGCAGCAAGCTCGCCGCCAAGAAGTAATTGGCCGACGCTACCAAGCGACTGCGGCGCGCAACAGGACAGATGCTCCTGGCACGCGCAACCTGACAAAGAGGCAGCATCGGCTGCCTCTTTGCATTTGTGGCCCACAATAGCGTTTCGCGCACGCTCAACCAGGGCTACCCCGATTTTCCGCCGATGTCCCAAGCCACCAAGACCTCTCCCGTCCACCTGACCGCCGCCGCCACCGGCGCGCTGCCGCGCTATCTGCTGCTGGCGATCTGCATCATCTACGGACTGACCGGCCTGTTCGGCCGCGACCCGTGGAAGAACGAGGACGCCGCCGGATTCGGCGTGATGTGGCAGCTCGGCTCGGGCAGCCTGCAGGACTGGCTGATGCCCAATATCGTGGGCCGCCCGTTCAGCGAGGACGGCCCGCTGGTGTACTGGGTGGGCGGCCTGATGATCCGGCTGTTTGGCGGCTGGCTCGGTGCTCCCGACGCGTCCCGCCTGGCCACGGCGCTGTTCTATTTCGCCACCTGCGCGTTTATCTGGTATTCGACCTACCTGCTGGGCCGCCGCGACGAAGTCCAGCCGTTTGCCTTCGCCTTCGGCGGCCAGCCGGACGCACGGTCCTATGGCCGCGCGCTGGCCGACGGGGCGCTGCTGATTTTCCTGGCCTGCGTGGGCCTGGCCGTGCGCGGCCACGAAACCACCGCGCAGGTTGGCCAGGTCTGCTTTATCGCCTTCATGCTGTACGGCATGGTGCGCAGCCTGGACAAGCCGGTTCAGGGCAGTCTCTGGTTCGGCGTGGGGCTGGCCGCGCTGTGCATGGCCAGCGGCCCGATTCTGGCCGCGGCGCTGCTGGCTGCGGCGCTGATCGCCGGCGCGGTCTCGCAGCCGGTGCCGTCGAAGCGGTTGCTGACCATCGGCGTGCCCGTCGCGCTGGCGCTGGTCGCCGCCTGGATGGTCGTGGTCTACCTGGGCGCGGCCGACGCCGAAGACGGGGTGACCTATATCCGCGAGTGGGCGCGCTACGATCGTCGCACCTACGGCCTGCCGACGCTGCCCACCGCCGGTTTTATCGCGCGCAACTTCCTGTTGTTCGCCTGGCCGGTCTGGCCGATCGCGGCCTTTGCGTGGCTCTCGTGGCGCGGCATGCGGCGTGCGCCTCACATGGCGCTGCCGCTGGCCATCCTGGGCATGCTGTTCCTGCTGCTGGTGCTGCAACGCAGCCCGGGCGACGTGCAGTTCATCCTGCTGCTGCCGCCGATGGCGATCCTGGCAGCGTTCGCGCTGCCCACGCTGCCGCGCGCGGCGATCAACGCGGTGGACTGGTTCGCCCTGCTCTTCTTCACGATCTTCGGCGGCACGGTGTGGTTCATGTGGATCGCCAAGACCACGGGCTGGCCGCCCAAGGTGGCCAACAACGTGTTCCGGCAGATTCCCGGCTTCGAGCACACGTTCACGATCAGCGCCGTTGTCATCGCGCTGGCCGCCACGGTCGCCTGGGTGCTGGTCGTGCGCTGGCGGCTGTCGCGCGCGCCCAAGCAGATCTGGCGCCCGGTGGTGATCTCGGCCGCCGGCACCACGCTGATGTGGGTCATGGCCATGACGCTGTGGCTGCCGTCGATCAACTACGGCAAGACCTACCGCGACGTGGCAAAAGCCGCCGCGCTGGCGCTGCCGTCCAAGTACGAGTGTGTGCAGCCGATCCGCATGGGCGATGCGCAGCTTGCGTCGTTTGCGTACTTCGGCAATATCCGCTTCGGCGGCCCGGGCGACGGCTGCGACGTGCTGCTGCGCCACGATGCCGTGGACTACGGCGCACCAAGCAATGTGTCGCACTTCGAATGGCGCCTGATCTGGGAAGGCCGGCGCCCCGCTGACCGTGACGAGCGGTTCCGGCTGTATCGACTGGTCGATACATCGCAAGCCAAGTCGGCGCAGACCCCGGCGCGACGCCGCCTGCCCCGGCCGTAATCCCTTCCCCCGCGCAGGCGGCCAGCCGCCCGCGAACTGGCCCGGCCCCGCGCCGGGTGCGTCCCCAACCTACCTTCCACGATGAGCAGCGCGCTGCAGGACCTTCGTCGCATCGTTCACCTTGCCGCCCCGGTGCTGGTCGGCCAACTGGCCGTCATCGCCTTCGGTGTCACGGACACCATCATGGCCGGGCAGGCCTCGGCCGCCGATCTGGCCGCGGTCGGGCTGGGCGGATCGATTTACGTCACCGTCTATATCAGCCTGATGGGCGTGCTGCAGGCGCTTGCGCCGGTCGCCGGCCAGCTCTACGGCGCCGGACGCACCGCCGAGATTGGCGTCGAAGTCCGCCAGGCCGCGTGGCTGGGACTGGCGCTGGCCGTTCCCGGGATGCTGCTGTTGCTGTTCCCCGGTCCGCTGCTGACGTTCGCCCAGGCGCCGCCCGAGCTGGTGGACAAGGCATCGCGCTACCTGCATATCGTGGCGTTCGGCCTGCCCGCAGGGCTGGCGTTCCGTATTTACATGGCGCTGAACAATGCGCTGTCGCGGCCGATCATGGTCACGGTGCTGCAGATTGCCGGCCTGATACTCAAGGTGCCGCTCAATGCGTGGTTCATCCACGGCGGTTTTGGCGTGCCGGCGATGGGCGGGCCTGGGTGCGCGCTGGCCTCCACGCTGATCAGCTGGACGTGGTGCCTGTCAGGGCTGGCCATCCTGCGGCTTGGGGCTGCCTACCAGCCGCTGGCGATTTTTGCGCGCTGGGAATGGCCCCGGTGGGATCGTATCCGCCCGTTGCTGCGGCTCGGGGTGCCGATGGGCCTGACCTACCTGATCGAGATCACCTCGTTCACGCTGATGTCGATCTTCATTACGCGGCTCGGCACCGAAACGCTGGCCGGCCATCAGATCATCGCCAACCTGAGCGCGGTGGCGTACATGATGCCGCTGTCGCTGTCGATTGCCACGTCCACGCTGGTGGCGCAAGCCATCGGTGCCCGCGACATGTGCGGCGCCCGACGCATTGGCTGGCGGGGCATCCGTTTTGGCGCCGGCCTGGCACTGTTCACTGGCGCGCTACTGTGGCTATTTCGCGAGCCGCTGCTGCACGCCTACGCCAAGGACCCGGCCGTGGTGGCCAAGGCACTGCCGCTGATGCTCTTCGTGGCCTTCTACCAGGCCTTCGACGCCATCCAGGTGATGAGCGCGTTCATCCTTCGCGCGTACAAGATCGCATTGATTCCAACGCTGATCTATGCGGGCTCGTTATGGGGTGTGGGCCTCGGTGGCGGCTACGTGCTGGGCTTCGGCCTGATCGACGCCATGCCGGCCTTCACCCGTGGCGCAGCCGGATTCTGGATGGCAAACAGCATCAGCCTGGCCATCGCCGGGACGCTGCTGGTGCGCTACTTCCGGCAGGTGAGCCAGGTAAAGGCAGTCGACGCGAGGGAGACGGCGGAGGTGGCGTGATAGCTCAGCGCAGCCCTCCCAACACAAGAAGGCCTGCATAAGCAGGCTTTTCTTTTTGGGGACTGGCAAAGGAGGCCAGAATGTATTGCAGTGCGCAGGTAGCTCCCTCCGCTCCTTATGGGCGAAAAAAAAGCCTGCTTGCGCAGGCTTTTTTAAATTTGGCGGAGCGGACGGGGCTCGCCTACATTCCGCAGGCCGCGGATTCGCTTGCAAGCGAATCCCTTCTCGCCCCGCCGGGAGCTGCGCAGGCAGCTCCCTCCGCTCCTTATGGGCGAAAAAAAAGCCTGCTTGCGCAGGCTTTTTTAAATTGGCGGAGCGGACGGGGCTCGAACCCGCGACCCCCGGCGTGACAGGCCGGTATTCTAACCAACTGAACTACCGCTCCGTTTTCTGCTGTTACCCGGGAATCCCGGCTAACCGCTAGGCGTTTGATTACGCCCGGCTGTTTGGCGTCCCCTAGGGGATTCGAACCCCTGTACTCACCGTGAAAGGGTGATGTCCTAGGCCTCTAGACGAAGGGGACAGAAATCTGTTGCAAGCAACGTCTTCCGTCGTTTGCTGCGAAGTCCGGCATTTTACCAGATTTTTCGCAACTTGAAGCAACTTTTTTACTGCATCGGTTACTTCGAAATTCTTGGTGGAGCTAAGCGGGATCGAACCGCTGACCTCTTGCATGCCATGCAAGCGCTCTCCCAGCTGAGCTATAGCCCCGAATACTTCCGGTACTACCTATAATCGCAACGACTTGCGAGGCCGCGATTATATTTTGATTTTTCGAAGCTGACAACATTCGCCTCGGGTAAATCGAAAAGTGATTATCGGATAATCACCTCTCACCCAAATAAAAACCCGCTTGGTTTTACCCAAGCGGGCTCAGTCTGGCGGAGCGGACGGGGCTCGAACCCGCGACCCCCGGCGTGACAGGCCGGTATTCTAACCAACTGAACTACCGCTCCGTTTTTTGCGGTTGCTACCCGAAGCTTCGCTCCGGACAGCCAACTGGACGTATGATGACGTCCAACATCTGGCGTCCCCTAGGGGATTCGAACCCCTGTACTCACCGTGAAAGGGTGATGTCCTAGGCCTCTAGACGAAGGGGACAGAAACTTTGGTGGAGCTAAGCGGGATCGAACCGCTGACCTCTTGCATGCCATGCAAGCGCTCTCCCAGCTGAGCTATAGCCCCAGAGTGACTGCCATTTACTACTGCTTGCCGCCAGATTTACTGCTTTCCGGCGAAGCGGCGATTATAAATCAATCACCATATTTTGCAAGCCCCTTTTTCCGGCTTTTCAACCGGGCTGTTTGACTTGCGTCGCGCAGCAGGGAGAACGAGATTATGCTGAAGTCTCGGCCTGAGCGCAAGCCCCTGCCGAGACATTTCTGCACATTTTTATGCGGCGGCCAGACGACGCAGCACCGTATCCCGACCGAACAGCTCCAGCACGGCATCGATGCTCGGCGTCTGCAGCTGTCCTGCCACCAGCAGGCGTACCGGCATGGCCAACTTCGGCATCTTCAGCCCGAACTCGGCCAGCACGGCCTTGAACGTGGCGTTGATGGCCTCGCGCTTCCACTCGGGCAACGCGGCCAGTTGCGTCGCCAGCGTCTGCAGCGCCGGGCGGATCTCGTCGGTCAGGTGCTCCGCCTTCAGCGCCGCGTCGGCCTGCGGCTCGCCGCGATAGAACAGCATCGCCGTCTGCGCCACTTCTTTCAGCGTGTTCGCACGGTCCTTGACCAGCGCGACCACGCCCACCAGATCCACGCCTTCCACCTTGCCGCCCAGTGCCTCGATGAACGGACGCGTCAGGTCGGCCAGGCGCGCATTGTCGCCAGTCTTGATGTAGTGGTTGTTCAGCCAGGCCAGCTTTTCGGGGTTGTACTGCGCCGGCGACTTGCCGAGGTGATCCAGGTCAAACCACTCCACGAACTGTTCGCGCGTGAAGATCTCTGCATCGCCGTGCGACCAGCCCAGCCGCGCCAGGTAATTCAGCACGGCCTCGGGCAGGTAACCTTCGTCGCGGTAGCCGGTCACCGGCATCGCGCCGTGGCGCTTGCTCATCTTCTCGCCCTGCTCGTTCAGCACGGTCGGCAAGTGGGCGTACACCGGCTCTTTACCACCGAGCGCGCGGATGATGTTGATCTGGCGCGGCGTGTTGTTGACGTGGTCGTCGCCACGGATCACGTGCGTGATCTTCATGTCGAGGTCGTCGATCACCACGCAGAAGTTGTACGTCGGCGTGCCGTCGGGGCGGGCGATCACCAGGTCGTCGAGCTCTTCGTTCGAAATCTCGATGCGACCCTTCACGGCGTCGTCCCACACCACGCTGCCGCCTAGCGGATTCTTGAAGCGGACCACGGGCTGCACGCCAGCCGGCGGCTCGGGCAGTACCTTGCCCGGCTCCGGGCGCCAGAAACCGTTGTAGCGCGGCTTTTCGCCGGCCGCGCGCTGGGCTTCGCGCAGCGCGTCCAGTTCCTCGGTGCTCATGTAGCAGTGGTAGGCCATGCCGTTATCCAGCATCTCGCGCACCACCTGGCGATACCGGTCCATGCGCTGCATCTGGTAGAACGGGCCCTCGTCGATATCGAGGTCCAGCCAGGCCATGCTTTCCAGGATCACGTCCACGGCTTCCTCGGAAGACCGCTCGACGTCGGTATCCTCGATGCGCAGGATGAAGTCGCCCTTCATGCGGCGGGCAAACGCCCACGGGTAGAGCGCGGAGCGGATGTTGCCTAGGTGGATAAAGCCGGTCGGGCTCGGCGCGAAGCGGGTGCGGACGCGTTGTGTCATGGTCGGGGAGAAACAAAAAGGCCCACGCACGGATGCGCGCAGGCCGGATTTCGCTGAACTTCTGAACGCTGCATTATACGCCCTGCCCGATTCCGGACTGGCCACGGAATCATTTATGCTTGCCACCGGTCTGAATCCAGGCCGCGCGCATCCGGTGACGCGATGCGCGCCTGCCGATGCCCGGCACATCACTTCCGCAAGCGTTTTCCACCCTCGATGCAACGACGACATTTTCTTGGCGCCTCGGCGGCCATGCTGCTGGCAGGCTGCGCGTTCGGCCCGAAGCCGACCACCCCGGCCGCCACGCCCACCCCGCCCACCACGGCCGCCGTGCCGCCCGTCGCCACGCCGCCGCGGCCAATCCGGATTGGCCTGGCCCTGGGCGGCGGCGCCGCACGCGGCTTTGCCCATATCGGCGTCATCAAGGCGCTGGAAGCCCAGGGCATTCATGCCGACATCGTCACGGGCACCAGCGCGGGTTCGGTGGTGGCGGCGCTCTATGCCACCGGCATGGACGGCTTCCAGCTCAACAAGCTGGCACTGACGATGGACGAAGCGGCCATCGCCGACTGGGCCCTGCCCTTCGGCACCAAGTTCGGCGGCTGGCTCAAGGGCGAGGCGCTGCAGAACTATATCAACCGGCTGGTCAAGAACCGGCCCATCGAGGCCATGAAGCTGCCGCTGGGCATCGTGGCCACCGACCTGAAGACCGGCGAGCGCATCGTGTTCCGGCGTGGCAATACGGGCCAGGCCGTGCGCGCGTCCAGCAGCGTGCCGGGTGTGTTCCAGCCGGTGTCGATTGCCGGCCACGATTACGTCGATGGCGGCCTGGTCGAACCGGTGCCCGTGGACGCGGCGCGCGAGATGGGGGCCGACTTCGTGATCGCCGTGAATATCTCCGCCGATCCGTCGAGCCAGAAGAACAACGGCCAGAGCGGCGTGCTGTTGCAGACCACCGCCATCATGGGCCAGTCGATCAACCGCATGGCGCTGTCCCGCGCCGACATCGTCATCCGCCCCGACCTGCCCGACATGGGCGGCAGCGACTTTACCTCGCGCAACCGGGCGATCCTGGCCGGCGAGCAGGCCACCTCGGCAGTGATCGGCGCACTGCGCGAGAAGCTGGCGGCGGCGCGGCTGCGGCCCGCGCAGGCGGGCGCGATCGCCGTTCAATAGGAAGGTGCCGCCCGTCGGTTGTCACATGTCCTGTCACATGGATCACCGTACCTGACAGAAACCGTCACCGACAATGACAGAGGATGTCACCCTTTGGTGGGGTATTTGTCTTAAGACATGACGGCAACGGACAACAAAAAAGGACTGCCGAGGCAGTCCTTCTTGCTTGCGCGAACGATGCGTCAACCACCGAACATCGTACGGCCCTGGGCATTCGGATCGAAACGCTTGAGCGTCTCGATCATGCTGCCCGTATTTTCGACCGAGCCACGGGCCGAATCGTCGATGCGACGGGCGCCGTTGTAGCGCGTGACCCAGTACGACGCACGCATGTCGTCAACGCGAATCTTGCTGCCGGTGGACGGCGCGTGCACGAACTTGTTGTCGCCGATATAGATGCCAACGTGCGAGAACGTATGGCGCATCGTGTTGAAGAACACGAGATCGCCCGGACGCAGCTCGTTGACCGCCACGGTGGTGCCCACCTGGCTCATTTCGACGGAACGGCGCGGCAACATGAAGCCGAAGGTGTCGTTGAACACGTAGCGGACAAACCCGCTGCAGTCCAGACCCGATTCGGGGCTGTTACCGCCGAAGCGATAACGCACGCCAATCAGGCCCAGCGCGTTCATGACCAGGTCGCCAGCCTTGCTGGCAACGTTGCTGGTGGAGTTCATCACCGACGACAGCAAGCCACGCTTGCCTTCCGGATGCGCATCCGCGTCAACGCGGGCCTCGATCCGGGCGTCCGGGTCCTTGAACACCGTATCCGCCAGCACTCCATTCGACACAGTCGCACCGCAGGCAATGGCAATTCCGATAGCGGCGCGCGCCAGGGAATGAAGTACCGTTTGCATTGGCTCTCCTGATGATCGGACAAAACTGACCGGCAAGTCAGACAAAGCCGGACAGCGTGAAAACATCAGGGCGGAACGTACGCAAGAAGTACGCCAGCGCGACTGCACCTGCCGCGTGCAACGTCGACCTTCCCCAAGGCCTGCATGCGGCGGACGAACCACCCCCGACAAACTCATCGCGGGATAGTAAAGTACGCACCCTTGACGTGTCAAAGATGGTTACAACTTTCCCGCAAAGCGCCGCCAAATCAATGAATTAGCGTAAAAAACGTATTCTGTTTCTCGGAAACGCTATAAAGATTCCGTGTTACTTCGGCGTGACAAGGCGTACTGCGCTGCACATCATTCAGGCCGCACCCAGCTGCGCGGCGGCCATCAGCTTTCTGGTATACGGATGCTGCGGCGCGCCGAGTACGGTTTCCGTCTCGCCTGACTCCACCACTTCACCGTTTTTCATGACGATGACTCGGTGCGCCATCGCACGAATCACGGCCAGATCGTGGCTGATGAACAGATAGCTGAGGTTGTACTTGTGTTGCAACTGCGAGAGCAGCGCCAGCACCTGCTGCTGGATCGACACATCAAGTGCAGAAGTCGGCTCATCCAGCACCAGCACCTGCGGTTTCAGGATCAGCACGCGCGCAATGGCAATGCGCTGGCGCTGGCCTCCCGAGAATTCGTGCGGATAGCGGCCCAGCGCCGTGCGGTCCAGCCCCACCTCGCGCAGGGCCTCGGTCACACGTTCGCGCATGGCTTCCTTGGTCAGCCCGGGCTGATGCAGCGCCAGCCCCTCGCCCACGATCTGCTCGATCGTCATGCGGGGAGACAGCGAGCCGAACGGGTCCTGGAACACCACCTGCATGCGCTTGCGCAGCGCGCTACGTTCCTTCTGCGAGCATGCGTCGAAGCTGCGCCCCAGGAAATGGATGGCGCCACTGCTCTTGCGCTGCAGCGCCAGCACCGCGTGCGCCAGCGTGGTCTTTCCCGACCCCGATTCGCCGACGATGCCCACGGTCTCGCCCTCGCGCAGCTGCAGCGTGACGTCCTTGACCGCCGCGAACGCCTCCTTGCCGAACCAGCCGGCAATACCGGCCCGCTTCTTGTGATAGTTCACACACAGCGCGTCGGTTTCCAGCAGCACCGGCGCCAGCGGCACCAGCGGCAGCACCTCGCGCCGGGGCCGGCTGTCGATCAGCTTGCGGGTGTACGGATGATGCGGATTGGCAAAGACCTCGGCGGTCTCGCCGGTTTCGACCAGCACGCCCTTTTCCATCACGCCGACCCGCTGCGCGAACGCGCGCACCATGTTCAGGTCGTGCGTGATCAGCATCACCGCCATGCCGAATTCGGCCTGCAGGCTGCGCAGCAGGTCCAGGATCTGGGCGCGGATCGTGACATCGAGCGCCGTGGTCGGCTCGTCGGCCAGCAGCAGCTTGGGCCGGCAGGCCAGCGCCATGGCGATCATCGCGCGCTGGCGCTGCCCGCCGGACAACTGGTGCGGAAAGCTGTTGAAGCGGTTGGCCGCATCGCTGATGCCGGTGCGCTCCAGCAGCGCGATGGCGCGGTCGCGTGCGGCGCGGCGGTCCAGGCCCTCATGCAGCGCCAGTGTCTCCACGATCTGGTTGCCAATCGTATAGAGCGGGTTCAGCGCCGTCATCGGCTCCTGGAAGATCATCGCGATCTCGGACCCGCGGATGCCACGCATCTCGCGATCGGATACCTGCAGCAGGTCCTTGCCCTCGAAGCGGATGGCCCCCTGGTAGCGCGCATCCTCCACCAGCCGAAGCATGGCCAGCGCCGTCACGGTCTTGCCGGAGCCGGACTCGCCCACCAGCGCATAGCGTTCGCCGGCACGCAGGTCGAAGCTGACATCGCGCACCGCGCGCGTGGCGTGCTCGCCTTCGCCAAAGGTCACGGACAGGCGATCCACGCACATCAGCTTGGTGCCGGGCGCCGGGATGTCCGCAGGGTCCGGAAACACCGGATTCACCGCCATGGCGGGATTTGCCGAGTTCATGACGTGGCCTCCGCCGCCGCGCCGCCGGCCGGCACCTTTGGCTCTACCCGGCCACGCAACTGGGCCAGGCCCAAGCGAGTGTCGAATGCATCACGCAGGGCATCGCCCATGAACGTGAGCAGCAGCAGCGTGATCACCAGCACGGCAAACGTCGACAGCGAAATCCACCAGGCATCGAGGTTGGCCTTGCCCTGGGCCAGCAGTTCGCCCAGGCTCGGCGTGGTCGGCGGCACGCCCAGGCCCAGGAAGTCGAGGCTGGTCAGCGCCAGGATGGCCGCGCTCATGCGGAACGGCAGGAACGTGATCACCGGCGTCAGGCTGTTCGGCAGGATATGGCGCCACATGATCTGCACGTTCGACAGGCCCAGCGCCCGGGCGGCCTTGACGTAGTCCAGCGACCGGTTGCGGTAGAACTCGGCGCGCACGTAGTCGGACAGGCCCATCCAGCCGAACAGCGACAGCAGGATGATCAGCAGCGCCAGGCTCGGCTCGAAGATCGACGCGAAGATGATCAGCAGGTAAAGCTCGGGCATCGAGCTCCAGATTTCGATGGCGCGCTGCGAAAACAGGTCGAAGCGGCCGCCGAAGAACCCCATCAGTGCCCCGGTGAGCGTACCGATCAGCACACCGATCACCGTCAGGGCCATGCCGAACAGCACCGACACCCGGAAGCCGTACAGCAGACGCGCCAGCACGTCGCGGCCGCGGTCGTCGGTACCGAGCCAGTTGTCGGCCGACGGCGGCGCCGGGTTCGGCTCCTTGGCGAAATAGTTGATCGAATCGTAGGAATAGCGATTCAGCGGATAGAGGGCGAAGTTGCCGTTCGACGTGATCCGGTCGCGGATGAACGGGTCCAGGTAGTCCGCGCGCGTCGGAAAATCGCCATCGAATGTGGTTTCCGGATACGCCTTGACGATCGGGAAGTAGTACTCGCCCTTGTAGCGCACCACCAGCGGCCGGTCGCTCGACAGCAGTTCGGCGCCCATGCTGACGACAAAGATGATCACGAACAGCACCAGGCTCCAGTAGCCCAGCCGGTTGCGGCGAAAACGCTGCCAGGCGCGCTGGCGCGGCGACAGCGAATGCGGCAGGCCGTTCTTGGCGGCAGCTTTCATCGGTGCATCCCCTCGAAATGGATGCGTGGATCCACCATGACGTAGCAAACGTCCGAAATCAGGCGCGTCACCAGCCCGATCAGCGTAAACAGGTACAGCGTGCCCAGCACCACCGGATAGTCGCGGCGCAGCACGGCCTCATAGGACAGCAGGCCCAGGCCGTCGAGCGAGAACAGCGTCTCGATCAGCAGCGACCCCGTGAAGAAGGCGCCGATGAAGGCGGCCGGGAAGCCCGTGACCAGCGGAATCAGCGCATTGCGGAACACGTGCTTCCACAGCACGCGGCGCTCCGACAAACCCTTGGCGCGGGCCGTCAGCACGTACTGCTTGCGGATTTCTTCCAGGAAGGCGTTCTTGGTCAGCATCGTCACCACGGCGAAGCTGCCCACCACCGAGGCCGTGATCGGGAGCACCAGGTGCCACAAATAGTCCATGACCTTGCCCATCAGCGACAGCTGGTCCCAGTCGTCGGAAGTCAGCCCGCGCAGCGGGAACCACTGCACGAAGGTGCCGCCGCCGAACAGCACCAGCAGCAGCACGCCCAGCACGAAACCCGGGATGGCATAGCCCACCAGCACCACCATGCTGCTGATGACGTCGAACCGGCTGCCCGCCCGGATCGCCTTGGAGATGCCGAGCGGCACCGATATCAGATAAGTGAGAAAGAATGTCCAGAGCCCCAGGCTGATCGACACGGGCATCTTCGACTTGACCAGCTCCCAGACACTGCGGTGCTGGAAGTAGCTCTGGCCCAGGTCGAACTGGGCAAACCGCTTGAGCATCATGAAATAGCGTTCCAGCGGCGGCTTGTCGAAGCCGTAGAGCGCCTGGATTTCCTTGATCTTGTCGGGGTCCACGCCGCGCCGGCCACGGTATTCCGCCCCGCCGCCGCTGGCTTCCCCGCCGCCGCCCCGGCCCTTCATCTCCAGCATCATCTGCTCGACCGGGCCGCCGGGCACGAACTGGATCACGACAAAGGTAAGCGTCACCACCCCGACCAGTGTCGGGATCATCAGCAGGATGCGCTTCAGCAGATAGGCAAGCATTGGCCGTCCGATTGGGGGGATGACTAGAAGACTGGGTTACTGGGTCTTCGGCGCCAGGTCCTTGCGCCACCAGCTTGAAAGAATCCAGCCCTCTGCGGTGTAGAAGTACGGCAGGCGGGTCGGATACGCCAGTTCCTTGCGGTACGACACACGATGGAAAGCACTGTACCAGTTCGGCACGATGTAATAGCCGTGCATCAGCACGCGGTCCAGCGCGCGGCCCGCCGTGATCAGTTCGTCGCGGGTTTCGGCGTGCAGCACGGCGTCCACCAGCTTGTCCACGGCCGGCGACTTCAGGCCGAACAGGTTGTCCGATCCGGGCATGCCGGCGGCTTCGGCCGAAAAACGGTCGCGTAGCTCGTTGCCGGGGCTCTGCGAATCCGGGAAGCGGATCGACACCATGTCGAAGTCGAAATCCTCCAGCCGCTTCTGGTACAGGGCAAAGTCGGTGGTGCGCTGGTGCACCTCGATGCCGAGCTTTTCCAGGTTGCGCACGTAGGCCGTGATGACCCGGCTCATGGCGCCGCCGTCATCGAGGAATTCGAACACCATCGGCTCGCCCTTGGCGTTGCGCAGCGCGCCATCCGCGTAGGTCCAGCCGGCCTGGGCCAGCAGCCGTCGCGCGTCGCGCAGGTTGTCCCGCAGCGACCGGGGCGCATTGGTGCTGGGCTGCACCACGTCGGGGCCGAACACTTCCGCCGGCAACTGGGCGCGCAACGGCTCCAGCAGCTTCAGCTCGCCGGCCCCGGGCCGACCGTCGAAGGTGGCGCTGGCGGCCAGTTCACTGTTGGAGAACCAGCTGTCGAGCCGCTTGTAGGCCCCATAGAACAACTGGCGATTCAGCCATTCGAAATCGAGCGCCAGGATCAGGGCCTGGCGAACGCGCACGTCCTGGAACATCGGCTTGCGCATATTCATGACGAAGCCCTGCATGCCGGCGCCGTTGCGGTGCGGAAATTCGGTCTTGATCAGGCTGCCGTCCCGGAACTTGGTGCCGACATAGCTCTTGGCCCAGTTTTTCGAGCGGTATTCGACGATGGCGTCGAACTCGCCCGCCTTGAACGCCTCCAGCTTGGCGGTCTCGTCCTTGTACAGCCGGTAGACCACGCGGTTGAAGTTGAACGTGCCGCGCCGCACGTTCAGGTTCTTGCCCCAGTAGTTCGGATCTCGCTGGAATACGATGCCGCGACCGGCGTCGTAGCGTTCGATCTTGTACGGCCCGCTGGTGATCGGATCTTCGAAGGTCAGCTTCTCGAACGGCACCTTGGCCGTCCATTTCTTCGAGAACACGGGCAACTGGCCGACGATCAGCGGCAATTCGGCGTTGCGTTGCTTGAAGTCAAAGCGGATCGAGCGTTCGCCGGTCACCACCACGGCCTTCACGTCGGTACACATGCTGCGGTAGCCCGGGCTGGCGGACTTGCTCATCAGCATGTCGTAGGAATACTTCACGTCGGCGGCCAGCACCGGATCGCCATTGACGAAGCGGGCCTCGGGGCGGATACGGAAGGTGACCGACAGCTGGTCGGGGGCCACCGTCACGTCGTCGGCCAGCAGGCCATAGGCGCTGGCGGTCTCGTCGGCGCTGCTGATCAGCAGCGTCTCGAACATCAGCGAGGTCAGGCCCGGTGCGGCCGTGCCCTTCAGCGTGAACGGATTGAACTTGTCGAAGCTGGTACGGCGGTCGGGATTGGCCAGCGTCAGCGTGCCGCCCTGGGGCGCATCGGCGTTGACGTAGTCGAACTGGCCAAAACCGGGCGGATACTTGAGATCGCCGTGGAGCGCAAAGCCGTGCGCGCCATAGCCCAATGCGGGAAAACCCCAGCCCAGCACGATCGACAGTGCCAGCGCCCAATGCACTACCGCGCGTCGACGGAAGCACTGCCCTGCCGCCAGACGCGGCCAACGTGCATGAATCAGCATCCGGTTGCAGACCTCCACAATGCCCGAGACGGCCCGGCGGCTTGTGGCCGGGCGAAGTTGTGCGACAATTTTACATGCGTTCGGGTGGCGCCCAACCATCCGGACATTCCCTCTACGCGGCGCAACAAACAGCGGGGATTTGACTCCCTGCCATGCACCGGACACGGGCCAGTGCATGAAGCATGCCCGTCCCCACACAAACAATCTGGAGAATTTATGGGATTTCTGGCAGGTAAGCGGATCCTGATCACGGGCTTGCTTTCGAACCGTTCCATCGCCTACGGCATTGCGTCGGCCTGCAAGCGCGAAGGCGCCGAGCTGGCCTTCACCTATGTGGGCGAGCGTTTCAAGGACCGCATCACGGACTTCGCCAAGGAATTCGGCTCGGACATGATCTTCGAATGCGACGTCGGCAGCGATGAACAGATCGCCGCCACGTTCGCCGCTTTGGGGCAGCGTTGGGAAAAATTCGACGGTCTGGTGCATTCGATCGGTTTTGCACCGCGCGAAGCCATCGCCGGCGACTTCCTCGAAGGCCTGTCGCGCGAGGGGTTCCGCATTGCGCATGACATCTCCGCCTACAGCTTCCCGGCACTGGCCAAGGCCGCCCTGCCGCTGCTGAACGACAAGGCGTCGCTGCTGACGCTGACGTACCTGGGCGCCGAGCGCGTCGTGCCGAACTACAACACGATGGGTCTGGCAAAGGCATCGCTGGAAGCCAGCGTGCGCTACCTGGCATCGGCCGTGGGCCCCAAGGGCATCCGTGCCAACGGCATCTCCGCCGGCCCGATCAAGACGCTGGCCGCGTCGGGCATCAAGGACTTCGGCAAGCTGCTCAAGCATTTCGAGGACGTGGCCCCGATGCGCCGCAACGTGACGATCGAGGAAGTCGGCAACGTGGCCGCCTTCCTGCTGTCGGACCTGTCCAGCGGCGTGACCGGCGAGATCACCTACGTCGACGGCGGCTACAACATCGTCGGCACGGCCGTCGAAGAGTAAGCCGCCAGAACCCGCCAGGCGGCACGTTGGTCCGCCGCACCGAGAAAGCGCTCCATGGGGCGCTTTTTTGTTTGCCTCCGCGCCGTTTTCACGTGCGCGCAATGGCCTCGATCACGGCCACGGCGCGCTCGGCCGCCGGCGACAGCGTCCGCTGCGCGAGTCGGACGATCGCAAACTGCATCGTGATCTCGGGCAACTCCGGGATCTCCAGCGCGACGAGCCGGCCGGCTTCGACCAGTTCCTCGCGCACGGCCCGCGCCGGCGCCAACAGCAGCGCATCGGCGTGCCGCACCAGGTGCGTCAGCGCGCGGAAATCGTTGCTTTCCACCTGGAACGGCAACGCCTCGCCCGGCTTGCAGCGCAGCAGCTTGCGCAGCCGTTCGTGGGTTTCCGGCGGGAAGACCACCGATACCAGCGCCGATTCGCGCAGCGTGGCCAGGCTCACGGGTCCTGCCGCCAGCGGATGCCCGGCGCGGGCATAGACCCCGCCGGGGCCGGCGGGCAGTCGTATCACTTCCAGTTCGGCGGCCGTGGGCACGGTGCTGTGCTCGACCACCACGAAATCCACCTGCTCGCCGTGCAAGGCGTCCAACAACGCGGCGGGATGGCTGACCTCGGTCGTGATGCGCAGCTTCGGCCATTGCCGGTGCAGCTGGCACAGCAGTTCCGGCAGCAGGATGGCCGCCGGGAACGCCCCCAGCCCGATCTGCACGCTGCCGATCTCGTGCTGCCGCACCAGCGCCAGGTCGCGCGCCAGGCAGCCCGACTCGAACAGGATGCGCCGGGCGCGCTCGGTCACCATGCGGCCCACGGTGGTCAGCGTCACGCCACGGGCGCCCCGGTCGAACAGCACCGCGCCGGCCTCTTCCTCCAGCGCCTGGATGCTGCGCGTCAGCGCGGGCTGGCTCAGATGCACGCGCCGTGCCGCCGCAGCTAGCGAGCCTTCTTCCGCCACCGCCACCAGGTGTTCGAGCCGTTTCAGATTCATATATATGCACCATTCGCATTGCTGCGATACGAAATTTGCAATTGAATTATAGGTGCGGCGCGCTTTCAATGGATGCCTTGTCCAACCGAGGAGTCGATTTCCCATGCGTCTTGCCCGCACCGCCATGCTGGCCGTAGCCGTTCTGGCCCTGCCCGCCGCGCCGGCCGCTTCGGCCACGCCGGCTGGCCCGAACGCCGCCACGCCGCTGACCGAGCAATCGAATGCCGAATGGCTGCGCCGCCTGCCGTTCTCGGATCGCGCCGATTTCGAGGACGCCCGGCGCGGGCTGGTGGCGCGCTTTCCGGAGGCCGCCATCAAGACCGCGGACGGCAAGGTGGCGTGGGATTTCAACGCCTACGCGTTCGAATCGGCGGCGGACGCGCCGAAAACCGTCAATCCCAGCCTGTGGCGGCTGGCGCAGCTGAACAACGAAGCGGGGCTGTTCAAGGTCACCGACCGCGTGTACCAGGTGCGCGGCGCGGACATCGCCAACATGAACATCGTCGAGGGCGATACCGGCCTGATCGTGATCGACACGCTGCTGACCGCCGAGACCGCGCGCGCCGCGCTGGACCTGTATTACGTCCATCGCCCCCGCAAGCCGGTGGTGGCGGTGATCTACACCCATAGCCACGTCGACCACTTCGGCGGCGTGCGCGGCATCGTCAACGAAGCCGATGTCAAGAGCGGCAAGGTGGATATCCTGGCGCCAGGCGGCTTCATGGACGAAGCGGTCAGCGAGAACGTGCTGGCCGGTAGCGCCATGAGCCGCCGCGCGCAGTACATGTATGGCACGCAGCTGCCGAAAAGCGCCACGGGTCAGGTCGATACCGGCCTGGGCAAGGCCACGGCACGCGGCACCATGACGCTGCTGGCGCCCACGTCGTCGATCACCAGGCCGATCGAGACCCGGCGCATCGATGGCGTGGACTTCGAATTCCAGCTGACGCCCGGCACCGAGGCGCCGGCGGAGATGAATGTCTACCTGCCGCAGTTCCGCACGCTGTGCATGGCCGAGAACGCCGTGCGCACCCAGCACAACGTGCTGACGCTGCGCGGCGCGCAGGTGCGCGATGCCAAGGGCTGGTCGTACTTCCTGGGCCAGGCGCTACTGCGCTACGGCGAGCGCACCGACATCCTGATCGGCCAGCATCACTGGCCCACCTGGGGCCGCGAGCGCATCGTCGAAATGCTATCCGACCAGCGCGACATGTACGCATACCTGAACGACCAGGCGCTGCGCCTGATGAATCAGGGCTACACGCCGCTGGACATCGCCGATCAGCTAAAAACCCTGCCGCAGCCGCTGGCCAGCAAATGGTATGCGCGCGACTACTACGGGTCGGTCAGCCACAATGTTCGCGCGGTGTACCAGCGATATCTGGGCTTCTATGACGGCAACCCGGCCCACCTGAATCCGCTGCCGCCCGAGCAGGCCGCCAGGAAGACCATCGAATGGATGGGCGGCCCCGACGCCGTGCTGGCCCGCCTGCGCGACGCCTACGCGCGGGGCGAGTACCGCTGGGTCAGCCAGATCGGCAACGAACTGGTGTTCGCCGATCCGTCCAACGCCGCCGCCCGCGCGCTGCAGGCCGACGCGCTGGAGCAGCTGGGCTACCAGAGCGAGAACGCCACCTGGCGCAATATCTATCTGACCGGTGCCCAGGAATTGCGCGATGGCGTGGCCCGGCCGTCCACCACGGGTACCAGTTCGTCGGACCTGGTCCGCGCACTGAGCGTGCCGAACTTCTTCGATTTCCTGGCGGTCCGCCTGAACGCCGACAAGGCGGCCGGCAAGACCCTGACGCTGAACTGGCAATTCACCGACCTCAAGCAACGCTATGCCATGACGCTGCGCAACAGCGCGCTGACCTACGTGGCAGAGGCCCAGCACGCGCAGCCGACCGCCACGGTCTCGCTGACCAAGGCCACGCTGGACCAGATCAGCCTGAAACAGCTGACGCTGCCACAGGCCATGCAGTCGGGCGCGGTCCGGATAGACGGCAATCCGCAGGCCGTGGCAGGCTTGTTCGGCATGCTGGACACGTTCGACCCGAACTTCAATATCGTGACGCCGCACGGCTTCCAGAAATAGGCCCCCACAAGAACAACGCCGAGGAGACACCATTCATGGGCGATACCAGCTTCGACTACATCATCGTGGGCGCCGGCTCGGCCGGCTGTGCGCTGGCCGGACGGCTGGCGGACCAGCCGGGCGTGACCGTGGCCCTGCTCGAATCGGGGCCTGACGACCATCACCCCAGCGTCTGGACGCCGCTGGCCATCGCCCGGACGGTGCCCCAGCCGGGGCCGCGCAACTACGGTTTCCGAACCGTGCCGCAGCCGGGCCTGAACGGCCGCCAGTCGTACCAGCCGCGCGGGCGCGGACTGGGCGGCAGTTCGTCGATCAACGCCATGCTCTATGTGCGCGGCCACCGTAGCGACTACGACCGCTGGGCCGCACTGGGCTGCGAGGGCTGGGGCTACGACGCCGTGCTGCCCTACTTCCGCCGCAGCGAATGCAACCAGCGCAATGCCGGCCGCGACGACGCCTGGCACGGCGGCAGCGGCCCGCTGCATGTCAGTGACCTGCGCACGCCGAATCCGTTCTCGCGCCGCTTCGTGCAGGCGGCGGCGCAGGCCGGCCTGCCGCTGAACCAGGACTTCAACGGTGCCGAGCAGGAAGGCGTGGGGCTGTACCAGGCCACGCAGTTCAATGGCGAACGCTGGAACGCGGCGCGCGCCTACCTGCATCGCGGCAACCGCGCCGACGCCGGCCATAACGGCGGCCGCCAGAACCTGAGCGTGATGACCGGCACACAGGCGCTGCGCATCGTGTTCGAAGGCAAGCGCGCCGTGGGCGTGGTGGTGGTGCGCGATGGCCAGACGCAGACGTTGCGCGCGCGGCGCGAGGTCATCGTCAGCGGCGGCGCGTTCCATTCGCCACAGCTGCTGATGGCGTCGGGCGTGGGCCCGGCCGACCACCTGCGCAGCGTGGGCGTGGCCGTGGTACACGACCTGCCCGGCGTGGGCCAGAACCTGCAGGACCATCTCGACGTCATCATCGGCAAGCCGGTCACGTCGTGGCATCTCTACGGCTACTCGCTGCGCGGCGTGGCGCGCATGGCTGGCGAGGTCATGCGCTACCGCTGGCGGCGCACCGGCATGCTGGCATCGCCCGTGGCCGAGGCCGGCGCGTTCGTGCGGACGCAACCGGGCCTGGCCGCCCCCGACCTGCAGCTGCATTTCGCACCGGCGCTGCTCGGCAATTCCAACATACTGCGCAAGGGCCGGCCGGGCCATGGCTATTCCTGCCACGCCTGCGTGCTGCGTCCGGAAAGCCGTGGCACGGTGGAACTGGCATCGGCGGACATGCGCGATGCCCCGCGCATCGACCCTCGCTTCCTGTCTGCCGCATCCGACCTGGACGGCATGGTGGCCGGCGTGAAGCTCATGCGGCGGATCTTCGCCCAGTCCGCGCTGGCCGAAGCGGGCGGCAGCGACCCGCTGACCGCGCTGCTCGGGCCCGGCGACGGCGACGATGCGGCCATCCGCGATTTCGTGCGCGCCCACGCGGACACCATCTACCACCCCGTGGGCACCTGCAAGATGGGCGTCGATGCGATGGCCGTGGTGGACCCGCAACTGCGTGTTCGCGGCGTGGAAGGCCTGCGCGTGGTGGACGCCTCGGTCATGCCCACATTGATTGGCGGCAACACCAACGCGCCCACGATCATGATTGCCGAGCGCGCCGCCGATCTGCTGCGGATGGCCGCCTGACCGGCACATCAGGCTGCGGGCGGGGCAGGCTGCGACAGCCTGTCCCGATGTCGCCGTTTCTCCACATCGGCGCACTGCCTGGCGATGCCATCGCAGGCAACCGTGTCGGCCCGATGCACATTGGCGGTGTAGGCACTACCGCCGCTGGCAAGAAATGCGTCCGCCTTTTTGTGACGCCCGCCCCGTACGGTGCATTCGGGAGCGGCCCGGTGCAATGCACAACGCGGTCCGGCATGCCGTGGACGCCATGCGCCAAGCGGCGATAAAGACGGCCGCCCGCCTCGCCGCGATGCTCAACGTGCAGGGTCGTCCCGGTGAGCGGCCACCGCTTCGGACACTTTGGCGGGGCTTTCGTAGTTCTGTTCCGGTAGGCGCATCAGCGCGTTGATGATGCGGTCGTCCGCCCGGTTGTCGCGCGCCGCAGAGATCAGCGCGCCCCGTGTGGCGGGATAGTCCAGCCCCTTGAGCGCCTTTTGCAGTTCGATCGGATCGGGGCTGCCGGAAGCACCGGAAGCACCGGAAGCACCGGAAGCGGATTGCGACTGGCTGTCGGCCATGGTTCGGCTCCTGTGGAAGGGTTCAGCGCACCGCGCCTTCGGCCTTCCGCTCCTTGTCGAGCGGCTCGGCCATCTTGCGATGCTGTTCGGCCAGCAGATCTGACGGGGTGATCGATGCGATGGCCGCCCGGAGCTTGTTCTGCCAGCCGGTAACGACTTCGGCCTCGCCGCGCATCATGGCCTCGAATCCCTGCTGCGCCACATCTGCCGGGTCATCCTTCTTCGCCTCGCCCATGCGCGTATCGAGCATGTCGGCGCGGCGGAAAAATTCGGTCTCCGTGGCGCCAGGCATCAGGCACGTCACGCTGACGCGGCTATCGGCCAGTTCGTGGCGCAGCGCAAAGGCAAACGAATCCAGAAACGCCTTTGTGCCGTTGTAGACGGCCTGGTAGGTGCCCGGCATCAGGCCCGCAATCGATCCGGTGATCAGGATGCGGCCGGCGCGGTTCTCGCGCATATGCCGCGCAACGCTATGCAGCAGGTACAAAGTACCCACCACGTTCGTTTCGACCACCCGCGCAATATCGGCAAAATCCTGGTCGACAAAGGCATGGCCCAGACCCCTGCCGGCATTGGCACACAGCACGTCGATGCGCCGGCCGCGCACGCTGGATAGTAATTCGTCCACCCCTGCCCGCGTGGACAGATCGGCAACCAGCGACTCCACCGCCGCGCCATGTTCGCGCAGGCGGGCGGCCGCATCGGCAATCTCGGGTTCGTCGGCCACGACGATCAGATCCATGCCGCTGGCCGCGCAACAATCCGCCAGGTGAAAGCCGATGCCGGTCGATGCCCCGGTGACAATGGCCAGGGGGCGCGTGTCAGGAATATCCTGCAGCCCCAGTTCGGCATAATCCACATCGCTGTTTGACGAGTTCACGGCCGCCTCCCCTGTCGGAACCTATCTAGCCAGCAGCGTGCAAATGTCGTACCAGCGGAAGCCCCGCCCCTTGCCGATGGTCAGAAGTTCCAGAGCACGCCCACCCGGAATGTCCGCGGCTCGGCCGGATGGATATGGTGGTCGTTGATGCCGGCGGGCGAGCCATCGGCGTTTGAAGCGGCGGTCTCGCCTTTCAGCAACGACGCGTAGTAGTAGTCGATGTCGTTGACCCGCTTGCCCAGCACATTGAGCACTTCGGCAAAGATGCGCACGTCCTTGAGTACGCGATAGCCGACCTTCAGATTCACCAGGAACGAGGAAGCGGACCGCACGCTGTTGTCCTCGACGAGCGGACGCGGACCGAAGTAGCGCGCCCTGGCACCGACCGACCATCGGCCGGTGTTGTAGGAGACGCCCGCCGATGCCGTCGTCTGGATGGACTCCGGGATGTCGTCACCAATGTCCTGGTGATCCCGGAATCGCGCGCGCGAGAAGGCAGCATCCGCGTCGAGAATCAGCCCGGCCAGCGCGCCGTCTGGCGGCGCATAGTAGCCCGCCAACTCGACCCCGCGGCGGCGGCTCGGCCGACTTGGTTCCGTGGTGCCGCTGTCCCCGGAAAATACGAGCTCGGAGCCGATATCGAGTTGCCAGAGCGACGCCGACAATTGCAGGCCAGGCGCCAGTCGCCGGGTGCGGACGCCGATCTCGTAGCCCGTTGCCGGCACGAGCACGCTGACCTTCTGCGTCGGCTCTCCGGTGGTCGGGTCCATCGTGGTGGTCGCGCCCCGTACATCGTTGCTGTGATAGCCGCGCCCCCAGTTCAGGAACACTTCGGTCTGGTCGGCCGGCGACATGACGACGCTGAACTTCGGGCTGACGATATGGTCGGCGCCATGCCCTGAGTTGGCGGGATTGTCGCTCGATACGCCATACCAGAACCGATCCGCGCGCAGGCCCGCGATGGTGCGCAGCCACGGCAGCCATTCCGTCGTGTTGCGCACGTAGAGCGCGGCGCTGGTTTCGTTGACGGTGTCGGTCCGTACCGTTTCGTAGATCTGTCGCGCTTCAGAATTGGCCAGTGTGATGGGGTCCAGACGGTCATAGCGGACCTGCACACCGACCTCGGTTTCGGTATCGCGCTGTCCCAGCTTGCCGAACCAGAGTCTCGACGCGTTGACGCCCGCCGTGACACGATTCTCGAATTGCTGAAACTGGTCGCCACGTTCCGGATTGTCCAGCGCGTAGGTGAAGTTGGAAAAAAGCTGGAGCCGGCTCTTGATGACATAGGCGTTTGCCTTGAACAGGCCCGACTGCACCGGCCTGAGCCAATCCGCCGACAGGCTGTAGCGCGACGCATAGCCGCCATCTGTTGGATCGATATACCCAACGCGCGAGATAAGCCCCTCGTTGATCGCGCGCTGCGGCACCTGGTCTGTCGAATCCCAACGATTGCGATAGCCCATGGCGGTGACGCTCAGGCGCTCCCCCGCGCTGAGCGGCAGCGTGTAGCGGAACACGCCGTTGAGCTTGCGAACGCCTTCGGGCAACACCCACGGACCATTCTCTTGCAGCCACTCCAGACCATAAAGCGCGGTTCCCGGGCCCACCTGATGCGAATTGGCCAGCACGGCCCTGCGGTAGTCATGCTGGCCCAGCTCGACCTGCGCGATACCGGCAGGCAGTTGCGAGACGTAGTCCATCCGCACCGCACCCGCCGCAGAGAAGTCGCCCTCTTCGGCGAAATACGTGCCCTTCTTGTAGGCGATGCCGCTGACCAGTTCCGGAATCACGAAATTCAGGTCGGTGTAGCCCTGCCCATGGGCATTCGTGCGCATGTTGACCGGCATGCCCGCCACGGTGGTGGAAAGGTCCGTGCCGTGGTCAAGGTTGAAGCCGCGCAGGAAATACTGGTTCGCTTTGCCATCGCCGCTGTGCTGCGTGACGATCAGACCCGGGACGGTTTCGAGCAGTTCGCCGGGCCGCAGCAATGGGCGATTGGCAAGCTGGTCGCGGCCGACATAGCCCTGGTTGGCGGACACGGCCGCGTCCGATGTTGCACCGTCGGATCGTGCCGCCTGGACGGCGACCTCTGGTAATACGTGCTGGGCTTGCTGAAGGCCGCCGGCCAGTGCGGTCGGCGGGATGCTGGCCAGCGTTGCGGAAAGCACCCCAAGCGCGGGCATTGTCGAGCGCAACGACGGCGCACGGCGAGAAGACATACGGTGGCGCATTTCTTATTATGTGGATTGGCATGATCGATTATGCAAGCTTCATGCCAATCCGGGCGCACATTGCTTTATGGCCGATGCGCAGCGCGCATCGACCGAGTTGCCGCGTGGCGCGCCTTTTGGACTATTTACGACGTGCGCCGGCGAACATCTCGATGGCTGCCCGGCTGAACGCCGGAATGTCGTCGGGGTTTCGGCTGGTGACGAGGTTGCCGTCCACCACCGCCTGCTCGTCGACCCAGTTGGCGCCGGCGTTGACCAGATCGGTTTTCAGCGACGGCCACGACGTCATCCTGCGTCCCTTGACCGCGCCCGCCTCGATCAACGTCCACGGTCCATGGCAAATGGCGGCCACAGGCTTGCCCGCATCGACAAATGACTTGACGAACGACACGGCAGACGCATCCATGCGCAGCGCGTCGGGGTTGATCACACCACCCGGCAAGAGCAGCGCGTCGAAGTCGTCGGCGCGCGCCTGGGCCAATGGCCTGTCCACCGGCGTTGCGTCGCCCCATTCCTTGAACTTCCAGCCTTTCACCTCGCGGTCCTTGGGCGAAACGACCAGGGTCGTGGCGCCTGCGGCGTCCAACGCCTTGCGCGGCTCCTCAAGTTCCACCTGCTCGAATCCGTCGGTCACGAGAATGGCCACTTTCAGGCCATCAAGCGTTCTGTCAGCCATGCTTGTCCTCCTTGTTCGTCCGTTTCGGGATGGAACATGCCAAGCACTGGCCATGCCAGCCGCGCGCCCGCGCCGGACGCCCTGCCCCGCCCGGCCAGCACAAGGCTACCGGTACGCGTGATCGTCCACGACCCTGGCGACGGTCTGCAGTGCCTGCCGCAGCATGTCAACGGGAACGGAGCCCAGTGCGAGCCGGATCGCGTGCGGCACCTGTTTCGAAGCCGCGTAGGCCAGCGCGGTGGATACGGAGATGCGCTGCGCCAGCAGCGTCTTGGCAATGGCATCGGCACGGGCGTCTTCCGGCAGCGGCAGCCAGACAAAATAGGACGCTAGGTGCCGGACGGGGTGCAGATGCCCGAGCACTTCAGTCACGACGCCCTGGCGTAAGGCGGCGTCATGTCGCTTCTGCGCCTCCAGCCGCGCGACCGTCCCGTCTTCGATCCAGCCGCAGGCAATCGCGGTCATCGTGGTGGGCGTATGCCAGGTGGTGGCGCGGATCGTGCGCTCGAACTTTGGAATCCAGGCTGGCGGCGCGCAGACCGGGCCGACACGCAGCCCCGTTGCCACGCTCTTGGAGAGACTCGATACGTACACGGTCAATTCGGGCGCCAATGCGGCCAATGGCTGCGGCGCGTCGGCTTCCAGGAACGCGTATGCAGCGTCTTCGATCAGGATCAGACCATGCCGCCGCGCGATGGCAACCAGATCGCGCCGCCCGCGCGCGCTCATGACCCAGCCAAGCGGATTGTGCAGCGTCGGCATTGTGTACACGGCGCGCACCCGGCGCCGCCGGCACAGTCCCGCCAATGCGTCCAGATCCGGCCCCTTGGCGCCTGCGGGAATCGCCACCAGTTCCAGCCGGCAGGCTTCTGCGGTGAGCTTGAATCCCGGGTACGTCAGCGCGTCGACCGCGACCACGTCGCCGGGTTCCAGCAACGCCATCGCCGTGACCGTCAGGCCGTGCTGTGCGCCGCTTACCAGCACCGTGTTGTCCGCGCTCGCGGACAATCCGCGTCCGGCAAGATGCCGGGCCATCGTCTCGCGGTCACGCATCCGGCCACCATGCGGATGGTATCTGAGCAACGCCTCGAGATTGCCCGTGCTGGCCAGTTCGCGCAGCGCCGTCCGGAGCAGGTCGCCCTGGCCTGGTATCGACGGATTGTTGAAGCTCAGGTCGACGGTGTCATCGCTCCATGGCTGGAGGTCGATGCCGTGTCCACGCGGAAGCACTTCTTTGACGAACGTGCCCCGTCCGGTCTCGCCGCTGACGAGCCCCATGGCGTGCAGTTCCGCATAGACGCGGGTCGCCGTGACAAGCGCCAGGCCTTCGCGGGCGGCCAGCTCACGGTGTGTCGGCAACCGCGTGCCCGGACGCAGCCGGCCTTCCTGGATGTCTGCGGCGAACTGGTCGACCAGTTGCTTGTAGCGGTGTCGAGGCATGGCGGGCGGAAGCATGACAATGGTGGAAATGTCCTGATTATGGCCCCGGATCGCTGATGGCAACCCGCCGTGCGACCCGTGTCGCATGGCATCTCCAATGGTTTACTTCGCATACGAATCATCTATATACTTCGCATGCGAACTTAAACCAACGGAGACCAGCATGACCGCGGCCATTCAAGTGGACCTGACCCATGGCGTACTGACCATCACGCTTGCCCGGCCGGACAAGAAGAACGCCCTGACCAACGAGATGTACGGCACCCTGGCCGACGCCATCGAGGGCGCCGAGCACGACGGAAACGTGCGTGTGGTGCTGGTACAAGGGGATGGCGACATGTTCACTTCGGGGAACGATGTGGGCGAGTTCGCGGCGATCGCCGTGGGCAAGGGCCCCAGCGAACGGCATGTCCACCGCTTTCTGCATGCGCTGGCGAAGGCGACCGTGCCCATCGTTGCCGCCGTTCATGGCAAGGCGGTGGGTGTGGGCACCACAATGCTGCTGCATTGCGACTACGTGCTGCTGGCACAGGACGCGCAGCTGATCACGCCGTTCGTCAACCTTGCCCTGGTGCCCGAAGCGGCCTCCAGCTATCTGCTGCCGCTGCGCATCGGCCACGCGAGGGCCTTCGAGATGTTTGCCATGGGCGATCCGCTCGACGCGCAGACCGCGCTGGCCTGGGGCATCGCCAACAAGGTGTGCGCCAATGACCAGCTCCGCACCCAGGCACGGCAGATCGCAGACCGCATTGCCGCCAAGCCTGCCGGGTCGCTGAGCGCCACGAAAGCCCTGATGCGCCAGGCCGCGATGCTGGTGACGCAGATGGATACCGAGAGCGCGAAGTTCCAGGAGCGGCTGACGAGCGCGGAAGCCCGCGAAGCATTCGCCGCCTTTGCCGAAAAGCGCAAGCCGGACTTCTCGAAAATCAGCCAGCACTAGGCTGCATCGTGCTGCCCAGCCGCGGACCAGACCAGGCGCCGCCTAGTCGCGGCCCTCTCCGCGCTCCTCGCGCTCCTCGCGCTCGTCGCGCGCATCGCCGGGGACTGGAAACTTGGTCTGCAGGCTGGTCAGCCACCGCGCCACCACATCGATCTCGGCTTCGGTAAAGCCCTCCGTCAGCCTGGCGTTGAGGTCCGTCATGCCCGCCTTGGCACGCTGCCGCGCGGCGCGCCCGGCCTCCGTGAGCCACAGCCGCGATGCGCGGCCGTCCATCTCGTCCGCGCGGCGTTCGATCAGCCCCGCTCTTTCCGTGCGGTCGGCCAGACCGCTCATTCCGGGCGCGCCCAGGTCCAGCGCGGCCGCGGCTTCGCTCATCAGCGCGCCGTTGTGCGTCCCCAGAAAGAACAGCAGCCCCGATTGCGCGGCCGTGACGCCACCGCGGGCGGCACGCGCCTGCGACCAGCGTTGCAGCCGTCGCTGTCCAACGTTCAGGAGATACACAAGACGATGTTTCATGCTGGGCCCGGCAGCGTTGATCGATTTAGTTCGCGCGCGAATCATATCATGGGCGCTCTGGGCAGCCCTGGCAGCCATGGGCAGCCCTGGGCAGCTTTCGGCGGGGTACGGAAATTGTATCCATGACAATGATTTGATTGTATTGGGTAGCCACCCTACGATGATCGCCAGACGACCCGCCTCAATGCCGAAGCCATCATGGAACTCAATACCACCACCATCCTCGTGACCTTTGCCGGGGTTTTTCTGATCTGCTTCATGAAGGGCGCTTTTGGTGGAGGATTTGCCATCGTCGGCATTCCGCTGTTGTCGCTGGTGATGGACCCCGTCTCGGCCGGCGGCCTGCTGGCGCCGCTGTTTGTTGCGATGGATCTGTTCAGCCTGCGCTACTGGAAGCCATCGACGTGGTCGCGGCCCGACCTGCTGTTGCTGGTGCCCGGGCTGGTGGCAGGCATCGGGGTCGGCTACTTCCTGTTCAAGGTACTGGACCATCGCGCCATCTCCATCGTCATGGCCGTGGTCACGTTGAGTTTCGTCGGGCTATGGCTGTTGCGGGGCGGCGATGTCGCAGTGCAGCCCCGCTCCTCGCCCAAGGCCCTGGCGGCGGGCCTGACGTCGGGGATCACCACCATGGTTGCCCACTCCGGCGGGCCGCCGCTGGCGATCTACCTGCTGCCGCTGGGCCTGAGCAAGCAGGTCTACGCGGGAACCACCAGCATGTTCTTTACGGTGGGCAACGTCCTCAAGGCAGTGCCGTGGCTGGCGCTGGCAAGGCCGGTTGGCGCCGTCTGGACGTTGATGGCAATCTGCCTGCTCGCCGTTCCAGCCGGTGTCTGGCTGGGCTGGCGCCTGCATGCGCGGCTCGATCAGCGCCAGATGTACCGGGCCTGCTACGGACTGCTGGTCATCACGGCCATCAAACTGCTGTGGGATGGCGCGGCCGGCTACCTTTCCTAGCAGGCCGGCGCTCGGTTGGTCCTTGTCACAGAAGTACGGTGGCCGGAATGGCCGGAGTTGCGACATTTCCATGATTCGACTATATTCGAATCATGGAAACCGACAACGCTCTCGAAGCCCTTTCTGCGCTGGCCCACGCCATCCGCCTGGCCGTGTTCCGTCTGCTCGTGCAGGCCGGACCCGACGGCCTGCACGCTGGCCGCATTGCCGAGCAAATGGCGATGCCGGCCTCCTCGCTGTCGTTCCACCTCAAGGAACTGCACCGCGCCGGTCTGCTGGCCAGCCGCCAGGAGGGGCGCTCGATCATCTACATGGCGCGCTTCGAGACCATGAATGCCCTGCTCGGCTATCTCACGGAAAACTGCTGTGGCGGCAATCCGTGCTCGCCGGTGTCCTATTGTTCCGTCGCCACTGAGACCTGACCCATAAAGCGGGCGAGGATGCACGCGCTCGCCCGAACGTCGCTCAACCGCCCAACAAGCACCATGCCCGACAAGACTTTCAACGTACTGGTGCTGTGCACCGGTAACTCCGCCCGCAGCGTCATGGCCGAAGCACTATTCAACGTGCTCGGCAAGGGACGCTTTCACGCCTACAGCGCCGGCAGCCATCCGGCGGGCGCGGTCAATCCCTTTGCCATCGAGCGGTGCCAGTCGATTGGCTATGACACCGCGGGCCTGCGTAGCAAGAGCTGGGACGAATTCGCCCTGCCCGACGCACCCCGGATGGATTTCGTCATCACCGTCTGCGATCAGGCCGCGGGCGAGGTCTGCCCGATCTGGCCGGGCACGCCCATCACGGCGCATTGGGGCTTTATGGACCCGGCCGCCATCCAGGGCTCGGACGACGAGAAGCGCAAGGTCTTTGACCAGGTCTTCCGACAGATCCTGACCCGCGTCAGCCAGTTCGTGAACCTGCCGCTGCACGTGCTGGACCATCACGCCATCCAGAAGGAGATGCGCGCCATCGGCGAGCCGCCTGCCGAGGCGGGGCAATGAACACAGCGCAACGGTCCGCAGGGGCCGCGCAAGCCACCGCCATCGGCGTCTTCGAACGCTACCTGACCGTCTGGGTGGCGCTCTGCATTGTGGCCGGCATCCTGCTTGGCCAATGGTTGCCACCGGTCTTTCAGGCCATTGGCGACATGGCGATCGCACAGGTGAACCTGCCGGTCGGCGTGCTGATCTGGATCATGATCATCCCGATGCTGATCAAGATCGATTTTGGCGCCATGGGCCAGGTAGCGGGACACTGGCGCGGCATCGGCGTGACGCTGTTCGTGAACTGGCTGGTCAAGCCGTTCTCCATGGCGCTGCTGGGCTGGATCTTCGTGCGTCACCTGTTCGCTGGCTGGCTGCCAGTGAATCAACTCGACAGCTACATCGCCGGCCTGATCCTGCTGGCGGCGGCGCCTTGCACGGCGATGGTGTTTGTCTGGTCTCAGCTCTGCAAAGGCGACCCGTACTTCACCCTGTCGCAAGTGGCGCTCAACGACGCGATCATGGTCGTGGCCTTCGCGCCTGTTGTCGCGCTGCTGCTGGGTCTGTCGTCGATTACGGTGCCGTGGGACACGCTCATCACGTCGGTCGCGCTCTACATTGTGGTGCCGGTGCTGATCGCACAGGCCATCCGCAAGGCATTGCTGACACGGGGCGACGCCACCTACAGGCGCGTCGTTGGCGCGCTCGGTCCCTGCTCGATCACCGCCCTGCTCGCGACGCTGGTGCTGCTCTTTGGATTCCAGGGAAATGCCATCGTCGAGCAGCCGCTGATCATCGTGTTGCTGGCCGTACCGATCCTGATTCAGGTCTTGCTGAACGCCGGCCTGGCCTACCTGCTGAACCGCAAGCTCGGCGTGGCCCATTGCGTGGCGGGCCCATCGGCGCTGATCGGCGCGAGCAACTTCTTCGAGCTGGCCGTGGCCACCGCCATCAGCCTGTTCGGATTCCAGTCCGGGGCGGCGCTGGCCACCGTCGTCGGCGTGCTGATCGAAGTGCCCATGATGCTGTTTGTAGTTGGCGTGGTCAATCGCTCACAGCACTGGTATGAATCGAATCAGTGGCCCGCCCTAGAGGATTCGAACCTCTGACCGCTCGCTTAGAAGGAAAGAGCAGTTTCTTGTAAGGCAATGGGACATCTGTCTGTCATGGTCCGCTGCACTCCGCGCTTTGCGCAGAATCCCAATAGTTCTGGGGACTGGCGGTGATTGCGGCGGCGGTTGATTCCAGCCTGATCCGCCGAAATCCTGACCGGTCCCGCGCGGATTTTGCCCTCAGATTGCCCATTGCCCTATGTTGAAAGGGCCGACGTGGCAAATGACTTGGGGATCAGACATGGCCAAGATACGCGTTTTCATCAATCGCGACTTCTGCCGAATTCTCGTCGATAAGATGGCGGGGAATAGCCAGCTCACGGTCGGCAAACTGTTGCCGCGCCATGGCGAGATCATCTTGCTAAACTGGCTTGCATCCGTTCGAATACTCAAACCATGAATCCTCTCCAAGTAAACCGTCCGCTGTTGGCTTCCGAGATGTCGCTCGCTCGCTGGATGCTGGAACACGGCGAAACTGAGGCGCGAGAGTTTCTTGAACAACTCGCGGCGGCGGAAGTCACTCCGTGGCGCTGCCCGTGCGGTTGCGCAAGCATCAATTTTCAGATCAAGGGCAATCAGCCTGCCCCGCCGGGGGTGCATGTTCTCGGAGACTTCCTCTTTGGCCCGGACGATGCGCCAGCAGGGATCTTCATTTATGAGAGCGGCGGTTTGCTAAGTGGCATCGAAGTCTACGGACTTGCGGGTGATGCGCCCTCAGAACTGCCCCGAGAGGATACGCTTCGGTCTTTCACCGCGAGCGGTGGTGACGCGTAGTCGACCACTCGCACGTGGGGGAAGGTGACCCGTGTGGCGTACATGCTGGGATGGCAGCTTTACGTCGGCGGACTTCGAATCGGCTACTTCCGCTGTGGGTCGGTCAGAGTCGGCTGGTCCTGACGAGCGGCCAGCCGGTAGGCCGAGTCCGGCCAGGAAGCGACATAGGGTGATATGACCCGGCTGACCGCTACTGACGTTGTCGCCCGCTCACCGAATCGCCGGCGAATTGGCGCGTGCTTTAGTATTTGCAAATAAACCCAACCGGCGACTTTCATATGCAAGCTAGCGTCATCCGTGATCACTCGATCGTCCAAGCTAGGCGACCGGGCTACTCTCATACGCCGCCGCTTCCCCTGATCGATTGCGACTTACGAAGTTGGACTCTGTGTCGTCGTTCAACTTGGCGAATCGATGGCCCGCTATGGGTCGGAAGTTGTCTATGGAGCCGCCCTAGCACTCCCGGGTAGGGCGGGGGCTGAGACAGGCCGTCAACGTCCAAGTCGCGGATTGCAGCATCCACCGTGACCGCGGGCAGCCACCGGGCCATGAGCGGACCCTCCAAGATGGCAGGGTAAGAGACCGGTGTGGCTCGGGAAAGCGCCTTTGCACACCCATAGCCGCTGAGAAGATCTAGGCAAGTCGCTCACCGAGAACGCCAAATGCCCCGGCATCGGCGGACAACTGCCGAGTCCCGCCTTCTAGACTCGACACCTTGCAGGGGCAGTTATCGACCTGGCACTCAGCTCGATCACTCCCGAGGCACATGCAACAAGATGCGGGGCGGCTTTGCAAGTCTACTGCCTCGCTTCTTCCGCGCTTGCGCCACGGGCAATTCTGGATAGTGAGCGTTAGCGAAAGCCAGCGCAGAATCCGCGTCGTCAAAGGGAAGCGGCTCGCCCGCAGAGCCGTCATCGTTGAGCGGCGTAAGAAACCACCGCATATTCAGGCATGTAATTACCAGTCGCGCAACCGTTGCCATAGTGTAGCGATGATTTGCTCTTCCGCCGTCGCATCTGCCAGTAGATCAGCGACGGCCGCATTAACGGTTACTGATGCACGTCCCGGCCTACTCCTCTTCCATTTCTCCGAATCTCGCTGCCAAATACTCGATCAACGCGCGTACGGCAGGCAAGACACCTCGCCTGGACGGAAACACGGCGTGAAGCAGCTCGGCGCGCGGCGCCCAGTCGGGCAGCAATCGCACCAGAGATCCCGTGTTCAACTGTTCACGCACCATCATCACCGGCAACTGGCAGATCCCTACACCAGCCATTGCCGCGCTTCGCAATGCAATCATGTCGCCTGTCACGAAGCGCGGACGATGGTGCAGCACCACCTGCGCACCTTCAGGGCCGAACAGTGTCCACGAGTATTCGGCCTGGGGCGCCCCCAGCGCAAGACTCGGCAGATCGGCAAGCTCGGCGGGCGCGAGAGGCACGCTGCCATGCGCGGCAACCAGCCCGGCGCTGGCAACAAGGCATTGTCTGCGTTCCGCCAGCACGCGGATCACGAGATCGCTGTCCTGCAACGGCGGCGGCCTCACGCGGATGGAAACGTCTACGGCATCCCCCACAGGATCAACGCGCCGGTTGGTCGCTTCCAGATGCACGGCCACCTGGGGGTGAGACGTCATGAAGCTGGCAACTATGTCGCCGACGTGCGCGTGTAGCAGCGCCACCGGACATGTCACTCTGACCGTGCCGCGCGGCTCGGCGCGCGTGAGTTCGACTGCCTCTTGCGCGGCCTCGGCCTCCATCAGCATCGCCTTGCAATGTTCGTAATAGGTGCGGCCAATCTCGGTCATGCTGAAGCGGCGCGTCGAGCGCTGGATCAGCCGCACGCCAAGCCGCTCCTCCAGTATCGCGATGCGCCGGCTCAGCCGGGATTTGGGCATGCCGAGGGCCCGCCCGGCCGGCGCGAAACCGCCATGCTCCACCGCCTGGACGTAGAAATAGAGGTCATTTAGGTCTTGCACGTCACTCACCAATAGCGTCCATCGTTCACCAAATAGGACTGTGACGATCAATTTAGCACTCTACTGCCCCCGGAGTTCCAATCCTATGCTCTCTCCATCGCGACGACATCGTCGCAACCAAATGGAAGTTATCGCCATGAAGAGAGTCCTCGGCGTCTACAGCGCACCGCGTCCCCACTGGGTAGGTGACGGCTTTCCGGTGCGCTCGCTGCTTTCCCATCACGCACACGGCAACCAGCTCAGTCCGTTCCTACTGCTCGACTTCGCTGGCCCGGCTGACTTCACGCCGAGTACACGACCGCGTGGCGTGGGCGTGCACCCGCATCGCGGCTTCGAGACCGTAACCATCGTCTACAAGGGCGAGGTCGCGCATCGCGACTCGACGGGCAAGGGCGGCGTCATCGGCCCGGGTGACGTGCAGTGGATGACCGCGGGCGCGGGGATCCTGCATGAAGAGTTTCACTCGGAAGCGTTCACGCGAAGCGGCGGCTCGCTGGAGATGGTGCAGTTGTGGGTCAATTTGCCCGCACGCCACAAGATGACGGCTGCCGGTTACCAGGCGATCAGCCGTCTCGATATTCCGGTGGAAGCGTTGCCCGACGGTGCCGGCACCGTGCGTGTCATTGCCGGCCAATACGACGACAAGATCGGTCCCGCTCGTACTTTCCGTGGCATACACCTTCTGATCTAGATTCTAGCTTTCGGACCTTCTTCGAAAGTCAAAGTCCTATTTCGCCGCAGCATTCCAAGTTTCTGATCAGTAAAGGCCAGCTTGCTTCGTCCTCTATCGTATTCACGTCCAACAGCTTTCGCTATGAGCTGATTGTGGTAAGCAGCGTTGCTGCGATACTGGGCAACGCTCTGCGGTCCATGACGGTTACGAACGCCGAAGACCGGCTATGGCTTCTTACCCGGATGAGCTACTTCATTGGTGAGTATTTTGTCCAGAAGTATGGCGGCTGCTGGTACGTGAACGAGGTCCCGGAATCACGGTATTTTGGCCGCTATGTTGTTGGACGATTCACCGGCCTCGGCAACGACCTGCCTATGCTCGATCCATTTCAGGTTGCACAGGCATATATCGATGAGCCTATCCCCAGGAATCTGGAGAAACTGCTGGCGGCAGTAGATGCGGAACTGGCCGATTTGAAGTCGACCACAGTTGCGCCGAACAACTGAACCCATGGAAGACCGCTAAGGGTCGCAAGTCGTCTCTGGAGCCGGCAGGCCATGGCCACGTCCGGCGAGAAAGCATAGCGGGCCCAGCCAGCGACGGCGATCGCCTATACTGAAGGAACCTCTTTGGGCGCGGTGGGACTGGTTCGGAACGCCTGCCCGCCCGGCTGCCGCTGCCGCCCACCCTACCCCGCTTTCCGCCTGCCAGAATTGCCCGCAAATTGCCCGCCGGTGGTAGACCGTGCGCGCGCCCATCGGGCACACGCCCGCAAACCCTTGATTTGACTGGCCCGCCCTAGAGGATTCGAACCTCTGACCGCTCGCTTAGAAGGCGAGTGCTCTATCCAACTGAGCTAAGGGCGGATGGCCGTGGCTGTCTGGGCCTGGGACGGCCTTGCCGTTGCGGCAAGGCGTGCATTCTACCGCACCAGTTGCGCAAGGGGAACGCGCCCGCCTACCTGGGATGCTTCTGCAGGATGAACTCGATGGCACACTCCGCGGTAGGTGTGCGCGTCTGATCGAAATCGCGGTTCAGCAGGCTTTGCCGCACGCCGATGTCGACGCGAAACATCGAGATTGGCGATACCTGGTCGCATACGGACCGGACAAAGTCGATGACATTGATGGACACCGGCGACCACGACTGCGCCTTGAACATCGTGAACGTGTGCTTGTGATCGTTGTTGAACCGCGAGGGCCAGTGCCCCTGCTCGTACAGGTCTTCGTCCGGCACCTGGATCACCAGGTGCCCTCCCGGCTTCACGACCCGTATCCAGTGCCGGATGGCCACCGCCGGATCGACCATATGCTCGAGGCAGTGCGACGAATAGACGAAGTCGAACGATTCGTCCTCCACCCGTTCCAGGTACTGGGCGTCGCCATGCTGCATGTCGAAGACGAAGACATGCTTCATCGCCGGGAACATGTCGCCGAACAGCGCGATGGAATCGATGCCGCCGCCTATGTCGAGGCCATTGCCGACGAAGTACCGCGTGGCATAGCGGGAATCATGCACGCGGCGCAGGATCGAGATCGACGTCGCGCCGGGAATGTTCTGGTGAATCTGCCTGGTCTGCTGGGCAGCGTGTTCCGGCCGGATGATGTCCATGGATGTTGGCGCAAGGCGCGTTGCAGTGACCTGCGCATCTATAGCATCGGCGAGCCGGGCCTTGAATCAGATTTCGACGAAACTGAAGTCGGCCCAGGCCAAGGCTGGCGAAACAGCGATAGGGATGCCGAACTCAGGCCGACTCGCGCTCGCGCACGCGCGGCCGGCGCGGCATGCCGACACCCTCGCCCGTGTCGTGCGAGGACACGCAGTTGCGGCCCATCTGCTTGGCATCGTAGAGCGCACGATCGGCGCGCCGCATGACCGCGTCGGCGTTCTCGCCGGCCTGGCGCTCGGCCATGCCGATGCTGACCGTATAGGCAATGGCATCGGGCTCCGACGGGCATGGCGCCGAACGCACCATCGCGCTCAGCCGGACGCTGATGGCGCGGCCGGTTTCCAGCGTGGTGTCGGGCATGACGATCGCGAATTCCTCGCCGCCCAGCCGCCCCAGCACGGCCCGCGCCGGCGCGGCCTTGCGCAGGAGGCCCGCAAAATGGCGCAGGACGCTGTCGCCCGCCAGATGCCCGTAGAGGTCGTTGATGGCCTTGAAATGATCGAGGTCGATGAAGGCCACGGTGAACGCGGTGCGCTGGCGCTCGGCCCGCTTGCATTCGAGTTCCAGCTCTTCCCAGAATGCGCCGCGCGACAGCACGTCGGTCAGGTCGTCATGGCGCGCGCGGCGTTCGATGATGCGCCGCAGACGGTCATGCGCCATCAGCGCGAAGCTGACCGACAGCCCCACCACGCCGAACACAAAGCAGAGGGTGATGTTGTCGCGCTCGTCCGGCGTGGCCAGCGGGTGCCCGTCGACCAGCGTCGACAACGGCGCCCATGCCTGCGCGCCTGCAAACACGGTGCAGGCCAGTGCCACGAGGGTCAGCGACAGGATGGCCAGGCGACCCGTGCCGCGCTTCGCGGGCAAACGCGGCACGACCACGCGGATCATTTCCAGCAACAGCAGCATCTGGATCAACGACGAGGCGAGCATCAGCCCTGCCACGACAGAGGGCGACACCAGCATCCCGGCCGACAGCGGGCCGGGCGCGCCGCCCATCAGTCCGCCGGCCGCATGCAACCCGAACACGATGGCGCCGGGCAGGTTCAGCGCGGCCAGCACAAGGGCCCGCCCCGGCTTGCCGACAAAATGACGCGTGCCGTGGACCATCATCGACAGCCCGGCCGTCAGGGCCAGCTCGGGCAAGGCGGCCAGCGGCCATTCGGGACGGTAGCCATGGGCGGCCAGCAATACCGCGGCCAGGGTCACAACCAGATCGCCGATCGCCCACGAAGTGAGCCCGCTGCGCTCCATACCGGCGGAGCGCCGCAATACGGCACAGACGATCGCCATCTGCAGCACGAACAAGGCCGCGATCAGCACTACCACCTGCGACTGAAACATCTTCATTCCCGTTCACAAAGACATCGCCGGTGCCCCGCATGGCACCGGACTTGCCTTCTGTTTGCGGCCTGCGAGCAGCCGTCCTGTTTTGTTTCCGCAAAGTCCGGCACCTCCGCGTCACGTCGATGCGGGGCATCGCGGGCGAAGTATGGATCAGGCACGGCGCAGCGCGTCCGCGTCGCTAGCGGGGCTGGCGTGCCATAGTTGTGATAGTGGGACCAGGTCCGGGTGGGCACAGCATTGCCAGGCGTGAAGCGCCGGGTCGGACCGATGCGGTGTGCGGATTATGTCAGCGCGACGCATCAAGTCAAGCCAAATACGATCCCGCCTGAAGCGGGGTACGTGCCCGCCACTTCCGCGCGTTGCAATCCTTCGCACGCCACATTTGACCTGGCCGCACGTGTCGCGATAGAATCGCCGGCTCCGGAGCGTAGCGCAGCCTGGTAGCGCATCTGATTTGGGATCAGAGGGTCGTAGGTTCGAATCCTATCGCTCCGACCAGTATTTGCAGTGGTAAAAGGCAGTGGAATCAACGGCTTACGCTTAACGGCGTAGGCCGTTTTTTCTTGTCTGCTTGCAGGCTTTGGATACTGGCTTCTTTCCTCGGGCGGCCCTCCGACGCGTCGGAGGGCTGGAGAACTGAAATATCGTGGATTGGAAGCGGGCCAACATGGGCAACACCACTGTAAATCCAGACAGTGCCCGCACAACAATCGGTTCGGTTCTGGGAGAGTACAATTTGACCCCCATTCTGAACCTGGAGCCGCCCTTACCGATGCCCCCTACCTCCGACAGCTCCGCAGTCGACGAACTGATCCACTTTGTTTCGAAAGTGGTGTTTAGGCGCCACGCCGTGGCGCTGCTGGCATTTCTGATCATTTGCGGGGTGGCGGGTGTCTACCTGATGCCGGAACCCGCCAAAACCTGGTTTGCCTCGGCCATGATCCGCATTGGCCACGCTGGCGATACGCGCGATCCGCTACTCGACCCGCAGTCCGTACGACAACGCGTGCTGTTCCGTGGCTTTGTGCTGGAGGCGATGAAGGCGGCCGGAATGCCGACCGACGTGGAGACCGATGAAACGGCGCGGATGGCCGTGCGGTCATTCAGCGTCGTGCAGAAAAGTCCGCGTGACGACACCCCGAATATCGAGATCCGCGTCCAGGCCAAAGAGCCGGAGACTGCAAAAAGAATCATTGCATCAGCAGTGTCTCTGCTGGTGGCCGAACACAAGCCGGCAATTACGGCTTACGAAACCCGGGTGCGTCATGAGATCGACAGCCTCAATGAGGCCGCCGAAACCAATGAAACGCAGCGCAGGCAGTTGATGGCCGCAGCTAGCGCGCAGGGCCCGGACAAGGAAGTCAGCAAAGGGGTGACGCTCGCCGACAAGATCCAGATCGTCAACGTGGACGCCCGGCGCCTGACAAAGCAGCGCGAAATGCTTGAGGAACAGCTTGACCCGACGCGGACCTACCAGACCGCACAGGTGGGCGAGATGGTGGTGTCCGAGATGTACTTTGGGCCGAGCCGCTGGTGGGGGGTGTTGACCGGCGTCACGACAGGCCTTGTCGCTTACGTGGTATTCCTGCTAGTCACCAGCGCCGAGTTGCGTCGCGCCATCAACCGCGCCCGCGGGTATGCCTGAAATCCGCCTCCATGTCCGACAAGTTTCTTGCCGTCCTCTACAGCCTGATGATCCTCGGGCAAGCAGCCATGCTGCGCGCCTACATCGGCACGTGGATCGCCCCGGCACCGATCTGGGGCCTCTTCTGGTTCATGTTTACGTTTGTGCCGCTGGTTGCGCTGTGGGACGTGCCCGTCAATCCGGCTGCCGTGCTGTACCTGCTGGCCGCCAGCGTGGCATTCTCGCTGACCGCCCTGCCCTTCAGCTGGAGACGGGCCTTCCGGCTCCGCGCGGAGCATCCGGCAACGAACGACCTCGGCAGCATCTTCATGGTCCAGGCGTTCTACGCCATCAGCGTGGTCGCCATCCTGAGCCTGCTGACCGATCTGTGGATCCAGGGCGTGACGCTGTCGGATGCGCTCTTCACCCCAATGCAGGTGGCGGCCCGGATGATCGACATGCGGTATTCCGAGTCGCTGGTGCCGAATATCTTCTCCCGCATCAGTTTCGCCACGCAGTACCCGGCTGCCATCCTCGGCGGCTTCATCTACGCCACACGCCCGGCCGGCGCGAAGCGGGCGCGTATCCTGCTGCTGACGTTTTTGCCGTCGATCATGGGCATGATCCTGCTCGGCGCCAAGGGCACGCTGTTCCAGGCGTTTGCCTTCTACTGGGGCGGCATCCTGGTCTGCAAGATCCAGCGCAACGACCTGCGCATCCTGTCGGGCGAAGAACTGCGCAAACTGCTGCCCTATGCGGTAATCGTCATCGGACTGCTGACGGTCTCCCTGCTGTCCCGGTTCGTCGGCAACGCCGGATCGGTGGTCGTTGAAGGGCTGCAGCGGCTGTTCGCCTCTTATGTGACGGCGCACCTCTACGGCTTCTCGGACTGGTTCAGTTACACGACCGGCGGCACTTTCACACAATATTACTTCGACCTGCACAACAACGACGCGCTCTACACCTTCACGCCGATTGCCCGCCTGTTGGGCGACACAACGGTGATGCCACAGGGCACCTACGAGGAATACTTCGCGTACGAGAACCTATTCCAGACCAACATCTACACGATGTTCCGGGGCCTGATTATCGACTTCGGGATGAGCGGATCGCTGGTCTTCATGGTGCTCTTCGGCGCATCCATGCATCTGGCCTACTGGTACTTCCTGGTATCTCGCCGGCCGGCGTTCTCGACATCGATCTTCATCCACTCGATCGGGTATTTTTACAGCTCGTTTATGATCAGCCTCCTGACCTACACCAGCATCTACGCGAGCGTGGTCATTGTGGCCGTGCTGATCATTACGAACCGAATGGTCTATGCGGTGGCCGCCAATCAGCGGTCTGGTGACAAGGCGTCCGTCAGCGTCTGATGAAAGCCTTGGCATCCCCCCGCCACGTCAGACCGGGCGAACTGCCACCCCGAACTACGGGATAACGCGGCGCCGGTCCTGAGCTGCCACCTGCCAGCCATAGCGCACGGCGCGACGGCGGCATTCTGCAGGGCCCATGGTTACAGCAACCATATCACGCAACTCGTTCATGTGATTGATGGATCGCATTCGGGATGTGAATCGGTGGCCTCGCGCCGCGCTGCACCATGGCACCAGCCGCCTGTGCATGGCGTTGGCGCAACAGCGCCGTAGCGGATGCTGCGCCTGCGAAGATGGTGCGATCGTGCTACAATCGCGCGTCAGTTCGGGGTATCTGAGCATGCCCTGTTAACCGGGAAAGCGCCGCCTGGCGCACTGGAATACCGCCGGCCCGCCCTCATATTGTTGATTCGGATATGACAGGGCGGATGCGTTGCCGGCCCCGGAAACACCTTGCCCGCTGTCCCCGTGATGTACACGGATGCGCCAGACGCCCGCGCAACCGCAAGTGGCAAGGCAATCGTCAGGGTCATCCGCGCCCCTACTCGATTCTCTGACCCGCCTGGCTTCCATGGTTTGCCAAGCCCGTCAGCTTGCTTCCCGACGACGTATCGCGCGGCGGCCGCCATGGCGGCATGACGTGGATGCGCGCGACCGGGCGCCCACAGGATACTCACCAACGTAACGCAGCCTTCGTGGCTGCCACAAAGGAAAACAGATTGGCTAAGGAAGAACTCATTGAATTTGGCGGCGTGGTGTCGGAAGCCCTGCCCGACAACCGTTATCGCGTGACGCTGGAAAACGGCGTGGAAATCTGGGCATACGCTTCGGGCAAGATGCAAAAGCACCGCATCCGCATTTTGGCCGGCGACCGCGTCACCCTGGAAATGTCGCCCTACGACCTGACCAAGGGCCGCATCAACTTCCGCCACAAGTCCTGAGTTCGCGGCGCGCAGCCGATGCGCCGCTGTCACGCGGCTGACATCGCTGCTCCCGACACTGACGGGCTATCCGTGGGCTTTGCCCACTGGATGGCCCGTTTTGTTTTTGGCGGCCCGGTCGCGCACTTGCGGCACGCCCCGCGCGTCACCATACTCAAGGCTCGACGAAGCCCCTGCCGAAAATGAATCTGATCCTGTGGCGTCATGCCGAAGCCGAAGATCTGCCCGATGCCCTGAGCCTCTCCCGCAGCGCCGATCTCCAGCGACCCCTGACCCGCCGCGGCCGCAAGCAGGCCGAGACGTCCGCGAACTGGCTGCGCGCCCACCTGCCCGCCGACTACCGCGTGGTCTGCAGCCCGGCCCTGCGTACGCGGGAAACCGCGGCGGCCCTGTCGGGCAAGGCCGAAATCCTCGATGATCTGGCGCCGGGCGCCGATGTGGGCGCCGTACTGGCCGCGATCGACTGGCCGCAGGGCAGCGACCACACCGTCGTGGTCGGCCACCAGCCGTGGATCGGACAACTGGCCAGCCTGCTGCTGGCCGGGCAGGAACTGCCCTGGAGCGTGAAGAAAAGCGGCATCTGGTGGCTGGCCGGACGCACACGCGAAAACGAAGCGCAGGTCGTGCTCCGCGCGGTGATTCAGCCCGACCTCCTCTGAACCATTTTTAAGACAATGACGGCGAAAATGAGATTTCGCTGTCACAAATTTGGCAACTGTTTGTTCATTTGGACGATCCCCGATGTGCTCTAGCGGAAGCCTGTCCTATCGTTAAGGCTTGCGCCGGCGACAACGATGTGTCAGTCACGGAAGCGTCATCATCGGTTCACGGCGCTGTCACCCGGCCTCTCTACATTGTTTCGAAGCCGTTTCGTCACCGAAAGGACACACTGATGCGAGACTTACCGACGCCTACCCAGCCGCTGTTCGACTCCTTGCCCACTGGCCTGACCGGCCAGTCGGCGCGGAGGCGTCTTCCTCGTCAGCCAGCACAACTCCAAACCCAGATTCAAGCTCCGGCGCCTGCTTTCAGCGTGGCGTGGGCACGTCACCAGGACGAAGTAGCCGAGGCGCAGCGCCTGCGCTACAAGGTGTTCGCCGAGGAAATGGGCGCGCGCCTGCAACCGTCGGCCACCGAGACCGACGTGGACATGTTCGACGCCTACTGCGACCACCTGATCGTGCGCGACCAGGAAACGCTCAAGGTGGTGGGCACCTACCGCGTGCTGCCGCCGCATCAGGCCAAGCGTATCGGCTGCCTCTATGCGGAATCCGAATTCGATCTGGTCCGCCTGGCGCACCTGCGCCCGAAAATGCTGGAACTGGGCCGTTCGTGCGTGCACCGCGACTACCGCTCGGGCAGCGTGATCATGGCCCTGTGGGGCGGCCTGGGCGAATACCTGCAGCGCTACAACCTCGAATCGATGCTGGGCTGCGCCAGCGTGCCGATGAGCGATGGCGGCCACTACGCGGCCAGCCTCTATCGGCAGTTCGCCGAAAAGTCGCTGGCACCGATCGAATATCACGCCTTCCCGCGCGTGCCGCTGCCGGTGGACGACCTGAACCAGACGCTTGACGTGGAGCCGCCCGCGCTGATCAAGGGCTATCTGCGCCTGGGCGCCAAGATCTGCGGCCTGCCGGCCTGGGACCCCGATTTCAACGTCGCCGATTTCCTGACCCTGCTGCGCGTGCGCGACATGAACCCGCGCTATGCCCGGCACTTCCTGGGCATGCAATCGGCCTGACCGCTGATCGGCAGCCTCCTCTTACCGGACGAAACGGCTGATCGATCCGGTACCGGAAACAGGAACGGCGACTCATCGAAGTCGCCGTTCCTGTTTCGTCGTTGGGTCCCGGGTTGCCCCGGCCCACGAGCCAGCCGTCTCAGACGTAGACGACCTTGTAACGCTTGCCCACGCGCTCCCACTCGTCGGCCTCCTGCGCCAGACTGTATTCCACCAGCGGGTTGGCATCGATCCACGATTTCGGCAACCGCACCTCGAAGCCCTCGTCGAGTTCGTCTGAACGCTGCCTGACCTGGATATGCGGCAGCTTCATGTCGCCCCGCCGGCGGCATAGTACAAACGCCAACCGCAGGCTGAACAGCATGCGCCAGTCCAGGAACTTGCCGCTGCCGGACAGCTTGCCGAGCTTGCCCGCGTGGCCCAGCAGCAGCGTGGCCAGGCGCGCCTGGTCGGTCTTCGAGAAACCGGGCATGTCGGCATGCGTGGCGATATAGGCCGAATGCTTGTGATAGCCACTGTGCGAGATTGTCATGCCGATCTCGTGCAGGCTGGCCGCCCAGCCCAGCAATGCAAGGTTGTCCTCGCGGCGTTCGTTGCGCGGCTCGGGAAACTGCGCCAGCAGATCGCGGGCCGCCTGCCCCACCCGGATGGCCTGCGGGCGGTCCACGGCATAGCGGCGCATGAACTGGTCGACCGTCACGGTCCGCATGTCCTCATGGTGGCTGCGGCCCAGCAGGTCGTACAGCACACCCAGGCGCAGCGCGCCGTCCGTGACGTCCATGCGGTCGATATCGAGTTCGGCAAACACGCCGAGCATGATCGACAGCCCGCCAGGCAGCACCGGAATCCGGTCGGCCTTCAGGCCGGTCAGCTTCACCCGGTTCGTGTTCTCGGCCTTGACCAGCGCCCGTTTCAGGCGCTCCAGCCCTTCACGCGTAATGCCGTGCTCGGACGCGCTGTCGTTCATCCCGTTGAGCTCGATCAGTTCCGCCAGGGCGCGCGCAGTGCCCGACGACCCGACCGCCTGCTGCCAGCCGGCCGCCTTGTACTGGCGCACCAGTACCTGGATCTCGCGGCGCGCGGCCAGTTCGGCCTGCTTGAACGCGTATTCATCGACGTTGCCGCTCGGAAAGAACTGGCGGCTATGCGATACGCAGCCGATATACAGGCTTTCCATCAGCTTGGACTGATAGCCGCTGCCAATGATGAATTCGGTGGAACCGCCGCCGATATCCACGACCAGCCGGTTGCCCTGGCAAGCCGGCGCATCATGCGACGCGCCGAGGTAGATCAGGCGCGCTTCTTCGCGGCCGGCGATCACTTCGATCGGGAATCCCAGGGCGGCCTCGGCCTCGATCAGGAAATCCGAAGCATTCTTGGCCACGCGCAGCGTATTGGTGGCCACCGCGCGCACCTGCTCGGGTGCGAAGTCGCGCAGGCGGTCGCCAAAGCGGCGCAGCGCGTCAACACCCCGGCGGCGGGCCGGCTGGTCCAGATACTTGTCCGGCGTCAGGCCGGCGGCCAGCCTGACCGGCTCGCGCAGCGCGTCGACCTGGAAGATCTGGCTGGCGGGGCCGGAGGCAGTGGGCGTTTCATCCACCCGCCCGATCATCAGGCGGAAGCTGTTGGAGCCCATGTCGACGGCGGCCAGCAAGCGGGGATTCTGTGTCATTGCGTCAGTGTTACGCGGGATCGGCCGTGGCGGGCCAAAACCCGAAAGATTATGTCCCTGTCATGTCTGCATCATGACAAAATCAAAGTGTCATCAAAATGACACGGATCTATGAAAAAGTCGCCTCATCGCCAAAATAAGGTCATAGACATGTCGACGACGCCGCCTGGCTCGCTCTGGAACCGCGAGCTGGGCATTCTGGATTTCAACGCGCGCGTGCTTGCGCAGGCCGCCGACCCCAATGTCCCGTTGCTGGAACGGCTGAAGTTCATCTGTATCGTGTCCAGCAACCTGGACGAGTTCTTTGAAATCCGGATGGCCGGCCTGAAGGAGCAGATGCGGGACAACGCATCGGGCCTGACGCCCGATGGCCTCTCGATCCAGCAGGCCTACCAGCTTGTCACGGAGCGCACCCAGCGGCTCGTGGCATCGCAGTATGACATGCTGCAGAACGTCATTTTCCCCGCGCTGGAAAAAGAAGGGGTGTTTTTTCACCTGACCGGCACGTGGACGGACGCGCAGCGCGCCTGGGCGCGGGACTTCTTCACACGCGAGCTGGGCCCGGTGCTGACGCCCATTGCGCTGGACCCCGCCCATCCATTCCCGCGCGTGCTCAACAAGAGCCTGAACTTCGTGATCGAGCTGTCCGGCAAGGACGCCTTCGGCCGCGATGCCGACCTGGCCATCGTGCAGGCCCCGCGCGCGCTGCCGCGCGTGGTGCGCATGCCGGAGAAGCTGTCGGGGTATCCGTACGGGTTTGTGATGCTGTCGTCGTTCATGCAGGCGTTTGTCCACGAACTGTTCCCGGCCATCGAGGTGCAGGGTTGCTACCAGTTCCGGGTCACCCGCAATTCCGACCTGTTCGTGTCCGAGGACGAAATCACCGACCTGCGCGAAGCGTTGCAGGGCGAATTGCCTGCACGTCACTTTGGCGACATGGTTCGCCTGGAAGTATCGTCCGACACGCCGCCGGCACTGTCGCGGCGCCTGCTGCTGGAATCGGGCCTGACCGAACAGGACCTGTACCGCGTGGGGGGCCCGGTGAATCTGGTGCGGCTGATGCAGATCCCCGATCTGGTGGACCGCCCTGCCCTGAAATACCCGCCGCACGTGCCCGCCGTGGTCAAGGCCTTCCAGCCCGGCACGAGCATGTTCGACGTGATCCGCCAGCGCGACGTGCTGCTGCATCACCCTTACGAGAGCTTTTCGTCGGTGCTGGACCTGATGCAGGCGGCCGCCAGCGATCCGAACGTGGTGGCGATCAAGCAGACCGTCTATCGCACCGGCAACGAATCGGCCGTGATGGAGGCGCTGATGACGGCGGCCCGCAACGGCAAGGAAGTGACCGTGGTGGTGGAACTGCTGGCGCGCTTCGATGAGGAAACCAACATCAACTGGGCCGAACGGCTGGAATCGGCCGGTGCCCATGTCGTGTACGGCGTGGTGGGACACAAATGCCACGCCAAGATGCTGCTGATCGTGCGGCGCGAGCCGGCGGGCCCGAAGGCCAAGAACGCGGTGCTGCGGCGCTACGCCCACCTGGGCACCGGCAACTATCACCCGCGCACCGCCCGCCTGTACACCGACTTTGGGCTGCTCACCGCCAACGAGCAGGTCTGCGAGGACGTTCACCATGTGTTCCAGCTGCTGACCGGCACGGCCGGCACCATCCGGCTCAATCACCTGTGGCAGTCGCCGTTCACGATGCACAGCAACCTCGTGGAGCATATCCGCGCCGAGGCCCGCAACGCGCGCGCGGGCAAGCGGGCGCGCATCATCGCCAAGATGAACGCACTGCTGGAGCCGACCATCATCGACGAGCTCTACAAGGCGTCGCGGGCGGGCGTGAAGATCGACCTGATCGTGCGCGGCGTCTGCGCGCTGCGCGCCGGCGTGCCGGGGCTGTCGGAGAACATTTCGGTGCGCTCGATCGTTGGCCGCTTCCTGGAGCACCATCGTGTCTATTACTTCCACGCGGCCGGCGACGATGTGCTGTACCTGTCCAGCGCCGACTGGATGGACCGCAACCTGTTCCGGCGCGTCGAGGTGGCCTTCCCGATCCTGGATCGTACGCTCAAGGCCCGCGTGATCAAGGAAGGCTTGCAGGTGCATCTGCACGACAACGCATCGGCCTGGATCATGGAGCCCAATGGCGATTACGTGCGCAAGCCGTCGCGCGCCAAGCTCCAGCGCGTCAGCCAGCAGGAACTGCTGCTGAAGTTCGGCACCTGATCGCCGCCGGGTTTCGGAATGAAACAGGCCGCTCCCGCACCGGGCAGCGGCCTTTTTTTCATGGCGTGGGCGCGCCCGGGCTCAGGCCGCGTGGCGCGAGGCGTCGCTCGGCCGGGACAGCGGTTGCGCGGCGTCCGGCTCGTAGCCGCTGCGGTCCACGGGGAACACGATGCGGAACGTACTGCCGCGCCCCACTTCGCTGGTCACACGCAGATCGGCATGGTGGCGCGACAGCACGTGCTTGACGATGGCCAGCCCCAGACCGGTACCGCCCGTATCGCGCGACCGGCTGCGATCCACCCGGTAGAACCGCTCGGTCAGGCGGGGAATATGCTCGGGCGCGATGCCCAGGCCCGTGTCGCTGACCGAGAACACCGAGTGTCCATCGGTAAAGGTCATGCGGATGGCGATGCGTCCGCCGTCGGGCGTGTAGCGCACCGCGTTCGACACCAGGTTGCCCAGTGCCGACAGCAGCTCGCCTTCCGCACCACGCAGCACCACGGCGGTATCGATATCGGTCTCGATGTCGTGCCGGCCTTGGGACAACGCCTCGGCGTCGTGCACCATGTGCGCGGCCAGTGCGGCCACGTTGACACGGTCGTGCGACGGCGGCTGCGCGTCGGATTCCAGCTTGGCCAGCGCCAGCAGGTCTTCGACGATGTGCTGCATCCGCATCGACTGCACCAGCATCAGATCGATGTAGCGTTTGCGGTCTTCCTCGGAGACCGGCAGGTCGCGCACGGTCTCGAGGAAGCCCGTCAGCACCGTCAGCGGCGTCTTCAGTTCGTGCGAGACATTGGCCACGAAGTCGCGGCGCATGGCCTCGGTGCTTTCGACCTTGGTAATGTCCTGCGTCAATACGAGCTTGCGGTTCTCGCCATACGGCAGGATCTGCACCGACGTGATACCGCGCTTGTGTTCCCCCATGTCGCGCATCACCAGCGGTTCGTCATAGCGTTCGCGCGTCAGGTAGTGGACGAACTCGGGCCGGCGGATCAGGTGGGTGATGCGCTGGCGCACGTCGCGCCGCGCGTTCAGCCCGAAGTGCTGCTCGGCCACGCCGTTGCACCATTCGATCTGGTCGGCATCGTCAAGCATCAGCACGCCATAGGGCGACGCCTGGATGGCCTGGATAAACCGGGTGTGCTGCTGTTCCACCTGCAGCACCTGGGTGCGCCATCGCTTGACCAGCCGGTGCAGGCGGTAATACACCTCGCCCCACAGCCCGAGTGCGCTGGGGATCTCGCCGTAGGCCGGGGCGTCCAGCACCCGCCACAGACGGTTGATCTGGAACAGGTAGTACGCGAGCAGCAGGAACAGCGAAATGGAAAGGAAAAGCAGGCCGGGCACGGCGCCGGCCACGGCATACAGCCCCGCAGCTATCAGCACGAGACCGGCAAGGATGGCCGCGGAGCGGGCCCAGATGACATTCATGCGCGGAGTAGAAGAGATTCAGACTGCGTTCGCACTGCGACAAAGTCTGCCACAACAAGGCATCGCAGCGTGGCATTCAGCCGGCATTATCCGACATCGGCCGGCGCGGCCCCCCGCTGCTCCGCCGCCGGCCGGTTCCGGTCAGTGGCTGGGCGACCGCGCCAGGCGGTAGCCGCTGCCCCGAACCGTCTCGATCATATTGCTGTATCCGCCCGGGGTCAGCGCGGCACGCAGACGCTTGATATGCACGTCCACGGTACGCTCTTCCACGAACACGTGGTCGCCCCAGACCTGATCGAGCAATTGTGACCGGCTGTGCACACGTTCCGGGTGCGTCATCAAGAAGTGAAGCAGACGGAACTCCGTGGGGCCCAGGTCCAGCTTGATCGGGCCGCTGTCATCCTGACCGGTCACCCGATGCGTGGCCGGATCGAGCCGCAGGCCATTGATGGCCACCACGTCGTCGGTCAGCTGCGGCGCGCGGCGGCGCAGCACGGCCTTGATGCGGGCCAAGAGTTCCTTCGGCGAAAAGGGCTTGGTCACATAGTCGTCCGCACCGGCTTCCAGCCCCATGACCTTGTCCTGCTCTTCGCTGCGGGCGGTGAGCATGATGATCGGGATCTGCTTGGTGCGGTCGTTGGTCCGCAGCTCCTTGGCGAAGGTGGCACCCGACTTGCCCGGGAGCATCCAGTCCAGCAACACGAGGTCCGGCAGGACATCGCTCATCAGCGACAACGCCTGCTCGGCGTTGTACGCACGAATCGGATAGTGCCCCGCGTGCTGGAGATTGACGGCGATCAGTTCAGCAATCGCCGGTTCGTCTTCGACAACGAGAATACTGCTCGGCATGTAATAGTTCTCCGCTTATCAGTGCTGGCGCGTCATTCAGCTCAACGCTTCGCGCTCCATGTCTTCGCGTGAGACATGGCGTACGTCCGTGCCCTTCACGATGTAGATGATGAATTCTGCAATGTTCTTCGCGTGGTCGCCGATCCGCTCGACGGCCTTGGCGATGAACAGGAAGTCCAGCGCCACGGAGATCGTGCGCGGGTCTTCCATCATGTAGGTGATCAGCTTGCGCACGAAGGCGCGGAATTCCTCGTCGATGGCCTTGTCGTCCTTGACGATGCGGGCCGCCGCCACGGTGTCCAGGCGCGCGAACGCGTCCAGCGCCTGGCGCAGCAGGTTGATGGCCATCTCGCCGGACAGCTTCACTTCGGCGTAGTTGATGTTGTGCGCGGCCGCGTCTTCCATGATGTGCTTGGTCCGCTTGGCGATCTTCTCGGCCTCGTCGCCGGCGCGTTCGAGGTTGGTGATCGTCTTGGAGATCGCCATCACCAGGCGCAGGTCGCGGGCGGTGGGCTGGCGGCGCGCGATGATGTTGCCGCAGTCCGCATCGATCTCCACTTCGAGCGCGTTCAGCTGCTGCTCGCGGGCCATGACCTGGTCGGCCAGGTCACCGTCGAAGTCGGCCAGCGCGCGCATGGCCAGTTCGATCTGCGACTCCACCAGGCCGCCCATCTGCAGCAGCTTGGTGTTGATCGCGTTGAGGTCGGCGTCGAACTGGGTCGACAGGTGCTTGTCAGTCATGGTGTTCTCCTGGCCGCTTGTCCGTATGCTGGATTGTCCTGCAATGCCGTTGCGGATCAACCGAAGCGGCCGGTAATGTAGTCTTCCGTTTCCTTGCGGTGCGGCTTGATGAAGATCTTCTCGGTCTCGCCGAACTCGATCAGCTCGCCCAGGTACATGTAGGCGGTGTAGTCCGAGCAGCGCGCGGCCTGCTGCATGTTGTGGGTGACGATCACCACCGTGTACTCGTCCTTCAGTTCGGCGATCAGTTCCTCGATGCGGCCCGTGGAAATCGGGTCGAGCGCCGAGCACGGCTCGTCGAGCAGCAGCACTTCGGGGCGGATGGCGATGCCGCGCGCGATGCACAGGCGCTGCTGCTGGCCGCCCGACAGGCCGTAGCCCGACTGGTGCAGCTTGTCCTTGGCTTCGTTCCACAGTGCGGCCTTCGACAGCGCCCACTCCACACGGTCGTCCATTTCGGAGCGCGACAGCTTTTCGAACAGGCGCACCCCAAAGGCGATATTGTCATAGATCGACATCGGGAACGGCGTCGGCTTCTGGAACACCATACCCACCTTGGCGCGCAGCAGCGAAATGTCCTGCTTGCTCGTCAGCAGGTTCTCGCCGTCCATGTTGATCTCGCCCTCGGCGCGTTGCTCCGGGTACAGCGCGAACATCTTGTTGAACGTGCGCAGCAGCGTCGACTTGCCGCAGCCCGACGGGCCGATGAACGCCGTGACCTTGCGGTCCGGGATCGACATGTTGATGTTCTTCAGCGCGTGGAACTGGTTGTAGTAGAAGTTCAGGTTCCGCACGTCGATCTTGGCGCGCACGGTATCGGGAATATCGATGACGGTAGAGGTCATGCTGATGTCTCGCTTGAATTCGGTAGTCAGGTCAGGCGTTGTGCGTGGCGCCGCTTATTTCTTGAACAGGACGCGTGCCACGATGTTCAGCGCCAGCACCCCGACGGTAATCAGGAACACGCCGGCCCAGGCCAGTTGCTGCCATTCGGTGAACGGGCTCATGGCGAAGCGGAAAATCGTCACGGGCAGGTTGGCCATCGGCTTGTTCAGGTCGGCGCTCCAGAACTGGTTGGACAGCGCGGTGAACAGCAGCGGCGCGGTTTCGCCGGCGATACGGGCCACGGCCAGCAGCACGCCGGTCACGATGCCCGCGTACGACGACTTGACCGTGATTGACATGACCATCTTCCACTTCGGCGTGCCCAGGGCCACCGCCGCTTCACGCAGCGCGTTCGGCACCAGGTTCAGCATGTTCTCGGTGGTGCGAACCACGATCGGGATCTGCAGCAGTGCCAGCGCACACACGCCGGCCCAGCCCGAGAAGTGGCCCATGCGGGTCACCACCAGCGCGTAGACGAACAGGCCGATCACGATCGACGGCGCCGACAGCAGGATGTCGTTGATAAAGCGGGTGAACGAGGCCAGGGGCGACTTCTGGCCATATTCGGCCAGATAGATGCCGGCCAGGATGCCCAGCGGCGTACCGACCAGCGTCGCCACGCCCACCAGCACGAAGCTGCCGAAGATGGCATTGGCCAGGCCACCGCCGGCGGTGTTCGGCGCCGGCGTCATCTGCGTGAACAGGTCGAGCGACAGGCCGCCCACGCCCAGCGAGATGGTGGTCCAGAGAATCCACGCGAGCCAGAACAGGCCGAACGCCATGGCGCCCAGAGAAGCCGTCAGCGCGAGCGCGTTGGTGCGGCGGCGCGCACTCTGGAGCCGGGTGCGGACCGCTTCGGAATCGGGGCGGACGGCGGGAATCGACGACGTGGACACGGCTTGACTGACTTGGTTCATTTGCCACCCTCATTCTTTGCAAGACGCAGCAGCAGGATCTTGGACAGGGCCAGCACCACGAACGTGATGAAGAAGAGGATCAGGCCCAGTTCCATCAGCGCGGCAGTGTGCAGGCCGGCACCGGCTTCGGCGAATTCGTTCGCCAGCGCGGAGGTGATGCTGTTGCCGGGCGAGAACAGCGACGCGCTGTCGAGCAGGTTGGTGTTGCCGATCACGAACGTGACGGCCATGGTCTCGCCCAGCGCGCGGCCCAGGCCCAGCATGACGCCACCGATCACGCCGGCGCGCGTATAGGGCAGCACCACGCGCCACATCACTTCCCACGTGGTGCAGCCGATGCCGTAGGCGGACTCCTTGAGCAGCACGGGCGTGACTTCGAACACGTCGCGCATCACCGAGGCAATGTAAGGGATGATCATGATCGCCAGGATCACGCCCGCGCACAGCAGGCCGATCCCCAGCGGTGCGCCCTGGAACAGCTTGCCGATCACCGGCACCTGCCCCACCGTATTGGCGAGCGGCTTCTGGAAATACTCGCCGAAGATCGGCGCGAACACGAGCAGGCCCCACATGCCGTAGACGATGGACGGCACTGCGGCGAGCAGCTCGATGGCGGTGCCGAGCGGCCGGCGCAGCCACACGGGCGACAGCTCGGTGAGAAACAGGGCGATGCCGAAGCTGACCGGCACGGCAATGATAAGGGCGATCAGCGAGGTCACCAGCGTGCCGTAGATCGGCACGAGCGCGCCGTACACGTCGGCGGGCGGATCCCATTCGGCGGTCCACAGGAACGACAGGCCGAACTGCTTGATCGAGGGCCATGCGCTGATGGCGAGCGACACGATGATGCCGCCAAGCAGCAGCAGCGTGACGATGGCGGCGCCGCGGGTCAGGCCACCGAACAGGATGTCGCCAAGGCGGCTGGGAGGCCGGACGGCTGGAAGATCGGACGTAGTCGCCATAATGGGAATCGGTAGGTGGAACATGTGCCGCGGTGGCGCCAGGGCCACCGCGGCCCCGTCACGCCGCGCCCGTTCCGCCCTGGGGCGGTCCGCGCTTGCGTGCCGGGCCGTACTTCAGTACAGCAACAGCTTAGTACAGGGCCTTGCCCGAACCGTCCTTGATGCTCTGCTTCCAGGTCGCGCGGATCTGGTTGGCAACGGCGTCCGGCAGCGGCACATAGTCCAGGTCCGAAGCCATGGCACCGCCGCTCTTGTAGGCCCAGTCGAAGAACTTCAGCACTTCCTGGCCCTGGGCCGGCTTTTCCTGGTTCTTGTGGACCAGGATGAACGTCGCGCCAGCGATCGGCCATGCGCCCTTGCCCGGCTGGTTCGTCAGGATCTGGTAGAACGTCTTGTTCCAGTCGGCACCCGCAGCGGCGGCCTTGAAGGCGTCGTCGCTCGGCTGCACCACTTCGCCTGCCGCGTTCTTCATCGTCAGGTACGTCATCTTGTTCTGCTTGGCATAGGCGTACTCGACGTAGCCGATCGCGCCGTTCAGACGCTGCACGAAGGCGGCCACGCCTTCGTTGCCCTTGCCGCCCGTGCCGCCACCCGGCCAGTTCACGGTCGTGCCCTCGCCTACCGAGCTCTTCCAGTCATTGCTGACCTTCGACAGGTAGTTCGTGAAGATGAACGTCGTACCCGAGCCGTCAGCGCGGCGCACCGGCAGGATGTCCTGGCTCGGCAGCTTGGCCTTCGGGTTCAGGGCCTTGATCGCGGGATCGTCCCACTTCTTGATCTTGCCCAGGTAGATGTTGGCCAGCACGTCGCCGGTGATGGTCAGTTCGCCCGGCTTCACGCCTTGCAGGTTGATCACGGGCACCACGCCGCCGATCACGGTCGGGAACTGGATCAGGTTGCCCTTGGCCAGTTCGTCGTCCTTCAGGGGCGCATCCGAAGCGCCGAAATCGACCGTCTTGGCGTTGATCTGCTTGATGCCGCCCGACGAACCGATGGATTGATAGTTGACCTTGTTACCCGTCGCTTTTTGGTAGGCGTCAGCCCACTTGGAATACACGGGCGCCGGGAAAGAAGCGCCTGCACCGGTAATTTCCGCCGCGAACGCAGTACCCGCCACCACAATCGACACGATGCCTGCCACGGCAGTCTTGACCAGCTTCATATGTCCTCCAGAGAACATTGGTTGGGAATGACAAATTTTTGACAAGGCGAACTGTATGCTGCTTGTATGACAGTTCCATGACATCCCGAAATCTTCTTCAAAGACCCCGCCAACAGGCCGATATTCCCCACCCGTCACGAAACCGCCTTCTCGCCGTGCTGTAATCGCCACTCCTCTGCCGGTCACGCCTGCGTCACGTCGCGGCGAACGCTATGTCGGTTAATTGCATAAAAGGAGCAAAAGCAAACGCCACGGACCGAAGGCCGTGGCGTTGAAGAGGTGCAAGGGCCGACCGGCCCCGCGTGAGGAATCAGGCGGCGCGCAATGCGTCGGCCAGCGTCTGCGCGGCGCGCTCGGCGGTCTCCACCTGTTCGGCCTCCACCATCACCCGCACCACCGGCTCGGTGCCCGAAGCGCGAATCAGCACGCGGCCACGGCCTTCGAGCTCAGGCTCGATCTGGTCGCGCGCCGCCTTCAGGCCGGCGTGGCTCTGCCAGTCGAAGCCCTTCTCGACACGGACGTTGATCAGCGTTTGCGGGAACAGATGCACGCCATCCAGCAGTTCCGCCAGCGTCTTGCCGCTACGGCGCAGCGCGGCCAGTACCTGCAGGGCGGACACGATGCCGTCGCCCGTTGTGTGCCGATCCAGGCACAAGAGGTGGCCCGACCCCTCGCCGCCAAGTTGCCAGCCGCGCTTCTTCAGTTCCTCCAGCACGTAGCGGTCGCCGACCTTCGCGCGAACGAAATCGACGCCCAGGCGCTTGAGCGCCAGTTCCACGGCCATATTGGTCATCAGCGTACCCACCGCGCCCTCGACCTTCTGGCCGGACGCCTGACGGTCGCGCACGATCAGGTACAGCAGCTCGTCGCCGTTGTAGAGCCGGCCCTGCGCGTCCACCACCTGCAGGCGGTCAGCATCACCGTCGAATGCCAGGCCGACGTCCGCACGATGGGCGCGCACCGCTTCCACGAGCTTTTCGGGCGCGGTCGCGCCATAGCCCGCGTTGATGTTGCGCCCATCCGGCTGATTGCCAATCGGAATCACTTCGGCGCCGAGCTCATGGAACACATGCGGTGCGATGTGGTAAGCCGCGCCATGCGCGCAGTCCACCACGACGCGCAGCCCGTGCAGGTCCTGTTCATACGGGAACGTGCTCTTGCAGAACTCGATATAGCGGCCGGCAGCATCGTCGATACGCTTGGCGCGGCCCAGATCCTCCGAGCGCACGCACATCATCGGCTCTTCCAGCAGCGACTCGATCTTCGCCTCCACCTCATCGGGCAGCTTGTCGCCCGAGGCCGAAAAGAACTTGATGCCGTTGTCGTAGTAGGGATTGTGGCTGGCCGAAATCACCACCCCGGCCGCCAGGCGCAGCGCGCGCGTCAGGTAGGCGATGGCAGGGGTCGGCAACGGTCCCGTCAGGCGCACGTTGACGCCCGCGGCCGTGAAACCGGCCTCCAGCGCGGCTTCGAGCATATAGCCCGAGACCCGCGTGTCCTTGCCGATCAGCACGGTCGGCCGGCCTTGCGACGTCTTTTGCCCCAGCGCCAGCACCTTGCCGGCGGCATAGCCCAGCCGCATCACCACATCAGGCGTGATCGGCACCTCGCCAACCCTGCCTCGTACGCCATCCGTCCCGAAATACTTGCGTGTCATTTGATCATTCTCCTTGCTGCCCCTGCGGGACAACTGACTCATGGCGGATCGCCCACCAGACCTTGAGGGCGTCCACGGTTTGTTCTACGTCATGCACGCGCACGATATATGCGCCTTTCTCTGCGGCGCAGACCGCCGCAGCAATGCTGGCCGCCATCCGGCCCTGCGGCGGCTTGCCGCCGACGATGGCGCCCAGCGTCGATTTGCGCGACAGCCCGGCCAGGATCGGCAGCCCGTCGATCGCCAGCCTTGGCATTTGCCCGAGCAGGCGCAGATTATGATCCGGCGTCTTGCCAAATCCAAATCCCGGATCGAGCGACATACGCGAATCGTCCACGCCCGCCGCCCGCAGGGTTGACACCCGCTCGCGCAGGAAATCCGCCACTTCCGCCACCACATCGGCGTACTGCGGATCTTCCTGCATGGTCTGGGGATCGCGCTGCATGTGCATCACGCACAGGGCCGCCTGCCCCGCCGACACCGCCTCGACGGCGCCGGGCATGCGGAAGCCCCAGATATCGTTGATCAAATCGGCTCCGCCCGCCAGTGCGGCCCGCATCACCTCGGGCTTGTATGTGTCGATGGACAACGGTTTGCCGCAACCGGCCAGCGCCTCGACGATCGGCATGACGCGGTCGAGCTCCTGATCCAGGGGCAATGCCGCCGATCCCGGCCGGCTCGATTCCCCGCCGATGTCGATCAGGTCGACACCCTCGGCAATCATCTGCTCGGCATGGCGCAGCGCCGCGTCGCGCGAGGCGTGCTGGCCACCATCCGAGAACGAATCGGGGGTCACGTTGAGGATGCCCATTACCAGCGGGCGGCGATTGCGGGCAAATCGATAACGCCCGCACTGGAAGAACTCGGTCGGCAAGATGTCCACCTGAAAAACAAAAAGCCGGCGCACCAGGCACCGGCTTTGGAGGCTATCAGAATCCGCCGCGTTTGGAACCGTTGCAAACGGTCTGTTACGCGGCGATGCAGCCCAATTACACCGTATCGTCGACGCGCGCCGTGGCAGGCGCATTGGTCGGGGCTACGGGCGAACCACCCGGAGGCGTGCTGCCGCCACCGCTCGGGCCCTGCAGGCCACGCGGCGGGCGCGGCGGCTTGCCGGCCATGATGTCGTTCACCTGATCGGCGTCGATCGTTTCCCACTCCATCAGCGCGTTGGTCATGGCTTCGACCTTGTCGCGGTTCTCTTCGAGCAGGCGCTTGGCCAGCGCGTATTGCTCGTCGATGATGGTGCGGATTTCCAGATCGACCTTCTGCTGCGTGGCTTCCGATACAGTCTTCGACGACAGCTTGCCGAACATGCCGTCCTGCTCGGTATCCACGTAGACCATGGCACCCAGCGAATCGCTCATGCCGAAGCGGGTCACCATGTCGCGGGCGATCTTGGTGGCGCGTTCGAAGTCGTTCGAGGCACCGGTGCTCATGGCGTTGAGGAAGACCTCTTCGGCAGCGCGGCCGCCGAACAGGATCGCAATTTCCTCAAGCATGTTGTCCTTGTACTTCGAATACTTGTCGTGCTCCGGCAGCTGCCAGGTCACGCCCAGCGCCCAGCCACGCGGCATGATGGTGACCTTGTGGACCGGGTCGGCCTTCGGCAGCAGCTTGGCAACCACCGCATGGCCGGACTCGTGGTAAGCCGTGGCCTTGCGCTCTTCTTCGCGCATGACCGTCGACTTGCGCTCCGGACCCATGTAGATCTTGTCCTTGGCGTCCTCGAAGTCCTGCATGTCCACCACGCGCTTGTTGCGGCGGGCGGCGAACAGCGCAGCCTCATTGACCAGGTTGGCCAGGTCGGCACCCGAAAAGCCCGGCGTACCCCGTGCGATCACCGATGCATCCACGTCGTTGCCAATCGGCACCTTGCGCATATGCACCTTCAGGATCTGCTCGCGGCCGCGGATGTCCGGCAGCCCCACGTAGACCTGACGGTCGAAACGTCCCGGACGCAGCAGTGCCTTGTCCAGCACATCGGCACGGTTGGTCGCGGCGATCACGATCACGCCCGAGTTGGCTTCGAAGCCGTCCATCTCGACCAGCATCTGGTTCAGCGTCTGCTCGCGCTCGTCGTTACCGCCGCCCATGCCGGCGCCACGATGGCGGCCGACCGCGTCGATTTCGTCGATGAACACGATGCAGGGGGCCTGCTTCTTGGCGTTCTCGAACATGTCGCGCACGCGGGCAGCACCCACGCCAACGAACATTTCGACGAAGTCGGAACCCGAAATGCTGAAGAACGGCACCTTGGCTTCGCCGGCGATGGCGCGCGCCAGCAGCGTCTTGCCGGTACCCGGAGGGCCAACCAGCAGCACGCCACGCGGAATGCGGCCGCCCAGCTTCTGGAATTTCTGCGGATCCTTCAGGAAGTCGACCAGTTCGACCACTTCCTCTTTGGACTCGTCGCAACCGGCCACATCGGCAAAGGTCACCGCGTTCTGGTTCTCGTCGATCAGCCGCGCACGGGACTTGCCGAACGAGAAGGCACCCCCTTTCCCGCCGCCCTGCATCTGCCGCATCATGTAGAACCAGAAGACGATGATCAGCAACGTCGGTCCCAGGTAGTACAACGCCTGGACCAGAACGTTCGGCTCGTCATCGGCCTTGCCGGTCACCTGGACGCCGTACTTCATCAGGTCGCCGACCATCCAGATATCACCCGGCGAGATGATGGTGTACTTGGCGCCCTCCTTCGGGGAGACCACCAGGTTACGGCCCTGCACGTCGACGCGCGACACCTTGCCGTTCTTGGCGTCATCCATGAACTGCGAATAGGTGACACCGTCCTGGGCACGCGGTTTGTCGAACTGCTTGAAGACGGTGAACAATACCAGCGCGATCACGAGCCAGATTGCCGCCTTTTGAAACAGGTTGTTATTCAAGGCCGAACTCCTTTGCAATTGCCTTGCCAACGGATAGCTGCATTGCATTGTAATGCAGCGCCCGTCCCCACAGGGAAATCTGATTCTATGAGCCTGATAGTGCCCGAGCCGTCCGATCCGGGCAAGCAGGGCAATGCCCGGCACAAACCCGGATACCCCTGCTTTCGTGGGGGTGGCCGCACACCGTCATGCATCCTGTCAGTCCACTGATTTCAGGTAACGCCCAAGAATAAAGGTTTCTGAAGACTTGTCGCGCGACGCCTTGGGCTTGCGCTTGGCGACAACCTTGAACTGACGCTTGAACTTCTCAACGATCTGGCTGTAGCCGGACCCGTGAAAACACTTGACCAGCAACGACCCCTCGGGCTTCAGGTGAGCCTGCGCAAATTCCAGCGCCAGATCACACAAATACTCGATCCGCGCGGAATCCGCCGACGCCACACCGGACAAATTGGGGGCCATGTCCGAGATAACAAGGTCGATTCTTGACCCGCCGGACGCCTCGAGCACCACCTTTTCGAGTTCCCGGAACACTTCCTCCTCCCGGAAATCGCCCTGGATAAAGGTCACATCGGCCACAGGCTCCATCGGCAGGATGTCGATGGCCACCACGGCACCGTCCGGCTTGCCGTCCCGTGCACGGGGCGACGCCGCCAGCTTGTTGCGGGCATACTGGCTCCAGCTGCCCGGCGCCGCGCCCAGGTCGACAATGACCGAGCCGGGCTGGATCAGCTTGTCCTGGTCGTCGATCTCCTTGAGCTTGTAGGCCGCACGGGCCCGATAGCCCTCCCGCTGCGCCAGCTTCACATAGGGATCGTTAATGTGGTCGTGGAGCCACGACTGGTTGAACTTGTTCTTGCCCTTGGCCATGAATGAGACTTGCCTTCTGGCGGGAAAATCCGGCTGCACGGCCACAATTCAGGGCCGGGACGCAGTATTTCTCCCGATTTGGTGATCTTTGCCGCCTGCTGGCGACCTTTTTTTGCAGGGTTGACGGATAATACGCGCCAATCCGAAATTTGCTGCTCCAATGCCCGCTCTACAACTGATCTCCGCCCAACGTTCCGAACTGCGCTCGCGCGCCCACGGCCTCAATCCCGTGGTCATGATCGGCGCGGAAGGCCTGACCCCCGCCGTCCTGGCCGAAATCGACCGCAGCCTCGCGGCACACGACCTGATCAAGATCCGGGTATTCGGTGACGAGCGCGATACGCGCATCGCCATTTACGACGCCATTTGCGACGAACTGGACGCCGCGCCGATCCAGCATATCGGCAAGCTGCTCGTCATCTGGCGTCCGGGCCCTGCCCGCCTCAAGGAAAACCAGCCGGACGACATGGGCGCCGCCCGCCGTCGCCTCGGTACCGGCGCCGCCCCGCGTACCGTCATGGTCCGCAAGGCCACCGGTTCGACCCAGCGCCGCGCGCCCCGCACCGCCGTCAAGGTGCTCGGCAATGAACGTGTGACGCAGGCCGGCAACGTCAAGCGCGCCCGCGCACGGCCCACCAGCCAGAAAAAGAAGTCGCTGGGTTGACCGGCAGAATCAGATTGGCCACGGGTCAGTCGGTTCCCTGACACAGCAAGAAGGCGGCCATGGCCGCCTTTTTCATTCCCCGACACTGCCCGGGACGTTCTCGCCGCCTTACTCTCCCGCCCCGCGTGGCGCACTGGCACGCCACACCAGCACCAGGGCCAGCAGGCTCTGCAGCAGGTAGAACACGCTCGACACGCCATGCAGCATGCCGAACTGGCTCTTGTACGGCGAATCGGACACGCCCAGGTTCATCGCCTGCGCCTTGACCTTGAGCCCTTCCATGAACGGCTGCAGGCCGAAATAGCCCGCCAGCACGCACACCAGCATGGCCAGCACAATCCAGCGCAGTGCCCGGTAACGCGCGGCGCCCCGGCGGATCAGCACATTGCACAGCACCAGTTGCAGCACGCCGACGGTGACCCCCAGGATCGCCTCATAGCGGAACAGGTGCCCGGCAATCATGCCCGCGGTCTCACGGCTGGGCAGTACGGCGAACAGCGTCGGCGCCACCATGTAGCCCACCGTCCACAAGCTGCCTGCCCAGACCACGGTCAGCAGCAGGAAGATGCGGTGCGGCAGCGGTGGCAGATTCGAGTACGAAGACGAGAACACCCGTGCCCCGCCGCGTCAGATGTAACGGACGGTGATGACTTCGTATTCGCGTTCGCCGCCCGGGGCCAGCACGGTGGCGACATCGCCCTCGAACTTGCCGATCAGGGCGCGGGCAATCGGGGAACTGACCGAAATCTTGCCGCTGTCGAGGTCGGCTTCGTCGTCGCCGACGATCTGGTAGCTCACGGCCTTGCCCGATTCCAGGTCTTCCAGGTCCACGGTGGCGCCGAAGACGATGCGGCCGTCGGTGTCGAGCTGGGTCGGGTCGATAACCTGGGCGGCGGACAGCTTGGCCTCCACCTCCTGGATACGGCCTTCGATAAAGGCCTGCTTTTCCTTGGCGGCGTCGTACTCGGCGTTTTCCGACAGGTCGCCCTGCGCACGCGCCTCGGAGATGGCGTTGATCACCGCGGGACGTTCGACGGCCTTGAGGCGCTGCAGCTCTTCCTTCAGGAGTTCAGCGCCACGCTTGGTAATCGGAATGGTGCTCATGTCTCGTTCAACAAAAAAATGAGCCGCAGCGGAGCTGGAACCATGCTCCGGCAGCGATGCTGCCGGTCAGCACTTCCGCTCGACCGCGGCTTTCAGATGGGATCGAACCGGCACCGGGGTGCGGATCGATCAGCGAATTCGACGTAGTTTAGGCCAGAACTGCCGCCGGTTTCAACCCGGCGGCAGCGCCGCGGCACGGGGTGTTCCCCCCGCACCGCAGCATTGGCGGCACTGACGGGCCTGGATCAGGCCAGTTGCTTGTGCAGGCCCTGCAGGTCGTAGACCTCCAGGCTTTGCATGTGCTTCAGGCCTTCCACCGCGGCGTTGGCGCCGGCGATGGTGGTGTAGTACGGCACGCGGTTGGCCAGCGCGGCGATCCGGATCGAGCGCGAATCGGCGATGGCCGTGCGCGTCTCGTCCACGGTCGTGAAGACCAGGGCCAGTTCGCCGTTCTTGATCATGTCCACGATGTGCGGACGGCCGTCCTTGACCTTGTTGACCACGCGGACCGGAATGCCGGCGGCCTCGATGGCCGAAGCCGTGCCGCGCGTGGCAACGATCGGGTAACCCAGGTCGTGCAGCATGCGGGCCACGGTGACGGCGCGCGGCTTGTCGCTGTCCTTCACCGTAATCAGCACGGTGCCCTTTTCGGGCAGGCGCGAACCGGCCGCCAGCTGGCTCTTGAACAGGGCTTCGCCGAATACCTTGCCCACGCCCATCACTTCGCCGGTGGAACGCATTTCAGGTCCGAGGACCGGATCCACGCCCGGGAACTTGTTGAACGGGAACACGGCTTCCTTGACGCTGAAGTACGGCGGCACCACTTCGGCGCCGATACCCTGCGAATCCAGCGACTGGCCCGCCATGCAGCGCGCGGCGATCTTGGCCAGCGACAGGCCGGTGGCCTTCGACACGTACGGCACCGTACGCGACGCACGCGGGTTCACTTCCAGCACGTAGACGACGTCTTCGCCATTCTTCTGCTGGATCGCGAACTGCACGTTCATCAGGCCGACCACGTTCAGTGCCTTGGCCATGGCGGCGGTCTGGCGCTTCAGTTCGTCGACCGTTGCCTGCGACAGCGAGTACGGCGGCAGCGAGCAGGCCGAATCGCCCGAGTGCACGCCAGCCTGTTCGATGTGCTCCATCACGCCGCCGATAAACACGCGCTGGCCGTCGCACAGGGCGTCGACGTCGCACTCGATCGCGTCGTTCAGGAAGCGGTCCAGCAGCACCGGGGAATCGTTCGAGACCTTCACGGCCTCGCGCATGTAGCGTTCCAGGTCGCGCGGCTCATGCACGATTTCCATCGCACGGCCGCCCAGCACGTACGACGGGCGCACCACCAGCGGATAGCCGATTTCCTCGGCCAGGCGCAGGGCTTCGTCCTCGGCGCGCGCCGTGCGGTTCGGCGGCTGGCGCAGGCCCAGGTCCTGCAGCAGCTTCTGGAAACGCTCGCGGTCTTCCGCGGCGTCGATCATGTCCGGGCTCGTGCCGATAATGGGCACGCCGTTGGCTTCCAGGTCCAGCGCCAGCTTCAGCGGGGTCTGGCCGCCGTACTGGACGATCACGCCGACCGGCTTTTCCTTGTCGACGATTTCCAGCACGTCTTCCAGCGTCAGCGGCTCGAAGTACAGGCGGTCCGACGTGTCATAGTCGGTCGACACGGTTTCCGGGTTGCAGTTGACCATGATGGTCTCGTACCCGTCTTCGCGCAGCGCCAGCGCGGCGTGCACGCAGCAGTAGTCGAACTCGATACCCTGGCCGATCCGGTTCGGGCCACCGCCCAGCACCATGATCTTCTTGTTGGCGGTCGGGTCCGCTTCGCACTCGCCATGCTCGGCTTCATACGTGCCGTACATGTAAGCCGTGTTGGTGGCGAACTCGGCCGCGCAGGTGTCCACGCGCTTGTAGACCGGGCGCACGTTCTGCGCCACGCGCGCCTCGCGCACGGCCTTGGCGTCGGTCTTCAGCAGGCGGGCCAGGCGGCGGTCCGAGAAGCCCTTCTGCTTCAGGAAGCGCAGTTCGGCGGCCGACAGGCTTTCCAGCGTGCGGTTGCGCACCAGGCCTTCGGTCTTCACGATGTCTTCGATCTGGGCCAGGAACCACGGATCGATATCGGTCTCGGCGTGCACTTCTTCCAGCGACATGCCCAGGCGGAACGCGTCGCCCACGTACCAGATACGGTCCGGGCCGGCTTCGCCGATTTCCTCGACCACTTCGTCGCGGTCGGTGGACTTCTCGTCCAGGCCGTCCACGCCCACTTCCAGGCCGCGCAGCGCCTTCTGGAACGATTCCTGGAACGTACGGCCCATGGCCATCACTTCCCCGACCGACTTCATCTGCGTGGTCAGGTGGCTGTCGGCGGCCGGGAATTTCTCGAACGCGAAACGCGGCACCTTGGTGACCACGTAGTCGATCGACGGCTCGAACGACGCCGGGGTCTGGCCGCCGGTGATTTCGTTCTTGAGCTCGTCCAGCGTGTAGCCCACGGCCAGCTTGGCCGCGACCTTGGCGATCGGGAAGCCCGTGGCCTTCGAGGCCAGCGCCGACGAACGCGACACACGCGGGTTCATCTCGATCACGATCATCCGGCCGTCCGCCGGGTTGATCGAGAACTGCACGTTCGAACCGCCGGTGTCGACGCCAATCTCGCGCAGCACGGCCAGCGACGCGTTACGCAGGATCTGGTATTCCTTGTCGGTCAGCGTCTGGGCCGGGGCCACGGTGATCGAGTCACCGGTGTGGATACCCATCGGGTCCAGGTTTTCGATCGAGCAGATGATGATGCAGTTGTCCGCCTTGTCGCGGACCACTTCCATCTCGTATTCCTTCCAGCCGAGCAGCGATTCCTCGATCAGCAGCTCGCGCGTGGGCGACAGGTCCAGGCCGCGCTTGCAGATCTCTTCGAACTCTTCGCGGTTGTAGGCGATGCCGCCGCCGGTGCCGCCCAGCGTGAACGACGGGCGGATCACGATCGGGTAGCCGGTGGAACCGGTTTCCTGGGCGATGCGCGACTGCACGGCCACGGCCTCGTCCATCGAGTGGGCGATGCCCGACTTGGCCGAACCGAGACCGATCTTGGTCATCGCGTCCTTGAACTTCTGGCGGTCTTCGGCCTTGTCGATGGCTTCCGGCGATGCGCCGATCAGCTCCACCTTGTACTTGTCCAGCACGCCATGGCGATGCAGGTCCAGGGCGCAGTTCAGCGCGGTCTGGCCGCCCATGGTCGGCAGGATGGCGTCCGGGCGCTCCTTCTCGATGATGCGCTCGACCACTTCCCAGGTGATGGGCTCGATGTACGTCACGTCGGCCGTGTTCGGGTCCGTCATGATGGTCGCCGGGTTCGAGTTGACCAGGATGACCTTGAAGCCCTCTTCGCGCAGCGCCTTGCAGGCCTGTGCGCCGGAGTAGTCGAATTCGCACGCCTGGCCGATGATGATCGGGCCTGCGCCGATGATTAGGATGCTCTTGATGTCTGTGCGCTTTGGCATTGCACGCTCTCTTTATTGGCCGGTCCGCAAGTTCCCGCGGGCCGTACCGGATATCAGGTTTTGGATCGTCAGCCCAGGGTGGCCGTGGCCAGCTTGGCACCGAAGCCGATGAACATCGCGCCGACGCCGCTCGACATGCCCGCGGACAGGCGCCGGCGGCGGCGGAACGCATCGGCCAGCCGCGCGCCCACGAAGATGATCGTCGTCAGGTACGCAAGACTGCAGATCTGGCAGACCAGGCCCAGCGCCACGAACGACAGCGCCGGATACGCGAACTGCGGATCCACGAACTGGATGAAGAACGAGATGAAGAACAGGATGGCCTTCGGGTTCAGCAGGCTGATGACCAGCGCCTTGGTGAACGGGTTCGAAGACCTGTCCACCGGCACGGCCGCCGCCTGCGCGGCAGCGGGGTCGGCCGGCCTGGCCCAGTTGCGCACTGCGCCGCGCAACATCTGGAAGCCGATCCACCCCAGGTAGCCGGCGCCCACGTACTTGATCACGTGGAACAACGCCGGGCTGGCCTTGAGCAGCGAAGCCACGCCCGCGGCCGACAGCACCATCAGGATGGCATCGCCGAGGAACACGCCGCACGCACCCTTGTAGCCGGCACGCACGCCGCGCTGGGCGGCCACCGACAGCACATACATCGAGTTCGGCCCCGGCAGCAGCACGATGAAGATCGTGCCGAGCACATAGGTCCAGAAATCGGTGATGCCGAAGCTGGCGTGCATGAAAGCGGTCATGGCAGGTGGATTCCGTTCAGGTCTCTCGTTGCATCCAACGCGCCGCGTCAGGCGGCAGCCTTGGCGCGGGCGTCCTGCATCAGCTTCGTGAAGCGGTCGAACAGGTACGCGATGTCATGCGGACCCGGCGACGCTTCAGGGTGACCCTGGAAGCAGAAAGCAGGCTTGTCGGTCAGTGCGAAGCCCTGCAGCGTGCCGTCGAACAGCGACGTGTGCGTGACCCGCGCATTGGCCGGCAGCGTCGCCGCATCCACGGCAAAGCCATGGTTTTGAGACGTAATCACCACACGACCATCGTCGTGATCCTTGACCGGATGGTTGGCGCCGTGGTGACCCGTGCTCATCTTCAGCGTCTTCGCGCCCACGGCCAGCGCCATGATCTGGTGACCCAGGCAGATGCCGAACGTGGGGATGCCGCGGGCGATGAACTCGCGCGTGGCGGCGATGGCGTAGTCGCACGGCTCGGGGTCGCCGGGGCCGTTCGACAGGAAAATGCCGTCCGGATTCAGCGCCAGGGCGTCGGCCGCGCTGGCCTGCGCCGGCAGCACCGTCACCTTGCAGCCGCGCTCGGCCAGCATGCGCAGGATGTTGAACTTGACGCCGTAGTCATAGGCCACCACGTGGAACTGCGGCTTGTCCTGCTTGCCATAGCCTTCGCCCAGCTTCCATTCGGTCTGGGTCCACGCGTACGGTTCCTTGACCGACACGACCTTGGCCAGGTCCATGCCCGACAGGCCCGGGAACGAGCGCGCCAGGTCGATGGCCTTCTGCACGTTGTCCTCGCCCGCCAGGATGCAGCCGTTCTGGGCGCCCTTCTCGCGGAGGATACGGGTCAGCTTGCGGGTGTCGATGCCGGCAATCGCCACGACCTTTTCCTGCTTCAGGTAGTGGGCGAGCGTGTGTTCCTTGCGGAAGTTGGAGGCCAGAAGCGGCAGATCCTTGATGATCAGGCCGGCGGCATGGACTTTCGTGGCTTCTACATCCTCAGGATTGACGCCGTAATTGCCGATATGCGGATACGTCAGCGTGACGATCTGCCGGGAATAGCTGGGGTCGGTGAGGATTTCCTGATAACCGGTGATGGCGGTGTTGAACACCACTTCGCCGATCGTATGGCCGGAAGCGCCGATGGAATAGCCACGAAAGACCGTGCCGTCTGCAAGCGCGAGGATGGCGGACGGAAAAGACGGTAACACGGGTAGGCTCCTGCTGGACTCACCCCGTGACCGACCTGCTCAACGCCTCGTGCCCCGTAGGCGGCCCAACAAAGGGACCGGCTGGCGCATGGCTTTTTCATCACATTTTTGCAGTGCATGAAAAACGCGCGCAAGCGGGGCGGCGGAAGGTGGAATACGGTAGGCGCTAGGGTGAAGGGTTCTGAAAGCGAAACTTTCGAATTATATCCCGCCGCACCCAATTTCTCAAGTATTCAACAACTTACGATGGACAGACGCGGCGGCCGGCTTACCTGTCATCGGCATGACAGGCGGCCGCACCCCCGCGCTCCGCCGGCATCGCGTGGGATTTACACCGTCGGCGGCACCACCGCCGTGACTTCGATTTCCACCTTGGCCCGCGGCTCCACCAGGTCGGCCACTTCGACGGCCGTCATGGCCGGGAAATGCCGGCCGACGATATCGCGATAGTGCTGGCCGATGGCCTTGTAGGCGCCCACGTATTCGGCCTTGTCCTTCACGTACCAGGTCATGCGCGCGATGTGCTCGGGCCGCGCCCCGCCCTGCTCCAGCACCGCCACGATATTGCGCAGCGCCTGCGCCACCTGCAGCGCGAAGTCGTCGGTCTCGAACTCGCACTGGCCGTTCCAGCCAATCTGGCCGCCCACGAATATCAGGCGGCTGCCCACCTGCATGTCGGCCAGGATGCCGTTGGCGTAGCCTTTCGGCGCTGCCCAGTCGGGCGGTTGCAATGTCTTCAGCATGTTGGGTCCTTTCGGTGTTGCCATCGTCTGGTTTGTTCGGGCTTACGCGGCGGGCGCCAGGAAGCGCCCCATCGCGGTGCGCACGGGGTCAGGCAGCGGCTGCGGGGCCATCTGGCGCGTGTCCACGCAGACCAGGCGCTGGGTGATGGCCATGCGCGTGTCGCCGTCCGGGCCGGCGAAGCGGATCTGCACGGCAAAGCTGCTGCGGCCGATGTGTGTCACGCGCAGTTCGCGCGTGAGCAGTTCGCCCAGGCGGCTCGGCGCCTCGAAGCGGCACTGCAGTTCCGCCGTCGGAATGCCCGCGTGCGACGCCCCGTGCATGGCGTCGAACGGCCAGTCCAGCGCCTCGGCGAACCAGTCTTCGATCAAGTCGTTCAGCATCTCGAAATAGCGCGGATAGAACACGATGCCGGCGGCGTCGCAATGCTTGAAGCGGATGCGCACGTGGTTGCGGAATATCTCGCTCATGACGGTTCGCTCACGGCTGTCCGCCCTCGTTGGCCATTTGCCGTAGCCGGAAGCGTTGCAGCTTGCCCGTCTCGGTGCGCGGCAGCGCGGCCACGAACTCGATGCGGCGCGGATACTTGTAGGGCGCGATCTCGCGCTTGCAGTAGTCCTGCAGGGCGGCACACGTGGCCGCGTCGGCCGCCACGCCGGGGCGCAGCACCACGTAGGCCGTCACCACCTGGCCGCGCTCGGCGTCGGCTGCGCCCACCACGCCGCACTCGGCCACGAACGCGTGCTTCATCAGCGTGCCTTCCACCTCGGGGCCGGCGATGTTGTAGCCGGCCGAGATGATCATGTCGTCCGAGCGGGCCTGGTAGAAGTAGTAGCCGTCCTCGTCGGCCATGAAGGTGTCGCCGGGCAGGTTCCAGCCTTCGCGCACATAGACTTCCTGGCGCGGGTCGTCGAGATAGCGGCAGCCGGTGGGGCCGCGCACCGCGAGCTTGCCCACGGTGCCGGGCGGCAGCGGCTGCATGTTGTCGTCCACGATGCGCGCCTCGTAGCCGGGCACCACGCGGCCCACGGCGCCGGGCCGCACATCGGCCCCGGCGCTGGACACGAAGATATGCATCATCTCGGTCCCGCCCAGCCCGTCGATCATCTCGATGCCGGTGGCCGCCTTCCAGGCCTGGCGCGTGGCGTCGGGCAGCGCCTCGCCGGCCGACACGCTCTTCTTCAGGCTGCCGATGTCGAAATTCCCGGCCAGCGTGGCCATCTGCCGGTAGAAGGTGGGCGCCGTGAACACCACGGTGGCGCGGTGGTCCTGGATCAGCTTGAGCAGCGTTTCGGGCGTGAGCTTCTCGGCCAGCGCCGTGCTGGCGCCGATGCGCAGCGGGAAACACAGCATGCCGCCCAGCCCGAACGTGAACGCGATCGGCGGCGTGCCGCAGAACACGTCGTCCGGCGTGGGCTTCAGCACGTGGCGCGGGAACAGGTCGCACATCGCCAATACATCGCGGTGGAAATGCACGGTGCCCTTGGGCTGGCCCGTGGTGCCGCTCGTGAAGGCGATCAGGCAGATGTCGTCGGTGGCGGTGTCGCAGGCGGCAAAGGTATCCGGCTTGCCGTCCATCGCGGCTTCCAGCGACCCCGGGCCGGTGCCGTTGAAGTACCGTACCGTGGTCAGCGTCGGGCAGAAGTGCTCGCCGTCGGCGCGCTGGTTGGCGTCGAGTTCTTCGCGCAGGCGGGCGTCGCACAGCGCGGCCGAGACCTGCGCCTTGTCGATGATCTGGCGCAGTTCCTTGGCGCGCAGCAGCGGCATCGTCGGCACCGCGATCAGGCCCGCCTTGACCGTGGCCAGCCAGCTGGCCGCCATCATCAGGTTGTTCGGCCCGCGCAGCAGCACGCGGTTGCCCGGCACCAGCTTCATGTCTTCCACCAGGACACGGGCGATGCGGCTGACCAGCGCCGACAGTTGCGCGTAAGTCACCGTTTCGATGCGCCCGGCGCGCTCGTGGCGCACCGCCACGCGCTGGCCATTGCCGTCGGACACATGGCGGTCCACCAGCTCCACGGCCGCATTGAGCCGTGCCGGGTAGCGCGTGTCGTCGTTGAACTGGAATACCGGCCAGGTATCGGGCGGCGGCAGGCGATCGCGGGCGAAGGTGTCGACGTGCGCCGTGGCGGCATTCGGGACGATGGTGGGGGCGACCATGCTTGTCTCCTGTTCGGTTCGGATGCGATGCGTCAGGCCGGGCGCGCAGCCAGTGTCTCGCGCGCGATGATCAGCTTCTGCACCTCGGTGGCGCCTTCGTAAATCCGCAGCGAGCGGATCTCGCGGTACAGGCGCTCCACGCGCGTGCCCACCTTGACGCCCAGGCCGCCAAAGATCTGCACGGCGCGGTCGATCACCTGCTGCGCGTGCTCGGTGGCCACCATCTTGGCCATGGCCGCCTCGCGCGTGGTGCGCTGCTGGCGCACGTCACGCAGCCAGGCGGCACGGTAGGTCAGCAGCGCGGCCGAGTCGATGGCCGTGGCCATCTCGCCAATCGCGGCCTGCGTCAGCTGCAGGTCGGCCAGCACGCCGCCGAACATCGGCCGCGACGTGGCGCGCGCCAGTGCGTCGTCCAGCGCGGCGCGGCCAAAGCCCAGCGCCGCCGCCGCCACCGACGCGCGGAAGATGTCCAGCGTCATCATCGCCACCTTGAAGCCCTGCCCCGCCTCGCCCAGCCGGTTGCCCACCGGTACGCGGCAGTGGTCGAAGCGCAGCGTGGCCAGCGGATGCGGCGCGATGACGTCGATCCGCTCGGCAATCGACAGGCCCGGCGCATCGGCATCGACCACGAAGGCCGTGATGCCGCGCGCGCCCGGCGCTTCGCCGGTGCGGGCGAACACGCAGTAGAAGTCGGCGATGCCGCCGTTCGAAATCCAGGTCTTGGCGCCGTCCAGCACGTAGTGGCTGCCGTCGTCGGACAGCCGCGCGCTGCACTGCATCGCCGCCACATCGGACCCGGCCTCGGGCTCCGACAGCGCAAAGGCCGCAATCGCCTCGCCCCGGGCCACGCGCGGCAGGTAGCGTTCGCGCACGGCGTCGCTGCCGGCCAGCGTGATCGCACCGGAGCCCAGCCCCTGCATGGCGAAGGCGAAGTCGGCCAGGCCGTCGTGACGCGCCAGCGTTTCGCGCAGCAGGCACAGCGCGCGTGAATCCAGCGCCGGCAGCGCGCCGCCGAAGGCTGCCGGCACGCAGTAGCGCAGCCAGCCCGCCTGGCCCAGCTGGCGCACCAGCCCCCGGCATGCGGCATCGGCGTCGTGATGGTCGATATGGCGCAGGTGCTGGCCGCACCAGCCGTCCAGCTCGCGTTCCAGCTGGCGATGCATGTCGTCGAAGAACGGCAGGTCGAGATAGGTCTTGTCGCTCATGCCGGCTCCTCAATCGCCTTCGAAGACGGGCTTCCGCTTGGCCACGAATGCATCGTAGGCACGGCGGAAGTCGCGCGTCTGCATGCAGATGGCCTGGGCTTCGGCCTCGGCCTCGATGGCCTCGTCCACGCCCATATTCCACTCCTGGTGCAGCAGCTTCTTGGTCACGCCGTGCGCGAAGGTGGGGCCCGCCGCGATCTGGGCGGCCAGCGCCTGCGCCTCGGCCAGCACGGATTCCGAGGCATGCAGCGCATTGAAAAAGCCCCACTGCAGGCCTTCGTCGGCCGTCATCGCGCGGCCCGTGTAGAGCAGTTCGCTGGCCCGGCCCTGCCCGATCATGCGCGGCAGCAGCGTGCAGGCGCCCATGTCCGCCCCGGCCAGGCCCACGCGGACGAACAGGAAGGCCGTCTTGGCCTGCGCCGTGCCCAGCCGCATATCGGATGCCAGCGCCATCATGGCGCCAGCGCCGGCGCAGATGCCGTCAATCGCACTGATCACCGGCTGCGGGCAGGCGCGCATGGCCTTGACCAGGTCGCCCGTCATGCGCGTGAAGTCGAGCAGTTCCGGCATCGACATGCGCGTCAGCGGCCCGATGATCTCGTGCACGTCGCCGCCCGAGCAATAGTTGCCGCCCGCGCCGGTTATCACCACGGCCTTGATGTCCGTGGCATAGCTCAGCGCGCGGAACAGGTCGCGCAGCTCGGCGTAGGAATCGAACGTCAGCGGGTTCTTGCGCTCCGGCCGGTTCAGCGTGATCGTGGCCACCTTGCCGTCGGCCGACACCGACCACAGGAAGTGCTTCGGCTGGTAGTCGGCAAAGGCGCGCTTGTGGTGGCGCATGTCCAGTGCTACATCGCTCATCGTTAGTCTCGCTTTGAATTCGTGACCTGCATTTGGTTGGGTTGCCGCCCCGCTGCCGCGACCTGGAAGCGGGGCGTAACACCCAGGTTCTTCACCCCGCCATCACCTCGCCGCCCGCCACCGGCACGGCCTGCCCGGTGATGGCGGATGCCGATGGACGGCACAGCCACGCCACGGCATCGGCCACCTCGTCGGGCTGCACCAGCCGGCGCTGCGGATTGCGCGCGGCCAGCTCGGCGCGCGCCTGCGCTTCCGTGCGGCCGGTCTTGCCGACGATATTGGCTACCGCATCGCACACGATGTCGGTCTCGGTATAGCCCGGGCACACCGCGTTCACGGTGATGCCCTTCGGGGCCAGTTCCAGGGCCAGCGCGCGGGTCAGGCCGATCACACCGTGCTTGGCCGCGCAGTAGGCGCTGACGTAGCCGTAGCCGATCAGCCCGGCCGTGCTCGCCACGTTGACGATGCGGCCCCAGCCCTGCTCCAGCATCGCGGGCAGCGCGGCTTGCGTACACAGGAAGGTGCCGGTCAGGTTGACGTCGAGCATGCGCTGCCACAGCGCCAGGTCGGTCCTGGCGAACGGTGCGCTATGGGCCTGGCCCGCGTTGTTGATCAGCACCGTGATCGGGCCGCGTTCGCTGGCGGCCTGGGCAAAGGCACCGGCCACCTCGTCGGCATCGGTGATGTCGGCCGCCGCCGCGCCCAGCGCCGCGCCATCGACGGCCAGCGGCTCGAGCGCCTGCATGGCCGCGTCCAGCACCGTGCAGTCGCGGCCCACCAGCGTCACGCTCGCGCCCTCTTCCAGCAGCCGGCGGGCAATCGCCGCGCCAATGCCGCGTCCGCCGCCGGTAACCAGCGCATGGTGGCCCTGCAACGCCATCGCCATGATCACTTCCCCGGTTGCTGCGCGTACGAAGCCGCCCGCGCCAGGTTGGTTTCGAGCTGCCGCTTGCCGGCCACGTATTGCCTGGGCCAGGTGACATCGCGGAAGCCCAGCCGTGCGGCTTCGTGCAGCGTCCAGGCCGGATCGGCCAGGTGCGGGCGGGCAATCGCGCACAGGTCGGCGCGGCCCGCCGCCACGATGCTGTCCACGTGGTCGGCCTCGAAGATGGCGCCGACGGCAATCGTCGGGATGCCCGCCTCGTTGCGGATGCGGTCGGCGAACGGTGTCTGGTACATCCGGCCGTAGACCGGGGTCTGGTCGGGGCTGACCTGGCCGGACGAACAGTCGATCATGTCGGCGCCGGCCGCCTTGAATGCGCGCGCGATGTCCACGGCATCGTCGCCCGTGATGCCGCCTTCCACCCAGTCGTGCGCCGAAATCCGCACCGACATCGGCTTGTCCTGCGGCCAGACGGCGCGCACCGCGGCAAAGACCTCCAGCGGAAAGCGCAGCCGGTTGGCCAGCGAGCCGCCGTAGTCGTCGGTACGTACATTGGTCAGCGGCGAGATGAAGCTCGACAGCAGATAGCCATGCGCGCAGTGCAGTTCCAGCCAGTCGAAGCCGGCCTCCGCCGCGCGGCGGGCGTTGGCCACGAAGTCGTCGCGCACGCGATCCATGTCGGCGCGGGTCATCTCGCGCGGCACCTGCGACACGCCCGGCAGGTAGGGCAGCGCCGATGCCGATTCCAGCGGCCAGTTGCCCTCGGCCAGCGGATAGTCCATCTTCTCCCAGCCCAGCTGCGTCGAACCCTTGCGGCCGGCATGACCCAGCTGCATGGCGATGCGGGCGTCGCTGTTGGCGTGTACGAAATCGACGATGCGCTTCCAGGCGTCGCGCTGGGCGTCGTTCCACAGCCCTGGGCAGCCCGGCGTGATACGCGCATCGGGCGACACGCAGGTCATCTCGGCCACCACCATGCCGGCGCCGCCCATGGCGCGCGACCCCAGATGCACCAGGTGGAAATCGCCCGGCACGCCGTCCACCGACGAATACATCGCCATCGGGCTCACCACCACCCGGTTCTTCAGCGTGACGCCGCGCACCGTGAACGGCGTGAACATCGGCGGCAGGCCCGCGTCGCCGGCGGCGGCGCGCAGCTTCAGCGTTTCCTGCGGCACGCCGGCCTGGGCGGCCAGCCATTGCTCGAACCCGGCGACGTAGCCGGCATCGCGCACGCGCAGGTTCTCGTGGGAAATCCGCTGCGATCGCGTCAGCAGCGAATAGGCGAACTGCTCGGGCGCCATGCCCGCGTAGCGTTCGACATTCTCGAACCATTCGGTGGAATTGCGCGCGGCGTTCTGGATCTTCAGCACCTCCACGCTGCGCGTGGCCTCGTAGCGCGTCAGCGCCTCGGGCACCCCATCCACGCCGGCGGCGCGGTGCGCGCCGATCTCGTTGGCCAGGTCGATCGCGTCTTCCAGCGCCAGCTTGGTGCCTGACCCAATCGAGAAATGCGCGGTGTGCGCGGCATCGCCCATCAGCACCACCGGCACGCGACGGCCGTCGGCCAGTGTGTTCCAGTGCACCCAGCGGTGGCAGATCACGCGCGGGAAGCGGATCCAGTTGGCCGAACCGCGCAGGTGCGTGGCGTTGCTGATGAGCCGGTGGCCGTCCAGATGGCGGGCGAAGAGCCGTTCGCAGAATGCCACACCCTCTTCCTGGCTCATCTGTTCGATGCCGGCGGCGCGCCACACGGGCTCCGGGGCTTCGACGATGAACGTCGATGTGTCGTCATCGAAGCGGTAGGCATGGGCCTGGAACCAGCCATGCTCGGTCTTCTCGAACGCAAACGTGAACGCGTCGAACAGCTTGTGGGTGCCCAGCCAGACAAAGCGGCACTGGCGCGTGTCGATATCGGGCGCGAAGGTCTCGGCGTAGCGGGTGCGGATGCGGCTGTTGATGCCATCGGACGCAATCACCAGGTCGGCGTTGTACTGCCGGGCCAGCGCCTGGTCGTCGGTGGCGTCGGTCTCGAACACCAGCTTCACGCCCCGCGCCTCGCAGCGGGCCTGCAGGATGTTGAGCAGGCGCTTGCGGCCAATGCCGATGAACCCGTGCCCGCCCGAGCGGATCGTGCGGCCGCCGATATGAATGTCAATGTCGTCCCAGTGATTGAACGCCGCGTTGATGTCGGCCGCGCTCACCGGATCGGCCTGCTTCAGGTTTTCGAGCGTGGCGTCGGAAAACACCACGCCCCAGCCGAACGTGTCGTACGGCCGGTTGCGCTCGACCACCACCACCTCGTTGGCCGGGTCCTGCAGCTTCATCAGCAGCCCGAAGTACAAGCCCGCCGGGCCGCCACCAATACAGAGCACTCGCATCTGTCAGTCTCCTGCACGCCGCCGGCATCGGGCCAATGGCGCTCTACATCAGGGTTAAATATTTTATGCTTAAAATATTAGGGCGCCTGACGATCGCTGGCAAGAAGAATTTCAGGTCGCGTCCGACAAGGCCCCTCTTCTGCCCACGCAGAAAAGAGGAGCCTTCGCCATATCCATCAGCCCAGGGCGTCTTTTACCTGGTCGAGTGCCGTCGGGTCCTCGATCGTCGTCAGGTCGCCCGGATCGCGCCCCTCCGCCACGGCCTGGATGGCCCGGCGTAGCAACTTGCCCGAGCGGGTCTTCGGCAGCGCGTTGACAAAGAACACGCGCGCCGGCCGCGCCACCGCACCCAGTTGCTGCTCGACGGTCTTCATCAGTTCGCCTTCAAAGATCAGGCGGTCGTCATCGGTGCCGGTGCGGCTGGCATCGCGGGCGATACAGAAGCCCAGCGCCACCTGCCCTTTCAGCGCGTCCTGCACACCCACCACGGCCACCTCGGCCACGCCCGGGTGGGACGACAGGCTTTCCTCGATCTCGCGCGTGCCCAGCCGATGCCCGGCCACGTTGATCACATCGTCGGTGCGCCCAAGGATGAAGATGTAGCCATCGTCATCGCGCACGCCCCAGTCGAACGTCGAATAGCACTGCCGGTTCGGCACCGCCGACCAGTAGGTGCGTACAAAGCGGTCGTCGTCGCCCCAGACGGTGGTCATGCAGCCGGGCGGCAGCGGATAGTCGATGGCCACCACGCCCTTCTGGTTCGGCAGACATTCCTCGCCGGTACTCTCGTCGACGATCCGCAGGTCATAGCCATAGGCCGGCACGCCGGGCGAGCCCAGCTTGGCCGGCAACGCCTCGACGCCGCGCTGGATCGCGATGATCGGCCAGCCCGATTCGGTCTGCCAGTAGTTATCGACCACCGGCTTGCCGATGCCGTCCTGAATCCAGCGCGCCGTGGGCTCGTCCAGCGGCTCGCCCGCCAGGAACAGCAGCCGCAGGCTGGACAGGTCGTACTGGCGCAGCAGCGCCGGGTCCTGCTTCTTGAGCACGCGGATGGCCGTGGGCGCGCTGAACATGATGTTCACGCCATGCCGCTCGACGATCTTCCAGAGAATGCCGCCGTCGGGACGGATCGGCGTGCCTTCGTACATCACCGTCGTCATGCCGGCCAGCAGCGGCGCATAGACGATATAGCTGTGCCCCACCACCCAGCCCACGTCGGACGCCGTGAACATCGTGTCGCCGGGCTTGCCGCAGAAGATGTACTCCATCGACGTGGCCAGCGCCACCGCATAGCCGCCCGTATCGCGCTGCACGCCCTTGGGCTTGCCCGTGGTGCCCGAGGTGTACAGCACGTACGATGGCTCGCTCGACTCCAGCCATACGCACGGCACCTGCCGGCCCGCCATCCTGTCGCGCCACGCGGCGTAGTCCTCGTCACGGCCGGCGGTGCGCGGCATGTCGGCCAGCTGGCGGTCCACCAGCAGCACCTTGTCCGGATGATGGCCGGCCAGCCGGATCGCCTCGTCCAGCAGCGGCTTGTACGGCACCACCTTGCCGGCGCGCGACCCCGCATCGGCACTGACGATCACCTTGGGCTTCGCATCGTCGATACGCGCGGCCAGGCTGACCGAGGCAAACCCGCCGAACACCACCGAATGCACGGCCCCGATGCGGGCACAGGCCAGCATCGCGAACATCGCTTCGGGGATCATCGGCATGTAGACCAGCACCCGGTCTCCGCGCTGCACGCCCAGCGCCTGCAGCGTGGCGGCCATCCGGTTCACCTCGTCGTGCAGCTGGCGATAGGTGTAGACGCGCTCGGAATCGGTCTCGGTGGACACATAGACCAGCGCGCGCTGGTCGGCCCGCTCGGCCAGGTGGCGATCGATGGCGTTGTGGCAGAGATTGGTCCGCCCGCCCACGAACCAGCGCGCGAATGGCGGATGGCTGTCGTCGAGCACGCGCTCGAACGGGGTTTCCCAATCGATGCGCGCGGCCTGTTCGGCCCAGAATCCGGCCTTGTCGGACAGGGAACGCGCGTGCAGGGCACGGCTTGCCGTCATGATGTGTCTCCTCCGCTTGTCGTTTGTCGTAATGCGGTGCGGATGGCCCGGCCGGGCCCGAGTGGGATGGGCTATCGCGCGGCGCCTGTCCGCAGCATCGCGCAGCGGCTTGCGGCGCCGTCCCCTTGGGCACGGATACGGCCATCTTTTTTTAAAGAATCTACCATGACGGCGCGGCGGCCCAGACGTTTGGCCTCACCGTGGGTGCCGATCCCCCCGCGGCCTGCGATGTCGCGCGGCGCGGGGGGACGGATCAGACAGTCGGATATCGCCAATCAGCGAGCGTGACCCTTGGCGGACTTTGCCGACGGCGTCGGCTTGGCGGGCGCGGCCGGCACCGGCTGGCTGGCCGACTTGGTGGCGCCCTTGCGCGGCGCGGCTTCCACCACCACGCGCTTGCGCGGCTCGGCCTTTTCAGCTTTCGCCGATCTGGAAACCGATGCCTTTTCGACCTTCTCGGTTTTTTCCGATTTCGCCGCAACGGTCCTGCCGTGCGCAGCCTTGCCACGGACCGGCGTATCGTCGCCATCGTCGCCGCGCTCGGCGCGTGCCGCAGCCGGCGAGTTCGGGCGGACCATCAGCACCAGGCTCTGGCCGGCCACCAGCTTGCTGCCCGACAGCTTGTTCCACGACTGCACCTGCCGCGCAGACACCCCGTAGCGATGGGCCACCGACGACACCGTGTCCTTGCGGCCGGCCTTGACCACCACGCGGCGCGCATCGGGCACATCAGGCTCGACGGCCAGCATCGCGGTGTCCACCAGCGACGCGCTGATGTCCTGGTCATGGCGATCGGTACGCGGAATCATCACCGTCGAGCCGGCCTTCAGCCGCATGCCCTTGGGAATGCGGTTGATCTCGCGCAGCGTGTCGGCATCGACGTTGAGCCGCGCCGCCAGCGATTCCACGCGCTCGCGGCTGTCCACCGAAATGGCGGTCCAGGTGGACAGGCCGCCCCGATAGGTATTGAGGTTGTACTGGAACCGTTCGGCGTTATCGAACGGCAGCAGGATCTGCGGGTTGGCCGCCCCCAGAATCACCGGGCGGTTGAACGACGGATTGAGCGCCTTGAACTCGTCCAGCGGCATGTTGGCCAGCTTGGCCGCCAGCGCCACATCGATATCGCGCGACGTGGTCACCGTCACGAAGTACGGATGATCGGGAATATCGGGCAGCTTGACCCCATAGGCGGCCGGATTGGCGATGATGTTCTTCACCGCCTGCAGCTTCGGCACGTAGTACCGCGTCTCGTTCGGCATGGTCAGGCTGGCGTAGTCCGTGGGCAGCCCGCGCGCCTGGTTGCGGGCGATGGCCCGCGACACGGCACCCTCGCCCCAGTTGTACGCGGCCAGCGCCAGGTGCCAGTCGCCGAACATGTCATAGAGCCGCGACAGGTAGTCGAGCGCCGCGTCGGTGGACGCCAGCACATCGCGCCGCTCGTCGCGGAACATGTTCTGCTTGAGGTTGTACGTCTTGCCCGTGCTGGGGATGAACTGCCACATCCCGGCCGCCTTGGCCGTGGATTCCGCCTGGGGATTGAACGCGCTCTCGACGAACGGCAGCAACGCCAGCTCGGTCGGCATGTTGCGGCGCTCGAGCTCTTCCACGATGTGGTAGAGGTAGCGGCTCGACCGGCCCACCATCCGCTCCATGTAGTCGGGCCGGGCGGCGTACCACTGCGTGCGGTCATCGACCAGCGTGCCTTCCAGGTCCGGCATCGCAAAGCCCTTGCGGATGCGGCCCCAGATATCGGACGACGGCCCGCGCAGCCAGTCCACGCTGGACTGGTCTACCTTGGCGACGTTGGTACTGGCAAGCGAGCCGGCGCGGCCGGTGCTGTTCAGCGTGTTGAGCGGGTCCTTGGGCGGACCGGATTCCAGGGCGGTCGGCGTGCCGGCCATCTCGCCGGCAGGCGGAGTGGGTGTGCTGGCGCAGGCTGCAAGCAGCGCGGCACACGCAACTACCGCCAGAAATCGACCAAATCGCATTAAGTTCTCTGAAAGTGACGCCAAAAATTTCGCCTGATCCTATGGAAAAGGCCGGTTGGCGTCAATGAGATTTTCCCGAAGATGCAATTTGGACATCTTGCGATACCTGAAATGCAGGCCGGGGCCGTCCGGGCGGGTCCGGCACACCCCTGCGCCCGCCCGCAAACGTCTGGAATGTATTAGCGGAAATTGTCCTTCCATCCCCGCAGCGCGCTGAACGCCGCGGCATCGTTGCTGACGTCGCCGCCCTGCGCCTGCACGGCCCGGCGCACCGCCGGCTCCCGGGAGCGCAGGAACGGATTGACCGCGCGCTCATGGGCCACCGTGGTGGGTAGCGTGGGGGTCTCGGCCTGACGCAGCGCATCCACCCGCGCCGACCATGCCGACAGATCGGCATTGCCTGGCTCCACGGCCTGCGCAAAGCGGACATTGCTGCGCGTGTATTCGTGGGCGCAGTACACCCGGGTATCGCCGGGCAAGGCGGCCAGCTTGTCCAGCGACGCCAGCATCTGCGCCGGCGACCCCTCGAACAGCCGCCCGCACCCGCTGGCAAACAGGGTGTCGCCGCAGAAGACGACACGGCCCGCGCCCGGCAGGTCGCCCACGTAGGCCACGTGGCCGGCGGTATGGCCGGGGACATCCAGCACGCGGAAGGTCGCGGCCGGGTGGGCCAGCGTCACCGTATCCCCCTCGCGCACGGCCTGGGTGCGATGCCCGATGCGCTCGCCGGCAGGCCCGATCACCGGGATCGGGGCCCCGTCGGGGCGGGCCGGATGACGTTCCAGCAAGTCGGCCACGCCGCCCTGATGATCGCCATGGTGATGGGTGATTACAATAGCGCCCAGTGCCAATCCGCGTTGCGCCAGAAATCGCTCCACCGGCTGGGCCTCGCCTGGATCCACCACCGCGGCACTTTCGCCGTCGTGGATGGCCCAGATATAGTTGTCCTGAAAGGCGGGGATCGGCTCCACTTTCAACATGTGTGCTCCTATGTCCAACCGACCGATTATAGATTGGGAAGAATGGCTGGCGTCGCCACCCGGGCAGTACATGCTCCGGTGGGAATCGCAGCAGTATGACCGGACGGTAACGGACATCTTCGGCTACCACGCGGTGCAGCTGGGGCTGCCCCAGATCGACACGCTGCGCGAGAACCGCATGCCGTTCTCGGCGCTGGCGCTCGATGGCCGCGCCGGCCCGCACGGGCCGCGCGAGACGCACCCCGACGCACGCCAGCTGCTGTGCCGGTTCGACGAACTGCCGTTCGATACGCAGAGCATCGACCTGGTCACCCTGCCCCATATCCTGGAGTTTTCCGAGGACCCGCACGAAGTGCTGCGCGAGGTATCGCGCGTGCTGATGCCCGAGGGCCGCGTGGTAGTGACCTGCTTCAACCCGATGAGCCTGTGGGGCGCGCGCCAGGGCCTGAACCGGCTGGGCGCCACGCCCTTCCTGCCCAGCGACGCGCAGACCATCGGCTTCGTGCGGATCAAGGACTGGCTCAAGCTGCTGGGCTTCGAGATCATCCGCGGCCGCTTTGGCTGCTATTGTCCGCCGTATCGCACCGACCGCTGGCTGCAGCGCGCCGCCTTCATGGAAAAGGCGGGCGACCGCTGGTGGCCGATCTTCGGCTCGGTCTACATGATCTCCGCGGTCAAGCGGGTCAAGAATATCCGCCTGGTGGGCCCGGCGTGGAAGACCGCCAAGCCCACGCTGGCGCCTGTGGCGGCCCCGGTGGCCACCCCCACGGGCACGCACGGCAAACATCAAAAGACCACGCCCGACGCCTGAGCCGGGCCATCCTCCATTTATCCATGCAAGAAGTCACGATTTATTCCGACGGCGCCTGCAAGGGCAATCCCGGCCCTGGCGGCTGGGGTGCCGTGCTGGTATCCGGCGGCCACGAGAAAGAGCTGTTCGGCGGCGAGAACCCCACCACCAACAACCGCATGGAGCTGATGGCCGTGATCGAGGCGCTGCGCGCGCTCAAGCGGCCTTGCGTCATCAATATCTATACCGATTCGCAGTACGTCCAGAAGGGCATCAGCGAATGGATCACCGGCTGGAAAAAACGCGGCTGGATGACGGCCGACAAGAAGCCGGTCAAGAACGCCGACCTGTGGCAGATCCTGGACGAAGCCCGCCAGCCGCACGTGATTGAATGGCACTGGGTGCGCGGCCATGCCGGCCATCCCGGCAACGAACGGGCGGACCGCCTGGCCAACCGCGGCGTGGAATCGATCAGCGCCTGACCTCCGCAATCCGTCGCCCAGCCGTGCCGGGCGATTACAATCCTGCCCCATGCGACAGATCGTTCTCGATACCGAAACCACCGGCCTGAACCACGCCACCGGCGATCGCCTGATCGAAATTGGCTGCGTGGAACTGGTCAACCGCCGCCTGACCGGCCGCAACCTGCACTTCTACATCAACCCGGAACGCGACGTCCCCGAAGACGCCGTGGCCATCCACGGCCTGACCGCTGAATTCCTGGCCGACAAGCCGAAGTTTGCCGAGGTCATGCACGAGATCCGGGAGTTCGTACGCGACGCCGAACTGATCATCCACAACGCCGCGTTCGACATGGGCTTCCTGGAGATGGAGTTCAAGCTCCACAAACTGCCCCCGTTCCGCGACCACGTGGCCAATGTGATCGACACCCTGCGCGAAGCCCGCCAGATGTTCCCCGGCAAGCGCAATTCGCTGGATGCCCTGTGCGATCGCCTGGGCGTCAGCAACGCGCACCGCACGCTGCACGGCGCGTTGCTCGATGCCGAACTGCTGGCCGAGGTCTACCTGGCCATGACCCGCGGCCAGAATTCGCTGGTCATCGACATGCTCGACGCCGGCGCCGCCCAGGGCGAAACCCGCGCCACGGCCGACCTGTCGGCCCTGACCCTGCCGGTGCTGCTGGCCACCGAGGCCGAACTGTCGGCCCACCAGAGCGTGCTCAAGGAACTGGACAAGGCCAGCGGCGGCAAGACCGTCTGGAAGATCGAAGTCCCGGCCGAAGTGCCCGCCGACGCCACCGTGCAGTAGCCCTCACCACTTTTTTAAAGAAAGTCCAAAAAAGGGCTTTACAAGATACTGGCCCATCGGCATAATCTCGTTTCTCCACTGCACGACGCCAGCAACAACGGCGACGAAGCAGCAAGGGGTGGTTAGCTCAGCGGTAGAGCACTGCCTTCACACGGCAGGGGTCACAGGTTCAATCCCTGTACCACCCACCAGATTCGTCAAAAAGCCCAGCAGCGATGCTGGGCTTTTTGTTTTGGCGCCGGGAATCGGCGCCGTCAGTTACGGCACCAGAATTTCATCAATGGCGGTCTGTGCGAAGCGGATGAACGCTTCCACCTGCCGCGCGTCGGCGAGGGCCGATGCCGGCCCATCCTCCAGATACCCTGCCCTCGCCGCGATCATGACTGGGCGGAATGTCTCGGGCAGCCGCTCCAGCGCCCACGTCGCGGCCACGTCCTTGGGGGCAATCTTTCCGGTGGCCGCGCTGTACCAGATGCGGGCCAGTGCCAGCACGACGTTGCGTTCGTCGTCCTTCCAATCTGCGTCGGCATTCCACTGCGCGGCGGTATCGCGCAGCGCGCGGTGGAAATCGTGAAGGGGGACGGCATCGAGCAGCGTCTCGGCCGAAGGCCCCACCAGTGCCACGCTGTGCTGGCGCGCCTTCGTCAGCAAGATGGCCAGGTCGTGATCAAGAACTGGCGATTCGACGATGCCGGCCTGCAAATCGGTGCGGAGCCATTCGCCGAACTGGAGCTCGCGCCTGGCCGGGTAGCGCCAGGGTACCACCTCATCGCACGCCACCACGGTGACTTCCAGCGCCCGCCACCGCCCCTCACTGCCCGGCGGGACAGAGATCGTCAAGAGATCGCGCATCAATGCGCGCCTGGCCGATTCTTCAAGCCGCGCCCGCACGATCACCAGCAGATCGATATCGCTGCACGGCTTCAATCCGCCTTCGACCGCCGATCCGAACAGGTGGACGCCCATCAGCGTGCCGCCAAGGTGTCGCGCGATCACCGCGCATGCCAGCAAGGTCTGCTCTGTAATATCTACGGGAACGATCGTGCGTGCCATCTCGGTCATCGACAGACTCTTTCTGGTCAGATTTCACCCGGCAAGCATACGGCCATCGAACACAAGGCGTCACGCGCGCGTCGGATAAACATTAGAGACAATGGGAATCAGTATTTGATTCGAGCGAGATAGCCCGTCTACCATAGCCTCACACCGATTCGCGTGAAAGTGCCTATCGAATCACTCAGAACAGGGTATCCGCCATGCGCTGCCAACGCAGGCCGCGCGTGACGGGGCGCAAGGCTGTCCAGGCGCAACGCGGGAATCAGGCTCATCACTAGACAGGAGCGCCAGGAAACATGCCAATGTCGAAGACCTCGAAGAAAAAGTACCTCAAGGCCCTGAACCGGAGCCTGAAAAAGGAAGCTGGCAAGGATTTCGGGTCGAGCTTTGTGTTCTATCCGCTCGGCGCCAAGCCCAAGGACGCCACCGGCGTGACCGCCAGCGATGCGGCCAATCCGCAGCAACTGAAGGTCATGGAGGCCGTGCAGGCGCGCGTGTTCGCCGCGTTCGGCAGCGCCTCCGGGGCTGTCTGATCACCAGCCGGAGGTTTGTCGCCTTGCTTCCCCGTTACAGCGACCGCTGTGGCAGATGTTCGATGCTGACGGCCTGCTACACGGACAGGCCGTGATCATTCGGCGGACACAGGATTTGTGAGCGCGGCGACGGCACCTTCGCTTCGGCCATCCCCAGCTCCTCAAGCACTTGCCTGAGTCGATACTCAAGACTGGATCGCGTGATCCCGTCCGGCAGCGTCGTGATCATCCTCATGAGAAAATTCCGGTCCGCATGCAGCCGGTCGATCTGGTATTCAGACATTGGCCAGTCCTTCGTTGCATAGTTTGATGTTGAGGGACCCGGCATGCTGTGCCAGCCGACGCGTGGCAGCCGCAAGACAGACACCTGCCGCCTCATCCAGCGCAGGATCAAGGTCTATCTCCAGAAAGCCCTTCCACTGCAAGCTCCGACGATGTGACCAGAGGCTGTACCAATAGGTAGACAGGCAGATCAGATCCCGCATGGATATCGACGAATCCACCCAATACCCGTCGACCATGAAGTGCCTCTTCACGAACTGCTGATCGAGAAGATGTCCCGGTATCTTTCCGTGGACCTGAGCGTGGTCTTCCAGGAATGTCACAACGTCGATGTCGCGCGGCGGACGCCATTCCAGCGATTCGATGTCCTCTGAAAAACTTCCGTCGATCCATTGGAAGCCGTTGCAGATGCCGGCTTCGTGCAGCGCCTTTCTGAACGCCAGCAATCCTTGCAACAGCCTGCAGCGATGCGATGACGTGGCAAACCGCTCCACCAGGGCAATCAGTGATACGTGGTAAGGCGACCGCTCCATACTGCCCGGGTGGGGCCCGGTCACCGGCGGAAGCACCCGCGCATCATTCCACGCTGGTATCGGTACAACATTCATGAATTGACCCCCAGTTTGTGCGGCGCCTGCCTTTCAGGCAAGAAAGGCGGGCCGCGTTATCGATGGGGAATCTTCACACGCATTGGCGTAAACTTCTGTGCCCAAATGGAACATTGCTGTTGCATTTTGGGATGGCCCACTGCGTTGCGCAGGGGCCTTGCCTTGGCGCAATTCGGTTAGCTCAAGCCACCTCAAAGAAATGCGTGCCGTCGCGGTCGAGTTGTGCGATCAGGCCGAATTCCCAATCGAGGTACGCCTGCATGGCAGCCGCTGCGTTGTCGGTGCCCTCGTACGGGCGGCGATAGCGATCCGTGCGCGGCACGGCCAGACGGGTTTCGCCCTGCTCGGCTGGCAGGCCCGCGTCGAACCACGCCGCGTTGCCGCCTTCCAGCACAAAGACCTCCGACGTGGTCAGCGCCTGCAGGTCCACGGCCGCAAACCGGGCCAGCAGGCTTGACCCGCAGGTCAGCACATAGCGGCGGGCCGGCGGGATAGCGCGCAGCGCCTGGGTTAGCTGCGCCCGGATCGTGAACCACGCACCGGGGATATGACGCTTGACGTAGTTGGCGCTGGCCGTCACGTCAATGACCGCCACGTCGCCGGTTTCCAGCCACCCGGACAGCGTTGCCGGCGCGATCGTTGGCACGTCCGGTGCGGCGGGACGATTCGCCGCCGGGGTGCCGCGCTCGCTGCGCAGGGCATCGCCGACCGGCTCCACCACATAGACCTCCCATCCCATCTGGGCCAGCCATGACGCGCTCATGTTGGCGCGCACGGCGTCATCGTCCGCCAGCACGATGCGCGCGCCACGCACCGGTGCGTTGTGATCCGTTTCCTGCACCAGCTGGCCGCCCGGCGCACTGGCGAAGCCAGGCAGATGGCCGTCGGCGTATTCCTCGGGCGTGCGCACGTCGAAGCGGTACACGGTGCGGCCCGGGGTCTCCAGCGATGCCAGCGCGTCATGCGCAATGCGCTTGACGCCCGCCCTGTCCGCAATGGCCCGGGCGCCTGCGCGGGCCTGTTCCAGGTTGGCCGCGCCCACCTGCGCCGGTGCGCGGCGGCTGGCGCCGTGCGACAACGTCTGCCCGGCCAGGGTCCAGCCGATCGTTCCATTGCGCAGCGCCGCCACAGGGTTCGGAATGCCGGCATTGATCAGCGACTGCGTGCCGATGATGCTGCGGGTACGGCCCGCGCAGTTGACGACGACTTGCGTGGCGGGGTCGGGCGCCAGTTCGCGCACACGTAGCACCAGCTCCGCGCCGGGCACGCTGGTCGACGTGGGAATGTTCATGGTCTGGTATTCGTCGAAGCGGCGCGCGTCGACGATCACCACATCGGCCTTGCGGTCGATCAGCGCCTGCACCTCCGTGGCGCTCAGCGAGGGCGTGTGCCGCTTGGCCTCGACCAGTTCGCCAAACGACTTGCTGGGCACGTTGACGTCGCGGAACACTTCGCCGCCACCGGCGATCCATGCTTCCAGGCAGCCGTCGAGCAGCGACACATCGGTATAGCCCAGCCTGCGCAGCACGCTTGCGGCACGCGGCGCCAGGTCTTCGCCGTCATGCCCGCCGTAGATCACGATACGGGTATCGCGCCGCGGGATGCGCGTCCAGGCTTCGAGTTCGAGCTTCGACAGCGGGAAGTTGGCCGCCCATAGCGGATGCTGCTGCGCGAACGGGTCTTCCTCGCGCACATCCACCAGCGCAATCTCGGCGCGGTCCAGCAACGCCTGGCGCACTGCCTGGCTGGTCGTGACGGGAAACGGATGGCTGGCTGCGGTCATGGTGCGACGGATTCCTTCGAGCGGTCCCAGGGATTGGGCAAGGTGGTATTGGAGTAGCCGGAGATAAAGGTCTTGCTGCCGCCGGCTTCCGGATAGACATGGCGGCTTACCGCGCCGATATTGGCGCCGTAGACGTGGATGCTGATCGATACGCGGTCGTCGAAGGCATTGTGAACGCGGTGGATATCGCCAACCGTGGGCGACACCGCCTCCACCTGGCCCGGCTCCAGCCGCACGGCCGTGCCTTCCGGCCGGGGCACGCCGTCACCGTGTATCGCGTAAGGCTGGGCGTACTCGGCGCCGCGCAGCATGCCGATCAGGCCCCACACCGTATGGTCGTGGATCGGCGTGCGCTGTCCCGGCCCCCAGACGAAGCTGACGATCGAGAACCGCTCGGCGGAATCGCAGTGCAGCAGCATCTGCTGGTAGAACTCGGGATGGGGCTGCGCATAGGCCTCGGGCAGCCAGTCGTCGCGCGCCACCAGCTTTGCCAGCAGCGCGCCGCCTTCGTCGAGGATGCGCGGCTCGTCCGGCTGCTGGTCCAGCAAGGCGGAAAAGGCGGTGATGAAGTCGCGCAGCGGCGCCAGCGCGTGCGCGCCAGGTAGCGTCCCGGCCATGGCTTGTCTCCAGATTCACGTGTGCCGTCGAGGCTGCGGCACATCGCACACAACCATAGCACGGCGGGCTGTCGTCTGCGCCCCGGGTCAGATACCCAGCGCCGCGCGACCGGCGGCGGTCAGGATGGCGTCGTTCTGGGGCGTATGGATGCGGCTGCAGAGCACGTCGCGATAGTGCCGTTGCAGCGGGTTGTGCCGGCTCAGACCGTGATTGCCTGACAGTTGCAGCGCCAGTTCCACGGCGCGAATCGCGTTCGATGTCACGGTGTACTTGAGCAGCCCGCTGTCGGCCGGCAGCGGCGGCGCGCCGGCATCGCAGCGCACGGCAATGTCGTCGAGCAAGACCTGGTTCACGCGCAGCAGCGCGGCGATCTCGCCAATCGACTCCTGCACGCGCGGCAAGGTGGCCAGCGGCTTGCCCAGGCTGCCCGGGGCCCGCTCGTGCACGAACTGGCGGATCCAGTCGAAGCCGGCACGCGCCACGGCGTCGTAGAGGCTGCCCAGCAGGGTCACCATCCACGCCTGCTGGTCAGCGTTGGCGTCGATGTCCGCCTGGCTGCCGCCCGCCGGCGCCCAGGCCGCGGGGGGGCGGATGTCCACGGCGTTTTCCAGCGGAATCCAGACATCCTCGAACACGGTTTCGTGGCTGCCCGATGCACGCAGCCCCAGATGGTCCCAGCTTTCGATCACCCGGATGCCGGGCGTCTCGGCGTCCGGCTTGGGCACCAGAAAGATGCCGACGCGCGGCTCGGGCTCGTGCGTGCGCGCCCATACGGCCAGCCAGCGCAGGGCCGGGATGCCGGTGGTGTACAGCTTGTGGCCGCGCAGCCGCCAGCGGTCGCCCACGCGGGTGGCCACCGTGCCCGGCAGGCCGCCGCGTGCCGGCGAGCCAAGCTCCGGCTCCACGCGCAGCGAGTTGATCAGGCCGCCCTGCTCCACGGCACTGCGGAATACCTGCTGGCGCACCGCGTCGGGCCAGCGCGAATCGGCGCGACCGATCGCGCGATGCTGCAGGTAGGTCATCGTCAGCACCAGCGCCGTGGCCGCGTCGCCGCCCGCCACGGCCGCGATGATGCGCCGCGCCTGGACCAGCCCCGCGCCAGCACCGCCGTGCGCGGCCGGCACGACCTGTGCGATCAGGCCGTAGCCGTGCAGCTGCGCGAAATTGTCGTGCGGGAACGTGCCATCGGCGTCGTGGGCGGCAGCGGTGGTGGCGAAGCGCGCGGCCAGTTCGGCCAGCACGTCGTCCAGCCGTGCCGCCGGGGTCGGCAGGCGATGCAGGGATGACGAAGACATGCGGTTTCCTTCGGGCGTCGGGGGAACAGGATCAGGCGCCACATAGCGTACCGCCGCAGGCCCGGCCTTGATAACGACGCATATCGCATATCGACCGGCGGTTTTTGCTGCATATGGAGCGGCGTTTTTATTCGTTGGGTCTGCCGCCGCGCGGGCGTACGGTTCTCGTCCATACCCGTACCCCATCCAGGCAAACCAGGAGCATCACGCATGAGCGTCAACTTCATCGGCATGATCCAGAGCCAGAAGCAATCGGAAATCCATCCGCCTACCGGGCCCGTGGTCGACCGCGACTATGTGCGCGCCTTCGCGCAGGCCCACGAGCAGGCCGGCTTCGACCGCATCCTGGTGCCGCACCACTCCACCGGCCCGTCCGCCACGCTGACCATCTCGTACGCGGCCGCCGTCACCGAGCGCATCCACTTCATGCTGGCCCACCGGCCGGGCTTCACGTCGCCCACGCTGGCCGCGCGCCAGATCGCCACGCTGGACCAGTTCAGCGGCGGCCGGCTCGGCGTGCACTTCATCTCCGGCGGGTCGGACGACGAGCAGAAGCGCGATGGCGACTACCTGGACCACGACCAGCGTTACGCCCGCACCGACGAATATCTGGGCATCCTGCGGCGCATCTGGACGGAGACGCAGCCGTTCGACCACGACGGCACGTTCTACCGCTTCGCGCGCGGCTTCTCCGAAGTCAAGCCGGCGCAGCAGCCGCATGTGCCGATCTACTTCGGCGGCGCGTCCGAGGCGGCCATTGCCGTCGCCGGCAAGCACGCCGACGTCTATGCGCTGTGGGGCGAATCGCTCGACCAGGTGCGCGAACTGACCACGCGCGTGCGGGCCGAAGCGGCCAGACACGGCCGCGAGATCCACTTTTCGGTGTCGTTCCGGCCGGTGCTGGCCGATACCGAGGAAAAAGCCTGGCAGCGCGCCGACGACATCCTCGAACGCACCCGCGCGTTGCGCGTGCAGGCCGGCTACAGCCGGGGCGGGCCGCAACAGAGCGAAGGCGCGCGCCGGCTGCTGACGGCGGCCGAACAAGGCGATCGCGTTGACCAGCGTCTGTGGACGGCCATTGCACGCGAAACGGGCGGCCGTTCGAATTCCACCGGGCTGGTCGGCACGCCGGAACAGGTGGCCGATGCCCTGCTGGCCTACTACGACCTGGGCGTGACCACGTTCCTGATCCGCGGCTTCGATCCCCTTGAAGACGCCGTCGACTACGGCCGCGAGCTGATTCCGCGCGTGCGCGCGCTGGTCGCACAGCGCGACGCCGAACAGCGCCGCCGCGCCGCCTGAACCACCCACACCAACAACAACGGGGAGCGGGAAACCATGAGCCAGAACACCTTCCAGCCTGATGCACGCCGCCGCAGCGTCCTGCGGCTCGCCGGCACCGCAGCCATCGCCGCGCCGGCCCTGATCCTGGGCCGCCAGGCGTGGTCCGCACCGCGCAAGCTGACCTTTGCGTGGAACCAGAATTCGTTCTGCCTGACACCGATCGTGGTGGCCCAGGAAAAGGGCTTCTTCGAGAAAAACGGGCTGCAGGTGGACCTGATCAACTACAGCGGGTCCACCGACCAGCTGCTGGAATCGATCGCCACCGGCAAGGCCGACGCCGCCGTGGGCATGATCCACCGCTGGCTCAAGCCGCTGGAAGCAGGCTTCGACGTCAAGATCATCGGCAGCTCGCATGGCGGCTGCGTGCGGCTGGTGGGCGCCAAGGCCGCCGGCGTGACGAACCTGCAGGCGCTCAAGGGCAAGACCGTCGGCGTCAGCGACCTGGCCGCGCCGGGCAAGCACTTCTTCACGATCCTGCTGGCCAAGAACGGCATCGACCCGGACCGCGACATCACCTGGCGCCAGTACCCGGCCGACCTGCTTGGCGTGGCCGTGGACAAGGGCGAGATCCAGGCGATTGCCGACGGCGATCCCAACCTCTACCTGCTGGAAAAGCGCACCAACGGCGCCTATGTGGAACTGGCCACCAACCTGACCGGCGAGTATGCGCGCAAGGTCTGCTGCGTGATCGGCGCCCGTGGCGAACTGGTCCGCAACGACCGGCCGGCCGCGTCCGCGCTGGCCCGGTCGATCGTGCAGGCCACCGACTACGTCAACGAGAACCCCAACGAGGCGGCCAAGGTCTTTGCCAAATACTCGCCCAAGATCAGTACCGACGACCTGCGCAAGCTCTATGCGTCGCTGACCTACACCCATCACCCGACCGGCGTGGACCTGCAGGAGGAAATCGCGTTCTATGCCGGCGATTTCCAGCGCATTGGCGTGCTCAAGAAATCGACCGACACGAAGAAGCTGGCGCAGCACGTCTACGCCAACGTCCTCGGCTAACCCGGGAGCGCCCACATGGCTACGCCGCAACAAACGCTTGACGCCACGCTGCCGCTGGACGGATCGGCCAAACCGGCCCGACCGGCCAAACCGTCCAAATCGACCGGCACGCCAGCCGGTGTCTGGCCCACCGGCATCGTCGCCGCGCTGGCGTGGGGCGCCTTCGGCGCGCTCACCTGGCGCTGGCCGAACAAGGTGGCCGGCTTTTCGGACTGGGCCTATACCGACGAACTCGGCATCGCGGTACTCGTGGCGGCCGCCGCGCTGCTGGCGGTGGCCGTGGCGGGCGGCTACGCGGGTCCGCTGCGCCGCCTGCGCCAGGCGATACGCCATGCCGGCCCGTGGCTGGTGGCCCTGCCGCTGGTCTTGGCGGGCTGGGAAATCCTGACCGCGAAAACGGCGCTGCTGCCCACGCCCTTCTTTGCGCCCCCGCAGGCGCTGATCGAGGTCTACATCGACGACTGGCGCCGGCTGGGCGACAGCGCGCTGAACACGCTGAAGCTGCTCGGCTTCGGCGTGGCCTACGGCGGTGTGGTGGGCTTCCTGATCGGCGTGTCGATCGGATGGTCGCGCCGCATCGGCTACTGGGTGCATCCGGTGCTGCGTGTGCTGGGGCCGTTGCCCTCCACCGCGCTGCTGCCGCTGACGTTCTATTTCTTCCCGTCGAGCTATTCGGCGGCCGTCTTCCTGATCGCGCTGGCCACTGCCTTTCCGGTGGCGGTGCTGACCTGGTCCGGCGTGGCCAGCGTCAACAAGAGCTACTACGACGTGGCCCGTACGATGGGCGCGTCAGAGGCGTTCCTGGTGCTGCGCGTGGCCATCCCGGCGGCGCTGCCCCAGGTCTTCGTGGGGCTGTTCATGGGGCTCGGCGCGTCGTTCTCGGTGCTGGTCACGGCCGAGATGATGGGCGTGAAGTCGGGGCTGGGCTGGTATCTGACCTGGGCGCAGGGCTGGGCCTCGTACGTGAACATGTACGCGGCGCTGATCGTCATGGCCCTGCTGTTCTCGGGCGTCATCACATTGCTGTTTGCCGTGCGCGACCGCGCGCTGTCGTGGCAGAAAGGAACCGTCAAATGGTAGTGGCCGCATCCGAATCCTCGCGTGGCGCCCGCATCGATATCCGCGCCGTCAGCCATGCCTTTGGCGATGGCGACACGCAGCTGCCGGTGCTCGACAGCGTCAACCTGAAGGTGGCGCCCGGCGAGTTCGTCGCGCTGCTCGGTCCCAGCGGCTGCGGCAAGTCCACGCTGCTGCGGCTGGTGGCGGGCCTCGACAGTCCCTCGCAGGGCCAGATCCTGCAGGACGACACGCCGATCGACCGCCCCGACCCCTCGCGCATCGTCGTCTTCCAGGACCCCACGCTCTACCCTTGGCGCCGCGTGCGCGACAACGTGGCGCTGGGCCTGCAGGCGCGCGGCCTGCTGCGCCGCGAAGGCCATCGCGTCGATGCGGCGCTCAAGCGCGTGGGGCTCGAAGCCTTCGCCCGCGCGTTTCCGCATCAGCTGTCGGGCGGCATGGCCCAGCGCGTGGCACTGGCCCGCGCGCTGGTCAACGACCCCCGGCTGCTTGTCCTCGACGAACCGCTTGGCAAGCTCGATTCGCTGACGCGCCTGGCGATGCAGAGCGACCTGGTCGAACTGTGGCAACGCGCGGGCTTTTCCGCCCTGCTCGTCACGCACGATGTGGAAGAGGCGCTGTTCCTGGCGCAACGCGTGATCGTGTTCAGCCAGCGGCCGGCGCGCATCACGGCCGAGATCCACGTCGACCTGCCCTATCCCCGCCATCGCGGCGATCCGCGGCTGACCGCGCTGCGGCACGAAGCACTGCGCCATCTGGGTCTCGATGCCAGCTGGTAAGTCCGTCGTCCGGGGCGCCGCATGAGCGCCCCGCCACCGCCGGCGTGGCTCGATGCGCTGCTGCGCCTGGTACAGGAAGTCCAGCTCGCGCTGTGGCAACTCTGGCACGCGCTGGGCTGGTCTGGCGATCTGCACGGCCAGCCGGCGTGGCCCTGGTCGCACCGCATTGCCGGGGACACCCTGCTGATCGATCTGGGGCTGGCGCGCCAGCTGGGCCTGTCGGTGCTGGCCATCGTGCTGGCGCTGACCTGCCTGGTCGTGGCGCTGGGCTGGCGCCGGCGGCGCATGGTGTGGCTGGGGATCGGCGCGCTGGCGCTGGTGGCGGCGCCCTGGCCTTCGCCGGTGCTGCTCGTCACGCCCGCGGCCCCGACCAGCTTTCACCAGAGCCCGACCCGATTCGCCGTGGATGCCATCGCCACTGGCGCGCAGGTCTACGCGCAGCATTGCGTGGCGTGCCATGGCACCGATGGCCGGGGCGAAGGTCCGCAGGCGGCCACGCTGTCACGCTGGCCGCCGACCTTCCTGAGTCCGCTGCTGGGCCGGCGCGCCGAAGGCGAACTGTTCTGGCACATCGTGGCCGGCATGCGCGACGGCAATGGGCACACGACAATGCCGGCCTTCGGCGATCAGCTTGATGATACCCAGGCATGGGCCGTGATCGACTACCTCAAGACGCTGGCCGCCGGCACCGGCGGCTCTACGCAAGGCAGTTGGCCGGTGCCGCTGCGACTGCCCGATGTGACGGTGCGCTGCGGCGCGGCGCCGCCGCGTGCGCTGGACGACTGGCGCGGGCGCCAGCGGGTGCGCGTCGTGGCGTTCGACGGCGCGCCTGCCACGTTACCGCTCGACGATCCACGCTTTCTCACGTTGCTGGTCACGCCCGACGGCCGCCCGCCAGCCACGATTCCGGATTTCCGCGCCGGTTGCGTGGCCGCGTCCGCGCAGGCCTGGCCCGTGTTCGCGCGGATCGCGGGGGTCGATCCAGCACGGTTGCCCGGCACCACGTGGCTGGCCGACCGCAACGGCTGGCTGCGCGCGCAGGCTGCCCCCGGGGGCAATGGCTGGAGCGACGCCAGCCTGGTTTGCACGGCGGGACAGCCGGCGCAGGGCGCGCCGGGCGGCCGGGGTGCCGGCCAGCGCCAGCCGCTCGATGGCCTGACCGCGCTGCTGCTGCGCATCGACGCGGAGCCGGTGCGCCTTGTGCAAGGGGGGGGCATTCACTGATGCCCTCGCCATGAGGGCATTTGCGTTGCGTCAACTCGCTGGCAGGACGAGAAAATTCCGCGCCCACAATTAGAAATGTCCTAACGACGTCGAGCGGCACGGCAAGTAGCGTTGAGAGCTCTCCCCCAACGCCAAGCCTTGAAGACGATGTCGCTGGAACTGACACCCGCCCATGCCGAGACCGGCGCCGAATCCGACGCTGCCGCGCTGAAAACCTGGACGGGCCGCTATGCCGCGTCGGCCGGTCTGTTCGAAGTCAGGCCTCGCTATCTGCCGCGCGACGCGCGCCCCATCCTCGACGATGACCTCGACTGCATCATCGGCTACCACCGCCGTTTTGGGCTGCGCAGCCATCTCTACGATCTCAATGGCGACATGTTTTCGGTGGCGGAAGACCTGTCGAACCTGCCGCCGCCCGAAAAGCGCGACCCGCTGGTGGTGGTGGGTGGGCTCTGGCGCGCTAACGTGCGCGGCGTGACCGCCGTGGGCCTGACCGGCACCGGCGCCACACTGGCGACCGGCACGCTGGCCCAGTTGCGCACCCGTTTTGCCCGCCTGGCGCAGTCATCGCTGCTTTACCGGGCCGCGGCCCTGGCGCGCATGGACGATCCGCAGCGATTCGTGCCGGTGCATATCCTGCGGCTGGCGATGCGTCACGGCGAATCCGTGGCCCCGCCGCCGGGACTCACCCGGGCGTCGCGCTACCTGGCCTCCATGCTGATCCGCCGCCAGCCGTTCATGCTCGACGTGGTGACTGCGAACGGCAATACGACGATCGTGGACTTCGAGTACTGGCGTTACGCCGATGCGCTGCCGGCCGCGTGAGCCGGCACGCCCGCCGGCGCCGGGCTTGCATGCGTGACGTGATCGATGGCGCGCAGCACCTCGTCGACCGACGGCGGCGCGCCGTTATCGCCGACCGACACCGACTGTCCAGGCTTGTTCACGCCAAAATGCGGCCGCGACGTCGCGGTGAACAGCATGACGGTCGGCTTGCCCAGCGCATCGGCCAGATGCACGAAGCCGGTGTCCATGCCGACGACCAGAGCGGCGGCATCGACGCGCTGCGCGCACTCGGTGATCGACATGCGCGGCAGCACCTCGGCGCCGGGGATGGCCGCGGCCAGCGCCTGGGCTTCCTGCTGCTCCTTCGGCGAGCCCCATGGCAGCTGCACGCGATAGCCGCGCCGGGCCAGCTGGTGCCCGATCTCGACCCAATTGGCCTGCGGCCACTTCTTGATGTCGAGCGACGTCGCGTGGAACAGCAGCGCACGTGGCACGCCATCGGCGTTCAGCGGCGTGGCCGGTGCCGGCACCCGAAGTTCGGCGGTTTCGTGCGGCTCGATGTCGTATCCCAGCGCGTTGGCCACCACCATGCGCATCTTCTGGCGGCAGTTGGCATCGCCGTGCGGACCAAAAATCTCGGTGTAGGCGAACACGGCCTTTGCTTCGCCGAGAAATTCGGCGGCATAGCCAAGGCGCCGCGGGGTCCGTGCCAGCCGGGCGGCGATGGCACTCTTGTAAACGCCGTGAACGTCGATGGCCACGTCATAGCGTTCGCGGCGCAGCGACATCAGTGCGCCGATGATGCCGCGCAGGTCGCGCCATTTGCGGCCATTCTTCTTGAACTGGCGCAGAGGCGGCGCGATGACACGGTCAACGCCGACCGCCCAGCTCGGAATATCCGCGCACGACGCGTCGGCAATCCAGTCGATTTTGGCGTCCGGATAGGCACGGCGCAGGTCGTACAACAGCGGCAGGGTATGCACCATGTCGCCAAGCGAGGTGATCTTGATAAGCAGGATGCGCTTCATGCGGGGGCGGCTTGTTTGAGCAAACGCGGCCGGATTGGCCGCGTTGGAAAGGCGCTAGTATGCCCCAGACCGCCAGCCCCAGCGCGTGACGCAAATGTAATGAATTGAACACATCACAATTTCGCCACCCGCCCCCAGCCAGCCGCACGGCGGTCGATCGACGTCAGTGCGTCAACGCCGAAGCATCCGCCACGATCGTCGCAAACCTGTCGTTCAGCGCGGCCAGTGTCACGCGGTGCAGTTCTGCGGCGCGCAACGGGTCGCCGCCAAGCGGATCGGGCAGATCGCGCGTGGCACAGCCCGCTGCGACCAGCGTGACGCGATAGCCATGATCGAGCGCGGACCGCACGGTCGCGCTGATGCACATATGGGTCTGAAAGCCCGCCACGATCAGTTCCTTGCGGCCGAGCGCGCCAAGCAGCGCGGCCAGATTGGTGCCCGCAAAGCTGTTTGGCAGATTCTTGATGACCGTCTGCTCGCCTTCGGCGGGGGTCAGACCCTCGATGATGGCCGCGAACGGGCCGGTCGGGTCGAACGCACCGCCAGGCTTGCCGTGGTGAACCACATGGATGACCGGCGTGCCGTGCTGGCGCGCCTGCGCAAGCAGCGCGGCGCACTCGGCCACGGCTTCCGGCATGCCGGTCAGCGGCAGCTTTCCATCGACGTATTCGCGCTGGTGATCGACCAGCACCAGCACGGCGTCCGACCACGCGGACGGCTGGCGGCTGGCACCGGCGGCATCGAGCAGGGTGAAAGGCTTGGCGGCAGGCGTTGCGGTCATGACGGTCTCCGTACAGTAAAAAGTGGCTATGCAGGCATCGTAGAGGCCGGTAAGCTGTACGCCAATTAGCCACGAGATCACACATACTGTGCAAAAAAGCACAATCACCTGGGATGACCTGCTGACCCTGTCCACGCTGATGCGGGTCGGCAGCTATTCGGCATGCGCCCGTGAACTCGATATCACGCATGCCACCGCCATCCGGCGCATCCGGCGGCTCGAAACCGCGCTCGGCAAACCCGTGGCCACGCGCACGGACGGGACGTTCGTACTGACTGCCGCCGGACGCAACGCGCTGGCCGCCGCGCGCGAGATGGAACAATCCGCCGACCGTCTGCTGCGCGAGATCGAAGGCTCAAGCGCGGGCGTGTCGGGCGTGGTGCGGGTCGCCGCGACCGCCTCGCTCGGCAGCCATTTCCTGACGCCACGCCTGCCCGCCTTCTACGTGCGCAATCCCGACGTGGAAGTGCGGCTCGAGGTGGATAACCGTGTCACCAGCCTGGCCCGGCGCCGCGCGCATATTGCGGTACGCCTGGCTCGGCCGCAGGAAGACTCGCTGATCGCGCAGCGCGCCGGCACGGTCCAGTTCGGGCTCTATGCGCCGGCCGTCATGTCCGCCGCCGTGGCGGAGTCGCGCGACACACCGCTGTGCGGGCTGCTCGACGAAGGCTTCTCACTGCCTGAAGTCGCTTGGCCACAGGAGCAGGGACGGCGCTTCTCGTTCCAGTCCAACAGCTTCGTGGCCGTGCGCGAAGGCGTGCGCGCAGGCCTCGGCGTGGCATTGCTGCCCCACTACCTGGCTGCCGGCGAGCCCGGCCTGGCGCTTGTCCGGGAGGTCCCCGAGGTCTTCCGCGAAATCTGGCTCGCCTATCCGCCGGAGTTCCGGGGGGCATCGCGATTCCGGCCCGTCATCGACTGGCTCGCCGAGGCACTGGCTACGTGCCCGTGAAGCTAATGGGGCCGTCCCGTTGTCGCGCCGCCACCCCGAAGCGGCGCATACGCCACCCCATGTGGGAAGCCGCACGTGTTTCCATCGCTGCTCTCACCGAAAAAAACAGCAGTTCTGCTACGCTCTGACCGGGTTGCCAACGTTGCATCGTCAAGATGCGTTCAAGAAATGGGCAGGGTCGTTGCATGGAAGCCCAGGCAGCCGGAGAACGGGTCAGTGCGCAGAACAAAAAGAGATTCATGCGGCACTCATTGAAGTATCGAATGGCAATCGCGGCCGCGACGGTTGTTACGCTGGTATTTGTCGTGCGGGTTGGGTTTTCCCAGGTCTACGCATACACACGCCTGAAGGAAGTCGTTCAGGCCCAGCAGGACACCCTGGTCAAGCTGGTCGCCGATCAACTCGACGAGAAGCTCGAGTCGCGCGCTATCGTTTTGCGACGGCTCGCGCGCACGCTCGCGCCCGTCCTCGATCGTCCCGCCGGCCAACTGCGCCAGATGGCCATCGACACGGTCGACATGCCCGCGCACTTCAATGCCACCTTCCTGGCCGCGACCGATGGCACGCTCGTCTTCAGCACCGCCGTGCCCGATAGCGTCAAGATGACCGTAGGCGATCGCGATTACTTCAAGGCCATCGTCAACGGCGCGGACTTTGCCGTCTCCGACCTGCTGCAAGGCAAGCACTCGAGCGCCCCCGGCGTCATCCTGGCCGTGCCGTTGCACGACAGCCATGGCCAGTTGCGGGGTGTGGTGGGCGGCGTGCTGAACCTGTCGGCAGAAAACTTTCTGGGCGAACTGGCGCATCACCGCGTAGGGGTCACCGGTTTTTACTGTCTGGTGTCGGCCGGGCCGAATCCGCGCTACGCGATGCATCCCGATGCGGCAAAGGTTCTGACCCCTGCGCAGGCGGTTGGCGAATCCTGCGGCGCCGAAGCCCCCGAATCGACACTGGAGTCGATCTGGCCGGAGCAGCCCGTGGTAGCCCGCTTCCTGCTGGAGTCGAATGGCTGGGAAGTCATCTCGGTCCTGCCCGCCGCCGAAGCCTACGCACCGCTGGTCGAAGTGCGCCAGCGGGCCGTCATCCTGGGCATCGTGACGTTGCTGGCGGCCGCGATTCTGATGTGGGCCGTGATCCGGCACCTGCTGGCGCCGCTGGAGCGCCTGCACCGGACCGTGCGACGTCTTTGCGAACAGCCCGCCGCCATGGCAGAACTGCCCGTGCGCCGCGACGACGAAATCGGCGAACTGGCCGGGGCGTTCTCGGAGGTCATGACCCAGCTGATCGAGCGGGAAGCCGCACTCAAGGCCGCCAACAGCAAGGCAGCGGCCAGCGAGAAGCGCCTGGAGGCCATCGCCAACCATGTTCCGGATCTGGTGGCCTTCGTCGATGCCGGCGAGCGATTCGTGTTCGTCAACCAGGCCTACGCATGCCATTTCGGCTTGCCGGCCAGCCAGATCACGGGCCTCTCGCTGCGCGAGCTCTGGGGCACGCCCGAGTACGTCGCCAACAAGCCGTACCTGGAACAGGCCTGCGCGGGCGAGCCCGTTACCTACAGCCGCGAGGACGCCGAAGGCCGGGCCTGGGAAATGACCTTCCAGCCGGCCTGGAACGATACGAAGGACGCCGTCACCGGGCTGCACATGTTCGCCCGCGACATCACCGGCGAACGCCAGAAGCTGCGCTCGCTGGAAGCCCAGACACTGTCCGATCACCTGACCGGCCTGCTCAACCGCAAGGGTTTCGACCGCCGCCTGCAGGAAACCATGGCCCGCGCCGACGCGGGTGGCTACCGCACCGCGCTGCTGCTGGTGGACCTCGACGACTTCAAGGCCGTCAACGACAACTACGGGCACCCGATCGGCGACCAGTTGCTGGTTGCCTTCGCGGAACGCCTGCGCGCCTGCGTGCGGGCCGGCGACGCCGTGGCGCGGATTGGCGGCGACGAATTCGCCATCGTGCTCGACAACGTAGGCCATCCCAATACGGTCGAACGGATTGCCCAGACGGTGGTGCATGCAGCGATGCGGCCGTTCGATATCGACGGGCACCGGCTGGTGTCCACGGCCAGCGTGGGCAGCGCGATGCATCGCCCGGACCAGGGCACGTCGGTCAGCGAACTGTTCATGCGCGCCGACATGGCGCTGTACGATGCCAAGCGGCATGGCAAGGCCTGCTATGCGTCGACGGGGGCCAGGTGGCCGGAGGACGCATCCTCGGACGTCTGAAGCCCGGCCCCGGACGTCGGCACGATGAACGGGTCCAGGTCCTCGTCGCCGTCCGACCGTCGCCCGCCCGGCATCGCGGGCACGATATCGAGCAGCCCCGCCCGCCGCATGGCGCCTGCCAGCGTCGGGTCCGCGAGCATATGGATGCCCAGTACCGAGCCCCACATCAGTTTCAGCGCAGTCAGCCGCTTCAAGGACTGTTCGATATCGCGCCGCTCCGGCGCCCGGCTCCAGTCAGGGTCCAGTTCCTGCACGACCGTCCGGTACAGCCCCATCGTCCGGGTGTCGAACCCGGCAATCGTGGACGGCGTGGCGGCCACCACGCGCAGCACCGCATCGTCGATCGGGTCCAGCGGATCCATGGCTTTCAGGAAAGGCTGGTGAACCTTGGCCAGGCGGAGGTCTACGGCGCGTTCGAATGCGTGCCTGACGCTCACCCCCTGGAACTGGCCGTAGAGCGCCACCCGCAACGCGGCGTCCATCAGGACTTCGGGGCGACTTTCCGCGCGCTGGAACATCCGTTCGAGCAGCGCATCGTCGGCCGAGGGCGGCAGTTCATACTTGCGCCGTACCCACTGCAGGAAGTCGGCGCCGAGTTCCGGAAACGCAAACTGCGATGCGCTGTACATCGTGTGCCGCCCGCCCAGCATCATCAGCAGCTTCGTACGGTCGGAGCCCGTGAACACGGTCCGTACGCCATACAGTCCCCGCTCGTTGTTGAGCAGGTCCCGCGTGGCTTTCAGCGTGTACAGCATGCTGTCCCCACGCTCGGTTGCCAGCATCTGCTGCGCTTCGTCGATGATCAGGATGATCGGACGACGCATCCTGGCCGACAACGCCTCCATCGAGCGGTAGACCCACAGACCCCCGCGCTTCTCGGGTGTCTCGCCGTGACCGAAGGCCAGCGACAGGCTGCCGAATCCGACCCCCTTCAGCCCCACCGCCTGCGCGAATCTGGCGGCGATGCTCTCGTTGGCATCCAGCGCGTTCTGGACCGCACCGACCACCACGTCGGCCGGGTCCCTGTCTGTCTCGCCCCACAGATCCGCCATCACCACCAGGCCGCCAAGCCTGCGGATGGCAGGCGCCACCTCCTGCCGCAGGAACGTGCTCTTGCCGATGCCACGCGATCCGATCAGCGCGATGACCTTGCTGGCCGGCCCATGCAACAGCTTCTGCGCGATATCCGCGGCCAGCCTGGGGCGTTCGAAATGATCCGACAAATCCATATCGCTCCTCGTTTATCAAGACCCGCGAGCGATTCTAGGCAGTCCACCTCCACAGTCCACCCCTCAACCCCGACTGCAACAGCAATGTTCCAATCCTTAACAGATCCACAAAAAAATGAAGCGGTGACGCAACACGCGCCACCGCTTCACACTGCAGACTGAACACCCCGTTCAGAGAAGGATCAGCGGACTCGCCCTTCCTTCCACGCCTGCAGCAGCTTGTCGTAGGCGATGGTTTCGCCCTTCGGCTTTTCGTTATCGAGCTTCTTCCACGGCGCATGCTCCGACGACAGCCACTTCGACGGATCGCTCTTCGGATTCAGCTTCGGCGCGCACTGGGCCATGCCCGCGCGCTGCAGCCGGCCCATCACCTGGTCCATTTCCTCGGCCAGGTTGTCCATGGCGGCCTGCGGCGTCTTCTCGCCCGTCACCGCCGTTGCCACGTTCTTCCACCAGAGCTGGGCCAGCTTCGGATAGTCGGGCACGTTGTTGCCGGTCGGCGTCCAGGCCACGCGGGCCGGGCTGCGGTAGAACTCGATCAGGCCACCGTACTTGGCCGCGTTCTTGGTCAGGTACTCGTGGTGGATGTCGCTGTCGCGGATAAAGGTCAGGCCCGTCAGCGACTTCTTCAGCGACACCGTCTTGGAGGTCACGAACTGGGCGTAGAGCCACGCCGCGGCCAGGCGGTTCGGGTCGGTGTTCTTGAAGAACGTCCACGAGCCCACGTCCTGGTAGCCGTTCTGCATGCCCTGCTTCCAGTACGGGCCGTATGGCGAGGGCGCCATGCGCCACTTCGGCGATCCGTCGGCGTTGACCACCGGCAGGCCCTTCTTGGTCATGTCGGCGGTGAAGGCCGTGTACCAGAAGATCTGCTGGGCCACCTGGCCCTGGGCCGGCACCGGGCCGGCCTCGGAGAACGTCATGCCCATGGCCTGCGGCGGGGCGTACTTCTTCATCCAGTCGATGTACTTGGTCAGCGCGTAGACGGCCGCCGGGCTGTTGGTGGCGCCGCCGCGCGACACCGACGCGCCCACCGGCGTGCACTTGTCGTCGGCCACGCGGATGCCCCACTCGTCCACGGGCATGCCGTTGGGCAGGCCCTTGTCGGCCGAACCGGCCATCGACAGCCAGGCATCGGTAAAACGCCAGCCCAGCGACGGGTCCTTCTTGCCGTAATCCATGTGGCCGAAGACCTTCTTGCCGTCCAGCTCCTTCACGTCGTTGGTGAAGAAGTTGGCGATGTCCTCGTAGGCCGACCAGTTGGTCGGCACGCCCAGGTCATAGCCGTACTTGGCCTTGAACTTGTCCTGCAGGTCCTTGCGCGCGAACCAGTCGGCGCGGAACCAGTACAGGTTGGCAAACTGCTGGTCGGGCAGCTGGTAGAGCTTGCCGTCCGGCGCCGTGGTGAACTTGGTGCCGATGAAGTCCTTGACGTCGATGCCGGGGTTGGTGAACTCCTTGCCGGCGCCGTTCATGTAGTCGGACAGCGGCAGGATGGCGCCGTACCGGTAGTGCGTGCCGATCAGGTCGGAATCCGAAATCCAGCCGTCGTAGATCGACTTGCCGGACTGCATCGACGTCTGCAGCTTCTCGACGACGTCGCCTTCCTGGATCAGGTCATGGTTGACCTTGATGCCGGTGATTTCCTCGAAGGCCTTGGCCAGCGTCTTCGATTCGTACTCGTGCGTGGTGATCGTCTCGGACACCACATTGATCTGCGTCACGCCCTTGGCCTTGAGCTTGGCGGCGGCGTCGATGAACCACTTCATTTCGGCCTGCTGCTTGTCCTTGGCCAGCGACGACGGCTGGAATTCGCTGTCGATCCACTTCTTTGCCGCGGCCTCGTCGGCCCAGGCGGCATGCCCGCATGTCAGTGCGGCCGCAAAGGCCAGGGCCGACATCCCCAACTTCACGCGCTCTTTCATTCGTTGTCTCCTCAGGTACCCTTCCCCGGTTCTGTCACAGGGTTGCGGCCCCGGGGAAGGGGACAAGATCTCGCAGCCCATGCACAGCAATACCAGTCGAAACCCCTGTGGCCACCTTCCAGGCGCCTTTAGCCCCGGCGCATGACGATCACCAGCACCACGGCCGAAATGGCCGCGCTGATCCACACCGACGGCGCTTCCGCCAGCTGGAACCAGCCTTGCATCTTCTCGCCCAGGCCTACCCAGGCCAGGTTGATCCACGCGGCGCACATCAGCCCGATAAACAGGCGGTCGCCCCGGGTGGTGGCGATCGGCAGGAAACCCTTGCGCTCCACGGTCGGCGCGCGCACCTCCCAGATCGTCATGCCGATCAGCATCACCACCACCAGGGTAAAAAATACCGCCACCGGGGTCGTCCATACCATCCAGCTCAGCATCGCCGACTCCTTACACGCGGCCCATCGCGAATCCCTTCGCGATGTAGTGCCGGACGAACCAGATCACGATGGCGCCCGGCACGATGGTCAGCACGCCGGCCGCGGCCAGCACGCCCCAATCCATGCCCGACGCCGATACCGTGCGCGTCATCGTCGCCACGATCGGCTTGGCATTGACCGATGTCAGCGTGCGCGCCAGCAGCAGTTCCACCCAGCTGAACATGAAGCAGAAGAACGCGGCCACGCCCACGCCGGCCTTGATCAGCGGCAGGAAGATCGTCAGGAAGAAGCGCGGGAACGAATAGCCATCCACATAGGCGGTCTCGTCGATCTCGCGCGGCACGCCGGACATGAAGCCTTCCAGGATCCACACCGCCAGCGGCACGTTGAATACCAGATGGGCCAGCGCCACGCCCAGGTGGGTGTCCATCAGCCCGATCGTCGTATAAAGCTGAAAAAATGGCAGCAGGAACACCGCTGGCGGGGTCATGCGGTTGGTCAGCAGCCAGAAGAACACGTGCTTGTCGCCGATGAACTGGTAGCGCGAGAACGCATAGGCCGCCGGCAGCGCCACGGAGATCGAGATCACCGTGTTCAGCAGCACGTAGATCAGCGAATTGATATAGCCGGAATACCACGACGCATCGGTGAAGATCGTCACATAGTGTTCCAGCGTGACCGCCGCCGGCCACAGCGACAGCGACGACACGATCTCCTCGTTGGTCTTGAACGACATGTTCACCATCCAGTAGATCGGGACGATGGCGAACAGCAGGTACAGCGTCAGGAAGACCGGACGCCACCAGCCCGGACGCTGGCCGGGAAGCTTGCGATCAGCCATTGGGGACCTCCTCGGTGCCGGCCGTGCCGGCGCGCTGCATCCAGTTATAGAGCACGAAACAGGTCAGCAGGATGATCAGGAAGTAGACGATCGAAAACGCGGCGGCCGGGCCCAGGTCGAACTGCCCCACGGCCTTCTGCGTCAGGTACTGCGACAGGAATGTGGTGGCGTTGCCGGGGCCGCCGCCGGTCAGCACGAACGGTTCGGTGTAGATCATGAAGCTGTCCATGAAGCGCAGCAGGACGGCGATCATCAGCACGCCGCGCAGCTTGGGCAGCTGGATGAAGCGGAACACCGCGAAACGCGACGCCCCGTCGATCTGCGCCGCCTGGTAGTAGGCATCGGGAATCGCGCGCAGGCCCGCGTAGCACAGCAGCGCCACCAGCGGCGTCCAGTGCCAGACGTCCATCACCAGCACCGTCACCCAGGCATCCAGCGCACTGCCGGTGTAGTTATAGTCGAATCCCATGCCATCGAGCGCCGCCCCCAGCAGGCCAATGTCGGTCCGGCCAAAGATCTGCCAGATCGTGCCCACCACGTTCCACGGAATCAGCAGCGACAGCGCGATGATGACCAGCACGGCCGACGCCTGCCAGCCCTTGGCCGGCATGGCCAGCGCCAGCAGGATGCCGAGCGGGATCTCCACGCACAGCACCGCCAGCGAAAAGCCAAGCTGGCGCAGCAGCGCATCGTGCAGCTCGGCGTCGCGCAGCACCGTGGCGAACCATTCGGTGCCCACGAACACGCGGCGTTCGGGCGAGATGATGTCCTGCACCGAGTAGTTGACGATGGTCATCAGCGGCAGGATGGCCGAGAACGCCACGCAGATCACCACGGGCAGGACCAGCAGCCAGGCTTTCTGGTTGACGGGCTTCATGGGACCAGTTCCTCGTTGATGTAGAAGCAGGTATGGCGGTTGAACACCGACAGCCACGCGGTATCGCCGGGCCGCAGCGCGGCGGCCTCGGTGCCCAGGCGGGCCCGGATCGTGGCAGCTTCGCCATGATCGACCGTCGAGGTCATCAGCCAGTAGGTGCCGATGTCCTGCGCCCGCGCCACCCGCACCGGCATGGCCTGCGGGTCGCCCTCGGGCGCCAGTTGCAGGTATTCGGGCCGCACGCCGATCTTGAAGCTGCCGGCGGCCTGCAGTGCCGACAGCGTCTGGGGCGGCAACTCGGGCAGGTAGCGGCGCCCTGCCACTTCCACCGCACCGTCGCGCCACTGCCCGGGCAGGAAGTTCATGCCCGGCGAGCCGATGAAGTGCCCCACGAAGGTGTGCGCGGGCCGCTCGAACAGCGCGTCCGCCGACCCTACCTGCACGGCCTTGCCGCGCGACATCACCACCACCTGGTCGGCAAAGGTCAGCGCCTCGGTCTGGTCGTGCGTCACGTAGATCAGCGTCAGCCGGAATTCATGATGGATTTCCTTGAGCTTGCGCCGCAGTTGCCATTTCAGATGCGGATCGATCACGGTCAGCGGCTCGTCGAACAGAATGGCCGACACGTCCTGGCGCACCAGCCCGCGCCCCAGCGAGATCTTCTGCTTGGCATCGGCGGCCAGCCCGCTGGCGCGGCGGTCGAGCGAGGCCGACAGGTCTAGCATTTCGGCCACTTTGCCGACCCGCTCCCTGACCTGCGCGGCGGGCACGCCCCGGTTGCGCAGCGGGAAGGCAAGGTTCTCGCCGACCGTCATCGTGTCGTAGATCACCGGGAACTGGAACACCTGCGCGATGTTCCGGGCCTGCGGTGACGCGTCGGTCACATCGTTGCCGTCGAAGCGGATGGTGCCCTGCGACGGACGCAGCAGCCCCGAGATGCAGTTCAGCAGCGTGGTCTTGCCACAGCCGGACGGACCGAGCAGCGCATAGGCGCCGCCGTCCTCGAACGTGAAGTTCAACGGCAGCAGCGCGTAGTCTTCGTCCTTCCGCGGGTCGGCCACGTACGAGTGGGCGAGTTCGAGATCGATGCGCGCCATGTCAGGCCCCCGACTCGGTGACGGGCGTGCTGACCACATCGGCCAGGGCGCCCGGGCGGCGCGGCGCGTGGATGCGGTCGCCGGCGGCGTTGAACAGATAGAGCTGGGCCGGTTCGACATGGAACGACAGCGGCACCCCGAGCTGCAGGTCCAGCACGCCGGCAAACTGCGCCACCAGGTTGCCGGCGGCCGTGTCGATGTGCACGAATGTATCGGAGCCCGACAGCTCGGCCAGCGCTACCTTGCCCGGCACTTCCACCGCCCCCGGCACCGCCTTCAGGCGCAGCGCGGCGGCGCGTACGCCCACCGTCACCGGGCCGCCCGGGGCATTCACATCGGGCAGCGGGATCACGATCCCGCCGGGCAGTGTCACGCGGCCGCCCTCCAGCACGCCTTCCACCAGGTTCATCGGCGGGTCGCTGAATGCGCGCGCCACCCGCAGCGAGGCCGGATAGTGGAAGACTTCGGGCGTCGGGCCGTATTGCAACAGTTCGCCGGCATCGAGCACGGCGGTGTGACCGCCCAGCAGCAGCGCCTCGGCGGGCTCCGTGGTGGCGTAGATCACGGTGGCGTCGCCTTGCGCGAACAGGTGGGTCAGCTCTTCGCGCAATTCCTCGCGCAGCTTGTAGTCCAGGTTGACCAGCGGCTCGTCCAGCAGCATCAGCGGCGCATTCTTGGCCAGGGCACGCGCCAGGGCCACGCGCTGCTGCTGGCCGCCGGACAGTTCCGACGGGTAGCGGTCCAGCAGATGTTCGATATGCAGGCGGCCCGCCAGGCTGCGCACGCGGTCGGCGATCGCCTCGCGGCTGTCGCGGCGCAGCCGCAGCGGCGACGCAATGTTGTCGAAGACGGTCAGCGACGGGTAGTTGATGAACTGCTGGTACACCATCGACACGTTGCGTTCGCGCACCGGCACGCCGGTCACGTCCACGCCGTCCACGCGCACACGGCCGGCCGTGGGCTTGTCGAGCCCGGCCATGACCCGCATCAGCGACGTCTTGCCAGCCTGGGTGGTCCCCAGCAGGATGGTCACGGCGCCCGGCACGGGGGCCAGCGTCATCGGGTAAAGATAGGCTTGCGATCCCACTTGCTGCGCAATGCCTTCCAGGCTCAGCTGCATCCAGTCTCCAATGTTCCTGTGCTTGCTCAGCCACTCCGAAAACCGCGGCAAAGACGCACTTTTCAAGTCAACCCGCTCGTTTTAGCTCAAAAACGAACATAAAACAATACTGCGGTGCGTCATTTGTTTTCGTTTCTGTTTGAACTAGAATGCCGGGCATGACGCTTAATCCCCGCCAGACCGCTCTTCTCGAGGAAGTCCGCAGCCAGGGCTTTGCCTCCATCGACGAACTCGCGCGCAAGTTCGGCGTGACCTTGCAGACCGTGCGGCGCGACGTGAACCTGCTGGCCGAAAACGGCATGCTGGCCCGCTTTCATGGCGGGGTGCGCATGGAGGGATCGACCACCGAGAACATCGCCTACCGGCAGCGGCAGGCGCTCAACGCCGAGGGCAAGGTGCGCATTGCGCGCGCCGTGGCCGCGGCGGTGCCCGAGGGTTGTTCGCTGATCCTGAACATCGGCACGACGGTGGAAGAAGTGGCACGCGCACTGATCCATCACCGGGGTCTGCGCGTCATCACCAACAACCTGCACGTGGCCCATATCCTGGCCGACAACCCCGACTGCGAGGTCATCGTGGCAGGCGGGGTGCTGCGCTCGCGCGACCGCGGCATCATCGGCGAGGCCACGGTGGAATTCATCCGGCAGTTCAAGGTGGATATCGGCCTGATCGGCATCTCGGGCATCGAGACCGACGGCACGCTGCGCGACTACGATTTTCGGGAAGTCAAGGTGGCGCGCACGATCATGGAACATTCGCGCGAGATATGGCTAGCCGCGGATGCCAGCAAGTTCAACCGCCGCGCCATGGTGGAGCTGGCGCCCCTGACCAGTATCGACCGGCTGTTTACGGACGAACCGCTACGCGCGCCGTTCGACACGATGCTGGCGGAAAGCGGAGTGAAATGTGTGGTCGCGGATCAGGAATGATCGGGCATTGCGCCCGTTGCGCCCGTTGCACCCCTCTCCCGCAGGCGGGAGAGGGCAGAAAACCATCGCGGTTTTCCGTGTTTTTTACTTGAAGACGACCGTCTTGTGGCCGTTCAGCAAAATACGATGCTCGGCGTGCCACTTGACCGCACGGGCCAGGGCCACGCATTCGACGTCGCGGCCGACGGCGGTCAGCTGCTCGGGGTCCATGCTGTGATCCACGCGCTCGATTTCCTGCTCGATGATCGGGCCTTCGTCCAGGTCGGCCGTCACGTAGTGCGCGGTCGCGCCGATCAGCTTCACGCCGCGATCGTGCGCCTGGTAGTAAGGCTTGGCGCCCTTGAAGCTGGGCAGGAACGAGTGGTGGATGTTGATGGCGCGGCCTTGCAGCTTGCGGCACAGGTCGTCCGACAGCACCTGCATGTAGCGCGCCAGCACCACGAGGTCGATGTTCTGGTCGCGCACCACTTCAAAGACGCGCGCTTCCTGCGCGGCCTTCTGCTCGGCCGACGCGTTCATCAGCGGCAGGTGGAAGAACGGCACGTCGTACGACGCGGCCAGCTGATAGAAGTCGCGATGGTTCGACACGATCGCGGCAATCTCGACCGGCAGGCCGCCCACCTTGGCCCGGAACAGCAGGTCGTTCAGGCAGTGGCCGATCTTCGACACCATGATCATCACGCGCGGCTTCACGGTGGCGTCGAACACTTCCCACTGCATGCCGAACTGGTCGCCCACGGGCGCGAAGGCGGACCGCAGTTCGGCCAGATCCGGGCCGCCGGCGGACGTGTTGAAATGCACGCGCATGAAGAACCGGCCGGTGAACGCATCGCCGTACTGGTCAGAATCGACAATATTGCAGCCGTGCTGGAACAGCAGGCCGGAAACGGCATGCACGATGCCCGGCTGGTCCGGGCAGGAAAGCGTCAGAATAAATCCGGTGGTGCTCATCTTGGGCAAATCGGGGTTAGGCAAGCCTGGGCCGCGATGCGTGGTGTTCAGGGCTGGACGGCAGCCCAGCCGCGTCTGCGGAGGGCATCCAGCGTCACCAGCGTGGCATCGACGGTCATGGCACGGGCCGCCATGATAGCAAGCAATGCCGCCGGGTCGATATGGCGATGCTCGGCCACTTCGCCATCGCGGTTATGCGGCACGAAGTCCGGCGGCAGCACCAGGTCGTATACATACACGCGTTCCCACTGCACGCCTTCGGGGATTTCGCGCAGCACATCGATCACGCCGTGGGCCTCGGCCTGGCTGGCCAGCGCGGGCGGAATGCCCGATTCCTCGTCGCATTCGCGCACCAGCGTCTCCAGCGGATCACTGCCCGCCGGCATGCCGCCGGCCACGAGGTTGTCCCACATGCCGGGATCGACCGCCTTGGACGGGCTGCGACGCGAGATCCACAGCGCCCGCTGCCCGGCCACGATGCCATTCATGTGCGACGCAAAGGTCAGCAGCCCGAGGAAACGGGCCGCAGCCCGCTCGATCACCGCGAACGGCGCCGCGTCGAGCGCTGGCGTGACGGCAAACAGCTCGTTGCGCCAGCCGCGCACGTGGCCCGCATCGGCCAGTTGCCGGGCCAGCGTGGCCAGCGCGGCGGTGCGCGCCGCCACCGTGGCGCAGCCGGGCAGCAGCGTCACGGCGCCCTCCCCCTGCTCGGGCCCCAGCACATCGCCCATCGCGCGAAGGATGCCGGCATGGCGCCGGGGCAGCCAGCCCACCTGCACGCCGTCCACCAGCAGCCGCAGGTGCGCGGCGGGATCGAAGGGGCTGCGCGCGGCAACGCCGGTAATGACAACGCTAACGATATCGGACATGGGCAAACACATTCACCGTTACGGATGGACCGCATGACACCCACGCATTCCACGCAAGCGCCGCAGTACGTTCTGGCCCTGGACCAGGGCACCAGCAGCTCGCGCGCCATCCTGTTCGATCACGCCGGCAATGTGGTGCGGATCGCCCAGCGCGAATTCCGGCAATATTATCCGCATCCCGGGCACGTCGAGCACGACCCCTACGAAATCTGGCAGTCGCAACTGGCCGTGGCCCACGAGGTGCTGGGCGACGCCAATGTCAGCGGCTCGCAGCTGCGCGCCATCGGCATCACCAACCAGCGCGAGACCACGGTGCTGTGGGACCGCAAGACCGGCGAGCCCGTGGGCCGCGCGCTGGTCTGGCAGGACCGCCGCACCGCGCCGATGTGCGAGGACCTGCAGGCGGCCGGCCATGGCGATACCTTCCAGCAGAAGACCGGCCTGATCATCGACGCCTACTTCTCGGGCACCAAGCTGCGCTGGATGCTGGACAACTACGACGGCGCGCGCGAACGTGCCGAGCGGGGCGAACTGGCGTTCGGCACGGTGGACAGCTGGCTGATCTGGCAACTGACCGACGGCCAGCGGCATGTGACCGATGTGTCCAACGCGTCGCGCACGCTGCTGTTCAACATCCACGATTTCCGCTGGGACGACGAACTGCTGGGCATCCTCGATATCCCGCGCAGCCTGCTGCCCGACGTCGCGCCGTCCAGCGGCGAGGTGGCGCGCACCGCGACGCGCCTGTTCGGCGTGGAGGTGCCCATCGCCGGGATCGCCGGCGACCAGCAGGCGGCCACGTTCGGCCAGGCCTGCCTGCGCCCCGGCATGGCCAAGAACACCTACGGCACCGGCTGCTTCATCCTGATGAATACCGGCGACAAGCCCGTGACGTCGCGCAACCGCCTGATCACCACCATCGGCTGGCAGATCGGCCAGGACACCCAGTACTGCCTGGAAGGCGGCGTGTTCATGGGCGGCGCCACGATCCAGTGGCTGCGCGACGGGCTCAGGCTGATCCACAGCGCCCCCGAGGTGGACCCGCTGGCGCGCCAGTGCGAAGACACCGGCGGCGTGGTGCTGGTACCGGCGTTCGCCGGCCTGGGCGCGCCGCACTGGGACCCCTTCGCGCGCGGCACGATGGTGGGCATCACGCGCGGCACCGGCGGCCCGCATATCGCGCGCGCCGCGCTGGAGTCGATTGCCCTGCAGAGCGTGGACGTGCTCGACGCCATGCAGAAGGACGCCGGCATCTCGCTGGCCGAACTGCGGGTCGACGGTGGCGCATCGCGCAGCGACCTGCTGATGCAGATGCAGGCCGACCTGCTTGGCACGCCGGTCGTGCGGCCCCGCGTGACCGAGACCACCGCGCTGGGCGCCGCCTACCTGGCCGGACTGGCCACCGGCTACTGGACCGATCCCGAGGAAATCACCGGCCAGTGGCAGGTGGAACAGCGTTTCGAGCCGAAGCTGTCGGCCGACGAACGCGACCACCGCATCGCCCGCTGGCACCGCGCCGTGGACCGGGCCCGCGATTGGGCCCGTGACGACACTGCCGCCGCACACTGAATCCGACTGCCGAACAAGCCATGCCAATTTCCGTACCGGCGGTCCAGCCGCCCACCCGCCCCGAACTGCTCGATACGCTGTCGCGCACGGCCCGCTGGGACGTCATCGTCATCGGCGGGGGCGCCACTGGCCTGGGCACCGCGCTCGACGCCGCCGCGCGCGGCTACCGCACGCTGCTGCTCGAAGCGGCCGACTTTGCCAAGGGCACGTCGAGCAAGGCCACCAAGCTCGTGCACGGCGGCGTGCGCTATCTGGCCCAGGGCAATATCAGCCTGGTGCGCGAGGCGCTGCACGAACGCGGCCTGCTGGCCCGCAACGCGCCGCACGTGGTGTGGCCGCTCGGATTCGTCGTGCCGGCCTACCAGATGTTCGACCAGCCGTTCTACGGCATCGGCCTGAAGGTCTACGACATGCTGGCCGGCGGGCTGAACCTGTCGGGCAGCCGCTGGCTGAGCCACCGCGAAACTCTGGAAGCCGCGCCTACCCTGGCCGAGCACGTGGGCGGCCGCCCGCTGCGCGGCGGCAACCTGTATTTCGATGGCCAGTTCGACGATGCGCGCCTGGCCATGGCGCTGATGCGCACGCTGTTCGACGTGGGCGGCACGGCCGTGAACTACATGCGCGTGTCGGGCCTGACGCAGCGCAACGGCGTGATCACCGGCGTCACCGCCGAGGATGCGCTCGGCGCCGGCACGTTCCACCTGTGCGCCGACTGCGTGATCAACGCCACCGGCGTGTGGGTCGATGCGGTCCGCCAGATGGAAGACGACCAGGCCCGCACGATGGTGGCGCCCAGCCAGGGCGTGCACCTGACCATTCCGCGCAGCTTCCTGCCCGGCGACCGCGCCATCCTGATCCCCAAGACCGACGATGGCCGGGTGCTGTTCCTGGTGCCCTGGAACGGGCACGTGATCGTCGGCACCACCGACACCCCGCGCAAGGACCTGCCGCTGGAGCCGCGCGCCACGGGCGACGACATCGACTTCATCCTGGAAACCGCCGCCCGCTATCTGGCGCGCGATCCGTCGCGGGAAGATGTCACCAGCGTCTGGGCCGGGCTGCGGCCGCTGGTCAAGGCCACGGGAGAATCGTCCACGGCGTCGCTGTCGCGCGAACATACGATCGTGGTGTCCCGGGCCGGCCTGATCACGGTCACCGGCGGCAAGTGGACCACCTATCGCAAGATGGCCGAGGACGTGATCGAGACCGCGATCCAGCGCCAGATGCTGCGCGCGGCCCCCTGCCGCACCGCCGATCTGCCGCTGCATGGCGCGGTGGGCATGCCGTCCGACCTGCCGCCCGCCAACTCGGGCTCGCCCGACCGCTACTATGGCGCGGACCTGCCGCTGGTGCGGGCGCTGCCGGGCGCGGACACCATGGTCGTGGCCGCATCGGGCCTGACCGAGGCCCACGTCCGCTTCGCCGCGCGCCACGAACTGGCCCGCCGGGTCGAAGACGTGCTGGGCCGGCGCAATCGCGCGCTGTTCCTGGATGCGGGGGCCGCGCTGGCCGGCGCGCCACGCGTGGCGCAGATCCTGGCCGAGGAACTCGGTCACGATGCCGCCTGGCAGGCCAGGGAGCTGGAGGACTTCGGCGCGCTGGCCCGCGGCTACATGCTCGGCTGAATTGCCGGCAATGTCCCTGGCAGGCAGCAAATGGGCTGCCTTGGTGCGAGACTTCGGCGATAATGCCGGCTATTGCATCAGGGAGAACACCATGGACGACATGGATGACATGGACGAGATCGATGATCTGTCCGATCTGCCGATGCCCCGGTTCATCTGGGGCTTCGCCATCACCGCCAGCAAGGGCGGTGAAGTCAGTCACGACGAATTCGAATACCTGACCCACACCCACAATCCGCGCTTCTCGTGCCGCGTCGTGGAGCTGGAGGACATGCCCGCCGACAGCGAGGAGTCGGGTATCGACGGACGGCTTGTCCACTACGACGAGCCGGACCGCCTGTTCTACATCACCGATGCCGGCATGGCGCTGGTCAACTTCCAGATGTTCGACAAGCTGCCCGAAAAGAGCCGGCTCAAGAAGGTCTGCGACGAAGCCATCAAGAACTGGATGCTGCGGCGCGAATTCCTCGACGACGAGGAAGACGAAGGCTGAAGCCAATACGAAAAAAGCACCCGCGGGTGCTTTTTTCTTGCCGGGCCGCCCTGGCGGCCTAGCTGTCCTTTACCTCGATCAGGCCGGACGCCACGCGCTCGATCTCGCAATACACGGGCAACGCCTCCAGGGGCCCCGTGCAGCCCACGCCCGACGCCTGGCTGGCTGGGGCGCCCGGCGGCAGGAACACAAAGGCCATGCCGGGCTGGAAGCCAGGATGCCGGCGCAGACTGTCATTGAGAATGTCTAGATACTGCGATCGCGTAAAGACCTGCTTGGCCATGTCGAGTCTCCGGAAGATCGGCTGAGCCCGGAAATCCTAGCATGGCCTCACCGCCGCCCGGCACCGCATCGTGAGATTGCCGGTATCGGGCACGCTACTCAGGCTAGCACTCGCCCTTCTTGGCGTGGCCCGGCGGGCAGTGGTAGCCGCGCGGGCCGCCACGGGGGCGGTCACCGTCGTAGTCATCGCGATCGTGGCCGTGATAGCGATCGTAGTCGGGCCCGCGATTCCAGCGCTCGGGCTGCATCACCCAGCCGTTGCTGGCACGCACCCAGCGCGGCTGCTCATAGATATAGCCCGGGCGAGCGGCCACCCAGTGGCCCTGCTTCCATGCGTGCTTGCGATAGTGGTCGTCCCAGTCCCAGTAGCCGGGCGCCCAGACATAGCCCGCCCGGGGTGCCGGCACGACTTCGTAGATCGGCGCCGGCGGCGGGGTGCCGATACCGATATTGATATTGACCTGGGCCAGCGCAGCGGGCGCGAAGGCCGCAGCCGACCAGAGCAGCGCGGCGCCGGCGGCGGCGCGCAGGAAAGCATGGCGATTCAAGGTGATCCCTCTTCTTTTAGGAACAATGCCATAGACAAATGTAAACGAACGAACAGCAGTTTACCCACCGCGCACCCGGTGTGATGTAAGAAAGCGTGTCTGGGCGTTACCGCCCCGGCGATGGGGGCGCCAGGGGTTTCGGCAGCGAGGGGGGCGGCCGCCGGCTTCAGTGGTCGGCGGCCATGGCTTTCAGTTCGGCCTCGCCGGCCACGCGGGCGGCGTCGGCCGTGGTGAAGGTGTCGTCCGACACCATGGTGCGCCGGATCTGCTGCGCGCCGAAGTCCACCAGCGCGATGACCCATACGTAGCGCCCGGCCTGGGGCGCGGTCTGCACAAAAGCCTTCAACTGCGGTCTGGATTCACTCGTCATGATGTATCTCCGTGGGAACACGACAGGACAAGACGCTGGCAGGCGCGCGCGTTGCCAAAAACTCTAGCACATCCATTCCGCCGGCCGGCCTAGGGCATCTGGCCCGGATGCGGACGCAGGCGTTTGTGGCTACAGTTTTTGCAGATCCCGCCGAAACCTACATGGAGTCTCCCACCCGCCAGTTCCACCGGCCCGACCGTACTTTCGCCCGCAGCCCAATTGCCGCGCTCCGCGTTACGCCCATCTCCCTGCTCGCGCGCCGTGCGCCGCCGTGTCCGCCTGGCCCCGCCGGCGTTTCTGGCGATGCTGGCGTTGCTAGTGGTTGCGCATCGGCCGATACCCGCCCGGGCGTCGGCGCCGCCGGCCCCCGCATCCGCCGCCATGCCGGCGATGGCGCCGTCCAGTCCCTCCGGCTCCTCCGGTCCGTCCGTGCCGGCCATGCCCGTATCGCGCCCCGATGCCGTCGCCCGCGTGGTCATGAGCCTGCTCAGCTACGCGCGCTGGCCGGGCGAGCGCGAAACCGTGCGGCTGTGCGTCGATGGTTCGGCACGATTTGCGGGCAAGCTGATGGAAGGGGGCACGCTGTCCACCGGCCGGCTCGTCGAGACGCGCCGGGTAGACGGGCTGCCGGAATCGCTGGCATCCCAGTGCGACGCCCTGTACCTGGGGGCCATGAACGATGCCCGCCGCCGGGCGCTGACCGCCTATTTCGTCGGCAAACCCGTGCTGGTGATGACCGAAGAGGATTTCGAGTGTGAGGGCGGCAGCATGTTCTGCCTGAGCATCCGCGAACACCAGGTGTCGTTCCGCATCAATCTCGACGCCATCGCGCGCAGCGGCATCCATGTGCACCCGGGCGTCCTGCAACTGGGACGCCGCAAGGCACCGGCATCATGAACCTGCCCGGCCGCCGCGCCTCCGTTCGACCTCCGCCTGGCCTGCCGGCCCGGCGCGCCCGCCCCGCCCCGGGCGCCCACGCGCGGCCAACGCTCTATGGCGCGCTGCGCCGCATCCACATGGGAGTGGCGCTGATCGCCGTGCTCACGGTCGGCATTTCGCTGACGTTCCTGGGGCTGACCGCGCTGCGCGCCTATGCCGATCACAACCTGCGGCTGGTGGCGCGATCGATTGCCTACACGGTCGAGGCGCCGGTGGTATTCCGCGACGAAGCGGCGGCCGCCGACACACTGTCGGCCATCGCCGCCGCCGAAGACCTCGCCGCCGTCGCCGTCTTCGATCGCGACGACCAGCCGCTGGCAACGTGGCAGCGCCCCGGCCAGGACCGCTTGCCGGCGTTGCGCGCGATGGCGGGCGACCTGCTGACATCGGGCCCGGTGAACCAGCCCGTCATTCACGAATCGCAGCAGGTCGGCAGCGTGCGCGTGACCGGCGACCCCATCGCCCTGCTGCATTTCCTGCTGCAGGGGGTGCTCGGGCTGGTGGCCTGCCTGCTGCTGACGGCCGTGGGCGCGCACTATATGTCCAGCCGGATGCTGGCCAATATCGTCGATCCGCTACGCAACCTGATGCGCGTGGCCCACGCCGTGCGTTCCGAACGCGCGTTTGGCCAGCGCATGCCGCCGGCCCGCATCGAGGAACTGAACGCGCTGTCCGAGGACTTCAATGTGCTGCTCGACGAACTGGAGGCCTGGCAGAAGCAGCTGCAGCACGAGAACCGTTCGCTGGCGCACCGCGCGACCCATGACAGCCTGACAGGATTGCTCAACCGCGCCGCGTTTACCGAGGCGCTTGACCTGGCCGTCCGCGCCGCGGCGGCCCGCAACCAGTATGCCGCCGTGCTCTATCTGGACAGTGACGACTTCAAGGGCATCAACGACCGCCATGGCCACGCCGCCGGCGACGCGGTGCTGGTCGGCATCGCCCAGCGCATCCGCGCCTGCCTGCGCGACAGCGACTGCGTGGCCCGCCTGGGCGGCGACGAATTCGCGGTGCTGATTGCCGGGCTGCGCCAGCCCGACGATGCCGTCCATATCGCCGAAGGCATCCTGGACGCCATGACCAGCCCGATGGGGCTGCCCGACGGCGGCTCGATCGTCGCGCCGCTGAGCATCGGCCTGGCCGTGTATCCGCTTCACGCCCGCAACGGCACGGCCCTGCTGCATGCGGCCGACGCCGCGATGTACGGCGCCAAGCGCCAGTCTGGCGCCACCTGGCGCAGTGCCGAGGCCGCTCCACCGGAATCCCGCGTCTAGCCGACCCGACCCGGTATGCCGGACTTCCACGCCGCCCGCCGCCTGCACCTGCGCCACGCCGCAGCGGCGGCGCTGGCGGTGGCGGCGTATCTGGTCCTTCCGGGCTGCGGCACCCTGCCCCCGCCGGGCAAGTTGACCCCCGCGCAGGTCGCCGTCCTGAAACACCAGGGATTCACGCTGACCGACAGTGGCTGGGAACTTGGACTGCCGCACAAGGTGCTGTTCCGCTTCGACGATGACGTGATCGCCCCGGAGCGCCAGGCCGCGCTGCAGCGCATGGGCCACATGCTGCACGACGCCGGTATCGAATCGCTGCGCATCGACGGGCATACCGACGACGCCGGCACGGTCGAATACAACCTGCTGCTCTCCCGCCGGCGTGCCGAGGCCGTGGCCCGCGTACTGGCAGGCTGCGGCTTTCCGCGGGAACGCCTGGAAATCCGTGGCATGGGCAAGGGGCATCCGATCGCCGACAACCGCACCGCCGCCGGACGCGCCGAGAACCGGCGGGTCGCCATCATCGTGTCGGTGGACTGACGCAGCCGGCGTTTCAGCGGCATTTTCCGAGGAAAACCTCTAATTCCGGCTTCCCCCACCCCCGCGGATCGGCCCGGCTGCAATGTCTACAAAAAGCCGGGCAAACCCTGCCCTTCGGCAGTAGGGATCGGCCTTACACTCCCGGGGTGCGCGCGGATGGACGGCAATCGAGGGAGCTTGCCGGTAGCGCGCCACGAATTCCCCAAGATAACGAGAAACAGACAGCATGCGTACCCAGGCGCTGGAACAGGCGATCGATGCCGTGGTCGCCGTCAACGCGCGCAACCAGGTCACCCTGTTCAATGCCGCAGCCGAGGCATTGTGGGGTCTCCAGCGATCGGCCGTGCTCGGACGATGCGCCAGCACCCTGTCGCTTGGCACGCTGAGTGAGCCGGACACTGGCCAGCCCAAGTCCGCGCGCCAGATCGCCATCTCCCGGCCCGACGGCACGGTGCGTCATGTATGGGCCCACACCACGGTCTACGCGCCGCTGGATGGCGATGCCAGCCCGGAGGTGCAGTTCGCCGCCTTCCTGTGCGATCACCCAGATGAACGGGGCGAAACGCTGAGCCCGGCCGGCCTGCGCATGTTGTCGCTGTGCCTCGATCACGCCGAAAACCCGGTCATGATCACCGACGGGCGCGGCATCATCTGCCACGTCAATGGTGGCTTCGCGCGGCTGCTCGGTTACGCCCGGCACCAGGCGGTGGGCCGGCCGTGGCATGAACTGCTGAAGCCGCTCAACGCGCGCGCCGACGTGATCGACGCCCTGCTGGCCCCGCTGACCCAGGGCAAGCCGCTCCAGCACGAGTCGCTGGTGGCCGACAAGGCCGGCCAGCCGCGCTGGCTGTCGGTGGCCGTGAGTCCGATCATGGCCCCGTCGCCGTCCGCTGCCATGACGAACACGGTCAGCGTGCTCACGGACATCACCGCCACCAAGGTGCGCGAGTCGATCCAGCACCGCACGCTGGAGGCCTTGGCGCGCGACCTGCCCACCGCCGACATCATGGCCGACCTGTGCCGCCGGGTGGAGCGCATGGCGCCGGGCGTCATCGCCGCCGTGATGCGGGTGTCCGAAGGACGCCTGAAGCCCGTGGCCATGCCGTCCGCCGATGCCGATGCCATGGCCGCCTTCGACAACATGCCGATCGGCCTGCAAGCGGGCTCGTGCGGCGCGGCGGCCTTCCTGGGCAAGCCCGTGGCCGTCGACGACATCGCGCGCGATCCGCGCTGGGAAACGCTGCGCGGCGTGGCGCAGGCCGCCGGCCTGGCCGCAAGCTGGTCCACACCGGTACGGGCCGCCGACGGCCGGGTGCTGGGCACGTTCGGCCTGTGGTTTACGGCGCCGCGCCTGCCCGATGCCTTCCACGAGAACCTGGCGGCGGTGGCCGCCGACCTGTGTGCGCTGGCGCTGTCGCGCGACCTGGCGCAGGAACGCATCCACCGGCTGGCCTACTACGATGCCCTGACCGGCCTGCCCAACCGCCAGTTGCTGCTGGCGCGCACCGACGACGCCGTGGCCCACGCCAACGCCGACGGCACGCCGCTGGCGCTGCTGTTCATCGATCTCAACGACTTCAAGCGCGTCAACGACGTCCAGGGCCACGTGGCGGGAGACCGCTTCCTGATCGAGGTGGCCACGCGGCTGCAGCATGTGGCACACGATCACCATGCCGATGCGACGGTGGGCCGGCTGTCCGGCGATGAATTCGCCGTGCTGCTCCCAGGCCACGCGCGCGATGCCGCGCTGGCCGCCGCCCGGCACCTGCTGCAGGCGCTGGGCGCCCCGGTCGGCATCGGCCATGGGCTCAGCCTGTCGCCATCGGCCAGCATTGGCATCAGCCTGCTGACCGAGCAGGCCCGCGACCGCGAAACGCTGCTGCATCACGCCGACCTGGCCGTGTACCAGGCCAAGCGCCAGCGCCTGCGGGACCCCGGCAACCAGGTCTGCCTCTACGACGCGGCACTGGCCCGGCGCCTGGGCGACCGGCGCACGCTGGAAGGCGAACTGCGCGAAGCCATCGCCGATGGCCGGCTGCGCATGCACTACCAGCCGCAGATTCACCTGGGCACCGGCCACCTGTGGGCCGTGGAGGCGCTGGCCCGCTGGCCGCACCCGCGCCGCGGCGATGTGTCGCCGTCGGTCTTCGTGCCGCTGGCCGAGGAATCGGGACTGATCGTGGCGCTCGGCTACTGGGCCGTGCGCGAGGCCTGCGCCCAGCTGGCACTGTGGCACGACGCCGGTGCAGCCGTGCCGGCGGTATCGGTCAACCTGTCGCCGATCTGCATTCGCGACCCCGGCCTGGCCGATGTGGTGGCCCAGGCGCTGGGGACAAACGGCTTGCCGCCCGGCGCCCTGACCATCGAAATCACGGAAGGGGTCTTTCTGGAACAGACGCCCGAGGCGGAAGCCACCATCGCCGCGCTGCGCGGGCTGGGCGTGCGGCTGTCGATCGACGATTTCGGAACGGGGTTTTCGAGCCTGAGCCAGCTCACGCGCCTGCCGGTGGAGGAAATCAAGCTCGATCGCAGCTTCCTGCTGGATCTGGAAACCAGCGAGGCCACGCGCACACTGGTGGAGGCCGTGATCCGCATCGGCCGGGCGCGGCAGCTCAATGTGGTGGCCGAAGGGGTGACCAGCGCGTATCAGCGCCAGTTCCTGCTGGACCAGGGGTGCCACGTCGGGCAGGGATTCCTGTTCGCCCAGCCGTTGCCGGCCAAGGCCATCGAGGGGTGGCAACCCTTGCCGGTTGCCACGGGGCTGGCGTCCTGACGGGCCCGCCGGGACGCGTCAGTCGCCGAACGGATTGGGCACGGTGCTGGCCGGATCGTCGACGAGATCGAATTCGTCGCGCACTTCATCGACCACCGCGCGGATGGACGCCTCGTAGCCCCGCGCATTGCCAAAGCGCGCCATGTCCCAGTTGCGCCCGCGGGTATCGCGCGCGTGCGGCTCCGGGTCCGGTACCCGGACCCTTGCACCGTCGTCCGCGATCTCATCGATGTTCTGGATCCGCCGGCTCACCTCTTCCTTGATGACACGCCGGCTGCGTTCGCGCTTGGCCATGAGCAGCCTCCTATCGGTGGTCTCCCGCAGCGGCCATGCTAGCACGCACCCCCGGCGCGGCGCGGATGTGATTACAGCGCCGCCTTGGCAGCCTGGTACGCCGCATACAGCCGCTGGAAAACCGGGCCCGGCTTGCCGGTGCCGATGGGGGTGCCGTCGAGGGTCACCACTGGCAGCAGTTCCTTGCTGGCCGACGAGATCATCACTTCATCGGCGCCGAACACCTCGTCGCGCGTGATGCGGCGGGCTTCGAACGAGATCTCCATCGCGGCGCACAACTCCTCCATCAGGCCGTAACGGATGCCTTCCAGGATCAGGTTGTCCTTGGGCGGCGCGGCCACGCGGCCCTGTTTCACGACCCAGACATTCGATGCCGATGCCTCGGTCAGCATGCCGTCGCGGAACTGGATGGCCTCGGTCACACCCGCCTCGGCGGCCACCTGGGCGGCCAGCACGTTGCCCAGCAGCGACGTGGACTTGATCTGGCAGTTGAGCCAGCGGCGGTCTTCCATCGTCACGCACGCCACGCCCTGCGCCACCGACGCCGCCGGCGGCAGCGCCATCGGGTTGGTCATGATCAGCACGGTCGGGGTGACTTCCTTCGGGAACGCATGTGCCCGCTTCGCCACGCCGCGCGTGACCTGCATGTAGATCATCTGGTCGGACATGCCATTGGCCTGCACCACGCGGTCGATCTGTGCCAGCCATTCCGATTCGGTATGGGGGTTCGGAATGCCGATCGCGGCCAGGCTGCGCGCCAGGCGTGCCAGGTGCTGCGCGCCCCGGAACGGCTTGCCGTTGTACATCGGAATCACTTCATAGATGCCATCGCCGAAGATGAAGCCACGGTCGAGTACGGGAATGCGGGCTTCGGACAGCGGGAGAAGATCCCCGTTGAGCAGGACGACGGCTTCGGACATGGTGGTTCTCTTGGCAGGAAAGGAGGATGAACGGCATTTTTCCACATGGCCGACGCTGCCTTTATGCAAATTCGGCATGTCGTACAGTCAGGCCTTCCGACGCCCGGCTATTAAAAGTTTTTAGATGCGGTCAGCCGTATGAAGTGAATCTTTCTTAATTCACCTGCGGCTTCCTGCAAACCCTTGCTGCGGGCCGAAATCGGCGTGCTATATTCGCCACGCAGTATTCCCAGAACGCAGTCATTGCTGCGCGACATTCATACAGGGCGCCCCGATATGACGGAAACCGTGTCTGGCCGGCTTCGAGGCTGCATGCGAAGAGTCGTGATGCCAATGGCCTTCCTGGCGGCCTTCCTTCCAGCCGTGCTTCCCCAGGAAGCTGCCGCCCAGGCTGCAGCATCGGCCGCCACGGCTACCCAAGCACCGGCCGCTTCGGCAACGCCGGATGTGGCGGCGGCGCCTCCCGGAAAGGCCCAGACCCTGACCTTTGCCCAGATGGGCGCCAACTACACGATTCCGCTGCGCGGGGTCGATCCCGACCGCACCGTCAACGTTGGCGTCCGGCTCGACGAGGTGGTGACGGCGGCCAGACTGAAGCTGGTCTTCACGTATTCGCCGTCGCTGGTCTATCCGCTGTCGCACCTGAAGATCCGGCTCAATGACGAAGTGGTGGCCACGCTGCCGCTCGACCCGCAGCATGCTGGCCAGCAGATTTCGCGCGAAATCGATCTCGATCCGCGCTTTTTCACCGACTTCAACCGCATCAACGTGCAGATGATCGCGCACTACACGCTCGATCATTGCGAAGATCCGTACCACTCCAGCCTGTGGACCGACATCAGCCCCACCAGCACGCTGACGCTGACCAAGTCCACCGTCACGCTGCCCGACAACCTGGCGCTGCTGCCGGCGCCCTTCTTCGACCGCCGCGACAACCGTCGCGTCACCGTGCCGTTCGTGCTGCCGGCCAATGCCAATCCGGTGACGCTGCGCGCCGCGGGGGTGGTGGCATCGTGGCTGGGCGCGCTGGCCAGCTATCGCGAGTTGCGCTTCCCGGTGGCGCGCGCCGCCCCGGCCGATGCCCACGCCATCGCCATGGTACTGCCCAACGCCCAGCCTGACGGCGTCCGCATCGACAAGATCGAAGGCCCCACCGTCAGCGTGCTGCCCAACCCCGCCAACCCGGCCCGCAAGCTGCTGGTGCTGGCCGGCCGCACGCCGCAGGAACTGGAAGTGGCGGCCAATGCGGTGGTGCTGGGCAAGGCCGGCATGGCCGGCGCCAGCGCCCTGGTGAAGACCGTGGACCTGGGCAAGCCGCGCCGGCCCTATGACGCGCCGGCCTGGGCGCCCGTGGATCGTCCGGTCATGTTCAAGGAACTGGTGACCGACCCGCAGCAGCTGCAGGTGGCGGGCGCCAGCCCCGACGCGATCCGCGTGAACCTGAAGGTGCCCGCCGACCTGTTCGGCTGGAACGACCGCGCGGTGCCGATGAACATGAAGTACCGCTACACGGCGCCTTCCACCTACAACGACTCGGTGCTCAGCATCGACGTGAACGACCAGCTCGTGCGGTCGTACCGGCTCAAGCCGCTCACCGTGCAGACCGACGAGAACCTCGTCAGCGTGCCGCTGCTGTCGGGCGGCAGCGCCAGCGTCAGCAACGAGATCCTGATCCCGGCGTTCCGCGTGGGCAGCAACAACCAGATGCAGTTCCGCTTCCACATCGACTCCCAGAAGACCGGGTTGTGCTCGTCCAGCGCCGCCAACGTGGCGCGCGCCGCGGTGGACCCCGACTCTTCGATCGACTTCAGCGGATTCCTGCACTACGCCCAGCTGCCGAACCTGGCGTTCTTCGCCAACAGCGGCTACCCGTTCACGCGCATGGCCGACCTGGCCGATACCGCCGTGGTGATCCCCGACGCGCCGGGCGCCATCGACCAGGAGGCCCTGCTGACCGTGCTGGGCCACATGGGCAAGTGGACCGGCCTGCCGGCGCTGCGCGTGACCGTGACGCCGGCCAAGGCCATCGATTCGGTCAAGGATCGCGATCTGGTCATCATCGGCACCGGCAGCGCGGCGCAGGTGCTGCAGCAGTGGGGCAAGTCGCTGCCGCTGCTGATCGAGCGCGGCAAGACCGAGATTGCGCTGCGCGACCAGCGCGCGCACGCCTGGTCGAACTGGCTGAGCGGCGTGGACAACGAGAACATCTCGCCGGCCGGGCGCGCGATCCTGACCGCCGACGGGCCGCTGGCCGCGCTGATCGGCTTCGAGTCGCCCTATGCGGAACGCCGCAGCGTGGTGGCGCTGACCGCCTCCACCGACGACCGTGTGCGCGATGTGCTCGACGTGCTGGAAGACCCGGGCAAGGTGGCGCAGATCCGCGGCGACCTGACCGTGATCCGCCAGCGCGACCTGGAAGGCCTGCGCCTGGGCGATACCTACTACGTCGGCAACCTGCCGTGGTACGCGCGCCTGTGGATGCAGATGTCGGCGCACCCCGCCCTGCTGGCGATTGCCGGCATTCTGGCCGGGTTGCTGGTGGCGCTGACCCTGTTCTGGGCGCTGAGCCGGCTGGCGGCACGCCGCAACGGAGGCTGACATGCGGCGGGCACGGGCCTGGCTGCGGCGCGCCTCCCTACGCTGCGCCATCGCCTTGGCGATGGGCGGCGCGGCCCTGTCCGCCGTGGCGGCCCAGTGCCAGTGGACCGACTGGGACGCCTTTCGGCGCGACACCATCAGCCAGGATGGCCGCGTGATCGATGCCAGCACCAGCCAGCAGGCCACGGTGTCCGAAGGGCAATCCTACGGGCTGTTCTTCGCGCTGGTGGCCAACGACCGCGCCACCTTCGACAAGCTGCTGGCCTGGACCGAAAACAACCTCGCCCAGGGCGACCTGACGGCCCACCTGCCAGCATGGATCTGGGGCAAGCGCACCCAGGGCGAACAGGCCGGCACATGGGGTGTGATCGACCCGAATCCCGCGTCGGATGCCGACCTGTGGATTGCCTACGCGCTACTGGAAGCCGGCCGGCTCTGGAACGAGCGGCGCTATACCGCGCTGGGCACATTGGTAGCGCGGCGCGTGCTGCGCGAGGAAACGGCCGTCCTGCCGGGCCTGGGCCGCACGCTGCTGCCCGGCCCGACCGGCTTTCATCCCGCGCCCGATATCTGGCGGCTGAATCCAAGCTATGTGCCGCTGCCCGTGATGCGCCGGCTGGCGGCCGTGCTGGGCGCCGAGGACGGCGCCTGGAAAACGATGGCCGACACCTCGGCACGGCTGATCGTCGATACGGCACCGAAGGGCTTCTCGCCGGACTGGGTTCTCTACCGCAAGGGCCATGGCTTCCAGCCCGATGCCGAGACCAGGGCAGATGGCTCGTACAACGCGATCCGCGTCTATCTGTGGGCCGGCATGACCGCTGTGCGCGATCCATCGCGGACGTCGGTCCTGCACGCTTTCCGCCCGATGGCCGACTACGTGGTGGCCCACGGCCATCCACCCGAGCACGTCGACACGCAGGCCGGCACCTTCGGCCCCAATGCCGGCAATGCGGGCTTCTCCGCCGCCGTGGCACCGTACCTGGCCGCGCTGGGGATGAGCGATGCCGCCCGCGCCCAGGCCAGCCGCGCCCGCACGCTGGCCGCGCAGCCCTCGTTCGGCTATTACAGCCAGGTGCTGGCGCTGTTCGGCCTGGGCCATCTCGACGGACATTTCCGCTTCGAAGCGGACGGCACGCTGGTGCCGGCATGGAAAGCCACATGCCCCGCAACGCGCTAGCCTCCACGCTGGCGCTGTTGCTGGCCAGTTCCGCCATGCCTGCCCTTGCCGCAGACCCCGTCCCCGCCACGCGTGCCGCGCCTTCGCCCCAGATGGCGCAACTGCTGGCATCGGCGCGAATGTGGGAATCCAGGAACCGGGCCGACATGGCGCGCGGCATCCTCGACAAGGCCCTGCTGATCGACCCGAACCAACCCGAGGCCTTGAAGCTGCTGGGCCTGATCGAGATCCGCTCGAACCGGCCGGCGGAAGCCGAGAAACTGCTCAGGAAGCTGCGCACCGTGGCGCCCGACAGCCCGGAGACGCAGGAGCTTGACGACGCCTACCGCATCGCCACGCGCGACAAGCGCGAAATGGCGAATGTCCGGCTGCTGTCGCGTAGTGGCCAGGACGACGAGGCGGTGCAGCGGCTGCAGAAGCTGTTCCCGCGCGGCGCCCCGGCCGGCAGCCTGGCGCGCGACTACTATCGCATTCTGGCCGGCACGCCGGCCGGGCGCACGCGGGCCATCGCCGAACTGCGCCAACGCTCGCGCGCCAACCCGAACGACATGCAGCTGAAGCTGGCGCTGGGCGACCTGCTGACCGATCGCGAGGCCACGCGCCAGGAAGGGATCGCGCTGCTGTACGAGGTGACGCAACGCCCCGAAGGCGACCGTGCCACGGCGCTCGATATCTGGCGGCGTACGCTGTACCGCGTCAACGAGGACCCTGCCTACTACGTCTGGTTCGAGCGATACCTGAAAGAGGCGCCCGACGACAAGGCCGCGCAGGACACGCTGGCCGCGCTGGGCAAGAAGGTGGCGGCACAGAAGCAGCTCGAGGCCGACCCGGCCTACCGGGCCAGGCAGCGCGGGCTGGCACAACTGGAGCGTGGCCAGCTCAAGGAGGCCGACATCGCGCTGCAGCAGGCCTACCAGAAGCGCCGCAACGATGCCGAAGTGGTGGGCGGCCTGGGACTGGTGCGCCTGCGCGAGGGCCGCCACGACGAAGCCCGCGAACTGTTCACGCGCGCCAACCAGATCGATCCCGGCAACAAATGGCGCAGCCTGATCGCCACGGCCACGTTCTGGGGCACGGTGGCCAAGGCGCGCGAGGCGAACCGGCAAGGCAAGCCCGCCGAGGCCGAGCAACTGGCGCGCCAGGCCCTGGCCCAGCAGCCGGACAACGAGGACGCGCAGAACATCCTGGCCGAAGCCCTGGTCGCGCAGAACAAGAACCGCGAGGCGGAAACGCTGCTGCGCCAGATGCTGGCGCGGCCCAGACCGGACGTCGGCGCGCTGCGCACGCTGGTGGGCATCCTGCAGAGGGAAGGCCGCGATGCCGAGGTGGCGCCGCTGATCGCCAGCCAGGCATCGCGCATGAAGGGCTCGGAAGCCGAACTGCGCGCCATGCGGGCAGACCTGCTGTCGGTGCGCGCGGATCAGGCGCTGGCCCGGCAGCAGCGCAGCCCGGCCATCCGCGACCTGGAGGCGGCCATCCGCCTGCGGCCCGACGACCCCTGGATGCGCTTTACGCTGGCGCGCGTCTATCGCGACCTGGGCCTGCCCGCGTTGGGCCGCAGCGTCATGGACGACGGCATGCGCGCCGCCCCCGGCCACGAGATGCGCTATGCCAGCGCGCTCTATCTGAACAGTGTCGATGACATCGACGCGGCGGCCGCGACGCTGGCCGCCGTGCCCGAAGCCAGCCGCTCGGAAGGCATGCGCAACCTGGCGCACAACCTGGCCGCCCAGCAGATGCTGCGCGATGCGCGCCAGCGCGTGGCCGAGGGGCGCGACGACGAGGCGCGCCGGCTGCTCGACCAGGCGGCCGTGGAAGCCCGGGACGATCCGCATATGCTGGCCTCGATCGGCCGGGAATGGATTGCGCTGGGCGATGCCGACAAGGGCCTGCGCCTGGTCAGCGACTGGCTGGCTGCCCATCCGGAGGCGCCCCATCTCGATATCCGCCTGCGCTATGGCGAACTGCTGGCGGCTGCCGACCGGGACGACGCCCTGCGCCAATGGATCGCCGACTCGACCGCCCTGCCCGGCATCACGGCCGAGCAGCGTGCGGACTTTGCCGACCAGTCGTTGCGGCTGGCGCTGCGCGAGACCGATCGCCAGATCGAAGCCGGCGACCTGCGGCGCGCGCAGCAGGTGCTGTACGCGGTGCCGGCCGAACAGCAGGCCGACCGCCGCTGGCTGCTGGAACTGGCGGACCTGCGCCAGGCCGGTGGCGACTACAAGGGCGCGGCCGACGCCGCACGCCAGGTGCTGGCCACGCAGCCGCACGACGCCGGCGCCAAACTCACGCTGGCCCGGCAGTACGAAGGCATGGGCCAGACGGCCCAGGCGCTCGATATCGTGCGTACGGTGCTGGCCGAAACCCCGGAAGACGACATCGACACAAGGCTGTCGATCGCGCGCCGCTTCACCGCGATGCGCCACGAGGACGAAGCCGCGCAGGTGGTGGACGATCTGGACGCGCGCTACCCGGGCCGCGCGGACATCACCGTGCAGCGCGGCCGCATCGCCCAGTCGCGCGGCGACTTCGACGCGGCCGCCGGCATCTATCGCGCCGCGCTGCCGCTGGAGCAACGCGACAGCGTGCTGCCCGGCCCCGAAGGCACGCCGGCCCAGCGCGCGCTGGCCGGGCTGGAGGCGCGTCGCCAGGGCGAAGTGGCGACGGCCGTCATGCAATCGAACAAATCGGGCGACGACGGCATCTCGCGGCTGCATGCCACCGAGATTCCGCTCTACGTGCGCGTTCCGCACGGGTATGCGGGCCACGCGTTCTTTCATGCGGACACCGTGCTGCTGGATGCCGGCACGCTGCGCGGCGGCGCGCCGGCCAGCAGCCTGGCGTTCGGCAAGATTCCCGCGCTCGGCAACGCCGGGCTGGGCAATATCGGACAGACCGACAAGGGCGTGGCGCTGGCGGCCGGCTACGAATACGACGGGGCCTACAACAGCTGGCGCGCCGATATCGGCACCACGCCGCTCGGCTTCCTCGAAAGCACGGTGGTCGGCGGCTTCCGGTACCGGGCCGACCTGGGCGTGCAGTCGGTGAGCGTCGATGTCTCGCGCCGCGCGCAGACCAGTTCGCTGATCTCGTACGCCGGCGCGCGCGATCCGGTCACCGGCGAGCATTGGGGCGGCATCGTGCGCAATGGCGTCCACCTGCGCTACGCGCGCGACGTGGGCCGCCTGGGGCTGTTTGCCGACGTCGGCGCCGGCCTCTACACTGGTGACAACGTCAATACCAACCGTGAAGTGACGCTGCGGACAGGCTTCGATGTGCCCGTCTACGCGAAGCGGGACCAGCGCGTGACCAGCGGCCTGGTCTTCAACTGGTGGCACTACTCGGAGAACCAGCGGTTCTACACGTTTGGCCACGGTGGCTACTACAGCCCCCAGCGTTATGTGTCGGTCGGCGTGCCGCTGGACTGGACCGGCCGCTACGCCAGGTGGTCGTGGCGCCTGCTGGGCTCCGCCGGCTGGTCATGGACCTATGAGGATGCGGCCCCGTTCTTCCCGACGCGGCCCGACCTGCAGGCGCTGAGCGGCAACGCCACCTATGGCGGGGGATCGGGCGGCGGGTTCAGCTACACGCTGGGCGCGACGATCGAATACACGGTGGCGCCGCACTGGGTGGTGGGCGCCGGCTTCTCGATCGACCGCTCGCGCGACTACGCGCCGAATCGCGCCATGGCCTGGCTGCGCTACCTGTTCGACAAGCGACAGCTGCCGGTACCATTCCCGCCAACGCCGGTGCGGCCATATTCGGCCTATTGAGCGGCACCATGAGCCAGGGACCCGCAATGAACGACGCCGTACGCACCTCCGCCCCACCGCGCACCGCCCCGCCGCGCACGCCGCTGACCGCGCGGCTGCACGCCCGGGCAACGCTGGCCATCGAGGGGCTGGCCCCTGCCCTGGCCACGCTGGCGCCAGGCCGCGCGCACGTGGTCTACGCGCGCCCGTCGCCGGCACGCGATGCGCTGTTCTGGCAGACCGCCGCCGCGGCGCTGCGCGGCCCCGCCTGCGTGCTGTCCACCCGCGACGCCGGCAACATTGCCGGTGCGCTGCGCGAGCATGGCCTGGATATCGAGGTGAACCGCGCCCTCCACGCGCGCGCCAACCTGTGCGCGCTGCGCCCGGCCGCCGGCCGTACCGGCATCGACGCGCTGATCGAAGCCCTGGACGCGCTTGTCGAGCAGTGCGGCGCGCGCGGCACGACCTTCCTGCTGGAAGGCGCGGAAGCGTTTTTCAACTGGCACGACGCCGCCGCCCTGGCCCATGAAGGCGTGCGGCTTTGCGAATGGTGCGCCGATGAACGCTGCGCGCTGCTGCTGGTGATGGCGCCGCCGGCCGCGGCCGAAGGCCAGCCGGCGCCAGACCTGCACGGATTTCATGGCCGCTTTGCCGGCGCGGTGCAGCTGTCGCAGCAGCAAGGCCAGTACACGTGGGAAGTGGCCTTCTGGCGCGACAACCAGGCGGTGGTGGCCGGCGAGGTGCTGCGCCTGCGCTTCGCGCCCAACGAGCACCGCCTGATGGTGGCATCGGACACCTACAGCGACGCAATCGAGGAAGCCGGCATGCTGGCGCCCGACGAGCAACGGGTGATCGTCAGCCGCGAGGCGGTGCTGCGCGAGCGGTATATCCCCGAGGACTGGCGCGTGGTGGACAGCAACGAGGCCGCCGTGGCCACCGCCGGCAAATCGGTGGCGGCCACGGTGGTCCTGCACTACGCCGGCATGCGCGACCTGGAGAATCTGGCCGGCCAGGTGCACCGGCTGCGCCGCAGCGCCGGACGCGCCCTCAAGATCGTGATCCGCGAGGACCGCGAAGCCATGCGCCAGCACTATGAGCTGCTGATGCTGAACCTGGGCGCCAACGCCGTGGTGGCGCAGCGCACGCCGTTCGCACGCATGCAGGCCATGATCGACGGCCTGCAAGGCCAGGTGTTCTCGCGGCCGATCCTGGCGGACTATCACAATGCGCTGTCCGCCGTGCTGACCACCACGGCCAGCGGCTACGTCACCGCGTCGACGTTTATCGCGCTGGTGCGCGACGCCGTCGAGCGCAGCCGCATGATCCGGCTGCCGCACGTGCTGCTGGAGTTGCCGCTACTGCCCGAGGTGGCGCATATCGACGCGCTGCGTGCCTGTCAGATGAGCCGGGCCGGCGACCTGTGCACGGCCGGCAGCGACAGCGTCTATGCCTTCTTCTTTGCCTGCCGCATGGACGATGTGGACGCGGTTTGCCAGCGCGTGTTCAAGCGCCCGATGGCCGATCTGTTCCAGGGCGACCTGCGCAGCGGCGACAACGAATCGATTGCCGCCGAGCTGGCCCGGTTCGAGGCCGAGATTGCGGCACTGCCTCCGCCCGACTACAGCAGCTGGCTGCCGGCGCAACCCATGCCGCGAGGCCAGGCCGAAGACGCCTCGCCCGGCGCGTCGGGGCAACCGGCGCCGGCGGACCCCGCCGCGGCGGACGCCACGGCCCTCGCCATCGCGCCGGCGACGGAAGCCGCACCGGTCACGCTGCCCTTGATGGCGCCTCGGCGCGCCAGCCCGGGCGCCGCCCCCCGTGCGCTGCCGGAACATCATCCGGTGCCCCTCAAACGTCAGGACTGATCATGGCTACCTTTCTCGGCTATTTCATCTGGGGACTGATCCTGGCCGCGCCGCTGGCCTGGCTGACCTGGCGTTTCGACCTGCTGCGCTGGCTGCCGCGCTGGAGCGCGCCACGTCCGCGCCGGGCCGTTCGGCTGCCGCCGCAACTCGATGCGCTGGTGATCCGCGGCAAGCGCCAGTCCGGCGGAGGACGCCGATGAATCCGTCGACGCAGGCACCCTTCGACGCACCGGCAACCGCGCCGGTTCGCACCGATGCCGCCACCATCGCCATCGTCTCCACCACCGGCGGCGCGGGCCGCAGCACGCTGACCGCCGAACTGGCGTCGCTGCTGACCTGGCGCAAGCATCCCGTGCTGGCCGTGGAGTGCGATCCGCGCAACGTGCTGGGTTTCCACTTCGGCATGCGCGATATCCCGGCCGACGGCATCGGCGCGCACCTGCACGATGCCTCGCCCTCGGCCTGGGCGGCCAGCGGACAACGCAGCGACGACGGCGTGCTGTTCGTGCCATGGGGCGACAGCGCGGAGCTGGGCGCGATCGAGCGGTTGGCCGCCAACTGGCTGGCGCGCCAGATCGAACAGGTGGACTTGCCGCCCGGCAGCGCCATCTTGATCGACACCGCGCCGTGGCCATCGGCGTATGCCAACCAGGCCATCGACGCCGCCGACCTGGTGCTGGTACTGGTGCCGGCCCAGCCGGAAACCTGCCTGACGCTGCGCCGCCTGACGGACAGCCTGGAGGCGCGCGGCAAGACCGCGCACTACGTGGCCACGCGGCTCCAGCCGGCGCGGCAGCTGCATGTCGATATCGTGGCCATGCTGCAGGCAACGCTGGGCCAGGCCATGCTGCCCTACCACGTGCATGAAGACAGCAGCGTGCCCGAAGCGCTGGCGCGCAGCGAGTGCTTCAGCCGCAGCACGCCCCATTCGCAGGCCGCGCACGACCTGAATGGGCTGGCATCGTGGCTGTCGGCGTGGATCGAATCGAATGCGGCGGCCGGGAGCCACGCATGACCACGCGCCTGCCACGGCTCCGACAGTGGATGGCGTCGGCCCGCCAGCGGCTGGCACGCGAACTCGGCGTGGGCACTGGTACCCATCCGTTGCCCCATGCCGGCGACTGGCTGCTGCGCCTGTTCTTCCGCCCGCCGCGTCCCGGCAAGCCCGACATTCCTGCCGAGTGGGCCACGCTGATCTACCGGCGTTCGGTGGCGCGGCTCGGCATCGGCAAACGCCCATCCGCCGGCACCTGGGTGTGGCGCCTGTTCGTTCGTCCGCCCAAGCCGCGCGTGCGGCTTGCCGCCGACCCGCGCAAGCAGCGCGCCCCCGTGGCGCCCGAACGCACCGGCTGGCTGCGCCGATGGATGGACCGCGTGCTGGAACCGCTGTGGCATGCCGCGTCGCGGCTGCGGCACAAGGTGCTGACGCACCTGCCGCGCCCCGACTGGAATCGCGTGGCCTATGTCACGGAGGCCGTGTCGGCGCGCGTGGGCCGCATTCCGTTCGTGCTGCCGGTGTCGCTGGTGCTGGCCGCCATCGCCGCGCTCGCCGTCAGCACCACGCCGCTGCGCCTGGAGGACCAGGTTCTGCTGTTCGCCGTGGTCTGGCTCGTGCTGAGCGTGGTGCGGCGCGTACCGGGGCATCTGGCCACCATCACGATGATCGCCATCTCCACGCTGATGGCGGGCCGCTACATCTGGTGGCGATCCACCCAGACGCTGCAGTTTGCCAGCGCCATCGAGGCCGCAGTCGGCTACGTGCTGTATGCGGCCGAGATCTATACGTGGATCGTGCTGGCGCTTGGCTATCTGCAGACGGCCTGGCCGCTCCACCGCAAGCCGAAGGCCCTGCCGGCCGACCCCGGCCAGTGGCCGACCGTGGATGTCTTCATCCCGACCTACAACGAGTCGCTGAGCGTGATCCAGCCGACCGTCTACGCCGCGCGCAGCATGGACTGGCCGGCGGACAAGCTGCAGGTCTTCATCCTCGACGATGGCCGCCGGCCGCAGATCCGGGCCTTTGCCGAGGCCGCCGGCGTCGGTTACCTGACGCGCACCGACAACCGCCACGCCAAGGCCGGCAACATCAACGCGGCGCTGCCGAAGACCGACGGCGACTACATCGCCATCTTCGACTGCGATCACATCCCCACGCGCTCGTTCCTGCAGATGACCATGGGCGAGTTCCTGTCCGATCCGAACTGCGCACTGGTGCAGACGCCCCATCACTTCTTCTCGCCCGATCCGTTCGAGCGCAACTTCGACACGTTCCGCCGCGTGCCCAACGAAGGCAGCCTGTTCTATGGCCTGATCCAGGACGGCAACGATTTCTGGAACGCCACGTTCTTTTGCGGGTCGTGCGCGGTGATCAAGCGCGGCCCGTTGCTGGAGATCGGCGGCATTGCCGTGGAGACCGTGACCGAGGACGCGCACACGGCGCTGAAGCTGCACCGGCGCGGCTACAACAGCGCCTACCTGCGCACCGTGCAGGCGGCGGGGCTGGCCACCGAAAGCCTGTCGGGCCATATCGGCCAGCGCATCCGCTGGGCGCGCGGCATGGCGCAGATCTTCCGGCTGGACAACCCGATGCTGGGCCGTGGCCTGAAGTTCTTCCAGCGGCTGTGCTACAGCAACGCGATGCTGCACTTCTTCTACGGCATCCCGCGGCTGATCTTCCTGACCATGCCGATTGCCTACCTGTACTTCGGCCTGCACGTGATCAATACGTCGGCGCTGCTGATCATGGCCTATGTGCTGCCGTACCTGCTGATCGCCAACATTACCAACTCCCGCCTGCAGGGGCGCTTCCGGCATTCGTTCTGGGCCGAGGTCTACGAGTCGGTGCTGGCGTGGTACATCGTGCTGCCCACCACGGTGGCCTTCATCAACCCGCGCGCGGGCAAGTTCAACGTGACGGCCAAGGGCGGCCAGATTGCCGACGACTACCTGGACTGGACGATCTCCAAGCCGTATCTGTTCCTGCTGGCGCTGAACGTGATCGGCCTGGGCGCGGGCATTGCCCGGCTGCTGTTCTGGGGCACCGAGGAACCCGCCACGGTGTTGATGAACATGGCGTGGGCCCTGTTCAACCTGATGATGCTGGGCGCCGCCATTGGCGTGGCGCGCGAGGCGCGCCAGGTGCGTGTGTCGCACCGCATTCCGATGCGCGTGCCCGCCACGCTGCTGCTGCCCGATGGCCGCACGCTGGCCTGCAAGACCGAGAACTATTCGATTGGCGGGCTGGGCGTGGTGCTGCCCATCGACGTGCCGCTGCAGGCAGGCGCGCGGGTGGGCGTGTGCCTGTCGCGCGGCCCCCGCACCTATCATTTTCCGGCCGTGGTCACGCGTAACGTAAACCGGCATCTGGGCGTACGGATGGAAGACCTGACGATGGCCCGCGAAACGCAGCTGATCCAGTGCACGTTCGGCCGCGCCGATGCGTGGGTCGACTGGCTGGACGACGAGCGCGTGGACGCGCCGCTGCGCAGCCTCAAGGAAGTCATGGAGATGGGCTACCAGGGCCTGCTGCGGCTCTACGACGCCCTGGTCGATGCCGTGGACCTGGTCATGGCGCGACGCCGTTCGCGCCAGCCCTGATCGAGACAACATGGGACTCTGGAACCTCTACTTCCTCGCCAAGCTCTACCTGTTCCACACCGGGCAGATGAAGCCGATATGGCTGCTGAACCTCCTGTTCGCGCTGCTGCTGGTCATGCCGATGGAGTCGCGCCCGCTGCGGGTGATCCGGCAGGTGCTGGCCATCGCGGTGGGAGCGGCGCTGGCATGGCGCGAATCGACGCTGCCGCCGTTCGAGCGCGTGATCTCGCAGTTCGCGAACATCCGCGCCTTCACGCCCGCCTATCTGATGGAACTGCTGCAGCGGCTGGTGACGATCCAGATGGTGGTGGCCGTGCTGCTGGCCCTGGTCATCTTCCTGCTGCTCAACCGCTGGCTGCGCACCACCACGTTCGTGCTGATCGCCCTGTTCGCGATGCCGTTCTGGTACGGCCCGGGCGTGACGCTGCCGGGCCGGGGCGCGGCCGTGGCGCAGGCGGCCAACAGCCCGCGCGCGGACATCAACGCCACCAACAACTACGACGCCATCCTGACCGCATTCCGCGAGCAGGAGGCGCAGCGCACGGCCACGGTGTCGCCGCTGACGGCCAGCCCCGACGCGCAGTTCGACGTCATCGTGCTGCATATCTGTTCGCTGTCGTGGGACGACCTGGATGCGGCCAGGAGCCTGAACCACCCGCTGCTGTCGCGCTTCGACTACCTGTTCAAGAACTTCAGCTCGGCGGCCAGCTACAGCGGCCCGGCGGCCATCCGCGTGCTGCGCGGCGCGTGCGGCCAGACGCCGCACAAGAACCTGTACGACCCCGCCCCGGCCGAGTGCCATATCTTTGCCGATCTGGCGCAGGCCGGTTTTACGCCTCACGTGCTGATGAACCACGACGGCCGCTTCGACAATTTCCGCGGCTTTGTCGACAAGGAGATCGGCATGCCGGGCGTGCAGCCGGAAGCCACCGACGGCGTGCCGGTGGCCATGCGCGCGTTCGACGACTCGCCGGTACTGGGCGACTTCGACACGTTCGACCACTGGTACAGGCAGCGCCTGACGCGGGACAGGAAGCCGGTGGCGCTGTACTACAACACCGTGACGCTGCACGACGGCAACCGGCTGCCGGGCAAGCGGCTGACCAGCCTGGAATCGTATCCGCTGCGGCTCAAGGCGCTGCTGGACGACGTGGACAGGATCCTCGACACCATCGCCAAATCGGGCCGCAAGGCCGTGGTGGTGTTCGTGCCCGAGCACGGCGCGGCGCTGCGCGGCGACAAGAACCAGATCTCGGGCCTGCGCGAGATTCCCACGCCGAACATCATCCACGTGCCGGTCGGCGTCAAGCTGGTGGGCCTGCCCGGCACGGAGACACCCCAGCCGGTGACCATCGACGCGCCGATGAGCTTTCTGGGGCTGTCGCAACTGGTGTTCAATCTCGTGGCGGACAGCCCGTTCCGGCAGGGCGCGCCGGCGCTGTCGCACTATTCCGACGACCTGCCGCAAACCCAGATGGTCGGCGAGAACGAGGGAACGATCACGATGAAGCGCACCGACGGCTACGTGGTGCATACGCCCGACGGCGTCTGGGTGGAGCAGAAATGAGCGCGCGTCCGATTACCAAACCCATCACCTCGCGCAAGGCGGCCATCGCCTACAACGACATCGACGCGCTGGCCCAGAAGGTGGACGGCTTTGACGGCCGCCACTACTTCGACCAGCAAGGCGAGGTGGAAACGGCCGAAGCCGCGCAACGCTGGCCGCTGCTGGCGCGGGTGTTGGGGCTGTCATCGCTGCCCCGCCGCGCCGCCGCCCCCGCGCTTTGCGCATCGCGAAACGACGGCACTTGATACTGCATTGCGCGCCGTTTAAAACCGCTAATGCCGCCACCCCTCGCGAGTAGGGCCTTAAGCCTTGATTTGAAAGGCTTTTCGTCACGGATTCGACATAATGGCCGCCTAGACTCGGGGCCATTTTCCAATTCCCCGCTCGCTTCGTCATGTCCGGCTTTCTGGTGGATTCTCCTGCTGCGCGACCGCGCTTCCGGCAGCCGTGCGCGGAGGATCTGGCCGTGTCCACGCCGTCCGTCACCACTGACCATACGAACCAGGACGTGCTGGAAGTCTTTGCGCTGCACCGGGAACTGGCCTGCCTGCCCGTCACCGAGCAAGGCCGGCCCATCGGCCTGATCAACCGGTCGATCTTCCTGTCCCAGATGAGCAAGCCGTACCACCGCGAGCTCTACAACCGCAAGAGCTGTATCGCGTTCATGGACAAGGAGCCTCTGGTCGTCGACGCCGAGATGAGTATCGACGCCCTGACGTTCCGCACGGTGGAATACGGCGAAAAGGCGCTGGCCGATGGCTTCATCGTGGCCCGCGCTGGCCAGTACCTGGGCCTGGGCCACGGCCTGCAACTGATGCGCGTGGTGGCCGACATGCAGGCCGAGCGCAACCGCCAGATCATGCACAGCATCGACTACGCCAGCACCATCCAGCGGGCCATGCTGCGCACGTCGCGCGAGACCCTGGCCGCCACGCTGGCCGATGCCGCGCTGGTCTGGGAGCCGCGCGACGTGGTGGGCGGCGACTTCTACCACTTTGCCGCCTTCAAGGACGGCTGGTTTGCCGCGCTGGCCGACTGCACGGGGCACGGCGTGCCGGGCGCCTTCATGACGCTGATCGCGTCGTCGCTGCTGAGCCAGGCCCTGGAGCAACTGGGGCCGCGCGACCCTGGCGCGCTGCTGATGGCCGTGAACCGCGGCATCAAGCAGATGCTGGCCCAGACCGATCGGGAACCACGGCAGACGCCGGACGCATCCGAATCGGACGATGGCCTGGACGCCGCATTCTTCTGGTTCGACAACGCCACGCGGCAACTGACATTTGCGGGCGCGAAGTCGGCGCTGTTCGTGCTGCAGCCCGGCGACACCGAGGGGGCCATGATCAACGGCGCCCGCATGGGCGTGGGCTACGTGGACACGGCCATGGACTACGTCTGGCACAACAGCGCCGTGCAGACGCAGACGGGCACGCTGGTCTTCGTGACCACCGACGGGCTGATCGACCAGATCGGCGGCCCCAGGGAAATTGCATTCGGCAAGCGCCGCATGCGCGAGGCGATCTGCGCGCAGCGCGACGCATCGGCCACGCGGATCAGCGACGCCGTACTGGACGCGCATCGCGCGTGGCAAGGCGAACAACGCCGCCGCGACGACCTGACATTCTTCTGCTTCCGTGCGCAATGACATCCGACCTGCGCACCCAACCGCTCGCCCATGACCGCCGCACAATCGATTGACAAGGAATATGAGCCGTTCTTCCAGATGGCTCGGGAACGCAACGTGATTTTCTACTACGTCGGCTATTTTTCGCAGAACATCATCGCCGCCATGTCCGATGCGGTGCGACTGCAGCTTACCGTGAGCGGCGTGGACGGCACCACGCGGCGCAAGCTGTTCTCGTCGTTCGTGGAGATGGCGCAGAACATCGTCCACTATTCGTCCGACGCGCTGACGTCGCCGTCGCAGCCGGACGGGCAGCTGCGCCACGGCTCGGTCTGCATCAGCATGGTGGACGAGCACTACCGCCTGATGTGTTCGAATCCGGTATCCTCGGCCCGCGTCGAGCAACTGCGCGGCACGCTGGACAAGGTGCGCACCATGACCCTGGAAGAAATCAAGCGCGCCTACAAGGAAACGCTGCGCGCCGATGCCCCCGAAGGCAGCAAGGGTGCCGGGCTTGGCATCCTGACGATGGCGCGCGACGCGAGCGCACCCCTGGAGTACAACTTTCAGCCGATCGACACGGACCCGGTCTCGACGATGTTCCAGCTCGTCGCCACCATCTGACCCCGACCGATCGCACCGAACCGCCATGGAAAACCTGTTCATCGCCGCCACGCCAAGCTCGCCCGAAGTGAGCTTCGACTTCGCGCGGCACACGCTCTCGCTCAAGGGCGAGTCCTACCCCGAGAATGCCGCCGTGTTCTACGGCGAGGCGATCAGCCGCCTGCGCAAGTACCTGGCCGACTGCGACGACACGGACGTGACCGTGAACGTGGCCCTGACGTACTTCAACAGCTCGAGCACCAAGATGCTGTTCAGCATGTTCGACGCGCTCAATGAGGCAGCCGAGCGCGGCAACCACGTGACGCTGCACTGGTTCCACGACGAAGACGACGACACCATCCTGGAATTTGGCCAGGAACTGCACGACGACTTCCCCGCCATCGACTTCATCGACGAAGTGACCACCAGCAGTTGAACGCGCCGCGCGACATGCCCCCCGCCGCAGCCATGTCGGAACCCGACCTGTTCGAATCGGAGAACAGCGCCCTGGCCCATGCCAAGGCCGTGTTCTGCGACGTGGACGCCGGGGAGGAAGCCTATCGCCATACGCTGGGCCAGCTGATCAGCTATTACGAACGGCTGATGCGCGAGACGCGCCGCCTGATCCGCCGCAGCGACCGCGAGGAGCTGGAAATGAACCGGCTGAACCACCGGCTGCAGGAACTGGCCCAGGAACTGGAGTACCGCGCCACGCACGATACGCTGACCGGCGCCCTGAACCGCGGCGCCGTGATCGACCGCGCCACCGCGGCGCTGGCGCGCGGCAGCCTGGCGCTGATCGTGCTCGACATCGACCACTTCAAGCGGCTCAACGACGATTTCGGCCATCCGGCCGGCGACACGGTGATCTGCGGCGTCACGGCCTGCCTGAAGGACACGGTCCGGGCCGAAGGCGCGATCGGCCGCGTGGGCGGCGAGGAATTTGCCGCGCTGCTGCCCGATGTCTCGATGGACGATGCGCTGGAGCTGGCCGAGCGGATGCGCTGCGCCATCGCCGGCCACGGATTTCCGTCACCCGTGAACCGCCAGGTGACGGCCAGCTTCGGCGTGAGCTGGTCCGCCCAGGGCCGCACATTCGAACACGCCTACGGCCGCGCCGACGAGGCCCTGTACGAAGCCAAACGCAGCGGGCGCAACCGCGTGGCCTGCGCCATCACGGCCTGAGCCGATCTGCCGGCCCGCCGGCCCGGCGCCCGCCGCCGCCGCCCGCCCGATTTCTATTGCCTGATCCGCTCCGGGTGCGTGGCGTAGTACGCCAGCACCAGCGATGCGGTGAACGCCATGCCAGCCACGGCAAAGGCAATCAACGTCGGCATGGCAAAACCCCGGCTTTCCTTCGACATGCGAACCTCCTGGAATGGACGTTCTTGCATGGTAGGCGTCCTCGCCCCACTTTGCGAACTGTCTTATAGCGATTGCCCGCGCGATGGCCGACAGTCGAGGTTGAACATTTTTCAACCGGAGGCCTCAGGCATGACGCCCAAACAGCAAAGACACCGCTCACGCTCCAAAAGACACCGCAACGTCCGCGACGGTGGGATCCTGCGCGGCGAATTTGATGCCAACGTTCGACGGCTCGACGAACGCATGAATCGCATGTTCGCCAAAAGCGACGAACGGTACAGAAAGGAGTGCGAAGCGCGCGACGAGCGGCTCAGGAAGGAGTGGCAAGAGCGAGACGCGCAGCGCAGGAAGGAGTTGCAAGAACAAGACGAGCAGCGCAGGAAGGAGCGCGAAGCACAGGACGCGCAGCGCAGGAAGGAACGCGAGGAATATGACGAGCGGCTCAGGAAGGAACGCGAGGAACAAGACGAGCGGCTCAGCAAGGAACGCGAAAAGCGGAAACAAGAATATGAAAAGCAGTGCAAAGAACAAAACGAACGGGACAGAAGGGAAGCCGAGAGGCGCATTGAAGAATCCAACCGGCGGACCGACGCGCTGTTGAAGGGCATGGATGAACGCTTCGCCGCGCAGTCCCGAAGCCTGGAGCAGCGGCTCTCCATCGAGCTGAATAACTTCCGCGAAATGATGGCCGTCAATTTGCGCAGCATGGACAAACGCATCGACGACATGAAGGAGCAATTCACGGCCCAGACGATGGCGATACGCGAGGACGTCGTCGAAATCCGCAGGGAATCGAAACTGCTGCGATGGAATATCTGGATCGCTGCCTGCACGACAGTCCTGGGCGTGGCGGGCGCGATGTCTGCGATGAACTCGGTCATCATCAGCGCGTTCGAGTCAGGACGCAGCGCGTCGGCGGCCGTTGCCCGGCGCGCAACGCCGCCCGCAACGCCGCCCGCAACGCCGCCCAGCCCCACGAACATGACAAATCTGTCATCCGGTAACACCCAGAAGCCAGCCGCATCGTCGGACGTTAGCACTCACACGCCCCTCCACCGTAGGGAAGACGCCGGAGATACATTAAAAGACAATCGGTCTCAGTCATGATTGACCCCATGACATTTCACCCGGCCCGCTCGCCCCCGCGCAGCGGGCATTTTTTTGGGTCAGCCGCCCAAGGTCGCCGGCCACTCACCTCCGCCCCCTTCGGCAGCATCCACGCATCGCTGCTGGACACCTTCACCGGCTCTGCTATAATCGCGGACTTCCCGGAGAGATGGATGAGTGGTTTAAGTCGCACGCCTGGAAAGCGTGTATAGGTTAATAGCCTATCGGGGGTTCGAATCCCCCTCTCTCCGCCAGAATTCCGTTCGAAGCACAAACCAAAAAGCCGTCCAATTGGACGGCTTTTTGGTTCAATCTCTGCTCTTCTACCTTCTGACCACTCGCCACACTGGCCGCCGAACTTCGTTCGCCGGCCGGTAGTACGTAGTCGGTCGCCACGAAGCCATACGCAAGACCGATCAATACGCCTATCGATATGGCGATCAGGTGCGCGTCAATTGGGTGTGTACGCCCCGTCCTTCTCTGACCACCGGTAAGATTTGCGCCATTTTCCGTTTCGTTCGCGCAACTGGATGTCCTTGAAGCCGGCGGTGGCTCGTCCCGAAATCACCAGCACATTGCTGCCATCGTAGACATCACGATTGCGGGTGCCGTCCTTGTTCCAATCGCCGGCGATCATCTTCATGTACATCATCGGTGCGGCAAAGACGACGTGCAGTGCCTCGCCGTCCTGCATGAACAGGTACAGTGCCTCGAACGAAGCGCCCCCACCTGAATAGCCTTCGCTCCAGCTAGCCCGGACGCCGAAGGTGGCGTGGCTGTCATTGAGATGGTAAGGCGCCGGATCGAAACGTAGCCAGGTGCTGGGCAATCCCGCGTCGCTCAGATCCTCTGGCGAATCGAGATTGGAGCCGCTCCAGTTCGTCGGTACGGTAACGGGTTCCTGCGTCCGTGCCAGCAGCCTGGCGTCGCCGCCCGCATGGCGCTCGAATACACCAAACCACGCAGTTCCTGATTCTGTCCGGCACTCGTCCGCCCAGTATCTGCGTTCGCGGGAAGCATCTTCCGGCGAATCCGCCATGCAGACCATGGCCACATACTTGTCAGGATTACCCGGCCATGGCTTTGCGCCCGCCAGGATCAATGCGTTTGGATCCGCTTCCGGCGCCAGCTGGTGTACAAGCGATGTTGTCGAGAAGCCTTCGGGCAATTGTGTACCGAAGCCATCTGGCTGTGGCGTGCCTCGGATTTGGCGATCGAACACTGCGCGGCCTTCTGGCGTGGTCAGCTTGCCGGGCACCTTGTCGATGGACGTGGCAGTGCCCGCCGCACAAGCGAAACTCGCAATCATTGCCAGGGAAGTTGCCAGAAAGAAGTGGCGCGCTTGCATGTGTGACATGGATGAGGATTCGAGGTTGCTGACGTGCCGCCGCCATTCAATGACACGTGTGGTGCGACACTCCGGGGCAGCAGTTTGCCCGACGCGATAGGCGGATCGCAATCGCTGGAATCCTAAAAAGCAAGAGAAATAACGCCCTACCCCTTCCTCAAATAATTCACCAGCCGATCGATCACCGGCGCATTCCTGGGCGTGATCAGGCTGACCAGTATGGCGGCCGCGAAGCCGGCCGGGACGCCGAATGCTCCGGACGCGATCGGGTCCACGCCGAACCATCGGTTGCCGAAAATGCCGGTCATGCGGGTGAAGAACGGGTAGTTCACGAAGATGTAGTACACCGCCACGGCAAGGCCGGTCGCCATGCCGGCGACGGCACCGGCGGCCGTGGTACGGCGCCAGAAGATGGCCAGCACCAGCACCGGGAAGAAGCTCGATGCCGCGAGCGAGAAAGCCGCGCCGACCAGGAACAGGATATTGCCGGGCCGTAGCGACGTGACGTACGACGCGAACAGCGCCACGCCCAGCAACACCACCTTGGCCGTGGTCACGCGGCGCTGGTGGGTCGCCTGGCGGTCGATCATGTGGTAATAGACATCGTGGGACAGCGCGTTGGCGATGGTCAGCAGCAGTCCATCCGCCGTCGACAGTGCCGCGGCCAGTGCGCCGGCGGCGACCAGGCCGGAAATCACATAGGGCAGGCCGGCGATTTCCGGCGCGGCCAGCACGATCATGTCGGGCTGGATCAGTATCTCGGCCCATTGCACGATGCCGTCGCCATTCATGTCGCGGATGCCCAATACCGGCGGATCGACCTTGCGCCATTGCACCACCCACTGTGGCAGTTCCGCGTACGGCGTGCCCACCAGGTGCTGAAAAAACTCGACCTTGACCAGCGCCGCCAGCGTCGGCGCCGACACATAGAGCAGCGCGATGCAGAACACGGCCCACGCCACGGAATTGCGGCTTTCCTTGACCGATGGCGTCGTGTAGAGCCGCGTCAGGATATGGGGCAGGCTGGCCGTGCCGACCATCAGGCAAAACACCAGCAGCACGAAATTGAGCCGCCGCGTCTTGCGTTCCTGCTCCGACGCCGCGGGATACGGCTCGGTCGATGGCGTGGAAGGCTGGCTGCGCGCCAGGGCTTCTTCCCGCTGCTGCGTCCACTGCTGCAGGGCGGCCGCGGCGTCGTCGGGAAACGCCTGCCGTTCGCGCTCCACCGTCTTGATCTCGCGCAGCGGCGCATTGCGGGCGCGTAGCTCCAGCAGGCGCGCATCGAGCAGTTGCCGCTCCTCGTTGAATGACATCGGCAGCCGGGCAATGCGCTCCTGCAGGTCGATGGCCTGCTGGCGGAAGATCTCGCGCACCTGCTGTTCCGCGGGATCGCGATCGAGCCGCTTCTCCGCAGCGTCGATCTGCTGGAGCAGGCCGCCATAGCTGACCTGCGGCAACACCTGGTGGTGGTGCTTCCAGGCAATCAGCGACACCGCCAGCAGGAAGGCCACGATCAGCATGATGTACTGCGCCACCTGCGTCCACGTCACCGCGCGCATGCCGCCCAGGAACGAACATACCAGGATGCCGGCCAGGCCGAAGAACACGCCCACCGCGAATTCCACGCCGATAAAGCGCGTGACGATCAGCCCCACGCCCTGGATCTGGGCCACCAGGTAGACGAACGAACATAGCGATGCCGCCAGTACGGCAATCGCCCGCACGGGGATATTGCCGCCCGGCTTGCCATTGCCATAGCGCGCCGCCAGAAAATCGGGAATCGTATATCCGCCATATTTGCGGAGATACGGCGCCAGCAGGAATGCCACCAGGCAGTAGCCGCCGGTCCAGCCCATCACATAGGCCAGCCCCTCGTAGCCCGACGCGAAAATGATGCCGGCCAGGCCGATGAACGAGGCGGCGCTCATCCAGTCCGCCGCGATAGCCATGCCGTTGAACATGGCTGGCACGCGCCGACCGGCCACATAGTATTCGTTGAGATCCGAGGTGCGGCAGATCAGGCCGATGCACGCATAGATCGCGATCGTGACGAACAGGAACACGTAGCCCAGCCAGAGCGCATCGGCGTTCGAATGTTCGAGCAGGCCCATCATGCCGACGAAGCCGAACAGGCCGAGCGTGAACAGGCCGTAGTACAGCATCAGCCGGCGGCGAAAGCGCGACTGGGTGTCTGGCATCAGCGCAACGATAAGTGGGAATCAGTGTGGAAAAAAAGCATTGTGCCCGCCCCGGGCGGCGCCGGGGCGGGCACAACGTGGGTCACGCAGCCGGATAGCGTGCATGAACCCGTGGCGTTACTGCGCCTGCTTCAGTTGGTCCAGGATAGCCGGGTTTTCCAGCGTCGAGGTGTCCTGCGTGATTTCCTCGCCCTTGGCCAGCGACCGCAGCAGGCGTCGCATGATCTTGCCGGAGCGCGTCTTGGGCAGGTTGTCGCCAAAGCGGATGTCCTTGGGCTTGGCGATCGGGCCGATTTCCTTGCCCACCCAGTTGCGCAGTTCGGCGGCGATCTTCGTGGCTTCGTCGCCGGTCGGACGCGACCGCTTGAGCACCACGAACGCGCAGATGGCCTCGCCCGTGGTGTCGTCGGGGCGGCCCACCACGGCGGCCTCGGCCACGATCGGGTTCGACACCAGCGCCGATTCGATCTCCATCGTGCCCATGCGGTGCCCCGACACGTTCAGCACGTCGTCGATGCGGCCCATGATCGTGAAGTAGCCGGTGTCCTTGTCGCGGATCGATCCGTCACCGGCCAGGTACAGCGTGCCGCCCAGTTCCTCGGGGAAGTAGCTCTTCTTGAAGCGTTCCGGATCGCCCCAGATCGTGCGGATCATCGACGGCCACGGACGCTTGATCACCAGGATGCCACCGCTGCCGTTCGGCACGTCCTGCCCCGTTTCATCGACGATGGCCGCCATGATGCCCGGCAGCGGCAGCGTGCACGAACCCGGCACCAGCGGCGTGGCCCCCGGCAGCGGCGTGATCACGTGGCCGCCGGTTTCGGTCTGCCAGAACGTGTCGACGATCGGGCAGCGTTCCTGGCCGATGTTCTTGTAGTACCACATCCACGCCTCGGGATTGATCGGCTCGCCAACGGTGCCGAGCAGGCGCAGGCTCGACAGGTCGTACTGCTTCGGGTGGATCTTCTCGTCGGCCTCGGCCGCCTTGATCAGCGAACGGATCGCGGTAGGCGCCGTGTAGAAGATGCTGACCTTGTGGCGCTGGATCATCTCCCAGAAACGCCCGGCGTTCGGGAAGGTCGGCACGCCTTCGAACACGACCTGCGTGGCGCCCGCGGCCAGCGGGCCGTAGGCAATATAGGTATGGCCGGTGACCCAGCCGATATCGGCGGTACACCAGAACATGTCTTCGGGCTTGACGTCGAAGGTCCAGCGCATCGTCATCAGCGCCCACAGCAGGTAGCCGCCGGTGCTGTGCTGCACGCCCTTCGGCTTGCCGGTGGAGCCCGATGTATAGAGCACGAACAGCGGATGCTCGGCGCTGACCGGCTCGGCTTCGCATTGATCGGGCTGGCCGGCCGACACGTCTTCCATATAGCGGTCGCGGCCTTCGGTCCAGGCCACCTTGCCGCCGGTGCGGCGATAGACCACCACATGCTTGACCGCTTCGCAGCCGCCCAGCGCCAGCGCCTCGTCGGCAATCGCCTTGAGCGGCAGCGCCTTGCCGCCGCGCATCTGTTCGTCGGCGGTGATCAGCGCCACGGCGCCCACGTCCACCAGGCGTTCCTGCAGCGACTTGGCCGAGAAACCGCCAAACACCACCGAATGCGTGGCGCCGATGCGCGCGCAGGCCTGCATGGCCACCACGCCTTCCACCGACATCGGCATGTAGATGACCACGCGGTCACCCTTCTTGATGCCCAGCGCCTTCAGGCCATTGGCGAAGCGGCTGACCTTCGCCAGCAGTTCCTTGTAGCTGACGCGCGCGACGGCGCCGTCGTCCGCTTCGAAGACGATGGCGGTCTTGTCGCCATTGCCCTTCTCGATATTGCGCTCGAGGCAGTTGTACGACGCATTGAGCTGGCCGTCCTCGAACCACTTGTAGAACGGCGCATGGCTTTCGTCCAGCACCTTGGTGAACGGCTTGTGCCAGTGCAGCAGTTCGCGGGCGTGGCGCGCCCAGAAGCCTTCGTAGTCGCGCTCCGCCTCGGCGCACAGGGCGTTGTACGCCTCCATGCTCGGAATCGCGGCGTTCTTCGCGAACGACTCCGGGGGATTGAAAACGCGATGCTCCTGCATTACCGACTCGATGGCGGACATGGGTTGTCTCCTGGTTTGGCTTTGACTGCTTTGGGTGCAAGGTACGCCCGGCGCCTTACTTAAACCTGACTTTCCGCTCTGGGCGATGCTGCGATGCAGCAGCTCTGGCAAGGCACGGCACGGGAGACTTGGGGGCACAAGTGCAGTCGGCTCTACTAAGTTAGCACAGCTATATGGCGCCGGACCCAAATACCTGAACGCCGCGCCTCCCCTTTCCATCGGCGTGCAAGCCTTGCCGTCGCGCCCGGGCCATGGCCGCTCCCGACACTAACGAATCGTTACCCGGCCGCGCTGTCAGGCGTCATGGGCTGCACGGTACAATCGACCCCCGTTTCGATTGTCTGCTGACATTGACATCTTCTTCCGGCATCGCCATGGCTCAACACACCCCGCTACACCCCGCTCCGCTTCGTCCGCTTCGTCCGATTCCCCGCATCATCTTTGCCTCGCGCTGGCTGCAACTGCCGCTGTACCTGGGCCTGATCGTCGCGCAGGGCGTCTACGTCTACCACTTCCTGGCCGAGGTCTGGCACCTGCTGGCACACGTCACCACCTATGACGAAACCAAGATCATGCTGGTGGTGCTGGGCCTGATCGACGTGGTGATGATCTCGAACCTGCTGATCATGGTGATCGTGGGCGGCTACGAGACCTTCGTGTCGCGCCTGGGCATCGACAATCATCCCGACGAGCCCGAATGGCTGGACCACGTCAACGCCGGCGTATTGAAGGTCAAGCTGTCCATGGCGCTGATCGGCATCTCGTCGATCCACCTGCTGAAGACCTTTATCGACGCGGAGCAGCGCAGCACACACACGATCATGTGGCAGGTGATCATCCACGTGGCATTCCTGGCATCCGCGCTGGCCATGGCCTGGGTGGACCGCATGGTGTCGCATCCGCACCCGGCCGCCGGCCATGGCGCCGCCGGCACCGATGGTGCGGCGCAACAGGCACACTAGACGGCTCTCCCCGCCGAGGTGATTCATTCGCCTCGCAGCAATACCCGACCAAAGGTGTCGACGGCTGTATGCAACCCGGACAGCCGTCGCCGCCACGGTGTATCATCCCGGGCTGTGTTTCACCGCTGCCCTCCCCCACAAAATGACAGTCATCAAGCAAGAAGACCTCATCCAGAGCGTCGCCGACTCGCTGCAGTACATCAGCTACTACCACCCGATGGACTACATCACCAGCCTGGGCCGCGCCTATGAGCTGGAACAGAGTCCGGCCGCCAAGGACGCGATTGCCCAGATCCTGACCAACAGCCGCATGTGCGCCGAAGGCAAGCGCCCGCTGTGCCAGGACACCGGCATCGTGACGATCTTCGTCAAGGTGGGGATGGACGTGCGCTGGGACGGCGCCACCATGGGCCTGACCGAGATGATCAACGAAGGCGTGCGCCGCGGTTACACGCACCCGGACAATGTGCTGCGTGCGTCGATCGTCAGCCCGCCCGAAGGCGCCCGCAAGAACACCAAGGACAACACCCCGGCCGTGATCCACTATGAAGTGGTGCCGGGCAATACCGTCGACATCCAGGTGGCCGCCAAGGGCGGTGGCTCGGAAAACAAGTCGAAGTTCGTGATGCTGAACCCGTCCGACTCGATCGTGGACTGGGTGCTGAAGACCGTGCCGACGATGGGCGCCGGCTGGTGCCCGCCGGGCATGCTCGGCATCGGCATCGGCGGCACTGCCGAGAAGGCGATGGTGATGGCCAAGGAATCGCTGATGGAATCCATCGACATCCAGGACATCATCGCCCGCGGTCCGAAGGACTGGATCGAGGAAATGCGCGTCGAGCTGTACGAGAAGGTCAACGCGCTGGGCATCGGCGCACAGGGCCTGGGCGGCCTGGCCACCGTGCTGGACGTCAAGATCATGGCATCGCCGACGCACGCGGCATCGAAGCCGGTGGCCATGATCCCGAACTGCGCGGCCACCCGCCACGTGCACTTCACGCTGGACGGCAGCGGCCCGGCCAGGCTGGAAGCCCCCGACCTGTCGGCCTGGCCGCAGGTGGAGTGGGCGCCGAACACCGAAACGTCGAAGCGCGTCGACCTGAACACGCTGACGCCGGAAGAAGTGGCGTCGTGGAAGCCGGGCCAGACGCTGCTGCTGAACGGCAAGATGCTGACCGGCCGCGACGCCGCGCACAAGCGCATCGCCGACATGCTGGCCAAGGGCGAGAAGCTGCCCCTGGACTTCACGAACCGCGTGATCTACTACGTGGGCCCGGTGGACCCGGTGCGCGACGAAGTGGTTGGCCCGGCCGGCCCGACGACGGCCACCCGCATGGACAAGTTCACCGAGACCATGCTGTCGCAGACCGGCCTGATCGCCATGATCGGCAAGGCCGAGCGCGGCCCGGTGGCGATCGAATCGATCCAGAAGCACAAGTCGGCCTACCTGATGGCCGTGGGCGGTGCCGCCTACCTGGTGTCGAAGGCGATTCGCGGCGCGAAGGTGCTGGCCTTCGAAGACCTGGGCATGGAAGCGATCTACGAGTTCGACGTCAAGGACATGCCGGTGACGGTGGCCGTGGACAGCTCGGGCACGTCGGTCCACAAGACCGGCCCCGCCGAATGGCAGGCCAAGATCGGCAAGATTCCGGTCGCAGCGGCCTGATCGCCAGACTGGTCAATTACAGTGCAAAGCCGGACAATTGCTGTCCGGCTTTTTTCATTCCCGAGTCAAAGGCGTGAACCCCTCCCCCATCGGCATCTTCGATTCCGGCCTTGGCGGCTTGTCCGTCCTCCGCGAAGTGCGCGCCATGCTGCCGCACGAGTCGCTGATCTACTTCGCCGACTCGCGCTACGCGCCGTATGGCGACAAGCCCGAACGATTTGTCGAAGCCCGCACGCTGCAGGTCTGCCAATGGCTGGTGGCACAGGGCTGCAAGGCGCTGGTGATCGCCTGCAACACGGCGACCATGCATGCCGTGCAGACACTGCGCGAGCGCCTGGACGTGCCGATCATCGGCGTGGAACCGGGGCTCAAACCCGCGGCGTCGCTGAGCCAAAGCAAGGTGGTGGGCGTACTGGCCACGGCCAATACGCTCAAGAGCGCCAAGTTCAACCGCCTGCTGGCGTCGCTGGCGCACGACAGCCAGTACCTGTGCGCCGCCGGCCATGGGCTGGTCTCGCTGATCGAACAGGGCGACGTATCGGGCCCGGCGATTCGCGAGAAGCTCGACACGTACCTGCGGCCCATGCTCGATGCCGGCGCCGACACCCTGGTACTGGGCTGCACGCACTACCCTTTCCTGTCGGAAACGATTCGCGAGATGGTGGGCAACCGCCTGGTGCTGATCGATACCGGCACGGCCATCGCGCGCCAGCTGGCCCGCAAGCTGGCCGAGTTCGGCCTGGCGGCCTGCCCCGACGCGACCCCGGCCATACGCTACCTGTCGACCAAGGACGCCGCGCACCTGCGCGAAATGGCATGGGCGCTGCTCAACGTGGAAGCCAGCGCCGAGACGGTGGCCATCGAACCGGCGCCCGCCATCGACGCTTCGGGCTACTGAATAAAGCCGACCGGCTTGTGATGCCGCACCTCGGGCTTCACGGAGTGCTCCTGGCGCAGCTGGGCCAGGAATTCGTCGGCCGTCAGCGCCTCGCCCAGCACCACTGACTGGCGCTTCACCGTCGCAAAATCGCCAGGCGTCAGGCAATCCATGCTGTCGAGATCGCGGCGGATGGCATCGGTCATGCGCCCGGCATCGCCATCGAGCGCCTCGTCGACAAACATCGCCTCGCGCTGCGCGGGCTTGAGCGGCAGAAAGCGGATCTTGAACGAGAAGCGCCGCAGCGCGGCCTCGTCGATACGATCGAACAGGTTCGTGGTGCAGACAAAGATGCCGTTGAAGCGTTCCATGCCCTGCAACATCTCGTTGACCTCGGACACCTCGTAGTTGCGCACCGCCTGCTGGCGGCTCTGCATGAAGCTGTCGGCCTCGTCGAGCAGCAACACCGCGCCGTCTTCCTCGGCGCGCGCGAACATGGCGGCGATCTGCTGCTCGGTCTCGCCCACATACTTGCTCATCAGGTCCGAGGCACGCCGGATCATCAGCGGCAGGTCCAGCGCCGCCGCGATGTGCTCGGCCAGCGCCGTCTTGCCGGTACCGGGCGGCCCATAGAAGCACAGCGTGCCGCGCCGGCGCGCCCCCAGCGCCTGCACGATCTTCTCCACGGCGTAGCGCGTTTCCAGGTTCAGGTTGTCGAGCCGGTAGTGGGTCACTACCGGGCGCGCCTCGGCCTCGGGGCGCAGGCCCATCGCGCGGTCGGCATGCTCGAGCTGGCGCAGGATCAGCGCCTCGACGGGTTCATCGACATCGGGCCGCGCCAGTTCGACGAACCGTGCGGCCGACTGCACCTGCGCCGGCGTCAGCGTCTTGCGCGCCGCCAGGGTCGCCACGAAGGCATCGCTGACCGCCAGGTTGCCAAGGTGCTTGCGAATAATGTTCTCCCGTACCTGGGGTGGCGGAATCTTTAATTCGAGATGGAACTGGAAGCGCCGCAGATAGGCCGGGTCGATCTGCCGGATCGAATTGGAAATCCAGATCACCGGCACCGGGTTCTGCTCCAGCGTCTGGTTGACCCACGCCTTGCCGTTGACGGACGCGCGCGTGTCCTCCTGGCCGAACAGGCTCATCAGTTCGCGCGCACTGCCCGGGAACACATCCTCGACCTCGTCGAACAGCAGTGCCGTGCGCGGACGCCCCCTCAGAAAGGCCTGCGACACCTGCAACGACCGGTATCGATCCTTGCCCGACAGACTGTTGCCATCGCGGTCGAAGCAGTCCACCTCGTAGAGTTCGCACCCGGCCTCGCGCGCCACCAGCCGCGCGAATTCGGTCTTGCCCGTGCCAGGCGGGCCATAGATCAGCACGTTGACGCCACTGGCATTCTGGCGCGTGGCATTGCCGAGCAAGGCGGTCAGATAGCGGGCATCGGTCTCGACGTGCGGATAGTCGGTGGTGCCCAGCGTGGGCGGCGCCGCGGGCCGCGTGAAGACCGCCATCATCTCGGCCTCGCTCGCGTAATTGCCCAGCAGCACGTGCAGCAGGCGGTCCGACAGGCGCATCAGGTCGCCAAGATCGGTCACGCTGTTTTCCGGCAGCGGCTGTTCGATCAGGTTCAGCGTCTCCAGCCGTGACCCCGGCCGCAGCGACGACGCGATATCGGCCGGGCTGGCCGCGGTCAGGCCACCCAGGATCTGGAACGCTTCCTGGCTGTGGGCCACCTTGCAGTCGACCATCACCGCGCGCAGGTCGCGCTTGTACTTGGCCAGCGCCGCGTAGAGCAGCAGCTTGCGCTCGTGGTCGGGCAGGTTCAGCACGTGGCTGAGCATGTCGATATTGCGCACCAGCAGCACGCGCTCGCCATCGAGCCGCGACGCAATCGCGGCCGACGACGCGGCGAAGACCGCGAACATGTCCTTGGCGTGGTGCTTGACGTACTCGTCCAGATAGTAAAACAGCGCGCTTTCGTCGAAAGCACTGTTCCACTGGCCGTGGCGTTCCAGGAATTCCTCGGGCGACAGGCGCGAGGCGCCTTTCCACGCGGGCATGTCGGCGCAACGCGCGGACAGGAAGCGTTGCACGCGCAGCACCACGCCGTACGGCCACACCATTTCCTGCGCGCTGACGGTCAGCACGTCATTGATATTGCTGCGCAGATTGAAACGCGGCCCAAGCGCGCAGACCACGCGCAACGCAAACTGGGCGCACATCCAGTCGAGCGCCGAAGTGCCCACCGTGCCGGTCGACGCGCGCAACAACGTGCTGCGGTCGTCCATCATGCGGTCGTCTTCAGCAAAACGGGTGAAATCCATGGCTGGTTCCCTTCGCACGGGGCGCGGGGCGTCCGGACCGCGGGGAACGCCTGGCCTGTGCCGTGTCTGCCGCTAACTGGGGATTTCTAATAATCGTAGCGCGGATTTCCGCGGGTGGGGCATCGGCGGCATGCCGCGGCGCGACCTGCCCCACGTAGCGCCAGATCGACATGCCCCGCGGCATTGCTGCGGCGACCGCCATGAAGCGGCCGCAGAATTACGTCACGCATTGCACAATGCGCAACAAATAAGAATCATTATCGTTTATACTATCTCGCTGATACGCTACCCAAGAGTGGCGCTCCCCCTGTAACCGGTTATTAGACAGCTGTGTTTCTCTGGAGCGTTATCATCATGGAATTGCTATTGAGCCTGCTGGTCGGATGTGGAATCTCGCTGATCCTGTTCTACCGCAAGTGATTGTGCCGCCAGGCGGACACCTGTCGTTCCTCTCATGTTCGATCAACGATTTTTAAAGATCACCGTTGCGGTCCTGCTGTTCCATGTGGGGCTGCTGTATTTGATCCAGAGCGGGCTGGCCCGCAAGATGACGGAGGCCGTCATCACCCCGGAGATCATCGCCCGCATCATCCCGATGGAGCAGCCGAAGCCCGAGCCGCCCGCCCCCGAACCTCCCAAGGCACAACCTACGCCGCCAAAACAGGTCAAAGTGGTAACACCGCGTCCGACGCCGCCCAAGCCGCAGCCGACGCCGACCCCGGTCGCCAATCTGCCGCCGACGCCGAACGCCATCGAGGCGCCGCCCGCGCCGCCTGCTCCGCCGGCACCTGAGCCGCCCGCACCGCCGCCGGCCGCCACCAATGCCGCACCGCGTGCGGTGGGCATCGGCGAAATGGCGTGCTCGCAACCCGCGCCGGTGTATCCGCGCCAGTCGCAGCGCATGGGCGAGACCGGCGAGGCCGTGATCCGGTTGAATTTCGACGAGACCGGCAAGGTCGTGAAGGCCGTGGTGTCGAAGACCAGCGGGTCCGACCGCCTGGACGAAGCCGCGCTGACCGCCGCCAAGGCGATCCGCTGCAAGCCGTACATGGAGAACGGGCGCGCCATGGCCGCCACCGCGCAGCAACCGATCAAATTCGAACTGAACTGATTTCCCGGAATTTTCCGATACCCTAAACACTGACACTTTCAGGAACCACCATGCAGGACCTCGGACTCTCCCACCTCTGGTCGCAAGGCGATTTCGTCATGCGCGCGACCGCCATCATTCTGCTGATCATGTCGCTGCTGTCGTGGATCGTGATTCTCACCAAGGCGTGGGATCTGGTTCGCCTCAAGAAGATGGCGCAGGGCGCGGAAAAACGCTTCTGGCACTCGGACGACTTCGACCACGCGCTCGACACCCTGGGTGCCAGCGACGCCAACCCGTTCCGCACGCTGGCCGTGACCGGCAAGGAAGCCGCCCAGCACCATCGCGCGAGCCAGCCGCAGCTGCATGACGCGCTGGACATCTCCGACTGGCTGACCCGCTCGCTCAAGAGCTCGATCGACGAAGCGGTTGCCCGCATGCAGTCGGGCCTGGCCGTGCTGGCCTCGGTGGGCTCCACGGCACCGTTCGTGGGGCTGTTCGGCACCGTGTGGGGCATTTATCACGCGCTGATCGGCATCGGCGCCTCGGGCGTGCCGACCATCGACAAGGTCGCCGGCCCCGTGGGCGAGGCCCTGATCATGACGGCCTTCGGCCTGGCCGTGGCCATCCCCGCCGTGCTGGGCTACAACGCCCTGAGCCGTGGCAACAAGGGCGTGATCAGCAAGCTGAACCGTTTTGCGCACGACCTGCACGCCTACTTCGTGACCGGCGCCCGTGTGCGTCCGACCTCCGCCAACCGCGCTACCGACGATGCGTCGATGCGCCTGGCCGTCAAGAACTGAGCGCGACTCCTAGCGCCTGAAGGAAAGCATCATGGCATTCGGCACCCTCGACGGCGACGATGACGAGGTGATGAGCGAGATCAACATGACCCCGCTGGTGGACGTCATGCTGGTACTCCTGATCATCTTCATCATCACGATTCCCGTCATCAACCATGCGGTCAAGATCGACTTGCCGCGTGCGACCAACCAGCCCAACGACGCCAAGCCGCAAAGCATCAACGTGTCCGTCGATGCCCAGGGCCAGGTGTTCTGGAACCAGGAAGAAGTGGATCAGGCGCAGTTGGAACAGCGCATTGCGAGCGCCGCGCAATTGCAGCCGCAGCCTGAACTGCACCTGCGCGCCGACCGCGACGTGCGCTACGAGCGCGTGGCCGAAGTCATGGCCGCCGCGCAGCACGGCGGGCTGGGCAAGATCGGCTTTATCACCGAACCGAAGCACTGACCCGCCTTTGCGGGCGCTCGGAGCCGCTTCGTTTTCGCCGCAAGGGCACCTTCGGGTGCCCTTTTGCATGGGGCGCCAAGCCCGCAACGCCCGCCTTGACGGTCCCGCCACCATCCCTCACAGCAACGATTGCGTCACAGATGTAACTTCATGCGAAGACGCTTGTAATGATAACGGTTCTCATTTAAGATCTTTTCATCGTGATTCGCAGCGTGCGGATCGAGCAGACATCCACCGTCCGTCTTGCAGACGGAACACCGGAACTTCGAACGGAGAAGACCATGAGCACCCTGAGCCTGCCGCTGTCGCAACCGCGTGAAGTCACGCGCCGCCGCCTGTCCCTGCGCCGCGTGGAGGTCGCCCCGCAGTCGCGCCGCGACACGGCCGCTGCGCCGTCAGGCGCTTCGTCGACAGCTTCGTCGACAGCCTCGTCGGCGCTGGAGTCGGTCAAGTCGGCCGTCGCCGCCCTGCCCGCCCGCCTGGAAGCACTGATGCGCCAGACGCCTGCCAGCCATACCGACACCCCTGCCGTGCCGCTCGAGGCGATCATGCAAGGCGCCACGACGCTGCCGATCCTGCACAACGGCGACGTTTATACGCTGCGCGTCACCCGCTACGGCAAGCTGATCCTGACCAAATAACGGGCAGACAGCTGCAACACGGCAACCGGATTTCTCTGTAAAGACTTTTGTGGGGACCACCCGTCCAACGGGTGTTGGGCAGTAGCCAGACGATCGGACTTCCCTGCCAGGCAAACAATCCAGACCCTTTGCCTGACCGGCCGATGCCAGCCATGCCACCTTTTTATACCGCCCCGCAGGCATTGCGCCTGCGGGGCTTTTGCTTCCGGTCAGCGCAGCGCCGCCGGCGAGCTACCAGGCATCAGATGCCCAGGGCCGCGATGCCGGCGCGCGCAATCTGCGCGTCTTCGGTCGACTTCACGCCGGACACGCCGACGGCACCCACCACCTGGTTGTTCACGACGATGGGCACGCCGCCTTCCAGCATGCCTTGCAGCACGGGGGCCGTCATGAACGAGTAGCGGCCGTTATTGATCATGTCTTCGTAGATCTTCGATTCGCGGCGGCCCAGCGACGCCGTACGCGCCTTTTCCGTGGCGATGTAGGCCGAGATCGGCGCGACGCCGTCCAGGCGAATCGAGCCGAGCGGATGACCGCCGTCGTCGACGACCACAATCGTGACAGCCCAGTTGTTTGCCGTGGCTTCGGCCTCGGCGGCGACCAGCACCTTCTTCACGTCGTCAGCCGTCAGTACGGTCTTTTGCTGCATACCTCTCTCCATCGTTCAGGGTTGAGGCTGCAGTATATCGCGCCCCTCCCACGCGACATGACGTCATCCGCGCCGTCTCGAAGGCAAAACTGCTTCACCTACGCAAGGCTTGACGGTCGGGTTGGCGCCGCTCCCACCCGGCGCGGAAAACGAAAAGGCCCGCGATATCTTCCCGATATCGCGGGCCCTGCTTGTCCGGGTGTCTGCGCGGCGGTCAGGCGCCGTCGCTGAATGCGTCGCGGCGGTCGGTTACCCGCGCGCCGTCCGAATACACATCGCGCGATCCGGTCACGCGCGCACCGTCCGTGTACACGTCGCGATTGCTGATGCGCGCGCCATCGGTATAGACGTCACGCGTATCCACCGCGCGTTGGCCGCCGCTGTAGATGTCGTATTTGACCGGTGCGGCGAAAACCGATGTCGAGAGCGCGGCCAGCGCGCCAATCGCGGCAGCTGCCGCCAGACGTTTCCTGAGTGCCATGTGAATCCCCTTGTTCTGTTTGACGACGGGCGCCGCGCCATCAGCAGGTGATCCCTGGGAGCGTTGCTGTGGGAGCGGCGTCACGTGAGCCAGTTTAGGGGGAAACCCCTAGCCGAATATCCAGATCGCTTGACGCTGCGCATCAAAAACTTTGAGCGACGAAAATCGAGGGGAACCAACACGCGCAATCTTCCACCAAAGCGTTCCGGAAAAATCTGCCGCAATGATCGCCATCGATCGCCTCGGCAAAAGAAAAAGCCCCGAATCGGGGCTTTTCCTGACAAACAGCTTTCAATGGCTTCGGCAAGGCACACGGGTCAGTGGTGATGTCCGTGGCCATGACCGCCACCGTAGTAGCCGCGGCCGTGCCAGCCGGGGCCATAGTAATAACGCGGGCCACCATAGCCGTAATAGCGCGGTGCGCCATAGTAGACCGGGGCCGGACGCACCACGACAGGCGGCGGGCCGTAATAGACAGGGGCCGGCGCCACGACCACGGGCGGAGGCGGCGCGTAGTAGGCCGGGGCCGGCGCATAGTACGCGGGACCGCCCACGACAACGCCCGGAACACCGATCGCCACGTCGACGTTCACACGCGCCATGGCAGCGCCCGACGCCAGTGCGGCGGCCACACCGAATGCTGCGAACAACCAACGTTTCATGATCGTGCTCTCTATGAGTTAGGACGAATCCCGATACTCGCTATTGTACGAGGTCACGAACTTGCAGGTGAAACGGTGGTAGCGACATTGTTACCGCCGGTAACAGCCGGATCACATCTCGGGGGTGACGTGTCCAGCTTGCTTCCTGGGGGCTAAGCCACGACAATACCGGGCTTGCCGTGCGGCCGTGGAGAAATTGGTAGACTCAGCAGACTTAAAATCTGCCGCCTTTCCGGGCTTACGGGTTCGAGTCCCGTCGGCCGCACCAGCCTCTCCCGCTCTCCTCCAGGTGCTCGGCGCCCCTTGCCGTTCACACCAGCACCGCGCAAAGACCGGCGCCCACCACCATCAGGAAGATAAACAGCAGGCCAGCCAGTGCCAGCGGCTTGCGGCCAGCGCGCAGCAGGTCGCCAATCCGCGTATGCAGACCGATGGCGAGCATCGCGCAGGCCAGCAGCCAGTTGTCCAGGGCCGTCAGGGCAGGCTTCCATTCGCCGGGCACGAGTGCCGCCGAGTTCAGCGCCATCACCGCGACAAAGCCGACCGCAAACCAGGGCACCGAGCGCAGCAGGCCCTTCAGGTTGCGCGCGGCACCCGATTCCTGCGACCAGCTCGTGCGCGGCCACAGGGCCATGATCAGCAGCAGCGGTCCCAGCGCCAGCACGCGGACCATCTTTGCCACCACGGCCGCATCGGCCGTGGTATCGCTGACCATCTTGCCCGACGCGATCACCTGCGCCACTTCGTGCAGCGTGGCACCGGTAAAGATACCGAAGGCGCGCTCGCTCACCGCCAGGTGCCAGTGTTGCGTAGCCAGTTCGTACATCCACGGATACAGCAGCATGCCGGCCGTACCGAACAGCACCACGGTCGCCACGGCGACAGCCGTCTGGCGATCGTCCGTGCGCACCACCGAAGACACGGCGATGGCCGCTGCGGCGCCACAGACCGCACTGCCCGCGCTCACCAGGATGGCTTCGCGCCGGCTCAGGCCGAAGAACGACGAGCCCACCCAGGTACCGAACAGCAGCGTGGCCACCAGCATCAGCAGCGGCACGACGATGCCGCCGACGCCCAACGCCGCGATGGCACCAAACGTCAGGCGCAGGCCATACAGCGCCACCCCCAGACGAAGCATGTGATGACGCGCGAACTGCATGCCCGGGGCCAGCGGCGTCAGCCAGTGCCTGGGCATGGTGTTGGCCGCGATCATGCCGGCAAACATCGCCAGCGTCAGGGCCGACAAGCCATATTGCGAGATGGCCGGATGATCGGCCAGCACCTGGGCAAGCCAGGCAATCGCGCCCAGCGGCAGCAGCGTCAGGATGCGCTTGCGCCACAGCGTCAGCGTGGACGGGGCGATGGCAACGGAAATCGAATGGGGGGCAGGAGCCGTAGACATGGCAGCGAACAAGGTCTTGTGCAATGCCTTGCAGCGTACGCACCGGTTGCTAACCAGTAAAACGGGTAATATCGTTATGCGTAACCGGATATATCGATAGAACATGGAACAGCGCCCGCTCCGCCTGACCCTGCGCCAGTTGCAGGTGTTTGTTGCCGTCGCCCAGCACGGCAGCACGATTGCGGCTTCGGATTCGCTGGCGATGTCGCAATCGGCAGTCAGCGCGTCGCTGGCCGAACTCGAACGGGCGCTCAATGGCGCACTTTTCGACCGTGTGGCACGCCGGCTGGCCATCAACGAAGCCGGACGCCAGTTCTTTCCGCGCGCGCTGTCGCTGCTGGATCAGGCCCATGAACTGGAGCGATTTGCGTCCGAAGGGGGCGTGCAACTGCGCATCGCGGCCAGCAACACCATCGGCAGCTATATCCTGCCGGCGCTGCTGGCGGGCTTTCGTAACGCCCAGACCGGTCCGTGCGCCCTTGACCTGCGCATCGGCAACACCCATGACGTGCTGCAGGCGCTGGTGAAGTTCGAAGTCGATATCGGGCTGATCGAAGGCACCAGCCACGAGCGCGACCTGCGCAGCATGCACTGGTGCGACGATGAGATGGTGGTGGTGGCCGGCCCGTCGCATCCCCTGGCGACGGCGGCCGACCGCCCGGACACCCTGCACGACATGCTGCGCGAAGCCGACTGGATCGTGCGCGAGCCCGGCTCGGGCACCCGCGAAATCATCGAAGCCCGTCTGGTGCCGGAACTCGGCGCGCTACGTTTCGCGCTGGAGCTTGGCAACGCGGAAGCCATCAAGCGCGCCGTCATGAGCGGCTTCGGCGTCAGTTGTCTGTCCCTGCACGTCGTTCGCGACGAAATCGAGCGTGGTCTGCTGGTGGCGCTGCGCAGCGGCCTGCCGCGCGTGATCCGGCCGCTGCAACTGGTCGTCCATCAGGACAAGTTTCCGACGCAGGGCCTGCTGGCCTTTACCGAATACCTGCGTGGGGCCGCGCCCGTGCTCCCATCCCCTCAGGCCGGCTGAGGATCGCCCTGCCCGTCGCCGTCCGCGCGCGCCGTGTAGCGGTCAAGCAGATGGAACATGACGGGATTGAGCAGGATCGACAGCAGCGCGCCCGCGAGGATCAGCGCCTGGCCACGCTCGGGCAGGATATTGAGATAGACACCCAGGCTGGCCAGAATGAACGAGAACTCTCCGATCTGCGCCAGGCTTACGGCAATCGTCAGGCCGACGCGCGTATCGTGGCCAAACGCCCGCACGATGCCTAGCGCGGCCAGTGACTTGCCCACCAGGATGATCAGCAGCGTCGCCAGCACGCCCCAGGGATCGTTCACCAGCACCATCGGATCGAACAGCATGCCCACCGAGACAAAGAACAGCACCGCAAAGGCGTCGCGCAGCGGTAGCGACTCTTCAGCCGCCCGATGGCTGAATTCCGATTCGGCCATCACCATGCCGGCAAAGAAGGCGCCGAGCGCAAACGAGACACCGAACAGCGAATAGGCGCCAAACGCCACGCCGAGCGCCACGGCCAGCACGCCCAGGCGGAACAGTTCCCGGCTGCCCGTCCACACGATGCGTTCGAGCATCCACGGGATAAAGCGCCGGCCGATGACCATCATCACGGCCACGAACGCCGCCACCTTGCCCAGGGTCGAGAAAATTTCGACCAGTACATCCATCGTGGTTGGCGCCGATGCCCCGGCGGCCTCACCTTCGGCGCCACCGCCGAGCAGGCCGGCCATGGCCGGCAGCAACACCAGCGTCAGCACCATCGCCAGGTCTTCCACGATCAGCCAGCCCACCGCGATGCGCCCCTGCTGCGATTCGATCAGATCACGCTCCTGCAGCGCGCGCAGCAGCACCACGGTACTGGCCACCGATAGCGCCAGCCCATAGACAAGACCCTGGCCCCAGTGCCAGTCGAACCCCCAGGCGACCAGCATGCCCAGCGCCGTCGCAATGCCGATCTGGACGATCGCACCCGGAATTGCGATCTTCTTCACGGCCATCAGGTCCTTGACCGAGAAATGCAGGCCCACGCCGAACATCAGCAGGATCACGCCCAGTTCCGCCAGTTCGGGCGCCAGCGCCTGGTCGGCCGTGTAGCCAGGCGTGTGCGGCCCCACCACGATGCCCGCGCACAGGTAGCCGATCAGCGGCGGCAGCCGGAACCTGTTGGCGATGGCGCCCAGAATGAAGGCCAGCACGATACCGCCGACGATGGTGCTGATAAGCGGGGTGGCGTGATGCATGCGTCTGGGGTTCCTTTCTGGTTGTCTCGATCATCTGGATGCACCACCGTCGCGCCAACGCGCCATCCCGCCGGCGCATCGTGCGCAGCGGCATGTCGCGGACAGGGAAGCACCTGGATCGTTGCTGGTGGTACGGGAAGAGCGGCCGCAGACCGCGGGTGCATCGCAATATCGCCATGCGCCGCGGCGGGAGGGAGTGCATCGGAATACGACTACGCGAGGTGGCTTGCCACGCCAGGCGCCGTCCCGGATGCGTACGGCATGACGTAATGTATCACGCGAGGCACCCGGCTCAAGATGAGAGGAATCGCAAAAAACTGGGGAAGTTCGGCGAATGCCGACGCTGAAAACACAACGGCGCCACATGGGCGCCGTCGGCTTGCAACTGGAGGCGGAGGTCGGAATCGAACCGGCGTACACGGCTTTGCAGGCCGCTGCATAACCACTCTGCCACCCCGCCAGGTGACGATGCTGGATTGTATCCGGATTCGCCGCGAGCGTCGTGACTGCCGACACCGCGACGGGGATGCAACCCCGCTAAAGAAAAAGGGAAGCGTTGCTTCCCTTTGGGATTGGAGCGGGAGACGAGTCTCGAACTCGCGACCTCAACCTTGGCAAGGTTGCGCTCTACCAACTGAGCTACTCCCGCGTACAACCGTACAACTTTTACTGCCGTGGCAGCTTGCGCTGCCGTTCCGCCGACCTGACCAACATCGCCATGTCACCGGATGCCATTAACCTGGAGCGGGAGACGAGTCTCGAACTCGCGACCTCAACCTTGGCAAGGTTGCGCTCTACCAACTGAGCTACTCCCGCAGGGCCCTGCATCATACCGAAAAGCAGACTATCGCGCAACTTCTTTTAACTACGCAGCTTTATGCTGGCAATCGCGCTAAGTACCGCTTATCTTGCTGCTTTCGTTTGCGTCGTCAGCAGCGAGAACGAGATTATTGCAAAGAGAGAACCGGCTCGTCAACAACTTTTTGCATGGAATTTCATTTTTGTGTCCGCGCCCCGCTCAACGCATCGCTGCGCTCGCGTATCTGGGGCCACGCGAGCTTCATGTAGTAGATCATCGACCACAGCGTCAGCACAGCCGCCACGTAGATCATCAGCGTACCTAGCAGCGATGCATCCAGGCCGAACAGCGTGTCGTTGAACAGCAGCAGCGGGATGGCGATCATCTGCACGGTGGTCTTCAGCTTGCCCAGGAAGTTCACGGCCACGCTCTTCGACGCCCCGATCTGCGCCATCCATTCACGCAGGGCCGAAATCGTGATCTCGCGGCCAATGATGACCAGTGCGATCAGGTCGGCCACGCGGCCCAGGGCCAGCAGCGACAGCAGCGCCGCGGTGACCATCAGCTTGTCGGCCACCGGGTCCAGGAAGGCGCCGAAGGCCGAGGTCTGGTTCCAGCGCCGCGCCAGAAAGCCGTCCAGCCAGTCCGTCACCGCCGCAATGATGAAGAACGACGCCGCCGTCACGTTCTTGGTATGCATCGGCAGCCAGGCCTCGGGCAGGTAATAGACCCCGACGACAAGCGGGATCATGGCCACGCGAAGCCAGGTCAGCAGGATGGGAATATTCAGTGGCATGGGCGGTGCGTTCGTGCGCCAGAATCTGGCTGGTCTGCGATGTGGTCGCCAAGGCGGATTGCGCGATTGTCGCCGATTTCGACCCCAACCCGCTAATTTCGGGCCGAAAGCCGCCCAATACCTGCCAGGGACGGGTCTCAGTGCAGTTGCCGGTAGATCTCCTCGGCCAGCGTGCGAGAAATGCCTTCCACGCTGGCAAGCTCGTCGATGCTGGCCGCCATCACGCCGCGCAGGCCGCCAAAACGCGTCAGCAGCTTCTGGCGGCGGCGCGCGCCCACGCCTTCGATCTCTTCGAGCCGCGACGTGGTGCGCGCCTTGGCCCGCTTGGCGCGCATGCCGGTGATGGCAAAGCGGTGGGCCTCGTCGCGAATCTGCGCCACCAGCATCAGGGCCGCGCTACCCTGCCCCAGTTCCAGCGACGGACGCCCGTCGGCAAATACCAGCGTCTCCAGACCCACCTTGCGCCCTTCGCCCTTGGCCACCCCGACCAGCAGGCCAATATCGAGCCCCAGTTCCTCGAACACCTGCCGCGCCACCTCGACCTGGCCTTTGCCGCCATCGATCAGCACCACGCGCGGCATGCGGGGCACGCCCTCGGCGCCGGCGGCGTTCGGATCGCCGCCATCCTCCTGAATCTGCTCGACCAGCTTCTGGTAGCGGCGCGTCAGCACCTGGCGCATGGCGGCGTAGTCGTCGCCGGGCGTGATGTCGGTGATATTGAAGCGCCGGTACTCGCTGTTCTGCATCTCATGGTGATGAAACACCACGCACGACGCCTGCGTGGCCTCGCCTGCCGTGTGGCTGATATCGAAGCACTCGATACGCAGCATGGCCAGGTCCTCCATGTCCAGGCCGATGGTCTCGGCCAGCGCTCGCGTGCGGGCCTCCTGGCTGCCCTGCTCGGCCAGGCGTCTGGCCAGCGCCAGGCCGGCGCCCTGCGCGGCCATCTCCAGCCATACCTTGCGCTGCCCCTGGGGCTGCCGCACCAGCGCCACCTTGCGGCCGGCCTGCATCGACAGCGCCTCGACCACCGCGCCATCGGCCGGCAGATGGCTGACCACGATGATCGGCGGCGGCGCCTGATCGAGATAGTGCTGGATCATGAAGGCGGACAGCACGCGCGCGGCAATGCGATCGACCGACAACGGGCCCACGTCGGCCGCAGGCGCGGCGCCGGCTGCGGCCTCACCGGCGGGCGTCTCGGATATTTCCGATGCCTCGCCGGTGTCGTCGCTCTCTTCGACGATCATTGCCGCCTCATCGGCATGGGCCGGAAAGTAGGCCTTGTCACCCAGATGCCGCCCGCCGCGCACCATGGCCAGGTTCACGCAGGCGCGGCCGCCCTGCACGGCCACGGCCAGCACGTCGATATCGCGCGCCTGGCCGACTTCTTCCACGGCTTGCCGCTTCAGTACCGTCGACAACGCGCCAATCTGGTCACGCACGGCGGCGGCCTGCTCGAACTGCAACTGCATCGCGTGCGACTCCATCTTCCGCTGCAGCCCCTCGAGCACCTCGGTCTCGCGGCCCTGCAGGAAGCTCGCGGCGTTGCCCACGTCCCGGGCATAGTCTTCCTGCGAAATCGCGTTCACACACGGCGCGGTGCAACGATGGATCTGATGCAGCAGGCACGGCCGCGTGCGATTGTTGAACACCGTGTCCTCGCAGGTGCGCAACTGAAACACCTTCTGCAGGATCTGCATGCTCTCGCGCACGGCATGCGCACTCGGGAACGGACCGAAGTACTGGTGCTTGCGGTCGGTCGCGCCCCGGTAATACGCCATGCGCGGAAACTTGTGGCCGGTCAGCTTCAGGAACGGATACGACTTGTCGTCGCGAAACAGGATGTTGTAGCGCGGCGCCAGCGCCTTGATGAGATTGTTCTCAAGCAGCAGCGCCTCGGCTTCGGTCCGCACGACGGTCGTCTCGATTCGCGCGATCTTGCCCACCATCATGGCAATACGCGGCGACAACAGCGTCTTGTTGAAATAGCTCGATACCCGCTTCTTCAGGTCGCGCGCCTTGCCCACATAGAGCACGTTGCCATCGGCATCGAAATATCGATAGACGCCCGGCAGCCCCGGCATCCGCGCCAGGATCGGACGCGGATCGAAGTCCGGCACATCGGGGGGCTCCGGAGCCTGCACCTCGGTCGGCGCGGCTTCGGATTCAGGGATCACGGGGTCGGTCTGGGGGACGGGTTCCTGCTCGGGCATCGCGGGCGGATTGAACGAATAAGGGGCGCCATCGGTGCGCCATCCATGCGCCCACTCGGGGCGCTGGCCTAGAATCGCAAGTTTAGAGCAATTCGCCCTGAAGACTTCCGGGACGCCGGCCGCCCCCGCCGCGTCCTCGTCGCGTCCTCGTCGTATCTTCGCCAAACCCTCCGCGTCATGCCTATCCGTTCCTGGGACATTTTCTGCACGATCATCGACAACTTCGGCGACATCGGCGTTTGCTGGCGGCTGGCGCGCCAGCTGGCACAGGAGCACGGCCATGCGGTCCGGCTCTGGGTGGATGACCTGGCCAGCTTTGCGCGGCTGGCACCGGAAATCGACCCGGCCGCCACGCATCAGCGCCTGGCCGGTGTGGAAGTGCGGCGCTGGGCGCCGCAGCCCGACGCCCCGTTCGATGCCCCCGCGCCGCACGACGTGGTGATCGAGGCGTTCGCCTGCCATCTGCCCGAGTCGTTCCTGACCGCCATGGCCGCCGCGCCGCGCAAGCCGGTCTGGATCAATCTGGAATACCTGAGCGCCGAGGACTGGGTCAGCGAGCACCACGCGATGGCGTCACCCCATCCGCGCCTGCCGCTGACCAAGTATTTCTTCTTCCCGGGCTTTGCGCGCGGTACGGGCGGCCTGTTGCGCGAATCGATGATCGGTGCGTCGCGCGATGCCTTCCGCACCAGTCCCGCCGCGCAGGCCACGCTGTGGCACCGGCTCGGCGTGCAGCCCACGCCGGGGGCGCTGCGGGTCAGCCTGTTCGCCTATGAGAATCCGGCCATGCCCGCCCTGCTCGACCAATGGCGCGACGGTGCCACGCCGATCGAATGCTTCGTGCCCCAGGGGCTGGCCGCGACACAGATTGGCCAATGGCTGGGCGCGGCGGCGCTGCCGGGTACCACGCACCATCGCGGCAATCTTGTCGTCCATGGCATCCCGTTCGTGCGTCAGGAGCACTATGACGAACTGCTCTGGGCTTGCGACGTCAACTTCGTGCGCGGCGAGGATTCCTGCGTGCGCGCCCACTGGGCCGCCCGCCCGATGATCTGGCACATCTACCCGCAGGACGACCAGGCGCACCACAACAAGCTCGATGCCTGGCTGACCCGTTTTGTGCGAGCTGGCGTGGCGCCGGAGGCATCCGCCGCGCTGATCGCCTTCTCCCATGCGTGGAACGGCTACGGCACGGCGCCGGACTGGGCGGCGCTGCAGGCACATCTACCCGCTCTGACCGCCGGCATGGACCGCTGGCAGCGGCAGTTGCAGCACTTGGGCGACCTCGCAGCGAATCTCGTGGCCTTTAGCGAAAATCAGGTAAAATAGCCGGTTGATTTTGATGGCGAGCCAAGTTTCAAGGCCCAAGAACAAACTGCCGGCTGCGCGCCTTCGCCATACCGAATTCCGGGTGCTCCCCCCTACCTTGCGCCCGGACCATTTTTTTCAGGAAGACAGTTCAGATGAAAATCGCACAGGAACTCCGCGTCGGCAACGTGTTCATGATCGGTTCCGACCCGATGGTGGTTCAGAAGGCCGAGTACAACAAGTCGGGCCGTAACGCCGCTGTTGTCAAGATGAAGTACAAGAACCTGCTGACGGACGCCCCGGGCGAGTCGGTGTTCAAGGCCGACGACAAGTTCGAAGTGGTGGTGCTGGAGCGCCGCGAATGCACGTTCTCGTACTTCGCCGACCCGATGTACGTGTTCATGGACGGCGACTTCAACCAGTACGAAGTCGAGAAGGACAGCATGGGCGACGCGCTGAACTACCTCGAAGACGGCATGGCCGTTGAAGTGGTGTTCTACAACGACAAGGCGATCTCGGTGGAAATGCCGACGACGCTGGTCCGCGAGATCATCTACACGGAACCGGCCGTCAAGGGCGACACCTCGTCGGGCAAGGTGCTCAAGGGCGCCAAGATCAACACCGGCTTCGAACTGCAAGTGCCGCTGTTCTGCAACATCGGCGACAAGATCGAAATCGACACGCGTACCGGCGAATACCGCAGCCGCGCCAACTAAGCTTCACGGCGCCACGCGATAGAAATAGGGCAGCTTCGGCTGCCCTTTTTGTCGTCCGCCGCGTGCCGGCGGCCGGCCCGATCCTTACTTGACCAGATCCAGGTCCTTCAGCAGACGCAGCGCGGCACGGTACTCGCCCTCCTGCTGGAGCTTGTTCCAGTCCAGCGGCTTGCGGCGGCCAAACAGCTTGCGAATACGGCGCTGCGACGTCTTCGAAATCGACGTGTCGAGTTCCGACAATAGCTGATCGGCCATTTCCGGGTTGTTGCAGATCAAGACCATGTCACAACCGGCGTCGAGCGCAGCCTGGGCGCCCTGCGTGACGGTACCGGCAACGCTGGCGCCCTCCATGCTGAGGTCGTCGCTGAAAATCACGCCTTCGAAACCCAGCTGCGTGCGCAGCACGTCCTGGAGCCAGAAGCGCGAAAACCCTGCCGGCGCCGGGTCCACCTTGGGATAGATCACGTGTGCCGGCATCACCGAGGCCAGCGCCGGCCCCATCCAGTCATACGGGCGCGCATCGTGCGCCAGGATCTCGTCGAGCGGGCGCTCGTCGACGGGCACCGCCACGTGGGAATCGGCCTCCACGTAGCCATGACCCGGAAAATGCTTGCCGCAGTTGGCCATGCCGGCCAGCAGCAGGCCGTGCGTCAGGTGGTTGGCCAGCATCGTGACCACGCGCGGGTCGGCATGGAAGGCGCGGTCGCCGATCACGCCGCTGCGGCCGAAGTCCAGGTCGAGCACCGGCGTGAAGCTCAGGTCGATATCGCAGGCGCGCAGTTCGGCCGCCAGCACATAGCCGCAGGCGATGGCCGCCTTGGTGGCCATCAGCACATCGCGGTCCCACAGCTGGCCCAGTCTGGCCATCGCCGGCAGGTGCGTGAAGCCGTCGGTCTTGGCGCGCTGCACGCGGCCGCCTTCATGGTCGATGCAGATCAGCACATCGTCGCGCACATTGCGGATCGCACGCGTCAACGACACCAGCTGCGCGCGCGACTCGAAATTGCGCGCGAACAGGATCACGCCACCGGTCAGGGGATGCGCGATGCGGCGCTCGTCTTCGGCATTGAGCTGCTTGCCCACCACGTCGAGCACCACGGGACCCGGACGCTTGCCGGACACTTTATTGTTCATATCGGTTCAGTTCGAGGCTGGTTCAGGCAGCGGACCGGGCTGCCCCGTCCGCTCCGCGATCGCGAAGGCGACCGCATACTCATGTTCATCGCTGACACTGACCCGAATGGTCAGGCCGCGTTCCCGAACCCACTCGGCCAGCTCGCCCGTGCATTGCGGGGTGGGCTCGCCAGACGGCAGGTTCAGCAATTCCATCGCGCGCCAGGTCATCGGCCAGCGCATGCCGAGCCCGATGGCCTTCGAGAAGGCTTCCTTGGCGGCAAAGCGCGTGGCAAGGAACGCCAGACCACGCTTTTCGGAGCGCACCTTGCGCGCGTGGTAGATCTTCAGTTCGCGCGGGCCCAGCACCTTTTCGGCAAACCGGCCGCGCGTGCGATCCATCACGCCTTGCACGCGATCAATCTGGATGATGTCGGTGCCGACGCCGTAGATCACGCCGCCTGCCCCGGCACGGGATAACGGGTGCCCAGCCGCGCCGCCACCATGATGGCCTTCATCTCGCGCACGGCATTCTGCCAGCCGACGAACACCGCGTGCGCCACGATGGCGTGGCCGATGTTCAGCTCCTTGATGCCCGGCAGTGCCGCGATGCGTTGCACGTTCGTGTAATGCAGGCCGTGGCCGGCGTTGACGATCAGGCCGTGCTTCTGGCCAGCCGTCACGCCCTGCGCCACGCGCTGGAACTCCGCTTCCTGCGCATCGGCCGTGTGGGCATCGGCATAGGCGCCGGTATGGATCTCGATGACCGGCGCCTTGCACGCGGCGGCGGCGGCAATCTGGTCGGGGTCCGCGTCGATGAACAGCGACACGCGGATGCCAGCGTCGGCCAGCTGGCGGCACGCCGCGCTGACCTGCTCGAAATGGCCGGCCACGTCGAGGCCGCCTTCGGTGGTCACTTCCTCGCGCTTTTCCGGCACCAGGCACACGTCCTGCGGCTGAATCTCGCACGCGATGTCCAGCATTTCGGCAGTAATGGCGCACTCGAGGTTCATGCGCGTGGCCAGCTTCGGACGCAGCGCACGCACGTCGGCATCGCGGATATGGCGGCGGTCTTCGCGCAGGTGCAGCGTAATCAGGTCGGCGCCGGCTTCCTCGGCCTGCAGCGCGGCCTGGATCGGGTCGGGATAGACAGTGCCGCGCGCATTGCGCAGCGTGGCAACGTGATCGATGTTGACGCCGAGGTCGATGACCCCGGGATTCGCGTGGAAGATCATGCCGGCTTGCTCAGAGGGAATGGGGAATCAAAGGTACTGCAGATCGATCAGGATCTGGCGCGTTTTCAGCGGCTCGCCCTGTAGATAATAATGCAGCAGGAACCGCATCAGCGCGCGGCTTTGCGTAACGGTTTGTGCGCGCCCGTAGTCGTCCTGCGCCATGTCCAGCAGCGTCTGCCCCGACACCACGGGCCAGGTCGACGGATCGCTGGCATGCGCGCGCCGTACGCCACGCTCCGGCTGGTAGACGTAATCAAGGCCCGGCTGCACGCGCTCGCCCGTCTTGATGCATTGATCGAACGCCACCGCGAAGCCGGTTTCCTGCAGCAGCACGCGCTCGAAGCCGCGCAGCACCAGGCTGGCCGGCTCGCCATGCGCCAGCCGCGTCAGCGTGATCATGTAGTGCTTGAACAGCGCGGGATGCGCATCCTCGCGCGGGCAGAATCGCAATAGCAATTCATTTAAATAGAAGCCCGACAGCAGCCCATCGCCGGCCAGCGGCAGCATGCCGCCCATGTACTCGGCCTTGGTCAGCGTCTTGACCTCGCCGCGCCCCGTCCACGACAACGAAATGGGATGGAAATGCTGCAGCACGGCGCGCAACGCCGAATGCGGGCGCTTGGCGCCCTTGGCGACCATCGCCATGCGCCCGTGATCGCGGGTGAAGACGTCGAGGATCAGGCTGGTTTCGCGATAGGGATAGGCATGCAGCACGAACCCCGCCTCGTTGGTGACGCGCAACTCCGAGCGCGCCGGCACGATGCGCATCGCGCGGTCCATCATTTCGCGCCCGGCGGCCACCGCCGGGCTCAGCGCGGGAATGGCGCCCGACTCCAGCACCTCGGCGGCCTCCTCGGCAATCGGATCGGCACTGCGCGCACGCGGCGCGCCGCGGCGCACGTCAGGCATCTTGCTCACTCGTAGCCGTAGGCGCGCAATCCGGCTTCGTTGTCGGCCCAGCCGCTCTTGACCTTGATCCACATTTCCAGGTAGACCTTGCCGTCGAACAGCTTCTCCATGTCGAGGCGCGCCTCGGTGGAGATCTGCTTGAGCTTGCTGCCCTTGTTGCCGATGATCATGGCCTTGTGCGCGTCACGCTCAACCAGGATCGTGGCGAAAATGCGGCGCAACCGCCCTTCCGTCTCGAACTTGTCGATGACGACGGTGCTCGTGTACGGCAGCTCGTCGCCGGTCCAGCGGAACACCTTCTCGCGGATGATTTCCGATGCCAGGAACCGCTCGCTGCGGTCGGTCATCGCATCCACGTCGTACATCGGCTCGCCTTCCGGCAGGTAGGGCCGGATGATGGCCAGCAGGCGGTCGATGTGGTCGCGCGTCTTGGCGGACATCGGCACCACTTCCGTGAACGGAAACCGCTGCCCCATCTGCTCCAGGAACGGCATCATCACTTCCGACCGGCCTTCGCCGATGCGGTCGAGCTTGTTGCACACCAGCAGCACCGGCACGTTCTTCGGCAGCAACGCCAGCACCTTTTCGTCATCAGGGCCGAAGTAGCCGGCTTCTACGACGAACAGCACCACATCCACCGACGACAACGTCGAAGTCACCGCGCGGTTCAGCGAACGGTTCAAGGCGCTGGCATGGCGCGTCTGGAAACCCGGGGTATCGGCGAACACGTACTGCGCATCATCGGTGGTCTGAATACCGACGATCCGATGCCGCGTGGTCTGCGCCTTGCGGGACGTGATGCTGATCTTCTGGCCGACCAGCGCGTTCATCAGCGTGGACTTGCCCACGTTCGGACGGCCAACGATGGCCACGGTGCCGCAGCGAAATGCCGTGGCACCAGAGGGTTCCGCCGCAGCCTGCTGCGGAGGGAGAGAATCGGTCATTCCTTCAACCTGAGAGACAACTGGGGATCCGGTGGCACCGGCTGCTTGCGCGTCTTGCCTGTTCGCTCGGCACGGCTGCGCTTGAGCAACTGGGGCACGAGCTTCTGGACTTCGTCCAGCGCGAGCTTGGCCGCCGCCTGTTCGGCCGCACGGCGCGACGCGCCGGTGCCGAACACGCGCACCTCCAGTTTAGGCACGATGCATTCGACTTCAAATTGCTGGCTGTGCGCCGCACCGTGCGTGGCAATGACGTTGTACTGCGGCAGGGCAATCTTGTGACCCTGCAGGTACTCCTGGAGCAGCGTCTTGGCATCCTTGCCCAGCGTGCGCGGGTCCACCTGCTCCAGAATCGGGATATACAGCTTGCGGATCAACGCCCGGGCGGCGTCGAACCCGCTATCGAGGAATACGGCACCGACGATGGCCTCGAGCGCGTCCGCCAGAATCGACGGGCGGCGGAATCCGCCGCTCTTGAGTTCGCCTTCGCCCAGGCGCAACGCGTCCGACAACTGCAGCATCTGGGCGATCTCGTACAGCGCCTGCTGCTTGACCAGATTGGCGCGTACCCGCGACAGATCGCCTTCGTCCAGCTTGCCGAACATGCCATACAGCATGTCCGCCACCGCACAGTTCAGCACCGAATCGCCAAGAAATTCCAGGCGTTCGTTGTGCTGTGCGCTATGACTGCGATGCGTGAGCGCCTGCTGCAGCAATTCGGGCTTGCTGAATCGGTAGCCGAGACGTTGCTGCAAGGCGTCGAGGGTCATGTCTTTACTGCGTTCCCGAATAGGTAATCAAAAAACTCAACGGACCATAGATCTTCACTTCGGTCCGGTATTCGAAGCCGATCGAGCGAATACGCCCGGTTTCGTCCTCGTTCACGTCCAGATCCTCGCCGCGGATCGAACTGATATTGTCGATCTGGGCCTGCTTGTCGAAGTTGGCCGCTACGTCCTTGCGGTTGCTCGATCGGTCCTTGGCGTAGCTGGTCGCCCGCTTGACCGAGAAATATTCCAGCATGCTGGGAATCGACTTCAATGCCGGCAACGCAATCGCCAACACCAGCGCCACCACCACAAGCATCGATCCCAACGAAAATCCGCGTGATTTATGAATCACAAATACGCGGACTTTCCCCCTTTTACCCAAATCCATCTGACCCATCGCGCTGCCCTCTATATTGAGTGTTTTGCGCTGCGTAGTGCCGTGAACGGCTTATTTGAACGACCCTACGCGCCCGAAATTGCCCAGATTCATCCAGATCATGAAGGCTTTGCCGACGATATTCTTGTCGGGCACGAAGCCCCAGTATCGGGAATCCAGGCTGTTGTCACGGTTATCCCCCATGACGAAATAGTGACCGTCCGGCACTTTACATGTCAGTCCCTGCTGATTGTAAGTGCAGTTCTCGCGGAACGGAAAATCCGGATCGGCGCCGGCCACGAAGGCAGGCCGGTCCGTGTCGTTCAGAATGCCATGTTCGGGGCCGCCCGGCAGCTTTTCGGTGAAATGCTTCGAATATGCCAGACGCTCCTCGTCGAGATAGTCGGGCAGTGCGCTGTATTCGGCCGGCTTGCCATTGATGGTCAGTTTCTTGTTTTCGTAACGCACCACGTCGCCCGGCACGCCGATCACGCGCTTGATGTAGTCAAGCGACTCGTCCTTCGGATAGCGGAACACCATGACATCGCCGCGTTGCGGCTCGCCCACGTCGACGATTTTCTTGTTCACCACCGGCAGGCGAATACCGTAGTCGTACTTGTTCACCAGGATGAAGTCGCCGATCAGCAGCGTGGGAATCATCGACCCGGACGGGATCTTGAACGGCTCCACGACAAACGACCGCAGTACGAATACCGCCAGGATCACCGGGAAGAAACTCGCCGAATATTCGAGCCACCACGGCTGGCGCATTTTCTCTTCGGCCAGCTTCGCGCGCGAGCGGTCCAGCTCCGTGCCGGCCGGCACGGCCTGCATGTGCTGGCGCTGGGCGTCGAATTCGGCCAGCGCCAGTTGCGTCACGCTGCGGCGTTGACGCTCGAATACGAGCTTGTCCGCGACCCAGGCAATGCCCGTAATGACCACCAGCACAAAAAGGATCAGTGCGAAATTCATGACGGCTTGGAGTGATGTCGATTTTGTTGGTATCGCCGGCTTGCTATCGCCAGGGCGCAGGGACTTACTTTTCGTCCACCTGCAGAATCGCCAGGAATGCCTCCTGCGGGATTTCCACGGTGCCCACCTGCTTCATGCGCTTCTTGCCCGCCTTCTGCTTTTCGAGCAGCTTCTTTTTCCGCGAAATATCGCCGCCGTAGCACTTTGCCAGCACGTTCTTGCGCAGCGCCTTGACGTTTTCGCGCGCGATGATATTCGCGCCGATCGCGGCCTGGATGGCCACGTCGTACATCTGGCGCGGAATGATTTCGCGCATCTTGGCGGCCACCTCGCGTCCGCGATATTGCGAATTCGAGCGGTGAACGATCACCGACAGCGCGTCCACCTTGTCGCCGTTGATCAGGATATCCACCTTGACCACGTCCGACGGACGATATTCCTTGAACTCGTAATCCATCGACGCGTAACCGCGCGACACCGATTTCAGGCGGTCGAAGAAATCCATGACGATTTCCGCCATCGGAATTTCATACGTGAGCTGCACCTGCTTGCCGTGATAGCTCATGTTGATCTGCGAGCCGCGCTTCTGCGTGCACAGCGTGATCACCGAGCCCACATAATCCTGGGGCATATACAGGTTCACCGTGACAATCGGCTCCAGGATTGCCTCGATCTTGCTCGGATCGGGCATCTTGGCCGGATTCTCGACGGTGACCATCGTGCCGTCGCGCTGCTGCACCTGGTAGACCACGGTCGGCGCGGTCGTGATCAGGTCCATGTCGAATTCGCGTTCCAGGCGCTCCTGCACGATTTCCATGTGCAGCAGGCCCAGGAAGCCGCAGCGGAAGCCGAAGCCCAGCGCCTGGGACACTTCCGGCTCGAATTGCAGCGATGCGTCGTTCAGGCGCAGCTTTTCCAGCGATTCGCGCAGCGCCTCGTACTGGTTGGCTTCCACCGGATACAGGCCGGCGAACACCTGCGGCTTGACTTCCTTGAAGCCGGGCAGCGGCTCGGGGGCACGCTTGGCCAGGGTGGTGATCGTATCGCCCACCTTGGCAGCCTTCAGTTCCTTGATGCCGGCGATCACAAAGCCCACTTCGCCGGCAGTCAGCGCGTCGCGCTGGACCGACTTCGGCGAAAACACGCCCACCTGTTCCACCAGATGCTGCGAGCCCGTAGCCATCAGCAGCACCTTGTCCTTGGGACGCAGCGTGCCGTTGACCACGCGCACCAGCATCACGACGCCGACGTAGTTATCGAACCACGAATCGATGATCAGGGCCTGCAGCGGCGCGTCGGCATCGCCGTTGGGCGGCGGCACCTTGGCGATCAGCGCCTCGATCACGTCTTCCACGCCCTGCCCGGTCTTGGCCGAGCACGGCGTGGCGTCGCTGGCGTCGATGCCGATGACTTCCTCGATTTCCTGCTTGGCGTTGTCCGGATCGGCCTGCGGCAGGTCGATCTTGTTGAGCACCGGCACCACTTCCACACCGAGTTCGATGGCGGTGTAGCAGTTGGCCACGGTCTGCGCTTCCACGCCCTGCGACGCATCCACGACCAGCAGCGCGCCTTCGCAGGCCGACAGCGACCGGCTGACTTCGTAGCTGAAGTCCACGTGTCCCGGGGTGTCGATCAGGTTCAGGTTGTAGACCTTGCCGTCGCGCGCCTTGTAGCTCAGCGCCGCGGTCTGGGCCTTGATGGTGATGCCGCGCTCTTTCTCGATGTCCATCGAATCGAGCACCTGCGCTTCCATTTCCCGATCCGACAGCCCACCGCAGCGCTGAATGATCCGGTCGGCCAGGGTGGATTTGCCGTGGTCGATGTGGGCAATGATCGAGAAATTACGAATATGGTCCATCTAGTGATCTGGAAAACGCCAGCGCGGCCCGGCATACCAGGACGGTGCGGGCGCGGCAAAAAGTGGGGCGCACGGTTTTGCGCCAATCCGCGATTTTACCGGATTTTCAAGGACTTCCGTCGCGCGAAATGCCTTTGCGCGCCGGGAATCCGGGCAGTTCGGCATGCCGGATCCTGCACCTTGCCAGAAAACGATCGCGCCGGAGGGCATCCGGCGCGATCAGTCGACCGTCAGTTGGCCATCAGTTGACCTTCAGTTGACCTTCAGGCGGCCTTCGGGCGGCCCTGATGGCCATGCAACGGCTTAGCGGCTCTGGCTCGGACGCAGGGTCAGCACCTGGGTGGCATCGCCGCGCCGCACGAACACCGCGGCCATGCGGTTCTTGTCCAGCGACTTGACCAGATCGTTGAACTGACGCGCCCCCGTCACATCCGTGTCGCCCAGTCGCAGAATGATGTCGCCGGGGCGGATACCGGCACGCGCCGCCGGACCGTCCGCCGTATCCACTTCCACGCCGGACTTGACCTTGAGCTCGCGCAGGCGCGCTTCGGGGATGTCGTTGACGACCAGGCCCAGCGCATTGGGCTTGGCTGCCGGCTGGTCTTCACCGCCGCTATTGCCCTTCCGGTCGCCCTTGCGTGCCGCAACCTTGGCATTGTCGGGTTCCAGCTCCGCAACCATGATCTGCACCTCGCGGGTCTGGCCCTTGCGCCACACCTGCAACGGCACGCGCGTGCCCGGTTTGGTATCGCCAACCATGCGCGGCAGATCGGAGGCCTTTTCGATATCGCGACCGTTGAACTTCAGGATGATGTCGCCGGCCTCGATGCCCGCCTTTTCGGCCGGACCGCCCGGCTCGACGCTGCCCACCAACGCGCCCCGCGCCCGACCCAGGCCCAGCGAATCGGCCGCTTCCTTCGAAACGTCGCTGATCGCCACGGCAATACGGCCACGCGTGACCTTGCCGTTCGCCTTGAGCTGGTCCGTCACGCGCATCGCCTCGTCGATCGGAATCGCGAACGAAATGCCCATGTAGCCACCGCTGCGGCTGTAGATCTGCGAGTTGATGCCGATGACCTCGCCGCGCAGGTTGATCAGCGGGCCGCCCGAATTGCCGGGGTTCACCGCCACATCGGTCTGGATGAACGGCAGATAGTCGCCCGTATCACGGCCCTTGGCCGATACGATGCCGGCGGTCACGCTGTTGTCCAGGCCGAACGGCGAGCCGATGGCCAGCACCCATTCGCCGGGGCGAATCTTGTCGGAATCGCCCAGTGCCAGACGCGGCAGGCCCGTGGCTTCAATCTTGAGCAGCGCCACGTCGGTACGCTTGTCGGACCCGATCAGCTTGGCCTTGAATTCGCGCTTGTCGGGCAGCGTGACATAGATCGTCTCGGCGTCAGCCACCACGTGAGCGTTGGTCATCACGTAGCCATCCTGGCTGATGATAAACCCCGACCCCACGCCACGGCTCTGCTCCTCGCCCTGCGGCGGGGTCTGCGGCTGGCCACGGCGCGGCGGCGTCGGCTGGCCGGGCATCGGCACGCCGAAGAACCGACGGAAAAACTCCGCCATCTCGTCATCTTCGGGGGAATTGCCGCCCCGCGACCTGACCCGTTCGGTGGTGCGGATATTGACCACGGCCGGACTGGCCTTCTCGACGAGGTCAGTAAAGTCGGGCAGGTTGTAATTCGAGGCCGCCGCCTGGGCGTGGCCCACTTCGGAAACGGCCGGACCAAGCACGAGCATGGCCACCATGACCACGGCCCGCGCCAGGGCGGGGGAACTGGAAATCATCGACGAACTCCCGTGAGAATCTGCGAGAAACGGATGCTTCGCGGCAAGGCCAAGGCCGGGGCGCCTGCGAAGCGCACTGCCTGGTGGTCCGGCGCGGGATCTGCTGCCCCGTCGCCGCCACGCCGAGATTCGCTCAGTGTACCGCCTTGGGCGGGCGGTACTCCACGCCGGCCGCGAACTGCTTCACGGTTGCGGCAGGCACCTCGCCGACCACCGTGATCCAGTAGTCGGACACCCGTCGCACCACCACCTGGGTGGCGCCCAGTGAAGCCACGCCTTCGCGGCGGGCGCGTTGTTCGGACACCGGCTCGATAAACACCGACAGTCCGGTCAGGCCGTCGCTGTAGACGACCTGCAGCACTTCGAAGACGCCGGCGGGCTTGGCACCCTGGGTCGGCGCACGCAGCTCGCCGAGCGGGCGGCGCACCTCGCGGATCTTCTGGAAGCCTTTGATCGGGGCGTTGATCGTCCACCCCTCGTCGGCGATATTGGCCGGCTGATAGCTAACTTCGTAGTGATTCCACGAATTCGCGCCCTTGATCGCGTTCAGGATGCGCTGCTTGTCGGACGGCACGCCAATGTCGACTTGCGAGAACGCCACCTGTTCGAGCACCTTGCCGCCCTCGCCGATCGTCTGCGCGCGCATCAGCAGCCCGGAATTCTTGTCCGCCCATAGACGCACCGCATAGCGCGCCGCATCGTGCGGCTCCAGCGCGAAGACTTCGCACTCGACGCCCGCCACGCGTTCGGCGGGCAGCTTGCGCATGTCGTAGAGATCCAGCACATCACTCTTGTTCGTGGCGAGCAGCGCGGGGAAGCGGTCCTTCGCTTCCTGCTTCTCGATCACGACGAGCTTCGCTTCCGGGATCAGGCTGTGGACTACGTCGTTCTGGCGCAGTACCTCGCGCGGCTTGCCGTCGAGCGTTTCCAGCCGTTCGTACTCGTTGTTGGCGAGGTCGCTGTAGTGCTGGATACGCGAGGCATGCATGACGCTGCCGCGCTGATAGATCAGCGTGCCGACGTAGTTTTCGCGCTGCGCGGCGCGATGGATCTTGTTGAGCCACGCGGTGGCATCGCGTCGACTCAGCGCGCTGTCAGACGGCTGCGCGGTGGCTGCGGCAGCGGTCAGACACAAGGCCAGAAAAAAGGACCTGCGCAGGCCCTTCTTTCCGTGTACGCCCGCGATATCGGCGAGCGACCGTCCTCTATGCATGTCCGGCATTATTCCTGCGAATTATCCTGGGAGAAGTTGGCACCGTTGGCCACTGTACGCATGGTCGGCACAAAGGCGTCCGTGGCTACAGACGTGCGGTGCGCACGCAGGTACTCGTCGAGACGCGGATCGCGGATCATCTGCGCGTTGTCGGCAGACACGGTCACGATGCCCCCCGCTGCGGGCGCGATCGAGGCAGCCGCCTTCATCGCGCTACCCGGCTGCTGTTCCACGCGCGCCACGATGGCATCCGGCGCGCCGGCATCGCCCGGCCCGCGCATCTGCGGCACGACCACCCAGCTGACGGCCGCGACGGCGGCGGCAATTGCGGTGCCGGGCATGACGCGGCGCACCCACGACGGACGCACCAGCAGGCGCTGACGGCCCGCGGCGGCCACGGCCGGCACGAGCACGTGCGGCTCGGATTCGAGTTGCGCGGAGAAGCGGGAAAGAAAATCGGAGGTCGACCCCGCGTGCGTCAGTTCTTCCGAACGCAGCGTGTCACCGATCAGTTGATACATCGACCATTCGGCCATCCCGGTCTCGCCCTTGGCGATATCCAGTGCCGCGTCGATTTCGTGCGCCTGCAGCTCGCCATCCATCAGGATCGAGATCTGCTCCGCTGCTTCCATTACATGAACCGACTGCTTATGAGCCTGACCCATTTCCAACCCCAAGAAATTCCATTGAACACCGATAAATCCCGTCACTACCGCTTGTCGTTTATCGATGCAGGAATAGGCTGCAACGCTGGCTGCACGACATTCTCACTTACCATCGCTTGCCCTCTGCCGTTCCCAGCAGGGGCCGCAATTTTTCTGCGATCGCTTCGCGCGCCCGGAAAATCCGCGAGCGCACCGTACCGATCGGACACCCCATTGCCTCCGCGATCTCCTCATAACTGAGGCCTTCGATCTCGCGCAGCGTGATGGCGGTGCGTAATTCTTCCGGCAATGCTTCCATGGCGCGGTTCACCGTATCGGCAACCTGGCGCGTGTGAAGCATGGACTCCGGCGTATTGATATCCCTTAGTTGCTCACCATCCGCAAAAGTTTCAGCCTCTTCGGCATCGATATCGCTGGACGCTTCCGGACGGCGCCCCTGGGTTGCCAGGTAGTTCTTGGCGGTGTTCACCGCGATCCGATACAGCCAGGTGTAGAAGGCGGATTCCCCCCGGAACTGGGGCAAGGCGCGATATGCCTTGATAAAGGCATCCTGCGCCACATCCTCCACTTCTGCGGGGTCACGGACAAGGCGCGAGATCAGGCGAATGATCTTGCGGTGGTACTTGACCACCAGCAGTTCAAAGGCCTTCTTGTCGCCCTGCTGGACGCGTTCAACTAGAAGCTGATCGGCTTCGCGTTCGCTCACGAATGGTTCACCTGCTGCAGTGTATCTCTTGGTTTTGTCGTCACGACAAGCGTTGTATTTTACCTACGATCCGTGCGCCCTCCGGCGTCGCAAAGCGCATTCTGTGACCGTGGCTTCGCAATTTGGTTCCTTGACCGGCACACTTCGGTTGCACCGTGTGCAACCCGGCGGCGCTGCGGCGGGACGATCGGGAGAATACTCGGAAGAAGCCGGGGCGCGCCGTGCTGCTGGCGGGGCCCCGGCGACGCGCCACGGACGGGCGCGTCATACGGCTCAGAGACGGCGGAAAACCAGCGTGCCGTTGGTGCCGCCAAAGCCGAAGTTGTTCTTCACGGCCACATCGATCTTCATTTCACGTGCCGTGTTGGCCACGTAGTCCAGGTCGCACTCGGGGTCCTGGTTGAGGATGTTGATGGTCGGCGGCGAGATCTGGTGATGGATCGCCAGCACGGTGAAGACCGATTCCAGCCCGCCGGCACCGCCCAGCAAATGGCCAGTCATCGACTTGGTCGAGTTGACGGCAACCTTGTAGGCTGCGTCGCCGAGGGCCAGCTTGATGGCGTCCGACTCGTTCTTGTCGCCAAGCGGCGTCGACGTGCCATGGGCATTGAGGTAGTTGACCTCGTCCGGGTTCACACCGGCGTCCTTGAGCGCGGCGACCATGCAGCGGCGCGGGCCATCGGTGTTCGGCGCGGTCATGTGGTACGCGTCGCCGCTCATGCCGAAGCCCACCAGCTCGGCGTAGATGCGCGCACCGCGCGCCTTGGCCGATTCGTACTCTTCCAGCACCATCACGCCGGCGCCTTCGCCCAGCACGAAGCCGTCGCGATCCTTGTCCCACGGACGCGAAGCGGCGGCAGGGTCATCATTGCGGGTCGACAGCGCGCGGGCCGCGGCAAAACCGCCGATGCCCAGCGGCGACACCGTCGATTCGGCACCGCCGGCAACCATCACATCGGCGTCGCCAGCCTGGATCAGGCGGGCGGCCAGGCCGATGCTGTGCAGGCCGGTGGTGCAGGCCGTCACGGCGGCCAGGTTCGGCCCCTTCAGGCCGTGGATGATCGACAGGTGACCCGAGATCATGTTGATGATCGAGCCCGGCACGAAGAACGGCGAGATGCGGCGCGGGCCACGGTTGGCCAGCGTCATCTGCGTGTCTTCGATCATCGGCAGGCCGCCGATGCCGGAACCGACCAGCACGCCCACGCGCTCGGCATTGGCGTCGGTGATTTCCAGGCCGCTGTCCTTCAGCGCCTGGGTACCGGCGGCGATGCCGAAATGGATAAACGTATCCATGTTGCGGGCTTCCTTGGCCGGGATGTATTCCTCGGCGTTGAAGCCCTTCACTTCGCCGGCGAAATGCACAGCCAGGGCGGAGTGATCGAATTTGGTAATGGTGGCGATGCCGGACTTGCCGGCAACCAGGTTGGCCCAGCCTTCGGCAACCGTGTTTCCGACCGGAGACACAAGGCCAAGCCCAGTGACGACGACGCGACGACGGCTCACTATATTTTCCTACGAGTGCGTGAAGTGGAATCGGATGACTTCAGGATCCCGCCGCGCCTGCCGACAAACCTGGCATGGGGCGCACTGCTTGGGATCGATCCGGTTCAGCTTCTTCGAACAGACGAAAGCCACAGAAAACGGCATGACAGGACCGTGACGGCCCCGTCCATGCGCCTTCTGTGGCTCGGAATATGATGACGACGGCTTAGGCCTTGACGTGCGCGGTGGCGTAGTCGATGGCTTGTTGCACGGTCGTGATCTTTTCGGCTTCCTCATCCGGAATTTCCATGCCGAATTCATCTTCCAACGCCATCACGAGTTCCACCGTGTCCAGCGAGTCCGCACCGAGATCATTCACGAACGACGATTCGTTCTTGATGTCTGCCTCGGCCACGCCAAGCTGTTCAGCCACGATTTTCTTGACGCGTTGTTCGATATTGTCCATGTAACCCTCCAGGGAATGTTCGACAAAAAGTGGGCGCATTTTAGCAGGTTTGGACCACAAAAAATCCGCCTGCCAAGCTTTGCAAGATTCGCGCCCGATTGGTTTGAAAAACTACTGCTTCAACCGGCTTCTTTCGGCTTCTCCCTCGAAACCGAAGCCGGTCCAAATCCTTAGTTCATGTACATGCCACCGTTCACGTGCAGCGTAGTGCCCGTGATGTAGGCGGCCTGCGGACCCGCCAGGAATGCCACCGCATTGGCGATGTCTTCCGGCTGGCCCAGACGGCCCAGCGGAATGCGCGTCTTGAGGGCAGCATGCTGCTCTTCCGACAACACCTTCGTCATGTCCGTATCGATGAAGCCCGGCGCGACGCAGTTCACCGTGACGTTGCGGCTGCCGATCTCGGCGGCCAGCGCGCGGGTCATGCCTTCCACGCCGGCCTTGGCCGCCGCGTAGTTCATCTGGCCCGGGTTGCCCGTCGAGCCCACCACCGACGTGATGTTGATGATACGGCCGCCACGGGCCTTCATCATCGGGCGCAGCACGGCACGCGCCAGGCGGAACACCGCCGTCAGGTTCGTGTCGATGACGGCCGTCCAGTCGTCGTCCTTCATGCGCATGGCCAGCTGGTCCTGCGTGATGCCCGCGTTGTTCACCAGCACTGCCAGGCCGCCGTGGGTCTTCACGATCTCGTCGATCACGGCGTCGCAGCGCGCGGCGTCGTTCACGTTCAGCACCACGCCGTTGCCCTTCAGCCCTTCGGCCGACAGGTATTCGCTGATGCCGGCCGCGCCCGATTCGCTCGTGGCCGTACCGATCACGGTGGCGCCCTGGCGTGCGAGTTCCAGCGCGATGGCCCGGCCGATGCCGCGCGAGGCACCGGTTACCAGCGCGACCTGATTTTCCAGAGTCTTGCTCATGTTGCGTTCGTTCCTTGCTCTTATTTCAGCAGCGCCAGCGTTTCCTGCAGCGACGCCGGATCAAAGATTGCACCACCGACGAGGTTGCCGTCGATGCGTTTGGTCATGCCGGCCAGAACTTTGCCCGGACCGCATTCGATCACATGGGTCACGCCTTCGGCAGCCATCTTCTGCACGCACTCGACCCAGCGCACCGGCGCGGCGGCCTGGCGCACCAGCGCGTCCTTGATCTGCGCCGGATCGTTGACGATGGCCACGTCGACGTTGTTCACCAGCGGAATCGCCGGCGCCGAAAACGCCAGCCCGGCCATGCGCTCGCGCAGGCGGTCCGACGCAGGCTTGAGCAGCGACGAGTGGAACGGCGCCGAAACCGGCAGCGGCAGCGCGCGCTTGGCACCCTTGGCCTTGGCGATTTCGCAGGCCTTTTCCACTGCGCCCTTGTTGCCGGCGATCACCACCTGTGCCGGGGCGTTGAAGTTCACGGCCTCCACCACACCGGCACCCGCCGCTGCCGCTTCGGCGCACGCCGCACGCACGTCGTCATCGGACAGGCCGAGGATGGCGGCCATGCCGCCCTCGCCCACCGGCACGGCTTCCTGCATGGCCTGCGCGCGGAAACGCACCAGCGGCACGGCGTCCGCGAACGGAATCACCCCCGCGGCCACCAGCGCCGAATATTCGCCAAGGCTGTGGCCCGCCACCAGGGCAGGCGCCGGACCGCCGGCATCGAGCCAGGCGCGGTACACGGCCACCGCCGCCGTCAGCATCACGGGCTGCGTGTTGGTCGTCAGGTTCAGGTCTTCCGCGGGGCCTTCGGCAATCAGCTTGCCGATGTCCTGGCCCAGCGCGGTCGAGGCTTCCTCGAGCGTGGCACGCACCACGGGGTTGTCGGCAAACGCGTTCAGCATGCCAACCGACTGCGAACCCTGTCCGGGAAAAACGAATGCGAATTTCATCGGAAATCCAGTCTAGCTATACAACGTTTCAACGTTTCGAACGGTGCGGCACGCCGCACCGGCCGCATGTTACATGCGCAGCAGCACCGCACCCCAGGTGAAGCCGCCGCCCACGCCTTCCATCAGCACGGTCTGGCCGGGCTTGATGCGGCCGTCGCGCACGGCGACGTCCAGCGCCAGCGGAATCGATGCGGCCGACGTGTTGCCGTGCTCGTGCACCGTGGCCACCATGCGCTCGGCCGGCAGGCCCAGCTTCTTGGCCGTGCCTTGCATGATGCGGATATTGGCCTGGTGCGGAATCAGCCAGTCGATCTCGTCGGCCTGCATTTCAGCCGCGGCGATGGCCTCGCGCGCCACCTTGTCCAGCACGGTCACGGCCAGCTTGAACACGGCCTGGCCGTCCATGTGCAGGAAGGCATTGCCGGTGATGGCACCGCCCGACACATTGCCCGGCACGCACAGGATGTCCACGTGGTTGCCGTCCGAATGCATGGCCGACGACAGGATGCCCGGCTCGTCCGCGGCGCTCAGCACCACGGCGCCCGCGCCATCGCCGAACAGCACGCAGGTGGTGCGGTCATTGAAGTCGAGGATGCGCGAGAACACTTCGGAACCGATCACGAGCACGTTCTTGTGCGAGCCGCTGCGGATGAACTTGTCAGCCGTCGACATCGCATAGACAAAGCCCGAGCACACGGCCTGCAGATCGAACGCCGCGCAGTGATTGGTGATGCCGAGCTTCTGCTGCACCAGGCAGGCGGTGCTCGGGAACACGAAATCGGGGGTCGACGTGGCGACGATGATCAGGTCGATGTCCTGGCGGTCGATACCGGCGGCGGCAATCGCCTGCTCGGCAGCCTTGACGGCCAGGTCGCTCGACGTGACGTCGGGCTCGGCCCAGTGGCGCGCCGAAATGCCGCTGCGCGAGACGATCCACTCGTCGCTGGTCTCGATACCCTTTTCGGCAAGCTGCACGGCGAGGTCGTGATTCGTGACGCGCCGCGGGGGCAGATAGCTCCCCGTGCCGATGATTTTTGCGTACTTGGTCATGAGTATGTCGGATCGTGGTGCTCACCGGCCCGCCCAGGCCAGGCCTTCGGGCGGAGTGTCGGGCTACCCGCCCGTGACGGGCGCGCGGCCTCAGGCGGCACGGGTATCGGAATGTGGGTCCGGCGAGTCTGTCTCCGGGCCGCCGGTCGCGGCGCCAGCGGCACCGGACTTGTTGGCAAAGGCCTTGGCAATGCGCTCGATGACGCCATTTCTGGCCGCATCATACCCGCGTTTGATCGCCCACTCAAAAGAATGGGCATCGGCCGAACCATGGCTCTTGATCACCAGCCCGCGCAGCCCCAGCAACGAAGCGCCGTTGTAGCGGGCGGGGTCGAGCCGGCGCGCCAGGCGCGACAGCACCGGCATCGCCACGGCGGCCAGCAGCTTGGTGAACCACGAGCGCGTGAACTCTTCCTTGATCATGCTGCCGATCATCTTGGCCAGGCCTTCGGTGCTCTTGAGCGCCACGTTGCCGACGAAGCCGTCGCAAACGACGATGTCGGTCGTGCCCTTGAAGATGTCGTTGCCTTCCACGTTGCCGTAGAAGTTGAGCTCGGAAGCGCGCAACAGCTCGCCGGCGGCCTTGACCACCTCGTTGCCCTTGATCACTTCCTCGCCAATATTGAGCAGGCCCACCGTCGGGTGGTCCTTGTGATCCACCACCGCCACCATGGCCTCGGCCATGCGCGCGAACTGCAGCAGGTGCTCGGGCTCGCAGTCCGCGTTGGCACCGAGGTCGAGCACCGTGGTGCCCCAGCCTTGTTCGTTGGGAATCGTGGTGGCGATGGCCGGCCGCTCGATGCCTTCGAGCGTCTTCAGCACATAGCGTGAAACCGCCATCAACGCGCCGGTATTGCCAGCGGAAATACAGGCGCCAGCCTTGCCTTCCTTGACTTGCGTCACGGCAACACGCATCGAAGAGTCTTTCTTCTTGCGCAGCGCCACTTCCACCGGGTCATCCATGGTGATGACTTCGGTCGCGGGCACGATGGTCACGCGCGGATGATCGCTTGCATGCAGCTTTTTCAGCTGCGCGCCGATGGCGTCGGGCAGGCCGACGAGGATCATCTCGGCGTCGTCGTGACGGGAAAGAAAACTGATCGCTGCCGGCACCGTCACGGAGACTCCGTGATCGCCGCCCATGCAGTCGATAGCGAGCTTGATCGTCATTGTTTCCTGATACGGAAAGCGCGCCGGCACCCGCCGCATCGGTTCGCGGGGACGCAACCAGCCGGACGCGCGGATACGCTGTCGTGCGGGCGCCGAGCGCCCAACAAAAAAGCGGCAACGAGCTTGCCGCTTTCCTGTTTTACACCTGACAACGTGCGCGAGCGAGACACAGGGTCACGCCAGACGACCTGGTCAGTCGTTCTTGGTCTTGATGACCTTGCGACCACGGTAGTAGCCGTTCGGGCTGACGTGGTGGCGCAGGTGGGTTTCGCCCGTGGTCGGCTCAACGGCCAGGGGGGCGACCGACAGATGGTCGTGCGAACGGTGCATGCCGCGCTTGGACGGCGACTTCTTGTTCTGTTGAACAGCCATGATGACTCCTTCGAGAATTTTGCGATATTAACACACGCATCCTGCGCAAGGCGTAGCCGGGGCCCGGCCGGATGCTTGACCTGCTACCGTGAAGACCTGCCAGGCCGCGCTCCGCGCGGCGTCAGTGCTTGGTCTTCAGGCCGGCCAGCGCCGCAAAGGGCGATGGCCGCTTTTCTTCCGCGGGTGGCGCCTCGGGCTCCACCTCGCCGTCTGCCCCGGTCACGAGCGACTCGTGTACCGTTGGACAGACTTCATGCTTGGGTGCCGAAGGCAATGCCAGCAGCACTTCATCTTCAATCAGTTCCAGCGCCGAAAACTTCTTCGAGCCGACGATCACGTCGATCTCGTCGTCATCCATCGACGCCTCGTCGGCAGCCGCTTCGCTGGCCACCACTTCGAAACGCATCTTCGTTGCGATCGGCTCGGGGTAGACCCCCAGGCAACGCTGGCAGTTCAGCCAGACACGACCATTGACCGTCACGTCGACAAACAGGCGCTGCGACACCGCCGCACCGGGTTCCGCCGCCTCTTCGCGCACAAAGCCGCTCAAGGTGTACGAGAACACTTCGTCCGCGGCGGACGCTGGCGCATCGGCAGCCGTCTCGGCTAAGATGCGCGGCAAATCGCGCACCGGCACCTCTCCCGCCACATTGCCGCCTTTGCGGCAGAAGACGAAGAGATCGGTTTCACGCAGATCGAAGGCCACGGCGGACGCCGCTGGCTGGGTCGGCTGACTCATACAGGCTGAATCGCAATAAATGCCTTGTTTGCCACACGTTGCAGGCAACGCATGTGCCTGTGCAGCTAAACGCGCGATTATACGTGGTATTTCCCGGAACGGTCAAAGTATACAAGCCGAAAACCGTTCCTCACCGTTTTCTGGCGCCATTCCTATATGTCTTCCGACTCCCGTCCTGCGCTGATCCTCGGGTCGAGCTCTCCGTACCGCCGCGAACTGCTGGCGCGCCTGCGGATTCCGTTCGAGGTGGCCACCCCCGATATCGATGAAACGCCCCTGCCCGGCGAGCGCCCCGACGCCACGGCACTGCGCCTGGCGCGCCTGAAGGCCGAAGCGATCGCGGCACGCCATCCCGGCGCGCTGGTGATCGGCGCCGACCAGGTCTGCACGCTCGACGACCTGCAGATCGGCAAACCCGGTACGCACGACAAGGCGCTGGCCCAGTTGCAGCGGATGCGTGGCCGGACCGTCACTTTCCATTCGGCCCTGTGCCTGCTGGACAGCCGTACCGGCGTGGCGCAGCTGGCCGACGTGCAGACGCTGGTCACGTTCCGCAACCTGGGCGATGCAGAACTGGATGCGTATCTGCGCGCCGAAACGCCCTACGACTGCGCCGGCAGCGCCAAGGCGGAAGGCCTGGGCATCGCCCTGCTGTCACGCGTGGAATCGGACGACCCTACCGCGCTGATCGGCCTGCCGCTGGTGGCACTGACCGGCATGCTGCGCCAGGCCGGCTACCCCTTCTTTGGAGCCTGAACCATGGCCGGCACACTATTCCTGATTCCCAACACGCTCGGCAAGCGCGACGAATCCGATCCGGTGATGGATGTGATTCCCGCCGGCGTGCAGCAGATCGCGGCGCGCCTTGACTATCTGGTGGCCGAGAACGCCAAGACGGCACGCGCCTTTCTGAAGAAGCTGGCGGAGACCGCACCGCTGGCGCACGCCATCCAGCAGATCGAGATCCGCGAACTGAACGTCAATACCAAGGCCAGTGCGCTCGATGCCTTGCTCGACCCCATCGCGGGCGGGCGCGACGGCGGCCTGCTGTCCGAAGCGGGCGTGCCCGCCGTGGCCGATCCGGGCGCCGATCTGGTGCGGCTGGCCCACACGCGCGGCATCACGGTGCGCCCGCTGGTCGGCCCCAGTTCGATCCTGCTGGCGGTGATGGGTTCGGGCCTGAACGGCCAGAGCTTCGCGTTCAACGGCTACCTGCCCGTGGACGCCGACGAGCGCGCAAAGAAGTTGCGCGACCTGGAACAGCGGTCGCGCAAGGCACAGCAAACCCAGGTCTGGATCGAGACCCCGTACCGCAACGGCGCGCTGCTCGACGCGCTGCGCCAGCATTGCTCGGGCACCACGCTGCTGTCGATCGCCGTGGACCTGACGCTGCCAACGGAGACCATCGTCACGCTGCCGATTTCCGCCTGGCGGCCGGATCGCCTCGAACTCCACAAGCGTCCGGCGATCTTTTCGCTGCTGGCGCAGTAGCCGGCACCTGCCACTCATAGATACGGGACTTCGTTAACTAGCAGGGGCGGCAGGAACCTGCTGCCCCTCCCTGCTGCCTCCCATCCGGAAGAGGACCGGAAACACGCCAGTTTCCAGACGGTCAGCGCACGGCCGGCGCCGAAGTGTTCATCAGCATCATCTTCATCGCCGCGGAACCCACGGCCGCGCCAAACCGCTTGGCCACGCGCTCGGCGATATTCTCCTTGACCGTGTAGTCGACGATGTCTTCGGCCTTGAACAGGTCGCGCGCCACGTAGTCGGCGCTGCCCAGGCCATCGGCCAGGCCCAGTTCCACAGCGCGCTCGCCCGACCAGAACAGGCCCGAGAACAGGTCGGGATCGCTCTTGAGCCGGTCGCCCCGACCTTGCTTGACCACGTCGATGAACTGCTGGTGGATCTGCTTGAGCATGGACTCGGCGAACGCCTTCTGGCGCGGCACCTCGGGCGAGAACGGATCGAGCATGCCCTTGTTGGCACCGGACGTGTACAGCCGGCGCTGGACGCCGAGCTTGTCCATCAGGCCCGTGAAGCCGAAACCGTCCATCAGCACGCCGATCGAGCCGACGATACTGGCCTTGTCGACATAGATCTTGTCGGCCGCCGCCGCCACGTAGTAGCCACCCGACGCGCAGATTTCCTCCACCACCACGTAGAACGGCTTGTCCGGATAGATCTTGCGCAGGCGATGGATCTCGTCGTTGATGATGCCGGCCTGCACCGGCGAACCGCCCGGCGAGTTGATCTTCAGGATCACGCCCGCGGCCGTGGTGTCGGCAAACGCGGCCTGCAGCGATGCATTGATCGATTCGGCGCTGGCCGGCGTACCGGCGGCGATCTCGCCCTCCAGCGTGACCATGGCCGTATGCCGACCGCTGGTGCTGGTCAGGCTCTCGCCCTTGAAATCGATCACGGCGAACAGGATCAGGACCAGGATGCCCAGGCCCACCAGCCGGAAGAAGATCTTCCAGCGGCGCGCCGCGCGTTGCTCGCGGAGGCTGGCCATCAGCACCTTTTCCAGCACGTCGCGTTCCCAGCCGCCGCTGGCGCCGCCGACTGGCGCGGTCGCCTTGCCGGCCATGCGCGCGCGGCGTTCGTCGGCCTCGCGCCGCGCGGCATCGTCGCCGGCCTTCAGATCGCGTTCCAGCGGATAGTCCGCATGCTGCGCCGTTTCCAGCGTTTCACTGGCGGGCGCGTGCTCGTCAGGACGCTGCTCAGGTTGACCCGGTTGTTCGGATGATGGCGGTTTTTGCTGTTCTGTCATGCAGATGGACTCAGGCGTCAAACGAAGACCCGGCTCCGCTCAGCTGGCGTCGGGCGCAAAAAAAGGGGCTTCGGGCTGCCAGAAGACAGCGCCGTCACGTTCCTCGATGCGGAGCTTGGCCAGCGCGGCGCCCCGGCAAGGGCCGCCCACGCACAGGCCGGTGTCTGGCGCGTAAGTCGCGCCATGTGTCGCACACATCAAGTATAGGCCTGCACTATCGAAAAACTGGCCTTCCTGCCAGTCGAGCTCCATGGGCACATGGGCGCACTGGTTCAGGTAGCCGTAGGCCACGCCGTCGTAGCGGACGGCGAACGCGCCGATCTCACGCGACGCCACGCGAACGGTGAATCGCACTCCCGTGCCGCCATCGGTCAGCTCGGCCGCCGAGCACAGACGGCGTGGCGTCAGGCTGTCATCAGGCATGAGCGAGCAGCCACTGCTGCAGATCGGCAATCGACGTGGCGCAATGGACCGGCAACATCGCACGCAGCGAATCGGCCGGATGTGCACCATAGCACACACCTAAGCCCTGCGCGCCCGCGTTCATGGCCATCTGCAGATCGTGCGTGGTATCGCCGATCATGACCGTGCGCCCGATGTCCTGGCCCAGTTCGCGTGTGAGTTCATGCAGCATGGCCGGGTGCGGCTTCGAGAAGGTCTCGTCCGCGCAACGCGTGGCATCGAACAGCTTGCCCAGGCCAGTGCTGGCCAGCGCACGTTCCAGGCCCACCCGCGTCTTGCCGGTGGCCACGCCCAGGAAATAGTGCTCGGCGTGCAGCGCCTCCAGCATCTCGCGCACGCCCGGGAACAGCACGAGATCGGCGTCGCGGGTGAGGAAGTGATAGCGATATCGCTCGGCCAGCCGGGGGTAGTCGGCCGGATCGAGCGTGGGCACGGCGTAGGACAGCGCGTCCTTGAGGCCCAGCCCGATCACGTGGCTGGCGGCGCTGTCGTCGGGCACCGGCAAGCCCAGGTCGCGGCTGGCCAGCTGAATGCACTTGGCGATGGTCGGGGTGGAATCCATCAGGGTTCCATCCCAGTCGAAAACGATCAGGTCAAATCGCTGCCTGGCCATTGCGGTCCTTGGTCGATGCGGAAAGTGTTGCAGATATGAGGGTGGCGCGTGCGCCAGGCGTTACGACGGCGTGCCAGTCGGGGTCAATTGTTGCAAAAAATCGACACATTCGGGTGGCAACGGCGCCGACACGGTGAGGGGCTCACCGGTATTCGGGTGCAGGAACGTCAGCTTGTGGGCGTGCAGGAACATCCGTTTGATCCCGGGCGTCGCGCCACTCCGCGAAAGTGCCTTGTTGAGCGCAAAATCGCCGTACTTTTCGTCGCCGACAATAGGAAAGCCCGTGGACTGCAGATGCACGCGGATCTGGTGCGTGCGGCCGGTCTTCAGTTCTGCCTCCAGCAGCGTGTAGCCCTCGAATGCCTTCACGCGATTGAAGACGGTATGGGACGCCAGGCCATCGGCCTGTACCCGCACGCGGCGCTCGCCATCGGGCGTGCTGTACTTATATAGCGGCAGCTTCACGTGCTGGCGCGCATTGGGAAATTCCCCGGCCACGCAGGCGAAGTAACGCTTGTCCATGTCGCTGCCGCGAATCTGCTCATGCAGGTGCACCAGGGCCGACCGCTTCTTGGCCAGCACCAGAATGCCGGAGGTTTCGCGATCCAATCGATGCACCAGTTCCAGGAATTTGGCCTCGGGCCGCGCCTGGCGCAACTGCTCGATCACGCCGAACGCCACGCCGGACCCGCCGTGGACGGCCACGCCGGCCGGCTTGTCGATCACCAAAAGGTGCGTGTCCTCGAACAGGACCGGAAACTCGCCGGCCGGCACGAAAGTGCCTTCGGCGGCTTTTTCCGCGATCCGAATTGGCGGGATACGGACGACATCGCCCAGCTTCAGCCGGTAAGTCGCATCGATCCGGCCCTTGTTGACGCGCACCTCGCCCGAGCGCAAGACCCGGTAGATGTGGCTCTTGGGCACCCCCTTGGCAACCTTCAGCAGGAAGTTGTCGATGCGCTGGCCTTCGGCGCTCTCGTCGATCGTGACATACGCCACCTGGAGGCCGCTTGCGCGGGAGCGCGGCTCCGTTTCAATTTGATGGCGTAACTCATTCATTTTCAATATAATTTCCCGGCCGTACCCGGCCAAATGCCGGGAATGTGCGACCTGTGTAAGCGATGTTTGGCGCGAACCCCAACCGGAATGCCTGCCATTTTTGCGGCAAACCGGAACGGAATATGCAGGGCATCCAGGCAGTTGTCTTGGGTAGTCCCACCAGTATCCGCGCGAGATCTCGCATTTTACACTTCGGGTTGCCGCCAGCCCGGCCCGTCTCCCGCATGTTGCGTACCCCGCAAGGCGCCAGACAGGCAAATGGTGGCAATCAGCAGCACGCACGCGCCGCGCCGGCGCGCAGGAAGTCGCCCAGAGGCGGCTTCGGCAACCAGCCGGCCGACACGTGGAAACAGAGTGTTCAGGTAGAAAAGAATTCAATGCGGGTGCCAGCCAAGGGCATCCGCATCGGTGAGAGAAGACCGCCCGCACCGGGAACCGGTGCCGGCCCGGCAGGTGACACCCAGCCAACCGACCTGCAGTACCCGCCGCGACTTGCCGGTGGTCGTCGTAGTTCGACGATCCGGCAGCGGCGCCCGAGCGCAGAACGCGAAGAACCAGCGGCGCGCCCGCCAGCGGACAGGTCGGTTTGGCAATGGCATGCAACTGCTGCGTCCGGATGACTTGCTCTTTGACGCGTCCTGGCCATCCCGGCCCGGCTGCGATAGGCAGCATTGCCCGTGCCGATGGCACGGCCGACAGCCGCCCTCGCCCCCGGCCGCCGGCATCCGCCAGACATCGCTGCATCAGGAGCAGGCCCATTTGCCCTCTCCCGACCCGGCAGCGGATCGCCCGCAAGTTTTTTGCGGATGGCGGGACGCCGACACCCTCTCCTTTCACCCGCGCCCAGCCGGCCGCATAGCAGAACGCGCCGGCAACTCCGGCAATTCTCCCGCCCTCGCTCTCTTTCCTCGCGTGCTCCCTGGACCGTCGCGGGCATGACCCACTCATGACCCATTGGGCTCCCGCGACACTGGAGTGAGGTATTGCGATGAAACGCATGCTGTTTAACGCGACGCAACAGGAGGAGTTGCGCGTCGCGATCGTCGATGGCCAGAAACTGATCGACATCGACATCGAAACCGCCGGGCGCGAACAGCGCAAGGGCAACATCTACAAGGGTGTCATCACCCGCATCGAACCGTCGCTGGAAGCCTGCTTCGTCAATTACGGCGAAGAGCGCCACGGCTTCCTGCCGTTCAAGGAAGTGGCCCGGGCCTTCTTCAAGGACGGCGTGGACGTGCGCAACGCGCGCATCCAGGACGCCCTGCACGAAGGCCAGGAACTGATCGTTCAGGTCGAAAAGGAAGAACGTGGCAACAAGGGCGCCGCCCTGACCACGTTCATCTCGCTGGCCGGCCGCTACCTGGTCCTGATGCCGAACAACCCGCGTGGCGGCGGCGTGTCGCGCCGCATCGAGGGCGAAGACCGCCAGGAACTGCGCGAGACCATGGCGCAGCTGCAGGTGCCGGAAGGCATGAGCATCATCGCCCGCACCGCCGGCATCGGCCGTGCCGCCGAGGAACTGCAGTGGGACCTGAACTACCTGCTGCAACTGTGGAAGGCCATCGACGGCGCCGCCGGCGACAACAAGGCCCCGCTGCTGATCTATCTGGAATCGAGCCTGGTGATCCGCGCCATCCGCGATTACTTCCAGCCCGATATCGGCGAGATCCTGATCGATACCGACGAGATCTACGAGCAGGCCCGCGCCTTCATGAGCGTGGTCATGCCCGACAACATGAGCCGCGTGAAGAAATACCGCGACGACGTGCCGCTCTTCTCGCGTTTCCAGATCGAGCACCAGATCGAATCGGCGTACTCGCGCATGGTGATGCTGCCGTCCGGCGGTGCCATCGTGATCGACCATACCGAAGCCCTCGTGTCGGTTGACGTGAACTCGGCCCGCGCCACCAAGGGTGCGGACATCGAGGAAACGGCGCTGCGCACGAACCTGGAAGCCGCCGACGAAATCGCCCGCCAGCTGCGCCTGCGCGACCTGGGCGGCCTGATCGTCATCGACTTCATCGACATGGAGTCCGGCAAGGCCCAGAAGGACGTGGAAACGCGCCTGAAGGACGCGCTGCGCCACGACCGCGCCCGCGTGCAGATGGGCAAGATCAGCCGCTTCGGCCTGATGGAGCTGTCGCGCCAGCGCCTGCGTCCGTCGTTGTCGGAAGGCTCGCACATCACCTGCCCGCGTTGCAATGGAACAGGTCATATCCGCGATACCGAATCGTCCGCCCTGCAGGTGCTGCGCATCATCCAGGAAGAGGCGATGAAGGAAAACACGGCCGCCATCCACTGCCAGGTGCCGGTGGAAGTGGCCGCTTTCCTGCTCAACGAGAAGCGTCAGGACATCAACCTGATCGAACTGCGCTTCAAGGTCAATGTGCTGCTGATCCCGAACAAGCATCTGGAAACGCCGCACTACAAGCTCGAGCGCCTGCGTCACGACGATCCGCGCCTGGAAGACGCGACCGCCAGCTACCGCATGGCCGAGGCGGCCGCCAAGGAACTGGAAGCCGACACGAGCTACAGCAGCCGCAAGAAGGAAGACGCGCGTCCGCGCCAGGAAGCGGCCGTCAAGGGCATTACGCCCGACGCCCCCGCCCCGGTATCGGTGCCGCGCCCCGAGCGCGCACCGAAGCCCGAGGCCACGGCGGCGGCACGTCCCGTGCCGGCTACCCAGCCGGTGGCCAGCGGCGGTTTCGTCGCCTGGCTCAAGGGTCTGTTCGGCGTCAAGCCGGCACCGGCGCCCGTGGCCGAGCCGGTCAAGCCGGCCGCTGAAGCCCAGGCACGCGGCGAAGGCCGCCAGGGTCGTGGCGAACGCGGCCAGCGTGGTGAACGCGGCGAGCGCGGCGAAGGCCGCCAGGGCCGTGGCGAACAGCGCGGCGAACGTGGCGAACGCGGCGAACGTGGCGACCGTCAGGGTCGCGGCCAGCGCGGCGAGCGCACCGAACGTGCCGAGCGCACCGAGCGCACCGAACGTGGCGAACGCGCCGAGGCACAACGCGGCGAGCCGCGTGAGCAGCGTGAACCGCGCGAAGCACGCGAGCCGCGCGGCGAGCGCCAGCCCCGTGGCGATCGTCAACCGCGCGAAGCACAGCCCGCCACGCCGGCCATCGCTCAGGGCGAGCGCACCGAAGCGCGCCGCGAACGCAACCAGGAACGCCGCGAGCGTCAACGCGAACGCCAGCGCGAGCGCGCCGAGGCCCGTGAGACCGACGAACCGCTGAACGTTGCAGGCACGGCACCCCAGTCGGCATTCGAGGCGGCCCAGGCCGCACCGGCTGTCATCGCCACCGTGGATGTGCCGGAAGACGCACTGGGCGCCGAAGCCGCCGCAACGGAAGCCGGTGAAGGCGAAGAGCGCCGCCGCCGCAATCGTCGTGGCCGCAACCGCTACCGCCGCGAGCGCGAGGACGGCAGCCTGGAAGTCAATGAAGGCAACCTGGCCGAAGTCAGCGCCGGCGTGACGGAATCGGAAGAAGAGTCGGCGTCGGTGACGGCCCAGGGCCAGCCGGCTGCCGAACAGGCTACCCCGGCACCGGTGGTGCAGGCCCCCGTGGCCGTCGCTCCGGTGGAAGCCGTGGCAGCGGTCCGCGAGCCGGCTGCTCCGGTGGCTCCGGTCGTCCCGGCAGCCCCGGCAGCCGAGCCGGTCTTCGCCGCCGTGGCCGAACCGCAACCGGCGCCGGTCGTGACGCCCGCCCCGGCTTATCAGGCCATCGAAACCGTGGCTGCCGCAGCCCCGGCCGAGCAGGCCCCGGCACAGGTCGCCACCGCTCCGGTAGTGCCTGAGCCGGTCGCCGTGACCCCGGAAGTGATGCCGGCACCGGTTCCCGCCGTGGAAGCGCCTGCCCCGGCTGCCGCGGCCCCTGTGGTGGCCGCCCCGGCTCCGGCAAGCACCAGCACGCCGGCCCTGGAGTCGATGCTCTCGACCGCCGGTCTGGAGTGGGTACGTACCGACAGCGCCAAGCTGGCCGCCGCGCAGGAAGCCGCCGCACGCATCGTGCCGGCCCCGCGCCTGCCGCGCGAGCGCAAGCCGCTGCCGCCGCTGCCGGAAGGCCCGATGGTCCTCGTCGAAACGGGCGGCCAACAGCGCGAAGCCCAGCAACAACAGCAGCAGCAATAAGGCGATACCTCGCCGCTGCAAGCTGAGCTGAAGAAAGGGACGGCAACCGCCGTCCCTTTTTTTATCGGCGCGGCGGTGCCGCCAACGCGACATGGCGCAAGGCCGCCAGCTGTACTGCTGTACCCCGCCATCAACTGTGCTGTTGTCACGACAGTGTTGCCCGCGACGCGAAGCCGCCCTCGGCTAGAATGGCAGGCAGAACGGCCACCCGGGCGCGCCACGCATCCGGCGAGCCGCGGCCCCACTCTGCCATGACCGATACTGTCATTCCGATTCTTGACCTGCGCGACCATCGATACCGATCGATGGTGCCGAGCATTCCGTCGCGCCTGCTGGCGCCGACCGGGCTCGTGGCCGATACCCGGGGCCGGCCGCTGCATGACCTGCGCATCTCCGTCACCGATCGCTGCAACTTCCGCTGCGTCTACTGCATGCCGAAGGAAGTGTTCGACAAGGACTACACCTTCCTGCCCCACTCCGAGCTGCTGAGCTTCGAGGAAATCGAGCGGGTCGCGCGCCTGTTCGCGGCGCAGGGTGTGGAAAAAATCCGGCTGACCGGCGGCGAGCCGCTGCTGCGCAAGAACATCGAGCGCCTGGTGGAAATGCTGGCGCGCATCGAAACGGCATCGGGCAAGCCACTGGACCTGACGCTGACCACCAATGCGTCGCTGCTGGCGCGCAAGGCGCAATCGCTGCGCGATGCCGGCCTGACCCGTGTGACGGTCAGCCTGGATGCCATCGACGATGTCACGTTCCGCAAGATGAACGACGTGGATTTCGCCGTGCGCGACGTGCTGCATGGCATCGAGGTCGCCCAGGCCGTCGGGCTGGCCCCGATCAAGGTCAACATGGTGGTCAAGCGCGGCACCAACGATCAGGAAATCGTGCCGATGGCACGTCACTTCCGCAACAGCGGCATCATCGTCCGCTTTATCGAATTCATGGATGTCGGCGCCAGCAACCACTGGCAGATGAACGAAGTGCTGTCGTCGGCCGATGTCGTCCGCCGTATCGACGCGGCGTTCCCGCTGGAAGCCGTGCAGGCCAACTACGCGGGCGAGACCGCCGAGCGGTGGCGTTATCGCGACGGCGGCGGTGAAATCGGGGTGATTTCCAGCGTGACGCACGCGTTCTGCGGCGATTGCAGCCGGATCCGGCTGTCTACCGAAGGCCGGCTCTATCTGTGCCTGTTTGCCACCGAAGGGTACGACCTGCGCGCGCTGCTGCGCGGCGGGCATAGCGACCTGGAAATCGGCAACGCCATCGCGCAGGTATGGCAGGCCCGCACCGACAACTATTCCGAGCAGCGCAGCGATCCCGCCGTACGCGCCGCACGCGCCGAAAGCAAGATCGAAATGTCGTATATCGGCGGGTGATGATTGCGCGCGACGACATCACGGGCCTGATCCTGGCCGGCGGCCGCGGCAGCCGGATGGGCGGCACCGACAAGGGCCTGCAGCCGTTCCAGGGAGCGCCGATGGTGCAGCACACGCTGCGGCGCCTGGCCCCGCAGACCGGACCGCTGCTGATCAATGCCAATCGCAACCCCGAACGCTACGCCAGCTTTGGTGCGCCGGTGATTGCCGACACCCTCGCCGATTTCGCGGGCCCCCTGGCCGGCATGCTGGCCGGGCTGGCGCAGTGCCGGACGCCATGGCTGGTCACGGCCCCCTGCGACACCCCTTTCCTGCCGGCCGACCTGGTGGCGCGCCTGGCCCAGGGTATCGAGGACGAAGACGCCGACCTTGCCGTGCCCGTCACCGTGGACGCCGACGGCCGCCGCCGCTTGCAGCCCGTGTTCTGCCTGATGCCGGTCACCGCCGCTGCCGGGCTGCAGGCTTACGTGGATGCCGGCCATCGCAAGATCGAAAGCTGGGTCACGGGCCAGCGGCTGGCACAGGTCGTGTTCGGCGACGCGCGGGCCTTTGCAAACATCAATACGCTGGACGAACTGCGCGAGCACGAGGCCGCTGGCCGATCCGGCTAGACTCTCACCCAAATTCCCATATCGCCGACGCGTGCGCGTGTCACGACCCAGACCATGCCTTCGCTGCAATCCGTCATCTCCTGCCAGTCCGACTACGACCCCACCGCCCTGCCGGTGGACCAGGCCAACGCCATCATTGCCGATGTGGTGGAACCGGTCCGTGGCATCGAGCAGCTGGCGATTCGTAGCGCGCTGGACCGCGTGCTGGCCGTTGACGTGATTTCGCCCATCGACGTCCCCGCTCACGACAACTCGGCCATGGACGGCTACGCGTTCTCCAGCCGGGCGCTGACCCAGGGCGACGCCAGTATCGCGCTGGAGGTCATCGGCACCGCTTACGCCGGCAACGCCTTTGCCGGCGAGGCGCAGGCGGGGCAGGCGGTTCGCATCATGACCGGGGCCATCATGCCGGCCGGCTGCGACACCGTGATTCCGCAGGAATTCGTCGAGATCCAGGCCGGTGGCAATCTGGTGCGCTTTGCGCCCGACGCCGTGCGGGCGGGCGACAACCGGCGGCTGTGCGGTGAAGACCTGGCGCGCGGCCAGGCCGCGTTGCACGCGGGGCGGGTCCTGACGCCGGCCGATCTGGGCATGCTGGCATCGCTGGGCGTGGCCGAGGTAAAGGTTCGCCGACGTCTGCGGGTGGCGTTTTTCTCGACTGGCGACGAACTGCGATCGATCGGCGAGACACTCGATCCGGGCTGCGTCTACGACTCGAATCGCTACACGCTGCACGGCATGCTGCGCCGGCTCAATGTGGAACTGATCGACATGGGCGTGGTGCGCGACGACCCCGACGTCATGGAAGCGGCATTCCGCAGCGCCTGCGAGAATGCCGATGCCATCATTACGTCAGGCGGCGTATCGGTCGGCGATGCCGACTATACGAAGCAGATCATGGAAAAACTGGGCGACGTCACGTTCTGGAAGATCGCCATGCGTCCGGGGCGTCCGATGGCGTTCGGGCGTATTTCGTCGAACGGCCATGATGCCGTGCTGTTCGGCCTGCCGGGCAATCCCGTGGCCGTGATGGTCACCTTCTATCATTTCGTGCGCGGCGCCCTGCATCGGCTGATGGGTGCCAATGTGGCGCCGCTACCGCGCGTACGCGTGCGCACCACCACGCCGATTCGCAAGAAGCCGGGCCGCACCGAATTCCAGCGCGGCATCCTGGCGCCGGGCGCCGACGGCAATCTGGAGGTGCGGCTGACCGGCCAGCAAGGCTCGGGCGTGCTGCGATCGATGAGCGAAGCCAATTGCTTTGTCGTGCTCGATCACGACCAGGGCTCGGTGGCGGCCGGCGACACCGTGCAGGTCATGCTGTTCGACGGCCTGGTCTGACGGCGCCCACCTTTGGCTATGGGGCTGCGCATCGGGCGCGGTCCCGCCAAGCGGAACACGGCCCGGCGGCATGAATCCATCCGATTCATGCGTCACTTGCAAGGCCTGAAGCCGGTCACTGCGGGCGGTGTCGTTTTTGTGCTGCATACATTGCCGGAAAGCACCGTTGCCGTCTGAAATGACTCATCCGGCAGCCGGGCGCTCTAGGCGTCGCAAGCCCCAATCGCTACACTTGCAGCACGAAAATCCGAATCCCCCAATATCTTGTCTGTCGTCATGCACCAGGAGATCGCGTACCTCCATCCCGTCAAGACTGCCCGGGCACTTGTGCTGGTCTATCTGTGCTTTTCGGTACCGATCGTGGCCATGGGCCTGTTCGTCGCCTTCGTGCGCTATGGCGATCTGCCCGGCATTGCCGTCTTCACCGCCCTGATCCTCAACGCACTGATCGGCTTTGGCCTGCTCTGGCTGGGCTGCCGCGCCTACAACTGGGTGGCCGCGCGCTTCGGCGGCATCGAGGTTCACATCCGTGAACTGAGCCCGGAAGATCGCCAGTAATCTTCCGCCTCGCCCGGGCCGGACCCTGCCAGCCGCTAGGCCTGCCGATCCTCTGGCTGCCCCGCGCTCTCGTCAGCCGGGGCGGTATCGGCAGCCGTCTCCGCGCCGATCATCCCCGACGTTCCCAGCAGCTGCTCCGCGATCTCGCCGGGCAGCGCCTCCACGGTGCGCAGCTTGCGCTCCATCTGCCGGGTACGGACTTCCGCCTGTTCGATATTGCGTGCCGCACGCACCAGCGTATCGCGCGTTTTCGCCAGAACTTCGCCAAATTTGCCGAATTCCGTCTTCACGGCACCCAGCACTTCCCAGACTTCGCTCGACCGCTTTTCCAGCGCCAGCGTCCGGAATCCCATCTGCAGGCTGTTGAGCAGCGCCGTCAGCGTGGTGGGGCCGGCCACGGTCACGCGGAAATCGCGCTGGAGCATGTCGGTCAGGCCCGGCCGCCGCAAGACTTCCGCATAGAGGCCTTCGGTCGGCAGGAACAGGATGGCGAAGTCGGTGGTGGCCGGCGGCGCCAGGTATTTCTCGGCGATGGTCTGCGCCTCGCGGCGCACCGCCACTTCCAGCTCGCGGCTGGACGCGTTCACCCCGTCCACGTCGCCGCGCTCCTGCGCGTCGATCAGCCGCTCGTACTGTTCCTTGGGGAACTTGGCGTCGATCGGTAGCCAGACCGGGCTGCCGCCCGCCTCGCGGCCGGGCAGGCGGATCGCAAACTCCACCCGCGCCCCGGAATTGCGCACGGTCTCCACGTTCTTGCCGTACTGATCCGGCGTCAGGATCTGCTCGAGCAGCATGGCCAGCTGCACCTCACCCCAGGTGCCGCGCGACTTGACGTTGGTCAGCACGCGCTTGAGATCGCCTACCCCCTGGGCCAGCATCTGCATTTCGCCCAGCCCGCGATGCACCTGCTCCAGCCGGTCCGACACCAGCTTGAACGATTCGCCCAGCCGTTGCTCCAGCGTGGCGTGCAGCTTTTCGTCCACGGTGCGTCGCATTTCCTCCAGTTTGGCGGCGTTATTGGCCTCGATATCACGCAGCTTCTGCTCCAGCGTCGCCCGCACGTCAGCCAGCCGCCGCTCGTTGGCCTCCGACATCTGCGCAAGCTGTTGCTGCTGCACCGTGGCGATGCTGGTCAACTGGGTCGACAACTGTTGCTGGAACCGCAGCATGTGCTGTCCCGACTCGTTGCGACTGCCGCGCGCCGTTTCGGCCAGTTCGGTGCGCAGTTCGCGCTCCAGGCGCTCCAGCCCGCGCGCGGTGTCCTCGCGCACGTCGTCGCGCAGGTCGCCGAGCATCGGCAACAGTTCGCCGGCGCCGGTGCGCGACTGGCGCATCAACAGCACGATCAGCAGGATCACGGCCGCCACCGCGGCGGCCAGGGTCAGCAAGGGCATCAGCGACATGGCAATAGAAAAGCTGGCGATCCGCGCCGATCAACGGCGGCGCGGCATGACCTCGGGATTGATCACGGTCTGGGGCTTGCCGGCCTGCGGGCCGGCGTCCAGGGCGGCGATCAGGTTGTCGGCCGCCAGATTGGCCATGGCACGGCGGGTCTTTTCCGACGCGCTGGCAATGTGCGGCGTCAGCACGACGTTCGGCACGGTCAGCAGGTCGGGATGCACGCTCGGCTCGCCCTCGAACACATCGAGCCCTGCGGCAAAGATCTTGCGATCGCGCAGCGCGGCGGCCAGCGCGCTGTCATCGACGATGCCGCCGCGCGCCAGATTGATCAGCGTGGCCGTGGGCTTCATCAGCGCCAGCTCCGCCGTGCCGATCGCATGGTGGCTCTCGGTACTGTACGGCAGCACCAGGATCAGGTGATCCGACTGCTTCAGCAGTTCGTCCTTGCTGACATAGCGCGCATTGAGCGATTGCTCGACATCGGCCGGCAACTGGCTGCGGTTGTGATACAGCACCTGCATGCCAAAGCCGGCCGCGCGGCGCGCCAGCCCCTGCCCGATGCGGCCCATGCCCAGGATGCCCAGCGTGCTGCCGTACACGTCCATGCCCACCAGCATGTCGTAACTCCAACGTTCCCACTTGCCGGCGCGCAGGTAGTGCTCGCTCTCGGTCACGCGGCGCGCGGTGGCCATCAGCAGCGCCCAGCCAAAATCCGCAGTGGTCTCGGTCAGCACGTCGGGCGTGTTCGTCGCCACGATGCCCGCGGCGGTCAGCGCCGACACGTCGAGGTTGTTGTAGCCCACCGCCATGTTGCAGACCGCCCGCAGCTGCGGCAGCGCGGCAATCAGGTCGCCATCGATCCTGTCCGCCGCATTGGCCAGCACGCCGGCCTTGCCGGCCAGCCGCGCCCGCAACGCCGCGGCGTCGAGGACCACGTCCTCCTGGTTGGCATCGACATCGAAATATTGCGAAAGACGCTCGATCACGTCGGGGAAGATGGCGCGCGTGACAAGGACAGGGGGCTTCATGGCAGTCATACGTGGAAGAAGAGGAACGTCATCACCAGGAACAGCGGCACCAGCACGGCACAGGACCACGCCATGTAGCCGAAGAAGCTCGGCATGCGCACGCCACGGCTTTCGGCAATCGCCTTGACCATCAGGTTGGGCGCATTGCCGATATAGGTATTGGCGCCCATGAACACGGCGCCCGCCGAGATGGCGGCCAGCGTCGAGGCATCGCGCGTCATGAGCGTGGCCGCGTCGCCGCCGGCGGTATTGAAGAACACCAGGTAGGTTGGCGCGTTGTCCAGGAAGGACGACAGGATGCCGGTGGCCCAGAAGTACATGCTGTCGATCGGCTGCCCGTTGCTGTCACTGACCGCCCGGATCACGCCGGAAAAGGCGCCATCGGTGCCGGCCTTGAGCATGGCGATCACCGGAATGATCGTCAGGAAGATGCCGGCAAACAGCTTGCCCACTTCGAGCATCGGTTCCCAGTTGAATTCGTTGCCGCTGCGCGCGGCATGCGGCGTCGCCACCAGCGACACCAGCGTCACCCCCACCAGCAGCCCGTCGCGCACCAGCGCCGGCAGCGGCACCTCCGTGCCCATCACGTCGAACGCAATGCCCGGCTTCCAGAGCCCGCTCATCAGTACCAGGCCCACCACCGCTGCCAGCAGCAGGAAATTGATCTTGCCGTCGAGCCGGATATCGGCCGAGTCCGGCGTGGGGTCCTGCGCCTGCGGCAGTTCCTCTTCGCGTTTTAGAAAGTAGTACCGGTCGATGGCGTAGAACAGCGCCAGCAGCACCACCCAGATAAAGATCGTCTCGGGCAGGATATTGCGCAGCGTCCAGGAGAACTCCACGCCCTTGAGGAAGCCCAGGAACAGCGGCGGATCGCCAAGCGGCGTCAGCGCACCGCCGGCATTGGCCACCAGGAAGATGAAGAACACCACCACGTGGGCCACGTGGCGCCGGTTGTCATTGGCGCGCAGCAGCGGCCGGATCAGCAGCATCGCGGCGCCCGTGGTGCCCATCAGGCTGGCCAGCACCGTACCCAGCGCCAGGATGCCCGTGTTCAGCCGCGGGGTGGCATGCAGGTTGCCCCGCACGCAGATGCCGCCCGCCACCACGTAAAGCGCGGTCAGCAGGACGATGAACGGAATGTACTCGGCCAGCAGCGCATGCACGGCGTTGGCCGCGGCCGCGTGCAGGCCGAACTGCGCGGCAAACGGCACGAGGAACAGCGCCGCCCAGGCCGCGGCGATCTTGCCGTAGTGGTGATGCCAGAATTTCGGCGCAACCAGCGGAAACAGCGCGATCGACAGCAGGATGCCGGCGAACGGCACGCCCCAGACGGGCGACAGCGCGGCGCCATCGACATCGGCGGCCGATGCCAGGGCTGGCGACAGCAGCAACGTGGCAAGCAAATATTGAGGAAGCAGCGTGGCGACACGACGCATCAGACAGCAATCTCCTTTATCGCAACACACGCCGGGACAGGTGCGGGGCACGGCTTCGCGTGTGAGACAGACGACAAGGCGCACGCGTCCGGATTGGTGACCAGGGCGGTGGGACGGCAGCACGCGGCGAAGGGCTCAGTGTAAAGCAAACCCTTTTGAGAATGGTCTGAAAGTGCCTCGATATGCAGCGCCGCAAGGCGCGCCGGTCATTGCCCATCGACCAGGATCACGTGTACCCGATACGGGCCGTGGGCACCCAGCACGATGGTCTGCTCGATATCGCCCGTGCGCGACGGGCCGCTGATGATATTGGTGGCGCGCGGCAGCTGGCCGTGTTCGGCACGCATGCGCGCGAACGCCTCTTCCAGATTGGCGACGATGCGCGAGACCGGCACCACGGCGATATGGGTTTCCGGCAGCAGCGCGGCCGATGCGAAGGTATCGGGGCCCGACAGCAGCATCAGCGAGCCGGTCTCGGCAATCGCCACGAAGCAGCCGGTAATGCCGACGAGGTCGCCATGTTCGCGGTCCGCCTGGGGCTCGCGCACCGGCGGGCGGCACTCGACCTCAAGACCCTGCGCCGCCCACGGCAGGTCGGCCAGGCTGTTCCAGGCCACGGCGCGCCGCGTCAGCTTCAGACCATCCAGATAGTGCAGCACGGCGCCAGGCACCTCGGCCAACGTGGCCACGCGGTCCACCGTGGACGCCATCTTCTGCGCCTGCACGCTGAACGCGGCGGCGCGGTCTTCGGCCACCTCGGGCTGCGGCCCCTGCGGATGACGCGCCAGGTAATCGGCCACGGCGTCGCGCTCGCCCTGGGTCACCGTTGCCCCCCTGCCCTGGGCGGCACGAATGCGGGCGAAGATGCGGTCACGGGCGGCGTTCGTTTCCATGGTATGGGCCTGATCGGTTGCGGGGCTCGGCGATGATAAGAAAACGGCGATGGCGGTGGATGAATCCGGTCAAGCGGCTGGCTGAACCTCGAACACCTGCCGCAGGTAAGACAGGTAGCCCGGATCGTCGCACATGGTCTTCTCGGGCGTATCCGACAGCTTGGCCACGGGCTGGCCGTTGCAGCGAACCATCTTGATGACGATCTGCAGCGGCGTGTAGCCCAGGTCGTTGGTCAGGTTCGTGCCCACGCCGAACGCCAGCTTGCAGCGGCCATGGAAACGCTCGTAGAGCTCGATGACCTTCGGAATGTTCAGTGCATCGCTGAAGATCAGCGTCTTGCCGCGCGGGTCCACGCGGTTGGCGGCGTAGTGCGCGAGCATGCGCTCACCCCATTCGAACGGGTCGCCGGAGTCGTGCCGCACGCCATCGAACAGCTTGCAGAAATACAGGTCGAAGTCGCGCAGGAACGCGTCGAAACCGTAGGTATCCGACAGCGCGATGCCCAGGTCGCCGCGATACTCGCGGGCCCAGTTCTCCAGCGCGTAGACCTGCGAATCGCGCAGGCGCGGGCCCAGCGCCTGGCAGGCCTGCAGGTATTCATGCGCCATCGTGCCCAGCGGCGTCATATTGTGCATCCGCGCAAAATGGACGTTGCTGGTGCCGGCCAGTTGCGGCCCCAGGATGTCTCGCATCGACAGCAGCACCTCTTCCTGCCAGTCGCGCGAGAAGCGCCGGCGGGTGCCGTAATCCGCGATCACGCAGTCCTCGTATTTCGACGACTTCAGCAGGGCGAGCTTGGCCTCCAGCCGGCGTCGTCCTTCGGCCAGATCGGCCTGCGGCTGCGTCCGGCGGAAGTACACCTCGTTGACGATGGCCAGCAGCGGGATCTCGAACAGGATGGTATGCAGCCACGGCCCGCGGATGGTGATGTCGATCTCGCCGTTGCCCTGGGCGGACGGCTGCACGACCACGTACTTCTCGTTCAGGTGGAACAGCGCGAGGAAATCGACGAAATCGCTCTTGATAAAGCGCATGCCGCGCAGATAGAGCAGTTCGTCGTCGGTAAAACGCAGTTTGCAGAGCTGGCGGATCTCGTCGCGGATGTCGTCGACATACGGCGTCAGGTCAACCCCGGCGTTGCGGCACTTGAAGCGGTATTCGACCTCGGCCTGCGGAAAGTGGTGCAGCACCACCTGCATCATCGTGAACTTGTACAGGTCGGTGTCGAGCAGGGAACGGATGATCATAGCGAAGCCAAGGCTTGGGGCGCGGCGAAGTCAGGCCACCATGCTAACCGAAAGTCACGCGCGGCATGGAGATGGCCGGCGCTGGCGCGGGGTCAGCCGCCGTCGAGCCCGCGCAGCGCGGGCGGAATCTGGCGACCCGGCCGCTTCGATTGCAGGCACCAGAGCCGCTGCCCCTGGTCGCCATCGCAGCTGACCAGCGTGGCCTGGCTGCGCGGCACGGCCGCGGGTAGCGGATCGGCGAAATTGGCGGAAGCCGCCATGATGCGCTCCTGGTAGACCGACTGCCCCGCCCGGTCGAAGCGCAGCACCTGGATCAAGGTGTCCGCCGAAGGCTGGAGATCCTTGTCGCACGGCAGGAAGCCTTCGCGATTGCAGTTCGCCATGGCCATCCCCGCCGGGGTCCGGATCACGCTGAAGCTGTCCCAGTCGAAGGCGGTCAGGGCAGACAAGGTCACGGGCTGGTCGGTACGCGCACGCCACGCCACCAGGCGCGACACCACGCTGTCGGCCATCTCGCCCTGCCGGGGCGGCGCGGGCTGGGCGGCTGCCTCCATGCCCACCATGGCGCAAAAAAGCACGGCGACCCCGGTCAGAAAGACCGTCCGACGCCCCCTGCCGCGCCCTATCAGGCTGGCTGCCATAAGCAAATCCCCTTGCAAGTTTGCCTTCGATCAACTTGAGTGCAACGCACGGAAACGGAATGAAAAGCGCCTGCGGGGGCACCCGCTGGCCGAAAAGCCACGCAAAACACAGGGAAATACTAGCCGGAGAGGCCGCCGAGCGGGAGATCGATCCGCCCGCAAACCTGCGCCAGACGCGCCTCAGCGGCCGATTTCGCACCAAAAATACATAAAGAAATAAGAAAACTATCTGACCCGGCTATATAGACTCACTATCCTTGCGAGAAGGCTCAGCTACAATATCGGTCTTTGAAAGGCCTCGGCCCTCGCTCGCCCCAAGTTATCCCGATTGACACGCGCGGTGTTTGGCGCGTACCCGGACAACTCGCAAGAACGACCGGCAAGAATCCGGCCTTGGACAAACTCCCCATCGAAGACCGATCCGTTTTTCTGGAACCGAAATGACTCACGTTGTCACCGAAGCCTGCATCCGTTGCCGTTACACCGACTGCGTTGATGTGTGTCCGGTCGATTGTTTCCGCGAGGGCCCGAACTTCCTGGCCATCGATCCCGACGAATGCATCGACTGCGCCGTGTGCGTGGCCGAGTGCCCGGTGAACGCGATTTACGCCGAGGAAGATGTGCCCGGCGACCAGCAGCAGTTCATTGACCTGAACGCCGAGCTGGCCCGCAACTGGCCGTCCATCACCAAGACCAAGGCCCCGCTGGCCGAGGCCGAGGAATGGAAGGACGCCACCGACAAGCTGCAATACCTGCAGCGCTAAGAGAAGACAGACGCGACGGGTGGCGGATACCTGCCGGCGGCACGCCGGATCTGCCTGCCCGGCGTCGCAGAAAGCCGTCCCCACGCGCTTTCCCGTAATACCGGGCACCTGCCGTGCCCACAACGTATCAGGACGAATATGGACTTGAGCATTCCAAATCCCGTGGCCGACGCGACCCAGCAGGCTGGCGGCAACAACGGCGGCCAGCCGCTGGAAATCGACGCGCTGATCGTTGGCGCCGGCCCCGTGGGCCTGTTCCAGGTATTCGAACTCGGCCTGCTCGAAATCAAGGCGCACGTGATCGACTCGCTCAAGGTAGTGGGCGGCCAGTGCGTGGAGCTGTATCCGGACAAGCCGATCTACGACATCCCGGCCGTGCCCATCTGCACGGGCCAGGAATTGACTGACAACCTGCTCAAGCAGATCGAGCCGTTCTCGCCCACGTTCCACCTGGGCCAGGAAGTCAGCGTCGTCGAGCGCCGTGAAGACGGCCGCTTCTTCGTCGAGACGTCGCTCGGCACCCGCTTCATCACCAAGACCATCTTCATCGCCGCCGGCGTGGGCTCGTTCCAGCCGCGTACGGTCAAGGTGGAAGGCATCGACAAGTTCGAAGGCAAGCAGCTGTTCTACCGCGTGAAGGATCCGAGCCGCTTCCATGGCCGCAACCTGGTGATCGTGGGCGGTGGCGATTCGGCGCTGGACTGGGCGCTGGACCTCCACGGCAAGGCCGAGTCGATCGTGCTGATCCACCGCCGCGACGGTTTCCGTGCCGCGCCGGCCTCGGTGGCCAAGATGCGCGACCTGTGCGAGCAGATGGAAATGCAATTCATGGTCGGCCAGATCGGCGGCTATGAAGAGAAGGACGGCGTGCTCACCGAGATCAAGGTGACCGGTGGCGACGGCGTGACGCGCCGCATGCCGCTGGACGACCTGCTGGTGTTCTTCGGCCTGTCGCCGAAGCTCGGCCCGATCGCCGAGTGGGGCCTGGACCTGGAGCGCAAGCAGATCAAGGTGGATACCGAGAAGTTCGAGACGAACATTCCGGGCATCTTCGCCGTGGGTGACATCAACACCTACCCGGGCAAGAAGAAGCTGATCCTGTCGGGCTTCCACGAAGCCGCGCTGGCAGCGTTCGGCGCCGCGCCGTACATCTTCCCGGACAAGAAGATCCACATGCAATACACGACGACCTCGCCGAAGCTGCACAAGGTGCTGGGCGTCGAATCGCCGGTGTTCGATTGATCTGTCGAAGGCCAATGCAAAAAAATCGCCTCCGGGCGATTTTTTTGTTTGCACAATTTAAAAAGCTGGCTATAATGCGGCCTCGCTGTTGAACACGGCAATGCAGCAAAAGGCGGAAACGCCCGGTGCTGGCCGGTTTCGAGGCGAACCAGAGTGCCGACGACAACTTCTGACGAAAACAAAACGTTAAAAAGTTGTTGACGAAACGAAGAGAAGCTGGTTATAATTTCTTTCTCAGCTGTTCCCCGATAGCTCAGTCGGTAGAGCGCCGGACTGTTAATCCGTAGGTCCCTGGTTCGAGCCCAGGTCGGGGAGCCAACCGATAGAAGAGGAAGGCCGATGCGAAAGCATCGGCCTTTTTCTTTTTCCGCCGCGCATCCCAATCGCGCGCCGTCGCAACGGCAATCCCCTCCCCCGCACAAACGTTCCAGAAAGCCCTGGCCGATGTGGCTATGATGAACAGCCGCATACGCCAAACCAGGACCCCGCAGTGAGCCCCCAGAGCTGGATCGACCTCAAGCAGGATGCCGACACCGGCATCGAGACGATTCGCGCCCATTTCGAGGGCCATGCGTACGATCCTCACTGGCATGACAGTTACCTGGTCGGCTACACCGAACAGGGCATCCAGCAGTTTCATTGCCGGCGCGAGGTCCAGCGCAGCGTGCCGGGCAAGGCCTTCACGCTGGAGCCGGGTGAAATCCACGATGGCTACGCCGTGACGCCCGAGGGCTTTACCTACTCGATGCTGTATCTGGACGCCCAGTGGATGGCGCGCGAACTCCGTGCGCTGTTCGACGATGCCCCGGCGCACTGCCAGCCCGCCTTCGCGCGTACGCTGAGCGAAGACCCGCTACTGATCGAAGCCATCGGCCATGCGTTCACGGTGCTGCAACAGCCCGAACTGCGCATCGTCCGGCAGTCCGCGCTCGACGCCCTGCTGGCCCGGCTGACGTCCAATCTGCGCTGGCGCACGGCACACGCCATCGATCCGCGGCTGCCGCTGGCAGCCCGACGCGCGCGCGACTACCTGCATGACCACGTGGACCAGGACATCGGCCTGGACGACCTGGCCGCCGCCGGCGGCGTGGACCGCTATCGGCTGACCCGCGCATTCAAGGCCGCGTTCGGCATTGCGCCACACGCCTACCTGGTGCAACTGCGGCTGGCGCGCGCCCGCCATATGCTGGCACGCGGCGCCACGCCCGCCGACGTGGCCACGGCGCTGGGATTCGCCGACCAGAGCCATCTGGGCCGATGGTTCCGCCGGGCCTATGGCCTGACGCCGGCCCACTATCGCAAACGCTGCTCAAATCTTCCAGACGCCTAGGCGGCGCGGACGCAACAATGGCCGCATGAGCGATACCCTGCCCTTTCTCCCCTTTCTGATGTTTGCCGTCGTGGCGTCGATCACGCCTGGCCCCACCAACGTCCTCGTGCTGAGCCACAGCGCGCGCCGTGGCGTGGCGGCTACGCTGCCGATCATCGTTGGCGGCTGCGGCGGCGCCGCGCTGCTGGTGCTGAGCGTCGGCATCGGCGTCGGCGACGCACTGGCCACCCACCCGCTCCTGCAGCGCGCCATGGCGTGGACCGGCGTGCTTTGGCTGTCGTGGCTGGCCTGGCAGATCTGGCGCAGCCCGGCATCGTCCATTGCAATGGACGGCGCCGAGGCACCCCGCAAGCCGCTCGGGCTTGCAGGCGCCGCCGGCCTGCAGCTGGTGAACCCCAAGACATGGATGATGGCGCTGGCCGTCGTCAGCGTCTTTGCCGGCCATGGCGCCGACCAGACGCATCAGGTGATGCGGCTGTCACTGATCTTCTTTGTCGTGTCCCTGCCTTGCATGGGGGCGTGGGCAGTGCTGGGCGCCGGGGCCGCGCGTTTCATTCGATCGCCTGCGCGGCTAAAGCGGTTCGAACGCCTCATGGCGCTGGTGTTGCTGGCGTCGGCCTGGGGCAGTCTGTTGCCTTGACGCAAAATCCACTGAAAAGGCGCTCTCACGCACATTTTCTGGGGTATAGTCTTGGATTGCCCTGAATAGCTTGACTCCCGTCCGGTATACCTGTAAAAGCTTACCGGCGTATTTCTTGCGCAATATCCACGGAAACAGGTAGTCGCCAAGTTTTTACCTAGCTAGGAAAATTTGGCCCGTCACCCCTGACACAGGCAGTATGGATTTCGGTCCGTAGCAGGTTCTAGGGGGCGCACCACGGCATTCGCCGCAGCGTGCGATACCAACGTCTCGGAAGGCTCCGGAGCCCGACGCGACACGTTTCCCTCCTATGAACCCACCGCCTCTGGCGGTTATTCCTGAAGGACTGAATTGACTAAGATCGTTCTGAAACCGGGCGAGCCCGTTGAAGTTGCAATGCGTCGTTTCCGTCGCTCCATTCTGCAGACTGGACTGATCGTGGAACTGAAGAGCCGCACCGCCTACGAAAAGCCGACGACCGAGCGCAAGCGCAAGAAGAAGGCTGCCGAGGCCCGTCTGCGCAAGCGTCTGCGCATGCAAATGCTGCCGAAGAAGCTCTACTGATTCGGGCTTGCCAAAAGAAAAACCGCCAGTTCGCTGGCGGTTTTTTTTCGTCCGCATTCCCGCCTGCCGGGCCGGGAACGCGATGGCGGGCGCTCAGGTGCGCGTGGCGATCAGCGCGCCGGCACCGATCAGCGTGATGCCGCCCGCGCGCTGCACATTGGCCTGTGCGCGCTGCGAGGTCAGACGCGTGGCCAGCGAGCGCGCCAGCAGCGCGTAGACCATGGCGTTGGCCGTGGCCAGCACCACGAACGTGGGGATCAGGACCACCGCCTGCGGCCAGAATGCCAGCTTGGCGTCGATGAACTGCGGCACGAAGGCCACGAAGAACACGATGCTCTTCGGATTCAGCGCCGTCACCAGCCAGGCCTTGGCAAATCGCTGGCGTCCGCTGCCCGACTGCGCCGCCACATCGAGCGCGCGCGCCCGGCCAGCCGTGCGCAGCGCCTGCACGCCCAGATAGACCAGATAGGCCGCGCCTGCCCATTTCAGGCCCGTAAACAGCGTGGCAGAGGCCGCCAGGACGGCGCCCAGGCCCGCCATCGACAGCGTGAAGGCGGTAAGGTCGCCGGCGGCCACCCCGCCCACCGTGGCATAGGCACTGCGGCCGCGGTGCGCGAGCGCATCGCCAATCACCAGCAGGATGGTCGGACCGGGAATGATCAGCACCACCACGCTGGTCAATACGAATGTGATCCAGTGTTCGAAGGACATGGGTTCTCCTGTTGCGTCGTCGTTTTTGTTCTGAAGACGCCAAGCGTACGCCTGTCCGCTCCGCCCCGCCAGCGTGCCGATATGCCTTGGCGAATGGAATTGTCTTGCTGCGATGCGCCAACAATGCGTCACGCGATGGCCGGCATAATGGCGGATATCGCTCGCAAGGACCTCGCCTTGACCGCCATCCTCCAGATGCGCAATGTGCGCAAACGCTACGGCGACCAGCTCGTCGTCGACAACCTCGACCTGGAAGTCCAGCCCGGCCAGTGCTTTGGGCTGCTGGGCCCCAACGGCGCCGGCAAGACCACCACGCTGCGCATGCTGCTGGGGCTGACCACGCCAGAATCGGGCACGCTGACGCTGTGTGGCGAACCCATCCCGCTGCGCGCCCCGCAGGCCCGCATGCGCGTGGGCGTGGTGCCGCAGTTCGACAATCTCGACCCCGACTTCTCGGTGATCGAAAACCTGCGCATCTTCGGCCGCTACTTCGGGCTGTCGTCCGCCCGGATTGCCGAACAGGTGCCCCGGCTGCTGGAATTCGCGCGGCTCGAGAACAAGGCCAATGCGCAGGTGCGCGACCTGTCCGGCGGCATGCGCCGACGCCTGACCGTGGCGCGCGCGCTGATCAACGATCCCGACCTGCTCGTGATGGACGAGCCCACGACCGGCCTGGACCCGCAGGCACGCCATCTGATCTGGGAGCGCCTCAAGTCGCTGCTTGCCGCCGGCAAGACCATTCTGCTGACCACGCACTTCATGGAAGAAGCCGAACGGCTCTGCAATCACCTGTGCGTGATCGATGCCGGGCGCAAGATCGCCGAGGGCAAGCCGCACGAGCTGATCGATCGCGAAATCGGCTGCGATGTGGTGGAGGTCTACGGCGACGAGCTCGAACCCCTGCGCGACACGCTGACGCCGCTGGCCGACCGCTGCGAAATGCGCGGCGAGACGCTGTTCTGCTACGTGCGCCAGCCCGATCCGCTGCTGGCCGCCCTGCACGGCAAGGGCGGCGTACGTTACCTGCACCGGCCCGCCAACCTCGAGGACGTGTTCCTCAAGCTGACCGGCCGCGAGATGAGAGATTGAGACACGGATGACCGAGATGAGCGAACAGGACCCCCGCAATCCCGACATCGCAATTTCGCCAGGATCTGCGGCGTCGACAGCCCCCCAGCACTATCCCCAGCCCCTGCTGCCACGCAACGGGCGCAACTGGATGATGGTCTGGTATCGCAACTACATGGTCTGGAAGAAGCTGGCCATCCCGTCGATGATCGGCAACCTGGCCGATCCGATGATCTACCTGTTCGGCCTGGGCCTTGGCCTGGGCCTGCTGGTGGGCCAGGTGCATGGCGTGTCGTACATCGCCTTCCTGGCGGCCGGCACCACGGCGTCCAGCGTGATGATGTCGGCCAGCTTCGAGTCGATGTATTCGGCCTTCTCGCGCATGCACGTGCAACGCACGTGGGAAGCCATCATGCATGCGCCGCTGACGCTGGGCGACGTGGTACTCGGAGAAGTGCTATGGGCCGCCAGCAAGGCGGTGCTGTCGGGCGCCGCGATCATGATCGTGGCGGGGCTGCTTGGCTACGCGCAGTTCCCGGGCGCGCTGGCCGCCCTGCCGGTGATCGTGCTGGCCGGCATTGCGTTTGCGAGCCTGGCGATGATCATCACGGCGCTGGCGCCGAGCTACGACTTCTTCATGTTCTACCAGACGCTGGTGATGACGCCGATGCTGCTGCTGTCGGGCGTGTTCTTCCCGCTGGAACAGCTACCCGAGGGCGCGCAGAAAGCGACGATGGTCCTGCCGCTGGCGCACGCGGTGGCACTGATACGTCCGTTGATGCTGGGAAGGCCGGTGGAGAATGCCGCGCTGCATCTGGCCGTGCTGGCGGCCTATGCCATCGTGGCGCTGGTGGTGGCCTTGGTACTGCTGCGCAGGCGACTGCTGCGCTGAGGGCGCTGAGGGCACGGAGGGAAACCGCGCAGCAGGGCCGCGCGGTCCGATCGATTGTCGTTATTCGTTGCCGCCCGATCGTTGCAGGTGCAGTTGCGAACGTTCGGTATCGCCACCGTTGCTGCCTTCGCGGTCGGCCTGGCTGCGCGCCGTTTCCAGGCGATCCAGGTAGGCCTCGTCGATATCGCCGGTGATGTACTTGCCATCGAAGCACGACGCGTCGAAGTCACGCAGGTTCGGGTTGATGTCGCGCACGGCCTGCTTCATCGATTCCACGTCCTGATACACGAGCTGGTCGGCGCCGATCATGCGCGCCACTTCCTCGTCGGTGCGGCCGTGGGCCACCAGTTCGGCGCGCGTGGGCATGTCGATGCCGTACACGTTCGGGAACTTCACGGGCGGCGCGGCCGAAGCGAAGATCACCTTCTTGGCGCCGGCGTCGCGGGCCATCTGCACGATCTCGAACGACGTGGTGCCGCGCACGATCGAATCGTCGACGATCAGCACGTTCTTGTCCTTGAACTCCACGCCCATGGCGTTGAGCTTCTGGCGGACCGACTTCTTGCGCACTGCCTGGCCCGGCATGATGAATGTGCGGCCCACGTAGCGGTTCTTGAAGAAGCCCTCGCGGTACGGCACGCCGAGCGCGTTGGCCACCTGCATGGCGGCCGGGCGGCTCGAATCGGGAATCGGCATGACCACGTCGATCTCGCCGGCCGGCACTTCGCGGCGGATCTTCTCGGCCAGGTAGTCACCCATGCGCAGGCGGGCATCGTAGACCGGCACGCCGTCGATGCACGAGTCCGGGCGGGCCAGGTACACGAATTCGAAAATGCAGGGCGTCAGTTGCGGATTGTCGGCGCACTGCTTGCTGTGGAACTTGCCGTCCAGGTCGATGAAGATCGCCTCGCCCGGCGCCACGTCGCGCTCCATGGTGTAGCCCATGCCTTCGAGCGCCACCGATTCCGACGCAATCAGGTATTCCTTGCCGGTCGGCGTATCGACGCTGCCGATGCACAGCGGGCGGATGCCGAACGGATCGCGCACGGCCAGCAGGCCATAGCCCGAGATCTGTGCCGTGATGGCATAGGCGCCCTTCACGCGGCGATGCATGCCGCTGACCGCCGTGAAGATGGTCTCCGGCTCCAGCGACTTGCCATTGCTGGCGCGCTGCAGTTCGTCGGCCAGCACGTTCAGCAGCACTTCGGAATCCGAATGCGTGTTGATGTGGCGACGGTCGCGGCGGAACATCTCCTCGCGCAGCTGATCCGAATTGGTCAGGTTGCCGTTGTGGGCCAGGATGATGCCGTACGGCGCGTTCACGTAGAACGGCTGGGCTTCTTCCTCGCTCGACGCGGAGCCGGCGGTCGGGTAACGCACCTGGCCGATACCGGACGTGCCCGGCAGGCCGCGCATGTTGCGCGTGCGGAACACGTCGCGCACCAGGCCGTTGGCCTTGTGCATGTGGAAGGTGCTGCCATTGGCCGTGGCGATGCCGGCTGCATCCTGTCCGCGGTGTTGCAACAGCAGCAGGCTGTCATAGATGAGTTGGTTGACAGGGCTGGTGGAAACCACGCCGACGATACCGCACATGCCGAACTCCCAGGAAAGGCAAATTGATTCAGGGGGCGCCGTTCCGTCATGTACGCGACGGAACTGCGTTGATACTGCGCCGCGAGCGCCCAAGGTTCAAGCACTCGCGTCTTCGATTCAGGTCTTGACGTACCTGGCCAGGTCGGGTGGCAGCCATTGGCGCAGCTCCCCCATCGCCTGGATCACATACGGGCGCGACACCGCGTCACGCCAGAACGGCTCCTCGGGCAGCTTCGTGAGCCCCGCCAGCACGACGATCAGCATCACGATCAGCACGCCCCGCGCCAGGCCGAACACCAGGCCCAGGCCACGGTCCGCCGGCTTCAGGCCGGTGGTTTCCAGCAACTGGCCGAGGATGGCCCCGGCCAGCGCCGACACAATCCACGTGCCGAAGAACACGGCCAGGAAGCCCAGCGCACTGCGCGTCAGTTCGCCGCCCGGCAGCGACTCCGGCATCCATTTCGCGGCCATGCCGCCAAAGTGATACGCCAGCAAGAACGCCACGACCCAGCCCACCAGCGCCAGCATCTCGCGCACCAGGCCGCGCAGCACGCCAATCAGCGCAGACGCCACCAGAATGAAGGCCACGCCATAGTCAAAAAAGGTAAAAGCCATGCGTGCGATGCGGGTTCCTGTCAGATGGGGGCAAACTGCCGCCCTGCAATCGGTACGTAATCGGGACGTTATCGGCTACGTCGCTGCCCGGGACGTTACTGCTCCACCACCTTCGAGGTCAGGCCGATGGCCCGCACCTTCTTGTCGGCCGCATCGGCCGCATCGCGGCTGGCGAACGGGCCCGCGCGCAGCAGGATGCGGTCGCCGTCGGCCAGCGCCTTCTTTTCGACGAACGCCGGCACCTTGCTCTCCTTGAGCTTGGCCAGCCAGTTCTTCGCGCGCTCTTCCGAGGAGAACGCGCCGATCAGGATCAGGTATTTGGTATTGGCGGCGGCAGGCTTGTCGGCCGGCTTGGCCTCGGCGGGCTTGGTCTCGGCCACTTTGGTCTCGACCTTGGCGTCGGCCTTGGGCTTGTCCACGGCCGGCGCGGTGACGATTTCCTCGCCCGCATCGAGCGCGGCGTCGTTGCGGCCGGCGTTGGCCGACGGCGGCAGCGCCTGGGCCTTGCGCGCCTCGACCTTGGGTTTCTGCGCGCCCTGGCCGTTGGCCACGCTGACGGCCACGTCGTCGGACACGGGCCGTGGCTTGTGCTCGAACACGATCGGCAGCACGATGACCGCCGCCGCAAGCAGCACCACGGCGCCGATCAGCCGGCGGCGCGCACGTTGTTTCTGAGGAAAGTCGGGATCGAGGGTATCGTCCGCGTATTCGTCGGCCGTACGGCGCGACGCGCCGATGCCGGCGCCGGTTTCCGCACGCGTGCGGCGACCGCGTTCGGGTGCCGGGTCAGTGCCCTTGCGGGACGAGAACAGCGAAAGCAGGCCCATAAATGCCCAAAGAGTGGTGTTCGGTGTGATGTCGTTCCGGCCCGGGAGTTCAGCCAGACAGGCCGACTGGCATTCAGTTGGCCTGCGTGGCGCGATATGCCATCACGCCAGCCACGGTGTAGAACGATCCGAAGACCAGGATTCTATCATTCTCGGTTGCACGCTCGACAGCATCGCGATACGCCAGTTCCGGACTCGAGAAGCACGCCGCCGTGTTATCCGGCCCTTCCCGGAAGCCCGTGGCGTCCAGTGCCTCGCGCAGGTCACTTGCCGTGGCAGCGCGCTCGGTGGGCAGGTCGCACAGGCACCAGTGATCGACCTTGTCGACCACGTGGCGCAGCACGCCGGCGATGTCCTTGTCCGCCATGGCGCCGAACACCGCATAGGTGTAGCGAAAAAACCCCATGTTCTCCATGTTCTGGCCCAGCGTGGCCGCAGCATGGGGATTATGCGCCACATCCAGGATCACAGCCGGACGCCCCGGCATCACCTGGAAGCGACCCGGCAGCTCCACGAACGCCAGCCCGTTGCGCACTTCCTGGGCACTGACCGGCAGGCGCGGGCGCATGGCCTGCAGCGCAGCCAACGCCGCCGACGCATTCAGCAGCTGGTTGGCGCCACGCAGCGCCGGATATCCCAAGCCATTGAGCTTGCGGTCGCGACCGGTCCAGTCCCATTGCTGGCGCTCCTGGCCCGCCGCGGCCTGGTGGCGGAAATCGCGGCCCACCAGCCACAAGTCGGCGCCGATGGCCTCGGCATGGTCGATCAGCGATTGCGGCGGCATCGGGTCGCCGCAGATGGCCGGCACGTTCGGACGGAAGATGCCGGCCTTCTCGTAGCCGATCTTCTCGCGCGTATCGCCCAGGTACTGGGTGTGGTCGATATCGACACTGGTGATGACGGCGCAGTCCGTATCGATCACATTGACGGCGTCGAGCCGGCCACCCAGGCCCACTTCGAGGATGATCGCGTCGAGCCCGGCCGACGCAAACATATGGATGATGGCCAGCGTCGTGAATTCGAAATACGTCAGGCTGACCGGATCGGCAAAACTGGTGCGGGCGCGCTCCACGGCCTCGAAGTGCGGCAGCAGCTGCGCGTCGGTGGCCTGCTCGCCGTTCAGGCGGGCGCGCTCGTTGAACCGGATCAGGTGCGGCGACGTATGCAGGCCCACCTTGTAGCCGGCCTCCAGCAGGATGCGTTCGAGCATCGCGCAGGTCGATCCCTTGCCATTGGTGCCGCCGACGGTGAACACCACGGCGTCGATGCGCAGCCCCAGTGCTTCCTTGACGCGCGTGATACGCGTCAGACCCATGTCGATGCCCACAGGATGGGCGGTTTCCAGGTGTTGGAGCCAGTCGGGGAGTGTGTGGAAGATGGGCATGCTGAGTTACGACACGACTAAAAACAAAATGGCGCGGGTGGGTACCCGCGCCATTGTCCTGCAAATCACGCTACCGCGTCAGGCCACCGCATCGGCCGGCTGCTTCTGCAGCAGCGCCAGCAGCTGGGCAATTTCCGCACGCAGGCGGCGACGGTCGACGATCATGTCGATGGCCCCCTTCTGCAGCAGGAATTCGGCGCGCTGGAAGCCTTCCGGCAGCTTTTCGCGCACGGTCTGCTCGATCACGCGCGGGCCGGCAAAGCCGATCAGCGCCTTCGGCTCGGCGATCACCACATCGCCCAGGAACGCAAACGATGCCGACACGCCACCCATGGTCGGGTCCGTCAGCACGCTGATGAACGGCAGCCTGGCGTTCGACAGCTGGTTCAGCATGGCCGTGGTCTTGGCCATCTGCATCAGCGACAGCAGGCTTTCCTGCATGCGCGCGCCGCCCGTGGCGGTCACGCAGATGAACGGGACCTTCTGCTCCAGCGCGGCCTGCGCGCCACGCGCGAAACGCTCGCCCACCACCGAGCCCATCGAACCGCCCATGAACTCGAACTCGAAGCAGGCCACGACCACCGGAATGGTGTGGATCGCACCGCCAACGACCACCATCGCGTCGGTCTCGCCGGTGTCATCCATGGCGGCCTTGATGCGGTCCGGGTACTTTTTCGTGTCCTTGAACTTCAGGGCGTCCACCGGCACGATTTCCTGGCCGATCTCGAAGCGGCCTTCGGCGTCCAGCAGCTTGTCCAGGCGCTCGCGCGACCGGATGCGCATGTGGTGGTCGCACTTCGGGCAGACGTGCAGATTGGCTTCCACGTCGGTGCGGTACAGCGTCGACTCGCACGACGGGCACTTGACCCACAACCCTTCCGGAATGCCCTTGCGGGTGGAGGGGTCGGTCTGTTGAATCTTGGGAGGCAGGAGTTTATCCAACCAGCTCATGAAAGCTCCTTTCGGATAACTGCCGCCCGCGCATCGACGCCCCGTTTTCAGGGGGCGGACACAGGGACGGCAGGGAATCAGGCCGCGAATTTACCACGCCCGGCACATCTCGCCTAAGCAAAACGCGCCGATTGTGCCGCATAAGCCTCAAACTGCGGCAATCGGCGACGTTTTTGCGGCGCCTTTCCGGCAATCGTCACGCTTTGGACACCTTTTCAGGCGTCCAGTGCCTGGCGGATGTCGGCGATAAACGCACGCAGCGCTTCCACGGCCTGGTCGCGCGGGGCATCTTCGAGCAGCTGCACCAGACGGCTGCCGATCACCACGGCGTCCGCCACGCTGCCGATGGCGCGCGCCGTTTGCGCATCGCGAATGCCAAAGCCCACGCCCACCGGCAGGTTGGCGTGCTGTTTGATCAATGGCAGCCGCGCGGCCACGCTGTCGAGGTCGAGCGTGGCCGAACCGGTCACGCCCTTGAGCGACACGTAATACAGATAGCCGCTGGCGACCCTGGCCACGGCGGCAATGCGGTCGTCGGTAGACGTCGGCGCCAGCAGGAAGATCGGATCCATCTGGTTGGCGCGCATCAGGCCGGCAAACGACTCGCATTCCTCGGGCGGGTAGTCCACCACGAGCACGCCGTCCACGCCGGCAGCCGAGGCGGCTTTGGCGAACGTTTCCTCGCCCATGCGTTCGATCGGGTTCGCATAGCCCATCAGCACCACGGGCGTGGTGTCGTTGGTCTGGCGGAATTCCTTGACCCAGGCCAGCACCTGCGTCAGCGAGACGCCTTGCGCCAGCGCGCGCTCCGAGGCGCGCTGGATGACCGGGCCGTCCGCCATCGGGTCGGAAAACGGCACGCCAAGCTCGATCACGTCGGCCCCGCCTGCCACCAGCGCGTGCATCAGCGGCACGGTCAGCGCGGGCGCCGGGTCGCCGGCGGTAATGAACGGGATCAGGCCCTTCTTCTGCTGCGCGGCCAGTGCCGCGAAAGTCTTCTGGATACGGGACATGTCGTTGGCCATCGGAATCAGATAAGGCGCTGCACCGGCGATGCCACGTCATTGGCATCGTCGTTGGCAGCGGCCGGGGTCGTTTCGGTGCCCGCGGGCAGGCCGTCGGCCACGCTGTCGGGCTGGATCGGTGCGTACACGGGCTGCGCGGCCCGCACGCGATCGCGCACCAGCGAGGCATATTGCGGATTCATCTCGAAGCCGACAAAGCGCCGGCCGTGGCGCACGCAGGCCACCGCCGTGGTGCCGCTGCCCGTGAACGGGTCCAGCACCACGCCGCCCGGCGGGCAGCTCGACAGCACCATGCGTTCGACGATCTCCAGCGGCTTCTGCGTGGGGTGATCGGCGCGCTCGGGGTCCTGCCGGTGGATGCGCGGCACGCTCCACAGGTCCTTCGGGTTGTAGCCCACCTCGAGCCACTTCTTGCCCTCGAAACGCGGCCGGCTGCGGGCCTTCTTGGTCTCGGCATCGTACGGAATGCGCACCGGATCGAGGTCGAAGTAGTAGTCGCGCTGACGGGCAAAGAAGCCGATGTTGTCATGCACCGACGAGAACTTGCGCGTGGTGCCGCCCATGCTCGGCACGCGGCGATCCCAGATGATCTCGTTGATCATCGTCAGCCGCTTCTTGAGCATCACGAACAGCTCGGGCGAGTACTGCCACGTGCAGAACAGGTACAGGGTGCCCTTGGGGGCCAGCTTGGGGATGATGGCATCCATCCAGCGTTCGGACCATTCCAGGTAGGCGTCGCCCGACAGCAGGTCGGAATCGTTGCCATAGTCCTTGCCCAGGCCATAGGGCGGATCGGCGACGATCAGGTCGACCGATCCGTCCGCGATGCGCTGGATGCCTTCAAGCGCGTCTTCCTGGTACAGGCGGACGGCTTCGGTGTCGAGGATGTCGAACGGCGCCGCGGCGCCGCCCTCTTCCGCCTGGGTCGTGGTGTCGGGGGGCAGCGCACGCATTACAGCTTCAACCCCGCACGTTCGGCCACGGTGTGCATGTCCTTGTCGCCTCGGCCGGACAGGTTCACGAGCAGCAGCTTGTCCTTGGGCAGCGTCGGCGCCAGCTTGCACGCGTACGCGATGGCATGGCTCGATTCCAGCGCCGGGATGATGCCTTCGATGCGGCAGCAATCGTGGAACGCCTTCAATGCCTCGTCATCGGTAATCGGCACATACTGCGCGCGGCCGATGTCCTTGAGCCACGCGTGTTCCGGCCCCACGCCCGGGTAGTCCAGGCCGGCCGACACCGAATGGGTCTCGATGATCTGGCCGTTCTCGTCCTGCAGCAGGTAGGTACGATTGCCGTGCAGCACGCCCGGCGACCCGCCGGTCAGCGATGCCGCGTGGCGGCCCGTGTCCAGGCCGTCGCCGGCCGCTTCCACGCCGATCAGCTGCACGTCCTTGTGCTCGATGTACGGGTAGAAAATACCCATGGCGTTCGAGCCGCCGCCCACGCAAGCGATCACGGCGTCCGGCTGGCGGCCGGTCAGTTCGGGCATCTGCACCTTCGACTCCTCGCCGATCACGCACTGGAAGTCGCGCACCATCATCGGATACGGGTGCGGGCCGGCTACCGTGCCGATGATGTAGAACGTGGTCTCGACGTTGGTCACCCAGTCGCGCATGGCCTCGTTGAGCGCGTCCTTGAGCGTCTTTGAACCGCTTTCCACCGGCACCACCGTGGCGCCCAGCAGCTTCATGCGATAGACGTTGGCCGCCTGGCGGCGCACGTCCTCCGAGCCCATGTACACCACGCACTCCATGCCGAAGCGCGCGGCGATGGTCGCCGTGGCCACGCCGTGCTGGCCGGCGCCGGTCTCGGCAATCACGCGCTTCTTGCCCATGCGCCTGGCCAGCAGCGCCTGGCCGATCACGTTGTTGATCTTGTGGGCGCCAGTGTGGTTCAGGTCTTCGCGCTTGAAGAACAGCTGGGCACCGCCGAGCGTCTCGCTCCAACGCTGTGCGTGGTAGATCGGCGACGGGCGGCCGACAAAGTGCTTCAGCTCGCGCTGGAATTCGGCGTTGAAGTCCGCGTCCTGCTGGTAGTGCGCATAGGCGTCGCGCAACTCGTCCAGCGCGTGGACCAACGTTTCGGAAACGAAGCTACCGCCATAGGGGCCGAAATGGCCTCGGGAATCGGGCAAGTCGTACATGTCCAGGCTCTCAGGTGGCGCTTGGCGCACAATCGTGGCGAAGCGCATCAAATTCGGTATCGGGCGATCGGCGCGCCGGGGGCAAGCGGGGATGGCAGCGCAACAGTGCTGGCGTGGCGTTACTGGCCGGCCTGTCCTGCATCCGCAGTGCGCACGGCGCGCACGAACGCGGCAATGCGGGCGTGGTCCTTCACACCCTTCGACGCCTCCACGCCGCTGCTGACATCGACGGCATAGGGGCGCACGCGTTCAATCGCACCAGCGACGTTTTGCGCGTTCAACCCACCACTCAAAACGATGCGAGGAGCGTCGCTTGCGGGCGGGCTGGTCGGAATGGGCGGAAGCCATTGAGCAGGAATCAGGGTCCAGTCGAAGACGTGGCCGCCACCGCCATAGCCTTCCACGAAGGCGTCGAGCAACAGGCCGGCGGCGTCACGGTATTGATCGGCGAATTCTACCAAATCAAGCCCCGGCTGGACACGGGCGGCACGCATATACGGCAGCCGGCAGCGGCGTGCGATGTCCGTGCATTGCTGCGCCGTTTCGTCGCCATGGAACTGGAGTAGCGTCAGCGGCACACGCTCGGTGACATGCGCCACTTCCTCGGCATCGGCGTTGACGAACAGGCCGGTCACGGTGACGAACGGCGGCACCTGCTCGGCCAGTGCGGCCGCGCGCGCCACATCCACGAAGCGCGGGCTCTTGTCGTAGAACACCAGGCCGATGGCATCGGCGCCGGCGTCAACGGCCGCACGCACTTCCTCCGGACGCGTCAGCCCGCAGATCTTGATGCGGGTGCGGGGCGGCACGCGGCCGGATTCAGGCGCTATTGTCGGGACCATCGGCAAATACTCCGTGGAAGAAGCTGGCGGACGCGTCCGCCGCGGGGAGCTGATACGGCTCAGGATACTTCACGTCGACCAGGTACAGCCCGTCGGGCATGAACGTCGGGGCGGCCTTCTGCCGGTTGCGGCCGGCCAGCACCTCGGCCATCCATTCGGCCGGGTAACGCCCCCGCCCCACCGCCACCAGGCAGCCCATCAGGTTGCGCACCATGTGGTGCAGGAAGGCGCTGGCCCGGAACCGCAGGAACACCCAGTTGCCGTCGTCCCGGATCGTCACGTCGTACATCGTCTTGACCGGCGACTTGGCCTGGCACTCGGCCGCCCGGAACGCCGAGAAGTCATGCTCGCCCAGCAGGCAGGCGGCTGCCGCGCGCATGGCATCGACATCGAGCCGCTGGCCCGGCGGCAGCATCTGGTAGCCGGCGCGACCGTGGATCATCGGCACGCGGTGCGGGCCTGTGTAGAGCGCGTAGTAATACATCCGCTCGTAAGCCAGGAAGCGCGCATGGAAGCCGTCATCGACCGGCTCCGCCCATTGCAGCGCGATGGACGGCGGCAGGAACGCGTTGACGCCGCGCACCCATGAGAACTTGTCGCGGTCCAGCTCGGTATCGAGGTGGATGACCTGGCCCAGCGCATGCACGCCGGTATCGGTCCGCCCCGCCACCGTGGTCAGTAGGCGCGTTCCGGCAAAACGCTCGATGGCGTCTTCCAGGTGGTCCTGCACGGTGTTGCGGTGGGGCTGCGACTGCCAGCCGGAAAAGGCCGAACCGTCGTAGTGGAGTCCGATGGCGATGCGATTCATGGATGTAGCGATGCCCAAAAACAAAATGCGCCGGAAGGGACGCTTCCGGCGCATCGCTTCGGGCTGCGGCACCCGTCGGAACGGCGTGCCGCAAACCCTGCATCATACCGGCCTTTGGGTCCGAACCCGCAGGCCTCCCCGCATCAGGCCACGTCGCGCAGCAGCGTGCGGGCTTCGGTCTGCAGCGGGTCTTCCGACTGCTCCACCACTTCCTGCAGCAGTTCGCGGGCACCTTCCTTGTCACCGATCTCGATGTAGGCGCGCGCCAGGTCGAGCTTGATCTGCATGTCGCGGCTGCCGTCCATGCCGGTGGCCGACAGCGTGCTGGCCGACACGCCATGCGTGGCGTCGCCATTGCCTTCGGACGTGACACGGGTCAGGTCGATCGGCTCGACCAGCTTGCCGTTCTGGAGCATCGTCGGCGCGGGCAGCGGCACGGTCGATTCCGCCAGCGACGGCGCCTCGAACGTGGCCACCGAAGCCGGCTCGGCCGCCGCGGCGCCCGGGTTCGCGGCATTCAGGTCCAGCGACAGGCCGGACATGTCGAATTCCAGCGGACGCGAGCGCGTCGGCGTATCGAGCGCCGGCACCCCGCCTGCCGGCAGATCCTGGCCGGCGTCGTGGCTTTCGTCCAGCACGTCGTCCAGACGCGCCACCGGTTCCGCCAGGTGCTCGTTACCGAATACCAGCGAGGCCGACTCCGGTGCCACGATGGGCTCCCCCGGCGCGGGCGCCGGGAAGGCGTCCAGCGGCAGGGCCAGGTCCGGCATGGCCGGGGCCTGCGGTGCCTGCTGCATCGACTGGGCGGGATCCTGCGTGCGCCACTGGTCGGCCACCGGCGTCGTGGTATCGGCTTCCCCCGTCACGTCGGGCGCCACCGACAGGTACAGCGCATTGCCCGGATCGAGCCTGCGACCCATTTCCGCGACCTGTTGCCAGTCCGCGCCTTGTCCGCCTACCTGGGCGAACATTTCTTCTGCGATCACTCGGAAACCTTCCACATCCTGACGAGTGTTGTAAATCTCCAGCAGCTTCAGGCGGATGGCCTGGCGCTCCGGATTCTGTTGCAACGCTTCGCGCAGGATTTCCTCGGCCTGCACGTCGCGTCCGTACGCGATGTACACCTCGGCCTCGGCAATCGGGTCGACTTCCGTCGCTTCGGGCGAGTTGTTGCCGATGCGGAAGTCGGCGCCGAACACGCTGTGCTGCGACGTGTCGACGCTCTGGCCACCAGCGGTGCCGAACAACGAGTGTCCGCCCGCCATGACCGTGCTTTCCTGGGACAGGATGCTGTCACCGAACCCGGTGTTTTCGCTCGCCTTCTGCTTCTGGCGGCGGCGATAGTACGCATATCCGCCAAGCAACGCAACCAGCACACCAGCGCCCGGCAGCAACATCGGGTTGGCGAGCAGTTCGTCAAGGAACGACGGCTGGGGCACCGGCTGGATGACCGGCGGCTTCTTGTTCGCCACGGCCGGCGCCGAGGCGGCGGCTGCCGGTGCAGAAGCGCCGGCTTGCGGGGCGGACGCCGCCGCGGCAGCTTGCGGTGCCGAGGCTGCCGCGGCCGGTGCGGGTTCCGGCGTGGCGGTGCTCGGGGCTTCCGCAGCCTTGGCCGGCTCGGCCGGCACCACGGTGGGCGCAGGCGCGGCAGTATCGGCGGCCTTGCCAGCCGCCGGCGCGGCCGGTGCGGCAGCGGTGGCAGCGGCAGCCGCCGAGGCAGCCTTGGCGCCCTGGTTGTTCTGGTTGAGCTTGGCGATCTCCGAGTTCTTCAGCTCCATCAGGCGCTGCATGTCGGAGATGTTCTTCTCCAGATCGGCGACCCGCGATTCGGCGTCCTTCAGCTTGCGCTGGCTGGCCACGTCGGCTTCCGCCTTGGCCTGCGCGCCCTTCTCGGCCTTCGACAGCTTCAGTTCGTCACGCGGCCCCGCGTTCGGCACCGTGGTGTCCTGCACACGCGCCGTCACGTTGCCCGACTGCTCGCGGCCCGAGCCGGCTTCCACCGACTTGGCGGCGGCGGCCGCGGCCAGGCGGCTGCGGTAGCTGTCGAAGCCCTGCGTACGCGCCACCACTTCGCGGCGCGCTTCGCGCGGGCTCACCGACTGGGCCTGCTGGGCGCTCGGCACCTTCAGCACGGCACCGGACTTGATCCGGTTGATGTTCCCGCCGATGAAGGCATTCGGGTTGTTGCGGTAGAGCGCGAGCAGCATCTGCTCCAGCGACACCGAATCAACGCCCTGCGAGGCTTCGCCGGCGATGGCATACAGCGTATCGCCTTGCTGGACCGTGTAGCTGCCATGGGCGGCCGTGCCATCGGCCACGGCGGCCGGCGCGGCGGCGCGGCGCGGCTGGCGGGCCGGGGCCGGGGCCGGCGTTGCGGTCGGCGCGGGGGCCGGAGCCGCCGTCGGCGCCGGGGCCGCAGCCGCCGGCGCATTGGCGGCCGGGGCCGGAGCAGGCGACACGTCGGGCGTGGCGGCCTGCACCACCGTGGTCGGCGAGAACGCCTGGTTCGACGGCTGGGCGCCAGCCGGGTCCAGCAGGAAGGTATAGGCGCGCGTGATCTTGCCGCTGGACCAGCTCATGTCGACCAGGATGTCGACGAACGGTTCGCTGAGCGGCTGGTTGGACCGGACGGTGGCCACATAGGTACCGTTCGGACGCTTCTGCACGTCGAGCTTCACGGTCGAAATGGCCGACAGATAGGTCAGCCCGGCGCGTGAATAGGCGGACGGCGCGGCCAGCTTGACGGCCAGGCTGTCAGCTTCCTCGGGCGTCACGCCGGTAATATCGATTTCAGCCTGGAGCGGCTGCCCCAGATTGGATTGAACCCTTAATTGTCCGAACCCCGCGGCGTACGCGGCAGGCTGCGCAAGCAGCAGACCGGCAGCCGTGATGGCCAGCGTTGACCAGCGCTGACGGACAGTAGGCGCATCTTTCCGGCGATGTAGGCTCACACTCACCTCGTGCTCCATTTATGGTTTTTAGTAGCAGAAATTAACCCGATCCCAACAAATGGCTGGCTGGCGGGCGACGAAACGGACAGGCTCGATACCTGCCCTGCTGCGCGCCCAATGTCGCTGCCCTGCATCCCCGATGCATGGTGGCGATGACCCCGTGGCCAAGCGCATGCCGGCTGTATTGTGACGCAAGCCTGCGAAAAAAAGCGTTCCGGATGCGACAACGCCGCGCAGAGGCGCGGCGTTGCTCGGAAAGCGGCAGATTCTGTTGCCTCCCCGCAACGAAAGCAGCGAGGCAATCCGGGGGTCAACCCTCGATCAGAATGCGCAGCATACGCCGCAGCGGCTCGGCGGCGCCCCACAGCAGCTGGTCGCCCACGGTGAACGCGGACAGGTACTCGCCGCCCATCTGCATCTTGCGCAGACGGCCAACCGGAATCGTCAGCGTGCCCGTGACGGCGGCCGGCGTCAGGTCCTTCATGCTGGCTTCGCGCGTGTTCGGCACGACCTTGGCCCACTGGTTGTTGGCGGCCAGCATGCCTTCGATCTCGTCCAGCGGCACATCGCGGCGCAGCTTGATCGTGAGCGCCTGCGAGTGGCAGCGCATCGCGCCAATCCGCACGCACAGGCCGTCCACGGCGATCGGGCTCGCGCCGGTGGCACCGACGAAGCCTTCGCCACGACCCAGGATCTTGTTGGTCTCGGCGCCGCCCTTCCATTCTTCCTTGGAAACGCCGTTGCCCAGGTCCTTGTCGATCCAGGGAATCAGGTTGCCGGCCAGCGGCACGCCAAACTGCCTGGTTTCGTCAGCCGACAGGCCGTGCTGGGTCGCCAGGATCTGGCGGTCGATTTCCAGGATGGCCGATGCCGGGTTGTCCAGCAGCGGCTTGACCGCGGCGTTCAGCGTGCCGAACTGCGTCAGCAGCTCGCGCATGTGCTGCGCACCGCCGCCCGACGCGGCCTGGTACGTCATCGATGTCATCCACTCGATCAGGTCGTGCTCGAACAGCCCGCCCAGGCCCATCATCATGCAGCTGACCGTGCAGTTGCCGCCGATGAAGTTCTTCACGCCCTTGGCCAGCGCGTCCTTGATCACACCGAGGTTCACCGGATCCAGGACGATGATGGCGTCGTCCTTCATGCGCAGCGACGAGGCGGCGTCGATCCAGTAGCCGTTCCAGCCGGCGGCGCGCAGGCGCGGGAACACATCGTTCGTGTAGTCGCCGCCCTGGGCGGTGAGCACGACGTCGCACTTCTTCAGTGCTTCGATGTCGTTCGCATCTTTCAGCGTGGTTTCATTCCTGGCCATGGCCGGGGCCTTGCCGCCAGCGTTGGACGTGCTGAAGAAAACGGGCTCGATATGGTCGAAATCGCCCTCTTCCTGCATGCGCTGCATCAGGACGCTGCCGACCATTCCTCGCCAACCGACGAGACCTACAATCATGACTTACCTCGGATGTGATGTGAACTTCCCCGCCATTTTCCTCGCCCGGCGTGGCTGCGCGGGGAAGACGGGCAGGCACGACGAACGATCTAGGGGATCGTTTTGGTAATGGTTTTAATCGTCGTTGCGGTCAGGCCGAGCGAATCCGCGCCGATCGTGCCGCGGATAGCGGTGCGAGCAGCGGAGGCAGTCAGAAGGGACTGGTGGAATCGGGCCATGACGGGAGAGTCTACACGAATTTGCGGCGCCGCCGCAGGGGAAATGCGGAGTGATTTGTTGCTCGCCGGCGGTTCTCTCCCCTCTCCCACGTGTGGGAGAGGGGTCGGGGGAGAGGGCAAGAGGCTAAAAATTGCGATTTCGCACCTTGCACCGCTTTTCCCTCACCCCCGGCCCCTCTCCCGCCTTGCGGGAGAGGGGAGCCAAACCATGGGCAATGGATGCCTTACAGCGCAGCCAGCACTGCCTCGCCCATTTCGCGGGTGCCAACCTGCTTGCAGCCCGGCGTCAGGATATCGCCGGTCCGGTAGCCCTGGGCCAGCACCTTCTTGACGGCGTTCTCGATGCGGTCGGCCTGTTCGGCGCGGTTCAGCGAGTAGCGCAGCATCATCGCGGCTGACAGGATCGTGGCCAGCGGATTGGCCACGCCCTTGCCGGCGATATCGGGTGCCGAACCGTGCGACGGTTCGTACAGGCCCTTGTTGTTGGCATCGAGCGACGCCGACGGCAGCATGCCGATCGAGCCCGTCAGCATGGCGGCCTCGTCCGACAGGATGTCGCCGAACATGTTGCCGGTGACGATCACGTCGAAGCTCTTCGGCGCCTTCACCAGCTGCATCGCGGCGTTGTCCACGTACATGTGCGACAGCGCGACGTCCGGATATTCCTTGCTGACATCGATCACGATGTCCTTCCAGAACTGGAACGTTTCCAGCACGTTGGCCTTGTCCACGCTGCACAGCTTCTTGCCGCGCTTGGCGGCGGCCTGGAACGCCACATGGGCGATGCGGCGGATTTCGGGCTCGCTGTAGCGCATCGTGTCGAAGCCTTCGCGGGCGCCCTTGAACAGGCCGTCCGGCGCCTCGCGCACGCCGCGCGGCTGGCCGAAGTAGATGTCGCCGTTCAGTTCGCGCACGATCAGGATGTCCAGGCCGGCCACCAGTTCGGGCTTCAGGCTCGATGCGCCGGTCAGTTCCGGGTAGCAAATCGCCGGGCGGAAGTTGGCAAACAGCTGCAGATGCTTGCGCAGGCCCAGGATGGCCTGCTCCGGGCGCAGCGGACGCTCCAGGCTGTCGTACTTCCAGTCGCCCACGGCGCCGAACAGGATGGCGTCGGCTTCCTTGGCCAGCTTCAGCGTGTTCTCCGGCAGCGGGTGCCCTTCGGCCTCGTAGCCGGCGCCGCCCACCGGGGCGGTTTCCATTTCGAACTTCTCGCCAAGGGCGTTCAGCACCTTGACGGCTTCGGCAACGATCTCGGGACCGATGCCGTCGCCCGGCAGGACTGCAATCTTCATTTGTCTTCCTAGATAGATAGGTGAACCCGGCCCGCCTCAGCCGACCACGCGGTTGCCCAGCCAAGGCATCTTGGTCAGGCGCTCGGCTTCGTAGGACTTGATCTTGTCCTTCTGGCGCAGCGTCAGGCCGATATCGTCGAAACCGTTCAGCATGCAGTACTTGCGGAACGGGGCGATGTCGAACGGATAGCTGTCGCCGCCCGGCGTGATCACCACCTGCTTGTCGAGGTCGATGGTCAGCTTGTAGCCCGGGAACGCCAGCGTCTCGTTGAACAGGTGATCGACCTGCAGGTCGGTCAGCGCCACGGGCAGCAGGCCGTTCTTGTAGCAGTTGTTGAAGAAGATATCGGCAAAGCTCGGCGCGATGACCGCGCGGAAGCCGTACTGCGTGAGCGCCCACGGTGCGTGCTCGCGCGAACTGCCGCAGCCGAAGTTGTTGCGGGCCAGCAGGATCGATGCGCCCTGGTAGCGCGGCTGGTTCAGCACGAAATCCGGGTTCAGCGGACGCTTGCTGTTGTCCTGGCCGGGCTGGCCCACGTCCTTGTAGCGCCATTCGTCGAACAGGTTCGGACCAAAGCCCGTGCGCTTGATCGACTTCAGGAACTGCTTCGGGATGATCGCGTCAGTATCGACGTTTTCGCGATCGAGCGGCGCCGCGAGGCCGCTGTGTACGGTGAACTTGTCCATGATGTGTCCTTACTTCCGGGCAGCGTTCTCGAGCGCCTGCCCGGCCGCCTGCGTGTCCTTGCCAAGGCCGGCCATCGTGTTGCAGCCAGCCAGTTGCAGCATGCCCAGGCATGCCAGCAGTGTGATCACGATCTTTTTCATGTTTTCTCTATTCGAAAGCCGTGGTTGACCCGTTGACCCGTCGCGGCCGTTCAGCCGAGTTTGCGGATGTCGACGAAATGCCCTTCGATCGCGGCCGCCGCGGCCATGGCCGGGCTGACCAGGTGCGTACGGCCACCGGCGCCCTGACGGCCTTCGAAGTTGCGGTTCGACGTGGACGCGCATCGCTCGCCCGGTTCCAGGCGGTCGGCGTTCATCGCCAGGCACATCGAGCAGCCCGGTTCGCGCCATTCGAAGCCGGCGGCCTTGAAGACCTTGTCCAGCCCTTCGCGCTCGGCCTGTTCCTTGACCAGGCCCGAGCCCGGCACCACCATCGCCAGCTTCACGTTGGACGCCACCTTGCGGCCCAGCTTCTGCACCACCGCCGCGGCGGCACGCATGTCCTCGATGCGGCTGTTGGTGCACGAACCAATGAACACCTTGTCGATATTGATCGACTCCATCGGCGTGTTCGGCTTCAGGTTCATGTACTCCAGCGCCCGCTCCATGGCGTTACGCTTGTTCGAGTCCTTTTCCTTCTCGGGATCCGGCACGCGGTCTTCGATGCTGACGACCATTTCGGGCGACGTACCCCAGGTGACCTGCGGACGGATGTCCTCGGCGCGCAGCTCCACCACCTTGTCGAAGTGGGCGCCGGCATCCGAATGCAGCGTGCGCCAGTAGGCCACGGCCTGGTCCCATTCCACGCCCTGCGGCGCGAACGGGCGGTTCTTCACGTATTCGAGCGTAACGTCGTCCACGGCCACCAGGCCGGCACGCGCCCCCGCTTCGATGGCCATGTTGCAGACCGTCATGCGGCCTTCCATGGTCAGGTCGCGGATCGCCGAGCCGGCGAATTCCATCGTGTAGCCCGTGCCGCCGGCCGTGCCGATCTTGCCGATAATGGCCAGCACGATGTCCTTGGCGGTGCAGCCGCGCGGCAGCTTGCCTTCCACCTTGATCAGCATGTTCCTGGCCTTCTTGCCCAGCAGCGTCTGGGTGGCCAGCACGTGCTCCACTTCCGACGTGCCGATGCCGTGCGCCAGCGCGCCGAACGCCCCGTGCGTGCTGGTGTGCGAATCGCCGCAGACCACGGTCATGCCGGGCAGCGTGGCGCCCTGCTCGGGCCCGATCACGTGGACGATGCCCTGGCGGTGGTCGTTCATCTTGAACTGCGTGATGCCGTAGGCGTCGCAGTTGGCATCCAGCGTATCGACCTGGAGCTTCGAGATCGGGTCGGCGATCCCCTGGGTGCGGTCGGTGGTCGGCACGTTGTGGTCCGACACGGCCAGGTTCGCGCTGATACGCCACACCGGGCGCTCCGCCAGCTTCAGGCCTTCGAAGGCCTGCGGGCTGGTCACTTCATGCAGCAGATGACGGTCGATGTAGAGCAGCGTCGTGCCGTCTTCCTCGACGTGGACGGTGTGGTCATCCCAGAGTTTGTCGTAGAGCGTCTTGGCCATGATGCGGGGGGCAGACCGTCCGTCCGTATCCCGGGGGATGCGAACGGCGCGAATCCGCGCATTGTTTGCAGGGGAATGTTTTCCGGATGCCTCGCGGGCAAGCAGGCTATTTTGCTGCTTTTCCGGCGCAGCCGGTAATTGCTTGACATCGCAAGCGATTATGCCATGTGGCGCCCCCGCCGAAGGGCAGGCCGGACCGCCTGGGCGGCGGTCATTGGCGAAAGGGGGATTTCGCGGATGGCGAAGGGACCCGCGCTGGCCTGGGTGCTCCCCTCTCCCACGTTGTGGGAGAGGGAGCCGTGACTTCAACCGCCCAGGTAAGCTGCCCTGATGCGGTCGTTGGCCAGCAGGTTGGCGCCGGTATCGGCCAGCACCACCTTGCCGGTTTCCAGCACGTAGCCGCGGTCGGCCACCTGCAGCGCCTTGTTGGCGTTCTGCTCCACCAGGAACACCGTGACGCCTTCTTCCCGGATCGTGCGGATGATGTCGAAGATCTGCGCGATGATCAGGGGCGCCAGACCGAGCGTGGGCTCGTCCAGCAGCAGCAGGCGGGGCTTGCTCATCAGCGCGCGGCCGATGGCCAGCATCTGCTGCTCGCCGCCGCTCATCGTGCCCGCCCGCTGGCTCGCGCGCTGGTTCAGGCGCGGGAACAGCTTGAACACGTGCTCGATGCCGGCCTCGATGTCATGACGGCTGGCAAAGAAGCCACCCATCTTGAGGTTTTCGAGCACGGTCAGGCTCGGGAACACGCGCCGGCCTTCTGGCGAAATTGCCATGCCCATGCGCATGATCTCGTGCGTGTTGCGGCGGGTGATGTCCTGGCCTTCGAACAGCACGCGGCCGCTGGACGCGCGCGGCGTGCCGCATACGGTCATCATCAGCGTGGTCTTGCCGGCGCCGTTACTGCCGATCAGGGTGACGATCTCGCCCTTGTTGACTTCGATCGATACGCCCGACAGCGCCTCGACGGCGCCGTAGTGGGTATGGACGTTTTCCAGCTTCAGCATCAGTCCTCTCCCAGGTAGGCCTTGATCACACGCGGGTCGTTGCGCACCGCTTCGGGCTTGCCAATCATGATCGGCTTGCCGTGCTCCATCACCAGGATGCGGTCCGACACGCCCATCACCAGGCTCATGTCGTGCTCGATCAGCAGCACCGAGATATTGAATTCACGGCGCAGGCGATCGATCAGCTGCTGCAGTTCGATCTTTTCCTGCGGGTTCAGACCCGCCGCCGGTTCGTCCAGCATCAGCAGGCGCGGCCTGGTGATCATGCAGCGCGCGATCTCCAGCCGGCGCTGGTGGCCGTACGACAGCGTGCCCGCCTCGCGGTTGGCCACGCTCGTCAGGCCCATGCGCTCCAGCCATTCGGCGGCGCGCTCCAGCGCCTCCCGCTCGGCGCGGCGGTAGGCCGGCGTGGCCAGCAGGCCGCGCAGCAGCCCGGCCTTGACCTGCAGGTGCTGCGCAACCATCAGGTTTTCCACGACGGTCAGCTGCTTGAACAGGCGGATGTTCTGGAACGTGCGCACCAGGCCGTGGCGTGCCACCACGTGGCTGGGCTTGCGCGCGATCGAATGGCCGTCCAGCGTCACCTCGCCGGCGGTGGGCTTGTAGAAGCCGCCCACGCAGTTGAACACGGTGGTCTTGCCGGCGCCGTTCGGGCCGATGATGGCGAAGACCTCGTCGCGGCGCACATCGAACTCGATGCCGTCCACGGCCAGCAGACCGCCAAAGCGCATCTGCAGGCCCGATACTTTCAGCATTTCAGTGCTCATCGCGGCAGCTCCACGTGGGGACGGCTAGCGGGCAGCAGGCCCTGCGGACGCCACATCATCATCAACACCATCACCAGGCCGAAGATCAGCATGCGGTATTCGGCAAAGTCGCGCGCCACTTCGGGCAGGATGGTCAGCAGGATCGCCGCCAGGATCACGCCCAGCTGCGAACCCATGCCGCCCAGCACCACCACGGCCAGGATCAGCGCCGACTCGATGAACGTGAACGATTCCGGGTTGACCAGGCCCTGGCGCGCGGCAAAGAACGCACCGGCCAGGCCGGCGAACGATGCGCCCAGCGTGAACGCCGACAGCTTGATGCGCGTCGGGTTCAGGCCCAGCGACCGGCAGGCGATCTCGTCCTCGCGCAGTGCCTCCCACGCACGCCCCATCGGCATGCGGATCAGGCGGCTCGTGACGAACAGCGTGAAGCCCACCAGCAGCAGCGCCAGCAGGTATAGCCAGATCACCATGTGCTGGCCGGCATACGGGATGCCGATCAGGTCATGGAACGTCTTCGCGCCTTCCACGCTGGCACTGCGTGCCATTTCGATACCGAACACGGTCGGCTTCGGAATGCCCGACACGCCGTCCGGTCCGCCGGTCAGGCTGGTCAGGTTGTTCAGCAGCAGGCGGATGATTTCACCGAAGCCCAGCGTCACGATGGCCAGGTAGTCGCCACGCAGGCGCAGCACCGGGAAGCCGAGGATGAAGCCGAACGTGGCCGCCAGGCCGGCCGACAGCGGCAGGCATTCCCAGAATGTCAGGCCGAAATACTGGTTCAGCAGCGCATAGGTATAGCCGCCGACCGCGTAGAAGCCCACGTAGCCCAGATCGAGCAGGCCGGCATAGCCCACCACGATGTTCAGGCCCAGGCCCAGGATCACGTAGATCAACGCCAGCGTGGCCACGTCCACCGCGCCGCGCGAGCCGAAGAACGGGAACACCAGGCCCACCACCAGCAGCACCCAGATGGCCGAGCGCTGCTGCCGGGCGCCCATCGCGGGCACCGACGGCAGCTTGACCGCGTTGCGGGCACGCAGCAGGAACGGCTTGCACAGCTGGAACAGGAACACCAGGCCCACGGCGATCCACACCGGACGCCAGTGCGGCTCCAGCACCACCTTGTAGCCGTCGAGCTTGAGCTGCAGGCCCAGCACGGGGATGGTCAGGATGGCCGTCAGCACGGCGGCGGTCACGGCATTCTTCAACGTGTCCGAGACCGACGTTTGCGGGATCGACGCCCGCGAAATCGAAGTCGCTTGTGTCATGTCGCCCTCCCCTCAGACCTTTTCCACATCGGGCTTGCCAAGCAGGCCCGTGGGACGGAACAGCAGCACCAGCACCAGCAGGCCGAATGCCACCACGTCCTTGTACTCGGACGGCATGTAGCCCGACGCGAACGTCTCGGCCAGCCCCAGCAGCACACCGCCCAGCATCGCGCCCGGAATGCTGCCGATGCCGCCCAGCACCGCGGCCGTAAAGGCCTTGATGCCGGCGATGAAGCCGATAAAGGGATTGAGCTTGCCAATCGTCAGCCCGATCAGCACGCCACCCACGGCGGCCAGCATGGCGCCGAGCACGAACGTGAACGAGATCACGCGGTTCGTGTCGATGCCCAGCAGATTGGCCATGCGCATGTCTTCGGCGCAGGCGCGGCAGGCGCGGCCCATGCGCGAATGCCCGATGAACAGCGTCAGCGCGATCATCAGCACCAGCGTCACGCCGACGATCAGCAGGCGCGAATACGGCACGGTCACCGTGAAGTCGCCGCCCATCTGGAATTCGATGGCGCCCGAGATCAGGATCGGCACCGACACGTCACGCGCGCCCTGCCCGATCTGGACATAGTTCTGCAGGAAGATGGACATGCCGATGGCCGAGATCAGCGGCACCAGGCGCGGGCCGCCACGCAGGGGACGGTATGCCACGCGCTCCACGGCAAAGCCGTAGCAGCCAGTCACCACAACGGCAACGAGCAGCGCCGCGCCCAGCACCAGCGGCAGCGGATAGCCGGCTTGCGCGCCAATGGCGGTCAGCGTCACCAGACCCACGTAGGCGCCGATCATGTAGATCTCGCCGTGGGCAAAGTTGATCATGCCGATGATGCCGTAGACCATCGTGTAGCCGATGGCGATCAGCGCATAGATCGCACCCAGCGTCAGGCCGTTGACCAGCTGCTGGGTGAACTGAGGAAGGAATTCGTTCATGCGGGGACCTTGTGGATCGGATGAGTCCGATGCGCGATGCCGACCGCCCTTATGTGGCGGCTAACCGACATCGAACCGATACCAAAACGCCCCGCAGGCCGGTTGGCCGCGGGGCGTTTCGCCAGGATGGCGCCGGGTTTAGTTTGCGGCGGTCTTCGTGGCGTCCTTGTGCCACGTGTAGACGACGAACTTGAACGACTTCAGGTCGCCCTTGGCGTCGTATTCGACCTTGCCGATCGGCGTGGTGAACGCGTTCTTGTGCATGTAAGCGGCCACCTTCGTCGGGTCCGTGCTCTTGGCGCCGGCGATGGCGTCGCCGATGATCTTGACGGCGGCATAGGCAGGCATCTGGAACGGACCGTTGGCGTCACGCTTCTTGTCGGCAAAGGCCTTCACCAGCGCGGCGTTGGCCGGGTCGGCCGAGAAGTCGGCCGGCAGCGTCACGAGCATGCCTTCCGAAGCCGGGCCGGCAATCGCCGTCACGTCCTTGTTGCCCACGCCTTCGGGGCCCATGAACGTGGCCTTCACGCCCTGCTCGCGCGCCTGGCGCAGCAGCAGGCCCATTTCCGGGTGGTAGCCGCCGAAGTACACGAAATCCACGCCCTGGGACTTCAGCTTGGTGATCACGGCCGAGTAGTCGGAATCGCCGGCGTTGACGCCTTCGAAGACTGCCACGGGGATCTTGGCCGCTTCCAGGTCCTTCTTCACCGAGCTGGCGATGCCCTGGCCGTACGACTGCTTGTCATGCAGCACGGCAACCTTCTTCGGCTTGACCTTGCCGATGATGTACTGGGCGGCGGCCGGGCCTTGCTGGTCGTCGCGGCCGATCGTGCGGAAGATGAAGTTGCGCTTCTTCGTTTCGGTCAGCTGCGGCGCGGTGGCCGACGGCGTCACCATCACGATGCCTTCGTTTTCGTAGATATCCGAGGCCGGAATCGTCGAACCCGAGCACACGTGACCGATCACGTAATGGATACCCTGGCTGACGATCTTGTTGGCCACGGCCACGGCCTGCTTCGGTTCGCAAGCGTCATCCATCAGCACGGCTTCGAACTTGTTGCCGTTGGCGCCGCCCGCCGCGTTGATCTGTTCGATCGCGGTCAGGGCACCGGCCTTGACCATGTCGCCGTACTGGGCGACCGAGCCGCTCATGGGGCCGGCGATGGCAATCTTGACGGTTTCGGCGTTGGCCGAGGTGAAGGCAGCGAGACCGGCAGTGGCAAGCACGGCGGCCATGGCAGTGGACGTGAGACGGGACAGCGTCATCAGGAGCTCCTCGATTATGTATGGGTCATTCCGGGCAGAGTCGGCATGACTGGCGCAATCGAACAACACCCGCGAGGAAGAAGCGCCGCCTGACGAGGCGAACGTACGGCCCATGAGCGGAAACCGGGCCTGCGATGAAGATAGTGAAGCGAATGCGGGGCCCGGCATGTGTCGGCGTACGCACATCTCGGGGATGCCGCGGCCGCCGTAAGTTCGGAAAGACAACGTTGATGCGTTCTCTATTGCGCAAGCCTTTCGCCTGCCCCGCTTCTCCAACGCGGCTGGCCGGAAGGGTGGCCCGGCTGCCGGTCGGCAAAGCAGCCCGCATTATAGGGGGAAAGTTGCACCCTGATGAAGTAGAGATATTCGGTTTTGGAGAAAATCTGACAACTAATGCATGCCGTTGCAACCTTGCCAAGGCAGGAATCGTCGTCAAAATCGTGTTTCACAACAATTGTGCATAGCCGCATTTGTGGCGTATGCGATGCTTTTCGCCACCTTGCGCAACCCGGCCGCCTGCAGGCCAGGCCGTATCGAACGCAAAAAAACGCCCCGGCGGGCCGGGGCGTTTCTTGCAGCACGGGACGCGGCTTAGCGCTTTGCCATGTCCGGCACGTTGCGGGCGGCGTTGCCGTTGAACAGCTGACGCGGACGGCCGATCTTGTACTCCGGATCGGTGATCATCTCTTCCCACTGCGAGATCCAGCCCGGCGTACGTGCCAGGGCGAAGATGCAGGTGAACAGCGAGGTCGGGATGCCCAGCGCGCGCTGCACGATACCCGAGTAGAAGTCCACGTTCGGGTACAGCTTGCGGCTCACGAAATATTCGTCTTCCAGCGCGATCTTTTCCAGTTCCATGGCCAGCTTGAACAGCGGGTCGTTGTGCAGACCCAGTTCGTTCAGCACTTCATGGCAGGTTTCGCGCATCAGCTTGGCGCGCGGATCGTAGTTCTTGTACACGCGGTGGCCAAAGCCCATCAGGCGCACGCCCGAGTTCTTGTCCTTGACCTGCTTGATGAACTCGCCGATGTGGTCGACGCTGCCGATTTCTTCCAGCATCTTGAGCGCGGCTTCGTTCGCGCCGCCGTGGGCCGGACCCCACAGGCAGGCCACGCCGGCGGCGATGGCCGCGAACGGGTTCGTGCCCGACGAGCCGGCCAGGCGCACGGTCGAGGTCGATGCGTTCTGCTCGTGGTCGGCGTGCAGGATGAAGATGCGGTCCAGCGCGCGCTCCAGCACCGGGTTCACGGTGTACGGGGCGCACGGCGTACCGAACATCATGCGCATGAAGTTGCCCGAGTAGGACAGATCGTTCTGCGGATAGATGTACGGCTGGCCGATGTTGTACTTGTACGCCATGGCGACCAGGGTCGGCATCTTGGCAATCAGGCGGATGGCCGAGATCTCGCGCTGGTGCGGATCATCGATGTCCATCGCGTCATGGTAGAACGCGCTCATCGCACCCACCAGGCCCGTCAGCACGGCCATCGGGTGCGCGTCGCGGCGGAAACCGCGCAGGAAGAACTGCAGTTGCTCGTGAACCATCGTGTGGTTCATCACCGAGTTCACGAAATCTTCCTTCTGCTTGGCGTTGGGCAGCTCGCCCTTCAGCAGCAGGTAGCAGGTTTCGAGGTGATCGCACTTCTCGGCGAGTTGCTCGATCGGGTAGCCGCGGTACAGCAGCTCGCCCTTGTCGCCGTCGATGTAAGTGATCTTCGAGTTGCACGAAGCGGTCGACATGAACCCCGGGTCATAGGTGAACTTGCCGGTTTGACCGTACAGCTTGCGAATGTCGATCACATCCGGGCCAACGGTGCCCTTGTAGATCGGCAGCTCAACGCTGGGGGAACCATCGGAAAACGATAGCGTGGCTTTCACATCGGACGGCGTCATGTCGGTTCCTTCAAATACTGTGAATAATAGTGTTGACCAAACTCAGACCGAACGCAGCAGGCTGAGTACCCGTTGCATCGGGGGCGTGTCGAGCTCACCGTCAAGCTCCTTGCGGACAAGCAGCAGGTCCATCAACTCGTTGTCGCTAAGCTCGAACAGCTCGCCCAGCGAAGCCACGTCCTGATCGGACAGGCTCTCCTCGTAACGGTTGAAGAAACGTTCGACGATGATGTCGTTCTCCAGGAGGCCGCGGCGGGCGCGCCAGCGAAGACGGGCACGTTTGTGCGGGTCGGCCTGATGGGAGAAAGTGGTGGAATGACTCATGGTCAGCCTTCATTGACCGGCGCTCCAGCCCGACTTGATACCGCATCGGGCTGACGCGCCGCTTACATCAACTTGCATTACTGCAGACTGCCTGTCTGCACCGCGAACGGCGGGGGCGCAGAAGGCAGTTTATACCGGGCAATTAAACAGCGCGGCGAACCATCAGTTCCTTGATCTTGCCAATCGCCTTGGTCGGATTGAGGCCCTTCGGGCACACGTCGACGCAGTTCATGATGCTATGGCAACGGAACAGCCGGTACGGGTCGTTCAGGTTGTCCAGACGCTCGCTGGTGGCCTGGTCGCGGCTGTCCGCGATGAAGCGGTAGGCTTGCAGCAGGCCGGCCGGGCCGACGAACTTGTCCGGGTTCCACCAGAACGACGGGCACGACGTGGAGCAGCTGGCGCACAGAATGCACTCGTACAGGCCATCCAGCTCGTCGCGTTCCTGCGGCGACTGCAGACGCTCCTTCTCGGGCGGCGGCTCGTCGTTGATCAGGAACGGCTTGATCGAGTGGTACTGCTTGAAGAAGTTCGTCATGTCGACGATCAGGTCGCGCACCACCGGCAGGCCGGGCAGCGGACGCAGCACGATGCGGTCCGGCAGCTCGCGCATGTTCGTCAGGCAGGCCAGGCCGTTCTTGCCGTTGATGTTCATCGCGTCCGAGCCGCACACGCCTTCACGGCACGAACGGCGGAACGAGATGGTTTCGTCCAGCTTCTTCAGCTTGACCAGTGCGTCCAGCAGCATGCGCTCGTGACCGTCGAGCTCGACCTCGTAGGTCTGCATGCGGGGGGCGGCGTCCTTGTCCGGATCGTAGCGGTAGACTTCGAAAATACGCTTCATTTCTGGGGGTCCTGTTTTCTCTACGAGGCGGGTATCAGAACGTACGAGCCTTGGGCGGAACCGATTCCACCGTCAGCGGCTGCATCTTCACCGGCTTGTAGTCGAGGCGGTTGCCTTCGCTGTAGAACAGCGTGTGCTTGAGCCAGTTGTCGTCGTCGCGGTTCGGGAAGTCGCTGTGGGCGTGGGCGCCACGCGATTCCTTGCGGGCCGCGGCCGAGATCATCGTGGCCTTGGCCACTTCCACCAGGTTGGCCACTTCCAGGGCTTCCACCAGTGCGGTGTTGAAGACCTTGGACTTGTCCTTCAGGTGGATGTTGTCGGCACGCTCGGCCACTTCCAGAATGCGCTCGACGCCTTCGTCCATCAGCTTCTGCGTACGGAACACGCCGGCATGCGACTGCATGTTGCGGCGGATGTCGTTGGCCACGTCCTGGGTGTATTCGCCCGAGGTCGTTGCCTGCAGCTTGGCCAGACGGGCCATGGCGCGGTCGGCGGCATCGGCCGGCAGCGGCTTGTGTTCCTTCTGCTTGCTGGCGTTGGCCACGATGTGGTTGCCGGCGGCACGGCCGAACACCACCAGATCGAGCAGCGAGTTGGTACCCAGGCGGTTGGCGCCGTGCACCGACACGCAGGAGCATTCGCCGATCGCGTAGAAACCGTTGACCACTTCGTTCGGGTTGCCGTTCTTCGGCACCACGACCTGACCGTGGAAATTCGTCGGAATACCACCCATCTGGTAATGGATGGTCGGCACGACGGGGATCGGTTCCTTGATCGCGTCGACGTTGGCGAACTTCATGCCGATTTCGCGGATCGACGGCAGGCGCTTCATGATGGTCTCGGCGCCGACGTGGGTCAGGTCGAGCAGCACGTAGTCGCCGTTCGGGCCGCAACCACGGCCTTCCTTGATTTCCTGGTCCATCGAGCGCGACACGAAGTCGCGCGGCGCCAGATCCTTGAGCGTCGGGGCATAGCGTTCCATGAAGCGCTCGCCGTCCTTGTTACGCAGGATGCCGCCCTCGCCACGCACGCCTTCCGTGATCAGCACGCCCGCGCCGGCCACGCCGGTCGGGTGGAACTGCCAGAATTCCATGTCTTCCAGCGGGATGCCGGCACGCGCCGCCATGCCCAGGCCGTCACCGGTATTGATGAAGGCATTGGTGGAAGCCGCGTAGATCCGGCCGGCACCGCCGGTCGCGAACAGCGTGGTCTTGGCTTCGAGGATATAGACTTCGCCGGTTTCCATTTCCAGCGCGGTTACGCCCAGCACGTCGCCTTCTTCGTCGCGGATCAGGTCCAGCGCCATCCATTCGACGAAGAAATGCGTCTTGGCGCGCACATTGCGCTGATACAGCGTGTGCAGCAGCGCGTGGCCCGTACGGTCAGCGGCGGCGCAAGCGCGTTGCACCGGCTTCTCGCCGTAGTTGGCGGTGTGGCCGCCGAACGGACGCTGGTAAATCGTGCCATCGGCGTTACGGTCGAACGGCATGCCGAAGTGTTCGAGCTCGTACACGACCTTCGGGGCTTCACGGCACATGAACTCGATGGCGTCCTGGTCACCCAGCCAGTCCGAGCCCTTGATGGTGTCGTAGAAGTGATAGTGCCAGTTGTCCTCGCTCATGTTGCCCAGCGAGGCACCGATACCGCCCTGCGCCGCCACGGTGTGCGAGCGGGTCGGGAAAACCTTCGACAGCACGGCCACGCTCAGGCCGGCTTCCGCGAGCTGGAGGGATGCGCGCATCCCGGCGCCGCCCGCCCCGACGATGACCACGTCAAATTTGCGACGCGGCAATCCAGTCTTGACTGCGACCATTTATTACACCCTCCAGAGAATCTGAGCAGCGTAGCCCGCGCAACCGACGAGCCACAGAATCGTTAGAACTTGCAGCACGAGGCGCACGGCCATCGGCTTCACATAGTCCATCCAGATGTCACGAATGCCGATCCATGCATGGAACAGCAGCGACAGGATGGTCAGGAACGTCAGGAGCTTCATCCATTGATTGGCGAAGAGACCCGACCAGCCTTCATAAGAAGGGTTGCCGAAGGCGAGATACACCACGGCGAGCACCACGGTGAAGACCACCATGATGACTGCGGTAACGCGTTGCGCGAGCCAGTCTTTCAGACCGTAATGCGCACCGACGACAAGACGCTTGGGACCGATATTGTTATTTGCCACGTGACTCTCCTCAGAACAGGCCGAAAAGCTTCAGCCCGAAAACCAGGGTGAGCAGCAGGCTGACCACCAGCACGGCCTTGGCCGACGTGGCCGAGGCGGGCTTCGAGACGCCGACGTGAACGTCCAGCAGCAGGAAGCGGATACCGGCGCAGAAGTGATGCAGGTAACCCCAGATCAGGGCCAGGATCACCAGCTTGACGAAGCCGTTGGACAGCAGGGCCGAGAACCTGGCGAAGCTCAGTTCGGAGGTGACGCTCAGTTCGAACAGGTACAGAATGAAAGGGAGGAGGAGGAACATCAAGCCACCGCTTACGCGATGCAGGATGGATACCTTGCCGGCCCAGGGCAACCGGTAGCGCGAGATTTGCGCGATACCGATGTTCCGGAACTCCGGCCTGGCTTGTTTGGCGGCTTCAGCCATGCGAGACCCCATTTGCGATGAAAAGAAAACTGCAAAAGAACGACACTGCCATTACCCCCGATTGCATTGGCGCCGCACAGCGGTTACCGTGAATGCACCGGATTGCATCAAGCGTGTGGGTCCGCTGGATGCAAATGGATGCAGGGGAGCAAATCCACGTGATTTTAGCGCCTTTGTTGCGCGCCGCACCAATAATTTTCGCCTATCACGCACCAGCGCGGCGTGCCCGACAATCGCACGCGACAATGTGCGCACCACTCCAGACACGCTTTGTCCGAGCATTGCATTCATGAATGACAATGGTCGGCGCACGTCCCATACACGCGTGACAATAGTCAGCGTGCGGAACAGACTTTCCATGGTCATGGCCCTTCAGCTCAGATCGTTCTGATAATAGTGGCGCGTCGTGACATAAAGCCCACGGCGAACTTCCACCGGGCGGTCGCCGTAGGTGAACGACACACGTTCCACCGACAGCAGCGGCGAACCGGGTGCCACGGACAACAGCTCGGCAGCCGTGTTATCGGCAGCAACGGCCCGAATCTTTTCCGTGGCGCGAATCATCCGGGTGCCGAACTCGGCCTCGAAGAGCGCGTACATCGGGCCCTTCCACTCGTTGAGCTTCTCGGCCGTGAGGCCCTTGAAGTTCGCGCCGAGCAGCCAGATTTCGTCCAGCACCGTGGCTTCGTTGGAAAAGGTCAGCACGCGGCGGATCTGCACGACGCTGTCGCCGGTGCGAATATCGAGCAGCCGGGCGATTTCGGCCGGGGCGCGCAGCCGCTTGCATTCGAGCACGCGGCTGGCGCCGTAATGGGGTTCACCCTCGTCGGGTACCAGGCGGAGGAAGCGGAACTTGACCACATCCTCGTGATGGGTCGTCACAAACGTGCCCTTGCCCTGGCGGCGCGCCACGAGGTTGTCCGCGGCGAGTTCGTCGATGGCCTTGCGCACCGTGCCCTGGCTGACCTTGTAGCGGGCCGCCAGGTCCATCTCGCTCGGGATCATTTCGCCGGGCTTCCACTCGCCGGTCTGCAGGCTCTGCATGATCAGGGCCTTGATCTGCTGGTAGAGTGGGCTGAACGTTGGGGACGGCGCCGCGGCTGGCGTATTGGCCGATGCGGGCGTGGACGGCTGCGTCCCGGCACCGCTCTGTGGGGCGCCAGATTCCGGCGCACCATTGGCGGCGGCGGCGAGCGGGGACGTAGGCAGGGAAGACATAGCCCGGATTCAACCACAAAAGCGAGAATCGCGTCCAGCGCACTATGAAATGTCTTATGTCTTATATAAGACATATGAATTGACATCAATGAGGGCTCCCCCTACACTCGCGCAGGTCCGCGCCACCGCCTCCGCCAGGTCTCTTCCGGGCTACCTGCCCACCTTTTGAAGCCTTGCGGATGCGGCGCACCACACAGCAGTAGTAGACTTACGCCTTGTCGCCCTCGACGCCTGCCCACGGCCCGCGCGCTCCTCGTCGCGGCCGCACGGCCGGCCGCGGGCTCCCGGCGGACGCCCGCCTGCCCCGTGGCGACACGCGAACCAGCTTCCGGTGATGCGCCGGCCCGCTCCATACCCTGGATGGCCCGTTGCCACCGACCGGTTACCCCCTCTTTTCGTTTGGAGACTTACTCATGGCTAAAGCCCCAATGCGCGTCGCAGTCACCGGCGCCGCTGGCCAGATCGGCTATTCCCTGCTGTTCCGCATCGCCAACGGCGACATGCTCGGCAAAGACCAGCCGGTCATCCTCCAACTGCTCGACCTCCCGCAAGCCCAGGCCGCCGTCAAGGGCGTGGTGATGGAGCTGGAAGACTGCGCGTTCCCGCTGCTGGCCGGCGTGGTCATCACCGACGACCCCAAGGTTGCCTTCAAGGACGCCGACGTCGCCCTGCTGGTGGGTGCCCGTCCGCGTAGCAAGGGCATGGAGCGCAAGGACCTGCTCGAAGCCAACGCCCAGATCTTCACGGTGCAGGGCAAGGCCCTGGACGAAGTGGCCAGCCGTGACGTCAAGGTGCTGGTGGTCGGCAACCCGGCCAACACCAACGCCTACATCGCCATGAAGTCGGCGCCGAACCTGAAGCGCGAGAACTTCACGGCCATGCTGCGCCTGGACCACAACCGTGCCCTGTCGCAAATCGCCGCCAAGACCGGCAAGCCGGTGTCGTCGATCGAGAAGATGTTCGTCTGGGGCAACCACAGCCCGACGATGTACGCCGACTACCGCTACGCCACCGTCGACGGCAAGAGCGTCAAGGACCTGATCAACGATCCGGTGTGGAACAACGACGTGTTCCTGCCGACCGTGGGCAAGCGCGGCGCCGCCATCATCGAGGCCCGTGGCCTGTCGTCGGCCGCCTCGGCCGCCAACGCCGCCATCGACCACGTGCACGACTGGGTGCTGGGCTCGAACGGCAAGGTCGTCACGATGGGTATCCCGTCGAACGGCGAATACGGCATTCCGAAGGACGTCATGTTCGGCTACCCGGTGACCACGGCCAACGGCAAGTACGAAATCGTGCAAGGCCTGGAAATCGACGCCTACAGCCAGGAAAAGATCAACATCACGCTCAAGGAACTGGAAGAAGAGCGTGCCGGCGTGCAGCATCTGCTGGGCTGATCTTCGCCAGAGCCTCCCGCTCATGAAACCGGGGTCCGCATCGATCTGAAAATCGGCGCGGACCCCGGTTTTTCATTTGGGCAGCCGTTTTGTCTTCACAATAACCCCCCGCTCCATACGTATATCAACGTGCATCCATCCGAGGTCTTGTTCCAGGGCGAAGCCATTCCGGTGCAACTGCCGGTCTGCGACCACTATGCGGGCAGCGAAAAGCTCATGCGCAAATCGCTTGCCCTGCAGCAGGCGCTTGGCCCCGTGTTCGACATTACGTTCGATTGCGAGGACGGCGCCGCCGTCGGGCTGGAGCGCGAGCACGCCCTGCTCTGCGCCCAACTGGTCAATAGCGCCGACAACGCGCACAACCGCGTGGGCGTGCGCATCCACGACCCGGCGCACCCGGGGTGGCGTGAAGATGTGGATATCCTGGTGGGCACCGCCGGCGCGCGCCTGGCCTATGTGGTGGTGCCCAAGGTCACCGACGTGGTGGAAGTGGCACGCGTGACCGACCACGTGAACCAGGTGGCCCGTGCGGCCGGCATCGCCCGCCATATCCCGATTCATGTGCTTATTGAGACACATTCTGCACTGGAACAGGCCTTCGACATTGCATCGCTGGTCCAGGTGGAATGCCTGAGCTTCGGGCTGATGGATTTCGTCTCGGCGCACCACGGCGCCATTCCGGGGGACGCGATGCGATCGCCGGAGCAGTTCGAACATCCGCTGATCCGTCGCGCCATGCTGGAGATTTCCGCCGCCTGCCACCGCCACGGCAAGGTGCCGTCGCACAACGTCAGCACCGACGTGCAGCACCCGGAGCGCGCCGGCGACGACGCGCTGCGTGCCCGCGCCGAATTCGGCTACCTGCGCAAGTGGAGCATTCACCCGGGCCAGATCGAGCCGATCGTGGCCGCGTTCCGGCCCAGCGACCGCGAGATCGGGGCGGCCAGCCAGATCCTGCTGGCCGCGCATGAGAACAACTGGGCACCGATCCGCCACGACGGGCAGCTACACGACCGCGCCAGCTACCGCTATTACTGGTCGCTGTTGCAGCGGGCCCACGCCACGGGCACGCGGCTGCCGCCGCCCGTGCGCGATCTGTTCTTTGATTGAGCGCAACACCACGCGATCACACACGAAAACTGCTCATTTTTGCCTGCAAGTGGCCGATGACAAACCATCCGCGTGCGATTGTGTAACCAATGTCCGACGGGCTTCGCCCCGTCAGACAAATCGTAGAGAATAGCGGCGGAAAGTTGCCGGGGCGCCGCGTGACACTGCGTGGCGCCCCCCGGACTGTTCACCACAACGAGCCCCTTTGACTACCCAAGCAATCCGGAAGGAACCCACATGAAACAACTCGTGCTGGCAGCCTGCATTGGCGCCCTGACCCTGACCACCGGCGCCGCAATGGCCCAGGAACCGGCCAAGAAGCCGGCCGCCACCAAGAAGGCGCCCGCCAAGAAGTCGACGAAGGCCGCTGCCGCCGCACCCGCCGCCGTGCAGCCCACGGGCGAAAAGTGGCAGTGCGAACTGGGCCATGCCATCTGGATCAGCGGCAACATGCAGCGCGATGAAGTGATCACCGTGCATTGGGACGGCCGCAACTACCGCCTGCCGCGCCAGAGCACCGTCACCGGCGCCGATCGCTACTTCGATCAGGCCTCGGGTCTGGATCTGGTCGTGATCCCGAGCAAGGCCATGCTGTTCAACAAGAACCTGGGCCAGCGCCTGGCCGACGAATGCCAGAACGCCGACATGCAGGCCGGCGGGGCGGCCCCGACGCAGGCCGGCGCACTGCGCGCGCCGGTGTCCACGCCGCTGCTGATGGCGCCGGCCCAACCGGCGGCCCAGCCGGCCGACGCCGCCCAGCCTGCTGCACAAGCCGCGCCGAAGCAGTAAAGTCTCACCTTGCCTTACCCTGCGCGGCGCCGCTCTGGCGCCGCGCGGGTATCAGCTGCACTGAATCGTTGTAACGGTGCGCGTCCGGGTCCTGCCGGCCGCGCCGCATGCATGGCGGCGGAACCCTTCCGCGCACCGGGGTCTGAAGAACAAGCATCCACAAGCAGAGTCCCGCGTCATCCCTCGATTGGAGTCAGGCAATGCCCCACAATCTCAATAACACCCTCCAGGAATTCAAACTCGCCACGGGCGGCTCGGGTCAGTATTACTCGCTGCCCCAGCTGGGCCGCGCGCTGGGCGTGAAGATCGAGCGTCTGCCGGTCTCCATCCGCCTGGTGCTGGAATCGGTGCTGCGCAACTGCGACGGCAAGAAGGTCACCGAGGAACACGTCAGGCAGCTCGCCAACTGGAAGCCCACCGCCGACCGCGTGGACGAGATCCCGTTCGTGGTGGCGCGTGTGGTGCTGCAGGACTTCACGGGCGTGCCGCTGCTGGCCGACCTGGCCGCCATGCGCAACGTGGCCGAGAAGATGGGCAAGAACCCCAAGAAGATCGAGCCGCTGGTGCCGGTGGACCTGGTGGTCGACCACTCGGTGCAGATCGATCACTTCCGCGAGAAGAAGGCGCTGGACCTGAACATGCAGCTGGAATTCCAGCGCAACAACGAACGCTACCAGTTCATGAAGTGGGGCATGCAGGCGTTCGACACGTTCGGCGTGGTGCAGCCGGGCTTTGGCATCGTCCACCAGGTGAACCTGGAATACCTGGCGCGCGGCGTCCACAACAAGGACGGCGTCTACTATCCGGACACGCTCGTCGGCACGGATTCCCACACCACGATGATCAACGGCATCGGCGTGGTGGGCTGGGGCGTGGGCGGCATCGAGGCCGAAGCCGGCATGCTGGGCCAGCCCGTGTACTTCCTGACGCCCGACGTGGTGGGCGTGGAACTGAAGGGCCGCCTGCGCGAAGGCGTGACCGCCACCGACCTGGTGCTGACGATCACCGAGATGCTGCGCCGCGAGAAAGTCGTGGGCAAGTTTGTGGAATTCTTCGGCGAAGGCACGGCCAGCCTGTCGACGCCGGACCGCGCCACCATCGGCAACATGGCCCCCGAATACGGCGCCACGATGGGCTTCTTCCCGGTCGATGAAAAGACCATCGAGTACTTCCGGGGCACGGCCCGCACCGAGGAGGAAATCGCCGCGTTCGAAGGCTACTTCCGCGCCCAGGAACTGTTCGGCGTGCCGCGCGCCGGCGACATCGACTACACCAAGACCCTGACGCTGGACCTGGCCACCGTGGCACCGTCGCTGGCCGGCCCGAAGCGTCCGCAGGACCGCATCGAGATTGGTAACGTGAAGAGCACCTTCGCGTCGCTGTTCTCGAAGCCGGTGGCCGAAAACGGCTTCAACAAGGATGCCGCCGAGCTGGGCCGCGAATTCGTCAATGCCGACGGCGTCAAGGTCAGGAACGGCGATGTGCTGATCGCCGCCATCACGTCGTGCACGAACACGTCGAATCCGAGCGTGCTGCTGGCTGCCGGCCTGCTGGCCAAGAAGGCCGTGGAAGCCGGCCTGAACGTGGCGCCGCACATCAAGACGTCGCTGGCGCCGGGCAGCCGCGTGGTGACCGAATACCTGACCGCCGCCGGCCTGCTGCCCTACCTGGAAAAGCTGGGCTTCGGCGTGACCGCCTATGGCTGCACGACCTGTATCGGCAACGCGGGCGACCTGACGCCGGCCCTGAACGAGACCATCGTCCAGAACGACATCGTGGCCGCCGCCGTGCTGTCGGGCAACCGCAACTTCGAAGCCCGTATCCACCCGAACATCCGCGCCAACTTCCTGGCCTCGCCGCCGCTGGTGGTGGCTTACGCCATCGCCGGCACGGTCACGCGCGACCTGATGACCGAGCCGGTCGGCAAGGGCCGCGATGGCCGCGACATCTGGCTGGGCGATATCTGGCCGACCTCGGAAGAAATCCACGCGCTGCTGAAGTACGCCATGGACGCCAAGACGTTCAAGGGCAATTACGAGCAGGTGAAGAAGCCGAGCAAGCTCTGGGCGAACATCAAGGGCACCAAGGGCCAGGTGTACGACTGGCCGACCTCGACGTATATCGCCGAACCCCCGTTCTTCCAGGACTTCACGCTGGAGCCGGACAACGAGGCCGTGACGATCCGCGGCGCCCGCGCACTGGGCGTTTTTGGCGATTCGGTGACGACCGACCATATCTCGCCGGCCGGCTCGATCAAGGACACCTCGCCAGCGGGCAAGTACCTGCTGTCGCACGGCGTGCTCAAGGCCGACTTCAACAGCTACGGTTCGCGCCGCGGCAACCATGAGGTGATGATGCGTGGCACGTTCGCCAACGTGCGCATCAAGAACCTGATGATCCCGCCGAAGGCCGACGGGTCGCGCGTGGAAGGCGGCATCACGCTGCACCAGCCGACCGGCGACGAGATGTCGATCTACGACGCCGCGATGAAGTACATCGCCGAAGGCACGCCCACCGTGGTGTTCGGCGGCGAGGAATACGGCACCGGCTCGTCGCGCGACTGGGCGGCCAAGGGCACCCAGCTGCTGGGCGTGAAGGCCGTGATCGCGCGCAGCTTCGAGCGGATCCACCGGTCGAACCTGGTCGGCATGGGCGTGCTGCCGCTGCAGTTCAAGGGCAGCGACAGCGTGCAGTCGCTGGGCATCATCGGCAACGAGACCTTCGACGTGGAAGGCATCGAGGGTGAACTGAAGCCACAGCAGGATGTGGTGCTGGTGATCCACCGCGCCAACGGCGACACCCAGCGCGTGCCGGTACTGCTGCGCATCGATACGCCGATCGAAGTCGACTACTACAACCACGGCGGCATCCTGCCGTTTGTGCTGCGTCAACTGCTGGTGGCGTAACCTGCGCTGCCGGCTCCGCCGGCGGCCCGAACCGCCGCTTCCGCTCACGCGGGGCGGCGGTTTTTTGTTGTCCGGCAGCCCGGGGATGTCGCCGGGGGAAGTCGCGGGTGATGGGGGCAATGGGGCCGGCAATGGGGCGGGTGGCTTTCGGGTAATCCCCACCCCGGCGCGTAAGTTCCGCGCAAGCCTGCGCTGCCAGACTGGTCGGCATGCCTTGCGGCGTAACTGATACCTACAGACTAGGAGACAACAGATGGCCAAGATCCTGATCGCATTCGTCGTCATTGCCGGCGCGGCCCTGTACCTGCTGACCAAGGGCGGCGGCGACGTGTCGATGGGCGGCGAATCGCACAGCACCGAATCGCACGCGCCGGCCGCGCAGAAGTAAGCGGCCAAACAAGGGTTCGCGACAACTGCGGCTGTCAACGCAGCGGGTAGAATACCGTTTTACGAAAAAACGGACGCTTTCTATCTATGGCAGGTTTTCGCCCCAAGTCTTCTACCCGACTCTCGCCCGACGCCGAGCGACTGGTGGCCGATGCACTGGCCCTGGACGCCTCGGGCAGCCGCATGGAGGACGGATACTGGGAGCGGCGGCTGTCCCAGCGGCTCTATCGCCTGCTGAAGAACGGCAGCCAGACCGCCCTCGACGCGGCGCTCGAACACCTGTTCAAGCACAATGCCGACGCGTCCGACGTGCTGGCCGAACAGGCCGAGACGCTGGCCGAATCGGCAACGATCGAGATCGACGGCGTCAAGCATGACGCCCTGCTGATCGCCGCCCCGATCCTGGCCCATACCCGCTACGCCATCCCGTCCGGCGCGCTCAAGCCCGAACTGGCGCAGACGCTGGCGGTACACCTGCAGGCCCACGTGCTGGCCAACAGTACCAAGGTGGCCCTGTCGCCCTACCTCTACAGCATCGACCAGCTGCCGCGCAGCCATAGCGACACGTTCGCGCTGACGCACAAGCTGGCGTCGGCCGCGCTGGCCGGATCGATGCCCAAGGTGGACCTGAAGGACCTGCCCGAGACCGCCCCGATCCTGGCCGATCCGCGCTACCTGCTGGCCGTGGTGGTGGCACCGCACGAGGGCGCCCTGTTCCGCTGGCAGGAAGACGCCAAGGAGCACCACGCCGAGCGTTCGGTCTGCCTGGAGCAATGGCGCAACCAGGTGCAGCCGACCGTGGCCCTGCTGCTGCCGGGCTGCGAGTTCGAACTGCTGCTGCCCGACGCCTTCTTCCTGTCGTGCCGGGAATCGGACAAGAGCATCCGTCCGCTGACCGTGCGCGCCGCCGTCAACTATCTGTGCGGCACGCTCGACATTCCGGCTGGCCAGCTGGCCGCCGTGGTGGCCGGCTTTGGCGAGGAAGTGGTCGAGGAATACCGCGTGGGCTTCACGATGCGCGGCGAGAAGGACGTGATCTACGGCATTGTCTGGCCGGTGTACGGCCGGGAGTCCGGCGAGATCGACGCCGAGGAAAAAGGCAACCCGGTCGAGCAGATCTGCGAGGAATTGCGCAACGCCGGCGTCGAGGACATCTTCCGCCACGCCGCGCTGTTCGATCCGGAATACTGCGAGGATTGCGGTACGCCGCTCTATGCGGACCGTTCCGGCGAGATCGTCCACGCCGAACTGCCCGAGGATGCCCCGACCCAGCAGCCGCTGTTCCACTAAGGCATCGCACTTCAACGAAAAAACCCGCCAGTAACGGCGGGTTTTTTTCATGCCGGCCGCAAGCTGGTGCAGCGCCAGAGTCCATGCCCCGACGCACCATACTTGCGCTCGAACGGGGTCATCGGGGTTTCCGGCTGCCAGGCTTCGGTCTGGGCCGGGCGTCCGACCAGCGTCAGCGCCGCCGCGAATTCGTCGATATAGATCTTCCAGTTGCTGCGGCACTCCAGGTAGTCGCCGCAGGCGGCCAGCGCGGGAAACACCGCGTGCCCCTGCCAGCGCCGGCCCAGGTGGCCAATCTTCGGCCATGGGTTCGGATACAGCACATAGTGCCGCGCCACCTGCACGCCGCCCTGCTGCAGCAGGCGCCAGAAATCGACCAGATCGGCACGCGCCCAGTGATAATTCACCGGCATCTCGGCATCCCACCAGTCCTTGCCCGCGGTTAATCGCTTTTCCGACTGGTCGATGCCGATCACGTAGTGGTCGGGAAACGCCGTGGCCAGCCGCAGCGTGCTCTCGCCGATGCCGCAGCCGGCATCGATGATCAGCGGCTTGCCGCCGGCATGCTGCCAGGCTTCCATGGCCGCATCAAACGCCTGTTGGCTCGGTGCGCCGATGGGCTTGCGGAACGGCTCGGCCAGATGACGCTGGACGCGCGCCGCCAGATGCTCATGAATATCGGTCTGCGCCGATGAAATGGTGCGGGAATTGGCAAACATGGTCGCGATTGTACCGGGCGCCCTGCCCCGCCCGGCATCCGCACCGCACCCGTCGCGGAGGGATCGGACATGGAAGTACATTTGACGGCACAATAGCGGCCAACACCGTACGAGGAGCCCACTCATGATCCGCCGCACGCTGCTGCAAGCATCCCTTTCGATGGCGCTGAGCGCCGCCGCGCTGACGCTGGTCCCCATCCACGCCGCCCACGCGGAAGACCTGCGCATCGGCCTGGCCGCCGACGTCACGTCGATGGACCCCCACTGGAACAACGCGGGCCCCAACAACGCCATCGCGCTTCATATCTTCGAGTCGCTGGTGTTCATGGACAAGAACGCCCGCTACATTCCCGGCCTGGCGCTGTCCTGGAAGCCGGTCAACGCCATCACCTGGGAAATCAAGCTGCGTCCCAACGTGAAGTGGCACGACGGTTCGCCGTTCACGAGCGAAGACGTCAAGGCGTCGCTGGAACGCCCCGAGAAGCTGACCAACGCCCCGGGCTCGTTCACCAGCTACACCAAGCCGATTGCCCGCATCGACACGCCCGACGCGCTGACGGTGCGCCTGACGATGAATGTGCCGAACTACGCCAATCTGGCCAACGATCTGAACAGCGTGCCGATCATGCCGAAGAAGATGGCCGCGGATCTGAGCCAGGCCGACTTCGACTCGGGCAAGGCCATGATCGGCACCGGGCCGTACAAGTTCGTGCGCTTCGCGCGGGGCCAAGAAATCGTGATGCAGCGCAACCCCGACTACTGGGGCCCGAAGCCGGAATTCGACCGCGCCATCTTCCGCATCCTGACCGACAACGGCGCGCGCACCGCCGCGCTGCTGGCGGGCGATGTCGATGTCATCGAGAGCATTCCGGCCGCGGACGTCGCCAAACTTAAGCAAAATCCGAAGTTCAAGATTGAGCAGACCACGTCGTGGCGCACCATCTTCTGGCAGATGGACCAGTCGCGCGACAACCCGCCGTTCGTCACCGACAAGGCCGGCAAGCCGCTGGGCAAGAACCCGTTCAAGGATGTCCGTGTGCGCGCCGCGATCAGCAAGGCGCTAAACCGCGATGCCATCGTCAGCCGCATCATGGAAGGCTTGGCGGTGCCGGCGTCGTCGATCGTCTCGCCGCAGATCTTCGGCCATCCGGGCACCAGGCCCGACGCCTATGACGTGGAAGGCGCGAAGAAGCTGCTGGCCGAGGCCGGCTATCCGGATGGCTTCGCGCTGACGCTGCACGCCACCAACAATCGCTACCTGAACGACGCCCAGGTGGCGCAGGCCACCGCCGGCATGCTGACGCGCATCGGCATCCAGACCAAGGTCGAAACGCTGCCCGTGGCCGCCTACTTCACGCGCGCGCGCCAGGGGGATTTCGCGTTCGAGATGCTGGGCTGGGGCTCGGCCGCCGCCGACGTCGCGCTACGCTCGATCACCGGCACGCCAAACCCGAAGACCGGCTATGGCACGTGGAACTGGGGCAAGTACAGCAATCCGAAGCTGGATCAGCTGATCGAGAAATCGCTGACCACGGTGTCGAGCGACAAGGACCGCGAGCAGAACGCCCGCACGGCCGCGAAATTCGCGCTGGAAGACCACGCGATCATCCCGTCGCACAGCCAGCTGGCGATGTGGGCCATGCGCAAGGGCCTGAAGTACGAGGCGCGCACCGACGAATGGTCGCTGGCGCAGTTCTTCCACAAGGAGTGAGAGACGCTTTGCTCCCCTCTCCAGCCTGGCGGGAGAGGGGCTGGGGGAGAGGGCGTTGAGGGTCACGTTGCGACTTGTCGTAGATTGAACCGCCGGCCCTCTCCCCCGACCCAACGTGGGAGAGCGCAGCCTTCCCTCAGATCACCAGCCGTTCTTCCTGCCGCGCATTCGCCGCGCGCAGTTTCCTGACCCAATCCCGGGCCGGCAGGCGGGTCGAAGCCTCGACCACATCGGCCCTGGCTTCCAGCGTTTGCCATGACACATCGATTGGCGGGCCGTTGAACGCCAGCGCGATGATGTTGCCGTCGTGCACCTCCGGGAACACCAGCACGCGATTGTCGAAGGCGTCGCAAATCCGTTCGATGTTCTTCGGGAAGCTGTCGTGGTCGCCGAACAGGTTGATGGTCATCACGCCGGGCGCCTTCAGCACACGGCGGCAGGCACGGTAGAACGCCGTGGTGTCCAGCACCGGCCCACGTGCCGTGGCGTCGTACAGGTCCACCTGCAGCGCGTCGATGGCGGCGGTATTGGCGCCATCCATCACGAAATCCCAGGCGTCCTGCTCGCGCACGGTCAGCCGCGCATCGTCCTCGCGCAGGCCGAACATGCTCCGGCCCGCCACGATCACGGCCGGGTTCAGTTCGACAGCCGTCACCTTTGCCTTGGCGAAATGGCGATGGCAGAACTTGGTCAGCGCCGCCGCGCCCAGGCCCAGCTGCGCCACATGGAAATCGGCCGACGACGGCGACTGGAACAGCAGCCAGGCCATCATCTGCTGCGCGTATTCCAGTTCGATGGCTTCGGGCTTGCGCAGGCGCATGGCGCCCTGCACCCACTCGGTACCGAAATGCAGGTAGCGCACCCCGTCCATCTCGGAAAACGTCACCGGCGCAAAGCGCGGCGTCATGCGCTTTTCGTCGGCGTCCTTGGAAAGGTTCTTGCGCGAGGACTCACGGTTGCCGCGTGCGGGGCGGCGCGAGGCCACCGCCTCGATCGATTTGCGTTTCAGAAGCGTCATGGAAGAAAGAATTGCGCCCAGGGCGCGGATCATTGGCCCAGCGCGGCTTGCGCACGCTGCAGCCATTCGCGATTGTGTTCGCGGGCATGACGCGGCCAGTGGCGCGCGTCATGAACGATTTCGGAATACAGCGACTTCGCGCGCTCGCGGTCGGCCGCATCGGGCTGCTTCGCCAGCCAGTCGGCGAACAGGCAGCGCGCGGCCACGTCGCTGGCATTGGTCAGCGCGCGCTCGAAGGCATCGCGCGTGCCGGGCGCACCCTGCGCGGCCAGTGCCTGGGCGTAGAGCAGCGACGGATCGGCTTGTTCGCGCGCACGGGGATTGCCCGCGAACAGCTTTTCCAGCGTGACCTGGGCCTCGGCATGACGGCCCGTGGCCAGTTGCGCGCGGGCCAGCCCTTCCAGCAGCGCCGGGTCGGAGGCAAACGGGCCATTGGCCGCGGCTTCGTAGTGCTCCAGCGCCTCGGCCGGATGGCCTGCATTGAGCAGCGCAGCCCCCAGGCGCATGCGATGGTCGACAGTCGGCGCGCGGTCGAACGCCTGGCGGGCCTCCCGCACGGCGCGGCCCGGGTCGACGATCTGGCCGATGGCGCGCCTGGCCACCTGCGCACCGCGGGTCTGGCGCAGGCCCGGCAGGTAGATCGCAAAGAAATAGACAACGCTGCCGAGCCCCGGGAAGAGGAACAGCAACAGCAGCCAGTACATGTTCTGGTGGGTGCGGACGGCATGCACGGCAAAGAAGATCGCCACGATGACATGCAGGCCGATGCCGCCAATACCGCCGAAACCGAGCGAAGACAACATGGGAATCCAGTAAGGTGCGGGGGCGTCCGATACGCCGGACAGCCGCGATTGTGACAGATGCCGATCAGACCGCGCCCGCATCGCTAAAGTTTTCACGATGAATGGCCGAAGAAGGATGTGGGCTCTCTCTTCGATCGGACTCCAACAATGACAACCATCAGCAGCGTTACCCCTCAGGTCATGGTGGCCAGTGACGCGACGGTCACCAACACCCGCCGCTTCACGCAACCCACCGAAGACACCGCCGCGCAGACTGGCGACGGCCAGGCCACCGGCGCCTCCCAGGGCGCATCGGCTTCGGGCTCCGCCTCGTCGTCCAACGCCGGCGGCCGCATCGCGGGCCCGGCTGGCGCGGGCAAGCCCGGCGGCGCAGCCGACGCGCAAGGCAGCAGCGACGACAGCGAATCGGCCGTGATCAAGGCCCTGAAGCAGCAGATCGAAGCCCTGCAGAAGCAACTGGCCGCCCAGATGGCCCAAATTCAGGCCGCCCAGGCCGCCCCGACCGACGACCAGACCAAGGCCACCACGGTGGCCACGCTGCAAGCCGGCGCGACGGCCACCCAGGCCGCCCTGTCCGAAGCCATGGCCAAGCTGACCGAGGCCTACAAGCAAGCCACGGGCACCAGCACCGGCAACAACGTCAATACGACGGCCTGAACGGCCGCATCTTTTCTCTCTTCGAGAGGCCCGACGTTCCGGCCGGAACTGGTGTTCCGGCCGGACGCTTTTCCCTCCCTCTCCCTCCCCCGATCCCTCGCCGTTCCGGCCGCCCGCGCACCGCCGCTTGCCCGGCAAACCGAGTTGTAACACCGCTTGATCTTCATTTAACCAATGCGTTAAATGACCACATGCCCAATGTGACCGATCCCCTTTCATCCGTGTTTGCCGCGCTGGCCGATCCCACGCGGCGCGCGATTCTGGCGCGGCTGGCGCAAGGCGAGGCGCCTGTCAGCGAATTGGCGCGGCCGTTCGACATGTCGGCGCCGGCCATTTCCCGGCATCTGCGCGTGCTGGCCGATGCCGGGCTGATCGAGCGTGAGGTCAATGCACGCTGGCGCATCTGCCATCTGCGGCCGGGCGCGCTGCGCGATGCGCACGGCTGGCTGGAGACCTACCGGCGGCACTGGGAAGACAACCTCGACAGGCTGGTGGCTTTTGTCGAGCAGGCGCAATCCGACACCGATGTCACAACGAAGCAGGGGAACAAGTCATGAGCGAAGCCGCGACCTTTCATCTGGAAATGACCCGTCAGATCCGCGCCCCGCGCGAGCGCGTGTTCGATGCCTTCACCGACCAGGCCGCGCTGGCCACCTGGCATTGCCCGCGCGGCATGACCGTGCTCGAAGCGCGTGCCGATGCCCGGGTAGGCGGGGCATACCGGCTGGTGATCGGCGCCCGGGACGGCGAGCAGCACATCGTCAACGGCCAGTACCAGACGCTCGACCGGGCCAACTTCCTGGCGTACACGTGGGAATGGGAAGGCGGCGCCGAACTGCCGGCCGGCCTGCGCACGCTGATCGAGGTGACGCTGACCGACAGGGACGGCGGCACCCACATGCATATGCGGCACAGCGGCTTCCCCGATACGGCGATGCGCGATGCCCATGTCAGCGGCTGGCAGTCGGTGTTCAACAACCTCGTCGATTACCTGGACCCGGAGGGCAGCGCCGGCACGCTGACCGTCTACGGCGACGCCCGCAGCACCTATGTGCGCACCGTGCGCCTGGCGCTGGAAGAGAAGGGGCTGCGTTACAAGCTGGACCCGGTCACGCCGCGCGACGAGGCGTTGCTGGCCCATAACCCGTTCGGCCGCATTCCGGCCTTCGCCGACGGCCCGATCGCGTTCTACGAAACCCGGGCCATCCTGAGCTATATCAACGAGGTCTTCGGCGGCACCAACCTGATTCCGCAGACCGGCCCCACCGCCCGCGCGCGCTGCGAGCAATGGATCAGCCTGATCAACTGCCACGCCTACGACACGATGGTGCGCCGCTACGTGCTGCAGTACGTGTTTCCAAAGGGTGAAAACGGCCAGCCCGACCGCCAGACCATCGACGCCGCCGTGCCGGAAATGGCCAAACAGCTAGATGCGCTGGAACAGGCTTACGGTGGCCGGGATTTCCTGGTAGGCAATGCGTTGTCGATGGCCGACCTGTTCTTCGCGCCGATCGTCGAGTATCTGGGGATGTTTCCGGAAAGCCAGGCGCTGCTGGAGACGCGACCGAATATCCGGCGCGGCCATGCCGTCATGCGTGCGCGGCCCAGCTATGCGGCGACGCAGCCAAAGTTTGAATAACCGCCTAGCGCACTAGGCCAGCCACTCGCGCAGCGCCTGCCACGCAATCAGCTTCTGCGCATACGCCAGCGTGTAGGCGGGGCTGCTGGATGGCAGTTTGACGATGGCGTGCGGGTCGCCATGTCCGGCCAGCGCCTTTTCGCCGATCTTTGCCGCGGTGCCGCCGTTGAAGGCAATCGCCCGCAGATTCGGCAGGGTGGCGATCAGGCCGATCAGGTCGTTGCCCTGGTGATCGCGGATGCTGCTGTCGAGGCTGCCTTCGCGGCGCGCCTCGGCCACCACGTCCCACAGGCCCACGCGGTGCCGGCGTAGCGTGGCCAGCCGGCTGTCGTAATCCAGGCTGACCAGGTCCACGCCCAGCACGTCGCTCATCAGGTGCCAGAAGCGGTTCTGCTTGTGGGCGTAGTACTGGGATTGAGCCAGGGAGACTTCGCCCGGCAGGCTGCCGAGCACCAGCACGCGGGTGTGCGGGTCGACGACCGGAGGGAAGCAGCGTTTGGTGGTCATCATTCAGCGTGGTGAGACATGGAGCGGCCCGCCCTCTCCCCCGCCCCTCTCCCGCTCGCGGGAGAGGGGAGAAAACCACCACGAGCACTTGAGGATGCCTTCGGTGTGCTCCCCTCTCCCGCCTGCGGGAGAGGGGCCGGGGGAGAGGGCCAGCGCGTCAAACCACGACCGCGCAGGGATCAGGCCAGCAGGCGGTTCACCCGCTGCACATAGGCTGCCGCGTCGTCGAGCATGCCGCCCTCGGCCAGCAGGGCCTGGTCGAACAGCACGAACACGCGGTCGGTGAAGCCATCGCCTTCGGGCAGGTCGCGCAGCTTCTTCACCAGCGCGTGCTCGGGGTTCAGTTCCAGGATCGGCTGCGCATCGGGCGCCTTCTGGCCGGCCTGCTTCAGCAGGCGTTGCAGATAGCCGCTCATGTCGCCCTCGTCGGACACCAGGCACGACGCCGAATCGGTCAGGCGCAGCGTCACGCGCACGTCCTTGGCCTTGCCTTCCAGCACGGCCTTCGCGCGTTCCACCACGTCCTTCCATTCGGTGGCCGCCTTTTCCTGCTCGGCCTTCTCGGCCTCGTCGGCCAGCGCGCCCAGGTCCAGGTCGCCGCGGGCCACGGACACCAGTTCCTTGCCGTCGAACTCGTGCAGGTACGACAGCATCCATTCGTCCACGCGTTCGGTCAGCAGCACGACCTCGATGCCCTTCTTGCGGAACACTTCCAGATGCGGGCTCGACTTGGCCGCGGCCCACGTATCGGCCGTGACGTAGTAGATCTTGTCCTGGCCTTCCTTCATGCGGCCCACGTAGTCACCCAGCGACACCGACTGCTCGGCCGTGCCGTTGTGGGTCGTGGCAAAGCGCAGCAGCCTGGCGATGCGCTCGGCGTTGGCGTGGTCCTCGCCCATACCCTCCTTGAGCACCTGGCCGAACTGTTCCCAGAACGTCTTGTACTTGGCGCGATCGGCTTCGTCCTCGCTGTCGGCCAGGGCCTCCAGCATCGACAGCACGCGCTTGGTGCAGCCTTCGCGGATGGCCTTCACGTCGCGGCTTTCCTGCAGCAGTTCGCGCGACACGTTCAGCGGCAGGTCGGCCGAATCCACCACGCCCTTGACCCAGCGCAAGTACGACGGCAGCAGCTGGTCGGCGTCGTCCATGATGAACACGCGCTTCACGTACAGCTTCAGGCCGGCCTTGCGGTTGCGGTCCCACAGGTCGAACGGCGCGCGGGCCGGGATGTACAGCAGCTGGGTGTACTCGCTGCGGCCTTCCACGCGGTTGTGCGTCCAGGCCAGCGGCGCCTCGTGATCGTGCGCAATGTGCTGGTAGAACGCCTGGTACTGCTCGTCGGAAATATCGGACTTGTTGCGGGTCCACAGCGCGCTGGCCTGGTTCACGCTTTCCCACTCGCCCGTGGGCTTCTGCTGCTGGGCCTCGGCATCCCACTGCTCCTTGGGCATGCGGATCGGCAGCGAGATGTGGTCCGAATATTTGCGGATGATGTGTTGCAGGCGGTACGACGACAGGAAATCGTCCTCGCCTTCGCGCAGATGCAGCGTGATCGTGGTGCCGCGCTCGGCGCGGTCGATCGCATCGATCGTAAATTCGCCATCGCCGGCGCTTTCCCAGCGCACGGCTTCGTTGGCGGCCAGGCCGGCGCGGCGCGTTTCCACGGTGACCTTGTCCGCGACGATAAAGGCCGAGTAGAAGCCCACGCCGAACTGACCGATCAGCGCGGCGTCCTTCTGCTGGTCGCCCGACAGTTGCTGGAAGAATTCCTTGGTGCCCGAACGGGCGATGGTGCCCAGGTTGCGGATCGCCTCGTCACGGCTCATGCCGATGCCGTTGTCGGTGATCTTCAGCGTGCGGGCGGCCGGGTCGGCTTCGATGCGGATCGCCAGGTCGGCGTCGTTTTCCAGCAGGGCCGGATTCGCAATCGCCTCGAAGCGCAGCTTGTCGGTGGCGTCCGAAGCGTTCGATATCAGCTCGCGCAGGAAGATTTCCTTGTTGCTGTACAGCGAGTGGATCATCAGGTGCAGCAACTGCTTCACTTCCGCCTGGAAGCTCATCGTCTCGTGCGGTGCGGTCATGGTTCTCCTCTTGAAAACGGATCTATGAGCAAGGTGCCCAGCCCCGTGTATCCGGAGCGGGTCGATGGCGCAGGAAATAGGGACGGGAGGGGGCGATTTCAAGCCCCCGCCCGGTGGATCAGGCGCCGGAGCCGGCCGGCAGACCGGACAGGCGCTCCATCTGGCCGGCCAGGAAGCGCAGCATGCCCGGATCGGTGCTGCTGGCCACATTGAAGCGGGTCCAGGTGGACGGCATCTGCGACGGCGAAAACAGGCTGCCCGGCGCGAACAGGTAGCCTTCCTCGTGGCCAGCCGTCGCAATGACATTGGTATCCACGCCGGTATCGGCCCACAGGTACATGCCGGCCACCTGGCCCGGGAAGATGCGCAGGCCCAGCCGCTCGAGCTGCTCGCGCGTCGCGTCGCGGGCACGGTCCAGCCGCACCCGCACGCGCTCGGTGTGCTTGCGGTAGTGCCCCTCGGTCAGCACCTTGTAGACCACACGCTCGTTGATTTCGGGCGTGGCCATGCCCGTCACCAGTTTGCTGTCGGTCAGGGTCACGGCCAGTTCCGGGCTGGCGGCAATAAAGCCCACGCGCAGGTTGGCGGCCAGCGTCTTGGAAAAACTGCCCAGGTAGATCACCCGCCGGAGCTGGTCCAGGCTGGCCAGCCGCGTGGCCGCATGGCCGGGCGGGCACAGGTCGCAATAGATGTCGTCCTCGACGATCGTGAAGCCGTACTGCTCGGCCAGTTGCAGCAGCCGGAACGCCCGCGCGGCGGACAGCGACGTGCCCGTGGGGTTGTGCAGCACCGAATTGACCACCACCAGCTTGGGCTGGTGCGCCTGTGCGATGCGCTCCAGCGCCTCCAGGTCGGGGCCATCGGCCGTGTAGGGCACGCCGATCACATTGGCGCCCTGCGTGGCAAAGCGGGCAAACATCACGAACCAGGCCGGGTCGCCGACCACCACGGTATCGCCCGGATGCAGGAACTGACGCGCGATCAGGTCGAAGGCCTGCGTGATGCCCGAGGTCATCACGATCTGGTCCGGCGTGACGCCGATTTCCAGTTCCTCCAGCCGGGTGCGCAGTTGCTGCCGCAGCGGCAGGAAGCCCATCGGGGTGCCGCTGGACAGGAAATGGCCGCCCGGCTGGCGCCCCAGGCTGCGCATGGCGCCGGACAGCAGCTCGCCATCGAGCCATTCGGTGGGCAGAAACCCCCAGCCCGGTGCCTTGTGGCTCTCGGCCGAGTGGAACATGCTGCGCAGCAGCCAGGTGACGTCCACATTGCGGATGGACGGGGACGCCAGCGGCGCCGCCGCCGGATGCGGCACGCGGTCGCGCACATAGAACCCCGACCCCCGGCGCGATTCCAGGTAGCCCAGGGCCACCAGACGCTCGTAGGCTTCCACCACGGTAAAGCGCGAGATGCCTTTTTCCGACGCCAGCTGGCGGATCGACGGCATCCGCATGCCCGCCCGGAACACCCGCTCGTCGATGCGCAGCCGCGCCCATTCGGTCAGCTGCTCCACCAGCGTCATCTGGGCGGACGGTATGGGATCGGGCAGTTGGGGATGGCCGGCGGCCGGCATCACCAGCCGCAGCGGGCGCGTACCGCCGCCCGAAGTGACATTCGAGGCACTATCATTGCCGCCCTGGCGATTCTTCTGGCTGCCTTCCATGTGGCGCTTCCGCAACTGTACTGAAGACGATTTGCTGAACTGTATCGGTACTGTACCGACAAGCTTGACTACCATCAACCAACGATGAAACTCGCCATTGACCACCTCGTGATTGCCGCCCCCGACCTGGCGTCGGGCGCCGAGCATGTCGCCAACCTGCTTGGCATCGCCCCGCAAGGCGGCGGCGCCCATCCGCGCATGGGCACGCACAACCGCGTGCTGGGGCTGTGTGGCGGGATGTACCTCGAAGTGATCGCGATCGACCCGGCCGCGCCGGCCCCCCACCGCCCGCGCTGGTTCGGGCTGGACAGCGACCTGATCCAGCAACGGCTGCGCGACGGCCCGTTCCTGGCGCACTGGGCGGCCCGCGTGGAGCGCCCCACCGACCTGTCGCGCTGGCAATCGCAGTACCCGGACCGCATCGCCCCGGCCATCCCGATGGATCGCGGCGCGCTGCACTGGCGCCTGACCGTGCCCGACGACGGCAGCCTGCCCGCGTGGCATGGCGAGGCCGCCAGCGCCGGCGATGGCCTGTTCCCGACGCTGATCCAGTGGGACGTGACCAACCACCCCGGCGTCAGCCTGCCGCGCCAGGACCTGGCTCTGCGCCGGCTGCGCGGCCAGCATCCGCATGCGGAACTGCTGCGGCAGGGGCTGGCGTGGCTTGGCGCCGCGCACCTGATCGAGATCGACCAGACCGATGGGCCGCCGCTGCTGACGGCCGACATCGACACCCCAGCGGGCATCAAGACCCTGCGCTGAACCCCAAGACAAGACACACCCAAGGAGCCCCCGATGTCCGCCACCACCGCCAAGCGTTTCGACGACGACGCGTATCTCGATCACTGCCAGGCCACCGTGGTGGCGGTGAGCGACGCGGGCATCGAACTGGACCAGACCGTGTGCTACGCACGCAGCGGCGGGCAGGCCGGCGACACCGGCACGCTGCATACCGCCGACGGCCCGGTGGTGGCGCTGGCCGATACGGTCTACGCCGATGACCGCACCCGCATCCTGCACGTGCCCGCCCCGGATGCGCCCGCGCTGGCCGTGGGCGACCGCGTGGAGGTCAGGATCGACTGGGCGCGCCGCCACCGGCTCATGCGCCTGCATACCTGCCTGCACCTGCTGGGGTCACTGATCCCGGTGCCGGTCACCGGCTGCAGCATCTCGCCCGATTCGGCGCGCATCGACTTCGACCTGCCCGAATCGACGCTCGACAAGGCGGCGCTGACCGCACAGCTCAATGCGCTGATCGACGCGAAGACGCCGGTCAACATCGACCGCATCACGCCCGAGCAACTGGCCGCCCAGCCCGACCTGGTGCGCACCATCGGTGCCGCGCCGCCGGCCGGCACGTCGACCATCCGCATCGTCGACATCCCCGGCGTGGACCGCCAGCCCTGCGGCGGCACGCACGTGGCCAACACCGGCGAGATTGGCGCGATGGTGGTGACCAAGATCGAGAAGAAAAGCCGCACCAACCGGCGCGTGGTCGTCAATTTCGCATGACCGGCGTGGAAACCTGGCTCACGGGCCTGTCGATGGCCCAGTTCCTGGCCTTGGTGACGCTGCTGGCCGTGGGCGCCTTCACGCCCGGCCCGAACACCACCGTGGCGGCCGTGACCGGCGCCAATTTCGGCCTGCGCGCCACCTTGCCGCATTGCATCGGCGTGTCGGTGGGCTTCGCCAGCATCATCGCGCTGTGCGCCACCGGCGTGGGCGCGCTGATCCTGGCCAGCCCGATGCTGGCGGCGGCCATCCGCGTGGTGGGCGTGCTGTACCTGCTCTGGCTGGCGCTGCGTATCGCGCGCAGCACGTCGCTGACCGAAAAGAACGTGCTCAAGCCGATGAACGTCTGGCAATCGATCGCCATGCAATTCGCCAACATCAAGGCGTGGATGATGGCGCTGGCCGTGGCCGCGTCCTATATGGATAACGCGCCATCGCTGGGCCAGCGCGTGCTGCTGGTCAGCACGCTGTTCGCCACCTTCGGCTTCTTCAGCAACGGCGCCTATGGCGTGCTGGGCGCGTCCCTGCGGCAGTGGCTGATGCAGGGCAACCGCGTGCGCTGGTTCAACGGTGCGATGGGGCTGGCACTGGCGCTGACCGCCCTGTGGATGGCCGTGGCCGCCGCACACCCACACTGATGCTCCCGGGATTGCCATGAGCCAGAACCCCTCCCCTCATTCCGGCGGCATGCTGCTGGGCTTTATCGGCGTGGCCATCTTCAGCCAGACGCTGCCGTTCACGCGCATGGCCGTGGCCGAGCTGGATGCCACGTTCGTGGCGCTGGCCCGGGCCGTGGTCGCGGCCGCGCTGGCCCTGGCCTTGCTGGCGGCGCGCGGCGCGCTGGCGCCGTCGAAGCGCCCGCGCGGGCGCCAGTGGCTGCGGCTGGCGGTAACCGCGCTGGGCGTGGTGGTCGGCTTTCCGGTGTTTTCGTCGCTGGCCATGCGCGAAGTGCCGGCCGCGCACGGCGCCATCGTGATCGGCCTGCTGCCGCTGGCCACGGCCGTGTTCGCGGCCTGGTTCGGCAACGAGCGCCCGTCCGCCGGCTTCTGGCTGTCGGCGCTGGCCGGCAGCGCGCTGGTGGTCGGCTTTGCCCTGTGGCAGGGCGCGGGCGGGCTGCAGCACGCCGACTGGTTCCTGTTTCTGGCTGTGGTGCTGGGCGCACTCGGCTATGCCGAAGGCGGCAAGCTGTCGCGCGAACTGGGCGGGCTGGAGACGATTTCCTGGGCGCTGGTGGTGTCGCTGCCGGTGCTGGTACCGGTGGTGGCGTGGCTGACAGTTGGGCACGCGGACGACATTGCCGCCGCGTCGCCGCGCGCGTGGGCCGGCATGGCCTATGTGTCGGTGTTCTCGATGTTCATCGGATTTCTGTTCTGGTACGCCGGGCTTGCAAAAGGCGGCGTGGCCCGCGTAGGCCAGATACAATTGCTCCAGCCGTTCCTCACGCTGGCGGGCGGCGCCGTGATCCTGGCCGAGCCCCTCGATGCCGCCACCGTCGCTTTTGCAGTCGCGGTGATCGCCGTGGTGGCCCTGGGCCGACGCGCCGCCGTGCGCAACACCGCACCCGCCGCGCCACCGGCCGCCGTGGCCGGAGAAACGCCCCCCGTTCTTCCAGGACGCATTCACTGACAGGAGTCACCGCATGTCCGTCTACGACACCCTTGCCAAACTCGGCGTGGAACTGCCCACCGCCGGCGCCCCGGCCGCTGCCTATGTGATGGCCGCGACCACCGGCAACACCGTCTTCCTGTCGGGCCATATCGCCCGCCGCGACGGCAAGCCCTGGGCTGGCAAGCTTGGCAAGGATATCGATACCGCCGCCGGCCAGCAGGCCGCGCGCAGCATCGCCATCGACCTGCTGGCTACGCTGCACGGCCATATCGGCGACCTGAACAAGGTGAAGCGCGTCGTCAAGGTGATGAGCCTGGTGAACTCCACGCCGGAATTCACCGAACAGCACCTGGTCACCAACGGCTGCTCCGAATTCCTGGTCGAAGTGTTCGGCGAGAAGGGCAAGCACGCCCGCAGCGCCTTCGGCGTGGCGCAGATTCCGCTGGGCGCCTGCGTCGAGATCGAGATGATCGTGGAGATCTGAGGCAGCCCCCTGCCTGACCTGACGTACCAGACCGACCAGACTGACCAGAACGACCAGAAACATGGCCGGGCCCACGGGCCCGGCGCCTGAATTCCCCCACCACGAGATCAATCATGAAATGGGCCATCTCCCGCCGGGCGCAGCAACTGACCAGCTCGGCCATCCGCGAAATCCTGAAAGTCACCGAGCGTCCGGAAGTCATTTCGTTCGCCGGCGGCTTGCCCTCTCCGGCGTCGTTCCCGGTAGCGGCCATGGAAGCGGCGGTGGCCCGTGTATTCGCCGATAACCCCCAGGCTGCCTTGCAGTACGCGGCCACCGAAGGCTACCTGCCGCTGCGCGAATTCGTGGCCAGGCGCTACAACGTGGGGGTCGAGCGTGTGCTGATCACCACCGGTTCGCAGCAGGCGCTGGACCTGATCGCCAAGATCATGATCGACCCGGGCAGCCCGGTGCTGGTGGAAACGCCCAGCTACCTGGGCGCGCTGCAGGCGTTCTCGCTGTTCGAGCCGGAATTCGTGTCGATCCCGTCCGACGACCGCGGCCTGATCCCCGAGGCGCTGACGGCCGAACTGACCGCCAACGCGCGCTTCCTGTACGCGCTGCCGAACTTCCAGAACCCCACGGGCCGCCGCCTGCCGCTGGAGCGCCGCCAGGCGCTGGTCAAGCGCGCGCAGGAACTGGGCATCCTGCTGGTGGAAGACGATCCGTACGGTGAACTGAGCTACACCGGCAACACGCTGCCGACGCTGCTGTCGATGAACCCGGACGGCGTGATCTACATGGGCTCGTTCTCGAAGATCCTGGCGCCGGGCATGCGCCTGGGCTTCGTGATCGCCCCGCCCGACCTGCACTTCAAGCTGTGCCAGGCCAAGCAGGCCTCTGACCTGCACACGCCGACCTTCACGCAGCGCATTGCCTACGAGACGGTCAAGGACGGCCTGCTGGACACCCACATCCCGACCATCCGCGCGCTCTACGGCAAGCAGTGCGCCTGCATGCTGGACGCGCTCAAGCGCCACATGCCGGCCGGCGTGACGTGGAATGCGCCCGAAGGCGGCATGTTCATCTGGGTGGAACTGCCGGACGGCCTGAACAGCATGGCCATCCTGGAAGACGCCGTGCGCCGCAACGTGGCCTATGTGCCGGGGGCGCCGTTCTACGCCGGCAACCCGCGCATGAACACGCTGCGCCTGGCCTTCGTGACGGTGCCGCCTGAGCGCATCGAACAGGGCGTGTCGATCCTGGGCGAGCTGTTCCGCGAAGCCATCGCCAAGGCTGCCCCGCAACCGCGCGCGGCCTGAGGATGATGGTCGACATGGATCTGGAAGAGCCGCAAACCATGCTGCGCATCTGGGGCCGCCTGTCGTCGATCAACGTGCAGAAGGTGGTCTGGTGCGCGCGCGAGCTGCACCTGGACCACGAACGCATCGACATCGGCAACCACAAGGGCGAACTTGACGCCGAGGCATACGTCCGCCTGAATCCGAACCGGCTGATCCCGGTGATCGAGGATTTCCGCGACACCGACGTGGCCGGCGAGCCGTTCGTGCTGTGGGAGTCGAATGCGATCGTGCGCTACCTGTGCGCTCGCTATGGCGAAGACACGCTGTGGCCGTCGGACGTCAAGGCGCGCGCGTCGGCCGACCGCTGGATGGACTGGCAGACCACCACCTTCAGCCCGGCCATGGTGCAGGCCTTCCTGCAGATGGTCCGCATGCCCGAAGACCAGCGCGACCAGGCCGTGATCGACAAGTCGTGCGAGCGCACCGAGCCGCTGGCGCAGATGCTGGACGCCGCGCTGGCGGACCGCGAGTTCATCGGCGGCGACCGTTTCACGATGGCCGACATCTCGCTGGCCTGCGCCGCGCATCGCTGGTTGGGCACGCCCGTCCCGCATGCGCCACGGCCCAACCTGGAACGCTGGCTTGCCGCCATGCGTGCCCGCCCGGCGGCCCTGAGCATCCTGGTGCTGCCGCTGAAGTAGATCATTGCGCCTGCTTGTCGCCGTGGTGATGCGCTCCCCTCTCCCACACCGCGGGAACGGGGAGCCATACCACTACACCAGCCCCAGCAATCCCGCCCCCGCACCGAGGGCCACCAGCAGCAGCGGGTGGATCTTCGTCTTCAGCATCAGGCCCACTGTCAGCAGCGTCACCGCCACGGCCGTCCAGGTATGGTCGACGCTGGTGGCCAGCACCCATCCCGTGGACATCAGCAGGCCGATGGTCAGCGCCGACAGGCCGCGCTTGATCAGCACCGGCCAGACCGCGTGCGGCGCGCGTCCGGCGAAGTATTCGAAGCCCAGCGCGATCACGCTGGACGGGCCGCAGATGCCGAGCATCGACGCGAACGCGCCACCCGCGCCGGCCACCTGCCAGCCGAACAGCGCCACGAACAGGATGTTCGGCCCCGGCGATGCCTGCGAGATGGCGTAGAGCGCGGCGAACTGCTCGTCGGTCATCCAGTGGTTGGCTTCCACCAGATACCGGTGCATGTCGGGGATCACCGTGCCGCCGCCGCCCACGGCCAGCAGCGACAGCATGCCGAAGTGGCCCAGCAGGTCGCGCAGGATGTCGGGCGATGCCATCATGCCCCCTTGCGCATGGCGCGGTATTCCAGCACCAGCGCCACGGGCACCAGCACGGCCATGACCGGCAGCAGCGGCCAGCGCAGCCAGCCGATGGCCAGGAACGCGGCCACGCCCACAACGAGGGCGCGCACCGAACGCGACTGGCTCTGCGCCAGCTTCACGCCCGTCGACAACACCAGCCCGGCCGCCACGGCCGTCATGCCGGCCAGCATCTGCCGCACCTGCGGCACGTCCTGGTAGCGCAGGTACAGGCCCATCGCGCACAGCACCACCACCATCGGCACGAACACCAGCCCGCTGAACGCCGCCAGGGCGCCGCGCAGGCCGGCGAAGCGCAGGCCTAGCATCAACGCCAGATTGATGACGTTCGGCCCCGGCAGCACCTGTCCCAGACTGAGTATTTCGACGAAATCGCGATCATCGAGCCAGCGGTTGCGCTCCACCACCGAGCGCCGCACGAACGGCAGCACGCCGCCGAAGCCGGACAGCCCCATGCGGGCAAACTCGAAAAACAGGGTACGGGCGCTGGGAGGCGGGGCGAGCGTCGGCTCGACAAGCAGGGGCGTGGAGGACATGACCGTGACGGTGATCGCCTGCCGTGCGGAATGGGCAGGGTGCCGACATGGTACGGCAGATACTGGCCGCCGGGCGGGCCCGAGGCATCACGAAACGGCAAGAGGGGGTCGCGGTTGGCGATGGCAGCCTGGATGACCGGTGACCGGCTCCCCTCGCCCATGTATGGGAGAGGGGTTGGGGGAGAGGGCGTCGAGGTTCTGCTTGCCGACCCGTGGCAAGTTGAACCGCCTGCCCTCTCCCCCGGCCCCTCTCCCGCGTGCGGGAGAGGGGAGCGAACCCGCAGGGGTTCGGACCGGGGGGGTTCGGACCGGGATAGTCCTTGCGCGTCCGCTTACTCGGGCGCCTTCACCGGCTCCAGCTTCACATCCTTCAGGCGCGGCTCGATGGCCTTGCCCTTGCGGGCGCGCTTGCCCACGTACGGCAGCAGCGTCTTGCCGGCCAGCTTCTGAGGCGGCAGCTTGCCGCCGCGCACGCCGGTGCCCGAGATCATCAGGCCAGGCGCGCCCACCGGCACGGCCTGTTCCAGGGCTTCCTTCGGTTCCAGTTCCATGAGGATCACGCCGCGGCCGCCGGCCGACAGCACCTTGACCTCGTCCAGCCCCACCAGCAGCAGGCGGCCATTGGCCGAGAAGCACGCGACATGCGTGGCTTCGTCGCCAACCGGCGCCGGCTGCAGGATGGCGTCGCCGTCGTCGAGTGTGATGAACGCCTTGCCGCCCTTCTGGCGGCTGATCATGTCGCCGACCTTCGTGACAAAGCCATTGCCGCCGGCCGTGGCAATCAGCATGCGCTGCTCGGCGCCGCCCGCGAACGTGTGGGCGATCTGCGAGCCTGCGGCCAGGTCGATCAGCGTGGTCACCGGCACGCCATCGCCGCGCCCGCCCGGCAGGCTGGAGACGGCCACCGAGTAGACCCGGCCATTGCTGCCGAACGCCAGCATGGTATCGACCGTGCGGCACTCGAACGTGGCGTAGAGGCTGTCGCCCGCCTTGAACGTGAACTGCGACGGATCGTGGCCGTGGCCCTGGCGCGTGCGCACCCAGCCCTTGCCCGACATGATCACCGTCACCGGCTCGTCGATCACCTTCATTTCGGCCGCGGCGCGGGTGGCTTCCTGGATCAGCGTGCGGCGCGGGTCCTTGTCTTCGGGGCTGTACTGCTTGGCGTCCTGCTCGATCTCCTTGATGATCTTGCGACGCATCATGGTCTCGGACTTCAGCAGCACGTCCAGCTCGGCCTGTTCGTCTCGCAGTTTCGCCAGTTCCTGTTCGATCTTGATCGCTTCCAGCCGTGCCAGCTGGCGCAGGCGGATTTCCAGGATGTCCTCGGCCTGCCGGTCGCTCAGGCGGAACGCCTCGATCAGCGCCGGCTTGGGGTCGTCGCTTTCGCGGATGATGCGGATCACCTCGTCGATGTTCAGCAGCACCAGCATCCGCCCTTCCAGGATATGGATGCGGTCTTCCACCTTGTTCAGCTGGAAGCGCGTGCGGCGCGTGACGGTGGCGAAGCGGAATTCGATCCACTCGCGCAGGATTTCCTGCAGGCCCTTCTGGCGCGGACGCCCATCGGTGCCGATCATCACCAGGTTGATCGGCGCGCCCGACTCCAGGCTGGTATGCGCCAGCAGCGTCTGGATGAATTCCTGCTGGTCGGTGTTCTTGCTCTTGGGCTCGAACACCAGGCGCACCGGGGCGTCCTTGCCCGATTCGTCGCGCACGGCGTCCAGCACGGCCAGCATCGTGGTCTTGAGCTGGGTCTGCTCGGGCGTCAGCGCCTTCTTGCCGGCGCGGATCTTCGGGTTGGTGATTTCCTCGATTTCCTCGAGCACCTTCTGCGCCGACGTGTTCGGCGGCAGTTCGGTCACCACCAGCTGCCACTGGCCGCGCGCCATCTCCTCGATGGTCCAGCGCGCGCGCACCTTCAGGCTGCCGCGGCCGTTCTCGTAGATCTGGGCGATTTCCGACGCGGGCGAGATGATCTGACCGCCGCCCGGATAGTCGGGGCCCGGCAGGATCGCCAGCAGTTCGGCCAGCGAGATGTTCGGGTTGCGGATCATCGCCACGGCCGCGCCAGCCACCTCGCGCAGGTTGTGCGGCGGGATTTCGGTCGCCATGCCCACGGCAATGCCCGATGCGCCGTTCAGCAGCACGAACGGCAGGCGCGCGGGCAACAGCTTGGGCTCTTCTTCCGAACCGTCGTAGTTGGGCAGGAAGTCCACCGTGCCCATGTCGATCTCGTCGAGCAGCAGGCGCGAGATCGGGGTCAGGCGGGCTTCGGTGTAGCGCATGGCCGCCGCGCCGTCGCCGTCGCGCGAGCCAAAGTTGCCCTGGCCGTCGATCAGCGGATAGCGCAGCGAGAAGTCCTGCGCCAGGCGCACCAGCGCGTCATAGGCCGACTGGTCGCCGTGGGGGTGGAATTTACCGAGCACCTCGCCGACCACGCGGGCCGACTTCACGGGCTTGGCGTCGGCGCGCAGCCCCATGGCCGCCATCGCATAGAGAATGCGGCGCTGCACGGGCTTCTGGCCGTCCGCCACTTCGGGCAGGGCGCGCCCCTTGACCACGCTCACGGCGTAATCCAGGTAGGCGCGCTCGGCGTACCGCGCGAGCGTCAGCGAATCGGCCGGCTCTTCGGGCCGAAAAGTAGTATCTGCTTGATCCATGGTTGGCAAGGGTTCGGCATGCCGGGCGCGGGCGCCGGACATCCCGCTTGTTTGCGGTCAGCGTGGGATTCTAAAGGAAGTGGATGACGATGCCGCCGGAAATAGCGCCCGGAAACCGGCCAGACGGCATCAGGGCATCGGCCGGCGACCGCCGCCGATCACCATGCGCACGCGGTCTGCCGCCGCGCCGGTACGGATCACGCCGCCCGCCGCGGGCTGGTACAGACGGTAGAACTCCAGCACGGTGCTCACGTACTGGCGGGTCTCGGGGTAAGGCGGAATCTGGTTGTTGTAACGCTGCACCGCGCCTTCGCCGGCGTTGTACGCGGCCAGCACCAGTTCCAGGTTGTTCGGGAACAGCTCCATCAGGAAGCGCAGGTAGCGCACGCCCGCCGAGATATTCAGCCTGGGGTCGGCCAGCTTCTGCTCCACCGTCCGGCGGCCGTCCGCGGCAATGCCGAAGCGCGTGCCGGTATCGGGAATGACCTGCATCAGCCCGATGGCGCCCTTGGGCGATACGGCCGCCGGGTTGAAGCCGCTTTCCACGGCCATCACGGCCTTGACCAGCGCCGGGTCCACGTTCTGGGCCCCGGCCACCTGCGCGATGATCGGATCGACCGTGCGCAGGTTCGGGTGGTTGAGCAGGGACTGGAACAGCTTGTCGCGCGACGGGCCGGTCTTGTCCGGCAGCGTGATCACGCCCCGGTGGCCCAGGTTGCCCGAATCGAACTGGCCGCCGTCCTTCATGAACAGCTTGTAGCGGTCGTCGAGCCTGGTATCGGCGAAATGGGCCACGCCCTCGCCGTCGATATAGCCCCACAGCGCCGCATGGGCCGGCGCGGCGATGCCGAACGTGCCGAGCACGGCCAGCGTGCCGGCCAGGCGCTTCGCCTGTGCCTGGAGCCGCCTGATCCGCTGTTGCCCTGCGCGTTCCTGCATCGCCGTTCCTCCAGATCCGGGCGCCGTCAGATGTCGGCCACCACCTCGTTGCCCTTTTCTTCGAGCCACGTCCGGCGCTGCGACGCCTCGCCCTTGCCCATCAGCATGTTCATCATGGTGACGGTCTGCGGCAGATCGAATTCGCCCAGCGCCACCGGCAGCAGCCGGCGGGTGTCCGGATTCATGGTCGTTTCCCAGAGCTGCTCGGCGCTCATCTCGCCCAGGCCCTTGAAGCGCGAGATCTGCCACGCGCCGTCCTTGACGCCGTCCTTGAGCAGCTTGTCCTGGATGGCTTCCAGTTCGCCCTCGTCCAGCGCGTAGAGCTTCTGCGCGGGCTTCTTGCCGCGTGCCGGTGCATCGACCCGGAACAGCGGCGGACGCGCCACGCAGACATGGCCCAGGTCGATCAGCTTCGGGAAGTGGCGGAAGAACAGCGTCAGCAGCAGCACCTGGATGTGCGCGCCGTCCACGTCCGCGTCGGACAGGATGCAGATCTTGCCGTAGCGCAGGTTCGACAGGTCGGGCTCGTCGTCCACCCCGTGCGGGTCCACGCCGATGGCCACGGCGATGTCGTGCACCTCGTTGTTGGCGAACAGGCGGTCGCGCTCGGTTTCCCAGGTGTTCAGCACCTTGCCGCGCAGCGGCAGGATGGCCTGGAATTCCTTGTCGCGGCCCATCTTGGCCGAACCGCCGGCCGAGTCGCCCTCCACCAGGAAGATTTCGTTGCGGGTGACGTCGGTCGATTCGCAGTCGGTCAGCTTGCCGGGCAGCACGGCCACGCCGGAGCCCTTCTTCTTTTCCACCTTCTGCGCGGCCCGCGTGCGGGCCTGGGCCTGGCGGATCACCAGTTCGGCCAGCTTCTTGCCGTAATCGACATGGTGATTCAGCCAGAGCTCCAGCGCCGGGCGGCTGAAGGTGGACACCAGGCGCACGGCGTCGCGGCTGTTCAGCCGTTCCTTGATCTGGCCCTGGAATTGCGGGTCCAGCACCTTGGCCGACAGCACGAACGACGCGCGGGCGAACACGTCCTCGCTCATCAGCTTGACGCCCTTGGGCTGCAGCGAGTGCATCTCGATGAAGCTCTTCACGGCCAGGAACAGGCCTTCGCGCAGGCCGGACTCGTGCGTGCCGCCGGCCGGCGTGGGAATCAGGTTCACGTACGACTCGCGCACCGGCGCGCCTTCCTCGGTCCAGGCGACCACCCACGAGGCGCCCTCGCCTTCGGCAAACCCTTCCTCGCCGGCGTTCTTGTCCGGGTCGGCAAAGTGCTCGCCCTCGAACATCGGGATCACCAGCTCGGCGCCGCTGCCCTGGGCCAGTGCTTCCACCAGATAGCCCTTCAGGCCCTGCTCGTATTGCCAGACGGTCTGCTCGCCGGTCTTTTCCAGCACCAGCGTGACCTTCACGCCGGGCAGCAGCACGGCCTTGGAACGCAGCAGGCGCTGCAGTTCGGCCATCGGAATGGCAGCCGAATCGAAATACCGGGCGTCCGGCCACACCTGGACGCGCGTGCCGTTCTTCTTTTCGCCACGCTCGATCTTGCGCGATGCCAGCGGGCGGGTGACTTCGCCGCCGTGCTCGAAGGTCAGCGTGGACTGCAGGCCGTCGCGCCAGACGGTGACGTCCAGGCGCGTGGCCAGCGCATTGGTGACAGACACGCCCACGCCGTGCAGGCCGCCCGAGAACGCGTAGGCGCCGCCCTTGCCCTTGTCGAACTTGCCGCCCGCGTGCAGGCGCGTGAAGACGATCTCCACCACGGGCACGCCTTCTTCCGGGTGAATCCCCACCGGAATGCCGCGGCCGTCGTCCTCCACGCTGATGCTGCCGTCCTTGTGGAGCGTGACCAGGATCTCTGTGCCGTGGCCACCCAGCGCCTCGTCTGACGCGTTGTCGATCACCTCCTGCACGATATGCAGGGGGTTGTCGGTACGGGTGTACATGCCGGGGCGCTGCTTGACCGGCTCCAGGCCCTTCAGGACCCGGATGGAAGATTCGCTGTACTGACTGGTTTTGCTCGCCATGGAGTCGATACGGATATTGGACTTGCCGGCCGTCGGCGGCCGGGATGCGCTGCATTGTAATGGATGGCCGTGGCCGCCATCCTTTTTGAAAAACCCCAGAAATTCGTAGTCCGGCACAATTCCGATGCCCGGCTTACACTAGGCGCCGACCCCCAAGGCGCCCCCCCCCCCCGGCGTTACCCGATCACCGGCAGCACGCCGGCGGCGATTCACAAGACAACAAGACAAAACAATAGAGACAATACCGAGCCCGACATGACCGATCGCAAACTATCCCTGACCACCGTGCTCGTGTGCGGCGGCCTGCTCGTCACCCTTTCCATGGGTATCCGGCATGGCTTTGGCCTGTTCAACCTGCCCATCACGCAGACGCACGGCTGGAACCGCGAGACCTTCGCCTTTGCGCTGGCGCTGCAGAACCTGATGTGGGGCGCCAGCCAGCCGATCACGGGCGCGCTGGCCGACAAGTTCGGCGCGGTGCGCATCATGATCGTCGGCGTGGCGCTGTACGTGGCCGGGCTGGTCGTGATGGCCCTGGCCACCAGCGGCACGGCGTTCGCCACCGGCGCCGGCGTGCTGATCGGCATTGCGCAGTCGGGTACCACCTACAGCGTGGTCTACGGCGTGATCGGCCGCGTGGCCAGCGCCGAAAAGCGCGTCTGGGCCATGGGCATTGCCGCCGCGGCCGGGTCGTTCGGCCAGTTCCTGATGATTCCGGTGGAGCAGACGCTGATTTCGACCGCGGGCTGGCAGAACGCGCTGTTCATCCTGGCCTTCCTGGCGTGCTTCATGCTGCCGCTGGCCCTGACGCTGCGCGAACCCGACATGGCCGCCAGCACCGGCGGCCACCAGCAGACCATTGGCGAAGCCACGCGCGAGGCCTTCGGCAACCGCAACTTCCAGTTGCTGACGCTCGGTTATTTCGTGTGCGGGTTCCAGGTGGTGTTCATTGGCGTGCACCTGGCGCCATATCTGAAGGACCGGGGCCTGGTGGACGTGAAGATTGCCACGGTGGCGCTGGCGCTGATCGGCCTGTTCAATGTATTCGGCACCTACACGGCCGGCGCGATGGGCCAGCGCATGCCCAAACGCTACCTGCTGTCGGCCATCTATATCGCGCGGTCGGTGGTGATCGCCGGCTACCTGATGCTGCCGCTGACGGCCTGGAGCACCTGGGTCTTTGCGGCGCTGATGGGGTTCCTGTGGCTGTCCACCGTGCCGCTGACCAACGGCATCATCGCGCAGGTGTTCGGCGTGAAGTACCTGTCGATGCTGTCGGGCGTGGTGTTCTTCTCGCACCAGATCGGCAGCTTCCTGGGCGCCTGGCTGGGCGGCTTCCTGTTCGACCGCACCGGCAGCTACAACACGGTGTGGCTGCTGGCGATCGGGCTCGGCGTGCTGGCCGCGCTGGTCAACCTGCCGATCCGCGAGCAGGCGCTGGCGCGCCCGCAGCCGGTGGGAGTCTGAGATGCGCTGGGCGCGCGGTGCCGGCTACCTGGCCCTGGCGGTGGTGCTGACGCTGGGGTTTCTGGCCTACCTGCGCCCGGCGTTCATGGTCGACCTGACCAACATGGTGCTGGCGTGGTGCGGGTGAGGGCATGAGGTACCGTTGACCGGCTACCCTCTCCCACGTCGTGAGAGACGGGTTGGGGGGAGAGGGTAAGGCGGGGGTAAGGCGGCTCGGCTTGCTGCCTTGTCGCAATTTGGACCTCTAGGCCCTCTCCCCCGGCCCCTCTCCCGCTGTGCGGGAGAGGGGAGCAAACCGGGGCGCAGGCTTCAGGCGCCCTCGCCTTTTGTCTTCTTTTCCAGCATTTCCCAGCGTTCCAGCGCCTCCAGCAGTTCCATCTCGATCTCGTCGTGGCGCGAGGCCAGTGCGGCGGCGCGCGCCGGGTCGGTGGCGTACAGCGAACCGTCCGCCAGCTGCGCGCCGATGGTCTTCTGCTCGGCCTCCAGGTTCGACATGCGCTCCGGCAATCCATCCAGCTCGCGCTGTTCCTTGTACGACAGCTTGACCGTGCGGTTGGCGCCGCGGGCCTCGCGGGTGCTGGCCTTGGGCGCGTCGGCCGCCTTGGGCTCGGCCCTGGCGGACTGCAGTGCCTGGGCGCGTGCCGACTGCTGCTCCCAGTCGGAATAGCCGCCCACCGATTCGCGCCACAGTCCATCGCCTTCGGCGGCGATCGTGGACGTGACCACGTTGTCCAGGAACGCGCGGTCGTGCGATACCAGGAACACCGTGCCGCTGTAGTCCTGCAGCAGTTCTTCCAGCAGTTCCAGCGTGTCGATGTCGAGGTCGTTGGTCGGTTCGTCCAGCACCAGCACGTTGGCCGGCCGGGCGAACAGGCGCGCCAGCAACAGGCGGTTGCGTTCGCCGCCGGACAGCGACTTGACCGGCGACCGCGCGCGCTCCGGCGCGAACAGGAAGTCGCCCAGGTAACTCATCACGTGCTTGCGCTGGCCGTTGACTTCCACCCAGTCGCTGCCCGGGCTGATGGTGTCGGCCAGCGATTTTTCCAGGTCCAGCGCCGAACGCATCTGGTCGAAGTACGCCACTTGCAGGTTGCTGCCATTGCGCACCGTGCCGGCGTCGGGCGCCAGATCGCCCAGGATCAGCCGCAGCAGCGTGGTCTTGCCGGCGCCGTTCGGGCCGATCAGGCCCACCTTGTCGCCGCGCATGATGGTGGCCGAGAAATCGCGCACCACCGTCTTGTTGCCGTACGACTTCGACACATCGACCAGTTCGGCCACGATCTTGCCCGAGCGGTCGCCCTGCGACACTTCCAGCTTGACGTTGCCCTGCACCTCGCGGCGCTGGGCGCGTTCGTCGCGCATGGCATGCAGGCGCTGCACCCGCGCCACGCTGCGCGTGCGGCGTGCCTCCACGCCCTTGCGGATCCACACTTCCTCCTGCGCCAGCAGCTTGTCGAACTTGGCCTGCTCCACGGCCTCGTTGGCCAGCAGTTCGGCCTTGCGGGTCTGGTAGGCGGCAAAGTTGCCGGGGAACGACAACAGCTTGCCCCGGTCCAGTTCGACGATGCGGGTGGCCACGCGGTCCAGGAAGGCGCGGTCGTGGGTAATCAGCAGCACGCTGCCGCGGAAGCCCAGCAGCAGGTCTTCGAGCCAGCGGATGGCTTCGACGTCGAGGTGGTTGGTCGGTTCGTCGAGCAGCAGGATATCGGGCTCGGCCACCAGGCCCTGCGCCAGCGCCACGCGCTTCTGCAGGCCGCCGGACAGCGCGTCCACGCGCACATGCGGGTCCAGGCCCAGCCGGGCCAGCGTGGTTTCCACGCGGGTGCGCAGTTGCCAGGCATCGGCGGCGTCGAGTTCGGCCTGCACGCGGTGCAGTTCGGCCAGCGTGGCCTCGTCGTGGTGCGATTCCAGTCTGGCCAGCGCCGCGTCGTAGCGCAGCAACAGGTCGTGGGCGGCGCCCATGCCCTGGCTGACCGCATCGAACACGGTCAGGCCCGGCTCGAATTGTGGCTCTTGCGCAACATAGGCCGAGGTCACGCCGCTCTGGCGCGCAATCAGGCCGTCGTCGGGTGCGGACGCGCCCGACACGATCCGCAGCAGCGAGGACTTGCCCGTGCCGTTGCGGCCGATCAGGCCAACGCGTTCGCCGGCTTCGAGCGAGAAATCGGTATGGTCGAGCAGCGCCACGTGGCCAAAGGCCAGTTGGGCATCGGTAATGGAGAACAGGGCCATGATTGCGAGGAAGGGTAAGCGGCGCCCGACCGGAAGTCTGGCGCGAAGGCAGGCCCGAATTGTAGACGACGCGGCCCGCGCTGCCGTGGCCGCCCATGCCGGGCCGGCCAGCGGGCACCAGCGGCCGGACAAAAAGAAAAGGCCCGTTCGCCTGAACGGGCCCCAAGAGTCTCTCCTCGGTGCCCTGCTCGCAAGGCACGACTGAAGCATAGCCAGCGGCGCGGCACACCAGAAGTCGGACAAATCCGTAAGGGAAAATCCTCGTCAACCTGCCCCGGCCCGAAGCGTTGCGTGCCGGGGACGTTGAGCCCGCGCACTAACGGCGGCTGTTGTGCCGAGATGGGCGCCCGTGGAACAATCCGGAGCATCGGAATTCTCCTAAATTCCGGAACCGCAGACCAAGCACAACGACAGCAGTACCCAGCAGCAGTCATAGAGCCGGACCCATCCGGCCAGTCGCGGCGCAACGCGCCGCCGGGGTTGTTCCTAGAAATATCATTTTCGACGGGTGTCATTCATGACCAATTCGGGCCTGCCGCGCCGTGCCTCGCTACGAGGCATGGCGCCTGTCGTACTTTCCCTAGCCGCGTTGCTCTGCCTGCCTGCCGCACCGGCGGCGCAGGCGGCCATGCCCAACTCCGTGGTGCTGCGCATCCAGCAGACCGGGACCATCCGCATTGCCCACCGCGAAAGCTCGGTGCCGTTTTCGTTCGTGGTGGACGGCAAGCCGATGGGCTATGCCGTGGACCTGTGCCTGAAGGTGGCCGATGCCGTGCGCACGCAACTCAAGCTGCCGCAGTTGCGTGTGGAATGGGTGCCGGTGACGCCGGCCTCGCGCATCCCGGCCATCGTCGAGGGCAAGGCCGACCTGGAATGCGGATCGACCACCAACAACCGCGAGCGCCGCGACCAGGTGGCGTTCACCATTCCGCACTACATCGCCGGCAGCCGCATGCTGGTGAAAGCCGACTCGGGCATCCGCAAGTGGGGCGACCTGCGCGGCAAGACCGTGGTGTCCACCACAAAGACCACGCCGCTGGAGATGATCCGCAAGATGGACGAGGCGGGTGCCATGGGCTGGAAAGTGGTGGAGGCCAAGGACCATGCCGAGGCCTTTGCCATGGTCGAATCGGGCAAGGCCGACGCCTTCGTGATGGACGACGTGCTGCTGTTCGGCCTGCGCGCCAACGCGAAGAACCCCGCATCGCTGGCCGTGACCGGCGACCTGCTGACGATCGAGCCGTACGCGGTCATGCTGTCCAGGCACGACGCCGAGTTCAAGAAGATCGTGGACAAGGCGATGGTCACGTCGATCTACGACCAGGAAACCCAGAAGCTGTACCGCAAGTGGTTCCTGCAGCCGATCCCGCCGAACGGCATCACGCTGGATATCCCGATGAGCTACCTGCTGCGCGATTCGTTCAAGTTCCCGAGCGACAAGGTGGCCGACTGAGGCCCGCCGAGGCCCGACAAAACCACCCTGCCCCGCGCTGCCGTGCGAAGATACCGGCCCATTCCGTCCTTCGCATGCCCTTCGATGAACCGCGCCCACGCCCCGAAGCTGTCCGACCTTTCCGTTTCCACGCTGGTGGCCGGGCTGATCGCCCTGCTGACCGGCTACACCAGTTCGCTGGTGCTGATGATCCAGGCCGGCCAGGCGGCGCACCTGACCGACCCGCAGATTTCGTCATGGATCTGGGCGTTGTCGATCGGCATGGGCGTGACCACGCTGGGGCTGTCGCTGGCCATGCGTGTGCCCATTGTGGTGGCCTGGTCCACACCGGGCGCCGCGCTGCTGATTGCCAGCCTGCCCGGCGTGCCCTATGCCGAAGCGATCGGCGCCTTTCTGATGGCTGCGCTGCTGATGACGGCGGCCGGTCTGACCGGCTGGTTCGACAAGCTCATGAAGGCGCTGCCGGCCAGCATCGCGTCGGCCCTGCTGGCCGGCATCCTGTTCCGCATCAGCGTGGATGTGTTCGTGCAGGCCCAGTACCAGACGGTGCTGTTGCTGGCGATGTTTGCCACCTACCTGGTCGGGCGGCGCTGGTGGTCGCGCTATGCGGTGCCGGGCGTGCTGGCCGTGGGCGTGGCGCTGGCCGGTGCGACGGGCCAGCTGCACTTCGAGCAGTTTCATTTCACGGTGGCGCTGCCGGTGTGGACCACGCCGGCGTTCTCGCCGGCGGCCTTCATCAGCATCGCCGTGCCGCTGTTCATCGTCGCGCTGGCGTCGCAGAACATTCCGGGGCTGGCCGTGCTGCGCGCCGACGGCTACCACGTGCCGGCCAGCCCGCTGATCGCGGTGACCGGCATCGCATCGGCCATCCTGGCGCCGTTTGGCTCCCATGGCATCAACCTGGCGGCCATCACCGCCGCCATCTGCACCGGCCCGCAGGCCGATGCGGACCCGCGCCGCCGTTACATGGCAGCCGTGGTGTGTGGCGTGGGCTATCTGGTGATGGGCGTGATGGCCGCCAGCATCGCGGCGCTGTTCGCGGCCTTCCCGAAGGCGCTGGTGGTGGCCGTGGCGGCCTTCGCTCTGCTCGGATCGATTGCCAACGGGCTGACCGTGGCCATGCAGACGCCAGCCGAGCGCGAATCGGCGCTGCTGACATTCATGATCACGGCATCGGGCATGACGCTGGCCGGCGTCGGTTCGGCCTTCTGGGGCGTGGTCGGAGGCATGCTGGCGCTGCTGGTCCTCAAGCCACGCGCGCCGAAGGCCGCCTGATCCGGGGCCTGCCCCGGGGCTGCCCTCCGCTGCCGCCGGCGCGGCTCAGAGCAGCAGGAAGGCCACCTCGGCCGCGCTGATCGCGGTCACCGGCACGCCCTTGCGCCGCTGGAACAGCACGTGTTCGAGCACGCGGTCGCGATGCTCGGCAAACACGGCCGGCTGCAAGCGCAGCGCAGCCGTGCCGTAGTGCTCGGCCAGCAGCTTGTAGACGCGATGCCGGACCAGCAGCATCTCGTTGTCGGCCTGCAGTCGCGTTATTTCGGTGGCGTGGCCTTCCTCGAGCTGGCGCATGCTGACCACCACGCGTGCGTGCATGCCGCGGTAACGGTCGATCTCGTCGTGTGCGCGGCGCAGTTCGTCGCGCAAGGCCCGCAATTCCTGCTGCAGCCTGAGATTGTGCTGAACGCCCCGCTGGATGCGGGCCGCTTCCTCCAGCGCCTGGTCGGCGGCGGCGATCGTGTTCTGCCACACGCCCTCGGCGGGTTCGGTACGGTGGTCCGACGTTCCCTCGACGTCGGCCAGCCGCGTGATGACAGGCCATGCCGTGGCCGCATCCAGATCGGTTGTCATACAGCTCCCCATTTATCCCGTTGACCCGCGTCCCGCCACCGGCGCCTCGGGTGCCGGCATGGTCAGGCCACGGGTTTTATTGTCGCCGCGACGTTTATTGTGGGCCGCCGCGATTGTCTTCCCGGGCGGCTATGGCGTACGCGTAGCATTCAAGACGGGTATTGGCATTGGCACAACCACCGCGAGGGAGGGTAATCAACCGCCCGAAACCCGCATGAAGACTGGATTGTGGGCATTTTCGGCACCATTTTGCAGCCCCCATTTGCGGGCATCTTGCATAATGGTTTGCCCGAGCGCCTTAATGGCCGCTTTTCTGAGTATTCAACCGCTGTTTCCTTGCCTGCCGCCCCCTGTCATGAACGGATATCTGCTTCTTGCCCTGGCCATCGTCGCCGAAGTCATTGCCACCAGCAGCCTCAAGGCTGCCGAGAATTTCACGCGCTTCTGGCCCAGCGTGCTGGTGGTGGCTGGCTATGTGGCCGCGTTCTGGCTGCTAATGCAGGTCATGAAGACCGTGCCGGTGGGGGTGGCCTACGCGATCTGGTCGGGCGCGGGCATTGTTCTGGTGACGATGATCGCCGTGGTGCTGTACCGGCAGGTGCCGGATCTGGCGGCCGTGGTTGGCATCGCGCTGATCATCGCCGGGGTGGCGGTCATCCAGCTGTTCTCGAAGATGAGCCACTAGCCGCCGGGCGCTCTACCGGCGCTCAGGTCTTGGGCGGCAGCGTGCGCAGCAGGCGGTTGACCTGAACCAGCGTCTCGCACTCGTCGGCCTTGCGCTTGCGACGCTCGTCCACGATGTCCAGCAGCGCCCGGATTTGGCCATTCTTGGCCTCGCACGCTTCCTTGCCGTCCTTCGGGCACACCACATCGATCTCGCCGCGCAGGCTTTCCTGGACGATATCGATCAGCGCCGAACAGCCGGACGTGTCGTTCAATGCCGGGTCGGACGCAGGCTGCACCGCCACCGCGGGGGCGGCGGCCATCACGGCCAGCGCGGAAAACCAGCGCAGAGACGTCCGGAATAGAGGCATGGATCGACAGAATTGGACAAACAGCGCCGCCGCGGCTGCGGCGTGCGGGCTACATGATAGCCGTTTGTTGAAGCTGATCCGCAGAAATCGGCAGCTTCGCGCACATGGTGGCGGGGAAGGATGACTGAACGGCGCAACGTGCGCGGTTCGGACACTGCCTGGTAGCGCGGCCCGCCCCTGCCGATGGTCCCGATCGTGGTCCCGGTGGGCTCGCTCATGCTCAGGGTGGGTGGTCCCGCCGACAGGAATCGAACCTGTATCTAGCGCTTAGGAGGCGCTCGTTCTATCCATTGAACTACGGCGAGCGGACCGTCTGCAGGGTGCCTGCGCCGCGCTGGGGCGGGCGGACCGGAAGACGGGGCGCAGTATAGCAAACTCCGCCAGTGCCGGATGTCGGCGATCGCTGTCGCGGCGCATCTTGTGGCGCATCTCGTGGCGCATCTCGCGGCGCCTTCGCCGGCGGGCCCGAGCGGCGTCCCCCTGCTGGCCGCAGGCGCGGTGGCAGGCGCGGCCGCTGCGGGCGGTACAGTTTTCCCAATCGATCAGTCCGGACATGGCGGGCCCCTTTGGCAGTGGAGTGCTGGCGGTGGATCAGGCGGCGTGCAGGCTGGCGAGGTGGAGGCTCGACAGCAGGGCCAGCGCCATCTGCAGCACGATGACCATTGCGGTGCCGGGGTTGCGCAGGCAGGTTTCCACCTGTTCGCTGCGGGGCTGGCCCAGCAGGCACCACGTGCAGAAGTGCTCGCAGTTGTTGGTCAGCAGGTGGTAGCGGTTCTCGCCCAGGCGGCTGCGGGCGCGCGACACGGCTTCGGCGCCCAGGTAGCGGGCGCAGGGTTCGGACTTGGCCGTCACGCCGTGGCCGTCGGCAAACTGTTCGAGCGTGGTTTCTTCCACCGGACCCGCGTGCAGCGCGTGGCAGAAGCCGGCGTAGTGGATGACGCGGCCCTGGCCGACGTAGATGCCATGGTGCGCGTAGCCATTGCGTTCCGTCACGAGATGGGCGCCGGGCAGGTAGGCATCTTCCAGGCGGCTGACTTGTTGTTGGTCTTGGGCGTTCATGGCAGGTCTCGGTTCGGTGTCGGTGGCTGGCAGCCAGGGCTGCGTTGGTGCATACCCAACCGCATCAAGCGTGCCAGACCACCGGATCGACGGCGGGACAACGGCTGGCGGGGATTCGGCAGATTCGAACCGCGCGAATTCGTCGGCGTATGCCCAACAGCGTTGGCCAGATTGTGTTGGCGGGCGCCCGGCATTGGGGTGAGGCAGCCAGCCGAACGGACGTCAGCGCCGGGCCAACGCCTGGCGGCCGCATGCTGACGGCGCCGCCCCACCACTTCCGGCCGGCTGTTGGCGCGTGGCCAACGCGTAATCCGGCCAATGCCTCACTTGGCTCGCACAATGGGTTACGGCATGCGCCCCGATCCTCACAACGGCGCCGTGGCACACCGTTTGCTCCTTACCGGCAGACCCTTTCGATGCCAGCCTCAGGAGACCATCATGGCTACGCTCACCATCCGCGACCTGAACACCCAGCGCGCACTGGATTTCCGGGCCATGTCGGCCGTGCGGGGCGGCGGCGCGCCGTGGGTGTTCGGCTGGATCCAGCCTTATGTGGCGGCGCGCCCCAGCGCGTTACCCGTCGTGAACTTTTACGAGATCAACTACAGCTTCTATGCTGATCAGATGAACAACCAGTTCCAGAACGTGAACGTCCAGAACACGGCGCCGAATTCGAATATCACGGTCGATGCCGCCATGGACGCCCGCAACAAGGGACGGCTGGTCTGAGCCCTGCAGCATCCGGCAGGGCTTTCGCGGTGACTTCCAAATTCCCGGCGCCCCGGGGGCGCCATACGCGCACGCCGGTAGCGGCCCGCGCTGGAGCATGCCGTGACCTGCGTATCGCAATTCCGCTGGACTTCCGCCGCCTGCACAGACGTCGGACGGGTGCGGGCACGCAATGAGGACGCCTGCCTGGCCATGCCCGACCGCGGCATCTGGGCCGTGGCCGATGGCATGGGCGGCCACGCGGTGGGCGACTTCGCCAGCCGCGCGATCATCCAGGCGCTATCGGCGCTGCCCGAGCCCGACAGCCTCGATGGCGCCGTCGAGAACGCGCGCCTGGCCATGCAGACCGTCAACCAGTTGCTGATCGAGGAAGCGCTGCGGATGAAGGTCCGCGTGATCGGCAGCACCGTGGTGATGCTGCTGGCCTGCGAGCGCCGCTGCAGTTGCCTGTGGGCCGGCGACAGCCGTCTGTACCTGCTCCGCGACGGCCACCTGAAGCAGCTGTCGCGCGATCACAGCCAGGTGGAACGGCTCAAGGCGCGCGGGCTGATCACCGCCGACGAGGCCAAGCACCATCCCGCCCACAACACCATCACGCGCGCCGTGGGCGCGGCAGCCACGCTGGATCTGGAACGGCTGACGCTGGAGATCGGCGATGGCGACGTGTTCCTGCTCTGCAGCGACGGACTCAGCAACGAAGTCGAGGACGACCAGATCGCTGCGCTGCTGGCCCCGGGCATGGCCGACCCGGCGGCTGCCGCCGACGCATTGGTCAAGCAGGCGCTCGACAACGGCGGCCGCGACAACGTGTCGGTGGTGGTCATCCGCGCCGAGGACATCGGCGGCGGATCGGACATGACGCTGCTGAATCCGGAGGTTTGAGGTAGCGCAAACGCAGCACGCATGCAGACGTTTCGGATGGCAATGACTGAAGAAGGCCGGCATCCGAAAAAGCCGCCCCGCCCTACTTCCCATCCGCCTGCCGGTTGTTCCTGAAATCCTTCGAGTGGATGCCGTGCTTCTTCAGCAGCATCTGGACGTGCGACCGGTTCATGTCGAAGCGGCGCGCCAGTTCGGCCACGGTTCCCCCGACTTCCTGCAGCCCGCGTTCCAGGAAGGCCCGTTCGGCCTCGTCGCTGGCGGCGCGCTTGGCCTCGCTGAGCGATGTGGCCGTGCTCAGGTCGGTCACCGTTGCCTTGCCGCCCGCGGCTGCCACGGCCTGCAGCCCCGTCGGCCGGGGGCGGATGTCCTGGGGCAGGTGGACGAAATCGGCCGTGTCGCCGGCCAGGCATGACAGCCGGTACATCAGGTTGCGCAGTTCGCGGATATTGCCCGGGTATTCGTAGTGCAGCAGGAAGTCGCGCAGCCGGGGCGTCAGCTTCAGCGGCCGCCGCTTGAGCTGGCCGGCGGCCTCGTCGCCGAAGTAGGCCACCAGCAGCGGGATTTCGTCGCGCCGTTCGCGCAGGGCCGGCAGGGTCACGTGGATCACGCTGAGCCGGTAGAACAGGTCTTCGCGGAACGTGCCTTCCTGGCTCATCCGGCGCAGGTCCTTGTTGGTGGCCGCGACGATGCGTGTATCGACGGCGATCACCTCGTCGGAGCCCACCCGCTGGATCTCGTGCGCCTCCAGCACGCGCAGCAGCTTCACCTGCCCGGTCAGCGGCAATTCCCCGATCTCGTCCAGGAAGATGGTGCCCGTATGCGCGCTCTCGAACTTGCCGCGCCGGTCGTTGGCCGCACCGGTGAACGCGCCCTTCTTGTGGCCGAACAGTTCCGATTCGAGCAGGCTGTCGGGAATCGCGCCGCAGTTGACCGAGATGAACGGCTTGTCGTTGCGCAGGCCGTTGGCGTGGATCACCTTGGCCATCAGCTCCTTGCCGGTGCCGCTTTCGCCGTCGATCAGCACGGGCAGGTCGGTGGGCGCAGCCTTCTCGGCGATTTCCAGCGATTCGAGCAGCCTGGGGTTGTCGCCGAACGTGCCCTCGAAGATAAAGCTGCGCTCCATCAGCGCCTGCCGCCGCTCGCGGGCCGACATCTCCACCGGCTCGACCACCGCCTCGTCGGCCCCCGTCTCGCCCGTGGCCGACGCCGCCGCCACAAAGCGTTCCTTGTGCGACAGGCCCATGACCTCGTCGCGCAGTGTGGTGGCCTGCTTCAGCAGCTTCTCGATGTCGGGCCGCTCCAGCCGCGACGACCAGCGCAGCGTGGAGCGCAGGATCTCGATCCGCTCGATCAGGCCCGCGAACGATACGGCCGAGGTGACGGGGGTGGGGTTGTATAGCTTCATGCCGCGCTCAACTGCTTCTGGACCAACTGGTAGTACATGCCGCGCCGTTCCAGCAGTTCCTCGTGCCGCCCCTGCTCCACGATGCCGCCTTCGTACAGCACCAGGATCTTGTCGGCCTGCATGATGGTGCTGAGCCGGTGCGCGATGATCACGGCCGTGCGGCCTTTCAGGATCTCCTGCATATTGGCCAGGATGTTGCTCTCCGACTGCGTGTCCAGCGCCGACGTGGCTTCGTCGAACACCAGCAGCCGCGGGTCGTGATACAGCGCCCGCGCGATGCACAGCCGCTGGATCTGCCCGCCCGACAGCCCGATGCCGCGCTCGCCCACCACCTGCTCGTAGCCGAGCGGAAGCTTCGAGATGAACGCGTGGGCGTCGGCCATCTTGGCCACTTCCTCGATGCGGCGCCGGTCCGGGCTGTCGTCGCCGCAGGCAATGTTCTCGGCCACCGTGCCCGAGAACAGCAGGTTGGTCTGCATCACATACCCCACCTGGGCACGGAAGAACTCGGTGTCGATCACGTTCATGTCGTAGCCGTCCACCTTCATGGTGCCGTCGGTTGGCTTGTAGAAGCCCACCAGCAGCTTGGCCAGCGTGGTCTTGCCCGACCCACTGCGGCCGACGATGGCCACCATCTCGCCCGGCCGCATATGGAAGCTGATGTTCTCCAGCACGTAGGCGGTGTCCTCGCCGCCATAGCGAAAGTACACGCCGTCGAACTGGATCTCGCCCTGCAGGTCCGGCAGCGACACGCGCGACATCACGTCCTGCGGCTTCTGCTCCGGCTCCAGGTCCAGCACGTCGCCCAGCCGCTCCATCGCCACGCCGGCGTCGTTGAGCTGGCCCCACAGCGCCACCAGCCCCATCAGCGGCGCCAGCACGCTGCCCATGAAGGCGTTGAACGCGATCAGCTGCCCGATCGTCAGTTCGCGCTCCAGCACCAGCGTGGCGCCCACCCAGAGGATCGTGATGGTGGTGGCCGCGTTCAGCACCTGGCTGACCAGGCCCACCAGGATATGGAACGATTGCGCCTGGTACTGCTTGTCCAGCGCCTTGGCGTACTTGCGCTCCCAGCGCAGCCGCACCGGGCGTTCGATCCCCATGCCCTTTACGGTCTCCGCGCCGCCCAGCGTTTCCATCAGGTAGGCCTTGGCATCGGTCGATGCCGCGAACACCTCGCGCGCGTAGCCCTTCACCTTGGGCGTGACCACCACGGTCAGCGCGGCAATCGGAATCACGAACGCAATCAGCAGCAGCGTCAGCTTCACGTTGTAGAGAAACATGATGCTGAAGTAGATGAACACCATCAGCAGGTTCAGCGCCGTGGTCACCGTGGACTCCGTCAGGAACGCGCGGATGGTCTGGTTTTCCTGGAAGCGCGCGAAGATGTCGCCGGTCTTGCGCTTGGCAAAGAACGACAGCGGCAGCGACAGCGTGTGCTTGAAGAAGTGCGACATCATCGCGAAATCCATGTTGCGGACCATGAAGTTCGCCAGGTACGCGCGGATGGTGACCATCAGCTGCGTGAACACGTTCGAGATCACCAGTCCCAGGATCAGCAGGTGCAGCAGCCCGATGTTCTGGTGCACCACCACGCCATCGAGGATGTTCTGGATGATCAGCGGCGGCACCACGCCCAGCACCTGGATCACGAACGTGGCCAGGAACAGATGCGCCAGGATGCGCTTGTACGGCGACAGGTAGCCGATGAAGCGCAGCCACGGCGAGCGCGACACGGCCAGTTCGTTCATCTGCGTACCGGGCGAGAACAGCAGGCAGGTGCCGCTCCAGCCGCGTTCGAACTCCTCGGCGCTCATCTTGCGGAAGCCGATGGCCGGGTCCGCCACCCACACGTACTGCGACGACACGCCGTAGACCACCACGTAGTGGTAGCCCTCCCAGTGGATGATGAACGGCAGCTCGAAGCCGGTCAGCGCATCGCGCGTGCATTGCACCCCGCGCGTGGTGAAGCCCAGCGATTCGCCCGCCCGCGCCAGGCTGTCGAGCGTGGCGCCGGCCGTGGTCACATTGGCCAGTTCGCGCAACTTGCCCAGCGTCATGGGGATGCCATAGTGGCGGCAGATCATCGCCAGGCAGGCGGCGCCGCAGTCCATCTCCTCGGCCTGCTCCACCAGCGCGAAGCGGCGGATCAGCCGTTCCCCCAGTGCGGGCTTCGAGTGCAGGTCCAGCAGCACCGGCCGCTTGCGGCGCTGGGCGAGCTTCTTCTGCCGGTGCAATTCCCGATCCACGGTGCGGATGCGCTCTTCCAGCACCTCGCGCAGCCGCGCGTTGCGCTCCAGGATCAGCTGCACCGTCTTCTCGGGGATCACCAGCAGCCGTGTGTCGGTCTCGGCGATGGCCGAGGCGATCTGCTCCTGGCGCATCACGCACGCGCGCTCGCCGAAGATTTCGCCTTGTCCCAGCGTGGCCAGCTGGAACGTGTCGCCGTCTTCCTCGCGCACGATGCGCACCGTGCCCTGGCGCACCACATACAGGCGCCGATCCTCGCGCCCGTCCTGCTGCAGGATCTCCTTGCCGGCCGCCACCCGCTTGACGCCCACGCTGCGCACGGCGTCTTCCAGCTCCAGCTTGTCGAGCTTGCCGCGCAGGTCGAACAGCCGCGCCACGAAGCCCCCCGCCGAACTGATGGCCACATAGCTGGTGATAAAGGCCAGCGCGGCAGGGTTGCCGCCCACCGTCGGCTCGGCAACGGCGCGCGGTATCGTGATCAGCTCGGTCTTGCCCGATGCCCGCACCGACGACTCGTGCCGGTACTCGCGCAGCAGCGCAATATCGGCAAACACTTCGCCGGTCTTGCGCACGCCCATGCTGATTTCCTTGCCATGTTCCTCGTTGAACACGCGCACGGAGCCGCTGCGGACAATGAAAATGCCGTCCGCCGGCTCGCCCGCATTGCAGACCGTGTCGCCAAAGCCGAAATGCAGCGTGCGGGCGCTGGCGGCCAGCCGCTCGATCTCGTCGCGCGACAGCGGCGACAGGATTTCCACCGTGGCCAGGAAGTCGGCCAGCGACTGTCCGGCGGGCGGCGCGGGGGCTGCGGCAGCGGCCGGTGCCGCCACCTCGCTAGCGGGCTTCGATGACATGTTCCTGCGCCCTGGCCATCAGCCATTCCTCACGGAGCAGCCGGCGGATCTCCACGGCCACGTCGGGGTCCAGCCGGGCCGGATGCTTGGCGCGCACCAGGAAGACCTCGAAGAACGACTTGTCGGGCGCCGGAAACGGCCCCAGCAGATCGCCGGCCTCGGCGTTGAACACCTTGGCTTCGATGTCGCCCTTGAGCGATCCGCGCAGCACCTTGCCGATGTCGCCGCCCTGCTCGCGCGTGTCGGCGATCGAATGCTCGCGCGCCATCTCGGCAAACGCATCGGGATCGTCCTGCAGGTACGACACCAGCTCCTTCGCCTTGCCCTCGGTGTCCACCACGATATGGCTGACCTCGATGCTGTCGAACTTCGGGGAATTGAGCTGGAAGTACGACTCCACCGCCTGGTCCGTGCAGACCTGTTCCATCATCTTTTCCTGGTACAGGCTGTCGGTGATGAAGGTCTCGAACTCGTCCAGCGTGATGTTCAGCGCGTCGAGGTAGTGGTTCATGTCTGCCGCCCGGTGCAGGCCATGCACGCGGCGGAACTGGTCGGCGCGCTCCTGCACTGCCTCCGGCGTCAGCTTCAGGCCCTGGCGGCGCGCCGCGTGGGCGGTCAGCTTGTCGCGCACCAGTTGCTCCACCAAGCCTTCGAACTGGCCGGTCAGCTTCAGGACCCTCACGAATTCGTCGACGCCGATCATTTCTTCGTCGATGCGTACGATGGCTGTCATCGCCCTCTCCTCAACGTTCAACCCGCGACCTGCCTGAATGGATCGAGCCCCAGGTCGATCAGGCGTCTTTCCCGCACCACGATCTCCGCCGTGGCGGTCATGCCGTAGCGCAACGGATACTTGTTGCTGGCCACGCTGTAGTAGTCCTGCGCCAGCCGCACGCGGCCCTCGTACACCGGCTGCTTGTCGGGACCCGACGGCTTGGTGGCCGGCGAGATGTATTCGAGCGTGCCTGCGATCAGGCCGTACCGCTGGTACGGAAACGCGCTGAACTTGAGCTTGACCGGCAGCCCCTCGCGCAGGAAGGCGCGGTCGCGCTCGGCAATCTCGATGCGCAGCATCGGCCGGGCATCCTTGGGCGCGATGCCGCCCAGCGGCGTATTGGCCTGCACCTTGTCGCCACGCTGGGTGGACGTCACATCGGTAATCACGCCCGACACCGGCGCCAGGATCAGCAGGAAGTTGTCCTTGTCGATGTTCTCGAACTTGATGCGTGCGGCGGCATCGGCCACCAGCCGCGCCGTCTGCACCTGCAGGCGCAGCTTGTCCTCGGTGCTGGTGATCTCGCGCACGGCGGCGTCGTACTGCACGCGCAGGCTGGCCAGTTCCTGGCCGCTGCCTTCCAGCTGCGCACTGGCCTGCGTGAATTCCTGCGCCAGCCGCGCGTCCAGTTCGGCCAGCCGCGACTGGGCCACGCGCAGGGTGTTCTCGGCCTCCTGCGTGGCCGCGCGCTTGGCCTCGACCTGCGATTGCGACACCCCGCCGCCGGCGGGCAACGCGAACAGGCGCGCATAACGGTCCTGCTCCTGGCGTGCGAATTCCCGTGCGCGCCGCGCGTTTTCCAGATTGCTGCGCGCCTCGGCCAACTGCGCGCGCTGCTGCTCGGCCAGCCGCGTCGTGCCCTCGGCCAGGCGGTTCTCGTGCTGGCGCGAATTGAGTTCGATCTGCTGCTTCAGCGCCAGCGCGCGGCGCTCCAGCAAGGCCTTGCGTTCAGGAAACTGCTTCCACTCGCGTTCGGCGTCTTCGAGCTTGAGCTGGGCCTGCAGCGCATTGGCCGCCGCCTCGATGGCGCCGCGCGCGTTGAGCCGCGCCACCACGTCATCCTTCGACACCGGCTGGCCCTCGGCCACGTAGAGATCGACCAGTTCCCCATCGACCGGCGCGTAGAAGCGCCGCACCTCGGACTCCGGTGCCAGCGTGCCCTGCGCGGTCACGATGACGTCGGCGTGGCCGAAGAACGACCACAGCAGCGCGCACAGCACCAGCACGCCCGTGGTCACCACGGCCAGCAGCGTCAGCCGGCGCGGCTCGGCGCTGAGCAGCGCGATGCCCTCGGCGCTATGGTCTTCCAGCGCCTCGGTCAGCGGCCGCAGCCGGTTGTCGCGGTTCTCGTCCTTCATGGCGTACTCCCCGCTTCGGGCTTCACGGCCGCGGCGGCAGCAGCGGTGGCCGCGGTCCCGGCCGGCGCGGCCTTGCCGTCCTTGCCGTCGTCCTTCCCGCCCTGCTTGCTGCCCTCGCCCACCAGCGCCAGCTTGGCCTTGAGCACCGCCGGGTCCAGCACCATGCGCAGATCATTGAGCGACCGGCGCTGGGTGTCGATTTCGGCCTGGATGTCGTCGCGGATCTTGCTCCACTGCGCCGAATCCTCGATCTTCAGCTGGGCGTAGATGCGCAGCCCCTTGCGCGCATCGTCCTGGGCGTCGGCCAGCAGCCTGGCCTGCGAGCGGAACTTGGCCGAGATACCCGGTTCGAGACGTTGTTCGCCGGCAATCAGGCCGTTGTTGCGATACTGGCGCCATGCCGTGGCCGCACGGTTCAGCAGCTGGTTGGCGCGCCGCAGCGCCGCCTCGCGGATGCTGTTCACATCGGCGTCGATGCTGCTGGCGAAGTAGCCATCGGTCTTCGGGTCCAGCGACTCGTAGAACGCCAGCAGCTGTTCTTCATAGCCGGGCGATCCGCGTGCGGCCTTGATGGCGCCGTATTGCGCCAGCACCTGCGCCTTGTGGGCAACATCCTTCGCCACATCGGCCGCCCAGGGCCCCGCCGTGACGGCCTTCAGCGCGGCCAGCGCAGCCGCGCCGTCGCCCTGCTCCCATGCCTTGCTGGCTGCCACGTACTGCTTCTGCACGTCGTCGCCGGGCAGGCGCGTGGCCTTGAGTTTCTGATAGGCGGCCTGGAACGGCGGCGTGGCAAAGCTGGCCTTCTGCATCAGCGCCACCAGCGGCCCCGGCGCCCGCGCGCGCAGCGCCTCGATCACCGCCGTGTACTGGTGCAGGTCGCGCTCCACGCTGTCCAGCCCCACCAGCCGCGGGTACTTGTCCTTGTATTCGGCCAGCATCGGCTGCAACGCCTCGGGCTGGTCGCGGCCCAGCTCCGTGGCGATGGCCGCGTTGAGCCGGTCGATGGCGGCCAGCAGCACCGATTCGTCGTTCTGCAGCCGGCGCAGATCGCTCAGCGCGCGCGCGTAGGTGTCGCGGAACGACGGGACGTCGTTGGCGATGCGCCCGAGCAGCCGCTGATGCGACGCCGTGTCGTCCTCCCAGCGCCGCAGCAGGTCGCGGATCTTCGTTTCGTCCGCGTACATGCGGATCGGGCCGTCGATGCCGCCGCGCTGGGCCACGTAACGCTCCAGGTCGGCTACCCAGGCCAGTTGGCCGGTCAGCGCCTGGCCGTCGGGATTGTGCTGGCTGCGCGCCCGCATCTCGCCAAGCACCGCGTTGGCGCCGTCGGCATCGCCGGCCTGCAGCCGCGCCGACCATTGCGGCACGTAGCCGCGCATCAGGGCCTCGGCGCCAAGCGCCTGGTAGCGTGCCTCGTCGGGGTGGCGCGACAGCACCTTGTCGGCCACTTCCGCGGCGCGCACGTACTTGCCTTCGTCGACCAGCGCCTGCAGTGACCTGTCGGGCGCGCCGCGCCACCAGACATAGCCGCCACCGATCACCAGCACGGCAATGACCAGGATCGCCACGCGCGCGGCACGCTCCAGTTGATGGCGGTCGCGGATGCCGAAGCTGCGCATGGCCTCCAGCGCCATCATCGTCATCCGCCCGCGCGGCGCCGACGCATGGGCGGGGTCCGCCGCATCGGGCATGGCTTCGGGGTTGACCTCGTCCTCCTGCGCGGCGCGATAGTCCATGCAGAAGATGTCCAGGAAGGAGTCGGCCGCGCCCACGAAGGTGGTCTTGTCGGGATCGGCATCGCCCGGCGCGGCCTGGCGCGGCATGTCGGACGCATTGGACGGGGCGGACGGGGCGGATGGGGCGGGCGCTGCCAGCGATGTCCGGGTGGCCGTGGCATCGGCATCGGTCTCGCGCTCGATCCCCACGCGGTAGACAAAGTGGCTGCCGCCAAACGCCACCACGTCGTCGGGCTCCAGCCGCACCGACTGGTCGCGCAGCCGCACGCCATTGACAAAGGTGCCGTTGGTGCTGCCCAGGTCTTCGATCCACGGCACGCCGTGCTTCAGGTACACGTGCGCATGGCGGCGCGACAGATAGTTCACCTGGTGCGGATACTGGTCGCGATAGCGGGCAAAGGTGTCGTCCGCCTTGTTGACCATGAAGGGGAAGCCGGTGATGACCACGGGCTGCAGGCCCAGGTCCTCGCGCATCGGCGTCAGCGTGACCGCCACGCGGGGCGGCTCGGGCGCTGCCGGACGCGGATAGAGCCGCACGCGGTAGGCCAGGTCCGCGCCGAAGCTGACCTCGTCGCCATCGCTGAGCCGCGCCGGCTGCTGCGCCACGCTGTCCCCATTGACGCGTGTGCCGTTCTTGCTGCCCAGGTCGGCCACATACACCGCGCCGTCTTCCGAGAAGATGCGCGCGTGCCGCCGGGACAGCACCGACACGGCTTCGGTCGGATACGCGGCAAACGGCGCCTCGCCGCGCCCGATCGCGAACAGGTCCTCGTCGATGCGGATCTCGCCGAGCTCCGGGCGCGACACGGGCATCAGCAGGACATCGAACGCCTGGCCAGCGGGGGGCGTCATGACCGGCACATCCATGAAGGGAGCTTCGTCGCGCGTCATGTTTCACCTGAGCCAACAGTGCGGCCTGTGGCGCGAAACCGCGCGCCAACGCGGCGACGGGGTCGGCATGCGTCGGCAAGGGGGCGGCAGGTCACGGGTAAGAACATAGTAGGCCACGCTTGGGGGGAGTCAATGCGCTGCGGCGCAGCGTTGCGCAAACGCCAGCGCCATGCGGGTTTCAGGCTTGATACGGTTTGTGCGCCGCTGCGGCTAACGCGCCGCCTTGGACGCCGCCGCACCGGCCGGCGACGCCGCCTCGGCGGCGGTGTCCACGCGGTTGTTGCGCACGTCCACGTCGGGCCAGCCGCCGCCCAGTGCCTTGTACAGCGTGACGGTATCGGCCAGGATTTGTTGGTACGCCCCCAACAAGGATTGCTCGGCGGTCAGCAGCGAACGCTCGGACTCGAAAACGTCGAGTTGCGACGCGATGCCCTCGCGCGCCTGGGCGTCGATCTGCGCGCCCACCACGCGCAGCTGGCTCACCTGCTGCTGCAGCTCCACGCGCTGCTTCTTGTGCGCATCGACATTGACCAGCGCACTCTCCACTTCCTCGAACGCGGTCATGACGGTGCGGCCGTATTCGTTCTCGACCACGCCCACGTTGGCCTCGGTCGTCTTCACCCGGGCCCGCACGTTGGGGTCCAGCATCGGCAGGTTGATGCTGGGCATGAAGCCGAAGGTGAAGGACTTCATCAGGTCGGACAGCGCGAAGCTGGCGGTGCCGCCGCGCGCGGTCAGGCTGATGCTGGGCAACTGCGCCAGCCGAGCCTGGCCGACCAGGTCGTAGGCGGCCAGCACGCGATATTCGGCGGCGACGATATCGGGGCGCCGCGCCAGCAGCTGCGAAGGCAGCCCGGCCGGCACCACGGGCAGCTTGATGCGCTCCTGCAGCTTGCCGGGCGGCACCTTGAGTTCGCCGGCCGGCACGCCGACCAGCGTGGCCAGCGCGTTTTCGGCCACGTCGCGCGACCGCTTCAGTTCCAGCAGGTCCTTGGTCAGGCGATTGATTTCGGCCTGCTGCTGCATCACGCGGATCTGCGGCAGCAGGCCGTTGGCCAGCATGGCCTTGTAGGTGCCCAGGATGTCGTTGTTGCGCGACAGCGTATGGCGCTGCTGCGCCACCTGCTCGTCGAGCAGCAGGATCGTGAAGTACGTGATCGACACATCGGAGACCAGCGACAGATAGCCGGCGCGCCAGTCGGCCTCGGTGGCGCGAAACTCGGCGCTCTGGGCCTGCACGCCCTTTTCCACCTTGCCCCAGACGTCGATGTCCCAGTTCACGGTGCCACCCAGGTTATAGGTGCGCGACACCGGCTGCCCGGTGGTCTTGCTGATGTCCACGCCGGCGCCGATATCGAACACCGGCAGCGCCCCCGCGCGGGCCTCGGCAATCTGCGCGTTGGCCACGCGGATGCGGGCGGCCAGCACCTTGATGTCGTAGTTGCCCGATAGCGCCCTGGCCACGAGCTGGTCCAGGTAAGGATCGCCAAAGCCCTGCCACCAGTTCGGCAGGATCGTCTCGGCCGGCGATACGGTGACGGACTCGTTGCGGGTCCAGGCCGCCTTGGCCGGCGTTTCGGGCCGGTGGTACTCGGGCGGCCGGAAGTCGGCACAGCCGGCCAGCAGCGCAACGGACAGGGCCACGCCCGACAGCTGGGACATGCGGCGCGGAGCAAAGGCGAATGCGTTCACGATGGCTTCCTGCTTGAAACGCCGCCGGACCGTGGCAGGGCGTCCTGGCGTTCGATCTGTATTGTGGGTCGGCATGCGGCAGACGCCAACCTCGGTGTGCGTGCCCGGTGAAATCGGCGGGCAAAGGAAATCGGCGTGCGAAGCAAGGCGACGGGCAAGAAAAGCGCCGGGGCGGAGGTGTCCCCGGCGCAAGCTCCCCGTGCGGCTGTTGCGGCGGCGGCCGGTTGGCCGGCCTGCGCGCCGCTGCCGCCTGAACCGTACGAATATCAGGCGTTGTTCTGGGCGTACTGGTTCGTCGTCACGTTGTTGCGCATGTGGTCCTGGAAGGCCGAACCGTTGCCGAAGTAGTTGGCCACGTCCTGCAGCTGCTGGTTCGACTGCGTGATCGTCTTGTGCGAATCGAACGACAGGCTCACCGGCGTGAAGATCGACGTGCGCGGGGCAAACACCGCGATGCCGCCGCGTACGGCGTTCAGCGCCTTGGCGTCGAGGGTTTCGGTCGAGGACAGGTCCTTGATGGTCAGCGTGGTCATGATGGTTCTCCTGATAAGGAAGGTGCTGCGTTGGGTCTGGGATGAGCATCGGGTTGGTGTCGCGCTCGGACCAGATATCGCAGCAAGCGTGCCAGCGCATGCCATGGACCCGAAAAAAACCGCAGATCGTTGCAGGACAAGGGCTGGCGGGCGACCTCACCGAACCGGCCCCGGCCTGGCCGCCTGCCGGTGCCCCCGCTTGTGTTGGATCGCACCCGACCAATCCGGCGCAGCATGTTGGCGCCGCGGCAACAGCCGGCACGCCACCGTTGGGGCCGGGCAAAAAAAACGGCGCACATCGCTGTGCGCCGCGCCGGAGACAGGCGGACCGCCCCGCCATTTCGCTCCGAGACTGGTGTCGGTCATTTCACATAGATCGTGATCTTCTTCGAGTAGACCGGCGGATTGGTCGGGATGTGCCGCTCGTCGCCCATCAGCAGTTGCAGCGTGTGCTTGCCTGGCGGCAGGTCGATCGTGGTTTCCGTTTCGCCCGCGCCGAAGTGCAGGTGGTTGCGGTCGTTCGGGATCTCCTTGTCCAGCGGCGGCAGGTCGACGTCGATCAACAGGTGATGGTGGCCCGTGTTCGGATACTTGACGTCCTTGGGGGCCACACCCATGTTGCGCAGCCCGAACCAGACCTTGATCGGCTTGCCGGCCGGCAGCGTCTGGTTGTTGTTGGGATAGCCGATATAGAGATAGGCGTTCCGGGGGGCCGGCGTGGGGCCCGATGCCGGGGTAGCGGCCGCGGCCGGTGCCGAGGCATGGCCCGCATGCGCGGCCGGCGCCGACGCATCGGCGGCACCTGCCAGGCCCGCCGGCAGCCAGGCAGCGGCGGACAGCAACGTCATGCCCGCGAGAAGCATCGGTCTGAAATGGGTCATGGCTCCCCCCCGTTCGCGCCTGTGTGGCTAGCGCACCGTGATCGTGATCTTCTTCGAGTAAATCGGCGGATCGAACGGCACATGCTTGCTGTCGCCCAGCAGCAGTTGCAGCGTGTGCTTGCCCGGGGTCAGTTCGATGCGCGCGTCGGTCTCTCCCGCGCCAAAGTGCAGGTGGTTGCGATCGTTCGGGATTTCCTTGTCCATCGGCGGCAGATCGGCGTCGATCAGCAGATGGTGATGCCCGCAGTTGGGCCGCTCGATGCCCTTGGGGCACACGCCCATGCCCTTGAGCCCCATGCGCACCCAGAGCTTGCCGCCATCGATGACCGTGCCGTCGCCGGGCCAGATGATATAGACCTCGGCGCCCTTGGGGGCCTGCGTCAACGGTATCGCCAGCGTCGTCCAGCTGGCCAGACACGTGGCCAGGGATGCGGCCGCGAGCGCGTGCAGCAGGGATCGTCTGGACATGGCGGCTCCTCCCGGAGAACAGTCCGCTGCACACGGTACCCCGCGCGGGAGCGGATTCTTGGTCGATGTTCTTGATGCGCTCGGCGATGTGTCCTACAGCGTAGGTCGGCCGGCTCCAAAAAGCGAACTTTCACGCCACAAACGCTGTGCTATCTTGAAACGGCCGGTACCGCGTCACGGCAACTCCACACCGCACAGCGCGGCGACTCTGAGGGGGGTGAATATGTGGCGGAAAGCAATCGTCGCGTCGCTGCTGGCGCTGCTGGAAACCGGCGCGGGAATCGATGGCGCGTCGCACGGGCCGCCCCCGCGCAGCGTGCGGGACCGGATCGCCCAGGCGGGCAACGCGCTGTTGCCATCGGCGACGGCCGGCATCCTGCCGAAGAACAGCGACGAGCAGTACGAACTGTCGTTCTGGGATTCGATCAAGAACAGCAACTACGCCGCCGACTACGAGGCCTACCTGAAGCAGTATCCGAACGGACGCTTCGCCGCGCTGGCCAGGTCGCGGCTCGATCGCATCAAGGCCAGTGCGCCCGCGCAGGCGGCATCGGCACCAGCACCGGCGACGTCATCGGCCCCGCCCAAGTCCGAGCCGAAGCCCCAGGCGAAGGCCGAATCCACGCCGCCTGCCGTCACCCGGCCGCCCCCTGCCCCCACGCCACCGGCCGCTGCCCCGGGCCAGACCCGCACACGCGCCGGCGGCACCGTCGCGCAGGGCACCGTGACCTTTCCGGCGGAAGGCAAGGAAGCCCCCGCGTCCGGCGCGGCAAAGCCGGCCGAGGCCAAGGGCGGCGAATCGCGCGACTGTCCGCAGTGTCCGCTGATGATCGCGCTGAATCCCGGCGCCTTCACGATGGGCAGCAACACCAGCGACCCCGCCGAGAAACCACCGCATCACGTGAACGTGGGCCACGCGTTTGCCATCGGCAAATACGAAGTCACGGTCGAGCAATGGAATGCTTGCGTCGATGCCAACGCCTGCCCGCGCATTGCCGCCAATCCGCCCGAGGCCAGGACGGCACCGGCGCGCGACATCAGCTGGGATGACGCGCAGCAGTACGTGGCCTGGCTGTCGAAAACCACCGGCAAGCGCTACCGGCTGCCCACCGAGGCCGAATGGGAGTACGCGGCGCGCGGCGGCACCAGCACCGCATTCTGGTGGGGCGACCGGATGAGCAAGGGCAACGCCAACTGCAAGGATTGCGGCGATCCGTGGAGCGATGCCGCGCCAGCCAATGTCGGATCGTTCGCGCCCAATCCGTTCGGACTTCACGACATGAACGGCAGCGTCTGGGAATGGGTGGCCGACTGCTGGCACAGTTCGTACAAGAACGCGCCGACCGATGGCCGCGCATGGGACGAGCCGGCCTGCACCGCGCGCGTGATACGTGGCGGCTCGTGGCGCGAGGGGGCCAGCTACATGGTGTCTTCCACGCGCTTCAAGTACAGCACCAGCGTGCGCCAGTCGCAGAACGGCTTTCGCGTGGTGCGCGAGGCGAAGTAGCCCCAGGCGGTTGTGCTGGCGGCTACTTCGCGCGCGTGGCGATCTGCACGATGTCCGCGCTGACCTGCTCGCGCCCGTGCTTGCTGGCCATCTGCGCCAGCGGCTTTTCCAGCGCCTTCAGGTACTCCTGGCGGGTCTCGAACTCGGGGCGCCGTGCGGGGAACAGCGGCGCCGGCGTGGTCAGCAGCACCACGAGCTCGGTGCCGAACGGCTTCGAGATGACCCAGTCGCCGCTGTCGCCCACGGTCGCACTGTAGCTGGCCGGCGCCTGGTTGCCCTGGATGCGCCCGCTGGGCACCAGGTGCGCCACCTTGCCATCGGCCGAGAAATAGTCGACGTAGACATACGAGTCGTGCGGCGGCGTGTTGATGTCCAGCACCAGCGGCGCGCCTTCGGTCAGCTGCGTCCCGCCGCGCGTGCGCAGTACCGCGCCGGCGGGCTCGCCCGCCTTCCGGCTGCCTGACCAGTACGGCGCCACCAGCTTGACCACGTCGCATTTGTCGCTGGTCAGCGGCTGGGCATCGAGCTTCAGCGTGCGCACGCCCGCGATCCTGCCCAGCTTGTCGCGCAGGCCGCCCAATGCCGATTCGCCGACATACCCGCCTACCTGCAGCGTATTGCCGTCGATCCGGGCCCTCAGCAGCGAACACGGCGTGGCGGCGATCACCTGCGCGACGGCTTCGGGCTTGACCGGCACCGCCTCTGCCGGCGGCGCGGGCGTGGCGGACGGCGCCGCGGCCTGGGCCGGCGCTGCGCTTTCCGTCGGCGGCATGTGGCTGCGCCACAGGTACACCAGTACCCCCGTGGCCAGGGCCACGCCGGCGATCACGCTGCCCGCGATCACGGGCAGGCGAAGGCTGGTGGCCTGCGCTTCGCCGCCCAGCCCGGCCAGGAATTGCTTGACCGTGGGCGTGCGGGTTGCGCGGTCCAGCGACAGCGCCTGGCGCAGCACCTTCCACTGCCCACGCGACAGTGTCTTCGGTGGTTCGGGCTTCAGGTTCTTTGCACGCGCCTCCGTGGCCGACACGCGGTTGTACGGGTGCCGACCGGTCAGCAGTTCATAGCTGACGCAGCCCAGCGCGTAGATATCGTCACGCGGATCGGGCTCGCGGTGCTCGAACATCTCCGGGCTGGCGTAGGCCGGCGTCATGCCGCCCAGCGATCCCGGATCGAACACGGTCTGGTCGGCGTCGTCGGCAGGCTGCTGGAAGCCCCGCGCGATGCCGAAGTCGATCACCTTGACCTCGCCGCGATCGGTCAGGAACACATTGGCCGGCTTGAAGTCGCAATGCACGAAGCCGCGTTCGTGCGCATAGGCCAGCGCGCTGCCCATGCCGACGATGATCGGCATCGCCTTCGCATAAGGCAGCCCCTGGAATTCCGGCGAGCGCAGCACACGGTTGAGCGACTTGCCCTGCAGGTATTCCATGGTCAAGAAGACCGTGGGGCCGTCGCGGTCGAAGTCGTACACCGTGACGATATTGCGGTGGGCCAGCTGCTGGGCCTTGCGCGCCTCGCGCTGGAGCGCGATCAGCGATTTCGGATGCCCGCTGAACTGCATGTTCAGCACCTTGATGGCGATATAGGGCTTGCGGTCCGATGCTTCGAGCTTGCGCAGGTCGAGCGCCTTGTACACCGTGCCCATGCCGCCCACGCCCAGGCACTCTTCGAGCACGAAGCGGCCGTTCAGCGTATCGCCCACACCCTTTGTCGGACCGGACGGGATGAAGCCGCCGGTGAAGTGCCCGCTCTGTCCGCCGGTGGTGGCGCCCCCCGTGTTGCCGCCCGTATGGCTGCCGGTGTTGCCGGTGTTGCCGGTGCCCGTGTTGCCGGTGTACCCGCCGGTCATGCCGCTGCCGGTGGTGCCGGTGAAGCCCGGCGCCGGCATCGGCCGATCCACCGGCCCGGGCTCGATACGCGTTTCCTCGCCGGGCAGCTCGGTGCGCCCATCGTGCCGCGCCGGGCCAACGGGGTCGAACTGCGTGGCCACGTGGGAGTCGATGCGATGCATGACTTCGGCGTAGACGGCCGGCGGCAACGGAAAGCGTGTGTGCTCCTCGGAAAGCACGCGGGCAAACTGGGTGGAGTCGGTCTGATCGTCCTTCAGGGCCGTATCCACCGATGCGAGGAATTCGTCGCGGCTCAGGCTCCCGCTCTGAAAATTCCGTATGAGTTCGGTCAGGCTGGACATCCGGTGCATCCCGACATTGGTTGCCGACTGGTGGCGCTGACAAGTGGCGCTTTGGAGGCGGCACTGGAGGCGGAACCGTTGCGTCACGGCACATTGCCTTCGATGGATACTAGTGCGCACTCCGGCCATCCGCAATGCCGCCCTGTGGTCCGGCACGCCCCGGACGTTGCCGTCCGCCCGACACCCGACACCTTTCTGTTGGCGCCGCCCCATCACTGCGAGGGGGTCACGCACCCCCGCCATGCCGGCGCGCATCGCGCGGCTGCGCCGCAAACCCTTGTCCAACAACGCGCCGCAGACTTTTTCCGTGGCCATGGCACGCGCTGGCACGCTTGCTGCGATATCTGGTCCGAGCGCGACACCAACCCGATGCTCATCACCCAGACCCAACGCAGCACCTTCCTTATCCAGGAGAACCATCATGACCACGCTGACCATCAAGGACCTGTCCTCGACCGAAACCCTCGACGCCAAGGCGCTGAACGCCGTACGCGGCGGCATCGCCATCCTGCCGATCACCACCGTCTACAGCCCGTTCAAGCTGTCGGTCGACAAGGTGTTCAACGTCACCCAGTCGAACCAGCAAATGCAATCGGTGGAGAACTACTTCGGCAATGGCTCGGCCTTCCAGGACCACATGACGAACAACGTCACCACGACCCAGTCCGCACAGAACAACGTGTACCACCCGGTCTGAGCACCGCCTTTCGCATCCACGCACCGCACCCGCACACTCGCCCATTAGGAGACTGCCATGAGCACCCTGACCATCCTCGACCTGTCCAGCACCACCACCCTCGAAGCCGCCCGCATGCAATCGGTACGCGGCGGCCTGGGCCTGATCGCCCCGTGGACCAGCGTCTACGCCCCGGTGAAGCTGTCGTTCGATTCGCACGTCAAGATCGACCAGCAGAACCAGCAGATGCAGCAGGTGGGCAACTATTTCGGCAACGGTTCGGCCTTCCAGGACCATCTGCGCAACAACGCGACGACGAACCAGTACGCGCAGAACAACGCCTGAGTCCGCCGCCAGCGGCGGGCGCCGGCATCGAGCCGGCCGCCCGCCGCAGACCCGACCCGCTGAATCTGATTCCAGGAGTCCACCATGTCATCGATCATCGTCCGCGACCTTGCCGTCAGCAAGGACCTCGACCAACAATCGCTGTGCGCCATCCGCGGCGGCACGGACTGGTTCGGCAAGATTGCCGCCGCCGGCCCGCTGGTCAACGTCAACATCAACCAGAGCGTGCAGCAGTTCCAGCAGGTGAACGTCGCCGCCTTCAACAACAACAAGATCGTCGGCGTCGACCTGGGCCACCTCGCGCTCAACGTCAAGCCGACGCAATGGGGCGGCAACCTGGCGGTGGCTTGAACGCCGCGCGTCCAGGCGCGGTCCTGTCGCGTGCCGGGCGCATGCGACAGGACCGCTCGCCTATACTGAATCGGGCCCGCGCCTGCCCCGGCGCTGCCCGACCGGCGCCGTTCCGGCCGGCCGCGGCAAGGCCCGCATGCTGGAGATCGCCATGGCAGTCATCGTCATCAAGGATTTGTCGGAAAACATGGACCTCGATCGCGAGGCCATGACCGCCATCATCGGCGGCGCGCGGCTGGCCGGCAGCTACCGCTGGCAGGCGCACCGACGCCCCGCGCTTACGCGGCTGGTCCAGTATCCAGAGGGATTCCCCGGCACATCGCAGGCTGCAGGGCACGAACGGGATACCACGCCCGCGCGCAAGTAAGCCGGCACGCCAGGCGCACAGGTCGCATCACAAGAAAAAGCCCGCCAAGCAATTGGCGGGCTTTGGTTGCGGACGGGCCCGGACTTCCTGGGTCTGCGTCACCGGCTGCTTCCGGTCATTCCTGTGCCAAGCATGTTTCCCATGGATTCCGCCCATGAAGCGGACGCCCATCCGGACCACCCGGACAGTCGGAGGAAACCTGGCGGTGGCATCAATGACCGCAAGGCCGGAGGCGAGCGGCAAGCGAACCTTGCCAAAGGCAATGTCAGCGGGACTTTTGTCGTCCGCCCCGTACGGGCAGCGATGCCCGCGTCTGGAGTATAGGCACCGGGCCCCGACATGCAAGCGAAGCCCCGGCCGCTTTCATTTACGTTTGCTTACGATGTTCCAGATATTTCCCGCTTGCGCGGTGCAACAAAAAATTCAGCGTTCTGCTATACTGCGCGCCGTGAGTTTCGCACTGTGAGTCCCGCACCGCGCCGTCCGGCCACCCGCCGTGGCGTATCCGCTACCTCCCAAGATCTGCTCCCTGCCTCTGTCATCACACGAAGTATCAGACAGGTGCCTGGCCAGAACGCACCGCTCACCTGACGCTGCCTCGTCTCCGATCCTGATAACAGCCCGAATTGCTGTTTGCCTGCCAGGGATAATCGGCCGGTTTTGAATCGCCTGCCGCCCCCTGCCTGCCGCCGTCTTGCCAGCTGAGTCTGTCGAACGGCCTACCGATTGGCGCCGAAGCCTTTTTAAGACTTTGCACTTGCGCCCACCCCTTTGCGCACAATGCCCTGGGGTGCCATGCATTTTTAATACGTACGACATGACCCAGCACGAAGACTTCCGTGCGGAGCAATCTTTTGCTTCCGCCGCCGACACCACTGCCACGCCCGCCGCTGCCGTGAGCCCGCTCGACAAGCTCGACGCCATGCTCAATGCCGATGCAGCCCCGGCCGCGCAAGCGTCGGACGCACCGGAAAGCGGTTTCGCAAAGCTTGGCCTGGACCCCGCCATCCTGCGCGCCCTGGCCGAAGCCAACTACAACAACCCCACCCCGGTCCAGGCCCAGGCCATTCCCGCCTTCCTGGCTGGCCGCGACCTGCTGGTCTCGAGCCAGACCGGTTCGGGCAAGACCGCCGCGTTCATGCTGCCGGCGATCCAGCGCATCAGCGAAAAGCCCGCGCCGAATCGTCCGACCGAACCGGCCAAGCGCATGAAGGGCAAGCGCCCCCGTCCGGCCGCCGCCCAGCCGTCGCTGCTGGTGCTGACGCCGACGCGTGAACTGGCCCTGCAGGTGACCGAGGCCGCCGCCAAGTACGGCCGCCATCTGCGCCGCATCGTGTGCGCCAGCATCCTGGGCGGCATGCCCTATCCGAAGCAGCTGGCCATGCTGTCGCGCATGCCGGACATCCTGGTGGCAACGCCGGGCCGTCTGCTGGACCACATCGAAGCCGGCCGCATCGACCTGTCCGCGCTGGACATGCTGGTGTTCGACGAAGCCGACCGCATGCTCGACATGGGCTTTGCCGACGACATCGACGCCATCGTGGCCGCCACGCCGGCATCGCGCCAGACGCTGATGTTCTCGGCCACGCTGGACGCCCGTATCGGCCAGCTGGCCTCGCGCCAGCTGCGCGACCCGCAACGCATCGAGATCGCCGCCGCGCGCGCCGACCACAGCAACATCGAGCAGCGCCTGCACTTCACCGACGACATGTCGCACAAGGAGCGCCTGCTGGACCACCTGCTGCGCGATTCGTCGCTGAAGCAGGCCATCGTGTTCACGGCCACCAAGCGTGACGCCGATTCGCTGGCCGAGCGCCTGTCGGACACCGGCTTTGCGGCCGGCGCCCTGCACGGCGACATGACGCAAGGCGCGCGCAACCGCACGCTGACGGCCCTGCGCCGCGGCAACCTGCGCGTGCTGGTGGCTACCGACGTGGCCGCACGCGGCATCGACGTGCCCGATATCACCCACGTGGTGAACTTCGACCTGCCCAAGCAGGCGGAAGACTACGTCCACCGTATCGGCCGTACGGGCCGTGCCGGCCGCTCGGGCATCGCCATCAACCTGGTGAACCATGGCGACATGTTCCAGTGGCGCCGTATCGAGCGTTTCACGAACCACCGCATCGACGCATCGGTGATCGAAGGCCTGGAGCCGCGCCGTTCGCCGAAGCCGCGTTCGAACTTCGGCGGCAAGCCGGGCGGCCGTGACGGCTTCCGCGGCAACAGCGGCGGTGGCTATCGCAGCGGCAATGGTGCCGGCAACGGCGGCGGCTACCGTGGCAACAACGGCGGCAACCGCGAAGGCGGCGAGCGCAGCTTTGGCGAGCGCCGCTTCGGCAACGACGGCAACCGTGGTTTCGGCGACCGTGGCAACGGCGGCGGCTTCGGCGACCGTGGCAATGGCGGTGGCTTCGGCGACCGCGGCGGCTTCGGCGACCGCGGCAACGGCGGTTACCGTGGCCAGGGCCAGGGTCAAGGCCAGCAACGCAGCTTCGGCGACCGCAGCTTCGGCGGCGAGCAGCGTTCGTACGGCAACCGCGACGGCCAGCAACGCGACGGCAACCGTGGCTTTGGTGGCGAGCGCAGCTTCGGCGACCGCAGCTTTGGCGACCGTGGCGGCGATCGCGGCGGCTTTGGCGGCCAACGCAACGGCAACAGCCGTTCGCGCTACGAGCGTTGATCGCTGATCGCTGATCCCCTGCCGGCCAGCCGGCCGGTGGCGGAACGCAAGAAAGGCACCCTCGGGTGCCTTTTCTCTTTTCTTGTTGCCGCGCGTCAGTTCACATCGCGCACGTCCGGAAGCCGACAAAGGACACATCGTCCTCGGGTAGCAGTGCCGTGCGGGCCCGCACATGACGCAGGCGCGACGGGCTGGCGAACGACACCCCGCGCACGGCCTGGTGCGTGCCGAAGCGGCCGATGATCTCGCCATCGGTCGGCTCGGCGGCAAAGCCCAGGTACGGCTCGTACGGAGTAGCCGTCCATTCCCGCAGCGTGCCCCATTGCAGCCCGCGATTCTGCACGGCCGCCAGCTCCCATTCCACCTCCTGCGGCAGGCGGCGCCCGGCCCAGACACACCACGCCTGGGCCTCGAACAGCGTGACGTGCCGCACCGGCTCGTCGGGATTGAGGGTGCGCTCCGTGCCAAAGCGCGACGCCACCCAGCTGCGGCTGACCGCATGGCGCGACCAGTAGCGGGGCGCCGAACGCTCCTGCGTCATCAGCCATTGCCGGCCGGCGGCCGACCAGTACGACGGATGCTCGTAGCCGCGGTCTTCCACGAACTCCAGGAACTGGGCGTTGGTCACCAGCGCGGCGTCCATCTCGAACGCGGGGACGTAGACCTTCTGCGCCGGCAATTCGTCGGGCCAGGCAAAGCCGTCGGCTTCCGGCCAGCCCTGCGTGAAATTGCCACCGGGAAAGTGCAGCGTGCCGGCAGACTGCACGGCCGCCGCCGGCGAGATCGATGCCGGCTCGACCGGCGCCACTTCCAGGGCCTGCAGCAGCGTGGCCACTGTTTCGCCCTGCACGTCCTCGTAGTACAGCGCGCGGCGGAACGGATACAGCGTGGCGTCGCCGTCGTCGGGCAGTAGCGCGATGCGCCGCAGCAGACCATCGAGCACCTGCGTGGCGTATTGCTTCACCACCGCCACGTCGGGCAGCGCGATCTCCCAGCGTTCATCCGGACCGATCCGCTCGGGATCGAACCATTCGTCCGCGCCATCGAGCAGCGACGGCTCGCTGGCCACCGGCAGGCGGATACCGCCCTGCTCCAGGTGCCGCACACCGCGCAGGCACCACCATTCGGCGTGCCAGGCGATATTGCCGAGCGTCCACAGCGGCGGATTGGTGTCGTACTGACGCTGCACGGTCCAACCCTTGCGGGTCACGCCGAAGGCACCCAGCCACGCCAGCGTGCGGTTGCGCGACTCCACCAATGCCTGTGCCAACCCCTCGCGCGGCAGCCGGCGCGCGTCGGGCCAGGCCGCCGTGCCGCCGGTGAAGTGGAGATCGGGAAGCATGGAAAAGCCGCTCATCGAGGTATCCGTGACAAAGGGTGGGAATCGGTGCCGGCCGGGCCGGCTGCGCGCATTATGACACCGCGCGCCCACGCGTTCCGCCCCCCGCGCTTTTACCCTGCTGGCGGCGCGGCTTACCGCCAGCCTGGCCCGATCGTGCCGATCGTCAGCCGCGCGCGTGAAATACGGCGAACCAGCCGCGCGGATCGGTCCAGCTGACCGGGTCGGTAAAGCCGGCCGCCTCAAGCAGGATCGCGAAGTCATCCGGCCGATACTTGTGCGAGTCCTCGGTATGGATGCGGTCGCCGGCCGCGAACCGCCGTTCGCCGTTGGGCCAGCGCACGGTGACATCGCGCTCGGCCTGCAGGTGCATCTGGATGCGCGATGCCTGCGTGTCGAACGTGGCCGCGTGACGCCAGTCGGCCAGCGCGAAGTCGCTGCCTACGATGCGGTTCACGTTGCGCAGCACGTTGCGGTTGAACGCCGCGGTCACGCCCAGGGCATCGTCATAGGCTGCCACCAGCGTGTCGGCGTCCTTGTACAGGTCCACGCCGATCAGCACGCCGTCTCCCGGGCCGGCCGCGGCCCGCAGCCGCTGCAGCAGCGCCAGGGCGTCGATCGGCGCGAAGTTGCCGATGCTGGAACCCGGATAGAAGAACAGCCGGCGGCCGCGCTTGACGCTGGAGGGCAGGTCGAGCGGCCCGCACAGGTCGGCTCCCAGCCCCAGCATCGGGATCTGGGGGTTCTGCTGCTGCAGCGCGGCCAGCGTGCCGCGCAGGAATTCCACCGAGATATCGAGCGCCACGTACTGGGCCGGCTGCAGGCTCGGAAACAGGCGCGCCGCTTTCTGGCAGTTGCCGGCGCCCAGGTCGATCAGCACGCAGCCGCTGCCCGCCCGTGCGGCGATGGCGGGCGCGGCCGTGGCAAAGATCGACGCCTCGGTGCGCGTGGGGTAGTACTCGGGCAGGTCGGTGATGGCCTCGAACAGCCGGGAGCCCAGCACGTCGTAGAAGAACTTCGGGCTGATGCGCGCCTGGCTGCGGCGCAGCCCTTCCTCGATCTCGGCGCGTAGCGCGCCGTTGTCCTCGCGGTATTGCTGCACGAATTCCGGCTGCGGGACCGCCACGGGCCGGGCGTGGCCGTTGCCGACCACGATGCGCGGCTCCGGAGCCATGTCCGGCGTGGCGTGGCCGTTCTGTTGATGGGAGTGGTTGCGGGAGTTGTTGCGGGTCGAATGGGTGTCGGGCGTCTGAAGCGTAGTGGGGGCCGGCATGACGTTTCCTTGTTGTCGATGGGCACTACGGTGAATCCCTCTCAAAGCGTCGGCGCCGGCATCCGATGCTTGCCAGCGGTGGTCAGGGGTGCGCGCCTGTCAGGTCTGGTGCACACCTGCCGAACCGATCCAGATAGGATAGGTGCATATGCTTATGCGTGCGTGGCACGTTGCATCACTTTACAAACTGAATCGCACGGCGTTCATGTCTGAAACTTGATACATACAAACCCCACCCCGGCAGTGCAACATTTTTTTCGCAGTTCCCTTATAATCGCCTCCAACGTGATCGCCGGAGCTTTTCGGCGGCCACGATCCCTTCCAAAGAGGGAAGTAAAAGGGGAGTAGCTTGGGGGCATCCGATGCCCTTAGCACAATCGTCATTCCGAGACGCATCGCTCGTCTCCGGTTGTGCTGACCCTGGTGCGCATTCCGCGCCAGTCAGTCGAGCAAGACCTTTGCACACCTGGTTTTTACGGTTTGCAAAGGCGCCCCCGATCACTTCCGGCGCTCGCTGTAAATCCCAGGTGCAACAAAAATCCCTTGCTGGCTCGATGGCCTGCAGCTTTTTCGTACCTGAGGAGCGTACATGGAGTGGTTTACCGATCTGTTCACGATGCAGTTCCTGACAGCCCTGCTGTCGATCGTCGTCATTGACCTGGTCCTGGCTGGCGACAACGCCATCGTGATTGCCCTCGCGGCGCGCAACCTGCCGCCGCACCTGCAGAAGAAAGCCATTGTCTGGGGCACCATCGGTGCCGTGGTGGTCCGTTCGGCCATGACGATTGGCGTGGTCTGGCTGCTCAAGATCCCTGGCCTGCTGCTGGTTGGCGGCCTGGCGCTGGTCTGGATCGCCTACAAGCTGCTGGCCGCCGAGAACGACGGTGACGAGCACGGCGCTGGCGCGGCCACGCTGATGGGCGCCATGAAGACCATCATCATCGCCGACGCGGTGATGGGCGTGGACAACGTGCTGGCCGTGGCCGGCGCCGCCCACGGCAGCTTCCTGCTGGTGGTGCTGGGCCTGCTGATCAGTATCCCGATCGTGGTCTGGGGTTCGAGCCTGGTGCTCAAGCTGATGTCGCGCTATCCGTCGATCATCTACATCGGTGCCGGCGTGCTGGCCTTCACCGCCGTCAAGATGATCCTGGGCGAGCCGATCACCAAGGCCTTCTTCGAGGCACAGCCCGCCATCAAGTGGGGGCTGTACCTGGTGATCATCGGTGGCGTGCTGGGTGCGGGCTACCTGACCCAGAAGCGTCGCGACAGCAACCAGAAGCCGGTGGAAAGCCACTGACCCGGCTGACCGGAATTGCCGGGAAACGCAAAAGGCCGCCTTCGGGCGGCTTTTTGCTTTCAGGCTAAAATCCTCGCTTTACGGCCCGCGAGCCGACATCACATTTCTACCCCGCGCCGATGAAACAGTACCTCGACTTCATGCGCCATGTTTTCGAGCATGGCACCGAAAAGTCCGATCGCACCGGCACCGGCACGCGCTCGGTGTTCGGCTACCAGATGCGCTTCGACCTGAACGAAGGCTTTCCGGTGGTCACCACCAAGAAGCTGCACCTGAAGTCGATCATCCACGAACTGCTGTGGTTCCTGCAGGGATCGACCAACATCAAGTACCTGAAAGACAACGGCGTCACGATCTGGGACGAATGGGCCGACGCCAATGGCGAGCTGGGCCCGGTCTACGGCTACCAGTGGCGCGCCTGGCCAACGCCGGACGGCCGCCATATCGACCAGATCAGCGAGGTGGTGCAGCAGATCCGCAACAACCCCGATTCGCGCCGTCTGATCGTGTCGGCCTGGAACGTGGGCGAGATCCCGCAGATGAAGCTGCCGCCCTGCCACGCGTTCTTCCAGTTCTACGTGGCCGACGGCAAGCTGAGCTGCCAGCTGTACCAGCGCAGCGCGGACATCTTCCTGGGCGTGCCGTTCAATATCGCCAGCTACGCGTTGCTGACGCACATGATCGCGCAGCAGTGCGACCTGGGCGTGGGCGACTTCGTCTGGACCGGCGGCGACTGCCACATCTACAGCAACCACTTCGAACAGGTGCAGACGCAGTTGTCGCGCGCGCCAATGAAGCTGCCGACGCTGAAGATCAAGCGCCGTCCCGACAGCATCTTCGACTACCAGTACGACGACTTCGAACTGGTGGGCTATGCATCGCACCCCGCGATCAAGGCGCCGGTGGCCGTATGACGCTGCTGACCCTGATCGTCGCGCGGGCGCGCAACGGCGTGATCGGCCGCGACAACACGCTGCCGTGGCGCCTGCCCGAGGACCTGCAGCATTTCAAGCGCACCACGCTGGGCGCGCCCATCATCATGGGCCGCAAGACCTGGGATTCGATCGGCCGGCCGCTGCCGGGCCGCCGCAATATCGTGGTAAGCCGCAACCGGGCCCTGCAACTGGAAGGCGCCGAGGTAGTGGGCTCGCTGGAGGACGCCCAGCGCCTGTGCGTGGGCGTGGATCAGGTGTTCCTGATCGGTGGCGCGCAACTGTACGCGGAGGCCCTGCCCAGTGCGGATCGCCTGATCGTCACCGAGATCGATGCCGACGTGGAAGGCGACGCCCACTTCCCGGCCATCGACCGGTCCAAGTGGGTGGAAGTCGCGCGCGAAACCCACCATTCGGCGGCCAACGCGTTCGACTATGCGTTCGTCACCTATGAACGCCCGCCGTCGGGCGAGGAATGACCCCACCCGTCCGACCATGAAAAACGGCGCCCTCGGGCGCCGTTCTTCGTTTGGCCGAATGCCGGAATCAGTTGCCGGCAATCGTCATCTGCTCGATCAGGATCGACCCGGTTTCCTTGGTGCCGCGCACCAGCGCGTCGGCGCCGATACCAACGATCTGCTTGAACATCTCGACCATGTTGCCGGCGATCGTGATTTCCTCCACCGGGTACTGGATCACCCCGTTTTCCACCCAGTAGCCCGACGCGCCGCGCGAGTAGTCGCCGGTCACGTAGTTCACGCCCTGCCCCATCAGCTCGGTTACCAGTAGGCCGGTGCCCATCTTCTTCAGCATGCCGGCGAAGTCGTCGCCCGGTTGCGTCTTCGAGCTGGTCAGCGTCAGGTTGTGCGAGCCGCCCGCGTTGCCGGTGGTCTGCATGCCGAGCTTGCGCGCCGAATAGGTCGACAGGAAATAGCCCTGCACCACGCCGTCGCGCACCACCTGGCGGGCCTGCGTGCGCACCCCTTCCTCGTCGAACGGGGCGCTGCCCATGGCGCCCGGCACGTGCGGCTGCTCATTGATCTGGATATCGGGCGAGAACACGGCCTTGCCCAGCGAGTCGTACAGGAACGTCGACTTGCGGTACAGCGCGCCGCCCGACACCGCCTGCACGAAGGCGCCCAGCAGGCCGGCCGCCAGCGGCGCCTCGAACAGCACCGGGCACTTGCGCGTGGACAGCTTGCGGGCATTCAGGCGGGCCAGCGCGCGCTCGGCGGCATAGCGGCCAATGGCCTCGGGCTCGGCCAGCGCCAGCGGCGACCGCTTGGACGAATACCAGTCGTCTCGCTGCATGCCGCCGCCGGACCCGGCGATCGGCGCCGCCGAGATGAAATGGCGCGAATACGGGTAGCCGCCCACGAAGCCGCGCGACGTGGCCAGCACGAACTGCGAATGCTGGGCCGACACGCTGGCGCCATCGCTGTTCTTGATCTTCGGCGACACCGCAAACGACGCCGCCTCGGCACGGCGCGCGATGTCGATGGCACCCTCGGCATCGATGTCCCACGGGTGGAACAGGTCCAGATCCTGCGGGTTGCGTTCGAGCAGCCCTTCCTCGGCCAGGCCCGCGCAATCGTCCTCGGCCGTGAACCGGGCGATGTTGTACGCCGCCTCGGCCGTCGCGCGCAGCGCGTCCGGCGAGAAATCGGACGTGCTGGCGTTGCCGCGGCGCTGGCCGATCATGACCGTCACGCCCACCACCTTGTCGCGGTTCTGCTCGATGGTTTCCACCTGCCCCTTGCGCACCGTCACCGACAGGCCACCGCCTTCGGAGATCTCCGTAGCGGCATCCGTCGCGCCAAGTTCGCGTGCCACGCGCAGCACATCGGCCGCCATGGCCTTGAGCTGATCCTGGGTATAGGTGAAATGCGCGGTCTTTTCGGCAGTCTGGCTCATATGGGCGGGCGTGATCAAAAGTCCAAACGGGAATCATAGCAAGATAAAATGCCGGCCATGACGCGAAATACCCGTAACAACTCCAACGGCCGTTTCCCGGGCGCCTTTGCCCCGGAAGACGACGACGACCTGCCCAAGAGCAAGTCGCAGCGCAAGCGCGACATGACCGAGCTGCAGGACCTGGGCGCCGAACTCGAAGCGCTGGCCAAAGACCGCCTGGCGCGGGTGCCGATGCCAGAGTCGCTGGCGGACGCCATCCATGCGGCCCGCAAGATCACCAGCCACGAAGGCAAGCGCCGCCAGATGCAGTTTGTCGGCAAGGTCATGCGCAGCCTGGACGACGACGAAGTGGCCGCCATCCGCGCCGCGCTGGAAGGCTTCAAGGGCACCAGCAAGGCCGAGACCGCCAAGATGCACCTGATGGAACGCTGGCGCGAACTGTTGCTGGCCGACGACGCCAACCTGACCAGATTCCTGGGCGAACACCCGGGCGTGGACGTGCAGTCAGTCCGCAACATCATCCGCAACGCGCGCAAGGAAAAGGAACTGGGCAAGCCGCCGAAGTACTACCGCGAGCTGTTCCAGGCCATCAAGGCCGCACTGGAAGGTGGCGATGATGGCGAAGAAAGTGCCGCAACAGACACGCCAAAGGAACCCGACGCATGAATCCGCCGCTGACCGCCCCCGTTTCCCGTCACCACCCCGACGAACTGGTGGTCGGCTTCGTTTCCATTTCGGACCGGGCGTCGTCCGGCACGTACCAGGACGAGGGCATCCCGGCCCTGCGCGACTGGTTCGGCAAGACGCTGACCTCGCCGTGGCAGGCCGTGGAACGGCTGATTCCCGATGAGGCGCCGCTGATTTCGCGCACGCTGATCGAACTGGTCGACGTGGCCGGATGCGATCTGGTGCTGACCACCGGCGGCACGGGCCCGGCCCGGCGCGATGTGACGCCCGAGGCCACGCTGGCCGTGGGTACCAAGGAAATGCCGGGATTTGGCGAGCAGATGCGGCAAGTGAGTCTGCACTTCGTGCCAACGGCCATCCTGTCGCGCCAGGTGGCGGTGATCCGCGAAACGCCGAGCCGGGCGGCGCTGATCGTCAACCTGCCCGGCCAGCCCAAGGCCATTCGCGAGACGCTGGAAGGCCTGCGCGACGTGGAAGGCCGCGTGATCGTGCAAGGCGTGTTTGCGGCGATGCCCTATTGCATCGACCTGATTGGTGGCCCGTATGTGGAAACCAACGAAGCCATCGTGAAGGCGTTCCGGCCGAAGAGCGCGCTGCGCGCGAAGCCGAACCCGACGGTCTGACCGGCCGATGCCGATGACGCCCTGCCCCACCCGGCGCAGGGCGTTTTTTATTTCAGCCCCAGATACAGCCCGATCGGCACAAACACCACCGCGGCGATATTGCCGAGCAGCACGATCGACGCCACCTGGTCGGGTTCCTGCCGGAAGTGGTCGGCCACCAGGAAATTCAGCACTGCCGGCGGCAGCGACGCGAAGACGAACAGCAGCCCGCGCTGCAGGTCGGTCATCGGCACCCACCATGCCAGCAGCAGCGCCACGGCGATACCGGCCAGCGGGCAGACCACGGCGCCCAGCACGCCCATGCCCCAGTTGCGCAGGCTCACATCCTTCATCCGCACACCCAGTGCGAACAGCATCAGCGGCACCGTGGAATCCCCGAGCAGCTTGATCGATTCGTAGACCGGCCCGGGCAGCACAAATACCGGCTTGGCCAGCGACAGCGCCACGCCGGCCACGGTGGCGAGCACCATCGGATTGCGCGCGATCTGCGCCATCGACGCCTGCCGGTTCACGATCTTCATGCCGATCGTGAAATGCATCAGGTTCGATGCCGCAAACAGCGCCACGGCCGGCGCCAGGCCCACCTGCCCGAAGGCAAAGACCGACAGCGGCAGCCCCATGTTGCCGCAGTTGTTGAACATCATCGGGGGCACGAACGTGCGCGGATTGGCGCCGCTCATGCGCGCCACCACCCAGGCCAGGACGCCCGAGCCGATGACCACGGCCACGGCGCACGCCAGCAGCACCAGGTGATCGGCCAGCACGAAATCCTTGCTGATGAATGCCGAGACCACCAGCAACGGCGCGATCACTTCGAGCATCGCCTTGTTGATGCCCGCCATGTCCGGATGGGCACGCCGCCCGTATATCCACCCGATCAGGATGATCAGGATGACCGGCGTGATGATCGAGACGATGCGCGTGAACATGGCAGGGGCGAGGCTGGACGGACTCGGGCGGCGTGGCCGGTCCGTCGTGGAGCCCGCCCGCCGGGTTCTTGTTGTTGAGAGGGCGTTACGCGGCGGGGGCGGCGGGGGCAGCAGGGGCGGCGGGGGCTGCCGGTGCCGGCAACGTGGCGGCCGCTTCGGCCGGCGTCTTGATGAAGTGCTGGCGGTAGTAGCGCAGCTCTTCCACCGATTCCAGGATGTCGGCCAGCGCCGTGTGCAGCTGACGTTTCTGGAAACCCTTGTGGATGGCGGGCTCCCAGCGTTTGCACAGTTCCTTGAGCGTCGAGACGTCGAGATTGCGATAGTGGAAGAACGCTTCGAGCTTGGGCATGTAGCGCGCCATGAAGCGGCGGTCCTGGCAGATCGAATTGCCGCACATCGGCGACTTGCTGGCCGGCACCCAGCGTTTCAGGAAGGCCAGCAGCTCGGCCTCGGCCTGGGCTTCGGTCAGTGTCGATGCCTTGACCTTGTCGATCAGGCCCGAGCGGCCGTGCGTGCCCTTGTTCCAGTTGTCCATGCCGTCGAGCACGGCATCCGACTGGTGGATCACCAGCACCGGCCCTTCGGCCAGGATGTTCAGTTCGGAATCGGTGACCACCACCGCCACCTCGATGATGCGGTCGGTATCCGGCTGCAGGCCGGTCATTTCCATGTCCAGCCAGACAAGGTTGTTTTCACTTTTGACGGAGGATGCGGCGGGACTTGTCATCTGGCGGTACGGCTCGATATGGGCTTGGAAAAGGAATTGCCCCGGATCGGCGGGTGGCCGGGGGCGGACAAATTATAATTCTCGCATATCTGCCCCGGATGGCATGCCGCGCACTTCGGCTTTCCCGTTGCTGCGCCGCGCCATCGTCTACAAGGCTTGCCGATGTTCACGCTGATCTTTCTTGCCGCCCTGGTCATCATGGTGCTGACCAAACTCTGGCTCGCCTCGCGCCAGATCCGCCATGTGGCGCGCCATCGCGGCGCCGTGCCCGCGCGGTTTGCCGACACCATCGCCCTGTCCGCCCACCAGAAGGCGGCGGACTACACGATTGCCCGCACCCGGCTGTCGATGCTCGAAGTGCTGACCGGCGCCGCCGTGCTGATCGGCTTCACGATGCTGGGCGGCCTGCACGCGCTGAACCAGTTCTGGCTCCATACCTTCCCGGACAACGCCTACTTCTACGGCGTGGCGCTGATCGCCAGCGTGGCCATCATCGGCGGGCTGTTCGACCTGCCCTTCTCGCTGTACGGCCAGTTCGTGATCGAGCAGCGATTCGGCTTCAACAAGATGACATTCAGACTGTGGCTGGCCGATCTGGCCAAGATGGCCGCCGTGGCCAGCGTGCTGGGCCTGCCGCTGCTGCTGGCCGTGCTGTGGCTGATGGATCGCGCCGGCCCCTACTGGTGGCTTTACACCTGGCTGCTGTGGGTAGGCTTCAGCCTGTTGCTGCAGGTCATCGTGCCCACGTACATCGCCCCGCTGTTCAACAAGTTCGAGCCACTGGCCGACGAAGGCCTGCGCGAGCGCATCGAGGCGCTGCTGCGCAAGTGCGGATTCGCCAGCAAGGGCCTGTTCGTGATGGACGGCAGCCGGCGCAGCGCGCATGGCAACGCCTATTTCACCGGCTTCGGCGCGGCCAAGCGCATCGTGTTCTTCGACACGCTGCTGGAGCGCCTGGATGGCGAGGAGGTGGAAGCGGTGCTGGCCCACGAGCTGGGCCACTTCAAGCGCCGCCACGTGGCCAAGATGATCGCGGTCACGTTTGCGCTGTCGCTGGTCTTCCTGGCGATCCTGGGCTGGCTGGCCACCCGCGAGTGGTTCTTCACGGGCCTGGGTGTGCTGCCGAACTTCGGCGCCAGCAACAATGCGCTGGCACTGGTGCTGTTCTTCCTGGCGCTGCCGGTGTTCACGTTCATCCTCGGGCCGCTGGCCAGCCAGTCGTCGCGCCGGCATGAATTCGAGGCCGACGAGTTCGCCGCGCACCAGACCAATGCCGGGCACCTGGTGTCCGCACTGGTGAAGCTGTACAAGGACAACGCGTCCACGCTGACGCCGGACCCGATCTATAGCGCGTTCTACTACTCGCATCCGCCCGCGGCCCAGCGGATCGACCGCCTGCTGTCGCACGCATGACCCGCAGCGCACGCCATCACAACGCCGGCAGGGGCACCGGCAAGGGCAACGGGGCCGCTACGGAATCCGCGCTGATCGTCGCCGCGCATGGCCGCCACTACGTGGTGGAGCGCACCGATGGTTCCCATCTGCATGCCTTCCCGCGCGGCAAGAAAAGCGACGCGGCGGTGGGCGACCACGTGCGCATCGAACTGGCCGCGGTGGACCAGGGGGTGATCACCGGCATCGATCCGCGCAAGAACCTGCTGTACCGGTCAGACCAGTTCAAGTCGAAGCTGCTGGCGGCCAATATCGACCAGGTCATCATCGTGCTGGCCACCGAGCCGAGCTTTTCGGAGGATCTGCTGGGCCGCGCGCTGGTGTCGGCCGAGGCGCTGGAGATCCGCCCGCTGGTGATCCTGAACAAGACTGACCTGACCGGGCGGCTCGACGACGCGCGGCGCCGCCTGAAGCTGTATCAGGATCTGGGCTACGACACGCTGGAGCTGTCCGTCCACGGCCGCCCCGACGAGGCGCTGGCCGCGCTGCAGCCGCGTACGGCGGGGGTGTCCAGCATCCTGATCGGGCAGTCGGGCATGGGCAAGTCGTCGCTGCTGAACCTGCTGATTCCAGGCGTGGAAGCCCAGACGCGCGAGATTTCGTCGAAGCTCGACTCCGGCAAGCACACCACCACGTTCACGCGGCTCTATCACCTGCCGGCCGAATGGGCCGTGGTCGATGGCCGGCCCGGCTATCTGATCGATTCCCCGGGCTTCCAGGAATTCGGCCTGCACCACCTGAGCGAAGGCATGCTGGAGCGCGCCTTCCCGGAATTCCGGCCGCAGCTGACCGAATGCCGGTTCTACAACTGCCACCACATCAACGAGCCCGGCTGCGGCGTGCTGGGCGCCATCGACAACGGCACGATTTCGCCGCGCCGCCACCAGCTCTATACGCAGCTGCTGCACGAATCGCGTCAGCAGAAGCCGTGGTAAGCCCCGGCTGGCAATCGGCACCGGCCGTGGTAAGGTAAAAGCACCCTGCCTGCCACGGCTTCATCATGAAACTGCTGCTGAGGACGCCTTCGCTGGTCCATGCCGCGCATTGCCAGAACGTGCTGGATGCCGCCGGCATCCGCGCGGAAGTCCGCAACACCTGGCTTGCGGGCGCGGCGGGCGATATCCCGCTCAATGAAAGCGCCCCGCAGGTCTGGATTCTTGACGACGCGGCCGAGGCCGACGCCTGGGCCGCGCTCAATGCGGCGGCCAATCCCGCGCCGGGGCCACGCTGGCAATGCCACCGCTGCGGCGAATGGCACGAGGCGCAATTCGCCGCATGCTGGCACTGCGGCGCGCACCGGGAATAAAAAAAGCGCCACGACCGTGGCGCTTTTTCCTTGTCCGTCTGGCGTCAGCCCACCCAGAGGGCCAGCGAGATCATCGCCAGCAGCAACATCCACAGGATCACGGCACGCCAGACCAGGCCCACCGCCGACTGCAGCGTACGGACGCCGGGGTCCGCGCCAAACTCGGGCGGCACCGGCTCGGCCTCGCTCATGCCGGGCGCGTAGTCCACGCCAGCCAGGCTGGTGCGCAGCATGACGCTCGAATCCTCTTCGGCCAGCGGCTGGCCCAGCCGCACGCCGAGCGCCCCGCCGCCACTGGCCAGCAGGATGCCGTTGACCGCGTCGTTCCACTTGGGCGCGTGGTTGCGCCACGCGTAGACCGCGTCCTCGAAATTGCCGACGATCGCAAACCCGATCGACGTCAGCCGCGACGGCACCCAGTCCAGCACGTAGAACGCGCGCGCGGCGAATCGCCCCAGCGCCGGGCTGCGTTCGTTCGATGGCGTGTTCCACTGGCGATTCAGGAATTCGGCCGTGCGATACAGCACCACGCCGCCGGGGCCGATCGGCACCAGGAACCAGAAGAACACCCCGAACACATGGCGGTGCACGGCCACGATGGCCGCTTCCAGCGTGTGGCGGACAATCTCGCTGACGGGCATTTCCAGCGTGTCGAGCCCGGTCCATTCATGCAGCAGCGTGCGGGCGGTATGCAGGTCGTCCCGGTTCAGCGCCTCGTGAATGTCGGTGAAGTAATGGCTGAACTGGCGGAAACCCAGCGTCAGGTACAGCAGCAGGACGTTCCAGACCAGGGTCAGGGCCACGCTGATCGATGCCAGCAGGTAATGGACGAACACCACGGCCAGCGTGAGCGGCAGCACAACGGTGAGCCACGCCAGCGCGGCGTCGCGCGGGCGACCGGTGTCGAAGGCGTGCTCGGCACGGTCACCCAGCACACGCACGATGTCGTAGATGGGATTGTTCCGGCCGAGCGCCCGGAATTGTTCGGCAATCAGCGCCAGGAGAATGGATACGAAGGTCATCGCGTGACGATTAATCGGCGCACGGCGTGTGCCGCGGCGGTCGCATGCCGGATAGGCCAGACGATAGCATAGCGGCAAGTGTTCCAAGTACCTGTAAGCACTGGTTACGGGTAAACAACTGACGGCCGCGCAACGGGCGGCCGTGCAATGCAAACGCCCGCCAGGGCGGCGGGCGTTTGCAGTTACCTTCACCGGTCACGCCGGCAGGTCGAATACCAGCACTTCGGCGTCGGCGCCCTTTTCCAGGCTTACGGCATCCTCGCCGGCCAGCTTGGCGGCGTCGCCTGTTTCCAGCGGCTGGCCATTGACCGTCACCCGGCCCCGCGCCACATGCACGTAGGCCTGGCGCCCCGGCTGCAGCGCCAGCGTGGCCGCTTCGTCACCGTCGATCAGGCCGGCAAACAGTCGCACGTCCTGATGGATCACCACCGAGCCGTCGGCGCCGTCCGGGCTGCCCACCAGGCGCAGGCGGCCCCGCTTTTCGGTGGCGTCGAAGGTCTTTTCCTCGTAGCCCGGCTCGATGCCCTGCTGGTTCGGCATGATCCAGATCTGCAGGAAGTGCGTCGTGGCATCTGCCGCATGGTTGTACTCGGAGTGGCGTACGCCGGTGCCCGCGCTCATGCGCTGCACGTCGCCCGGACGGATGACGCTGCCGTTGCCCATGCTGTCCTTGTGGGCAAGTTCACCTTCCAGCACATAACTGATGATTTCCATGTCGCGATGGCCATGGGTGCCAAAGCCCATGCCGGGCGCGACACGGTCCTCGTTGATCACACGCAGCGGGCCAAACTGGATATGGCGCGGGTCGTAATAGTCGGCAAACGAGAACGTATGGTACGACTTGAGCCAGCCATGGTCTGCATAACCGCGATCTTCAGACTTACGGATTTCAATCATTTTGATGGCCCTCCTTGTGGCCTGGAATCGAACCCGTCAGCTCTTGGCTGCGGGCCCGGCGGCGTTTCGATGCTAGGCAGTTTAGGGGAGCGGGAGTATATTGGCGGGCACCGCGTTAGAAGCACTTGTTCAGAAATTCTGAATATGCCCCTGTCACTCGAATCCCTTGAAGTCCTTGACGCCATCGAGCGCAAAGGCAGTTTTGCGGCCGCCGCTCACGAAATGGGCAAGGTGCCCTCCGCGCTGACCTATGTGGTGCGCAAGCTCGAGGAAGACCTCGACGTACTGCTGTTCGACCGCCGCCGGCACCGGGCCGAACTGACGCCGGCGGGCCGCGCGCTGCTGGACGAAGGCCGCCACCTGCTGCATGCGGCCGACGACCTGGCACGGCGCGTCAAGCGCCTGGCCACCGGCTGGGAGGCCAGCCTGAATATCGCCGTGGACGATCTGGTCAATTTCCGGGCCCTGCTGCCCGTCATCCAGGACTTCTACGCCGAGAACACGGCCACCCGGCTGCGCTTTGCCAAGGAAGTGCTGGGCGGCACCTGGGATGCGCTGGTCAGCAACCGGGCCGACCTGATCATCGGCGGCGCGTACGAGATTCCGAGCACCCAGGGCTTCCAGGTGCGGCCGCTGGGCACGATTCCGTTTGTCTTCGCCGTGGCCGCGCATCATCCGCTGGCCACCGAGGAAGGCCCGCTCACGACGATCCAGATTGCCAAGCACCGCATTGTGGCCGTGGGCGATACGTCGCGCAACCTGCCCGCGCGCACCCATGGCGTGCTGGCCGGCCAGGACGTGCTGGTGGTGCCCACCATGCGCGACAAGCTCGAAGCGCAGATCCGCGGCCTGGGCTGCGGCTGGCTGCCCGCGCCGATGGCGCAGCCGCATATCGAAAGCGGCGTGCTGCAGGTGCGCGAAACCGTGGAAGTGCGCGCCCCCGGCAACTTCAAGGTGGCATGGCGCACCAACACCCGCGGCAAGGCGCTGCAATGGTGGTCCAGCAAGCTCGACGATCCCCGCCTGGCGCAGGCGTTGATGCAGCAGGCGCCGCAGCAACCGGAGTCGTTCGAGTAAGTCCGTCGCACCATGCCGCAACGTTACCGGGGGCGCTTCGCCCCCTCTCCCACCGGCCCGCTGCATCTCGGTTCGCTGGTGACCGCGCTGGCCAGCTGGCTCGACGCGCGCGCCCATGGCGGCGACTGGCTCGTGCGGATCGAGGACATCGACTACCCGCGCTGCGTGAAGGATGCCGACACCGGCATCCTGCGCACACTTGACGCGCTGGGTCTGCGGCCCGACGAGCCGCCGGTCTGGCAAAGCCGCCGCGAGTCGCGCTATGCCGAGGCACTGCGGCAACTGGACGCCGCCGGCAGCCTCTATCCATGCGGCTGCTCCCGCAAGGAAATCGCCGATTCGCTCATCCACGTGCGCGAACGGCACCAGACGCTCGGTTATCCGGGCACCTGCCGCAATGGCCTGCATGGCAAGCTGCCGCGCGCCTGGCGCGTGCGCGTGCCAGACGGCCCGGCGGCCACGATCTGCTTTGACGATCGCTGGCAGCGGCGCCAGTGCCAGAACCTGGAAACGGAGCTTGGCGATTTCGTGCTGCGCCGGGCCGACGGGCTTTGGGCGTATCAGCTGGCCGTCGTGGTCGACGATGCCGAACAGGGCATCACCCACATCGTGCGCGGCGCCGACCTGCTCGACTCCACGCCGCGCCAGATCCATCTGCAGCACCTGCTGGGCCTGCCCACGCCGTCGTACCTGCACGTGCCCGTGGTGGTCAACGCGATGGGCGAAAAACTGAGCAAGCAAAGCGGCGCGCAGGCGCTGGACACGGCCGCACCGCTGGATGCGCTGCGGCAAGCCGGCGCGCACCTGGGCATCGTGAACGGAGAAGCATCGGTCACAGCCTGGCTGGCGGCGGCCACGGAGCAGTGGGCGGAACAGTGGCTGGATCGGTGAGGCAGCAAGCCGCCCATCGAACCCGACCCGACCTTCATCGCCCGAAATGAAAATGGCCCGCACAACGCGGGCCATTTTGCTTGTAAAGCCTTTGCGATCTTACGACTTGCGCGGCGCACCGCCCAGCAACGCCGCCACCGGGCGCTTGGGCGCCTGACGGCCACGCGTAAGCGCGGCGGCCAGCTGATCCTCGGCCTTCGGCGCCGGCGTGTAGTTGCCCGACGGCTCGTACGGACGCGAGAAGAACGGATCGTCCGACGGACGGAACGCCGGCCGGCCATTGGGTTCGGTACGACGGCGGCGCGGGGCCGATTCGTCGCGCTCGCCGCTGCCACCGGCCGCACCGGCTGCGCCACCCGTGGCACCGGCACCGCCGTTGTCGCGCGCACGGCGCACGTCCGAGCGTTGGCGGCGGCGGTCCGATTCTTCCTGGCGCGCACGCTCGCCGGTCGGGTCGAAGCCTTCGAGCGTGCCGCGCGGCACGCTGCGCTTGATCAGCTTCTCGATATCGGCCAGCAGGCGGTCATCGTTGCCCGGCACGTGGATCGACAGCGCATCGCCGCTGGCGCCGGCACGACCGGTACGGCCGATCCGGTGGACGTAATCCTCGGCGCTGAACGGCAGGTCGAAGTTGATCACGCACGGCATGGCCGGGATGTCCAGGCCGCGCGCGGCCACATCGGTGGCCACCAGCGCATCGATCGTGCCGCTCTTGAAGCCGTCGAGCGTCTGCATGCGCTCGGTCTGCGTCTTGTCGCCATGGATGGCGGCGGCGTTGATGCCTTCGCGTTCCAGATGGCGTGCCAGCCGCGAGCAGCCGATCTTGCTGTTCACGAACACGATGCACTGCTTCGACTGCTGCCCGGCGGCACGCTGCTTGAGCAGGTGCACCACGGCGGCCTGCTTGTGGCCGTCCGGCACGGAATAGACCACCTGGCGCACGTTCTCGTTGGTCGAGTTGCTGCGCGCCACTTCGATCGTCACCGGCTGCTTCAGGTAGCTCGACGCCAGCTTCTTGATCTCGGGCGAGAACGTGGCCGAGAACAGCAGCGTCTGGCGTTGCGCCGGCAGCAGGTTGATGATGCGCTGCAGATCGGGCAGGAAGCCCATGTCGAGCATGCGGTCGGCCTCGTCCAGCACCAGCATCTGCACCTGCGACAGGTTCACCGATTTCTGCTGCACGTGATCGAGCAGGCGGCCCGGCGTGGCCACGAGGATTTCCACGCCACGGCGCAGCGCGTCGGTCTGCGGATTCATGTCCACGCCACCGAACACCACGGTGCTGCGCAGGTCGGTGTGCTGCGCGTAGCGCGCCACGTTGTCGTAGACCTGGTCGGCCAGTTCGCGCGTGGGCGTCAGCATCAGCGCACGCACCGGGTGGCGCGCCGGCGACGCGCTGGCGTTGGCCATCGGCAGCAGGCGCTGGATGATCGGCAGGGCAAAGCCGGCGGTCTTGCCGGTGCCGGTCTGTGCGGCGCCCATGACGTCCTTGCCCAGCAGCACCACCGGAATGGCCTGTGCCTGGATCGGCGTGGGCTTGGTGTAGCCCTGGTCGGACAAGGCACGCAGGATGCGTGCGTCCAGCCCGAAGCTTTCGAACGTCTGCTCTGCGGCTGGGGTCTGGTCTGGGGTGTTGGTCATCGTCATCAATGAGGTGTCTGTGCAGGGCGCGGAGCCGAGGCAACGGACACGCGTCTGGTACGGTTCAACGGGCGGCGCGCGGCGGAAAACGCGCGAAAAGATGAATTGCCCGGAAAATCAAAGACTTGGATTCTACCACCAGAGTCCGGGGGCGCACACGGGGACGGAAGGGCAGTCTCGGTGTCTGACATGTCAATGAAATGTCAACAACGCGTCACAAAAGCTGGCGAGGATATCGCCCGGCCATGTCCATACAGGGACACCCGAAGCCTTCCGCCATGACGACCCGCCTCCCCTCGCTGCCCGCCACACCCCCCTCCGACGCCACCCGCCGCAGTTTCCTGCGCACCTCCAGTCACTTTTTTGGCCTGGGCGCCGGGCTGACCGTCGACACGGTCGGCCAGGGCCGGGGCATCCGCCCCGAATCGGAAGCCATCGCCCACGGCGACGGCTGGCACTGGGCCGAGCGCTGGAAACTGCGCGCCGTCTGACCCGCATCAAGCGAGCCGGTCTAAAAACCGCTTCAGACAGCCCTTAGTCGCTCTTGATGTTGTTGTCCTTGATGACCTTGCCCCACTTGGCATAGTCGTTCTGCATGCGCGCGGCAAGCTGGTCCGACGGCAGGTACGACGCCACGGTGCCGGCGCCCAGCATCTTCTGCTGCACGGTCGGATCGGCCAGCGCGCCCTTGAGCGCGTCGGACAGTTTGGCCACCACGTCCCTGGGCGTGCCGGCCGGCACCAGCAGGCCACCCCACGACGACGCGTCGAAGCCCGGGAAGCCCTGCTCGGCCACGGTCTTTACTTCCGGGGCAAACGTGACGCGCTTGCTCGACCCCACCGCGATCGGGCGCAGCTTGCCGGCCTTGATATGCGGCAGCGCGGCGATCATGTCCGAGAACATCATCGGCACCTGGCCGGCCAGCAGGTCCGAAATCGCCGGTGCGCTCCCCTTGTACGGCACGTGCTGCACGTCGAAGTGGCCCAGGTTCTTCAGCAGTTCGGTCGACAGATGGCCAAAGCTGCCGTTGCCGGCGCTGGTGTAGTTCATCTTGCCGGGGGCAGCCTTGGCCTTGGCGATGTACGACTGCAGGTCGGTCACATCGGGCAGCGACTGCGGGTTCACGACCATCACGATCGGGAGTTCGTAGGCGTTACCCACCGGCGTGAAGTCCTTGAAGATGTCGTAGCTCTTGCGCGGCAGCAGGTGCGGCGCCAGCAGCGTGGGCGTGGCCAGCATCACCAGCGTGTAGCCATCGGGCGCCGCCTTGGCCACCGTTTCGGTGCCGATGGTGCCCGAGGCACCGGGACGGTTGTCGATGACGATGGTCTGCTTCAGCGTCTCGCCCATCTTCTGGCCGATGATGCGCGCGGCGGTGTCGGTCGGGCCGCCCGCCGGGAACGGCACCACCAGGCGAATCGGCTTGTCCGGGTAGTGCTGCTGCGCCAGCGCGGACGCCGATGCAAACGGCAGCACGGCTGCCAGGGCCAGCGCGGACAGCGCCAGACGACGGGATTGACGACGGTGTTGCACAGTGCTTCCTCCAATATCGGCCCGGTACAGCGGGCCGCTTTCTCGTAATCGTTTTAGTAATTTCTTGAATCGCGCTCAGAGCCGCATTGGCCCCGGCCGGAACAGCCGCGCGTCCATCGTGCGCAGGTCGTCCGCCACCGCCACGGGGGTGGCGCACTGGTCGAGCACATCGCGCTGCAGATCGACCCCCGGCGCGATTTCCACCAGCGTCAGGCGCGCATCGCCGTTGGCATCGGCGCGCATCTCGAACACCGCGCGCTCGGTCACGTACAGCACGGGAATGCCCAGCGACGCCACGTACGGGCCATTGAAGCTCAGGTGCGAGACCTCGGGCACGATCTTCCTGACGCGCCCTTCCTTGACGATCCGCAGCGCGCCGTCCTCCGCGCGGATCTCCAGCCCGCCGGCCGTCAGCGTGCCCATGAAGACCACCGCGCGGGCGCTCTGGGTGATGTTGATGAAGCCGCCCACGCCGGCGATCAGCGCGCCCTCCCCTTCGCCGAACTTGCTCACGTTCACGTTGCCGTGGCCGTCGAGTTCGGCAAGGCCGAGGATGGCCAGGTCGATGCCGCCGCCCTCGTAGAAATCGAATTGCGCCGGCTGGTCGACCACGGCCTCGGGATAGGCCGACGCGCCAAAGCTCAGGCCATCGGCCGGCGTGCCGCCGATGGGGCCGGCCTCGACAGTCAGCGTGAAGCCGTCGAGCCCGGCCTGGTGTGCCAGCGCGCCCACGGCGGCCGGCATGCCCACGCCCAGGTTCACCACGCGGGGCCGGCGCGCGGCCAGTTCCATCACGGCGCGGCGCTGCACGATGGTGCGCGCGTCCAGCGCGGCCGATGCGGCCGGCAGCGATTGCGCTTCCTTCGCCTTCTCGGCGGCATCGGCACGCTCGCCGCGCCACGGGCGCACGTAGGCATCGTTGTACGTCTCGGCAAACGTCATCTGGTGATGCGCGGGCTGCTCGCTGACCACCACGTAATCCACCAGGATGCCGGGCACGTGAATGGCCTGCAGCGTCTCGTGATAATCGACGATCGATTCGACCTGCGCGATCGCGATGCCGCCAGAGTTGTGGGCCGCCTGCGCCATGGCCAGCAGTTCGTGGTGGAACGCCTCCCGATGGGTGCTCAGGTTGCCGCGCGGGTCCGACGCCGTGCAGCGGATCAGCGCGCAATCGATGCGGAAGCTTGGATAGAACAGGTATTCGTCGCCCCGGAACTCCACCGCCTCGACCCAGTTCGCGGTGCCCGCCGCAATGGCGTCGCGGGCGCGCTGGTTGACGGCGCCACCGTGGTAGCGCGGGTCGTGCGCCGTGCGGGGGTCCACGAACGTGTGCAGGCCGATCTTTGTCAGCACACCGGGCTTGCCCCCGGCGATGGCCCGATACAGGTGCGTAAGCACGCCCTGCGGCAGGTTGAAGCCTTCGCAATCCTCGTTCATGGCCAGCGTGGCCAGGCGCGTGGCCGAACGCCAGTGCCCGCCGACGATGGCGCGCGTCATGCCGGCATTGCCGAAGTGATTCACCCCGCGCGCGCCACGGTCGCCCTGCCCTGCGGAATAGACCAGCGTCAGGTCGCGCGGCAGCCCATCGCGCAGAAAGCGTTGCTCCAGCGCCTCGGTCACGCCCTCGGCATGGCCGGCGCCCACAAACCCCGCACTGGCCACGGTCCAGCCGGTCTGGACGAGTTCTGCCGCCTGCGCGGTGGTGATCACCTTCATTGCCGTCTCCTGAGTCTTGTTCTGTCGTGGTTTCTACGGATCCACGTTTTGCGAACAAATGTTCGCGGAACATCTATCATACGGATCGGACGGCCGGACGCAAGTCGGGTCTGACCCGCAGACCCCCCTTATTTCGGTCCCTTCGACCCCTTCGACCCGTTCCATCCCGACATGCCGCGCAGCAACGCCCAGACCACCGAAGATGCCCTCGACACCCCCAGGAAGGAGGAACTGCTCGACTCCCTGACCAAGGGCCTGGCATTGCTGCGCCTGTTCGCCAGCGGCAGCGAGCGCCTGACCATGCAGGATGTGGCGGATCAACTGGACGTGACGCGTGCCGCCGCCCGCCGCCTGCTGCTCACGCTGGCGCACAACGGCTACGTGGCCCAGCAGGGCCGCCAGTTCGTGCTGACGCCCCGGGTCATGGACCTCGGCTATGCCTACTTTGCGTCGATGAACCTGCCGCAGCTGGCGCGTCCCTATCTGCAGGCGCTGTGCGCCGAAGCCGGCGAAAGCTGCTCGGTCGGCATGCTGGATCACGAGTCGGTGGTGCTGGTGGCGCGCGAGGAGCCCAGCCAGTTGCTGCGCGTGGACATGGCGATTGGCCGCCGCATGCCGGCCTACGCGCACTCGCTGGGGCGCGTGCTGCTGGCCGGGCTCGACGACGAGGCCCTGACCGCCTATCTGGACCGCGCCGACCTGCGCAAGCTGACGCCGTTCACGATCAGTTCCCGCTCTGCGCTCGCGCGCAAGCTGGCGGAAGTGCGCGCCAATGGCTATTGCGCGCTGGTCAGCGAACTGGTCGATGGATTTGCCGGCATCTCGGTGCCGCTGACCGACCAGGCCGGCAAGGTGGTGGCCGGCCTGGGCCTGAGCATGGTGCTGGGCAGCCGCGACCAGGCCTATCTGGAACAGCACTACCTGGCGCCGCTGCGCCACGCGGCCGCGCAGATCGAGGCCATCCTGAAGGCGCGGTAACTGCCCGTCGGCCCCACAAGGAAAAAGCCCCGCTGGCCGGGGAGGTCGCGGGGCAGAAGTGGTAGCGGGGCAAGGATCCTGTCGCCCCGCCGCGTATCGTGATGCAAGGCGACTAGCGCCACATCACCCGTTTGTGGGGGATTTGGTGGGGTATCGCACAATCGGCGCACGATTCCATGCGCTTGATCGGTCAATGCATCACATTTGGCATTCAGGCGTGCGGCAGTGCCCGGAAGGCCGGAAACGTCTCGACCGCCGTGGTGAACGCGGCCAGCGCCGGATGCGCCGCCGGATCGACCCTGCCCGGGAGCAAGGCCTGCGTGAACGTCCACACCACGGCCGCCGTCAGGCCGGCCTGATCGAGGTCCTGCTCCGCCACCGGCAGCCGCACCGATTTCATCTCGTCTTCGAGCAGCGCGAACGCGCTGGCGCACTGGCCATCCACGCGCTCCACCCACGGCTGATGCACTTTGTCGGTGGGACGCAGGTTGTGCTCGTACACGTGCTGCACCGCCTTCTCGCACGCTGCCAGCGACAGGCCGACGATGCGCAGTGCGCGCTGGCGCGCCGCCAGGTCTACCGGCATCAGGCTGCGGCCGGCCAGCGCCTCGGCGTAGTCGATGATCAGCGTCGAATCCATCAGGACCACGCCGTTGTCGCACACCAGGCTGGGGGCCTTGACCACCGGATTGATCGCGCGAAACTGCTCGAAGGTGCGAAACACTGACACCTGCTCCAGCGCATAGGGCAACCCCAGCAGCCGCAGCGTGATCGCGGCGCGGCGCACGTAGGGGGAATCGAGCATGCCGATCAGTCTCATGGGGGCTCCAGTTTCAATACGGACAAGGGAAAAGCGGGAGCCATACGATAGCGCAACCGGTGCTGCGCCGGCGTAGTGTGACCGAATGACCATTTCAATCATTTTTCTGATCGAACTGGTCAAAATCGATCGTTTGACCTACACTTCGCCCCACGTTTGATCGATTCGATCAAACGCCTGCGCAAAACACACAGTTGCCGCACCGCACGCGGCAGGAGACGACGATGCAGATTCATATCAAGCGCGCCATCGAGCGCGTGCCGGGCGGCATGATGATCGTGCCATTGCTGATCGGTTCGCTGGTTGCAACGTTTGCCCCCGAGGGTCCGAAGTTCTTCGGGTCGTTCACCAACGCCCTGTTCACCGGCGCGCTGCCCATCCTGGCCGTGTTCTACGTCTGCATGGGCGCCAGCATCAGCGTCAAGGCCACCCCCTACATCGTGAAGAAGGGCGGCGTGCTGTTTGCCACCAAGGTGGGCACGGCCATGCTGCTGGGCGTGATCCTGGGCCACTTCCTGGGCGAGGCGCCAATCAGCGCCGGCATGTTCGCCGGCCTGTCCACGCTGGCCGTGGTGGCGGCGATGAATGACACCAACGGCGGCCTGTACATGGCCCTGATGGGCCAGTACGGCAAGCCCGAGGACGTGGGCGCCTACTCGATCATGTCGCTGGAATCGGGCCCGTTCCTGACCATGGTCACGCTGGGCGTGGCGGGCCTGTCGGCCTTCCCGTGGCCGACGCTGGTCGGCAGCATCCTGCCGCTGATGCTGGGCATGATCCTGGGCAATCTGGACCGCGAGATGCGCGAATTCCTGAGCAAGGCCGTGCCGGTGATGATTCCGTTCTTCGCGCTGGCGCTGGGCGCTGGCCTGGACCTGCACAAGGTATGGCAGGCCGGCATGCTGGGCCTGGGCCTGGGGGTTGCCGTGGTCGTGGTGACGGGCTTCGCGCTCTATATCGCCGACCGCCTGAGCGGCGGCACCGGCGTGGCGGGCGTGGCGGCCGCCAGCACCGCTGGCAACGCGGCAGCCGTGCCAACCCTGGTGGCGGCCGCCAACCCGGCCTACAGCGAGGCCGCCAAGCACGCCACGATCCTGGTGGCCGCCTGCGTGGTGGTGACTGCGGTGCTGACCCCGCTGCTGACCGCCTTCGTGGCGCGTCGCGTGGCACGGCGCACGAACGCCGCCATGGCCAGGACCGCCGCATGAGCTGGCTCATCATCGCCGACGACCTGTCCGGCGCGGCAGACTGCGCCATCGGCTTTGCCGTGCATGGCGCGCGCACGGTCGTGACGCTGGATGCGGCGGCCGCCGTGGAAGTCGGCGGTGCCGATGTGGTCGCCGCCGACGTCGATAGCCGCCGCCTCGCGCCGGCCGACGCCGCCGCGCGCAATCTCGAGGCCTGGCGCTGCGGCACTGCCGCCCACCGCCGGCTCTACAAGAAGATCGATTCGACCCTGCGCGGCAACTGGGCGGCCGAAACGGCCGCGCTGCAGCCGGTGGCCGGCCTGGCCGTCGTCGCCCCCGCCTTTCCAGCCATGGGCCGCGCCACGCGCGACGGCCGGATGTTCGTCAACGGCCAGCCGCTTGAAAACACCGACATCTGGCGCCTGGAAGGGCTGACCGGCCCCGCCGACATGGTGGCGCTGCTCGAAGCCCAGGGCCTGCGCACCGCGCGCATTTCGCTGTACACGCTGCGCGCCGGCCTGGCCGCCGTGCAGTCTCAACTGGCAGGCTGGCAGACCGAGGGCTATCAGGCCGTGGTCTGCGATGCGGAAATCGAAGCCGATCTGCTCACGCTGGCGCAGGCATCGATCGACCTGGCCACGCCGGTGTTCTGGGTGGGCTCGGGCGGCCTGGCGCGCGCGCTGTCGGCGGCGGCACCGGTGCGGGGCGTGGACGCCCCGACCCCGGCACCGGGCCACGAAGGCCCGGTGCTGACGCTGGTGGGCAGCATGTCCGGCGTGTCGGGCAGGCAGGCCACCTATCTTTGCGAACAGGCCGGCATCGACGCGCTGGTGGTGCCGCCGCAGGCGCTGCGCGACGGCGCGAACCACGCGGCATGGATCGCGTCGCAACAGTCGGTTGCCGACTGCCTGATGGCGGGCCGCGACCTGCTGGTCAGCATCGGCCGCGACGACGCATTCGACCCGGCCGAAGGGCCGCAGCTGTCCGCCGCACTGGCCCAGCTGGTATTACCCTACTTTGCGCACGTCGGCGGGCTGATCGCCACCGGCGGCGAAACGGCACGTGCGATGCTGGCAGCCGCCGGCATCGGCGCCCTCACGCTGAAGCGCGAGGTGGAAGCCGGCGTGCCGCTATCCGAAACCCTCTCGGGCCCCACGCGCCGCATCGCCACCAAGGCGGGCGCGTTCGGCACCGACGCCGCGCTCTGGCTTGCCTGGCAAGCCATGCGCCAGGACTGATTTCCCCACCAAACGGGACAAGGACAAATGAGCGACTACATTCCGGTTATCGGCATCACGATGGGTGATGCCACGGGCATTGGCCCCGAAGTCATCGTCAAGAGCCTGGCGCACGAGAGCGTCTACGCCCAGTGCCGCCCGCTGGTCATCGGCGACGCGCGCCGGCTGGAGCAGGCCGGCCGCCTGGTCAACTCGACGCTCAAGGTGCGCGCCATCGCATCGCCCGACGAAGCCCGCTTCGAAATGGGCACGATCGACTGCATCGACCTGGGCCTGATCCCGGAAGACCTGCCGTTCGGCAAGCTGTCGGCCGTGGCTGGCGACGCCGCGTTCCGCTATATCGAGCGCGCCGTGCAACTGACGCAGCAGGAAAAGATCGACGCGATCTGCACCGCGCCGCTGAACAAGGAGGCACTGCACGCCGGCGGCCACAAGTTCCCGGGCCATACCGAGATGCTGGCGCACCTGACCGGCACGCCCGAGGTGTCGATGATGCTGGTGGCGCCGAAGCTGCGCGTGATCCACGTGACCACCCACATCGGCCTGATGGACGCCATCCGCAAGATCGAGCCAGGCCTGGTGCAGCGCACGATCGAGCGCGGCAACACCACGCTCAAGCGCGCCGGCATTGCCGCACCGCGCATTGGCGTGTGCGGCATCAACCCGCACGCCGGCGAGAACGGCCTGTTCGGCCAGGGCGAGGAAGAGCAGAAGATCATCCCGGCCGTGGAGGCCCTGCGCGCGCAGGGCGTGGATGTGGAGGGCCCGCTGCCGGCCGATACGCTGTTCTATCGCGCCGGCCGGGGCGATTTCGACCTGGTGGTGGCGATGTACCACGACCAGGGCCATGGTCCCGTGAAGGTGCTGGGCCTGGAAGCCGGCGTGAACATCACCGTCGGCCTGCCGGTCATCCGCACGTCGGTTGACCACGGCACCGCGTTCGACATCGCCGGCAAGGGCATCGCCGACGAGCGCAGCCTGCTCGAAGCGCTGCGCCAGGGCGCGGAACTGGCCACGCGGCGCGCGTGATCCCCGCCGTTTGACCGCGCCTGCACTGCTGTAAGATCGGGGATCGTTTTTCGATCCCCTTTTTCCTGTCTCGCTCATGAAAGCCGCCGACCGCCGCCGCGCCATCCTCGAACTCGTGCTTGCGGGGGAAGACGCCAACGTCGACCGCCTGACCGCGAGCCTTGGCGTGTCCGAGGCCACCGTGCGCCGCGACCTGACCGCGCTGGCGCGCGAAGGCCGCATCGTGCGCACCTACGGCGGCGCCGCCGCGCTGATGCAGGTGGGCGGCCACGAACCCGAGGCATCGCTGGAGGAACGCAAGGCCCTGCAGCGCGACCAGAAGGAAGCCATCGCCCGCCTGGCGGCAAGCTTCGTGCAGGACGGCGACGCGGTGCTGCTGGACAGCGGCACCACGGCCGCCGCGCTGGCCCGCCTGCTGGCCGCCCGCGAAGACCTGCACGTCTACACCACGAATCTGCTGGCCGTGACCGCGCTGGCGGGCCTGCCCAAGGTCCGCGTCACACTGATCGGCGGCGATGTGCGCCCGTCGAGCATGGGCACGTTCGGGCCGCTGGCGCAGGTGGCGCTGTCACGCATCAGCGTCGACAAGGCATTCCTGGGCGCCGACGGCGTGGTGGCCGGCGTGGGCCTGTGCGAAGCCAGCGCGGAACAGGCCTACCTGAAGGAATGCATCATCCGCCAGGCCGCCGACATCTTCGTGCTGGTCGATTCCACCAAGCTCGGCCGCGCCCGCCAGCAGCACTGGACCCCGCTGGAGCGCGCCTGGACACTGATCACCGACGCCGAGGCCACGCCGGCCCAGCTTGAGCCGTTTCACGCGCTGAAGCAGGTGAAGGTGGCGGTGGCCGAGTAGCCGCGATGTGATCGGCGGCGATGGCGGCGATGGCGGGTGTCGCGCCGGATCGGCATCCCGCACCCGCAGCAGGGCTAATACGCCCGGCGCGCGCGCGTGCTAACTTGCGGCCTGCCCGCACGTGTATCCCGACGCACGTCGGCAAGCAATATCCGTAAGACGCACGCAAGCACACGATGGAGGCCGTCATGCAAATCGCTTTCCTTGGACTCGGCACGATGGGGCTGCCGATGGCCGCAAACCTGCTCAAGGCCGGCCATTCGGTACGCGCCTGGAACCGCTCGCCCGGCCCCGTCGACAAGCTCGTCGCGCAGGGCGCGCAAGGCGCCACCACGGCTGCCGACGCCGCCCATGGCGCCCAGGTGCTGATCACGATGCTGGCCGACGACACCGCCACGCGCGACACCATCCTCGGCGGCGGTGCGCTCGACGCGCTGGCCCGTGGCGCCATCCATATCAACATGGGCACCGTCTCGGTAGCGCTGGCGCGCGAACTCGCCGCGCTGCACGCGGCGCGAGGCGTGGCCTATGTCGCGGCGCCGGTACTGGGCCGCGTCAACGTGGCCGAGGCCGGCCAGCTGAATATCCTTGCCGCCGGCGACCCCCAGGCGCTCGCCACCGTGCAGCCGCTGTTCGACATACTGGGCCAGAAAACCTGGATCTTTGGCGACAAGCCCGAGCAGGCCAACGCGGTCAAGCTGGGCGTGAATTTCATGATCGGCGCCGCGATTGGCGCCATGAGCGAAGGCGCGGCGCTGGCACAGGGTTACGAGGTCGATCCGGCCGCGTTCCTGGACCTGGTCACCGCCACGGTATTCGCCGCCCCGGTCTACAAGATCTACGGCGGCGCGATCGCCGAACAACGCTTCGAGCCCGCCGGCTTCAAGCTGGCGCTGGGCGGCAAGGACGTCCGGCTGGCCCTGGAAGCGGGCGAGCAGGCCAACGTGCCGATGACGCTGGCCAGCACGCTGCGCGACGCGCATATCGAGGCCATCGCCCATGGGGACGGACACAAGGATTGGGCGGCACTGGCACTGACAGCGCGGCGGCGGGCGGGACGGGGCTGAACGACGAAATTCGGCGCAGCGTCGGCATTTCATCAAAAAAAGGGGTTACGGCATCAACCGTAACCCCTTTTTGTTTCAATGGTGGGCCTCCCGTGAGTCGAACACGGCACCAACGGATTATGAGTTAGTTACTGCGAACTCATCGGAAAAAAATAACAATAAAATCAAAGGACTATAAGAAATCCGATTGCACACGGCTCTGCACATACGACTATAAAATCACGCCTGTGCAAAGTGGCTGCACATGAGCATATCAGACCGACCTACTGGCCGGAACAAAGTTGTGTGCATGTGCGCGACTGAAAGAAGAAAACCCAGCCATGCAAGCGGATGGAGAGTGATTTTCTGCAGCTTACAGCCAAGTCTGTAGGCGCCCGGTCGAGGCGCGGCCTGCAATGAGAACAGCCGTTGCCTTGGTCTTGAGTTATCTCCGGGTGCAGGCGTGGGAACTCAGGCTCGCCGCTGCCCCGTTTCTCAATACCGGCGCGTAGCGGTACCGGATGCTCGGTGCCCATCAAACCGCTCGTCGATGAACGGTATGGTTGCGGTGTTCCGGGGCGCCTTGAGTTAGGCTTGGTCTTAAGCGAACATGCGCAGTCAACCCTGGTCCGACGATGCAATTGCCGATGCCCACGCACGTCTCGTTTCGCTATCCCTTTGAAGGACATCCAGCCCCCATCCCGCGGGTTGGGCTGTTTGCCTTTCTCCCGGACGTTTATTTCAAGTTGTTCGGCGTGTCCCTGCAAGCTGCCTATGCTGAGAACGGCCTGGAGAATCAGTTCCGGCGTCTGAAGCGGATGGCCCAGGGCCAACCGAAGGAAAAGCTTGTTGCGAAGACACTCGAGGAAATACTGGACAAGCTTGGCTCCTCCGAGGGCGTACCCTCTTTCATTGACGACATGAAACTGGCCGTCGGGGGGTGCGCACATGCCAGGCAGCGCGTGGATTCCCTGACATTTGTCGAGGTCATGTTTATCGGTTTAGGCATTAAGCCGGACGCCTGGCAGCGACGACATTGCCACTTGGTCGTGCTGGAATGTGCGGGCCGGCGTGCCCAGCAACTGGTAGAGGCGGGCGACATGCCTGGCGCCGCCACCTTCATGACCGACCACCCCTTGCTGAGTACCCTGCTTTGGCCGGAGGCGCGCGAGGCGCTAAGCAATGCTCCGAACCTGCAAGCCCTATCTCCTCTGGCTGCCGCCATGGCTCTGGACGCGCACTTGGGGTTGCTTGCCGCCTGGGACCTCGATGACTCCCAGAATCGTGAGCTGGAGGCGCCTCAATTTGCCTGCCTTCTGCCCTCGCTGACCAACCCTGGACGCAACCCCACCAGCCTGCTATTCGACGAGCTAAAACGTCGCCTGGGGGTTTCGACGGTATCAGCAATGCTCGATAGCTGCAGTAGCTTGCCGGACGTGGAGATTGGAACGCTGTATAGATGGAGTGCGGGAATGCATTTCCCGGACCCCGAGACCTTGACGACACTGATGGCTGCGCACGGTCTGCTGGACCCGCGGGACATGCTGTACCGACACTTCACCGCCGCGAAGCTCGTCAACTTACTGGGCTACCTCGGTCAATCTCTATCAGCCATAACGCGCGAGAACGGAGAACCACCAGCACTTTGGCCGTGGCCCGCCTATCCCTTCGGCCACTCTGACTTTGAATCGTGGGCGGCCGCCCGCTATCCCTACTGGCTGGCCTTCCACCGCGAAAAAAGCGCTGTCGTAGCAGAGCTCGCCAAGGCAGCGCAAGACACGAGCGACCAGTAGCTCAACGCGTTACCTGCCCTTCGCCGGAGGGTTGTTACCGCGGCCGCCGCCAGACTTTTCGCCCGTGCGGCTCGGCCAGTTCGGATTGCCCTTCTCCGGTGAAGGTTTGCTACTTCCGCCACCCGGCAGGTTGTTGCCGCGGTGTTTGCCCGAAACTTCGCCAGTACGGCTCGGCCAGTTCGGATTGCTCTTCGCCGGCGGATGGCTACGACCGTCGCTCGGCCGGTTCTGGGCGCTCTTTGCTGGCGGATTATTGCCACGGCTGCCGCCACCCGGCGGGTTGTTGCCGCGGCCTCGACCCGAGGGGTTGCCCGTGCGACTCGGCAAGTTCGGATTGTTTTGGTCGACGTGGATGATGCGCATGATGGTCTCCTAGTGGGTTAGGTCGGCAAGTCCCGACGGGGGCCACTATCGTCTCCAGGAGAAGAACAAGCTATGGCAATGTTTTACCAAGACCGCTTGAGGATGCACCGGAGCTGCCAGCCTTCCGGGTGGCCTGGTCGAACGGCAAGCCCCGATTTACCTGGACTCCAGGCCAGGCTACCGGTCTAGGCTGTTTTTCTTATACTCTCGAAAAGCCTCGAGATACGACGTCAAGTCGTCATGGTCTTCCGGGTATGGCCACGCCATCGGAGAATTGTCAAAGTCGGCCATGTCGCCAAAGGTCCTGAACACCTTAATCTGCATCAACCATGGCATTTGCCAGGAATCAAGACTGCGAAGAAAGGCGCGGAGGTGCGGCGTCGCGTCGTGAAGCTCGAAGTCGCCGAACCAGGAGCGGTTGCGTTCCAATTTCTGCTCAACGGCCCGCGAACGATACCGAGCAATGACGTCTTCAGAAAATGTGCTTTGCGGGTAGACGCTTTCTGCAGCCTGCTCTGCTTCCTGATGGATGGCCGACTGCGCGAAGAAGTCGTCCTCGTGCGGAACCGGATGGCGAGCCGATACCGCGTCGTAGGTCTCGATATAGCGCCTCAAATGGATGCCATCGAAACCGCGCAGTTCGGGTTGGGCCAAAGGATGGAAATCTTTTGGCACATGTTCATTTGCTATCCAGTGCTGATTCACCGTGAACAGCGTCAGGTTGACCATCTCGAAATTGCCGACTGTGTCCGGGTCGGTCGGATACTTCCAAATCATCACGAAGCCCGACTGGTGTAGCCGGTTGCAGTCTGCCAGGGCGCCAGAGACGAGACGCCGGAAATATCGGTCTAAGCCAGCATACTCGCTCACCAGGTCATTGCACCGCGGAACCTTCCTCATGACAGCGAGGGTAGCGGGCGACAGGGCGTACCAGGGGTCGTACGGCCGGGCGAACTGAAAATCAAACAGCTCCAGCTTGATGCGCAGGCTGAACCCGGTCGAGTCCTGCCGGCACTCGAGCGGCAGTACGTGCTTGCCATCCAGAAGCATCGAGCGAACCCCGTAGGTGAGCAAGGCATCCCAGTGATGCGCTACGATGATGTAAATGAAGTCATTCACATGGTGCGACTGCATCTTTATCGCGGTGCTGTAGGCGAGCAGCTCCTGCACACCCTGGCGTTCTGCCGCAGTCTTTGACTTGAGTTCGACGAGAAGGTACTGCGAAGCCGGCGTGACCAAGACAATGTCAGGCCGCATCTGGTTGCAATCGGGCGGCGCAATGCTTTCGTTTGCACCGACCAGCGTGACTTCTTTCAGCACCTCGCAGATTCTCAAGGTGCGGGTGAGGCCCGCGCGACTAACGCTGTTCGAGATTCGAGCTGTTCGCACTAGGCTGTCAGCCTTGCTGCGAAGCGCATCGAGGTTCTGGATGCTCAAGCAAATCTCGTTCTGCTTAGCGGTCGCCTCGAACCACTTCTGCAGGTCGTCTTCAGGAAAATCTTGTTTTTCCACGCATCACCCCCGGGCGGTCGCTTGCCCGCTGTCGACATTGTTTCGCGGTTATCCGCCAGAGTGTGATTATTCGCGAACAGCAGGCATTCAGGTCGTCATCCTCAGGCGTCTCGAGCAGCGCAATCGGCCGGCCGGCACTTCCTTCCTGAGCGTGCGCCAGTGCTGCAGATTCAGGTCACGCCGGGTCTGGAAGCCCGGCAGCAGCTTGCTGCCACTGCCATCGCAATCGCCGCGGCTCCTCTTCTTACCGACAACGCGTTCTATCTCAAGATTTTCATCCTCATAGCATCACCACGCGCTACGTCCAATTTCGCTCATGACTCAGCAATGTAGCGGCAGACTATCCGCAAAGACTGCGGAATGATTAAGCCCCGCGTACATGCTACTGGGATACTGGTTCACCAGTGCCGGGCCTATTGAACAATGGTAAGGCCGGGCTGTGCGATGGGGTTGAACCCGACAGAACCCATACGCTTTTCGAATGTAAAACAAAGGGGATGACATGCCTCAGGTTGGGGAATTTCGCCTCGAACTTGAGCGGTTGCTCGAGCAGGAAAGGAACGTAGCGACCGTCATAGGTAAACGAGAAAATACCCGGCTATTCGGGGCTTTTTCTTTAGTACAGCGCAAGCCCTGGAAGCTTGGCGGACATACTCTTCAACGCAGGTATATGACGTACGAGCTTCTTGTTCTCGAGCACTGTCGCATACATCATCGTAGCGAGTCCGAGCGATGTGCCGCCGGTCGACAGAACGATGCCAATACTGTCCAGCGCTCGCAACGCTTCAAAGTAGTTGTCTACGGGCGAAGACAAGCCCTCGCCTGTCGTGACTGCTATCTCTGCGAGTGCAATGTGCTCGCGAACGGATAGGCCCTTCACGTTGTAATCGAGTATTTGCTTTCGCGCGTCGTCAGCTTCAGCTGGCGACAGCAATGTAGCGGGCACAACGAAGCGCTCTGGAGCTTCTTTAGCCTGCGGGGCTCTAGTGATGGCTGCCAGCGTAGGAGTAGGCTCGGTCTTGCCGGATGCTCCGCCCTGGATGAGCCGAAGCGAGAATTTTCGTGTTGTCACAGTGAATTTCCGTACTCGCGTCGGGTAAGTATACCCAAGCCATCACACAAGCCGGCTCGTACCCGGACGTCATGCCTCCCCTGTAAGTTTTGCTGTGATAAAAACGATGGTGACCGGTGTCGCGCCAGGGCCCAGCCGACGCCGGCCTGCATCAGCAGGCCTTGGCCGCTTCCCCCTTACGGCCTCGGGCTTTGGTAGCGGATGACAGTGGCCCGGTACAGAAACCGTGTTGCTCAGCTGCCCAATGAAATGCCTTTCACGATGGGAGTTACGTTTACTTAGATGTCGTACATCGCAATCACTTCAGCGGCATACAGGGCATGGTCGACGATGTCGTAGTCACCCGCCGCAGCCGCCACCTTCAGAAGTTCGGTGGCGATGTGGTCGTGATGCTGCTCGGAGAACGTCAGGACAAATTCCGCCACCGCTTTCGAACCCGCCGTGGGAAGTCCGCGACGCTCTCGCTCTGAGAGGAAGTTTGCCAGTTCGTCGGCCAAATTGGTCCGACGCCACGTCTCCTGCATCCTCTCAGGCTTCATGAGCGCGGCGTCGTCCTCTACGTCATCTGCGAGCACTTGAAGGGCAGTGACGACCACCGAGGTGGATTCAGACTGCGACGCCTTTGCTGCAGCGAGCCCTGATTTCGAGGACTGGGCCTGCACCGACACCAGCTCTCCATTGCTTCCGGGGACTAGGAGCTCGGGCATGTCGCTACGCGGTTTCAGGTGTAGGCTCGACGCATACTTGTTGAAATAGTCGTGTAGAAACGGGCAGCTTTTGCTGATAGCGGCAAATTCTTTGTTCACGAATTTCACCTTGTGGTCGCTCGCTTTCAAGTATTCGCCAAGTTGGTGCCGAGCGCCCTCGACAATCCAGACGTATTCGCTGTTCTCGTCGTAGCGAGCAAAGCCTGTGTGCTCAATAGCTGCCAAGGCGGCGCGCACCTGGTCGAGCGTCAGCCCGAGGTCGTTTGCGATATAGATAATTGGCAAGCGATACAAGCCCGTGTAATTCGCGAGCGGGTTGCTCAGCAGATAGAGCGCGGCCAGTTGGGCGAAGGAGCCGGCTCGACGGAGGTCGCGGCCAGTTTGGCCAACCCAGAAGTTAGGAGAAACCATCACGAATTTGCGCATTTTTAGAATCCTGGTGTATGAGGTTTGGCGGTATGCTTGCCCTCGGTATAGCGCCAAATCCGCATGGAATTCTCATCTCAAGCAGCTCAGAAGCCCCTCGCCTCAAAAACTCCGCTCATTCATGCACAAATTCCAATTAATTGAATTTTTATATTATAAAAATTAAACGATAGATGACATCTCATCGGCCCGAAATACGGGCCGATGAGCAACCTCCGCTTGACTCAAGGCAGGCGAGTCGGGCAATTGAGGTCGAGGTTGTTGGCGGAGCATCGGCTCGAACGATGCTGCTACCTCTCTGAAGGAAGGGGTATGCAAGCCCCTCCCAAGCATATAAATATAAATACTTCGTAGACGCGAAGATACCGGCAGGATAGGCTGATTCAGGCAGTCAATAGATATGTAGATGCTGCTGTCGCAGCTTACGTTCAATGCGAGCACTTACTACGCCTGCGGCGAGCGGGCAGCCAGGGATGGAGTGCGGCAGCGCTGCGCTCTGGACCTTCTCGGGTCTCGGCAACCGCAATGCCGGCCGCGCGACGGTATCCCCACGCCCAGTTCGCCCCACCCAGAATTCCGGGCATGCGTGAGGCAAAACTCCCTGGCTGCCCATGACCAAGCTCTGCCAGCAGCAGCCTCCTGCTGCCCCTTATATTGCTCGGTGGTTTCAACCGCCTACATCGTTTGACGATTGAATTGCGTTGCGCGATTTCGATGTCGGTATTCAGATGCACACGCGAGCACTTGCTACGCCTGCGGCGGGCGGCAGCCGGGGATGGATGGAGTCCGACAGCGCTACGCCCGACCTTCTCGGGTCTCCACAGCTATAACAGTCTCGTCGTCTCAAGAAGACGCCTCGTGCTGATTGGCCGCTCTCATTGACGAGAAGCGCGCAATGGCCAAGCTCTGACCTGGCCGGAGCGCGTTTCGCGATTGCACGGAGGGTTGACGACGTACCGGCCTACGCTCGACTAGTTAGATACCAACTTTAGATGCGTGCTGGCACGGGACGTGAATGTCGTCGAGCGCTTCGTGATTCGGGGAAGCCCTCTCGTGTATGGAACCACGCCGTCTACCTCCCTCAACAGAGGACTCAGGTGAGCTAGTTCTGGGAATGTTGTCGCGAACGCCATTTCATCCCGCAGCACAATCCCTGCGGGAATGGTCACACTAGACGATTCGTCGTACTGGGCTAGGACTATATCGAGACCGGCAGCCTGTAGGAGGCCCAAATCGTCCCATGCGCGCTCCCAGCTGGGAGCCAGATGTTCTTCATCTTCGTAATATATGCGAAGGTGGCAAGCGTCCTCGACGGTCAAATTCGGAGTCAGCTTTGCCTGCAGTACTGCAAAGAGTGGGGTGCCCGAAAGGCTCGTCGGAGTCGGGGGTACTGGCTTCGTGTCGATGCGCGGATGTCCGGGGGTGTACGGCACCACGCCACCGCTTTCCTCGAGCAGCTTCGCGAGGTGCTTGAGTTCAGGCCGGACTTTCCTAAACCAGCGCTTGTCTTTCAGTACGATTGCTGCCGGCAACGCACCAAGTGATTGCCGAACTTCGAGTCCGAAGTCGCCCAGCAGGCGACGCTCTCGACGCTGTAGGTCCGTCAGTTCAGCGTCTGGTGTGTCGAGATGGCACATCTGTTCGATAGTCTCTTTTGACACACACGAGACCTGAATGTCGAGAATTGCTCGCAGCGGGTAGTCACTTGCGGCAGCACCGGAGGTTTTGGTTCGGCGACGAGTGGAGACTCTGGGGTTGGCGGATGTGCCCTCTTGCGCCGCTTCGGGTATTGACTCACTGGTGACAAGTCGTAAAAACGGCTTGTGTTGCAAGGGGTTATCGGTCATGGCGGTGTTGGTGAATGTAGTTGGTTGGTTCGTTCCTCCGCTTACGGGTGGTATAGCGGCGGCGCGGCACAAGAAACACTGTGAGACACGAATTCATCTGGTGGATGCCCTGCAGCCAATCATTCTGCTTTCAGCAGCGTCTTGACAGCATAAGTAATAACGGCAGCGCGGCTCATGCCCATCCGAATTGCGTAAGTGTCGAGTTCGTCCAGCACGGTCGGGTCGATAGATACAGTGATGATGTGTTTCTTACCGACTTTGCGAATCAGCCTACCGCCTCCCTGGGCGACCGCCGACGCGGCACCGCCGGCTCTGGCATCTGGAGCGCTGCCGATGAATGTTTCGACAGAAACAGGCCTTGTGCGGGGAATCACGGCCATGAGAGGCTCCTTCTTGTCTGGTATCAGTTGAAGATGGCAGCAAGCAACGCCTGCATTTCGGCGGTAGCTTTGTGGTCTCGGACTGCCGCCAACTCCAGGACGCTTAGGCCGGCACCGCCTGCGTCCGCGAAGACCTTGCGACGCCCGAGAGAGACCGGCATGAGTTGCATCCCTGCGGGGACGGCTTGGCTCGCGACTTCGTTGTCGCTGCCGCGAGCGTCAGCCATGGACAACAACGCGTATGCATCGACCTCCTTAATCGCGCGAGCTTCGATGAGGAGGGTATTCATGTCGTCCAGGGACCAGACATCGAACGACCGTGGCAGGAAAGGGGTGATGACCTTGTCTGCAAGTAGCAGGGCAGCGCGCAAGGCGCTGTTATCGCGGCCACCCGCGTCAATCACGATGTCGTCGTAATGCGAGGCCGCTCGAAGCACTTGCTGGCGTAGTGCTTGTCCATCGACGTATTGCGCAACAGCGATGGCTGGCTCGCGTTCACCGCGATTTGCCAGCGCGGTCAGCAGGCTCCCTTGGCGGTCACCATCTACCGCAAGTACGTTGCGGCCGTGAAGCGCGCGGCCAATGGCCAAGTTTAGTGCAATCGTCGTCTTGCCGACGCCACCTTTCGTATTCAGGACAGCAACGATGGTCATGCCCCTTCTCTCAGCAATGGTTGATGTGAATGGCTTGAATCTGTATGCACCCTTTCCGGAAAGATTGGTGAGCGCGTGTTCTATGTGTGTATAGCGCGGGCAACCGTGCATAAAACACGCGGTGCCCGGTTCTGAGCGGCTTCTTGAGAGGCCCCGAGAATCAGGCAGCAAGCTTGTCGAAGCCTGGGCGCCCCGTCAGGTCCTGGGCGTCGAAGTGTTCGAGAGCAAGCGCGCGCACCTTGCACGCGAGCTTTCGCGTGAAGCCACGAACCGTCGTCAGGCTGCGCACGCCGAGCAGGTCGCGCATCTGGATGAGCTGCGGCAGTGCCTGGCGTTCATGCAGCAGGTCCGCGCCACAGATGTCGATGATGGCTGCTTCGGCCGGGGTCAGTTCGCCGGACAACTGGCTGAGAAATGCGGCAACCGCCAGGTCTTCGGCCTGCGTATCGGCGTTGGAGAGGCCGTCGACTGCTACCCCGTAATATGCATGCCCCACGCCGTTCATTAGCGCTTCCGCGGACATTTCGCATTCTTGCTGATGTCGCCAGCCGGGCCGCCGGGTGCCGTAGGTCGAACTCGCAACGGTGCGTAAGACTTGATTGCCCAACCAGCTGGTGATGCCGCTCTTCTTAGCGTCGTAGGAGCCTGCCCACCGAACGGCAAGCGAGAACATTTCGCACAGGGCGTCCTGTAGCTCGTGAGGCGCGATGCCGGCGCCGCGAAGCTTGTGCTCGTAGAACCTGCGGTTGTTCTTGAACTCGGTTTCGATGCGAGCAACGTTGGCCTTGGTGCGAGCCTCCGTGGTAATCCCGTCGGTGTTCGCCTGCGACGACAATGCGGGGCTTGTTTCGGGAGAGGTGCGCGGTGCTGCCTTGCTGCGAGCGGGATGAGCACTGGGCGCGTATTCCGGCTGGAACCGAAAGCGGCCTGTTGGGGGGGTGGCAATGGTTTGCTGCATGCCGATTCTCCATAGGGTTGGGCACACGCAGCTCCGCAAGCTTGCGTGATAGTGCCAAAGGTCCCTATGGCGGACAGGCGGTGCCCGTCTGCGCTCGACCATGCGCTGTTGCCTTGCGGCAAACATTGCATCAAGGTCACTATTTTTATACGCAAAGATTGCGTATATCAACCCGCCAAGTGGGGGGTGCGTGGTTGCTTACCACATGAAGGCGCGCGGCTGCCCCGAAAGGTCCGCAGCGTCCTGGCCTTTGGCTGGTTTTCCTGTGCTCGCCATCCCCAGCGCCGCAAAATCCGCTGCGTTTTTCCTATACGAGAGCAGACGCCCGCGGGGCGGGCCACTCTGAAAGGAAAGAACGATGGCAAACGAAGACGCGCAGCGCGCTCAGGACGAGCGGCTCATGGACGAGTTGACTGAGGCTAGTTACGCGCTCTACAAATTGCGGTCAACTGCCAGCATTGCTGTAGCTCTCGGGACTGCAGTGGCGTGGGTCAATGTATACCGGGTCAATCCGCGCAGCCATGAAGTGCTGCAGGACGTGCTGCAGAAGCTCGATAGCATCGAACGACGCTTTGCTGTTGAGCTGGCACTACCGGTCGTAGGCTGGCGGGCGACGTTGGAACATTGGTGGCATCGCCGACGATTGGAAGTGCTGTCTCAGCGCGTTGACGAACTGCTGCAACTGGTCACGGGCGAGCAGGCGGTACTCATCACGTATCGCGATATGCCGACGCTGGCCGTGCAAGTGGTGAAGGTGAAACTGGCAGCAATCGCATTGATTGCTGCAGGAGAATACTAACTTCCCAAAAACTCAAAGGGCTCCTATCTCTCGCGGAGCCCTTTTTTCATCAGCTAGGTCAGACACCGTTGTTGCTGTCAAAAGCAGTGGAGCCATACGGGTTGCCGTGAATGTCTACGCTGCCGACCATGGGCAACCCGTTGATATTCGTAGATGGCGTTGATGAAATCAGCCAATCCTCTTCGCCAGTAGTCGTATCGAAGTCATACCCACCATCCACGGCCTCGGCCACCACTGATTTTGGCACGTTATTGACTAAAGGTTGCCCGTCGACAGACCTGGACGTTGACGCCGGAATTCCGGCGGCCCAGCTTCTGCCCGTATGGGCCGAACGCGCATGGGTATTGCGATGGCTGATTAACGGGTTGCTCATGAAGTCGGCCAATGCGGCGTCGAGTTTGGCCTGGCGGTCGGCCAAGCGCTGCCTACGGTTTGTGAGCTGCCTACGCAAGACCTGGTCGGACACAAGCTCAAGCGTCTCGACCTGCAGCAGATAGCGTTGTGCTTTTGATACGAAGAGATACTGAATCAACATATCACGGTACTGCGAATACACCTCCAAGCGGGCAATGGTGGCGGCGCTCTGAGCGGTACTTGGGGGCATTAGGGCTCCTGATTCGCGTGAGTCATTGGGGATGCCGGCATCGGGCCGAGCGAGATTCACTCCTTCTCTGCGTATAGCGGCATCCCGGCGGATTCGACGAGCGTTGCTGATTCACTGGGCCAACTGGTCCAACAGCAACCTTGCTGCAAGACATGTGGAACACTTGCCTAATCGTTGCATCACGCTGTGCAATGTGAATTTTGTTGCGATAGAGTCGATGAGGCCGGTATGCCAAGGAACCAGTATGCTTCACCCCGACGTGTCTCAACAGCTTCTCGCCAGTCTTCGCATCGGCATCCAGGAACGGCGGTTCGCACCCATGTGCCGGCTCTACCGCCGGTGGCTTAACAGCGTGCAGCCAGGTGATGTTGAGACGCTGATGTCTCGATGCCCCGGCGAGCTTCGCAACAACCTTTTGGTACTGCTTCGTGACCTTTTGATGCACTTCCCGCGGGCGGTTTTTGGCGTCCCTTGCCTGGTGCAGCACAGCTGGTCAGACGCTCCCGAAGACGACGTCTTTCTGGAAGACGGTATGGCTCTCCCGATGGCAGGGGACGAGGTAGCGGAGGCGGTTCCGGGGCTCCGCTTCATTGGCTGGGCTAAGCCTGGCTCTCCCCTCACATCGACCGGCTGGCAGCCCGCACTGGATGAGGTTTCCGTGACGCCAGGTAAGGCGTTGGGGGCCATCGCGCTCTTTAAGGCAACTGATGAAGGCCTTGTGTACGAGGAGAACGCGAGCTTAACCGATGGCGAGCAATGGCTACGCCTACCGGATTTCTGGTGGGCGCGATTGATGACTCGGATTCCCGGCAATCTGATGCTACAGACTCACCGTCTGATGCCGTACCCTGAGGCAGTCGAGGCAGCTCGCATCATGTGCGATGCCGCGGGCGTGGAGCAGTTCGGCATCGGCCGACCCAACTTCGTGCGGCAGCTCGACATCGAGCAAGTGATAGACAGGGCCCGGCATTTCAACCACCTGCAAGCCCAAACCTGAAAATCTGGCGCAGGCGTAAAAAAAGGCCCTTCGTAAGGGCCCAACAGTACCACTGAGAGGAGAATCTGTCAGTGCAGGACTAGCGCGATTGGAATGTGTTCGCCGGCATGCCCATGCGAGCGACTCGCCCGCAGGCACTGGGCCGGAGTTTGATGCGCAAACTGTTCGTCATAGTCGCCCAGGTAGTCTTCGATAGTTGCCTCAAACTCGATTTCCTCATCCAGGGACGTTTCAATGCAAGGGCTACTGGGTTTCTGGCTCATGACTTGTTCCTTCACGTCGACTGATTTCGCGCGATGCGGCTGACAACGTATAGCGCTGGCTGACCTCAATAATCAGACGGCAGAATGGTCGGCTGCGATGGGCTGGTGAGAGGTCGGAGAGCCAACACTGGCTGCATGACTATTCTCTGACGTCGGAGAGGTCGAACACCCTACTCATTCCTGAGCCCTTTGCCACTACTGCGTAACGCCCCTAATCGGACAAGCCGGGCTGGTTTGCGTCCCCGCGGGGCCCACCTCCCAGGCCGGGTGCCACTAGACGTCCTTGCTGCGCCCAACTAGCACCCCTCGCCCAAGCAAGGCGCCCCTCCTGCAGTTCGCTGGCGCTGCGTTCGGACGACTGGCGCCTGCTTTGCGAATAACGTACGGAGGACTCTATGCCAAGCCTCGCCGTCGCCGCGACACGCACGTTGCTACCATGACTTCCCGAAGGAGCGTCTGCCTGGTGTGCGCCCTGGAGGTGGCCAGAAAGGGCAATCGCTTCGCGGGGACTGACCTGGTCATCGCGGTTTGAGACTGTTCTAGGAAGCATGTCTGTCTGCTGGCGCAGCAGCGCGCCGGTTAGCCGCCGAAGGCTGGCTAGACGACACACAATGGAAGGTGCGTGGACAGCCTCCCTTGCGGGGATGTGGAGCCGCGTCCGGAGAGGAGCCTTCGAATGCCATGTTGGGCAAGGCTGGTGTCGCGCGGGCCGGGCTCAGGCCAGGCATGACCGACTCGGGTAGAGCGGTGCTGGTATGGCGACCAACAACGTTGCTTGTGGGAGGCGCGCGCTGTGCTTTGATGGTGGCCGCCGGGCGGCCTGGCGCTGCCTGCTGGAAGCTCGCGCGGAGCCCTAAAGGCGGACATGTTCACTGCCGGCGAGCGGTAGCCCGTTCCTGGTTGCCGGCGCCGCAGGCGCAACCCCGAAAGGGGCTGGGGGACGGATAGCGCCGCGCATGCTGGAGTCGCTGGTGGAGCGACCCGAGCTGGTGCCGGTCAGCACTTCTACGGCAGCATCCACATCCGGTGTGGCGTAAGGGAAGGAGGCTAACGAGTCGCCTGCTGAAAATCCGAAATGGAATCTCGAAAGTCGCCTGGCGAGATGCCAGCAAGGAATCTGAGACGAAGGCCCGTTCGCCGTCTCAGGCTGGTATTGAGCGGCAGCCGATGGGGAGCTGAGCCTGGAGCATCACGTCGCGACTCAACGACGGCCTGGCGCTGCGTCGTGACTCCCAGCTGGCGCTGGTGTCGTCTCGCATGCGTGGAACTGGGGGATGGGGCTCAAACTTCGGTAGGCCAATCTATCGAGGTAAAGACGGGGTGACCTAATGGAAAGGCTACTTGAAGTTCGGACTCCAAAATAGAGTCCCAACCCCGCATTACAGGGGCCGGGCGCAGGAAGATTGGTCCCGCCTGATGCGTATATCGGACAAGCGGCTTAAGTCGAACCTTGCGACGGATTTTATTGGCGCGCGTCCTGGCCCCGGCGTGCCATTGGAGAGGCGCGGCCCGCGTACCACTCAAAGGTCGCCGCTTCAATAGCTCCCCGGCGCGGGCTTCGGCATGCCGCCCCACCAGCGTAGGGACGACTCAAGACAGTTGCTCCGTATAATCGACGCAATAGAGCAACAACACAACGGAGGTCACATGAATGCGGGATACGAAATCCATAACTCCAACAAGTCTGGCATTAACACAAAAGAAAGCTACATCATAGTTAGAGGCCGGACAAGCTACCTGAGGATAATTGGGAAACATCCGACCTACCTCATGATGACGGCCACCGCTAGCGAGGACCGCAGCCAATTTACCGTTTGCGCAGATGGAAATCGTCTTGTGTCGGCGGCACGGCAGTTTGCAGCGGAAATGCATCAGACGCCTACTCCCAAAAAAGATATATCTGGGCGGGATTATATTTTTATAGGTGAAATAAATGTTGGCGAAAACCTTGAGGAATTTAATAAAGCACTGAACCAAGCGCTGGATAGATTTTTTGAAATCTTTGATGGATTCGGAAAAAGCGAGCCTGAAAAATTAAATGATATGCAAGAAATCTATGAGGTTCTCGCCGTTGACGATTCGGGCGACGATGTATATTTGGGCGACGGCGTCTGGCTAAGTAGCGATGGAACCCCGCATGACTGTGGCAGATAAAGCCCGCAGTTCCTACCCACGATAACGGCTACCGCTCCCGGAAACGCGGCGGCAACATCTATGTGCAAACGGCGCACCGACGCCCAACTGCTTACGCTGATTCGGCCTATCCACGCCGAGCTCAAAGACCCCTTTAACTCCCTTCGCATGGCCGAGGACTCGCGCACGTGAGCCCCCGGCAGCAAGACGCACGTGCGGAGTCTGATGAGCCTGAACAGCGTCGACGCGGGCGGCCTTCCTAAAGACTCAACTGCTCATCCGTGGCAGCGACGGACTTTCACTTTCAGTTGCCTCACTTCGCAGCCCTTTGCCTGTCGGCGAGCACCTTCGCACAGAACTGTGAGAGGTGTTGTGCAGCCGGGCTACGAATTACTCTCGCCGTTTACACCACCGCCCCGCTTCGCGACATCAACGCATAGCGGCAAGGATTCCGTAGCCCTGGCGCAAACTATGCTGATACATTCAGTCAAGTCGTCGCTTTCAATCCGCCATGACCTTCAGCAGCGCATCCCGCCCATCCTGGTAGAACTCGATGTCCAGCTTGGTCGCCATCTCGTCCGACAAATCGAACAGCTGACGTCGGCACGATACGGGTAGAATTAACGACTTAGCGCCTTTCTCGACAGCTAGCTCAGCCAAGGAAACTGCATTGTGAATGGGTTCGATGGTGCCGCCGAGGGTCACTTCGCCCACCACGACCAGACCGCCTCGAATCGACTTCTTCAGTAATGCGCTAGCCAGCGCGATGAGCGCAGCCACGCTAGTCTTGGCGCCCGACTTCGCGGCGTCGAACCCTCGCAACTGTACAGAAAATTCATGTGAGCGCGGGTCTCGGTCCCCCACTAGCTGCTGCGCCCTGGCATAGAGGTTCTGCTCGGCACAGCGAATCGATTCCTTGAAAGGAGCTGGCACCGGATTGTTGAGCACTCTCACACCGCTGCCTGGCCCCTCACTGACCTCGAGGCGGAACAGCCCCGGATACTCGTCCTGGCCGCCGGGGCTCAGTGTCCAAATCTGTCCACACTCGAGCGGCTCATCACCAATACCGCCCTGACTTTGAAGTTCCGGCGTGCTCACAAATTTTTCGACACCTTCCGCGCCCATGGTGTAGCTGAAATGCGTATTGCGAAACTCGGCCGCGCCAATGCGCTTCTGCTGCTCCTTCACGCGGCGCCGGACCTCCAGCGCCAGCCGCACCGCCCACTCCAGGTCTTCATCGCTCACTGTAATTCCCGGGTTCGGGTAGAGCAGCTTGAGCAGACCGCTGACAGTCTTGTTGACGCCATTCAGGTCGCGGCCGGATAAGGCGCCGCCCCAGTAGACGCGGCCCTGTAGCGTTGAGACACGGCTCTGGTTGCGCAACTGGGTGAAGCACTCGGATAGGAAATCACTTACCAAGCCGAAGTGTTCGGTGAACAGACCCGGGTTGAGCTTGGGTACGTCCCAGCCTGGCAGGAAACAGTGAATGCGGTCCATGAAGGCTGTGTCGTCGCGCATCTCGGGCGGCAGTGGGCCAAATAGGTGGCCGATACGCTGCTGGTGCTCGACGTCCACATCGAAGTTGCCCACTAGCACGATGGAGCCGTCCGCACGGATGCTTTCCTTGCCGCGTGAGAACTCGCCGCTCTCCATATAGCCCTTCATGATGTTGACACCGTCCTTCTGGTCAAAGGACACGCCGGACACCTCATCGAAGCAGACCACGTCGTATTGGCACACCAAGCCACGCTGGCCGTTAGCGTTGTTGACGAACATTCGCGCCACGGTAGCCTTGCCGCCGGAAATCAGGTGCGCATAGGGCGAGACTTGCTGGAACAGGTGCGACTTGCCTGTGCCACGCGGGCCCAGTTCGACCAGGTTGTAGTTGCGCTCGACGAAAGGCACCATTCGCAGCAGCAGCGCATCCTTGGCCCGCTCGGGCAAGGTCTCCGGCTCGAAGCCCACGCTGCGAAGCAGTAGGTCACGCCACTCGGCAGTCGAAAAGCTCTCGCGCCCATTGGCCAGCACGTCCAGCACCTCGCGCTTGGACAATTGGATGGCACGCAGTGCATCGACGCCAAACGGCCTACCACCCTTCTCTTGCGCAATCGATGCGTCGTAGCCTAGCGTGACCTCGGCGTAGAAGCCGCCCGTCAGCATGCGCTCGTTGTCCTTGACCATCTCGGGTGTCAGCCGGACATCCGTCAGCCGCAAACTGGGAAGTGTGGCGATGTAGGAGTCGGTCTTGGCGTCCAGACGCGCGGTAATAATGTCGATAATTTTCACAGAACCCGACTCACGCGCCCGGGCCTTGAAAAGCTCCTCCTCGCCCGCCTTGACCGTACGGGAAGCCAGCTGACGCTGGACGATGTCGAGGCCCTCTTGAATTTCGGCCTCGTCCGTTGTCGCACAGTAGCGGCCCAGCAAGAACTCGACAACATAGGTCGGCACGGGGAACTGACGACTGAACGCGCGCACAAGGTCCTTCCGAACTACATAGCCCTCAAAGGCCGTCGTAGCTTTCCTGTCCAAGTCATCGAGTTGCATCTTTTCTACCTGTCTTTGTGCCCTGGTCGTGACCAGAATCCTACTTTGTGTTTATCGAGTTGGGGTAACGAGGCAGTGTGGGCCACAACGCAGTCCGTCATCCACCGACCGTAGTTGCTTGCTTCTGAAGCACCTCGCCAGCTGGACTTAGGACCACCACCACGGCCGCAGAACCCATGTTGTCGTCGTCGGCAACAGCCAGGCTCGCCTTGCCGTCATCCACCGACTTTGTACTCGCCGCCAACGAGGTGGATGCCAGCGCTGCCTTGGTGCGAATATCGACGGTCAAACCTGGGGAAGCGCTATCCACTTCGACGACGCATCTTAGACCTTTCCAGGTCACTGCTTTGATGGCGACCGCCAGTACTTTTGAAGTCGCGCCCGCTGCCTCTAGCTCTAGTACTGGCACCAGGCACTCCTGCAGGCTGATGCCACCATGGGCGTACTCATCCCCCGCTTTGAAAGAGGCTACGCCGGGGGCGTAGGCCACCTGGACGTCCTTGCACCAATCCCAGCCGAACGTCAGTGGGGTGCCGTGGGCGGTTTCCTTCAGTACCGCGCAGCGGCCCCAGCGGGTTTCCGCCTGATGCTTGGCCAGTTCGGTCTTGGGCAAGCCACCAGGAAGCAGCAACCAACCGTGGTCGGTCACGATTCGCACACGCTGCCAGCCGGCCTGGCACAACTCACCAACCCGCTCCACCACTTGGTCCAACTGAGTCTCCAGGTCACGCGCCAAGCGTACGCCGTGCTCGTGGCCGTAGTGGTCCAGGTCGCCCGTCTCGGTCCAGGCACGACCCTGCGGGTTTCCGGTCTCGTGCTTATCCAACGGCTGCACATCATGTTCCGCCAGCAGCTTGCGGAAATTGTGGCCTGACAACGGCTTACCGTCTGCGGCCACGCGGGGCTCGAACTCAACGTCGTCTGCCGTGCCTGACACTTGGTTGGCAACGGGCGAACACCAGGCCTTTCCGGAAGCCGTCACCGAAGGCAGGCTAGTCCAACGAGCGGAAAGGCTCGTCTTGCCCAAGTTTGACAGGCGTTGACGCAAGCGCACCGCCACATCGTAGCGTAAGCCATCAACGAACAACGTACAGGTGCCGGCGTCTTGGACCGCGACCGAGTCTGCAGACAAGGGGGGTAGCCCACCAATGATTTTGATGGCCTCCTGCAGGCGCTTGGCCGCTTCCTCTACCCAGGGCAGGTAGACCGCGCGAAGGGCCGCCGAAACGGCATCAACATCGGCCTTCAAATGCACAGAACCCAGAGCGTGCAGCCCGGCCTCGTCTACCTGCCAGCCCGACTGCTGGTAGCTGGCAGCCAATTCAGTCGGTGTCTGGCCGATGGGGACTGTCGCACTCAGCTCGGCAGCTTTGCACAGATGCGCCAGTGCCGCCGCCAGCGGTGAACGGCCCATGCGGCTCCATAGCCAGCCACGCCGTATACCATGTTCCTTTTCGGCATCGAGAATTGCCGAGCGTGCCTGTCGTGCATCCATGGCGACGCAGCCCAACAAGGCATTTCGCAGCGCAGACTCACTCTGCTCGTTGGCCTGTGGATAGCCGGCCAGTTGGTCGAGGTCAGGAAACAACCCCATCTGTGGTGGCTGAAGCTTAGCAAGCAGCTCGAACACCTTCGGAAAGCTGGTGTACGAGTCCTTGTAAAGTTCGGCGACGGCTGCCCATTTGCCTTGGGCTTTGGCCAACAACTCGGCTGCCGCAAGCGTTCCGTCGGATACGGGGTCGACGCCAAAGTCCGACTTGCACCGCTTGGCAAACACCTCCCATCGAACACCTTCCCACTGATTCCGAGCGCCCTCCGAGTCGTTCAACCAAACCAGCAGGTCCCGCGTGGGATTGGGCGCCAGCAGGCTATGCAGCCACTCGGCGTTGATTTGCCGCTCCTTGAGTTCTTCCACGCTGTGTTCCAGCAGGACGCCGGCCTCTAACGCCTGGCCCAGAGCTTCTTGCGTGGCCTTGTCCTGTGCCACGTCCAGACCCAGACCACCATTCTTCGATGACAGGAAGGCGCTCAGGGTCCAGTCCTTGGTGCTGGCCTGGCTCCAGAACACACCGCGATATTGCAACTCGGCCAAGGGCTGTAGGTCGCGTGGGCAGCTTTCGATAGCGCGCAGGTCGGCGCGGCTGACGCCGTGCAGGTAGACGACGGGCACGCTGTCGGGTTTGACGTCCGCAAGGGCGCCGGAAATAGCGCACTTCAGCCAGATGGCGGGACCGCTACGATGCTCGTGGTCATAGGGGCCAAGCACGCACAGGCTGGGCAGCAGCTTTCTCAGTGCGGTTAATGCAGATTTCCAGTGCCCGTCCTTGTCGGGCCAGAGGATAGCAGCGGCCGGTGCCGCCGTGTGCGAGTTGCCCTTGGCCGCGGACATTACTGCGGTCACCAACGCCTCACCGACATTGCCGGACGACGATGGCCCACGAGGCTCTGCGCCGCTGTTTTTCTGGGGCATGATTGTCCTTATTGTTCCTTGGCACCTGGTTGGTCAGAAATGGTACTTCTCGCTGCGTCGCCTGAAGGCCTACTCTGAGCCTTCCATGATGTCAAGCACCGCTTGCGCAACGTCTTTCCGGTCCAATCCGCCTTTAGAAAGTGTCTTTCCACGACCATCCCGTGCTTCCAGTGCATAGATTTTTTCGGCGTCGGCATTGACGGGCAGGTTGGCATTGTGTGTCGCCACAATCAACTGCCGCCTGCTCTTCGCCGCGCGAAGGTCCCGAACCAGCGTCCGATAAATGAAGCTCGAGTCCAATTCGTCCTCGGGCTGGTCAATCACGATTGGCCCCTCCCCACGGGCCAACATCAAGTTCAGTAGCACCGTATTGCGCTGTCCCTCCGATAACGCTCCGCTCATGGAGCCGGCTAAGGTGCCGTCCTCACGAAGAAGCTGGACATCGATGCCGTCGCTCACGCGTGAGATACGGACGTCCTCCCACAATGGGCGAACGTTGTCGCTATCCAGGTGAGTGAACAACAATTGGTGAAGGTCTTCGAAGCCGGCCGTGAGCAATACCTGCAGCAGCAATGGGTCCTGCCGTGCCGCCTCAACCGTTTCCCACGCTGATGCATCAGCGCGTTGCTGCCACGTACGAAACAGGTCGTCGCCAATTTCGTCCCACCGCCGCGCAAGCTTTCCGCGCTTGTCTTGTGGTGCGAGTCGTGCCCAGGTCGTCCTGAAAGACGCCTCATCGGCCATGTACGCGGTAGCCAAGTGCACCGTTTGTGATGCGACAGAAGCTTGAATTGCCGTCGCCGTCGCGCTGCGAGCAGCGAACTGCGCTCTCCATACCGCGTGAAGTTCTTCCAACACCTGCGGGAACTTATCGGCTTCCTTCTGCACATCCGTCAACCGCTTCTGACGTTCCTCGACCAGCGTCAACTTCGCCTGCCGCTTGTCCTCCAATTCTTGCATCCGCGCGATGTCATCCTCGCGAATTCCACGCTCAGCACAGGCCGCCTTGAACCGTGCCTGGACAGCATCGATGGCATCTAGCGTCGGCTGCACTGCTTCGGCACTCAGGCACGTCGCAGTAACTTGCCTATAGTCGTTCAGTGCGCGGCCGATGGCGGTGGCCAGGTCGGTTCCTGCCTGCAGCATGCGTTCCGAGGTGGACGCAAACCATTTGGCATTGGGCCACTCTCCAGCGGTCGCAGGCAATGGGTCATTCGGCTTCGTCAAGTCCGCCAGAACCTGTTCGATGGTTTTGATGATAGGTGAATCGGCACCCTTCATCCTCTCAAGATTGCGGCGCGCCTCCAAAGCCAGTTGGTTCCGGCTGGAGTCGTCTTGAACGGCCTCGCGCGCCTTGAGCTGGCGCTCCAACTCTACCGCTTCCTGCGTGGTTTCGCTCAACTCAGCTTGCAGGCGCACCGCGTCCCGCGTGCTCTGAAACAAGGCCTTCAGTCGCGCCTTAAGTTCACGCTCTTGGGCATTGAGCTCGAGCAGCGGGGTGCCCACCGCAGCGTCGATGAGCGACAACACTTGAGCTTGCCCTTGCACGCCACTGGTCATCTGGCTCAGTTCGCCCTGACTAAAAAACTGCAACTGCAATTGACGCAACACGGTCTGCAGGTCTGCAACCTCGCGCCCATCCAGCCAGCGCTGCGGTCCGTCAGCTCGACCGGGTCGATAGACCAAGGTGTCGCGAACACCGTTGCCCACCTCGAACGTCACCCTCACTTCTGCCGCCACTGGCAGCGACTCTCTCAACTGCTTTCGCTTGCGTTGGAGCCCGCGGTCCTGCTCGTTAGCTTCAGGCCCCCCTTCGTCTTGGCTCAAAGCAAACCGGATGTACTCCAGAAGCGACGATTTGCCGCTGCCCCGACCGCCGATGACGCAATTGAAGCTTTCGGAGAAGTGCACCTCTTGGTCATCCAGGAACTTGGCTCCTGTCACCGCCACCTTCGTGATGCGTGGATGCGTCAGCGCATCGCTCGGCCGTTGGCCAAGCAACTGAATGCGCGACAGCGGGTCCAGAAATGCCTGTCGCAGTGCCTCGATGGACGGCTTAGACATCTTGAGCCAGGTATAGCGATAACCCAGCGAGTTCGCGACGGGCGCACCATGCTCATCCTGTTTGAGGGACTTCGCATCCGACGACATCACGTAGGCTGGGTGACAGTCCGACCGTGCCCAGGCTCTGTCTCTGCCCTCTATGATGTCAAGGACCCGTTTGGTAGGCGGACTAGACGTGACCTCCAGTGCCAGAAGCTTCTGGTTCTTGTAGTCCTCCATATGACGAGGGTCATTCAAGAGCCCGTCGTTCTGGTCTGAGTGAGCCGCAATCACAATGCCTTTGTGCTGCACTTGAACCAGTTCGATGAGCTCCTTCAGGCTGACGTTTGCGCCATTCCTCCGCAGCGGCATCGGACGACCTTGCCGGAAGCGCTCGTTCTCATCCAATCCCAGCTTGCACAGCAGCTTGTTCACCCGCCACACATGGCTGGCTTTCGTTGCCGGCTCAAATAGGCAGAGCACGTGGTAGCCGATGTCGACCTCGAAGCCAGGCAGGATATGGAGCGGCCTCCGCCCTAGTTCCTTGGCCACCGACTTGTTCTGTTCAACCAGGTGGGTGAGGAACCAGTCCCGCGGGTCAGTCCTTTGGGAAAAATTGTGGTCGGTGACGCCGATTAGCTCCAAGCCCACCGCATGACATCGATGCAGGTAAGCGCGGGCAACTTCCTGCAAGCGCTGTTCGTCCGATTTTGCCGGACCCACCACGCCATTCGCATCGGGGGTGGGCACAACCATCGGCCGGCGCGGCTCGCCCAATCGAGTGTCATCATCGCCCCAGTGCGCGCCGTCCTCGGGTGTCTGCACCTGAAAGTCGCACTTGAACCACCGCATCCCTTGGTAGTCAGTCACGGCTTGCCTCCCTTGCTGCCAGCTTCTCCGCTACCGTTAAATGGTGGTCATTGATGCGCTCGCCCTTGAACACTTTGAACCAAGGGGCGCTTTCAACGTCCTTGCCGCGGTCCTTGTCCCACGTGATGTTGAGCTTGGGCTTCTTGTTGTGGCGCAGCGCCTCGGCGGTCATGAAGGGGCGGATGTTCAGGCGGACGCCGTCGTTGAGGTCGGGGTTCCAACCGATGGGTTGTTCAGCCAGCGCCTTCCAACGCACGAAGATGTCATAGGGGCTCTCGCCTTCGAGGATGAGCTCTAGGCGGTGCTTTAGGTCCTGGGCGGCGGCCAGGCGGGTTTGGGCACCATCGACACCATCGCGCACGCCAGCTTCCTGCTGGCGAATCCAGTCGCCCAGATAGGTGTGGATGAGGCGCTCAAGGTTCTTGGCATCGAGCCGGTGGTAATTCACCAGCGCGGCAAAACCGTCTTTCAGGCCGTCCCACACGTGCCAGATGAAGGGGCGGTGGTGAAAGCGTTTGGCGTGTTGCTCGAAAAACTTGTCACGCAGCCAGACATCCAGGCCCTTGCCCGCGCAGTCGGCATCGGCCAGCATCTTGTCGAGAACAGCGGGCTTCCAGCTGCCGGACTGCACCGTCTCCCAGGCAGCAATCAACAGCTTGAGCAGGCGCTCGTGCGCGGGTGGCTCCCCGCGCACCGAGGGCAGGCAGACGATGCCGTCATCGTCGGTGTGTTCGGTCAGTTGCTCACAATGGGAAATCCAGGTGCGGGCCTCGTCGGCCAGTTCCATCGATGAATCGGTTTCGGCTGGCGAGCGGTAACCGACTAGGCGTGCGACAGCCACTTGAAGTGGGTCGGTGGCAGGCTGCGGGTGGCCGTGGAAAAGCCATTGAGTCGGGTCATTTGTGCTTGGAAGGGGCATACCATCAGGAAACCTCTCCTCGGCTACAGCTTCCCACCGAGCTACATCAAATGGCACCTTTATGAGTGCGCTACGGACCTTGAGGGCGCTATCAAGCTCTCGTACCTTTTCTCGATACTCGTCCGATGTAGAAAATGCAAAGATTGCCGGGAGCAATTTGGGCTCGTGGGGCACAAGAACCATCGTGCTGTCGTCATAAAGCCCTCCCATGTAGCTGGCAGCCGCAAGCTCACCGGTTGAACTAACCGCGATGCCGACTCGCCCCCAAGCGTCCTCGCCTCGAAGCCAAGAGCCAACACGCTCCTCTCCCACGCGCTCCTCTACGAAGTTCCTCAAACTGCCGACCTCGTCAGCCCAGAGCAAGACATGCTCCAGCCCTCCATAAAGCGTGCTGCGGTTTACAGTGCTTTGCTGAAACACCCAGCCCTTCTCTCTATGCGGAAATTCCCACCACTTGCGACCAAATCGGTTGTAGTCCCCCGTACATATTCCCTGCTGGTAACTACAGTGGTCTCCCAATAGCGAGGCTGCCGCCGCTTCCTGTAGAGAAACGATATAGTCAGGTGCGCCAAGCAGTGATTGCTGCTCACGCGGGGACAGTGGTGCGGTGAGTAGACCGGCAGCCTTTTTCGTAGATGACTCTTCGTTGGCCACCGTCAGGAGTTGAAGACTATGTCGATGCGGCGGATGGGAATTTCGGTGGATGGTCAAAATCGCCTTAACCTCTTCGCCCGAAATGGTGTCGAATGCGCGGCTACCAAGGAAGGCCGTCAGGCTCCACTCCGTATTGGAGATTAGTGATTTGCGGGCCTTCTTATAATAGGATTTATAGAGCCAGTCCTGCTTTGTAACCAGCGCAACGAATGCCCCTCGAAGGGTAAGTTCCAGGCATCTCAGAAGAAAGACCATAGCCAAGTCATTCTTTTGGTCCGGATAGCGCTTCTTGCAAAAAGCTTTTAAAGCTTCCGATTGATTGACTGCGGCTAGGTACGGGACATTTGTTATCACCAAATGGTACCGAAGGTCGAGCAGCCGAGCGGCATCCAGTAATCCTCGCGCGGATACAGCCAAGTCCCAGGCGTCGTCGTCCAGTTCACCGTCTGTCCCTCTCGCAGTTGCCAGCGATTCACCGGCCAAGGCACGCCCCAGAAGCTCACGCAGCGCGTCGAAGCTGGACGTGGCCAAGTCGTTCTTCAGGCTATGTGCCGGGTCCAGCAGGCTGCCAAGCAGTGGCGCCTGCGCAAAGCTGGCGTGCAGCAGGCGAAGTTCCTGTTGCAGATAGGCTGCGTTGGGCGCATCATCCGGCACCAGAGCCATCCAGTCCTCGGGCTTGGCGGCCACCTTCACGCCGCAGCACGCGACCTGCGGCGCGGGCATGTCGCCACGCACGCCTAGCGGGTCGCCGTTCTCGTCCGGGAAGCGCCAGGCTGCCAGGGCCAGTGCGAAGACCGCAATTTCCACACAACGGGCGTCCAGTTCGAGGCCGTGTAGGTTGTCAGTCAGCACGGCGTGCACCGCGTCCATCGCACTCAGGCCCTCTGCCTCCATTCGCATGGGGACCAGCATCAGGAACGCCGCAACCAGGAAGTGGCCCGAGCCGCAGCAGGGGTCGAGAAGCTTGAAGTCCGCCAATTGGTCGGGCCAGCCTTCGAATTTTCCGGCAGCGGGCGTGCCATCTTCCAGTGTGCGCAGGTAGGTCAGCGGTACCGGGCAGGTCTTACCGGGGTGCCTCATCACCCACCAAGCACCCAACGAGTTGTGGAGCAGGAAGTCCACCATGTAGGGCTCGGTGAAGAGTTGCGTGACTGCGGGCAACTCGTCGGCGCCAATCTTTACTCCGGAAGCGTTGACCTCGTCCTTGCGCTTGGCCTGCCAAAACTGGTAGACCCAGCCCAAGCTATCGCTGGCCTTGAACACCTCGGGGGGCAGCGCTGCCAGCAGGCGCTCAAGTTCGCGTTGGTGCTCGGGCGCGAAGGCAAGCTCGAACACCGGGCTGTGCGGTTTGAACACCTGCGGCAGCATACGTGCGGCCAGCTTTCCGGCCAGCTCCCAGTGGCTCTTGGCGCCCAGGGCCATATCCGGGTGGTTGTCCACCATGTCCAGGCAGTCGTCCAGCGACACAGGAGCACCTGGCTCCCACATCAGCAGGCCGTTTTCGGCCAGGAAGCGGGCGAAGAGCATGCGGTGCCAGTGCTCATACGCCACTTCCCACACCAGGTGCGTCAGGGCCTGAGTGTCGTCCTTAGCCTTCACGTCGTCCAGGGCGCGGCCGTGTGCACGCAGGCGGCGACGGAGGGCCTTGAGCTCGTCGGTCAAGTAGTCAGGGGCCTTGGGTTCTGCCACCGCCATCTGGTCCAGGGCGGCACGGGCACCCCTCTCGGCGACATCGCGGGCGGCCTTGACGGTATTCTCCAGCTGCGTACGCGGTGCTTTGGCCAGCGGCAGGTTGTTGATACTGTGTGTCGGCATAGTGTTTGTGTCGTATCTGCGATGTGACGCGGGCTCCGAGCAACAGTTACCCCGTCCTTTCTGGTCTATAGATTTCAGAGTGCCACCGGCCCCAGTTTGAGCTTCGCGGTCAACAGGGCCTCCACCTCCGCCAGCCAGACCTTCAGTTCTGTCTCATCGTTCAGTGTCCGGCGCGGGACGGTCACGTGCACAACGTTAGGCTTGAGCAGCTGCACAGCTGCATGGCGGGCCGCCTCGAAGCGGCTAGGGAGTGCTTGCGTTTTTGCCGCCCAGTGCTCGAGGTCGCACTCGTCGAGCGCGTCCTGCAATTGCTCGGGCGTACCCAATGCCACCGCAATCGGCGGGACCAAATGATGGTTCTGGGTCAGCTCAGTACGTTGAGCATCGGTGAGCTTGGACCAATCGGCGTCGGCCTGCAGTTGAGCCTGATGCTGCGAGAAGGTCTTCTGGAACGCATCGAGCTTAGCCTTGAGGGCTTGGCGTAGGAGGTCCACGACCTTGTCCAGCAGTGGGCGCACCATGTCCGGCTCAGCCAGCAGACTACGCTGAACCTCGATGGCATCCAGTTCAGCCTTCAGTTCCGCATAGGGGCCCAGGCCTTTGGCGTGGCGCAGCAGCTCGGTGAGCTGGCGCCAGACGGGCAGACGCTTGGCGATAGCGTCCGCAGTTTGAGTCCAGGACTTGGACAGGCCAACGATTTCATCAAAACCTTCAAAAAGCGCCAACAGTTGCGCATTCCCTGATTGGCCTTCGATGGATTCAACGACCGCGAGCTTGGGCGCTTGTGGCGCGGGTGCAGAGCCGCCAGCCCGGGCTGCTTGTTCACGCAGCTTGGCCAACAGCGCGGGCACCCTAGTCAGCTCTTCCTTTGGCTGGCACGGTACACCCACAGCGCTGAACAGTGAGCGAATCTTGATGAGCTGTGGTGGCGTGATGTTCACGCTCTCCCGCTGAAAGCTCGTCTGCGTCAGCTTGGCGCGGTCCAAGCTCTTGGCATCGACCGGCTTGGAAGTGACATCGCTGGCTTTGAGGTGGCCAGCCGCCAGCAAGGCATAAAGCGCGCCATCGATGGCATCGCGCGGCCAGCCATAGGGCGGGGCCTCGAAGTTGTCTCGAATCTCCGCGCCCTTCTTGCCAGGACCGACGTAGCTGAGCAGCTTTTGGCACACGGGGTGTTTGTCAGCCTCCTGGCTGTGCCCCACGGCCTTGAGGGCTTCCAGATTGCCTTTTCGTGCATCGTCCAGCACCTTGCTCCACTGGTCGTGGTCGGCGGCATCGAATTGGTTGTACAAGCGAATAGCAGAAGCTTTGGCGGCGCGATTGATGCGGTCGGCCAGGTCGTTACCGTCCTGCGCTTCTTGCCCGCCAGCCTGGAAGACGCGCACGCCTCCCAAGAGCTGGTCCAGCAGTTCAGTTAGCTCCTTCTCCGCGGCGCGTTGACGGCTCTCCATTGAGCGCTGGGCGTCGCGACCTTCTTCGGTGGAGGGACTGCCCTTCTTCTGCAGCGTAGTACGCGCGGCTTCCAGGGCCACGATAGCATTGGCGAGCTCAGTCTTGTGCTGCGCGGGCAGGAAGGCAAACAATGTTGGGTTGTCGGCTGCCTTGGCCCGGGCCTCTGCGATAACGGACTTCTCCTCCGCCTGCCAGCCGTCCTGTATCCATAGGTAGAGGTTCTTGGTGTTGTCCTTGGGCAGGGTGTCGTCGTAGGTGGGCGTGAGTCGGCGCTCAACGTTGTCTTTGCCCTGCACCACGCGTACTTTCTTCAGCACCTCGCCGAAGCGAGCCTTCAGCAGGTCAGAACGCTTTTGCTCCACGCGCTGCGGCGCGGCCTTCAGTTCGGCCTCTTGAGCACGGAACTCGTCATACCAGGCACTGGATTCGCGGGTCTGCAGTCGGTACTCTGTGCCGCTCCCACCAACCAAGGCCATGATGAGGCGGTCCTTGTTCTGTAGCTCGTCCAGCAGTGTTGGCAGCTTCTTGCGCAGCTCAGCGGAACCAGCCGCGAGGTCGGTCACCAGCAGGTCGGCCAGTGCGTCTTCAGTGGCCTTAAGGCCGATGTCCAGAGCAGCATCGGGAGGCAGCTTGTTGATGAGATAGACGAGCTTGAGTAGCCGAGCCTTGAGCTGGCTGTCAGCATTCCCAGCGGCGAAGCGCTGAACGTTCTCGAACACCTCCTTAGGCAATTGGGCGGTGGAGACTAGGTTCGCGGCAATCTGGTCGTAGAGGAAGTCGCCCGAGACCACATGTCCCAGCGGGGCTTCGGCAGTGTCCAGCACGGCCTCGTGCACCACGCGCAATTGGCTGCGCAGCTGCGACACAGTGCCTGTGGTGTCAATGGTGCGCAGCACCCGTTCCCAGAACCGGCGGCGTACCGGCAGCAGCGGGTAATCCGAGGTCATAACGTCTTCGTCGTCGGTGACATGCTCAAGCTTGGTGCCACGCAGGTGACGCGAGATTTCACCCAGGTTTGCCCGCCAAACGTGCTCCACCTCAGGTTGAGCGGTGGGCTTCTTGGCAAGAATTATTTGGCGAGTGACATTCTCAACGTCCCAATCGCCGAGCATCACCTGCACCGGGAAACGGCCCATCAACCGCTGCAGATTGGGCATGCCGGAGAGCGCCGACTGGCCGGTTCCGACGAAGAGCAGCTTGCCATTGAAGTGCTTGGACAGGGTCTCGGTGACCTCCTGCACTTGGAAAGCCTTCTCAGCATCGGCGCCGATAAACTGTTGCACCTCGTCCAGGACGACCAACGTTAGCGGAAACTTGCCGTCGACCGACAGGGCGTCGGCAATCGCGGTAGTCATCTGTTCGCTGGTGACATCGGTGACCTGGGGAAACTGCTCCTTGAGCAGCTTGCGGGCATCGGCCTCGGTGTGGGCAAGGTCAGGCCGGGACTTCAGCAGCGCCTTGGCTAGGTGGCTGGACACGTACATGTGCGGCAGTTCCTGAGCCAGCGAGCGACCAGCCGCTTGGAGTTCGGCTTCCACTGCGTGCAGGATGCCCTCACGCTGCATCCACAAGACGAACTGAGCCTGGTTATATTGCTCCGGCAGCCCCTTAGACTTGAATACAATGCCCAGCAAGGCCAGTCGCACCTTGTCGCCAGCACCGGCGCCGAGCTTGCCTGCTGCTGCGTGCAGGGCACCATGACGCTTGCCTTGGGTACTGAGCTCCTTCAGATGCTCGAATACGCCTGTGGGCAGCTTGGCTAGGCTGCGAGCGGTGGCGCCATCGGCGAACTGGTAGTCGGTCCAGAGCGTGCGCAGCATTTTGGCCAAATGCGACTTACCGCTGCCATAAAAGCCGGAAATCCAGACGCCTGGCTGTTCGGTACCCGCGTCCAAGTTGAGAAGGAATTTGTCGAGGATGGTCTCCAGACCTTTCTCGTACTGGCCGTCACAGACGAAGGTCTCGAGCTCGTAGCGCAGGATGGCTTGGGCAGCATCGGAGTGGTCTTCGGAGACCTCCGCAACGCCGTTGTTAACGAGGCGATTTTCCTTCGGGGGCTTGTTGTAAATTTCCCTATTCAGCATGGCGGTCCTTAATCTTGTTCTTGGTGTCAGGTTGTCAGTCTTGGGCGAGGAGCGGTACGGCGAGGTAGTTCCAGCCGTCGCGAGCATCCAGCAGACGATAGGTGTGGTTCTCGGGATGGTGCTCACCAGGGAAGAACACCAAAAGCCGTCCTTGGACAGCTTCTTTGATGCCTTCTACCACTGACGAAACTCGCGCCAAGCCGAAAAGCGTGCCGACCCCCAACAATGCAACGACCGTGTCGGGCCCGGCTTCGGCGGCGATGCGGGCCTTCAGCTTGGTATTGAGGTCAACCACGAATTCGGTGAGTTCGCCAGTTTGGTAGCCCGCCAAGTCCTCGGGCGACTCGAAGTAGGCGTCGCGGTATTCTTGCGCCGCCATCCATTCTGGAAAGGCGTTAGTCACGTCCAACAGCAGCCATTGCTTGCCACCTTGCTGTGTGGCGAGCTCGAACTCGGCGACATTGGCGCGTAGGCGCAACTCATCGGTCTTGTCATAGACCGCGAAGATGACGCGCTGGATAGCCGCAAGCCCTGCCTGCCAGGGCACTGTGAGATGTTGGCGGTAGGCGGACACCAGTTTGGCGACCTTAGATGACATGCGAAGCCTCCTGACGAATCCGTTCTTCTTCGGGGGTAAGGTAACCGGGAAAGCGCACTTCCTTCACGCCGCCTGCGTTCATGAAAACGAGCAGCCCTCGGTGAGATGCCGAGCTCGCAAGCGCCTCCAGCTCATCTGGTGAGCCATCCAGCAAGGCCATCCACTCGGATGAGAAAAGCCGCTGGCCAGTGCGCCCTTCGAGGTAGCCCAGGAACAACAGCAGTGCGATGGATTCCGGGTGCAATTGAGGCTTGGCTCGTGTCTTGCGTACGCGTCCATTCAGCATGCCGGCGGCGGTCCAGGTGCCAGCAACGTTCTGCGCGAACGATTTCAGCGATGCGGGGCTGAAGCGGTCCGGGTGGCTGACGCGGAGAAACTCCTCGACAGCTTCGCGTGTGACGGCCGCACCTGGGGATTGCGCCAGAACAAACGACTGCGTGCCACGCAGCAGCGGGTCGCGTGCCAATGCAACGGCCAGCGCAAGCAGCGGCTGCGCGCCTTCCTCCAACGGCCACAGTCGGCGCAGTGCACGAAAAATAGGATTGATGGGGTCCAGCGCGTAAAGCGTCGCAAGGTGGCGCAGCGCGAGCTCTCGCGCCTTGCGAGTGGGCTTGCCCAATACATTGTCGTCGACCACCGCGGCGACGTAGTCCGCCCGCGCGGCCTGCTGCGGGGTGTGCGACAGCAATAGGCGCAGGTCATCCAGCATCATGGTCCGAGCAGCATGCGGACCATTAATGCCAAACCGGAAGCCTAATTTCAAGAGAATAGACTCGTGGTACTCAGTCACGGTGCGACTCTCTCGCCATCGTGTTGGGTAGCGCGTCGTCGGGAACCCCGTCCAGCGGGTAGCCCTGCATGCGGCAATAGGCCACCACCATGACTTCGACCATGTTAGCCAGGCTACGCATCTCCCGCTCGGCGGCCGACTGTAGCGCCGCCTTGATGTGCGGCTCCACCCTGACACTGACCACTTGAGATTTGACAACGGCCATTGCGCTTTCCCACTAGCAGAACGCTAGCAGAACGCTAGCAATTCGCCATCCTATCATGGGGGTGACGGCATCGTCTCTGGGCAGACGAGAAAAAGCCCGCACAAGGCGGGCGTGAGTTACTGCAGCGCGTGTCGTAGGACCTCAAGGCGCAACAACTGGTAGTAGCGCCTTTCATCTTTCGGCTCCGTCAGCCGGAAGGTCAAAGACTGCTCCCCCTTGTGTAGAACAACGATGAGACCCTGGGCGTCAAGTCTGCCAGCCCATCCTCTGAGCTTGTACTGACCCAGCGCCCCCTCTGCTCGTAGCATCTGCAGGAAGTGACGCCCGCTCTCCGCCGTTGGCTCGTCGACTGACGGAACCAGCAGGAATCCCTTTGGGTCTTGCTCGACATCGCACAGCGAACGCCGCCGGCCGGTCCATGGGTTGAATACCCAGTTCGCGTGTCGATACTGCTCACGCCATGCTGCTGCCGTATTTGGCACCGGGCCGCGCGTGCCCGTTACAGGGCAGTGGAGCATTTCAGTAGTTTGCACCTGCCTTCTCCTATGTCCTCACGCAGGAATGTCTCCTGCACTGAGGTATAGGCGTCGGGAGACGGGATGATTTACATCCCCGCGGTCACGCGACTTGGGCCATCGAGCAAGGGAATTGCGTTACTCTGGAAGCCCAATCTCAATTTCCCCTCGAACGATGTCATCCCCAAGACTTGTGGCCAAAATCGAAGCCGAAGAACCAACGCTACGCTTGGCCGTCCTCATCGACGCGGACAATGCGCAGGCTGCCGTCATCGAGGGGATTCTTGGAGAGGTCGCCCGATTCGGCGAGGCCACTGTGAAGCGAATCTACGGCGACTTCACTTCGCCCAACAGCGCATCGTGGAAGAAGGTGCTTCACAAGTACGCCATTAAGCCTGTGCAGCAGTTTGCCTACAGCACAGGCAAAAACGCCACCGATAGCACTCTCATCATCGACGCGATGGACTTGCTCTACACTCGTCGCTTTGATGGGTTCTGCTTGGTAACCAGCGACAGTGACTTTACGGGCCTCGCAACCCGGCTTCGGGAAGAGGGCTTGGTCGTGATGGGCTTTGGAGAGAATAAGACGCCGGACGCGTTCCGCAACGCGTGCCACAAGTTCATCCTCACCGAGGTTCTGCGGCCAACACAGCCGGAACCTGAGAAAGTATCCGACCCAAACACCGAAGCGGCTGGGCTCGCCGCGGCCTCCGGTACGACAATCCGGGTAACAACCGCCGCGACGCCAGAGAAGCCGCAGCTCCCGCGGAAATTCATGCTTTCGGCACTGGAACAATCATCCGACGAAAGCGGCTGGGCGCATCTGGGTACGTTTGGTAGTTACCTCACGAAGTTGCAGCCCGATTTTGATTCCCGCGTGTATGGTTTCAAGAAACTGTCCGACCTAGTCAAGTCACGGCAGGACATATTCGTTACTGACGAGCGAAGTGTGCCAGGCCGTGAGCAGAAGCAGCTCTACCTGAAGCCGAGATAAACACGGGCTGTGTGGGGGCTAAGTGGTGGAGCTTGACAGCAGACACACGTCCTTCCCACCAAGTTCGTCTTGGTCAGAAGGAATTTTTCACAGTTGCTTGTAGGTACCCGCGACGTTCAGGCTCCGCTGGCTCGGGTTCAGTTAGGCTCGGCGAGTCGGGATGACTTGCATTCGCCGGCGTTGGCGTAGGCATCCAGGTCCAGGCGCTGCGCCGTTAGAGAAGGTGCTGCGTTCATGATGTGGCGCGTGACCAAGGAGCGCATAGCGACGTGCTCGGGCAGCGTCCTGGTCGCCCGTTAGGCGGACGCCTGGCCGCCCTTCACTTCGGCCAGACGGTTTGCCAGCCGTCTTTATTCATCATGCGCAGCACTTTTTCCTTCTGCTCAGGCGTCAGCCCGGCAGCTTCAAATACGCCCATCAGGTTCTCGTCTTTGACTTTCGCAGCCAGGGCGTCGAGTGCCGTTCGTATCTCTGGTGCGGTCGACAATCCCTGGTCGTAAATCTCCAGCGCTTGTGTCGTCTTATGACCAGTCTGCTTTTTAATTGTTGTCAGTGGCATGCTTGACTCAATGGCCCGGCTAATAAACTCTCTCCGACCAGCATGCGCGATGTAGTCCACCTCAATGACCTTCAACTCTCGAAGTATATTCACACCGTGTGCGTAGTTGTATGGCACCCAATCTTGCTTGCGGTGCGACCATGTTGAAAACAGGTATTTGCTCTTATCGGGCACATCTTCGAGCTGCAGATACAGCAACGTAGCGGCGTCGGAGGTAACGTGCACGCACCTATCCTCCTTATTTTTGGTGTCTGGGAAAAGCACCTCCCGATGCTCCATTGAGATATTGCGCAGGAGCAGCTTGTTTAGCTCGCCCGGGCGACAACCAAGATGCCGAATAAGAAGCAGAAAGCGCGCCGCCTTGGCAATTCTTGAGTCACCGTTTCGGGCGAAAATCGCTAGCTTCCCCTGCTCCCTAGGAGCAACCCGACGTTTACGATTTTTCGTCGTCGGCCTGCTGATGCTTGCGACGAAATTCTGCCGGATGAGGTTGCGTTTCACCGCATACGCTACTACGGACGACAGCGCCGCAATTTCAAGCCGGACGCTCGTATTGCTCATACGCTTCTTCGTGCGCTTTGAAATAACTTGTCGGCGGGCATCGATGTAGTCGTAGATGAGCCCCGTGTTCGCCTCCAGCTCATCAATTGCGAAATCGCCCAGCTTGTGGAGCACCGGCTGAATACGCCCACGCTCAGTCTTCCGAGTCTTCTCCGCCTTGTCGTCGAACTGCTGAGAGAGGATGTAGCGCTCCCAGAGCTGCTTCAACGTCAGCCCTTTGCCATTCCCACTGTGTCGCTCAAGCAATTCGGCCTCCGCGACCTGGGCAGCCTCTTCCGTGTTATAGACCTGGTCGACCTTCAGATGCTTTCGCCGAATCTGCAGCCGCCAGCGGCCGCTCGGAAGTTTAATTATGCTCATGTGCTCTCCACACCATGTGCAAAACTATTGCACACGGGATTGCCCTAGTCAAAGAAAAAGCCGCTCAAGCGTGTGCTCTCGCGGCTTCTTTGAAGGACACCGTGGTATCCATAAGTCATTGATTTTATTGGTGGGCCCAGCAGGACTTGAACCTGCGACCAAACGATTATGAGTCGTCTGCTCTAACCAACTGAGCTATAGGCCCTGGATTTGCCAACGGATTATGAGTCCGCTGCTCTAACCAGGCATGAGCTAGAGGCCCTTAGAAGGCGTGATGCTTAGCTGCCTTCCAGGAAGCTCTTCAGCTTGTCGGACCGGCTCGGGTGGCGCAGCTTGCGCAGTGCCTTGGCCTCGATCTGACGGATACGCTCGCGGGTAACGTCGAACTGCTTGCCCACTTCTTCCAGCGTGTGGTCCGTGCTCATTTCGATGCCGAAACGCATGCGCAGCACCTTGGCTTCGCGCGGCGTCAGGCTGTCGAGCACGTCCTTCACCACGTCGCGCATGGAGCCATGCAGCGCCGCTTCGGCCGGGGCCAGCGTGTTCGTGTCCTCGATGAAGTCGCCCAGATGCGAATCGTCGTCGTCACCGATCGGCGTTTCCATGGAGATCGGTTCCTTCGCGATCTTCATGATCTTGCGGATCTTGTCCTCGGGCATCTCCATCTTCTCGGCCAGCGTTGCCGGGTCCGGCTCGTTGCCGGTTTCCTGCAGGATCTGGCGCGAGATCCGGTTCATCTTGTTGATCGTTTCGATCATGTGAACCGGGATACGGATGGTGCGGGCCTGGTCGGCGATCGAGCGCGTGATGGCCTGGCGAATCCACCACGTGGCATATGTGGAGAACTTGTAGCCGCGACGGTATTCGAACTTGTCCACCGCCTTCATCAGGCCGATGTTGCCTTCCTGGATCAGATCCAGGAACTGCAGGCCACGGTTCGTGTACTTCTTCGCGATCGAGATCACCAGACGCAGGTTGGCCTCGGTCATTTCGCGCTTGGCTTCGCGGGCGCGCTTCTCGCCTTCGGACATCTTGCGATTGACGTCCTTCAGCTCCTTCAGCGGCAGCACCACGCGGGCCTGCAGGTCGATCAGCTTCTGCTGCAGCTCGTGCACGGCCGGCACGTTACGCTCGACGATCGTGCTGTACGGCTTGTTGTCGGCGACGATGGTCTCGATCCAGTCCAGGTTCGTCTCGTTGCCGGGGAAGCGGGCCACGAAGTCGGCACGCGGCATGCCGCACTTGTCGACCACGATGTTCAGGATGGCACGTTCGAGCTTGCGGACTTCGTCCACCTGGCCGCGCAGCGTGTCGCACAGACGCTCGACGTTACGCGCGGTGAAGCGGATGCCCATCAGCTCGGCCTGGATTGCTTCCTGGGCCTTCACGTACGGCTTGGACTTGTAGCCTTCCTTCTCGAAGGCGCGGCGCATCTTGTCGAACTGCTCGGCGATGATGCGGAATTTCTCCAGCGCGGCAACCTTCAGCTCTTCCAGCTGACGGGCCGATGCCCCGGCGCCGGCGCCGTTTTCGTCGTCGTCTTCGTCGTCGCCTTCCTCGTCGTCGCCGTCTTCCGACTCCTCGTCCTCGTCAGCGGAGGCGGCCGCGGCGGCCGGCGAGTTGTCCTGGACTTCCTCGGCGTTCGGATCGATCAGGCCATCGACGAATTCGTCGATCTTCATCTCTTCGTTGGCGATGCGCTCGGCGCTGGCCAGAATTTCCGAGATCGTGACCGGGCAGGCCGAAATGGCCATGACCATGTCCTTCAGACCGGCTTCGATACGCTTGGCGATCTCGATTTCGCCTTCGCGCGTCAGCAGTTCCACGGTACCCATTTCGCGCATGTACATGCGGACGGGGTCGGTGGTGCGGCCGAATTCGGAATCGACGGTGGACAGCGCGGCTTCGGCCTCTTCCTCGGCCTCTTCCTCGCTGGTGGCCGACGGGGCGTTGTCGTTGAGCAGCAGCGTCTCGGCGTCCGGCGCCTGTTCGTAGACGGCGATGCCGATGTCGTTCAGCGTGGCGACCAGCGTGTCGATCGTTTCCGAATCGACCATGTCGTCCGGAAGGTGATCGTTGATTTCCGCATAGGTCAGGTAGCCGCGCGACTTGCCCAGCTTGATCAGCGCCTTCAGCTTCTGGCGGCGGACCTCGAGTTCTTCCTCGCTACCGGCCTGGTTGGACGAAGCGAATTCCTTGAGCAGCGCCTTTTCCTTGGCCTTGCGGTCCTTGGCCTTCTGCTTCTCGGTCTTGGGGGCCGCCGCGGGCGTGGAGGCGGGCGCGTCGTTGTCGTAAAACTCTTCAGTCACGTCTTCGATGGTGCTGTCTTCTTGCTGCATCTCGGCCTTGGGCTTGCGGCCACGCTTCTTCGGCTCAGGCTTGACGGCCGGGGCGGCGGGACGCTCCGATGCAACGGGTGCGGGAGTTGCGGCACGGGCTTTCGGCGCGGCGGCAGCGGCGCCACCCTTGGCGCTGCTGGTCCGGGTGCCGGCCGTCGTTGCCGCACGCTTGCTCTCGACTTCGGTATTCTGCTGTTTCGCCACGGTGATACTCTTGCCTTTCACTGTTGCAGCGGCATCACTGCCGCTTGTATTGGCGCTGCTGCCGCTCTCGCGTGCCGAAGTCGAGGGCTTTGTATTTTCGGATGTGCGATTCCTGGCGGAAGTGGTTCCGGCGGGCGCTGAAACGCTACGCGCGGACTTTGCTGGCGCAGACCGGGCTGATGTCGTCCTGACTGACGCGGTCGATGTCTTCGCCGCCGTTGTTTTCACGGACGCCTTGCCGCTCCCTGATTGGGGAGCTTTGGAGGGAGCCTTCCCGGCTGCCCTTTCGGTTGCTTTGGCCTTTGCCATTGGCACGCTCACTTTCGCCAGTACTGGAGAGAGATTTCGCAATCCAAACCGGGCATTGTAGCACGTCACCAATCCCCGGCTTCCTGTCAGGTGAGGTTTTCACCTGAAAAATCAAGGCTTAAGCGGTTAGACCCCGGATTTGTCCGTCAGTTGGGGTCACATGCGCATGGCTCAAGCCGAAAAACCTGTGTGCTGCCTTTTATCGTGTGCCGTGTGACGGCTACTCGTCTTCCGCATTGACGGGCCGCCATCCCATCTGGCGACGGCGCTGGACTTCCGGCATCAGCCAGCGATAGCGCGCCTTGTCGTCCTCGTTGGCGGTGCCGGCCTCGATGGCGGCCAGCAATGTCTCCAGTTCGCGCTGCAGCGGGTCTGCCAGCAGCTTGTGTACGGCGCCGTCGAATTCAAGTGTCGCAAGCGCCTCTTCCATGTCTTCCTTCAGCACGGCTGCCCGGGCGGCGGCGTACACGTCCGCGTAAGGCGTCTGGGCCAGCTGCTCGTTGAAGGCCGCAAAATTCATGGTGCCCTGGATGCCGTCGCAGGCCGCCACCAAGTGAGCAAGCACTTCGGTTTCCGGCCGCTGGGGATCAAGCAGCAAGGCGCGGGCTTCCTCGTCCAGCCGGCTTGCCAGCGACGGGTAGCTCATCAGCAGCTGGATCACCTGCTGCTCCAGCCCGGTCGGCGCCTGGCGCCTGGCGCGGGGACGCGGCTGCGAGAAGCGGCCGACGCGCGACGAATCGCTGCCCAGCCCGCACACCGCCTCGATCTCGGCCGGCGTCGTACCGGTAGCATCGGCAAGTTCGCGCACAATCTGTAGCCGCAGACCGCCGGCCGGCATGGCCTGGAGCAGCGGCTTGGCTTCGAACTGGGCACGGGCTCGGCCTTCGGGCTGCCGCAGGTCCTGGTCTTCCGTCACGATCTGGAGCAGAAAACGCGACAGCGGCATCGCGTTCTGCACCTGCCGCGCGAACGCGTCGGTCCCCTCCTCGCGCACATAGCTGTCGGGGTCGTGCTCGGCGGGCAGGAACAGAAAGCGGATGGTTTTGTTGTCGGCAACATGCGGCAGGCAGGCTTCCAGCGCCCGCCGCGCCGCCCGGCGTCCGGCGGCATCGCCGTCGAACGAGAAGACCACGGCGTCGGTCTGGCGCAGCAGCTTTTGCACATGGATCGCCGTACAGGCCGTGCCGAGCGTGGCCACCGCGTTGGCAAACCCCAGCTGGGCCAGCGCCACCACGTCCATGTATCCCTCGACCACCAGCACGTAGCCGTTCTCGCGAATGGCATGACGTGCCTCGAACAGGCCGTAGAGCTCCGTTCCCTTACTGAAGAGCGGTGTTTCGGGGGAGTTCAGGTATTTAGGCTCGCCCTGGCCCATGACGCGGCCGCCGAACCCGATCACATTGCCCTTGGTATTGCGGATCGGGAACATGATGCGGTCGCGGAACCGGTCGTAACGGCGCGGCTTGCCGTCGGCATCGCGCTTGTCCTGGGATTCGATCAGCAGACCATTTTCCACAAGTGGCGCCGCAGTCGCATCGTCGCGATACGAGCCGAACACCGCCTCCAAGCCCTGCCAGTCGTCCGGGGCGTAACCGAGCCCGAATCGCACGGCAATCTCTCCGGTCAGGCCGCGGCCCTTCAGGTACTGGATGGCCTGCGGCGAACCGCGTAGCTGTTTCTTGTAGAACTCGGTGGCCCGCGACATGGCATCGCTCAGTGCCACCGATCTGGCCTGCTGTTCCGCGCGCTGGGCGGGCGGCAGGCTGTTGCGTTCCTCGGGGACGGACAACCCTACCGACTGCGCCAGTTCCCGCACGGCGTCGGGGTACGACTGGCCCGAATACTCCATCAGGAAGCCGATGGCCGAGCCATGCGCGCCGCACCCAAAGCAGTGATAAAACTGCTTGGTCGGGGATACCGTGAACGACGGGGATTTCTCGTTGTGGAACGGGCACAGGCCCATGAAGTTGGCCCCGCCCTTCTTCAACTGCACGTACTTGCCCACCACGTCGACAATGTCCACGCGGTTAAGCAGGTCCTGAATGAAGGATTGCGGAATCACCCGACTGACCGTCCTGATGCCAAGGCCTGCCGGATCGGCCGGCGGCCATTTTTCTGGAATGCGTGACCGGAACGTCGCCCGGCAGCCATCGAATCATTGTAGTGCAGCCGCAACGAAATGCCGGCCCTCGCCGACATTGGCCGCCAAGTCCCCTCAATGTGGCGCCAACGCCGTGCTTCGCAACTGATAATCCTGCTTATATCTGACGCAACTGTCAATTATTTGGGTGCAAGGGCGGCCTTGACCAGACCCGATACCGCCGTCATGTCGGCACGGCCGGCCAGGCGGGCTTTCACGAGGCCCATGACCTTGCCCATGTCCTGCGGGCCGGTGGCGCCGGCTTCGGTCACGGCCTTCTGCACTTCGGCGGCCACCTCGGCTTCCGACAGTTGGGCGGGCATATAGGCCACCAGCACATCGACTTCGGCCTTTTCCTTGGCCACCAGATCGTCGCGACCGGCCTGCTCGAACTGGCTGATGGAGTCCTTGCGCTGCTTGATCATCTTGTCGATCACGGCAGTCACCGCGGCGTCGTCCAGTTCCACGCGCTCGTCCACCTCGCGCTGCTTGATGGCAGCCTGCAGCAGGCGGATGGTGCCGAGGCGCTCGGTTTCGCGGGCGCGCATGGCGGTCTTCATGTCTTCAGTAATGCGGGCTTTCAGGGACATGGCAATCTTCCGAAAAATGGGTAGCAACTGGGACCATAACGCAAAAACCCGCCGGAGCCATGGCCCGTAGCGGGTTTCTTGCAGAAGCAGGGCGCCGGCCAAAAAGGAACGAAGCGCCTCACCGGTCATGTGCGAGAGCGCCGATTGTAGCGCATGGCCCGCGCCACTGCATGCGCGCCGCCTAGGCGGACCCGCCCCGCGCCGCTTCGGCCGCAGCCTCGCCCGCCGCCACGGCCGATGCCCAGGCCCACTGGAAGTTGTAGCCGCCCAGCCAGCCGGTCACGTCCACCACTTCGCCGATGAAGTACAGGCCGTCGACGTCACGCGCCATCATGGTCGACGACGACAGCCCGCGGGTGTCCACGCCGCCTAGCGTGACTTCGGCCTTCTTGTAGCCCTCGGTGCCGGACGGCACCAGGCGCCAGCGGTTGAGCGCCTCGCCTAGCTGGCGCAGCGCCTTGTCGGGCATGTCGGCCACAGATTGCGTGCCCTGCAGACCCACGGCGGCACACCAGGCGTCGGCCAACCGGGACGGCAGGCGTTCGGCCAGCAGGTTATCCAGATGCTTGCGGCCGCCTTTCTTATGGCCGATCAGCCAGTCGGCGGCGTCCTCGCCATCGAACAGGTCGATCTCGATCGGGGTGCCCGGCCGCCAGTAGCTGGAAATCTGCAACACGGCGGGCCCAGACAGACCCCGGTGGGTCCACAGCAGGTCTTCCTTGAAGGCGCCGGCCGACTTGCCGCTGCCGGTGGCGATATCGACCTCCATCGACACCCCGGCCAGCGGCACGAACGGCTGCCAGGCCTGCCCGTCGAACGTCAGCGGCACCAGCGCCGGGCGGGTTTCCACGACCTTGAGCCCGAACTGGCGAGCGATGCGATAGCCAAAATCGGTCGCGCCGATCTTCGGGATCGACAACCCGCCGGTGGCCACCACCACCGCGCCGGCGCGCACCGTGCCCTGCGCGGTCAGCAGCAGGTAGTCATCACCCTCCGTGCGGATCTCGTCGATCGTGCAGCCGGTCTGCCAGCGCACGCCTCCGGCATCACATTCGGCCCGCAGCAGTGCGATGATGTCTTCGGCGCTGTTGTTGCAGAACAGCTGGCCGCGGTGCTTTTCATGCCAGCCGATGTCGTAGCGGCGCAGCAGGCCCAGGAAGTCCTGCGGCGTGTAGCGCGCGAGCGCCGACCGGCAGAAATGCGGATTTGACGACAGGTAGTTGGCCGGGCCGGCCTGCAGGTTCGTAAAGTTGCAACGGCCGCCGCCAGAGATGCGGATCTTCTCGGCCAGCCGCGTGGCATGGTCGATCAGCACCACCCGTGCGCCGCGCTGGCCGGCCACGGCGGCACACATCATGCCGGCCGCACCTGCGCCCACCACCGCCACGTCGAACCGGTCTTTCCTGCCTTGTGTCATATCACCCTTTCAAGAAGCCGCGATTGTAGCGAATGACGGCCACCCAAGCGCATGGGGTCAGGGTGTGCTACCCTGCTGGCCTTCCGATTTTTGCCGGCAAGATCGCTGCAGTTGCAGCCCGAACCCGACCGGCCGCACCAGAATTTCCATGCTTGTCCTCGGTATCGAATCCTCCTGCGACGAAACCGGGCTGGCCCTCTACGACACCGGGGCCGGTCTGCTGGCGCATGCGCTGCACTCGCAGATCGCCATGCATCGCGAATACGGTGGCGTGGTGCCGGAACTGGCGTCGCGCGACCATATCCGCCGCGTGCTGCCGCTGTTGCAGCAGGTGCTGGACGACGCCGGCCGCCAGCGCAAGGACATCGACGCCATCGCCTATACCCAGGGCCCCGGTCTGGCCGGTGCGCTGCTGGTGGGCGCCTCGGTGGCCAACGCGCTGGGCTTCGCGCTGGATGTGCCGATGGTGGGCGTCCACCATCTGGAAGGCCACCTGCTCTCGCCGCTGCTGACCGATGCCCCGCCGCCGTTTCCGTTTGTCGCACTGCTGGTATCTGGCGGCCACACCCAGCTGATGGAAGTCAAAGGCATTGGCGACTACACGCTGCTGGGCGAAACGCTGGACGATGCCGCCGGCGAAGCGTTCGACAAGACCGCCAAGCTGCTGGGCCTGGGCTATCCGGGCGGCCCCGAGGTGTCGCGGCTGGCCGAATTCGGCAATCCGGGCGCGTTCGAGCTGCCACGGCCGATGCTCCATTCCGGCAATCTCGATTTCTCGTTCGCGGGGCTCAAGACCGCCGTGCTGACGCAGACGCGCAAGCTCGGCAACGCCTGCGAGCAGGACCGGGCCAACCTGGCGCGCTCGTTTGTCGATGCCATCGTCGATGTACTGGCCGCGAAGTCGTTCAACGCGCTCAAGCAGACCGGCCACAAGCGGCTGGTGGTGGCCGGCGGCGTCGGCGCCAACCGGCAGTTGCGCGCGCGGCTCGACGAGATGGGCCGCCGTCGCAAGGTGGACGTGTACTACCCCGACCTGGCGTTTTGTACCGACAACGGGGCGATGATCGCCTTTGCCGGCGCCATGCGCCTGCAGGCCGCGCCCCAGCTGGCGCGCCATGGCTACGACTACGGCGTCACGCCGCGCTGGGATTTGTCGGACATCCGCCTGCCGGACCCTGCCGGCACGCCGGCTTCGCAGGAAAGCTAGTTCTCCCCGCCCGCGCCGGGCGGACGCGGGGAGTTGCCGCCAACGCTTACGCGACGCGCTTGTCGCGCTCGATCACGGCGTAGGCGCTGTGATTGTGGATGGACTCGAAGTTCTCGGCTTCCAGCGTGTAGGCCACGATCCGGTTGTCGGCGTTCAGACGCATGGCGATGTCGCGCACCAGGTCTTCCACGAACTTCGGGTTCTCGTAGGCGCGCTCGGTCACGAACTTTTCGTCCGGCCGCTTGAGCAGGCCCCACAGCTCGCACGATGCCTCTTCCTCGGCCATGCGCACCAGCGTTTCCACATCCAGGTCGCCAGCCAGTTCCACCTGCATGGTGATGTGCGATCGCTGGTTATGCGCGCCATACTGCGAGATCTTCTTCGAGCACGGGCACAGGCTCGTCACCGGCACCAGCGCGGTCAGGAACAGGCGCGTCTGCCCGTCGCGCTTCTCGCCAGCCAGCGTCACTTCGTAGTCCAGCAGCGACTGCACGCCCGACACCGGCGCGGTCTTGCTGATGAAGTACGGGAACGACACCTCGATGCGGCCGGCATCGGCTTCCAGGCGCACCAGCATGTCGTCGAGCAGCCCACGGAAGCCGGCCAGGTCCAGCGGCGCGCGGTTGTCTTCCAGCAGCGCCACGAAACGCGACATATGCGTGCCCTTCTGGTCCGCCGGCAGGCGCACGTCCAGGTTGAACGTGCCAACGGTGCCGATGTCGCCAGCCGGCGTCTTCAGTGTCAGCGGATATCGCACGCCCTTGACGCCCACACGCTGGATCACGATCTGGCGGGTATCGACGCTCGATTGCACGTCGGGCATCACGAAGGCGGGATTGATGTCATTCATCTACGGTTTCCTCCAGGACGTCGTCAGGGGATGACGGGCCATCCTTACGGTCGCGGCGTTTTCGCAGGATTTCTCCACGCCGCGCAACGAGTGTGAAACGACGGTCCGGACAGAAAACCAGGGGGGGCGCCGGCCCGCAGTTGCGAACACAAAAATGGGAATGGCGATTCTACGCAATATTGGAAGGTGCTGCCGCGCCCGCGCGTCATTCTGCGTATTTCATGCGGACAATGGCCCGGCGATGCAGCTTCCTGCCGTTTGCCGACAGCCAAAACAAAACCGGCGCGGATCATCCGCGCCGGTTCCGGCTACAGCGTGCGGGCGGCTGGCGGTCAGGCGACGCGGGTGGCCACCTTCACCGGCTGCTCGGTCAGCGCGAAACGCTCGCGCACCGAACGCGCGATGCCAGCGGCATCCAGGCCACACTGCGACAGCAGGAAAGCCGGATCGCCGTGATCGATGAACTTGTCCGGCAGGCCCAGCACCAGCGTCGGGATCTCGATGCCGGCCTCGGCCAGCGCTTCGAGCACGGCGCTGCCGGCGCCGCCCATCGTCGCGCCCTCTTCCACCGTGACCAGGTAGTCGTGGTTGGCGGCCAGCTGCTTGACCAGGTCGACGTCCAGCGGCTTCACGAAACGCATGTTGGCCACGGTGGCATCGAGCGAATCCGCGGCCGTCAGCGACGGATGCAGCATCGAACCGAAGGCCAGGATGGCCACGCGCTGCCCGGCGCGCGCCTGGCCTTCGCGGCGGATCTCGCCCTTGCCCAGCGGCAGCGCCGTCAGCGCGGCCTCGGTGGCCACGCCCACGCCAGCGCCACGCGGGTAGCGCACGGCGGTCGGGCAATCCTGCTGGTAGGCGGTGGTCAGCAGCTGGCGGCATTCCTGCTCGTCGGCCGGCGTCATCACCATCATGTTCGGGATGCAGCGCAGGAACGGGATATCGTACGCACCAGCGTGCGTGGCACCGTCGGCGCCCACCAGGCCGGCGCGGTCCAGCGCGAACACCACCGGCAGGTTCTGCAGCGCCACGTCGTGGATCAGCTGGTCGTAGCCGCGCTGCAGGAACGTCGAGTAGATCGCCACCACCGGCTTCAGGCCCTCGCAGGCCAGGCCGCCGGCAAACGTCACGGCGTGCTGTTCGGCAATGCCCACGTCGTAGTAACGGTCCGGGAAGCGCTTTTCGAATTCCACCATGCCCGAGCCTTCGCGCATGGCCGGCGTCACGCCGATCAGGCGCTTGTCGGCCGCGGCCATGTCGCACAGCCATTCGCCGAACACCTGCGTGTACGTCTTGCGCGACGGCTTGGCCGACGGGCGGATGCCCTCGGCCGGGTTGAACTTGCCCGGGCCGTGATACAGGATCGGGTCGGCCTCGGCCAGCTTGTAGCCCTGGCCCTTCTTGGTCACCACGTGCAGGAACTGCGGGCCGTGACCTTCCAGGGCGCGCTGGCGGATGTTCTGCAGCGTCGGCACCAGCGATTCCAGGTCATGACCGTCGATCGGGCCGATGTAGTCGAAGCCGAATTCCTCGAACAGCGTGGCCGGCACGACCATGCCCTTGGCATGTTCTTCCAGGCGCTTGGCGAACTCGAGCACCGGCGGCGCCACCGACAGCACCTTCTCGATGCCCTTCTTGGTGGCCGCGTAGAACTGGCCCGACAGCAGGCGGGCCAGGTGCTTGTTCAGCATGCCAACCGGCGGCGAGATCGACATGTCGTTGTCGTTCAGCACCACCAGCATCGGCAGGTCCTTGTAGACCCCGGCGTTGTTCATGGCCTCGAAGGCCATGCCGGCGGTCATCGCGCCATCGCCGATCACGGCGATACCCACTCGCTTGTGACCCATCGTGCGCGCGCCCAGGGCCATGCCCAGCGCGGCCGAGATCGAGGTCGACGAATGCGCCGTGCCGAACGTGTCGTATTCGCTTTCCGAGCGACGCGGGAAGCCGGAGATACCACCGTACTGGCGCAGCGTGGACATGCGGTCGCGGCGGCCGGTCAGGATCTTGTGGGGGTAGCTCTGGTGACCCACGTCCCAGACGATGCGGTCGCTCGGCGTGTCGAACACATAGTGCAGCGCGATGGTCAGCTCCACCGTGCCCAGGTTGGACGACAGGTGACCGCCGGTTTGCGAGACCGATTCCAGCACATAGGCGCGAAGTTCGTCGGCAAGCGTGCCGAGCTGGCGGCGGTCCAGCTTGCGCAGGTCCGCGGGGTCGTCGATATTGTTGAGCAGCGTGTAGGTCATGATGTCCGTTCGGCCGCCGGATTCTGTGTGTCCGGCTTTTCAGTTCAGTTTGAGCGCAGCACGATCAGGTCGGCCAGTTCGGCCAGCCGGCCGGCGCGTGCGCCGAATCCCGCCAGCGCCTCGTGGGCGTCGGTGCGAAGCTGGGCAGCCAGCTCGCGTGCGGCATCCAGACCCAGCAGCGACACATAGGTCGGCTTGTCGTTGGCGGCATCCTTCCCGGCGGTCTTGCCGAGCGTTGCCGTATCTGCAGTGACGTCGAGAATATCGTCCACCACCTGGAAAGCCAATCCCACGGCCGCCGCATATTGGTCAAGCGCCGCCAGACCGGCCGGATCGATGTTTCCGCACAACGCTCCCATGCGCACGCTGGCACGCAGCAGGGCACCGGTCTTCATGCGATGCATGCCTTCCAGTGCGTCGCGTGTCATCGCCAGGCCCACGTTCTGCAGGTCGATCGCCTGGCCGCCGCACATGCCCACCGAACCCGACGCCATGGCCAGTTCGGCCACCAGCTTCAGGCGCGCCTCGGCGCCCAGCGCCGGCACCTGTGCCAGCACGATGAAGGCCTGGGTCTGCAGGGCATCGCCCACCAGCAGCGCCGTGGCTTCGTCGTAGGCCTTGTGGACCGTGGGCCGGCCGCGGCGCAGGTCGTCGTCGTCCATGCAGGGCATGTCGTCGTGAACCAGCGAGTAGGCGTGGATCATCTCGACCGCGCATGCCGCGGCATCGCAGGCTTCGGGTGCCGCACCCGCCACCTCGCCCGCGGCATGAACCAGCAGCGGGCGCACCCGCTTGCCACCGCCGAGAACAGCATAGCGCATGGCCTCGTGCAAGGTGTGTGGAATTGTGTCCGTGGACGGCAGTGCGGCGTCCAGGGCGGCCTCGGTCCGGGCGCCTTGCGCCCGCATCCAGGTAGCGAAATCGCTCATTCGAAATCTGCGCTGTTGTTATCGGAACGTGGCTCGCCGGCCAGGGGTTTCAGGGCATCGCCCTCCAGAACCTTGACCTGCTGGGCCACCCGCTCCAGGCTCTGCTGGCAAAAACGGACGAGCTCCGCGCCGCGACGGTATGCCGCCAGGGACGCTTCCAGCGGCAATTCGCCGCTTTCCATGCTCGCCACCAGGGTTTCCAGCTCGGCCATTGCGGCCTCATAGGAAGCCGGCGGCGCGCTGGCGGCCGGCGTATCTTCAGGCTGGACCGGGGCGGTCGTCGTTCTTGGCATGTCAGGCCTTGATCAGGGGAATTCGCGATTTTACGCCAATCCGGGGCCGGGCCGCAGAACAGTCTTATCCACTTCATGGAAACCGGGTGTCCGGATCGCGCACCTGACACAGTCTTTTGACATGGAAGTGACGTGTGCGCCCGGGTCGTCTTTCGGAATGCGGCTGAAGGGGCACCTCCATGACGACCCGGGTCGACTTTTTCGCTAAAAACCCAAAAAAATCAGGCCCTTAATTTTTGGGCTCGGGTACAATCCCGGGCTCGTCAGCGAGATCCGACCGTTGCGTCCAGGACGCACTTTTGCGCCGCCAGACTGGCCAGGCAGAAAGGGAACCGGTGCGGATGCCGATCGTCTGACACGGTTTCCCAAATCGATTCATTTTTCGATGGTTGGGTTGTTCACTGCTTTCGCCTGTTCATAGGGAGTGGGGATAATGTCCAATCTCAGCACCGCGCTCAAGCTTGCGCCGGCTGATTCGCAGTTGCCCGTCGACGTCTACTTTGACGAGGCGCTGCATCAACAAGAACTCGAACTGCTGTTCAAGAAGGGCCCGGGCTACGTCGGCCACGCACTGATGGTGCCGGAAACCGGCGACTTCCAGACGCTGGCCGCCGAAGACGAGGGCCGCGTGCTGGTGCGCAACCCGGACGGCATCGAACTGCTGTCCAACGTCTGCCGCCACCGCCAGGCCATCATGATGAATGGCCGGGGCAACGCCAGGAACATCGTCTGCCCGCTGCACCGCTGGACCTACGACCTGCAAGGCGAACTGCTGGGTGCGCCGCATTTCGCGGAACAGCCCTGCGTGCGCCTGAACCGGTCGCCGCTGCAGAACTGGAACGGGATGCTGTTCGAAGGCGAGCGCGACGTGCGCGCCGACCTGGCCCGCATGGGCGTGGCCGAAGATCTCAACTTCGACGGCTACATGCTCGACCACGTGGAAGTCCACGAGTGCAACTACAACTGGAAGACCTTCATCGAGGTCTATCTGGAGGATTACCACGTTGTGCCGTTCCACCCAGGACTGGGCAGCTTTGTGTCGTGCGACGACCTGAAGTGGGAGTTCGGCGAGCAGTACAGCGTGCAGACCGTGGGCCTGCACAAGGGCCTGGAACGCCCGGGCAGCCAGACGTACCAGAAGTGGCACGACGAGGTGTTGCGCTTCAACAACGGCAAGCTGCCCAAGCATGGCGCGATCTGGCTGACCTACTACCCCAACATCATGGTGGAGTGGTACCCGAACGTGCTGTGCATCTCGACGCTGCACCCGATGGGCCCGCGCAAGACGCGCAATGTCGTGGAGTTCTACTACCCCGAGGAAATCGTGCTGTTCGAGCGCGAGTTCGTCGAGGCCGAGCGCGCCGCCTATATGGAGACGTGCATCGAGGACGACGAGATTGCCGAACGCATGGACGCCGGCCGCCTGGCCCTGATGAAGCGCGGCATCAGCGAGACCGGCCCGTACCAGTCGCCGATGGAAGACGGCATGCAGCACTTCCACGAGTGGTATCGGCGCGCGATGGACTACCGCAACCGCTGAACGTTCGCAACCGGGTGCGGAGATCGCCCGCAAAACTGTGGACAACACGAAACGGACCGTGAAAACGGTCCGTTTTGCATTGGAGCGGCGGTTGGCGCACTGATAGAATCACTGCTCAATCGTTGCTTAATCAACGATTTTTCAGGTTTCGCCCCCTTTCCACGCTGTCTCGCCCCGTTTCGCCATGCAATCGCTCTGGATGTTGTTTGCCGCCTTCGCATTTTCCTTGATGGGGGTGGGCGTCAAGCTGGCAGCCGAGCTCTACACGACGGGCGAGATCGTCTTCTACCGCAGCCTGATCGGCGTGACGATCATGTGGGTCCTGCTGTCGTCGCAAGGCACGTCGGTGCGCACGCCGCACATGGTCACCCACATCAAGCGCAGCCTCTTCGGCGTCACCGCCCTGCTGCTCTGGTTCACATCGATCACGCTGCTGCCGCTGGCCACGGCCATGACGCTGAACTACATGTCGCCCGTGTGGATCGCGTTGATCCTGGGCGCGGGCGCGGCGCTGGCCGGCACACGCGGCGGCACCGACAAGAAGCTGATCGGCGCCATCCTGCTGTCGTTCGCGGGGGTGATCTGCCTGCTGCAGCCCTCGGTGGGCAAGGACCAGCTGGCGGGCGGCATGATCGGCCTGGTGTCCGGCGTGTTCACGGCGCTGGCCTATGTGGAAGTGCGCCAGCTGGGGCAGCTGGGCGAACCCGAGGGCCGCATCGTGTTCTACTTCTCGGCCGTGGGCCTGGTCTGCGGCCTGGTCTGGATGCTGTTCACCGGCGTCAGCCACCACACCTGGCACGGCGCAGGGCTGCTGCTGGCCATCGGCATCCTGGCCACGCTGGGGCAGACGTCGATGACACGCGCCTACAAGCGCGGCAACACGCTGCTGACGGCCAACCTGCAATACGCGGGCATCGTGTTTTCAAGCCTGTGGGGCATGCTGGTCTGGGACGACCGGCTCAACTGGATCTCGTGGCTGGGCATGGCGCTGATCGTGGCCAGCGGCATTGCCACCACGCTCACGCGCGCCCGCGATACCGACAAGCATCCCACGCCGGCCACGCCGGTCAAGTCGCCCGAAGCCGAAGTGCATCCCGAGGTCTGACGCGCGCGCGGAGGCGGCGGTGTAGCATTGGCATCGACTTTCCACTCAACGCGAGACAGGTTCTTCATGCCATCACCGCTGATTTCCGCCATCGAACTGAACCAGCTGCGCGCCTCGGCCCGGCAGCACGTGGTCGTCGTCGATTGCTCGTTCGACCTGGCCAACCCCGCCGCCGGCCGCGAGATGTACCAGCAAAACCATGTGCCGGGTGCTTTCTACCTGCATCTGGACAATGAGCTATCCGGCCCGAAGACCGGCTTCAATGGCCGCCACCCGCTGCCCGATGCCGATCTGTTCGTGGCGCGGCTGCGTGCGCTCGGTGTCAACGACGACACGCTGATCGTCGCCTACGATGCGCAGGGCAGCATGTATGCCGCCCGGCTCTGGTGGCTGGCGCGCTGGGTGGGCCACGGCACCGTGGCCGTGCTCGATGGCGGCAAGGCGGCCTGGCTGGCGGCGGGCCTGCCGCTGGAACCGGGCGTTACGCCCGATCCGGAAACCGGTGGCAACCTCACGCGCCGCCCGTCGCTGGTTCGTACGGTCGATGCCGCCGCACTGCTGGAAAACCTGGACAAGCCGGCGCTGCTGGTGGTCGATGCGCGGGCTGCCGACCGCTTCCGCGGCGAAAACGAAACGCTCGACCCCGTGGGCGGCCACATTCCCGGCGCCGCCAATCGATTCTTCAAGGACAACCTGACCGCGGATGGCCGCTTCAAGCCGGCCGATCAGCTGCGTGCGGAATTCGGCCAGGTCTTCGGCGGCAAGCCGGCCGCCGACACGGTGATGCAGTGCGGCTCGGGTGTGACCGCCTGCCACAACCTCCTGGCCATGGAAGTGGCCGGGCTGACCGATGCGGCCCTGTATCCGGGGTCGTGGAGCGAATGGTGTGCCGATCCAAAACGCCCCGTGGCAACGGGTAGCGGCACCTGAGGGGCCAGACGGCCCAGCAAAAAGCGGCGTCAGTTCAGTTTGACGCCGCTTCTGTTTTGGCCTTCGCGTGGCCATGCGCGTGCTGCTCGTGCACGCCGTTGGTGATAAAGACGATCGCCGCGATACCGGCCGCCACCAACACCACCTGCACCGCCGATTCCTTAAGACGCGGCTTGCGCTGCATCTGCGGCATCAGGTCGCTCACGGCGATATAGACAAAGCTGCTCGACGCAATCACCAGCACATACGGAATCCAGCCCGTCAGCTGGTCCAGCAGGAAATAGCCGACGATGCCGCCCAGGATGGCGGCCAGGCTCGACAGCAGGTTGAACGCAAAGGCCCGCGCCTTCGAGAAGCCCGCGTTCAGCAGCACGATGAAATCACCCACTTCCTGCGGGATTTCGTGCGCGGCAATCGCCAGCGCCGTCACCAGACCGATATGCGGATCGGCCAGGAACGCGGCGGCGATGACAATCCCGTCGGCGAAGTTGTGGAACGTGTCGCCCACCAGGATGGTCAGGCCGCTGCGTCCCGCTTCCTCGCGGTCATGGCCATGATGGTGGTGATGCCCGTCACCCTCGTGGTGATGCGAATGGCGCAGCAGCGAGATCTTTTCGAGCAGGAAGAAGCCCAGCAGCCCGGCCAGCAGTGTGCCGAACAGCGCACGCGGGTCGGCACCGGACTCGAACGCTTCGGGCAGCGAATGCAGCAGGGCCGTCGCCAGCAGCACGCCCACCGAGAAGCTCACCATGCGCTCCACCACGCGCGAAGCCACGGTCAGCGACAGCAGCGCCGCGCCGAAAATGCTGCCGACGCCCGAAATGGTCGCCGCCAGCAAGATGTACAAAAGCGTGGAATGGATGATGAACTCCCGGACCGGCCCCCGCCCGACAGCCGGGCAGTCGTCGCCGACTGACTACGCTCGCGCACTAACGCAACATGGTTGCAAAAACGCGAAAGTCCGCATTGTACGTACCTCGGCGCCCTCTTTGCAATCACCCGCGCGGATGCAGGGGCTAATCCCCGCCCGGATCAAACGACTTTGTGTTCCTTGAACCAGGCCAGGCAGCGTTGCCAGCCGTCCCTGGCTGCCGCTTCCACGTAGCTGGCGCGGTAGTCGGCGTGGAACGCGTGACCGGCTTCCGGATAGACCACGAAGGTGGACGCCCTGGCGTTCGGGTTCGATGATTCGGCCAGCGCGGCCTTCATCTGGGACACATGCTCCTGCGTGATGCCGGTGTCCTTGCCGCCGTACAGACCCAGCACCGGCGCGTGCAGGTCGCCAGCGATATCGACCGGATTCTTCGGCTTCAGCGCGTTTGGCTGGCCCACCAGCTGGCCGTACCACGCCACGCCCGCCTTCACGCGCTTGCTGTGTGCCGTGTACAGCCACGTGATGCGCCCGCCCCAGCAGAAGCCGGTAATGGCCAGCCGGTTCACGTCGCCGCCGTTGGCGCCGGCCCACGCCACGCAGGCGTCGAGATCGCCCATCACCTGGGCATCGGGCACCTTCTGGATGATGTTGGCCTGCAGTTCCTGGATCGTGCCGTAGCTGGCGGGGTCGCCCTGGCGGGCAAACAGCTCGGGGGCGATGGCCAGATAGCCCAGTTTGGCGAAACGGCGACAGATGTCGGCGATATGCTCGTGAACGCCGAAGATCTCGCTGATCACCAGTACGACTGGCAGGTTCTTCTTGCCTTCGGGCTGCGCGCGATAGACCGGCATGTTGAAGCCGTTCGACGGCACGGTGACTTCGCCGGCAGTCAGGCCGTTGAAATCCGTCTTGATCGTCTGCGCCGTCACCGGGAGCACGGCTGCCGCAAAGGCCGAGCCCAGCGCGGTCTTGACGAAACTGCGGCGGTCGAAGGATTGACCGGGAACGAGGCTTTCGACTTCGGGCTTCAGCATGAGGGTCTCCGTGGCATCGAGGGCACCGCACGCGTCATCTGGGCATGTGACGCAAGCGCGGCGCCGTCGATTCTAAGCAAACATGGCCGCCAGCGCACGCCCGGGGCGTGGGTGGCGGCCATCGCGTTTGATCCGGCCCTCTTTTGGCTTCGCGCCCGGTCAGTGCAGCTTCACGCGCGGGCTGGTCTTGCTGCGCAGCCAGTGCGTCACGGTGTCGAGCCCCATGCCGATGGCGCCATGCAGCGCCAGCACGTGCATGCGGTACAGCGACGTGTACATGAAGCGCGCCATCAGGCCTTCGATGAACATCGATCCACCGATCAGGCCGCCCATCAGGCTGCCCACCGCGCTGAAGTGCCCCAGCGACACCAGCGAGCCGAAGTCCTTGAAGCCGAACTTCGGCAGCGGCTTGCCATCGAGCCGGGCGCGCAGCGCGTCGTACAGGAACGTGGCCTGCTGATGCGCCGCCTGGGCGCGCGGCGGCACCGTGGTCTGCTTCTCGGGCCACGGCGCGGCCGCGCAGTCGCCGAATGCGAAGACGTCCGGGTCGGTTTCGGTCTGCAGCGTGGGGCCCACCACGAGCTGCCCCATCTTGCTGACCGGCAGGCCAAGCGTGCGCAACACGCCCGGCGCCGTGATGCCGGCCGCCCACACGGTCAGGTCCGCATCGATGCGCTTGCCGCTGGCCGTCAGCACCGCATCGCCCGTGACCTCGGTGACGCGCTCCGACGTGAACACGTCAACGTCGAGCTTGCGCAGCAGCTTGGTGGTCTCGGCGGAGACGCGCTCCGACAGCGCCGGCAGGATACGCGGGCCGGCCTCGATCACATGGATGCGCACATCGCGGCGCGGGTCCAGGTGGTGCAGGCCATAGGCGTTGAGCACGTGGGCGGTATTGCGCAGTTCGGCCGAAAGCTCCACGCCCGTGGCGCCGGCGCCGATGATGGCCACGTCCACCTGCGGCCGTCCATCGGCACCGATACGTCCCTTGCCGTTCTGGGCGCGCACGCAGGCCGCGATCAGCTTGCGGCGGAAGCGTTCGGCCTGGTCCACGGTATCGAGCGCAATGGCGTGTTCGGCGGCACCGGGCACATTGAAGAAATGCGTGATGCAGCCGATGGCCAGCACCAGCGTGTCGTACGGCAGTTCGCGCGCGGGCAGCAGTTCGGTGCCATCCTGATCCATGCAGGCCGCCACGTTGACGATCTTGCGGGCGCGGTCGATGCCGGTCAGTTCGCCCTGCTGGAAGTCGAAATGGTGCCAGCGCGCCTGCGCGGCATATTCGAGCTGGTGGGTATTCGGATCCATGCTGCCGGCAGCCACTTCGTGCAGCAGCGGCTTCCAGATGTGCGTGGGCATGCGGTCGACCAGCGTCACCTGAGCGCGCCGCGACTTGCCCAGCTTGTCGCCGAGCCGCGTGACGAGTTCAAGCCCGCCGGCCCCGCCGCCGACCACGATGATCCGGTGCGGGAGGTTCGAAGGACGCGGTGCCACGCTGACTTGCGTGCCGCCTGCGGTAGTGTCGATAGGAGTGGGGGCGCTTTCCTCTCTGCCTGGTGCGTTGCTCATGGTCTACCCGATGTTTTCAATTTGAAAACCGGTGCAGGCCCCTGCGGCGTCTTTCTGTTGTGGTCTCGCACCGCGAGGCCGATGTTCTGTGTGCGGCTGGTACTGCCAGGAAACGGCTGGTTTGCTGCCAGTGTGCTGCAGAGCAGCACGGCTGGCAAGCCTTCCCGCGTCGATTCAGACAGTACTTTTTTGCATACATCGGCATCGCGCGGGAGACAGCGCCGGCGCGGCGATCTGTGCCCCGTCGGCGCATGCGCGACTGTGCTGCCGGCAGCCCCCCCGGGAAGTGCGCCCCAGGGTGCCTGCTGCGCGCGGCCAGGCCGCGAGTGCGGCCGCTAGTGCGCTTCTTCCCAGTTCGCGCCGCTGCCGACTTCGGCCACCAGCGGCACATTGAGCGTGGCCACCGAGCACATCAGCTCGGGCAGTTTCGTCTTCACCAGGTCGAACTCGGCCTGCGGCACTTCGAGCACCAGTTCATCGTGCACCTGCATGATCTGGCGCGACGCGAGCCTGTCGGTTTCCAGCCAGTCCTGCACGGCGATCATCGACAGCTTGATCAGGTCGGCGGCCGTGCCCTGCATCGGCGCGTTGATGGCGGCACGCTCGGCGGCCTGGCGGCGCGGGCCGTTGCCGCCCCGGATGTCGGGCAGCCAGAGCCTGCGGCCGAACACGGTTTCGACGTAACCCTGCTCGCGCGCCTTCTGGCGCGTTTCCTCCATATAGTTGGCCACGCCCGGATAGCGCATGAAGTAGCGGTCGATATAGTGCTTGGCCGCCTCGCGCTCGATGCCCAGGTTGCTGGCCAGCCCAAACGCGCTCATGCCGTAGATCAGGCCGAAATTGATCACCTTGGCGTAGCGGCGCTGCTCGCTGGTGACGGCCTCGCGCTCCACCGCAAAGATCTCGGCGGCCGTGGCGCGGTGGATGTCCTCGCCGTTGGCGAACGCGCGCAGCAGGTTATCGTCGCCCGAGATATGCGCCATGATGCGCAGTTCGATCTGCGAATAGTCGGCCGACACGATTACATTGCCGGGCCCGGCGATGAACGCTTCGCGGATACGGCGGCCTTCCTCGGTGCGCACCGGGATGTTCTGCAGGTTCGGATCGGTCGACGCCAGCCGGCCCGTCACCGCCGTGGCCTGGCCGTAGCTGGTATGCACGCGGCCGGTCCTGGGGTTCACCATCCTCGGCAGCTTGTCGGTGTAGGTCGACTTGAGCTTGGACAGGGCCCGGTAGTCCAGCAGCAGCTTCGGCAGGGGGTAGTCCTCCGCCAGCTTCTGCAGCACCTCTTCGTCGGTGGACGGCGCGCCGCTGGCGGTCTTCTTGACCACCGGCAGCTGCATCTGGTTGAACAGGATTTCGCCGATCTGCTTCGGCGATCCCAGGTTGAACGGCTGGCCGGCGGCCTCGTGCGCGGCCTGCTCGGCTTCCAGCATGCGCTGGCCCAGCGACGCGCTCTGCGCGGCCAGCTTGTCGGCATCAATCAGCACGCCATTGCGCTCGATCTTCTGCAGCACCACCGACACCGGCATCTCGATGCCCTCGTAGACGTACTTCAGGCCTTCGGCGCGCTCCAGTTGCGGCAACATCTTGCGATGCAGGCGCAGCGTGACGTCGGCGTCCTCGGCCGCGTATTCGGTGGCGCGCTGCAGGTCGATCTGGTCGAAGCCGATCTGGCTGGCGCCCTTGCCGCACACCTCTTCGTAGGTAAGCGTCTTCAGGCTCAGCAGGCGCTCTGCCAGGCTGTCCATGCCATGGTTGCGGTACGACGCCAGCACGTAGCTTTCCAGCATCGTGTCGTGCGCGATGCCGCGCAGCGTGATGCCGTGGTTCATGAACACGTGCGCGTCGTACTTCAGGTGCTGGCCCAGCTTGGGGCGCGACGGGTCTTCCAGCCACGCCCGCAGCCTGTCCAGCACGTAGTCGCGCGACAGCTGGCCGTGGTTTTCCTCGCCGGCCACGTCGGGGCCGCGATGCGCCACGGGAATGTAGGCGGCCTCGCCCGGCTCCACCGACACCGAGATGCCCACCAGTTCGGCCAGCATCGGGTCGAGCGACGTGGTTTCGGTATCGATCGCCACGAGCGGCGCGTCCACCAGCTTCTGCAGCCACGCATCGAGCGCGGCTTCGGTGGTCACCGTTTCGTAGCGGATCTCGGCCGGCGGCAGGTCTTCGGCGGGCGGGTCCTCGGCGGCGCCCGGTGCGGTATCGAACAGACCGCCTTGGGCCGGTTGTGGCGTGGCACGGGCCGCGGCGGCGCGCGCGTTCGGCAGCGATTCGCCGGTGGCTTCGCGCAGCCAGGTCTTGAAGCCGTAGCGTTGGAAGAACGCCACCAGCTTGTCCTTGTCCTCGCCCAGGTCGTGCAGCGCGTGAAAGTCGGGCACGGCGTCGCCGAGATCGCAATCGGTCTTGACCGTGACCAGTTCGCGGGCGCGCGGCAGCCAGTCCAGCGTATTGCGCAGGTTCTCGCCCACCACGCCCTTGATGCCATCGGCACTGGCCATGATGTTGTCCAGCGTGCCGTATTCGGTCAGCCACTTCACGGCGGTCTTGGGGCCCACCTTCGGCACGCCCGGGACGTTGTCCACGGCATCGCCGATCAGCGACAGGTAGTCGACGATGCGCTCGGGCGCCACGCCGAACTTGGTCACCACGCCCGGCGGGTCCAGGACTTCGCCGCTCATCGTGTTGACCAGCGTGACGCTGTCGTTGACCAGCTGTGCCAGGTCCTTGTCGCCCGTGGATACCACCGTGCGCACGCCCTGCTGCGTGGCCTGGCAGGCCAGCGTGCCGATCACGTCGTCGGCTTCCACGCCTTCCACGACCACGATCGGCCAGCCCAGCGCGCGCACCGCCTCGTGGATCGGCTCGATCTGGCGGGCCAGGTCCTCGGGCATCGACGGGCGATGTTCCTTGTATGCGGGATATAGATCATCGCGGAACGTCTTGCCCTTGGCGTCGAACACGCAGGCGATATACTCTGCCGGGTAATCGTTGCGCAGCTTGCGCAACATGTTGATCATGCCGTAGATTGCCCCTGTGGGCAGACCTTCGCCATTCCTCAGGTCCGGCAGCGCGTGATACGCGCGATACAGATAGCTCGACCCATCGACGAGCAAGAGTGTTTTTGGACTATCCGACATTCCCATGGACTCTAAATTGACTGGTGCCCCCATTGGCGGCGCTGATTCAGCGCCCCTCGCCGACACGGATGTTTCCGACATTTCCGGTAACACGGTGAATCCGCCGCCCGGCAAAGCCTCGGCGCATGCCGCAGCCATCGCCGCCAAGGCCGATGCCGCGGCTGCCGGCAAGAACCCCGAAGAACAGGAAGCTGCCGCGCGTGCGGCGGCAGCGCGCGCGAATCCGCGCAAGATGATCCCAAGCCTGCGTGCACTGGCCGACGAAGACCGTGCGACGGCCAAGAAGGCGCGCGCCTCGTGGCAAATGTTCACGATTATGGCAGAGTTCATCGAGGCCACCGAGTACCTCTCGGAGATCCGCCCGGCCGTCTCGATCTACGGCAGCGCGCGCCTGCGCGAGGACTCGCCGTACTACCAGAAGACCATCGAAATCGCCCGGCTCTTCTCGGACGCGGGCTTCGCGGTGATCTCCGGCGGCGGCCCCGGCATCATGGAAGCGGCCAACAAGGGCGCGCACGCGGGCAAGTCCGCCAGCGTGGGCCTGAACATCGAACTGCCGCACGAACAGCAGGGCAATCCGTACCAGGACATCGCCATGCGGTTCCGCCATTTCTTCACGCGCAAGGTCACCTTCGTGAAGAATTCCGACGCGTTCATCGTCATGCCGGGCGGATTCGGCACGCTCGACGAACTGGCCGAGGTGCTGACGCTGGTGCAGACCGGCAAGTCGCGCTCGGTGCCGGTGGTGATGTACGGCAGCCGGTTCTGGAAGGGCCTGCTGGACTGGTTCCGCTTCACGCTGCTGCCGATGGGCCTGATCGCGGAGCACGACCTGGACCTGATGAAGATCGTCGACGAACCGCAGGAAGTGCTCGAAGCCGTGTACGAGTATTACGAGAAGCGCGGCGGCGACAACCCGATTCCGCCCAAGGAAGAAATGTTCTATCTGTAAGGCATTACGCGCCACATCCACCCGCCGGCCGACAGGTCCGGCAGGTGGACGCAAGGCCACGAGAGCGACCCGGAAAACGACAGGAATTGCTAGAATGGAAGCCTGCCCACCTGCCACAGCCTGCGCCGCCGGCTGCGTGCAGGCCAATTCCGCGTCGCGGGGCCCAGCGCCCGCGCGCACAGGAGCCTCAGATGACTTCCCCTTCGCAACCGGGTGCCAGGCTGGCCGATCTGCAAGCCGCCATCGGCCGCCACGGCTATCTGCTCGCGCTCGCCGCTACCGTCCTGGCACTGACCGCCACGCAGGCGGCGCTGGCAGAGGAAACCAGCAATGCGCTGACGCAGCAGGAACTCAATAAAATCAACAACCAGCCGATTGCTCCCGCCGCGAAAAGCCAGTTGAACCAGCCCCGCGAGCCGAGCTTCAAGTTGCGCGAACGCGACGGCACCCAGGTGACCGAATACCGCGACAAGGGCCGCGCCACCGAAATCCAGGTGCAGTCCGGTTTTGGCACGAAGTACGAGATGAGCAAACCCGAAGACAGTTCGCCCCGGATTCGCGACCACGACGTGAACCGCGTGCCGTCGGTCAACCTGAAGTTCTGAGCCCGGGTTCCGAGCTGTTCCGGGGATCGATCCGGCAGACCTGATAGTCTTACGCCTTTCTCACCCACGATCCGCGCCGGCGCCGCTTGCCGGGCGAGGATCGCGCCGGCCCTCCGGCAGCAATGCCGCGGCGGCGGAACGTGACCTTGCGGTTGCGGTCCGTCGTCCCTCCGTTTCGTACCAATTTGACAGTATGGCCGTATTTACCACGGTCTCGCAGGACGAGATCGCCCGCTGGCTGCTTGATTACGACCTTGGCGAAGTGCGCGCGCTGCGCGGCATTGCCTCGGGCATCGAGAACAGCAACTTCTTTCTGACCATGGAGCAGGATGGCGTCACGCATGAGTACGTGCTGACCCTCTTCGAGCGGCTGCGCGCCGACCAGCTGCCCTACTACCTGCACCTGATGGATCATCTGGCCCGCCACGGCATCAGCGTGCCGGCCCCGATGCCGGCGCGCGATGGCGAGATCCTGCGCGAACTGAAAGGCAAGCCGGCCACCATCGTCACGCGCCTGCCCGGCGCGTCGCAGCTGGCCCCGGCGGCCGACCACTGTGCCGAAGTCGGCACGATGCTGGCACGCATGCACCTGGCCGGCCAGGACTATCCGCGCCAGCAGCCGAACCTGCGCAGCCTGGCCTGGTGGCAGCAGACCGCCCCCGAGATCACGCCGTTCCTGGACGCCGGCCAGCGCCAGCTGCTGACCCACGAGCTGGCGCACCAGACGGCGTTCTTTGGCAGTGCCGACTACGCCGCGCTGCAGGGCGGGCCGTGCCATTGCGACCTGTTCCGCGACAACGTGCTGTTCGATATGGTCGATGGCCGGCATCGGCTGGGCGGCTTTTTCGATTTCTACTTCGCCGGCAACGACAAGTGGCTGTTCGACCTGGCCGTGACGGTCAACGACTGGTGCATCGACCTGGTGACCGGCGCGCTCGACCCGGTCCGCGCGCAGGCCATGCTGCGTGCCTATGATGCGATCCGCCCGCTGACCCGCGTGGAAGCCGCGCACTGGCAGGACATGATGCGCGCCGGCGCGCTGCGCTTCTGGGTGTCGCGCCTGTGGGATTTCTACCTCCCGCGCGAGGCCGACATGCTCCAGCCGCACGATCCGACCCACTTCGAACGCATCCTGCGCCGTCGCATCGACGACGGGGCGACGCTCCCCTGGATCTGATTCGCCATGCAACTACTGGAAGTTTCCGCCAAGGAAGGCTACGTCTGGCTGCGCCAGGGCATCTGGCTGTTCCGCAAGAACCCGCTGGCGTTCCTGATGCTGCTGTTCATCTACCTGATTGCCGCCCAGCTGGCGATCTTCGTGCCGCTGTTCGGCATCATCGCCCTGCTGGTCTTTACGCCCGGCCTGTACGTGGGCGTGATGACGGCCTGCCGCGAGGTCATCCAGAACAAGCGGGTGTTGCCCACCATCCTGCTGGCCGGATTCCGGACCAACGGCAAGCAGGCCACGCGCCACCTGCTGGTCCTCGGGGCCATCTATGCGGTGCTGGTGTTCACGTTGAGCCTGATCGCCACGGCCGTGGTCGATATCGGCGCGGTGGCGCCCATCGTGCTGCGCGGCGAGGAGCCGTCTGCCGATGCCATCCGCCAGCTCTATTTCGCGCTGATGATCGGCGCGGTGCTGTACACGCCGGTGGCCATGATGTTCTGGTTTGCGCCGCTGCTGGCCGCCTGGCATCAGGTGCCCCCGGTCAAGGCGCTGTTCTTCAGCTGGACGGCCTGCTGGCGCAACCGCGGCGCGTTCTTCACCTATGCGGTGATGTTCGCGGTGCTGCTGGTCGCGGTGCCGCTGGTGCTGGAAACGGTGTTCGCGGCGCTGGGCGCTCAGGCGGTGATGTCGTTCCTGGTGACGCCGTACTCGCTGCTGATGCTGGCGATCCTGTACTGCTCGTTCTACGCCACCTATCGCGGCTGCTTCAATATCGTGCCGCCCGGCGAGGCCACGGAAAGCGCCCGGCAGGCCTGACCTGCCACACCCACCTGACGCACCCCGCTGCCGGCATCGGCACCGGGGTGCGCTCCATCCTCAGTCGATCGGATCCAGCTTCGCCACTGCCAGCGCCAGCCACTTGACGCCGTGCCGCTTGAAGTCGATATTGGCGCGCGCATCGGCGCCCTCGCCTTCCAGCGCCTTGATCCTGCCCTCGCCGAACTTGGTGTGGAACACGTTCTGCCCCACGCGGAAGCCCGTGGCCGCGGCGCGCTTTTCCTCGGCGTAGTTCTTGCCCGTGTCCATGCCGCCCGTGGCCTTGCTGCCCGTGTACGGCACGTCCTCGGCGCGCTTGAACCAGTCGCGGCCCCAGGCGCTGTCGCGCTCCTGGCGGCTCACGCCATAGTTGCCGTACGAAGCCTGACCCTGGGGCGTGATCCACTTCAGCGCCGCTTCGGGCAGTTCCTCGAAGAATCGTGAACGCACGTGGTAGCGCATCTGGCCGTGCAGCACCCGGCTCTGGGCAAACGACAGATACAGCCGCGCGCGCGCCCGGGTGATGGCCACATACATCAGGCGGCGTTCCTCCTCCAGGCCGTCGGCTTCCATGGCGCTGTTCTCGTGCGGGAACAGGCCCTCTTCCAGGCCGGTGATAAACACCACATTGAATTCGAGGCCCTTGGCCGCGTGCACGGTCATCATCTGCACGGCGTCCTGGCCGGCCTGGGCCTGGTTGTCGCCGGCCTCCAGCGAGGCGTGCGTCAGGAACGCCACGAGCGGAGTCATCACCACCGGCAACTGCTCGGGGTCCAGCACCTGCTGGGCCTGGTCGCCCTGCGCCAGCGCCGGCGCGGCGTCGCGGCCAACGGGCAGCATGCGGGCCAGCGCGTCGAGGCCGTAGCCCTCTTCCACGACGAAGGCCTGGGCGGCCGTCACCAGTTCCTGCAAGTTCTCGATGCGGTCCTGGCCTTCCTTTTCGGTCTGGTAATGCGTGATCAACCCGCTGGTATTCGTCACGTATTCCACGGTCTGCGCCAGCGTCATGCGGCTGGTCTCCGCGCGCATCTGTTCGATCAGGCGCAGGAAGGCCGCCAGCGACGTGCCGCCCTTGCCGGGCACGTAGGCCACCGCCTCGGCCAGCGAGCAGTTGTACTGGCGCGCGGCGTCCTGCAGGTTTTCCAGCGTCTTGGCGCCGATGCCGCGCGTCGGGAAGTTGGCCACCCGGCCGAACGCGGCGTCGTTGCGCGGATTCTCGATCAGCTGCAGGTACGCCAGCGCGTGCTTGACTTCGGCGCGCTCGAAGAAGCGCAGGCCGCCATAGACGCGGTACGGGATGCCCGATGAAAAAAGTGCATGTTCGATCACGCGCGATTGCGCGTTGCTGCGATACAGGATCGCCACTTCGGACCGCGCCATGCCCTGGGCGATCTGGTCGCGGATTTCCTCAACGATCCACGATGCCTCCTGCCCGTCCGAGCCGGCCTGGAACACCCGCACCGGCTCGCCGTGCCCCGCGTCGGTGCGCAGGTTCTTGCCGAGCCGGCGCGCGTTGTGCGAGATCAGATGGTTGGCGCTATCGAGGATGTGCCCGTGCGAGCGGTAGTTCTGCTCGAGCTTGATCATGTGCCGCACGCGGAATTCCTGCTCGAAATCGCGCATGTTGCCGACATTGGCGCCCCGGAACGCGTAGATGCTCTGGTCGTCGTCGCCAACCGCGAACACCGCCGCGGCGTTGCCCGTGCCGTAGCCGGCCAGCAGCTTGAGCCAGCGGTACTGCAGCACGTTGGTATCCTGGAATTCGTCGACCAGCACGTGGCGGAAGCGGTGCTGGTAGTGCTGGCGGATGGCGTCGTTGTAGCGCAGCAGTTCGTAGCAGCGCAGCAGCAGTTCGGCAAAATCGACCACGCCCTCGCGCTGGCACTGTTCGTCGTAGGCGGCGTACAGGTCGACAAAGCGGCGGTTGAAGTCGTCGTTGGCCTCGACGTCGGCCGGCCGCAGGCCCTGTTCCTTGGCGTTGTTGATGAAGTACTGCAGGTTCTTGGCCGGGTACTTCTCGTCGTCGACATTGAGCTGCTTGAGCAGCCGCTTGAGGGCCGACAGCTGGTCCTGGGTGTCCAGGATGGCAAAGGTCTGGGGCAGCCCGGCGTCGCGGAAGTGCGCCCGCAGCATGCGGTTGCACAGGCCGTGGAACGTCCCGATCCACATGCCGCGCGTGTTGATCGGCAGCATCGACGACAGCCGCGTCTGCATTTCCTTGGCGGCCTTGTTCGTGAAGGTCACGGCCAGGATGCCGGCCGGGGACACGCGCCCGTTCTGGATCAGCCAGGCGATGCGCGTGGTCAGCACGCGGGTCTTGCCGCTGCCCGCGCCAGCCAGGATCAGGGCCGGTTCGTCCGGCAAAGTGACGGCGGCGTGTTGTTCGGCGTTGAGATTGGCAAGCAGGCTGGACATCGGATCGGGGCCAATAAAGTAGGCGGCAATTATACCGGCGGGCGCCGCCCGGACCTGTCGGGAGGCGCCGCGCGGCAGCCCCCGGGTGCCCGTCGCCGGCCCGGAAATGCGCATCGGTACGCCGGCTCCCCTATAATTTGACGTTTTCCCCGGCCGAATGCCGCCGCCCGCCCCGCCGCGAGCCGGTCCGAGCCCCGATCCGCATTCCAAGCATCCCAAGACATCCGAGCATGACCGCAGAAGACCAGTCCCTTGCCAAGAGCTTCGAACCCGCCGCCATCGAGGCCAAATGGGGCCCCGAATGGGAGCGCCGCGGCATCGCCCAGCCCACTTTCGATGCGAACCGTCCCGATTTCGCCATCCAGCTGCCGCCGCCGAATGTGACCGGTACGCTGCATATGGGGCACGCGTTCAACCAGACGATCATGGACGGCCTGGCCCGCCATGCGCGCATGCGCGGTGCCAACACGCTGTGGGTGCCGGGCACCGACCACGCCGGCATCGCCACGCAGATCGTGGTGGAACGCCAGCTGGAAGCGCAAGGCGTGTCGCGCCACGACCTGGGCCGCGAGAAGTTCACCGAGAAGGTCTGGGCCTGGAAGGAAGAGTCGGGCTCCACCATCACGCGCCAGGTGCGCCGCATGGGCGCGTCGATCGACTGGACGCGCGAATACTTCACGATGTCGCCCGAGATGTCGAGCGCCGTGACCGAAGTCTTCGTGCGCCTGTATGAACAGGGCCTGATCTACCGCGGCAAGCGCCTGGTCAACTGGGACCCGGTCCTGGGCACCGCCGTGTCCGACCTGGAAGTGGACAGCGTCGAGGAAGAAGGCTCGCTCTGGCATATCCACTATCCGCTGGCCGAGCCCGACACCGTGCGCGGCCTGACCCATCTGACCGTGGCCACCACGCGCCCCGAGACGATGCTGGGCGACACCGCGGTGATGGTGCACCCCGAGGACGAGCGATACGCGCACCTGATTGGCAAGTTCGTGCACCTGCCGCTGACCGATCGCAAGATTCCGGTGATTGCCGACGAGTACGTCGACCGCGAATTCGGCACCGGCGTGGTCAAGGTGACCCCGGGCCACGACTTCAACGACTACGCCGTGGGCCAGCGCCACAACCTGCCGCAACTGTCGATCCTGACGCTGGACGCCAAGGTCGTGGCCGACGCGCCGGCCGCCTACGCCGGCATGGACCGCTTCGACGCCCGCAAGCAGATGGTGGCCGACCTTGAAGCCCAGGGCCTGCTGGGCGACGTCAAGAAGCACAAGCTGATGGTGCCGCGCAGCGAGCGCACCGGCAGCGTGATCGAACCCATGCTGACCGACCAGTGGTTCGTCGCGATGAGCAAGCCGGCCCCGGAAGGCACCTTCAACCCGGGCCGCTCGATTGCCGAGGTGGCGCTGGACGCCGTGCAGAGCGGCGAGATCAAGCTGGTGCCCGAAAACTGGATCAACACCTACAACCAGTGGCTGGCCAATATCCAGGACTGGTGTATCAGCCGCCAGCTGTGGTGGGGCCACCAGATCCCGGCGTGGTACGACGATGCCGGCAACTGCTTTGTCGCCCGCACCGAGGAAGACGCCCGCGCCAAGGCGCAGGCGGCCGGCAGCACCGGCCCGCTGCGCCGCGAGGAAGACGTGCTGGACACGTGGTTCTCGTCCGCGCTGGTGCCGTTCTCGTCGCTGGGCTGGCCGGCGGAAACGCCCGAGCTGCAGCACTTCCTGCCGTCGTCGGTGCTGGTCACCGGCTACGACATCATCTTCTTCTGGGTGGCGCGCATGGTCATGATGACCAAGCACTTCACCGGCAAGGTGCCGTTCCATACCGTGTATGTCCACGGCCTGGTGCGCGACTCCGAAGGCAAGAAGATGAGCAAGTCGGAGGGCAACACGCTGGACCCGGTGGACCTGATCGACGGTATCGAACTCGATCCGCTGCTCAAGAAGCGCACCACGGGCCTGCGCCGCCCCAAGGACGCCCCCAAGATCGAAGCCAAGACGAAGAAGGAATTCCCCGCCGGCATTCCCGCCTTCGGCGCCGATGCGCTGCGGTTCACGTTCGCGTCGCTAGCCACGCTGGGCCGGAACATCAATTTCGACACCGGCCGCTGCGAGGGCTATCGCAACTTCTGCAACAAGCTCTGGAACGCCACGCGCTTCGTGCTGATGAACACCGAGGGCCATGACTGCGGCATGGGCCCGTGCGACAAGGATTGCGGCCCGGACGGCTACCTGCATTTCTCGCAGGCCGACCGCTGGATCGTGTCGCTGCTGCAGCGCGTGGAGGCCGACGTCGAGAAGGGCTTCGACGAGTACCGCTTCGACAATATCGCCAGCGCGATCTACAAGTTCGTCTGGGACGAATACTGCGACTGGTACCTGGAACTGGCCAAGGTGCAGATCCAGACCGGCACCGAGGCACAGCAGCGCGCCACGCGCCGCACGCTGCTGCGCGTGCTGGAGACGGTACTGCGCCTGGCCCATCCGATCATTCCGTTCATCACCGAGGAACTGTGGCAGAAGGTGGCGCCGCTGGCCGGCCGCGCCAAGGGCGACGGCAGCGAGACCATCGCCACGCAGGCCTACCCGCTGCCGGCCGCGGCCAAGATCGACGAGGCCGCCGAAGCATGGGTGGCCCAGCTGAAGGCCTTGGTGGACGCCTGCCGCAACCTGCGTGGCGAGATGAACATCTCGCCGGCCCAGCGTATTCCGTTGTATGCCCATGGGGACAGTGCGTTCCTGAAGGAAGCCGCCGCGCAGGTGCAGGCGCTGGCGAAACTTTCCGAAGTGAAGGTGTTCGAAGACGAAGCGGCGCTGCAGCGCGAGGGAGCCGGCGCGCCGGTGGCCATCGTCGGCCGCAATCACCTGCTGTTGAAGATCGAGATCGACGTGGTGGCCGAGCGCGCGCGCCTGTCCAAGGAGATTGAGCGGATCGCGGGCGAGATCGGAAAGTGCCGTGGCAAACTCTCCAACGAGAGCTTTGTCGCCAAGGCCCCAGCCGCCGTTGTGGCACAGGAAACACAACGTTTGTCGGATTTCGAACAGACGCTGGCGAAGCTGCAGGATCAACTACAGCGTCTGCCGTCCTGAATGTGATGATCAGGTCCGTCCGGACTGTAAGTCGGACGAAACCTGACAGACGGCTCTCCCCTCGTACGGCACGGTATTACACCGGATTAAAAAGGAAGCTGAAATGGAAAACCGCGTCACCAAAGCAGTCTTTCCCGTTGCAGGGCTAGGCACCCGATTCCTGCCCGCCACCAAGGCGAGTCCCAAGGAAATGCTGCCGGTGGTGGACAAGCCGCTGATCCAGTACGCCGTGGAAGAGGCCATGGCCGCAGGCATCAACGAGATGATCTTCGTGACGGGCCGCTCCAAGCGGGCCATCGAGGACCATTTCGACAAGGCCTACGAACTGGAAATGGAGCTTGAAGCCAAGAACAAGCAGGCGCTGCTTGACGTCGTGCGCTCCATCAAGCCCAAGAACGTGGAATGCTTCTACGTGCGCCAGCCCGAGGCGCTGGGCCTGGGCCACGCGGTGCTGTGCGCCGCCCGCCTGGTGGGCGACGCGCCGTTTGCCGTCATGCTGGCGGATGACCTGCTGGATGGCGAGTCGAGCGATCCGGTGATGAAGCAGATGGTGGATGTCTACAACCACTACAACTGCTCGGTGCTGGGCGTGGAGGAAATCTCGCCGGAACAGAGCCGTTCCTATGGCGTGGTCGATGGCCGGGAATGGGATGAGCGCGTGATCAAGATGTCCGGCATCATCGAAAAGCCGGCGCCCGAGAATGCCCCGTCGAACCTCGGCGTGGTGGGCCGCTACATCCTGACCCCGCGCATTTTCGACCATATCCGCAATCTCAAGCCCGGTGCCGGCGGCGAGTTCCAGCTGACCGACGCCATCCAGGCAATGCTGGACCAGGAGCAGGTGCTGGCCTACCGCTACAAGGGCGTACGCTACGACTGCGGCAGCAAGCTCGGCTACCTGAAGGCCACCGTGGAATTCGCACTCAAGCACCCCGAAGTGCGCGAGGAATTCAGCGCCTACCTGGCGCAGCGCGGCTGATCGGCCACTATCGGCCACTATCGGCCATCCCGGCCAGGGCGTCCGCCCAAACAAAAACCGCCTCTCACGGAGGCGGTTTTTTTGTGCCCGTACGGGGCGGGAAGGCCAGTCTCAGCGGCGCTTCATGTAGAACACGAACACCTTGTCCACTTCGGCGTGCGACAGCAGTTCGTTGCCGGTCTGCTTGGCAAAGGCCTGGAAGTCGCGCGTGGCGCCGGGGTCGGTGGCCAGCACCTTGAGCACTTCGCCGCTGGCCATGTCTGCCAGCGCCTTCTTGGTTCGCAGGATCGGCAGCGGGCAGTTCAGGCCGCGCGCGTCCACTTCTTTCTGGAAATCCATTCCTCTCACCTTCTAATTCTGGTTGATGCCGTATTGTAGCGAAGCAGCGACCAGGCTGAAGTCGGTCGGGCGGCGCGGATCGGCGATGTCCGCGCCGGTGGCACGGTCGAAGAAGCGCACCGGCAAGCCGCGCCGCTCCAGGAAGTCGGCCACGGCAAACCCGGTGCCGGCATTCCAGATCCGCATCTTGTCCGGCGCCACCAGCTTGTATTCGACCAGTTCCTCCGACAGCCGGATCTCGCCCTCGGCACGCACGTGGTAGGCAATGATCAGCTCGTTCTTGCGCATGAAGTCGTAGACGCCGATCAGCGACGCCGACACCGCATCGAGATTGGTCTCTTCCTTCAGTTCGCGTGCCACGCCCAGTTCGGGCGTCTCGTCGCGCTCCATGAAACCGGTGACCAGCGCGAACATCTTCTCCGGCCACGCGGCATTGCGCGCCAGCAGCAGCTTGCCCTCGTACTCGACCACGGCCGCCAGCACCGGCAGCGGGTTGTCCCAGTGCACAAAACCGCAGCCGTCCTGCACGCAGGCATGGCGAAACCGGCCGGACATCGGCAGGTGTTCCAGTTCCGCGCCGCAGCGCGGGCAGAATCGATAGGGTTGCATCGTGGGGCTCCTGGGACTGTCTGGTTATCGTTGTAGCTATCGTTGAATCTTCAAAATCAGGCGCATGCGGCGCGGATATCGGCGGCAAACGCCTCGACCGTTTCGGGCTGCAAGTCCCACGCGCACATCATGCGGCAACCGCCCGCGCCGATAAACGTGTAGAACAGCCAGCCCTTGGCCCGCAGCGCCTCGATGGCCGGCAGCGGCAGCTCGGCAAACACGGCATTGGCCTGGGTCGGAAACATGATGCGCACGCCCGGGACATCGGCAATGCGCTGGGCCAGCAGCGTGGCCATCGCGTTGGCATGGCGGCCGTTCCTGAGCCATACATCGTTTTCGAGCATGCCGAGCCAGGGTGCCGAGATAAAACGCATCTTCGACGCCAGATGCCCGGCCTGCTTGACCCGGTACGCGAAATCCTCGGCCAGCCGACGGTCGAAGAACACCACGGCTTCGCCCACCGGCAGGCCGTTCTTGGTGCCGCCGAAGCAGAGCACGTCCACGCCGGCACGCCAGGTGATTTCGGACGGATGCACGCCCAGCGACGCCACCGCGTTGGCAAAGCGCGCGCCATCCATATGCACGCGCAACTGCCGGCGCTTGGCGATGGCCGCGATGGCGCGCACCTCGTCCACCGAATAGACCGTGCCCACCTCGGTGGCCTGCGTCAGCGACACCACGCGCGGCTTCGGATAGTGGATATCCGAGCGGCGCGTGACCAGCGCCTCCACGGCATCGGGCGTCAGCTTGCCGTTCTCGCCGGGGGCGGTGAGCAGCTTCGAACCGTTCGAGAAAAACTGCGGCGCGCCGCACTCGTCGGTCTCGATATGGGCCAGCTCGTGGCAGATCACCGAGTGGTACGACTGGCACAGCGACGACAGCGCCAAGGAATTGGCCGCCGTGCCATTGAACACGAAAAAGACCTCGCAATCGGTCTGGAACAGGTCGCGGATGCGATCGCATACCTTCTGCGTCCAGCTGTCGTCGCCATAGGCTTTCTCGTGGCCCGTCGCGTTGGCCTCCAGAAAATACTTCAGCGATTCCGGACAAAAGCCGGCGTAGTTGTCAGAGGCAAACTGCTGCATGGCGGAAACTGCGGAGGTCATCGGTTCAAATCCCGCCTGGCATCACTTCTTGTCCAGCCACAGCTCACCGCCCGTGGCCCAGTTCTCGCGCTTGATGTCGGTGATGATGATGTCGACGGCGCCAGCCGAACAGCCAAGCGTCTCGCACGTGACGCGCGTGATTTCCTCGACGAACTTGCGCTTCTGGTCAACGGTGCGGCCTTCGAACATCTCTACGTGAAACGTGGGCATTGCATGGCTCCTTTACGAATTTTCAGTCTTTATAGGTGGGATCGATTTTATCCAGTCTGCGCAGCAGCGCCGGCCATTCCATCACGCCCTCGACGGCGCCGTTGTCGAACAGCTGCAGCGACGTTTTGTCCGCGATGGCCGGCGGCGGCTGCACGGTGGCGCGCCCCAGTTGTGCGCCGAGCTGGATCTCGCACGCCTTGATCAGCGTGGCCATCAGCACATAGGCCTCGGCCACGGTGCGCCCGACCGTCAGCGTGCCGTGGTTGCGCAGCAGCATGGCCGGATGGCTGCCCAGCGACGCGGTCAGGCGCGCGCCTTCGGCCGGCGTGAACGCCAGGCCTTCGTAGTCGTGATAAGCCATGCGGCCGTGAAAGCGCAGGGCGTGCTGCGACAGCGGCAGCAGCCCGCCGGCCTGGGCGGACACGGCGATGCCGGCGGTGTTGTGCAGATGCATCACGCACTGTGCATCGGCGCGCGCGGCATGCACGGCCGCGTGCAGCGCGAAGCCGGTAACGTTGACCGGATGCACGGTTTCGCCCACCACTTCGCCCCGGCCATTGATCTTCACGAGATCCGAGGCGCGGATCTCGTCGAAGGCAAAGCCGAACGGATTGATCAGGAAATGGTCGGGCTCACCGGGCACGGTGGCCGAGATATGGGTGTAGATCAGGTCGTCCCAGCGTTCCAGCGCGGCCAGCCGGTAGGCGGCGGCCAGGTCCACGCGGACACGCGCTTCCTCGGGGCTGATGGGCAGGGCCGGGTCGTTGGCACGTCCGGGCTGCAAGGCAAAAGACATGGGGCTTGGCTTTCGCGCCGCCCTGCAGCGCCGGCGCGGGGGCGTCCGGGTCGAGTGGGCGGCGAAGCCGATACTGTAGCGCAGTCGCTAGCGCGGCGTGTGGCCGTCCACCGGCATCGTGCGCCACATCCACAGGAAGATCAGCGCGCCTGACAGCAGCGCCAGCGCCGCCACGCCCAGCGAGGCGCCGAAGCCGCCGGTGCGCGCCACCAGCGCGGTGGCCAACGGCGGCCCGGCGATCTGGCCGATCGCGTAGGCGGCCGTCATCAGGCCGATCAGCTTGGCCGCGCGACCGCCCCAGAGGCGCCGTGCCTCGCGCATCGCAAACGACACCAGCGCGGTGAACGGCAACCCCACCAGCAGGCTGCTCAGCGCAAACCCGGCCACGGTCGGCCACACGGCGGCCACGCCCACCCCGGCCGCCTGCAGCGTGTACAGCACCATCATCATGCGGCGGTTGTCGTGATGCATGCCGACCCGGGTGGCCAGCCACGCCCCCACCGCCACGCCGGCGCCCAGGATCGGCCAGAAAAGATCGGCCCAGACGCTGCCGGGCATGGCGTGCCGGGCGATGACCGGCAGGAACGTGGCCGTGATGATGTATCCGAAGCCCGCCAGGCCGTAGGCCAACGTCAGCGCCCAGGTTTCGACGTCCAGGCGAGGCGTCGGCGCCGGCGTGGTCGCCGCGCCTGGTGCGGCACCGAGCGCGGACGTCGGGGCGGCGGAGCCGTAGACCCGCCACACGGGCAGCAGCATCACGGCACCCAGGATCGTAAAGGTGATCCATCCCCAGTTGGCCTGCCACCCCGCGCCTACCATCGCAAAGGCGGACAGCCCGGTCACCACGATGCCGATTCCCGGTCCGCAGAACATCAGCCCGCCCAGCGTGGGATGGCCCAGTTCGGCCAGTCGCTGCATGCACCAGGCGGTGCCGTACACCATCACCAGGGCGCTGGCGATACCGGCCAGCGTGCGCCAGGCCAGCCAGGCCGGCATGCCGCCGGGCAGCGCCATCGCCAGTGTCAGGCCGACGGTCAGCGCCAGTGCGCCGCGCACCATCCATACCGGGTCCGGCCGGATAAACAGGCACAGCACGGCGCCCGCAAGGTAGCCGATGTAGTTCAGTGTCGCCAGCGCGCTGCCCTCGGCCAGCGTGACCGTGCCGTCGTGCAGCATCATCGGCAGCAGCGGCGTGAAGGCGAATCGGCCAATGCCCATGGCCAGCGCCAGCGACACCAGGCCGGCCAGCGCCACGGCCAGCGGCCCGGCAGTGGGCCGGGCCGGGGCGGTGCTGGCGGAAACATCAACGTTGGCGAGGGGCACGCGTGGCATCGAAGGGGGGCGATCGGACATCTGGAGCATTTCTGGATTGTTGACTATGCTATGCCCGAACGATCCATCACGGAAAATGAATAATTGAGATGCAAGCCATCTCGATTTGACTGGGAATTGCATATGGACCTGGCCGCACTGGAGATTTTTCGTACGGTGGTGGAAGCCGGCGGCATCACGCGGGCCGCCGAACGGCTGCATCGGGTGCAGTCGAACGTGACCACGCGCATCCGGCAACTGGAGCAATCGCTGGGGGTGGAGCTGTTTGTCCGCGATGGGCGGCGCATGGTGCTCACGCCGGCCGGCCAGACCTTGTTCGACTATGCCTGCCGCATCCTGCAGCTGTCCGAGGAAGCGAAGCATGCGGTGCAGCCCGCGCATCCGCACGGACGGCTGCGTATCGCGTCGATGGAAAGCACGGCGGCCAGCCGCCTGCCGAACATGCTGGCGGCCTATCACCAGCAATGGCCGGACGTGGAGCTGGAGCTGGTCACGCTGATCACCAGCAAGGCGCTCGACGCGGTGCGCCGCTTCGAGGTGGATTGCGCATTCGTGGCCGAACCGCTGAGCGAGCCGGATCTGGTCAGCCTGCCGGCGTTCGACGAAGAACTGGTGATCGTGTCCAGCACCAGCCATCGGCCCATTGCGTCGCCCGAAGACATCGAGCGCGCCACGCTGCTGGCATTCGAGACCGGCTGCAACTATCGCAGCCGCTTCGAGCAGTGGTTTGGCAAGTGCGGGCGGGGCATGAACCGCGTGATCCAGCTTGGCTCGTATCACGCCATCGTGACCTGCGCGGCGGCCGGCATCGGCGTGGGCGTCGTGCCGCGATCGGTGCTGGCGCTCTATCGCAACCTGCCGCAGATCGGCATCCATCCACTGGGCGACACCGGACGCGTCACCACCGTGCTGGCCTGGCATCCCTCGATGGCAGGCACCGCCTTGATGGCGCTGGCCGACATGCTGCCCGGCCGAGCCGGTACGGTCGACGATACCCGGGCGGTGGCCTGAGCAGGTGGCCTGACGGCCTGGCGCCGCGTCTTCGCGCCGCCCTGCAGGATGTGGCCGGTCGCCTACACTGAAAGTGGCGCGGCCACGGCATTCACGGCGGGCCGCGCCCCGCCATGAGACACGCATTTGCGTTGCACCGGCCACCGCCGCCTGCCAGCCGCTGGCACTGGGGACATTGGCTCGCGCTGGCCTGCCTGGGCCTCTTTTTGCTGGCCGCCTCCGGCGCGCTTGCCCAGACGGCCGCTCCCGATCGGACGATATTGGCAACGACGTCGTCCGTGGCGCCGGTCTATGTCGTCCCGGTGCAGGGCGCCATCAGCCCCGCCAGCGCCAGTTTCGCCGTGCGCAGCATCGAGCGCGCCCGCAAGCAGGGCGCCCAGCTGATCGTGCTGGAAATGGACACACCCGGGGGCCTCGACAAATCGATGCGCGACATCATCCAGACCATCCTGGCGTCGCCGGTACCGGTGGCCACCTACGTCTATCCTGGTGGCGCGCGCGCGGCCAGCGCCGGCACCTACATCCTGTACGCCAGCCATGTCGCCGCCATGGCGCCTGGCACCAACCTGGGTGCGGCCAGCCCGGTGGCCATCGGCATCGGCGGACCCAAGCCCGAGGCCGCCCCCGCCCCGGCATCGGCGCCTGCCAGCGCCCCGGCCGGCGAAGACACCATGACGCGCAAGCAGATGCACGACGCATCGGCCTATATCCGCGGGTTGGCGCAGCTGCGGCACCGCAATGCCGAATGGGGGGAACGGGCAGTCCGCGAAGCCGTGAGCCTGTCCGCTGACGAAGCGGTCGCGCAGAAGGTGGCCGACCTGGTGGCGCCCGACCTGCCCGCCCTGCTCCGGCAACTGGACGGCAAGCAGATCGAGGCCGCAGGCGCCACGCGCACGCTGCACACGGCCGGCGCGCCCATCGTCACGCTGGAACCCGACTGGCGCAGCCGGCTGCTGGCGGTCATCACGGACCCGAGCGTGGCGCTGATCCTGATGATGATCGGCATCTACGGGCTGATCTTCGAGTTTTCCACGCCCGGCATGGTGATCCCGGGCATCGCCGGGGCCATCTGCCTGTTGCTGGGCCTGTTCGCGCTGCAGATGCTGCCCATCAACTACGCCGGGCTGGCGCTGATCGCATTCGGCGTGGGGTGCATGGTGGCCGAGGTGTTCCTGCCGACGTTCGGCGCTGTCGGCGTGGGCGGCATCATTGCGTTCGCGTTCGGGGCGGTGATGCTGATCGATACCGACGTGCCGGGCTTCGGCGTGCCGCTTTCGCTGATTGCCGCGCTGTCCGGCATTTCGGCGCTGTTCCTGTTCGGCATGTCCGCGCTGCTGCTGCGCGCGCGGCGGCGGCCCGTGGTCAGCGGGGCCGACACGCTGGTGGGCAGCGTCGGCGTGGTGGTGACGGACACGGCCGGCCCGACCGGGCAGACCGATCCGACCGACGGCTGGGCGATGGTCCGCGGCGAACAATGGCGCATCCGCAGCAACCGTCCGCTGGCACGCGGCGATTCCGTGCGCGTGACCGCCCGGCACGGCCTCGTGCTGGATGTCACTTCGATTCACGATGCCTGACACAACAAGGAGCCCGACATGGCATTCGGATTCAGCTTCGGTGGCCTGGTCTTCCTGCTCGTCCTGCTGGTGGTGTCCGCCTTCCGCGTGCTGCGCGAGTATGAACGGGGGGTGGTGTTCATGCTGGGCCGCTTCTGGCGCGTCAAGGGCCCTGGCCTGGTGCTGGTCATCCCGGCCGTGCAGCAGATGGTACGCGTGGACCTGCGCACTGTCGTCCTGGACGTGCCGCCACAGGACGTGATCTCGCACGACAACGTGTCGGTCAAGGTCAACGCGGTGGTGTATTTCCGCGTGGTGGACCCCGAGCGCGCCATCATCCAGGTGGCCAACTTCCTGGAAGCCACCAGCCAGCTGGCGCAGACCACGCTGCGCTCGGTGCTGGGCAAGCACGAACTCGACGAAATGCTGGCCGAGCGCGAGAAGCTCAACCTCGATATCCAGAAGGTGCTCGATGCCCAGACCGATGCCTGGGGCATCAAGGTATCGACCGTCGAGATCAAGCACGTCGACCTGAACGAGTCGATGGTGCGCGCCATCGCCCGCCAGGCCGAAGCCGAGCGCGAGCGGCGCGCCAAGATCATTCATGCCGAAGGCGAGCTCCAGGCATCGGAAAAGCTGCTCGAAGCGGCCCAGATGCTGGCGCGCCAGCCCCAGGCTATGCAGCTGCGCTACCTGCAGACGCTGACACAGATCGCGGGCGACAAGAGTTCGACAATCGTGTTTCCGTTACCGATCGACATCGTGTCGACGCTGACGGGGGGTGGGGGGAAGTAGGCGCGGACACGTGTTCGGCAGGATTGATGGCGGACAAGCAAGCTGACTACGAGCCCTCAAGTTCAGATCTGTCTCATTTGCACAGGCGCTTGCGACGCCTACGATTGGCTTCGTTCCATTCCATCGAGGCCAATCCATGAGGGACTTCGCACTGTTCGGCTGGTTCGTATTCAACATTGCCATTCCGTTGCTGGCGCCGCTGGCGCTCCTGCCGCTCGTCAAGATTCCAAGGGCCTTGCGCCAGCGCAGCCGTGGCGTCGTCATGCGCACCCTCCAGAACGGGCAGTTGCTCTGGGCCGCGATCCCGATGAGCGCGAGCGCCTGCTACCTTCTCGCCCAGCACCTGGGCATCGATGACATCCGCAGCCAATGGATGTGGACCGCCCTGACCGCCCATGTGGCGCTCATCGTGTTCGCCGCAGTGCTGGTGCTCCTCGGCGCCGTCGAGGCAAGCCTTGCCTCCCCGGGCGCTGCGGCGCCGAAATGGCCGCTCGCCCTGTCCCTGATTGTCACGGCCGCGAGCGCAGCGGCCCACTACTTCGGTTACACGATGCTGATCCTGCCCACCCTCGCGCAGGCCGCTCCACTTCAGACTTCACTCGCTCACCTGTAAGGAGATCACCATGGAACGCTTCCTGACCAGATTCTTCACCGACCGCGAATTCCAGGCCAAGATCATGATTCCAGTGTCCATCGTCTTCCTGACCCTCGGCATCGCGCCCTTCATCCTGATCGCCCTGTTCGCGGACCTGTGACGCAAAAAAACGCCTGCTTTCGCAGGCGTTTTCTTCACGGCAGCTTCAGTGAGTCGGGCATCAGACCTTGGCGGACACCCATTCCGTCACGCCGGCCAGGGCCTTCGGCAGACCCGACGGGTCGGTGCCGCCGGCCTGGGCCATGTCGGGGCGGCCGCCGCCCTTGCCGCCCACCTGCTGGGCGACGAAGTTGACCAGTTCGCCGGCCTTGACCTTCGACGTGGCGTCGGCAGTCACGCCCGCGATCAGGCTGACCTTGCCGTCGGCGACGGCGGCCAGCACGATGGCGGCGCTCTGGAGCTTGTCCTTGAGCTTGTCCATCGTTTCGCGCAGCGTCTTCACGTCGGCGCCTTCGAGCTGGGCAGCCAGCACCTTGAGGCCCTTGACGTCCACGGCCTGCGATGCGAGCTCGTCGCCCTGCGACGAAGCCAGCTTGCTCTTGAGCTTTTCCAGTTCCTTTTCCAGCGCGCGGACCTGGTCCTGCACCTGGGCGATACGCGGCACCAGTTCCGACGGCTGGGCGCGCAGCGCGGCAGCCGCCTCGTTCAGGCGGGCGTCGAGCGATTGCAGGTAGTGCAGCGCATTGTCGCCGGTGATGGCTTCCACGCGGCGGATACCTGCGGCCACGCCGGCTTCCACGACGATCTTGAACAGGCCGATATCGCCGGTGCGCGTCACGTGGGTGCCGCCGCACAGTTCCTTCGACGTGCCGATCGACAGCACGCGCACATCGTCGGCGTACTTCTCGCCAAACAGTGCCATGGCTCCGCTCTTCACGGCGTCGTCGAACGGCATGACGGCGGCCACGGTCGGCGCGTTGGCCAGGATCTCGGCGTTGACGATTTCCTCGATCTGGCGGATCTGGTCGTCGGTCACCGGGGCGTTGTGCGAGAAGTCGAAACGCGTCTTGTCGGGATCGACCAGCGAGCCCTTCTGCTGCACGTGGGTACCCAGCACTTCGCGCAGGGCCTTGTGCATCAGGTGGGTGGCCGAGTGGTTGCGCACGGTGCGCGCACGGCGCACGGCGTCCACCTGTGCCGCGACCTTGTCGCCCACCTTCAGCACGCCGTTGGCCAGCGTGCCCTGGTGGCCGAACACGTCGGCCTGGATCTTGGTGGTATCGGCCACGGTGAACACGGCCGGGCCCGCCACCAGCGTGCCCTGGTCGCCGACCTGGCCGCCGGATTCGGCGTAGAACGGCGTGTTGTTCAGCACCACCACGCCAGTCTGGCCCGGCTGCATCGTATCGACGGCGGCGCCATCGACATACAGCGCGGTCACGCTGACGCCTTCCATGCTCAGGGCGTCGTAGCCGTGGAACACGGTCTTGTCGCCCGTGTACTCCAGGCCGGCAGCCATCTTGAACTTGCCGGCGGCACGAGCCTGCTCGCGCTGGCGCGTCATCGCGGCGTCGAAGGCCGCCTCGTCAACGGTGATTTCCTGCTCGCGCGCCACGTCCTGCGTCAGGTCGAGCGGGAAGCCGAACGTATCGTGCAGCTTGAACGCCAGTTCGCCGTCCAGCACCTTGCCGCCCTTGGCCTTGAGATCGGCCACGGCGCCGTCCAGGATCGACATGCCGTTCTCGATCGTCTCGAAGAAACGCTCTTCCTCGGCCTTGAGCACTTCCACCACGCGGTTCTGGGCTTCGGCCAGTTCCGGATAGGCTTCGCCCATCTGCGCCACCAGGTCCGGTACCAGCTTGTGGAAGAACGGCGTCTTCTGGCCGAGCTTGTAGCCGTGACGGATCGCGCGGCGCACGATGCGGCGCAGCACATAGCCGCGGCCTTCGTTGCCCGGGATCACGCCATCCACGATCAGGAACGAGCACGCGCGGATATGGTCGGCAATGACCTTCAGCGAATTCTGGTTCAGGTCGGCGGTATGCGTTTCACGGCCGGCGGCCTGGATCAGCGCCTGGAACAGGTCGATCTCGTAGTTGCTGTGCACGTGCTGCAGCACCGCGGCAATCCGCTCCAGGCCCATGCCGGTGTCCACGCACGGCTTGGGCAGGCGCGTCATGTTGCCCTGCTCGTCGCGGTTGAACTGCATGAACACCAGGTTCCAGATCTCGATGTAGCGGTCGCCGTCTTCCTCGGGCGATCCCGGCGGGCCGCCCCACACCTCGGGGCCGTGGTCATAGAAGATTTCCGAACACGGGCCGCACGGGCCGGTGTCGGCCATCTGCCAGAAGTTGTCCGACGCGTAGCGCGCGCCCTTGTTGTCCCCGATGCGCACGATGCGGTCGGTCGGCACGCCCACTTCCTTGGCCCAGATGTCGTAGGCCTCGTCGTCCTCGGCGTACACGGTCACCCACAGCTTGTCCGCCGGCAGCTGGTAGACCTTGGTCAGCAGTTCCCAGGCGTACTGGATGGCATCGCGCTTGAAGTAGTCGCCGAACGAGAAATTGCCCAGCATTTCGAAGAACGTGTGGTGACGTGCGGTGTAACCCACATTTTCGAGGTCGTTGTGCTTGCCGCCGGCGCGGACCGAGCGTTGCGACGACGTGGCGCGCGAGTACGGACGCTTGTCGGTGCCCAGGAACACGTCCTTGAACTGCACCATGCCCGAATTGGTGAACAGCAGGGTCGGGTCGTTCGCCGGCACCAGGCTGGACGAGCGGACCACGGTATGGTCCTTCGACGCGTAGAACTGCAGGAACTTGCTGCGAATGTCGGAGACTTTCATGTTGTATCGGGCGCCTCGGCGCGTCGTGGCAGCACGCAGGCAGTCAGGTTGGATTTGCAAACCGTTGATTATACGGGGAAGCCCCGTCCCGGGGCACTGGCGCGCCGTGCCCATGTCGGGCCCAGGCACGGCGCGGCGCCGCCTGTCCGGTTATCGCCCACGGAACACGGGCCGGCGCCCCGCCCCGGGGCATCGTGCCGGTTGGCCGGTGATAGAGTGCTGGCTCCTCAGAACTGCCAGCCGTCACCGCCATGGGAGCCTTAAGCCATCTCCGCGTCCTCGACCTGACCCGCGTGCTCGCCGGGCCCTGGTGCGCCCAGAATCTTGCCGATTTCGGCGCCGACGTGATCAAGATCGAGCGCCCCGGCGCAGGCGACGACACCCGCATCTGGGGCCCGCCCTGGCTCAAGACGCCCGATGGGCGCGACACGGCGGAGGCCGCCTACTACCTGGCCGCCAACCGCAACAAGCGGTCGGTGACCTGTGACATCAGCACGCCCGAAGGCCAGCAGCTGGTGCGCGACCTGGCCGCCCAGAGCGACGTGGTGCTGGAAAACTACAAGGTTGGCCAGCTGAAGAAGTATGGCCTCGATTACGAATCGCTCAAGGCTGTCAAGCCGGACATCATCTACTGCTCGGTCACCGGCTTCGGCCAGACCGGCCCGTACGCCCAGCGCCCCGGCTACGACTTCATCATTCAGGGCATGGGCGGCTTCATGAGCCTGACCGGCGAGCGCGACGACCTGCCCGGCGGCGGCCCGCAAAAGGCCGGCGTGGCGATTTCGGACCTGATGACCGGCCAGTACGCCACCATCGCCGTGCTGGCCGCGCTGTCCCACCGCGACCGCACGGGCGAAGGCCAGTACATCGACATGGCCCTGCTGGACGTGCAGGTGTCGATGCTGGCCAACATGAATACCAACTACCTGGCCAGCGGCGTGGCCCCCAAGCGGTGGGGCAACGCGCACCCGAACATCGTCCCCTACCAGACCTTCCACGCCGCCGATGGCTGGATCATCGTCGCGGTGGGCAACGACGGCCAGTTCCGCAAGTTCGTGACCGCCGGCGGCCGCCCAGAGCTGGCCGACGACCCGCGCTTTGCCACCAACCCGCAGCGCGTGGCGCACCGCGACGCGCTGGTGCCGATCCTGGCCGAGATGGTGCTGCCGCGTACCCGCGAGCAGTGGATTCTGGACCTGGAGCGCGCCGGCGTGCCGTGCGGCCCGATCAACACGCTCGACGAGGTCTTCGAAAACGAGCAGGTGGTGGCGCGCGGCCTGCGCGTGGACCTGCCCCACCCCACGGGCGGCACGGTCAGGCTGGTGGGCAGCCCGATGAAGATGAGCGCCACGCCGCCCGAAGCGCTGCGCCATCCGCCGTTGCTCGGGGAGCACACCGATGTGGTGCTGGACGAGACACTCGGCTACAGTGCCGAACACATCGCCGCCCTGCGTGCCAAGGGTGTGGTCTGACGCGAAGCAGATCCGTCGGAAACTGACCAGACCTTGACCGCGCCTGCCTCCGGCGGGCGCACGGGCCGGTGATCATGACGTTTTTCCATCCTTAGGAGAATGCATGCTGACCGATGCCCTGCTCGCGTTCCTGCACTTCACGGCCATCTTCGTGCTGATTACGCTGATGGCCGCCGAAGCCGTGGTCCTGCGTCCGGACATGACACCGGCCGCCGTCCGCCGCCTGTCGATCTACGATTTCGTCTATTTCCTGTCGGCCATGGCAACGCTGGCCACCGGCCTGCTGCGCCTGTTCCATGGCGCCAAGGGCGTGGATTTCTATATCCATAACCCGTGGTTCCACGCCAAGATGACCGTGTTCGTGGTCATCGCGCTGTGCTCGTTGCCGCCAACCTTCGCCTTTGCCAGGTGGCGCAAGCAGGCAAAACATCTGCCAGACTTCGTACCGACGCCGTCGGAGATCAAGAAGGCCCGCCGCTGGGTGATGATCGAGGCGCATCTGGTGATCCTGCTGCCGCTGTGCGCGGTAATGATGGCGCGAGGCATCGGCATCCGCTAAGCGGCACGACCCACACCGCCGGCGCGCAACGTACGCGGCGGCCCACAGATTCCCATCCTTTCCACGTTTGACATGCTGAAGACCCTGCTCACGGCCGCGCTGGCCGTCACCACGGCGCTGGCCGCCCCGGCCCACGCCGCCCCGGCCAACTGGCCGACCAAGCCAATCCGCTTCGTGGTGCCCTACCCGGCCGGCGGTCCGCTGGACACCGTGGCACGCGCCATCGGCGAGAAGCTGCGCGACAGCCTGGGCCAGCCCGTGGTTGTGGAAAACAAACCCGGCGCCGGCGGCAATCTGGGGGCCGACTACGTGGCCAAGCAGCCGGCCGACGGCTACACGATCGTGATGGGCGCCGTGGCCACGCACGCCATCAACCCCACGCTGTTCGCGAAGATGCCGTACGACCCGGTCAAGGATTTTGCCCCGGTCACGCTGGTGGCCGACGTGCCGAACGTGCTGGTGATGCACCCGGGCAAGGCCGCCGAACTGCATATCAACACCGTGCGCGACCTGGTGGAATACGCGCGCAAGCACCCGGGCAAGCTCGACTACGCGTCGGGCGGCAATGGCAGCGCCGGCCACCTGTCGGGTGAGCTGTTCAAGAGCATGGCGCACGTCAGCATGGTCCACATTCCGTACAACGGGGCATCGCCCGCGCAGTTGTCGGTGCTGTCGGGCCAGACCGACCTGATCTTCGACAACCTCGCATCGGCATCGGCCAACATCAAGGCCGGCAAGCTCAAGGCCTTTGCCGTGACCACGGCCAGCCGCGCCGCGTCGTTCCCCGAGCTGCCGACCATTGCCGAAGCCGGCAAGGGGCTGGGCCTGGAAGGCTTCGACATCTCCACGTGGTTTGGCGTCCTGGCGCCGGCGGGCACCCCGCGCGATATCGTGGACCGCCTCAATCACGACATCGTCGCCATCCTGAAGACCGACGACATGAAGGCGCGCCTGGCCCGCATCGGTGCCCAGCCGGCGCCCACCACGCCCGAGCAGTTCGGCGCGCTGATCCAGCGTGAACTGAAGAAGTACGGCCAGGTGGTCAAGGTTTCCGGCGCGAAGGTCGACTGAGCGATCCGCGCGCCTTGTCGCGCATGCGCCAGAGGCGGTCCTTGCCGTCCCTGGCGTCTTCTGCCGCATTGCGCGGCAGCAGCAACCCTACCTGTGTGATGCGCGGCCCCTCCATACGGGTCACGGTCAGCCGCAAACCGGCGATCTCCACCGCATCGCCCTCCACCGGCGGCGACGGAAACACCGCCAGCATGCCTTCCTCCAGCGTCTGATCCTGTTGGGCCGCCTGCAGCGGCCGCGTGGCGTAGAGTGCCGCCACGTCCGCCAGACGCGCCTGGCCGTCCAGCAGGAAGTCATGCGCCACCTGATCCCACGACGGCGGCGTGGCCGGCTTCAGGAACAGGCGCGACAGGCGCGGCATGGCCGGGCCAGGCGCCAGGATCGACACGATATCGCCCGCGCGCAGCACCACCTGGTCCAGCGGCACCAGCGCGCCTTCGCGGGCCACCGTCATCAGCCGGCTGCGCGACGGCAGTTCGATCTGGTCCGCGCGCAGGTCTTCCATCGACGAATTGGGCGCCACCACGAACTGCATGATTTCCATGCCCGGCGCGCGCACGCCGCGCAGGCGCTCGCGCGACAGCGGCTCGTCATAGGCCGGCCGCAGCACACGCGCCAGCCGCGCCGCCAGCGCCACCGTCGTGCCCTGGCACAGCAGGCTGGCCAGCACCACGGCAAACGCCACCCGGAACAGCAGCCCGGCATCCTCCATGCCCTGCAGCAGCGGGAACAGCGACAGCACGATCGGCACGGCGCCACGCAGGCCGATCCAGGCCAGGAAGCCCTTTTCGCGCGGGCTGAACCGGAACGGCAGCAGCGAGACAAAGACCGCCACGGGCCGCGCCACGCACATCAGGAAGGCAGCCACTGCCAGGGCCGGCACGGCGATATCCCAGATCCGGTGCGGCGTCACCAGCAGCCCCAGCAGCAGGAACATGGCCGATTGCGCCAGCCAGGCCATGCCGTCCATGGCACGCAGGACGTCCTCGCTGACGGCGCGGTCGCGGTTGCCGACCATCATCCCGACCAGATAGACGGCCAGAAAGCCGCTGCCGCCGAATGACTGGACGATGGCCCAGATCATGCAGCCGCCCGAGCAGATCAGGATGGCCTGCAATCCCTCGGCCACATTGACGCGCTCCATGACATTGGCCATGCAATAGCCCAGCCCGCCGCCGAGCAGGCCCCCCACCCCGAACTGCACCAGCAGCCGCAGGCCCAGCGCGCCGGGCGACAGGCCCTGCGGCGCGGTGATCCATTCGATCAGGGTCAGGGTCAGGAAGATGGCCATCGGGTCGTTGATGCCCGATTCGATCTCCAGCACGCTGGCCACGCGGTCCTTGAGCCGGATGCCGCTGCTGTTGAGCAGCGAGAACACCGCGGCCGCGTCGGTGGACCCGACGATGGCGCCCAGCAGCAGCCCGAGCTTCCAGTCGATCCCCAGCATCCATGTTGCAAACAATCCAACCAGCACGGCGGTCAGGAGCACGCCCACGGTGGCCAGCGACAGCGACGGCTTCAGCGCCACGCGGAACGTGGCAAAGCGCGTGCGCAGCCCGCCGTCCAGCAGGATCACGGCCAGCGCGATATTGCCGACCAGGAAGCTGAGCCAGGTATTGGAAAACCGGATGCCGCCCGGGCCGTCCACCCCGGCGGCCATGCCCACACCCAGGAACACCAGCAGGAACGGCACCCCGAAACGCGCCGAGAACACCCCGAGCAGGATGCCCAGCGTCATCACCAGGGCGCCGATCAGGATGGCATGGTCGATGGCTTCCAAGCGGGCCTCCTGTCGTCGTTATTTTTGGGGGATGTCAGGCCATGCGAGAGCTTTCACTCCAGCTTTCGATCATAGGTCGCCGCGCCCCGCCGGTCTGTCCGTTTCCGTCCGGCGCGGCACCACCCGCCTGCGCCCTCCATCGGCATATTCCCTGCACTTTTCCTTGCGTCGTCAACGACTTACCGAACGCTTTCAGACGTCTGCGTAGGGACATACCCTGAGGTTGCCACTTTATGCAGACATATGAAAGGTAGCTGAAAGGATGCGCTTTTACCTTCCACCCTGCCGCGATCGGGGTAGCCCTCGTCGCGACGATTTCAAGCAGTCAAAGCTGTGTCATATCGAGGAGAATCATTTTGCGCATACGTAGCCAAAAGGACTTTGCCTCCGGCCTGATGTTCATCCTGGTCGGATTGGGCTTTTCCTTCGTCGCCCGTGGCTATTCCATGGGAACAGCCGCCAAGATGGGACCGGGATACTTCCCGTTCTGGCTCGGCATCGTGCTCGCCCTGCTGGGCGCGCTGGTACTGTGGGGCTCGCTGTCTTCCAGGATGGAAGAAGATCAACTGGCGCGCTGGGACCTGAAGATCCTGCTGTGGATCCTGGGCTCGGTGGTGCTGTTCGGCCTGCTGCTCAAGCCGCTGGGCATGGTGCTGTCCGTGGTGGTACTGGTGCTGGTCTCCTCGATGGCCAGTCATGAATTCAGCTGGAAGGGTGCTGTCCTCAACGCGATCGTGCTGGTGCTGATCAGCATGGGCGCGTTCGTGTACGGCATCAACCTGCAGATGCCGGTGTGGCCGGCTTTCCTGGCAAGCTAAGGAGCCCGCCCTCATGGAACTGTTAGCCAACCTCGGACTGGGCTTTTCGACCGCCCTGTCCTTCCAGAACATCGCCTACGCGTTCCTGGGCTGTGTGCTCGGGACGCTGATCGGCGTGCTGCCGGGCCTGGGCCCGCTGGCCACCATCGCGATGCTGCTGCCCGTGACCTACACGCTGCCCCCGGTGGCCGCGCTGATCATGCTGGCCGGTATCTACTACGGTGCCCAGTACGGCGGCTCGACCACCGCCATCCTGGTGAACCTGCCCGGTGAATCGTCGTCGGTGGTGACCACCATCGATGGCTACCAGATGGCACGGCGCGGCCGCGCCGGCGTGGCGCTGGCCACAGCCGGTATCGGTTCGTTCTTCGCCGGCTGCGTGGCCACGCTGATCCTGGCCGCTTTCGCGGCGCCGCTGTCGGAACTGGCGTTCAAGTTCGGCCCCGCCGAGTACTTCTCGCTGATGGTGCTGGGCCTGATCGGTGCCGTGGTGCTGGCGTCGGGCTCGCTGGTCAAGGCGATTTCGATGATCGTGCTGGGTCTGCTGCTGGGCCTGGTCGGGACCGACGTGAACTCGGGCGCGGCGCGCTTCTCGTTCGACGTGCCCGAGCTGACCGACGGCCTGAACTTCGTGTCGGTGGCCATGGGTGTGTTCGGCTTCGCGGAAATCATCGCGAACCTGGAACAGAAGGAAGCCCGCGAGACCTTCACCGATCACGTGACCAACCTGTTCCCGACCAAGGAAGACTTCAAGCGCATGATCCCTGCCGTGCTGCGTGGCACGGCCCTGGGTTCGGCGCTGGGTATCCTGCCGGGCGGCGGTGCGGCACTGGCTTCGTTTGCGGCCTACTCGCTGGAAAAGAAGACCTCGAAGTACGCCCACGAGTTTGGCAAGGGCGCCATCGAAGGCGTGGCAGGTCCGGAATCGGCCAACAACGCCGCGGCACAGACGTCGTTCATCCCGCTGCTGACGCTGGGTATCCCGCCGAACGCCGTGATGGCGCTGATGGTGGGTGCGATGACGATCCACAACATCCAGCCGGGCCCGCAGGTCATGACCAGCAACCCGGCGCTGTTCTGGGGCCTGATCGCGTCGATGTGGCTGGGCAACCTGATCCTGATCGTCCTGAACCTGCCGATGATCGGTATCTGGGTGAAGCTGCTGAAGGTGCCGTACCGTTACCTGTACCCGGCCATCCTGACGTTCTGCTGCATCGGCGTGTACTCGGTCCAGAACACCACGTTCGACGTGTTCCAGACCGCGGCCTTCGGTATCATCGGCTACCTGTTCATCAAGCTGCGCTGCGAACCGGCACCGCTGCTGCTGGGCTTCGTGCTGGGACCGATGATGGAAGAGAACTTCCGCCGCTCGCTGCTGCTGTCGCGTGGTGACTTCAGCGTGTTCGTGACGCGTCCGCTGTCGCTGGGCCTGCTGATCGCCGCGGCGGTCCTGGTGGCGATCGTGGCCATGCCGTCGATCAAGGCGAAGCGCGAAGAAGCGTTCCAGGAAGAGTAAGGACGTTTCCCCCGCTGCATGAAACAAGGGCGCCCGTGTGGCGCCCTTTGTCTTTGGACGGGTCGTTCTTCCCGCCTTTGTCTAGCGCCCCCCCGGGCTGGCGCCCGGCCCTCAGTCGCCGAACAGGGCTGCGCAGGCGGTGCGGATGGCCTCGGTGACATGCACGCGGCCGTGATCGCGCCGCTCCAGCATGCCGATGGTGCGCACGGTGGGTTCGCCGCCGGCCCGCAAGGGCAGGATGCGCAGCGCGCGGTCGTCGCGCCAGCGGGCACGCTTGAGCAGCGGCACCACGGTCACGCCCACTTCCTGCCGGACCAGTTCCACCAGCGCCTCGATCGAGTTCAGTTCCAGATATTCGTTGGTGCGAAGGTGGGCGCGGCGCAACGCGCGTTCCACCAGCGCGCCGGTGCGCTGGCTACGGTCGAAGCGCAGGAACGGGTTGGCAGCGAGTGCCTGCCGCGCATCGTCGCCCTGACTTCCACGTGCCGCAATCGCCACAAGCGGCTCGTCATAGAGCGGGGTCCAGTGCAGCGTGCCGGCCAGGCGTGCCGAGCCCTCCACCACAAAGGCGGCGTCGAGCTCTCCGCTCTCCACCATGGCGGCCAGTTCGAACGACTTGGCGCCGATCAGCCTGACATCGAGCGCCGGATAGGTCCGCTTCATCTGCGCCACCACGTGCGACAGCCCGCCCATCACGGAAACCACCGCGCCCACCGCCACCGCCCCGGCCATCGCTTCGGTGTCGGCCAGCGGCACGCGCATGTCGTCGTAGAGCGCCAGCAGCCGGCGCGCCTGGGGCAGCAGCGCCCGGCCATCGGCATTGAGCACGGCCACCCGGCCGCTGCGGTCGAATAGCGGGCGACGCAACTCTTCCTCCAGCGACCGCATCTGGAGGCTGACGGCCGCCTGCGTCACCGCCACCTGGCCGGCGGCGGCGGCAAACGAGCCGTGTTCGGCCACGGCGACGAAGGTTCTCAGAAAGCGGATCGTGCTCATTGCTGGTGCATCTTTGAGGACGCGCACCGCAGGGCGGCAATCCTCAAGAATTTCTTGTCAATCAAGCAAGGAATATTAACTTTCATTGTAGGGGCGGGCGCGGAATAATTTGTGTTTTCCTGCTGCAGTTCCACGTCGCACCCATCCGTCCCGGAGACGCCACACATGAAATCCTGGCTACGCCATCTTGGCATCGGCCTTGCCACGAGCCTGACCCTTGCTGCCCCGTCGCATGCCGACACTTTTCCCAGCAAGCCGATCCGCCTGATCGTGCCGTTTCCGGCCAGCGGTGCCACTGACCTGCTGGCGCGCGCCATCGCCCAGAAGGTAGGCCAGAACCTGGGCCAGCAGATCGTGGTCGACAACCGGCCCGGCGCCGGCGGCGCCATCGGTTCGGACATGGCCGCCAAGGCCGCGCCGGACGGCTACACGATCCTGATCGCCACCACCAGCACGCATTCGATCGGGCCGTACATCAATACGCACCTGCCCTACAACACCGAAACCGACTTCACGCCGATTGGCCAGGTGGCCACCGCCACCAACGTGCTGGTGGTGCCCAACCAGCTGCCGGTCAAGAATGTCAAGGAACTGATCGACTACGCCAGGAAGCATCCTGGCGAGCTGAACTATGCGTCGAGCGGCAATGGCACCGTGGTGCACCTGACCGCCGAGGCCTTCAAGGCCCAGGCCGGCGTGTTCATCACGCACATCCCGTATCGCGGCACCGCGCTGGCCGTGCCCGACCTGATCTCGAACAAGGTGCAGGTGCTGTTCGACAGCATCGTGTCCGGCATGCCGCACGTGAAGGACGGCAAGCTCAAGGCGCTGGCCGTGACCAGCCTGAAGCGCTCGCCGCTGGCGCCGGACCTGCCGACCGTCAGCGAATCGGGCCTGCCGGGCTTTGAATCGGATACCTGGTTCGGCATCTATGGTCCCAAGGGCCTGCCGCCCGAGATCGTCAGCCGCCTGAATGCCGAGTTCAACAAGGCCATCCAGTCGCAGGACGTCAAGGACCGCCTGGCCAAGCTGGGCGCCGAACCGGTTGGCGGCACGCCGGCCCAGTTCGCCGCGATGGTGAAGAAGGACAGCGCACGCTGGGGCAAGCTGATCAAGGATCGCAAGATCCAGGTCGACTAAGCACAAGCAGGACAAGCGGGCGACAATGGCGTCGCCCTGCCGAGCACGACAACCAGGCAGCAAAGAGAGACACCATGCAGAACTTCAACTGGACCAATCCCTATCCCACCGTGCGCATTCCGCTGTTCGCGCGCAACGTGGTATCGACCTCGCATCCGCTGGCCGCGCAGGCCGGCCTGCGCATGCTGCTCAAGGGCGGCAATGCCGTGGATGCCGCCATCGCCGCTGCCGCAGCCATCACGCTGGTGGAGCCGGTGTCGTGCGGGCTGGGCAGCGATGCCTTTGCGATCCTCTGGGATGGCAAGGAACTGCATGGCCTGAACGCTTCGGGCGTGGCCCCGAAGGCCTGGAGCCCCGAATACTTCAAGAACAAGTACGGGGTGGACGGCAACGGACTGGCCAACCGGCCGATCCGCGGCTGGGATTCGGTGACCGTGCCTGGCGTGATCGCCGGCTGGGCCGCGCTGCACGAGCGATTCGGCAAGCTGCCGTTCGAGGACCTGATGGAGCCCGCCATCGAGATCGCCGAACGCGGCTACGCCGTGCCGCCGGTGGTGGCGCACAAGTGGGCCGCGGCCGTGCCGGACCTCAAGAGCCAGCCCGGCTTTGCCGACACGTTCATGCCCAACGGCCGCGCGCCGCTCGTGGGCGAAAAGTTCGTGTTCAAGAACGCCGCCGAGACGCTGCGCAAGATCGGCGCCACAAAGGGCCGCGCCTACTACGAAGGCGAGATCGCCGAGAAGATCGCCGCGTTCAGCCAGGAATGCGGCGCCGCGATGACGCTGGACGACCTGCGCAACTATCGCCCCGAATGGGTCAAGCCGATCAGCAAGTCGTATCGCGGCTACGACGTCCATGAGATTCCGCCCAATGGCCAGGGCATTGCCGCGCTGATGGCGCTGGGCATCCTGGACCAGTTCGACCTGGGCGCCCTGCCCGTGGATTCGGTCGATTCGCAGCACCTGCAGATCGAGGCGATGAAGCTGGCCTTTGCCGACCTGTACCGCTACGTGGCCGACCCGCGCAGCATGGAGGTCACCCCCGAGCAGATGCTGGACGATGCGTACCTGAAGTCGCGCGCCAAGCTGATCGACATGCAGCGTGCCACGCATTTCAACTTCGGCATGCCGCGCACGGGCGGCACGATCTACCTGACCGCCGCCGACGAGAACGGCATGATGATCTCGTTCATCCAGTCGAACTACATGGGTTTCGGTTCGGGCGTGGTGGTACCGGGCACCGGCATCAGCCTGCAAAATCGTGGCGTGGGCTTCTCGATGGACCCCAAGTCGGCCAATGTGGTGGAAGGCGGCAAGCGCCCGTTCCACACGATCATCCCGGCGTTCCTGACCAAGGATGGCCAGCCCGTGATGAGCTTCGGCGTGATGGGCGGCGACATGCAGCCCCAGGGCCATCTGCAGACCGTCGTGCGCATGCTCGACTACAACCAGCAGCCGCAGGCCGCTTGCTGCGCGCCGCGCTGGAAGGTCAACCGCGACTTCACGCTGGACGTTGAAGGCACCATGGACCCGACCACCGTGGCCGGCCTGAAGGACCGCGGCCACAAGCTCAAGTCGGTGGAAGACCCGTATATGGACTTCGGCTCGGGCCAGTTCATCTGGCGCCTGTCGGAAGACGCCGAGCAAGGCTACGTGGCTGCCAGCGACAGCCGCCGCGACGGCCAGGCCGTGGGCTTCTGACGCAACACCGCCGGACGTATCGATATCGTAGTACCGCAGTGGGTAACACCGTAGTGGATGTCCTGCGAGGCGCCACGGAACCATCCGTGGCGCCTTTTTTATGCCGCAGCGGTATCCGTGCGGCGTCAGTAGACCGGCAGGCTCAGGAACAGCTTGATGACCACGGCATTGACGATGTCGATGAAGAAGGCACCCACCATCGGCACGATCAGGAAGGCCAGGTGCGACGGGCCGTAGCGGTCCGTGATGGCCTGCATGTTGGCGATGGCCGTGGGCGTGGCCCCAAGGCCGAAGCCGCAATGGCCGGCGGCCAGCACGGCGGCATCGTAGTTGCGCCCCATGACCCGGAAGGTAACGAAGATCGCATAGGCGGCCATGGCGCCGGTCTGCACCAGCAGGATCAGCAGCATCGGCAGCGCCAGCGAGGTCAGTTCCCAGAGGCGCAGGCTCATCAGCGCCATCGCCAGGAACATCGACAGGCTCACGTTGCCCAGCACCGACAGCGCGCGATCGAAGACCGTGTACCAGCCCAGCAGCGCCAGCCCGTTGCGCAGCAGCACCCCGACGAACAGCACCCAGACAAAGGTCGGCAGTTCCAGCCAGCTGGCCTTGAACACGTCGCCCAGCGCCTGCCCCGCGGTCAGGCAGACCAGGATCAGCGCCAGGGTCTCGATCAGCGCCGATGCCGTGATCGGCCGCACCGCCTGGGGATTCTCGAAGTTGAGCACGCGGTCATCGCCGGCACCCACGCCCGGCTTGGTCACATTGCGCAGCAGGTAGCGCGCCACCGGGCCGCCGATCAGGCCGCCCAGCACCAGGCCGAACGTGGCGCATGCCACGCCAAGCTCCATGGCGTACGACATGCCGAACTGCTCCACAAACGTCTTGCCCCAGGCCGCGCTGGTGCCGTGACCGCCCGACAGCGCGATCGACCCGGCCAGCAGGCCGGTGGCCGGATGCAGGCCCAGCGCGCTGGCCAGCCCGACGCCGATCGCGTCCTGGATCACCAGCAAGCCCGCCACCGCGACCAGGAAGATGCCGATCGACTTGCCGCCCTGCTTCAGGCTGGCAAGATTGGCGCTCAGGCCAAGCGTGGCAAAGAAGGCCAGCATCAGCGGCGTCTGCGCGGTGGTGTCGAACTTCACCTGCACGTCGGCGGTAAAGCGGGCCAGGGCCAGGCATAGCGCCACGACCAGCCCGCCCACGACCGGCTCGGGAATGTTGAAGGTGCGCAGCGGCGTTGTGACGTGCAGCAGCTTGCGTCCGACCAGCAGCACCAGCGATGCCGCGACGAGCGTTTCGTAGTTGTTGAGTTCCAGCATGGCGAGCAACCGAAAAACCTCCATTCTTGGCGGCCTGCCTGCTCTCGCCAATCGCATTCCGCTTAAAGATGCGAAGCGGATGCCAAGCGCAACTGTTCCGTTGCACTTGCATGAAACTGTGCATGGCTTCGGGGCATCGCTTCCCTACACTATGTGGTTTCCCATCCACGCCCGCAAAACGCCCATGGCCACCTACGCATACCGAATCGTCAATGTCTTTGCCGAATCCACGTTCGGCGGCAATCCCCTGTGTGTGTTCGAGGATGCGCGCGGCATGGACGATGCCACCATGCAGGCCCTGGCCCTGCAGTTCAACCTGTCCGAGACGACGTTCGTCCTGCCGTCCGACAAGGCCAATGCGGCCGTCCGCATCTTTACGCCCGGCTACGAGATGCGCTTTGCCGGCCATCCGACGCTGGGCACCGCCCACGTGGTGCGCGACCTGGCGCAGACCGGCAACGCGCTGTCGCTGGAGTTCAAGGCCGGCGTCGTTCCCGTGACGGCCGTGGAAGACCGCTGGACGCTGACCGCCCCGCACCAGGGGGCGCCCAGGACGGCGCCGGCCGGCCTGCCCGATGCCGAGATGGCATCGCTGCTGGGCCTGCAGGCCGACGACCTGGCCGGCGCGCCGATCTGGGTCGATACGGGCGCCGACCAGCTGCTGGTGCCGCTGAAGACGCCCGACGCCGTGCGCCGCGCCCAGCCCGACAGCAGCCGCCTGGACCGCTGGCCGCAAAGCAGCCTGGGCCGCAAGACTGCCTACGTGTTTGCCTTCGATCCCGAACAGCCGGGCAAGGTGCTGGTGCGCTATTTCTTCACCAAGCAGGGCGGGGGCGTGGCGGAAGATCCGGGTACCGGCTCGGCGTGCGCGAACCTGGGGGGCTGGCTGGTGGCCACCGGCCACGCGCTGCCGGCCCGCTATGAAGTCGATCAGGGTGAATTCGTCGATCGACGATGCCGGCTGGACCTTGCCGTGACCGCCGACGGCGCAATCCGCGTGGGCGGCCGCGTGATCGAACTGGGTCGCGGCACGGTCAGTATCTGACTGCACAGATCATCGAACCTTCGGGGATGTGCGTCATACTGGCGCCTTCCTCTCCACGCCTACCCTTCGCAAACCGTCCCATGCCGTCGCACGACATCACTACGCTGGCCGACCTCGAGGCGCTCTACGCCGAGCCCGGCGCCGCCTCGTTGGCCAAGGAAGTCGACTACCTGCATCCGCACTACCGCGCCTTCGTCGAAGCCTCGCCGTTCTGCCTGCTGTCCACGATGAACAAACAGGGCGGCGACTGCTCGCCGCGCGGCGATGCGCCCGGTTTCGTGCAGGTGCTGGACGACCGCACGCTGCTGCTGCCCGACCGGCGCGGCAACAATCGCATCGACAGTCTGCGCAATCTCCTGGCCGACCCGCGCGTCGGGCTGCTGTTCCTGGTGCCCGGCGTCAATGAGACGCTACGCGTCAGCGGCACCGCTACCGTTTCGACGGACCCGGACCTGATCGCCCGCTGCATGATGCAGGACAAGGCGCCCACCACGGTGCTGGTGATCCGCATCCACTCGGTGTTTTTCCAGTGCGCGCGCGCCCTGCTGCGCTCGCGCCTGTGGCTGGCCGACGCGCAGGTGCCACGCGAGGCGCTGCCCAGCACCGGCACCATGCTGGCCACGCTGAGCCAGAACGCGATCGACGGCGCGGCCTACGACCGCGATCTGCCCGAACGCGTACGCACCACGCTGTATTAGGCCCCGGCCCGCCGGGCGATTAACGCGGTAGCCACACCGCCGCGTGCGTGCCCAGCGGCACCGACGGCAACGCCCAGTGGGCGGGCGTCTCCGACAGGTGCGCCGCGTGGCGCACCACGGTCAGTTCGCCGAAGCCCGACTCTTCCACTTCGAGCAGATCGGAAATTTCGTCGATATGCTGGTCCGGCACCGCCGCGCCATCCGGCACGCGCCCGAGGGTGCGCAGCCACTGCCCCACCTGCGCCAGCGATACGCGCACGTGCCAGCTGCCGCCTTCCACCGCGCGCCGATGCAGCGCCACCATTGCGCCGAACGCCAGCAGATAGCCCGAGGCGTGGTCCAGCACCTGCGCCGGCAGCGGCTTGGGCTCGGCGCTGCCGGCCGCCTGGGCTTCGTCGGTATTGATGCCGGTGGCGGTCTGCACCAGCGAATCGAAGCCCCGCTTGCCCGACCATGGCCCCACATGGCCGTAGGCGGACAGCGACACGTAGACGATGCCGGGGCGGGCCCGCGCCGCCGCCTCGGGTCCGGCGCCCAGTTCCGCCAGTCCATTGGGACGATAGCCCTGCACCACCACATCGGCACCGTGGAACAGCTTGTGCAGCGTGCGCTTGTCGTCGGCATCGCGCAGGTCAAGCTGGCATGACCGTTTGCCGCGGCCCGTGTCGATCACCAGCGACGGCATCGACGGCAGGTGCGCGGCCGTCACCAGCAGCACGTCGGCCCCATGCGCGGCCAGCGTGCGGCCGGCGACCGGCCCCGCGATGATGCGCGTGAAGTCCAGCACCCGGACACCGCTCAACGGCCGCGCATCGACATTGATCTCGGCATGGGGCCCGAACGCTGGCAGCGGTTCCGGCGGCGCGTCGCCGATCTTTTCGATGATCACCGGCGGCAGCCCCTGCAGCGCCTGGGCCTGCGGATGCCGCAGCCATTCGTCGAGCGAGCGCATGGCCGACACGACCATGCCGGCGTCCGATGCGACCGTCTCGAAATCCTCGGCCTTCCACCCCGACAGCGCCGCCCGTACGGCGTCCTTGTCATACGCGCATTTGAGTATCTTCAGGACGCCGTCGCGATGGTGGGGAAAATTCGTATGCAGGCGCACCCATCGGCCGTCCCCCGCCGGATACAGGCCGGCGATCTTGTCCCAGAGCTCGGGCGCCGGCCCGCCGTTGACGCGCAGGTAGCGTTCGCTACGGAACTCCGCCAGCGCATGGCGCATATCGACCGACACATCCTGCCAGCGGCCGGTGCGCTGGGCCCAGATCGCGGCCGCCGCCAGCGCGGACGCGCCCAGGCTGGCCTGCGCGGCGGTGCCGATGGCGAAACTGGACGGCAGGATGGGGTCCTGGCCGGTCAGCGTGACATGGGACAGCGCCTCGGGCGGCATGGCGGCGGCGCTCCACAGCGCGGCAAGCACGTCGGCGGGTGCCTGGTGGACGGCGGCGCGGCCGGGGCCGGCGGCGTCGGAGGGGTTCGTGGCGGAACTGGCGGCATTCATGGCATGTATTCCTGCGGCGGGAATGGAGGCGGCATGCGACGATGACGTCGCACGGAGCATGCGCGAGGCGGGTACGTAGCGCCGTACCGTGCCGTGGATTCTGCACCACTTTGGCCCGTTGCGCCGTGAGACGAATCCGAATTTCGTGACGCACCGCCGGGTTGCGCCGCAGGCACGGTAAAATCGCACCATTCGCCGGACTTTCCTCGCCATTCCAGCGCACCCAATCCAGGAACACCAGGAACGCGGCCGGGTCGATCCAGACCGGGCCGGTCCACCAGTTATCGAGCCGCAGGTGATGCGGCGCCAACATGAGCCACGACAACAAGCCTACCGACACGCCAGCCGCCTCCAACTTCCTGCGGAGCATCATCGACCAGGACCTCGCCGCCGGCACGTACGGCGGCCGCACGGACAAGCAGGGCGAGCCGCTGCCGACCGTCATCACGCGCTTTCCGCCGGAGCCGAACGGCTACCTGCACATCGGCCACGCCAAGAGCATTTGCGTGAACTTCGGCCTGGCCCGCGACTATGCCGGCCGCTGCCACCTGCGCTTCGACGACACCAACCCGGTCAAGGAAGACACCGAATACGTCGATTCGATCATCGACGCGGTGCACTGGCTCGGTTTCTCATGGGATGCCAGGCAGCCCGGCGGCGCGCCGCACCTGTACTACGCGAGCGACTACTTCGACCGCCTGTACCAGTTCGCCGAGACCCTGATCGAGCGTGGCGTGGCCTACGTGGACAGCCAGAGCGCCGAACAGATTGCCGCCAGCCGCGGCAATTTCTCGGAGCCCGGCAAGCCGTCGCCGTTCCGCGACCGCTCCGTCGAGGAAAACCTGAGGCTGTTCCGCGAGATGCGCGACGGCAAGTACGGTGACGGCGAGCACGTGCTGCGCGCGAAGATCGACATGGCCGCGCCGAACATCGTGATGCGCGACCCGGTGCTCTATCGCATCCGCCATGCCCATCACCACCGGACCGGCGACAAGTGGTGCATCTATCCGATGTACGACTTCACGCACTGCATCTCGGACGCGATCGAGAACATCACGCACTCGCTGTGCACGCTCGAATTCGAGAACAACCGCCCGCTTTATGACTGGGTGCTGGAACACCTGCGCGATGCCGGCGTCTTCGCCAGCCCGCTGCCGCACCAGTACGAATTCGCCCGCCTGAACCTGACGTATGCGATCACCAGCAAGCGCAAGCTCAAGCAGCTGGTGGACGAAAAGCGCGTGGACGGCTGGGACGACCCGCGCATGCCGACCATCGTCGGGATGCGCCGCCGCGGCTATACGCCGGAATCGATCCAGCTGTTCTGCGACCGCATCGGCGTGTCGAAGGCCGACAGCTGGATTGACATGAGCACGCTGGAAGGCGCCGTGCGTGACGACCTCGATGCCCGTGCCCCGCGCAGCGTTGGCGTGCTGGACCCGGTCAAGCTGATCCTGGACAACTATCCCGAGGGCCAGAGCGAGGAATGCTCGGCGCCGGTGCACCCGAAGCTGCCGGAAATGGGCCGCCGCGTGTTCCCGCTGTCGCGCGAGCTGTGGATCGAGCGCGACGACTTCACCGAGACCCCGCCGAAGGGCTATTTCCGCCTGTTCCCGGGCAACAAGGTGCGCCTGCGCTACGGCTACGTGATCGAATGCACGGGCGTGGACAAGGACGCCGACGGCAACGTGGTCGCCGTCCATGCGAACTACCTGCCGGAAACCAAGAGCGGCACGCCGGGCGCGGACAGCGTCAAGGTCAAGGGCAACATTCACTGGGTCAGCGCGGCGCATGCCTGCCCGGCCGAAGTGCGCCTGTACGACCGCCTGTTCAACGACCCGAATCCCGATGCCGGCGGCAAGAATTTCCTCGATGCGCTGAACCCGGACTCGAAGAAGGTAGTCACCGCCTACCTGGAACCGGGCCTGCGCGACGCCAGGCCGGAAGAACGCTTCCAGTTCGAACGTCACGGCTATTTCGTTGCGGACCGTACCGATTCGCAGCCCGGCAAGCCAGTGTTCAACCGCACGGTTGGCCTGAAGGACAGCTGGGGCAAGTGAGCATGGCACAGACGATTACGTTTCCGCTCGAGGGCGAGTTCATCGCCCTGAACGACCTGCTCAAGGTGGCTGGCGTCTGCGACAGCGGTGGCGCCGGCAAGGCGCTGGTCGCGGCCGGCGAGGTCTCGGTGGACGGTACGCCGGAGTCGCGCAAGACCGCCAAGATCCGTGCCGGCCAGGTGGTGGGCGTTGGCGGCGCTGACGGCGTTCGCATCAAGGTCGTCGCCGCCTGAACCGGCCTTGGGGCGCTCCACGGCCCCGGCACAAATGGAAAGGAGGCGGCGGCTCCTGCCGCCTCCGCACCGAAACACGCAAGGAGTGTTCATGCCGATCGCGTTCTGGTGTGTATTGCTGGCAGGCCTGATGCCAGTGCTGACTGTCTCCATCGCCAAGGCCGGCAGTCGTGCCGGCACGTTCGATAACCACGACCCGCGCGCGTGGCTGGAAAGGCAAAGCGGCCGCGCCCGCCGTGCGGACATGGCGCACCGCAATCATTTCGAAGCGTTTCCGTTCTTTGCCGCGGCGGTCTTCACGGCCACGCATCTGGCGGCGCCCCAGGCCCGCATCAACGAACTGGCCATGGTGTTCATCGTGGTCCGGATTCTCTACACGATCTGCTACCTGACCGATCGCGCCACGCTGCGGACGCTATGCTGGACGATTGGCTATCTGACGGTGATCGGCATTTTCCTGCTTCCCGTGTTCGTCCACTGAGCCACGGCCATGCCGACGCGACACCCTTCCCGTACCTCGCGCGCCCCGCTGGCCGCCCTTGCCACGCTCGCGGCCCTGACGGGCACGCCAGCCCTGGCGGCGCCCACGCAGTACACCGTCGATCCGACACACACCAGCGTCTATTTCGGCGTCAGCCACTTCGATCGCACCAGCGTGCGCGGCCGGTTCGGCAAGATCGACGGGCGTGTGATCTACGACCCGGCCACGGGTGCGGGGTCGATCGACTTCACGGTGGACACCGATTCGGTCGACAGCGGCAACCGCAGTCTCGACGGTGTGCTGCGCTCGGCCCAGTTTCTTGACGCCCAGACGTTTCCGGTGGCCCGGCTCCAGGCCAGCCAGTTTGTGACGGAAGGCGGCAAGCTGGTTGCCGTGGAAGGCACGTTCACCCTCCATGGCGTGGCCCAGCCCATCAGGCTCGAGGCCGACCGCTTCAGTTGCGGCCAGACCGTCCTGTTCGGTATCCGGCGCGATGTGTGCGGCGGTGATTTTCGCGCCACATTGTCTCGAAGCGCCTTTGGTATGACGCGTTTCCTGCCCGATGTTGGCGATAACGTCACATTGCAGATTTCGGTGGAAGCCACGCCGGCGGGGCCCGCGCCATAATTCAGAAAAAAGCGAGGCCGCGCGTTGCGATGACGGCCCAACGTCACCTTTTGGGACAAAATCTTCAGTAAAATCAGCGCCTTGCCTATTCCCATCCTGCCGCGTTTCGCCTAAGCAAACCCGGCTATCCGCGAGTCAAGATGAGCCTCATCTCCCTCAACGACGTCGTTTCGGCGTCGCTGGCTGCTGCCGGTGCGTGCCTGGCGTGCAGCTTTCCTGCCGATTTTCTCCGTCGCTTTCCGCTGTGGGCCTTCAAGACCTACGGCCGCGCGGCCCTGCTGCTGCCCCTGCTGACCGGCATGGTCGGCATCCTGCTGACGCGCCTGATTGTGGAAGGCAAGATCAACAGCGATGGCGGCCTGGCCCTGGTGGCCGCGGCGGCGTTCCTGGGGCTGGTGCTGGTATCGGCCATGCTGCGCTTCTGGCTGGGCGAATACCGCAAGTCCTGAGGACCGGCCCGGCCCGCCTTCCCGGGCCGTTTTGCTTGCCCCCGCCGTCTGAGCGGGCCGGCGCACATACCCGCGCCGGATTTCCATCGCGCCGCCGCGCGGATCACGTATGATTCCGCCTTTCGCGTGCCCGGCACCGTTGCCGGCGCGCGCCGCATTTCCGACCCCATGGCGCTCAAATCCACGATTTTCAAGGCCGAACTGTCCGTCTCGGACATGGACCGGCCGTACTACGGCAGTCACACGCTCACCATCGCGCAGCATCCGTCCGAGAACGATGCCCGCATGATGGTCCGCCTGCTCGCCTTTGCCTGCGAAGCCACCGAAACCATGGCGTTCACGCGTGGCCTGGACGAACCCGACGAACCGGACCTCTGGGACAAGTCCCTCACGGGCGACATCCTCCACTGGATCGACCTGGGCCAGCCCGACGAAACCCGCCTGAAGCGCGCGGCCGCGCGCGCCGACCACGTTACCGTCTATACCTATCAGAGCGCCAGCGCCCGCGAATGGTGGAAGGGCATGGCCGGCAAGGCCAGCAAGCTGCGCAACGTGACCGTCTACAATGTGCCGTCCGAAGCCGTGGACGCGCTGGCGCAGATGGCCCAGCGTGCCATGCGCCTGTCCGTGACCATCCAGGACGGCGACATCTGGGTCAGCGACGACGATCACAACGTGCAGCTGACGCGCGACGTGCTCCAGCGCGCCGACGACTGATCACACAGGCGGCCGTCGGTTCTATTTCCCGCCACACAGAAAAAGGAAGTTCGCGATGCATACCAATCCCTCCGGCCTGCAATACGAAGACACCATCGTCGGCTCGGGCGACGAAGCCACGGCTGGCAAGCACGTGACCGTGCATTACACCGGCTGGCTCTACGAAAACGGCCAACCGGGCCGCAAGTTCGATTCGAGCAAGGACCGCAATGACCCGTTCGTCTTCCCGCTGGGCGCCGGCCACGTGATCCGTGGCTGGGACGAAGGCGTGCAAGGCATGAAGGTCGGCGGCACGCGCCGGCTGGTGATCCCGGCCGATCTGGGCTACGGCGCGCGCGGCGCCGGCGGCGTGATCCCGCCGAACGCCACCCTGCTGTTCGAAGTGGAACTGCTGTCGGTCTGATTCCGGCGCACACCGCAAAAAACGGACGCCTCGGCGTCCGTTTTTGTTGGTGCGGGCCCCAAACGGTCAGAAACCGATGGCGGCGTTGCCCACGTCGATACGCACCTTGTCGCGGTCCAGCAGGCGCCCGGCATGGCGGGCAAAATCCTGCGCCCAGTCGGCGTTGCCGGCAAACCGGCTCTCGCCGGAGAACTTCGCGACATTAAGGATCTTGTCGATCACAAGCACCTTGCCCACGGGGCTCGATGCCTGGCAGTCCAGCTCGGCATATTCGCGGTCGAACCAGCGCCAGGCGGCATCCTCGGTGACCGCCGCCAGCTCGTTGTCGCCCAGCGTGAATTCAAATTCCTTGCCGCTGCCAAATACCACGGTCAGGGTGTGCGCCATGTGCGGGTTCTCCGAGATTCGCCGAGCGTTGAACGACAGTTGCCTGCGTTAGGGCCCCTATTGTAGTGACATGGCCCCCGATCCGGCCAATGCATCGGGCAGTCGCCCCCCTCACGACCGTTGCCTGCTGCACACACCTTGCACCCGATGTGTGGTTTGCTTGCGACGCATCAATGCGCTTTGGATTATTCTTTCAGCCATGGCCATTACAAGACAGGACCTCGAAGCAAACAGGCTGCGCACGACGCTGTGCAGCACGCCGGTCGCGTCTTCGCTGTTGCCCGAGGCCGATGTGGAGCGATCGCTGTGCCAGACGCTGGCCAGCCGGCCCGACACCCCCGGACTGGACGGCGACGTCTGGGTCTTCGGCTACGGATCGCTGATCTGGAACCCGATGGTGGTCCATACCGAAAGCCGCCTGGCCACCGTGCATGGCTACCACCGCGGCTTCTACCTGTATTCCAAAATCAATCGCGGCACCTGGGACAACCCCGGGCTGGTGCTCGGGCTGGACCGCGGCGGCTGCTGCACGGGCATGGTGTTCCGCATCCCGCGCCACGTCGTCGAGCAGGAATTCCGCGTGCTGTGGCGCCGCGAGATGATGACCGGCGCCTATCACCCGCGCTGGCTGCGCGTGAAGCTGGACGCCGCCCCTGGCGCGCCCGAACAGCGGGCACTCGCTTTCGTGATGAATCGCGAACATGCCGGCTACGCCGGCCGGCTGCCCGATGCGCGCGTCGTGGACTGCCTGCGCCACGCCTGCGGCCTGTACGGGCCGGCCCGCGAATATCTGCACCAGACCCTGCTGGGGCTGGCCACGCATGGCGTGGACGACCCCTACCTGGGCCGGCTCTGGCGCCAACTGCAGGAAAGCGACGCGGCCGAAGCCGCCAGCGACGCCTGCGCCGTCGCCACGCCGGTAGGCACTTCGGCCTCTGCGGCGACCTGCCCCGAGGACGCCGTGGCTGCCACGGCCCATCCCCACGAAACCGTCTGACCGAAGCCACTGCCGCCCATCATGACGCGCTCCCAGACCCGCCCCCGCCGCCAGGCACTCGCTGAAATGCTAGGGCTGATGGGATTGCTGATGGGTGGCGGACTGCTGGCGGGCCAAGGTGGCCAGACGCTGGCGCGCTCGATCGGCGGGCTGCGCGACGCATCGTCGCCGTCGGCACCGGCGCCGTATCCGTCGCCATCCCACCCGGCGGCACGCGGTGAAGGCATGTCCGCGCTCGACCGCAACCTGATCACGGCAGCCAGCATTGGCGATCTCGATCTGGTCAACCGGCTGATCAAGGCCGGCGCGTCGCTCCATGCCGTGGACGAACGCGGCCGCTCCGCGCTGCTGGCAGCGGTGTACAACCGCCGGGGCGACGTGGCCCGCGCGTTGATCATGGCCGGCGCCGACGTGAACCAGAAGGACGGCGAATCCAACAGCGCCTTCCTGCTGGCGGCCGCGACCAACCAGATCGATGTGGTGCGCCTGTCGCTGTCGCATGGCGCCGACACCCGCAGCACCGACCGCTACGACGGCACGGCCCTGATCGCGGCCTGCCAGCATGGCAATGTCGAAGTCGTAAAACTGCTATTGAAGGCAGGCGTGCCGGTGGATCGCATCAACCAGCTCGGTTGGACGGCACTGCTGGAAGCCATCATCCTCGGCGACGGCAGCGCCCGCTATGAAGAGATCGTGCAATTGCTGCTCGATGCGGGCGCCGATGCCAACCTGGCCGACCGGGAGGGCATCACCCCGTCGCGCCATGCGCGCGAGCGCGGCTACAAGTCGATGGTCAAGATGCTGATGCGGGCCAGGGGGCATTGACGGGCCGCCGAGGGGCTTGCATTTTGGCGCCCCTCGCCCGCCCGGCGGGAGAGGGGAGAACAACACACCCCGCTTACGCGGGCTGGCGCGCGTTTTCCGCTTCCTGCAGCTGGCGCCACATCACCTTGCCGGTGCCCGACTTCGGCAACGCCTCGACAAATTCCACCACGCGCGGGTACTTGTAGGCGGCCATGTTTTCCTTGGCCCATTCGATGATGTCCTCGGGCTGCGTCTTGCCCTTGGCGTCGGCGCGCAGCACCACCACCGCCTTCACCGTCTCGCCGCGATACTGGTCGCGCGTGCCGATGATGCAGGCCTCCTGCACGGCCGGATGCTTGTACAGCAGGTTTTCCACCTCGGCCGGCCAGACCTTGAAGCCCGACGCATTGATCATGCGCTTCAGGCGGTCGGTGATGAAGTAGTAGCCTTCTTCGTCCATGCGGCCCAGGTCGCCGGTGCGGAAGTAGGTCTGGCCTTCGAACTCGATGAACGCGTCGCGCGTGGCATCTTCCTTGCCCCAGTACCCCTTGAACACCTGCGGGCCGCGCACGATGATCTCGCCCACCTCGTTGGGCGGCATTTCCTGCAGCGTGACCGGGTCCACCACGCGCGCGTCGGTGTTGAACGTCGGCACGCCCAGGCACTGCAGCTTGGCGCGCTCGGACGGATTGCTGTGGGTCGGCGCCATGGTCTCGGACAGGCCGTAGCCTTCCAGGTAGCTCAGCCCGAACTGGGTCTTCAGGCGTTCGGCCACCGCCTGCGGCATGGCCGCGCCGCCGCCGCCGATGTAGCGCAGGCTGCTGACGTCGAAGGTCGCCAGGTTCGGGCTGCCCAGGAAGTCGATCACCATGGTGGGGATATTGGTCCAGTGCGTGACCTGGTAGCGCGAGATCAGGCGTCCGGCCACTTCGCGATCCCAGCGCGGCAGCATCACCACGGTGGCGCCGGTGTAGATCGGGCCGTTCATGCCGTACTGCATGCCGGTCACGTGAAACAGCGGCAGCACCGACAGGATCACCGATTCCGCACCGCTGCCCGACCACGTGGCACCGCCGATCACATTGTGCATCACCGAGCGATGGGTGTGGATGCAGCCCTTCGGGAAGCCCGTGGTGCCCGACGTGTACGGCATCACGGCCATGTCGTCGGGGCCTGCGGTATGCGGCCCCGGCTGCAGGCCGGCAGCCAGCGCCTGCGCCCACGGCGTGGCGTTGTCCGGCAACGGATGCTGCACGGTCAGCCAGGCGGGCGGCGCATCTTCGGGGAATTCGTGCGACGGCGGCAGCGCGTCGGCGTACTGCGTCACCAGCAGATGCTGCAGGCGCTGGTCGGCAGCCAGTTCGCCGTCGGCCTGCATCGCGCCGGCGGCCAGGTCTGCCGTGCAGATCGCCACGCGCGCGCCGGCATCGGTGATGTAGTGCTTGAATTCCTCGGCGCGGTTCATCGGATTGACCGGCACCACCACGGCGTCCGCCCGCAGGATCGCGTAATAGCTGACGATGAACTGCGGGCAGTTCTGCATGTACAGCAGCACGCGATCGCCCTTCTTCACCCCCGCCTTCTGCTGCAGCCAGCCGGCCATCGCCGTGGCCTGCGCCTCCAGCTCGCGGAACGTGATGGCGTTGCCGAAGTAGCGGATGGCGGCCTTGTCCGCATAGCGGTGTGCCGAAACTTCGAGGTTGTACCAGAGCGAAGTTTCCGGCAGCACGATTTCGGTCGGCACTCGCTTGGGCCAGAACTGAAAATGCGGACGGGCGGGCTTGGTGGTCATGGTGTCTCCTGCGGATGGCCCTCGAAGGGACCAGTTTCTGGAAAGCGCGGGTCTCGCGGGGTGGGCCCCGCGTAGTGGTCAAGCAATATAACTGAACGACCGTTCTATTTTCAACAGGAGGTTTTCCTACCCATCGCACCGCACCCCGGGCGGCGCCGGTTGCAATTTGGGGCTTCGTCCTCACAATAGGGGGAATCCGGCCACAGTGCTGGCCAACCCGATTCCCAGGTGCAGATCATGAGCGACGTCACCCTGCAGAACTTCGAAGCCGAAGTCATCAATAGCCCCGTCCCGGTACTGGTCGATTTCTGGGCGCCCTGGTGTGGCCCTTGCCGCACACTCGGGCCCATGCTGGAAAAGCTCGAAGCCGAAGCCGGCGGCACGTGGAAGCTGGTCAAGGTCAATGTCGACGAGAACCAGCAGCTGGCCGGGCACTTTGGCGTGCGCAGCATTCCCCACGTGGTGGCGTTTGCCGGTGGGCAGGCGGTCAACCAGTTCGTGGGCGTGCTGCCGGAATCGCAACTGCGCGAGTTCATCGCTACGCTGGCCCCCGGCGACGGCGGGGCCACGGCGCCGGACCCCCAGGCGCTGGCCGCGGCCGGCGACCGGGAAGGCGCCAAGGCCGCGTGGCAGGCCGCGCTCGCAGAGGACCCGGAAAACGACCCGAATCGACTGGCCTATATCAGCTTCCTGCTCGACGGCGACGCCATCGACACCGCGGAAGCCGAGTTCGGCCGCCTGACGCCGCGCGCGCCGCAGGAAGACGGCTACGCCGCGCTGCGGACCCGGCTCGATGCGATGAAGGGACTCGACAGCCTGCCCGACGGCGCCGAACTGAAAGCGCAGGTCGAGGCCGAGCCGGCCAACCTGGCCGCGCGCCTGGATTTGGCAAAGGTGTTGATCGCGCGCCGCGAATACGAACCGGCGCTGGCGCAGCTGATGGAAATCGTGCGCCGCGACCGCGGCTTTGAAGACGACATCGGCCGCAAGACAATGCTGTCGGTGTTCGACTTGATGGCCGATTCGCCAGAAGTGGTATCGAAATGGCGCCGGCAACTGAGCACGGCGCTGAATTGAGTGGCGTTTGATTGACGCGCACCGGAGACGGGATTGCCCCTCCGGTGCGGAACAGCCTCAGACGGCCGGCGCCTCGATCAGCGAAAAGCCGTTGGCCTTCATATGCTCGACCATCATCGCGTCCATCGACTTCACATGATTGTCGAACCAGCCTGACAGTTCATCCACCAGGCGGCGGCCCAGCGACAGCCCGCCCTTGCCGGGCCCCTCCGGATCTTCCACTTCCTGCGCGATCTTGTCGCGCACGGCCTGCACCACCTGCAGCACGCCCTTGTGCTCGTTCGTATGGCAGAAGCGCGGGCCGAACTGCATGGCCTCCATCCACTGCTCTTCCTGTTCGAAATGGTGGCGCGTGTGCGCGATCCACGCGTCGTACGCCGCCAGGAAGCCGGCATCGTCCGATTTGGCCACGGCATCGAGCAGTTGCAGGAATTCCGCGTGCGTGGCGTCGGTGACGGGCTCGCCCAGCCGGAGTTCGTCTGGCAAGCCTTCCGAGGAAAGACCGTCGTAGGGGTTCTGTGCTGCAGACATGGATCTGAAAACTTTTCTTTGAGATAAGCGGCAAGGATACCGATTTCGCTACCGTCCGATCTGATTTTCCGCAAAGAACGGTATGCTTGACGCTCGCGCCCCTGGCAAGTGACGGATTTCCAGCAAGCCACCGACATGCCCCGACTGATCTTCTTCTGCGGCCACGCAGGCACCGGCAAGACTTCCCTCGCCCATCGGCTGATCGGCCCGCTGATGCAGGCCACCGGCGAGCCGTTCTGCCTGCTCGACAAGGACACGCTCTACGGGCGCTACAGCGCCGCCGCCATGCGCGCGATCACGGGCGATCCCAATGACCGCGACAGTCCGGCCTATCTGGATAATCTGCGAGACCCCGAATACGAGGGCCTGCTCGACACCGCCCGCGAAAACCTGACGCTGGGCATCAGTGTGATCGTGATCGGCCCACTGTCGCGCGAAATCCGCGCGCACCTGCTGACCGATCCGCAGTGGCTGCATGTCCCGGCGGGCACGCGCACCCAGATCGTGTGGGTACACCTGCCCGAGGACGAAGCCCACGCACGCATCATCCGCCGCGCCAACCCCAACGACGCCTACAAGCTCGCGCACTGGGACGCCTATCGCGCCCGGCGGTTTTCGCCGGACCCGGCCGAATATCCCGAACTGATCTTCTTCGACAACCAGGCGCCCGACGATGCCGCCGTGGACGGCCTGCTGCGGACGCTGGCCGCCTAGGGCTGGCCGGCTGCCAGCGCCCCGATCACCGCCGACGCCGCCACGAAGCCGAACACCGCCGTCACCGCCACCGACGAGCCAAATCCCGCGCAGGCCAGCCCTTGCGGGCCGCGCACCGGGGCCGGCGGCACCTCGTCGATTTCGCACGCCTGCTGCTCGGGCTCGGGATAGCGCAGCGGCTCGTCCGAATACACCGCCTCGATGCCGAACTTCTTCCTGGGATCGCGCGGAAAGCCCCACTGCCGGCGCAGGTTGCCGCGCACCTTGGCCAGCAACGGGTCCTGAATCGTGCGGGCCAGGTCCTCGATGCGCACGCGCGTGGGGTCCAGCTGACCGCCCGCGCCGCCGCACGTGATCACGCGCACGCCCTCGCGGCGGGCCCATCCCAGGATGGCGGTCTTGACCTTCACGGCATCGATGGCGTCGATCACGTAGTCAAAGCCTGATAGCAATTCCGCCACATTGTCTTCGGTCACGAAATCGTCGATCTGCGTCACGCGGCAACGCGGGTTGATCGCCACAATGCGCTCGGCCATGGCTTCCACCTTGGCGCGGCCGTAAGCGTCGCCTAGCGCGTGGATCTGCCGGTTGGTATTTGATGCGGCAATGTGATCGAGGTCGATCAGCGTGATGCGCCCCACCGCGTTGCGCGCCAGCGCCTCGGCCGCCCAGCTGCCCACGCCGCCGATGCCGATCACGCACACCCTGGCGGCCTCCAGCCGGGCCAGGCCATGCGCGCCGTACAGGCGGGCCACGCCGCCAAAGCGGCGATGGTAGTCGTCGTCGGCCGGGCTTTCGTGCGACAGGGGCGCGGGCAGGTCCTGATCCGCCAGGGGCGTAGGGGCGATGGTCATAGTGACTTTCTCAAATCTGCCGGCATTTTATGTCACCGGCGGGGATTCCTGCGGACGACGAACGCACAACGAATAGGCGTCCCGACGACCGCAATGTCAGCCTGAGGCCGACAACCGGGAACGATGGGGCTCCCTACAATTACCTGTGCAGTGGTTGATCCGCCGCACGGCTGCCACCAGGAGTCCACCCCTTATGCCCGCCTCGCGTCGCCACAAGATCGTCTTATGGAGCGTGTTCACGCCGTTGGCGCTGATCGCGATCCTTGTCGTCATCATCCTGACCTTCGACTGGAACCGGCTCAAGCCGTGGCTCAACGACAAGGTCACGGAGTCGATCGGGCGCCCCTTCGCCATCAATGGCGATCTGACCGTCACCTGGAAACGTGGCCAGGGCGAGACCGGCTGGCGTACGCTCGTGCCGTGGCCACGGCTGTCGGCCAAGGACATTTCCATCGGCAACCCCGACTGGGCCCAGGCGCCCAACATGGGCACGATTCGCGAACTGATCTTCGTGCTGCGCCCGCTGCCGCTGCTGGCCCATGAAATCAACGTGCCGACCATCGTCGTGGACAGCCCCGCCGTGTGGCTCGAACGGCTGGCCGACAAGCGCAACAACTGGACCTTCGACATGCGCAAGCAGACCGACTCGGGCAAGTCGAAATGGCACCTCGATGTGGGCGAAGTGGTCCTCCAGCGCGGCAACCTGGCGCTGGACGACGCGGCCGAGAAGATCCAGCTGCAGGCCACGCTGGACACGATTGGCGACCAGGCCATCTACGACAAGGCCCGCGACGGCGCGCTGATGCCGTCCGATGCCTCCGCTGTGGCGGCGTCGCAAGGCTCCGCCGCCTCCACGCCCGAAGCCAAGGCCAACGACAACAAGGGCGGCAAGGCTGGCAAGACCGGTAATGACGACCGCTACGGCATTCGCTGGAAAGCCGTGGGCCACTACAACAAGGCCACCGTCAACGCCACCGGCAAGGCCGGCACCGTGCTGAGCCTGCGCGACGTGGACACCCCTTATCCGGTACAGGCCGATGTGCGCGTGGGCGCCACCCGCGCCACGATGGAAGGCACGGTAACGAACCCGGCCCACCTCGGCGCGCTCGACGTCAACCTGACGCTGGCCGGCGACAGCCTGGCATCGCTCTACAACCTGACCGGCATCGTGCTGCCATCGACCCCGCCGTATGAAACGCGCGGCCGCCTGGTGGCCACGCTCAAGAAGGGAGCCTCCAGCTACACCTATCGCGACTTCACCGGCAAGGTCGGCAGCAGCGACCTGGGCGGCACGCTGACGTTTGCGCAGCATTCGCCCCGCCCGCTGCTGTCTGGCGAACTGGTGTCGAAGCAGCTGCTGTTCGACGACCTCGCGCCGCTGATCGGCGGCGGCGCCAAGCCGGGCCAGCCGGCCAAGGACAGCCCCGTGAAGCAGCCGGCGGACAAGAAGCTGCCCGTGGCGCCGTTCCGCACGGAACGCTGGGACGAGATCGATGCCGACGTGAAGTTCACCGGCAAGCGCATCGTCCGCAATGAAGACCTGCCGATCACGGACCTGACCACGCACCTGAAGCTGACCGATGGCGTGCTGCGGCTCGACCCGCTCAACTTCGGCGTGGCCGGCGGCAACCTGGTATCGACGGTCGAACTCGATGGCAAGCGCGAGCCGATGGGCGCGAAGGTCGACATGACCGCGCGGCACCTGAAGATCAAGCAGCTGTTCCCGAAGGTGGAAAGTACCCGCGCCAGCGTCGGCGAGGTCAACGGCAGCGCCAAGCTTTCGGCCACGGGCAATTCGGTTGCCGCGCTGATGGGTTCGTCGAACGGCGAGGCCAAGCTGCTGGTGGAAAACGGCACCGTCAGCAAGTTCATCCTCGAAGCCATCGGCCTGAACGTGGGCAGCGTGGTGATCTCGAAGCTGTTCGGCGACAAGGCGGTGCAGATCAACTGCGGCGTCAGCGCGTTCGGCTTCCAGAACGGCATTGCCCGGGCCCAGACCTTCGTGCTCGATACGCAGGACGCCATCATCACCACCGAGGGCGCGGTCGATTTCAAGGACGAGCGGCTGGCGCTGACGATCCATCCCGACTCGAAGGGGCTGCGCGTCATCTCGCTGCGCTCGCCGCTGTATGTGGGCGGTACGTTCAAGAATCCGTCGGTCAGCCCGAATATCGCCATCCTCGCGCTGCGTGCCGGCGGCGCGCTGGCGCTGGCACTGACCGCGCCGGTGGCCATGGTGGTGCCGCTGCTCGACATCTCGGGCGGCGGCGACGAAAGCGAGTGCGCCCGGCTGCTGGCGGAACTCAAGAAGCGGCCTACCGCCCCGCCGCCGGGCAAGACCTATCAGGGGCCAGCCGCGCCGAAGGGCCAGCAGCAGGCCGGCCCCCCTATCCCCGAATCGCCCACGAAGTCGGACGCCGCCCGTGGCGAGCCGGCCCCGCCGCCGACCAAGCCGCGCATGCCCGGCGCCACCGTGCAGCAACCCTTGCGGCCGGACCACGACAAGCAGCTCTACCAGGGCGGCTAGCGAACGGCGGCACGCCCGCCGCGCCCCGCCCGTCATCACACACTGACAACCTTGGCGAATCCGCAACACACCTGTACCAAATGTGTTGCGGATTTGGCACGCCCTCCCACACCGTTGTTGTGCAGACCGCACTGGCAGTCGCATAATCGGCTGGTCGTTGATTAAGCAAGCAATTAATGAACAACGACACGCAACGCCTTCGCTCGCCGGGTTCCAGTCCGGCCAGCGATGCCTTGTAGGTGCGGCTCCGGCCGCACTGATTTTCTTTTTCGCGCGTCTTATCGTCCGGATCGGAGACCCTTGCCGGCGGCGCGAACCACCTTCGCCGCCCCCGCGCACCCCCTGCCATGACGTTGCCTCATGCCGCCGTTCCCCCGATCAGCTGGCTGATCGCGCTGACGGTGTGCAATCACGTGGCGTTCAACGCCAGTCGTGTCGTCGTTTCCCTATTTGCCATCTCGCTCAAGGCGTCCACGGTCACGCTGGGCATCCTGATGTCGCTCTATGCGTTGCTGCCGATGTTCCTGGCGATTCGCGCCGGCAAGCGCATCGACCAGATCGGGCCGCGCCTGCCGATGACCGCCGGGTCGCTGATGGTGGTGGCCGGTACGCTGCTGCCGGCCGTCTGGCACGAGATTGCGTCGCTGTACGCGGCGTGCGCACTGATCGGCGTGGGTTTCATGCTGGTCCAGGTGGCCATGCAACTGCTGATCGGGCAGGTATCGACCAACGAGACCCGGCTGCGCAACTACACGTGGCATGCGCTGGGGCTGTCGATCTCGGGCACGCTCGGGCCGGTGGCCATGGGCTATACGATCGAACACGCAGGCTTTCGTGCCGCGTTCTGCATCCTGGTGGGCGTGGCGCTGCTGGGCCAGGCCGGGCTGCAGTATGTGCGGCCGCGCCTGCCGGCCACCGGCGGCAACGCGGGACGCATCGCCATCGAGGACGGCTCGCGCCGCTCCACGCTGGACCTGCTTCACCACCCCGAACTGCGCGCCGTGTTCGTCGCCAGCGCGGTGCTGTCTGCCGCGTGGGACCTGCACGCGTTCCTGATCCCGATCCAGGGCACGCATATCGGGCTGTCGCCGTCAATGATCGGCTGGGTGCTCGGGGCGTTCTCGATCGCCACGCTGACCATCCGGATTGCCATGCCGATGGTGTCCCGCCATTTCTCGGAATGGAAGATCATCCGCCTGGCGCTGCTGGTGGGGGCGCTGGCCTATGTGGTCTATCCGTTCGTCTCGCACTTCTGGCTCATGTGCGGCCTGGCGTTCGTGCTGGGGCTGGCGCTGGGCAGTGCCCAGCCCAACGTCATGAACATCCTGCATACGGCATCGCCTTCGGGCCGCGCCGGCGAGGCGCTGGGGCTGCGCTCGGCCGTGCTCAATACCAGCCAGGTGGTGTGGCCGCTCACGTTCGGTGTGGTGGGCACGGCGCTGGGCATGCTGCCGATCTTCCTGTCGATGGCCGGCGCCATGGGCATGGCCAACTACTATTCGCGCCGCCAGACACAAAAGATCGCCGCACCGAAACTGTCGGACTAGCCACCCGCAGATTCGTAAAACAGCGAGTCCGCCTTGCCATGGCGCAAATGCGGTGTGCGGCGCATTCGCTATACTCGAAGCATCCTCGTCCGCATGGTGCTCCGTGCGGACCGACTCTTCGATATGCGATATGACCCAACTCGCTGATCTGCGCCGCAACTACATGCTGAGCGCCCTTTCCGAAACCGACGTGGCAGGCGACCCGATCCGCCAGTTCCAGAACTGGTTCGACGAGGCCATGCAGGCCAAGCTGCCCGAACCCAACGCGATGACGCTGGCCACCGTAGGTGCCGACGGCCAGCCGTCGGCGCGCATCGTGCTGCTCAAGGGCATGGACGCCAACGGTTTCACGTTCTTCACCAACTACGAAAGCCGCAAGGGCCTGGATCTGGAAGCCAACCCGCGCGCGGCGCTGCTGTTCCACTGGGTGCAGCTCGAACGCCAGGTGCGTGTGGAAGGCGTGGTCGAAAAGGTGGACGATGCCGAGAGCGATGCCTACTATGCGTCGCGTCCGCTCGGATCTCGCCTGGGCGCCTGGGCCTCCGAACAAAGCCGCGAGGTGGCCGGCCGCGACGTGCTGGAAGCCCGCGAAGCCGACTTCCGCAGCAAGTTCGGCGACAACCCGCCGCGTCCGCCGCACTGGGGCGGGTACCGCCTGCGGCCCACGTGGATCGAATTCTGGCAGGGCCGGCCGTCGCGGCTGCACGACCGTATCGCGTTCCGGCAACAGGCCGACGGCAGCTGGCAGATCGTCCGGCTGTCGCCCTGACGTCGGCGCTGCGGGAATATCGCGGCACGGGGCGCGCGATCGCTGCATCGTCAATGTCTGCTTGTACTGACAGGCGCTGACCGCGGCGCCCCACACTGCACAATTCGGCGAATTGGCGTAAAGTTGTTGGGTTGCCGCACCGGCCATGCATCGGTGCGCCCCCAGGGCCAGTGCTGCGTACCACCACGCAGTCTGCGCAGCCGACCATGGGGCATTTCATTTCGAGAGGGATCATCAACCAATCGGGAGAAAGCCGCATGTTCTTCAAGCAAGCAATCGACAAGCAGCTTGATAGCTGGATTTCCGACGTGCGCGAGCACGCCAACCTGCCTGTCAGGCTACGTCTGTGGAATGGCAGCGAATACCAGCTGGGCAACTTCGACCAACCCGAGGTCACGCTGACCGTACGCGAGGCCTCGGCCCTGCCGCTGCTGCTCACGCCAAGCCTGGACAACCTCGGCGAGGCATATGTCCAGGAAAAGATCGATCTCGACGGCCGCCTGGCCGACATCATCAAGATGGCCTACGGCCTGTCGGCAGCCGCCGCGCGCAGTGCGGGCGGCGCCCTGGCCCGCGTGGCGCAGCACTTCACGCACAGCCGCTCCGAGGACAAGGCGTCGATCCAGTATCACTACGACGTTTCCAACGCGTTCTACCAGCTCTGGCTCGATCCGCGCATGGTGTACTCGTGCGCGTATTTCGAGGAAGGCACCGAAGACCTGGCCACCGCGCAGCTCAAGAAGATCGACCATATCCTGACCAAGATCCGCGTGCAGCCGGGCCAGACGCTGCTCGACATCGGCTGCGGCTGGGGCGCACTGGTGATCCGCGCCGCGCAGAAGTACGGCGCACGGTGCGTGGGCATCACGCTGTCGCAGAACCAGTTCGACCTGGCCACCGAGCGCGTGAAGGCCGCCGGGCTGCAGGACCGCATCGAGATCCGGCTGCAGGACTATCGCGACATCCAGGGCCAGTTCGACCGCATCACCAGCGTCGGCATGTTCGAGCACGTGGGCAAGGACAACCTGATCGGCTACTTCAGCCGCATGCGCGACCTGCTCAAGGACGATGGCGTGGCGATGAACCATGGCATCACGGCCACCGACCCCGACAGCGGCGCGGTGCCGCTCGACGGCTCGGGCTTCATGGACCGCTATGTGTTCCCGCAGGGCGAGCTGCCGCACATCAGCATGGTGCTCAATACCATGGCCAAGGGCGGGCTGGAGGCGTTCGACGTGGAACTGCTGCGCCGGCACTACGCCCAGACGCTGCGGCACTGGGCCGACAACTTCGAGACCAACGCCGACGCGATCCGCGCCATGGTGGGCGAGAAGAAGTACCGGATCTGGCGGGTCTACCTGGCCGGCTGCGAGCACGCGTTCACCAACAGCATCATGTCGCTGCACCAGGTGGTGTGTCAGAAGGCGAATCGCGCCGCCGACACGTTCCCGGTCTCGCGGCGCTATATTTACGCGTCTCCGATAGGCAATCCCGTCTGACGCTTGACTGACAACCTCGACCTGTTCGGCGATGCCCCGGCATCGCCGGACGCCCCGCCCCGGCCCGCCGCGGCCGGCACTCCCGAAAAGAAGACGCCCGCTGGCAAGATCGTCCAGCCCTGGACGCCCGATGCAGCGCTGACCGCGCTTGCCGGCCGGCTGCCGTCCAACCTGTATTTCGGCACCTCTTCGTGGTCGTACCCCGGCTGGCACGGCATGGTCTACGACGGCCAGTACACCGAAAGCCTGCTGTCCCGCAAGGGGCTGCGCGCCTGCGGGCAGCATCCGCTGCTGCGCGCGGCGGGCATCGACCGTGGCTTCTATGGCCCGATTCCGCTGGCCGACTACCTGGGCTACGCATCGCAGGTGCCGGAAGGTTTCCGCTTCCTGGTCAAGGCCCCGGCCAGCGTCTGCGATGCCTGGCTGCGCGGCCCCGATGGCGCCGGGCGCCTGGCCAACGCGGCGTTCCTGGACGCCGGGATCGCGATCCGCGATTTCATCGTGCCGGCCACCACTGGTCTTGGCCAACGCTGCGGCCCGCTGCTGTTCCAGTTGTCGCCGCTGCAAAGCGTGGCCGACGACGGCCCGGCGTTCTTCGCGCGGCTCGACGCCTTCCTGGCCGCGCTGCCGCCGCTGGACCCCAGCCTGACCCCGCACGCCTGCTATGCCGTGGAAATGCGCGATCCGGCGCTGCTGACACCGCGCTACATCCGCCTGCTGCGCGAACGCGGCGTACGCTTCTGCCTGGCCGCGCGCGACCGCCTGCCGCCGGTATCGCGCCAGGCCCACGCGCAGACGCTGATGGACGACGGGGCCCCCGGCCCGCTGGTGCTGCGCTGGATGCTGCGCGAGGGCCGCTCGTATGCGATGGCCGAAAAGGCCTACATGCCATTCGACAAGCTCGTGGACCCTGACGACGCAACGCGCGACGCCATCGCCGACGTGGTGGCGGGCACGCTGCGCGCCGGCCAGCCGGCCTATGTCATCGTCAGCAACAATGCCGAAGGCTGCGCACCGCAGAGCATCGCCCGGCTGGCCACGGCCATTGCCGATCGGCTGGAAAATGCGGCCTTGCCGGCCTAGCGGCGCATCCGATGCGAAAAATCTCGCCGTAACTGGGCCAGCTTGGGCGTGATCACGAACGCGCAGTAGCCCTGCGCGGGATGCTCCTGATAGTAGTTCTGGTGGCTCATCTCGGCGCGCCAGTACGGCTGCTCGGGTTCGAGCTGCGTGACGATCGGCGCATCGAACACCTTGTTGACGACCAGTTCGCCCATGACATACTCGGCCACGGCGCGCTGGGCCTCGGAATGGGTGAAGATGATCGAGCGGTACTGCGGGCCCACGTCGTTGCCCTGCCGATTGAGCTGCGTCGGATCATGGATCGAGAAGAAGATCTCCAGGATTTCGCGAAAAGTGATCGTGGCCGGGTCGAAGGTCACACGCACCACTTCGGCGTGGCCCGTGTCGCCCTCGCATACCTGGCGATAGGTGGGATTGTGGATATGGCCGCCGGTGTAGCCCGACTCCACGGCACGCACGCCATCCACCTGCTGGAACACCGCCTCCAGGCACCAGAAACACCCGCCACCGAGCGTGGCAATCTCAAGTTCGTGATCCATCTGCGCGCTCCCTTTCCCGCGTCCAGGGGGTTCCGATACCACGCCGGCTCTGGCGGCATCGATTTCCAGCATAAGCAATGGCGCCCCGCACTGCCGTGAAAAATGAAACAAGTGCAATCCGGCTGGCACAGAGACCGTCCGATGTATCGCAGGAGCCACGTCGGGGTGCCATGTCCGGAGTCCGCTACAATCGCACTGGTACTGGCGCCCGTCGGCGCACGTGAATGGGCTGCGCGGGACCCGAAAGCGCCCGCCAGGCCGCGTGGGCCCGCAAAATGTGTGCGCCAGGCCACTGAAATTGCCGCCCCCCAGGATTACGTTTGGCGTGTTGAATGCGCGCCGGCCATCCCGATATGAAGATCATGGATTTGTGTGGAGCCCGAGAGGGCATGCCCGAGGCCGCCGCCCCCGCCCCCCAGCGCCGCAAGGCCGCCGCCCCCGATTTCGACAGCGGTCACTTCAAGCGCGCGCTGTCGCAGTTCGCCACAGGTGTGACGGTCATCACCACGCGCGCCGCTGGCCCATCGCACGCCAACGACGTGCCGTTCGTCGGCATCACGGCCAGCTCGTTCAACTCGGTCTCGCTCGATCCGCCCCTGGTGCTGTGGAGCATGGCCACGCGCGCCAACAGCCTGCCGATGTTCCGCGATGGCTCGCACTACATCATCAATGTGCTTGCCGCCTCACAGCTGGACTTGTGCCAGCGGTTTGCCACGCTCAAGGGCGACCGCTTTGCCGGCGTGGACTATCGGTTGTCGGAGACCGGCCTGCCCATCCTGGCCAATGCGCTGGCCTGGTTCGAGTGCCACAACCGCAGCCGCTATGACGAGGGCGACCACGTGATCTTCGTCGGCGAAGTGGAACGCTGCGGCATTCTCGACGCCGGCGGCGAGCCGCTCGTGTTCCAGGGGGCGCAATTTTCCACGCTGTGCCCGCTCGATCCGCTCGATCAGATCGCGCCGCGCGAACGCTAGGTCACGGCCTGGCGTCCTTGCTGTCCTTCAGGATCGCCAGTGGCGATCCGTCCGTCTTGATCCGCTGCAGGACGATGTTCGAGCGGATATCCATCACGCCAGGCGTGCGATATAGCCGATTCACGATGAAATCGGAGTAGTGCTTCAGGTTGCGCGCCTGCACCCGCAGGATGTAGTTGCTGTCACCCGTGATCACATAGGCGGTCAGTACCTCCGGCCAGGTCTGCACCACGGCGTTGAACGTGTCGTGCCACCCTTCCACGTCGTGCCGCATCGACACCTGCACGATCGCCTCGATCTCCAGCCCCAGCTGCTCGGCGTCGAACCACGCCTTGTAGCCGCCAATCACCCCGATTTCTTCCAGCAGCCGCACGCGGCGCAAGCAAGCAGATGGCGATAACGCCACACGATCGGCCAGGTCCTGATTGCTGATGCGACCGTTCTCCTGCAGCGCCGTCAGGATGCGTAAATCTATCGGATCGAGGGTCATTTCGCAGAATCCACATCTTTCTATTGGAATCACACAATTTTATGCGAAAGATGCCGTGATCGACGGACCATTTCGCAAGCCTCTTCTCGGCGCTTTTGACTATGATCCCCACACGCACCGCGTCTTCAGAAACGCGCCCCGGAGATTGCCAGTCACCATGCCGAACGCCCCCACGAACGCACCCAGCCGCGCCACGCGCCAGATCTGGGATATCAGCCCGCCGGTGTCGAACGCCACGCCGGTCTGGCCCGGCGACACGCCGTTCCGGCACGAGCCCGCGTGGCAACTGGACGCGCACTGTCCGGTCAACGTTGGCCGTATTACGATGTCGCCGCACACCGGCGCCCATGCCGATGCGCCGCTGCACTACGCGGCCGACGGCGCGCCGATCGGCGCCGTCCCGCTCGACGCCTACCTGGGCCCTTGCCGCGTGATCCACTGCATCGGCGCGGCGCCGCGCGTGGAGCCGCACCACATCGAAACCGCTCTGGCCGACGTGCCGCCGCGCGTGCTGCTGCGGACCTACCGGCAGGCGCCGCTGGGGGTGTGGAATTCGGCGTTCTGCGCTGTCGCCCCCGAGACCATCGCGCTGCTGGCCCGCCACGGCGTGAAGCTGATCGGCATCGACACGCCGTCGCTGGACCCCGAAACCTCGAAGACGATGGACGCCCACCACGCGGTGCGCGACCACCGGCTGGCCATTCTCGAAGGCATCGTGCTCGACGACGTGCCGGCCGGCGACTACGAACTCATCGCGCTGCCGCTGCGCCTGGCCACGCTCGACGCGAGCCCGGTCCGCGCGGTGCTGCGCGCACTCTGAATCCGCCCGAACCCTCTGGACACTGAAAGCATGACCAACCTGACACGTGAACGCTGCCAGGCGCTGGACCGGGACGACCCGCTCCGCGCGCTGCGCGAACAGTTTGCCCTGCCTGACGGCGTGATCTACCTCGATGGCAACTCGCTGGGCGCCCGCCCGCGCGCCGCCGCGGCGCGTGCCGCCGAGGTGGTCAGCAGCGAATGGGGTGATGGCCTGATCCGCAGCTGGAACACCGCCGGCTGGTTCGACCTGCCGGGCCGGCTGGGCAACCGCCTGGCGCCGCTGATCGGCGCGGGCCACGACGAGGTGGTGGTGACCGACACCACGTCGATCAACCTGTTCAAGGTGCTGGCCGCCGCACTGCGCGTGCAGCAGCAGCGCGATCCGGCGCGCCGCGTGATCGTGTCCGAGGCCAGCAACTTCCCGACCGATCTCTATATCGCCCAGGGCCTGGCCGACCTGCTGCAGCAGGGCTACGAGGTACGCCTGGTCAACAGTCCCGACGAGATCGACGCCGCCGTGGGCGCCGATACGGCCGTGCTGATGCTGACGCACGTGAACTACAAGACCGGCGAGATGCTCGACATGGCCGGCCTGACCGAACTCGCGCACGCCCGCGGCGTGCTGACCGTGTGGGATCTGGCCCACTCGGCTGGCGCCGTGCCGGTGGACCTGACCGCCGCCCGCGCGGACTACGCCATCGGCTGCACGTACAAGTACCTGAACGGCGGTCCGGGTTCGCCGGCCTTCGTCTGGGTGGCGCCCGCGCTGCGCGACCAGTTCTGGCAGCCGCTGTCGGGCTGGTGGGGCCACGGCGCGCCGTTCGCGATGTCGCCGCAGTACGCGCCCGCCAAGGGCATCGGCCGCTTCCTGTGCGGCACGCAGCCGGTCACGTCGCTGGCGATGGTCGAATGCGGCCTGGACATCTTCGCCCAGACCAGCATGAGCGCGCTGCGCGCGAAGTCGCTCAAGCTGACCGACCTGTTTATCGAACTCGTCGAATCACGATGCGCCAGGCACCCGCTGACGCTGGTCACGCCGCGCGCCCATACCCGGCGCGGCAGCCAGGTGAGCTTTGCGCATCCGGACGGCTACGCGCTGGTGGCCGCGCTGATCGAGCGTGGCGTGATTGGCGACTATCGCGAACCCGGCATTGCCCGCTTCGGCTTCACGCCCCTGTACACGACCTTCACCGAAGTCTGGGATGCCGTGGAAATCATGCGCGACGTGCTGGACAGCGGCGCCTATCGCGACGCCCGCTTTGCGGTGCGCACGGCGGTGACCTGAGCGGAGCGCATCATGAGTGAATTCAAGGGATGCCCGATGGGGCACGGCAGCCAGCCGGCCGACGCGGCCGGCGAGGATGGCTGGCATGGCGCGCAGATGGACTTCGCCCGCGACATGAGCTACGGCGACTATCTGGGCCTGGATCAGATCCTGAGCGCGCAGCACCCGCTGTCGCCGGACCACAACGAGATGCTGTTCATCGTCCAGCACCAGACCACCGAGCTGTGGATGAAGCTGATGCTGCACGAACTGCGCGCCGCACGCGATGGGGTGAAGACCGACCAGCTGCGCCCGGCGTTCAAGATGCTCGCGCGCGTATCGCGCATCATGGACCAGCTGGTGCAGGCCTGGAACGTGCTGGCCACCATGACGCCGCCCGAATACTCGGCCATGCGCCCGTACCTGGGCGCATCGTCCGGCTTCCAGTCGTACCAGTATCGCGAGATCGAGTTCATCCTGGGCAACAAGAACGCGGCCATGCTGCGGCCCCACGCGCACCGGGCCGAACATCTGGAACTGGTGGAAACGGCGCTGCATACGCCGTCGATGTACGACGAGGCGATCCGGCTGATGGCGCGGCGCGGGTTCCGGATCGACGCCGACGTGGTGGACCGCGACTGGACCCAGCCCACGCAGTACAACGCGTCGGTGGAGGCGGCCTGGCTGGAGGTGTATCGCAACCCGTCGGCGCATTGGGAACTCTACGAACTGGGCGAAAAGTTCGTCGACCTGGAGGATGCCTTCCGCCAATGGCGATTCCGCCATGTGACCACGGTGGAGCGCGTGATCGGCTTCAAGCGCGGCACCGGCGGCACCGAAGGCGTCAGCTACCTGCGCCGGATGCTCGATGTGGTGCTGTTCCCCGAACTGTGGAAGCTGCGGACGGATCTGTGATCCGGCGGTGTCAGGCTTCGCGCTGGCGCAAGGCGGGAGCGCGGCGCGACGCCTGCCCTACCGCCCCGCCGGATCGGACAGCCTGACCCCCAGCGCCTGAAGCGCGGGCGCCAGCTTCTCGTGGAACGTCTCTTCGCTGACGGCCCCGTAGGACGCACTGCAGCTCAGCATGTGCAGATCCTTCTCACCCACCGGCTTGAACGCCACCGCGCAGGCGTGAATGGCCGGGTGCCAGTCGCGGAACGACGCGGCATAGCCGTCGCGCTCGGCCTGGGCCAGCGCGGCGCGCATCGGGGCCTCCTGCTGCTTCCATTGTTCCGGATACGTCTGGGCAAATTCGGCCAGCACCTTGTCGCGCCGCGCCGCCGGCAGCGCGGCCAGATAGGCCCGCCCCATCGAACTCGACACCAGCGACAGGCGCGAGCCCACCCCCAGACCCAGCATCACACCGGCATCGTTCCGGATCGATTCCATGTAGATGACTTCCATGCGCTCGCGCTTGCCCAGCGACACCGACACGCCATACGACTGCGCGAAGGCCAGCATGTGCGGCCGTGCCAGCGTCACCACGTCGGACGCGGCCAGGTAGGAAAACCCCAGCGCCAGCACGCCGGCATCGAGCGCGTACTTGCCCAGGCTGTCGTCGTAGCGCAGGTAGCCCAGCTGCACCAGCGTGCCGGCCAGCCGGCTCACGGTGGCCTTCGGAAACCCGGTGCGACGCACGAAATCCTGGTTGCCCAGCATCGCCTCGCCGGTGCGGAAGCAGCGCAGCAGCTCCAGCCCGCGCGCCAGCGCCGTCACGAAATTGGGGTCGCTCTCGCGTTCCTTCTGGACCGGCTCGGCGGCCGCGACAGTGGATGGGGTCAAGAGACAGCTCCTGTGGAAGTGGTCGATTGCCGAACGCTAATCATTGGGAGCCGGATTTCCCCCTGTTGCAGCGCGAATCGGTTCAGCTATACTAGCTCATCGGAACAAGGTTCCGCAATGCGGAACCGCAACTTTTTGATCGACCGGATCGAATGAAGGCGGCACTGCCTTCACCGCGCCACCAAAGAAGGAGACCTCCATGGCTGCCAACGCCGAATTCCACTGGGCCGACCCCCTGCTGCTGGACCAGCAACTGACCGACGACGAGCGCATGATCCGTGACGCTTCGGCGGCCTATTGCCAGGACAAGCTCATGCCGCGCGTGCTGCAGTCGTTCCGCAACGAGAAGACCGACGTGGAGATCTTCCGCGAGATGGGCGAACTGGGCCTGCTCGGCCCGACCATCCCCGAACAGTACGGCGGCCCGGGCCTGAACTACGTCAGCTACGGCCTGATCGCGCGGGAGGTGGAGCGTGTGGATTCGGGCTATCGCTCGATGATGAGCGTGCAGTCGTCGCTGGTCATGGTGCCGATCTACGAATTCGGCAGCGAGGCGCAGAAACAGAAGTACCTGCCCAAGCTGGCCACCGGCGAATGGATCGGCTGCTTCGGCCTGACCGAACCGAACCACGGCTCGGACCCGGGCTCGATGGTCACGCGCGCCAGGAAGGTGGACGGCGGCTTCGAACTGAGCGGCGCCAAGATGTGGATCACGAACTCGCCGATCGCCGATGTCTTCGTGGTGTGGGCCAAGCTGGCCGGCGAAGACGGCAAGGAAGACATCCGCGGCTTCATCCTGGAAAAGGGCTGGAAGGGCCTGAGCGCCCCGGCCATCCACGGCAAGGTGGGCCTGCGCACGTCGATCACCGGCGAAATCGTGCTGGACCAGGTTTTCGTGCCCGAAGAGAACATCATGCCGGGCGTGAAGGGCCTGAAGGGTCCGTTCACCTGCCTGAACTCGGCCCGTTACGGTATCGCCTGGGGCGCGCTGGGCGCCGCCGAGTTCTGCTGGCACACCGCGCGCCAGTACACGCTGGACCGCAAGCAGTTCGGCCGTCCGCTGGCGCAGACGCAGCTGGTACAGAAGAAGCTGGCCGACATGCAGACCGAGATCACGCTGGGCCTGCAGGGCTGCCTGCGCCTGGGCCGCATGAAGGACGAAGGCACCGCCGCGGTGGAAATCACCTCGATCATGAAGCGCAATTCGTGCGGCAAGTCGCTGGACATTGCCCGCGTGGCGCGCGACATGCTGGGCGGCAACGGCATTTCGGACGAATTCGGCGTGATCCGCCACGTGGTGAACCTGGAAGTGGTGAACACGTATGAAGGCACGCACGACATCCACGCGCTGATCCTGGGCCGCGCCCAGACCGGCCTGCAGGCCTTCTTCTGATCGTCCGGACGTAAAAAAGCCCGGCTGGAAAGCCGGGCTGAAGCACACTACCAAGGAGACGACGGGCACGACCCCGCCGTTTTACGACATCGGCAACGCCATACCGAGCCGGGCCGGGGACCCACCCCGCGCCCGGCTTTTTCTTACTTGTTCGGTTGCGGCGTCAGGCGCAGGTACGGACGCACCGCCTTGTAGCCCTTCGGGAATTTCTGGCGGATCACCGCTTCGTCCTTCAGCGACGGCACGATGACCACGTCGTCGCCATCCTGCCAGTTGCCCGGCGTGGCCACGCTGTGGTGATCGGTCAGTTGCAGCGAATCGATGACGCGCAGGATTTCATTGAAATTTCTACCGGTGCTTGCAGGATAGGTAATGATCAGGCGCACCTTCTTCTTCGGGTCGATCACGAACAGCGAGCGCACGGTCAGCGTCTCATTCGCATTCGGATGGATCATGTCGTAGAGCTCGGACACCTTGCGGTCGCTGTCCGCCAGGATCGGGAAATTGACCGAGGTCGACTGGGTCTCGTTGATATCCTGGATCCAGCCCTTGTGCGACGCCACGCTGTCCACGGACAGGGCGATGGCCTTCACGTTGCGCCTGGCGAACTCTTCCTTCAGCTTGGCGGTCAGGCCCAGTTCCGTCGTGCAAACGGGGGTGTAGTCGGCGGGGTGCGAGAACAGGACACCCCAGCCTTCGCCGAGCCATTCATGAAAGCGGATGCGGCCCTCGCTCGATTCTTGCTCGAAGTCCGGTGCGGTATCGCCAAGACGCAGTGCCATGAGTGAAGTCTCCAGAGAAACGGAAAATAAACGAAAGTAAGGAAAGGTAAAAACCGGTGAACCAGCTTAGTTGGATTGCCATCCAACCCAAACGAATATAAAGTCACTACAAAATCACTCGAAGTCATAAAGACCGGGTGATCGGGCCATGGTTCCTTGTGGCGACGCTGCCCCCGGGGCCGATGGCACATTTGGTGACAGTGATACGGCATTGTGTCGGCGAGCTTGAAACGATGGGCAGCCGCCACATATGCTAGGTGGACGACAAGAAATGCCACAAGCCCGAGCGGGCAAGGCAAAATGTCACCACTTGAACCTAACCGCCCGCAACAGGAGAAACTGATGAGCGATGTCAAGACCGTTCTGTCCGACGCCGAAGAACTGCTTAAGCAAGCGGCCTCGACCACCGGCGAGAAAGCTGCCGAACTGCGCGAGCGTGGCATGGGCCTGCTGAAGCAGGCCAAGGAAAAGGCCCAGGACTTGCAGGATGCCGTCGTGACCAAGAGCAAGGCGGCCGCCCGTGCCACCGACGACTATGTGCATGACCATCCGTGGCGCGCCGTGGGCGTGGCCGCCGGCGTGGGCCTGCTGATCGGTCTGCTGCTGAACCGCAAGTAAGCAGCCCTGTAGTACTGTAGCAATACGCATTACCAGCCCCGGCTGCGCATCTGCGCCGGGTGCATGCAGTCTTGAAGACGGACCGGCGCGGCCCCATCATGCCGCTGCCGGTCCATCCCTCGCAGATGCCGCCCATGCCGGCGCATCGTTCTTTCGCCGGAGCCGCATGAGCGAATCCCATTCCCCCAAGTTCCTCGAATCCCTTCGCAACCTCGCCGGTTCCGTGGTGTCGATGCTGCAGACTCGCCTGGAGCTGGCCAGCGTGGAACTGGCCGAGGAACGCGAACGGTTGATGAAGGTTGCGCTGCTGGCCTTGTTCGGGCTGGTGTTCTTCAGCATGGCGCTGATGACCTTCACGCTGCTGGTCGCCATCCTGTTCTGGGAAAGCTATCGCTGGCAGGCCCTGGGCGCGATCGTGCTGTTCTACCTGATCTGCGCCGGCGTCTGCCTGCTGGTGGCTCGCAACAAGGTCCGCCACGCCCCGCCGCTGTTTGAATCCACGCTGGCCGAGCTGGACAAGGACCGGGAGATGCTGCGCCAATGACCACGCCCGAAGACGATTCGATCGACAGCCGCCCGCGCCACGAGCACCCCCGTCCGGTCCGCTTTACGCGCGAAGTTCGCCTGCCGCTGGCCGTGCGCAAGGAGTTGCTGGTGACGCGCGCCGCGCTGGAACGCTACGACGCCGTGCAGGCGCTGCGCCAGGTCAAGGGTGGCGCCCGCCGCATGACCAGCCTGGGCGCCTGGCTGCCTCGCATGACCCGGCCGTCGGGCTGGCTCAAGCTGTTCGGCGTGACGCGCGACTATCCGATGGTGAGTACGGCCATCACACTGGCCCTGCCCCTGCTGCGCAAGACCCCGATCGGCCGCGTGGCCTGGAAGCTGTCGAAGCTGGGCATGCTGGCCGGCGCCGGATACTGGGCCTACAAGACCTGGCACGGCGCCCAGCCGCAGGTGCATGCGCACGCGGCGTCGGCCGCGCGGGCGGTGGCGGTGCCGGTCGATACCGGCTTCCGCGACCCGCTGGTGCCGTCGCCCCCCGCGGCGGCGCCTCCGGCTTCCCAACCCTGATCCGGCGCAAGCCGGATCAGCCGGTCTGCACGCGATTGCGGCCCTCGCGCTTGGCCTGGTAACAGGCCAGGTCGGCCGCATCGAGCGCATCCTCGCGCTTGGCCGTGCGTTCGTCGACCCGTACCAGGCCGATGCTGACCCCGATCGAGAATTCATGGTCGTGGCAGCGATACCGATAGGCCGCGATGGCATGACGCAGCCCTTCGGCCACGCGCTCGCCATCGGTGGCGGCGCAATACTCCAGCAGCACCGCGAATTCGTCGCCTCCCAGCCGGGCCAGGGTGTCGCTGCGCCGTAGCTGATGGCGCATGACGTCGGCGATCTGGCAGAGCAGTTCGTCCCCGGCCGCGTGCCCGCAGGTGTCGTTGACGGCCTTGAACTGGTCGAGATCCAGATACATCAGCGTGTGCGTACAGCCTTCATGCTGGGCGCGCGACACCGCCGCCCCAAGCCGCCGCTCGAATTCCAGCCGGTTGACCAGGCCAGTCAGCGGATCGTGGCTGGCCTCGTACGCCAGCTGCGCGGCGTGGGCCCGCTCCAGGCTGACATCATGCAGGACGACGACGATGCCGATCGCCTGCTCGCCCTTGTCCCGGATCAACGCCACCGATGGCTTGACGGCCAGCGTGAACCCCTGCGTGGCAGGCTCGCGGCGCTCGAGCAGCATCACCATCTGGCCGGGCCAGGTGCCCGCCAGCGCGCGCGGCACCAGATCGGCAACCGGCTCCCGGGTGGTTTCGTCATGCAGCCGGCAGACCTGTTGCAGGAAGCAGCCAGCGGCCTCGGCGTCCGTCCATCCGGTCATGGTCTCGGCCACAGGGTTCAGCGACTGGATACGCCCCCAGACATCGGTGGTGATGACCGCGTCGCCAATGGCCTGAAGCGTGACCTGCGCGCGCTCCTTTTCGGCAAACAGCTGTGCCTCGAAACGCTTGCGGTCGGAAATATCGCTGAGCGACCCCGCCATGCGCGTCGCCTTGCCGATGGCGCTGCGCACCATGCGGCCCCTGGCCCTGACCCACAGATAGCCGCCGCCCTTGCGGCGCAGGCGCAGTTCCACGTCGTATGGCGCGCCCTGGCGCACATGCCCCACCAGGCGCCGGTCGAATTCGGCCACGTCGGCCGGGTGCATCAGCGCCAGCAGGGTCTCGCGCGCATGCGGCAGTTCATGGGGGCCATAGCCGAGCATTTCGGCACAGCGTGGCGAGAAATACAGTTCGCCGCGATGGGGATGCCAGTCCCACAAGCCATCGGTGCTGCCGGCCACGGCCAGTTGCAGCCGTTCCTCGCTGACCGTCAGCGCCTGCCGCAACTGGCGGTACCGGCTCATCGCGCGGGTGGACATCCATGTGGCACAGCCTAGCAGCGCCAGCGCCAGACCCGCCGTCCCCCACATCAGCAACCCCCGCACGCGCCGCGATGCCTTGCCCAGTGCGGCCGAGAAGGCTTCCTCCATGGGCGTCAGCAATGCATCGACGTCGGCAATATCGCGTTGCAGCGGCGCGACGCAGGCTGCCGCGCAGCCATGCTCGCTCACGCGCTCGCGCAGCCGACGCGCCATGACGTCGAGCCGTGCGATCTCCGCGTCGGCAGCCGCCCAGATCGAGATCGCCTCATCGATCTCCGGCACATGCCGGAAATACCGGAACAGCCGGATCATGCCGGGTACATCGTCGGGGTGGTTGCCGCCGATCAGCAGTCCCTGCACCGCGCGGGTGCGGTCGTAGTCGGGCTTTTCGAGTTCGAGCCGCGCCAGGTGGTCGCCCTGCGGCACGGCAATGCCGGCCAGATAGGCGTCGTAGTCGGCTTCATCGCGGCTTTCGGCGTAGCGCAACAGGTGGGAAACCGCCGCCTTCTGGCCCTTGCTCCAGAGGCTCTCGCCGGCCACGAAGCCCCGGGCGGCGGACAACACGTCCACACTGGCGATGCAGAACAATGCCAGCGCCAGAACCACCGGGACAAACGGCCAGACGACACGCAGTACGTGCTCATTGGCCGGCAGGCTATCGCCGCCACCAGCTTGCTGCATATGAGACTTCCCGCGCCAGGCCATGGGCCCGGCCCTGTCGATGAATGCACCAAGGCGGGCCTGGGGTGGCCAGCCTTGTCTGGTTGCATTGTCAATGAGGCGTTACGGGGTGTCTCTAACTCAGACTGGTTAATTGATGCCGGGAATATGCATCGGCCAACCACCTAGCAAAACGACGAGTAAAACGCCGTTCAACAGCGCCAGTCCGGTGAGGATGAAGGCCAGGGTCGGCAGGGTCTTGAGCCACGACATTCCGGCCGAAGCCGAGGCGAAGGCCGCGTCCAGATAGCGCGTGGCCTGCTTGCGCACGACCAGCCAATAATAGCCGCCGCCGGCCGCAACGAGGACCACGATCCACGACAGCCACGCCAGCCATCCGAACGGCGCCGGCGCATTGTTGGCCCGGCCCGGCGCGCGTGGGGCGACTGGCGGCAATGGCTGCAGCGAATCGCGCAGCGACAGCGGCACGGACTCGAACACTGGAGTGGCAGGATGCAGATCGTCCGTCGCGCTGACCGGCGACATTTCCGCCTCCCTGCCCGGCAGGACGCGATGTGCCGGCGCCTGCAATGGCGGCGGCGTTCGCTTGACCGCCCGGTTGTCGGCCATCGCTGGCGGCTTATGTGTCGCGGCTTCGCGCGAGGCCGCCCCAGGCGACGCCCTGCGCCAATCCGCGAACAGCTGGTCGAGACACCGCACCGTCGTGCACGCGTCACGCGCCCTGCGCCAGGCGTCGAGATCCCCCTTGCGCAACGTCCCGGCATAGCGCCTGCGCTGCTGGTCGGCATAGATGCCTTCATAGGTCTCGTGCAGCATCGCGTAGTCGCAGATCAACTGCGAGCCGCGCACATGTTGCCGCATGGGCTCCGTACAGGAAGCACCCGCCGGGGCGGAAACATCACAACGCGGTCGATAGCTGTGCGGGCACGAGATGTCGGAAGCCCACGTCGCATGGGCAACCCACAATGTCAGGACGACGAAGAGAGCCAGGTGGCCTGCAATCCGCTGCATGGTGTCTGCGCATCGGCCTTTCGGGAACCGGGGAATTCATTCTAGGCAGCGGCGGCGCACGCTGCCTGATCTGTTACGTGCGTTTGCGCATGGACCGAAGGATAGAACACCAGATTGCGCTGGCAAGTGCGGATACATCGCAGGCAAAACAAAAGGGCCCGTGACTTTCGCCACAGGCCCTTCTGGGAATGCTGGTGGGTCGTGCGTGACTCGAACACGCGACCAACGGATTAAAAGTCCGCTGCTCTACCGACTGAGCTAACGACCCGGAAAAACTGAATCCGCGATTATAGGGAGCCCCCTAGGGGGTGTCAAGCTTCAGGCTCGTCCAGCGCCACTCAGGCCATACGCTCCAGACGCCACATCTGATACTTGAAGGCCAGCATCGCGCCGGCGATGATGGTCGCGAACACGATGAACGAACCGATGGCCAGCGTCGATACGCCGGACAGCCCCTGCCCGATCGTGCAGCCCAGCGCGGTCACGCCGCCCGCGCCCATCAGGATGCCGCCGACCATATGGTTGGCCACATCCTCGGCATTGCCGAATCCTTCCCAGCGGAACGTGCGCGACACCAGCGCATAGGCGCACGCGCCCGCGATCACGCCGAAGACGCTGACGATGCCGATGGTCAGCACCTTGCTCTTGTCGCTGAACATCATCAGCCAGTCCAGCGTGTACGCGTACGGCGCCACGAAGCTCAGACTTTCCATGCGGCCGCTGTTGGTGCCGACGAACAGTTCTTCGAGCGTATTCGGATCTTCGGAGACATAGCCGAGGTGGCCCGACACGTACCACATGCCGACGATGATCAGCCCGACGGCCAGGCCGCCCAGCAGGTTGTCGAACGTGCGGAAGCCGTTGCCGACCAGCGCCCAGAGCACCAGCACCGCGCCGATCGCCACGCCGAGCACCAGTTGCAGCGTGCCGCGCGCCATGCCGGTGACCTGCGCCACCAGCGACGGCAGGTCCTGCGTGGACGGCAGCGCCACCCCCACTGCATCGACGGTATTCACCCGCACGACCCCGAACAGGCCGCGCAAGGTCATGTACGCCGACAGGCCGAGGAACACGAACACCACCAGCGACTTCAGGTTGCCCGCGCCAATGCGCACCAGCGTCTTGCTGCCGCAGCCCGACGCCAGCACCATGCCGAAGCCGAACAGCAGCCCGCCCACCGCCGCCGACAGCCAGCCAAGCCGGGCCGACGTGTAGATGGTCCGGGTCGGATCGATCAGCCCCGTCCACGCCAGCACGCCGGTGCCGATCATCGCCACGCCAATCGCCAGGATCCACATGCGCATACGGCTCCAGTCACCGATGTTGACGATGTCGGAGATGGCGCCCATCGTGCAGAAGTGCGTGCGCTGCAGCACGGCGCCAAACAGGAAGGTCAGCACAAAGGTACTCAGCAGTACGGTGTGCGTGAGCGCGGGGATGTCGATTTCGGGCATGTCGTGACTGGGGGGCTCGTGGATTTCTGATTTTTTCTGGGCGGAGGCGCTCGTGGGCGGCGCCTCTCGTCCTGGCCGGCCGGTTGTTGCGGCGCTCAGGCAGCCGGCTGGTAACGCGTCGGATCGGCGACGCCGGCCTGCTCGAAGCCGGCCTTGCGGATGCGGCAGGAATCGCAAACCCCGCAAGCGCGGCCTTCGTCATCGGCCTTGTAGCACGACACGGTCAGACCATAGTCCACGCCCAGCTTCACGCCGGCACGGATGATTTCGGCCTTGGTCATGTCGATGATCGGGGCGTGCACGCGGAAGCGGTCACCCTCGACACCGGCCTTGGTGGCCAGGTTGGCCAGCGTTTCATACGCCGACACGTATTCGGGGCGGCAATCGGGATAGCCGGAGTAGTCCACCGCATTGGCGCCAAAAAACAGGTCGCGGCCGCCGATGGCCTCGGCCCAGCCAAGCGCCAGCGACAACATGATCGTATTGCGTGCCGGCACATAGGTCACCGGAATGCCGCCGGTGGCGCCGTCGACGGGCACATCGAGCGTGTCGTCGGTCAGGGCCGATCCGCCAAACCGGCGCAGGTCGAGGTCGATGATCTCGTGGCGCCGGGCGCCGAGCGCGGCGGCCACCTTCTGCGCGGCATCCAGTTCGGACGAATGGCGCTGGCCGTATCGCATCGACAACGCATAGGTTTCGAAGCCGGCCGCATTGGCCATGGCAAGCACGGTGGCGGAGTCCAGGCCGCCGGAAAGCAGGACGATTGCACGTTGGGTCATGATGGGGTGCGCGCGGAACAAGCGCGCTGTCAAATACGCCGCGCTGGGCGAATCGCGTATTTTAGCGCGCCGGCGCCCCGGATACGATCAGGCGGGGGTGATGGGCGCCATGGCGCTGCGGCGGCGCCATGCGCCATGGCGCCGGCCCAAAAAAGAAAAAACCCGCAAGATTGCGGGCTCTTTCCTGGCTTTCGTACCCCGGCGGGTCACTTCAGCGTCTTCAGCCGGTTGCTGGCGGCCTGGGCGCCTTCGGTACCCGGATACTTCGACACCACCGTCTCCAGCGTCTTCCTGGCCGCTGCCTTCTGGCCCGATTCCATCTGGTTGTTGGCAATGGCGATCATGGCGTCCGGTACCTTCGCATGCGTCGGGAACTGTTGCACCATGTTCTGCAGCACGAAAGTCGAACCCTTGTAGTCACGCTGCGCGTAGAGCGAATTGCCGAGCCAGAACTGCGCCAGCGGCAAGTACGGGCTTTGCGGATACTTCTTCGCAAATGCCGAGAAGGCGTTGCCCGCGCCCTTGAAATCGCCCGACTGGAACTGCTTCAGCGCGGCGTCGTACTCGGGCTTTTCGGTCGGCTGTGCAAGCCCTTCCTTGCCATCGACGGTCACCTGTTGCGGCTCGAATTTCTTCAGGCGCGCGTCCAGGTCCGCGTAGTAATCCTTCTGCTGTTTCTGCAGCGTGTCCACCGTGTTTTGCAACACCTCGTTCTGACCACGCAGCCGGGCCACTTCCTGACGCAGACCTTCCAGCTGGTTCTGCATGTCGAGCTGCTGGCGGCTGTTCTGGTCGATACGCTGCGATGCCGTTGCCTGGAAACCGTTGAACTGGTCCCGCAGTTGCAGCACCGCCTTGCGCGCTTCGTCGTCGTCAAAGACGCCGGCGTGCGCGGAACTGGCTGCCAGCAGACCGCCGGAGACAGCGGCCAGCCACAGCAGGGTGGAAACGCGAGCTTTCATGAAGGATTATTCCGTGGATCAGTAGACGATGTCGGCGCGACGGTTTTCAGCCCACGAGGCTTCGTCGTGGCCGGTGGCCTTCGGCTTTTCCTTGCCCAGGCTCACCGCTTCCATCTGCGACTCGGGCACGCCCAGCGACGACATCGAGCGGCGCACGGCCTCGGCACGCTTCTGGCCCAGGGCCAGGTTGTACTCGCTGGTGCCGCGTTCGTCGGTGTTGCCCTGGATCAGGATCTTGCGGCCCTTGTTGGCGCTCAGGTACTGCGCGTGCGTTTGCAGCGTGCCCTGGTATTCCGACTTGACCGAGTAGCTGTCGAAGTCGAAATACACGCTACGCTTGGCCAGCGGGCTGTTCGGGTCGTTCAGCGGATCGGCCGCAACCACCGGCGCCACGGCGCGCGGATCGGTCTGGGCGCCGCCCTGGTTGGCACCCGACTTCGATGCGTCGTCCAGCTTCACGCCGGAGCTGCAGGCGCCCAGGGCCAGCAGTGCAGCCAGGGCGAGCGATTTGGTCATCATTTGGGACATGGCGAGAGACTCCTCTTTTTCTACTGCATGAAAGGACCCCAGGACGGCTCGCGAACCTCGCCGGACTGGAGTGACAGAACCTGTTTCGTTCGGCCGTCCGTGGAGACTGCCGCCAGTACCGAGCGGCCGCCCACGCGGGTGGCATACAGGATGTATTTTCCATTGGCGGCGAAGCTCGGGGCCTCGTCGTTGGACGTATCCGTAAGAGAAGTCACGTCACCGTTGGACAGGTCCTGCAGCTGCAGGCGGAAGCCGCCCGAACGCGAGATGTAGGCCAGGTACTTGCCGTCCGGCGAAACGCGCGGACTGACGTTGTAGTTGCCCTTGAAGGTCACGCGCTGTGCTGCGCCGGATTCCTCGCCAGAGGCCGGCATACGGTAGATCTGCGGCGCACCGCCGCGATCGCTGGTGAAATAGATGCTGCGGCCGTCCGGCGAGAACTGCGGCTCGGTGTCGATCGCACTGCTGCGCGAGATGCGGCGCAGGCCGGAGCCGTCGGCGTTGACCAGGTAGATCTGGGTGTTGCCGTCGCGCGAGAGCGCCACGGCCAGGCGCTGCCCGTCGGGCGACCACGACGGCGCGCTGTTGTTGCCCTTCTGATTCGACACCAGCGTGCGCTTGCCCGTGGCCAGGTCATGCACGTACACCACCGGCTTCTTGGCCTCGAACGAGACATAAGCCACGCGGCGGCCATCGGGCGACCACGACGGCGAGATGATCGGCTCGCTGCTGGACAGCGCCACCTGGGCGTTCTGGCCATCCGAATCCGAAATCAGCAGCTGGTAGCGGTTGCCCACCTTCGACACATACGACAGGCGCGTGGCAAATACGCCACGTTCGCCCAGCAGCTTCTCGTAGATGTAGTCGGCGATCTTGTGCGCGGTCACGCGCAGCTGGCTCTGGCTGACATTGAAGGCCAGACCGCCCAGGCTCTGGCCCTTGACCGTGTCGTACAGGCGGAAACGCACCTCGTACTGGCCATTGCCGGACGGGGTCACGCTGCCCGCCACGAAGGCGTCGGCGCCCTTGGCCTTCCAGCTGCCCAGGTCCACCTGGGCCGATTCGGCGACGGTGGCGCCGGCCGGATCGATATTGCGAAAACGGCCGCTGTTGGTCAGATCGGAACGGATGACGGCGGTCAGGTTCTGCGCGCCCTGGCCTTCGCCCTGGAAGTTGGCCGTGGCCACCGGGAACTGGTTCGAACCCACGCCGGTGATTTCCACGTTCAGTTGCGCGTGCGCGGCGCCGGCCGACATCAGTGCCACCGCCAGCCAGGCCATCAGCGCGTGGCGGCCCTGGTCGCGGGTGATCTTGGTGGTCTGGCGCCGGGACAGCCAGTTAGGGACCCAAAGCTTTCGCATGCTGCTCCTCAGTCGATTTTGGGATTCATCGGTACGGCGGGCACAGCAAGTCGGGCACAGGAACGGCATGCAGCTTGGCGCATGCTCCGTGCGTGTACGTCTTGCACACTGCCGGCCGCGTCAGGCAACCGTTCATGGTAGCGATGGGACTGGCGGCCAACGATGAAGGTTGCATTATGTTGCAAATCATGGCGCTCTCGACCCCTGGCTGGTCAGTCCTTGGGGCGGAACGTGATCGTGAATTCGAACGACGGGGCCTTGCCGCCCTCGTCGGTCGGCAGCGGGTCCGAACGCTCCACGGCGCGCATCACGGCATTATCCCAGTCGGCGTCGCCGCTGGACTTGGCCAGCCGCTTGGACAGGATCGAGCCGTCCGGCGCCAGCCGGACCGCCACCACGGCCGGCGGATTGCCTTCCACGGTGCCGTTGAAGATGATGTTCGGCTTCACGCGGCGGCGCACCCGGTCGGAATAGCCCGGCGACGCCTTGCCGCCCGAACCGGCGCCCGAGCCTGCCGCATTGCCAACGCCGCCGCCGCTCGACGACGCGCTGCCGCCGCCTGCCAGCGCCTGCAGGCGCGCCAGTTCGCTCTTGCGCTGCGCGTTGGCCGCAGCATCGCGCTTGGCCTTGGCATCGGCATCCGCCTTGGCCTTCGCCTGTTTCTCGGCATCCGCCTTGGCCTTGGCCTGCTTGTCGGCTTCGGCCCTGGCCTTCGCGTCGGCTTCCTTGCGCTGCTGCTCGGCCTTTTCCTTTTCCTTTTCCCGGGCGATTTCGGCGGCCTTTTCCTGCGCTGCCTTGTCAGCCTTGTCCTTGTCAGCCTTCTTCTTCGCGTCTTCCTTGCGCTGCGCGTCGAGCTGCTGCTGGCGCTGCTCTTCCTTGCGCTGGGCTTCCTTCTGTTCCTGTTCCTTGCGCTCGCGTTCGCGGCGCGCGGCTTCCTCGCGTGCAGCGGCCTCCTCGGCCTGCTTGCGCTTCTTCTGCTCCAGCGCGATGTCGGCCGCTTCCTCGACCTTGCTGCGCACGGCCGGCTGCGGCGGCGTCGGCACCGGCTGCTCCACCGGACGCGGCGGCGGCGGTGCGGGCGTGACGTCGGGAACCTCTTCCCAAAGTTCGGCCTCGGCGCCCACCGGCGTGCTGCTCTGCCAATGCACGCCGTAGTACAGCACGATGCCGAGCAACAGGTGCATCAGCAGCGCGAGCAGGAACGACCGCATCGTGCCGCGTTCCTTGACCGGCTGATACGGATAGGCGGCGGCCTTCGTGCGCGAAGGCCCTGGCTGCGGATGACGTGACGAGAGGCTGGCCACTTTGGGACGCAATAGTGCTTACTTGGACTTGACCATCAGCCCGACGCGCTTCACGCCATCGGCCTTGAGCTCTGACATGACGTCCAGTACGGCTTCATACTTGACCGTCTTGGCAGCAGCAATCACCACCGGCTGGTCCGGATTCTCGTTCTGGCGCTGGCGCACGAAATCGGTCAGGCCGCGCTTGTCGAGCTTGCGCTCGAACGATCCGCCCGAGCTGTCCTTGCCGCGCGCGGTCAGCTGGCCATCTTCATGCACGGTGACGACGATCGGCGGCGTTTGCTGCTGCGGCGTGGCGTTGGCCACCGACGGCAGGTCCACCACCGCAGGGCTCACGATCGGTGCCGCCACCATGAAGATGACGAGCAGCACGAGCATCACGTCGATATACGGCACGACGTTGATCTCGGCGCTGGCCCGGCGGCGCGAACCGCCGCGGCGCTGGATGGCTGCCATGTCTGATGCTCCCCGTTTAACGCGTCTGGCGCTGCAGGATGTTCAGGAACTCTTCCATGAAGCTTTCGAACCGGATGGCCAGGCGATCGATCTCCGTGGCGTAGCGGTTGTAGGCAATCACGGCCGGGATGGCGGCGAACAGGCCGATCGCGGTGGCGACCAGCGCCTCAGCGATACCGGGCGCCACCGACGCAAGTGTTGCTTGCTGCACATTCGACAGACCGCGGAAGGCGTTCATGATCCCCCACACCGTACCGAACAGGCCGATGTACGGGCTCACCGAACCCACCGACGCCAGGAACGGCAGGTGCGATTCCAGCACGTCCATCTCGCGCTGATAGGCGGCGCGCATGGCGCGGCGGGCGGCGTCCAGCAGGGCGCCGGCGTCGTTGCTGCGTTCCCGGGCCTTGAGGAACTCGCCCATGCCCGATTCGAAGATGCGCTCCAGCGCGCCGGTGTTGTGGCGGTTGTTCACGGCGCTGTTATAGAGCGCCTGCAGGTCGCCGCCGGCCCAGAAGTCGCGCTCGAAGCCTTCGGTCTGGGTGCGCGCCGAGCGCAGCGCCAGGTGCTTGCGGAAGATATAGGTCCACGAGAACAGGGACATCACCAGCAGCAGCGCCATGACGGCCTGTGCCAGCAGGCTGGCGTGAAGGACCAGCGAAATGATCGACAGGTCTTGTGTGACGGTCACCGGATTCATCGAGCGTTTTTAATAGTAGCGAGAACAGGGGCAGGAATCGGGGCCGGACGGAACGTGCCTTTGTCGACACATCCCACGCGGATTTTGCCGCTGGCCAGCAGCAAGTCCCCGCGCCACGCTTCCTGGGCGAATTGGACCGATGCCGGCCCAACCCGTTCGATATGCGTACGGATTTCCAGCTGGTCATCCAGCCGGGCGGGCGCATTGTATTCCACAGCGGTGCTGCGTACGACGAAGACCACGCCGGACGTATCGGCAAGGGTCTGCTGCTCAATGCCGAGCGAGCGCAGCCATTCGGTCCGCGCCCGTTCGAAAAACTTGAGGTAGTTGGCGTAAAACACCACGCCGCCTGCGTCGGTGTCTTCCCAATACACGCGCAGCGGCCACACGAAATTTGGCATGGGCCGCATTGTAACGGAGCGCACTGGTTAACCCGTAGGCGACTTTGCAACAGCAAGTTGCGAGCCATACGCCACAAGGCCTTGACGGCGCAGGCGGCGCGCGCTCCGCGCCCGGCCGCTGCCGGGTTGCGGCCCGCGGCGCGTTCGCATAAACTCTGCCGCAACCATTCCACCTTGCGCGACTGGCGAAGTCAGTGGGTACTACCACGAGGAAGCGCAAGTTCATTGGGCGTGAAGTAAGAATGCGCCTGCCGCTCGCCTGGGCAGCGAATGGGAAGCAGGGTGCGCCCTGTACCGGTCAGCCGCATAGGGCCGCCCGGTACTGGACGCCAGTGCCTTCCCGCGCGCCCTATCCGCGAAGTAATTCCCGCTTTAATACGATTGCGCCGACCTGCAACCGATGCTCCTATCGTTTTTGCCGTCCGCTTTCCTTTTTACAGACGAGTCACGCCATGTTTGAACGCAGCCGTTTCACGATCGAACAGATCGACCCCGAAGTCTTCGCCGCTATCCAGAAGGAGAACCAGCGTCAGGAAGATCATATCGAGCTGATCGCCTCCGAAAACTACACCTCGCCGGCCGTGATGGCCGCCCAGGGTTCGCAACTGACCAACAAGTATGCCGAGGGCTATCCCGGCAAGCGATACTACGGCGGCTGCGAGTATGTCGACGTCGTGGAACAGCTGGCCATCGACCGCGTGAAGCAGCTGTTTGGCGCCGACGCCGCCAACGTGCAGCCGAACTCGGGCTCGCAGGCCAACCAGGGCGTGTTCTTCGCCATGCTCAAGCCGGGCGACACCATCATGGGCATGAGCCTGGCCGAAGGCGGCCACCTGACCCACGGCATGGCGCTGAACATGAGCGGCAAGTGGTTCAACGTCGTGAGCTACGGCCTGAACGCCCAGGAAGACATCGACTACGACGCGCTGGAGAAGCAGGCGCACGAAACGAAGCCGAAGATGATCATCGCCGGCGCTTCGGCATTCTCCCTGCGCATCGACTTCGAACGCATCGCCAAGGTTGCCAAGGCAGTGGGCGCATACTTCATGGTCGACATGGCGCACTACGCCGGCCTGATCGCCGCCGGTGTGTACCCGAACCCGGTGCCGCACGCCGACTTCGTCACCACCACCACCCACAAGAGCCTGCGCGGCCCGCGCGGTGGCGTGATCCTGATGAAGGCCGAGCACGAAAAGGCCATCAACTCGGCCATTTTCCCGGGTATCCAGGGCGGCCCGCTGATGCACGTGATCGCCGGCAAGGCCGTGGCGTTCAAGGAAGCCTTGCAGCCGGCATTCAAGGAATACCAGCAGCAAGTGGTGAAGAACGCCGCCGTGCTGGCCGAGACCCTGATCGCGCGCGGCCTGCGCATCGTGTCGGGCAAGACCGAAAGCCACGTGATGCTGGTGGACCTGCGTGCCAAGCAGATCACCGGCAAGGAAGCCGAGAAGATTCTGGGCGACGCGCATATCACGGTGAACAAGAACGCCATCCCGAACGATCCGGAAAAGCCGTTCGTGACCTCGGGCATCCGCCTGGGTTCGCCGGCCATGACCACGCGCGGCTTCAAGGAAGAAGAAGCCCGTCAGGTGGCCAACCTGATCGCCGACGTGCTGGACAACCCGCACGACGAAGCCAACATCGCCAAGGTTCGCGAGCAGGTGTCCGCACTGACCCGCCGCTTCCCGGTCTACGGCTGATCGGACCGACGGCGTGGATCGCCCCCCCGGGCGATCTGAAGCGTATCTATAGTTAGTACGCACCAACGGCGCCGCCCTCCTCCGGGTCGGCGGCGCCGGTTGACCCGCCACAACCCCGCAGCAGAACTCAAAGATGCAAAATGCGGGCTGGCATATTTCTTCAGGTGGTCAGGCATGAAATGCCCCTTCTGCGGTCATTCCAATACCCAGGTCCTTGACAGTCGCGTCTCCGAGGACGGCGAAGCCGTGCGCCGGCGCCGGCGCTGCGAAGCCTGCGACCGCCGTTTCACCACCTACGAGCGCATCGAGCTGTTCTTCCCGGCCATCGTGAAGAAGAACGGCTCGCGCGTGGACTATTCCCGGGCCAAGCTCAAGGATTCGATGCGGCTGGCCCTGCGCAAGCGGCCGGTTTCGGCCGAAGCCATCGACGAAGCCATCCTGCGCATCGAGGAAAAGCTGCTGGCGCTGGGCGAAAAGGAAATCCCGAGCAGCCAGGTGGGCGAACTGGTCATGCGCGAACTGCGCAAGCTCGACAAGATCGCCTATATCCGCTTTGCTTCCGTCTATCGAAGCTTCGAGGATGTGTCTGAATTCCGCGACGTACTCGACGAATTTTCGACCCCTACCCCACGAAAGGGGTAGCCACTTCGCCAAAAAAGATGTCTAATCTGCACTGACCTCCTTCGGGTAGGAGGCAGGCGGACGAACGCGCGTTTCCATCGCATAAGAACGCTGCGACACAGCAGCGTCGCCACACGCGGAACCGGACCCATCAGAGGCCCGGACGCAACAGCATTCCAGCGCGCCGCGCAAAGAACAAAAAAAGAACTGTCGTTTTTTTGGACGGGAGTCACAAATGGGTCAGTCTTTCTGCCGGAAGGCAGCGGGCTTGCTGACGCCTTTGCTGCCTAAGCCTGGGGTCAATGCCGGCGTGGCTGCAGTGGCGTCAGGGGCTGTACACGCGCGCACAGGTCAACGACACCGTCGGCGCGCGCGAGGGGTCACGCTGATCGAACTGATGGTGACCATTGCGGTACTGGCCGTGCTGGCCGCCGCAGCCGCACCAAACTTCAAGTCATTCCTGCATAACAGCCGGCTGTCGGCCGATGCCACGCGTCTGTTCGCGGACCTCGAACTCGCCCGCAGCGAGGCCGCGCGCCGCAACACCACGGTGACGGTCTGCCCGCTCGGCGCTGGCAATACCTGCTCCGACGACTGGACCCTGCCCCGCATCGTGTTTGTCGATGCGGACAATGACGGCGTCTACGCCAACACCGAAGAACTGGTGCGGAACAGCGATCCGCTGCAAGCCACCACGGAAGTCACCGCCGCCAATCTCGGCGCCACGCCGGATCGCGTACGCATGCGATCCACGGGCAGTTCCAGCACGCCCACCGCGAGCTGGAAATTCTGCGAGCGCAATGCCACGGAAGCCGGCCAGACGGTTTCCATGACCGGCAGCGGCCGGCCCTCCACCCAGCTGCAGTCGACGTGTCCCTGACGCCATGACGCCCTACTCCTCCCCGATCCCGATGGCGGATCGATGCCGGCTGTCGCGTGCGCGGAACCCGGCGCGCGGCTTTTCGTTGATCGAGGCGCTGGTCACGCTGATCGTCCTGTCGATCGGCATGCTGGCGCTGGCCAACCTGCAATTGCAGACGCTGGTGGACTCGCGCACCGCCGCGATGCGCAACTATGCCGCGCTGATGGCCTACAACCTGGCGGACCAGATTCGCAGCAACAGCACCGCCGTGACGAACGGCACGTTCAACGTCCCCAAGTCATCCGAAGCGGTGGCCAAGTGCTATACCGCGGCAGGCTGCACGCCGGACGAGATGGCGATCACGGCCTATGCCACATGGCTCGCGGACGTCCGGGAAAGCATGCCCGGTGGCGACGGCATCGTATGCACCGACAGCACGCCCAACGACGGCTCCGGATCAGCCGAAGACAAGAACGGCTGCGACAAGGACGCCAATGCGCCGTATGTCATCAAGATCTTCTGGAGCGAAGACAACGGCGGCACCCCACAGCATTTCTCGACCGCGCTCATCCCATGACTACGCCAAACCGTCAGTTCCGCCGCCGCGCGGCCAGCGGCTTTACGCTGGTCGAGTTGATGGTCGGCATGGTGATCAGCATGCTGCTGATCCTCGCAGCCAGCTCGCTCTATATCTCGCAGCGCCGCACCAACAGCACGCAGGGCGATGTGGGCGAGATCCAGGAGAACGCCCGCGCCATTGCCCAGCTGCTGCAGCGCCAGGCGCGCCAGATCGGCTACTCCGATTTCCTGTACACGAATAACGACTTCGTGTCCCCCACGCTCGAAGCCACGAACGACGGTGGCGCGAACACCAGCGACACGCTGACGCTGCGCTACTACGGCTCATCGATGGCCGGCGGAGATCCGTTCGCCGCACCGGGCAGCCCGACATTCCCGAAGGCTGACGGCAGCTCGGTCGATTGCAGCGGCAACGACGTGAACGGCAACGTGCAGACCACCGAGATCTATTCGATCGTCAAGGACGCGGACGGTGTTCCATGGCTGCAGTGCGATGTAAATGGCACCCCCACGCCTCTCTTCCGCAATGTGGAGGCGCTCCAGATCCTGCTGGGCGAGGACACCGACAACGACATGGTGGTGAACCGCTTTGTGCGACCTGGAGCGGCCGCAAACATGGACAACGTGCTGGCCGTGCGCGTGTCCGTCGTACTGCGCGGCAACAGCACCACCAACCCCGACATGGTCAAGACGAAAATCAACCATTTCGGCACCACGTACGCACCCGGTGACCTGGCGCCCAACGGGGATGCCGGCAGCGTGATGCAACTGGCCGCCGACGGCCGTCTTCACAGGCATTTCACGTTCTACATCGCCCTTCGCAACCGACTGACATAGGCCGGCCATGAAACACCGCATTCACCCAACGTCCCGCCGCACCGGGCAGCGTGGCATGTCGCTGATCCTGGTCCTGCTGCTCCTGGTCATCCTGACACTTGCCGGGCTGGCCGCCAGCACCATGAGCCTGAACTCCGAGCGCCTGGCCCGTAACACCCGGGACGAGAGCGTGGCCCTCCAGGCGGCGGAATCCGCACTGCGCGATGCACGCACGGACATCACCACGTACCGCAAGCTGAACGGCCTGACGGGCTCGTCGCCGACCTGCGACATCGAGGGATACAAGGGCTACTGCCAGTACGCCACGTCCGGCCAGCAGGTCTGGGAACTCTACATCGAGGACCCCAAGCGATCGGTGGAACTGGGCGAGATGACTGGCCTGACGGCCACCCAGAAGATGGCCACGGTGGATACCGCCGGCGCCAACGGCGTATCGAAGCAGCCGCGCTACCTGATCGAGCCGCTCAAGGAGCCAAACGACATCGAGTTCGGCGCCAACAAGTATGTGTACCGCATCACGGCGATTGGCTACGGCGTGAACCCTGGCACCAAGGTGATGGTGCAGGAAGTCGTCCGCTTCTGACGACGACCCTTTGACGACTCGGCACTGTCTTGCGCAAACCCTTACTGTCAGGCGCACCATGACCTATCCCCTCTCTTCCCGACGCTTCGTGAGCCGCGTGCAGGCTGCCCTGCTGGCGATGTCGAGCATGCTTGCCATCGCCACGGCCTCGGCTGCCGGCCCCCAGCTCACCCTGGCCCAGCGGCCGCTCTTCGCCGGTGGCAATGTGCCGCCGATGGTCATGATCGACCTGACCAAGGATCACACGCTGCACCAGAAGGCGTACAACGACTATACGGATCTGGACGGCGACGGCAAGCTCGATACGACGTACACCAACAGCATCGAGTACGCCGGCTACTTCGATTCGGCAAAGTGTTACACGTACGACAAGACGACGATCAAGGGGTTCGTACCAAAGGCCCTTGTGGACAAGGACACGAAGTACTGCGATGGATCGACCTGGAGCGGCAACTTCCTGAACTGGGCCACCATGAGCCGCATCGACGAGGTTCGCAAGATCCTCTACGGTGGCATGCGCTCGACGGATACCACGACCACCACGGTGCTGGAACGTGCTTTCCTGCCGATGGACGCGCACGCCTGGGCCAAGTTCTACAACGGCGCCGACGTCGCGAAACTTGTGCCGGTGTCCGTGGAAGTAGCCTCGGCCATCGGCACGCTAACGTCGAACACCAAAATGGCGCTGGCCGCAGCCGCGGCATCGAATATCGCGCTCAATGACGTGAGCAAGGTGCAGATCGGCGACCAACTGCGGTTCGAGCCGACCTCTGGCGCCACGGCTGGCAGTTCGATGACAGGCTGGGTGATGCAGGTCAACTCCGGCTCGGTCAACATGGCGTTCTATGCCGATGGCGTGTCGAACCCGGGCAACACCAGCACACAGTTCTCGTCGTGGAAGGTCACCAATCTGACGCGCGGCGGCCTGACCTTGTGCAACGTCACGCCGAAGGACTCCAGCAACCTTAACTCGCAGACCAATCAGCAGGCGCCGCAGATCCGCGTGGTAGCAGGCAACTACGCCACGTGGGGCGCCTCCGAGAAATGGCAGTGCAATTGGTATACCGAAGCCCACAATACGCAAGGGTCTTTCCTGCCCAAGATCAATGGCACCACGGTGTCGGGTTCGTCGAACGGCAACCGCGCCGCGCTCTCGGGCATCAACTCGTCGGCCGAAAATCCTCTGCAATCGGCACGGGGGCTGGGCATGGGCCAGGACGTCGGCGTCTACAACGCGCGCGTGCAGGTGTGCGTCAACGGCCTGATTGGATCGGAGAAGTGTGACCCGAATAACAACAAGCCGATCGGGCTTTTGCAGAAGTACGGCGGCCCCGGCCAAATGCTGTTCGGCCTGATGACCGGCAGCTATGACAAGAATATTTCTGGGGGCGTCCTGCGGCGCAACGTGACCAACTTCGCGTCGGAATTCAATCCCGACACCGGCGTATTTACCTACTCGGCCGCTACTAATCCGGTGAAAGGCATCGTCTGGAACATCGACAAGCTACGCCCATACGGCTACAGCTACAGCGACGGCACCTATCTGAGCGCGGACCAGTGCAACTACCAGCAGACTGGTATCCAGCCGAGCGGGGGCACCAATGCCCAGAACAAGCCGGCCTCGGAAGGCAACTGTTCCACATGGGGCAATCCAATCTCGGAGATTTTCGTCGAAACACTACGCTACTTCGGTGGCAAGACGGCAACCAGCGCATTCCAGCCGGCCAGCAATGGTAAGGACGCCACACTGGGTCTGACACAGCCAGCCTGGGCCAACCCGATGGATCTGCCGAAGACGAATGCGAGCCGCGCACCGTACTGCACGCCGCTGAACGCGCTGGTTTTCAATTCAAGCGTGTCATCGTACGATGACGATCAGCTCAGCGGCATGAGCGCCCTGAACGGCGCGCCCGATATCAGCACCTATACGAACAAGGTAGGAGTTGGCGAGAACATAGCCGGCGGCTCCTGGTTTGCGGGCGGTATCAGCGGCAAGACGATCGACAACCTGTGCTCGGCCAAATCGGTCGGCAATCTCAGCGACGTACTGGGCATCTGCCCGGAAGGCCCGTCGCAAAAAGGTACGTTCCAGATCGCAGGCGCGGCATTGTTTGCCAAACAGAACCGCCTGCGTTCGGACGCCGACGCGGCCACGCTAGGCGTACCAGTGCAGGACACCACGTCGCTCAAGATGAACACCTACGCGGTGCAGCTCGCCACGAACACGCCCAAAATTAGCGTCAACGTGAACGGCAAGACCGTGACGATCATGCCGTCATACCAACTGCATCCTCAGTCGCCCAACGGCGTGACGGCCGCAGCCAGCACCGGTACGCTGGTGGACTTCAAGGTCATCTCGCAGACCGCCACCAGCGGCAAGTTCTACGTGAACTGGGAAGATTCGATTGCCGGCGGCGACTATGACCAGGACGTCTGGGGCATCCTAAGCTACAACGTCAGCGGCGACACCATCACGGTGTCCACACGCGTGGTGTCGGGCTCGTCGGCTAACGGCCAGGGCTTCGGCTACTCGATCTCCGGCACCTCGCAGGATGGCCCGCACTTCCACTCCGGGATCTACGACTTCCAGTACAGCGATCCCACCAATATCAAGGTGACCCCCTCCAGCGCGCCGATCAATACGACTGGCGGTTGCAACAAGTGTAATTTTGGCGATCCGGAGACTAGCGTCGTCTACACGGCCAACGGCAAGGCCGGCTCGCAATTCCAGGACCCATTGCTGTACGCCGCCAAGTGGGGCGGTTTCAACGATCAGAACGGTAGCGGCACCCCCGACCAGACGTCCGAATGGGACGTGACCCTGTCGAACGGCAGTAAAGGTTCGGACGGCGTGCCCGACAATTACTTCTACGCGACCAACCCCGTCGCGCTGGCCGCAGCACTGGAAAACGCCTTCCTGTCGATTCTGAAGACCTCATCGGCGGCAGCGGTGGCGGCAAGTACCACATCGCTGAAAACCGATTCCAGCATTTTCCAGGCCCGCTTCAATGGCTCCGACTGGTCGGGTCAGGTGTTGGCCTATCGCCTGGACAAGAACGGCAACATCGCCTCCCAGGAAAAGTGGGATGCGGGCGCCAAGCTCAAGGGCGTCAACCAGGACAGCCGTGCAATTCTGACCTACAACACCGCCGACACCAACAGCGCCGGCATTCCGTTCCGTTGGGATAGCTTGCCCACGGCATACCAGACCGCGCTGAACGGCACCGACAAGCTGGGCACCAAGCGGCTGCTCTGGCTACGCGGCGATCAGAGCAATGAACAGACGATGTTCCGCGCCCGCTCTACCGCGTTGGGCGATATCGTCAATTCCAGTCCGCAGTACGTGGGAACGCCCGCCGCCGGGTATGGCGATGCCACCTATGTAGCTTTCGTCGCCGCGCAGAGCAAGCGCAAGCCGATGATCTATGTCGGCGCCAATGACGGCATGCTGCACGCATTCTCGGCCGACATGAGCGACGACCCCGCTAGCGACGGCGGCAAGGAGCTGTTCGCATACGTGCCGTCGGCGCTATACGGCAAGCTGGCCGACCTGACGGCTCCCAAGTATGCGCACAGCTACTACGTAGACAGCACTCCGACAATCACCGATGCCTACGTCAACAGCGCATGGAAAACCGTGCTGGTTGGCGGGCTGGGCGGCGGCGGGAAGGGCATCTATGCTCTTGATGTGACCAACCCGACGGCGATCAACGAGTCCACCGCGGCGTCCACCGCACTCTGGGAATTTACCAGCGCCGATGACGCAGACCTCGGCTACACCTATGGCCGACCGAAGATCGTGCGGCTGGGCAACGGCAAATGGGCTGCGGTCTTCGGCAACGGCCTGAACAGTACTGCGGCACGCGGCTCGATTTTCGTAATTTTCCTGGACCGCCCGGCCGGCAGCAAGACTTGGCGCCTCGGCACGGACTACCTCAAGCTGACGGTCAACGACGCCACCGACGCCCAGAAGAAGTCCAACGGCATCATGCAGGTGTACGTGACCGATACCGATGGCGACTACGTGGCCGACGCCATCTACGCAGGCGACCTGCTCGGCAACGTCTGGAAGTTCGATGTCAGCGGCAAGACCGCGGCGGCCTACCAGGACACCCGGCAACTGCTGTTCAAAGCCACCGACGCCGGCGGCAATGCCCAGCCGATCACAACGTCGTTTGGTGGGGTGCGTAATCGCTGGGGCGGCTACATCATGATGTTCGGCACGGGCCGGTACGTGGATGTTGGTGACCCCGCAAACATGGGCACGCAGTCGGTCTACGGCATCTGGGACAAAAACAGCAGTGGGCAGCTCACGATCACGCGTTCCCAGCTGGTGCAGCAGTCCATCACGATGGAAGCCCAGTACAAGGGCGGAGACTGGTACAGGGTGCTGAGCAAGAACCCGGTGAACTACAGCGGCGGCGCCATGGGGTGGTATCTGAACCTCGTTTCGCCCGGCGCGGACCCGCAAGGCGAGCGCGTGGTCTATGATCCGCAGATTACCGGCACGCGATTGCTGTTCTCCACGCTCGTACCCTCCAGCGATTTGTGCGAATACGGCGGCACCGGCTGGGAAATGCTCATCGACGGCCTGACCGGCGGTCAAACGGTCGCGATGTTCGACGCCAATGGCGATGGCAAGTTCGACGGATCGGATGCCGTGGGCGGCGGCGGTAACACGGCTGGACAGGTTGTGAACGGCAAGAAGTCGAACAACGGCATCCTGACCAATTCCACGGTCATCGGCAACAATTCGTACACCAGCGGGAGCGGATCAAACGGCAGCACCGGCGGCGGTATCAGCAGGAACACCATCAACACCGGCTATCCGACCGGCCGCGTGTCATGGCGGCAGATCCAGCGTTGATGCCTGGGCAGGATGAGGATGACAGGAGAACTGCGATGATGAAATTTGAGAAGACCAGGGGCGGGCGCCACGCCGGCGCCCGGGGCTTCACGCTGATAGAGCTGATGATCACGGTGATGATCGTCGGCATTCTGGCGGCGGTCGCCATCCCGCAATACCAGCAGTTCGTGACCAAGTCGCGGCGCGCCGAGGCCAAGGCTGGCCTGGCCCGCGTGCAGGGGGCGCTGGAACGGTACTTCACGGTCAACAACACCTACACCGTCGATCCGTCGGCGCTCAAACTGACGAAGTGCGATGACGCCAAGACGCCGTCTGGCGACACCTGCGAATCCACCAACTACATCATCACCATCGCGCCATCCGGCGGCTCCATCGCCACCGGTTTCCAACTGACCGCCACGCCAGTGGCCAATCGCCAGGACCCCGTGTGCGGCAACTTCACGGTCGACAACCTGAACGTCAAGACGTCGACGGGCACGGGCGCAGCCGGCACCTGCTGGTAGCGGACTGGCAGCAAGGCGCGGGGCGGCGTCGGAGGTTTCGGAGAGCCGCTCGGACACACATTGACGCAACTCCGTCACATCCGGACACGTTTTAACCCCCTTCCTGCCGCTATCGTGGCCATCCGTTCCCGACGAACCGATGCGCCATGCCTTCCTCGGCTTCCTGTTTTCCGTTTCGACTGATCCACCGCCCCCCTGCGGCCCTTGGCGTTTCGCGCCATCGGGCCCGGGGCGACGTTCTTGTCGAATCACTGGTCTGCCTGGCCATCGTTGGCCTGGGCGCGGTACCGCTGGCCACGCTGGGCAGTGCCTGGTTGCGATGGGGTGGCCACCACGAGCGGCTCGGCGCCACGCTGCGGCTGGCGGCCGAACAGGCCGAAGCGCGCGACGAAGGTTGGCGGCTGGTCAGCGGCGATACGCGCCGTGCCGCGCTGTGCGGGGCCACCTCCGCCGGGGCTGGCTGCCTGCACGGCGACCGCATCGCACTGGCCACCTTGCCGCCTGATGCGCTGACGCGCCCGCATGACCGGGCAAGGTCCGTGACGCACATTGCCCTGTGGGTGCGGCCATGACGTGCCGCCGCCTGACGCATGGGAACGCACGAGGCTTCACGCTCGCCAGCCTGATGGTAGGCATTTCCCTGGGCCTGATCGCCACCTTTGCCGCGCTGGCCACCTTCCAGGTCATGCGCACCGCGTACGCCACCGTGGTTGACGGCGTGTTGATCGAGGAACGGGGGCAGCGCGCGCTGTTCATCCTGGCCCACTCGATTCGGCAGGCGGGATGGATTCCCGCGCATGTCGCGCTCGCGCCGGCGCATCCGGCGCCGGTTCCGCCCATCGAAGGACGCGACGACTGCGCGCAGCCATCGCTCCACACGCAAACGCAGACACCATCGCGGAAGCAGGCCCCGATGCAGTGCGCGCGGGGCGGTGTGAACGGCAGCGATGCGCTGCTTGTGCGCGTATCCGGCAGCGGCCTGGCCGCCGACCCCACCTTGCCTGACGGCACCATGAGCGACTGCGGCGGCTACGCACTGCCGGCCCGCGCCATCGTCCAGGCCAGCGGGGCGGCGCTGCCCCATCACGCATCGACCAACCTGTTTTACGTTGGCATGGGCGGTGACGGCGTGCCACAGCTGCTGTGTCGCTATCCGACGCGCCAGGGCAGCCGCCTGCTGGCGGGCGCCCACACGGCCGGCACGCTGGTGCGTGGGGTGGAGATGTTGCAACTGCGCTACGGCATGGACTTCGACGGCGACGGACGGATCGACCGATTCGTGCCGGCGCGTGAATTGCCGGCACAGGGCGCCGCCGGCTGGCATCGCGTGCACGCAGTGCAGGTCGCCCTGGTCGTACGCGGCGAGCGTCCCACGCTCGCGCCGGGCACCACGCAACGGCTCACGCTGTTTCCGGGCGACGGCGCCAGCCACGCCGACGACCAGGTCTTCATGCCGGCCAGACATCCGCGCCTGAGGCGCCGGGTGTTTGCCACCACGGTTCGCCTTCGCAACCCGTCACCGTGCCAGGGGATCATATGCTGAGCCGCCGCAGGCCAACAGGTGCCGCGCTACTCGCGTTCGTCGCCACGCTGATGCTGCTGATGGGTGGCATCTGCGCCGCCGCCACACACCTTCTGCTGGCAGGCCGGCAACTGGCAAGCCAGCCGCTCGACCGCGAGATCGCCTTCCGCGCCGCCGAAGCGGCATTGCATGATGCCGAAGCCGACCTGATCGCCGCCATCGCCTCGGGCAGCGCACGTCTGGCCAGCTGGCCCGCGCCGGGCACCTGCGCGGATGGCGCGCAGCGTGGGATCTGCATGGCCGACGGGGATCACCGCGTGTGGCAGGCATGGCTGGACGGCGACGTGAGCGGTGCGGCCGCCAGCATCGGTGTGGCACTGGGCACGTTCACGGGCGCGCAACTGCCGGTACTGCCGGCAGCCGTGATCGGCGCCACGACATTGCCCCGCTACCTGATAGAGATCCGCGACGACCCGCCGGCGGCCGGCATGTGGCCACGCATGCGCATCGTTGCGCTGGGGATGGGACGGGACGCGGAAGTCCGCGTGCTGCTGCAGACGGAGTTTCAGCCATGACCATCGCCTATCATGTCGTTCGACGGCTTCTCGCCCTGGTCCTGGCGGCATGCTCGATCCCCGCAAGCTTCGCAACGCCCGGTCAGCTTCCGCTGGGATATCGCGCCGCCAGCGGCAGCTATCCCTGGACAGGCCGGCTGCATGCCCTGGCGTTCCGGACGGCGGCACTTTCTGCCTCCCCCGTACAGATGCCCTGGGAAGCCGGCGATCAGCTCGATCGCCAGGCATTGCTCGCGCGGCGGCTTTACCTGGGCGGCAGCCAGATCGTTCCGTTGCGCTGGCCGGCCATCGATGACGATGCCAAATCCGTACTCGACGGCGTCACACCCGAGGGCGCGGGCCAGGCAAGGCTGGCATGGCTGCAAGGCGACCTGCGGAACGCTGCCCTGCGGCGGCGCGATACCCGCCTGGGCAGTGCTGCGGGCGCGCGCGTGCATGTCGTGGCGCCGCCGGCCTGGTTGCCGATGCAGCCGGGCCACACGGATTTCCGTCAACGCCATGCCAGGCGGCCGACCATGGTCTGGCTGGGCACCCGTGACGGCCTGCTGCATGGCTTCGACGCCGTAACCGGGCAGGAACGGGTCGGCTACCTGCCGCGCGCGGCCCTCGCAGGCGCCGCCCTGCTGACCCAACCCGCCGGGACGGTGCCCTCGGCGCCATGTCCGCGCCCAGCCAGCATCGACGCCGACCCATCGGGCATATGGCGCACGCTGCTGCTGTGCGGAATGCCGGCGCGCCAGACGTCGTCGTTTGTCCAACCCGGCGCGGTATTCGTGCTCGATGTCTCGGCGCCCGACGCGCCAACGCGGATCCACCTGCTGTGGGAAGTGCAAGCCAATGACATGCTGCGTCTGTCGGGCAGCGGCCCCATCGGCGCGGCCATGTGGATGGCGCGCGGCGAGCGGCGCTGGGCGGCGGCGGCCATCGTTTCCCCCGACGCCGGCACGCATGCGCGCGCGGCGCTGGCGCTGCTGCCGCTCGACCGGCCCGCGCAGAACTGGTCGGCATCCGCAGACGTCCCACGCATCCCCTTGCCCGATGCGGGCTGCGCGGCGACCACCGCATCGATCCCCTTGCTGGCCGTGGCCATCCGCAGCACGGCCAGCGGCATGGCGCACGCGGCGTATGCCACCGATGCGGCCGGCAGGCTCTGGCGCTTCGACCTTGGCCACTTGTCCACAGGTGCCCCGGCGCCATCGGCCACCTGCATGCATCGGCAACGAGGCATCGCCGGTGACAACACCGACGCCCCGGTGGTCGTGCAGACGGGCACAACGCCGCTCATCGTCTACGGCACCGGCAACGAGGTATCCGCGATACCAGATGCCCCCGGCGGCTCGCAGGCTCCGGCCAGCATCGCGGCAATGGCAAAGGGCGATGGCGTCGTCCTTCGGTCGGCACAACCCGACGCCGCTTCGGCAAACGGCTGGACGCTGACCCTGCCCCGCCCCGGCGAACGCGTGGACACGCTCTACAGCGCCAGCCCGGTCCACATTGGATTTACCACCGTGGACGAGGCGGGAACGCGGCGCAGCTATCTTGTCGATGCCGCCCGCGGCGAGTCGGTAACCACTCTGGACGGCGACGGCAAGCCGGTCCACGCGGTGACCGGCCTGCCATGGGCCGGCGGCATGCCGGCACCCATCGGAATCACGTCGACACTCGCCACCGGCCAGCCGACCACCCCTGCTACCGCCACGCGGGACACATTCGGACTCGATCTCTGGCAGGTGGACGGCGACACGGCGGCGCTGTTGCAGCAGGCACGCTGGCACAGGCGGCGAGGACGCCTGGGCTGGCGGGAACTGGTGAGGTCGCCGCAATGATGCCAAATCGACCCGATCGCGCGCCCCCGACCGCCGGCTTCAGCCTGGCTGAACTGCTGGTCGTGGTGGTCATCGTCACCATACTGACGATGCTGGCCGTGCCGGCCTGGCAGCGTCAGGCCGAGCGCGGCTGGCGCATGCAGGCACGTGCGGAACTGGTCTCGGCCATGCTCGCGCTGCAGCGCCATGCATTGGTGAACCTGACGTTCGCCAGCGCAACCGATGACGCGACACCCGCCGGCAACTGGCCAAAAGCCGTCCCACCGCCGCCGGCGCGGACCCGTCACTGGCTTACCGCCACCAGCTGCGACGGCATCTCGCTGTCACGCTGCGTGGAAGTGCGCGCCGTCCCGGCACGGCCCGACCCGCTTTGCGGCACCCTGGTGCTGCGCAGCAGCGGGGAGTGGCTCTTTCTGCCCACGCCAGACGGTGGCGCAAAGCGGTTGCCCCCGGAGTGCTGAACATCATGCCGAGGCGAAAGCGGTGGCAGCAGCGTGGCGTGACGCTGACCGAACTGCTGGTATCGCTGGCCGTATCGGCTGTGCTTGCGGTGGCCGCATGGCCCACCATCGGCACGCTTGTCGCCGAACAGAGCGCCAGCCACGCCGCAGACCGCCTGGCGGCGTCGCTGGCGCTTGCACGCACCACGGCGTCGGCACGGCGGGCCGACGTGCGGCTGGCGCCAATCCACGGCGCAGACACGCTCGATCGCGGCTGGCAGTTGACGGCCCTGGGAGACACCGCTGGCGAGCAAACCCCGCCGTTCTCGGTGGTGGCATTGCATGAGCGCTGCCTGCGCATCACGCTGCGCGCCACGGCCGGCACCGCAGCCACCCAAAGCCTGCGCTTGACACCTGTGGGATACTCACGGTCGGAGCGTGGCGGCTTTCTGGCCGCCACATTTCTGGTGCGTTGCCACCAGGCGCAACGCCAAGTACGGCTTGGCGCCCAGGGACGCATCCGGATCTGCCGGCCCGGCGCCGATGCCGATTGCGACTGACCATGCCGCGGGCGCCAGGGCACCGGTCCGACGACCCTGATTTCCCAGATTTTCGATTGACCGGACATACCACTTCAGGCCCGACTCGCCACACCATGTTTTCCGATTCCGACCACACCGCCATGGCGCAGGCCCTGGCACTCGCCGCACGGGGCATGTACACCACCACGCCAAATCCTCGCGTCGGTTGTGTCCTGATGAAGGACGGACAGGTCATCGGACAGGGCTATACGCAGCCGGCCGGCCAGGATCATGCCGAAATCCAGGCCATGAAGGACGCGATTGCGCGCGGTCATGACCCGGCGGGTGCCACCGCCTATGTCACGCTGGAACCGTGCAGCCACTTTGGCCGCACGCCGCCGTGTGCCGACGCGCTGGTACGCGCGCGCATCGCCCGCGTGGTGGCCGCCATGGAAGACCCGAACCCGAGCGTGTCGGGCCGCGGCCTGCAGCGGCTGCGCGATGCGGGCATCGACGTGCGCTGCGGGCTGCTCGAAAAGGAAGCACGCGACCTCAATATCGGCTTTGTCTCGCGCATGACGCGCGGGCTGCCGTGGGTGCGCGTCAAGGTGGCGGCCTCGCTCGATGGCGGCACGGCCTTGCACGACGGCACCAGCCAATGGATCACGAGCCTGGCCGCGCGTGACGACGGCCATGCCTGGCGCGCCCGCGCCTGCGCCATCCTGACCGGTATCGGCACCGTGCGGGACGACAACCCCGCGCTGACCGTGCGGGCCGTGGACACGCCGCGCCAGCCACAACGCGTACTGGTCGACTCGCGGCTCGAAGTGCCGCTCGACGCGCAGATCCTGCATCGCGACACGGGCGATTTCGCCAAACCGGTTCTGGTGTTCTGCGCCGTCGAGGACAGGGCCCGCCAGCGCGCGCTGGAAGACCGGGGCGTCGAAGTCGTGGTGCTGCCCAACCGGCACGGCAAGGTGGAACTGCGCCGCATGCTCGAGGCGCTGGGCCAGCGCGGCATCAACGAACTGCATGTGGAAGCCGGCTACAAGCTCAACGGATCGCTGATCCGCGAAGGCTGTGCCGACGAACTGCTGGTCTACATGGCGCCCCGGCTGCTGGGGGACGCGCAGGGCATGTTCAACCTGCCGCCATTGACCCGACTGGAAGACGCCGCGCAATTCCGCTGGCACGAGGTGCGGCAGATCGGCGACGACCTGCGCCTGATCGCCCGCCGCGCCGACAGCAAGGACTGACAACCGTATTCATCGTATTCAGACAGAGGCAAGCATGTTTACTGGCATTGTGGCGGCCGTGGGCCGCATCGAAACCGTTTCGCCGCTGGGCGATGCCGATGCGGGCGTGCGCCTGCGCGTGGCCGCCGGCGGCCTGGACCTCTCCGATGTGGGCATCGGTGACAGTATCGCCATCCAGGGCGCCTGCATGACCGTGGTGACGCTGGAAGCGGGCCACTTCGACGTGGATGTCTCGCGCGAATCGCTCGACAAGACCGTCGGGCTGGACCAGCCGGGCCGCGTCAATCTCGAAAAGGCACTGCGCCTGGCCGACCGCCTGGGTGGCCATCTGGTGTCCGGTCATGTCGATGGGCTGGGCGAAGTGGTCCGTTTCGCCCCGGTGGGCGAGTCGCACGAACTGCGCATCCGTGCCCCGCGCGAGCTGGGCCGCTACCTGGCTTACAAGGGGTCGGTGGTGGTGAATGGCGTATCGCTGACCGTCAACACCGTCAGCGACGAAGCCGACGGCTGCGTGTTCTCGATCAACCTGATTCCGCATACCGTGGAAGTGACCACGCTCAACGAGCTGGCTGCGGGCAAGCGCGTGAACCTGGAGATCGACCTGATCGCGCGGTACGTGGAACGGATGCTGTCGGCGTCCGACGGCGTGGCCAGGCCGGCGCTCTGACCTGACCGGCGCGCGTCGCCGCCAGCACGGCATGACGGGCCGCTCCCGGCTCACTGCATAAGTCCCCTCCTCGACGGAGTTTTCCTGGTGTTGATCGAAAGTCCGATCGACAAACGCAGCGTCAGGCGTCGGGCGCCATAAACCTGGGTGCGCCAGCGGTATCGAGCGTGCCATCTTCCCGCTCGACGAACAGGCCCCGCGCCACGTTGTGCGGATGGCGGGCGGCCTCGGCGATGCTGAGCACCGGCGCATAGCACACGTCCGTCCCCCCCAGCAGGCTGTCCCAGTGGGCACGCGGCTGGCTCAGGAACAGCGCCGTGAAGCGCGCTTTCAGGGACGGCCACGCGGTGCGGTCATACTGGCTGGCGGGATCGACGTCGTCTAGCCCCAGCTTCGTCAGCAGCAGCGCATAGAACTGCGGCTCCAGCGCGCCAATCGTGATGAAACCGCCATCGGCGCAGGCATAGACGTCGTAAAACGGCGACTGGTGGAACGGGCTTGGCACGTCTCCGTCCAGCTGGCCGTTGTTCCGGACCCAGAGCGCGATGCTGCCGAGCATGCCAACCATGTCGACGATGGCACCATCCACCACGCGGCCCTGCCCCGTGGCGCGCGCATCGAGCATGGCGCAGACCATGCCGAAGGCCAGGCCCAGTGCACCGCCGGCATCGCCCAGCACCGTGGGCGGGGTGATCGGCGCCTGTCCGGCCCGGGCGGACAGCGACAGCATGCCGGTGAGCGCCACATAGTTCAGGTCATGGCCCGCGGTCTGCGCCAGCGGCCCGGTCTGGCCCCAGCCGGTCATCCGCCCATAGACCAGCGCGGGATTGCGGGCGGCGCAGTCGGCCGGGCCCAGCCCCAGCCGCTCCATGACGCCGGGCCGGTTCCCTTCGATCAGCCCATCGGCCGTGGCCACCAGGCGCAGGGCCTCGGCCAGGTCGGCCGGCTGCTTGAGGTCCAGCGGCACGATCGTCTTGCCGCGCCGCAGCGGGCTGGGCTTGCTGCCGCCCAGCCGGTCGGCCACGGCCGTACGCTGGCGCCTGGCAATGACCGTGACCTCGGCGCCCATGTCGGCCAGCATCCGGCCGGCCAGCGGCCCGGGACCGAGGCCCTCGAACTCGACAATACGGATGCCCTGCAGAGGTGGATGCATCTGATATCTCTCCGTGGTCTGGCCGGCTGTCCCGGTGGCAGCGGCGTATGGCAACGCAACCGTTCCGATATGCCGCCGCATTCACATTCCCGCAACCCGGGCGAACCCGGGCCCGGTCGGCGGCCGCCCGGTCCGCGCCCGAACCCGGGGCATCGTCGAACGGCATGGCGTACAATAGCGGCCTTGATTTCGCCGGTCTCGCGACATCCGCGCCGGCCCTGCCCGCCTGATTGCCTGTCCGATTGCTCGCATCCCGCGCCCGCCCTCATTGAACGCCGTTCCAAGCCATGACTATCGCCCGTACTGAAGACATCATTGCCGACATCCGCGCCGGCCGCATGGTCATCCTCGTCGACGAGGAAGATCGCGAGAACGAGGGCGATCTGGTGCTGGCGGCCGACTTCGTGACGCCCGAAGCCATCAATTTCATGGCCAAGTATGGCCGGGGCCTGATCTGCCTGACGCTGACGGCCGAACGCTGCCGCCAGCTGGAGCTGTATCCGATGGTGTCGCGCAACGGCACCGTGCATGGCACCAACTTCACGGTGTCGATCGAGGCCGCCGAGGGCGTAACCACGGGCATCTCGGCCGCCGACCGCTCGCGCACCGTGCAGGCCGCCGTGGCCCGCGACGCCAAGGCTTCCGACCTGGTGCAGCCGGGCCATATCTTCCCGCTGACGGCCCAGCCCGGCGGCGTGCTGATCCGCGCCGGCCACACCGAAGCCGGCTGCGACCTGGGCGCGCTGGCCGGCCTGACCCCGGCGGCGGTGATCTGCGAGATCATGAAGGACGACGGCACGATGGCCCGCCTGCCCGACCTGATCGAATTCGCACGCGAGCACGACCTGAAGATCGGCACGATCGCCGACCTGATCCACTACCGCAGCCGCACCGAGAGCATCATCGAACGCACGGGCGAGCGCGACATGCAGACGCCGTGGGGCAAGTTCCACAGCGTGATGTACCGCGACAAGCCGTCGGGCCGCGCCCATTTGGCGCTGGTCAAGGGCCAGCCGCGTCCGGATACCGCCACGCTGGTGCGCGTGCATGAACCACTGTCGGTGCTGGACCTGCTGGAAGCCGGCCGCACCACGCACTCGTGGAGCCTGCCGGCCGCCCTGGAAGTGCTGCACGGCGCCGAACAGGGCGTGATGGTGCTGCTGAACTGCGGCGACGCGCCGGAGCAGATTTTCGAACAGTTTGCCGCGCTGGACGCCCCGCAGGACCGCCCCCGCCGCAAGCCCGACCTGCGCACCTACGGCGTGGGCGCCCAGATCCTGCGCGATATCGGCGTGGGCAAGATGCGCGTGCTGGGATCGCCGCGCAAGATGCCGAGCATGACCGGCTACGATCTGGAAATCGTCGGCTGCCAGCCCATGGACGGCGAGCCGAACTGCGATTGATGCGATGGGAACGGGATTGAACCAGGCACCCGCCTGCGGTACGGAATCACACGGCGCCGGCATTCCTGCCGGTGCCTGACCGAATGAATGGAGAACTGACAATGGATCACGGCTTCTACGAGAGCAACCTGGACGGTGAAGGCCTGCGCATCGGTATTGTGCAAGCCCGTTTCAACGAACCCGTATGCGACGAGCTGCGCGAAGCCTGCACGGCAGAACTGGAAAAGCTCGGCGTCGAGGGCGAAGACACGCTGCTCGTGACCGTGCCCGGCGCACTGGAAGTGCCGCTGGCCCTGCAGAAAATGGCCGAAAGCGGCCAGTTCGACGCACTGATCGCGCTGGGCGCCGTGGTGCGCGGTGAGACCTACCATTTCGAGCTGGTCTCGAACGAATCGGGTGCCGGCATCACGCGCGTGGGCCTGGACTTCAACGTGCCCATCGCCAACGGCATCCTGACGGTCGACACCGATGCGCAGGCCCATGCCCGCACCCGCGAAAAGGGCCGTGACTGCGCCCGCACCGCAGTGGAAATGGCCAACCTGGTCGTCGCGCTGGATTCCCTGCGCGAGAACGACGGCCGCGATGAAGATGACGAGGAAGATGATGAGTAATGCCCCCGACAACGGCGACGCGCAAGACGCCGCCGGCAAGCCGGCCGGCGCCAAGGCGCGCACCGAACCCAAGGCCCCGCCCAAGAGCGCGCGCCGGCGGTCCCGGGAACTGGCCCTGCAAGGCCTGTATCAGTGGCTGCTGAATCGCAACGATATCGGTGCAATTCAGGCCCACCTGCACGACGCGCAAGGCTTCAACAAGGCCGATCGCGAACATTTCGACGCGCTGCTGGGCGGTGCCGTGCGCGAGGAAGCGCGCCTGACCGCCGCGTTCGAGCCGTTCCTGGACCGTACCGTCGACGAACTGTCGCCCGTGGAGCGCGCCGCGCTGCTGGTGGGCAGCTACGAGCTGGTGCATTGCCTGGACATTCCGTACAAGGTCGTCATTAACGAAGCCGTGGAACTGACCAAGACCTTCGGCGGCGTGGAAGGCTACAAGTACGTGAACGGCGTGCTCGACAAGCTGGCCGCCCAGGTGCGCGCACCCGAGGTCGCCGCGCGCCGCTGACCCGCATCCACTGACTGGATGTTGCAATCCGGCGTCCGGCATCCCATGATGCCAGTCACCGGCATGACACCCGCTCCGGCGGGTGTTTTTGTTTCCACCCGTGCTTTTGTCCCCATCGCCATGGACTACCAGCGTATCGCCACCGCTTCCCGACTAGCCAACATCGAGGCCTTCCATGTGATGGAACTGGCCAAGCAGGCCGCCGAACTCGAACGTGCCGGCCGGCACATCATCCACATGGGTATTGGCGAGCCCGATTTCACCGCCGCGGCGCCGGTCATCCACGCGGCCGAAGCCGCGATGCGACGCGGCGTGACGCAGTACACCGGCGCCCTGGGCATCCACGCCCTGCGCGAAGCCATTGCCGGTTACTACAAGACCGCCTATGGGCTGGACATTCCCGAGCGGCGCGTGATCGTCACGGCCGGTGCCTCCGGCGCGCTGCTGCTGGCCTGCGCGGTGCTGGTGGAAATCGGTGCCGAAGTGCTGATGCCGGACCCGAGCTACCCGTGCAACCGCCATTTCGTGGCGGCGTTCGACGGGCAGGCGAAAATGATCCCGAGCGGCCCGGCGGAGCGATTCCAGCTGACGGCCGCCCAGGTGGCGGCCCACTGGGGCGAAAAGACGCGCGGCGTGCTGCTGGCGTCGCCATCGAACCCGACCGGCACGTCGATCCTGCCGGACGAACTCAAGGCGATCCTGGCCGAAGTACGCGAGCGCCGGGGCTTTGCCATCCTCGACGAGATCTACCAGGGGCTGTCATACGATGCCCCGCCCGTCTCGGCGCTGGCGCTCGACGACAACGTGATCACCGTCAACAGCTTCTCGAAGTACTTCAACATGACCGGCTGGCGGCTGGGCTGGCTGGTGGTGCCCGATGCGCTGGTGCCGGCGTTCGAAAAGGTGGCGCAGAACCTGTTCATCTGCGCGTCGGCCGTGGCCCAGCATGCGGCCGTAGCCTGCTTCTCGCCGGAGGCACTGGCGATCTACGACGAGCGCAAGGCCGAGTTCCATCGCCGCCGCGACGCGATCCTGCCCGCGCTGGAAGCGTTGGGGCTGCGCGTACCGGTCAAGCCCGACGGCGCGTTCTATGTGTATGCCGACTGCCGCCACGTGAACCACCCGGCCGCCGGCAACGCCGACAAGCTGACCCAGGCGATCCTGCACGATGCCGGCGTGGTCATGGTGCCCGGCACGGATTTCGGCCCGCACACGGCAAACGACTACATCCGCATCTCGTATGCAACGTCGATGGCCAATATCGAAGAGGCCATGGATCGTATGCATCACTTCCTGCGCTAGGCCCCACGGGCCGACCCGGGCGGCGGCACGGCAGCCCGAAGCGGAAAACGAAAACGAAAAGGCACCCCGAGGGGTGCCTTTCTTCTTGCCGGTCGAACCCGTCCCGAAGGTCAGGCCGCCTGCGCGGTATTGCCGGAGGCTTCCAGCTTTTCGCCGTTCTGGTGATGCTCGGCCTGCGTCTTGGCGTCGCCAGCCTTGTCCGCGGCCGGCAGGCCCAGCAGGGCACGCAGCCGTCCACGCTCGGCCAGCACCTTGGCGCCATAGCCGCCGTCCGTGTTGGTCGTGGCGCCCACGTAGTACTTCAGGCCGCCCTCGATCGAACCGGCGCGGGCGATGCAGTCCTTCAGCACCAGCGCACCGATCTTGATGTTGGCGTACGGATTCAGGGCGGCAGTCACGCCGCCCACGGCTTCGTACTTGTCCTGGTGGACCTTGGTCATCACCTGCATCAGGCCCTGCGCCCCGACGCCGCTTTCGGCGTACGGATTGAAGCTGGACTCGATGGCGATCACGCCCAGGATCAGCAGCGGATCGATTCCGACCTCGCGGCCGGTCATGTAGGCAGCCTTGACCAGCTGGGCGGTAGCCTGGCTCGCGACGCGGTACTTGCGTGCGATGTACTCCGCCACGGCGGCCTGCTCGCGCGCCGATCCCAGCGCGCTCGTGTTGCGCGCCTCCAGCGCCACGCGCTGCACCGGAATCTGGGCAGCCAGGTGCGCCACCGACGGAACCTTGCCCGCGGGGGTCTGGCTCCATTCGTCGACGCCCGACACGGTCGGCAGGCCCTTGGCCTTGGACGTCGCGGTAGCCAGCAGCCGTGCTGCGGCCGCGTCGGCCGATATCGCCGGCACCGACGCGCTGGCCACGGCGTGTACCGTGTTGGCCGCTTCGGCGTTGGCCACGGCGGCGTCCACCAGCACGGCGGGCGCTTCATTGCCCGCCAGTGCCCCGGCAAGCGACGTCCGCCATTGCTGGCTGACGGTGAGGGTGACCGCTGCGGCCACCGACAGCACCCCGAGACTGTTCAGGGTGTACTTCAAGGTTGTGCGGCCGCCGCGCAGCAACGCGCGACCTGCCACCGGATGGGCCAGTCGCACTTGCAGTGCGCGGCTCACACCGGGTACCGGCTGTCTGAGGCGGACCTGCAATGCCCGCCCGATGCCGGGAAGATGAAGGGTTTTCCAACCGCTCATGCTTACCTCCATCCGTCGCCCGCTGCGCGCGCCCGACAACTGCGCGTGCCCGATCTCAACGTATTCAAGTAAGGATGCTGCGCCACCTAGCAGGGGTGTCCAGCATCTGTTGGCGGGCGCTCCCCATGCGCCCAACGAGAAACAGGGCACAGCTTGGGGAGCCGCACCCTGCCACTAAGATCACTCATCAACTCCGGCATCCCGCCAGAGGACTGCGCACCGGGCTCCTCCCTGGGGCCGCTTGATGGACAGTCGATTCGGAAATGTCGGCGTTGCTTTTTTCGCCACACCCACTTGACAACCCGGGCGCAAGCTATGTTGCAACGCAACACTCCTGAGAGCAGACCGGATTGTAGGAACGCTTTTATAACCCGTCAAGAATAAGAAAACAAAATATTCCTACTTTCAGCAATATGTAACAACGCCTTTTACGGCACTCGTGGGCTAACCACTGCCCCTGAATCGCAAGCCACGCCTAGCCTCGCAATTGTCCGAACAAATGACTAAAGTCATCAGTTACTTACAATTTTGCGGCGTCCGGAGGCACGATTTTTTTGCGCCTTTGAGGTGGCGTGTGTATCGTCACACACATCGAAGCAGCGTGCCCCGGCATGGCGCGATGCCACATCCCTGAACCAAATTCACTATGCAATACAAAGATTTGCGCGATTTCATCGGTCAGCTGGAGCAGCGCGGAGACCTCAGGCGCGTGAGCGCGCCGGTATCGCCGAACCTCGAAATGACCGAGATCTGCGACCGCCTCCTGCGCGCGGAAGGCCCGGCAGTCGTATTCGAGCAGCCGCGCCGGGACGACGGAGATATCTATAAAGTACCGGTCCTGGCAAATCTGTTCGGGACGCCACAAAGAGTCGCCCTGGGCATGGGTGCGTCGAACCTGGAAGATTTGCGCGATATTGGCCGTGTGCTGTCGGCGCTCAAGGAGCCCGAGCCGCCACGCGGGCTGCGCGAGGCCGGCAAGCTGTTCACGCTGGCCAAGTCGGTATGGGACATGGCACCCAAGCGCGTCAGCAGCCCCGCCTGCCAGGAGATCGTCTGGGAAGGCAACGATGTCGATCTGGCGCGCCTGCCGATCCAGACCTGCTGGCCCGGCGACGCCGCGCCGCTGATTACCTGGGGCCTGGTGGTGACCAAGGGTCCGCACAAGAAGCGCCAGAACCTGGGCATCTACCGCCAGCAGGTCATCAGCCGGAATCAGGTGATCATGCGCTGGCTGGCGCATCGTGGTGGTGCCCTTGATTTCCGCGAGCACGCGCTGGCCAACCCGGGCAAGCCGTTCCCGATCGCCGTGGCACTGGGCGCCGACCCGGCCACGATCCTGGGCGCGGTCACGCCGGTACCCGATACGCTGTCCGAGTACCAGTTTGCCGGCCTGCTGCGCGGCAGCCGCACCGCGCTGGCCAGCTGCATCACGCCGACGCTGTCCGAACTGTCGGTGCCGGCGTCGGCCGAATTCGTGCTCGAAGGCCATATCCAGCCCGATCCGAACCACCCGTCCGGCTACCAGCACGCGCTTGAGGGTCCGTACGGCGACCATACCGGCTATTACAACGAGCAGGACTGGTTCCCGGTCTTCACGATCGACCGCATCACCATGCGGCGCGACCCGATCTACCACTCCACCTACACCGGCAAGCCGCCCGACGAGCCGGCCGTGCTGGGTGTGGCCCTGAACGAAGTGTTCGTGCCGCTGCTGCAAAAGCAGTTTCCGGAGATCACCGACTTCTACCTGCCGCCCGAAGGCTGCAGCTACCGCATGGCGGTGGTGCGCATGAAGAAGCAGTACGCCGGCCACGCCAAGCGCGTGATGTTCGGCGTGTGGAGCTTCCTGCGCCAGTTCATGTACACCAAATTCATCATCGTGGTGGACGACGACATCGACGCGCGCGACTGGAAGGAAGTGATCTGGGCCATCACCACGCGCGTGGACCCGAGCCGCGACACGGTGATGGTCGACAACACCCCCATCGACTATCTCGACTTTGCGTCGCCCGTGTCGGGCCTGGGCTCCAAGATGGGCATCGATGCCACCGACAAGTGGCCCGGCGAAACCACCCGCGAATGGGGCACCCCGATCAGGATGGACCCGGCCGTGAAGACGCGTGTCGACGAGATCTGGGGCACCCTGTTCGCGTCCCCGAAGTAGCCGTTCAGCCAGCCGCGCACCCGCGGCACGGCGGTCCGCTATCATTTGCGGACCGCCCATCACGCAAAGGGCCCGCGTCAGACGGGCCGCGGAGGAGACACATGACCCTTGCAGGGAAACGGATGTGGACGCCCACGCAGGCGTTCGCCCACGGCAGCCAGCTGGCCGCCTTCATGCACTGGCTGCGCCGCGAGCGCGCGCTGGATTTCCGCGACTACGCCAGCCTGTGGCAGTGGTCGGTCTCCGACATCGAAGCGTTCTGGCAAGCCATCGTCGATTATTTCGACGTGCGCTTCGACACACCGGCCAGTGCCGTGCTGGCCCAGCGCACCATGCCCGGGGCGCGCTGGTTCCCGGGCGCCACGCTCAACTACGTGCAGCAGGTCTTCCGCCATGCCGGCACGGGCCCCGCCCGCGCACGCACCGCCATCCGCCATGCCGGCGAGGCGCAGCCGCTTGCCGATATCAGCTGGGATACCCTGGAAGCCCAGGTGGCCTCGCTGGCGCACGCGCTGCGTGAGATGGGCGTGACGCGCGGCGACCGCGTGGCGGGCTATCTGCCGAACATCCCGGCAACGATCGTGGCCTTCCTGGCCACCGCCAGCGTGGGCGCCATCTGGTCCGGCTGCGCGCCCGACATGGGCCAGGTGGCGGTGATCGACCGCTTCCGGCAGATCGAGCCCAAGGTGCTGATCGCGGTGGACGGCTACCGCTATGGCGGCAAGGCGTACGACCGCGCGCCCGTCATCGCCGATCTGGTGGCCGCCCTGCCCTCGCTGACCAATATCGTGATCGTGCCCACGCTGGGCAGCCAGGTCGACATCGACGGCGCCGTCGCCGGCCGCGGCGCGAGCCTGCGCCACCACGCCTGGGCCGATGTGCTGGCGCACGGCGTGCCGCTCCAGGTGGAGCCCGTGCCGTTCGACCATCCGCTGTGGATCGTCTACTCGTCCGGCACCACGGGCATGCCCAAGCCCATCGTGCATGGCCATGGCGGCATCGTGGCCGAGCAGCTCAAGCTCATGGCGTTCCACAACAACCTCGGCGCCGACGACGTCTTCCACTGGTACAGCAGCAGCGGCTGGATCATGTGGAATGCACAGGTAGCCGGGCTGCTGCTGGGCACGACCATCGCCCTGTACGACGGCAACCCCGCCTGGCCCGACGCCGGCGTGCTCTGGCGTTTCGTCGACGACGCCCGCGTGACGATGTTCGGCGCCGGCGCCGCGTTCTTCACCAGCTGCATGAAGGCGGGCGTCGAGCCCGCGCGGATTGCCGATGTCTCGCGGCTACGTGGCATCGGTTCGACCGGCTCGCCGTTGTCCGAAGATGCCTACGCATGGATCTACGCCCAGGTCCGCGAAGACGTCTGGCTGGCGCCGATGTCGGGTGGCACCGACTTTGCCGGGTCGTTCGTGGGCGGCTGCCCGGTGCTGCCGGTCTACGCCGGCGAGATGCAATGCCGCTGCCTGGGCGCCAAGGTGGAAGCGTTCGACGAGCACGGCCATGCCGTGATCGACGAAGTGGGCGAGCTGGTCTGCACCGAGCCGATGCCGTCGATGCCGCTGTTCCTGTGGGGCGATGCCGATGGCAGCCGCTATCGCGACAGCTATTTCGACGTGTACCCGAATGCGTGGCGCCATGGTGACTGGATCCGCATCACGCCGCGCGGCGGGGCCATCATCTACGGGCGCTCGGACGCCACGATCAATCGCCACGGCATCCGCATGGGCACCAGCGAGCTGTACCGCGTGGTGGAGGAACTGCCAGAAGTGCTCGACAGCATGGTGGTCGACCTCGAATACCTGGGCCGCGAATCGTACATGCCGCTGTTCGTGATGCTGCGCGACGGCATGGCGCTGGACGATACCCTGCGCGACACCATGCGCGCGCGCATCCGCGCGGCGCTGTCGTCGCGCCACGTGCCGAACGAGATCGTGCAGGTGCCCGGCGTGCCGCGCACGCTGTCGGGCAAGAAGATGGAAGTCCCGATCAAGAAGCTGCTGCTGGGCCACGCGCCGGACCGGATCGCCAATCCCGACGCGATGGCGAATCCGGACTGCCTGGCGTGGTACTTCGCCTACGCCGCCGACTACCTGGCGCGCCAGCCGCGCGTGGCCTGAACGGTGATGCCAGCCAGGGGCGCCCGGCGTCAGAACTCCACGTCGAGTTCGCTGATTTCGTCGGGTTCCTCGCGCGCCGCGCCAATCCATTCCTGCATTTCGGGCATGGCGAGGATGGTCTTGCAGAATTCCACCAGCGGCGCGTCGAGCTTCACGCCATAGGTGACAAAGCGCGTGACCACGGGCGCATACATCGCATCGGCCACGGTGCGATGCTTGCCGAACAGGAATGGGCCGCCGTAGCGCTCCAGGCATTCGGTCCAGATTGCGGTGATGCGATCGATGTCGGCCTGCGCCCGTGACCAGACCTTCAGGCCGGGGAAATGGCCCTTGAGGTTCATCGGCAACGCCGCGCGCATGGCGGCAAACCCCGAGTGCATTTCGCCGCAGATGGCGCGGCAGTGGGCGCGCGCGGCCAGTTCCTCGGGCAGCAGCCTGGCTTTCGGCTTGATTTCGTTGAGGTATTCGGCAATCGCCATCGTGTCCCATACCGTCACGCCCTGATGCCGCAGGCACGGCACCAGGATCGACGGCGAGAGCAGCAGGATTTCGGCGCGCACGGCGGGATCGTCGGGCGGCACCAGCACCTCCTCGAACTCCAGCCCGGCAAAGCGCGCCAGCAGCCAGCCCCGGAGCGACCACGATGAATAGGTCTTGCTGCTGATCGTCAGCGTTGTCTTGGCCATCTTGCCTCCTCCGCCCCCCGGGGCGTGACGTCCGCTTGCAGTATCGGTGCCCCGGACGCGTTCCGCCAGTACGCACCCGGGCGGTGCGGCCGGCGGGCACGACCGGCACCAGTCCGAAGCGCCCGCCGCGTTGCGCGCGATCGGCGCGCGGTGTCTGCGCCACTCGGTGCACCGCGTGTGATCCGGCGCACCGAACCGATTCCGATTCGCAACCTGCGTGCCAACATGAACCACGATGGCACATAAATTGCGGTGTCAAGGATCGGAAGTGGGGAGATCGAGCGATGCTTTACCAGGCCTACCAGACATACGCAGACTTGATGCAGCCAGCATGCTCGCTCGCCGACATCACGGCCACGCTGCTGAGCGCATGGCGCCATGGCGACCAATCCGAGCCGCTGCGCACCCTGCGCGGCGCCTGCGAAGTGTTGGCGCTGGCCCGACTGACCCACTACCGCCCGCCCTTCGGCATCGACAGCGTGCGCATTCATGGCCAGGACGTGCCGGTGATCGAGGAAGTGGTCACGCGCACGCCGTTCTGCACGCTGCTGCGCTTTCGCCGCGAAGGCGTACCGCCGCAGCCGCGCGTACTGCTGGTGGCGCCGATGTCCGGCCACTTTGCCACGCTGTTGCGCGGCACCGCGGAAACGATGCTCCGAGACCATGACGTCTACATTACCGACTGGCACAACCCGCGAGACGTCCCGCTGTCACGCGGCCGCTTCGGCTTCGACGAATTCGTGCAACACCTGGTCACCTTCCTGCACGCACTGGGCGGCAACACCCACGTGGTAGCCGTGTGCCAGCCGACCGTGGCCGCGCTGGCGGCCGCCGCACTGATGGCCGAGGACGGCGACCCGATGCAGCCCCCCAGCCTGACGCTGATGGCCGGCCCGATCGACGCCCGCGTGAATCCCACCCGCGTCAACGAACTGGCCACCAGCCGCCCCATCGAGTGGTTCGAAAACACGCTGATCGGCTATGTGCCGTGGCGGTTTGCAGGCGCCATGCGGCGCGTGTACCCGGGCTTCGTGCAGCTGATTGCCTTCATGAGCATGAACCGAGAGCGGCACGAACAGGCGCTGCGCGACCTGTACGCACTGCGCACCCGTGGCGAACATGCCAAGGCCGATGCCATCCAGGCGTTCTACACCGAGTACTTCGCCACGATGGACCTGACGGCCGAGTTTTACCTGGAAACGGTCAGCCTGATATTCCAGCGGTTCCTGCTGGCGCAGGGCCTGCTGGACGTGGGCGGGCGGCGGGTGTCGACGCGTGCCATCCGCCGCACGGCGCTGCTGACCATCGAAGGCGAGCGCGACGACATCTGCGCTATCGGGCAGACCATGGCGGCACAGGACCTGTGTTCGAGCCTGCGCCCGTACCTGCGCATGCATCACATTCAGACCGGGGTCGGCCACTATGGCGTATTCAACGGCAAGCATTGGGAGGCGCAGGTGTATCCGCTGGTGCGCGAAACCATCTACACGAGCGACGAGATGCGGCGGTAAGGCGCCCGCGCGCGCCACCGCACAAGCCCGACGGCCCACATGCGCTACGCTTGCGGTTTTCGACGCGCCACGGATGCCGACGATGACCATGACTCAGCGATTCCAGGGCCAGGACCTGCTCCGGGTCGGCCACGACGACCACTACCTGCTGCTGGCGCCCGCGCACGGGGGGCGGCTTGTGCGCTGGGTGCATCGCGGGCAGGACATCCTGTACTGGCCGGACGATGCCGACTGGACCCGCGTCGCCAAGATACGTGGCGGCAATCCGCTGCTATTTCCGTTTATCGGCCGGCATTTTGTCGACGGCGAAGCGGGCCGCTGGCGCGACAGTGCGGGCACGATCCACGCACTGCCCCAGCATGGCTTTGCCCGTGACCTGCCGTTTGCCGTCTCCGAACTGTCGGCGGACGCGGTCAGCCTGTCACTGGCATCTTCGGCCCAGACCCGGCCCGGCTATCCGTATGAATTCGTATTCACGGCCACCTATCGGCTGGTGCCGGATGGCATCGAGGTCACGCTGCGCACGCGCAATACTGGCGACGCCGCGCTGCCCCCGTTGCCGTATGACGCTGGTCATCACTTCTACTTCGCCCTGCCCCATCCCGCCCGCGCGCGGAGCCGCATCGTCATGCCACCGGCGTCCCGCGTACGGCAGCGGGCCGATGGCGGCCTGACGGCGCCCGAGCCGGGCGAGCCCGCCTATCGCCTGGACGACGCGCGGCTGCAGGACACCTTCCATGTGCTGCAAGCCCGCGGGAATGGCGATGCCAGGTCTGTCTGCGTCGAACTCCCGACGCGTACCATCGAAATCGGACTCGATGCCGCCAACACGGCGCCCTGGTACGCCGTGACCACCTGGACCGAGCGCGACGATTCCGACTTCTACTGTGTCGAGCCTTGGCTTGGCCTGCCAAATGCCATCCACCATGGGCAGGGATTGCGATGGATACCGGGCGGGGCGGAAGACACCGCCACGTGCCGGCTGACCGTCCGATAGCCGTCGGCCGCGCTCACACGGCGCTTATCGCACCAGATGCTCGAAATCGAGGCCGCCGATCAGCACCGTGGCCTCGGCCTGCGTGCGCGAGTTGAAGTCGATCTGCCGGGGTTCCTGCCAGGCATCGAGCTTGGCCGGCAAGGCATCCAGATACGCGTCGAAGCGCTCGACACCGCCCGAGGCGAACAGGCGATCGACCTCGAAACTGTCCCACGACAGCGTGATGTCGATCGGATAGGCATAGCGGCCGCCGTTCGGCCTGGACTGGGCCCAGACGCGCAGGCAGGCGGGCAGGTCGGAGGCGGCCGGCGACTGGATTTCCGCATGCAAGGTGCCACGGGACAGGCGCTGCACACGCTCGACAATGCGCGGCAACAGCTCGGAATTGAATCGTTGGGCAGGAACGGGGGGCACGGGCGGGGGGCATCTCGTGTGGGGATCGGGTATTGTGCGCCGGTTGGGGCGGCGTCGCCACCGGGCGAGTTCCGCCGCACAACCATGCTACAATCCGCCCCCAGTAAGCCATGGCGGGCGTCGTATAATGGCTATTACCTTAGCTTCCCAAGCTAAAGACGTGGGTTCGATTCCCATCGCCCGCTCCACTTCCCAGATCTGACAAGCCGCCTCTGGCACCCGGTCAATGGATGACCGGCGATCCGCCCGGCGGTTTTTTGTTGCCATGCTTCCCCAAGACACGAACACCGACACGCTGCCGGGCGACGACGCCGACGGCGCCAGCGGACAACCTGCAGACGCCACCCCTGCCAACCCGGGTGACGAGGTCGCGCATCCGCGCCGTATCCGCTCGTTTGTCAGGCGTGCCGGGCGCACGTCCACCGGCCAGCAGCGCGCCATCGACGACCTCGGTCCGAAGTTCATCGTGCCGTATCAAGGCGAACCACTGGACTGGACGGCCACGTTCGGGCGCGAGGCACCGTCGATTCTTGAAATTGGCTTCGGCATGGGCGAAACGACGGCGCATATTGCCAAACTGCGCCCGCAGGACAATTTCCTGGGCTGCGAAGTCCATGAGCCCGGCGTCGGTGCGCTGCTGAAGCTGATTGGCGAGAACGATCTGCAGAATGTGCGGATCATGAACCACGACGCGGTGGAAGTCATCGCGCACATGCTGACCGAGCAGTCGCTGGACGGCGTGCATATCTTCTTTCCCGATCCCTGGCACAAGAAGCGCCATAACAAGCGCCGCCTGGTCCAGCCGCCACTGGTCAAGGTGCTGGCCAGCCGCCTGAAGCCCGGTGGCTATTTCCACTGCGCGACGGACTGGGAAGAATACGCCCACCAGATGGTGGAAGTTCTAAGCGGCGAACCGACGCTGGAAAACACGTCGACGACCGCGGGCGGATTTTCGGAACGCCCCGCTTACCGGCCCGTGACCAAGTTCGAAAAACGCGGCGTGCGACTAGGCCACGGCGTTTGGGACGTGGTATTCCGCAAGAAATAAGAAAGGGGCCCGAGGCCCCTTTTTTCATGCTGTCGCCAATTTGCGTTTGCGTCGCAAATCAGGCGTGCCAGGACACCATACCCGTCCAGGCGGTCAGCAGCACGATAATCCCGAAGGCAATCCGATACCAGGCAAATGGCTTGAAATCGTGCGTGGCCACGAATCGCAGCAGCCATCGTACGCACAGGAACGCCGACAGGAACGCGAATACGAAGCCGATGCCGAAAATGCCCAGGTCGTCGGCCGACAGCACCGCGCGCGCCTTGTACAGTTCGTAGACCGTGGCGCCGAAAATGACCGGGATCGCCAGGAAGAACGAGAACTCGGTGGCCACCTGACGCGACAGGCCGAACAGCATGCCGCCGATAATCGTCGCGCCCGAGCGCGAGGTGCCGGGCACCAGGGCAAAACACTGGGCCAGACCCACCTTCAAGGCGTCGCGCCAGGTCAGGTCGTCGATGGACTCGATGCGCGGCGCGCCGGCCTTGGCCGCTTCCAGCAGCGCATTGCCTTGCGGATGCGACACGGTACCGCGCCGCCCCTCGCGCCATTCCGCCCAGAGAATCACCACACCACCGACGATAAACGCCAACGCCACGGTAATCGGATTGAACAGATGGGCCTTGATCCATTTGCCGAACACCAGCGCCAGCACGATGGCCGGCACCGTGGCAACAATCACGTTGATCGCAAAACGTTGCTGCCGGGGGTCAGAGACCAGCCCGCCCAGCGCGGCGCCGATGCGCCGGCGGAATTCCCAGCACACCGCCAGGATCGCGCCGAACTGGATCACGATCTCGAAGATCTTGCCTTTTTCGTCATTGAAGTCCAGCAGTTGTCCGGCAAGAATCAGGTGGCCGGTGCTCGAGATGGGAAGAAATTCGGTCAGTCCTTCGACGATGCCGAGAATCACGGCCTTGAGGGCGAGTGCAATATCCATGTGGACTCAAAAAGTAGGCGCGAATGGCGGCTGGTCCGCCAGCGATGCCCGAAGGCATCGCATTATTGTTGCTATGAATTTACGGCCGATTAATCTTGACGTTGATACCGTCAGGCAGGACCGTGATTGTACCGGGCTCCACGCTAGTGCCGGCCAGCCGCAACTGCTCCGGCTTGAACGTATAGAGCGGATAGCCCTGCAGCAACTGCTCGGACAGGATACCGCCCAGTGCATTCAACTGGCGTGCGAACTGGCCCGGCAACCCCTGCACGTCGAACTGCTTGACCTCGGGGTCCTGCAGCACCAGCGAATGACTTGGAGGGTCATAGCGCAGCGCGCTGTCCAGCGCGAAGCGGCCCATCAGCGGCTGGCGGAAAAACAGCCGGTTGTCGATCGTGGCATCGAAGCTGACCAGCACGCGATTACGGGTGGCGTCGAGCGCCAGCTGCGGGTTGGCAAGCTGGATATCGAACACCTCCATATACCGCTTGTTGAACGGGAATTTCTTCGCCAGCGCGTCCTGCAGCTGGCTTTGCGAGAATGTGTACTCGCTACGGAATACGCTGCAGCCCGCCAGCCAGCCCGTGGCCACCAGCGCGGCTGCCCCCGTGGCCGCCAGCCAGCGCCGGCGCGTCATCGCAATCATGCATGCCTCTCCATCAAACAGTAGGGTCAGCGCACCGCTGCGGCCGGCGCCGTCGCCTGCTCGAGCCGCGTCAGCCAGATCATGGCCGATTCGCGGGAATCCCCGCACATTTCGGCCGACGGGCGAAGTCCGCCGCAGAATGCCGGCCGCTGCGGCTGTCCGAACACCGCACACCGCATGTCCGCCATCAGTTGCGCGCACCGCTGGCCGGCCGGCTTGCCATGCGGCATGCCTGGCAGGGGCGACGTGATGGACGGCGCGATGCAGCAAGCGCCGCAGCCGGCACGGCAGGTGGGTTCAGACTGGCAGGACATGGTGAAGGTTCAGCGGCAGATGCCGACAATACAGGGGTGCCGCCGATGCGCGGTACCAAGCCGGCATTGTGCCTGACCCGATCCGCGAGACCTGCAACAAAGAGCAACTTGCGTATCATGCGTCACTTATACCATTCGTCGCACGCGGCTTGACCCCGCAATTCCGGTCCTCTACATTACTGACCGACAAGTTATTAATACTGCGATGCATCCCGCATGGATCGCTTTGGCGCCTGTCCCGTGAGCCCTGCCCTGCCCAAGAAAGACCCCGACACCCGCCGCTGGAGCCGCCGCAAGGCCGCGCGCCCGCAAGAGCTGGTGGCCGCCGCGTTGACACTGTTCGTGGAACGCGGCTACGCCGCGACCCGGCTGGAAGACGTGGCGGCGGCGGCCGGCGTGTCGAAGGGCACGGTCTACCTGTATTTCGCGAACAAGGAAGAACTGTTCAAGACAGTGGTCCGCGAAAACATGGTGCCCGCGCTGGCCAAGGGCACCGATCTGGTGGACACCTACGAAGGGTCCACCCCCGAACTGCTGCGCGAACTGCTGCTGGGGTGGTGGGGCCTGATCGGCGCTACGCCGGTGGCCGGCCTGACCAAGCTGATCATTGCCGAATCGGGCAATTTCCCCGATATCGCCCAGTTCTACCAGGACGAAGTCATGGGGCCCGGCGACGCGCTGTTTGCCCGCGTGCTGGCGCGCGGGGTGGCACGCGGCGAGTTCCGCCAGGTGCCAGCCAATCCCGCGACCACGCTGCTGTGCGCGCCGCTGGTGTTCCTGATGCTCTGGCGCAGCGCCTTCAGCCAGGTCAATGTGCCGGCTATCGACCCCAATGCCTTCCTGGATCAGCTGCTACATATGCTGCTGTTCGGCCTGACCACGGGCCCGGCGCGCGATACCCCGCTGCCCGCCCAGCAAGGGCCTTATGTCTGGGAGCGGATTCGTGACGAACTGATGGCCGAGCGCGCGGCGGCGGCGTCCGAGCCAGATTCCCGGAATGACACCCGGGCGGCCGTCCGGACATGAAGACACCCCATGCCGCGCACGGCCCCGCGTGCCACGGCGCAACGCTAACCGTTTGTAAACATGCCAGCCCGGTTGGCGGGGGTAAAATAGCGGGCTTTTGCGTAACATCCCGGCATGCGGCGGCTCTGGCGCCCGACGGGACAAGGCAAATCCGGCACTGATCGATACAACAGCGCGGACGGCGGGGCGAACAGCCCGGCCGGCGGCGCAACCCCGCAAGCATCTGGAAGGAAAGGCAAGATGGATCTCGAAAAAGCCCGATTCAACATGATCGAACAGCAAATCCGCCCATGGGACGTGCTGGACCAGGAAATCCTGGACCTGCTGGCCGTGGTCAAGCGTGAGCAGTTCGTGCCGCAGGCCTACGCCGCGCTGGCTTTCGTCGACATGGAGATTCCGCTGCCGGGCGGCGAGAACATGATGCCCCCGCGCGTGGAAGCCCGCGTCCTGCAGGACCTGAACGTGCGCAAGCACGAGAACGTGCTGGAAATCGGCGCAGGTTCGGGCTACATGGCCGCGCTGCTGGCGGCCCGCGGCCGCCACGTGGTGACCGTCGACATCCGTCCGGAACTGGTGGCACTGGCTCGCCAGAACCTGGCCAATGCCGGCGTGACCAATGTGGAAGTGGCCGAAGGCAATGCCGCCGACGGCTGGGCCGTGGCCGCGCCGTACGACGTCATCTGCATCTCCGGCTCGCTGCCGGAACTGCCGCAGTCGATCCTGTCGCAGGTCCAGGTCGGTGGCCGTATCGCCGCCATCATCGGCACGGCACCCGTCATGGAAGCCCGCATCATCACGCGCGTGTCGGAGACCGAGTACCAGATGGTGAACGTGTTCGAGACGCTGGCCAAGCCGCTGCAAGGCGCGGCACAGCCGTCGCGCTTCAAGTTCTGAACCGGAGCCGGCCATGCAGGTAATTACCGCCCCCGAACTGGCGCAATGGCTGGCTGATGCCGGCCGCGCCAAGCCGGTGTTGCTGGATGTGCGCGAGGATCTGGAAGTGCGCACCGCCGCAATGCCCGGCATCACACATATCCCGATGGGCCAGATCCCGGCCCGTCTGAACGACATCGACGAGGACGCCGAGATTGTCTGCATCTGCCACCACGGCGCGCGCAGCATGCAGGTGGCCAGCTTTCTGGAGCGCCAGGGCTATGCCAAGGTCTGGAACCTGACCGGCGGCATCCACGCCTGGTCGACCCAGGTCGATCCGTCCGCTCCGCAGTATTGATCCGGAACCGGCCCCGGCAGCACGCCGGGGCCGTGCCACCGCGCAGCATCCCGGCCGTACCCGCAGCATCCGCAATATCCGAAGTACCCCGTCCCTGGCAGTACCACCCGTCGCAACCTATCGATCGTTGGCCGCGCGTGCCGCTGGCCGAGCTGGAGATGTCATGAGTTTTGCGCTTTCCGCCGTGTCCGTTGCGGCCAGGAAACCCCTGGTGCTCGCGGCTGCCCTGCTCGCCTGGCTGCCCATGCCGTCCGCACTGGCCGCCGACCTGCTGCAGGTGTACCGCGACGCGCAAGCCAACGACGCCCAGTTCGCCAGTGCCCGCTCGCAATTGCTGGCCACGCGCGAGAAGCTGCCCCAGGGCCGCGCCGGCCTGCTGCCCCAGATTGCGGGCACGGCGGGCGCGCAGCGGACCATGGCGGACTACAGCTCGCCGGTGGATACCACGCGCTACTTCAACGCCAACACCTGGGCGTTGCAATTGACGCAGCCGCTGTTCCGCTGGGACCGCTGGGAAACCTACAAGCAGGGCGAACTGGCGTCGCTGGCGGGGGAAGTCACGTTCCAGCAGGCCCAGCTGGACCTGATCACGCGTGCGTCGCAGGCCTACTTCGACGTGCTGGCCGCGCAGGACAACCTCTACCTGGCCGGCGCACAGAAAAAAGCCATCGGTGAGCAACTGGAACAGGCCAAGCGCAACTTCGAAGTGGGCACGGCCACGATCACCGACGCCAATGACGCGCAGGCCCGCTACGACCTGGCCACGTCGACCGAAATCGCCGCCCAGAGCGCGCTGGAGGTGACCCGCGCCACGCTGCAGCAGATCACCGGCAAACCCGTGGACGAACTCATGGGGCTGCGGCCCGAAGCCCAGATCCCTGGGCCTCAGCCGCCCGATGTGAACGCGTGGGCATCGCAGGCCGAGCAGACCAATCCGCAGGTGGGACTGGCCGGCTACAACCTGGAAACCGCCCAGCGCGAGACCAACAAGGCCAAGGCGGGCCACCTGCCTTCGGTGGATCTGGTGGCGTCCTACGGCTACACCAACGCCCAGGGCACGGCCACCCAGCTCAGCAACGTCGGCAGCCGCTACAACTCCGGCGTGGTCGGCGTGCAACTGAATATCCCGATCTTCACCGGCGGCCAGATCCAGTCGCGCGTGCGCGAAACCCTGGCGCTGGCGGACAAGGCCGCGAGCGATCTGGAATTCGCCCGCCGCACCGCCGCGCAACAGGCGCGCCAGACGTACTCCGGCGTCTTCAACGGCCTGGCCCAGGTCAAGGCCCTGGAGGCAGCGGAACGCTCGGCGCAGAGCGCCGTGGAATCGAACCAGCTGGGCTACGAGGTCGGGGTGCGCATCAATATCGACGTGCTCAACGCCGAAGCGCAGCTGTTTTCCACGCGGCGCGACCTGTCCAAGGCCCGCTATGACACCATCATGAACGGCATGCGCCTGAAGGCGTCCACCGGCACGCTGTCGGAGGACGATGTGGTGCAGATCAACACGCTGCTGACGCAGCTGCCGGGGGCGATGTATAAGGTGCCGGGGAAGGCGCGAGTGGGGGCAGTGTCGGGGGCGGCGCAAGGACGTGGAACCGGGGGACGCCGCGAGAACGTAGTGGCGCCGAACGCGCCACGGAGCTGATTGCGGCCACGGAGCTGATTGCGGCCACGGGCAAGCCGCTAGTTCAGGCGACCGAGCTTACCGCCGTGGCCCGGCCGGGCTTCGCACCGTTCTCTGCCGCGTGCTCGACGCGCGATGCGCGGCTCGCCATCCCCAACAGCAGGCCGATAAGCCCTGCATAAAACACCACGTTGGCCTGGTGGGCCATCGTGACTTGCGTCAGGCCGCAGATCAGCGTCGCCAACACAACCCCCAGACCGGCACCGCCAAGGCTCACCCCTTCCTCGGCGCACCCGGGGCGGCTTTGTTGCATGGCACGCCAGAACAAGGCTGCGGGCACAAAGAACAGCGCGAGGAATGCGGCAAATCCAAATATGCCCGTCGTCGCCGCCACCTCGACGATATCGTTGTGCGCATGCTCGAGGATACAGACTGTCGACTCGGGATGTTCATGGCAGTACGGCGTGGCGTGCAGAATCCGGGCGAACTGCCCGACGCCTGCGCCTGTCAACGGATGCTCCGCGAAGTACCCTCCGCCGATTTCCCAGATCTTGAGCCGCACGCCCACCGAGGTCTCGTAGTTGCCTTGCCCAAACGCATGAATCTCCGTGATCGCCTGGTCTACCCGGCTGACCACAGGGCTGCCGGGTATCAGATAGGCGCCCACTGCCAGAATGGCCGTTCCGCCAAGCGCGGCCAGGAACATCCTGACGCCCACGCGCCGGTAACGGACCATCAGCATTGGCACCAGCGCCACAAGCAATGCCACCATGCCACCCCGTGTGCCGTTGAGCACCAGGATGGCAGCGCCGCAGACGACGTCCAGCCAGGCTTGTGCATGCGCCGCACGGGTCTGCCCCGGCCGAGCGAAGCCGACCAGCGACAAGGCGGCCACCATATTGGCAAACGCAATCGCCTGAATCCAGGCCGACGGACGTGGCTCCCCTAGCACGAGCTTCTGGTATGTCACCAGGAGCAGCGCCAGAACAAGGGCTACGGTAATGCCGCGCCACAGCCACGCGGGATCCGGCGACGCACGAACCACCACCCAGCAGGCCAGGACCGCAAGCAGTATGCGCGAAGGATTGTCGATGACATCCCAAGGGGTCTGGTGGATCAGCTTCGACACCAGAAACACGGCCAGGAACGCAAGCACCGTCAAAGTCACCGGCCAGAGGACAGACGCATGCTGGCGCCATGCCCGACCCATCTCGCGCCAACCCAGCAGTGCCAGCAAGGCCACCCCCGCGAGGAACACACCTGCGCCACGGGGCACGCATAGCACCAGGATGGGGAACGCGAACACCAGGGAATCGGCGGCCCGGGAGAGCTGGATCGAACTGCTTTTCATAGAAACCAAAAGGGGCAAACCCGCCACATTCGGCGGGAAGTTCAGCCCGCCATTCTAGCCCATCGACTTAATTGGCCCGCGTTCTGGATTCCACGCCAAGCAACTGCCACCGAATGGCCGCAGCGTCCGCCGGAGGATTCGGCACCTGGTATTCCCTCACCCGCAGCTTGTACGTGACGCCCGGTTCGAAATCGAGGCCTTCGATCGGTCCGTACCAAAGCTGCCACGGCGCGTCGGGCGACTCCCGCCAGCGGTAGCACTGCAGCTTGCCGGCACCGGTGCATTCCACGCGTTGTGAATCGATATAAACAGTTTTCTCCCGGCCCGGCACGGCGCCCGTTGCAGGGTCGACCTTGTCGCCGCGTCGGCCTACGCCTTCCCGTTCAACAAACTGCAACAGATCGCCATCGGCCGTCTTCCAGATGATCTGGCGGCCTGTGGCGCCGGCCGACGGCTGCGTGCCGACAGTCGTAAAGGGCGACTGCATCGCCTTGAGCAAGGCCGACTCCGTTTCCATCCGGGGGCCCGGACACGCCATGCGCGTACCCGCGATGCGATCAAACCGGATGCCGGTGTCGGTCTTGCCATAGCCACCGGTAAAGCGGTTGCAGCCGCTGGTGCCGTTGACGGTGCCCTGCGACGAATCAATGCCATCGCTGAAATTGAAGACAATCGGCTCGCCGTTGTCGCCGTGCGGAATGTCACGCACCGTGCCATCCGGCATCTGCCAGCGCACCAGCTCCCAGCGGCTGGGGCCGCTGGAGCGGGTTTCGTTGAGGCTTGTGGTGGCCGACGGATTGTCCGGCGGTTGCCCGGTGGCGCAGGCGCTCAGTACAGCCGTGGCACTCCATGCAATCAGCATGGCAATGCGCGCCGGAAAACGATATCGCGACATATCGGGACTCCTTCCAATGCGTTGAATCACTCTGCAAATTTACACCCTCGAATCCCGAAAGTAGAGCGTTCGACGCACACCGTCTTTTTCCCACGCAAAGATCAGATTATGCCCCCTTGACATACTCTGGACAGGCTTGCGCAGGTGGGTTCGTACGGAGGGGACTGTGTTATGATCGCGGGCCTTCAGGCCGCCCCTTCCCCCCGCATGGCGCGCCGCTGGCAGCCGCATGAATCACCGGTGATATGAATAACCAGATAAAGCACCTCAAATATCGCCCGGAGATCGACGGGTTACGAGCGATTGCAGTGGTTTCGGTCATCTTGTTTCATGCCGGATTCAAGTGGATCGGCGGGGGCTTTGCCGGTGTCGATATTTTCTTCGTGATCAGCGGTTATCTGGTCACCTACATGATCATCGAGGCCAGGACGCGGGGCACGTTCAGCATCCTCGATTTCTACGAGCGGCGCGCCCGGCGCATTTTGCCGGCATTGTTCCTTGTGGTATTGGCGTCCGTGCCGTTTGCCTGGGTATGGATGGCGCCGGGCGAGTTTTTGCCATTCGCAAAAAGCATGGTGGCGACTGCCACATTTTCGTCGAACCTGTATTTCGGCCTGACGACGAATTATTTCGACGCAACCACCGACGAAAAGCCCTTGGTACACACCTGGAGCCTGGGAGTGGAGGAGCAGTTCTATCTGCTTTGCCCCCTGATAATGGGCCTGGTGTGGCGATATTCACGCCAGCGGCAGGTACTCATATTTATCGCGCTAGCTGTTGCATCGCTCTTATATGCGGAATTTGCGCTACGGCATGCACCGCAGAGTACATTTTATTCGCCGATCGCGCGCAGTTGGGAATTACTCATTGGCGCAATTGTGGCAAGCCTGAAAATACAAGGCGACATGCCCCGCTGTGTAGTCCGGCATGAACGCACATTGTCCACGCTTGGGCTGCTTCTGGTCATCGTCGCGCTCTTCGGCTTGCGCGACGCCCAATTTCCGGGCGCGGCGGCATTGATTCCCACCGTGGGGGCCGCATTCATCCTGGCCTTTGCCAACGGGCAAACGATCGTGGGACGCGTACTCTCCAACAGGGCGCTGACTGCCATTGGCCTGATGTCGTACAGCGCGTACCTATGGCACCAGCCGGTGCTGGCATTCGCGCGTTTGCACTATCCGGAACTCACGGTCGGACATTTTTCGCCATGGCTGCTGGTGGGATTGTCGTTTCTCCTTGCCTACCCCTCGTGGCGCTACGTTGAAACGCACTTCCGGAATACCCGGCGCGTTGGCCGCAAGCCCATCGTCCTGCTGACGTCAGCCGGCGCTGCGACTGTCATCGTCTTAGGCGTGGCGGCAATCGCGGCCAAAGGTTTTCCTGGCCGGTTTGACGCGGCAAGGCAGTCACTGCTCGAAACCGTGGCGTTCAGTCCGAAGCGGGACGCATGCCACACATCGGGAAAAGACTACAAGCGTCCGTCGGAGGCGTGCACGTACTTCAAGGACAACGTCACTTGGGCTGCACTGGGGGACAGTCATGTCGTGGAACCCGCTTACGCGCTGGCCGAGGCACTGGCGATTCGCGATCAAGGCCTGCTGCACTTGAGCTTCAGTGCCTGTGCACCCGCAACACGCTATGAAAGTCCTGCTCCGGGATGCTCGCAATGGCAACGCGAGGCGGTTAAACGCATCGAACAATCGCCAAATATTAAAAACGTGCTGATTGCATTCCGCTACGGCATGCACTTGACTGGCGATCATCTGCCCGGATATCCGAAGATCCCGGACCAGCCGTTGCATCTCAACGGACTGGATACGGAGAAGTCGCGTGATTTGATTTGGAATGACTTGGTGTCGACCATCAATGACCTGCGCAAGGCCGGCAAGCATGTGTTCGTGCTTGGGCCGGTTCCCGAGATTCCCCGGCCGCTACAACAAGAGATTGCAGCAATGCCACGCATGGTCGCGGAAAGCGATCACGTCGGCATCACACGCCATTGGTATCAGCAGCGGAATCGCTACGTACTCGACCGTCTAAGGCAATTGCCCTGGAGCAACGATCTGACCTTCATCGACCCCGCCATGGTTCTGTGCGATCCGGTCAATTGCAAGTCGGTGATCGGCAAAAATGCCATGTATTTCGATGCCGATCACCTGAGTGTCAGTGGCGCCCGCCTGGTGATGTCACAGATCGGTCCGTTTCTGGGGGCGGCCACCGATAAATAGGCGCGAGGTGCGGTCTCTGCCGTTGCCGCGCCAAAGTCAGCGGAACGATTTCCAGCGCACGACATGCTCGCCGGCAGGCAGGGCCGTCGTCTCGCCGCCATCGATGAAATCGGCCACGGTTCCCTGCGGAACCCGCACTGTCGCCATACCGCTATTTTTGTCGAGCCTGACGTACGCCGTGCCTTGCGGCATTGGCAGCCATGCCTCGACGCTGGCGTTCAGGGCCCTCGAGGGTCGAATGCGCCAGTGTTTCCAGCCAGGTTCGGACTGCTGCACGCCGAGCACATAACGCGGGAAAATGTAGGCCGGCGCCGCGCCCCACGCATGGGTCCAGTCTTCGTTATCCTTGAACTTCACGTCCCATGCTTCGTGCGTGACGGTTGCCTCGTATTTCGTCAGCATGTTTCGCCAGCCTCGATCTGAATTGTTCAGAATCAGCGCCATGGCCAGATCATCCTGGCCATTCTGAAACAGCGCCTCGAGCAGATACGGGGCCGTATAGACCGAACCCGGGAACCCGCCTCGGAACTTGCCATTGATGACGGCATTCAGCTTGCCGATATGGCGCGCCTTGTCCTTCGCGTCGACGAGTCCAAAGGCAAGCGGTAGAAAGACGCTGTGCGCCGCGGTATGTTTCGTGCCGGGGCTGTCAGCGTACAGGCCGTTCTCCAGCTTCAGCCGTTCGAGGCCGGTTCGAATCCGTTGCGCATAATCCTGCCAGCGTTTCCGGTCATCCGGTTTGCCGAGTTCCTGGGCAATCCTGGCCATGAGCTCGAAAGATCCGTAGGCCATGGCATTGGTGGCGGCATTCACGTCACCCATGACGTAACCGTCCCGTTGATTTTGCGGCCAGTCGACGATATCGCCCATGGGATAGCTCTGCCGCGATGCCTTCTTGAATGCCTCGGTGATATTTTTCGCGCTGATCAGGTCGTTCTGACCGATCAGGTCATGCATCGTGAGGAACCCCAGCCGGTCGTAGTGCTTGCGGAGAAAATCCATATCCCCCGTCTGCATGTAGTCCGCCCACGCCATGAAAATCATGTGGAACTGCCATTCCGTCGGCCAGTTCGGATTATCGATAAGCCACTCAAATGTTTGCCGGGGCAATGAAGGGTCGCCGGCGGTCGCATACCAGCCAAGCTGGTTGATAAAACTGTCGGCCTCGTACGGAAGGCGCTCGCGGTCGCCATCGACAAACATGTCGGCAAAACTCGTGGCCGCCATGGTGTGCGACGACATGTTCCAGATACGGTTGAGCCAGTATGCGTCTGCGCTACCGGAAAACACCATCTTGCCGCGGTCCTGCCAGGTATCCGACACCGCCGCCTTGATAACCAGGTTCGATTTGGAAAAGGCGCCCTGCCAGCCATCAATCTCGATATAGCGGAACGGCATGACCGCGCCAATTTCGGGCGGCATCAGGCGTGCGTCATTTTCGCGCAATACCGGCTTGTTGGTGCCGGCGCGCAAGGCGAGATCGGCCTTGAAGTAGCGGACGCCAATCGGCTCGGGCCCCTTGCTGGGCAACGGCTTCCGCTCCTTGCTCTCTTTCATGACCAGCGAGATGACGCCGGCATTGCGGGCCTGCGCGTTGATCTGGACGTTGCCAAACCACACCTTGCCAAGATCCACGCGTACGCGGCTGCCAGATTGTTCGATAGACGCCGGCGCGATCTCCACAAGCTTGACCCCAGCGTGTACCACGCCTGCGATTGCCATCAGGAGAGACCCAACTACCAGTTTCCGAGAACGCAGTTTGCCCGTCATTTTCATTGTTTCATTGATGACACATTCAACCCGACGGCGAATTGTAGCGGATAGGTCTTCCGCCAAAGAAAATCAGCGCAATACTGGCGCCAGCGCCCCAAGCGTCCGCGCCGTCGCCCCCCGATGCAGCCCCGCGAACGTCAGCGCGTTCGCGCGCATCTCCGCCAGGCGCGCTGGCTCGCCCAGTACGCCGGCTGCCGCGGACATCAGTTCGTCGGCATTGGCCACGCGCAGGCAGGCGCCGGCGGCGATGGCATCCTCGGTGGCTTGGGCGAAGTTGAAGGTGTGCAGCCCCATCAGCACCGGCGTGCCGGCCGCGCAGGCCTCGATCAGGTTCTGCCCGCCCAGCGGGATCAGGCTGCCGCCGATATAGGCGATGTCCGATGCCGCGTAGTACATCGCCATTTCGCCCATCGAATCGCCGAGCACGATGTCGGCGGTGATGGGTTCCGCCACCCGGTCGATGTCGAGCGCGCTGCGGCGCTGGACCGAGAACCCGGCGCGCGTGGCCATGGCGGCCACCTCATCGAACCGCTGCGGATGGCGCGGCACCAGCAGCAGCGCGGGACGCGTCTCGCCGGGCCAGCGCGAGAAAGCCTCCAGGATCAGCGGCTCCTCGCCTTCGCGCGTGCTGGCGGCCGCCAATACCTGCCGGCCGCCAAAGGCACGCCGCAACTGCTGCCCGCGCGCCATGCCCGCCTCCGGCGGCTGCATGTCGAACTTCAGGTTGCCGGTGATCTGCACTGCTTTCACGCCCAGCGCCCGATACCGCTCGGCGTCGCCGGGCGTCTGGGCCAGCACCATCGTGAAATCGTTGTAGAGCGAAGCCGCCGCACTGCCGAAGCGCGCGGTACGCCGATAGCTGCGCGGCGACAGCCGGGCGTTGACCAGGAACAGCGGCACGCCGGCGCGCCGGGTCACATGCACCAGGTTCGGCCAGACCTCTGTTTCCATGATCAGCCCGGCATCCGGCCGGAAATACGCCAGGAAGCGCCGCACCATGTAGGGCACGTCGTAGGGCAGGTAGCACTGCTGCACGCGCGGGTTGCTGCCATAAAGCTGCGCGCCGGTCTGCCGCCCGGTCGGCGTCATGTGCGTGAGCAGCAGCCGGTGCTGCGGATAGGCGGCCAGCAAGGCGTCGATCAACGGCTGCGCGGCGCGCGTTTCGCCAACCGAAACGGCATGGACCCACAGCCACGGTCCATCGGACGGCAGGTCGTCATAGCGCCCAAGGCGTTCGCCCACGTGATGGAGATAGCCCGGTTCCTTGCGCGACCGCCACGTCAGGCGCAGCAGCGCCAGTGGCAGGATCACCAGCCACAGCAAGGTATAAACGATTCGAAGCATCAGATGGCGACTCCGCGCACGCGCCGTGCGGCGGCATAAACCTCATCGACGTCGGGCACGATGCCGTCGTCGCCCACGTTGGCGATGCGGTCCGACCAGTAGCCTTCGGTCTTCCAGCGCCACGTGGCGGTATAGATTTCGACGGTCGGCCGGCACAGCGCCGCGGCGATGTGCACCAGCCCGGTATCGACGCCGATGACCACCTCGGCCCGGTTGATCAGGCCGAAGCCCTGCATTACCGAGAAACGCGGCAGCACCTGCGCGCCGGGCATGCCGGCGGCCAGCGCCTCGGCGTCGCGCCTTTCGGATTCGCTGCCCCACGGCAGCAGCACGGCGAGCCCTTCGGCATGCAGCTTCTGCCCCAGCGCATGCCAGTTCGCCACCGGCCAGCGTTTTTTCGCGCCTGCCGTGGCGTGGAAGCAGACCGCGTAGCGTGCCGGCAGGCCGGCCCAGAGCGGATCGTCGACATGCAGCGTGCTGGCGGCCGGTCCGAAGAAGCGCGGCGGCTCCGGCGGTGTGGTTCCCGTCAGCGCAGCCCCTAGCAAGCGCGAGCGCCGCACGGAATGGGTCTGCCGGGGCACCTTGACCGGCGCCGTGTAGAACAGCCGCGCGGCGGGCTCATAGCCCGAACCCTGCGTGGCATTGCCCAGCCCGATCACCGGTGCGCCAGCGGCGCGCGAAGCCGTGCGCGCCACGATGGCGGTCTTGAGCAGGCCCTGCGTCTCCAGCACGGCGTCGTAGGCCTGTTCGCGGATGGCCGCGCGCAGCGCGGCCAGTTCGGCCCAGGTGCCGCCCTGCCAGAACCGCTTGCGCCAGCGCCGCAAGGCAAACGGGATCACGCGGCGCACCTCGGGCAGCAGTTTCACCAGGTCGACGTAGCCCTCTTCCACCACCCAGTCGATCTCGGCCTCGGGCCAGCGCGCGCGCAGGTCATGCACCAGCGGCATGTTGTGCACGACGTCGCCCAGCGACGACACCTTGACGATCAGGATGCGTGGCCGGGCAGGAAGCGCAAAGCCCCCCGCCGCCGCCAGCGGCCGCGGCGGGGTCTCGGCCGACGGCTGCACGACCTCAGAACGGGAGCTTTGCATCCGGTTTTTCCGCCAGGATCACGCGCTTGAATTCGGCCTGGATGCGCGCCAGCGCGGCATCGTTGTCGGCCTCGAAGCGCATCACCACCACAGGCGTGGTGTTCGACGGCCGGGCCAGGCCGAAACCGTCCGGATATTCCACGCGCACGCCGTCGATCGTGATCACTTCCTTCGCGCCCTCGAACTTCGCGTTGGCGCGGATCTTGTCGAGCAGCGTGAAGGCCTCGCCCTCGGCGACCTTGAGCTGCAGCTCGGGCGTGCAGTTCGAGTTCGGCAGCGCATTCAGCACGGCGCTCGGGTCGGCGTGGCGCGACAGGATTTCCAGCAGCCGTGCGCCCGTGTACAGGCCATCGTCAAAACCGTACCAGCGGTCCTTGAAGAACACGTGGCCGCTCATCTCGCCGGCGATTGGCGCGCCCGTTTCCTTGAGCTTGGCCTTGACCAGCGAATGGCCGGTCTTCCACATCAGCGGCTCGCCACCGTGCTGGCGAATCCACGGCGCCAGCTTGCCCGTGCATTTCACGTCGTAGATGACCTGCTGGCCGGGATTGCGCGACAGGATTTCCTCGGCAAACAGCATCAGCTGGCGATCCGGGAAGATGACCTGTCCGTCCTTGGTCACCACGCCCAGACGGTCGCCGTCACCATCGAACGCCAGGCCCAGTTCGCAATCGGTCTCGCGCAGGCACTTCATCAGGTCCTGCAGGTTTTCCACATGCGCGGGATCGGGGTGATGGTTCGGGAAATGGCCATCGACATCGCAGAACAGTTCCACGACCTCGCAGCCCAGCCCGCGGAACAGGTCGCCCACGAACGCACCGGCCACGCCGTTGCCGGCATCCAGCGCAATCTTCATCGGACGCGCCAGCTTGACGTCGCCGATGATGCGGTCCAGGTACTGCTGACGGACGTCCACCAGCTTGTAGCTGCCGCCGCCCTTGGTGAAGTTGCCCACATCGATGCGCTGGCGCAGGGCCTGGATCTGATCGCCATAGATGGCCTTGCCGCCCAGCACCATCTTGAAACCGTTGTAGTCGGGCGGATTGTGGCTGCCCGTGACCATGATGCCGGACGTGGCGCGGCGGCCATCCAGCTCGATATTGGTACCGAAATACACCATCGGCGTGGCAACCATGCCGACATCGATCACGTCCAGCCCGGCGGCGCGCAGGCCTTCGACCAGCCCGCCCAGCAGATCCGGCCCGGAGAGCCGGCCATCGCGGCCCACCACCACGGTTTTCTCGCCAAGTTCGACGGCGGCCGAGCCAAACGACAGGCCGATAAAGCGGGCCACTTCCGGAGTCAGCGTCTTGCCGACGATGCCGCGGATGTCATAGGCCTTGAAGATCGAGGGATCAATTTGCATGTGGCTTCCTGGAGACAAGGTTCATCGTGCGATTCCACCCCGTGGCGGGACGCCTCGGGAGGGGCGCGGGCAGGGCGCCAAAAAGCCGTATTGTGCCGGATTGCGCGTGGCGCAGGCGCTATAATCGCCTTCAGCCGCCCCCTCAGGGGAATTTTTCGGCGCTTTTTGACTGCCATCGGTCTGTCCGCGCACGTTTTTTCCGACAACCGATCCAATCAGAGACGGCCGACGGGCGTCCGCCGCATTGCTGCGTTGCCACCCCCCCTGTTCGAGACTCCGCCATTGTCCTTGATCACGCCGACTGAACGGCCCCGCATCGCCTGTCTCATCACCAATTCAGAGACCGGCGGCGCCCAGAGCCATGTTGCCGACCTGCTGCGCGCCCTGCGCGGGCAGGCCGATGTCACATTGCTGGCCGGCGGTGATGGTCCCCTGTTCGACCTGGCCCGCAGCCTCGGCATTCCCGCCATCCGGCTGGCCGCGCTGGACAACGCCCTGTCGCCCCTAAAGGCCGTGGCGGCCCTGCGCGAACTGATGCGCGCCCTGCGCGAGGCAAGGCCGGACATCCTGCATACACACAGCGCCAAGGCCAGCGCGCTGGGTCGCGTCGCAGGGAAGCTGCTTGGGATACCCGTGGTCTATACGGTGCATGGCTTTGCGTTCAAGGCGGCAGCGCCATGGAAACAGCGCACCGTCGCCCGGATGGCCGAATGGCTACTTGCGCCGCTGACGAGCCACGTCATCTGCGTGGCCGAGGCCGAGCGCGCCATGGCACGCAAGCTGCCCATCCGCGCCGATCGCATCAGCGTGATTCCAAATGGCATTGCCGACGTGGCGGAGCGCGCGCAGCCGGGCGACGCCCTTCGGCGCGTGGTGACGGTCATGCGGCTGGCGCCGCCGAAGCGTCCGGACGTCCTGATCCGGGCCTTTGCCGCGGCACAACTGCCCGACTGCGAACTGGTCATCGCCGGCGACGGCCCCCAGCGCGCCAGCCTGGAGCGGCTGGCCGGTCAACTGGCCCCCGGCCGCGTGCGTTTTGCCGGCAGCATCGACAACATCCCCGCCCTGCTTGCCAGCGCGCAGCTATTCCTGCTGGCCTCCGACCATGAAGGTTTCCCCATTTCGATTCTCGAAGCCATGCGTGCCGGCCTGCCGGTGATCGCCAGCGACCTGCCGGGCATTCGGGAACAGCTTGGCGATGGACGCTACGGGGTGCTGGTGGCGGACAACGAGCCGGCTGCCTTTGCCCACGCGCTGCACCAGGCGGCCGCCGACGCGCCGGCGCGCGCTGCCGGTGGTGCAGCCGCCCGCCTGCGCTGGGAACAGGCGTATGGCCTGGAGCCCATGGTCCGTGCCACCTGGGTGGTCTATGAACAGGTGCTGGCGGGCAACCGCCAGGCCGACGCACGCGCCCAGGCATCATGAATACCGTGCACACCGGTTCGCTACGCCGCAATGGTCAGGCCACACCGGCCAGGTCGGAAACGATCCGGCGGGCCAGCCGCATGATTGCCTGGGCCGCCGTGGGCCTGGTGCTGTTCGGCATCAACGCTGCATTGTCCGAGGTCGCCCACCAGGCGGGCTTTGTGACGCACATCTTCCCGCGCACGCTGCTGTGGTCGATGCTGCCGTACCTGGCGGCGTTCCTGCTCGTGCATCGCGCGCTGCATCTGCCGGCCATGGAAGGCGCCAGCATCGTCGGCGTGGCCGCGACCCTGCCGTTTGCGCTGCTGCTGATCGTCTATGCGGGCTTCCACATCGAGTACTCCCGGGGCGCGGTGCTGGTGGGCTACGTCACCACGCTGGCGTGGACGTGGCTCGGCTATCGGCGCTACGTGCAGAAGTACGTGCCGGTGTTCGGCTACATGGACCCGGAGACCCTGCAGCACCTGAACCGCATCATCGCGATGCCCGGCGCCAATCCGCCCGCCACGACGCGCTTCGAGCAGATCGGTTCGCCCGAGGAAGCCATGCATTGCGACGGCATCCTGGTGGAGCGCGGCCTGACCGCCGATCCGGCGCGCACGCGGCTGCTGACCCAGTACCGGCTTGGCCATCTGCGCATGTACTCCGTGGAACGGATCGGCGAGATGCTGACGGGACGCGTGGGACTGGACCATATCGACGAGAATTTCTTCGACGACTACGCCGACCACTACCTGTTCGACTACATAAAGCGGCTGACCGACATCGTCGCGGTGATTGCGCTCGCCCCGCTGGCCATCCCGATCGGCCTGGCCGTGGCGCTGGCGGTCAGCCTGGAATCGCCGGGCGGCGCGCTGTTCCGCCAGCGGCGCGTGGGTCTTTTCGGCAAGCCGTTCACGATGCTGAAGTTCCGCAGCATGGGCGTGGACAAGCAGGCCCCGGCACAGTTTGCGCTACGCCAGGACCCGCGCGTGACCCGCGTGGGCCGCATCATTCGCAAGTACCGGCTCGACGAGATCCCGCAACTGTGGAACGTCCTGGTCGGCGACATGAGCTTTATCGGCCCGCGCCCGGAACAGGTGCCGATGGTCGACGAGTTCTCGGAGACCATCGCCTACTACCCCTATCGGCACCTGGTGCGGCCGGGCCTGTCGGGCTGGGCGCAGGTGCAGCAGGGCTATGTCGGCACGCATGCCGAAACGGTGACCAAGCTCAGTTACGACCTGTACTACGTCAAGCACTGCTCGTTCGCGCTGGATCTGTTGATTGCGGTGAAGACCATCCGTACGCTGCTGACCGGGTACGGAGCGCGTTGATGACGTCGACCGCGGCTGCGGGGCGCTCGCCGATGCGCATCATGCTGGTCACGACCGGGCTCAAGGTTGGCGGCGCGGAGCATCAGGTGGTGGCGCTGGCGCGCGCCTTCCTGGCAATGGGCCATGCCGTTGCCATCGTCAGCCTGTCGCCAGGACACGAGATCGACGTGCCGTCCGGCGCCCACGTGGTGGAGCTCAACATGCGCAAGACGCCGGCGGGCATGATGCGCGCCCTCTGGCAGGCGCGCGGGCTGGTCCGCGCTTGGCGACCCGACGTCATGCATGCCCATATGATCCACGCCAACCTGTTCGCGCGGGCGCTGACACGTATGGCACCCTGCCCGCCGCTGGTGTGCACCGCGCACAGCTTCCGCGAGGGTGGCCGGCTGCGCATGGCCGCCTATCGACTCACGGACCGCTGGGCCGATCTCACCACCCATGTCAGCGACGAAGGACGCCTGGGCATGATCGCAGCGGGCGGCGTGCCGGCGTCACGCATCATCGTCATGCCCAATGGCATCGACACCGACCGCTTCCGGCCTGACCCCGCCGCGCGCCTGGCTACGCGCGCCGAACTGTGCATTGGCGAAGACGCGCGATTGCTGCTCAACGTCGGCCGGCTGGTTCCGGAGAAGGCGCAGGGCACGCTGATCCGCGCCTTCGCCGGCATCGATCCGGCCATTCCTGCGCATCTGCTGATTGCCGGGAACGGCGTCTTGCGCCAGCAACTGTCGGAACTTGCGGCGTCACTTGGCATCGCGTCCCGCGTGACGCTGCTTGGACAGCGCAATGACATCCCCGCCCTGCTGAACGCCGCGGACGCCTTCGCGCTGTCTTCGGACGTGGAAGGCCTGCCGATGGTGCTGGTGGAAGCCCTGGCATGCGGCTGCCCGGTCGTATCGACCGACGCGCCGGGTGTGGCGGAAGTAATCGGCGACCTTGGGACGATCGTGCCGCGTGGCAACGTCGATGCGCTGGCTGCGGCGTTGAACGATGCGCTGCGTGCGGGCACGGGAACGGCCGCAGCGCAAGCCGGCCGCCGCGCCCGTGTGCTGGCCGCCTTCTCGATTGAAGCCGTGGCCCGGCGTTGGCTCGCGCTTTACGCGAGCCTGCCCGGCACCGCCATCGTGCCACACGCGGAGGCAGCCTGATGCGGCGAGGACGCGTTGCGGGCAACCTGCTCTGGATGCTGGCCGAACGCGGCTTGCAGGTGGGCGTAGGCATCGGCGTGGTGGCGATGCTGGCGCGCGCCCTGGGGCCGGAGGGTTTCGCGCACTTCCAGTACGCGCAATCGATCGTGCTGATCGCCGCATCGTTTGCGCTCGTGTGCAGTGCGGAAGTCGTCGTGCCACGGCTGGTGGCGGCGACGACGCCCGCGGCTGAGCGGCAGTTGCTGAGGCACGCGTTCGTTCTGCGTCTGGGCGGGGGCGTCGTGGGGTACCTACTGATGTGTGCGTACCTCGGCATCACCGCACCGCTGCCCGACATCTGGCATGCCGCCCTGCTGCTCGGCATCGCCATCCTGCTGCGCGAGCCTGTCGGCGTGGTCACGGCCTGGATGCAAGCCCATACCAACAATCGTCCCGGAACGCTGTTCAGTCTGGCCGCGCTGGCCATCAAGGCATCGCTGGTTGGCGCGCTGTTCGCCGCCCATGTCACGAACGTGGCCGGATATGCTATCGCGTTCGCGGTAGAAGTCATCGTGCTTGCCATCCTGCTTGCCGCCTTTTACTCGCGCCAGGGCGGCGCCGGCGATGCGGGTTGGCAACCGGCGCTGGCGCGTGAACTGCTGGGCGCCGGCACGCTGTTCTGGATCAGCTTCATCCTGATGATGGGCGCGCGCCGCGTCGACCAGTTGATACTGCAGCCCGCCGTACCGGCGGCAGAGTTCGGTGCCTATGCCGCGTGCATGCAGATCCTGGACAATTTCACGATGGTGGCGACGATCCTCGCGGCCGGCATCGCGCCAAGCTATGTCTACGCACGGCAACGCTTCGACGATGCCCACGCCAGCATCGGCCGCATTGCGCTGGGCCTGGCAGGGCTGGGGCTTGCCGGCGGCCTGGCCATTGCCGCGTGCGCCCCGTGGATCGTGGCGCTGCTGTATGGCCATGCGTTCGAGGCCACGGTCAGGCTGCTGCGCATGGCGGCGATCATTTCCGCGCTGGTGTTCGCCGACGTCGCGCTGACCCTGCTGGCCGCCCACCTGCGCCAACCGCGCTGGGTGGCCATCAAGTGGGCGCTGGTCCTGGCCACGATCCTGGTGTGGGACCTCGTGATGATCCCCCGCCTCGGCAGCTGGGGCGCAATCGCCGGCTATGCGCTGGGCAACGCCGTCGCCGTGATGGTGGGCGCGGTGCTCTGGTGGCGGCACCGCCCCGCCCGGCAAATGGCATCCGCATGAACAAGCTGCCCACCGTCTGCTTCCTGACCGGCACGCTGAACGCCTTTGCCGGCGCCGAACGCATGACTGCGGTCGTTGCGAATGCGCTGGCGGAGCGCGGGTATCGGGTCTTTGTGCTGAGCCTGTGGGATCGCGCCAGCGTGTTTCCGTTGCATCCGGACGTCGTGCACGACGCGCTGTTTGAATCGCGGCCTTCGTTCAAGCGCCACTACCTCGCCACGGTAGCCGGCATCCGCCGCTTCGTTCGCCAGCACGGTGTCGACGTGCTGATCGAAGTCGATACGATGCTGACGCTGTTCACGCTGCCGGCGACCCTCGGCCTAGGTGTGCGGCGGATTGCGTGGGAGCATTGTCATCTTGACGAGGATTTGGGGCGGCGGGCACGGCGGGTGGCGCGGTGGTTGGCGGCGCGGACCGACGAGGCGGTCGTGGTGCTGACGGAGCGGGATCAGGCGGCGTGGCAGGCGGGCATCCCCCACGACCGTGTCAACATCGTCGTTATACCAAACACGCTGCCATTTCCATTTCCGGCCGTCGCTGCGACGCGTGAAAACCGGACCGTGCTGGCCGTGGGCCGGCTGACGCCGTCCAAGGGATTCGACGTCCTGCTGCACGCGTGGGCGTTATCCCGTACCGCCATGGACGGTTGGCAATTGCGCATTGTCGGCGATGGGGAATGCCGCCCACAGCTGGAGGCCCTCTGTGTCGAATTGGGCATTGGCGACTCCGTCGCGTTCCCCGGGACCACGGCGGATGTGCGCGGCGAGTACGAAAGGGCCGGGCTGTTCTGCCTGAGTTCGCGCTACGAGGGTTTCGGTCTGGTGCTGCTCGAAGCCATGGCCTACGGACTGCCGGTCATTGCCACGCACTGCGAGACGGGGCCGAAAGAACTGCTTCGGGACCAAAAAAATGCGTGTGTTGTGCCGGTAGGCGACGCCAGGGCGCTGGCCGAGGCACTGATCACCCTGGCCCACGCCGACGGGACGGCGTTGCAGCAACGGATCACGGCAGGGGCCCGCGAGACCGCCGCGGCATTCACGGCGGATCGCGTCATCGCGGCCTGGATCTCGCTGCTCGATATCTGAAAGAGGCCACGCGAGCCTGTCGACGCGGCCTGTCAAACGCTTTAGTTCTTGCGGAAGCTGCCCGCCGAGATAAAGCGGATGACATCCTCACGCCAGAAGAACGCGGCCCCGACGAGGCCAAATAGCAGCGCCAGCGCAACGATGACTAGCGGCGGCGAAGGCATCTCCGGGCGACCCGGAATCGAAGGCTTGGCCAGGAACTGCGCCTGAGCCTGGAAACGCGCCGTAATTTGCGAAATGTCGGCCGACAATTCGGCCGCCTTCTCGCGCTCCGCATCCGTTTTCGCGTCCTTCGTCCGCGCGGCAATCACGGCAGCCAGGTTTGTGACGCTTTGGGCGCCGCTAGATGCTCCGGCAATCGACCCTTCGACTTCCTTCAGCATCTGCCTGAAGTAAGCCTGCTGTTCGTTTTCGCGGTCCAGCGCCTTGATCTTCGTCTGATAGTCGATGATCTCCGACTCTGCGCCAATGAGCTGTGCGAGCGGCGAAATGAACTTCTCGTTATCCCGGCGCACTTCCACCACCTGGGAATTGTCGCGGCGCGCCGCTTCCGGATATTCGGCCACGACCCGCTTGAGCGCTGTGGCGCGCAGCTTCGCCTGCTCGATCGAAAACTCCAGCTTCAGCTTGCGCTCCGCCGCACGCTCCGAAAATTCCTGACTTTGGGCTGCCCAGCGGAATACCTGGTCACGTACCGCCTCACGCGTGGCGATATCCTTGAAGTAACTGCCAAGCCAGGTCGCGATCGCGGCGGCCTCGGTTGGCGTAGGGCCAAGCGCCGACAGGCGCACCCCAAGGTATGACGTTGGCACGACGACCTTCTCTTCGCGCTCGGTATCGGGATCGGTGCGATCCATCTTTCGCTGACGCTGGCGGACCCGCTCTTGCTCCAGCTGAATGATCAGGTCTGGAAGTTCGCGCGAATCCACCTTGCTGATCTTGGGCACGGGGGTCTGCCAGTCATTGGCCACCACCGACCGGATCAGCTTTTCGCCGGCATAGCCGGTCACATCCTTCGGAGGCACTACCGAAGCAAACTGCCTGAGCGTCTCGGCATCGTTAGCAAGCTCGGCGATCCGCTTGTACTCGCTGGTGGTCATCTCGATATGGATGACGCCAACGGACTTGTACCTGAGCAGCGGCCCATAGCCCAGCGCGGCACCCACGGCAGCCCCAATCGCCGCTGACACCAGTACCGCGACCAGCTTTCTACTCACCTGCATTCATGCTCTCCCACATCAATATTTGTTTGCCTGTCTTATGTGCGGCCGACCATGCGCGATTCGATCGCGACAACATTGGCCGGGGCGCCTGCCAGTTCAGGGGCGTAGCCGTGCACCAACGTACGCAGCAGACTCTCCATTTTTTCTACATCGCTGTCGAGCGCCGCCTGGCGCATTTCGACCAGCATCGGAACCAGCTTTGTCCAGGGCAGGAAGTCCTCGTGCGCCTTCATGATCCGCTCGTGTTCCGTCCCCTCCGGGCTGTTGCCGATCAGCAGTTCCTCGTAGAGTTTCTCCCCGGGGCGCAACCCAGTCACGCTGATCTCGATATCGCCGTCCGGATTGGTTTCGTCACGCACCGTCAGACCCGACAACTTCACGATACGCCGCGCCAGATCCAGGATCTTCACGGGCTGCCCCATGTCAAGCACGAACACGTCGCCGCCATGGGCCATCGCACCGGCCTGCAGCACCAGCTGGGCGGCTTCGGGGATCGTCATGAAGTATCGCGTTACCTCTTCATGCGTCACCGTTACGGGGCCGCCCTGACGAATCTGCTTGCGGAACAGCGGTACGACGCTGCCACTGCTGCCAAGGACATTGCCGAATCGCACCATGGCGAACAGGGTGCGATTCTCGATCTCCTGGTCGGCAGGCGCGCCGGGCATGGCAAACGACAGCATCGAACTCGACGACATCGCCTGCAGAACCATTTCCGCCACCCGCTTCGTCGCCCCCATCACATTGGTGGGACGGACGGCCTTGTCGGTGGAAACCAGGACGAATAACGAGACGCCGCACTCCATGGCTACCCTCGCGGCCGTGAGCGTGCCGAAGATGTTGTTCATCACGCCTTCGGACGGGTTGCACTCCACTAGCGGAACATGCTTGTAGGCCGCGGCATGATAGATCGTGGCCGGCCGGTACAGCTCGCAGATCTCGCGCATACGTCCGTAGTTGCCGACGCTGGCCAGCAGCGGCAACACTTCCACGCTCAGCCCATGATCCGCGCACAGCGTTACCAGCTCGTGATGGATGGCGTAAAGCCCGAACTCGTTGTGCTCCACCAGCACCAGCTGGCGGGGGCGTTCCCGCACGATCTGCCGGCACAGCTCGCTGCCGATACTGCCGCCGGCACCCGTGACCAGCACCACCTTGCCTGCCAGGTTGCGCGCCAGCAGGTCGGGGTTGGGGGCAACCGCCGCGCGACCCAGCAAATCCTCGACATCAAGTTCCTGGAAATCGTGCACAGTGACCTTGCCCGATGCCAGATCGGCCATGCCCGGCAGCGTGCGGACGTGAACCGGCAGATCGCGCAGACGGGCAATGATGGCATTCCGCCCCGCGCGATCCATGGACGGAATCGCCAGGAGGATGTCGGTGATGCCCATGCGCTCCACCGCATCTTCCACATCGTCCGGCCCGATGATGTCGAGTCCGTTGATGGTGCCGCGGATTTTCGTCCGGTCGTCGTCGATGAAGCCCAGCAATGTGAATTGCCGCGAAACACCCAGCGCGGAAGCGGTCTGCACGCCAGCCTCTCCGGCGCCATAGATCAGCAGACGGCCCTCGCCGACTGCCCCGGACGACCAGCCAGACAGCCAGTAACGCGCCACTGCGCGGCTGGCACCGACGAACAGCAGGAACAGGATCGGCTGGATCAGGCCAACGCTGCGCGGCACGCCTTCCCAGGTGAACAGCACCAGTACCAGGAAAAACGCGGCGCCATAGAAGCCCACCGCCTTGGCCGTGGTGCCAAGCGCAGCCATGCCGGTATAGCGGAAAATCGCACGGTACAGCCCGAACCTGACGAAGAACGGGAACGCCAGCAGCGGCGCGGCAAGATACACATACGGCTGCTGCAGCACTGGCATGCCAGTCTGGTCCGTACGCAGATAGAAGGCGCACCAGACCGAGACCACTGACAGGATCAGGTCAAGCGCCACCACGACAAGCCGCTTGGCCGGTCGCGGAAGCGCCAGCAGCGGCTTGGCCATCCGGTTCAGCGACATGCTTGCCCCAACACCTGGGTCATCACCGCGCAGGTCTTCCCGATCTCGGCCTCGGTCAGTGTCGGGTGGACCAGGAACATCAGGCTTGTCTCACCCAGTTCGCGCGCCGTCGGCAGCCGCACCTCGGGGCGCCAGCCGGTGTCGTCGAACGCCTTTTCCAGATAGACTTCCGAGCACGAACCTTGGTAGCAAGGTACACCGGCGGCGTTGATCGCCTCGACGATCCGGTCACGCGTCCAGCCGTCGGCAAGACGCTCCGGGCGGACGTAGACGTAGCACTTGTACTGCGCATGGACCGAATCCGCCGGAAGTGCCGGAACGCGCACGACAGGCGACTGCGCGGCAGCTTTCCATATGGCTTCGGCGTTGGCGATACGCTGCGCCGTCCATCCGGTCATCCGCTTGAGCTGGATACGGCCCAGAACCGCCTGCATTTCCAGCATGCGCCAGTTCGTGCCAAAATTCTCGTGCAGCCAGCGGAAGCCCGGCGCATGCTGGCGCTCGTACACGGCTTCATAGCTCTTGCCGTGATCCTTGAAGGCCCACATGGCGCGCCACACCTTCTCTTCGTTGGTCGTGACCATGCCGCCTTCCCCGCCTGTGGTCATGATCTTGTCCTGGCAGAAGCTCCACGCGCCAACGTGACCGATGCTGCCGACCTTGCGTCCGCGATAGACCGCGCCGTGCGCCTGCGCGCAATCCTCGATCACCTTCAGCCCGTGCTTGTCGGCCAGCGCCATGATCGGGTCCATGTCGCAGGGCCAGCCGCCCAGATGGACGCAGATGATGGCCTTGGTACGTGGAGTCAGCACGCGCGCGATAGTCTCGGCGGACATGTTGCCGCTCTCGACATCCACGTCCGCGAACACCGGAATCGCACCGGCGTTGACGACACAGGACGTGCTCGCGATAAACGTCCGCGGCGCCACGATGACTTCATCTCCGGGCCCGATCTCCAGCCCCTTCAGCGCAAGGTCCAGTGCCAGCGTACCGTTGGCCAGCGCGATGGCATACCGCGTGCCGGTCCATGCCGCGAATTCCTTCTCGAATTCGCGGCATTCAGTACCCGTCCAGTAGTTGACCTTGTTCGACAGCAGTACCTGACTGACTGCGTCGGCTTCTTCCTTCGTGAAACTCGGCCAAGGGGAAAAAGGAGTATTTAGCATAAGAGTCGAGTGCCAAGAATCAATTGTTAATATCGTCGCAACGTCCCCGCGCTCAAACTCGCGCGCGCGGCACGGCCGGACAACCTGTCACGGTCACACCATGTTCTACTGCACGGACTACCACCGCGCCCGCGCCCACCACAGCGTTGTCGCCAATCTGGATACCCTGCCGGACCGCCGCACCAACGCCTACCCAGCTGCAGGCGCCGACTGTCACGTTGCCCGACAGATGCGCCCCGGGACTGACATGCACGCCGTGCGCCAGCGTGCAATCGTGGTCGATCGTTGCGCCAGTGTTGACGATGCCGGCCGCTCCGACCACGGCATCGGCATTCACCACGGCGTTCGCCATGACGACGGTCCCCGCGCCAAGGCGTGCGAACTGGCTCACACAGGCGCGGGGATGCACGACCGTCGCCATGCGCGCTCCGGCATCCTGCAACTGCCTTTGCAGCTTCCAGCGGACGGCGCAGTTGCCGATGGCAACCAGCACGCCATCGAAGCCGCCCATATCGGCGAGCAAGGCCTTGCTGTCGCCGACGACCGGCCAGTGGCCGTTGTTGACTCGCGATGGCCACGCATCGTCGAAAAAAACGACTTCCTGCCATCCCGCGGCAAGCGCCGCATCGGCAACGACCTTGCCGTGCCCGCTCGCGCCGAGCAGCGCCAGCCGCTTCATGGCTTGTTACCCGTAAACTTCGACATCGTGGCCTCGCCGGCCGCGCTGATGCCCTCGCGCACGATCACCTTGCGCACGGTCGCCCACAGAATGCGGATATCGAGCCAGAGCGAACGGTGGTCGACATACCAGACATCCAGCCTGAACTTGTCTTCCCAGCTCAGTGCATTGCGTCCGTTCACCTGCGCCCAGCCCGTCACGCCTGGCCTCACCTCGTGCCGGCGCGCCTGCTCCTTCGAGTAGAGCGGCAGGTATTCCATCAGCAGTGGCCGCGGCCCGACAAGGCTCATGTCGCCCTTCAGCACGTTCCAGAGTTCGGGCAACTCGTCGAGGCTGCTGCCACGCAGAAATCGTCCGAAGGCTGGCAGTCGGTCCGCGTCAGGCAGCAGGTTGCCGTCGGCGTCGCGGGCATCGGTCATGCTGCGGAACTTGACCATCTCAAACGGCTTGCCATGCAGCCCCGGCCGCACCTGCCGGAAGAACACGGGACTGCCGAGCTTGCGGCGCACCATCCAGATCACGATCAGGATAGGTACGGCGAGTATCGCCAGGGCGACACATGCCAGCACGATGTCAAAAAGGCGCTTCATTTTGTAGAGATCTGTTTTTCCTGCCGCAGCCCTTTGGAGGTCTTCGCGACCACGATTTCGTCGCTTGTCGCACGCAACCGGGCCGCGTGCGTCCTCGCGCGTTATCGCGGCTGCGAAAGAGGCATATCAGCCCCTTCGCAGCCGCGTCTTTCCATTACATCAGTGCGCCGCAGAAATCGAGTGTCTTGGCGCGCGCCAGTTCGGCACGGACCTCAGTGTCGCCAAACTGGCGATGCTTGACCAGCAGCACCAGCACGTCGGCCTGCGCGATGGCGTCGTCGAGCGACACGAGCGTGAATGCATCGTGCGACTCGATGTTGGGTTCCACCGCCACCACGTCGTAGCCCTGGTCCTGCAGCGCAGCCGCAATGTGGACGGCCGGCGATTCACGGAGGTCGTCGATGTCCGGCTTGAACGCCAGGCCCAGACATGCCACCTTCGGCTTGCGGTCCACGCGTGCCGAGGCATCGGCGACGGCGACCTTGATCTGCTGGATCGCCCACTCAGTCTTGTAGTTGTTGACCTCGCGCGCCGAGCGGATGAGCTTTGCGTTCTCGGGGTCGCGCGCGACGATGAACCACGGGTCCACGGCGATGCAGTGACCTCCCACGCCGGCGCCGGGCTGCAGGATGTTGACGCGCGGGTGGCGGTTTGCAAGCTGGATCAGGTTCCAGACGTTAATGCCCTCCTTCGCGCAGATCATCGACAGTTCGTTGGCAAACGCGATGTTCACGTCGCGGAAGCTGTTTTCGGTCAGCTTGCACATCTCGGCGGTCTTCGCATCGGTTTCGAGCACCGCGCCGTGCACGAAGCTGCGATAGAAGCTGCTGACGGCATGCGTGTCCTCGGGCTTCAGGCCACCCACCACCCGGTCATTCTCGACGAGTTCGGTCATGATCTTGCCGGGCAGCACGCGCTCCGGGCAGTAGGCCATATGCACGCGCGACACATCCACGCCCGCGGCGGCCAGCTCATCGGCCATGCGCTGGGTCGTGCCGACCGGAGAGGTGGATTCCAGGATCACCATGTCACCCGGCTTGACCAGGCTGGCAATGCCGCGCGTCGCGGCTAACACATAGTCAATGTTGGGCTCGGGGATACCCTCGCCTTCGTGGAACGGCGTGGGCACGCAGATCATGTACACGTCGGCCTCGCGCGGCGTCGGGAATGCCTTCAGGCGGCCCGCCGTGACAGCCGAACGCACGAATGCGTCCAGATCGGGCTCGACGATATGCACTCGCCCCTGGTTGATCGTTTCCACCGCATGGACGTTCAGGTCCACGCCAACCACCTGGAAGCCGTTGCTCGCGAGCAGCGCCGCGGTCGGCAGTCCGATGTAGCCCAGGCCCACCACGCACACAGTTTTCTTTGTCATTACAGGGTCCTCAATACGTTGATGATCTTCTCGCAAGCCTTGCCGTCGCCGTACGGATTGTGGGCACGGGCCATGGCCTTGTACTCTTCCTCGTTGTCCAGCAGCGCGCTCACATTGGCAATGATGGCGTCGCGGTTGGCGCCCACCAGGCGTACCGTACCGGCGTCTACGGCCTCGGGGCGTTCCGTGACCTCGCGCATCACCAGCACCGGCTTGCCGAGGCTGGGCGCCTCTTCCTGGATGCCACCGCTGTCGGTCAGTACGATATGCGCGTGCTTGAGCAGGTAGACGAAAGGCTCGTAGTCCAGCGGCTCGATCAGATGCACGTTGTCCAGCCCGGCCAGGATCGCATTGACGGGTTTCTGGACGTTCGGATTCAGGTGTACCGGATACACGATATGGACATCCGGATAGCGTTCCGCCAGCGCCTTCAGCGCATCGCAGATCTGCAGGAAGCCGTCGCCGAAATTCTCGCGTCGGTGTCCCGTCACCAGCACGAAACGCTTCTGTTGCCAGGCAAACGGCAGTTGCGCGTCGAGCTGGGCCGTCAGACGTTTGCGGCGTTCCGGTGATTGCTCGATCCGGTCCAGCACCCAGAACAGCGCATCGATGACGGTATTGCCGGTCACGGCAATCGACGCGGCATCCACACGCTCGGCCAGCAGGTTCTCGCGGCTGGTTGCGGTCGGGGCGAAATGCCACTTCGTCACCCGGCTCACCACCTGCCGGTTGAATTCTTCTGGGAACGGCGCGTACACATCGTGCGTGCGCAATCCGGCTTCCACATGCCCGACAGGAACCCCAGCATAGAAGGCCGCCATGGACGACGCCAGCGTGGTCGTGGTATCGCCATGCACCAGCAGCACATCGGGTTTGTGTTCGCGCAGCACGTCGCGCATGCCCAGAAGAACCGCCGACGTCACGTCGTAAAGGTCCTGTCCCGCGCGCATCACGTTCAGGTCGATGTCCGGCTTGATGTCGAAGACGCGGAGCACCTGGTCCAGCATCTGCCGGTGTTGGGCGGTCACACAGAAATGCGTCTCGAACTCCTCGGGCAAGGTCTGCAGCGCGTGATACAGCGGGGCCATCTTGATGGCCTCCGGGCGCGTGCCGAAAACGAGCATGACCTTGGTCTTGCGATTGCCTCTCACTTCTTCCCCTTTGTTATGTGAGATCACAGCGTTGCGCGATCACCGTTCCGCGCGGCGCCGCATTTTCCAGTGTTTGCTGCCATTGGCCAGCAAGCAGCGACCGGTCGAAATCGCTTTCCGCCAAGGCGCGCGCACGCTGGCCCATGGATTGGAGCGCATCCCGGTCATTGGCGGCACGTTCCAGCGCGTCGGCAAATGCCAACGCATTCGCTGGCGGCACCGCGAAACCACAGCCGTGTGCCGAGATCATGTCAGCCAGCCAGCCCGGATAGTTGTTCAGCACGGGCAAGCCTGCCGCGATGTAGTCGAAGAACTTGTTGGGCGACGTGCCGTAATAGAACGCCGGCACATTGGCCAGCACTTGCAGGCCAATGTCCGTTTCGGCCATCAGTCCCGCCAGACGTGTCTTGTTCACCGGCGCGTGAAACACGACGTTGTCCAGGTTCTCGCGGCGGGCGCGTGCCTCGAGCGACGGCTTGAGCTTGCCCTGCCCGATCAGCACGATCTTGATGTCCTGCCGCCCCCGGCGCTTGAGTTCCGCCGCGGCGTCGAGCACGGCATCCAGCCCGTTGGCCATGCCGTGCGTGCCCGCGAAAACGGCCATGAGGTCGTGCGGGCCGACCTGCTCCGGCCGCCAGGGCTCGACAGGTGCGCCAAAGATACCCAAATCGCAGCCATTCGGCACCATCGCGATACGGTCACGCGGCACGCCACGGTGTGCAATGCCGTCCACGATCCCGGGAGACAGGCCGATCACGCGATGGGCCGAGCGGTAGCTGGCCCATTCCAGCACCCCCATGGCCCACAGCACCACCGGATTGCGGATCACACCCATCGCCCGCGGCAACTCGGGCCACAGGTCACGCACCTCGAACACGAAACGCTTGCGGCGCAGCCATCGGGCCAGGATGCCCGGAATGCCGGCGGTCAGCGGCGTCGTGGTTGCAAATACCACGTCGTAGGTTTCCGTGAAGGCAAAACCGACGCTGCGCATGGCGAACTTCAGGAACGTCATGGCACGCCGGACAAAGCCGTCGCTATTCGAATAGGCGAGGTCGAGTTCGATGACATCGATGCCGTCAACCATGCCCCGGCGCATGCCACTGGCAAACGGCGCTTCCAGGCCGGTATGACCGCCAGCGAAGCTCCCACACACCATCGTGACCGAATGCCCACTCTCGACCAGGCGTCGCGCCATGGCATACGAGCGAATGCCGCCAGTACCGCGTGGCGTCACAAAGTGTTGGTGGAAATACAGTACTTTCATGTCGTCCAATAGTACCGGGACACCAATGTGCAGCCCTGATGAACCTCGAGCTCCAGCACAGGCACCGGCGTCTTTTCCAAATAGTGCAGCGACTCCCAGCCTTCGACCAGTTCGCACCGCTCGACAGGTGCCGTAGCCGTTACGAACAGGCGCTCACCGTCCGCTTCGCTGACGACCACGCCGGCACCGTCCGATGCCGGCTCGACGCGCCACTGGCCAGGCCGCAGGCGCCAACGCAGCACCGCGCTGCGCGCAAATCCGCCGATCTGATCCTCTACCTCGAACCTGTCGCCATGCAGGCTCAGCGCGCGCCGATGGTGGGCGCCCTGCCGGTCGCGATACGATGCGGCAACCGTCGCGGGCGTGCCGCCGTGCACCGGCACGAGGGTTTCCGTCTTCAACCAGTCGCCGAACAGGAAGCGCGACAGCCGCGGCATTTGCTCGCGCCCGTCGAACTGCACGGTGTTATGACCGGTCACGCCGCCAAAATAATCCAGCCAGCGTGGCTCGGTGTTGTAACTGAACGTGCCGGCATCACGCAGGTGCGCCTTGCCGTTCCACCAGAAATCGACGTGCAGGCCATCGGCCTGGCATGGCCGGAAGCGGAACCGGGGATACCGCAGCAATGCCATGGCGCGCCCCGTGCGCAACACGGCAAATCCTCCGTCGTCGGCCTGCAGGTTGCCCGGCGCCGCCGCGTCCTCGCCGCCTTGCGGCACGGCAAGCCACTGCGTCATGGCATCGGCTGACGGCGCGTTGTCATACGCCACCTTGCCGTGAAAAACCGCCACAGCAAGCTGCACGCTTGGCCGGAAGTCACGATACGGCGCATTGGTCAGCGGCAGCAGGCGTGCGCCGTCGTTGGCACCGACATTCGGGACGTCACCCGTCTGCGGGTCGGTCATCGCATGCAGCCAATCTGTCGCCGCACGTGCACGGTCATACCACGCCCGGCTGAATTCAGGCGCCTTCACCACCCGGCGCCACGCTTCCACCCAACTGAAGGTGTCGAGCATCAGGCGGTGGTAGTTCACCGAATACTGGCTGAACGTCCCCTGTGCGCCAATCAGCCTGGCCGCACGGTTTTCCAGCAGTTTGCGGCCCGTCATCGCCCACCGCCGCGCTCGCGGCACACCCGACAGGCCCAGCCATGTGCCGCCGATGAACAGCGCCGCCGCCTCCGACGTTCCATGGTTGTTGTCCTGTGCCATCGCATAGGACACGGTCGGTGCAATCCGCTGCAGGTGGAGTTCGATCAACGCCCGCAAGCCAGGCGCCGTCTCGTGCACCTGACCCAGGATCATGGCCGCGGCGGCCAGGTGCATGACCCGGATCGACGCTTCCTGCCCGCACTTCCAGTTGGGCCCGACGTACGGTGCATTGCGACCGCACCAGTCACCAAGCCAGGCATTGAGCCGCGCGAGCGCCGCCGCATCGCCCTCCCGGGCGCGCTGCGCGAATGCCAGCACCCAGTCCATGCGGGACGCTTCCCAGATCGCCTTGATGTCACCAACGCGCGGATCGAAATCCGGAATCTGCCACCACGCGCGCTCGGGACGGTCCACACGCGCGCCGCTCAACGGGTTGCTGAACCAGTCTGGCGGTGCATCGCCCACCGGCACGGGCCAAAAACCGAACCACTTCGCTTCGTTCTCCCAGCCGGACACCACAGGTGCGTCGAGCGGGGCGAGGCGTGAGGCCTCGAAGAACGGGGCGACAGGGACGGCCGCATGCAGGCGTCGTACCTTGTTGACGCCAATGCGCACGCCCACGCGATAGCCGACCGCACGGGCGATATTGGGAAGCCCGAGCGCGATGGCTGTGCGGGCTTTCATCCACTGCCGGTTCATGGCGCGGGCATCACTGGCGGCGGAGCAAGTCCGCCACCTCAATGCTCACCCGGGCGACCTCGAAGATCTCGTCTGCCGGGATTGCAGGCGTACCACTTTCGATCGCCGCGAGGAACGCGGCTGCGCACGCGTTCTGCCCCTTGTCCTGGCGCCACAGGTTCATCTTGCGGAAGCCAGGCCATCCAAAGCCCTTGAGCTTGCGGAAATTGTCGAGCTGCAGCACACGGCCCGCGGCAAACACCTCCACACGCTCCTTCGGGAAGCTGGCCGCGCCATTGGCCAGGTACATGATCGTGCCGAAGGACCCGTCCTCGAAGCCCAGCATGATGGCCGCCTTGTCTTCGGTGATGGCCACGCCGGGCGTGTCGCCCATGCGCCGCGCCTGGACCGATACGATCGGCGAATCGGCCAGGAAACGCATCAGGTCGATGAAATGGCATGCTTCGCCGATGATTCGACCACCGCCGACGGCGTTTTCCTGCGTCCAGTGGTTGGGCGGAATGGCTCCGGCATTCATCGTCATGATGAATGACTTGGGCTCCTTCACCGAAGCCAGCAGCGCCTTCATCTTCTGCACTTGCGGCGAGAAGCGGCGGTTGAAACCGACCATGATCTGCGGCGCTCGTGCCGGCTGGCGCACGCGTGCGTCGTCGAAAGCGCGCTGCGCCTGCACCAGGCCATCCATGTCGATGGCAAGCGGCTTTTCAACAAAGACGTTCTTGCCTGCAGCGAGCGTCTGCGCCACAAAGCGCGCATGCGTGTCGTGACGCGTCACGATGGCCACGGTATTGACCGCTTCGTTCGCGAGCATGCCGGCCAGGTCCGTGGAGGCTTCGGCAAAGCCCGCCTTCTCACCGTGAATAACGCCGTTGATACCGCCCGCCGTGACGATGCTGTGGAACTGGGCTCCCGCCGCCTTGAAGGCCGGAATCAGCATGCGCGACGCATAATTGCCCGCACCGATGAAGCCAAGTACGGGCCGCTGCTTGTCGTAGACAGGCGTGGCGCCAAGCGGCACGGAGCGGAGCATGCGGGTTTCGGGCGCGGACCGGTACTGGAGCAAAATACCCAGCGCGGACTTGTCCGCCGTTAGCTGATCGTACGCCTGCGCGGCATCGTCGAAGGCATATCGATGCGTCACCAGCGACTTCACATCGAGCTGGCCGCTCGCCATCATGTCAAGCACGGCTTCGAAATTGCGCTGTTCGGTCCAGCGGACAAAGCCGATCGGATAGTCGTTGCCTTTCTCTTCGTAGCTCGGGTCATAGCGGCCAGGGCCATACGAGCACGAGACCTGGAAGCTCAGTTCCTTCTCGTAGAAGTCCGCACGATTCAGTTCGAGACCCGTCACACCCACCAGGACGATGCGACCACGCTTGCGCGACATGCGAGCGGCCTGCGTCACAGGATCGGTCGACTTCGTCGACGCGGTGATGATCACACCATCCACGCCATGGCCCCGGCTGAACGCCATGCCCGCCGACACCGGGTCCTCGCCGGCACCAGGATTGCAGGTCTGTGCACCGAACTGGCGCGCCAGTTCGAGCTTGCTCTCGTCGAAATCGATAGCGAGCACACGGCATCCGTGCGCGCGCAACAGTTGCACCGTGAGCAGGCCGATCAGGCCGGCACCGACGACAACGAATGCCTCGCCCAGCGTCGGCTGCGCCAGGCGCATGCCTTGCAGGCCGATACTGGCGACCACCACGAACGACGCGGCTTCGTCGTCCACCTCATCGGGCACCTTGGCGCAAAGGTTCTTGGGTACCTTGACGACATCGGCGTGAGGGCCGTTGGACACCACGCGGTCGCCAACCTTGAAGCCTTCCGCACCGGCGCCGACTTCGGCAACACGACCGACATTGCAGTAGCCCAGCGGCAACGGCTGCGCCAGTTTTGAGCGCACGGCATCCACCGTCGTCAGCAGTCCATCCGTCTGGACCTTTTCCAGGACCATGCGAACCTTCTCCGGCTGCTGGCGCGCCTTCTCGAGATACGACGCCCGGCCAAAGCCCACCAGCATCCGCTCGGTACCTGCCGAAATCAGGCTCACCGCCGTATGGACCAGCAGGCCGTCACGGCCTGCCGACGGGGCGGGCGCTTCTGCGATGTAGGTCGCGCCCTTGCCCATGTCTTGCAAAATCTGCTTCATTGAAATTCCTGGAAATCGCTTCAGGCGCCCTTTGCCGGACGTGCGTAGTTGATCAGCACCGCGCGATACGGCCCCTTGAAGACAAACATGCTTCCCGCAGCCGCACCCACCACGCCCACCGTGTCGATGAGCGCCTGCATGTCGTCGGTGCTGCCCGCGCCGCCCACGAACGTCAGCGGTGTAGTGACTGCCGCACGCACCTGCTTCGCGAGCGCGAGATCATAGCCACCCATCTCCCCATCGCGATCGATGGAATTGATGGTAATTTCGCCAGCGCCGAGATCCGCGACCTGCTGGCAGAAATCGATCAAGTTCACTTTGCGCTTTTCCTGAGCGTTATGCGTGTACACCGTGTATCCGCCAAGGAGCTTGTTCTTCTTGACATCGAGGGTCACGACCACGCTTTGCGCACCAATTGCTTCGGCCACCTCGCGAATCAGCTGGGGACGCTCCACCGCGGCCGAACTGATTGAAACCTTCTCGAAACCAAGCGCAATGATTTTCGCCGCCTGCGCCGCATTGGTGATGCCGCCACCATAGGCCAGCGGCATGCGGGATTCGACTGCCAGGCTGCGGAGCAGCTCAAAATTCGGCGTTTTGCCATGCGCCGTGGCATCGATGTCGATAAACATCAGTTCATCGACTTCCTTTTCGTTGAAGATCTTCACCGCGTTGAGCGGGTCGCCAACGTACTTGGGATCCTTGAATTGCCGGGTCTTGACCAGGCCACCGTCATGCATCAGCAGGCACGGAATGATTCGGGAGCGCAGCATGATCAAAGCTCGGCGAAATTGCGGAAGACAGCCACTCCGTTGGAGTGGCTCTTCTCGGGATGGAACTGCATGCCGTAGACGTTGTCACGGAATACCGAGCACGGCAGGTCCGCGCCATAGCGAACCGTGGCCGAAACGTTGGCCGGATCCTGTGCATCGAAATAGAAGCTGTGCAGGAAATAGAAACCCTGTTCGAGGTCCACGCCCTCCAGCAGCGGCGCATCGGCCGACTTCGTGGTCACCGAATTCCAGCCCATGTGCGGCAGCTTCGGTGAACCGGCCAGCGTGCTTGCGTCGATCTTGCGAACGCGCCCCGGAATCCATCCCAGACCGGCTTTCACGCCTTCCTCACTGGAGTCGGCAAGAATTTGCATGCCGACGCAAATACCCAGCACCTTCTTCTTCTGCACGAGTACCTGCTCGTTGAGCAGCTCCACCATGCCCGAATTGCGCAGGTAGTCCATCGTCGTATCGAAGGCGCCCACGCCAGGCAGCACGTAACGCTCGGCGGCAGCAAGCTCGGCCGCATCGCCAGTAATGACGTGCGGAACCTTAAGCTTCTTGTAGATATTCGCGATGGCACCGACGTTGCCGGAGCCGTAATCAATAATGGCAATCATCTCTTTACCGCCCGTTCGATGCCCAGCATCTTCAGCGTCTTCGCACCGAGGTCGAACAGCCATTCCTGGTTGCGATAATCCCGATACGTCTTTTTCGGCATCTCGTGGTAATGCCGCAGTTCATCCACGCTGATGCCCAGCTTGGTTGCGATGTACTCGAAGTCCTCGTCGATCGTTGCCGGATCGTAGGCCGGCTTCTCCAGCTTTTCGAGCGCCTCGGCACGGGTCATCTGGCCCGTGAGGATCAGGCTCGAATACTGCACGCGGCGCGTATCGTAGCCAAAGCGCGTCGGCAGCCAATAGCCTTCATAGAAGCGCGTGAAACGCGATTCGAAGTGCTTTTGCGGATACGGGCGCCATCCGTAGACCTCGGCCAGCGTCTTCGATGCATGCTCCTTCGTGTAGGGCAGGTAGTTGAGCGGCTTTTCCACCCGCACACCCTTCAGATACCGCAGATACACCTTGTGGAACAGAATACTGCTGAACGGATAGGTCTTGAGCGGACGCGTGCCAAAGCGGCGATGAATATCCTTGAGCTGTGCCATGTCCGTGCCGTAGTACAGCCATTCCTTCGGGTTGCGCACGCACTCGGTGGCAAAATTTCCGCCATTAAGGATGTACTTGATGTTGTGCTTGTTCGCGAAGTGGTACAGCGTGGCAACGAAGGCATGATCCTGCGGGATATCCAGATGCGGCACACCTGCCTTGAAGAAGGCCAGCTGGAAGTCTTTCATCTCCTGCCAGTTGATCACTTCCGTGTAGAGGTCCAGGCCGAGCTTGTCGACGATCACCTGAATATTGTTGACCGCAATATCGGTATTCCAGCCGCCGTCGACATGGAATACCAGCGGGCGCAGGCCGAATTCGCTCACGGCCAGGTGCAGCAGGTAGGAGCTGTCCAGACCGCCGCTCATGCCCATGATGCAGTCAAATTCTTTGCCCTTCCCCTCTGCCTTGATTTTCTCGACCACCTCGCGGAACATCGCCTTGCCGGCATCATTCGGATGCCAGTTCGGGAGGACATCGGTCTTGAATCCATTGCAGTGGTCGCACACGCCTTTATCGTCGAAGACGATCTGCGAGTCGCTCGTGTCCATCACGCAATTGGTGCAAACCTGATACTGCCGCATAAAGAAATCCCGATCTAAATTTTTCGCCCGCGCCGCCCGCGGCGTGGGCACTCGATTTTTTTAACAAGGACAGGCGTCGTTTCAGCCCAGGACCCGTACGTACTTGCGGTATTCGCGATGCGCGTCCCGCGCCATCTCCCAGCGACGTCGGCTCGGCAGAGTTGCAAGCGCGCCGTGATAGTGGTGAACGACCTGAAGACAGGGATCGTACCAAACCTGATACCCGGCGTCAGAAAGTTGCTTGCTGAGGAAATACTCCTCCGACATCATGAAGGTGGGGGCCCATAGTTCGCCGAACTCACGGAAGAAAGCCGGGCCCATGACATACACGGAGCCGTGTCCCTGGTAAATTGGCTGGGCCGTCTCCCATTGCTGTTCGTCCGTGCGGTCGGACACCGACCGGAACATCATGGCCAGCTTCAGCATCGCCATGCCGACGTGGTAATTCGAATAATATGCGTCGTAAAACAGCTCGCGCGTCTTGCTGATGCTCGCAATCACGTGCGGATTTTGATGCTCGCCATCCAGTGTGATCACGTCCGGTGACACCACCGGATATACCTTGAGCCGCTCCGCATTGGCCTCGAGCTTGTCAACAAAATCCGCGTGAAATTCCAGATCGTTATTGCCGATCACCATCCATTCGATATCCGGGCGCCGTTGCCGCAGCGCACGAATACCCACGTTGAGCCCAGGAAAATACCCCAGGTTATCCTGGTTGAGTTGAAGCTCAACATTCGGAAAATCCGCCCGCAGGCCCTTCAGCAGTTCCACATTGGCAGCGTCGGAATTATTGTCTACGACGACCACCTCGATCTCGTGCCCGATATTGCGCGACAGGGTCTCCACCGCCGTTCGCGTGAAGGCGCTATTATTGTAGTTGGTGCAAACATAACCTAATTTCATGGCATCTCTCGAAAATCAACTGCTCGCTGCTTCCCGGCCTGCCGGGGTCGCCACTCTTCCGCCTCCGCGATGCCGGTTGAGAAAACACAACAGCGCCGTAATCAGAACACTCGCGTAGATGCTGTTCCAAATCAGGAGGCTAATGATGAATGAGGTATAAAAATATCCGATCGAGTGGACGAATATCGACGTCGAAAGGGATGGCGACCTGGCCATCAGGAAAATCCAGTAGGCAACATGGACCATCAGGCCAGCGAGCAGCATGACCAGCAACGAACCCGGCAGGCCGAAATCATTGATCAGACCACGAAACATCGTATAAATATTGGTCTGAATAATGTCGCGGTAAATGAAATACTCTTCGTATACCCCCGCAGGCAGCGGCGTCTGGTTACCCAGCAGCCTTGCGAGCGGAGTGAAGGTATAGACACAGTAGTTGCCGAGACCGTCCACATATGGCTGTGTGCCACCCTGGCCGATCAGATGCGCAAACCAGTCCGAAAATGCGTACAGGTGCGCAGTCGCATACGAAGCAAACAGACGCATCAGTGCGGCTTGGACGTCCACCGACGAATCAAGAATGCCACGCGACAGCAATGCAACCAATACAAGCCCGAAAACCCCCGCGGCATACGGCGCCGCACGTCGGAAATCCCTGATCGAGAAAATCTGGAGTATGCCCCGATTCACCTTGCAAACAAGCGTGGCTGCCCAGAACAGCACCAGAACGAGAAACAGGTTACCCTTCGCCCCCTGCAATATCATTGCCAGCACGGATGGCAAGAACGTCAGCAACAGGATTCCCCAGCGCCGCGTGCCTTCGGGACGGGTGGAATAAATGAAGCCACCCAGGATCGCGCTCGGATACTGAAGCACAAAGCTGATTTGCGAGAACAGGTTCGGCACCAGCTCCTCGCCGTATCGCTTCGCAATCATTGCGCCGGCAATGGCAAGCGGATTTCTCACGACCTGCATCAGCGAAACGCCCTGAATGCCGAGGTCGATAATCAGACAAAATGCCGTGACGATGCTGGTCAAATAAAATGCCCGCACCATGAACGGACTGCCATATTCCAGATTGCCAGCGTGGGCGGCACGGTGCGCGAAGCCGACGCGCCAGCGGAAAGGGAGCGCCCCCAGTGAGGACATCACGCAGGCGACAAAGAGATATGCCACAGCATAATTGTTCACCGGAATGTCCCACAGGAACACCAGGGGAATGAACGTGTAGACGAACCAGAACAGCCCGAAAATACAGCCAGGCACGATCCAGGTGCCGACATACAGCCGGAGTGCCGCCGCCTGGCCCAGGATCATCAGACTGAAGAAGAGTGCAGTCAGCTTTTCCATCGTCATGGCATGGCATTGACGAACCGCTCGCCGCGCGTGTACTTGCGGACGATGGTTGCAAAGAGCACGCCTTCGGACAGCGTGAAGCTGATGGCGGCCCCAATTGCCCCGTAGAGGCCACCTAGCACGGCTGTTGTGACGACGCTGGCGACGGCTGCTAGCAGGATGCCGCCTAGCAGGGCCTTCTTGCGACCCAGCGTATTCAGCCCCGCGCTGCCGAACATGAAGTTGCACACGCCAAACAGGGTCCCCAGGGCCATGACGGCCATGAAGAACATCACCTGGTCCAACTCGCGGATCTGCCGGATGGCGGAAACATGCTCCTTCAGCAGCGGCAGGGCCGCCATGATTGCGATCCAGATCACCACAAGGGCGCCAAGCTGCGGCCAGGTAAGCCTCAGCAGACGTACGAATATGTCGCGGTTGGGGCCGTTTGCGCCCTGCGTCACCAGCGCCGCCTTCGGGAAAAAGAGCTGATTCAAGGGGCGGATCACGGCCTGCACGGCCTTAGTGATCTTCTCGGCCAGCGAATAGGCGGCAATCGGCGCTCCTTGCAGGCCAAGGAAACCAAGCAGCAGGACATTCGAGTCCCGGTACAGCGCCACGCCAACATTGCCCAGGAAGATTTCCTTGCCGGCACGGATCATTTGCCCGAGTTCAGTCCACCGGACCCGCGCCGGGCGGACACCGAGCCCCATCACGGCAAGCGCGAGCATGGCGACGGAGCCAAGCACATACATGCTGCCCATGATGGCGGGCACCCGCAGGAAATCGTCCGGCTGCTTGACCAACGCCAGAATCAGCACGACGGCCACCGCCCGACTCGCGAATGTGCAGACCGCCGGACCGGCATTGGCCTGCAGCCCCTGGAACAGCCAGGTGGGCTGCAGCGCATAGCTAAGTGGGATCAGCATCCACCATGCGGCGATGGCGGTAAGTTCTGGGCGATAAAGCGACAGGCCGAAGACCAGCAGCGGCGCCGCCACAAGGAACAGCAGAACACGCAGGAAGGTAATGCGGGAGAAAACCGAGGAGATCAGGGCCCGGTCCCGTTCGGGGTGCAAGCCACTGACGGCTGCCACGCCATCAATCTCGAAGCTGTAGAGAATCACCGTGATCAGCAGCACGGAGAACGCCTCGGTCACCACAATATCGGCGTAGTGCTGCGCGCCGACCACTCCAAGCACGTACGGGAACACCAGCAGCGGCAAGGCTGCATTTGACCCCTGGATCATGACCAGGGAGAAGAGGTTCCGTGTGTGCTTGATCATAGATAAGCTGCAACAATAGGGCCCCGCCGGAAGGCCCGGCATGACGATGCATGCCAGGCCTCGCCGGTCAGCAGGTCTCTGCCTCGCTGAGGCGCTTGCCCAACTGATCCTTCGCCGACAGGACCGGCGTCAGACCACCCGGCCAGGCGATTGCCAGGTCGGGGTCATCCCATGCAATGCATCGTTCGAACTGCGGCGCATAGTAGTCGGTGGTCTTGTACAGGAAATCTGCGCTATCGCTCAGCACGAGGAAGCCATGGGCGAAGCCGGGCGGCACCCAGAACTGGCGCTGGTTCTGTTCGCTCAACTCCACGCCCACCCACTTCCCAAAATGGGGCGAGGCCGGTCGGATATCGACGGCCACGTCGAAAACGGCACCGCGCACCACGCGCACCAACTTGCCTTGCGGCTGCGTGACCTGGTAGTGCAAGCCGCGCAGCACGCCCTTGGCGCTGCGGCTGTGGTTGTCCTGCACGAAGTTGACGTCGAGCCCTGTCGCCTTGGCAAAGACCTTCTGGTTGAAGCTCTCGAAGAAGAATCCACGCTCGTCACCGAATACCCTCGGCTCGAGAATCAGAACGTCCGGGATGGCCGTTGCAATGACGTTCATGCGGGCACCCCATCCTTCAGCAGACGCAGCATGTATTGGCCGTAGGTGCTCTTCGCCAGGGGCTGGGCCAGCTTTTCGAATGCGGCAGCATCGATGAAGCCCTGGCGCCAGGCGATTTCCTCGATGCAGGCGATCTTCAGGCCCTGGCGATGTTCCAGCGTGGCAATGAACTGGCCCGCGTCGAGCAGGCTTTCATGCGTGCCGGTATCAAGCCAGGCGAATCCCCGCTGCATGATCTGGACGTTAAGCTGGCCGCGCTCCAGATAGACCTGGTTGACCGCCGTGATTTCCAGTTCGCCGCGGGCGCTTGGCTTCACTGCCTTGGCGATATCGACCACATCGTTATCGTAGAAATAGAGTCCCGTCACCGCGAAATTGCTTTTGGGCACCTTTGGCTTTTCTTCGATCGAGACTGCCTTGCCGCCCTTGTCGAAGGCCACCACGCCGTATCGCTCCGGATCCGTGACGTGGTACGCGAACACGGTGGCCCCTTCGCCCTTTTGGTCAGCGTCCTGTAGCAAGCCCTGAAGATCGTGGCCATAGAAAATGTTATCGCCCAGCACCAGCGCGCTCGGGGAATTGCCCACGAACTGCTCGCCGATGATGAACGCCTGCGCTAGCCCGTCGGGGCTCGGTTGCACCGCGTACTGAAGGCTGATGCCCAGCGCGCTGCCGTCGCCCAGCAGCTCGGCGAAACGCGGCGTATCTTCCGGCGTCGAGATAATCAGGATGTCACGAATCCCTGCCAGCATCAGCGTGGACAGCGGATAGTAGATCATCGGCTTGTCGTAGACAGGGAGTAGCTGCTTCGACACGGATTTGGTGATCGGATAGAGCCGTGTGCCGGAACCTCCGGCCAGGATGATGCCTTTACGCATATTGGTGTCCGTTACAGGAGGATCTCGTCGAGCAGGTGATGGATGCCCTGCTCCCAGGACGGAAGATGAATGCCGAACGTGTCACGCAGGCGCGTGGTATCGAGCCGCGAATTTGCCGGGCGCGGGGCTGGCAGCGGATAAGCCGTCGCGGGAATGGCTTCGACGTTCTCGGGGCCGGCCTTCAATTCGATACCAAGTGCCCGGGCATATCGCAGCACCTCCACCGCATAGCCATGCCAGCTGGTCTCACCGGCCGCCGCCAGGTGATAAACGCCCGACGGAAAGTCCTCGCGCGCCCCCGCAAGCCAGTGGCGGGCCACGATCTGGGCCGTGACGTCGGCGATCAGTGCCGCCGTGGTGGGCGCACCCACCTGGTCTGCGATCACCCGCAGGCTGTCACGCTCGCCGGCCAGTCGAAGCATTGTTTTGGCGAAATTTCCGCCATGCGCGCCGGCCACCCAGCAAGTCCGCAGCACCAGCGCCTGGGCACCCGATTCCGCGATCGCCTGTTCGCCAGCAAGCTTGCTCTTGCCGTAGACCGACTGCGGATTGACGGCGTCCTTCTCGACGTAGGCGCCGGGCGCCGTACCATCGAACACGTAGTCCGTCGAATAGTGGACAAGCAGGCTGCCCAAGGCGATGGCCTCCTCCGCAAGCACGCCCGCGGCCACGCCATTCACGGCGAACGCCAGATCGGAATCGGTCTCGGCCTTGTCTACCGCCGTATAGGCGCCGGCATTGACGATGACTGCGGGGCGATGCTCACGCACCACGCGGCGCAAGCCTTCGGCCTTCGACAGATCGCAGCCTGCCCGATCGAGCGCCACGACGTTGCCCAGCGGCGCCAGGCTCCGGCGCAGTTCGAACCCGACCTGACCGTTGCTTCCTGTTACAAGAATGGTGGGCGCGGTGAACGGCTTACGCTGCATATTGCTTTGCCACCCAGTTCCGGTAGTCCCCCGAAACCACGTCCTGCACCCACGCCTGATTGTCGAGATACCACTGCACGGTCTTGCGAAGCCCGGTCTCGAACGTCTCGGCAGGCTTCCAGCCGAGCTCCCGCTCCAGCTTGCGCGCATCGATCGCGTACCGGCGGTCATGGCCGGGGCGGTCTTTCACGAACGAAATCTGGTCGCGGTACGAACCCGTCGCCTTTGGCTTCAGGTCGTCCAGCAGGTCGCACAGCGTATGCACCACATCGAGGTTGGTCTTCTCGTTCCACCCGCCTACGTTGTATGTCTCGCCCAGACGGCCACGGGCCAGCACCTCGCGGATCGCACTGCAATGGTCGCGCACGTATAGCCAGTCACGCACGTTCTGGCCATCGCCATAGACCGGCAGCGCCTTGCCCGCGAGCGCATTCGTGATCATCAGCGGGATCAACTTCTCGGGGAAGTGATACGGGCCGTAGTTGTTCGAGCAGTTCGTCGTCACCACGGGCAGGCCGTAGGTGTGGTGATAGGCGCGCACCAGGTGGTCCGACGCGGCCTTTGATGCCGAGTACGGGCTATTGGGTGCGTAGGGCGTGGTCTCGGAAAACTGCGGGTCGGCGGGCCCCAAGGAACCGAACACCTCGTCCGTGGAAACGTGCAGGAAGCGAAAAGCGGCCTTTGCGCTGTCGTCCAGCGTGCCCCAATATGCGCGTACGGCCTCCAGCAGCGTGAACGTGCCGACGATATTGGTCTGGATGAACTCCGCCGGACCGTGGATCGATCGATCGACGTGGCTTTCCGCCGCGAAATGAACGACCGCACGCGGTTTGTACTGCTCGAGCAGCCGGTCCAAGGCCTCACGGTCGCAAATATCGGTCTGCGAGAAGACGTGACGGCTGTCGCCCTCCAACGAGGCGAGCGTTTTCAGGTTTCCGGCGTACGTCAGCTTGTCGACGTTGACAATGCTGTGGGCACCCGGCTGGGCAAGCCAATCCAGGACGAAATTCGCCCCGATGAACCCAGCCCCGCCTGTGACAAGAATGTGCGACAAACTTTGCTCCCTGCTTATCGATATGTTCCGAGTGCCCGACAATAGTCGGGTGGCCGCCTGATCCAGTAGGGGATAGCGGCTTTTTTTAAGTCCTCGTGGAAGTGGCGCTATTCTATCTGACCCCGCCCCCTATCCTTTGGATGACACCCAACTTTTTGTAGCGTGTTGTAACGAATCGCCAAATCGATTATGTAGCGACACACGAATGCTTGTCTTGGCACTTTTTCGCCATTAATGACGATTTCTACAATTGCAAATGCAAGCGAATCACACTGCGTCTGACAGCGTTTTCGCCATCGGCGACCTCCAAGGCTGCGCCCCTTCCTATCGCGCACTGCTCGCGAAGCTGCCGGCCGACGCACCCCTGCGCTTCGTCGGCGACCTCGTGAATCGTGGCCTCGCCTCCCTGGAAACCCTGCGGGCCATCAAGGCCATGGCACCACGGGCCCGCACGGTTCTCGGCAACCACGATATCCACCTGCTCGCCGTCGCCGCCGGGGTTCGCAAGAAGGGCAAGTCCGACACCCTCGCCGACATCCTCGATGCGCCGGATTGTGATGATTTACTCACATGGCTTCGCCACCAACCGCTTGCCATCAAGGAAGAGAATTTCCTCATCGTCCACGCTGGCGTCCTTCCCCAATGGACGACCAGCCAAGTCATCGACCTCGCGCAGGAAGTCGAAGCCGAATTGCAAGGCCCGAACTGGCAAGGCTTTCTGGCCGACATCTTTGGCAATGCCGCCGACCGCTGGGACGACAGCCTGCGTGGCATCGAGCGTCATCGGGTGATCGTCAACGCCCTGACCCGCCTGCGCTTCTGCTCGGCCGACGGCGTCATGGACCTCAAGACCAAGGAAGGTCTCGGCAAGGCGCCTGCCGGCGTCATGCCGTGGTTCGACGTCCCCGGACGACGCACAACTGACACTACCGTGGTGTGCGGACACTGGTCCACGCTTGGTCTGGTGATGCGCCCCGATCTGATGGCGCTCGATACCGGCTGTGTCTGGGGCGGCAAGCTCACCGCTGCCAGGCTGGCGCGCGATCCGGGTGAGCGGACCGTCATCCAGGTCGATTGCCCCCAGTATTCTGATCCGTTCGCCTGAGAATGCGAATCCCGCGGGAGCGGGGACGACCAGAGGCTCAGGACGTGGCAGTCGCGGGTTGGACTTCCGGCATTGGTGCCTGATGTAGCTTTTCAGCCACATCCAAGGCCGCGTCGGGCGAGCCATCCAGCAGGTGCACCACCACCTCCCGCGCCGCCTCCGCCAACTCCCGCCGGCTCGCCGACTGGGCCAGCAATGGCGGCCCCAGCGTCAGCCGCACCTTGATCGGCGGCGACTTGAGGACGGCGTTCAGGCATTCGAGCAGCGAGATGTCGTCGATATACGCCGGTGCCAGCGTGGGCTGGCCGGTCGCCGCGTCCAGATAGCTCAGGCCAACCGGCTGCACGGGCAGGCCGCCCACCAGCGGGGCCTGCATCAGGTTGGCGTGGAACGGCAGCACCTTGCTGCCATCGGTGGTCGTGCCTTCCGGGAACACGCATACCAGATCGCCCTGCCGCATCACGTCGGCAATGTGGTGCAGTACGCGGTGTGCGTCACGTTTGCTGGCCCGTTCGATGAAGATTGTGCCCGTCTTGTCACAAAGCCAACCAATCACCGGCCAGCCGCGGATTTCCGATTTGGCGACGAATCGCACCGGCTGCCAGCTGTGGATAACGTAGATGTCCAGCCACGAAATATGGTTCGACACCAGCATCGCGCCGCGCGGGGGCGACGCACCGGGCGCCAGGCCCTGCACTTCGACCTCGATGCCGCAGATGGCCAGCAGCTTGCGCGACCACTCGCGAATCAGCCGCTCGCGCAGGTGAGCGCTCGCCCACGGGAAGACCGTTGCGCAGACCAGCATCCCGCGCAACAGGTGAAATCCCAGCCGCAGCTTGCGTAACCAGATCATCGTCAAACCCCGGTAGCCTTTCGAGCGATCGGCAAGCCGCCGGTCAACGCTGCTCGTACACGACCTGGCCGTCGACCAGGGTCATGCGCACGCGCCCTTCCATCTCGTAGCCGAGCCACGGCGAATTCTTGCCCTGGCTTTTAAGTGCCGAACGCTCCACTTTCCACATCTGCTTCGGATCGAACACGCAGATGTCGGCAGCATTGCCGGCGGTCAGCGATCCGGCACGCAGGCCGATCACGCGGGCCGGTTCGCTGGTGATGCGGGCCAGCGCCTTGACCAGCGGCACGTTGTGCTCGGCGGCCCAGCGCAGCGTCAGCGGCAGCAGCAATTCCAGCCCGGTGGCGCCCGGCGTGGCTTCCGCGAACGGCAGCAGCTTCTCGTCGTCGTCCACCGGAGTGTGGTCAGAACACAACGCATCGATGGTGCCGTCGGCCAGCGCCGCCACGATGGCGTCGCGGTCGCGCCCGCTGCGCAGCGGCGGCGTGAAGCGCATCTGGCTATTGAAGAAGCCGATGTCCATGTCGGTCAGCGACACATGGTGGATGTTCACGTCGCAGGTGACAGCCAGGCCTTCCTTGCGGGCCTGGCGCACCAGTTCCAGCCCGGCCGCCGAAGACAGGCGGCACAGGTGAACGCGCGCGCCCGTGGCGCGCATCAGTTCGAAGATCGTATGCAGCCGCACCGTTTCGGCGATCACCGACACGCCGGACAGGCCGAGCCGCGACGCCACGGCGCCGCTGGCCGCCACCCCGCCGCCCAGGAACGGGTCCTCGGGGCGCAGCCACAGCGTGAAGCCGAACGTCTGCGCGTATTGCATCGCGCGCTGCAGCACCTTGGTGTCCTCGATCGGCATCTCGGCCTGGCTGAAGCCGACGCAGCCGGCCTCTGTCAGCTGGCCCATCTCGGTCAGCGCCTGGCCTTTCAGGCCCACGGTCAGCGCGCCCAGCGGATAGACGTGCGTCTGGTTCAGCCGGCGCGCGCGGAACTTGAGCATCTCCACCAGGCCCGGCTCGTCGAGCACGGGGTCGGTGTCGGGCGGGCAGACCAGGCTCGTCACGCCGCCGGCCGTAGCGGCGGCCACCTCGGATTCCAGCGTGGCCTTGTATTCGTAGCCCGGCTCGCGCAGGCGCGCGGACAGGTCCACCAGGCCTGGGCACACGATCAGGCCTCGGGCGTCGATAGTCTTGTTGGCGTTGAAATCGGCAGGCGCCTGGCCCACGCCGACGATCTTGCCGGCGGCGATATACAGGTCCTGTTCGGCGTCGACGTTCGCGGCCGGATCGATCAGGCGGCCACCCTGGATGCGGATCTTCATGTCTTCTTGCGATGTGCGGTTCGTTATATCCAAGGTACTGCTCAGTCGTTGTTGCCGGCCACAATGCCCATCACGGCCATCCGGACCGCGATGCCGAAGGTCACCTGGTTCAGGATGACCGACTGCGGGCCATCGGCCACGGCCGAATCAATCTCCACGCCGCGGTTCATCGGGCCCGGGTGCATCACGATGGCATCGGGCCTGGCCAGCGCCAGGCGCTCCGGCGTCAGGCCGTAGGCCTTGAAGTATTCCTGCGCGGACGGCAGCAGCGCACCGCTCATGCGCTCGTTCTGCAGGCGCAGCATGATCACCACGTCCACGCCCTTCAGGCCTTCTTCCATATTGTGGAAGACGCGCACGCCCATCTGCTCCAGCCCGGACGGCAGCAGCGTGCGGGGGCCGATGGCGCGCACTTCTGGCACGCCCAGCGTGGTCAGCGCGTGGATGTCGGAACGGGCCACGCGCGAATGCAGGATGTCGCCGACGATGGCCACCGTCAGGTTCGTGAAGTCCTTCTTGAAATGCCGGATCGTGTACATGTCCAGCAGGCCCTGCGTGGGGTGCGCATGGCGGCCGTCGCCGGCGTTGATCACGTGCACATGTGGCGCCACGTGTTCGGCAATCAGGTACGGCGCGCCCGAACTGGCATGGCGCACCACGAACATGTCGGCCGACATCGCCGACAGGTTGTTGATGGTGTCCAGCAGCGACTCGCCCTTGCTGGTCGACGACGCATTGATATTGAGGTTCAGCACGTCCGCCGACAGGCGCTTGGCGGCGATCTCGAACGTGGTGCGCGTACGCGTGGAGTTCTCGAAGAACAGGTTGAACACGCTCTTGCCGCGCAGCAGCGGCACCTTCTTCACGTCGCGGTCGGAGTCGGACAGCGAAACGAACTGGCTGGCGGTGTCGAGGATGTGCGTGATCATGTCACGCGACAGCCCCTCGATCGACAACAGGTGCTTGAGCTCGCCGTTCCGGGTGAGCTGCGGGTTGCGGAACATCTTGGTCATGGGCAGGTGGGTCGGGCGCGGATTCGGTCTGGCGGGTTCGGTCTGGATACGGCTTCGGTGCTTGACGCTCTGATGGCGTCTCGGGTTGACACTCAGGTACGCGCTTCGGTGGCGAAGGCAAAACGCGTCGCCGCGCCTTCGCCCTGGCGCGACAGCACCAGCGTCTTGTCCTGGGGCAGCTCGATGGTGGCCGCGGCATAGTCGGCGGCAAACGGCAGTTCGCGGCCGCCACGGTCCGCCAGCACGGCCAGCGCCACGCGCGCAGGCCGGCCATAGTCGAACAGTTCGTTGACGGCGGCGCGGATCGTGCGGCCGGTGGCCAGCACATCGTCGATCAGCAGGACATTGCGGTCTTCCACGGCAAATGGCAGCGTGGTCGGCTGGGCCTGGCTGTGCAGCCCCTTCTTGGCATAGTCGTCGCGGTGGAACGCCACGTTGATCACACCGTGCTCGCCCAGCTTCAGGTCCGCCGCCAGCCGCTCGGCAATCCAGGCGCCACCGGAATGGATGCCCGCCACGGACCAGCGCGCACGGTCACTGGACGGCATCAGGGCCTGGGCCTGGTCGCGCAGCGCGTGATATAGCGCCTCGGCGTCGGGGGTAGAGGTCTGAGTCATAGCGGGATTTCGTCGAAATACTGTTGCAGAATGATCCGTGCGGCCTCGGCGTCGAGCGCCCCGCGCTTTGCCCCGGCCATCGAGGCAGCGCGCGACGAATAGCGTTCGTCCACCCAGTCCACGGGCAGGTTAAACCGCCCGTTCAACTGGTTGCCAAAGCGGCGCGCAAGCCGCATCGACGCCTGTTCCGCATCATCGGGGCCGGCGTCAGGGTTGACCGGCATGCCGACCACCAGCCGCACCGGCGACCATTCCTGGATCAGCGCGCCAACCGCGTCGAAGCGGGCCTCGACCGTCACATTCGGGAGTATGGTGAGCGCGCGGGCTTGCCGGGTAATGAAATTCCCGAGCGCCACGCCGATTTTTTTCTCGCCATAGTCGAAGGCGAGCACCGTGCCGTCGCGGGGCGTCTCGCGCCCCGCCTGCTCAGGCATGCCCGGCCTCGCCCGACAGCATCGTCACGTCGATGCCAAGCAGGCGCACGGCCGCCGCGAAACGCTCTTCGGGCGGCACGCTGAAAATGATTTCGGGATCGGCCTGGACGGTCAGCCAGCCGTTGCGGCTCAGTTCTTCCTCGAGCTGCCCGGCGCCCCAGCCCGCGTAACCGAGCGTCAGCAGGAACCGGTGCGGGCCGCTGCCGTTGGCCACGGCTTCGAGCACGTCCTTGGATGTGGTCATTTCCAGCCCGCCGGGCACCGCCAGCGACGACACATAGATGCCGACCGGATCATGCAGCACAAAGCCGCGCTCGGTCTGCACCGGGCCGCCGAAGTAGACCGGCTGGTGGGCAACAGGCTGGATTTCGAGCTTGAGATCGATCTTGTCGAACAGCGTGGCCATGTCGATGTCGATCGGCCGGTTGATCACCAGGCCAAGCGCGCCACGCTCGTTATGCTCGCAAAGGTAGACAACGGAACCCGAAAACGTCGGATCGGCCATGCCGGGCATGGCAATCAGGAACTGATTGGTGAGATTGATGGAAGCTTCGGGCGTCGCCATGGCTTGCATTCTACCAAATCGCACCCCGGCTGCTGCGGAAAACTTCTGCCCGCAAGCGCACTTTACGGCGCGCGCCGGGCGGGGCTCAGTCCCCGGCCGACTTCAGCGCCACCATGTCTTCGGGCGTCAGCCAGCGCCATTCCCCCAGCGCCAGCGCCGGGTCCAGCCGCAGGCCGCCAATCGCGCTGCGATGCAGGGCCGTCACATGGTTGCCAGTGGCCGCCACCATCCGCTTGACCTGGTGATACTTGCCCTGCAGCAGCGACAGCCGCAGGCTGCGCTCACCGGTCGCCTCGCAGGCATGCGCGGCAATCGGCGCCGGTTCGTCGTCCAGCTGCACGCCGGCGCGCAGGGCTTCCACCTGCTCGGGCGTTACCGGATCGAAGGTGGTCACCTCGTACACCTTGGGCACCTGCTTCTTCGGCGACGTCTGGGCGTGGATGAACTGGCCGTCGTCGGTCAGCAGCAGCAGGCCCGTGGTGTCGTGGTCGAGCCGCCCCACCGCCTGCACCTCGCGCTGGCGCAGCGGCACCGGCAGCAGGTTGTAGACGCTGGGATGATGGCGCGGCCGCTGCGAGCATTCGTAGCCGGCCGGCTTGTTCAGCATCAGATAGGCCTTGGTGCAGGCCAGCCATTCCTCGCCGTCTACGGTCAGGCGCAGGCCGTCAACCTCGAAGCGTGCACCCGGGTCTTCGCACAGCTCGCCGTTGACCTCGACCAGGCCGGCCTCCACCAGGTCGCCACAATAGCGGCGGGTGCCGAAGCCTTGGGATTGCAGGATGCGGTCGAGTGTAATGGCCATGAGTGATCTGAAAACGGCTTGTAAACGGTAGGGAAGTCTCTGGAGGCTATGTTAGGTTACGGCGATGTCGAGATCACCTTGCCCTGCGCCCGCACCGGGCGAACGTCTGCCTTACCGGATTGACCGGCAATTCGCGCGCGGCCTGGTCTGGTTCCGGCGCGACCTGCGCATGGACGACCACGCGGCGCTGCATTATGCCCTCAAGCACTGCCAACAGGTATGGTGCGTGTTCGTGTTCGACCGCGAAATCCTCGATCCGCTGCGCGAACGGGGGCTCCAGGCCGACCGGCGCATCGAATTCATCCTGAAATCGCTGGACCCGCTGCGGCAGGCGCTGACCGATGCCGGCGGCGGCCTGATCGTGCTCGACGATTCCGCGCGCACGGCCATCCCCCGGCTGGCTGCCGAACTCGACGCCGAGGCGGTGTTCACGAACCACGACTACGAGCCCATCGCCAAAGATCGCGACGCCACCGTGCGCCAGGCACTGGCGGCGGACGGGCGCGAACTGTTCACGTTCAAGGACCAGGTGATCTTCGAGGCGAGCGAGATCCTGACCGGCCAGGACCAGCCCTTCAGCGTGTTCACGCCGTACAAGAACGCGTGGCTGAAGGCGCTGCGGCCGTTCGACCTGCGCCCCTATCCGGTCGATGCATACCGCAAGGCGCTGGCCCCGGTGCCGGCCACGCACCGGCAGGCGCTGCCCACGCTTGAGTCGCTCGGCTTTGCGCCAAGCAATCTCAAGGAAATTGCGATGCCTACGGGCATGGATGGCGCCCAGGCGCTATTCCGCGAATTCCAGACCCGCATGGGCGATTACGGCCAGCGCCGCGACTTCCCGGCACTGCGCGGCCCGAGCTACCTGTCGGTGCATCTGCGTTTTGGCACGATTTCGATCCGCGCGCTGGCGCGTACCGCGCACGACACCGTGCAGCGGGGCGGCACTGCCGCGGCCGGGGCCGCCATCTGGCTGTCCGAACTGATCTGGCGGGATTTCTATTTCATGATCCTGCACCACCACCCGCGCCTGGCCGAGGGCAAGTCGTACCACCCGGAATACGATGCGATCCGCTGGGTCGACCTTCACACCGGGAACGAGTATTTCGAGGCCTGGTGCCAGGCCCGGACCGGCTACCCGCTGGTGGACGCCGCCATGCTGCAGATCCGCCAGAGCGGTTACATGCACAACCGGCTGCGGATGGTCACGGCCAGCTTTCTGGTCAAGGACCTGGGCGTGGACTGGCGGCGAGGCGAGCAATACTTCGCCGATCAGCTCAACGATTTCGATTTCTCGGCGAACAACGGCGGCTGGCAGTGGGCCGCCTCGACCGGCTGCGACGCGCAGCCCTACTTCCGCATCTTCAACCCGGTCACCCAGTCGGAGAAATTCGACCCGCAGGGCCGCTTCATCCGCAAATACCTGCCGGTGCTGGAAAACCTGCCGGACAAATACATCCACGCGCCATGGACGGCGCCGGACGATGTACTGGCTGCGGCCGGAGTCCGGCTGGGTGAAAACTACCCGCGCCCCATCGTGCAACATGGCGTTGCACGGATGGAGGCGCTGGAGCGGTATGGGGCGGTGAAGGGATCGAAGGCGAAATCAGCAGATTGAGCCCGCCGGGCGGGGCGTTGCGCCCACGCCCACATGACGCCGAGACGATCAGGCCGCCAGCATGGCGCTTTCCCGATAGTGCTTCTGCGCATCCTCGGGGCGGTCCGTTTCCTCGAACAGGCGGGCCAGCGCCAGGTGGGCGCGTACGCAGATGCGGCGCTGTGCGTCGCGGTCGGCGTAGCGCAGGGCGCGTTCGAAGCTCGACTGCGCCTTGCCCCACAGTTGCTCGCCCAGGCACAGCACGCCCAGCGTGTAATACAGGTCGGCATCGTTCGGATGGTCGACCAGCCACTTTTCGGCCTGCTGGATCTGCGGCAGCGCCTTGCCCGGCTCGGCGCAATCGGCGTAACGCTGCACCAGCCGGCTGTCCCAGTTGACCTTGAGGGCTTCCTCGACGATCCGGCGTGCCTCGTTCTGGCGGTTCAGCGCCGCGAAGTAGCGTGCGGCCTGTTCGGCGATCCGCACCGCGTGCCGCTCGTCGGGCGACAGCGAGCGCCAGAAGTGGTAGAGCGACTCCGCGTCATGGCGGCGTTCCTCGAGCATGGCTTCCACGGCCATCTGCTTGAGCCGCAGCGCCAGCACCGGGTGCAGTGCATTGCGCTTTTCCAGCGATCGGGCCAGGCGCAGCACCTCGGTCCAGTTCTTCAGGTGCTGGTGCGCACGCAGCGCGATCCGTTGCACGTGAATCTGGCGTCCGCCTTTTTCCTGCAGCAGGGCGATGGTTTCCAGCGCGCCCTCGGGGTCGCGGGCATCGACCAGCAGTTCGGCCATCGACACCAGACGGGCCTGCTCGCGTTCCGGATCGGTCACCTGCGACATCCAGGCGTCGCGGCGTTCCGACTCCTGCATCCGGTGCGCGGCCCGCGCGCCCACCAGCGCGGCCGTCTGCGCCTGCTCGGGCCACGATTGGGCTTCCTTGGCCGCGCGCTCGGCACGGGCAAAGCGGCCGGCGAACAGGTTTTCGATCGATTCGCGCAGCGCGGCCTGGGCCTTGCTCATGCGGCTGCGCTCCCGATATGCGGCCGCCCGGCGGGGCATTTCCGACAGATGCCGCATGGTGGACATGACGGTCCAGACCACGAAGAAGACCAGCAGCAGCAGCGCGAGCGTCAGGTTCAGCGACATCTCGACGCGGTACGGCGGATAGAACAGCACCACGTTGCTGTGGTTGAACTGCGTGAACAGCGCCAGCCCCACCGCGCCGCCAAACAGGACGGCCACCCAGAAAAGCAGTCGCATGCGGCTACTCCTTCTTCAGGGCGCGCAGCGCGCCAAGGCTTTCGGCCATGGTCGGCAGCGACACGCTCACCGCGCTGGCCTGCGACTGCTTGAGCAGCGTCAGCACGCCCTGCACGCGGCGCGAACGGGTATCGAAATAGCGGCCGATCATGGCCTGCGCGGCGGCCAGGTCATTGCGGAAGACCGGCTCGTTGCGCGACAGCAGCGCCAGCCGCGCGTTGAGCAGCCGCAGCTTCACGTTCTCGCGCAGGAACCAGCCCTGGTCGCCGGACAACAGCAGCGCGTTGGTGTCATCCACCTTGCGCACGCGGATCACCTGGCCCAGTTCGGACAGCACGTAATCCCACGTGCGGGTCAGGAAATTCCCCGTAGCGGCAGGGGCCGAAGCGGCGCCCTTGGCATCGGTCCTGGCCGGCTTGTCGGTCTCGCCCGGCACGCGGTCGAGCATGCGTTCGCCGGACAGCAGCGGCAGCGCGTCGATCTGGTTGATCGATTCGTCCAGCTTGATGGCCGCGCCGGTCAGGTCGGTATCGGGCACGGCCTTCATGCGCGCGATATCGCGGGCGATGGCGCGACGCAGCTGGTTGTACTGCGGCTTGTCGGCGCGCGCCAGCCGCGCGTCCGCGCTCTGCAGCGCCGACAGTGCCACCTGGATGTTGCCCGTCAGCTGGAGCTGCTGCCCGGCATTGGTCAGCAGCTGCTGGATTTCGGCGATTTCCCAGTCATCGCGGTTGCGCATCAGGTCCTGGTAGACCTGTTCCAGCGCAGCCTGCTTGTCGCGGGCTTCCACCACCTGGCCATCGAGCGCGCCGACCTTGGCCTGCAACTCCTTGACCGTGTCCTGGGCATTCTTCGACAGCACGCGCGTTTCCTGCACCAGCGCATCGTTGCTCTGCTGGCGCCGTGCAAGTTCCTGGGTCAGGTGTTCCACGCGCATCTGCAGCCAGAAGAAGCCGCCGGCGATGGCCAGTACCAGGACGACGGCGACGACCCACCAGGCCGCCATGCCGCGGCGGGCACTGGCGTGCCCCGCGGGCGCATGCGTAGTAAAAGACGTGCCGGCACCACCGGATGGTGCGGCCTGGCTAGACGAGGGGGACGTAGTCTCTGGCGTCACGCGTTCGACCTTCGTTGTCGTGGGCCCTGCGGACCCTGTTGATTCTGAGGCTGCCGGCGCGGGCGCGGGCGCCGATGCGACCGGCACCGGTGGCACCACCGGGACGGGCGCCGGCGCCATGGGCTCGGGCGCCGCCGCCGGGCCGGCGTGGGCATTGCCCCACTGCGTACATGCGGCCAGCAGGCCGGCATCGCCGGGCGCGGCGGGCATCACGTGCGCAAAACCCAGCGCCTGGGCCTGCGCCGCAATTCTCGCATGCGGCGCAATGCACTGCATCTGCTTCAGACGTTCGTGTTGCTGCGGCGACAGGTGCAGGCGCGCCAGCGCGTCGAGGTTGCGGACGGCTTCGGAACTGGTCAGCAGCCAGGCGTACGGCGGCGCGTCGGGCTTGAGACTGTCGCGTACGGCCTGCCACTGCATGCCGGTCGGCTCGGGCAGCGTGCGGCTGTAGGCTTCCACGGCATCCACGGTAGCGCCGGCTTCGCGCAGGCGGTCGCCCAGCCAGTCGCGGCCGCCATTGCCGCGGATGATTAGCACGCTGCGGCCCGCGAACGCGCCCGGCGTGGTGTCGAGTTCGGTCCAGAGGGCTTCGGAATCGAAACGGGGCGCGTCGGCGGCATCGGCCTCGCCCTGCGCGCCAGCCGGGGCTATCACGCGATGGGTCGGCGCGGCGATGCCGCGCTCGGCCAGCGCCGCCACACTGGACGGGCCGACCACGGCCACGGGGACGTTCGATGGCCATTGCGCCGGGCCTGCGGTGTTCTGCACCTGTGCCAGCGCATCCAGCGCGAACGACACCGCGTTGGGGCTGACGAAGACCACCAGCGCATAGTCGGCCAGGCGCGCCAGCGCGGTGCGCAGCGGGGTGTCGTCGGCGGCCGGGCCGATGGCCAGCAGCGGGAATCCGAGCACATCGAGACCTGCGGCATGCAAGGCCTCGGTCAGTTGCCGGGACTGCCCGGCGGGTCGCGTGACTACGACGGTCGGGCGAGGCATCGGGCGTTCCTCAGGCCGGTCCGGCGGTCGACAGTGCAGCCAGTACGGCGTCGGCGCCCTGGCCCAGCAGGTCGCCCGCCACGGCGGCGCCCAGTTGCTCGGCGGTCTGCACCGAATCCACGGGCGCCGTGGCATGGGCGCGCACGTTGCGGGTGCCGTCGGGCAGCGCGACAAAGGCGTCGAGCTGCAGCGTGGCGCCGTGCCAGCGCGCATGGGCGGCCAGGGGTACCTGGCACGACCCGCCCAGGCGGCGCGATACGGCGCGCTCGGCCGACACCGCGAGCAGCGTCGGCACGTGGTTCAGCGGCGCCAGCCATTGGGCCAGTTCGGGGCGGTCCGAGCGGATCTCGATCCCCAGCGCGCCCTGCCCTGCGGCCGGCAGCGAGCTGTCGGGCTCGATCAGCGCGCGGATGCGGTCGGCCAGACCCAGGCGCTTCAGGCCGGCTGCGGCCAGGATGATCGCGCCATATTCGCCACGGTCGAGCTTGCCCAGACGCGTGTCCAGATTGCCACGCAGCGGCTTGATGACCAGATGCGGGTAGCGGCTGCGCAGTGCGGCTTCGCGGCGCAGGCTCGACGTGCCCACCACCGTGCCCGCCGGCATGTCGTCGAGCGAGGCGAATTGGGCGGAAACCAGTGCGTCGCGCGGGTCTTCGCGTTCCATGACGGCCGTCAGCGCAAACCCTTCGGGCAGCTCCATCGGCACATCCTTGAGCGAATGCACGGCCAGGTCTGCGCGACCCTCGGCCATGGCCACTTCGAGCTCCTTCACGAACAGGCCCTTGCCGCCTACCTTGGACAAGGTCTTGTCGAGAATTTGATCACCCCTTGTCGTCATGCCGAGAATGGACACATCGCACTGGGGATAGTATTGTTGCAACGCAGCACGCACATGTTCAGCCTGCCACATCGCCAGCCGGCTTTCGCGCGACGCGATGACGAGCTTGTGTGGCATGCTGCGTGACACTGCAGCGGACGAAGACGACGGTTGGGCGGGTGCTTGCATGCGCGCATGTTAGCACGCACCCCCTCGCAAAACCGCCAGTTTGCCAGACCAGAAGTGACTATCCGGCACACGATTGATGCCGGTCGAATCCCCCGCCACGTGTATGGGGTTCGATACATATAAGCCATGCAGTGAGACGAGGAGATAAGTCAATGACGCAGCCTGCTGCGCGCCCAACCGGCCGTACCCGTTCCACCGGCCGCAAGTCAGTTACGCCAGCCTCAGGCCAGCATGACGCGAAAGGCACCCCCAGGAAGTCCTCCACCCGCAATGCCAGGGTATCTGGCAAGCCAACCCTGTCCGTGGTCACGCCCGAGGGCAATACTGTCGCCCCGGCCCGCCGCACCGCCGACAAGGACCTGCCCCTGCGCGAGGACATCCGCTTCCTGGGCCGCCTGCTCGGCGAATGCGTGCGCGAGCAGGAAGGCGATGCCGCCTTCGACCTGGTCGAGACCATCCGCCAGACCGCCGTGCGCTTCCGCCGCGAGAACGACCGCGCCGCCGGCGCCGAGCTGGACCGGCTGCTGAAACGGCTGTCGCGCGACCAGACCAATTCCGTGGTGCGTGCCTTCAGCTATTTCTCGCACCTGGCCAATATCGCCGAGGACCAGCACCACAACCGCCGCCGCCGCGTGCATGCGCTGGCCGGATCGCCACCGCAGCCGGGCAGCCTGGCGCGTGCGCTGCAGGCCATCGACGCCGCCGGCGTCACCGGCAAGCAGGTGCGCGACTTCCTGGACGGCGCGCTGATCATGCCCGTGCTGACGGCGCACCCGACCGAGGTGCAGCGCAAATCGATCCTCGACGCCGAGCGCGAGATCGCCCGCCTGCTGGCCGAGCGCGACCTGCCGATGACGGCGCGCGAACGCGACCACAATACGGCGCAGCTGCGCGCCCGCGTCACCACGCTGTGGCAGACCCGCATGCTGCGCAACACGCGGCTGATGGTGGTGGACGAGATCGAAAACGCCCTCTCCTATTACCGCACCACGTTCCTAGAGGGCATTCCGCGCCTGATGGCGGAAATGGAAGAGGACATCGCCGAGGTCTTTCCGCGCCGCGGCAAGGCCGGCGCCGCCCCCGCGCCGCTGGCCCCGTTCCTGCAGATGGGTTCGTGGATCGGCGGCGACCGCGACGGCAATCCGAACGTGACGGCCGAAACGCTGGAGCACGCCGCGCAGCAGCAGTCCACGCTGATCATGCTCTGGTATCTGGACGAAGTGCACGCGCTGGGCGCCGAGCTGCCGCTGTCGACGCTGATGGTCGACGCCAGCCCCGAACTGCTGGCGCTGGCCGAGGCTTCACCCGATCATTCCGAGCACCGTGCCGACGAGCCGTACCGCCGCGCGCTGATCGGCATCTACGCCCGCCTGGCCGCCACGACGGAACGCCTGACCGGCCATGTGGCCCAGCGCCACCCGGTAGCCGATGTGGCGCCGTACGAAAATGCCGAGGCCTTTGCGGCCGACATCCAGATCGTGCTCGATTCGCTGCGCCAGCACCACGGCCAGGCGCTGGCCCGGGGCCGCATCGACGCACTGGCGCGCGCCATCGCCATCTTCGGCTTCCACCTGGCCTCGGTGGACATGCGCCAGGTGTCCGACGTGCATGAGGCCGTGGTGGCCGAGCTGTTCAAGGCCGCCGGCATCGAGCCCAACTACGCGGGGCTGACCGAGGCGCGCAAGCAGGAACTGCTGCTGGCCGAACTGCGCCAGCCCCGCCTGCTGATGCTGCCCTGGCACGACTATTCCGAGCAGACCCGCAAGGAACTGGCCATTTTCGCCATGGCGCGCGACCTGCGCGCCCGCTACGGCAACCGCGTGGCCCGCAACTACATCATTTCGCACACCGAGACGCTGTCCGATCTGGTGGAAGTCATGCTGCTGCAGAAGGAAACCGGCATGCTGCGCGGCACGCTGGGCAGCAAGACCGATCCGGCCCGCATGGAGCTGATGGTCATTCCGCTGTTCGAAACCATCGAGGATTTGCGCAACGCGGCCGGCATCATGCAGTCGCTGCTGGACCTGCCGGGCTTCGATTCGGTGATCCGGCACCATGGCGTCGAGCAGGAAGTGATGCTCGGCTATTCGGACTCGAACAAGGACGGCGGCTTCCTGACGTCGAACTGGGAGCTGTACAAGGCCGAACTGGCGCTGGTGAAGCTGTTCGAAGAGCGCCGCGTGACGCTGCGCCTGTTCCATGGCCGCGGCGGCACCGTGGGCCGGGGCGGCGGCCCCACCTACGAGGCCATCCTGTCGCAGCCGCCGGGCACCGTGAACGGCCAGATTCGCCTGACCGAGCAGGGCGAAATCATCAATAGCAAGTTCGCCAATCCGGAAATCGGCCGGCGCAACCTGGAAACGGTGATCGCCGCCACGCTGGAGGCGTCGCTGCTGCCCACGCAGAACGCACCGGCCGGGCTGGCCACGTTCGAGGGCATCATGCAGCAGTTGTCGGACCACGCGTTCCGTGCGTACCGGCACCTGGTCTACGAGACCCCGGGCTTCAAGGACTACTTCTTCGCCACCACGCCGATCACCGAAATCGCCGACCTGAACCTGGGTTCGCGGCCGGCTTCGCGCAAGCTGATGGACAAGAAGCACCGCAGGATCGAGGATCTGCGGGCCATTCCATGGGGCTTCTCGTGGGGTCAGTGCCGACTGCTGCTGCCGGGCTGGTATGGCTTTGGCAGCGCGGTCAAGGCCATGCTGGACGCCGCGCCGGACGAAAAATCGCGCAAGGCCTGCGTGGCCACGCTCAAGCGCATGGTCAAGACCTGGCCGTTCTTCCGCACGCTGCTGTCGAACATGGACATGGTGCTGGCCAAGACCGACCTGGCCGTGGCCTCGCGCTACGCGGCGCTGTGCGACGACCCGGCGCTGCGCAAGACCGTGTTCTCGCGCATCAGCGCCGAGTGGCACCTGACTTGCGACATGCTGTCGCTGATCACGGGCCGCGCGGAGCGCCTGGCCGAGAATCCGCTGCTGGCCCGCTCGATCAAGAACCGCTTTGCCTACCTGGACCCGCTGAACCACCTGCAGGTGGAACTGCTCAAGCGTTACCGGGCCGGCAAGGACGCCGACGACGTGCGCGTGCGGCGCGGGATCCACTTGACGATCAACGGCGTGGCGGCTGGATTGCGCAATAGCGGCTGAATCGCCGCTGATGTGTGCCGTAGCCGCCGGTTTTCTCCCCTCTCCCGCTCACGGGAGAGGGGTCGGGGGAGAGGGCGCGGCGGTTCAAATTGCGGCCGTCGTGTCCTGAGCGGCCTGCCCTCTCCCCCAGCCCCTCTCCCGTCTGCGGCAGAGAGGCGCAAAAACCCCCCTTCGCTAGCGATATAATCGCCGTTTCCGATTTTCCGCCCTGCCCCTGACATGACCTCCCAACTTGCCAAGAAAGGCGAAGCCTGGTCCGCCCGCTTCTCCGAACCGATGTCCGACCTGGTGAAGCGTTACACCGCGTCGGTCTTCTTCGACAAGCGCCTGGCGCTGTTCGATATCCAGGGCTCGCTGGCACATGCGGCCATGCTGGCAAGGCAGGGCATCATCGCCGACGCCGACCGCTCCGAGATCGAGCGCGGCATGGCGCAGATCCGGGGCGAGATCGAATCCGGCGCGTTCGAGTGGAAGCTCGACCTGGAAGACGTCCACCTCAATATCGAAGCGCGCCTGACCGCGCTGGTCGGCGACGCCGGCAAGCGTCTGCACACGGGCCGGTCGCGCAACGACCAGGTGGCCACCGATATCCGCCTGTGGCTGCGCAGCGAGATCGACAACATCATCGGCCTGCTGGGCGACCTGCGCGGTGCGCTGCTGGACCTGGCCGAAAAGAACGCCGACACCATCCTGCCCGGCTTCACCCACCTGCAGGTGGCGCAGCCGGTGACGTTCGGCCACCACCTGATGGCCTACGTGGAAATGTTCACGCGCGACGCCGAGCGCATGGCCGACTGCCGCCGCCGCGTCAACCGCCTGCCCCTGGGCGCCGCCGCGCTGGCCGGCACGAGCTACCCGATCGACCGCGAATTCGTGGCCCAGCAGCTGGGCTTCGACGGCGTGTGCCGCAATTCGCTGGACGCCGTGTCGGATCGTGATTTCGCCATCGAATTCCTGGCCGCCGCGTCGCTGGTGATGACCCATATCTCGCGTTTCAGCGAGGAACTGGTGATCTGGATGAGCCCGCGCGTCGGTTTCATCGACATCGCCGACCGCTTCTGCACGGGCAGCTCGATCATGCCGCAAAAGAAGAACCCCGACGTGCCCGAGCTGGCGCGCGGCAAGACCGGCCGCGTCTACGGCCACCTGAACGGCCTGCTGGTGCTGATGAAGGGCCAGCCGCTGGCGTACAACAAGGACAACCAGGAAGACAAGGAACCGCTGTTCGACACGGTGGACACCGTGGTGGACACGCTGCGCATCTTCGCCGACATGGTGCCGGGCATCAGCGTCAAGCCCGACAACATGCGCGCCGCCGCGCTGCAGGGCTACGCCACCGCCACCGACCTGGCCGACTACCTGGTCAAGCGCGGCCTGCCGTTCCGCGACGCCCACGAGGCCGTGGCCCACGCCGTGCGCGCCTGCGACGACCGCCGCTGCGACCTGGCCGACCTGACGGTCGAGGAACTGCGCCAGGTGTCCGGTCTGGGCGACAAGGCTTCGCTGATCGGCGACGACGTGCATGCCGTGCTGACGCTGGAAGGCTCGGTCGCATCGCGCAACCATATTGGCGGCACCGCGCCGGACCAGGTCCGCGCCGCCATCGCCGCCGCACGCAAGGCGCTGTAAGTTTCGCGTAAGTCTTCGTGGCAAAAAAGCCGCTGTGCCAATGGGCCAGCGGCTTTTTGTTTGGCCATGGGTTCTCGCCCCTCTCCCGCTTGCGGGAGAGGGGCGGGGGAGAGGGCATTGCGGTTCCAGCTCAGACCTGTCGCGGATTCAGCCTCCTCCCCTCTCCCCCAACCCCTCTCCCGCCGGGCGGGAGAGGGGAGCAAAAACATGCGTCCAAACAGGCGCGATAGGACAATCCCCTAGCGCCCACATAAATTGTTACAGATACACTAATCGGCGCATAAAACCGGGGGAGACAACCCATGAACTACTTGCTTGGTCTGTCACGGCAGATCGACAGGTTGAATCAGCACACGGGCAGGCTTGCAAACATCATGATCCTGCTGTCGTGCCTGATCAGCGCAGGGAACGCCCTGCTTCGTTACGGCTTCAACCTTAGCGACAACTGGCCGCTGGAGCTGCAGTGGTACATGTTTGCCATTGCCGTGATGTTCGGCGCGTCGTACACGTTCCAGCGCAATGAGCACGTGCGCGTGGACCTGATCTACGGCAACGTGTCGGAACGCGCGCAGCACTGGATCGACATCTTCGGCATCGTGGTATTCCTGCTGCCGTCGACGATCCTGTTCACGTGGTTGTCGTGGGAATCGCTGTTCCTGCCTTCGTGGCGCATTCTCGAGCAGTCGGGTAACTCGGGCGGCCTGCCCCGTTATCCGATCAAGCTCGTGGTGCCCATCGGCTTTGCCCTGCTGACGCTGCAGGGGATTTCCGAACTGATCAAGCGCTTCGCCGCCCTGAAGGGCCTGGTGCGCATCGAATCGAAATACGAAAGGCCGGTGCAATAATGATTCCATTGGAATATATGCCGCCGCTGATGTTCGGCGGCCTGGTGGTATTCATGCTGATCGGGTTCCCGGTCGCATTCTCGCTCTCGGCGGTGGGCCTGGCCTTCGGCTTCCTGGCCATCGAATGGGGCTACTTCCCGTTGCAGTTCCTGCAGGCCGTGCCCAGCCGGGTGTTCGGCAGCGTGCTGGCCAACGAACTGCTGCTGGCGATTCCGTTCTTCACCTTCATGGGCGCGATCCTCGAGAAATGCGGGCTCGCGGAGGACATGCTCGATTCGATGGGCCAGCTGTTCGGCCCGGTGCGGGGCGGTCTGGGCTACTCGGTGATCATCGTCGGCTTCATCCTCGGCGCGATCACCGGCACGGTGGCCGCGCAGGTGATCGCCATGGCGATGATCTCGCTGCCCGTGATGATGCGCTACCGCTACAACATGAAGTACGCCACGGGCGTGCTGGCCGCATCGGGCACCATCACGCAGCTGGTGCCGCCATCGCTGGTGCTGGTGGTACTGGCCGACCAGCTCAAGACGCCGCTGGGCAGCGCCGACGTCGGCAGCATGTACCTGGGCGCCTGGGGGCCGTCGGTCGTGCAGATTGCGCTGTTCGCGCTCTATACCTTCGTTTTGACCCGCATCAAGCCCGACTGGCTGCCGCCGGTGCCGCCCGAAGCCCGCACGCTGCGCGGCTGGGCGCTGTGGGGCAAGTGCCTGCGCGGCATCATCCCCTGCGCGGTGCTGATCTTCCTGGTACTGGGCACGATCATGCTGGGCATTGCCACGCCGACCGAATCGGGCGCGATGGGCGCCGTCGGCGCGCTGGTGCTGGCCGTGATCCGGGACAAGGGCTTCAACCGGATCGACCGCAACATCTACCGCATCGGCATCGGCGCCACGCTGGCGGCGGCGGCCGTGGGCGTGTTCGCGTTTGGCTCGCATGTCTTCCGGATTCCGCTGGCCGTGGCTTACCTGGTGGTGCTCTGGCTGCTGGTCCGCGCCGGACAGCTGACCGACCTGCGCCTGCTGATCGTCGAGGCCTACCAGTCCACCGCCCGGATCACGGCAATGGTGGTGTTCATCCTGATCGGCTCCACCTGCTTCTCGGTGGTGTTCCAGGGCGTGGACGGAGGGGCGTGGGTGGAGCACCTGTTCACCTCGCTGCCGGGCGGCTGGATCGGCTTCCTGATCGTGGTCAACCTGTTTATCTTCTTCCTGGCGTTCTTCCTGGACTTCTTCGAAATCGCGTTCATCGTGGTGCCGATGCTGGCCCCGGTGGCGGTCAAGGTCCTGGCGCCGGTGGTGGCCGATTCGATGGGCGGCAACCCCGAGGCCGCCGCCACCGCCGCGCTGGTCTGGTTCGGCGTGATGCTGTGCGTGAACATGCAGACGTCGTTCATGCACCCGCCGTTCGGTTTCGCGCTGTTCTACCTGCGCGGCATCGCGCCGAAGGAAGTCAAAAGCTCGGACATCTACTGGGGCGCGCTGCCCTGGGTGGGCCTGCAACTGGTGATGGTGCTGCTGGTGATGTTCTGGCCGGGCATGGTGACTGGACTGCTGGACAAGGGATCGCTCAAGCATAGTAATTCCGCCGAAGTCAGTATTCCGCTTGGGGGGCAGGAAAGCGAGAGCAAACCGGGCGGGCCGGCATCGACACCGGGCACGCTGGAGCTGCCGGGCAGCAGTACCGAAAGCGAGCCCGCCGCACCGCAGTTCCAGTTCGAGAAGGGCAAGTAGGCTGGATTGAAGCGTGGTTGGCAGGCGATGTGCTTGCCCTCTCCCCCGGCCCCTCTCCCGCCTTGCGGGCGAGGGGAGCAGACCGGCAGTCTCTGAAATTCCCCCCGGTGTTCTCGCCTTTCCCGCCGTGGGGGAGGGGGAAGCAGACCGGCAGTCTCCGAAATCCCCTCGGTGTTCTCCCCTCTCCCGCGAGCGGGAGAGGGGCGGGGGAGAGGGCAAGGCCCTTCCCGACTGACCACGCCCAAACAAAAAACCCCCGGCCTCGCGGCACGGGGGTTTTCTTATTGAGCGAAATCCGCTTACTGCTTCACGCAGTCCACGAAGTACGCCGTCTGGCCGTCGATCTCGTCTTCCACCAGGCCGTGGATATCGGTCTCGAAGCCCGGGAACAGCTTGTTGAACTCGCGCGCGAACTTGAGGTACTGCACGATGGTGCGGTTGAAGCGTTCGCCCGGGATCAGCAGCGGAATGCCCGGCGGGTACGGCGTCAGCAGGATGGCGGTCACGCGGCCTTCCAGCTCGTCCACGGGCACGCGCTCGATCTCGCGGTGCGCCATCATCGCCCAGGCGTCCGACGGCTTCATCGCCGGTTCCATGTCCGACAGGTACATTTCGGTGGTCACGCGGGCCACGTCGTTGGCCTTGTAGACGCTGTGGATGGCGTCGCACAGGTCGCGCAGGCCCATCCGCTCGTACTGCGGATACTTGCCGACGAACTCGGGCAGCACGCGCCACAGCGGCTGGTTCTGGTCGTAGTCGTCCTTGAACTGCTGCAGCTCGGTCACCAGCGAGTTCCAGCGGCCCTTGGTGATGCCGATCGTGAACATGATGAAGAACGAGTACAGGCCCGTCTTCTCGATGATGATGCCGTGCTCGGCCAGGTACTTGGTGACGATGGCCGCCGGGATGCCGCGTTCGCTGAACTCGCCGTCCACGTCCAGGCCCGGGGTGATGATGGTGGCCTTGATCGGGTCCAGCAGGTTGAAGCCATCGGCCAGGTCGCCGAAGCCGTGCCACCGCTCGTTGGCCTTGAGCATCCATTCGTCGCGGTCGGGCACGCCTTCCTCGGCCAGCGTGTCCGGGCCCCAGACCTTGAACCACCAGTCGCCGTTGTTCACGACGTCGTAGTCCGCCTCGACCTTGCGCACGGCGCGGCGGAAGTCCAGCGCCTCGGCAATGCTTTCCTCGACCAGCGCAGTGCCGCCCGGGGCTTCCATCATGGCAGCCGCCACGTCGCACGACGCAATGATCGAGTACTGCGGGCTCGTCGAGGTGTGCATCAGGTACGCCTCGTTGAAACGGTAGCGGTCCAGCTTGCGGGTCTCGGAATCCTGCACCAGGATCTGCGATGCCTGCGACAGGCCGGCCAGCAGCTTGTGCGTGGACTGCGTGGCGAACACCAGCGCGTCCTTGCTGCGCGGCCGGTCACGGCCGATCGCGTGCATATTGCGGTAGAAATCGTGGAACGCGGCGTGCGGCAGCCAGGCTTCGTCGAAATGCAGCGTGTCGATCTCGGACGTCAGCATTTCCTTAATTTGCTCGGCGTTGTACAGCACGCCGTCGTACGTGCCCTGCGTGATCGTCAGGATGCGCGGCTTCTGGTTCTTGGCCTTGCTGGCGAACGGATGGTTCTCGATCTTCTTGCGGATGGTCTCCGGATCGAACTCGCTCTTCGGAATCGGGCCGATGATGCCGTAGTGGTTGCGCGTCGGCATCAGAAACACCGGGATCGCGCCGGTCATCATGATCGCGTGCAGGATCGACTTGTGGCAGTTGCGGTCCACCACCACGATGTCGCCCGGCGCCACGTTGGCGTGCCAGACCATCTTGTTCGACGTCGACGTGCCGTTGGTCACGAAGAACATGTGGTCCGAATTGAAGATGCGCGCGGCATTGCGCTCGGACGCCGCCACCGGGCCGGTGTGGTCCAGCAGCTGGCCCAGTTCTTCCACGGCGTTGCAGACGTCGGCGCGCAGCATGTTCTCGCCGAAGAACTGGTGGAAGACCTGCCCCACCGGGCTCTTCAGGAACGCCACGCCGCCCGAATGGCCCGGGCAGTGCCACGAGTACGAACTGTCCTGCGCGTAGTCGATCAGCGCCTTGAAGAACGGCGGGGCCAGCGTGTCCAGATAGACCTTGGCCTCGCGGATGATATGGCGCGCCACGAATTCGGGGGTGTCCTCGAACATGTGGATGAAGCCGTGCAGTTCGCGCAGGATATCGTTCGGAATGTGACGCGAAGTGCGCGTTTCGCCGTACAGGAAGATCGGCAGGTCCGTGTTGCGGCGGCGCACTTCATTCACGAACGCGCGCAGCTTCTCGATGGCGGCGGCTTCGGGCTGATCGTCGGCGCGCACGAACTCGTCGTCGTCGATCGACACGATAAACGTGGACGCCCGGCTGGCCTGCTGGGCGAACGATGTCAGGTCGCCATAGCTGGTCAGACCCATCACTTCCATGCCCTCGCGCTCGATGGCCTCGGCCAGTGCGCGAATGCCCGAGCCGGAAATGTTCTCGGAACGGAAGTCTTCATCGATGATGATGACGGGGAAGCGGAATTTCATCGGGCAATCCTTGATGAGGGTGCTTGTAAAGACTTGAGCCACATGGCCGCCGGGAGGTTCCCGCAACAGCGACATGTGGCTCGTTCGTCAGGTCTGGCGCCCGGGCTGTCGCGCCCGGTGGCGCCGCCGGCGCGATGCACACGCCGGCATTGTGAGACAGGAAAATGACAGGCCGTCAGGTCTTCGGCAGCGTGACACCGTGCTGGCCCTGATACTTGCCGCCGCGGTCCGCATACGAGGTCTCGCAGATCTCGTCCGATTCGAAGAACAGCACCTGGGCGCAGCCCTCGCCGGCGTAGATCTTGGCGGGCAGCGGCGTGGTGTTCGAGAACTCCAGCGTCACATAGCCTTCCCATTCGGGCTCGAACGGCGTCACGTTGACGATGATGCCGCAGCGCGCGTACGTGCTCTTGCCCAGGCAGATGGTCAGCACGCTGCGCGGAATCCGGAAGTACTCCATCGTGCGGGCCAGCGCGAACGAGTTCGGCGGGATGATGCAGACGTCACCCTTGAAGTCCACGAACGACTTCTCGTCGAAGTTCTTCGGATCGACGATGGTGCTGTTGATGTTCGTGAAGATCTTGAATTCGTCGGCGCACCGGATGTCGTAGCCGTAGCTCGACGTGCCATAGGAAACGATCTTGCGCCCGTCCGATTCCCGTACCTGGGCGGGCTCGAACGGTTCGATCATGCCGTGCTGTTCCGCCATGCGGCGGATCCACTTGTCGGATTTGATGCTCATATAGACGTGGCAGGGGGGTCGGACGGCTGGCCGGCCATTGCCCGGCGCCGCTGGAATGGGGCGCATTGTACAACCATTCGCCGGGCGGACCCCGGGGGAAACCCGACGTGCCCCCGGCGACGTCAATGCAGGCCGGACACCCTTGTCCCGTCTGGCCGAAGACGGGCCGACCGGGGCTGCCGGCGCCCGGCCCCAGGTCGGCACATCAGATCGCCGAATCAGGTCGCCGGATCAGGTCGCCGAATCAGATTGCCGCAATCACGCCGCAGGCGATGCGCCCACCGGCATTGCCCGTGGGCTGGGTGCGATAGTCGTCCGGGTCCTTGTGGACGATTACCGAACGGCCCACCACGCTGTTCGGCCCGGCGCCCACGGTCACATCGCTCATCACGAACTGCGCGCGCGCATTGCCGGCGGAGTCGGCCGTCAGGTTGTTCATGTCGCCGGCATGGTGTTCAGGCATCGACATCTGGCCATGCGGCTTGGCGCCCGGATTGAAGTGGCCGCCCGCGCTCATGCCGTCCGGCGCCGAGCAATCGCCCGTTTCGTGGATATGGAAGCCGTGCGTGGTGCCCGGCGGCAGGCCGGTCACCGCCACCACCACCATCACCCCGCCGCCCGGCTGCTGCTCGAACGTGACGCGCCCACCGGTATTGGTGCCGCTTTTGGACGCCAGCGGCGCGGCGGCCCGGGTGGCGCCCGGAGCCGCCATGGCCGCGCTGGCCGTGGGCGCTGCCGACGGGCGCTTGTCAGTCTGCGCACAACCGGCCGCCAGCACCGCGGCAGCAGCGACGGTCAATCCGAAAAGTACACGTTTCATGCCGTTCCTCCTCTTCTTGCTTGTGTGCGCGATGCCCGCGCGTGAACGTCGACGCCTTGCCGTGTGGATTGTAGGACAGGCGCCCGGCACGACAATGTCGGACAGCCTCCCATTTTTTGCGGCCCGTCAAACGCTTCAGGTGTTCTGAACCACGATGCTCGGGAACTTGTTGCTCATGTCGCGCGCCTTGTCGGCGACCTTGATGGCCACCTTGCGCGCCACTTCGCGATAGATGCCGGCGATCTGGCCATCGGGGTCGGCCACCACGGTCGGGTGGCCCGAATCGGCCTGCTCGCGGATCGACAGGTTCAGCGGCAGGCTGCCCAGCACGTCCACGCCATAGTCGGCGCTCATTTTCTGGGCACCGCCGGCACCGAAGATGTGTTCGGTATGGCCGCAGTTCGGGCAGCAGTAGACGGCCATGTTCTCGACGATGCCGAGAATCGGGATGCCGACCTTCTCGAACATCTTGAGCCCCTTGCGGGCGTCCAGCAGGGCGATGTCCTGAGGCGTGGTCACGATCACCGCGCCGGTAACCGGCACCTTCTGCGACAGCGTCAGCTGGATGTCGCCGGTGCCGGGCGGCATGTCGACGATCAGGTAATCGAGGTCCGTCCAGTTGGTCTGGCGCAGCAGTTGCTCCAGCGCGGAGGTCACCATCGGGCCCCGCCAGACCATCGGGTTGTCCTGCTCGATCAGGAAACCGATCGAATTGGCCTGCAGCCCATGGCCCTGCAGCGGCATCATGGTCTGGCCGTCGGTCGATTCCGGGCGGCCGCTGATGCCCAGCATCATCGGCAGGCTCGGGCCATAGATATCGGCATCGAGCATGCCCACGCGCGCGCCCTCGGCGGCCAGGGCCAGCGCGAGGTTCACGGCCGTGGTGGACTTGCCCACGCCGCCCTTGCCGGATGCCACGGCGATCACATTGCGCACGCCGGGCAACAGCTTCACGCCACGCTGCACCGCGTGGGCGACGATCTTCATCGACACCGCCACGCTGACATTGGCGGCGGCGTCCAGCTTGCGCACGGCATCGGTCACGAGGCCGCGGATCAGGTCGAACTGGCTCTTGCCCGGGTAACCGAGCTCCACCTCCACGGACACGTTGCCGCCATCGACCCGCACGTTGCGGGCCGACCGCGTGGACACGAGGTCCTTGCCCGTATTGGGATCGATGACCGTACGCAGGACTTCGGTTACCTGTTCAGTGGTGAGACTCAAGGCAGACTCCGCTCTGGGAATGAAATAGTGGGGGGATGCGAGGCGCGTAATGTAGCAAAAGACGTCGCAACAGAACGTCTACCGGCAGCAGTCACGGTAGCAGGTCCGCACGCACCGTGGGACGCCGCCCGATTTAACCCTTGATTAAGTGTGGATTTACATACATTTACATCTCTCACACTCCTGGGCTTGTGCGGCTGGCGCCATCTGCCTATTGTAGTGCGCCGGCCTTGCGGCGCTCCGGCCCTGTGCCCCTGTGCGTCAGCGCACGGCCCGGCCTGAGCGTTTTCATACGCATGTTGAAACTTGTCGCGCCCCGGCTGCCCTTCGGCGGCAGGCGTTACCATGCGACATGCCGTTGGCCAAACATTTACGGGTATCACCAGAAGGAGAAAGCATGAACCTCAAGCTCGTTACCGTCTCGATCGTCGCCGCTGCCGCCCTGGCAGGTTGTGCCACCGAACAGCAGACCCATACCGCGGTCGGCACCGGCGTGGGCGCGGCCGTGGGGGCTGGACTGGGCAACCTGATCGGCGGCAACACCACGGGCACGCTGGTCGGCGCGGCCGTGGGCGGCGCGCTGGGCGGCACCGCCGGTTACAACTGGAACGCCATCCGCGGCAAGCTGAACAAGGATACGGCCGGCACCGGCACGCAGATCACCGAGCAGCCGGACGGCTCGCTGAAGGTCAATATCCCGAGCCAGGTGACGTTCGATACCGACAGCGCCACGATCAAGCCGTCGTTCCGCACGGTGCTCGACCAGGTTTCGCAGACGCTGGGCCAGCACCAGGACGTGTCCGCCAACGTCGTGGGCCATACCGACAGCACCGGCAACCCGAGCTACAACATGCAGCTGTCGCAACGCCGCGCGCAGAGCGTGGCCGCCTACCTGGGTGACCATGGCGTGGCGCGCAACCGCCTGACGGCCGAAGGCCGGGGCCAGACCCAGCCCGTGGCGGACAACGCCACCGAGGCCGGACGGGCACAAAATCGTCGCGTCGAAATTTTCTTGAAACCAATTTCCGGGTGACCAGTCATAGAGTTCAGGTACCGCTTGCCACCGTTGCTGGCTCGCGATGGGTGGCTGACCTCCCGGGCGGTACCTGATTTCTCCTCCTTTTCCGTTGTGGAAAGCTGCGCCGGTACCTAACCGGCGCTTTTTTTTGCCCGTTTCTCTGCGGATCGTGCCATCCGCCGTGTCATTTCAGCGAGATTGGGCGCCAATTGTGCCGCGTTCGACGCCATTCCGAGCAATCTGGCCGGGCAGTTGCTAAAATAGCCGGTTCCTTCGTCCGGCAGCCGCCGGCCGCGCATCGACACCCCACTGAACGGCTCTTTTCATGACCGCACGCCGCATTCTCGTTACCTCTGCCCTGCCGTACGCCAACGGCCAGATCCATATCGGCCACCTGGTGGAGTACATCCAGACCGACATCTGGGTGCGTTTCCAGCGCATGATGGGCAACGAGGTCTACTACGTCGGCGCCGACGACACCCATGGCACCCCAGTCATGCTGCGGGCGGAAAAGGAAGGCATCACGCCCAAGCAGCTGATCGACCGCGTCTGGACCGAGCACAAGCGCGACTTCGACAGCTTCCTGGTGTCGTTTGACAACTACTACAGCACCGACGCCGAGGAAAACCGCGAACTCTGCGAAAAGATCTACCTGTCGCTGAAGGGCCAGGACCTGATCGCCGAGCGCGATGTCGAGCAGTTCTTTGACCCGGTCAAGAACATGTTCCTGCCGGACCGCTTCATCAAGGGCGAGTGCCCGAAGTGCGGCGCCAAGGACCAGTACGGCGATTCGTGTGAAGTATGCGGCACCACGTATGTGCCGACCGACCTGAAAAATCCGTATTCGGTGGTCTCCGGCGCCACGCCGGTGCGCAAGTCGTCCACGCACTTCTTCTTCAAGCTGTCCGACCCGCGCTGCGAGACGTTCCTGCGCGAATGGGTGGCCGACCTGGCCCAGCCCGAGGCCAGCAACAAGATGCAGGAATGGCTGGGCGCGGAAGGCGAGGCCTCGACGCTGTCCGACTGGGATATCTCGCGCGACGCGCCCTACTTCGGCTTCGAGATCCCGGGCGCGCCCGGCAAGTACTTCTACGTGTGGCTGGACGCGCCGATCGGCTACTACGCCAGCTTCAAGAACCTGGCGGCCAAGCGCGGCATCGACTTCGACGCGTGGGTGGGCCCGCACTCGACCGCCGAGCAGTACCACTTCATCGGCAAGGACATCCTGTACTTCCACACGCTGTTCTGGCCCGCGATGCTGAAGTTCTCGGGCTATCGCACCCCGACCAACGTGTTCGCGCACGGCTTCCTGACCGTGGACGGCGCCAAGATGAGCAAGTCGCGCGGCACGTTCATCACCGCGCAGAGCTACATCGACACCGGCATGAATCCGGAATGGCTGCGTTACTACTTCGCCGCCAAGCTCAACGCCAGCATGGAAGACCTGGACCTGAACCTGGACGACTTTGTCGCGCGCGTGAACAGCGACCTGATCGGCAAGTACGTGAACATCGCCAGCCGCGCGGCCGGCTTCCTGGTCAAGCGATTCGACGGCAAGGTGAACGAAGCCGCGCTGGCCAATCCGCTGCTGGAACAACTGCGCCAGGCCGCACCGCAGATCGCCGCGTATTACGAAGGCCGCGAGTACAGCAAGGCGCTGCGCCTGGTGATGGAGCTGACCGACGCCGTGAACGCGTTCGTCGACACCAACAAGCCGTGGGAGCTGGCCAAGGACGAGAGCAAGCGCGACGCCCTGCACGCCGCGTGCTCGGTTTCGCTCGAAGCGTTCCGCCTGCTGACGGTCTACCTGAAGCCCGTGGTGCCGACCGTGGCTGCCGGCGTGGAGTCGTTCCTGAACATCGAGCCGCTCGACTGGCGCGGCATCGACCGCCAACTGTCGGCCGACCGCCCGATCCAGGCCTACCAGCACCTGATGACCCGTGTGGACACCAAGCAGATCGACGCGCTGCTGGCCGCCAACAAGGAATCGCTCCAGGCCTCGGGCGCAGCCCCGGCCGCCGATACGGCAGCCACCGCATCGATCGAGCCGATTGGCGAAACCATCACGATCGACGACTTCGCGAAGATCGACCTGCGCGTGGCGAAGATCGTCGAATGCCAGAAGGTGGAAGGTTCGAACAAGCTGCTGCAGCTGACGCTGGACCTGGGCGAAGGCAAGACGCGCAATGTGTTCTCGGGCATCCAGTCGGCCTACACGCCCGAGCAGCTGGTGGGCAAGCTGACCGTGGTGGTGGCCAACCTGGCGCCGCGCAAGATGAAGTTCGGCATGTCCGAAGGCATGGTGCTGGCCGCCTCGGCCGCCGACGAGAAGGCCAATCCGGGGCTGTATATCCTGGAGCCGCATAGCGGGGCTGTGCCCGGCATGCGGATTCGTTAAAGCCTGTGATCGCTCCCCTCTCCCACTTCGCGGGAGAGGGGAGACAACCCACGCGGCATCAAACTCCCACCCACCGCTCCCCTCTCCCGCCGGCGGGAGAGGGGTTGGGGGTGAGGGCGCAGCGGTTCAAATTGAGACAGGTCGGCAAGCAGAGCCGCGTTGCCCTCTCCCCCGCCCCTCTCCCACTTCGCGGGAGAGGGGAGACAACCCGCGCGGCATCAAACTCCCACCCACCGCTCCCCTCTCCCGCGGGCGGGAGAGGGGTTGGGGGAGAGGGCGCAGTGGTTCAAATTGAGACAGGTCGGCAAGCAGCGCCGCGTTGCCCTCTCCCCCGCCCCTCTCCCACTTCGCGGGAGAGGGGAGACAACACACGCGGCATCAAACTCCCACCCACCGCTCCCCTCTCCCGCCGGGCGGGAGAGGGGTTGGGGGAGAGGGCGCAGCGGTTCAAATTGGGACAGGTCGGCAAGCAGCGCCGCGTTGCCCTCTCCCCCGCCCCTCTCCCACTTCGCGGGAGAGGGGAGTGTAGTGGTCCAATTTCCTCAGACAGGTCGATAGGTGGAAAATCACGATCGACGAGGAAAGACGACATGACAAAGCAACGCCGCAAGTTTGACGCCGCCTTCAAGCTGGAGGTAGTCCGGATGGTCCGGGATCAGGGCCTATCGGTCGCCGAGGTTTGCCACACGATGGCGATTGGCGAGACCGCCTTACGCCGGTGGCTGGTCCAGTACGACCTTGAAGTGGCTGGCGGCAAGGGAGTGGGCAAGCCGCTGACGCCTGAGCAGCAGCGCATTCGCCAGCTCGAAGAGGAAAACCGCCGCCTGAAGGAGGACAATCTGATCCTAAAAAAGGCATCGGCCTTCTTCGCCCGCGAACTCAAGTGATCTATCGAGTGGTTAGCGGATTGCAGAAGGAGGCGATCTCCATCAGTCGGGCATGCCGGGTGCTGGGCGTGAGCCGGGCGGGTTATTACGCGGCCGGGCGCGCGCCTGCCGCCAAGGAGAAGGCCTTGCGGCAGGCGGTGTATGTGCGGGCGGCGTTCGAGGCCAGCGGACGTACCTACGGCAGCCGGCGCGTGGCGCAGGATCTGGACAAACAGGGGATGAAGATCGGGCGCTATCGAGCCCGCACGCTGATGCGCCAGGAGAATCTGCGCCCGGTGTGGAAGCGCAAGTTCGTGGCGACGACTGACAGCCGGCATGGCAGGCCGATGGCGCCGAACGTGCTGAGCAGGCAGTTCAGGCCCGCACAGCCCAACCGGGCCTGGGTGTCGGACATCACGTATGTGCGCACGGGGGAAGGCTGGTTGTATCTGGCGGTGGTGTTGGACCTGTATTCGCGCAAGGTCGTGGGCTGGGCCAGCGCAGCGGCCATGCCGGCCGCGCTGGTGGCGTCGGCCTTGAAGATGGCCATCCTGCAGCGCAATCCGGCGCCCGGACTGATCGTGCATTCGGACCGGGGCAGCCAGTATGCAAGCGAGGAGTACCAGGGGTTGCTAGCGCGCCACGGCCTGGTTTGCAGCATGAGCCGGTCGGGCGATTGCTGGGATAACGCCGTAGCCGAACGCTTCTTCCTGAACCTGAAGATGGAGCGGGTCTGGCAGAGGCGGTACGCCGACCGGGCCGAAGCCCGGCGCGACATCACGCAGTACATCGTGGGCTTCTACAACCCGGTGCGCTTGCATTCGACACTGGGCTACGCGTCGCCAACAGACTACGAGGACAAGTTCCAACAGACCACCCTAACACCTGTCTGAAAAAACTTGACCACTACAGAGACAACCAACGCGGCATCAAACTCCCCCCAACCGTTCCCCTCGACACCTCAGCGCGTCATTTACCCGCCCTGCCGTTTCGACGGATCGTCGCTGCGCGACGTGGTGGTCACCGTGCCGTCGTTGTTGAAGTGCACGTTGAAGAAGGCCCGGTCCGTCGGGCTTTCGAACCAGCGGTAGCCCCACACCTCTTCCTGCTTGAGGCGGAACGCCTCGACCTTGGTCGGCTTGCCCAGCATCCGGCGGATCTGGTCCTTGTTCATGCCGGGTCGTACTTTTGCGAAATTGTCGGCCGTCAGCACCTGTTCGATGGCGCGCACGGTGCCGTCGGCGTTGGTCGTCACCATCCATGTGGTGGCGCCTTCGGGGCCGCGCGGGTATTCCAGGCGGCGGCCGCCGTCCGGTTCTTCCCAGACGATCTCGGGCTTGCCGGCCTGGCGCCGCACATCGTCCTCGGTGGATTTGCCGATCTCGATGCCCTTGAACAGCTGGCTGTCGGGCTTCACGCTGTTCCAGGTGTCGGTGGCCACCGATTTCGCCTTCTTCATGGCTTCGTCGACCTTCTGCTGGTCGCATCCGAACAGGGCAAGCAGGCTGGCAATCAGTCCCATGGCGGCAAGGCGTCGGCGAGACGCGTGGTGGAAAGGTGGCATCGCGAGCCTCGCAAGGATTGGCTTCATCGTTTGATGGCTTCGACGGGATCGCCGGCCGGTGCGCTGGCGCCGTCCGCGGCGGCATCGGCCGCCGCATTGCGGCGCCGGCGCGAATCGCCGGCAAACAGCGTATCCCAATTGTTGAACCGGCGGTTGAACAGCACCGACAGGCCGTTGATCGATCCGCCCTTGGCAATCAGCGACCAGCGCCGCGAGAACGCCCAGGTCAGCTTCACCACGTTCGATGCCGACGTCAGGCTTTGCTCGTAGCCGACCGAAATCTGGTCGGACACCGCCTTGCCGATGCTGACCACCTGCTGGTCGTTCAGGCCGGCCGTGCTGGGTCCGATCGAGAATTCGTCGATGCCGAAATGCGACACCACGCTCTTGCCGGCCTTGCCGCCGATCATGCCCAGCGCCGCCCCGCCGATGGCGCCGCCGCTGAGCTGGCGTTGCTGGCTGGACCCCGCGCTCTCCGCGCCGTAGCCGAACATCAGCCACGACAGCTTGTCCTCGTCGGGCACGTTCGGCTCCGACACCAGCCGCACGCGCGGCAGCCGTACCGTGCCGGTGACTTCCACGCCCGCTTCCACCTCCTGGTTGCGGCGCAGGGCGCGGATGAACATGTTCGGGTTGTCCACCGGACCGTTGAAGTTGATCGTGCCCCGTTCGATATCGAGCTTGCGGCCGAAGGCCTCGTAGGTGCCCTCCACCACGCGCACCGTGCCCGTGGCCCGCATCGGCGCCAGCGGCTCGCTCTTGATGCCCAGCTGGCCGGCCAGCAGAATGTCGGCGCCGGCCCCCCGGAAGCGGAAGTTGTCGCCCAGGTCGATCGTCACGTCGATCAGCGGGCTGAAGCGGCTGGCCGGCCTGGACTCGGGCACCACCGGCGTGGCGGCGGTCTTCAGGGCACGTTCGTCCTTGCGGCGCACCACGACCACGTCGTCGCCCAGCACCGGCGCGCTGGCCTTGGGCAGGTCGAACAGGCCGCGATCCACGCGGAACTTGCCACGGATGGCGATCAGCTTGTTCTCGTTGGCGATGCCGGCCTCGCCGGACACGATCAGCGTGCGCTCGGGGCTGGCAAACAGCTGCAGCTTGTCGGCAACGATGCGGCCGGTCAGGTTCGGATCGGTCTCGCCCAGCTTCACCGCGCCAGTGGCCGTCAGCGTGCCGTCGCCGCCCCGGAATCGCACCTGCTTCAGTTCCACGGTGTTCTGGTCCAGCACCACGTGCACTTCGCCGTCGGTCAGGCGGATACCCAGGTCGTACAGCGTGACGCCGATCCCGTTGCCGTCGATGGCGCCGGTCAGCAGCGGTTTGCCCACCGTGCCGGCCAGTTGCAGGGCCGCGGCCAGCTTGCCTTCGAGCGCGTACTGCGGGCCGCTGAGCGCCTCCAGCGATTTCAGGCGCGGGATGTCGGCCGTGACCGTGCCGCCGAGCGTCGATGCCGGCCCCACCGTCAACAGGCCCTGTTCGCTGACCAGCCCCGCCGATGCATCGACGGTCACCTTGCCGATCCGTTGCGAGGTGCTGCCGCCGCGCAGCGTCACGCGATTGCCGCTGAACTCGGCCCGCAGCGCCGTGTCGCTCAGGCCCAGCGTGGTCCAGCCCCGGCCCGCATTGACCGACGCATCGCCGCTGCGGCGCCGGACTTCGGCAAATCCGGCGGCGGTTTCGGCCAGCGTCAGGTTCCAGCCGCCATCGAGCACCAGGTCCGAGCGCACCGGCTGCGATTCGCCGGTGAACGTCTCCACCAGCTTGATGATGTTGCCCACTTCCACGCCGTTGAACGCGCCCTGCGTGCGGATACGGCCGTGATCGAACTCGAAGCCTTCGATATTCATCGTCGCGCGCTCGAACTGCAACCGCGTCTGCCCCAGCCGGATATGGCGGTCCGCCACCATCAGCTGGGTGGGCGAGAGGAGCCGGACCTTGGCCGTGCCGCTTTCCTCCAACGTGCGGATGGTGCCGGTCCAGCCCTTGTCGCCGCGCCACGCGCCCTGCCCCGACAGCGACAGCTGCAGCGGGCGTTCGTGCATCGTGCCGGCTGCCTTGGCGTCGAAAGTGTGATCGGCCTGGGTGCCGCTCAGGTTGGCGTCGAGCGTGCGCACCGTGGCCTGCGGCCCGTGATAGTCGCGCGCGGCCAGTTGCGCCGACAGCGTCCCGTTCAGCCCGCCGCGCAGTTCCACATGGCCGTTGGCGCTGGCCACCTTGTGCGGCCCCACCACCAGCGACTGCGCGCTGTAGTCACCGACCACCTCGGGCTTCTTCAGCGTGCCCGTGACCACCGCGTCCACCTTCGCACGCCCGCCGACGCCGAACTTCAGGCGGTCCAGTTGCGGGGCGTCGATGTTGACTTTGAGGCTGTCCCCGCGCGCGCCGAAGCTGCCATTCAGGTTCACCTGGTTACCGGCCATCAGCAGCGATGCCTGGCTGGGCAGCAGGCGCTCGCCCTCCAGCCGCACCTTGCCGTTGCCGGTCATCGGCAGCCCCGCGTATTCGCTCTCGCCCAGCGCGAAGTCGAGCGCCACACGTAGCACTTTCTCCAGCGAGCCCTTCGTCGAAAACTCGGCATTGATCCGGCCCGGCGCCACCTTGGCCAGCCGTGCCGGGTCGAAATTGGCGAGCTTGCCCTTGAAGTCGAACGGCTGCTCGTCCTTCAGCCCGAGCTTGCCGTCGGCGGTCAGCGTGCCGCTGCCCAGGCCCGCCCGCAGCGCCTTGAGCGTGACCGCGTCTTCGTCGATCCGGGCATCGGCGAACAGCTTGATCTCGCCGCCGGCCACATCCAGCGCCACACTCTGGCGGCCGGGCTCCAGCCGCAGGATCACCGGGCCGGACAGGTTCGTGGCCACCATGCCGGTATGCAGCGCGGCGGCATCGAGGTGCCGGACATCGAGATCGAAGCCGCCCCGCCCTTCGCGCAGCGTGCCCTGCCCGACGATCTCGGCGCGGCCCGGCAGCTGGATTCGCAGGTCGCGCAGCGTCTGCGTCAATTCGCTCAGCTCGACGCGCGCCTGCACGGCATGCACGGGCAGGCGTTCCTTGTCGATCGGGCCCGGCTCCAGGTTGCGCACGCTGACGTCGCCGGCCACGGCCAGCGGGTTTCTGGTGGGGGCCGCCGGTGTGGGCACGGGCGCCGATGCCGACGCGGCCGATGCGGCGGCCACGGCGCTGGCGGTCGATTCACCGGGCTTCGGTTTGGCCACCTCGGGCGGCGGCGGCACCGATTCCACCGGGCGCAGTTCCGCATGGACGGTCAGATTGGCCTGCGGCGCGGTGGGGCTGAACAGGCGCGGGTTGATGTGCTCGCCATCGACAATCAGGTGCGTGAACGGCACCTTGCCGAACGGTGTCACATCGGCATTGCCGCGCGCCCGGATACGGTCGCCGCTGGCTTCCAGTTCGGCCCGCAGCTGTTCCAGCGATCCGCTGGCCGTGGCGGACACCGCGTAGGTCTCTTCCTTCCAGCGGCCCTCCAGCAGCGCCTCGGCCGTCAGCGGGAACGGCGTCTTGCCGCCGATCTGCGCGTTGGCCTGCAGCTTGCCGTATGGCGTGACGACCTTGTCCACGACCACGCGATGGCGCTGGCCGTCGCTATGCAGCGCACCGGACAGGTCCGACAGCACCAGCGGGGTCGACGTGGCGGCCGGCCCCTGCAGCAGCGACAGCTCAGCGACGGTCAGCGTGTCCACGTCGACAGCCAGCGGCAGTTCCAGCGACTGCGGCATCCTTGCCGGTTCGGTGCTCGGCGGGGAAGCCGGCAGGCGCGCGTCGATCCTGCCCAGCTTCAGCCATGCCACATGCACCCGCGTGGGCGACCATGACACGTCCCACCTTGCGTCGATCCGGTCGATGGTCACGCGCGTGTCGACCGTGGCGAATACCACGTCGTGCAGTCGCAGCCCGTTGGCCACGGTGCCGCCATCCAGCTGGCCGGCAAGCATCCCTGCCGACAGCCGCGTGGCCACGTTCCACAGATGGCGCGTGCCGGTCTCGGTGCGCAACGCCGCCACGGCCGTGGCGACCAGCGCGATCAGCAGCACCAGCAGGATGCCCAGCAGCCAGGCCAGCACCTTCCACACCCGGCGGCGGGGGCGGCGAGGCTTGGGCGGCGTGTCGCGGCCCTCGCGCGGCACGGGGGGCATGTCCGGCATGTTCATCAGAACGCCACCCCCAGCGAGATATGCGGCCGGAACTGCTTCTGCTGGATGCCGTAGCCGACATCGAGCTGCACCGGCCCCACCGGGCTGCGCCAGCGCGCGCCCACGCCCACGCCGTGGTAGATCTTGATGCCGTTCAGGTTGTTGGTGGCGGTACCCATGTCCCAGAACACGGCGGCGCCCCATTCGGGCTTGAACCAGTACTGGTATTCCAGGCTGCCCGTGCCCAGGTAGCGCGCCGGCAGCACGCTCTTGCCGGACGGCGTGCCGATCGACTGGTAGCTGTAGCCGCGGATCGAATCGGTGCCGCCCGCGCGGAAGCGCAGCGTGGCCGGAATCAGCGACGGATCGTTCGACGTCATGTCGGCGCCCAGTTCCAGCCGCGCCACGAACAGGTCGCGGTTGCCCACCGGCACGTACTGGCGGATCCGGCCATACATGCGAAGGAAGGTGGCGTCGCTGAGCACGCCCTTGGCGGCCACGCCGATCTGGGTGTTGATCACGTTGCCCCGGCGCGGAAAGACCGGGTTGTCCACGTCACGGCGCGTCCAGGCGAATGCCGGCACCAGCGCTTTCGAGTACTGCGAGGGCTCGCCGTACGGCGTCAGCACGTCATAGTAGAAGTCGAGCGACACCGTGGTGTCGTACTTCTCGCGCGACCGCGAACGCTTCAGGCCGGCGCGCCAGCTCTTGGTGTCGGTGCTCTCGACGTCGATCAGGCGTTCGTAGCTGGTATAGATGCTGTTGCGGTACGTGTGCGGATCTGGCGGCATCGCCATTTCCACAAACCCGTACTGGCGCTTCTGTTCGATCCGGGCCTGCGAGTCGAGCACCCAGGCGCGGTTGAACAGGTTGTAGTACGAATAGCGGCCTTCCACCTGGGCGCCGGTATCGGTGGTGAAACCGACGCCGGAACTGAGCCGGTGCGTCGGGTATTCGCGCACCTTCACCTTGACCGGCGCCGTCACGGTCTGCTGCTGCGCGGCGGCCTCGGCCGACGTGGCGGCGGGCGGCTCCTGCAGTTCGACCTGCACGTTCGAGAAATAGGGCTGGTTCTGGACCGCCCGCTGGAATTCCAGCAGCCGTTCCACCCGGTATGGCTCGCCCTCGTTCAGCGGATTCACGTTGCGGATGATCTGGGCCGGATAGCGGCGCGTGCCTTCGATCTCGAGCGGTCCGAGCACATAGGCCGGGCCGCTCTCGTACCGGGCCCGCAGGTCGGCGGCCTGCTCGTCGGGTTCGATGCGTGCCTGCGACGACGCCAACCTGGCGCCGTAGTAGCTCTTGCTCTGCAGTTGCACCAGCGCGTCTTCCTTGGCCTTGTCCCAGTCCGCCTGCCGGAACGGCCGGCCCACCGGCAGGCCCCACTTCTGGCGCATCTGCTCCACCTGCTCCGGCGACAGTGTGGCGGCAGGGCCACTTACCTCGACATCCGCGCGCCGGATCACCGTGCGCGCGCCGGGGTCCACGCTGATATGGACCACGCGATGGTCGCCCTCGCCTTCCACCGTGGCCTTGGTGACCGGGTCGAACCAGCCTTCGGTGGAAGCAAACTGGCGCACCTGGTCGCCCACGGTTTCCACCATGTACTGGAACTGGTCGTCGGAAATATCGGTGCGGGTGGTGTAGCGCGACAGGTCGAGGTGTTCTTCGAGAATGTCCTTCAGCGCCTTGGGCGCGTCGATCTCGACCTTGTACTGGGCCTTGGCGGCATGGGCGGGCTGCCAGGGGGCCACCAGCAGCATCAGGGCGATGGCAAGGGCGGCGGCCTGGGCGGCGACACGGCTGGCGACATCGGTGGCGAGGTGGGTGGCGACGTGGGTGGCGACGTGGGTGGCGACTATACGCGAGAGCCGGCCGGCACCGCCGGAGGTGCCTGGCGCCTTGGCTGGGGCGGGCTGTGCGGCCAAGCGGCCCAAAGCAATCGTCATCCGTCCTGGTGGCTCCCGAATCAAGTCGCTATTTGACCACACCACCGGCGCCGCAAGGCCATCCCGACGCCAAAATTCGGGTTTCCGGGGTCCGCACCGGCAGCCGGGCTTGCCGATACGGTAAAATCTTGCCCCGTCATCCCCAACCCCGCCCAAAGGGCACAGGTTTCATCATGGCCATGTACGAATCGGATATCACCCAGTTCCTGAAGACGCTCAAGCAGGAGCGCCCGTCGCTGGAAGCGGAGCAGCGCGAAGGCCGCGGCCTGCTGTGGGACAAGGCCCCGATCGACCTCGAGGAACGCGCCCAGGCCAACGCCTCGCGCGTGGCGCAGAAGCCGTACGTCTACTCGTCCGACAACTGATCGGCCATCCGGCCACGCCGACGACCATCCCGATGCATCCGAGCGATCCGCTGGACCCCGGCGCGCAGGAAAAACTGACGCTGCCCGTCGAGCTGCCCAGCGTGGCGCAGCCTGTCGGCGCCAGCGCCAATCCGGCCGACATGGTCGACGGGATGGCCTTCGCCCGCCTCTACGGCGAGCCGCTGTTCAAGCTGCCCCAGGATCTGTACATCCCGCCCGATGCGCTGGAAGTGTTCCTGGAAGCCTTCGAAGGCCCGCTTGACCTGCTGCTGTACCTGATCCGCAAGCAGAACTTCAACGTCCTGGACATCCCGATGGCCCAGGTGACGCGTCAGTATCTTTCGTACGTCGACCAGATTCGCCAGACCAATCTGGAACTGGCGGCCGAGTACCTGCTGATGGCGGCGATGCTGATCGAGATCAAGTCGCGCATGCTGCTGCCGGTCAAGAAGGCCGACAGCGACGAGGAAGCCGAGGACCCGCGTGCCGAACTGGTGCGCCGCCTGCTCGAATACGAGCAGATGAAGCTGGCCGCCCAGCGCCTGGACACCGTGCCGCAGCTGGGCCGCGATTTCCTGCGCTCGCAGGTCTATATCGAACAGAGCCTGGTGCAGCGTTTCCCCGATGTGGAAACGGTGGACCTGCAGTCGGCCTGGGCCGACGTGCTCAAGCGCGCCAAACTGAACCAGCACCACAAGATCTCGCGCGAGGAACTGTCCGTGCGCGAGCATATGAGCCAGATCCTGCGCCGCCTGCAGCACGCCCGCTTCATGGAATTCAGCGAGCTGTTCGAGGACGCGATCCGCTCCGGCAAGGGGGTGCCCGTGGTGGTGGTGAACTTCATCGCCATGCTCGAACTGTCGCGCGAGGCGCTGGTCGAGATCACCCAGGCCGAGCCATTCGCACCCATTTATGTGCGATTGGCGTACACGCCAGCCTGATCCTTCCACCCCGCGGAACAATTCCCCGCCAGCGCCGGGCCCGAACCGGCGTGGATGCTCTACAATCCGCCGACAGCCGGCCAATGCAATCCCAGAGAGCCGGCACGCCAGCTGCCACGCAGCGGCACGCTCCAACCACGACGGCACACCACATTCATGAAAGTCATTCCTTCCATCCAGGAATTGCGGGACCAGTTGCGCGGCCAGAACCGCGTGGCGTTCGTTCCCACCATGGGCAACCTGCATGAAGGCCACCTGTCGCTGATGCGCCTGGCCCGCCAGCATGGCGACCCCGTGGTGGCGTCGATCTTCGTCAACCGCCTGCAGTTCGGCCCCAACGAGGATTTCGACAAGTACCCCCGCACGCTGCAGGACGACGTGGAAAAGCTGCAGAGCGAAGGGGTGTACGTGCTGTTCGCGCCGACCGAGGCCGACATGTACCCGGTGCCGCAGGAATACCGCGTGGAACCGCCGCACGACCTGGGCGACATCCTCGAAGGCGAATTCCGTCCCGGGTTCTTCAAGGGCGTCTGCACCGTGGTGATGAAGCTGTTCTGCTGCGTGCAGCCGCGCGTGGCCGTGTTCGGCAAGAAGGACTACCAGCAGTTGATGATCGTGCGGCGCATGGCGCAGCAGTTCGCGCTGCCCGTGGACATCATCCCGGCCGAAACCGTGCGGGACGAAGACGGCCTGGCGCTGTCGTCGCGCAACCGCTATCTCGGCGAAGCCGAGCGCAAGGAAGCGCCGGTCCTGTACAAGACGCTGCACGAGGTGCGCGACACCGTGCTGGGCAACGGCCACGTCGATCTGCTGGCCGTGGAGGCCGACGCGCTGGGCCGGCTGCAGGCACGCGGCTGGAAGCCCGACTATGTGTCGATCCGCAAGCGCAGCAACCTGCAGGCCCCGACGCGCGAGGAATTCGCCGCCGGCGAACCGCTCGTGGTGCTGACCGCCGCCAAGCTGGGGAATACGCGGTTGATCGACAACCTCGAAATCTAAGTCATCTAAGTCGCGTCCCGACAGTTTGCTCCCCTCTCCCGCCCAGCGGGAGAGGGGAGAAAACCTCTCCCGCCTCACAGGCTCAGGCCCGCTTCAGCCGCGCCTTTTCCCGCTCCAGATGGCGCTTGTGGCCGCTGCGGCGTTTCCACCAGATCAGCACGCCGGTCACGGCGAACGCCAGCGGCATCAGGCCGAATGCGGTGATGAACGCGCGGCCGTAGGTGCCGAACGCCTCGCCGGTATGCAGCGGGAACAGCCACAGGATAAATGCGTCGCCGGACCGGGCATCGCGCGGATCGCGCGCGCCGAGCGGCCGGCCGGTATAGGCATCGAGCCAGAGCCGCGTGGCGCCGCTGTCTTCCTGCAGTTCGCCCTCCTGGCGCAGTCGCACCTCGTAGGCATCGCCCGGCTTGCGCGGCAGGCTGATACGCGTGACCTGCGCCCCCGGAAACTGCTGCTGCGCCGCCGTCATGGCCTGGGCCGGGGTGATGGCGTGGGCGCCGGCCGGCGGCGTATCGGACTGGTGCTTCACCTGCGGGCTCACGGTCATGACCGTGCTGATGATCGGCGTCACCCACTTCGGCAGGTTCAGATACCAGCCCGAAAACGCGATGGTGGCCAGCACCGGCGCCGCAAAGATGCCGCCCGCGCGGTGGAAGGTATAGACAAAGCGCGACCACGAACCGCCGTGCGCGATCCGCACCGACTGCTTCAACGCCCGTAGCTTCATCTTGGGCCACCACAGCACCACGCCCATTAGCACCGTGAAGCACAGCACCATCCCGGTCACGCCGACGATGGTCTTGCCCGTGTCGCCGGACAGCAGGTAGCGATGCAGGTGAAACAGCGTCGGCATGATCTGCTGGCGCGACAGCCCCGGCACGCCAAACAGTCGCTCGCCCTTCACGGCCAGCGTGACGGGGTCGATCATGACCTGCCGCGAGCGGCCCGGCATCGCCTCCGGCCCCTTGATCGGGTAGTAGGCGATGAACACGTCGTGTTCGTCGACTGGCAGCATCAGCAGGTTGGGCTTGCCATACTTGGGATCGGCCATCAGCCTGGCCGTGACCGATTCCACGGTGGCGGCGCCCACCGGAATGCGCGTGGCCGACACCCCTTGCAGCAAGTCTGGATTGAGCCACTTGTCGATGTCGTCGCGCCATGAAATCAGCGTGCCGGTCAGGCCCATCATGACGAACAGCAGGCCGAAGACCAGCCCGATATAGCGGTGCAGCTTGACGAAGACGGTACGCAGACGACCGGAGACCATGGGAGTCTTTCTTGTTTAATGCGGCGCTTTACGCACATTTTGTAAGCTTTCGCAATCTATCTGTGCGGCACCGCCCAAATGCAAATGCGAAGAATTCGCGATTCTAGCAGCGTGCCGTTAAGATCGTGGGCGCGCCATCGCCTTGCGCCCCATCCGGTCCGCCCCGCCCTGCCCCGCCATGCCCCTGATCGAACTGGTTCCCGCCACCCCGGCCGACGCCGATCTGTTAGCCGCCATGCACGCCGAAAGCTGGCGCGATGCCTATGGCGGGCTGATTCCCGCCGATTACCTCGAAACCTATGCGCCGGCCGAACGGCTGGCCACCTGGCGCGCCCGGATGCTCGAAGGCGCCGAGGCCCCGCTGGAAGCTACCATCCTGCGTGTGAACGGCCAGCCAGCCGGATTCTCGTGCCTGATGCCGCTGGCCGAACCCGGCTATGGAATCTATCTGGACAACCTCCATGTGATGAAAGCGTTTCACGGGCGCGGCTATGGCAGAACGCTGATGGCCCACTGCGCCGCGCGTGTGGCCAGCCAGTGGCCCGGCAAGCCGTTGTTTCTTTATGTGCTCGACGGCAACACGCAGGCGCGCGCGTTCTACCGGCACCTGGGCGGCGTGGAATCGGAGGCCTTCAACGACCCGTTCCCGGGCACCGACCTCATGGTGGCCATCCGCCGCGTCAGCTGGGACGACGTGGACGCGCTGGTCAGCCGGCTTGCGCCGGGGCCGTAGCCACCAGCGGCCCGAACATCGCGCGCAGGTCGAGGTGCGCGGCCATGCTGTCGGCCAGCCGGTCGATCGACGCCTCGCGCAGTGCATCCAGTTGAATGCCCTCGGCCCGCGCCAGACCGGCCCAGCGCAGCAGCGCGCCGCAGGCGTCCGGATGGTCGAACAGGCCGTGGACATAGGTGGCCATCACCTGGTTGTCATCCGATACGGCGCCATCGGGCCTGCGATTGCCGCCCGCACCTCCCGCACCACCCGCATCATCCGAACCGTCCGCCGCGTCCAGCCACAGCGCCGGGCGCGCCAGTGCCGGGCCCTCCGTGATGCCCAGATGGATCTCGTACCCCTCCACCGCTGCCCCGCCAGTTGCCGCCTCGAGCCGACCGGCGACGCGCCGCAACTGCTTCTCGGGCGCCAGTGTGGTGTCGAAGTCGAGCAGGCCCAGCCCGTCGCTGGTGCCGGCCGGGCCTTCGCGGCCGTCGGGGTCGTGGATCAGCCGCCCCAGCATCTGCATGCCGCCGCAGATGCCCATCAGCTTGCCCCCGTAGCGCAGGTGCCGCAGCAGCGCCGGCTGCCAGCCGTTGGCGCGCAGGAAGGCCAGGTCGGCGCGCACGCTCTTGCTGCCCGGCAGGATCACCAGGTCTGCCGGCGGAATCGGCATGCCCGGGCCGATGAACTGCAGGTCCACGTTCGGGTGCGCCCGCAGCGCGTCGAAATCGGTATGGTTCGAGATGCGCGGCAGCACCGGCACGATCACGCGCAACACATCGCCATCGCGGCTGGGCACCTGCGCGCTGGCGATGGCGTCCTCCGCATCGAGATGCAGCCCGTGCAGGTACGGCAGCACACCAAATACGGGTTTGCCGGTGCGGGCCACAAGCCAGTCCAGGCCCGGCTGCAGCAGCGCGATATCGCCGCGAAAGCGGTTGATGATGAAGCCCTTGATGCGCGCCCGTTCGGATTCGGACAGGCAATCGAGCGTGCCCACCAAATGGGCGAACACGCCGCCGCGGTCGATATCGGCCACCAGCACCACCGGGCAGTCCACGCGCTCGGCAAAGCCCATGTTGGCGATGTCGCGGTCACGCAGATTCACTTCGGCGGGGCTGCCCGCGCCTTCCACCAGCACCACGCCGTACGCCTGGGTCAGCCGCGCGTGGCTTTCCAGCACGGCGGCCATCGCCTGCGGCTTGTAGGCGTGATAGGCCTTGGCGTCGAGATCCATGCGCGCGCGACCGTGGATGATGACTTGCGCGCCAATGTCGCTGCTGGGCTTGAGCAGCACCGGATTCATGTCGGTATGGGGCTGCAGGCCGGCCGCCTGCGCCTGCAGCGCCTGGGCGCGCCCGATTTCGCCACCATCGACGGTGACCGCGCTGTTCAGCGCCATGTTCTGGGGCTTGAACGGGGCCACGGCCACCCCGGCGCGCGCCAGGATGCGGCACAGGCCGGCCACGACGGTACTTTTGCCCGCGTCGGACGTGGTGCCCTGAACCATCAGGGTGCCGCGCAAGGCACGCGGCGCAAACGGAAAGGGATTGGCAGACGGATCGTTTCGCATCGCGCGATTATGGCAGCAGCGGCCCGCCATCCGCACAGCGCCTTCGGCCGGAAAACTCTGCAGATTCAGGCATGCGGCCGGGGGATGCGACGGCTACAATACGCCGGATGAAGACCCAAGCCCCGCCCCAGGCGCTCAATCTCTCGGCCATTTCCGAACCGGCTTCGGCAGGCGCGGTCACGGACGCCAATCCGGTGACCGAGGCGGAACCGCAGCCGCAGGCCGGCACCGCCGCGCCGCGGGAACTGACGCTGGTGCTGGGCGGCGCGCGCTCGGGCAAGAGCCATTTCGCCGAGCAGCTCGCCGCCGATCATGCGGCCCTGACGCGCGGCCCGGTCACCTACATCGCCACGGCCCGGCACGACGCCGAAGCGGCCGATCAGGAAATGGAAGTCCGCATCGCGCTGCATCGTGCGCGCCGGCCGGCCGACTGGACGCTGGTGGAAGAGCCGGTGCATCTGGCCGACGCGCTCTACGCGCATGCACGCCACGACGGCTGCATCCTCGTCGATTGCGTGACGCTGTGGCTCAACAACCTTGTCTTCGGCGAGAACCGCGAGTATCCCGAACACGGCGTCATCACGCCGCCGCCCGCCTTTACCGAGGAAATCGACGCGCTGATGACCGCGCTGCCGATGCTGCCCGGCCATGTGATCCTGGTGTCGAATGAAATCGGCTTCGGCGTGGTGCCGATGGGTGCCATCACGCGTTTCTACGTCGACGAACTGGGCCGGCTGAACCAGAAGCTGGCTGCCGCCGCCGATCGCGTGCGGCTGCTGGTCGCCGGCATCCCGGTATCGATCAAGGACCCCGCTCCGTCCCAGGCTCGCGGCACCCACACACGATGATCATGCTGTCCTGGCCTGCCTGCGTGGCGGCCGCCCTTGCCGGCGTGCTGCTGGACCGCTGGCTTGGCGAGCCGCGCCGCTGGCATCCGCTGGTCGGGTTTGGCCGTCTCGCGTCGGCCGTGGCCAACCGTCTCAATCGTCCCGAACGCGGCGCCGCGCGTCAGCGCCTGGCCGGACTGCTCGCATGGGCGCTGGTGGTGCTTGGGCCGGCCGCGCTGGCCGCATGGCTGGTCTCGCTGGCGGCCGATGTGCATCCGATGCTGGCCTGGGCGCTGCACGCCGTCGCGCTCTACTTCGCGCTGGGCGCCTGCAGCCTGACCCAGCACATCGCCCCGATTGCCGACGCCCTGACCCGCAACGACCTGCCCGCCGCGCGCACGCTGACGGCGCGCATCGTGTCGCGCGACACGGCCGATGCCGATGCCGAAGCGCTGGCACGGGCCGCCTGCGAATCGGCGCTGGAAAACGGCAACGATGCCGTCTTCGGCGCGCTGTTCTGGTTCCTCGTCGGCGGCGCGCCAGCCGTGATCGTCTTCCGGCTGGCCAATACGCTTGACGCCATGTGGGGCTATCGCACGCCGCGCTGGGAAATGTTCGGCTGGGCTGCTGCCCGCATCGACGATGGGTTGAACCTGATGCCGGCGCGGCTGACCGCGCTGTCGTACGCGCTGCTGGGCGCCACCGCGCAGGCGATGCGCTGCTGGCGCACGCAGGCACCGGCCTGGTCGAGCCCGAACGCCGGCCCCGTGATGGCGGCCGGTGCCGGCGCGGTGGGCGTGGCGCTGGGCGGTGGCGCGCGCTACCACGGCGAGTGGGAAGAACGCCCGCCGCTGGGCGTGGGCGACGCCCCGCGCGCCGCGCACGTCCACGCCTGCCTGTGGCTCGTGCAGCGCACGCTGTGGCTGTGGCTCGGCGTGGCGATGCTGAGCGTGCCGCTGGTGGCAGGCCTGGTTGCGAAATGGGGAACGGCGTGAGCGACGTGAGCGACGTGAGCGACGTGAGCGGCACCCTGACCCCGATCCGCCATGGCGGCAACCTGCTGGCCGCCGTGCGCCGCTACGGCCGTGCGGCGGAAGACTGGCTCGATCTGTCCACCGGCATCAATCCGGCCGGCTATCCGGTGCCCGCGCTGCCTGCCGACGTCTGGCAGCGGCTACCGCAGGACGACGACGGCCTGGCGGAGATCGCCGCGCAGGCCTATGGCGCGCCGCACGCGCTGCCGGTGGCGGGTTCGCAGGCGGCCATCCGCACGCTGCCCACCTTGCTGCGGCCGGGGCGCGTGGGCATCGCCGCGCTAGGCTACAGCGAATATGCGCCCGCGTTTGCGCTGGCCGGCCACACGGTGGTGCCGCTCGGCGAGCAAGACTTCACCCGCGACGACCTGCCAGCCGGGCTCGATCATCTGGTCGTCGTCAATCCGAACAATCCGACCGCACGGCTGCTCTCCGCCGACCGGCTGCTGCGCTGGCACGGGCAGCTGGACACGCTGATCGTCGACGAGGCGTTCCTCGACAGCGCCACCGCGCCATCGCTGGCCGCGTACACGGGCCAGCCCGGGCTGGTCGTGCTGCGCTCGATCGGCAAGTTCTACGGGCTGGCGGGCATGCGCTGCGGCTTCGTGCTGGCCGAATCCGGCCTGCTCGACGCGCTGTCGCGCCGGCTTGGGCACTGGACCGTCTCCGGGCCGGCCCGCGCCGTGGCTCGGCTGGCGCTGACCGATACCGCGTGGCAGGCCGCCACCCGCACGGCGCTGCATCGACAGGGCCAGCGTCTGGGGATGCTGCTGCGTGACCACGGGCTGACGCCGGTATCGCAGCCGCTGTTCAGCTGGGTGCCCGATGCCCGCGCACCCGCCCTGCACGAGGCGCTTGCCCGGCAAGGTGTCTGGACGCGCCTGTTCGACGCCGCCGGCGGCTGCCCGGCCAGCCTGCGTCTGGGCCTGCCGCCCGATGCCGAGGATGCCTGGCAGCGCCTCGACGCGGCGCTGGGCGCGGCACGATCCGACCGGCAAGCCGGCGCCACAGACCCCCCTATCCTCCCCGGATCTCGATGAAGGCCTCCTCGTTCCTGCTCGCCACGGCGCTGCTCGCCAGCCCCTGTGCCCACGCCGCCGTCACCGTCACCGACGACGCCGGCCAGACCGTCACGCTGGCCCAGCCCGCGCGGCGCATCGTCGCGCTGGCCCCACACGTGACCGAACTGATCTATGCGGCCGGCGGTGGCGATCGCATCGTCGGCACGGTCAGCTACAGCGATTACCCGCCGCAGGCGCGCGACATCCCGCGCGTGGGCGACAACAAGGCGCTGGACCTGGAACGCATCGCCGCACTCAAGCCCGACCTGATCGTGGTCTGGCGCCATGGCAACGCCCAGAAGCAGACCGACCGCCTGCGCGCGCTGGGCATGCCGCTCTTCTTCAGCGAGCCGCGCCGCCTGGAATCGATACCGGAAAATCTTGAAAAGCTCGGCACGCTGATGGGGACGGAGGCCGTGGCCAACCGGGCCGCCACCGACTTCCGCCAGCAGGTCACGACGCTGCGCAAGACCTACGCCGATCGCCCGCCGGTGACGGTGTTCTATCAGGTATGGCAGCAGCCGCTGATGACGCTCAATGGCCAGCATCTGGTCAGCGACCTGCTGACGCTATGTGGCGGCCGCAACCTGTTCGCCCGGGAGTCGCCGCTGGTGCCCACGGTGTCGGTGGAGGCCGTGGTGGCCGGTAACCCGGAGGTCATGCTGACGGCCGGCATGGGCGCCACGCGCCCGGACAAGCCGCTGGCGGATTTTTCGATGTGGGAGAAATGGAAGCAGGTCACCGCCGTGGCGCGCAACAACCTGTTCATCCTCGACGGCGACCTGGTCAACCGCGCAGGCCCGCGCGTGGTGCAGGGCGCAGCCGACATCTGCAAGGATCTCGAACTCGCGCGCTCGCGGCGCGGCAACTAGCCGGCCACGCGGTTCCACCACTCCAGCCTCGGCGCGCCATCGCCCAGGCTGAACTTGCAGGTGGCGCCAAACCCGAGCGGCCAGTTCAGCGTCTGCGCCAGTGCCATCCCCAGCCAATGGGCGGCCAGCATGCGCATCGGCCCGGCGTGGGTCACCACCCACAACCGCGTGTCTGATTCGACGTCGAGCGCATCGGCCCACTCGGCCACGCGCGCCGACACCTGCGCCGGGCTTTCGCCGCCGTGCGGGCGGGCGCCCATCAAATCGGCCGCCCACAGATCCAGCGCGTCGCGCGGGATCTCGGCCCAGGGCTGCCCTTCCCACGTGCCGAAATCCATCTCGCGCAGGCGCGGCTCCACATCGGCAGCGCGCAAATCCGGCAGGCAGGCCGCCAGTTGTGCGGCCGTGTCGCGCGCGCGCAGCGCGGGGCTGGTCACGATGCGATGCGGCGATGCCAGACCGGCCACGACCCGCGCCGGGTCGGGTGTGACAGGCATCGTCAGCGCCAGGTCGAGACTGCCGTAGCAGATGCCCGCCGCCACCTCGGGCTGCGCGTGGCGAATTAGTAAAACTTCCATGCCGCGGCGACCAGGTAGATCGACAGCTCGGCAAGCTGTTGGGACATGCCCAGGCAATCGCCGGTATAGCCGCCGATGCGCCGCACGAAATAGGCCCCGAGCGCGGCGCGCAGGCCGGCCAGCACCAGCACGGTCACGATGGCGAACCACGGCGAGACCCACAGCAGCGGCAGCACGCCGCACGCCAGCGCAAAGAGCAGGCTGCGGGTTTCCAGCCGCTGGGCCACCGGCTTGGCCTTGCCTTCGTGGCGCACGTAGTCGTGCGTGGCCAGGAACGTGATGGCCATGGCGCGGCTGGCGCCGTGGCCTGCCACCAGCACCGCCAGCAGCATCGCGCCGCCGTGGGTTTCGCCGACGGACACCAGCAGTTGCCATTTCAGCAGCAGCGCCACCACGATGGCGATGGCACCGAACGCGCCCACGCGGGAGTCATGCATGATCCGCAGCACGTCCTCGGGCCGGTAGCCGCCGCCGAAGGCATCCACGCAGTCGGCCAGCCCATCCTCGTGGAATGCGCCGGTCAGCAGCAGCGTGGCAGCCATGCCCAGCACGATGGCCACCGACGGCGACCAGAGCTGCCACGCAAGGCCCGTCACCACTGCCCCCGCCACGCCCACCAGCAGGCCCACCGCCGGAAAATAGCGGGCGGCGGCGTTCAGGTAGTGCGGCGCGAACCCCACCCACACCGCCAGCCGCTGCGGCATGGGCACGCGCGTGAAGTAGCCCACGGCGGTCAGGAAGAAGCGGAGTTCGTCGGCCATGGCGTCTGCGTGGTCTAGGCCGAAGCGTTGCTGATGCCGGCGCCGCTGAACGTGGCCATCTCGCGCAGGAAGGCGACGGCCGACGCCACCAGCGGCCAGGCCAGCGCGGCGCCGGTGCCTTCGCCCAGACGCAGGTCCAGTGCCAGCAGCGGCTCGGCCTTGAACTCGGCCAGCAGCGCGCGGTGGCCCTGCTCGTGGGAACAGTGCGAGAACACGCAGTACTGCAGCACGTTCGGGTCGATGCGCGCGGCCACCAGCAGCGCCGCCGAGGCGATAAAGCCGTCCACCAGGATCACCATGCGGCTGGCGGCCGCGGCCAGGTAGGCGCCGGTCATCGCCGCGATCTCGAAGCCGCCGAACGTGGCCAGCACGTCCAGCGGATCGGTGGCGTGCGGATGCCGCGCCAGCGCCTGCGCCAGAATCTCGCGCTTGCGCGCCACGCCGGCGTCGTCCAGCCCGGTGCCGCGCCCGGTGCAGGCTTCCAGCGGCAGGCCGGTCAGGCGGCTCATCAGGCAGGCCGCCGCCGACGTATTGGCAATGCCCATCTCGCCAAAGCCGATCACATTGGTGCCCTGCTGCGCGTGGCGCAGCACCCGCGCGATGCCGGTGTCGATCGCCGCACCGGCCTCGGCCGGGGTCATGGCCGGCTGCTCGACGAAATTGCGCGTGCCATTGGCCACGCGGCTGTTGACCAGCCCGGGCGACGCCGGCAGCGGCGCACGCACGCCCACGTCCACCACTTCGAGCACCATGCCATGCTGGCGCGTGAAGACGTTGATGGCGGCCCCGCCGTTCAGGAAATTCAGCACCATCTGCGCGGTGACTTCGGCCGGGAAGGCGCTGACGCCGGCATCGGCCACGCCATGGTCGCCCGCGAACACGATGATGGCGGGCCGGTTCAGGTCGGGTACGGTTTCGCCACGGATCATGCCGATCTGCAGCGCCAGCGATTCCAGCCGGCCCAGCGACCCGGGCGGCTTGGTCTTGTCGTCGATGGCCGCCTGCAGCGCGCCGCGCAGCGATTCGTCCAGCGGCGCGATCGGCGGCAGGGTCAGCGCAAAGTCGGAAATATGGGTCATCAGTCTTCTTTTATTCCTTGAAGAACGCCAGCCAGGCAAAGCCGAAGCGGGGCTGGCCGGCGTTCTCCTACATTTCTACGCCACGTTGGGCCTTGATGCCCTGCTGGAACGCGTGTTTGACGGGCGTCATGTCGGTCACCGTGTCGGCCGCTTCCACCAGTGCGGGCGGCGCGCCCCGGCCCGTGATCACCACATGCTGCATCGCAGGACGCGCGCGCAGATCGGCGATCACGGTCTCGACATCAAGATAGTGCAACTTCAGCGCAATGTTCAGCTCATCGAACAGCACCAGGCCGATCGACGGGTCGCGCAGCATGCGGCGGGCCACCTCCCACGCGGCCTCGGCCTTGGCCACGTCGCGGGCGCGGTCCTGGGTTTCCCAGGTGTAGCCCTCGCCCATCACATGGAATTCGCATTGGTCCGGAAAGCGCCGCAGGAACATTTCCTCGCCGCTCGGGATGGCACCCTTGATGAACTGGACCACGCCCGTGCGCATGCCATGCCCCATCGCGCGCACCACCATGCCGAAGCCCGAGCTGGACTTGCCCTTGCCGTTGCCGGTGGTGATGACGATCACACCGCGCTCGGTCTGGGCGGCGGCAATCCTGGCATCGACCACCTCCTTCTTGCGGACCATGCGGTTCTTGTGGCGCGCGTCGCGGCCGTCGTCGCTCGGGCTCGGGTGTTCGGTATCGCTCATGGTGTCTTTCCGTCGGGGATCAGCGCGGTATGGATGCCGTCGCTGATGCTGATAATGGGGGTGCGCAGTGCGTGCGAGCACCGCGCGGGCGTCAGGACCTCGTGCGCCGGGCCGTGCAGCGCGACGCCGTCTTCGGCCATCAGCAGCGCATGGGTGGCGTGCCGGCGCGCGAGCGTCAGGTCATGCAGGATCACCACGGCGGCGTGGCGGCCGGCATGGGTCAGGCGGCGCAGCAGGTCGAGCACCAGGATCTGGTGGCGCAGGTCGAGGTGCGAGACCGGTTCGTCCAGCATCAGCAGCGGCGCCTGCTGGGCCAGCACCGCGGCCAGCGACACGCGCTGGCGCTCGCCGCCGGACAGGGTCAGCACATCGCGCGCGGCCAGGGCGTCGAGATCGCACTGGGCCATCACATCGCGCACCACGCGGTCGTCGTCGCGCTTGCCCCAGCCCCAGCCGCTCATGTGCGGATGACGGCCGATGCGCACCGCATCTTCCACCACCATCGAGAACGTGTCATGTATGGCCTGCGGCAGATAGGCGCGCTGGCGGGCCAGCGTGGCCGGCGCCACCTGCGTGGCGGCCACGCTGTCGATTTCCACGGCCCCGCCATCGGGCGCGCGCAAGCCGGCCAGCACGCCCATCAGCGTGGATTTGCCCACGCCGTTGGGGCCCACGACGCACCAGAGCTGGCCTGCCTGGATGGACAGCGACAGGCCATCGACCAGCACCCGCTGGCCCGCGCGCAGGCGCACGTCGCGCAGCGACAACACGGGACACGGGGCCAGCGGCTCGGACCATGCGTTCATCGCGGCCTCCGCAGCAGCAGGTAAAGGAAGGTGGGCACGCCCAGCAGCGCGGTGATGACCCCCACCGGCAACTGCGCCGGCGCGATCACCGTGCGGGCGATCAGATCGGCCGCCATCAGCAGCGTGCCGCCCAGCAGCACCGACGCGGGCAGCAGCTGGCGCTGGTCGTTGCCCCACGCCAGGCGCACCATGTGCGGCACCACCAGTCCGACAAAGCCGATGGACCCGGCCGTGGTGATGGCCGCGGCGATGGCAAACGAGGCGATCAGGAACGTGGCCAGCCTGACGCGACCCACGCGTACGCCCAGCGACTGCGCCACGGTCTCGCCAAGCAGCATCACGTTCAGCGCACGCGCCATCGGCATCGCCAGCCCCAGCGCCACGACCAGCGTGGCCAGCGCCCAGCCGTAGCTGGCCGTGCCGCCCAGGTCGCCGGTCAGCCAGAACAGCATGCCGCGCAGCCGCGATTCCGGTGCGATGGCCAGGATCAGCGTGATCAGCGCGCTCCAGCCGGCCGCCAAAATCACGCCGGTCAGCAGCAGCCGCGCGCCGGCCTCGTGGTGGCCGCCCTGGACTTGCGGATGCAGCAGGTCGCGCCGCGCCAGCGTGGCCACCAGCAGCATCGAACAGAGCGCGCCGCCCGCCGCGCCGGACTGGACGGCCCACAGCGGCAGCGACAGCAGCATCGCCAGCAGCGCGCCCGTGGACGCGCCGCCGGACACGCCCAGCACATAGGGCTCGGCCAGCGGATTGCGCAGCAGCACCTGCATCAGCGCGCCGGACAGCGCCAGCAGGCCGCCGCAGGCAAACGCCGCCGCCGCGCGCGGCAGCCGCAGTTCACGCACGATGGCGCCGGCCGTGCCGGTATCGGCGCCGGTCAGCGCCTGCCAAACCTGCGCGATGTCCAGCGCGACGCTGCCGGCCGCCAGCGACAGCGCGAACACCGCCACCCCGGCCAAGGCCAGGGCGGTCCAGACGGTCAGCGCGCGGCGCAGTTCGGTCATGACGTGACGTTACGCCTTACTTCTGGCGCCAGCCGAGCGTGATGAACCCGGCGCGGCCCTGCGTGTTGTAGGGCCAGGCAAGCTGGTAGTTCTTGTCGAACAGGTTTTCCACACGGGCAGCCACGAACCATTGCTTGTCGATGTTGTAGCGGGCATTGAGGTTGACGATACCGTATCCGCCCAGGACGCGCGCGCTGTTGTCGAGCCGCTCCGACGACAGCAGCCATTCGCCGCCAAAGCGCCAGTTGCCGAAGTTGCGGCCCACGTCGAACGACGCATGGCGCCGCGCCCGGCGCAGCAGCTGGGTGTTGCTGCTCTGGTCCACGGGATTCTGGAAGGTCACGGCGGCGCCCAGGTCGGTACCCCAGATGGTGGCGCGCCACGAGGCCTCGATGCCCTGCACCTTGGCCTTGTTGACATTCTGTGCCAGGAACACGCCACTGCCCACGGCGGTCGACACGATCAGGTCGTCATAGCGCGTCTCGAACGCGGTCACCCGCAGCAGGCCGGCGCTGGCCGTGTCGACCTGCACGCCCGCCTCGGCGGACTTGGCGCGTTCGGGCTGCAGGTTCGGCTGGCCGAAGCCCGGGTAATACAGCTCGTTGAAGGTCGGCGCGCGGAACGCATTGCTGACATTGGCGATCAGCTTGACCTGATCGGTCACGTTGAAGCCATAGCCGGCAAAGAAGCTGCCCTGGTTGCCGAAGTCGGAATAGTGGTCGTTGCGGGCGTTCAGCTGCAGCTGGTTCCGGCCGATCCGGCCTTCATAGCCGCCGTACACCGAGAACACGTTGCGCGACGGCGCGTTGTACGCACTGGACGCCAGCGTCTGCTGCAGCCAGTCGGTGCCGAACAGCAGCTTGTGGTCGGGCGTCAGCGCGTATTCGTTATGCCAGTTGAACTGGCGGTTGCGCGTGCTGAACAGGCTGTCGAACAGGCCGTTTTTCGTGCCTTCGCTGCGGTCTTCGCTCTGCGACAGCTTGAAATGCGTGGTCCACGCCGAGGTCACCTTGCCGTTGACGAACGCCGACAGCGTGTAGAGCTCGCTGTTCATGCGGAAATCGTCGGTCGGCTTGCCGCTGGTGCTGTCGTACGACAGGTCGCTCTTCGAGTAGTACGCGGCGAAGCCGGCATCCCAGTCGGACGTGAACTTGTGGCGGATCTGGCCCGACACGCTCTTGTTCTCGTACGGGTTGTCGCCGGGGTTCGGCCCGTTGCCGCGCCGGACTGACGCGGCATTGGCGGCGGCCCACTGGTTATAGTTGATCGACGAAAAACCGTCGGTCTTGAAGATCGAGCCGGTCAGGTTGAACGACGTATCGCCAATCTGGCCGCCGTAGCCGACGGTGCCCTGGCGCGTGTTGTTGCTGCCGTACTCCACCTGCGCATTGGCCGCCGGTGCCTGGCCGGCGCCATTCTTGGTGAAGATCTGCACCACGCCGCCGATGGCGTCCGATCCGTACAGCGCCGACACGTTGCCGCGTACCACCTCGATATGGTCGATCTGGTCGGGCAGGATGTTCGCCAGCTGGGCCGTACCGCCGCTGACGCCGGCCACGCGCACGCCATCGATCAGGATCAGCACCTGGTTCGAATTGGCGCCGCGCATGAACAGCGACGTATTGGCGCCCATGCCGCCATTGGCGGCGAATTCGACACCGGCCTGACCGCGCAGCAGCGAGCGCAGGTCGGGCGCCTGCGAATCGACGATGTCCTCCTGGGTCACCACCGTGGTGTGCGGCAGCGCCTCGGTCACACGCTGCGCCGTGCGCGAGGCGGTGACCACCACCGGTGCCAGCGACTGGGGCTGGGCCGCCGCCGGCTGTGCGGCAGGTGCGGCAGGTGCGGCGGATGTGGCTTCGGCGGGTGCGGCAGGCGCGACGGGGGCGGGCCCGGCGGGCGCCTCCTGGGCAAATGCCGGGATAGGGGACGCGCAAAGAACGGCAACGGCCGCCATGATGGCGGGCACGGACGGGCCAACCGGCGGCTTCACCGCGACGGTCGACCTGGATAGCGTGGAACGCATGAGCAGGATGGATGAGAACGGCCGGGCCCGTTCCCCCGCGGACCTGATGGCGAATGGGCGTGCCGCATAGGGTGCGGACGCCCGCGTTCTTCAGGCCGGTATCCGGGCTGACGACATCAGGCAGGCCGCCTTCCCGATGGGCTCCCCGCAACTTCCGGCGAGTCCGTATCAGTGGCCTTGGCCCGCCCTGCGAACGACGCTTGGCGTGTTCGCGGTCGCTTACCGTTGCGGGGGCAGCACAGGTTGGCCTGCCCCGCTCGCGTCCAGCCTGGCCGATCGACGTCGCGCCGGGCTGGCGGGCGGTACCCGGCTCCCTGTTTCCCGTTGAACTGCAGCCCCTGCGTAAGGCGGCCGCGAGCACCTGGAACGTGCGCGAGTGTAGGGAGTTTCAAAGTTGGCGTCAATGCGAGGGGTCAAGTTGCCGATATCCGTGATTGACACGCGAAATCGCGCCGTTCGCCGCAGATCGGTGCAACTTCCGTGCGGCAGCAAAGTCTCACCGGTCGCATTGACGGTAGCCCCCGCGTGTGCATCGGCTAGAATCCCCAAACCTGACCCTTACTCCTACCGGACACGACAGGCACTATGCTCAACGAACTCGAACAACTGGCCGCCAAGATCGGGCGCGTGCTGCATCATGCGGACACCCTGGCGGCGGAAAACCAGCGGCTGCGCGCGGAGATCGACCGCCTGCAGGCCGAGGCGAGCACGTTGCGCGCGGACCGCGAAGCCATGGCGGCCGACCGCGAGCTGCTCAACATCAAGATCGAGGAGGCGCAACTGCGCATCCAGTCCATCCTCGACAAGCTGCCCACCGCCAGCGACGCACGCCAGCTCGACCTGCTCGGCGACGGCCAGTCCCGCGCCGCATCGGAAGGTTCGCAGCAAGCCCCCGGAGAACACGCATGAGCAACAAGCAAGTGGAACTGAACATCGCAGGCCAGCCCTACCGTTTCGCGATCTCGCCGGAGAACGAGGCCGCGCTGCTGGAAGCCGCCGCGCTGGTCGACGACAAGATGAACAAGCTCAAGGGCAGCGTGTCGGCCAAGGGCGTGGAGCGCGTGGCCGTGATGGCGGCCATCAGCATTGCCTCGGACCTGCTGGCCATGCGCCGCAAGCAGGAAGAGGACGGCACGATTCCGGTGGACGCGGTGCGCGCGCGCATTCGCGAACTGAACGACCGCGCCGACGAGGCGCTGCGCCAGTACGCGCACGTGGGCACGCGCTGAGCCGCCCAAAAAAACCCTGACGGCAACACTTGAATTGCGCAGCGTCGGCCAGATATGTGGTCCATGTGAAGCCGGTGCCGCGCCCGACCGCATGATGTGCATGGATATGCCGGTTGTTGTGGAAAATGTAACGTCCCGACGTATCCGGCTTGGTATCACTGACGTCGCGGTGTATAGTGGAGCCACTGCGCGGCGAGACTGACCGACGCAGTTGGATGGTCGGGTTATCGGGCCTGGCCGCCGTTTCCATCCCATCCTAGTTTGAAACGGCAAACGTCTGACATCCCAAGCGTGTTGCACGCACAGGAACTCAAGTCAGACGTTTGACAGTTTCCCTGCCTGGTTCGTGAGGGTCATAAACTCCTTGAACCGATATGCATTGCATGGTGCGGGATCATGTCGTGTGGGCGAGCGCGTTACCGCATTCATAGTCCTGGCTTCGGTCCGGACTCCCTGAGTGGGCGATGTACCCGAAATACGACTTCCGCAGCCACTCTGAACCTCACTTGGGTTCAGGATGCCGACCCAGCGGCCGAGGCGGGGACCCCCTTCAAGTGGTGAAGAGGCGGTGGTTTCAACGAACCACCGCCTTTTTCATTTCAACGCCTGACCTGTCACGGATCCATGCCCGACGCGCGCGCCCGCCAGTACTGGCTGATGAAGTCCGAACCGGATGAAGCCAGCATCGACGATCTGGCCCGTGAAGGCACGCTGCCATGGACCGGCGTGCGCAACTACCAGGCGCGCAACTTCATGCGCGACCAGATGCGCATCGGCGACGGCGTGCTGTTCTATCACTCGTCGTGTCCCGAACCCGGCATCGCCGGCCTTGCCGAGGTCTGCTCGCAGCCCTATCCCGATCCCACGCAGTTCGACCCGAAGAGCGACTACTACGACAAGGCATCCCGGCAGGAGGCGCCCCGCTGGTCGCTGGTGGACGTGCGCTTCGTCAAGAAGAGCGCGCTGATCCCGCTGCCGGCATTGCGCGAACATGACGCGCTGGCCGACATGGTGGTGCTGCGCAAGGGCAACCGGCTGTCGATCACGCCCGTCACACCGGCCGAATGGCGCTTCATCACCGAAAAGCTGATGAAGTAGCATCTGCGGCCGCAGTCTTCTGGCCGCGCATTTTTTTTGCCCGCCTTAACCCCGATCCGGCCGCCCGGCCGTTAGAGCTTTCATGCAAGAGCCCGCATGGAACGAAATGCGAGGCTTCGCATCTGATAGCCATCACATTGATCGGAGAACAATATGAAGAAATTGCTGGTCGCCTCGCTGCTGGGCACTGCCGCCGCCGTGGCCTCGGCCCAGACCGTTGCCGTGCCGCAGCCTTCGGGCGTGCTGTCGTTGTCCGCCGAAGCCGTGACCGAAGTGCCGACCGACGTGGTCACGCTGGTGCTGGCCACCGAGCAGGAAGGGCCCGAGCCTTCCGCCATTTCGAACGCGCTGTCGTCGCGTACCCAGGCGGCACTGGCGCAAGCCAAGCGCGTGTCGGGCGTGGAAGCGCAGTCCGGCGGCTTCACGATTCATCCGAATACCGACCGCAACGGCAAGATCAGCACGTGGCGCGGCCGTTCGGAGATCATCCTCAAGTCCAAGGACTTCGCCGCCGTGTCGAAACTGGCTGGCGAACTGGCCAACCAGATGCAGGTGCAGAACGTCGGATTCTCGCTGTCGCGCGAGGCCCGCCGCGCCGCCGAGCAGAAGCTGGCCGACCAGGCCGTGGCGGCTTTCCGCGACAAGGCGCAGGCCACGACCAAGCTGTTCGGCTTCAGCAGCTTCACGATCCGCGAAGTCTCGGTCAATGAGTCGGGCGGCATGATGCCGCCGGTGCCGCGCATGTACGCGGCCAAGGCCATGTCTGCCGATGCCGGCGCGCCGATTCCGGTGGAAGGCGGCAAGACCCAGGTGACCGTGTCGGTCAACGGGTCGGTGCAGATGGTGAAGTAAGCGACATCGCAACAAGCAAACAAGAAAAAGCCCCGCTCCCATTTTTTTGGGGCGGGGCTTTTTCTTGGATGGCTTCGGATTACAGCGCGGCGAACTGCTGGCGCAGCACGTTCTTCTGCACCTTGCCCATCGTGTTGCGTGGCAGTTCGTCCACCACATGCACGCGCTTGGGCACCTTGAAGTTGGCGATACGGCCCTTGAGCGTGCCGATCATGCCGGCCTCGTCGATATCGGCGCCGGGCTTGCGCACCACCACGGCCACCACGGCCTCGCCAAAATCGGCATGGGGCACGCCGATCACGGCCGATTCCACCACGCCGGGCATCTCGTCGATAAAGCTCTCGATTTCCTTCGGGTAGACGTTGTAGCCGCCCGAGATGATCAGATCCTTGCTGCGGCCGACGATGGTCAGGTAGTTGTCCGGCACCTTGCGCTCGCCCGCCTGGCTGACGATGGCACCCCCGAAGCGGCCCACGTCGCCGGTCTTGAACCAGCCATCGGCGGTGAATTCCTCGGCGGTCTTTTCCGGCATGCGCCAGTAGCCCTTGAACACGTTGGGCCCCTGAACCTGAACATTGCCGATCACGCCCGGCGGGCACAGGTTGCCCTCGCCGTCCATCACGCGCACCGAGACGCCTGGCAGCGGCATCCCCACGGTGCCGCCGATACGGTCACCCAGCGCGGAGTCGTACGGATTCGAGACCAGCATCACGGTTTCGCTCATGCCGTAGCGTTCCAGGATCGTATGGCCGGTACGCTCCCGGAAGGCGTCGAACGTTTCCAGCAGCAGCGGCGCCGAACCCGACACGAACAGGCGCATGTTCTTGCAGAGATCCTTGTCGAAACGCGACTCCTGCACCATGCGCACGTAGTAGGTCGGCACGCCCATCATCACCGTGCAGCGCGGGATGAATTTCAGGATCTGGCCCATGTCCAGTTTGGGCGCCCAGATCATCTTGGCGCCGGCCAGCAGCGCGCCGTGCGACGCCACGAACAGCCCGTGGACGTGGAAGATCGGCAGCATGTGCAGCAGCACGTCGTCGCTGCGCCAGCCCCAGTATTCGTTCAGCGTCAGCGCGTTCGATGCCAGGTTGCGGTGCGTCAGCATCGCGCCCTTGCTGCGGCCGGTGGTGCCCGATGTGTACAGGATGGCCGCCAGATCGTCGTCCGCGCGCTGCACGGTCTCGAAGGTGTCCGGCTGTGCCGCCGCGCGCTGCAGCAGCGATCCGGTACGGTTGTCGTCGAGCGTGAACACGTGCGCCGTGTTGTGCGCAAACGCCACCTTCGACACCCAGCCGAAGTTGCTGCTGCTGCAAACCACCACCGCCGGCTCGGCATTGCCGACGAAATAGTCGATCTCGGCTTCCTGGTACGCGGTGTTCAGCGGCAGGTACACATAGCCGGCCCGCAGCGTGGCCAGGTACAGGAACAGCGCCTCCGGCGACTTTTCCACCTGCACGGCCACGCGCGCGCCCGCCGGCAGCTTCAGGGCGGTCAGCAGGTTGGCAAGCTTGGCCGTGGCGCGGTCCAGGTCGTCCCACGTGTAATACAGGCCGTCATGCGTTTCGATGCAGCAGGCGCTGCGGTCGGCAGGAAAACGGGATTCGAACAGGGCGAACAGATTGGCGTTCATGGTACGGAGCAAAAGGGAAAGGCATGCCCGGGGACGGCAGGCGAAGGCGCCGGGGCAGCCGGCCATGATAGCCGGCCGGCCGACATATTACTCCCCGGTGAAATCCGGAGGCCGGTGCGCCAGGAAGGCGGCCACGCCCTCGGCGTGGTCGCGGCTGCCGGCATAGGCGAAGTGGGCGTCCAGTTCCGCGGCGGTCAGCGGCGCCGGCGCCGGCGACAGGCGGCGGATGGTGGCCTTGTTGATGCGCGCGGCCAGCGGCGCCCCGGCGCAGAGACGATGCACCGTGGCGGCCACCTCGTCGTGCAGGGCCGCCTCGGGCACCACGCGCGTCAGCAGCCCCTTGGCGGCCGCCTCGGCGGCGTCGAACACGCGGCCTTCCAGCAGGATTTCCAGCGTCACGGCACGCCCTGCCAGGGCCAGCAGGCCCTGCAGTTCGCCGGGCGCCATCGGAAACCCCAGCCGGTTGATCGGCACGCCGAAGCGGCTGCCCGCCGCAGCGACGCGCAGGTCACAGTTGCACGCGATTTCCAGCCCGCCGCCCACGCAGACGCCTTCGATGGCCGCCAGCGTCGGCAATGGACATTCGGCGATGGCCCGCAACGCCGGCGCGATGATGGCCGTGTGATAGCGGCGCACCGCGGCCGCGTCGCCCCGCACCACTGGAAATTCGGCGATGTCGGCCCCGGCGGCGAAGTTGCCGTCGGCGCCGCGCACGACCACGCAGCGCGGCGGACGCGCCGCCGGGTCGGGCGCGCTGGCCACCTCGGCCGCCAGCGCGTCAAACCCGGTGGCCAGCGCCTGCCACATGCCGGCCGATATCGCGTTGAGCTTGCCCGGATGCGACAGCGTGACGGTGACCACCTGGCCATCGCGGGCGAACGTGACGGTGCCGCCCATCAGTCGATCTTGGCGCCCGAACGCTGCACCACCTCGGCCCATCGCTTGATCTCGGCGCGCTGGAACTGCGCGAACTGTTCCTGCGTGAACTGCGGGATGTCCGAACCGTTCTGCAGCCAGATAGCCTTCATTTCGGGGCTGTTCAGCGCCTTGGTGGTCTCGGCGTAGAGCTTGTCGACGATCTCCTTCGGCGTGCCCTTGGGCGCCCACAGCGCGTACCAGGTGGACACCTCGTAGTTCGGCACGCCCGCCTCGGCCGCCGTCGGCACGTTCGGGAACGCCGCCGAGCGCGTCTTCGACGCCACGGCCAGGGCCTTGATACGGCCGGCGCGAATATGTTGCGCCGATGAGCCGAGGCCGTCGAACATCAGGTCCACCTGGCCGGCGATCAGGTCGGACAGCGCCGGGCCGGCACCCTTGTACGGCACATGCGCCAGATCGGTCTGGGTCTGCAGCTTGAACAGCTCGCCGGCCAGATGGTGCGCCGAGCCGTTGCCGGCCGATGCGTAGTTGAGCTGGCCCGGATGCGCCTTGGCATAGGCGATCAGATCCTTCACCGTGCTGGCCTGCACCTTCGACGGATTCACCACGATCACCTGCGGCGGCTGCGCGATCACCGTGATCGGCACGAAATCCTTCTCGATGTCGTAGTCGAGCTTCTTGTAGAACGACGGCGCGATGGCGTGGTGCGCCCCGCCGATGAAGACCGTGTAGCCGTCCGGCGCGGCCTTGGCCGCCAGGCTGGCGCCCACCGTGCCACCGGCGCCGCCGCGGTTGTCGATCACGAACTGCTTGCCCAGCTGCTTGGAAAGCTGCGCGGTCAACGGCCGCGCGAACGCGTCGGTGCCGCCGCCGGCCGGGAACGGCACGATCACGGTGACGGGCTTGTTCGGCCAGGGGTCCGCGGCCTGCGCGGCCGGCGCATGGAGGCCGGCCCCGGTGCCGGCCACCAGGCCGGCGATTGCAAAGACGCGTGCGAACGCGGTCAGTTTGCGCTGACGACTCATGTACTGTCTCCTCTCTCTACTCACTGCGTGGAAAGTCAATCGAAGTACTGCCTACTGCCACCCACCCGACAAGAAACCTGCCTGGCGTCCGCGCCCGACCCGAGGGCTACAGCAGCTTGGCCACCGCGCGGCTGACGCGGGGGTTGCCATCGCCAAGGCGAGCCAGATTGTCATCCAGCGCCTCGGGCACGTAAAGATAATTCACCATCACCCCGCATGACTGTGCGCGGCCTTTTCGCGACAGGTCGGCGCCCCAGTTCACGCGCTCGACACATGCCCCGTTACCGAGGTGGAAGCGCGCCACCGGATCGGCCGGCACGCCCTTGCCGCCCTGGCGCACCAGGTAGTGCGCCACCAGCGCCAGCGCCGTATCGCGGATGACAGGGTCCTGCGCGTCGGCCGGCAGCGCGGCAAACCAGGCGGCGCCATCGGCCGGCGTCTCGCCATGCCGTTCGCGCCAGCGCGACACCCGCTTGTCACCCAGGATGCGTGCAACCGACTCGCCGTCCTGCTTGCGCAACCAGTCGGCAAAGCCCGGAATCGGCGACAGCGTGGCGAACTGCTTGAGCTTCGGGAATTCGCGCTGCAGTTCCTCGATCACGCGCTTGAGCAGGAAGTTGCCGAAACTGACGCCGCGCAGGCCCGTCTGCGTGTTCGAGATCGAATAAAAGATGGCCCATTTCACGCGGCGCAGGTCTTCCAGCGGCGCGGCCTCGTCCAGCAGCGTCTGGACGTTGGCGGCCATCTCGGGCACGAACGCCACTTCCACGAAGATCAGCGGCTCGCGCGGAATGCGCGGATGGAAGAACGCATAGCAGCGGCGGTCCGAATCGAGCCGGTTGCGCAGGTCGTTCCACGACGAGATTTCGTGGACGGCTTCGTAGCGGATCAGCTTTTCGAGCAGCGACGCCGGCGAATCCCAGGTGATCGGCTGCAGTTCCAGCAGGCCCACGTCGAACCAGTTGGAGAACAGCGCCTCCAGGTCTTCGTCCAGCGCCCGCAGGCCGGGAATGCGCTTCTGCCAGCGCAGCATGTCCGAACGCAGCTGGATCAGGAAGTGCAGGCCGCAGGCGCTGTCGCCACGCTTGCCGTGATGCGCGGCAATGCGCTTGAAGAAGCGGATACGCGCATTCGACAGGGCCTGCGACAGCCCCGACGCCGCGCCCGCCGATGCGCCTGCCGCCCCGCTGCCGGACGCGCCGCCCGGCGTATCGCGCCCGGCCGCCACGTCGGCCAGCACGCCCAGCATGGCCTGGCGCAGCGGCTCGGCCGCCGCCTGGTATTCATCCTGCCAGGCCAGGGCGGCGGCATTGGCAGCGCCGTCGGTCAGGCGCGCCTCGAAGCACTGGCGCAGCTGTTCGCGCTGGCGTTTGACGGCGCGCGTGGACAGCGTGTGCTGCGCCGGGTCCGTCGCGTCCGGCGCGGCGGGCCTGGGCGCGTCGTCCTTGCGGCTCCACCAGCGCCCAAAGCGCGAGAACAGCGAGTCGCTGACGGGCTCGCTGGCATCGAGCGGAGCACTGACTTTCAGTGGATCGGCGGGATCGAGGGCAGTCATGGTCGTGTTCTGCGAGGTCGGTGGAAAATGGGCAAGCCGGGTCGGTCGGGCGTCAGCCCTGCCCGGCCAGGCGCAGCGGCGCGGCCGGCGGGGCGGTGGCTGCAGGGGTGGGCTCGGCCGCGTCGAGCCTCCGCAAGGCGCCGCGCTGACGCAACACGTGGGTCTTCATCAAGGCCTCGGCCCCTTCGGGGTCGTGGGCCTTCAATGCCGAGAACACCGACAGATGTTCGGCACACGATTCGTGAATGCGTCCCGGCAGCCGCAGGCTCTTGTGGCGCGACAGGCGCAGCACCTTGCGCAGGTCGCTGACCACGCCCGACAGCCAGCGATTGCCCGCCAGCCGCTGGATCGCTTCATGGATCTGGTAGTTGGTTTCGTAGTAGGCATCGATATCGCCAGCCTGCGCGTAGCGCGCCAGGTCGGCGTGCAGGCCTTCGAGCGCGGCAAGATCGGCCTGCGTGGCATTGCGCGCGGCCTCGTAGGCGCAACGCCCTTCCAGCAGCGCCATCAGCGGGAAGATGTCGTCCAGGTCCTGCTCGGTCAGCGCGTTGACGAAGCAGCCGCGCCGGGGCTCCAGCCGGACCAGCCCTTCGGCGGCCAGCACCTTCAGTGCCTCACGCAGCGGCGTGCGCGACGTGCCCAGCGACGCCGCCAGCGCCACCTCGTCGATCCAGGCACCGGGCACCAGCGTGCGATCGTCGATCATCGCGCGCAGCCGGTCTGCCACCTCCAGGTACAGCGCCTGCCTGACGATTCGCATCATGCCTTCTCCCTGCGTTCGCGATGAGGGGGGGGAAAACCACACGGGAACATGCCATGCCGCTGCGGCGTCGCGAGAGGCGATTACGCCGCAATAATTCATAATTATGGATTGTGGCGGCGGCCGCAAGCGGTTTCGATGCTGCGGGGCAGCAAGCGTGGCGGATCGGAAACTCAGGGAAATCGAGAGGTGCGGCGGGCAATCCTCCTGCCTCCCTGCAGGAAGATTGCCCGCGCATGAAAGAACCGCTTGGGTCTTCGACTTGGGCGCCGGGCAAGATATGCCGGACGCTTGCGGGTCAGATTCATTTGCCGGCGCTGGCCCCGCGCCTACCCCGTTAAAGCACTCGTCGTGGAGTGCGGATGGTTCCCGTGCCTTTTCCCGTTCGGCTTTTTGTCGTTGCCACGGCGCCGGCGCATGGTCGTGCGCACCCTCCCCTTCGGGCCGTGTCGGGCCGTACATGGCGTGTCCCGAGCGATCTTGTAACAGGCTGCATAGCGAGGACTGTGCCACCAGCCCTAAGTCATTGATTTCATTGGGGAGGACGAAACACGACTTGTGACAGTCTGCTGATGATGTAACAGGATGTTTCTTTGTCGTTACGACCCAGTTACCCTCGCCCTCGCAGCCAAGGCGAGCCGCCCCAAGCATTTGTGACCGCAGCGGTACACGCGGGTGCGAGAATGTGTGGAAACGCGCACCAAAGCCGCGTGCCAACTGGTTGCAAACCTGAAACAAGCGCCAGCCGCAAAAAAAAGCGCCCCGTCACAACTGGAGAGGTCGATTCAATGAATTGGGAAGATCAAAACGGCCTGGAGGCCGACGTCGTCGCGCCGGACAGCCAGGTGCCGCGCCACCTGAAATTCGCATTTACCGGGTCGGGGTCCGAGTATTTCCGGATCTGGATTGTCAACACGGTGCTGACCATCGTCACGCTGGGGATTTATTCCGCATGGGCCAAGGTGCGCACGCAGCAATATTTCTACCGCAGCACGCAACTGGACGGGGCCACCTTCGACTACCACGGCAATGCGAAGGCGATCCTCAAGGGGCGTGGAATCGTCTTCGGCCTGTTTGCGTTGTATCAGCTGGTCCTCAAGTTCTCGCCGGAGCTGGGCATGTTGATGGCGCTGGCGCTGGCCGTGGTGTTTCCGCTGCTGCTGGTGCGGTCACTGCGCTTCCGCATGGCCAATTCCAGCTATCGGGGCCTGCGCTTCGCGTTCACGGGCACCAACCGCGACGGCTATACGGTCTTCCTGCTGTGGCCGCTGCTGGCCGGGCTGACGCTGTGGCTGCTGGCGCCGATGGCCCACCAGCGCCTCAAACGGTACCAGCACAACAACTCGCGCTTCGGGACCGCGCAATTCGCCTTCGACGGCACGGCCGGCGACTTTTACCGCGTCTACCTCGTCACGGCGGGCGTGGTGCTGCTGTGCCTGGTGGCTGGCGGCGCCGGCGGGGTGGCCCTGGGAAACGAGGTGGGCGGCCACATTGGGTTCGCCATTGCGGCCTTGCTGACGGCGCTGGCGACGTATGCGGGTTTCCTGCTGACCGCCCCGTTCTTCCAGGCCAGGCTGCAGAATGCGGTGTGGAATCACACCACCCTGGCGCCCCACCACTTCCGCAGCGACGTCAAGGCCCGCAGCCTGTTTTTGATCTCGCTCACGAACCTGATCCTCACGGCGCTGACGCTGGGGCTGTTCTACCCGTTCGCGCGCGTGCGTTCGGTACGCTATCGCGTCGAATCGATGACGATGGTCGCCGTGGGCGCGCTCGACGCCTTCGTGGTCGGCGAAAAGCAGCACGTGGGCGCGCTGGGCGATGCCGCGGCGGACTGGTACGACATCGACATCGCGCTGTAAGCGAAGGAGCGGGCCACCATGATTGCCGCGCAATACTTCGATGGCCGTACGTCGCGCGCGCACCCGGTCGTGCTGCACGTCCGGGACGGCCACGCCGTGCTGCAGGATGCCGGCGGCGACGAACTGCGCCGCGCGCCGCTGGCATCGTTGCGCGTCTCCGAACGCATCCGGCGCGGCCCGCGTCTGGTGACGTTCGCCGACGGGGCTTACTGCGAGATCACCGACCACGCCGGCTTTGACGCCATGCTGGCCGCCACCGGCCATCGGGAAGGCTGGGTGTCGCGCGCGCAGAACAGCTGGCGCCTGGTCGGGCTGTCGATGCTGGGGCTGGTGCTGTTCGTAGCGGTCTCGTATTTCTACCTGCTGCCGTGGACCGCGGTTCTGGTTGCACGCACGATACCGGCATCGCTGGAAGCGCAACTGGGCCGCACCACGCTGGACAGCCTGGACCGGGGCATCGTCAAGCCGAGCACACTGCCGGCCGCCGACCAGCAACGCATCCGCGACAATTTCGCGGCGCTGCGCCGGCCGGCCGATCCCGGCCACGACTACCAGATCCTGTTCCGCCACGGCGGTGGCATCGGTGCCAATGCACTGGCCCTGCCCGGCGGCACCATCGTCGTGACCGACGAACTGGTGAAGCTGCTGGGCACCGGCGCGGCCATGATGGGCGTGCTGGCGCACGAGGCCGGCCACGTCACGCAACGCCACGGGCTGCAGCAGGTGTTCCAGGCGTCGGCGGTTGGCGCATTGACCGCGTACTTCCTGGGCGACGTGTCGTCGCTGCTGGCCACGGTGCCCACGGCGATGCTGGCCATGCGCTACTCGCGCGATCACGAGCGCGAGGCCGATGCGTTTGCGGTGGAAGTCCTGCGGGAAAACCGGCTGCCGCCGTCGGCGCTGGCCGATGCGCTACAGCAGTTGGAAGACGCCCACGGCGGGCGCGGCAAGCGGTCCGGCCGGGACGATGGGGAGGATAAGGAAGGATTCTTCTCGACGCACCCGCTGACCAGAGAACGGATCGACGCGATCCGGAACGCGCGGTAGTTTTGTGCTCACCGCTCCCGCCTTGCGGGAGACGGGAGCAAGACCAGGGAGACAGCCAGCCTCAACGCGCCGCGCCGGCCGCCGCGCCGTTGGCCTGGCGGCGATACGCCCACACCACCATCAGCACGCCGACCAGGATCATCGGCAGGCTCAGCCACTGGCCCATCGACAGCTTCAGCGCCAGCAGGCCCAGGAAGCTGTCCGGCTCGCGCGTGAACTCGGCCAGGAAGCGGAATGCGCCATAGCCGATCAGGAACACGCCCGACACGGCACCCATCGGCCGGGGCTTGCGCGCGAACAGCCACAGGATGATGAACAGCGCCACGCCTTCGCCGGCAAACTGGTACAGCTGCGACGGATGACGCGGAATGTTGTCGCCGGCCTGCGGGAAGATCATGCCCCAGGGCAGATCGGTGGCACGCCCCCACAGTTCGCCGTTGATGAAGTTGCCGATGCGGCCGGCGGCCAGCCCGCACGGGATCAGCGGCGCGATGAAGTCGGTCACTTCCATCCAGTGGCGGCGCCGCACCTTGGCAAACACCCACATCGCCACCAGCACGCCCAGGAATCCGCCGTGGAAGGCCATGCCGCCTTCCCATACCTTGAAGATCTCCAGCGGGTGGGTCAGGTAGTAGCTCGGCTTGTAGAACAGCACATAGCCGAGGCGGCCGCCCAGGATCACGCCCAGCACGCCGTAGAACAGCATGTCGTCGAGATCGCGCGCCACCCAGCCGCGCGCCGCGACATGGGGCTGCTTGATACGCAGCCGGCCGAACCACAGGAACATGATGAAGCCGGCCAGGTACATCAGTCCGTACCAGCGGATGGCCAGCGGCCCCAGGTGGATGGCAACCGGATCGAATTGCGGATGAACGAGCATGGAGTAGCGGGAGAGTAGCGGTAAGTTTGGAGCGCGCGGCGTGCTGCGCGTTGTTCTATGTCGTGATGCCAGGGTCATGCGTCAGCCCGATGGCGCCGGCCAGCCCGGTGGCGATGTCGATGAACGACCGCAGCACCGGCGCCACCCCGGCCGCGCCCTCGCGCCAGGCCAGGCCAGTCTCGATCTCCGGGCCGGCGTCGAGCAAGGTCAGGTAGGACACGCCCGTGCGCCGCAGGTTGCGCAGCGACGCGGGCACCAGCGCCACACCCATGCCGGCCGACACCAGGCTCACGATCGTCTGCATCTGGATGGCCTCCTGGGCAATCACCGGCGTCAGGCCGTCGCGCGCATAGTAGCCCGTAATGATGTCATAAAACGCTGGCGCACTTCGGCGCGGGAAGATAACCAGCGGCTCGCGCGCGGCATCGCGCAGCGCCACCGCCTGCGGCACCGTGGCGCGGCCGGCGGGCCGCCATCCATCGGGCACGGCCAGCACCAGCGGCTCGCGCACCAGCGGCAGGTAGGACAGGCCATGCGGCATCACGGGCAGTTGCGGGCGGATGACCAGCCCGGCGTCGATCGTGCCTTCGGCCAGCGCCTCGAACTGGACATCGCTGGTGGCTTCGCGCAGTTGCAGCTGCACGTCCGGGTGTTGCGCGCGGAAATGCCGCAGCAGGTCAGGCAGGATGCCGTAATCGGCCGTGCTGACAAAGGCCAGCGCCAGCGACCCCACCTCGCCGCGCGCCAGCCGCTGGGCCAGCCCCGGCAGCGCCCCGGCGTCGGCCAGCACGCGCCGCACCTCGGGCAGCCACTGCTGGCCCGCCGGCGTCAGCATCACCGATCGCCGCGTGCGCACGAACAATTGCACGCCGATCTCTTCCTCCAGTGCCTGGATCTGTTGAGACAGCGGCGGCTGGGTCATGGCCAGGCGACGGGCCGCCCGCCCGAAATGTAACTCTTCGGCCACTGTGACGAAGTAACGCAACTGGCGTAGATCCAACGGGGCCGTCCTTTCCGATTGATATGTTTTTCGACCTAATAACGCTCGAATAATATATTTGACACGCTAAAACGCCAAGCGCATGCTTGCCGGCACCCCACCAAAAAACGGCCGGCGCGGCGGCGTATCGAGCGCGGGTCCGGCATCCCCCGGAGAGACTTCATGGCCTTCAACAAACGCTCCCAGCACATCACGCAAGGCGTGGCGCGCTCCCCCAACCGGTCGATGTACTACGCGCTCGGCTACAAGAAGGAAGACTTCGACAAGCCGATGGTGGGCATCGCCAATGGCCATTCGACGATTACCCCGTGCAATGCCGGCCTGCAGCGGCTGGCCGATGCCGCCGTGGATGCCGTGCGCGCGTCGGGCGCCAATCCGCAGATCTTCGGCACGCCGACCATCTCGGACGGCATGTCGATGGGCACCGAAGGCATGAAGTATTCGCTGATCTCGCGCGAAGTGATTGCTGACTGCATCGAGACCGCGGCGCAGGGCCAGTGGATGGACGGCGTGGTCGTGATAGGCGGCTGCGACAAGAACATGCCGGGCGGCATGATCGCGCTGGCGCGCACCAACGTGCCCGGCATCTACGTGTACGGCGGCACCATCAAGCCGGGCAACTGGAAGGGCAAGGATCTGACCATCGTGTCGTCGTTCGAGGCCGTGGGCGAGTTCACGGCCGGCCGCATGAGCCAGGAAGACTTCGAGGGCGTGGAACAGAACGCCTGCCCGAGCACCGGCTCGTGCGGCGGGATGTACACGGCCAACACGATGAGTTCGTCGTTCGAGGCGCTGGGCATGTCGCTGCTGTATTCGTCCACCATGGCCAACCCGGACCAGGAAAAGGTCGACAGCGCCGCCGAATCGGCCCGTGTGCTGGTGGAGGCGGTCAAGAAGGACATCAAGCCGCGCGACATCATCACGCGCAAGTCCATCGAAAACGCCGTCACGCTGATCATGGCCACCGGCGGGTCCACCAACGCCGTGCTGCACTACCTGGCCATCGCCCACTCGGCCGAAGTGGAATGGACCATCGACGATTTCGAGCGCATCCGCCGCCGCGTGCCGGTGATCTGCAACCTGAAGCCGTCGGGCGACTACGTGGCCACCGACCTGCATCGGGCCGGCGGCATTCCGCAGGTCATGAAAATCCTGCTGAACGCAGGGTTGCTGCATGGCGACTGCCTGACCATCACGGGCCGCACGCTGGCCGAGGAACTGGAGCACGTACCCGACCACCCGCGCGCCGACCAGGACGTGATCATGCCGCTCGATCGCGCGCTCTACAAGCAGGGCCACCTGGCCATCCTGAAGGGGAACCTGGCCGAGGAAGGCGCCGTGGCCAAGATCACCGGGCTCAAGAATCCGGTCATCACCGGCCCGGCACGCGTGTTCGAGGACGAACAGAGCGCGATGGAGGCCATCCTGGGCGACAAGATCAATGCCGGCGATGTCCTGGTGTTGCGCTACCTGGGCCCCAAGGGCGGTCCGGGCATGCCGGAAATGCTGGCGCCCACTTCGGCCATCATCGGCAAGGGGCTGGGCGAATCGGTGGGCTTTATTACCGACGGCCGCTTTTCGGGCGGCACCTGGGGCATGGTGGTCGGCCACGTGGCACCGGAAGCCTACGTCGGCGGCACCATCGCGCTGGTGCAGGAAGGCGATTCGATCACGATCGACGCGCACCAGCTGGTGCTGCAACTGAACGTGCCGGACGACGAACTGGCCAGGCGGCGTGCCGGCTGGAAGCAGCCGGCGCCGCGCTATACCCGCGGGGTGCTGGCGAAGTTCTCGAAACTGGCATCGACGGCCAGCAAGGGCGCGGTGACGGACTGAGGTTGAAATACCGCTGACCCGCTCCCCGCTCCCGCACGGCGGGAGCGGGGCTGGGGGAGAGGGCCGAGAGGTTCTGCTTGCCAATCCGGCGCAATTTGAACCGCCCGCCCTCTCCCCCGCCCCTCTCCCATCAATGGGAGAGGGGAGAAAACTGTCTACATCCCGCCCGGGTCCCGTTCGATCTCTTCCAGCGTGGCGTCGAGCCACTCCACCAGCCTTGCCTCCAGCGCCTGCGTCAGTTCGCTGGCCAACTGGGCCGTCAGCGGCGCCAGGCGCGACTGCAGCGTGGCCTCGGTATGGGCTTCCACCACCTGCGGCCATTCGGTCCGGAAACGCATCATCACGCGCGTCAGCAGTTCGGTGCGCACCGCGCGCAGGTCGTCCTCGCCGGGCAGGAAGGCCGCAGGGTCCACCATCGGCGGCTGCGTGTCCGCGGCCGTGGCGGCGTCGGCCAGCGAATCGGTGTCGCCGACTGCCGTCACCACGCCCGAGTCGGGCATGTCGGCGGTATCGATGACCGTGGCGCCAGGCCGTGCGGCCATTGGCTGCGCCGCCGGCTGATCCAGCGGCTGCGTGGGCGCCTCGAACGCCGCGTCTGGCAATTCGACGATTTCGGTCAGCAGCGGCACGCTGTCATTGGGCCCCAGCCGCGGAATCACCCGCGATGTCGTGCGTTCGCTCATGCCGATTCTCCTTTGGCCTGCCCGATGTCATGGTGCGTGAGCGGATACCCGCGCTCACGATAGAAACGATAGCGATCGCGGCCGGCGTCGCGGGCGTCGGGGGTGGCGCCCACCACCTCGATCATTCGCTCGAAGCTGGCGAACTGCGCCGGGGCTTCCGGCGCGATATTGACCAGCAGCTGGTGGTGCGGCACCTGTTCCAGCGTGGCGGCCAGGATGATCGGCGTCACCGCCGCATTGGGGCTGTCCAGCCCGCAATGCGGCAGGAAGTCGAGCGGCGAGAACGACCACAGCCGCGCGTCAAGCTGCGCCAGCTGCTGCGGGGCGCCGAACACCACCACCTTCTGCCCTGCCCCATAGGCCTTGCGGACCAGGCGGCAGACGTAGGCCAGCGTATCCGGCACGTTGCTGTGGAAGTCGATGCGCGTCATCCTGTGCTGCCTTCGATTGGCCGGTTACCCGGCACGGTCCATCAGGAACTGCGTCAGCAGCGGTACCGGACGGCCCGTCGCCCCCTTTGCCGCGCCGCTCTTCCAGGCGGTGCCGGCGATATCCAGGTGGGCCCAGTCGTACTTCTCGGTGTAACGCGCCAGGAAGCACGCCGCCGTGACGCTGCCGGCCGGGCGGCCGCCGATATTGGCCATGTCGGCAAAGTTCGACTTGAGCTGGTCCTGGTAGTCATCGTCCAGCGGCAGGCGCCAGGCGGTGTCCATGGCCTTGCGGCCGGCGTTCAGCAGCTGGTCGGCCAGCACGTCGCTGCGCGCGTACAGGCCGCTGTTCACATGGCCCAGCGCGATGATGCAGGCGCCGGTCAGCGTGGCCACGTCGACCACGGCGGCCGGCTTGAAACGCTCCACATAGGTCAGCGCGTCGCACAGGATCAGGCGGCCTTCGGCGTCCGTGTTCAGGATCTCGATGGTCTGGCCCGACATGCTGACCACCACGTCGCCCGGCTTGGTGGCGTTGCCGGCCGGCATGTTCTCGCAGGTGGGCACCACGGCGATCACGTTCAGCTTCAGGCCCATCTCGGCCACGGCCTGGATGGTGCCCAGCACCGACGCGGCGCCGCACATGTCGTACTTCATCTCGTCCATGCCTTCGCCCGGCTTCAGCGAGATGCCGCCGGTGTCGAACGTGATGCCCTTGCCCACCAGCACCACCGGCGCGGCCTTGGCGCTGGCGCCGTCATAGCGCAGCACGATGAACTGCGGCGGCTCCACGCTGCCCTTGGTCACGGCCAGGAAGGCGCCCATGTTCAGCGCCTCGATCTGCTTGCGGCCCAGGATTTCGACCTTGAGCTTGTGCTTCTTGGCGATGCCGCGGGCGGTATTGGCCAGGTAGGTCGGCGTGCAGATGTTCGACGGCAGGTTGCCGAGGTCGCGGGTCAGTTCCATGCCGTTGGCGATGGCCGTGCCGCGCACCACGGCCTGGGTGGCCGCCTTGGCGTCGGCCGCGTCCACGGCCAGCACGAACTTGCGCAGCGTGGGCTTGTCGGCCGCGCCGGCGCCCTTGGCCGCGCGCTTGAGTTCGGGATGGCGCTCCAGCAGGCGATAGCCGGCTTCGCGCACGATGCTGATCGTGGTGATCACGGCCCAGGCCACGTCGCGCTGCTGCGGCACCTGCTGGGCCAGGCACCACAGTGCCGATGCGGCACGCGTGCCGCCCAGCGCACGCATGGCCGTGCGCACGGCCTCGGCAAAGGCCTTGTCCGAAAATTCGGCTTCCTTGCCCAGGCCCACCAGCAGCACGCGGGCGGCGCCGATGCCGGCCACTTCGTGCAGCATCAGATGGCTGCCGCGCTTGCCTTCGAAATCGCCCTGCTTGACCAGGCGCGCCACCAGCCCCTTGGTGGCCACGTCCAGTGCCTTGCCCACGCCGGCAAGATTCTGGCCCTCGAACAGGCCTACCACCAGGCAGTCGGTCTTGGTGGCCAGGAAACCATTTTGGCCGGCTTTGCTCAGATCCAGGGCTTTTGTGCTAAATTCCATCGCGCTTCCTTCCAGGGGCTCGTCGAAAAGAAAGCCCCCATTATCCGCGATTTTCATCCGCGATCTGCCGCCGCCGATCCTGCAAGCTGACAGCCCGCGGTCCTGCCAGTCCCTCGGCCCCCGGCATATCGCCCGCGCCGGCCGGAAGCCGGAAGCGATTCACGCATGATTTTTCAACAAGCCCTGCGACGCGAGCTCGCCTACACCGCCGGTGCGGTGTTCCTGGTGATGCTGACGTTCATGCTGACGTCGCTCGTGATCCGCATCCTGGGCATGGCCGCCAACGGCAAGGCCAGCCCCAACGACGTGCTGATGCTGATCGGCCTGGCCACCATTGGCTACCTGTCGATCCTGCTGTCGGCCACGCTGTTCATCTCGACCCTGATCGTCCTGACGCGCTGGTACAAGGACTCGGAGATGGTGGTGTGGTTCTCGGCCGGCATTTCGCTGCGCGACCTGGTCAAGCCGGTGCTGCAGTTCGCCACGCCGTTCTTCATCATGGCGCTGCTGCTGGGCACCTTCGCCTGGCCGTGGGCCAACCAGCAGAGCGCGCTGTTCCGCGACCGCTTCCAGCAGCGCGGCGTGCTGTCGATGATCGCCTCCGGGCGCTTCATCGAGCCCGCCAACGGCAACTACGTGCTGTTCATCGAGGGCATCGACGCCGACATGAAGCACGCCCGTAACGTTTTTGTTGCAAATTCGGAGGCTGGCAAGATCGGGGTGGCGCTGTCGCACCAGGGCCAGTTCGAAACCCAGGCCAACGGTGACCGCCTGGTGGTCATGGAGCATGGCCGCCGCTACGCCGGCATCCCGGGCCAGCTCAACTATCGGATCATCGAATTCGATAAATACGCCGTGAGGGTCGACAACAAGCCCCCGGAGACCGAAGCCGACCAGCCGGCCAAGAGCCGGGACACGATCGACCTGCTGCGCAATCCCACGCGTGAAAACCTCGGCGAACTGCTGTGGCGCGTGTCGCTGCCGATCCTGGCCTTCAACTTCGTGATGATCGCCATCCCGCTGGCCTATGTGAACCCGCGCCTGGGCCGCTATACGCCGCTGGTGTTCGCCGTGCTGATCTACCTGACGTACAGCAACATGATCAACCTGGCCCAGGCCTGGGTGCGCTCGGGGTCGCTCTCGTTCTGGACGGCGCTGGTTCCGATCCACGTCTTCGTGTTCCTTTGCGCGCTGCTGATGTTCCGCTACCGTGCAAACCGCAGCCTGGGCGGCTGGCGGGCGGTGTTCGGCCTGCACCGGCTCGGGAAGGCGAACGGCAAGAGCGGCGGGGGCAAGGCATGAGAATCCTGGCCGTCTATGAGCGTTATTTCGCGCGACTGATCTACGGGGTCTTCTCGTTCATCCTGTTTGCGGTGCTGGCGCTGTTCATCTTCTTCGACATGCTCAGCGAACTGGAGAGCGTGCAGGGCAAATACACGTCGATGGTGGCGTTCTTCCACGTCATGCTGCAAGCGCCGACGCGGATCTACGAGGTGCTGCCGATCGCGGTGCTGATCAGCGCCATCTACGTGTTCTCGCAACTGGCCAGCCAGTCCGAGTACACGATCTTCCGCGTGGCCGGCCTGAACACGCGCCAGGCGCTGTTCTCGCTGTTCAAACTGGCCGTGCCGCTGGCCGTGGTCACCTTCGTGTTCGGCGAATTCATCGGCCCGGCCGCCGAGCAGTACGCGCAGAAGATCAAGCTGGAGGCGATTGGCGCCACGGTGTCGTCGGGCTTCCGGTCGGGTGTCTGGGTCAAGGACCGCGATCGCGACGCGGCGGGTGGCGGCGAGATCACCCGCTTTGTCAATGTTCAGGGCCTGAAGGCGGATCAGACCATCAATGGCATCACGATCTACGAGTTCGACAGCAACTACCGCCTGCGCGTGATCCGCGTGGCCAAGGAAGGCCGGTACCAGGGCGGCCAGCAATGGCAGCTCAACGACGTCAACGAGACCCGTTTTGCCGAACTGCGCGACCTTCCGGCAGGCCAGGCCGCCCAGCCGGCCCGACCGGCCCAGGCCGGCCAGCCCGCCGCCAAGCGCGATGCACTGGCGCCCGACTTCCGCGCCGAGCAGGCACTGTTCCCGAACATGGTGATGCACTCCGAATTGACCCCGCAGATCCTGTCGGTGCTGCTGGTCACGCCGGAGCGGATGTCGACGCTGGACCTGTTCCGCTATATCCGCCACCTGCGCGACAACAAGCAGGACACGCAGCGATACGAGATCGCGTTCTGGAAGAAGGTGGTCTATCCGCTGACGCTGTTCGTGATGGTGGCGCTGGCCCTGCCGTTCGCCTACCTGCACGCACGGGCCGGCGCGGTGGGCGTGAAGGTGTTCGGCGGCATCATGCTGGGCCTGTCGTTCCACCTGGCCAATACGCTGTTCTCGCACGTGGGCCTGCTGCACACGTGGCCGCCGATCGTCTCGGCGCTGGTGCCGGGCACGCTGTACCTGACCATCGCGCTGACATCGTTGCGCTGGGTGGATCGGCACTGACGATGGCTGCATCGAAGCCCGCCATCGTCCTGTTCGGCCACGGCGCCCGCGACGCCCGCTGGCGCGAGCCGTTCGACCGGCTGCAAGGCAAGCTCGTGGCGTTGCTGCCCGGTTGTGCGGTCCGGCTGGCCTTTCTGGAACTGATGGCGCCGTCGCTGGCGGAAGCCATCGATGAGCTGGCCGGAACTGGCGTGAATGCGATCACCGTGGTGCCGGTCTTTTTTGGCCAGGGTGGCCATCTGCGGCGCGATTTTCCGGTGCTGATCGAGGAATGCCGGGCGAAGTATCCGGGGGTGACGATTCAGGCCGCCACGGCCGTTGGCGAGGTGGATGGGGTGCTGGATGCCATTGCGGCATATTGCGCGCTGACCCTCTCCCCCAGCCCCTCTCCCGCAAGCGGGCGAGGGGAGCAAACCGGCAGTGTCTGAACGGCTGTAAGCCGGTCCCCTCTTCCGCTGTCGGCGAGGGGAGCAGACCGGCAGTGTTTGAACGGCTGTGAGCCGGTCCCCCGCTTGCGGCGAGGAAGCTGAACCGCTGTGAGCCGGTCCCCTCTCCCGCTTGCGGGAGAGGGTCAGGGAGAGGGCCAGCGGTTCAAAATGCGAAAAGGCCAGCGCTGACACGCTGGCCTTTTCGCATTTCCACAGACGACCGGATCACGCCGCCCGCTCGCCCTTTGCGTGGGCTTCGACATGCTCGGTTGCGCGGGTGCCCAATGCCTCGCCAATCATCAGCAGGCTGGGCTGCACCGGGTCCATCCAGCGCGCCGCCTCGCCCGCCGCCATCTGGCGCAGCGTGAATTGCCGGCTGCGTTGATTGGGTGTGGTGGCCGCCTCCACCACCCAGGCGGGCGTGGATGCCGGCTTGCCGCGCGCCATCAGTTGCGCGGCGATATTGGCGGCCTGGTCGCGGCCCATGTAATAGACGATGGTATCGGCCTTGACGTCAGCCTCGACGTCCACGGCATCGGCCGCCTTGGCCTGCGTGGCGAACGCCACGCTGCGCGACACGCCGCGCTTGGTCAGCGGCCGGGCAATGGCGCTGGCCGCCGCCAGGGCAGCGGTAATGCCGGGCACCACCTCATATTCGATGCCGGCCGCTTCCAGCGCCTGCAGTTCTTCGTCGGCACGGCCGAACAGCATCGGATCGCCGCCTTTGAGGCGCACCACCCGCTCGTACTTGATGGCCAGATCGACAATCTGGCGGTTGATGAACAACTGCGCGGTCGACCGCTGGCCGCATCGCTTGCCCACCTCGATCAGCTCGGCCTGGGGACACCACGCCAGCATCTCGGGCGACACCAGCGCGTCGTGCAGCACGACCTGGGCTTCGCCCAACAGCCGTGCACCCCGCACCGTAATGAGGTCTGCCGCACCGGGGCCTGCACCAATCAGGTACACCTTGCCGGTCGACGTTGCCTTCTGTGCGTTCATCTCTGCCACCGTTATCCGATCTGTCCAGCGTGGACGATATCAGGCAAACGCACGGATCATGCCCGCCGCCACCGTATGGTTGGTGGCTTCGTCGATCAGCACGAATGCCCCCGTCGCGGGGTTGTCGCCGTAGGTGTCGCAGACGATCGGCTTCTGCAGCGAGATCTGCACGGAACCGATGTCGTTCAGGTTGATCTCGTGGCGGCCGGTCTCGTGCGACAGCGTGTGCACGTCCAGCACGCGATCCACCGTCGACACGCGGGCGAACACGCTGGCCGTGGTGTGCTTGAGCACGTACTTGCGCGACGGATTCAGCGATTCGTCGTCGAACCAGCACAGGTCCGCCGTCAGCTTTTTGGCCGACGCGGCAGCGGCGTCAGCGGCGACGAACATGTCACCGCGCGATACATCCACGTCTTCCGACAGGCGCACGGTCACTGTGTCGCCGGCGTTGGCGGCGTCGGCCGAGCCATTCGGCGTCAGCACCTCGGCCACCACGGCTTCGCGATTGGCCGGCAGCACGCGCAGCTTCTGGCCCACGCGCACCGTACCCGCTTCCACGCGGCCGGCGTAGCCTCGGAAATCGTCGGCGGCCGAGCCATCCTGGCGCACCACCAGCTGCACCGGGAAGCGCAGCGCGGCGTCGCCCTCGGGGGCCACGTCTTCCACCGGCAGGGCTTCCAGCAGCGGCAGCAGCGGCTCGCCCTGGTACCACGGCATGGCGTCGCTGGCGTGGACGATGTTGTCGCCCCGCAGCGCCGACACCGGCACGTAGGTCACATCCTTCAGACCCAGCTGCCCGGCCAGCGCGGTGTAGGCCGTGCGGATGTCGTTGAAACGCTGCTCGCTGTATTCGACCAGGTCCATCTTGTTCACGGCCACGATCACGTGCTGCAGTTCCAGCAGCTTCAGGATCGCCGAATGGCGCTTGGTCTGGGCCAGCAGTTCGGCACGGCCGTCGGTCACCGTGACGCGCGTGGCGTCCACCAGCACGATGGCGGCGTGGGCCGTCGAGGCGCCCGTGACCATGTTGCGCGTGTACTGCTCGTGGCCCGGCGTATCGGCGATGATGAACTTGCGGCGCGCGGTCGAGAAGTAGCGGTATGCCACATCGATCGTGATGCCCTGCTCGCGCTCGGCTTCCAGGCCGTCCGTCAGCAGCGAGAAATCGATCTCCTCGCCGGCGGTGCGCTTGTTCTTGGCATTGGCCAGCGCGGTCAGCTGGTCGGACAGCACGGCCTTGCTGTCGAACAGCAGGCGGCCGATCAGCGTGCTCTTGCCGTCATCGACGGAACCCGCCGTAATGAAACGCAGCAGGCCTTGGTGTTGGGATTGGTGAGACATTGTCGTATTCCTCTGCTGCGTCGATCAGAAATAGCCTTCCTTCTTGCGGCGTTCCATCGACGCTTCGCTCGTCTGGTCGTCTATGCGCGTGGCGCCGCGCTCGGTGATCTCGGTCACCGCGGTCTCGGCGATGATCTCCACCGGCGATGCCGCAACGCTGGCCACCGGGCAGGTGCAGCTGATGTCGCCCACGGTACGGAAGCGGACCGACAGCACTTCGCTGACATCGCCGTCCTGCTTCGGCGTGATCGGCGTGACCGGCACCAGCAGGCCGTTCTTGCGCACCACCTCGCGCTGGTGCGCGTAGTAGATCGGCGGCAGGGCCAGATTTTCGCGGGCGATGTACTGCCACACGTCAAGCTCGGTCCAGTTCGAGATCGGGAACACGCGCATCTGTTCGCCCTGCGCCATGCGGGCGTTGTACAGGCTCCACAGTTCCGGGCGCTGGGCCTTCGGGTCCCACTGGCCGAATTCGTCGCGGAACGAGAAGATGCGCTCCTTGGCGCGGGCCTTCTCTTCGTCGCGGCGGGCGCCGCCCATCAGCGCGTCGAACTTGTGCGCCTCGATGGTTTCCAGCAGCGTCACCGCCTGCGCGGCGTTGCGCGAGTCGGTTTCCTTGCGCAGGCGCACCGTGCCGCGCTTGATCGAATCCTCCACATGGCCCACCACCAGGCGCGCGCCCAGTTCGGCCACGCGCTGGTCGCGGAACGCGATCACTTCCGGATAGTTGTGGCCGGTGTCGATATGCACCAGCGGGAACGGCAGTTCCACCTTGCGGTCGCCCAGACGGAAGGCCTTCAGCGCCAGGTGCAGCATGACGATCGAATCCTTGCCGCCCGAGAACAGCAGCGCCGGGTTGCGGCATTCGGCCACCACCTCGCGGATGATGTAGATCGACTCGGCTTCGAGCCGGTCGAGGTGGTCGTTCTGGACCTGCAGCAGGTGTTCCACGTTGGCGGCCACGCCTGCGTCTGCGATGTCGTTCATGATGCCCATGTCGTTCTGGCCTCTACTAATTCTGTTCAGTGCTTGATGTTCTGTTCGTGGAGCCCGCACTCTTTCGAATCGCGGTTTTCCCACCACCACCGGCCCGCGCGCACATCTTCGCCAGCCTTGACCGCCCGCGTACACGGCTCGCAGCCAATGCTGGGGTAGCCCTTGGCGTGCAGCGCGTTGACCGGCACGTTGTGGCGCGTCAGGTAGGCCCACACTTCGGCTTCGGTCCAGTCCGCCAGCGGATTGAACTTCGGAATGCCGCGCGCCTCGTCCATTTCCTCGAACGGCAGCTCGGCACGCGTCACGGCCTGTTCGCGGCGCTGGCCGGTCATCCAGGCATCGGCGTGCGACAGCGCGCGGTTCAGCGGTTCCACCTTGCGGATGCCGCAGCAGCTCTTGCGCAGGTCCACGCTGTCGTAGAACGCGTTCAGGCCGTGGTTGCGCAGGTAGTTGTCCACCGCGTCCTGGTCGGGCGTGAACTGCTCGATCGAGTAGCCATAGTGGTCCTTCACCTGGTCCAGCACCGCCAGCGTCTCGGCGTGCAGGCGGCCCGTGTTCAGCGTGAACACGCGGATGCCGGCGCGCACCGCTTCGCCGCCGCGCAGGATCGCGTCGGTCAGCACCATGTCCTCGGCGGCCAGGCTCGTGGCAAAGCGCGCGCGGAAGAACCGGGCGGCGATGCCCGACAGGCGCTCGGCCAGCTCGCGCTCCTTGGCTTCCAGCGCCTCGACCGAACCCGTGTACGCCGGCTTCGTCCACAGCGCTGGGGGGCGCAGCGGCGAGGCCGATGCATCGACCACTGGGATTTCGGAAATCACGGCACTCATGCGGCGCCCCGTGCCGTGGCGTCGGTCACGTCCGCACGTGCGCGGCGGAACAGCGGCAGCGGCTCGTCCACCGACGCCTGGTAGGCCACGGTGAACTCGGTAAAGCCCTTGATCGCGTCCTCGATGTTCTTGTCCGCACGCACGGCGAACGTGTCGAAGCCGCACCGCTTCATGAAGTTCAGCTGGTCGCGCAGCACGTCGCCGATGGCGCGCAGCTGGCCGGCCCAGTGGTAGCGCGTGCGCAGCAGGTAGGCCGACGAGAAGCCGCGGCCATCGCGGAACACCGGGAAATCGACGGCAACGGCCGACACGCGGTCGAACAGCGCCTCGGCATCGCCCGGTTCGTCTTCCGGTGCCAGCCACACGCCGGTGATGGCCTTGTCTCGGCCACCCAGCAGCGCCGCGTGGGCCTTCCACACCGACAGCGGGAACAGCACGGCGTCGGTGCCCTGCGCCACGGCGGCGACATGCGCCTCGTCCAGCGGCTGTGCTTCGGTGGCGCGCAGCACGGTCCAGTTGTCTTCGACGATCACGGGACGGAATTGGCCAGCGTCGTCGCGTTGCAGTTGAATGATCTTTGCCATGTTCAATCTCTCTCGTTCGTCAGGCTTCGGCGCGCTCTTCACGCTGCTTGTCGGCGTACACGCGCTCCTTGAACGGGGCGATGCCGATACGGGCAAACGTTTCGATGAAGCGCTCGTCGCCGGCACGGTTGGCCACGAACGTGTCGATGATGCGGGTCACCACCTCGGGCATTTCCTCGGCGCTGAACGACGGGCCAATCACCTTGCCGATCGCCGAGTCATTGCCCTGGGCGCCACCCAGCGTCACCTGGTACCACTCGGAACCATCCTTGTCGACGCCGAGCACGCCGATATTGCCCACATGGTGGTGGCCGCAGGCGTTGATGCAGCCGGAGATGTTCAGCGAGACTTCGCCCAGGTCATGGACATAGTCGAGATCGTCGAAGCGTTCCTGGATGGCCAGCGCGATCGGAATCGACTTGGCATTGGCCAGCGAGCAGAAGTCGCCGCCGGGGCAGGCGATGATGTCGGTCAGCAGGCCGATGTTGGCCGTGGCCAGACCGGCCTTCTTCGCCTCTTCCCACAGCGCGAACAGGTCGTGCTTCTTGACGTCCGGCAGCACCAGGTTCTGCTCGTGCGCCACGCGCAGTTCGCCAAACCCGTAGCGGTCGGCAAAGTCGGCCACCGCATCCATCTGCTCGGCCGTGGCGTCGCCCGGGGGCGACGCGGGGCCCGGCTTGGTCGACAGCGTGACCGAAGCGTAGCCCGGCACGCGGTGCGCGCGCACGTTGCGGCTGACCCAGCGGGAGAACGCCTTGTTCTCCAGCAGGTGCTTTTCGAACGAGGCGTCGGTGTCGGCCAGCTTCTCGTAGGCGGGCGGCGCGAAGTACTGCGCCACGCGGTCGAACTCGGCCTGCGTCAGCGTACCCGGACCGTCCTTGCTGAACTTCCACTCTTCTTCCACTTCGGCGGCGAACTTGTCGGCGCCGATGGCCTTCACCAGGATCTTGATGCGGGCCTTGTACTTGTTGTCGCGACGACCGTAGCGGTTGTACACGCGGATGGCCGACTCCACGTAGGTCAGCATGTGCTGCCACGGCAGGTCTTCCTTGATGATCGTGCCCAGGATCGGCGTACGGCCCAGGCCGCCACCGGCCAGGATGCGCAGGCGCGTTTCGCCCTGTGCGTTCTTGTACGCATAGATGCCGATGTCGTGCATCTGCACCACGGCGCGGTCGTCCTGGCTGGCCGAGATCGCGATCTTGAACTTGCGCGGCAGGAACGCGAATTCCGGCTGGAACGTGCTCCACTGGCGCAGCAGTTCGGCCAGCACGCGCGGGTCCACCGATTCGTCCGGCGCCACGCCGGCAAACTGGTCCGTGGTGATGTTGCGCACGCAGTTGCCCGACGTCTGGATGCCGTGCATTTCCACGCTGGCCAGGTCTGCCAGCACGTCGGGCACGTGCTCCAGCTCCATCCAGTTGTACTGGATGTTCTGGCGCGTGGAGAAATGGCCATAGCCGCGGTCGTACTTGCGGGCGATGTGGCCCAGCATGCGCAGTTGCTTCGAGGCCAGCAGGCCGTACGGAATGGCCACGCGCAGCATGTACGCGTGACGCTGCATGTACAGGCCGTTCTGCAGACGCAGCGGCAGGAATTCTTCCTCGGTCAGCTCGCCCGACAGGCGGCGGCGCACCTGGTCGCGGAATTGCCCGACACGTTCCTGGACGATGCGCTGGTCGTATTGATCGTACTGATACATGGTGTGGGTCCGTTCAGTATTCGTTGAATGCTTAGGAAACGAGCTTGATGGCCACCAGCGTCAGCGTGGTAGCCAGTGCGGCGCGCACGAGCCGTTCGGGCAGTGCCCGCGACAGTTGCGCACCGAGCCAGATGCCGGGGATCGAGCCCACCAGCAGCGCCAGCAACAAATTCCAGTCGACGGTGCCAAGCCACACGTGGCCCAGCCCGGCCACGGCCGTGAGCGGCACGGCGTAGGCGATATCGGTACCGGCCACTTCGGCCGGCTTCATATGGGGATACAGCAGCAGGATCAGGGTGGCGCCTACGGCACCTGCGCCAATCGAGGACACGGTCACCAGCACGCCGAGCACGGCGCCGACGATCACCGTGGCCACCGCCTGCGGGCGGCCTTCGAGCTGGAAGCGGGGGTTACGCTCCAGCCACGCCAGCATCTGCTTGCGGCACAGCAGGGACAGTACCGTCAGCAGCACGGAAACCCCGATCGTCACGCGGATGGCATGCAGCCACCGGGCATCGAGTTCGCCGGCGCTCTTGAGCACCAGGATGGCCGCCAGCGCGGCAGGCAGGCTGCCCAGGCACAGGCGGCGCACCACCTGCCACTGCACATGGCCGTGGGCGCGGTGCGCGATGGTGCCGAAACCCTTGGTAATGGAAGCGAACGCCAGGTCGGTACCGACCGCCGTGGCCGGCGAGAAGCCGAACAGCAGCGTCAGCAGCGGCGTCATGAGCGAACCCCCGCCTACCCCGGTCAGACCGACCAGGAGACCTACCAACAGACCGGATACGGTATAGGCAAGGGACATCGGGGGCTTCTCGACTGCCGCCTGCTTCTCCGGTGGTCCCCGCGCCACCTTTTCAGGCTGGGCGCGGACGCAAGTCGGGCAGGCGAACGTTTAACAAAGTTCGAGAATCGTAATAAACTCGCCTCATATCTCAAACTAATAAGAAGTTGTTTGTTTATACGAGCGAAGTTATATGAATCTTCACCAGTTTCGCTTCGTGCGCGAGGCCGTCCGCCAGAATTTCAACCTCACCGAGGCTGCAAAGGCGCTTTATACATCACAACCTGGCGTTTCGAAGGCGATTATCGAGCTGGAGGAAGAGCTGGGTGTCGATATCTTCACACGGCATGGCAAGCGCATCCGTAGCCTCACGGAACCGGGCCGCCGCATCCTCTTGTCGGTCGAAAAGATCCTGCAGGAGGTGGAAAGCCTGAAGCGCGTGGGCAAGGACTACGCCGCGCAGGATCAGGGCAACTTCACCATTGCCACGACGCACACCCAGGCCCGCTACGCGCTGCCGCGCGTGATCGCCGAGTTCACCAAGCGTTACCCCAAGGTGCGTCTGTCGATCCAGCAGGGCACGCCGGCGCAGATTGCCGACATGATCCTGCATGACCAGGCCGATATCGGCATCGCCACGGAAGGCATCAGCAGCGACAAGAGCCTGGTATCCCTGCCGGGACACCAGTGGCAGCATATGGTGATTACGCCACCTGAACATCCACTGCTGGAAAAGAAGCACCTCACGCTGGAAGACCTGGCCGGTTATCCGCTGATCACGTACGACGTGAACTTTGCCGGGCGGCCCAAGATCGACAAGGCGTTCGCGCTGCGTCACCTGGACGCGGACATCGTGCTCGAAGCCATCGACGCCGACGTGATCAAGACCTACGTGGAAGTGGGACTCGGCATCGGCATCGTGGCCGGCCTGGCCTTCGACCCCGAACGCGACCGCAATCTGCGCGGCATCCCCGCCGGCCATCTGTTCGGCACCAATGTGACCCATCTGGCCGTCAAGCAGGGCGCCTACCTGCGCAGCTTCGTCTATACCTTCATCGAACTGTTCTCGCCGACACTGAACCGCAAGCTTGTGGAACAGGCCATGTCCGGCGACCACGAAGCTTACGAACTGTAAGCCCCCCTATATATATGTCAGTATCCGATTCCCTCCCCACCCTCCACTGGACCGAGGACGGCGCCGAGCGCAGCGCGCTGTGGCGTTCCGAAGCCGGCCTGCCGCCGCCGAAGCGCGTGGTGATCGCCGACGACCAGACGCCGGCCGACACCGCCTACCGGCTGGCCAGCGAAGGCACCGCCCTGCTCTGGCGCGGCGACTTCCAGAATGCCCGCCAGCTGCTGCAGGCCATGGCGCGGCGCGTGGACCGCAAACCCCAGCGCAAGGCACGCGGTGCCGCCCCGGCCCCGGCCAGCCTGACCGAGTCGTTCCACAAGCACCGGCTGGCGCAATCGCAGCGCGCCCGCACGCTGGGCATGCTGCTGCTGCCGTTCGAGGCCGGTCACGTGGTGCCGCTGCGCCGCGCCCCGGACGTGCAAGAGGCCTGCGAGCAGGTCTATGGCAAGAGCGACACCCCCTACGTGGCATCGATGCGCGAACTGCTGGGCCTGATCGGCGCCTACGAATGGCGCAGAAAAGGCGTCGCGATCCCGGTGCTGGGCGAGCGCATCCACCCCTGGTACGGCGTGTTCTCGCCGGTGCGCGGCGAATATATTGAACTGGTGGCCAAGGAGCCCCTGCCGTCCACGGCGCTGGCCTTCGACATCGGCACCGGTACCGGCGTGCTGGCCGCCCTGCTGGCACAGCGCGGCGTCAAGCGCGTGGTGGGCACCGACCAGGACCCGCGCGCCCTGGGCTGCGCCCGCGAGAATATCGACCGGCTGGGCCTGGCGAAGCAGGTCGAGATCATCGAGGCCGACCTGTTCCCCGAGGGCCGCGCCCCGCTGGTGGTCTGCAACCCGCCCTGGGTGCCGGCACGGCCCAGTTCGCCTATCGAGCACGCCGTGTTCGATCCCGACAGCCGCATGCTGCGCGGCTTTCTGGACGGCCTGGCCGCGCACCTGGAACCGGGCGGCCAGGGTTGGCTGATCCTGTCGGACTTTGCCGAGCACCTGGGCCTGCGTTCGCGCGACGAATTGCTGGGCTGGATCGATGCGGCGGGGCTCAAGGTGCTGGGCCGCTCCGACATCCGGCCACGGCACCCAAAGGCCGCCGATGCCGACGATCCGCTGTTCGCCGCGCGCAAGGCCGAGGTCACGTCGCTGTGGCGACTGGCCGCGAAGTAAGGGCCCTCGACACCAGGAAACCGTCATGACGACCGTAGCATTTATCGGCCTGGGCGCGATGGGCGCGCCGATGGCCGGACACCTGATCCGCGCCGGCCACACCGTGCGCGCCTTTGTACGCCGCCCCGAAGCGGCCGACGCCGCGCGCGAGCTGGGCGCCGAACCGTTCTTCACGCCGGCCGAGACGGCACGCGGCGCGGCGGTGGTCTTCACCAACGTGACGTCGTCTGAAGACGTGCGTCAGGTGCTGCTGGGCCCGCAAGGCGTGATCGAAGGCGCCGCGCCCGGCACCATCTGCGTGGACCACAGCACGATTTCACCCATCGTCACGCGCGAGATCGCCCAGGCACTGGCCGCCCGAGGCATCGAGGCGCTCGACTGCCCGGTATCGGGCGGCACCATTGGCGCCCAGGCCGCCACGCTGACGATCATGGTCGGCGGCAAGGCCGAGAATCTGGAGAAAGTGCGACCGCTGCTGGAATGCCTGGGCAAGACGATCACCCATATCGGCGATCACGGCGCCGGCCAGGTGGCCAAGCTCTGCAACCAGATTGCCCAGGTGGTCAATATCGAAGGCATTGCGGAAGCGATGCGCTTTGCCGGCGCGCAAGGCGTGGATACGGGCAAGGTCTTCCAGGCGCTGTCCACGGGCTTCGCCGGCAGCCGCATGTTGGACCTGCTGGGCCCGAAGATGGTGTCGCGCGATTTTTCCGCAGGGATCGAATCGCGGCTGCACGCCAAGGACTTTGGCCTGGCCGCCGACATCGCCGGGGAAATCGGCCTGGACCTGCCCGCCATGCGCGCCACGGCCGCGCAACTGGGCGAACTGATGGATCAGGGCTGGGGCAAGGACGATACGTCGTCGCTGCTGAAGGTGCTGGAGCTGAAGAAACCGCAAACGTAGGCGCGCGGCGCGGGCCGGCGGACGCCGGTCAGACGCCCGCGATCATGCCCAGCAGCGCGCGCGACAACTGGCTGTCGTCCCGCATCAGGTCATCCATCACATTGAAATGATGACGGCCCGGCAGCGCGATATCGTCACGCGCGTTATTCGGCCATGCCGCACGGATCAGCGCGTGCTGGCGCTGGTACTCGCTGGATTCCAGCTCGCCCACGGCGGTGATCAGCGGCGCGTCGGTCGCCGGCACCATGAACGCCGGCGACAGGCGCGCCACATCGGCTTCGCTGAGCTGCAGGTCGGCCTGCAGGAAATCGGCGCGGCGCAGCGGCTCCAGATCGTAAAGCCCGCTGATCGACAGCCCGCCCTTGATCAGGTCGATCGGCAGGTCGTCCGCGAACTGCGGCCAGAGCGCGGCCATCATCATCGTCACCAGGTGCCCGCCCACCGAATGGCCGGCCAGGAACATGCGGTGGCGGTCGTGGCCAAGCCGGTCGGCCTCGCGATACAGCCACGCCACCGATTGCATGACCTGCCACACGATGGTTTCCACCGTCACCGCCGGGCACAGCGCGTAGTTGACCACCGCCACCGACACCCCGCGCCGCGTGGGCACGCTGGCCACAAAGCTGTGGTCGCGCTTGTCCAGCGCCCGGTAGTAACCGCCGTGCAGGAACACCAGCAGCGGCGGCGCGTCGTCATCGCGCAGCGACGCCGGGAAGTAATCGAGCGTTTCCGTATCGGCAAGTGGCGAATTCGCATCGCCATAGGCCAGGTTCTCGAAATACGTCACCATGCCGGCCCGCACCAGTGCCGAATCCGCCGCCCAGCGCGCCATGTGGACGGCATTGTCCGGCACATTGGCGCGGTTGTTGTAGGCCTGGGCGTAGAAGGCGGGGTCTTGCGAGGGCAAGGCTGCCAGCGAGGCAAGGCTGGCGGTGGGCGTGGCATCGAGGGTCGGCTGGGCAGACATGGCTCTCGGCTCCGGTGAAGTCGCGGCGACACGGCATGGGACGGTTGCGCGCTATCCTACCGCAACTGCCAGGGCACCCACTTTTCAGCGAATTCGCGTATGGTCGTCAAGCGCCGGCTGCGCGCCGGCAAGGCTCCACAGCTCGGGCCACCCGATGTCGCGCTCGATCCGGCAACCGGCCAGGACCCTGCGCGCTGTCCGCTGTGCGGGAGGCCGCTGCTCGACGACGCCAGCACCGACCTGCACCACCCCGTACCCCGCAGCCGGGGCGGACGCGCGGTCATCGCCATGCATCGCGTCTGCCATCAGAAGATCCATTCGGTCTTTACCGAAATCGAACTGGCCACGACCTACCACGACTGGGACGCACTGCGCACCCACCCGGCCATGGCCGATTTCATCCGCTGGATCGCCCGCAAGCCACCCGGCTTCTACGACCGCAGCCGAACCACCAACGCCCGGCGTGGACGCTAGACGACCGCCCGGCCGCGCCCTCCGATGGGGCGGCCGCTGGTTGTCCGTACTGTGGAATTGCGGCATAATCGGCGGTTCATCAGCGCGCGATGTGGATTTTTGCCCATCGCCCACGCCCAATGCCCGGGTGGTGAAACAGGTAGACGCAGGGGACTCAAAATCCCCCGCCGCAAGGCGTGTCGGTTCGAGTCCGACCCCGGGCACCAGATTTTCTTCGGATTGGCTTCTTCAGACTGGCCATTCCCCCGGTGCCTGGCACCCTCCGCCAGCGACTCTCCGCCCCCGCCTTCCCCCCTGTCAGACGTCCTCCACTGGCGGCCACGCAATCGCTTGCTTATGCTTCTTGCCTGCGCCTCCATAACAACGACCGACCATCAGGGAACCGAAGATGAATCGCTATATTGCTACGGCGGCCGCCATCGGCTGCGCAACGCTGCTCGCCGGCTGTGCCGGCGCCGACATGAACAGCCTGAGCCAGGCGGGTGGCAGCCTGTTCAGCGCCGCCGCGCTCACCGACGCCAACGTCAAGCAACTGTCTGACCAGTCCTGCGCTGACATGGACAAGAAAAACACGGTCGCCGCGGCGGACAGCCCGTACGCCAAACGGCTGGTGAACATCATGAGCGGCCTGCAGAACACCGGGCTGCCGCTCGATGCCAAGGTCTACCTGACCAAGGACGTCAACGCCTGGGCGATGGCCAACGGCTGCGTGCGCGTCTACAGCGGCCTGATGGACCTGATGACCGACGACGAGGTGCGCGGCGTGCTGGGCCACGAAATCGGCCACGTGGCGCTGGGGCACACCAAGAAGGCCATGCAGGTGGCCTATGCCACGGCGGCCGCGCGCGGCGCGCTCGGGTCCACCGGCTACGCCACGCTGACGGCGCTATCGACATCGCAGATCGGCGAACTTGGCGAAACCTTTGTCAACGCGCAATTCTCGCAGCGCCAGGAAAGCGAGGCGGACGACTACTCGTACAACCTGCTGACGAAGAATGGCGCCAACCGGCAGGCGCTGGTCTCCGCTTTCCAGAAGCTGGCCAAGCTCGATGGCGGGCAGTCGGGCCTGCTCAGTTCGCACCCCGGCTCCGACGCGCGGGCCAAACATATCCAGGACCGGATCAACAGCGGCAAGTAACGCCGCACGGCGGTATCGTGGCGAACACGTTACCCGGGCTGCCGCGCGCCATGTGCGGCAGCCGCTCAAGCCTTGCGGGCACTCCCTGCGCCAGGCTCGCCTCCTCTCCCTTTCTCCCCACTTTCAGACATAGCCGTTTGCTTGATTGCGTTTAACACGCATTCAAAAGCTTTCAGTACGCGCCAACGCGCCCCGTGCGGATAATGCCTCACGCCTGCGGGCCCTCCGCTGGCTTGCCATGAGCCATAGGGAGGCTTGCGCCGCGTCATGGAGTCCGTTTCCGCCCTGCTTGCCGGACAACCGGAGATTGCGCTGTTCCTGGCACTGGCCGTCGGCCATGCGTTGGGCGCGATCCGTTTCGGACCGTTTCAGCTTGGCGGCATCTGCGGCACGCTGATTGCGTCGCTGGTCATCGGCCAGAGCGGTGTGCGGCTGGACAACGACGTCAAGAACGTGGCCTTCGCCGTGTTCATCTTTGCGCTCGGGTTCACGGGCGGACCTCAGTTTTTCGCCAATGTCGCGCGCGAATGGCGGATCGGCGTGCTGTCGCTGGTCGAAGTGTTCGTACTGCTCGCCTTGCTGGCCGTGGCGGTGCCCTTGCTGCATCTGGACCCCGGCACGGCATCGGGGCTGCTGGCCGGCGCGGCCACGGAATCGGCGGTGATCGGCACGGCGTCCGAGGCCATCGCGCGGCTCGGCCTGCCGGCCGACGCCATCCGCGTGCTGCAGACCAATATCGTCACGGCCTACAGCGTGACCTACCTGTTCGGGCTGATCGCGATCGTGCTGTTCACCAGCCAGCTGGCGCCAATCCTGCTGCGTCAGAATCTGCGCGAATCGGCCCACCAGCTCTGGCAGAAGCTGGGCGGGCAGAACGACATGGCAGACAACCAGATGACGGCGCTGCCGACGATCGTGGCGCGCGTACTGCGGGTGGACCATATGGCCGGCAAGACCGTCGTGGAAGCCGAGCATGAAGTGGCGCTCGGTGTCACGATCCGGCGCATTCGCCGCGACGGCAATACCTTTCGTCCCACCCCAAAAGACGTGCTGCGCGCCGGCGACATCGTGCTGGCCGTGGGCCGGCGCGACGCGATGGTGCCGTTTGCCGCCGCCCTCGGCCCCGAGATGCCCGAGGAGCCCGGCATGGACGCCGTGGTGCAGGCCGAGCTGTCGGTGCTGCTGACGCGCCGCGAGGTCAGCGGCGTGTCGCTGGCGCGGCTGCGCCAGAGCGTGGATGTGGGCATGGGCCGCGGCGTCTATGTGTCGCGCATCACACGCATGCAGCATGCGGTGCCGATCCTGCCCGAAACCGTGCTGGAGCGCGCCGACGTCGTCACGCTGTCCGGCCCCGACGAGGCCCTGCGGCGCGTGGCGCCCGAACTGGGCTATCCGGTCATCCCGACGATCCGCACCGACTTCGTTTTCCTGGGCATCGGCGTGCTGCTTGGCATGCTGTTGGGCGCGTGGCGCGTCAAGGTGGGCCAGGCAGACCTGACGCTCGGCGTGGGCGGCGGATGCCTGGTGTCGGGCCTGGCCTTCGGCTGGCTGCGCGCACGGCTGCCGGTGATGGGCTCGCTGCCGGCACCCGCGGCCGAAATCCTCAAGGACTTCGGGCTGGCCACGTTCATCGCCGCCGTGGGCCTCTCGGCCGGCCCCGACGCGCTGCGGCTGGTGCAGAAGTTCGGCCTGATCCTGCCCGTCGCGGGCGTCCTGATATCGGTCATCCCGGCGGCCATTTCACTGTATATCGGGCATCGCTGGCTGAAGCTCGACATGCCGATCCTGCTCGGCGCGGTGGCCGGCCAGCATTGCAGCACCCCCACGATCATGGCGCTCACCAACGCCGCCGGCAACGGCACGCCCGTCATCGGCTACACGATTACCTACGCCATCTCCAACGTCCTGCTGCCATTGCTCGGGCCGATCGCCGTGGCGATGGCCAGCGCGCTGGCATCGGCACCGCGGTAGCTGTGTCTGGCTCGCCGCGGGCCACGAACGCCCGCGGGTGGGCCGCTGTCACCTGTGTCACGCCTTACAGGAGTTCCCTATGGATTGGTTGCACGCCATCTTCCAGAAATCGCCCGAGTCGGCGCTGTTCCTGTCGCTGGCCATCGGGTATGCCATCGGCAAGCTCACCTTCGGCAAGTTCCAGCTGGGCGGCGTCGCCGGGTCGCTGCTTGCGGCGGTGATCATCAGCCAGGTTGGCGTCGAGATCGACAACGGCGTGAAGGCCGTGATGTTCGCGGTCTTCATCTACGCGGTGGGCTACGAAAGCGGCCCGCAGTTCTTCAACTCGCTGAACCGCAATTCGCTGCGCGAGATCGCGATGGCCGTCTTCATGGCCGTGGCGGGGCTGGTGACCGTGGTGGTGCTGGCCAAGATCTTCCAGCTCGACAAGGGGATCGCGGCAGGCCTGGCCGCCGGCGGCATGACGCAGTCGGCCATCATCGGCACGGCCGGCGACGCCATCACCAAGCTCGGCCTGCCGCCGGACCAGGTGAAGACGCTGCAGGCCAACGTGGCCATCGGCTACGCGGTGACCTACGTCTTCGGATCGCTCGGCGCCATCATCGTCTGCGTGAATATCCTGCCGCGCTTCATGCGCGCGGACCTGAAGTCCGACGCGAAGAAAGTGGAGGCGGCCATGCACGGCGGCCTGCCGCAGTTCGGCCCGGGCCAGGCCGGCGCGCTGCCCCGCCTGGTGGGCCGGCTGTTCCGCGTGACGGCTGCCGCGGGCAAGACCATCAAGGACATCGAGATCGGCGGCGAAGACCTGGTCACCGTGGAAAAGCTCCAGCGCGGCGGCAAGCCGATCGACGTCACGCAGGACACCGTGCTCGAAGCCGGCGACCTGGTGTTGCTGGTGGGCCGGCGCGACGCCATGGTCCCCACCGCGCTGGTGATCGGCGACGAAGTGGCCGACGCCGAAGGCATGGGCATGGTCATGCAGACGCGCCGCGCCGTGTTCACGCGCGCCGGCCTGAACAACAAGCCGCTGGGCGAGATCGTGGCCAATATCAGCCGCGAGATGCGCCATGGGGTCTATCTGGAGCGGATCGAGCGATACGACCATGCGCTGCCGATCCTGCCCGACCTGAAGCTCCAGCATGGCGACATCATCACGTTCTACGGCACCCCGGCGGACACCCGGCGTGCCGCCGAGCGCGCCGGCTATGAACTGGTGCCGAGCGAGAAGACCGACTTCGTCTACTTCGGCGCCGGCGTGCTGGTGGGCCTGCTGATCGGGCTGCTGGTGGTGCGCATCGGGTCGATTCCGCTGACGCTGGGCGCAGGCGGCGGCGCGCTGCTGTCGGGCCTGGTGTTCGGCTGGGCACGGTCCAAGCATCCGATGTATGGCGCGATGCCGACGGCAGCCTGCCAGTTGCTGAAGGACTTCGGGCTGGCCGCGTTCGTCGCCATCGTGGGCATCAACTCGGGACTACAGGCGGTAGACACCTTGCGCCATAGCGGTTTGACGATTTTCCTGCTCGGCGCCGTGGTCACCTTGCTGCCGCTGTTCCTGACGATGCTGTTTGGCCGCTACGTGCTCAAGTACGACAACGCCGCGCTGCTGGCCGGCGCGCTGGCCGGCTCGCGCAGCGCCAACCCGGCCTTCGGCGGCATCCTGGACAAGGCCGAAAGCCCCGTGCCGACCGTGCCGTTCGCCATCACCTATGCGCTGGCCAACGTGTTGCTGACGCTGCTCGGCCCGCTCGTCGTCGGGCTTGTCTGACGTCTGCCGGGGAGCGTCACCGCAGCACATCGGCCCGTCCGTGGCACCGAAGTGCCACCACGGGCCGTTCTTTTGCCGAAACGCCGATGTGTCAGCGCGCTTCCACGAACGCCAGCACGGTTTCCAGCATCTGGCGGATGGCCGGCTGCACGTTGGCGGCCTTCGCCGGGTCGTACGCGAACGGGTACACCTCTTCCATGTACGACGATTGCGTCAGTTCCAGCTGGATGGCATGCACGCCGTCCGCCGGATTGCCGTACTGGCGCGTGATGTAGCCGCCCTTGAAGCGGCCGTTGAGCACGGCCGTATGGTTGGGCACCGCCTGCGCAATCTTGACCACATCGGCTGCCAGGCCGGTGTCGCAGCTCTTGCCGTCGGCCGATCCCAGGTTGAAGTCGGTGAGCTTGCCTTCGAAAAAGCGCGGCAGCACCGAGCGGATCGAATGGGCGTCCCACAGGCCGATCGTGCCATGCTCGGCGCGCAGGCGCGCCAGTTCTTCCTGCAGCGCGTTGTGATACGGGTGCCAGACCGCGCCACGGCGCAGCGCGATTTCCGCGTCGTCGGGGCCGCTCGCGCCGTCGGCGTACACCGGCGTCTTGTCGAACGTATCGACCGGGCACAGGCCCGTGGTGTCCTGGCCCGGGTACAGGTTGGCGTTGTCGGGCGGACGGTTCAGGTCGATCACGTAGCGCGAGTGCGTGGCCATCAGGATCGACGCGCCCAGCTCGCGGGCAAAGTCGTACAGGCGGTCCATGTGCCAGTCGGTATCGGGCACGGTGCGCGCCTCGGGCGTCAGACGCTCGGCCAGGCCGGCGGGCACATAGGTGCCGACGTGCGGCATCGACACCAGCAACGGCCGGGTGCCGCGATGCAGCGTGAAAGCGGGAATATCGGTGGTGAAGGAGGAGGACATCTTGTCTCGGGGCTGCTTGGTATGGGGCGGGTTCGGGACCCTTCAGTCGGCCAGCAGGCGGGCGCGCGCCTCGGCGAACAACCGGCCCGCATCCCCTTGAAGCGGATGCACGCCGTGCTGCAAGCGGCGCGTGCCGCCCGTGCGGACTTCCGCTAGTGTCTCATGTCCGTGGCTGGCAAACACGTAAGTGGCCAGCGCATGGGCCCCGTCGAGCCCGGCCAGCGTGGGATGCTGGCCGTCCAGCACCAGGAAATCGGCACGCTGTCCGGCCGCCAGGCCCGCCACCGGCCGCGCCGCCGCGCGCGCGCCGCCGGCCACGGCTTCGAGCCAGAGCCGGTCGGCCACCTGCGGATGCCGGTCCGACGCCAGCACATTGCGCCGCTGCAGGCCCAGCCGCTGGCCGTATTCGAACGTGCGCAGTTCCTCGGCCACGCTGACGCTGGCGTGGCTGTCCGACCCGACGCCCCACCAGCCGTGCTGCGCCAGGTACGGCGCGGCCTCGAACACGCCATCGCCCAGGTTGGCTTCGGTGGTTGGGCAGATGCCGGCCACGGCGCCGCTATGGGCCAGCCGCCGCCGCTCGTCCCAGTCCATGTGGGTGGCATGGACCAGGCACCAGCGCGGGTCCACCGGCGCGTGGTCCAGCAGCCATTGCACGGGCCGCACGCCGTGGGTGGCCAGGCAGTCGTCCACTTCCTTCTGCTGTTCGGCGATGTGGATATGCACCGGCGCGGTGGCATCCATCGCGTGCAGCGCGGCAACGGCCTGCGTCAGGCTGTGCGGCGGCACCGCGCGCAGCGAATGGGGGGCCAGGCCCAGCCGTGCGCCGTAGGCGGTGCAATGTGGCGCCAGCTTTTCCAGCAACGCCTGCATGGCGTCGGTATCGTTCAGGAAGCGGCGCTGGTCGGGCTGCGCGGGCTTGCCGGCAAACCCGGCGGTCTGGTACAGCACGGGCAGCAGCGTCATGCCGATGCCGGCGGCCTGCGCCGCGCGCAGCAGCCGCAGCGACATCTCGGCGCGGTCGGCATACGGCTTGCCGTCGGGGTCGTGATGGACGTAATGGAATTCGCACACGCTGGTGTAGCCGGCGCGCAGCATCTCGATATAGAGCTGCGTGGCGATGGCCTCCAGCGCGTCGGGCGACAGGCGCAGCGCAAAGCGGTACATCAGCGTGCGCCAGCTCCAGAACGAATCGCCGCCGGCCGGATCGGCGTCGGGCGACACGCTGCGGTATTCGGTCAGCCCGGCAAAGCCGCGCTGGAACGCGTGCGAATGGAGGTTCGGCATGCCCGGCAGCACCGGGCCGGCCGCCTCGGGCACCGATGGCGCCGGCGCGGCGCCAGGCGTGATGGCCGTGAAAGCGCCGTGGGCACCCCACTCCAGCAGCACATCGCGTGCCCAGCCATCGGGCAGCAGCGCATGGCGCGCAAACAGCTGGCCGGCGCTCATCGGAACACCTTGCCCTGCCGCACCACCCCGGCACACGGGTTGCGGCCAAACCAGTAGGCCAGTTCGGCCGGCGACGCCACGCGCCACAGCGCGAAGTCGGCGGCGCGGCCCGGGGCCAGCCGCCCGTGGCGATCCGCCGCGCCCAGCGCGCGCGCCGCGTGCGTGGTCACGCCGGCCAGCGCCTCGGGCACCGTCATGCGGAACAGCGTGCAGGCCATGTTCATCATCAGCAGCAACGATGTGGTGGGCGATGTGCCCGGGTTGTGATCGGTGGAAATGGCAATCGGCACGCCATGCTGCCGCAACAGGGCCAGCGGCGGCAGATGGGTATCGCGCAGGAAATAGTAGGCGCCGGGCAGCAGCACGGCCACCGTGCCGGCCTCGGCCATCGCCATCACGCCGGCCTCGTCCAGGTGTTCGAGGTGATCCGCCGACAGCGCCCTGTGCCGCGCCGCCAGTGCCGCACCGCCGAGGTTGCTCAGTTGCTCGGCATGCAGCTTCACGGGCAGGCCGTGGCGCGCGGCGGCCGCGAATACGCGTGCGGTCTGATCTGGCGAAAATCCGATGCCCTCGCAGAAGGCATCGACCGCATCGACCAGCTTTTCCTCGGCCAGCGCCGGCAGCATCGTATGGCAGACCAGGTCGATATAGTCGTCGGCGCGGCCCGCGTATTCGGGCGGCAGCGCATGCGCGCCCAGGAACGTCGTGTAGACCGTCACGCCATAGGCTGCACCCAGCTGGCGCGCCACGCGCAGTTGCTTGCGCTCGGCGTCGAGCGACAGGCCATAGCCGGACTTGATCTCGATTGTGGTCACGCCCTCGGCCAGCAGCGCCTCCAGCCGCACGGCCGCCTGCGCGAACAGCGTGGCCTCGTCGGCCTCGCGCGTGGCCCGCACCGTGGACACGATGCCGCCCCCGGCGCGCGCGATGTCCTCGTAGCTGGCGCCTGCCAGCCGCATCGCGAATTCGTCGGCACGCTGGCCGCCGTACACCAGGTGCGTATGGCAGTCGATCAGGCCGGGGGTGATCCACGCGCCGCCGGCATTGTGCCGGTCGAGATGGCGATAGCTGTCCGGCAGGTCGGCCAGCGCCCCGAGCCAGGCGATGCGGCCCTGTTCGATCACCAGCGCGCCGTCGCGGACGGCCCGTTCGGGGTCCGCGTCGGGCAGTAGGTGGCAGTGATGCCAGACGCCATCGGCAGAAGGCGCATCGTGGAAGTTCATCGGTCCGGCTCCCTATGCAGTATCACGCGCAGGCACAGCGCGGAAAGTTCGGTGTGGGCGCATGTGACGGCCGGCGAACCGGCCGGCATCAGTATGCCCTCGCCCGCCGACAGATGCTGGCCGTCGCCGCCGCGGCTGTCGCTGGCGTCCCAGTCGCCGCGCAGCGCCAGGACCAGCACGGTGGCGAAGGTGGGCACCGCCGTGAACGGCTGCCGCATCAGGCGGACTTCGGCGCGGCAGCGGCCCCGGCGCGTCATCACGTTGAGGTCGCGTGTCGGGCCATCGACCAGCGCGGCATGGATAGCCGTATCGCCAGAAAACGCGTATGGCTCGCCCACGCGCACAAGCTTGTGGCAGAACGCATCGTCGTGGGCCTGCAGATGCACGCCGGCGCCGTCGATCAGCACGATCTGGCGGTCGATGCCCGGAAAGGCCGAGAACGGCCCGTCCGTGGCGATATCGGCCACGCTGATGCGCCAGTCGAACGTGTCCATGCCGGCGCCCGGCGGCCACACGGCAATCTCGCGCGTGGTGCCGCCGCCGTTCTTCCACGGTGTGGGGGCGATGGCGTCGAGCGCGAACCGCGTGACGGCCATCAGCGCTTCACCATCGGCAGGTTCAGGCCCTTTTCATGGGCGCAATCGATGGCGATGTCGTAGCCGGCGTCGGCATGGCGCATCACGCCCGTGGCCGGATCGTTCCAGAGCACGCGCTCGATCCGCCTGGCCGCCGCGTCGGTGCCGTCGCAGACGATGACCACACCCGAATGCTGCGAGAAACCCATGCCCACGCCGCCGCCGTGATGCAGGCTGACCCACGTGGCACCGCCGGCCGTATTCAGCAGCGCGTTGAGCAGCGGCCAGTCGGACACCGCATCGGAGCCATCGCGCATCGCCTCGGTTTCACGATTCGGCGATGCCACCGAGCCGCAGTCGAGGTGATCGCGCCCGATCACCACCGGCGCCTTGAGTTCGCCGTTCTTCACCATCTCGTTGAAAGCCAGGCCGGCGCGATGCCGTTCGTCCAGGCCCACCCAGCAGATACGCGCCGGCAGGCCCTGGAACGCGATACGGTCGCGCGCCATGTCCAGCCAGCGGTGCAGCGGCTTGTCGTCCGGGAACAGTTCCTTCATCTTGGCGTCGGTCTTGTAGATATCCTCCGGGTCGCCCGACAGCGCCACCCAGCGGAACGGGCCCTTGCCGCGGCAGAACAGCGGGCGCATATACGCCGGCACGAAGCCCGGGAAATCGAACGCGTTCTTCACGCCTTCCTCGAACGCCACCTGGCGGATGTTGTTGCCGTAGTCCACCGTTGGCACCCCCATCTGCTGGAACGCCAGCATGGCCTGCACATGCTTGACGATCGACTGGCGCGCGGCGGCTTCCACGGCCTTGGGGTCGCGCACGCGCAGGTCTTCCCACTGGTCCACGGTCCAGCCTTCGGGCAGGTAGCCGTTGATGACGTCGTGCGCCGAGGTCTGGTCGGTCACGATATCGGGCCGCATGCCGCCGGCCTGCGCACGGCGCGCCAGTTCGGGCACGATTTCGGCGGCGTTGCCGAGCAGGCCCACCGAGATCGCCTGGCCCTGCTGGGTTGCGTCCTCGATCATGGCCAGCGCCTCGTCCAGCGTGGTGGCCTTCTTGTCCAGGTAGCGCGTGCGGATGCGGAAGTCGATGCGCGATTCCTGGCATTCGATGGCCAGCACGCACGCGCCGGCCAGCACGCCGGCCAGCGGCTGCGCGCCGCCCATGCCGCCCAGGCCGGCGGTCAGGATCCATTTGCCGGTCAGGTCGCCGTTGTAGTGCTGGTTGCCGGCTTCCACGAACGTTTCGAACGTGCCCTGCACGATGCCCTGCGTGCCGATGTAGATCCACGAGCCCGCGGTCATCTGGCCGTACATCATCAGGCCGGCCCGGTCGAGTTCGTTGAACTTGTCCCAGGTGGCCCAGTGCGGCACCAGGTTGGAATTGGCGATCAGCACGCGCGGGGCGTCGGCATGGGTGCGGAACACGCCCACCGGCTTGCCCGACTGCACCAGCAGCGATTCGTCCTCGCCCAGGCGGCGCAGGCTGTCCAGGATGGCGTCGAAGCATTCCCAGTTACGCGCGGCCTTGCCGATGCCGCCATAGACCACCAGGTCTTGCGGGCGTTCGGCTACATCCGGGTCCAGGTTGTTCTGGATCATCCGATAGGCCGCTTCGATCAGCCAGTTCTTGCAGTGCAGCTGGCTGCCGCGCGGAGCACGGATTTCGCGCTGGCCGCGCGGGGTATCGGTGAATTGGTGTTCGTTGGCGTTCATGGTGTGTCCCGGTATGTTTGATGACTGGTCGGATCTGGATGCGCTTGCCCTCTCCCCCAACCCCTCTCCCGCGGGCGGGAGAGGGGAGCAAACCGACGGCATTTCAACCACCGATTTAGTGTCCCGTTGCGGAAGAGGGCCAGCATCTCAAGCGGCTACGTTCGTCGGCAGGATCTCCCTCACGGCGTCAGGCCAGCCCGCGCCGGCGTCGCCCTGCACCACCCACTGCTTCATCGCCTCGATATCGGGCGCCAGATAGCGGTCGGATTCCACAAACGCCACGCGGCTGCGGATGCGCGCCAGTTCCTGCTCCACCAGCGGCGACGACTTCAGCGGCCGATGGAATTCCATGCCCTGCGCGGCGGCCATAGCCTCGATGCCGACGATCACGGCCGTGTTGGCGGCCATGTCGCCCAGGCGGCGTGCGCCGTAGGTGGCCATCGACACATGGTCTTCCTGGTTGGCCGATGTAGGCAGGCTGTCCACACTGGACGGATGCGCCAGCGACTTGTTCTCGGACGCCAGCGCCGCCGCCGTGACCTGCGCGATCATGAAGCCCGAATTCAGGCCGCCATCGCGTACCAGGAACGGCGGCAGGCCGGACAGCCCCGTATCGAGCAGCAGCGCCAGGCGGCGCTCGGAGATGGCGCCAATCTCGGCGATGGCCAGCGCGATGATGTCGGCGGCAAAGGCCACCGGCTCGGCGTGGAAGTTGCCGCCGGACACCACGTCGCCCTGTTCGGAAAACACCAGCGGGTTGTCGGACGCGGCGTTGGCCTCGATGCGCAGGATGCGCGCGGCGTGCGCCAGGTTGTCCAGGCACGCGCCCATCACCTGCGGCTGGCAGCGGATCGAATACGGGTCCTGCACCCGCCCGCAGGTCTTGTGCGAATCGACGATCTCGCTGCCATCGAGCATCGCGCGCACGGCGCCGGCCACGGCAATCTGGCCCACCTGCCCGCGTGCCGCGTGGATGCGGGCATCGAACGGCTTGACCGATCCCTTGATGGCTTCCAGCGACAGCGCGCCCGCCACCAGCCCTGCCGCGAAGGCGTCCTCGGCGGCAAACAGCCCGGCCAGCGCCAGCGCCGTGGACACCTGCGTGCCGTTCAGCAGCGCCAGCCCTTCCTTCGGGCCCAGCGTGAAGACGTCCAGCCCGGCATGCGCCAGGCCTTGCGCGGCCGGCACGCGGCGGCCGTCGATCATCACGTCGCCCACGCCAATCAGCGTGCAGGACATATGGGCCAGCGGCGCCAGGTCGCCCGAGGCACCGACCGACCCCTTGGCCGGGATGCACGGCGACACGCCGTGGTTGGCCAGCGCCAGCAGGGCATCGATCAGTTCCGGACGCACGCCCGAATGGCCGCGCGCCAGGCTGACGGCCTTGATCGCCAAAATGAGACGCACGGTATCGGCCGGCAGGTCGGCGCCGGTGCCCACGCTGTGCGACAGCACCAGGTTGCGCTGCAGTTCGGCCAGCTTGTCATGGGCGATGCGCGATTGGGCCAGCTTGCCGAAGCCGGTGTTGATGCCGTAGACCACGGCGTCGGCGTCGATGATGTCCTGCACCGTGGCCTGCGCCGCACGCACGCCGGCCCAGGCCGATTCGGCCATCGCCAGCCGCACTTCGCCACGGTAGATGCGGCGCAGGTCGTCCAGCGACACGTGGCCAGGGTTCAGGGTCAGGAGGGAGCGGGAATCGTTGGTCATCTGCGTACGTCTTTGTTGTATGAGCCTGTCTATACAGGTTAGTCGAAAAATAAACCCGATGGCCGGCTTTTGGCTGGCCTCGGGAATCTGTTCTAGCCGAAGGCGGGATTGCCGTCGGCGCGAAACCGGCTGCCCAGCCGATACCGGTTGCCCGGGTGCAGGCAGCGAACGAATGTGACCGGCACGCCATGCGTCCAGGTGCGGCGGGTCAGCAGCAGGCAGGGCTGCGTGGGCGGCATCTCGAGATGCGCGGCCTGTTCGGCCGTGGCGGCGATGGCATCGACCACGTGCTCCACCTGGTCATACGGCACGTTGCGCAGCAGGTACTCGCCCGGCTGCGTATCGGCAAAATCCTGCGTGATGAAATCGGGCGCCACGCGCGGATTCACGTAGCGGTCTTCCAGCTGCACCGGCAAGCCGTCTTCGCGGTGGATGCAGATCGAGTGGTACACCGATTCGCCGGTGCGCAGTTCCAGCGCGGCGGCCACCTCGATCGACGCCGACACGCGTTCCACCAGGATCACGTCGCAGGCGTAGTCGTGGCCGCGCATGCGGATCTCGTCCTGCAGGTTGACCACCGACAGCAGCGTGGATTGCGGCTTGTGTTCGGCCACGAACGTGCCCACGCCGGCCACGCGCACCACCCTGCCCTGCTCCGACAGTTCGCGCAAGGCCCGGTTGACCGTCATGCGCGACACCGAGAAGCGGTTCACCAGTTCCTGCTCGGACGGCACGCGGTCGCCGGGCTGCCACGCGCCGCTCTGGATCTGGCGCGCGATGTACTCCTTGACCTGCTGGTACAGCGCGGCCGGAGCGTTGGACGGGGAAGGTGCCGGGTTGGCGGACGGATTCATGACCTGTTGCGGAATGCCGGATTGCCGGTTCAGTGCTCGGCCGATGCCATGGCTTCGGCACGAATCTCCTCGGTGAGCCGCGCCTTGAGCACGGAGAACTCGGGCGATGTCTTGATCGTGTAATGGCGCGGATGGGCAAAGTCCACCGCGATCTCGCTCTTGATCCGACCGGGCCGCGCGGAAAAGACCGCCACGCGGTTGGCCATGAAAATGGCCTCGTCGATATCGTGCGTGACGAATAATACCGTCTTGCGGTGCGACTCCCAGATCCCGAGCAGCAGCTCCTGCATCAGCACGCGCGTCTGGTTGTCCAGCGCGCCGAACGGCTCGTCCAGCAGCAGGATCTTCGGATCGTTGGCCAGCGCCCGCGCAATCGCCGTGCGCTGCTGCATGCCGCCCGACAGCTGCTTGGGGTAGTGCTGCTCGAAGCCGCGCAGCCCCACGCGGGCGATAAAGAAATCACTACGTTCCTTCTGCTCGGCCAGGCTCATGCCGCGTTCGCGCAGCCCGAAGCGCACGTTCTGCTCGATCGTCAGCCACGGAAACAGCGTGTACGACTGGAACACCATGCCGCGGTCGGCGCCCGGACCGGCCACCGGCTGGCCGTCGAGCAGCACGCGGCCGCCGCTGGGGGTATCGAGCCCGGCCACGATGCGCAGCAGCGTGGATTTGCCGCAGCCCGACGGGCCCAGGATCGTCACGAAATCGTTGTCGCGCACCTCGAAATCGACCGGCAGCAACGCCTGCGTGCTGCCGCCGCGCGGATTCTCGAAGGTACGGGATACCTGCTGGATCGACAGCGCGCTCATTTGATCGAACTCCACGGAAACAGGCGCTGGTTGGCCAGCTTGAAGACCAGGTCGGACACCAGCCCGATGCAGCCGATGACGATGATGCCGAAGATGATCTGCCCGGTGTTCAGCAGCGCCTGGCTGTCGGTAATCATGTGGCCGATGCCCGAGGACGAGCCGATCAGCTCGGCCACGATCACGTACGTCCACGCCCAGCCCAGTACCAGCCGCAGCGTCTCGGCAATCTCGGGCGCCGCGCCCGGAATCAGCACGCGGCGCACGATGCCGCGCGGCGTGGCGCCCAGCGTGTAGGCGGCCTCCACCAGGTCCTTGCGCGCGCCGCCCACCGTGACCGCCACCATCAGCACGATCTGGAAAAACGAGCCGATGAAGATCACCAGCAGCTTCTGCGTCTCGCCAATGCCGGCCCACAGGATCAGCAGCGGGATGAACGCCGACGCCGGCAGGTAGCGGCAGAACGACACGAACGGCTCGAAAAACGCCTCGGCCGCCTTGTAGGACCCCATGAAGATGCCCAGCGGCACGGCCAGCACGGCGGCCAGCACGAAGCCGCCGACCACGCGCCAGACGGTCATGCCGATATCGCCGATGAAGCCGTACTGCGTGAACAGCAGCCAGCCCTCGTGCGCCATCGTCACCGGATCGGCCAGGAACGTGCGCGGCACCAGGCCGCCCAGCGTGACCACGGCCCAGACGCCGAAGAACGCCACGAAGAACGACAGGCCAAGGATCCAGCGCGCCTGCGACGACACCGGCACCAGCGGCGACAGCCACGGATGGCGCGCACGCGGCGCACGGTCCGCCGGCTGGGCGGCGATGGGCGCGGGCGGGCGCGCCGTGGCGGGGGCTTGCACGGACGACGACATCACGGACTCCGGCTTACTTGAGGTATCGGGCGTCATAGAGCGCCGTCACGTCGGGCACCTGGCGGATCACGCCGATATCCTTGAGCACATCGGCTGCTTCCTTGCTGAAGCTGGCCAGCTCGCCCGAGAAGAATTTCTGGTTGGCCGCCTTGTCCTGCCAGCGCAGGTAGGCCGACGACTTGGCAAACTGCTCGCCGGTCTGCTTGACGGCCGCGCCCATGATGTCGTTGGACTTCTCCGGCTCCTTGCGGATCATCTCCAGCGCCTCGAAGTAGCTGTCGACCAGCGCCTGGGCGGCCTTGGGATTGTCCTTGAGCCATTTCGGCGCACAGCCCAGCGTGTCGGTCACCATCGGGTAGTCGAGCGTGGTGGCCAGGATCTTGCCGCGCTCCGGATTGGCGCGCACCGTGGACAGATACGGCTCGTAGGTCATGGCGCCGTCGTTCTGGCCCGCCACGAACGCCTGCGCGGCCGCCTGCGGCGACAGCGTGGTCAGCTTCACGTCCTTGAGCGTCATGCCGTTCTTCTTCAGCATCCACGCCAGCCCGAAGTACGGCGCGGTGCCCGGCGCATCGACGCCGATGGTCTTGCCCTTGAGGTCCGCAAACGTCTTCACGTCGCTGCGCACGGCCAGGCCGTCGGCGCCGTACGACTTGTCGAGCTGGACGATCTGGGTGATGGGCACGCCGTTGGCGTTCCAGGCCACGTGGGTTTCCACGGTGGTGGCCGCGCACTGGATGGCCCCGGAGGCCAGCGCCAGGTGGCGGTCCTTCTGCGGAATCATCTTGATATCCACATCCACGCCGTGCTTCTTGAAGATGCCCGCCTTGTCGGCCAGCGTCAGCGGCGCGAAACCGGTCCAGCCGCTCATGCCGATGGTGACCGGCGTGTTCTGGGCGTGGGCGGGCGCGGCCAGGACTGCGGCGGCAAGGGTGGACGCAACGGCGGCAAAACGGAACGGCAGGGGCAGCTTCATGCTGTCGGCTCCATCAGTCGTGGGGTGAAGGCAATCTATCAATGCTGTATATACAAGTCAAACCCGGGGTTTACCTGAGTCGTCAGTCAAGTGCGTCTTGCTGAATGCCAACGAGGGCGCGCAATTGCGGTGCCCGATCATGCTGCAATGCACCGCAGCGGCGCATGGGATTAGCACGCAGTGCCGCAGGATGCACCAACTTGTCTATACAGGTGACGCAGGCGCAGGGTGACGCAATGGGCGTGCCTGGCCTGGAAAGAGGTGGCCGCTACGTGATGGTTGGTCCCCTCTCCCGCCAGGCGGGAGAGGGGTGCCAGAGATCGGCATGGGCCGCGTCAGCGATCAAAAAACGCGCTGACCGTGGGATAACGCAGCCGCAGCCGCAGTTCGCGCTTGAGCCGGCGGTTGTCGAGCCGGCGCGATTCGCTCATGAAGCTCAGGAGCGTGGGGTCGATGGTGTCCCGCGCCTGCTGGCGGGTGATGCGCGGCGGGCGCGGCAGGCCCTTGCGGTCTGCCACGAGGTCGAAATAGTCGGCCATGCGCAGTTCGGTGTCGTCGCTGGCATGCACCACGCGCTGCGGGCGGCCGCGCCACAGCGCGGCGATCATCGCCCGCGCCAGGTCGTCGGCATGGATATGGCTCGTGTAGACGTCGTCCTGCGGCGCCAGCGCCGGCGTGCCCTTGTTCAGGCGCGCCACGGGCAGCCGGTCTTCGGCATAGATGCCCGGAATGCGCACGATGCCGGTCCGCCAGCCGGCGTCGCGCCCAAAGGCGCGCACCGCCGCTTCCGCCGCCACGCGCCGCCGGGCCCGTGCCGTCTGCGGACGCACCGCATGAAATTCCTGCACGCGCGCGCCGCCGCGGTCGCCGTAGACGCCGGTGGTGCTGGCGTAGATGAAGGCCCCCGGGGCCCGGTGGCGCGCCGATGCCTCAAACGCGCGATGCCAGCCCCGCTCGGGTAGAATGGCGGCCTCGCTGACACCGGGCCGCAGGGCGCGCGTGCGACGCCAGCTGGTGCGCCGTAGCGCACCCAGCAACGCTTGCGTGCGTGGATCGCCATCGCCCTGACCGGGCGGCGGCGCCAGGTCGATGACCCGGCCGGCCAGCCGCGACAGCCGTGCCAGCGTGGCCGGCTGATCCAGGTTGGCCACCAGCGGTATCGCGCCGGCTTCGCGCAGTGCCGCCTGGCGCGATGGTTGCGATGTCACGGCGAACACGCGCATGCGCGTGGCCAGCACGCGCAGGATGCGGGTGCCCACATCGCCGCAGCCAACGATCAGCAGGCGCGGACGGCCCAGCCGCCGACGCCGGACGCCCCGTGGGGAAGACAACGCCGCTTGCGGCGACAGAATTTGGTTCATAGACCCGATTATGGCTTATCAAGTTACCGTCATGCCGAGTGGCCACAAGTTCGAAGTGGCTGCCGACGAAACCATCCTGGGCGCCGCGCTGCGCCATAGCATCGGCCTGCCCTACGGCTGCAAGAACGGCGCCTGCGGGTCGTGCAAGGGCCGCGTGGTCGAGGGTACGATCCACCAGGGCGACCATGCCGCATCGGCGCTGACCGCCCAGGAAAAGACCGAGGGCCGCGCGCTGTTCTGCTGCGCCAACGCCACGTCGGACATCACGATCGAATGCCGCGAGGTGCATGGCGCCGGCGACATCCCCATCAAGAAGATCCCGTGCCGCGTGGCCACCATGGAGCGCCTGGCCGACGACGTGATCTCGGTCAAGCTGCAACTGCCCGCCACCGAGCGCATGCAGTTCCTGGCCGGCCAGTACGTGGAATTCCTGCTGCGCGACGGCAAGCGCCGCAGCTATTCGATCGCCACGCCGCCGCACGAGGAAGGCCCGATCGAACTGCATATCCGCCACATGCCCGGCGGCGCGTTCACCGACTACGTGTTCGGCGCCAGGGAAGGCATGCCGGCCATGAAGGAACGCGACATCCTGCGCTTCGAGGGCCCGCTGGGCAGCTTCTTCCTGCGCGAGGATTCGGACAAGCCGATCATCCTGCTGGCATCGGGCACCGGCTTCGCGCCGATCAAGGCCATCGTCGAGCACGCCGCCTACACCGGCATCACGCGCCCGATGACGCTGTACTGGGGCGGCCGCCGTCCGGCCGACCTGTACATGCATGCGCTGTGCGAGCAGTGGGCGCGCGACCTGCCGAACTTCAGGTACGTGCCGGTGGTGTCCGACGCGCAGGCCGGCGACAACTGGACGGGCCGTACCGGCTTTGTCCACCAGGCCGTGATGGCCGACCATCCGGACCTGTCGGGCCACGAGGTCTACGCCTGCGGCGCGCCGGTCATGGTCAACGCCGCGCGCACCGATTTCTCGGCCCAGTGCCGCCTGCACGAGGACGCGTTCTTCGCCGATTCGTTCACGTCCGAGGCCGATCTGCACGCGGCCGGCAGCACCTGACCGGCCCCGCCGCCGTTGGCGCCGACACAACAATGCCACCCGGGTCTGCCAAATTTCGCTTTGACACCCGGGCGCATGCGTCTTATATTGGCCGCCATGAACACCGCCATGATCCGACGCCGCGCACGTACGTTGCTCCCCTCCGGGGTGCCGCGCGGCTGACCGCAGACAGCGTTTGTTCAGGTCAACAAGCCACGGGCAGCCCCCGTGGCTTTTTGCTTTTCTCCGTCCCTCTTTTCGTGCCGATCCCAGGAGTCCGCCATGGCATTTGCTGAGTTTCCCGTCCAATCGCTGATGTACATCACCAACCGCCCCGAACTGGTCTTCACCGAAGGCAAGGGTTCGTGGCTGACGGACCATAACGGCAAGCGCTATCTGGATTTCGTGCAGGGCTGGGCGGTCAACGCGCTGGGCCATTCCAACGAGGGCATGATCCAGGCGCTGGAACAGCAAGCCCGCAAGCTGCTGAACCCGAGCCCGGCCTTCTACAACGAGCCGATGCTGAAGCTCGCGCAGCAGCTGACCGACAACAGCTGCTTCGACAAGGTGTTCTTCGCCAACAGCGGCGCCGAAGCCAACGAAGGCGCGATCAAGCTGGCGCGCAAATGGGGCCGCAAGCACAAGGACGGCGCGTTCGAGATCATCACGATGGACCACAGCTTCCATGGGCGCACGCTGGCGACCATGAGCGCATCGGGCAAGGCCGGCTGGGACACCATCTTCGCGCCGCAGGTGCCGGGCTTCCCGAAGGCCAACCTGAACGATCTGGCTTCGGTGGAAAAGCTGATCAACGACAAGACCGTCGGCATCATGCTGGAACCGGTGCAGGGCGAAGGCGGCGTGATCCCCGCCAGCCGCGAGTTCATGCAGGGCCTGCGCGCGCTGGCCGACAAGCACAAGCTGCTGCTGATCGTCGATGAAGTGCAGACCGGCTGCGGCCGCTGCGGCACGCTGTTCGCGTACGAACTGTCGGGCGTGGAGCCGGACATCATGACGCTGGGCAAGGGCATTGGCGGCGGCGTACCGCTGTCGGCACTGCTGTGCAAGGCCGACGTGGCCAGCTTCGAGGCCGGCGACCAGGGCGGCACGTACAACGGCAACCCGCTGATGACGGCCGTGGGCAGCTCGGTGATCTCGCAGCTGACCGCGCCGGGCTTCCTGGACGACGTGAAGGCCAAGGGCGAATACCTGCGCGAGCAGCTGCTGGCGCTGTCGGCCGAGTTCGGCCTGGGCGGCGAACGCGGCGAAGGCCTGCTGCGCGCGCTGGTGCTGGGCAAGGACATCGGCCCGCAGATCGTGGAGGAAGCGCGCGAGATGAACCCGACCGGCCTGCTGCTGAACGCGCCGCGGCCGAGCCTGCTGCGCTTCATGCCGGCCCTGAACGTGACGCGCGAAGAGATCGACCAGATGATCGGCATGCTGCGCGCGTTGCTGAAGAAGCTGGCGTAAGCAAAAAAGCCTCGCAGAACGCGAGGCTTTTTAGTCTTGCGCCCCTCTCCCACGACGTGGGAGAGGGGTTGGGGGAGAGGGGAATGCGGTTCTGCTTGCAGTCTGTTGCAATTTGAACTGCTTGCCCTCTCCCCCGCCCCTCTCCCGCAAGCGGGAGAGGGGAGAACACCCTCGGTGCATTACTCGCCCAGATACGCGGCCCGCACCTTCGGATCGTCCAGCATCTGCTTGGCGTCGCCGCTCATCGTGATCAGGCCCGACTCCATCACGTAGCCGCGGTGGGCGGCCTGCAGCGCCAGGCGCGCGTTCTGCTCGACCAGCAGCACGGTCACGCCCTGCCCCGACACGGTACGCACCACCTCGAAGATCTTCTCGACCATGATCGGCGACAGACCCATCGACGGTTCGTCCAGCAGCAGCAGCTTGGGCTGGCTCATCAGCGCACGCGCCATGGCCAGCATCTGCTGCTCGCCGCCGGACATCGTGCCGGCCAGCTGGTTGGCACGTTCCTTCAGGCGCGGGAACGTCTCGAACATGCGGTCGATGTCGGCCTTGATCCCGGCCTCGTCGTTGCGCGTGTACGCGCCCATCTGCAGGTTTTCGGTGATCGTCATGCGCGCGAACACGCCGCGGCCTTCCGGCACCATCGCCAGGCCCTGCTTGAGCAGCGTGTAGCTGGGCACGCCCTTGATGGACTTGCCCATGTACTCCACGTCGCCGCCGGCCCAGCCCTGCAGGCCGGTGATGGCCTTCATGGTCGTGGTCTTGCCGGCGCCGTTGGCACCGATCAGCGTCACGAGTTCGCCGTCCTGGATCTCCAGATCGACACCCTTGACGGCCTGGATGCCGCCATAGGCCACCTTCAGGCCCGCAATCTTCAGAATCGTTTGTGGCATGGCTTCTCTCCCGCCTTAATGCGCCGACGCGCCGAGGTAGGCCTCGATCACGGCAGGATTGCTCTGGACTTCATGCGGCAGGCCCTGCGCGATGACCTTGCCGTAGTCCAGCACGGTCATGCGGTTGCACAGGCCCATCACCAGTTTCACGTCGTGCTCGATCAGCAGGATGGTCTTGCCATCGTTCTTGATCTTTTCCAGCAGGCCGCGCAGTTCCACCTTCTCGGTGGCGTTCATGCCCGCCGCGGGCTCGTCCAGGGCCAGCAGCTTGGGCTCGGTGGCCAGCGCGCGGGCGATCTCCAGACGGCGCTGGTGGCCGTACGACAGGTTCTTCGAGGTGAAATTGGCGTATTTGCCAATGCCGACGTAGTCCAGCAGGTCGTGCGCCATGTCCTCGATGCCCTCTTCCTCCCGGCGCACCGCAGGCGGACGGAACACGGCGCCGAACAGGCCGGCCTTGGTCCGCACATGGCGGCCCACCATCACGTTTTCCAGCGCGGTCATGTCGCCGAAGAGGCGGATGTTCTGGAACGTCCGCGCGATGCCGGTCTTGGCCACCTCGTGCACGGCGGTCGGCTGGTACGGCTTGCCGCCCAGCACGAACTCGCCCGAATCGGGCGTGTACAGGCCCGTGATCACGTTGAAGAACGTGGTCTTGCCCGCGCCGTTCGGGCCGATCAGGCCGTAAATTTCACCGGGCTTGATCTGCAGGCCCACATCGGACAGCGCCTGCAGGCCGCCGAAACGCTTGTTGACCCCCTGTACGGACAGGAGGAATTCGGAATTGCTCATGTTGTCCTCCTGCTCAGAAACGGCCCACGTTGCCCGCGCGGCGCACCACCGGGCGGTCTTCCTTGCGCGGCGATGGCCAGATGCCTGCCGGGCGGTACAGCATCACCGCCACCAGCGCCAGGCCGAACAACAGCTGACGCAGCACTTCGGCGTCGACGATCACGTGGCCGAACAGCCCGGTCTGGATAGGCTCCGCCACCACGCGCAGCAGTTCCTGGAAACCCACCAGCAGGACGCCGCCCAGGATCACGCCCGGGATATGGCCCATGCCGCCCAGCACCACGATGGCCAGGATGTAGATCGATTCCCACAGCGTGAACGATTCGGGCGAGACAAAGCCCTGGAAAGCGCCGAACACCGCACCCGAGGCGCCGCCGAACGACGCCCCCATGGCAAAGGCCAGCAGCTTCATGTTGCGGGTGTTGATGCCCATGGCCTTGGCCGCGATCTCGTCTTCGCGGATGGCCACCCAGGCCCGGCCGATGCGCGAGTTCTGCAGGCGCAGGCAGATGAACACGATCACGATGACCAGGAACACCAGCAGGTAGTAGTACATGAAGACCGGCGTGAACTTCATCCCGAAGATCTCGTGCGATTTCGAGAAGTCGAAGCCGAAGATATGCACCGGGTCCACCGCCGTGATGCCCTTGGGGCCGTTGGTGATGTTCACCGGACGGTCCAGGTTGTTCATGAAGATCCGGATGATCTCGCCGAAGCCCAGGGTCACGATGGCCAGGTAGTCGCCGCGCAGCTTCAGCGTCGGCGCCCCCAGCAGCACCCCGAAGGTGGCCGCGATCAGCACCGCGCATGGCAATACGAGCCACATCGTCAGGTGCAGGCCGTTCGGGAACAGCTGGTGGATCCACTCGAACTGGTTGGCCAGGTGCGGCGAACCGAGCAGCGCCATGCTGTAGGCCCCCACCGCGTAGAACGCGATGTAGCCCAGGTCAAGCAGGCCGGCAAAGCCCACCACGATGTTCAGGCCCAGCGCCAGCATGATGTAGAGCAGCGCGAAGTCGAGCACGCGCACCCAGTAGTTGCCGCCGAAGGTCTGGACGAAGAACGGCGCGCACAGCGCCACCACCAGGAAGGCCAGCAAGGCCGCCAGGGTCTTGGCCGGGACACGCGACGGTGCCGCCACGGCCGTGGATGGAATCGGAGTATTCATGGATTCTCTCTCCTCAGGCCCGGTCGGCCACGCGTTCGCCCATGATGCCGGACGGACGGAACACGAGTACGGTAATCAGCACGATGAAGGCAAACACGTCCTGGTAGTTCGAGCCGAACACGCCATTGGTCAGGTCGCCGATATAGCCGGCGCCCAGTGCCTCGATCAGCCCCAGCAGCATGCCGCCCACCATGGCGCCCGCCAGGTTGCCGATGCCGCCCAGCACGGCGGCGGTGAACGCCTTCAGGCCGGGGATGAAGCCCATGTAGAAGTGGGCGTTGCCGTAGTTGGTGGCCATCATCACGCCCGCCAGCGCCGCCAGCGTGGCGCCGATCATGAATGTGGCCGAGATCACGAAGTTGGGGTTCACGCCCATCAGGCCCGCCACCTTCTGGTTCTCGGCGGTGGCGCGCATGGCGCGGCCGAGCTTGGTGCGGTTGACCAGGGCCAGCAGGCCTGCCATGACCATCACGGCCAGGCCGATGATGACCATTTCCTTGCCGGTGATGGTGGCGCCGGTGGAACCGATGTCGATCGGGTCCGACGGCAGCAGTTGCGGGAACGTCAGCGGGTTGCGCGACCAGATCAGCATCCCCATGGTCTGGAGGATGATCGAGACACCGATCGCGGTAATCAGCGGGGCCAGGCGCGGCGCGTTGCGCAACGGCCGGTAGGCCACGCGTTCAATGGTATAGGCAAGCACTGCACAGACGGGCATGGCGATCAGCGTGGCGATCACCAGCGTCAGCCATTCGGGCAGGCCGGGGGCGAATTTCTGCAGCCCCATGATTGCCGACAAAGCGGTCAGCGCGCCAATCATCAGGACGTCGCCATGGGCGAAGTTGATGATGCCCAGAATGCCGTAGACCATGGTGTAGCCCAGTGCGATCAGCGCATAGATGCTGCCGAGCACCAGACCGTTCACGATCTGCTGGATAAAGATATCCATGAAAACTCCTGCTTCAGCCCCGCTCCGGCCGGCATGGTGTGGATGCCGCGGAAGGGACGGTAATGTTGGATAGGTCGGGTAGGTTGGTAATCAGTTTTGCTGGTGTGCTGCCCGCCCTGTTCCACCCATGGTAAGGATGCTCATAACACGTTGGCGAGACTAAAAAGAACGGCACCGCAAGGTACTCACGGTGCCGTTCGTCTGGGACGGTAAGCCCCGGATTACATCTTCACGACGTCGAGGACGGACTTCTTCTTGTCCTTGTACTCGTACAGCGTGATGGTGCCTTCCTTCATGTCGCCCTTCTCGTCGAAGGCGATGTTGCCGATCACGCCCTTGTAGTTCGTCTTGGGCATTTCGGCCAGGATGGCAGCCGGTTCGGTCGAGTTGGCGCGCTTCATCGCATCCACGATCACCATCACGGCGTCATAGGTGAACGGTGCGTAGATCTGCACCGGCGAGTTGAAACGGGCCTGGTAACGCTTCTCGAAATCGGCGCCCGTTTCCATCTTCGACAGCGCCAGGCCGGCTTCCGAGCAGATGATGTTGGTCACTGCGTCGCCAGCCAGTTCGGCTACCTTGTCGGTACACACGCCGTCGCCGCCAACGATCTTGGACGTGATGCCCAGTTCCTTGGCCTGCTTGGCGAACGGGCCGCCGGTGGCGTCCATGCCGCCGTACATGATCACGTCCGGCTTCTTGCCCTTGATCTTGGTCAGAATGGCCTTGAAGTCGGTGGCCTTGTCGTTGGTGGCTTCACGTGCCACCACGTTCACGCCGGCGGCCTTGGCGGTCTTCTCGAACTCGTCGGCCAGGCCCTTGCCGTAGGCGGTGGCGTCGTCGACGATCGCCACGCTCTTGGCGTGCAGGCTCTTGGCGGCGTAGTTGGCCAGTGCCGGGCCCTGCTGGGCGTCGGTGGCCACCACGCGGTACGTGGTCTTGAAGCCTTGCTTGGTGTAGTCGGGGTTGGTCGACGACGGCGAGATCTGCGTGATGCCGGCGTCGCTGTAGATCTTCGAGGCCGGGATCGACACGCCCGAATTCAGGTGACCCACCACGGCCACGACCTTGGCATCCACCAGCTTCTGGGCCACGGCGGTGCCGGTCTTCGGATCGGCGGCGTCGTCTTCGCCCACCAGCTCCAGCTTGATCTTCTTGCCGCCGATCTCCAGACCGGTCTTGTTCACTTCCTCGACGGCCAGGCGCGCGCCGTTTTCGTTGTCCTTGCCAAGGTGGGCGATGCCGCCCGTCAGCGGCGCGGCGTGGCCGATCTTGACGACGGTTTCACCGCCACCGGCGGCGGCAGGCGCCGCGGCGGCCGCCGGTGCAGATGCTGCCGCATCAGCCGGCTTTTCTTCCTTCTTGCCACATGCAGCGACCAGCGCCACAGCGGCCGCGATCGGCAGAATCTTGGCAAACGTGAATTGCATGAGTGATCTCCTAGGATTCACAAAAACAGGGAAATAACTACGCCTCCCGGACGTATTCCCTGGACCGCCTTTGTTTAGTTTCAATTTGAAACGCGCGCATTGTATCCCCTTTCTTTGCGGATGCAATACGCGACGCAACAACCTGAACCATTTACCCGCCAAATGAGCTAGGGAATTTCCCCAATGCACAGATTGGGGCAATCTCCGCCCACTTGGCAGACCCGTCTCCTTCCCTTTCAAGAATCATGCCTGCAGCGCCTGAGGCGCCGCACAGGGCACCAATTAAGCCGTCCCGGCGCCACCCATAATGCCGTGCTATTAATTAGGCATTTCATTCGATTTACCGGACGCCTGCTCTAATGTGCAGAATGTAGCGCCGCACCATAATAGGGAAAACCCCATTCCCCGGGATTACCCTGATATTGTCTGCGTGTTCGTACAGGGACCCCTGGATAATCACGCCAAATAAGGCATTGCGCCGCCCAGGGCGTATTGCAACGTATTCCGGAAGATACGGCCCGGCGCACCGGAGCGGTGCAACCGGTGGCGATGGGATTCGGAGAAGCGCGCCAGAACGGGGGCGCGATCGGGACGAGGTGCCCCTGGAAACGCAAACGCCGCTGGCGGCTGGCCAGCGGCGTTCGGCAACGTCAGAAATCAGGCGGGGTCGTCAGGACTGGACCGACACGCTCGCCAGGCCGCGCGGCAACGGGAACGACATGTTCTCTTCCACGCCTTCCAGCGCCCGCACGCTCTTGACGCCAAACGTGCGCAGGCGCTCGACGATGGCCTGGGCCAGCGCCTCGGGCGCCGACGCGCCGGCGGTCAGGCCGATCCGGCGCTTGCCAGCCACCCACTCGGGCTTGAGCTGCTCGGGGTCGTCCACCATGTAGGCCGGCACGCCAAGGCGGTCGGCCAGTTCGCGCAGGCGGTTCGAGTTCGAGCTGTTCGGGCTGCCCACCACGATCACCACTTCCACCTGGGGCACCATGAACTTCACGGCGTCCTGGCGGTTCTGCGTGGCATAGCAGATGTCCTGCTTCTTGGGCTCGCGGATCTGCGGGAAGCGCGACTTGAGCGCGGCCACGATTTCGGCCGTCTCGTCCACCGACAGCGTGGTCTGCGTGACGTAGGCCAGCTGGGCCGGGTTGGCAACCTCGAGGCGGTTCACGTCTTCCACCGACTCCACCAGCAGCATGCCCTGTTCGGACTGGCCCATCGTGCCTTCCACCTCGGGGTGCCCCTTGTGGCCGATCATGATGATCTCGCAGCCTTCGGCGCGCATCTTGCCCACTTCGACGTGAACCTTGGTCACCAGCGGGCAGGTGGCATCGAACACCGTGAGGCCACGGCGCGTGGCATCGGCGCGCACTTCCTTCGACACGCCGTGCGCACTGAAGATGACGGTCGAACCGGCTGGCACTTCGTCCAGTTCGTCGATGAAGATCGCACCCTTCTTGCGCAGGTCGGCCACCACGTAGGCGTTGTGCACGATCTCGTGACGCACGTAGATCGGTGCGCCGAACCGCGACAGCGCGCGTTCGACGATTTCGATGGCGCGGTCCACGCCGGCGCAGAAGCCGCGCGGCTGCGCCATCAGGATTTCGGCGTCTGCAGAGGTAGTGAGTTCGGTCATGCTGCGTTCCATCGCCACGGCGGACATCAGAGAATTCCGATCAGCTGGACGTCGAACAGGATCGTCTGTCCGGCCAGCGGGTGGTTGAAATCGAAGAGCGCCGCGGTGTCGCCGTATTCCTTCAGCACGCCGGCGTACTTGCCGCCGCCGGGCGCGTTGAATTCGACGAGATCGCCGGGGGTGTATTCCTCTTCGAACGAGCTGTTCTCGCGCAGCGTGGCCAGCGAGACCCACTGCAGCAGTTCAGGATTGCGCGGGCCGAACGCGTGCTCGGCATCCAGCCGGTACGTCATGCGGTCGCCCTCGGGCATGCCCAGCAGCGCCTGCTCCAGCGTCGGGGCAAGCTGGCCCTGGCCCAGCAGCAGCGTGGCGGGCTTTTCCTCAAACGTGCTCACCACTTCGGTGCCGTTCTCGAGGGCGATACTGTAATGAAGCGTCAGGAAGGAATCGGCCTGGACGGTCTTGCGCGCGGACGCGTCACCAGCGGCGGCTTGCGCCGAAGAAGTTTGCAAAGTCATGGGAGTCAACCGGTCAACAGCCGCCATTGTATGCGACTGGACCGTCCGCCGCCGGGTACGGCCGCGCCCCTGTGTCGGAAATCGACGAAGTTGCCCCGCCGTCGCCGGGCTGGACAGGCCGCCCCCGCCCCATTACAGTGTGGCCCGCACCACTGTTCGTCCGTGGTGCGTCCTGAGCAGGACCGGCTTCCGGGTGTCACCCCACGTGACGCAGGCGGCACGGCGCAACAGCCCCCTTCCGAATCTGCCGGAAGGCATTGATTCGCCGCTCGATTCCGGTCTATAATGTTCGTTTCGCTGAAGTACCAATCCGCTGCAGTCCGGGCCCGTGCGCCTTTTGTTGATCTGTTGCGAACATTGTCCACGAATAAGATTTAGGAGTGCTTCATGGCACGCGTCTGTCAAGTGACCGGGAAAGCGCCGATGGTCGGCAACAACGTTTCCCACGCAAACAACAAGACCAAGCGCCGTTTTCTGCCCAACCTGCAGAACCGCCGCTTCTTCGTTGAATCGGAAAACCGCTGGGTGAGCCTGCGCGTCTCGAACGCCGGTCTGCGCCTGATCGACAAGAAAGGCATCGACGCCGTGCTCGCAGACCTGCGCGCACGCGGCGAAGTCTAATAAGGAGTAAATCATGGCCAGCAAAGGCGGACGCGACAAGATCAAGCTGGAATCGACCGCGGGTACCGGTCATTTCTATACGACCACCAAGAACAAGCGCACCATGCCGGAAAAGATGGAGATCTCGAAGTTCGATCCCATCGCCCGCAAGCACGTGCCTTACAAGGAAACCAAGATCAAGTAATTGATCCCTGGTCTTCAGCCGAAAGCCCCGCCCTCGCGGGGCTTTTTGCTTTGGGGCATCCGCCCGCACCGGGCTTGGGCGCCGCCGGCGTTGCGCTCCCCGCCTATCCACACCCCGCCAACCCTTGTCAGACAAGGGAAAGATGTCAGTTTCGTGGCAAGCCGGTGTAGACTTGCCAGCTTTCCCCATCACGCTTTCGCCCCCGAAGCGATCCCCCTGCACCATGAACTTCGATGTCGCGATTGTCGGCAGCGGTCTGGCCGGCCTTACCGTCGCGCTGCAGCTGGCCGACACCCACCGGGTTGTCATCCTCAGCAAGCGCGCCATGACAACGGGGGCCAGCGACTGGGCGCAGGGCGGCATTGCAGCCGTGCTCGATTCCGGTGACAGCCACGACGAGCATACGCAGGACACGCTCGTCGCCGGTGCCGGACTCTGCGACGAGGAAGCCACGCGCTTCATCGTGGAGCATGGGCGCGAGGCAATCCAGTGGTTGATCGATCGCGGCGTGCCGTTCACGCGCGACGACCAGGCCGAACTGGGCTTCCACCTGACGCGCGAGGGCGGCCACAGCCGCCGCCGGATCATCCACGCGGCCGATGCCACGGGCCACGCCGTGGTCACCACGCTGGCCGAGCAGGCGCGCAAGCATCCGAACATCACGATCCTGGAAGACCAGTTCGCGATCGACCTGATCACGTCGGCCAAGCTGGGACTGCCGGGCAACCGCTGCTACGGCCTCTACGTGCTGGATGTGACCACGGACGAGGTACGCACCATCACGGCCACGCACACGGTGCTGGCGGCCGGCGGCGCGGGCAAGGTCTATCTCTATACGACCAATCCCGACACGGCCACCGGCGACGGCATCGCCATGGCCTGGCGCGCGGGCTGCCGTGTGGCGAACATGGAATTCATCCAGTTCCACCCGACCTGCCTCTATCACCCCTACGCCAAGTCGTTCCTGATCTCCGAGGCGGTGCGCGGCGAAGGCGGCCTGCTGAAGCTGCCCGACGGGACCCGCTTCATGCCCGAGCACGACGACCGTGCCGAACTGGCGCCGCGCGACGTGGTGGCCCGCGCCATCGACTTCGAAATGAAAAAGCGCGGCATCGACTGCGTCTATCTCGACATCACGCACCAGCCCGAGTCGTTCCTGAAAGAGCACTTTCCCACCATCCACGCACGCTGCCTGGAACTGGGCATCGACATCGCGCGCGAGCCGATTCCGGTGGTACCGGCCGCGCACTACACCTGCGGCGGCGTGGTCACGGACACCGCGGGCCGCACCGATATCGGCAACCTGTACGCGGTCGGCGAGACCGGCTGCACGGGCCTGCATGGCGCCAACCGGCTGGCATCCAATTCGCTGCTCGAATGCATGGTGATCGGCCAGGCCGCAGCCTCGGACATCGCGTCACAGGGCAAGTCCGGCGCGCCCGATATCGTGCTGCCCGCCTGGGACGAAAGCCGGGTCTCGGACGCGGACGAAGAAGTGGTGGTGTCGCACAACTGGGATGAGCTGCGCCGGATGATGTGGAATTACGTGGGCATCGTGCGCACCGACAAGCGCCTGGAGCGTGCCCAGCACCGTATCGGCCTGCTGCGCGAGGAGATCGCCGAGTACTACGCCAACTTCCGCGTCACGCGCGACCTGCTGGAGCTGCGTAACCTGGTGGAAGTGGCGTCGCTGATCGTCGATGGCGCGTACTCGCGCCACGAAAGCCGCGGGCTGCACTACAGCCGCGACTATCCGGAAACGCTGCCGAAGGCGCTGCCCACGGTGCTGCAGCCGGAAACGGGCCGGGCGGCCCGCCACCGTCAGCACCGGGGCTGATCAACGGGCCGATGGCCGGCCCTTGGCCAGCCCTTAGCCGATGATGCGCAGCGAGTAGTCGGTCGCGCGCACATCCTTGGTGAGCGCGCCCACCGAGATGCGGTCAACGCCGGTCTCGGCGAACCGGCGGATCGTCTCGTAGTTCACGCCACCGGACACTTCCAGCAGCGCACGGTCGTGGTTCAGGGCCACGGCCTCGCGCATCATCTCCAGCGTGAAGTTGTCGATCAGCACGGACTTCGCACCCGCTGCCAGGGCTTCTTCAAGTTCGGCGATCGATTCCACTTCGATCTGGATCGACGCCTCGGTACGCAGCGCCAGCGCGGCCTCCATCGCCGCCGTGATGCTGCCCGCCGCGGCAATGTGGTTTTCCTTGATCAGGATGCCGTCGTACAACGCCAGCCGCTGATTCTCTCCGCCACCCACCTTCACCGCGTACTTCTGCGCCAACCGCAAGCCAGGCAGCGTCTTGCGCGTATCGAGCACGCGTGCGCGCGTATCGGCGATCAGATCGGCGTAGCGGCGCGTGGCCGTGGCCACGCCCGACAGCAGCTGCAGGAAGTTCAGCGACGGACGCTCGGCGGTCAGCAGCGCCCGGGCCGGGCCCGCGATCTCGCAGACCACGTCGTCGGGCGCCATGCGCGCGCCCTCTTCCTTGCGCCACGTCACCTGCAGGCGCTCGTCCACGGCCTTCATGCACGCCTCGAACCACGGGCGCCCGCACAGCACGGCGGCTTCCCGCACGATCACGCGCGCCTGCACCGGCTTGTCGGCCGGCACCAGCAGGCCGGTCAGGTCGCCGGTGCCCACATCCTCGGCAATGGCGGCGCGAACATTGGCTTCCAGCGCCGCCTTGAGCGCCGGGCCGTAGCTGTCGAATACGGGATTCACGCTCATGCCGGGCCCACCCCCTGGAACAGCGCGGCCGCCTTGGCCAGGTCCGCGGCAGGACGGACATTGGTCTTCTGTTGCGCGGCGAAATCGAGCATGCGGTCGATGCAGGTGACGGCACGCCGGCCGATATCGGCATCGACGTGGATTTCATTGCGACCGGTCTCTAGCACTTCGGCCAGATTGGTCAGTGCGTTCATGGCCATCCACGGGCAGTGCGCGCAGCTCTTGCAGGTGGCGCTGTTACCGGCCGTGGGCGCCTCGATGAACAGCTTGCCCGGCGCGGCCATGCGCATCTTGTGCAGGATGCCGTTATCGGTGGCCACGATGAATTCGTTCGCGTCGAGCTGCTGGGCAGCGGCAATCAGCTGGCTGGTGGAGCCCACCACATCGGCCTGCTCCACCACGTTCGCGGGCGACTCCGGATGCACCAGGATCTTCGCCTTCGGGTGTTCGCGGCGCAGCAGGTCGAGTTCGATGCCCTTGAACTCGTCATGCACCAGGCAAGAGCCCTGCCACAGCAGCATGTCGGCGCCGGTCTGCTTCTGGATATAGCTGCCCAGGTGCTTGTCCGGGGCCCACAGGATCTTCTCGCCGCGCGCGTGCAGATGCTCGACGATCTTCAGGCCGATGCTGGACGTCACCATCCAGTCGGCACGCGCCTTCACGGCGGCACTGGTGTTCGCGTAGACCACCACGGTCCGGTCCGGATGCGCGTCGCAGAACGCGGTGAATTCGTCGGCCGGGCAGCCCAGGTCGAGCGAACACGTCGCGTCCAGGTCCGGCATCAGGATGGTCTTTTCGGGGCTCAGGATCTTGGCCGTCTCGCCCATGAAGCGCACGCCGGCCACGACCAGCGTCTGCGCCGCGTGATCGCGGCCGAAACGCGCCATTTCCAGCGAATCGGACACACAGCCGCCCGTTTCCTCGGCCAGGTCCTGCAGGTCGGCATCGACGTAGTAATGCGCCACCAGCACCGCGTTGCGCGCCTTGAGCAGCTTGCGGATACGGTCCTTGAGGGCGCCGCGCTCATCCGGCGTCAGTGCCGGCGGCACCTTGGCCCAGGCATGGGCCACGCAGCTACCGCCGGCGGCGTTGTCGGCATCCGCCAGGTTCGGCTTTTCGAACTCGACGGTCTTGATCGATTGTGGGGTCATCTGTGCAGTACTCCTCGGGGCACCCGGTGGCCGCCGCGCTTGAGCGCGCGATCTATGCCGCGAACATGGGGGAGTGTAGCCAAAAGAAAAGCCCCGCCTGGGGCGGGGCTTTTAGCCATGACGGGCGCGTCGGCGATTGTATCAGGCGTACCGGCGCAGGCGCAGCGAAAACTCCTGCAGTGCCTGAATGCCGCTGGCTTCGGCGCGATGGCACCAGGCCTGCAGCTGGGCCAGCAGTTGTTCGCGCGTCATGTTCGAGCGGCCCCAGATCACGGCCAGCTCGCGGCGCATTTCCACGTAGGTGTGCAGCATCTTGTTCTGCTCGGTGATGCTGGCCAGTTGCTGGCGCTGCGGCGCCCCCAGCTTCACTTCCTCGCGGTGGATCCACTTGCGGGCCGGCTTGTAGCTCTTGTACTCGGGCGAATTGCCTTCCTTGTGCTTGCGCAGCTCGGCCTTGTACGCGTTCTTGAGCGCCTTGGCGTAGCGGGCCATCACGTCGTAGCGGTTGGCGATGATCGCTTCCAGCGTGTTGTGATCCACCGGACGCGCTTCCACCAGGCGAGCCTTGGGCGGGGTCTTCTTGACCTTGGCCAGGCCCACCGACTGCATCGCGCGGATGTACCACCAGCCTACGTCGATCTCGTACCACTTGATCGAGAACTTGGCCGACGTCGGATACGTGTGGTGGTTGTTGTGCAGCTCTTCGCCACCAATGATGAAGCCCCACGGCGACACGTTGGTCGATGCGTCCTCGCAATCGTAGTTGCGATAACCCCACCAGTGGCCAAGGCCGTTGATGATGCCGGCGGCGTGGATCGGAATCCACAGCATCTGCACGGCCCACACGCTCATGCCGACCACGCCGAACAGCGCCAGGTCGATGATCAGCATCAGGCCCACGCCCTGCCAGCCGAAGCGCGAATACACATTGCGCTCGACCCAGTCATCGGGCGTGCCGTGACCGAACTTGGCGATGGTTTCCTTGTTCTTGGCCTCGGCGCGATACAGCTCGGCGCCTTCCAGCAGCACCTTGCGGATGCCGCGGGTCTGCGGGCTGTGCGGATCGTCCTCGGTTTCGCACTTGGCGTGGTGCTTGCGGTGAATGGCGGTCCATTCCTTGGTCACCATGCCCGTGGTCAGCCAGAGCCAGAAGCGGAAGAAATGCTGGGCGATGGGATGCAGGTCCAGCGACCGGTGCGCCATGCAGCGGTGCAGGAAGATCGTGACACCGGCAATCGTGATGTGCGTCACCACGAGCGTGTAGATCACGATCTCCCACCAGGACCAGTTGGCGAGGCCGTTGGCGGCCCAGTCAAGAATTGTGTCGAACAAACTATGTTCTCCGTCGTAAAACGAGTGTTTGCAGCGCGGCACCACCGTGCGGCGCACCTGTCGCGCAGAAAAAAGACTGCAAATTTATCGATTGCGATAGCTTTCTGGCGCGGGCTGTATCCCTGAGGGAGCCTGGCCGAGGCACGAACCGCTGCAATCTGGCGGTTGTCTGGTGTGGGGCTGCGGGTCGCCCGTATACCCGCGACAACCCGGCATTCTACCGGATCGGCGCGAGAGGGACATCCGCTTTTTCCCCGACTTTGATACCGGCCATCGGCCTTTGTTCCGCAGGTGATGCGCGAGGAACTTACTCGGCGTTGGCTGCGGTGACGGGCAAGGCACCCGAAGTGGGGTTCAGCACCCGCAATTCTCGCTGCGGGAACGGTATGGACACCCCATGTTGCTGGAAAGTTCGCCAGATGGCACGGTTCATCGCCGATTGCACGCCTAGCTTGCCGTTCTGCGGATCGGCGATGTAGACGGCAGCTTCGTACTCGATACCGCTATCGGCAAACGCCACCAGGAAGGCGGCGGGGGCCGGTGCATCGAGCACACGTGGAATATCGCGCACACATTCCTGCAGCAGCCCGATCACCGTTTCGGGGTCCGTGTTGTAGTCGGCCTGCACCCGCACCGCCACCCGCACATGGGTCCCCGAGAACGAATGGTTCTGCACCGACTGGGCCACCAGCTGCTCGTTCGGCAGCAGCGTTTCGCCGTCGCCGTTGCGCAGCACCGTATAGCGCGTGCGGATCTGCGACACGATCCCGGTGTACTTGTCCACGGTGATCTGGTCGCCGAGCGTGATCGAGCGGTCCAGCAGGATGATGAACCCGGCGATGTAGTTGCTGGCGATCTTCTGCAGGCCCAGGCCGAGACCCACGCCCAGCGCGCCGCCGAACACGGACAGCACCGTCAGGTCGATCCCCACCAGCGACAGGCTCACCAGCAGCGACACCAGCAGCAGCAGCGCCTTGGTGATCCGCGTCAGCACCACCTTGAGATTGGCGTCCAGCGTCTGGGCGCGCATCAGGCGGTCTTCGAGCCAGGAGCCGAACCACATCGCCACCAGCACGGTCAGCAGGATCCAGACCACACCCATCAGCGCGTCGGCAATGCTGATCGGGTGCTTGCCGCCCACCGAAAACCGCACGGACTCCATCCACCGCACCACGTCTGGCAGCAGCCCTACCACGTACAGCGCCATGCCGATCCACACCAGCGTGGTCAGCACCTTCTCCACCAAGACCAGCATGCCGTGGAGCTGTCCGTTGGCGGACATCACCCGGCGCAGGATATAGAAGGTGAAATACAGGCCCGTGATGCCGAACAACGGCACCAGCGCCAGCCGCAGCACGCTGATCGACGCGAACGGCGCCAGCGCGTAACGCGCCACCAGCACCAGCAGCCAGGCGAACAGCGGGAACATGGCCCGCTCCAGGCTGACGGCCGCCAGGCGCAGCGCGAAGCTCGATGTCTCGTGCCGGGCTTCGAGCCGCTTGACCACGTTGCGCGCCAGCGGCCAGGCCACCAGCAGGCACGCGGCCAGGATGCCGATCTGCCAGAAGAACCCCTGCCCGCCTGCATCGTGGATCAGATCGTCGAGCATCTTGCCCATGACCGAATGCGAGCGGGTCAGCGCCGCGAGCGTATCAGGGTTCATCGTGCTGCCTTCTGCATGGTTTCGCGCATCTCCCGCTTCAACCCCTTACTCCTTAGCGCGTACGTTCCAGCACGGCCGCGAAGAAGCCGTCGGTCTGGTGGATGTGCGGATACAGCGCCAACATGCCGCCTTCTGCCGGCAAATCGGGCACCGTGATCTTCTGCTCGGCAAACACCTCCGCCGCCGGCACGAGGCGGAAGTTCTCGTTCTTGGCCAGGAAATCACGGACGATGGCTTCGTTTTCGGCCTCCAGCACGCTGCAAGTGGCGTATACGACACGGCCGCCACCCTTCACCAGCTTGGCAGCCGCTTCCAGAATCGCCGCTTGCTTGGCGGTCAGTTCCAGCACCGATTCCGGCGTCTGACGCCACTTCAGGTCCGGGTTCCGGCGCAGGGTGCCCAGGCCGCTGCACGGTGCATCGACCAGCACGCGGTCGATCTTGCCGGCCAGACGCTTGACCTTGACATCGCGCTCGGAGTCGATCAGCACCGGATGAACATTGGACAAACCGCTACGTGCCAGACGGGGCTTCAGATTGGCGAGGCGCTTTTCCGACACATCGAAGGCATAGAGGCGGCCCGTCGAACGCATGGCCACCCCCAGCGCCAGCGTCTTGCCGCCCGCACCCGCGCAAAAGTCGACGACCATTTCGCCACGCTTCGGTGCCAGCAGATGGCATAGCAGCTGGCTGCCTTCGTCCTGCACTTCGACGCCGCCGTTGATGAACAGCGGCAACTGGTTCAGTGCGGGCTTGCCCTTCAGGCGGATACCGGCGGGGGCCATCGGCGCCGGTTCGGCCGCGATACCAGCGGTCTGCAGTTCGGCCAGCGCCTCCTCGCGGGAGAGCTTGGCCGTGTTGACGCGCAGGTCCAGCGGCGCCGGGCGCAGCCAGGCATCCCCCAGGGCGGCCGTGAACGCTTCGCCATGATGCGCCGCCAGGTCGTCGTACAGCCATTCGGGCAGGTTGGCGCGCACGCGCGGCGCCAGGCTCGAGCGCTCGATCGTGGTCAGGCGGTCCAGCCACTCGGCTTCGTCGGGATACAGGAAAGGCGTCAGCGTGTCGCGCCCCAGCGTGGCGGCCAGGCCCAGCAGGCCCAGGCGGCGCGTGGCCGCGCCGGTGCCGCTTTCGGCAAACTGACCAAATTCGACGCGTCGGCGCAACACTGCGAAAACTGCTTCGGCAATGATTCCGCGATCACGATGGCCAAGTTTGTTATTTTCACGGAAGTAGTGGCTCACCACGGCATCGGCCGGACGCGCGAACAGCAGCACCTTGCCGATCAGGCGGTCGATGTGCTGCAGGTGAAACGCCTGCAGCGCGCCCGGCGTACGGGGCGCGTGATTGGCCTGGTCACCCTGGGACCTGCGGATCGGGCTGGCCTTGCCCTTGCTGCCGCGCGAACGCTGGCGGTTGTCGCGGGAGGTCGTGTTTTCTTGTTGGCGACTCATGGCTGTTTTCCTGCCGCTGCGGGCGAGATGGCCATGAACCATTGGGGTTCGGCCGGTTGAACTTGAACTACGCCGTCCTGCACATGCAGGCGGTCTTCGACAAACCAGCGCACGGCGCGCGGGTAAATGACATGTTCGCTATCGAGCAAACGATCGGCCAGGGAGTCTGGCGTATCGCCAGGCAGAACATCGAGCGCAGCCTGTATCACAATCGGGCCGTGATCGAGTTCGGGCGTGACGAAATGCACGGTCGCGCCATGCAGCTTGACGCCCGCCTCCAGGGCTTGGCGGTGCGTATGCATGCCCGGAAAGCTCGGCAGCAGCGACGGATGGATATTCAGCATCCGGCCCGCGTAATGCTCGACGAAGTCGTCGGTCAGGATACGCATGAAGCCGGCCAGCACCACCAGGTCGGGCTGGTGCGCGTCGATGGCGTCGCGCATCGCCGCGTCGAAACTGGATCGATCGGGAAACTGCTTGTGGTCCACCACGCCCGTGGCGATACCGTGATCGGCGGCAAACTGCAGGCCCGAGGCATCGGGCCGGTTCGACAGCACTGCGGCCACGCGCGCCGGCCACCGCTCGGCCGCGCAGGCCCGGACAATGGCTTCCATATTGGAGCCGCGCCCGGAAATCAATATGACAATATTTTTCATCGCCGCGATTCTACCAAGCTGTGGTGCAAACGCTTGCAATCCGTGCTCAATAGGTACTTAATTACCGCGAAACGCGCCTCCCACAACGCTTTTGGGCACGCCTGCAAGAAGAAATACCCAAGTGCCACCGATTGTGACGCGCACCCCGCTCTGTTAGAGTGGGTCCTACGTCCACGCGCCGCTTTCTCGGAAAACGGTGACAACAAGGACGAAACGGGAAATTAGACGGGAATACGCATGTCGAACGCTGCACCGACTTTGTTGGTGGTCGATGATCATCCTATGGCTCTTTCCGGCACCACCGCCTTCCTGGCGGAGGTGATGCCCGACGTTGCTGTCCACGCTGCCGGGAGCGCCAAGGAGGCTCTCCACTCGCTGAACCAGGGACTTCGTCCCGATATCGTGCTGCTCGATATCTGGTTGAATGACGGCACTGGCTTTGATGCCATGCAGGCGTTCAAGACCGTGATTCCGGGCGCACGTTTCATCTTCATGTCCGCCGAGGCCACGCCCGAGATCGTGGGCCGTGCGCGTGCGCTGTCCGCATGCGGCTTTGTCGGCAAGCATCTCGATGCCAATGCCTTTACGGCCGCCGTGCGCAAGGTGCTGGCCGGCGATACGAGCTTTCCGTCGGACGAAGCGCTGTCCGGTCGCTCGCAGTCGTTTGGCCCGGCGCACGGCATCCCCGTCACCCCGGCCGAACTGGGCCTGACGCCGCGCCAGGGTTCCGTGCTGGCGCTGGTGCTGGAAGGCCTGCCGAACAAGGTCATCGCACGCAAGCTGGGGCTGACCGAAAACACGGTCAAGGAACACGTGTCCGCCATTCTGCAACGCCTGGGCGTGCGGACGCGCATGCAGGTAATGTCGCGCATGGAGCGATTCCGCCTGCGCCAGTAAGCGCCCTGCCCGGCCCGCCACAATAAAGAAACGCCGCCTCTGGTATCCAGGGCGGCGTTTTTGTTTGGGTGATGCCTTTCGACGCGACGTTGGACAGGCCGGCCAGACGGAGCGGACAGGCGGCGACCCGCTTCAACCCACCTGCAGCCAGCGGCGCAGCAGCATGCGCAGATTGGCCGGGTCCACCGGCTTGGGCAGCACGAAATAGCCGGCATCCTCGGCCGCCAGCAGCGCCGCCGATTTCAGGTCGCCCGTCAGCAAGGCGCTGCGCGCCTGCGGCTGCGTGGTCTGCCAGCGTTCCAGCAGGTCCAGGCCGTTCTCGTTGCCCGGCAGGCGCAAGTCGCAGAAGATGATGTCCGGCTTCAGGCCCTTGGCGAACAGTGCATCGGCCTCCTGCCCGTGCGCGGCACAGGCGACGCGGATACCCCAGGCCTCCATCAGCGCGATCCACGCCTTGCGGATCTGGCTGTCGTCGTCCACCACCAGCACCGTGCCGCGCAGCCGATCCTGCCGCGCTTCCTCGGCCTGCGCATTGGCGCGCATCGCCCGGACGTTGGCCACGGTCTCGGCCGGCACCGGCGCCAGCGCGAACCAGAACACCGAACCCTTGCCCGGCACCGAGCGCACGCCATAGGTGCCGCGCATCAAACGCACGCATTCCTTGAAGATGGCCAGCCCCAGCCCCAGGCCCTGCGACGGATCGCGCTGGGGGTTATGCACCTGGTAATAAGGCGAAAAGATCTCGGGCAAGTGTTCCGGCGTGATGCCCGCGCCGGTGTCCCAGACTTCCACGCGCACATGCTTGCGGCGCTGGCGCGCGGTGACCAGGATGCCCCCGCGCTTGGTATAGCGCAGCGCGTTCTGCACGAGGTTGAACAGCGCGCGCCGCAGCAGCACAGGCTCGGCCATCGCGTAAAGTTCGTCGGGCACGCGCGGCGTCAGCGTCAGGCCGCTTTCGCGCGCGTCGGCGGCGAACTGGCTCATGACGTCGTGGATCAACGAGTGCAGCTCGCACGGCTCCATCGTGGGCAGCACCTTGCGCCCTTCGAGCTTGGACAGGTCCAGCAGCGAGCGGAACAGCAGGTCGATGGTCTGCGTGCCGGCCGCCACCTGCTCCACCAGCGGATGCAGCGCGCTGGACTGGTTGCGCGCGCGCAGCGCCTCGACCAGCATCACCAGCGCATGCACGGGCTGGCGCAGGTCGTGGCTGGCGGCGGCCAGGAAGCGCGACTTTTCCTCGCTGGCATGAAGCGCCCGCTCCTTTTCCTCCTGGAACTGCTTGGCCAGCCGGCGGCTTTCCGATTCGAGCTGGATGGCGCGCACCAGCGTGTGCTGCAGGTTCAGCGAATGGCGCGCCAGCATCAGCGCATAGACCACCAGCAGCAGCTGCACGTAGCCGCCATGGGCCGGGAAGGCGATCTCGGCCAGCAGGATATTGGGCACCAGGATCGGCACGCCGGCAAAAACCAGGTTCGAGGGGATCGGCGACTGCGACGTGGCGCCGCCCGCCAGCACCCCCAGCGTCAGCAGGTACAGCACGCTGGAAAACACCACCGAGCCTGTATACAAATGCAGCAGCGCCGAGCTTCCCCAGGTCAGGCCTGTCAGGAAGGCAATCGCGCGCATGTTGTTCCACCACTTGCGCGTGTGCGCCGAACGGCTCATCTTGCCGCTGTCGCGCTGGTAACCGAGGTAGAACCAGCTGCCGCCGGCCGTCAGCAGCAGCATGATCGCGCACCAGACCAGTAGGGCGGCATGGCTGGCTTCGTTCCAGAATGCCCAGGCGGTCAGGCCCGGCAGGAGCACGGACGAGGCAATGGCGGTGGGGGAGACGCGATGGACCGTGGCCAGCAGCTTGGCCCGCGTCTCGGTGTCCAGTTGCGGCCCGGGGGGCGGCAATATCTTGTTAAGCAGCGCGTTCAAGTGCGGCCTGGCATGTAAGGCGACGACATTCCGCTGCGACAGACCCGGGGAGCGGCGACTGTTGCAGGAATCGCGCGGTTCTTGTTCTGAATTGGGCATATCATGCCGCCTTTTGCGGCGCTGCGCCATGGCGGAGTGGCGGATAGGCCCACAAATTCGCCATTTGTGGGCAGCTTGCCTACAACGGCACAAGGCCGGTGCCGTCAAAACAGGCAATCCGGCGGCACGCGGTGCCATTCGCCTTATAATGCTCGCTTTCCCTGAAAAGCTCGTCCGCCGTCCTCGTGAAAGTCTTCCGCGGCCTGCCCAACGCCGAAAGCCGGGCGCCCTGCGCGCTCACCATCGGCAATTTCGACGGTGTGCATCGCGGCCACCAGTCGCTGCTCGCGCGCGCCCGTGCGGCCGCCGACGCGCGCGGCCTGCCGCTATGCGTCATGACGTTCGAGCCGCACCCGCGCGAGTTCTTTGCGCCGGAGCACGCCCCCACCCGCATTGCCCTGCTGCGCGACAAGCTCGATGCCTTGCGCCGCAACGGCGTGGACCGCGTGGTGGTGGAACACTTCAACGCCCATTTTGCCGCCCAGTCGCCGCAGCAGTTCGTTGAGAACGTGCTCTGGCACGGCCTGCATGCGCGTTGGGTGCTGGTGGGCGACGATTTCCGCTTTGGCGCCAAGCGCGCCGGCGACTTCGGCTACCTGCAGCAGGCCGGCCGCCAGTTTGGCTTCGATGTGGAGCAGATGGGCTCGGTCTCCGAAGGCGGCATCCGCATTTCGAGTTCGGCCGTGCGCCAGGCGCTGGCCGATGGCGACCTGGAACACGCGCGTCGCCTGCTGGGCCACGGCTATGCCATCAGCGGCCACGTGATCCACGGCCGCAAGCTGGGCCGCAACCTGGGGTTTCCGACCCTGAACCTGCGGATCACGCACAAGCGCCCGGCCGTGAACGGCATCTTCGTGGTGCAGGTCCACGGCATTGCCGATCACCCGCTGCCAGGCGTGGCCAGCATTGGCGTGCGACCCACCGTGGAAGACGCCGGGCGCGTGCTGCTGGAGGTGCATCTGTTCGACTTCAACGCGAACCTCTACGGCAAGCTGGTGCGCGTGGAATTCATGAAGAAGCTGCGCGACGAAGAGCGCTTTCACTCGCTCGAGGCGCTGACCGAGGCCATCGCCAAGGATGCCCGCGAAGCCCGGGCGTTCTTCGGCCTGGAGGCCGCCAATCCGGCCGGCGACCGGCGCGACTTCGCCACCTCCGCCACCGACCGAATTAGCTAGCGGCCGGCGGCGCGCCCATGCATGCGCGCCGCCGGGACCCGCCCTGCCTTGCCCCGAAATGACACGCGCGCGGCGGTCATCCCCCGGTCCGCGCCCAAACGAATTGCCCCGAGAATCAACCATGTCCGACGACAAACGCGCCAAGCCTGAAAAAAGCAAGTATCCGGTCAACCTGCTGGATACCCCGTTCCCGATGCGCGGCGACCTGCCCAAGCGCGAGCCGCTGTGGGTCAAGCAATGGCAGGACAAGCAGCTCTACAAGAAGATCCGCGCCGCGCGCAAGGGGGCGAAGAAGTTCGTGCTGCACGACGGCCCCCCGTACGCCAACGGTGATATCCATATCGGCCATGCGGTGAACAAGGTCCTGAAGGACATGATCATCAAGGCGCGCGGCCTGACCGGACTGGACGCCGTCTACGTGCCGGGCTGGGACTGCCACGGCATGCCGATCGAGATCCAGATCGAGAAGCAGTTCGGCAAGGGCCTGCCGGTGCAGGAAGTCCAGGCCAAGGCACGCGCCTACGCCACCGAGCAGATCGCCCGCCAGAAGAAGGATTTCGAGCGCCTGGGCGTGCTGGGCGACTGGGACAATCCGTACCTGACCATGAACTTCAGCAACGAAGCCGACGAGCTGCGCGCGCTGGGCAAGATCATGGAAAAAGGCTATGTGTTCCGTGGCCTGAAGCCGGTGAACTGGTGCTTCGACTGCGGTTCGGCACTGGCCGAGGCCGAAGTCGAATACAAGGACAAGGTCGACCTGTCGATCGACGTGGGCTTCCCGTTCGCGGAGACCGACAAGATCGCCCACGCCTTCCACGTGCCGCTGGCCCAGCTCGAAGGCAAGCCGGGCTGGATCGTGATCTGGACCACCACGCCGTGGACGATCCCGTCCAACCAGGCGCTGAACATGCACCCGGAAGTGGAATACGCGCTGGTCGAGACCCCGCGCGGCTTCCTGATCCTGGCAAAGGATCGCGTCGAGGAACAGCTGAAGACCTATGCGCTGGAAGGCCGGATCGTGGCGACCGCGCGCGGCGATGCGCTGACCGAGGTGCGCTTCCACCATCCGCTGTCCAGGATGGATGCCGGCTATGCGCGCACGTCGCCGGTGTATCTGGGCGACTACGTGACCACCGACACCGGCACCGGCATCGTCCACTCGGCCCCGGCCTACGGCGTGGAGGATTTCCAGTCGTGCAAGGCGCACGGCATGCCGGATGCGGAAATCATCAGCCCGGTGATGGGCGATGGCGTCTATGCCAGCACGCTGCCGCTGTTCGGCGGCCTGTCGATCTGGGATGCCAACCCGAAAATCGTCGAAGTACTACGTGAGTCGGGCAACCTGTTCAACTCGCACAAGTACGAGCACAGCTACATGCACTGCTGGCGCCACAAGACGCCGATCATCTACCGCGCCACGTCGCAGTGGTTCGCGGGCATGGACGTGGACCCGGCCGACAACGGCCCGACGCTGCGCGAGAGCGCGCTGGCCGGCATCGAGGCCACCGAGTTCTACCCGTCGTGGGGCAAGCAGCGCCTGCACAACATGATCGCCAACCGCCCGGACTGGACGCTGTCGCGCCAGCGACAATGGGGCGTGCCGATGGCCTTCTTCATCCACAAGGAAACCGGCGCGCTGCATCCGCGTACGCCGGCGCTGCTGGAAGAAGTGGCCCGGCGCGTGGAGCAGCACGGCATCGAGGCCTGGCAGTCGCTGGACCCGAAGGACCTGCTGGGCGACGAAGCCGCGCTCTATGAGAAGAATCGCGACACGCTGGACGTCTGGTTCGACTCCGGCACCACGCACTGGACCGTGATCCGCGGCTCGCATCGCGACGAACTCTACGATCCGTCGGCCGACACGCCCGATGGCCGCCTGGCCGACCTGTACCTGGAAGGCTCGGACCAGCACCGCGGCTGGTTCCATTCGTCGCTGCTGACCGCGTCGATGCTGTACGGCAAGCCGCCCTACAAGGCGCTGCTGACACACGGCTTCACGGTGGACGGTGAAGGCCGCAAGATGTCGAAGTCGGTGGGCAACACGGTGGCGCCGCAGGACATCTCGAACAAGATGGGCGCGGAAATCATCCGCCTGTGGGTCGCTTCGACCGACTATTCCGGCGAGCTGTCGATCTCCGAGGAAATCCTCAAGCGCGTGGTGGAAGGCTATCGCCGCATCCGCAACACGCTGCGCTTCCTGCTGGCCAACCTGACCGACTACGACCACGCCAGGCATGCGCTGCCGGCCTCGGAATGGCTGGAGATCGACCGCTACGCGGTGGCGCTGACCGACCGCCTGCAGAAGGAAGTGCTGTCGCACTACCAGGCGTACGAGTTCCACCCGGTGGTGGCCAAGCTGCAGACGTTCTGCTCGGAAGACCTGGGCGGCTTCTACCTCGACGTGCTGAAGGACCGCCTGTACACGACGGCCCCCGATTCGCAGGCGCGCCGCGCCGCGCAGAACGCGCTGTACCACATCACCCAGGCGATGCTGCACTGGATGGCGCCGTTCCTGTCGTTCACGGCCGAGGAAGCCTGGCAGGTGTTCGCGCACGGCACCGAGCACACCGACACGATCTTCACGAGCACGTACTACGACCTGCCGCCGGTCAGCGAAGCCGACGACCTGCTGCAGAAGTGGCACGAGATCCGCGCGGTGCGCGCCGAAGTCACGCGCCAGCTGGAAGCGGTGCGCGTGGAAGGCGACATTGGTTCGTCGCTGCAGGCCGAGGTCACGATCGCCGCGGGCGGGCCGGTGCTGGCCGCGCTGCAGAGCCTGTCCGACGACCTGCGCTTTGTGCTGCTGACGTCGGCGGCCAAGGTCACGCCGGCGCCGGAAGGCGGCGACCTGCTGGTGACGGTCACGCCGTCGCAGCACGCCAAGTGCGAACGTTGCTGGCACTATCGCGCCGACGTGGGCCACAACCCGGCGCATCCCACCCTTTGCGGCCGCTGCGACAGCAACCTGTTCGGCGCCGGTGAACACAGGAGCCACGCCTGATGGCATCGTCCTCGACCCGTTCGTCGCGTTCGTCCTCGCCGCGCAGCAAGAGCAAGTCCAGCGGCAAGCCCGGCGCCAACGTCACGCCGTGGCTGTGGATGGCGTTTGCGCTGCTGGTGGTGATGATCGACCAGTTCTTCAAGGTCGTGATCACCCGGTCGTTCCAGTATGCGGAATCGCGCCCGGTCACCAGCTTCTTCAACCTGGTGCTGGTCTACAACAAGGGCGCGGCGTTCAGCTTCCTGGCTGATGCGGGCGGCTGGCAACGCTGGTTCTTCACGGTGCTGGGCGTGGCCGTGGGCGGCTTCATCGTCTGGCTGCTGTATCGCCATACCGGGCAGAAGATGTTCTGCCTGGCCGTGTCGCTGATCCTGGGCGGCGCCGTGGGCAACGTGGTGGACCGCGTGATCCATGGCCATGTGATCGACTTCCTGGACTTCCACTGGCGCAACACGCATTTCCCGGCCTTCAACGTGGCCGATTGCGCGATCACGGTCGGCGCGATCCTGCTCATCGTGGACGAATTGCGACGCGTGCGGCGGCATTGACGGCTGCAGACGCCCCTCTCCCACTTGTGGGAGGGAGGGCCGGTGGAGAGGGCCAGGCGGTGCAAACTGCGAAGCGTGGCAAGCAGAGCCGCCATACCCTCTCCCCCAACCCCTCTCCCGCCTGGCGGGAGAGGGGAGCAAACCTGCCGCATCTCCCAGCGCATCCGCCCGCCCGGCGGTATCATGCGGAACTCCGATCTCCGAAGAGCTATCCCATGGATCTGCGCGGCAAGCACATTGTCCTTGGCCTGACCGGCGGCATCGCCTGCTACAAGTCGGCCGAGCTGGTACGGCTGCTGACCAAGGCAGGTGCCACCGTGCAGGTGGCCATGACCGAAGCGGCAACGCATTTCATCACCCCGGTGACGATGCAGGCGCTGTCCGGGCGCCCGGTGTTCCTGTCGCAATGGGACGCGCGCATCGACAACAACATGGCGCATATCGACCTCTCGCGCGAGGCCGACGCCATCCTGATCGCCCCCGCTTCCACCGACTTCCTGGCCAAGGTGGCCAACGGCCTCTGTGACGATCTGCTCACCACGCTGTGCATCGCGCGCGAGTGTCCGCTGCTGGTGGCACCGGCCATGAACCGCCAGATGTGGGCCGCCGCGCCGACGCAACGCAATGCGGCCCAGCTGCGCGCCGATGGCGTGGCGATCCTGGGCCCCGGCACCGGCGACCAGGCCTGCGGCGAAATCGGCGACGGCCGGATGCTGGAGCCCGAGGAACTGGTGGAAGACCTGATCGCGTTCTTCCAGCCCAAGCCGCTGCAGGGCAAGCGGGTGCTGATCACCGCCGGCCCGACATTCGAGGCCATCGACCCGGTGCGCGGCATCACCAACCTGTCGTCGGGCAAGATGGGCTTCTCGATCGCCCGCGCGGCCCGCGAAGCCGGTGCCGACGTGCTGCTGGTGGCCGGACCCACATCGCTGCCCACGCCGCGCGGCGTGGCGCGTACCGATATCCGCAGCGCCCGGCAGATGCACGATGCGGTCATGGCGCAACTGCGCGATGTCGATGTGTTCGTCGCCGTGGCTGCCGTGGCCGACTGGCGCCCGGCCGAGGTGGCCCAGCAGAAGCTGAAGAAGGCCAACGACACCGACACGCCGAGGCTGCAGTTCGTGCAGAACCCCGACATCCTGGCGGCCGTGGCAGCCCGCGCGGATGCGCCTTACTGCGTGGGATTCGCGGCCGAAAGCGAGAACCTGGAGCAGTATGGCGAGCAGAAGCGCCAGCGCAAGGGCGTGCCGCTGCTGGTGGGCAATATCGGCCACCACACCTTCGGCCTCGACGACAACGAGATCGTGCTGTTCGATGCCAACGGCATGACGCGCCTGCCGCGTGCCGACAAGCTGTCGCTGGCCCGCGAACTGGTGGCCGCCATCGGCCAGCGCCTGCCGCACAAGCCCGTGTCCCACCGCCGCACCCACAGCCATGAGTAATACCCGCCCCAGGCTGCGCCTGTCCGTGCTGGACCAGAGCCCGGTCATCCACGGCCATACCGCCCGCGACGCCATCGCGGCCACGATCGATCTGGCCCAGATGGCCGACAGCCTTGGCTTTACGCGCTACTGGTGCGCCGAGCACCACGGCCTGCAAGGCGTGTGCAACCCGGCCCCCGAAGTCATGCTGGCGCGGCTGGGCAGCGTGACCCGGCGCATCCGGCTGGGCTCGGGCGGCGTGATGCTGCCCTACTACAGCCCGTTCAAGGTGGCCGAGCAGTTCCGCATGCTTGAGGCGCTGTTTCCGAACCGGATCGACCTTGGCGTGGGCCGTGCCCCAGGCGGCGACATGCGCACCGCGCAGGCCGTGGCCATGGGCCAGTACAACCGGGGCGACCAGTTCCCGCAGCAGGTGCAGGACCTGGCCTTCCTGCTGCGCGGCGAGGTGCCGCCCGATCATCTGGCCGAAGGCGTGCTGCTGCAGCCGGCCATCGATACCCGGCCCGAGATCTGGGTGCTCGGTTCCAGCGACTTCGGCGGCGCGCTGGCCGCGCGGCTGGGGTTGCGATTCGCCTTCGCGCATTTCATCAACGCCCATGGCGGCGACATGGTGGCGCAGCAGTACCGCGAGGATTTCGAGGCCGGGTACGAAGACCAGCCATACAGCGCGGCTGCGGTGTTCGTGATCTGCGCCGATACAGAGGCCGAGGCCTCCGCGCTGGAGCGCGCCGTCGATATCCGCCGGCTGCAGATGGCCTATGGCGTCAATGCGCCGATTCCGTCACTGGCCCAGGCCGCCGATTTCACGCCCACCGAGCGCGACCGCCTGATCATCGAACGCGAGCGGCCCCGTACGATCTGCGGCACGCCCGCGCAGGTGGCCGAGCGCATGCTGGCGCTGAAGGACCGCTTCGCGGCCGACGAACTGGTGGTGCTGAGCGTGACGGCGTCATACCAGGCGCGCATGCGCACGTACGAACTGCTGGCCGAGGCCTTCGACCTGCAAGGCTGACCGCGGGGCGCGACACCCCGTGGCGGATCGAAGTGGCGGATCAGCGAAGGCGGCGCGGTATCATGCCGCCTTTGTCCCCTCGTACGAATCCACATCCATGACCGTAGCCGCGAATCCGACTGTCGAAATCAAGGTGCTCGACGCCCGCCTGAACGACTGGGGCCTGCCCGCCTACCAGAGCGACATGGCCGCCGCCATCGACCTGCACGCCTGCGTGGACGGCCCGGTGACCATCGAACCCGGCACGCCGGCGCAACTGGTGCCGGCCGGCTTCGCGGTGCATATGGCCAACCCGTTCATGTGCGCGACCATCGTGCCGCGCTCGGGCCTGGGTCACAAGAAGGGACTGGTACTGGGCAACTCGATCGGCGTGATCGATGCCGACTACCAGGGCCAGATCATGGTAAGCGTGTGGAACCGCAACGCGCCCGGCACCGAGCCGATCGTGATCCAGCCCGGCGAGCGCATCGCCCAGATGATGTTCGTGCCGGTACTGCGTCCGGTGTTCACAACGGTGGAAGCGTTTTCGGAAGATTCCGCGCGCGGCGCCGGCGGCTTCGGCTCGACCGGCGTGGCGCACGCGAAGGCGTAAGGCCAGATCGGTGTTCTCCCCTCTCCCGCACAGCGGCAGAGGGGAGCAAGAATCAGCGTTGCTCGAAGATTAGCGCCACGCCGTTGGCCTGCCCGGCCGGGATCAGCGTGATGGACGGCGACAGGTCGGTGGCCTGCACCCCATTGGCCCGCCAGTGTGCGCGGGCTTTCTCCAGATCGTCAGTGGCAAGCCGGATCGCTGCATAGCCCGTGGCGCCATGCCGCAGCCCCGGCACGTCGGCAGCATCGGCCAGCGCCTGCGGCGCCGTGACCACGAACGATGCACCATCGATATCGAGCATCGCCGTTTCGCCACTGGCGCGGGCAATCGTCGCGCCGGTCAGCGTGGCATAGGCTTCGGCCGTGGCCGCCACCCGGTCCGCTTCCACCACCAGATACGTCGCCGCAATCGCCGTTGCGCCATTCGCGTGCGTCAGCCATTCCGGCCGCCACAGCAGTTCCGGCGTGCGATGCTCGCAGACGAAATAGCGGGCGCCCGGCGCCTGGTCCAACGCCGTCACGCGGAACGTGGCGGGATGCTCCGAACCATCGTCCAGACGCACCGGCCGAGAGAACTCGATGGGGTCCGAAGGATGGAAGCCGGCAGCCCGCAGCCGGTCGGCCGTGGCAAACGCATCGCGGCTCTTGCACGACATGGCTGCGCAACCGCCGCCGCGCTGCTGGGCATCCCAGTAATACTGGCGGCTCGGGCTGGGCGCGGTCACGTGCAGCAATTCCAGGTAGTCGCGCGCCAGCATGATGCAGTGGTTCTGCGATCCCAGCGTGTGATAGCCGCGCGGCGTCAGCGTGAAACCCAGCGCGCGCCAGCGGTCTGCGGCAGCGTCCAGGTCTGCGCAGACGATAACGGCGTGGTCGAACGGTTCGGGCAAGGTCGGCATCGGATCAGTCGAACTGGATGTTGGCCTTGCGGGCTACGGCCTGCCACTTGTCGTGCTCGTGACGGACCAGGTTGCCCAGGTCGGCCGGCGACCCCACGGCGATTTCGAATCCCTGCGCGGTCAGCGCCTCCACCACGCGGGGCTGCCTGATCGATGCGCCCAACGCGTCGTGCAGGCGCATCACGGTGTCCTGTTGCATCTGCGCCGGCCCGAAAACGCCAATCCACGAATACGCTTCGAAGCCCTTGTAGCCTTGCTCGGCCACGGTCGGCACCTGCGGCATCTGCTTGATCCGGCTCGTTCCCGTGACGCCAAGCACCTTGATCGTCCTGGCCGCCACGTGGGCCTGTACGGCCGCGTAGCTACTGAAGAACAGGTCCACCTCGCCCGCCAGCACGGCCTGCACGGCCGGGCCGCCGCCCTTGTAGGGCACGTGCAGGAAATGCACGCCTGCCTCGGTGGCCAGGGCCTCGGCCGCCAGCTGGTTCAGGCTGCCGATTCCCGACGAGGCAAAGCGCACCGCGTTCGGGTTCGACTTCGCCAGTTCGATCAGTTCCCGCACGTTCGATGCCGATAGCGCCGGGTTGGCGGCGATAACAAGCGGAAAGCGCACCAGTTGGGTGATCGGCGTGAAATCCTTGAAGGTGTCGTACGGCAGGTTCTTGTACGCAAACGGGTTGATGGCGTGCGTGTCGAAGGCCATCAGCAGCGTGTTGCCGTCCGGCTTGGCCCGCGCCACGGTGCTGCTGGCGATCAGGCCGCCGGCGCCGGGCTTGTTGTCGACCACCACGGTCTGTCCCAGGATCGTCTTCAATCCCGGTTGCAGCTGCCGGGCCACGATATCGACGCTGCCCCCGGGCGGGAACGGCAGGACCATCGAAATCGGCCGGCTGGTTGCCGAGGGCTCGGCTGCGTGGGAAACCTGGGCGAGGCCCGCGAGCGACGCCACGGGCATGGCGCCCATCGGCAGGGACTTGAGCAGCAGGCGGCGCAGCCGCATGCGGTCGGGAGAAGACATCAGAGACTCGGGCTGGGCGGCCGGATGGCCGCGGAATCAGGAAAAGGCGGCATGCCGCCAGCCGCGTATTTTGCCCGATGATCGCGCCACTTGCAGGATTGCCCTTCGCTGATCGCCCAAAAATGGAACAATCGCACCCCGATCGGCCGGCAATCGGCAAAAAAATGGCCGGGGAGAACCCGGCCATTTTTGCGTTGCGGCGTGGCGCAATCGGCGCGCGCTCAGACTTCCGCGCGCTGCTCGCTTTCCGGCGCCTCGGGCGGCTCCGGATCGGCTTCCGAGAACGTCAGCTTGATCTGGTCCGCTTCGTCTAGGTCCACGGCCACCTTGCCGCCGGTGACCAGCTTGCCGAACAGCAACTCGTCCGCGAGTGCCTTGCGGATCATGTCCTGGATCAGACGCTGCATCGGCCGCGCGCCCATCAGCGGATCGAAGCCCTTCTTGGCCAGGTACTTGCGCAGCTTTTCCGAGAAGCTGGCTTCCACCTTCTTCTCGTGCAACTGCTCTTCCAGCTGCATCAGGAACTTGTCCACCACGCGCAGGATGATTTCCTCGTCCAGCGCCCGGAAGCTGATGGTCGCATCCAGACGGTTGCGGAACTCCGGCGTGAACATGCGCTTGATGTCGGCCATCTCGTCGCCCTGCTCGCGCGCCGTGGTGAAACCGATCGTGGCCCGGTTCATCGTCTCGGCCCCCGCGTTCGTGGTCATGATGATGATCACGTTGCGGAAGTCGGCGCGACGGCCGTTGTTGTCGGTCAGCGAACCGTGGTCCATCACCTGCAGCAGGATATTGAAAATATCCGGATGTGCCTTCTCGATCTCATCGAGCAGCAGCACGCAGTGCGGCTTCTTGGTGACGGCTTCGGTCAGCAGGCCACCCTGGTCAAACCCGACATAGCCCGGCGGCGCGCCGATCAGGCGGCTGACCGCATGGCGCTCCATGTATTCCGACATGTCGAAGCGCAGCAGCTCGATGCCCATGATGAACGCAAGCTGCTTGGCCACTTCGGTCTTGCCCACGCCCGTGGGGCCCGAGAACAGGAATGAGCCGATCGGCTTGTCGGTCTTGCCCAGGCCGGCGCGCGACATCTTGATTGCCGATGCCAGCGCCTCGATGGCCGGGTCCTGGCCGAACACCACCGACTTCAGGTCGCGTTCCAGCGTCTGCAGCTTGCTGCGGTCGTCCTGGTTCACGCTCTGCGGCGGGATGCGGGCGATGCGCGACACAATGTCCTCGATCTCGCCCTTGCCAATGGTCTTCTTCTGCTTCGACTTCGGCAGGATGCGCTGCGCGGCACCTGCCTCATCGATCACATCGATGGCCTTGTCAGGCAGATGGCGGTCGGTGATGAAGCGGGCGGACAGCTCCGCCGCCGCGGTCAGCGCCGAGGCCGCGTACTTGACGCCATGGTGCTCTTCGAAGCGCGACTTCAGACCGCGCAGGATCTGCACGGTCTGGTCCACCGACGGCTCGACCACGTCGATCTTCTGGAAACGACGCGACAGGGCCGCATCCTTCTCGAAAATGCCGCGATATTCCGTGAACGTGGTGGCACCCACGCACTTGAGCTGGCCCGACGACAGCGCCGGCTTGAGCAGGTTGCTGGCGTCCAGCGTGCCGCCCGATGCGGCGCCCGCGCCGATCAGCGTGTGAATTTCGTCGATGAACAGGATCGCGTGCGGATTGTCCTTGAGCGACTTCAGCACGCCCTTGAGCCGCTGTTCGAAGTCGCCGCGGTACTTGGTGCCGGCCAGCAGCGCGCCCATGTCGAGCGAGTACACGGTAGCCTTTTCCAGGATATCGGGCACCTCGTTCTTGGTGATGCGCCAGGCCAGGCCTTCCGCAATGGCGGTCTTGCCCACGCCAGCTTCGCCCACCAGCAGCGGGTTGTTCTTGCGCCGGCGGCACAGCACCTGCACCACGCGCTCCACCTCGCTGTCGCGGCCGATCAGCGGATCGATCTTGCCGGCCTTGGCCAGCGCGTTCAGGTTCTGGGTGTATTGCTCGAGCGGGCTTTCCTTGCCGTCGCCGCCCTCGCCTTCGGGGTTGCCCTCGCCGTGCTTGGCCGGTTCGGCCTGGTCCTTGCGGATGCCATGGCTGATGAAGTTGACCACGTCCAGGCGCGTCACGCCCTGCTGCTGCAGGTAGTACACCGCGTGGGAGTCCTTTTCGCCGAAGATGGCCACCAGCACGTTGGCGCCGGTCACCTCCTTCTTGCCATTCGACGTCGACTGCACGTGCATGATGGCGCGCTGGATCACACGCTGGAAGCCCAGTGTGGGCTGCGTGTCCACTTCATCGGTGCCCGGTACGACAGGCGTGTTGTCTGCGATGAAATTCTTCAGACTGGTGCGCAAGTCCTCGATATTGGCCGCGCACGCGCGCAGCACTTCAGCTGCTGTGGGGTTGTCAAGCAGCGCCTGTAGCAGGTGCTCCACGGTAATGAATTCGTGGCGTGCCTGGCGAGCCTCGACAAAGGCCATGTGCAGACTTACTTCCAATTCTTGCGCAATCATGCTTCCTCCATCACGCACTGCAGGGGGTGGCCCGCCTGCCGCGCATGGGTTGATACAAGCTCGACCTTGGTCGCCGCAATATCCCGCGTGTAGATACCACAAACGCCTTTACCTTCCCGGTGGACGGTGAGCATGATCTGCGTCGCCGTTTCCCGGTCCCTGCTGAAATACTGCTGCAGGATCATCACGACAAACTCCATCGGAGTGTAGTCGTCATTGAGCAGGAGCACCTTGTACATCGCCGGCGGCTTGAGCTGCTGCTCTTTCCGCTCGATGACTGTGCCTGCTTCGCGTTGGGGGGTGTTCGCCAGCCGTGTCGCCATGGCTTTTATTCTAACCCTTACTCACAAGTCTGCAATTTGGGGAACTGGCCCCGTATTCAAGGGCAGCCCTTCGGAAAAATCCTGGCGTGGGCAACCGCACAAAGGGCGCCCGGCGCACGTTCCCGGTGCATGGTACGCGCCCGCCGACCCTCGCCGGGGCACCGGACGGGCCGCCAGACGGCATTTTCAAAAAAATCCATGCACCACGGCGACAAAGGTACCATCTGGCGCCGTTTCAATCCCGCCACACCCCACGCCCAGTGGGGAATCTGCCAGCTTGACAGTATGTAGGTTTGCCAGAAAAATCGTTTGCACATCGGGGCCTGGACAGCGAGCCGAAGCAAAAAGTCCAGACCGGATGTATCCGTGAGCAGGGAGGCCCACGACCGGCGTAGGTCAGCCATTTGCGGCTCGTTTCCGGACGGGCGCGGCGGCTGGCCACGCGAATTTCATTTGCGCGGCGCTTTACGCGGCCGGTCCGTCAGGAACGGCATGCTGGGCCGCCAGGGTGGTTTTCAGCTGGCCATTGGTTTCCCCGCTTGAAATCAGCTTTTTCGTTGGGGGAGTTTATGGCAAGCGGTATCGTCAAATGGTTCAATGACGCCAAGGGTTTCGGATTTATCAAGCCGGACGATGGCGAGGAAGAACTGTTTGCGCACTTTTCGGCAATCCAGATGGCGGGCTTCAAGACGCTGAAGGAAGGCCAGCGCGTTTCGTTCGAGGTGGTGCAAGGCCCGAAGGGCAAGCAAGCCACGAACATCCAGGACGCCGCCCAGTAAAGTGCGCCGCGGCCGAACGCGCCATACAGAGCGGCGTCGGCCAATGCGGATGTGAAGGGGGGAAACTTCCTTCGGAACGGGATCCTGTGCCACGGCTGGCAATGCCAGTCCGGGGCACGCGCCAAGCGCGTACGCCAAGCATCCGGAAAAACGCCCGGCCCATGTGAACCATGTGCCGGGCGTTTCTGTTTCTGCGTCGGCCGCTGCGGTTCCTGACTGCGGAACGGCGTTCCGATCCATCCCACGGGGCCGGCGCTGTCAACCAGGTCAAGGAAACTTCCCAGGGGCGCCTCCTTTCGTAGGAGCGCCATTTCGGCATCGATGGCGGCTTCGTAGACTGGCCCGAGCCATCCCCGCGCATGTTGCGCGCGGACACTCTCGACCATCGGAGCTTCGCCAAATGACACACACGCTACGAGCAGCCGCCTTCTGCGGCGCCATCGTCATGGGGTCAGCCAGCGCAATCGCCGCCGAACCGCCTGGCCACGACCCTCACGCCTGGTCCTACGAAGGCGCGACGGACCCCTCTCACTGGGGCGAATTGGACCCCGAATTTTTCCGTTGCGCCTCGGGCAAACTGCAATCGCCCGTGGATATCCATGGCGCGACACCGGCGCACCTTCCGGCGCTCGCGTTTCACTATCGGCCCACACGGGTCAAGGTCGCCAATACCGGCCATACGATCGAAGTGCGGCCCGCTGGCGCCGAGACGCTGACCACGGCGACGGGCACCTATCGGCTGGCGCAATTCCACTTTCACACGCCCAGCGAGACCCGCTTCAACGGCAAGGCCTATCCGCTGTCCGCGCACTTTGTCCACCAGGACGATAACGGGCGCGTCGTCGCCGTGGTCGCGGTCATGTTCAAGATGGGCAAACCCAATCCGCAACTGGCCACGCTGTTCCGCACGCTGCCCAAGCCGGGCGCCCAGCCCGTGCCGATGCCCGGCCGGGTCAACATCGCCGGCCTGCTGCCGACATCACATCATTACTACACGTTCCCCGGCAGCCTGACCACGCCGCCTTGTACCGAGGATGTCCAGTGGTACGTGATGAAGCAGCCGCTGACGATCTCGCCGCAACAACTGGCCGCGTTTCGTAGCCGCTATCCGATGAATGCGCGGCCGCCCCAGCCGCTGGATGGGCGCGCCGTGCAGTCGGACGGTTGAGGGCATCCGAAAAAAGACGCCCCGGCCACCTCTCGGTGCCGGGGCGCTTGCCGTCCGGGTCGGCCAGCCTTACATGTTGTCGATCATCACCTGGCCGAAGCCCGAGCACGACACCTGCGTGGCGCCTTCCAGCAGCCGCGCGAAGTCATAGGTCACCTTCTTCGACTGGATCGACTTTTCCATCGACTCGATGATCAGGTCGGCAGCCTCGGTCCAGCCAATATGGCGCAGCATCATTTCTGCGGACAGGATTTCCGACCCCGGATTCACGTAGTCCTTGCCAGCGTATTTCGGCGCCGTGCCATGCGTGGCCTCGAACATGGCCACGTCGTCCGACATGTTGGCGCCCGGCGCGATGCCGATGCCGCCCACCTGGGCCGCCAGCGCGTCGGAGATGTAGTCGCCGTTCAGGTTCAGCGTGGCGATCACCGAATACTCGGCCGGGCGCAGCAGCACCTGCTGCAGGAAGGCATCGGCGATAACGTCCTTGATCACGATGTCGCGGCCGGTCTTCGGGTTCTTGAACCTGCACCACGGGCCACCATCGACCAGTTCGGCACCGAATTCCTGCTGCGCCAGTTCGTAGCCCCAGTCACGGAAGCCACCCTCGGTGAACTTCATGATGTTGCCCTTGTGCACCAGCGTGACCGACGGCTTGTCGTTGTCGATCGCATACTGGATCGCCTTGCGCACCAGCCGTTGCGTGCCCTGCTTCGACACCGGCTTCACGCCAATGGCCGACGTGTCCGGGAAACGGATTTTCTTGACGCCCATTTCGTCCTGCAGGAAGGCGATCAGCTTCTTCGCCCCCTCGCTGCCGGCCTCCCATTCGATGCCGGCGTAGATGTCCTCCGAATTCTCGCGGAAGATCACCATATTGGTCTTTTCCGGCTCGCGCACAGGCGACGGCACGCCCTTGAAATACCGAACCGGGCGCAGGCACACATAGAGATCGAGCTGCTGGCGCAGCGCCACGTTCAGCGACCGGATGCCGCCACCGACCGGCGTGGTCAACGGGCCCTTGATCGACACCACGTACTCCTTGACCACGTCGAGCGTCTCTTCGGGCAGCCAGACGTCCGGGCCGTAGATACGCGTGGACTTCTCGCCGGCGAAGACCTCCATCCACGCGATCTTGCGCTGGCCCCCGTAGGCCTTGGCCACCGCGGCGTCCACCACCTTCAGCATCACCGGGGTGATATCGACGCCCGTGCCGTCGCCTTCGATATACGGAATGATCGGGTTGTCGGGCACGTTCAGCGAGAAATCGGCGTTGACCGTGATCTTCTCGCCTGCCGGCACCTTGATGTGCTGATACATGTTCGTCTCCAACTGCGGATGGGGGTGATGGCTGGCACCAGGCCGAGGAGCCCGGCGACGCGATTGTGTTGTGCGAGGCATTGTAACGGGCGTTTCGCCACCGTCGCGCGACATAGGCCAACGGCATCCGCGCCGGCGGTGTGCCCGGGGGTATGCCACATCGCACAGCAGTCTTATATAAGACATAAGACTATCTGTATATTATGCATAAAGCGATGGCGCGCGCCAACCTTTGGACGCCGGCCATGGCGGCACTGGTGGATAATGCGCGCCCATGACCTTGATCGCCCTCAACAAGCCCTTCCAGATGATGAGCCAGTTCTCCGCGCATCCGTCGCGGGCGACGCTGGCCGACTGCGTCGACATGCCCGGCGTCTACCCGGCCGGACGCCTCGACGCGGACAGCGAAGGCCTGCTGCTGCTGACCGACGACGGCGCGCTGCAGACGCGCATCGCCGACCCCAGGCACAAGCTGGCCAAGACCTATCTGGCGCAGGTGGAGGGCATACCGGACGATGCCGCGCTGGCGCGCCTGCGCGGGGGCGTGGATCTTGGCGATTTCACGACGCTGCCGGCTGCTGTGCGCGTGGTCGATGCGCCCGCCTGGCTATGGGATCGCGATCCGCCGATCCGGTATCGCGCGGCCATTCCCACCACCTGGGTCGAACTGCAGATTCGCGAAGGCAAGAATCGCCAGGTGCGGCGGATGACGGCCGCCGTGGGCTTTCCCACGCTTCGGCTGATCCGGGTCGCCATCGGCAGCCTGTCGCTGCCCGCGCTTGGCCTGATCCCGGGGCAATGGGGCGAGGTGGATGTCCGCGCACTGGGACTTCCATCCCGCCCGTCACATGTCCGTGGCGCAATACATGTGCCCAGACGCCGGTAAAACGCAGTTACAAATAGTGTTAAACATGACGTCAACGGCAAAAGATGGCGTTTCGTTTTTGCGAGTGACACGTCTACGCGCGTCGAACCCTCCAAATACTGGATACATTTCTGAGGTACTCGCAATGAAAAAACTGATCGCTGCCCTGGTTGTTGGCCTGTTCGCTACCGGCGCTTTCGCGCAAGCTTCGGCTCCCGCCGCTGACGCTGCGCCGGCCGCCAAGGAAGCCGCGAAGCCCGCGAAGTCCACCCACCACAAGCATTCGTCGACCAAGCACCACGCCAAGAAGGCGGAAGCTTCGGCACCGGCCGCCCAGTAAGGCGACCCTGCGCGCGGACACCTTCCGCGCGTCTGTAGAAAGGCAGGCGCCCATGCGACCTGCCTTTTTTCATGTCCGGCGCTCTCGGCACGGCCGGCATGGCTGCGCTATGCTCTCGCCTGCAGCAAGACCCCCAACGACAAGATCCGCCATGCATCCCGTGTTCAAGACCCTGATGGCCGTGGGCGCCGCCGCGCTGACGAGCCTGGCCCAGGCGCAGTCCGCACTGCCTGTCATCCCGCTGACCGCCGGCATGTACGCCATCCAGGCCGAAGTGGCGGCATCGTCCGAAGCGCGCGAGCGCGGCTTGATGTTCCGCAAGTCGATGCCCGCCAACGCCGGCATGCTGTTCGTGTTCGAGGAAAAGGCCGGGCACTGCTTCTGGATGCGCAACACGGACCTGCCGCTTTCCATCGCCTTCCTGGCCGATGACGGCAGCATCGTGAACATCGAGGACATGAAGCCCCAGACCGAGGACAACCACTGCCCGCGCGCGGCCGTGCGCTACGCGCTGGAAATGAACAAGGGCTGGTTTGCGCAGAAGGGCATCAAGCCCGGCGCAAAGATCGGCGGCCTGCCGCAGGCGCGGCAGGGGCAGTAACGGTTCGCGGTTCGATCGCGCTTCCTAGTCGCGGAAGTTGTTGAAGTCCAGGGGCGCCTCGCTGACGTCCTTGCGCAGCAGCGCGATCACCGACTGCAGGTCGTCGCGCTTGGTGCCCGTCACGCGCACGGCGTCGCCCTGGATGCTGGCCTGCACCTTGATCTTGCTGTCCTTGATCATGCGCACGATTTTCTTCGACAGGTCGCCGGTCACGCCCTTCTTGATCGTGATGACCTGCTTGACCTTGTCGCCGCTGATCTTTTCGACCTTGCCGTAGTCCAGGAAGCGCACGTCCACGTTGCGCTTGGCCATCTTGTTGATCATCACGTCCTTGACCTGGCCGAGCTTGAAGTCGTCATCGGCAAACGCGGTCAGTTCGCCTTCCTTCTGCTCGACGCGGGCGTCGGACCCCTTGAAGTCGAAACGCGTGGAGATTTCCTTGTTGGCCTGTTCCACGGCGTTCTTCACTTCCACCATATTGGCTTCACACACTACGTCAAACGACGGCATATCGATTCTCCTGGTCTTGCATGGCGCGCCGTTTGCCCCGGCGGCCCGTTCATGCGGTTACGTATAATCTTGGCCTGCCCCGGTCCGGGGTGCTTTCCCCGTCCTTCATGGCAGATTTTTACGAATTTTATCCCCTGCGCACCCACAATACATTCGGGTTCGATGCGCGTGCGCGTCTGGCGGCGCATATTCGCAGCGAATCTGACCTGGTTTCGGCCCTGTCGGACCCGCGCGCGGCCGGGATGCCGGTGGTGGTGCTCGGGGGCGGCAGCAACGTCGTGCTGACCGGCGATCTCGACGCCTGCGTGCTGCTGATGGAAATCCCGGGCTACGACATCGCCGAGGACGTCGCCGAAGGCCGCGCCGACTGGCTCGTGACGGCCGGTGCCGGTGAAAACTGGCACGGCCTGGTGAGTCGCACGGTTGCCGACGGTGTGCCGGGCCTCGAAAACCTGGCCCTGATCCCGGGCACGGCCGGCGCCGCCCCGATCCAGAACATCGGCGCCTATGGCGTGGAACTGCGTGACCGCTTTGCGCGGCTGCGCGCCTACGACCGCCAGGCATGCGAATTCGTCACGCTGGATCTGGACGCCTGCGCATTCGGCTACCGCGACAGCCTGTTCAAGCGCGAAGGCCGCGACCGCTACATCATCACGGCCGTGACGCTGCGCCTGCCGAAAACGTGGCAACCGGTGCTCAACTACGGCGAACTGGCGCGCGAACTGCAACACATTGCATCACCCAGCGCCGCGCAGGTGCGCGATGCCGTCATCGCCATCCGCTCGCGCAAGCTGCCCGATCCGGCACAGATCGGCAATGCGGGCTCGTTCTTCAAGAATCCGGTGGTGGAAGCGGCGCAGCGCGATGCGCTGGTGGCCGAGCATCCGGCGCTGGTCAGCTATCCCCAGCCCGACGGTCGCTACAAGCTGGCGGCGGGCTGGCTGATCGACCAGTGCGGCTTCAAGGGCCTGGACGACGGCCCGGTGGGCGTCTACGGCAAGCAGGCGCTGGTGCTGGTACATCACGGCGGCGGCACGGGCGCCGCGCTGCTGAAGCTGGCGAACCGCATCGCGGATACGGTCCAGGCGCGCTTTGGCGTCAGGATCGAGCCGGAACCGGTGATCCTTTGAAGGGTGTACTTCTCCCCTCTCCCGCAGGCGGGAGAGGGGAGAAAACCGTGCAGCTTAAGCCAAAGCTCAAGCGAAGTGGCAGACGTAGTCCAGCGTGTCGGTCACTTCGATGTCGAAGCTGCTGTTGCCCGGCACGTCGAACTGCTGGCCCGCGCCGTAGGTCTTCCATTCTTCCGAGCCGGCCAGGCGCACGCGGCAGCTGCCCGCGTTGATTTCCATGACTTCCGGCGCGCCCGTGCTGAACGTCAGCGCGGCCGGAAAGATCACGCCCAGCGTCTTGCGCGTGCCATCGGCAAACAGCACCGTGTGGCTCACGCACTTGCCATCGAAATACAGGTTGGCCTTCTTGACGACCGACACATTGTCGAACTGGCTCATCTCAATCTCCTCGGATCTTGCGGTTCGTAAAGACGTAAAAAAGGGAGCCATCGCGGCCCCCTTTCATTGGCTCCGGCGGCGGCTCAGTAGCGGCCGCAGAGCAGGTATTCCATCAGCGCCTTCTGCACGTGCAGGCGGTTTTCGGCTTCTTCCCAGACCACGCTGCGCGGGCCGTCGATGACGGCGGCTTCCACTTCCTCGCCACGGTGCGCCGGCAGGCAGTGCATGAACAGGGCATCGTCCGCGGCGCAGTCCATCATCGCCGTGGTCACCATCCAGTCCTTGAACGCGCGCTTGCGCGCTTCGTTCTCGGCCTCGAAGCCCATGCTGGTCCAGACATCGGTGGTCACCAGGTGCGCGCCCTGGCAGGCTTCCAGCGGATTGGCGAACACCTTCACGCGCGGCGCGGCCGATGCCGGCACCATGGCCGGGTCCAGCTGGTAGCCCGGGGGCGCCGAGAACGTGAACGTGAAGTCGAGCCGCTCGGCCGCCTGGATCCAGGTGTACGCCATGTTGTTGGCGTCGCCGATCCACGCCACGGTCTTGCCGGCAATGCTGCCGCGCTGCTCGATATACGTGAAGATATCGGCCAGCACCTGGCAGGGGTGGTATTCGTTGGTCAGCCCGTTGATCACCGGCACGCGCGAATGCGCGGCAAAGCGGTCGATGATGTCCTGGCCGTAGGTGCGGATCATGATGATGTCGACCATGCGCGAGATCACCTGCGCGGCATCCTCGATCGGCTCGCCACGGCCCAGCTGCGAATCGCGCGTGTTCAGGAACACCGCATGGCCACCCAGCTGGTGGACACCGGCCTCGAACGACAGGCGCGTACGCGTGGAATTCTTTTCGAAGATCATGGCCAGCGTGCGGTCGTGCAGCGGGTGCCATGTCTCGTAGTTCTTGAACTTCGCCTTCAGGATCCTCGCGCGGTCCAGCAGGTACGCGTACTCGTCGGCACCGAGGTCGCTGAACTGGAGGTAATGCTTGATCGGGGTTGGGCTCATAAAACAAAGAAGGCGGCTCGCTTGGAACACGCAGCCCGATTGCGCGGAAGTGCAATCCTTGAGGGCCGGAGCGTGTCGCGGAGCCGCCTTTCGCGTCGCTTACGCAATGTAATTGCAAAGATCATAAGGGATTATTCCAGCTTTGGCGAGCCCGGTCCGTTAACCTCCAGAGGCGGCACTGGCGCGCCCCCGGCGGTCACTGACAGGTTTCCGACAGGATTCAGCCGTATGCGCAGGTCTTATATAAGATATAATACTCGCTGATTCACGCGGGGCCCGGCATACCCATGCCAACAGCCCGCCGCCGGCATCAAAAGTGCCCCCGCCGACACCACGCCCCGCTGGTCATGTCCGGATGCGCGCGAACCATTCGCCCGCCGGATGCGTCAAACGGTGCGCCCGTTGAAGCGGGTTTACCGTCGAGTCACCAAGCAGAATCCCCGCAGTCCCATGACCACCCCCCAAGTCCGCGAATATTTCATCCAAGGCGTTACGAAGGAAGGCAAGACCTTCCGCCCCAGCGACTGGGCCGAGCGGCTGTGCGGCGTGATGGCGCAATTCCGTCCCGAAGGCGATACCGGCGATCCCCGCCTGACCTACTCGCCGTATGTGCGCCCGGTGATCGTGGCTGGCGTCAAGAACGTGGTGGTCGATACCCGGCTGCGCGACATCGAGCCCAAGGCGCTCGATTTCGTCCTCAACTTCGCCCGCGACAACAACCTCCAGGTAGTGGAAGCCTGCTCGGTCGAACACTGACACCGAAGTCGACGCACCCCACATGAAGAAACCCGGCCGGCGCCGGGTTTTTTGTTGGCGGGCCGCACGCGGCCAAGCCCGGGACAGCGACGCGCCAGAAAACAAAAAAGCCCGTCCGAAGACGAGCTTTTCTTTCTGCAGGCCACCGGGGCGGCCCAGGCAGACTTAGGCGGCCATGCCCTTGATGGCGGCCGACAGGCGCGACTTGTGACGTGCGGCCTTGTTCTTGTGCACGATCTTCTTGTCAGCAATGCTGTCGATGATCGTTTGCGACTGCTTGAAGATTTCAGCAGCTGCGGCCTTGTCGCCGGCGTCGATCGCCTTGCGAACTGCCTTGACGGCGGTGCGCAGACGCGAGCGCAGGCTGGAATTGTGGGCGTTCGCGGCGACGGCTTGGCGCGCGCGCTTGCGAGCTTGTGCGGAATTTGCCATGTATCTCTTCCTGAATTCAGAATGCGCGCCCGGGGCGACGCAATAATTTGGGACGCAACAATTAAGTCACATCGTGCGACCCGGGATGTTTCGACAAACGAATCCTGGACGCGACTGTCCTTGCGAATCGGCGATTATACACACATGCTGGCGGCACAGGCAAGGGCGATTCGTATACCCGTGCTGACGGTCGCCCAACATCGGCCGATCCGTATAATAAGCGCCACATCCGGCGCCGCCTGGCCGCAGACCGTGGCGCCGCGGCAACTTTTGGGGCCAAACGGGCGTCTGAACCGCATTCCGCCCGGGCTGCGCAGCGGCCGGCCGGTCCGAAGCTTTCCCCGACTACCACCTTGAACCTTCTCAAAGCCCTTGCCACCATCAGTGGCCTGACGATGCTGTCGCGCATCACGGGCCTGATGCGCGAAATCCTGATTGCCCGGGCCTTCGGCGCTTCGGACATGACCGACGCCTTCAATGTGGCCTTCCGCATCCCCAACATGCTGCGCCGCATCTTCGGCGAAGGCGCCTTCTCGCAGGCCTTCGTGCCGATCCTGAACGAATACCACGGCAAGCGCGGCGACGCCGAGACGCATCTGCTGATCGACGCCGTGGCCACGGTGATGGCCTGGGTGCTGGCCGCCGTTTCGCTGGTGGGCGTGATTGCCGCGCCGATCGTCATGACCGTGGTGGCCACGGGCTTCCGGGGCGACGCCGAGACCTACGACTCGGCGGTGTTCATGACGCGCGTGATGTTTCCGTACATCGGCCTGATCTCGATGGTGGCCCTGGCCTCGGGCATCCTGAACAGCTGGCGCAACTTCGCGGTGCCCGCCTTCACGCCCGTGCTGCTCAATGTCTGCCTGATCGTGGCCGCGGTCTGGGTGGGGCCCCACCTGAAGCAGCCGATCTACGCGCAGGCGTGGGGCGTGCTGATCGGCGGCGTGCTGCAGCTGGCCATCCAGGTGCCCGCCATGCGCCGCCTGGGCGTGCTGCCGCGGATTTCGCTGGACCTGCGCCAGGCCTGGTCCAATCCCGGCGTGCGGCGCGTGGTCAAGCAGATGGCGCCGGCCCTTCTGGCCGTGTCGGTGGCCCAGATCAGCCTGATCATCAATACGAACATCGCATCGCGCCTGGGCGCAGGCGCCGTGTCGTACATCACCTATGCAGACCGCCTGATGGAGTTTCCGACGGCGCTGCTGGGCGTGGCGCTGGGCACCATCCTGCTGCCGAGCCTGTCGCGCGCCAACGCCAACGACAACCGCGAGGAATACTCGGGCCTGCTCGACTGGGGCCTGCGGCTGACCTTCCTGCTGGCCCTGCCCTGCGCGGCCGGGCTGATGCTGTTCGGCACGCCGCTGACATCGGTGCTGTTCAACTATGGCCGCTTCGACGCCCATGCGGTGGAGATGACGCGTCAGGCGCTGGGCACCTATGGCGTGGGCCTGCTGGCGCTGATTCTCATCAAGATCCTGACGCCGGGCTTCTATGCGCGGCAGGACATCCGCACCCCGGTCAAGATCGCGATCCTGGTGCTGGTCATCACGCAGCTGTCCAACTTCGTGTTCGTGCCGGTGCTGGGCCATGCCGGCCTGCCGCTGTCGATCAGCTTTGGCGCCACCGTCAACGCGCTGCTGCTGTTCTTCGGTTTGCGCCGGCGCGGCTTCTACCGTCCGGCGCCGGGCTGGGGCATGTTCCTGCTGCGGCTGGCGGCGGCCATGCTGATCCTGTCCGGCATGCTGCTGTGGTTCTCGCGCAATTTCGACTGGGTGGCGATGGGTGCCACGCCGTGGCTGCGCATCGCGCTGATGGCCGCCTGCCTGGTACTTGCAGCGGCGGTCTACTTCGGTACACTGTGGCTCATGGGCCTGCGCTACGCAGCCTTCCGGCGCCGCGCCGGCTAGTCAGGAACACCGCCCCATGACCTCCACGAAAGTCCTGGATTACTTCGCCAGCCTCGTGGCCGACGACGATGCGATCCCGCTCACCGAGACCGCGCTTGCGATTGCCCAGGACGCCTACCCTGACCTGGACCTGCAAGCCGAACTGGCCGCCCTCGACGTACTGGCGGTGCGCCTCAAGCGGCGGATCGCCGAAGGCACGCCCGCCATCCAGCGCCTGCGCCTGCTAAACCATTTCTTCTACCGCGACCTGGGCTTCGGACCCAACGCCAACGATTACTACGACCCGGACAATTCGTACCTGAACGTGGTGCTCAAGCAGCGCCGGGGCATTCCGATCTCGCTGGCCGTGCTGTACATGGAGCTGGGCCAGCAGATCGGCCTGCCGCTCAAAGGCGTGTCGTTTCCGAACCATTTCCTGGTGCGCATGACGATTCCCGCCGGCGAGGTCGTGCTCGACCCGCTGACTGGCGAAACGCTGTCGAAGGAACAGTTGCAGGAGATGCTCGACCCGTTCCTGGAGCGCGAAGGCATCACGGGGTCGAATGAAGTGCCGCTGGGGCTGTTCCTGCAGGTGGCCGGCCATCGCGAGATCGTGGCGCGCATGCTGCGCAACCTGAAGGCCATCTATCTGCAGGAATCGCGCTGGCAGCGGCTGCTGGCGGTGCAGAACCGGCTGGTGATCCTGCTGCCCGATTCGATCGAGGAAGTCCGCGACCGCGGCCTGGCATATGCCAACCTGGAGTGCTTCCGGCCGGCGCTGGAAGACCTGGAAGCCTACGTCCAGGCGCGGCCCGACGCCGCCGACACCACGCAGATCCGCGACCGCATGCCAGCCCTGCGCATGATGAGCCGCAGCCTGAGCTGACGCCCGGCCGCGGCGTTCAGGGCCATGCGCAGCCTTAGCGGTCGGCTGGGGCGCGCGTGCGGCCCTTGCCGCGCACCAGCTTCCACAGCCCGCCCAGCACCAGCGGCACCACGGCCGCGCCGATACCGGCCAGCACGATCAGGTTCAGGTACTGCTTGATGAACGGCAGGTTGCCGAAGAAGTACCCGGCGAACACCAGGCCGAACACCCACGTGGCCGCACCGATCACATTGAACATCTGGAAGCGTGCAAACGTCATCTGCGACACGCCCGCCACGAACGGCGCGAAGGTGCGCACGATCGGGATGAAGCGCGCCATCACCAGCGTCTTGCCGCCGTGGCGTTCATAGAAGTCATGCGTCTTGCGCAGGGCTTGCTGGTCCAGGAAGCGCCAGTGCTGGTCGAACACCTTGGGCCCGATCCAGCTGCCCACGAAGTAGTTGACCGTGTTGCCCGTGACGGCGGCCACGAACAGCAGGCCCACCAGCATCCATTCGTTCATGGCGCCTGCCGCGCACATGGCGCCGGCAATGAACAGCAGCGAGTCGCCCGGCAGGAACGGCAGCACCACCAGTCCGGTCTCGGCAAAGACGATGGCAAACAGGATGCCGTAGACCCAGACCCCATAGTCCAGGACGAACTGCCCCAGGAATTTGTCGACATGCAGGACCATGTCGATCAGATGCAATACGGTATCCAAATTAGCCTCTCTCCAAAGAAGGCCCCCATCATACAAGAGCCATTACGACAATCCGTCACCTCTTGGCGGGACTTGTGCCGAAAACGTGTCCGGCCGCACGTATAATCGCCCGCATGCCTGCCGACGCCGCCCTGCCTGACGCCTCAGCCCCCCTTCGCACCACCCAGCCTGGCCGCCCGATCCGTCCGTTGCCGGATCAACTGATCAGCCAGATTGCGGCTGGCGAGGTGGTGGAGCGCCCCGCTTCGGTGGTCAAGGAACTGCTCGAAAACGCACTCGATGCCGGCGCCACCCAGCTGGGTATCCGGCTGGAGGAAGGCGGCGTGCGGCGCATTGTCATCACCGACAACGGCTGCGGCATTCCCGCCGACGAACTGCCCGTTGCGCTGATGCGCCACGCCACCAGCAAGATCGCCTCGCTCGATGAACTGGAATCGGTCCTGACCCTCGGTTTCCGGGGCGAGGCCCTGGCGTCGATTGCCTCGGTCTCGCACCTGGTACTGACCAGCCGTACCGCCGACGCCGCACACGCCACCCAGATCAGCGCCGACAGCGGTCAGTTGCAGCCGGCCTCGGGCGGCGTGGGCACGATGATTGACGTGCAGCACCTGTACTTCAACACGCCAGCGCGTAGAAAGTTCCTGAAATCGGAACAAACCGAGCTGGGCCACTGCCTGGAGATGATCCGGCGCGCGGCGCTGGCGCGGCCCGATGTCACGATCTCCGTCCACCACAACGGCAAGCCGCTGGAACACTGGAATGCCGGCGACGTGTCCACGCGCACCGCGCAGGTGCTGGGTAGCGACTTCGCGCGGGCGCGGCTGGCGCTGGACGAAGACGCCGATGCGTTGCACCTGTACGGCTTTGCCGGCCTGCCCACGGCATCGCGCGGACGGCCCGACCAGCAGTACTTCTTCGTCAACGGGCGCTTCGTGCGCGACAAGCTGCTGAACCACGCCGTGCGCAGCGCCTACCAGGACGTGCTGCACGGCGACCGCTTTCCGTCGTATGTGCTGTGCCTGGACCTGCCGCCCGAGCTGGTCGACGTCAACGTCCACCCGTCGAAGATCGAAGTGCGCTTCCGCGAATCGCGCGCGGTCCATCAGTTTGTCTATCACGCCGTGCAGCGTTGCCTGGCGCGCCAGGCCGGCGAACAGGGCGACAGCCTGCATTCCGATACCGGCGACGGTGCCGGCCTGATGCCGATGCCCGCCGCGCGCCCGGCCATGCCGGCAGCCGGGGTGCCCGGCGCCGCGCCGCAATGGATCAACTACTCGGCGGGCCGCCAGACCGAACTGGGTATTGCGCAGCCGCGCCAGGCCTATCTGGGCATGGTGCGTGACGCCACCTCGCCGGGATCGGCCAACCCGGGGTCGTGGCAGCCGTCGTCGCGCCCGCCCGCCTGGCTGGCCGACGCCCAGGCCGCCCGTGCCGACGAGCCGCCCGGCCTGCTGGACCGCCTGCCGCCGCGCGTCCCGGCACTGCCGGGCGCCGACGCCGAATCGGGCGCGGCCGATCATCCGCTCGGCTACGCCATCGCCCAGTTGCACGGCATCTACGTGCTGGCGCAGAACGCGCGCGGGCTGGTGCTGGTGGACATGCACGCGGCGCACGAACGCATCCTGTACGAACAGATCAAGGACGGCCTGGCCGCGCGCCAGCTGGCCGTGCAGCCGCTGCTGATTCCGGTGACGCTGCCGGCCAGCCCGGTGGAAATCGGCGCGGCCGAGGAGCACCAGGAAACACTGCAGCTGCTGGGCTTCGATATCGCGCCGATGTCGCCCACCACGCTGGCCGTGCGCGCCATTCCAGCCCTGCTCAAGCAGGCCGATGCCGAAGCACTGGCGCGCGACGTGCTGCGCGACCTGCAGTCCTACGGCGGCTCGCGCGTGCTGGCCGAACGTCAGAACGAACTGCTGGCCACGCTGGCCTGCCATAGCGCCGTGCGCGCCAATCGCAAGCTGACCGTCGAGGAAATGAACGCGCTGCTGCGCCAGATGGAACAGACCGAACGCGCCGACCAGTGCAATCATGGCCGTCCCACCTGGGTGCAGCTGACCGTGACCGAACTCGACCGCCTGTTCCTGCGCGGCCAGTAAGCCCCTGTTTCCCGTTGGCCGTTTGATGATGTCATCGCAGTTTTCCGACTTTCCGCCGATCGTCTGCCTGCTGGGGCCCACCGCGTCCGGCAAGACCGCTGCCGCGCTGGAGCTGGCCGCGCGCCGCCCGGTGGAGATCATCAGCCTCGATTCCGCGCTGGTCTATCGCGAGATGGATATCGGCACGGCCAAGCCCACGCCGGCCGAACTGGCCAGCGTGCGGCACCACCTGATCGACATCATCGATCCGCTCGACAGCTACTCGGCCGCGCAGTTCGTGACCGATGCCGAACGGCTGATCGACGAGATCCGGGCGCGCGGACACACACCGCTGATCGTCGGCGGCACCATGCTCTATTACAAGGCGCTGACCCAGGGCTTGAACGATCTGCCGCAGGCCGATGCCACCGTGCGTGCCGAACTCGATGCGCTGGCTGCCGAGCGCGGCTGGCCCGCGCTGCATGCGATGCTGGCCGAGGCCGATCCGGTCACGGCCGCGCGCCTGGCGCCCAACGATGCGCAGCGCATCCAGCGTGCGCTGGAGATCTACCGGCTCAGCGGCCAGCCGATGTCGGCACTGCTGGCCCGCCAGGCCGATGCGCGGACCTTCACGGGGGCGGCCGATGCGCGCTACCGGGTGATTGCGCTGGAGCCCTCGGACCGCGCAGTGCTGCACACCCGTATTGCCGACCGCTTCGACGCGATGCTGGCTGGCGGGCTGATCGACGAGGTGCGGCGGCTGCGCGCGCGCGGCGACCTGCATCTGGGGCTGCCATCGATGCGCTGCGTCGGCTATCGGCAGGTGTGGGAATACCTGGACGGCGACTGCGATGCCGCCACCATGCGCGAGCGCGGCATTGCCGCCACGCGCCAGCTTTGCAAGCGGCAACTGACGTGGCTGCGCAGCACGCCGGAGCGCATCAGCATCGATGCCCTGGCACCCGACTACGTCGCGCAGGTGGCCCAGGCCGCGGGCTGGTGACCGCGCGCCGGGTGACCGATAATCATCGCTTCCGTTTTTTTGAGCGAATTGCGATGACCGCCTTCCTGATCCGCCCCGCCACGCCCGCCGACAGCGCCACGCTGTTCCGCCTGATCTCGGAACTGGCCGAATACGAAAAGCTGACGCATCTGGTGGAAGCCACGCCGCAGAAGATTGGCGACGCGCTGTTCGGGGCCAGGCCCCATGCCGAAGCGGTGATCGTGGAAGTCGACCAGGAGGGTGCGAAGCAGGCCGTTGGCTTTGCCCTGTTCTTCCACAACTTCTCGACCTTCCTGGCCAAACCCGGCCTGTACCTGGAAGACCTGTTCGTCGAGTCCGCCTGGCGCGGGCATGGACTGGGCAAGGCGCTGCTCAAGCATCTGGCGGCGCTGGCCGTGGAACGCGGCTGCGGCCGCTTCGAGTGGTCGGTGCTGGACTGGAATCAGCCGTCGATCGATTTCTACCGGGCGATGGGCGCCGACGTGATGCCGGACTGGCGCATCTGCCGCGTGACGGGGGACGCGCTGAAAGCGCTAAGCGCTGCTTGAGGGATGCCGGGGGGGTGCTCCCCTCTCCCGCACAGCGGGAGAGGGGTTGGGGGAGAGGGAGCAGCGGTTCAAACTGCGATGATCGGCAAGCAGAACCGCTTTGCCCTCACCCCCGGCCCCTCTCCCGCGTGGCAGGAGAGGGGAGAAAACCGACTACGAAGCTACGCTCAGACCACCACGGTCTGGGCCTGGCCTTCGGCGCGTTCCTGGATCTCGCCGATCTGCCACACGGCTTCGCCGGCGGCCTGCAGGTGGCGGATGGCGCGTTCGGCGTCTTCCCGGGCCACGATCACGACCATGCCGATGCCGCAGTTGAACACGCGGTGCATTTCGGCGTCGGCCACGTTGCCCTGCGCCTGCAGCCACTGGAACAGCGGCGGCAGCGTCCAGGCATCGCGCTGGATCACGGCGGTCAGGTTGTCGGCCAGCACGCGCGGCACGTTTTCGGTCAGGCCGCCGCCGGTGATATGGGCCATGCCCTTGACCGGCAGCGTGTCGATCAGCGACAGCAGCGGCTTCACGTAGATGCGCGTCGGCGCCATGATGGCGTCCTGCAGGCGCTGGCCGTGGAAGTCGGCATTCAGGTCCGGCTTGGCCACTTCGATGATCTTGCGCACCAGCGAGTAACCGTTCGAGTGTGCACCCGAAGAGGCCAGGCCCAGCACCACGTCGCCCGGGCGGATCGTGGTGCCGTCGATGATCTTCTTCTTTTCCACGGCACCGACCGCGAAGCCGGCCAGGTCGTATTCACCGTCCGGGTACATGCTCGGCATTTCGGCGGTTTCGCCGCCGATCAGCGCGCAGCCCGACAGTTCGCAACCATGGGCGATGCCCTGGATCACGGTGGCGGCGGTGTCCACGTCCAGCTTGCCGCAGGCGAAATAGTCCAGGAAGAACAGCGGCTCGGCACCCTGCACCAGGATGTCGTTGACGCTCATGGCCACCAGGTCCTGGCCCACGGTGTCGTGGCGGTTCAGCTGGAACGCCAGCTTGAGCTTGGTGCCCACGCCGTCGGTGCCGGATACCAGCACCGGCTCCTGGTACTTCTTCGACAGTTCGAACAGGGCGCCGAATCCGCCGATACCAGCCATCACGCCTTCGCGCATGGTGCGCTTGGCAAACGGCTTGATCCGGTCGATCAGGGCGTCGCCGGCATCGATGTCAACACCGGCATCGCGGTAGGAAAGGCCTGCCTGGCCGGCGGTCGGGGATGCGCTCATGAGAACCTGCTTGTCTTGGATGAGGATGAAGTGCGGAATCCGTCGCTTTTAGCTAAGTCCCTGGGCCGGGGAGGCCAATCGGGCACGGAGCACGGACGCGAGTCCAGTAAAATCGCGATTTTAACGGATACAGGCTCCTGGCGACCAGTGATCGCGGACGAATCCACCTGCCACACTGCCAAACCATGACGCGCCGGACCCGCCGATGACCGCTCCCCTGCTTTCCCAAGACACCAAGCGCATCCTGCTGTGGATGGTGGTCGGCGCCGCCCTGTTCGCCGTGATTCTGGCGCTGGCGCCGGTGCTGACGCCGTTTCTGGTGGCCTTCATCTTTTCGTACATCCTCAATCCGGGCGTGGACTGGCTGCAACGCCGCCGGGTGCCCCGTTTCATCGGCGTGGCGCTGATGGTCGGGCTGCTGGGCGTGGTTCTGGTGCTGCTGGTGCTGCTGCTGATCGCGGTGCTCCAGCGCGAGATCCCGCAATTGCGCGAACAGGTGCCGATGCTGCTGCAGAAGCTCAACAGCGTGCTGGCGCCCCGGCTGGCCGAACTGGGCGTGCGCGTGCGCTTCGACTTCCCCGGCCTGCGCAGCATGCTGCAGAACCGCTTCGCGGCCAGCCCCGAAGACCTGATGCAGGTGCTGTTCGACTACGTGCGCGTGTCGGGATCGGCGCTGATCGAGCTGGCCGGGCTGCTGTTCATCGTGCCGATCCTGATGTTCTACCTGCTGATGGACTGGCACATGGTCATGCGGCGTATCGAGCGCCTGGTGCCGCGCCGCTGGGTGCCCAAGGTGCATGAACTGTCGGCCGAGACCGACGCCCTGCTGTCCCAGTACCTGCGCGGGCAGATCCTGGTCATGGTGATCCTTGCCGCGATCTACGCGATCGGCCTGACCGTGGCAGGGTTCGATGTGGGCATCCCGGTAGGCATCTTCACCGGCCTTGCCGTGTTCATCCCGTATATCGGCTTCGGCATCGGACTGACGCTGGCGGTGCTGGCCGCGCTGCTGCAGTTTGGCAACTGGTACGGGCTGGGCGCCGTGGCGGTGGTATACGGCATCGGCCAATTCGTGGAAAGCTTCTACCTGACACCGCGGCTGGTGGGCGAGCGTATCGGCCTGCATCCGCTGGTGGTGATCTTCGCGCTGCTGGCGTTCGGGCAGCTGTTCGGCTTCTTTGGCGTGCTGCTGGCACTGCCAACCTGTGCGGTGCTGCTGGTCGGCGCGCGTCAGCTGCGACGCGTTTACCTGGCCAGCGACCTCTATCGGCACTAGGCCGGCACTAGGCATACTGCAGGCACGCATCGCGCAAGTAACGGATTCGTCATGTCACCGCGTCAAAGTCATAAGCAGCTGTCGCTGGAACTGGGCAGCCCGCCCCCGTCCACGTTCGACAATTTCTTCGTGTCGGCCAATCGCGAGCCGGTGCAGCGCCTGCGCGACCTGCCCGGCCTGGTGGCGCGCGAGCAGGCCAACGACCGCCTGTTCTACCTGTGGGGCGACATGGGCTCCGGCCGCACCCACCTGCTGCATGCCGTCTGCGACGCCGCGATCCACGCCGGCCTGAACTGCCGCTACCTGAGCCCGCACCACGCGCTGGCCGACTTCATGTTCGACCCGGCGTGCCAGATCTATACCGTCGACAACGTCGACCTGCTGGACGAGGCGCGCCAGATCGCCGTGTTTTCGCTTTATAACGAGGTGCGCGCCCATGTGCGCTGCGCGCTCGTGGTGGCGGGCAGCCTGGCGCCGCGCGCCATGCCGGTACGTGAAGACCTGCGCACACGGCTGGGCTGGGGGCTGGTCTACCAGCTCCAGCCGCTGTCCGACGAGGACAAGATGGCCGCGCTGGTGCAGGCCGCCAAGGAGCGGGGGCTGCAGCTTTCGCCCGAAATCCCGCACTGGCTCGTGACGCGCCACTATCGCGACATGCCCAGCCTGATGGCGCTGCTTGACGCGCTGGACATGTATTCGCTGGAGCGCAAGCGCGCGGTGACGCTGCCGCTGCTGCGCGAAATGTTCGCCGAATTCCGGGAGTAGCCGCCGGACCCGCACGCTTGCTTGGTAGGGCCGGCGAGATGCCGCCCCGCCCGTCCCCCCGGGCCCGGCCGACCGCCCGGGACACCTTAATGTAAAATCGCGCCCCATGAATCTGGCACTGTTTGACCTCGACCACACCCTGATCCCGACCGATAGCGACCACGAATGGGGCCGCTTCCTGGTCCGCATGGGCGTCGTCGACGAGGAATCGTATCGTCGCAAGAACGACGAGTTCTACAGCCAATACAAGGCTGGGACGCTCAATATCCAGGAATTCCTGCGCTTTGCGCTGGCCCCGCTGGCGGCCAACCCGCGCGACCGGCTGGATCAATGGCGCGTGCGCTTCATGCACGAGGTCATCGAGCCGGTGATCACGCCGCAGGCGAAGGCCCTGGTGTACAAGCACCTGGAAGCCGGCGACCTGTGCGCGGTGGTGACGGCCACCAACAGCTTTGTCACCGCGCCGATCGCCCAGGCCTTCGGCATCAAGCACCTGATCGCCACCGATCCGGAAACGATCGACGGCAAGCCCGAGAGCGCCTTCACCGGCGAAGTGGCTGGCGTGCCCAGCTTCCGCGAAGGCAAGATCACCCGCGTGGAAAGCTGGCTCAAGAGCCTGGGCGCCAAGTGGGACGACTTCGGCACCACCACGTTCTATAGCGATTCGGCCAACGACCTGCCGCTGCTCGAAAAGGTCAGCGAGCCGATCGCCGCCAACCCCGACGACCGCCTGCGCAACCACGCCGCGGCCGCTGGCTGGCGCATCATGGACCTGTTCTGACGTGATCAAGAAGCTCATCACCCGGCTGCTGGGCAAGCCGGGGCCGAAACAGCGCCGCACGGGCCGCGCCCATACCCCGCGCGTGGTTGGCGTGGAAGAACACAGGATCGACCCGGCGCTGATCTCGCGCAACGCGGTCAAGGTCACGTCCACGCTGCAGCAGGCCGGGTACCAGGCCTTTATCGTGGGCGGCGCCGTGCGCGACCTGCTGCTGGGCATCAAGCCGAAGGATTTCGACGTGGCCACCAACGCCACGCCGGACCAGGTGCAGGCGCTGTTCCGCCGTTCCCGCATCATCGGCCGCCGCTTCCAGATCGTGCACGTGACGTTCTACGGCGGCCGCGAGCAGGAAATCATCGAGGTCTCGACATTCCGCGCGCTGGTGGACGCCGTGGCCAGCGAGACGCTGCCCGAAGGGCGCCGCCTGAAGCGGGCCGAGCTTGACAGCAAGACGCACGCGATCGACGCCAGCGGCCGCGTGCTGCGCGACAACGTGTGGGGATCGCAGGCCGAAGACGCCGAACGCCGCGACTTCACCATCAACGCGATGTACTACGATCCGGCCGCGCAGACCGTGCATGACTACCATCACGGCATGGAAGACATGCACGCCCGCACGCTGCGCATGATCGGCGACCCGGTCACGCGCTACCGCGAGGACCCGGTCCGCATGCTGCGCGTGGTGCGCTTTGCCGCCAAGACCGGCTTCGGCATCGACGAGGAAACCCGTGCGCCGATCGCCGAACTGGCACCGCTGATCCACAACGTGCCCAGCGCGCGCCTGTTCGACGAAATGCTCAAGCTGCTGATGTCGGGCCACGCCTGGGCATCGCTGCAGGAACTGCGCAAGGCCGGCCTGCACAAGGGCCTGCTGCCGCTGCTGGACGTGGCCATCGAACAGCCGATGGGCCAGCGTTTCGTGCAGCTGGCGCTCGACAACACCGACCGCCGCGTGCAGGCCGGCAAGCCGGTGTCGCCGGGCTTCCTGTTCGCGTCGCTGCTGTGGCACCACGTGCTGCAGCGTTGGACCAGGCTGCGCGACGAAGGCGAGCATCCGATCGCCGCGCTGAACACGGCCATGGACATGGTGCTGGAAAAGCAGACCGGCCAGCTGGCCATCCAGCGCCGCTTTGTCACCGACATGCGCGACATCTGGGGCATGCAGCCACGCTTTGAAAAGCGCGTGGGCCGCATGCCGTACCGCCTGCTGGAATCGCCGCGCTTCCGCGCCGGTTACGACTTCCTGCAACTGCGTTGCGAAGCCGGCGAGCAGCCGGCCGAGGTGGGCCAGTGGTGGACCGACTTCCAAAACGCCCACCCCGACGAGCGCGAGGCGCTGATCGAGGCGGCCCGGCCCGCGCGCGGCAAGTCCGGCAAGGGTTCCAGGGGCGGTTCGGGTGAGAGCCACGACGGCGGCCAGGACACCGGCCACGACGGTGGCGCGGAAGGCGCCGAGGACGGCACCGGCCACGATGGCGACGCGCCGGCACGCAAACGGCGCCGCCGACGCGGTCCGCGGAAATCGGATAAAGTGTCTTCCCGCAGCGAGGCGCAATCGACTGACGGGGCCGATGGAGGTCAGCCCGAGCCGGGACCGCGCCGCGCCCAGCCGGAGGAATAACATGACGCTTGCCTTCATCGGCATCGGCGCCAATCTTGGAGATGCGCGCCAGGCGTTGAAAGACGCCATCGTGTGCCTGGCCCAGCAGGTCGGGATCACGGTCGTTGCGCGGTCGTCGTTCTACCGCACGGCCCCGGTCGACGCCTCCGGCGACGACTACTTCAACGCCGTGGTCAAGGTCGAAACGACCTTCACGGCGTCGCAACTGCTGCGCATCTGCCACCACATCGAAGACCAGTTCGGCCGCGAGCGGCCGTTCCGCAACGCGCCGCGCACGCTGGACCTGGACCTGCTGCTGTTCGGCGCCGAAGCGATCAACACCGAGGCGCTGACCGTGCCGCATCCGCGCATCACGGAACGCGCGTTCGTGCTGGTTCCGCTGATCGAGCTGGACGCCGCGCTGGACATTCCCGGCCGCGGCCGGGCAGCGGACTTCCTGCCTGGCGTGCAGGACCAGCGCATCGAAAAGCTTTCCACTTGCAAGTGCACGCGCCTGCAGGAAGGCAACACCCCGTCCTGAGCGCACCGCGCACCTGACGCATGCTCGACCATCTGCGCCGCATCGTCGTCGAAGGCCCGGTCGGATCGGGCAAGTCCGCGCTGGCCCAGCGGCTGGCGCAGTACCTGCGGGCCGGCGAACTCGCCGACGGCGCCCGCCAGAATCCCTTCCTCGAACGCTTTTATCGCGAGCCGCAGCGTTACGCGCTGCCGATGCAGCTGGCCTGCCTGAACCAGCGCGCCACCCAGTTGCAGCAATGGCAGACGGCGATGCTTGCCGGCCAGCGCATGCTGACGAACGTCCTGTACGCGCGCGACCGTCTCTATGCCGCGCTGACGCTGGAGGCCGACGAACTGGCGCTTTACGACGCACTGGCGGCACGGCTGCAGGTGCCCGCGCAGCGCGTGGACCTGGTCATCCTGCTGCAGGCTACGCCGTCGCTGCTGCGCGAACGCATTCTGCGACGCGGCCTGCCTGGCGAATCCGCCATCGACGAGACGTACCTGCAACGGCTGCACGACGCCTACGGCGAACTGTTCCATCGCTACGACGACGCCCCGGTGCTGATCGTCGATACCGCCCACTTCAATCCGGTAGACAACGACGACGATTTCCGTACACTACTGTCGCGCATCGAGAACATGCGAGGCCGCAGGGCCTTCCTGAATCTCGCTGCCCGCTGATCTGCTCCAAAGCCGCTGCAAAGACGCGCCTAAGGCCCCCGGCAGCACAACACGATAACGACAACGGCCGCCGCCGAAGCTTGTTCGTGCGACACACGGCCGCCACTCCATACGGGCACTGCCATGAGTTACCTCCTCGACCCCTCCCGCAAGACCGTCACCGCGCCCAGGCTGCAGGCCATGCGCGACGCCGGCGACAAGATCGCCATGCTGACCGCCTACGATTCCAGCTTCGCCGCGCTGCTCGACTACTGCGGCGTCGAGATGATCCTGGTCGGCGATTCGCTGGGCAATGTGATACAGGGCCAGCAAACCACGCTGCCCGTCACGCTGGAACACATGGCGTATCACACCGAATGCGTGGCACGCGGCAACCAGACCGCGCTGCTGGTGACGGACCTGCCGTTCGGCACCTATCCCACGCCCGAAAAGGCCTTCGAAAGCGCGGCCACGCTGATGCGCGCCGGCGCGCAGATGGTGAAGCTCGAAGGCGGCGAATGGCTGGCGCCCACCGTGAAATTCCTGGTCGAGCGCAGCATCCCGGTGTGCGCCCATATCGGCCTGACGCCGCAATCGGTCCACGCATTCGGCGGCTTCAAGGTGCAGGGCAAGACCGAGGCCGGCGCCGCGCAACTGAAGCGCGAGGCCCAGGCGCTGGAGCAGGCCGGCGCGCAGGTAATCCTGATGGAAGCCGTGCCCGCCAAGCTGGCCGGCGAGGTAACGGCGATGCTGAAGGTGCCGACCATCGGCATCGGCGCCGGCGTGGACTGCTCGGGCCAGGTGCTGGTGCTGCAGGACATGCTGAACATCTACCCCGGCCGCAAGGCCAAGTTCGTCCGCAACTTCATGGACGGCCAGACCTCGATCGAAGGCGCCGTGCGCGCCTACGTGGCCGCCGTGAAAGACGGCAGCTTCCCGGCGGTGGAACATACGTTTTCGGCTTGATCCGGCGCACTCGCCGGAATGTTTGGCTCCCCTCTCCCATTGATGGGAGAGGGGCGGGGGAGAGGGCCGGCGATTGCGGTACCAAGCGAGGATCTCGCAGCCGAAGCGTTTGCCCTCTCCCCCAACCCCTCTCCCGCGTGCGGGAGAGGGGAGTCAATCAGTGGGCGGTGCGTCACGCAACCGCCCCCGCATCGTCCCCCGCAGCGCATTGGCGACGACGATCGCCTCTGCCCGCAGCACCGCCTCGCGCGTCACGGTCGTCTCGGCCACCGGGCCGTCGATCAGCGCATCGCCCGCCTCCAGCACCACCGCGCGCATCACGCCGGGCAGGATGTCGGCGGACAGCGGCGGCGTCAGCCACTGCCCATCGACCTTGACGAACACCGAGCTGCGGCCGCCTTCGAGCAGTTCGTCGCGCGTGTTGAAGAACAGGCAGTCGAATGCCCCGGCACGCTCCGCGGCCTGCCAGCCCTGATCGAACGTATAACGCGCGCTGAGCTTGTGGCGGCGCAGCGGATCGGCCACCGGCAATCGTAGTTCCGCCATGTCGAGATCGACCGTCGCGGCCGGCAGGGGCACGAGCGGTCCGCTGGCAAAGGCGATGGCGCCGCGCTTGTCGACGCTCATCCGCAAGCGCCAGTCGCCGTCGCCCAGCCGCGCGGCCTCGGCCTGCAACGCGGCACGTGCGGCCGGTGTGTCGAATGCGAATCCACACGTTTTTGAGGATTTGGCGATGCGCGCGAGATGCCGTTCGCGATGCAGCACGACGCCGTCGTGCGCATGCATGGTTTCGAACAGCGTGAAGCCCGGGTCATGCGCCGTCAGGAAGCGCGCCTTCCAGCCGCATTCGGCGAATTCGTCGTCGGCCACGCTGTCATGGACGATGCCGCCGCCCACGCCCATCTCGCCGCGCCGCAGGCCGGCCTCGTCGGCTGCGGCCAGCACCAGCGTGCGGATCGCCACGGACATGCCGAAAGCGCCCAGCGCGCCACCGGCGCGCGGCGCGTCGAGCCAGCCAATCGACCCCGTGTAGAGCCCGCGTGGCGAGGATTCCAGTTCGGCGATGATCTGCATGGTGCGGCGCTTGGGCGCGCCCGTGATCGACCCGCACGGGAACAGCGCCTGCATCAGGCTGCCGAACGACGTGCCGGCCTGCGCCGTGGCGGTGACGGTGGACGTCATCTGCAGCACGCGGCCGAACGGCTCCACCACAAACCGATCGGGCACCGCCACGCTGCCGGGCACGGCCAGGCGACCCAGGTCGTTGCGCAGCAGGTCGACGATCATCACGTTCTCGGCGCGATTCTTCGGATCGGCGGCCAGGACCCTGGCCGATCGTGCATCCACGTCAGCATCGCCGGTGCGCGGGGCCGTGCCTTTCATCGGGCGCGCCACCAGATGGCCCTCGCCATCGTGCGCCACGAACAATTCCGGTGACAACGACAGCACCCAGCCATCGCCGGGCAACCGTGCCAGCGCGCCGAACGGCACGGGCTGGGCATCGCGCAGCGCGGCGTAGAAGGCCACCGGATCGCCGAAGGTCTGGAAACCGAGCCGTTGCGTGAAGTTGACCTGGTAGGTATCGCCCGCCTCGATGTACGCATGGATGCGCGCGATGGCGGCGGTGTACTGTTCGCGCGACAGGTTGCCGGCCACGTCGAGCACGCCAGCCGGGCCGGGCCCGGCCTGGGCATCGACCCACTGCTTCACCTGTCCGGCATCGAGCAGCGTCAGCGTACGGAACCACAGCAGGCGCAAGGCGCCGTCGTGGAACGGTAGCCGTTCGTCCAGATGGACCGGAGCGCCGACGAGATGGCCGCCAAATTCGTACGGCGCAAACAGGGCAACGTGCAGGCTGTCGCGCCAGCCTTGTGCCAGCAGTGCGTCGAGCGCGGCGGCATCGGTGCCGGCCGGCACGATGTCCTGGCGCACGAAGCCGGTGTACAGACGCGATGCGGCGACGCCCGGCGCGTGGGCATCGTCGAGCAGAACGAAGGGATCGGTGAGAGACATCAATCTGGCGAACGTGGTCGGGATACGGACCGGGCCGTTCCAGCACCAACGATACATAAAAAAACCGGCCACGTTGCTCACGTAGCCGGTTTCTGTTTCCAGCGGCGCGAAGGCTTAGCTGAAGAAGCTCTTCACCTTGTCCAGCCAGGATTGCTCCTGCGGGCTGTGGCGCGAACCGCCCTCGTGGACCGAGCGGTCGAACTGGCGCAGCAGTTCCTTCTGGGCGTCAGTCAGCTTGACCGGTGTTTCCACGTTCACATGCACGTAGAGGTCGCCGGGATAGCCCGAGCGCACGCCCTTGATGCCCTTGCCGCGCAGCCGGAACGTCTTGCCGCCCTGCGTGCCTTCGGGCACCGGGAAACTGGCCTTGCCGCCCAGCGTCGGCACCTCGAGCTCGCCGCCCAGCGCCGCCGTGGCGAACGAGATCGGCATCTGGCAGTGCAGGTCGTCGCCATCACGCTCGAATACCTCGTGCGGCTTGATATGCACTTCGACGTACAGATCGCCCGGGGGGCCGCCATTGATGCCCGGCTCGCCATTGCCCGACGAGCGGATGCGCATGCCTTCGTCGATCCCTGCCGGAATCTTCACTTCGAGCGTCTTCTGCGACTTCAGCTTGCCTTGGCCGTGGCATTTGGTGCATGGCTTGGGGATGAACTTGCCGCTGCCGTGGCACTTCGGGCAGGTCTGCTGCATCGTGAAGAAGCCCTGCGACACACGTACCTGGCCCACGCCGTTACAGGTCGGGCAGGTTTCCACCGACGACCCCGGCTCGGCGCCGTTGCCGTGGCAGTGATCGCAATCGTCCCAGTGCGGCACGCGGATCTGCGCCTCGTGGCCGTGCGCGGCCTGCTCCAGCGAGATCTCCATGCTGTAGCGCAGGTCGGCGCCCCGGTAGGCCTGCGGGCCGTTGCCGCGTCGGCCGCCACCGGCCGCCTGGCCGAAGATGTCGCCGAAGATGTCGCCAAACGCCTCGGCGAAGCCGCCGCCGCCAAACCCGCCGGCGCCGAAGCCGCCGGCCATGTTCGGGTCCACGCCCGCATGGCCGTACTGGTCATAGGCAGCCTTCTTCTCGGGGTCGGAAAGCATCTCGTAGGCTTCCTTGGCCTCCTTGAATTTTTCCTCGGCTTCCTTGTTGTCCGGATTGCGGTCCGGGTGGTACTTCATCGCGAGCTTGCGATAAACCTTCTTGATCTCGTCTTCGCTCGCGTTCTTGCCTACCCCGAGCACTTCGTAGTAGTCACGTTTTGCCATGGTGGCTCAATACCTGATGGGCCCGGCGGGTCATGAAAACACCCGGCGGGCGATAAGCAAAAAAGCCGAGCGCGGTGTCCGACCGTGGTTTGCACCGTGAGTCAGACCACCGTCGCCCGGCGTCGGGAACGGGCAGCGGCGCCGGCATCACCCGCGCCGCCGCCCCCTTCCCGCTTACTTCTTGTCGTTCACTTCCTTGAACTCGGCGTCCACGACGTTATCGTCCTGGGGCTGGGCCTGCTGCTGGCCGGCACCGGCCGCGCCTGCACCCGCCGCGCCGGCTTCACCGGCCTTGGCCTGCATGTCGGCGTAGACCTTCTCGCCCAGCTTCTGGCTGACTTCGGACAGCGCATTGACCTTGGCATCGATCTCGGTCTTGTCGCCGCCGCGTGCGGCGTCTTCCAGTTCCTTGATCGCGGCTTCGATCTTTTCCTTCTCGCCGGCCTCGAGCTTGTCGCCATGCTCGGTCAGGGCCTTGCGGGTCGAGTGGATCAGCGCATCGGCCTGGTTGCGGGCATCGGCCAGCTCGCGGGCCTTCTTGTCTTCCTCGGCGTTGGCCTCGGCGTCCTTCACCATGCGCTGGATCTCGTCTTCCGACAGACCCGAGTTCGCCTTGATCGTGATGCGGTTTTCCTTGCCGGTGGCCTTGTCCTTGGCGCCCACGTGCAGAATGCCGTTGGCGTCGATGTCGAACGAGACCTCGATCTGCGGCATGCCGCGCGGCGACGGCGGAATGCCTTCCAGGTTGAACTCGCCCAGCAGCTTGTTGCCGCTGGCCATCTCGCGCTCGCCCTGGAACACCTTGATCGTCACGGCCGGCTGGTTGTCGTCAGCGGTCGAGAACACCTGGGCGTGCTTGGTCGGGATGGTCGTGTTCTTCGAGATCATCTTGGTCATCACGCCACCCAGCGTCTCGATGCCCAGCGACAGCGGCGTCACGTCCAGCAGCAGCACGTCGGTACGGTCACCCGACAGCACCGAACCCTGGATGGCGGCACCCACGGCCACGGCTTCGTCCGGGTTCACGTCCTTGCGCGCTTCCTTGCCGAAGAACTCGCGCACCTGCTCCTGCACCTTGGGCATGCGGGTCATGCCGCCCACCAGGATCACGTCGTCGATGTCGCTGACCTTGACGCCGGCGTCCTTGATCGCGGTACGGCACGGTTCGATCGTGCGGGCGATCAGGTCTTCCACCAGGGCTTCGAGCTTGGCGCGCGTGATCTTCAGGTTCAAGTGCTTCGGACCCGAGGCGTCGGCCGTGATGTACGGCAGGTTGATCTCGGTCTGCTGCGAGCTCGACAGTTCGATCTTGGCCTTTTCGGCGGCTTCCTTCAGGCGCTGCAGGGCCAGCACGTCCTTCGACAGATCGACGCCCTGTTCCTTCTTGAACTCGCCGATGATGTAGTCGATGATGCGCTGGTCGAAGTCTTCGCCGCCCAGGAACGTGTCGCCATTGGTCGACAGCACTTCGAACTGCTTCTCGCCATCGACGTCGGCGATTTCGATGATCGAGATGTCGAACGTGCCGCCACCCAGGTCATACACCGCAATCTTGCGGTCGCCCTTCTCGTTCTTGTCCATGCCGAACGCGAGCGCCGCGGCGGTCGGTTCGTTGATGATGCGCTTGACTTCCAGGCCCGCGATGCGGCCGGCGTCCTTGGTGGCCTGGCGCTGCGAGTCGTTGAAGTACGCCGGCACCGTGATCACGGCCTCGGTCACCGGCTCGCCCAGGTAGTCCTCGGCGGTCTTCTTCATCTTGCGCAGCACTTCGGCCGACACCTGCGGCGGGGCCAGCTTCTGGTCGCGCACGCCAACCCAGGCGTCGCCGTTGTCGGCCTTGACGATCGAGTACGGCATCAGGCCGATGTCCTTCTGGACTTCCTTCTCCTCGAACTTGCGGCCGATCAGGCGCTTCACGGCATACAGCGTGTTGCGCGGGTTGGTCACGGCCTGACGCTTGGCCGGGGCGCCAACCAGGATCTCGCCATCTTCCATGTAGGCGATGATCGACGGCGTGGTGCGCGCGCCTTCCGAGTTCTCGATGACCTTTGGCGTGTTGCCTTCCAGGACCGACACGCAGCTGTTGGTGGTACCCAGGTCGATACCGATGATCTTACCCATAGTGTTCTCTCCTATTGCCCTGTCTCTCAGTCAGGGACTGCAATCTCGACTGAGAGCGAAATGTGGCCGTCCCGGGCCATTTCAAGGGTGTAATCCGCAAATCCGAGTAATTTTCTCGGTTTATCCGGCCAGACCCGCCAGCCGGCTTAACGTTAGCTATTCATCACAATCAGGACGGCCGCCCGCGCTGCCACAACACGTCGGTGCCGCCGCCCGCGCGATTCAGCACGCGAGCCAGTACGAAAAGCAGGTCCGAGAGCCGGTTCAGGTACTGGCGCGGCGCGTCGTTCAGCGATTCGGCGGCGCCCAGTTCCACCAGGGAACGCTCGGCGCGCCGGCACACGGTGCGGCAGACATGGGCATGGGCGGCGGTGCGGCTGCCCCCGGGCAGGATGAATTCCGCCAGGCGGGGCAGGCTGGCGTTGTAGTGCGCCAGCCAGGTATCGAGCTGCGCCACCTGGGGTTCCTTTAGCAAGGTGTATCCGGGAATCGACAGTTCGCCACCCAGGTCGAACAGGTCGTGCTGGATATGAAGCAGCGCATCGCGCACGTCGGCCGGCAGGTCCGGCTCGGTCAGCAGCAGGCCGATCTGGGAATTCAGCTCGTCGACGTCGCCGATGGCGGCAATGCGCAGGCTGTTCTTGCCCACGCGGCTGCCGTCACCGAGGCCGGTGGTGCCGGCATCGCCGGTGCGCGTGGCAATCTTGGACAGGCGGTTGCCCATGCCGGTCTCCTCGTTTTCTGGGGTTGGTGCTTCGAAGTGGCGCAATTATGGCCTGCTTCCGGTCCGGGATGGCCGTTTATCGGCCGGATGGCGGCCAATGCCCGCCCATCAGGTGGCGCACGCGGCGTAGGCGAGTCGTAGAATAGCGGCATTCCATTACATACAGAGCCATACGGCCCGCCCGGAGACCCGCATGAACCACCCCACACCTGCCGCCGCCCTGGCGCGCCGCCCGTTCCCGTCCGCCCTGGCCGATGCCCTGACCTCCCGCTTCGGCGACCGCTTTTCCACCTCGAACGGCGTGCGCGAGCACCATGGCCGTGACGAATCGCCGTTTCCGCCCGCCCTGCCCGATGCCGTGGTATTTGCCCACAGCACCGAGGAAGTGGCCGAGGTGGCCAGGCTGTGCAACACCCATGGCGTGCCGCTGATTCCCTACGGCGCCGGTTCGTCGCTCGAAGGCCACCTGCTGGCCGTTGCCGGCGGGGTCAGCCTTGACCTGTCGCAAATGAACCGCGTGCTGGCCGTCCATCCCGAAGACCTGACCGTCACCGTGCAGCCGGGCGTCACGCGCAAGCAGCTGAACCAGGAAATCAAGGACACGGGCCTGTTCTTCCCGATCGACCCGGGCGCGGACGCGTCGCTGGGCGGCATGTGCGCCACGCGCGCGTCGGGCACCAACGCCGTGCGCTACGGCACCATGCGCGAAAACGTGCTGGCCTTGACCGTGGTCATGGCGGATGGCCGCGTGATCCGCACCGGCACCCACGCGCGCAAGTCGTCGGCCGGCTACGACCTGACCCGCCTGTTCATCGGCAGCGAAGGCACGCTGGGCATCATCACCGAGGTCACGGTGCGCCTGTATCCGCAGCCCGAGGCCATTTCGGCTGCCGTATGCGCGTTCCCGAGCATGGGCGACGCGGTGCGTGCCACCATCCAGACCATCCAGCTGGGCGTGCCGGTGGCGCGCGTGGAATTTGTCGATGCGCTGGCCATCCGCGCCATCAACCGCCACGACAACCTGACACTGCCCGAGACCCCGCACCTGTTTTTCGAATTCCACGGCACCGAGGCCGGCGTGCGCGAGCAGGCCGAGACCGTGCAGGAAATCGTGGCCGAGCATGGCGGCCAGGGCTTCGAGTGGGCCACCCGCCCCGAAGACCGGACGCGGCTCTGGAATGCCCGCCACACGGCCTACTTTGCGATGCTGCAGCTCAAGCCCGGCTGCCGCGCGGTGACCACCGACGTCTGCGTGCCGATTTCGCGCCTGGCCGATTGCGTGACCGAGACCGAGCGCGACCTGAACGCATCGTCGCTGCCCTGCCCGATCGTCGGCCATGTCGGCGACGGCAATTTCCACGTGGCGATCCTGGTCGATACCGGCAAGCCCGAGGAAATGGCCGAGGCCGAGGCCATCAACCGCCGGATCGTCGAGCGCGCGCTGTCGATGGGCGGCACCTGCACCGGCGAGCATGGCGTGGGCCTGCACAAGATCGGCTTTCTGGTGCAGGAGCACGGCGAGGACGCGCTGGACCTGATGCGCGCCATCAAGGACGCGCTGGACCCGAACCATATCCTGAACCCGGGCAAGATCTTCAGCGCGTCGCGCTGAGCCCGCGGCCATGGCATCGGTCTTCCAACGCGTTCCGCCGCTGCACCTGCTGATCGCCTTCGAGTCGGCGGCGCGGCTGGGCAGCTTTGCCCGCGCGGCCGAGGAACTGTCGGTCACGCCCAGCGCGGTCTCGCATCGCATCAAGAACCTGGAGGAGCTCTGGGGCGAGGACCTGTTCGTGCGCTCGAACGCCGCGCTGCGGCTCACGACGGCCGGCACACGCTACCAGCGCAACGTGCAGGATGCGCTGAAATCGCTCAACGAACTGGCGCGCCCCGAGTACAACAAGCTGCGCACGCGCCTGCGCGTGGCCATTCCGCCCACCTTCGGGCGCCAGCACCTGGTGCCGCGCCTGCCCGAGTTCAGCGCGCTGTATCCGCATATCGACCTGGAACTGCACCTGGCCGTGCCGTTCCTGGATGTGAAGGCCGAGGATACCGACATCGAGATCCGCTACGGCACGGGCCGCTATCCGGACCTGAAGACCACCAGGCTGCTGGTGGAGCCGGTGTTCCCGGCGTGCGGCCGCGAATACTACGAGCGCGTGAACGGCTTTGCCATCACCAGGCCCGAGGACCTGCACAACCTGACGCTGCTGCGCAGCCCGCTGGAACCGTGGCGCCCGTGGTTCGAGACGGCGGGCCTGGACTGGCCCGAGCCGCAGACCGGCGCCCAGTTCAACGACATCGGCCTGATGCTGGAGGCCATCGTGTCGAACCAGGGCGTGGGCCTGGTGCGCCAGCGCATGGCGCGCCAGTGGCTGGCGGCCGGCCAGATGGTGAAGCTGCTCGATGTGGAATCGATCTCGCCGCACGGCTATTACATCGTCGAGCGCGAGCAGGCGCCGCTGCTGCCCGAGGCGCGCTACTTCATCGACTGGCTGCTCGGGCTGGACTGGTAGCGCCTGAGCCACTACGCTGGAAGCGTCCCCTGCCCGACGACGGTGTGCGCCGGTGCCCACCCCCTGCCCGCGCCGGCATGAACCATTTTGATCGGGTCGGCATGCGGAATTCACGTGCCCGGGCGCCCGCCTGGCGAGGTGCCTGCGCTATAGTCTGCCGTCCCGGCCGCGTGCCTGCGAAGCAGCATGCGGCGCCCGGTCCGTCACAGGAGTTGCTGCCATGAACGCCCCCCAAGACGCCCGCACCGTTGCGGATGTATCCGCCCAAGCCGCAGATGGCCGCCGTGCCGCGCTGCTGGCCCGGCTGTCGGCCATCCTGCCCGACGCGGCCGTGCTGTGGCGGGCTGAAGACACCGTCCCCTACGAGTGCGATGGTCTGGCGGCCTATCGGCAGGTGCCCGATGCCGTGGTGCTGCCCGACACCGAGGACCAGGTCTGCGCCGTGCTGCGCCTGTGCCACGAACTCGGCGTGCCCGTGGTGCCGCGTGGTTCCGGCACCAGCCTGTCCGGCGGCGCCATGCCGGTCGCGGGCGGCCTGGTGCTGTCGCTGGCCAAGTTCAAGCGCATCCTGTCGGTCGATCCGTATTCGCGCACGGCGGTGGTCCAGCCCGGCGTGCGCAACCTGGCCATTTCCGAAGCGGCCGCGCCGCACAATCTCTATTACGCACCCGACCCGTCGTCGCAGATCGCCTGCTCCATCGGCGGCAACGTGGCCGAGAACTCCGGCGGCGTGCATTGCCTGAAGTACGGGCTGACCGTCCACAACGTGCTGCGCGTACGCGCGGTGACGATGGAGGGCGATGTGGTCGTGTTCGGCTCCGAGGCGCCCGATTCGCCGGGCCTGGACCTGCTGGCCACGATCATCGGCTCCGAAGGCATGCTGGCCGTGGTCACCGAGGTCACCGTCCGGCTCATCCCCAAGCCGCAGCTGGCGCAGGTCATCATGGCCAGCTTCGACGACGTGGAAAAAGGCGGCAATGCCGTGGCCGACGTGATTGCCGCGGGCATCATCCCGGCCGGCCTGGAGATGATGGATCGCCCCGCCACGGCCGCCGTGGAGGAATTCGTCAAGGCCGGCTACGACCTCGATGCCGCCGCCATCCTGCTGTGCGAGTCCGACGGCACGCCCGAGGAAGTGGCCGAGGAAATCGGCCGCATGAGCGAGGTGCTGCGCGCTTCGGGCGCCACGCGCATCACGGTGTCGCAGAACGAGGCCGAGCGCCTGCGCTTCTGGAGCGGCCGCAAGAACGCCTTCCCGGCCGCGGGCCGTATCTCGCCCGACTATTACTGCATGGACGGCACCATCCCGCGCAAGCACATCGGCACGCTGCTCAAGCGCATCGAACGGATGGAGCAGAAGTACGGCTTGCGGTGCATCAACGTGTTCCATGCCGGCGATGGCAACATGCACCCGCTGATCCTGTTCGATGGCGGCGACGTCGATGAATGGCACCGCGCCGAACTGTTTGGCGCCGACATCCTGGAGACCTGCGTCGAACTGGGCGGCACCGTGACCGGCGAGCATGGCGTGGGCGTCGAAAAGCTCAATTCGATGTGCGTGCAGTTTTCGCGCGAGGAATGCGAGGCGTTCTTCGGCGTGAAGGCGGCGTTCGATCCCGCGCGCCTGCTCAACCCGGACAAGGCCATCCCGACGCTGGCACGCTGTGCCGAATACGGCAAGATGCACGTCAGGCGCGGCCTGCTGCCCCACCCCGACATCCCGCGATTCTGATCGACGCGCAGGGCCCGGCGGGGGATGGCGGCACGCTGCCTGTTTATCCACCCGCCCCTGCTTACCTGTTTCGTCAGACATGCCACAACGCCACACCAACGCCATGATCCGCCAGCGCCTGGGCCAGCCCGAATCGGGCTGGCGCCAGCACTGGTACACGATCATCTTCGAAGCCGACACGCGCCCGGGGCGACTGTTCGACGTCGTGCTGCTGATCGCCATCGTCGCCAGTGTCGGCGTGGTGATGCTGGACAGCGTGCCGTCCATCCACGCCCGGCTGGGCACGGCGTTCACGGCGCTGGAATGGATGTTCACGCTGCTGTTCACGGCCGAGTACGTCATGCGGCTGTGCGTGGTGAAGCGCCCGCTGCGTTACGCGCTTAGCTTCTACGGCATCATCGACTTCATCTCGATCATGCCCACCTGGGCGTCGTTCTTCGTGCCCGAGCTGGCGTTCCTGATCGACGTGCGGCTGCTGCGCCTGCTGCGGGTGTTCCGGATCCTCAAGCTCACCGTGTACTTCGAGGAGGCCGAGATCCTGGCCCGCGCACTGGCCAATAGCCGGCGCAAGATCTTCGTGTTCCTGGCCACCGTGTTCATCATCACGGTGATCCTGGGCACCGTGATGTACGTGGTCGAAGGCCCCGAGCACGGCTTCACCAGCATTCCGCTCAGTATGTACTGGGCCATCGTCACGTTGACCACCACGGGCTTCGGCGACATGGTGCCGAAGACGCCGATCGGGCAGTTCATCACGTCGCTGACGATCCTGCTGGGCTACGGGATCATCGCCTTCCCCACCGGCATCGTCGGCGCCGAGCTGGCCGCCAGCATCATCAAGCGGCCGCTGACCACGCGCTCGTGCGAGCAATGCCTGACCGAAGGGCACGAGCCGTCCGCCAGGTTCTGCCAGCACTGCGGCAGCGCGCTGCCGGCGTACCGCAGCGAGCCAGGCCTGGAGGGCCGGCTCGAAGGCGCCGTGGAGAACCGGCCGCCGCCCAGGCCGCCGCGCCCATGATGGGCCCGATGCGCCCCTGACCCACCCACCCTATCACGACACGTCCTCATGCAAGCCACCCTCGACGCCACCCTCGCGACCTTCCGCGACGCGATTCGCCAGGCCGGCGACAGCCGCACCCCGCTGCGGCTGCGCGGCGGCGGCAGCAAGGATTTCTACGGCCAGGCGCTGGTCGGCACCGTGCTCGATACACGGGCGTATCGCGGCATCGTCGACTATGACCCAGCCGAGCTGGTGATCACCGCGCGCTGCGGCACGCCGCTGGCCGAGATCGAGGACGTGCTGGCCGGGCACCGCCAGATGCTGGCCTTCGAGGCGCCCCATTTCGCCGCGCACGGCCAGGCCAGCACCGCCACGCTGGGCGGCGCCTTCGCGGCGGGGCTGTCGGGGCCGCGCCGCCAGTCGGTGGGCGCCTTGCGCGATTTCGTGCTCGGCGCGCAGCTGATGGACGGCAAGGGCGAGATCCTGAACTTCGGCGGGCAGGTCATGAAGAATGTGGCCGGCTACGATGTATCGCGCCTGCTGGCCGGCTCGCTCGGCACGCTGGGCCTGGTCACCGAGGTATCGCTGAAGGTGCTGCCCGTGCCGTTCGACGACGCCACGCTGCGCTTTGCGCTGTCCCAGGCCGACGCCATCGACCAACTCAACAAATGGGGCGGCAAGCCGTTGCCGATCGCGGCGTCGGCCTGGCATGACGGCGTGCTGTGCGTGCGCCTGAGCGGCGCCACCGCCGCCGTTTGCGCGGCGCGCGACAGCCTGGGCGGCGAGGTGGTCGATGCCAGCCATGCCCGACAGCTGTGGACCGCCCTGCGCGAGCAGACCTATCCGTTCTTCACGCCGGCGCGCGACGCCGGCCGCGCGCTGTGGCGCATTGCCGTCCCGCCGGTGACAACGCCGCTGGACCTGCCCGGCGAGCAACTGGTGGAATGGGGCGGCGGCCAGCGTTGGTGGCTGGCGCCCGACGACAGCGTCGCGTCGGCCGACCGGGTCCGCGCGGCCGCCCAGGCCGTGGGTGGCCATGCCACGCTGTTCCGCAACGGCGACAAGGCCGTGGGCGTGTTCACGCCGCTCCCGGCGCCACTGGCGGCGATCCACCGGCGGCTGAAGGCCAGCTTCGATCCAGCGGGCATCTTCAATCCACAGCGCATGTACAGCGGGCTTTGAGCCACGTCCGGACACGGTCCCCAACGATAACGATCCCCCACCATGCAAACCACACTGGCCGAATTCCTGCGCAACACGCCCGAAGGCGAAGAGGCGAAATCGATCGTCGGCAACTGCGTGCACTGCGGCTTCTGTACCGCCACCTGCCCCACCTACCAGCTGCTCGGTGACGAACTGGACGGCCCGCGCGGGCGCATCTACCTGATGAAGCAGGTGCTCGAAGGCAGCGCGGTGACCGAAAGCACGCGCCTGCACCTGGACCGCTGCCTGACCTGCCGCAATTGCGAATCGACCTGCCCGTCGGGGGTCACGTACGGGCGCCTGGTCGACATCGGCCGGCAGATCGTCGATGACCGGCTGGCCGAACAGGGGATCCGGCGCCCCGCCAGGCAGCGCATCGCGCGCTGGATGCTGCGCGAGGGCCTGACCCGGCCCGGGCTGTTCGGCCCGGCGCTGAAGCTGGGCCAGATCGTGCGGCCGCTGCTGCCGCAGACGCTGCGCAACAAGGTGCCGGCCCACCCGACGACGCCGGGCACCTGGCCGCGCAGCGAGCATCCGCGCAAGATGCTGTTGCTCGACGGCTGTGTGCAGCCCGCCATGTCGCCCAACATCAATGCCGCAACGGCCCGTGTGTTCGACAAGCTTGGTGTGCAACTGGTGTTGGCGCGCGAGGCCGGCTGTTGTGGCGCGATCCGCTTCCACACCGGCGACCATGCGGGCGGGCTCGACAACATGCGCGCCAACATCGACGCCTGGTGGCCCCATATCCAGGCCGGCGCCGAGGCCATCGTCATGACGGCATCGGGCTGCGGCGCGATGGTCAAGGACTACGGCCACCTGCTGCGCAATGATCCAACGTACGCCGAACGGGCCGCGCGCGTGTCGGCGCTGACGCGCGACCTGTCCGAGCTGCTGCCCGACTTCGCCGACGACCTGCACCGGCTGGCCGGCGCGGTGCCGCGCGATGGCCGCCGCGTGGCGTGGCATCCGCCCTGCACGCTGCAGCACGGCCAGCAGATCCGCGGCAAGGTGGAATCGCTGCTGACGCGCCTGGGCGTGGACGTGCGGCTCTGCGCCGACAGCCACCTGTGCTGCGGCTCGGCGGGCACGTACTCGGTCCTGCAGCCCGAGCTGTCGTACAAGCTGCGCGACGACAAGCTGAGCAAGCTGCAGGCCACGTCGCCCGATGCCATCGCCACGGCCAATATCGGCTGCATCACGCACCTGCAAAGCGGCACGGACACGCCGGTGATCCACTGGGTGGAGCTGGTGGACCGCATGCTGGCGCCGACAGTGGCGGCGCAGGCGGCGTAGGGGATGTTTGCTCGCCTCTCCCGCAAGGCGCGAGAGGGGTCGGGGGAGAGGGCCAGCGCCGCCATCGCGACGGCCGTGTTCCCGGCGCAACGGGCCGGTGCCTCAGCTTGCACGCATCTTGTCCGGGAGTAACATGGCGGCACATCGGATTCTCCCAAGCTGCCCCCATGCTCCAGACGTTTGCCATCCTGCTGGTCTTCCAGACCGTGGGCGAAGTCATCAGCTACGCCCTGCGTCTGCCCGTGCCCGGCCCCGTGCTCGGCATGCTGCTGCTGTTCGGCTGGCTCGTATTCGACAACCGGCTGCTGCCCGTGATCCAGGGCTCGGCCAATGACCTGCTCAAGCACCTGTCGCTGCTGTTCGTGCCGGCCGGCGTCGGCATCATGGTGCATGCCAACCGCATCGGTAGCGAATGGCTGCCGATCGTCATCGCGCTGGTGATCTCCACCTGGGTGGCCATCGCCGTGACCGCGCTGGTCACGCGCGCACTGATGCGCAAGCCGCCGGCCGATGCCGTGGATGCCGGAGCCCAGCCATGATGTCGCCGCGTCTCAATGAAATCTGGGTGTACCTGGCCGCCAGTCCGCTGATCGGGCTGACCGCCACGCTCGTCGCCTATGTGTTCGCGTTCCGCATCTACGAACGCGCGCGGTTCTCGCCGCTGGCCAATCCGGTGATGATCTCGGTGGCCATCCTGGTCACGGTGCTGACCGTGACCGGCACGCCGTACAAGACCTACTTCGACGGCGCGCAGTTCGTGCACTTCCTGCTGGGGCCGGCCACCGTGGCGCTGGCTGTGCCGCTGTACACCCAGTTGCCGAAGCTGCGCAGCAATGTACTGCCGCTGCTGGCCGGCTTGCTGGCCGGTTCGGTGTCCGCCGTGGTGTCGGCGGTCGGTATCGCCTACCTGCTTGGGGCGTCGCCCGAGGTGGTGCTGTCGCTGGCGCCGAAGTCGGTGACGATCCCGATCGCGATGGGCGTGTCCGAGAAAATTGGCGGCCTGCCGTCGCTGACCGCCGTGCTGGTGATGGCCACCGGCATCATCGGCGCGATCAGCGCCACCGGCCTGCTGAACCTGCTGCGCGTGCGCGACTACACCGTGCGCGGCTTTGCCACGGGCGTGGCAGCCCACGGCATCGGCACGGCCCGGGCGTTTCAGGTCAGCCAGGAGGCCGGCGCGTTTTCGGCACTGGGCATGGGGCTGAATGGCGTACTGACGGCCATCCTGGTGCCGGTGATGGCGGCCTGGATGCCGCATTGAGACCGCACCCGGGCCCCTGACATGCTCCTGACAGCACGCTGTCAGGAGTGCCCGCGCATGATCCGGTCTCCCGACACGACAAAGAGGAGCGCCACCATGGCCAACCCGTCCAATGCACTGGTCAACTGGCTGGAAATCCCGGTGACCGACATGAAGCGCGCCATGCAGTTCTACGAAACGGTGTTCGAGCATCCGCTACGCCGCGAAACCGTGGGCGACGTCGACCTGGCCGTATTCACCCATGCAAGCTCGGCCGGTGCGCTGGTGCGCGGCGAGCAGTACCGGTCCAGCGCGTTCTACGGCCCGGTGCCGTATTTCAACGCCCCGCAACTCGACGACGTGCTGGCGCGGGTCACCTATGCCGGAGGCCGCACCGTGCGCGGCCCGGTGCAGTTGCCCGACAACATGGGCCGCTTCGCCCATATCACCGACAGCGAAGGCAACCGGATCGGCCTGCATGAACCGGCCATGGCTGCCGCACCCGCCGCCGTCGCGCACTGACACCGCCATGAGCCGACGCGCCGACCGCCTTTTCCAGATCGTCCAGGTCCTGCGCGGGCGCCGCCTGACCACGGCCGCGCTGCTCGCGCAGCGGCTGGGCGTGTCCGAACGCACGGTCTACCGCGACATCCAGGCGCTGTCGCTGTCCGGCGTGCCTGTGGAGGGCGAAGCCGGCATCGGCTACCGCCTGCGGCCCGATTACGATGTGCCGCCGCTGATGTTCACGTCGATGGAAGTGGAGGCCATGGTGGCGGGCCTGCGCCTGCTCAAGGCCTGGGGCGGCGGCGCGCTGGCCGCCGCGGCCGAGCCATCGCTGGAAAAGCTGATGGCCGCCCTGCCGCCGCAACGGCGCCTGGCCGCGCAGCAGAGCCGCATTTTCGCGCCCGAGTATGCCAACCACCCCGCCGTGCGCGAGGCGTTCGACATCGTCCACACGGCCATCGGCGCGCAGCGGCTGCTGCAGATCGACTATTCCGATGCGCAACAGCGCGACACCGTGCGCGTGGTGCAGCCGCTGGGGTTGTTCTTCTGGGGCAATGTCTGGCTGGTGGCCGCCTGGTGCACGGCGCGCGAGGACTACCGGAGCTTCCGGCTGGACCGCTGCCGCAAGCTGACCATGCTGGCCGAGCATTTCCACGAAACGCCGGAGCGTTCGCTCAACGGCTTCCTGCGCGCGGTCCGGGCGGACTCGCACGGCTGAAGCCGGCCGCCGCCGGCCGCCGGCGGGTCTGTTTCAGGCGCCCGGATCGCTGAGCAGCGTCTCGATGTCGCCGCGAATCTCGTCAGGCTTGGTGGTCGGCGCATAGCGCTTGAAGATCGTGCCGTCGCGGCGCAGCAGGAACTTGGTGAAATTCCACTTGATCGCCTGGGTGCCCAGCAGCCCCGGCTTTTCCGACGTCAGCCACTTGTAGAGCGGATGCGCATCGGCGCCGTTGACATCGATCTTCGCGAACATCGGAAAGGTGACGTGGAAGCGCGATTCGCAGAACGCGCCGATCTGTTCGGCATCGCCCGGCTCCTGCTTGCCGAACTGGTTGCACGGAAAGCCCAGCACATCGAAGCCGCGCGTCTGGTAGCTGTCCTGCAGCGTCTGCAGACCCGCGTACTGCGGCGTGAAGCCGCACTCGCTGGCCGTGTTGACGATCAGCAGCACCTTGCCCCGGAAGTCGGCCAGCGGCACCGGCTGGCCTGCCAGCGAACTGGCTTCGAACTGGTAGACGTTGCTCATCGTCGGTCTCCTGAAAGGTAATGGGCGCAAGCATACCGCGCCCCGGCCGCCCGCGTCAGATCACGTTCAGGTGTTCGGTGCCGGCGCCAAGATCCGCGTCGCGATGCCGCGTGCTATGGAGCTTGATCATCAGGCGCAGGTCGTTCAGCGAGTCGGCGTTCTTGAGCGCGTCCTCGTAGGTGATCTTCTCGGCCTCGTACAGTTCGAACAGCGCCTGGTCGAACGAGATCATGCCCTGCTCGCGCGATTTCTTGATGACTTCCTTGAGCTCGTGGATCTCGCCCTTGAAGATCAGGTCGGCCACCAGCGGCGTGCCGATCATGATTTCCACAGCCGGCACGCGGCCCTTGCGACCGGCGCGCGGCAGCAGACGCTGCGAGATCATCGCCTTCAGGTTCAGCGACAGGTCGATCAGCAGCTGCTGGCGCTTTTCCTCGGGGAAGAAGTTGACGATCCGGTCGATGGCCTGGTTGGCGTTGTTCGCGTGCAGCGTGGCCAGGCACAGGTGGCCCGTCTCGGCGTACTGCATCGCGTATTCCATCGTCTCGCGGTCGCGGATTTCGCCGATCAGGATCACGTCGGGCGCCTGGCGTAGCGTGTTCTTCAGCGCGATGTGCCACGACTCGGTATCGATGCCCACCTCGCGCTGCGTGACGATGCAGTTCTGGTGCGCATGCACGTATTCGATCGGGTCCTCGATCGTGATGATGTGGCCATACGAATGCGCGTTGCGGTGGTCCAGCATGGCCGCCAGCGAGGTCGACTTGCCCGAGCCCGTGGCGCCGGTCACGATCACCAGCCCGCGCTTGGACATCACGATGTCATGCAGCGACTGCGGCAGGTCCAGGTCTTCCACCGACGGGATGCGCGTGTTGATGGTTCGCACCACCATGCCGGCGCGGCCCTGCTGGATGAAGGCCGACACCCGGAAGCGGCCCGCGTTGGGCGCCGTGATCGCGAAGTTGCATTCGCGCGTGTCGTCGAACTCCTTCACCTGGCGCTCGTTCATGATCGAGCGCACCAGGCCCAGCGCCTGGGTCGGGTTCAGCGGCTGCTGCGAGACCGGCGTGATCTTGCCGTCGACCTTGATGGCCGGCGGGAATTCGGAGGTGATGAACAGATCCGAGCCGCGGTTGTTCACCATCAGCTCGAGCAGGTCGTTGATGTACTTCGATGCGGATTCGCGGTCGAGCATGATCGCCCCTTAGCCCATGAATGCGTCCGGGTTCTTCGCAATCGCCCGCGCATCGTTGTAGTTGATCATGCCGCGCTTGATCAGGTCGCCCAGGCACTGGTCCAGCGTCTGCATGCCCATGCCGCTGGACGTCTGCATCATCGAGTACATCTGCGCAATCTTGTTCTCGCGGATCAGGTGGCGGATGGCGGGCGTGGCGATCATGATCTCGTGCGCCGCGGTGCGGCCATTGCCGTCGCGCGTCTTGAGCAGCGTCTGCGAGATCACGGCCTCCAGCGATTCGGACAGCATGGTCCGGACCATGTCCTTTTCCTCGGGCGGGAACACGTCCACCACCCGGTCGATGGTCTTGGCGGCCGAACTGGTGTGCAGCGTGGCAAAGACCAGGTGGCCGGTTTCCGCCGCCGTCAGCGCCAGCCGGATCGTTTCCAGATCCCGCAATTCCCCCACCAGGATCACGTCCGGGTCTTCCCGCAGCGCCGAACGCAGCGCGTTGGCAAACGAATGCGTGTGCGGCCCCAGCTCGCGCTGGTTGATCAGGCTCTTTTTCGAGTTGTGGACGAATTCGATCGGGTCCTCCACCGTGAGGATGTGGCCCATGTCGTTGTCGTTGCGATGGTCGACCATCGCCGCCAGCGTGGTGGACTTGCCCGAACCGGTCGGCCCGGTCACCAGCACCAGTCCGCGCGGCTTCATGCACAGGTCGGCGAACACCGCCGGCGCGTGCAGGTCGTCGAGCGTCAGCACCTTCGACGGAATGGTACGGAATACGGCGGCCGAGCCGCGCTGCGTGGTATAGGCGTTGACCCGGAAACGGGACAGGCCCGAGATCTCGAACGAGAAATCGACCTCCAGCCGTTCTTCATAGGATTTGCGCTGAACGTCGCTCATGATGTCGTACACCATGGCGTGGACGTCCTTGTGCGTCATCGCCGCGACGTTGATGCGGCGCATGTCCCCGTGAATACGCACCATCGGCGGCATGTCGGCCGAGAGGTGAAGATCGGATGCCTTGTTCTTGACCGCGAAGGCCAGAAGCTGTGCGATGTCCATCTATAATGACCCCACCCTGAAAGAGGCCCTGGCGGGAATATCGATTTGCCGGGCCTTCAAAGGTTTATTGTTGTACTTCTAGTTGTACTTCTTCGAATATATCCGCTGGATTATGTCTGTAATCGCCGCCAACTTGCAAGCCGTGAAAAATGACATCGCGGCGGCCGCACAACAAGCCGGCAGGGCGCCGGCCGATGTCACATTGCTGGCGGTTTCCAAGACGGTTTCGGCGCATCGGGTCCGCGAGGCCTTCGACGCCGGCCAGCGGGCGTTCGGCGAGAACTATGTCCAGGAAGGCGTGGAGAAGATTGCCGCGCTGGACGCGCTGCGCGGCCAGATCCAGTGGCATTTCATCGGCCCCCTGCAAAGCAACAAGACGCGGCCGGTGGCCGAGCAGTTCGACTGGGTCCACGCCATCGACCGGCTGAAGATCGCCGAGCGGCTGTCCGCCCAGCGTCCGGCCGGGCTGCCGCCGCTGCAGGTCTGCATCCAGGTCAATATCAGCAACGAGGACACCAAGAGCGGCGTGGCGCCGGCCGAGGTGCCGGCGCTGGCCCAGGCCATCGCGACGCTGCCAAATCTGCGGCTGCGCGGCCTGATGGCCATTCCGGCGCCAGCGGCCGACCCGGCCGCCCAGCGTCAACCGTTTGCCGCCCTCCGTGCGTTGCTTGATCAACTGCGGCAATCCGGGCTAGACGTGGACACGCTCTCGATGGGCATGTCCGCCGACATGGACGCGGCCATTGCCGAGGGCGCCACGCTGGTGCGTATCGGCACCGCGATTTTCGGCGCGCGGCCCTGATGGCGCCCGGCAGGCTCCGCGCCGGTCTTTCGCATCCCCATGACATGAAAAAACGCCGGCCGCCACGTACCGCGCTGGCTCACCAGGAAACCTGATGCTCGATTCCCTCACCTTTGGCTTTCTCGGCGGCGGCAACATGGCGTCTGCCCTGATCGGCGGCCTGGTGGCCCGTGGCGTGCCGGCCGGCTCGATCCGCGTGGTCGATCCCTCGGAAGATGCCCGCCAGCGCCTGGCCCAGAGCGGCGTCAAGGCGCTGGCGGCGCCCGACGCCGCCTTTGGCGCCAGCAACGTGATCGTGCTGGCCGTCAAGCCGCAGCAGTTCCGTGACGCCATCGCCGCGCTCGAGCCGCTGCTGACCGACAACCTCATCATCAGCGTCGCGGCCGGCATCCGGCTGCAGGACATGGCCCGCTGGCTGGGCCGCAGCCGTCTGGTGCGCGCCATGCCGAACACGCCCGCGCTGGCCGGCTTGGGCATGACCGGCCTGGCCGCGCCCCCGGGGCTGTCCGGCGCCGACCGGGATATCGCCACGGCCGTGGCCGAAGCCGTGGGCCAGTGCGTCTGGGTGGACAACGACGACCAGATCGACGCCGTCACCGCGATTTCGGGCAGCGGGCCGGCCTACGTCTTCTATTTTGTGGAGGCGATGGAGCGCGCGGCCGTGGAAATGGGATTGTCCGCCGAACAGGGCCGGAAACTGGCCGTGGAAACGTTCCGTGGCGCGGCGGCGCTGGCGGCCGAATCGCCCGAGCCGGTAGCCACGCTGCGCGAGCGCGTCACGTCCAAGGGCGGCACGACGTATGCCGCCTTGACGGCGATGGACGCCAGCGGCATGAAGGACGCTTTCGTCAAGGCCATGCACGCCGCCGCCGCGCGCGGACGCGAGATGGGTGCGGAGTTCGGCAAGGATTGACGGGTTGGCGCCGCGCTCCCATCAAACGGAAGCGCGGCGCCAACAACCGGTCTATTTCAGCAGGTAAGCCGCGAAGGTGCCCGCAAACACGCAGGCGCCCAGCCAGTTGTTGTGCCGGAACGCGGCAAAGCACTTCATGCGGTCCCGCTCGCGGATCAGCGTGTAGTGGTAACCGGCCAGCACGGCGGCCGCCACCAGCCCGGCGTAGTAGGCCCAGCCCATGCCCAGCAGCGCGCCGGCCCAGGCCATCAGCCCCAGAAAGGCCGCATAGCAGATCATGATCGCGGCCACGTCGAAGCGCCCGAACGTGATGGCTGATGTCTTCATGCCCAGCAGCAGGTCGTCGTCACGATCGACCATCGCATAGGCGGTGTCGTACGCCACCGCCCAGAACACGTTGCCCAGCAGCATCAGCCAGGCCACGACCGGCACCTCGCCCTGGATGGCGGCGAACGACATCGGAATGCCAAACCCGAAGGCAATGCCCAGGTAGGCCTGCGGAATCGCAAAGAACCGCTTGAAGAACGGGTAGGTCCCGGCCAGCACCGCCGCCACCACGGCCAGCCATTTGGTCAGCCCGTTCAGCGGCAGGATCAGCGCGAACGCGATCAGCGCCAGCACGGCGGCCACGGCCAGCGCTTCCCAGCCGGCGATCAGCCCGGCGGTCAGCGGCCGCTCCCTGGTGCGCTTCACGTGCTTGTCGAAATCGCGGTCGGCCCAGTCGTTGATGGCGCAGCCCGCCGAGCGCATCAGGAACGTGCCGGCGAAGAAGATCCAGAAAATCTGCCAGGACGGTGGCCCGCCGGCAGCCATCCACATCGCCCAGAGCGTGGGCCATAGCAGCAGCAGCGTGCCGATTGGCTTGTCGATGCGCACAAGTCGGGCATACAGCGCAATTCGGCTGGGATGATGGGGGGCGGCGGACGGATGAGACATGGCGGCGGACTTCTGACGAAACTTCCGGCAATACTACCGGCAATACCAAGCAAAAACGCGCCTTCGGCATACCGAAGGCGCGTCGTACCGGTTCAACCGGTGTGCAGCATGGCCGGAATCAGGCCAGCAGCGAGCGCAGCATCCACGCGGTCTTTTCGTGCGTCTGCATGCGCTGGGTCAGCAGGTCGGCCGACGGCTCGTCGCCGGCGGCGTCGATCACGCCGAACAGCGAACGCGCGGTGCGCACCACGGCCTCCTGGCCTTCCACGAGCTTGCGGATCATCTCGGTGGCTTCGGGCACACCCTCTTCCTCGGCGATCGACGACAGCTTCGCGTATTCCTTGTACGTACCCGGTGCCGGGTAGCCCAGCGCGCGAATCCGCTCGGCAATCGCGTCAACGGCCAGCGCCAGTTCGGTGTACTGCGTCTCGAACATGGTATGCAGCGTGTTGAACATCGGACCCGTCACGTTCCAGTGGAAGTTGTGGGTCTTGAGATAGAGGGTGTAGGTGTCAGCCAGCAGCTTGCTCAGGCCTTCCGCGATCTTCTTGCGGTCCTTGTCCGAAATACCGATGTTCACGCTCATCTCATTCTTCTTTGCCATTTTTTTAAGCTCCATTCTGGTCTGGCCACGAGGATCGACCGCCCGCGCTACACGGACGAGCAGCGGCCATTATCGTATCAGGTTCAAGTCAGAAGGACGGACAGCCCCCGGGCCGCGTCCAGGAACATGACCATCGCGCCCAACGCCACGACGGCCATGCCGATTTCCTTGCGCACCACCTTTCGGTGCAGCCGCCCGGCACCGCCGTCGCGCACCGCGTCGGCCTTCAGCTGCCGGAACTCGCTCACGAAAAGATTCAGCATTGCCATGACGATTCTCCAACTGTTTTTCGAGGGTCCGGCACGTCCGCCTGACGTGCGCCACGACCGATGGAAACAGTCTAATTCCGCGCTATCGATGTGGCTATTTAATAATTTCAACCTATCGAATAGGGGATGACTATATCCCTGTCGCGCGCAGGGGATTGCCTCCAATATGGAGATTGAGGCACAAAAACACAAACGGCAGGGTCTCCCCTGCCGTTCGATGGCATCGCCAGAGCGGGCGAAATCAGGCCGCCACGGCTTCCTCGGCCAGCGTGCTGCCGAGCTTGCGCACGCCGGGCAATTCGCACGCGGTCACGGCGTTGGCCAGCGCCTCCATGGCGGGCAGGCGCGTGAAGCTCTTGCGCCAGGCCAGCACCACCCTGCGGTCCGGCACCGGCTCGGCAAACGGCACGTACGACAGCATGTCGTTGCGCGGCTTGAGATCGGGCACCGACGTGCGCGGCAGCACCGTGATGCCCACGCCGCTGGCCACCATATGGCGGATGGTTTCGAGCGACGACCCCTCGAACGTCTTCTGGATGCCGTCGGCTGCCTGCGAGAAGCGCGACAGTTCCGGACACACGCCCAGCACGTGATCGCGGAAGCAATGGCCGCTGCCCAGCAGCAGCATGGTCTGCTGCTTCAATTCGTCCGGGTCCACCCTGGTCTGCTCGGCAAGCTTGTGCCCGCGCGGCACAGCCACCACGAACGGCTCGTCATAGAGCGGGCGCACCGTCAGGCCTGAATCCGGGAACGGCTCGGCCATGATCGCGCAGTCGATTTCACCCTGCTTGAGCAGCTCGATCAGCTTGTTCGTGTAGTTTTCCTGCAGCATCAGCGGCATCTGCGGCACGGTGTCGATCATCTGCTTGACCAGTGCCGGCAGCAGGTACGGCCCGATCGTGTAGATCACGCCCACGCGCAGCGGTCCGGCCAGCGGGTCCTTGCCCTGCTTGGCAATTTCACGAATCGCCATGGTCTGTTCCAGCACGCGCTGGGCCTGCGCCACGATCTGTTCGCCGATGGCCGTCACCGACACCTCGGACGTGCCGCGCTCGAAAATCTGCACGGTGAGCTCGTCTTCCAGCTTCTTGATGGCAACCGACAGCGTCGGCTGCGAAACGAAGCACGCCTCGGCCGCCCGGCCGAAATGGCGCTCGCGCGCTACGGCAACGATGTACTTGAGTTCGGTGAGCGTCATGATTAATCAAATCCGGTTAGGCGATAGATTTTAGCTTCGATTGCGTCGTCTGTCAGATCGCCGAAGCAATGTCAGCCATCCACCACTTTTTCTGACCCGTCAGAGGACGCGCCCGGAGGCTGTCTACGCCTTCAGAAAGTGCTCGCGCCCGCCCAGCCAGCGCAGTAGATGTGCCTCGACCGCCTCTGGAAACCGCTCCAGCATCAGTTCGGCGGCTTGCTGGGCGTAGTCGACCAGCCAGGCATCGGTTTCCAGGTCGGCAAAGCGCAACATGGCCTCGCCCGACTGACGCGCGCCCAGGAATTCCCCGGGACCCCGGATCTGCAGGTCGCGCCGGGCGATTTCAAAGCCGTCGGTCGTCTCGCGCATGGTCGCCAGGCGTTCGCGCGCCGTGGGGGACAGCGGCGCCTGATACATCAGCAGGCAGACCGATTCCGCGCTGCCACGGCCCACACGCCCGCGCAGCTGATGCAACTGGGCCAGGCCGAACCGCTCGGCATGCTCGATCACCATCAGCGATGCATTGGGGACGTCCACGCCAACTTCGATCACGGTGGTGGCCACCAGCACCTGGAGGCGATTGGCGCTGAAATCGTCCATCACGGCCGCTTTCTCGGCGGGCGGCAGGCGGCCGTGCACCAGCCCCACGCGCAGGTCGGGCAGCGCGGCCACCAGCGTCTCGAAGGTTTCCACGGCGGTCTGCAGCTGCAGCGCCTCGCTTTCCTCGATCAATGGACACACCCAGTAGACCTGGCGCCCTTCGGCGGCCGCATGATGCACGCGCTCGATTACCTCGTCGCGGCGCGCATCGTTGACCAGCCGGGTCACGATCGGGGTGCGGCCCGGCGGCAATTCGTCGATCACCGACACGTCCAGGTCGGCGTAGTACGTCATCGCCAGCGTGCGCGGAATGGGCGTGGCCGACATCATCAGCTGGTGCGGCACCTTCTCGTCGGCCGGCACCGGCGCGTCGCCCTCGGCCGCCTTGCCGCGCAGCGCCAGCCGCTGCGCCACGCCAAAGCGATGCTGCTCGTCCACCACGGCCAGGCCCAGGTTGGCGAACTTCACGCCGTCCTGGATCAGCGCGTGCGTGCCGATCACCAGCCGGGCCTCGCCCGATTCGGCCCGCGCCACGGCTTCGCGCTTGGCCTTCGTCTTGAGGCTGCCGGCCAGCCACGCCACGGGCACGCCCAGCGGCTCCAGCCAGGCCGACAGCTTGCGGTAGTGTTGCTCGGCCAGGATTTCGGTCGGCGCCATCAGCGCGGCCTGGTAGCCCGCGTCGATGGCCTGGCAGGCGGCCAGCGCGGCCACGATGGTCTTGCCGCTGCCCACGTCGCCCTGCAGCAGCCGGTGCATCGGGTGCGGCAGCGCCATGTCGGCGGCGATTTCCTCGACCACGCGCTGCTGCGCACCGGTCAGCCTGAACGGCAGCGCCGCCAGAAAGCGCGTCAGCAGGCCGTCGGCACGGCGCGGCATCGACGGTGCGTTCTTTTCCTTGCGCGCGGCCTGCGAGCGGCGCAGCGAAATCTGCTGCGCCAGCAGTTCGTCGAACTTGATGCGAACCCAGGCCGGATGCGAGCGATCGGCCAGCGCGGCCTCGCTTTCCTGCGGCGGCGGGTTGTGCAGCAGGCGCAGGCAGTCGATCAGCGGCGTCAGCTTCAGCGGCGCCAGCGGTCCGCGCAGGATGGCCTGGGGCAAGGTCTCGGGCATCGGCGTGCGCGACATCGCCCCGCCGATGGCCTTGCGCAGATAGGCCTGCGAAATGCCGGCCGTGGCCGGATAGACCGGCGTCAGGCGGTCGGGCAGCGGTTCGTCGGGTGTGATCGGCCGTACCGTGGGATGAACCATTTCGGCGCCGAAGAAGCCCCCGCGAATCTCGCCGCGCACGCGCAGGCGCACGCCTTCGGCCATCTGCCTGGTCTGGCTGCCGTAGAAATTGATGAAGCGCAGCGTCAGTTCGCCGGTTTCGTCGGCAATCTTGACCACCAGCTGGCGGCGCGGGCGGAACGTCACCTCGTTCGACACCACCTCGCCTTCCACCTGGGCGGCCAGACCCATGCCCGCGCGGCGGATGGCGTCGCGGATCGGCTCCAGCGTGGTTTCGTCCTCGTAGCGCAGCGGCAGGTGCAGCACCAGATCGACCGGCCGCCGCAGGCCCAGCTTGGCCAGCCGGGCCACGGCCGACGACGGCTTGGCCTTGTCGCCGGCCTTGTCGCCGGCCTTGGCGTCACCTTTGGCCTCCGCCCTGGCCGCGCCGCGCCGCGCCGGCTTGTCGCCGGCGGGGGCGGACGGGGTGGACTGGGCGGCCGTCGGGGCAGGATCGTCGATCGGGTCGGTGGCGGTGCCTGGCATCAGCGCGGGAATATAGGGGTCACAAGCAGGCATCGGGCGAAGCCGGGCGCCCAAGCCTTACAATGTCGGATTCGCCGATTGTACCCATGCCGTACCGATGCCTGCGGCGGCACTTCGTTCCGGAGTGCTGCCCGGCTCGCGTATTGCCTGGCGCTTTGCCCCGAATACCTCGCTGAACCGCAATGCTCACCCTGTCCGATTTCGATTTCCCGCTGCCGCCCGAACTGATCGCGCAGTCTGCCCTGCCCGACCGCAGCGCCAGCCGCCTGCTGGTGGTAGAGCGGACGGCACCGGATGACACCGCCGACGCGGTGCGGCTGGTGGACCGCGCATTCAGCGACATCCTCGAATACCTGGGCCCCGACGACCTGCTGGTCTTCAACGACACGCGCGTGATCAAGGCGCGCTTTTTCGGCCAGAAACCCAGTGGCGGCCGGATCGAGGTGCTGGTCGAGCGCGTGGTGGACAGCCACACCGTGCTCGCCCAGGTGCGCGCGTCGAAAACCCCGGCAGAGGGCAGCCCGCTGCATCTGGCCGATGGCGCCTTCACGGTCACCGTGGGCCCGCGCGTGGACCAGTTCTTCACGCTGCGTTTTCCGCAACCCGCGCTCGACCTGATCGAACGGTATGGCCGGCTGCCGCTGCCGCCGTACATCACGCACGATCCCGACGCCTATGATGAAACGCGCTATCAGACCGTCTACGCGCGCAACCCGGGCGCCGTGGCCGCACCGACGGCCGGCCTGCATTTCGACGATGCGCTGTTTGCGCGGCTCGACGCCGCCGGCATCCGCCGCGCCTTCCTGACGCTGCACGTGGGCGCGGGCACCTTCCAGCCGGTGCGCACCGAAGACTTGTCCGAGCACAAGATGCACTCGGAGTGGTACGCCGTGAGCCAGGCACTGGCCGATGCCGTGCGCGACACGCGCGCCCGTGGCGGCCGCGTGATCGCGGTGGGCACCACGTCGCTGCGCGCGCTGGAATCGGCCGCGGCCGAGGACGGCACGCTGCGCCCCGGCACCGGCGACACCGACATCTTCATCACCCCCGGCTATCGTTTCCGCGCGGTGGACGCGCTGATCACGAACTTCCACCTGCCCAAGTCGACGCTGCTGATGCTGGTGTCCGCGCTGGCCGGCGTGGAAGCCATCCGCGCCGCCTATCGCCATGCCGTGGCGCAACGCTACCGCTTCTTCAGCTACGGCGACGCCATGCTGCTGACCCGCCGCGACTGACACCGCGCGACCGACCGATTTCGAGAACCGAACATGCTGAACTTCGAACTGCTGACCACCGATGGCAACGCGCGCCGTGGCCGCGTCACGCTGAACCATGGCGTAGTAGAAACGCCAATCTTCATGCCCGTGGGCACCTATGGGTCGGTCAAGGCGATGTCGCCGCTGGAATTGAACGAGATCGGCGCGCAGATCATCCTGGGCAACACGTTCCACTTGTGGCTGCGCCCGGGCCTGGACGTGGTGGACACCCACGAGGGCCTGCACAAGTTCATCGGCTGGGACAAGCCCATCCTGACCGATTCGGGCGGTTTTCAGGTGTTTTCGCTAGGAGAACTACGCAAGATCACCGAAGAAGGCGTCACGTTCGCGTCGCCGGTGAATGGCGACAAGCTGTTCCTGTCGCCCGAGATCTCGATGCAGATCCAGCGCACGCTGAACTCGGACATCGTCATGCAGTTCGACGAATGCACGCCCTACGAGATCGACGGCCGCCCGGCCACGCATGACGAGGCCGCGCGCTCGATGCGCATGAGCCTGCGCTGGGCCAAGCGTTCGCGCGACGAATTCGACCGCCTGGCCAACCCGAACGCGCTGTTCGGCATCGTCCAGGGCGGCATGTTCGAGGACCTGCGCGACGAATCGCTGGCGGGGCTGTCCGAACTGGACTTCCACGGCTACGCCATCGGCGGCCTGTCCGTGGGCGAGCCCAAGGAGGACATGATGCGCGTGCTGGAACACGTGGGCCCGCGCCTGCCGGCCCACAAGCCGCACTACCTGATGGGCGTGGGCACGCCGGAAGACCTGGTGGCCGGCGTGGCGCATGGCGTGGACATGTTCGACTGCGTCATGCCCACCCGCAATGCCCGCAACGGCTGGCTCTTCACCCGGTTTGGCGACGTCAAGATCCGCAACGCGGCGCATCGCAACGACCCACGTCCGCTCGACGAGCAGTGCGGCTGCTACACCTGCCGCAACTTCTCGCGCGCCTACCTGCACCACCTGCACCGCGTGGGCGAGATCCTGGGCGCGCGCCTGAACACGATCCACAACCTCTATTACTACCTGGAACTGATGCGCGAGATGCGCGCAGCCATCGAGGAACACCGCTTCGACGCTTTCCGCCGCCAGTTTGCCGAACACCGGGCTCGCGGCACCAAATAGAGAATGTTCTGAAAACCAGACAGGCAGCCGAACTTTTGGCGGCCTGCTGGTCGAATGACTGGCCGCAACGGAAGCCTGCGGGGTGTTTTCTGCAACGTCCGCAAAGTACTTGTAAAGCACCCCGAACAAACCCGTAATCCGCCCTAGAATGCCAGGGCGGGACAACAACCGGGTGATAGAATGCCCGATTCCCTGATTGACCTTTGTGACGGAGAAGTAACGTGCTGATTTCGAACGCTTTTGCGCAGACCGCCGGTGCCGGCGGCGCGGCCGGTGGCCTGATGAGCTTCCTGCCGATCATCCTGATGTTCGCGGTGCTGTGGTTCATCATGATCCGCCCGCAGATGAAGCGCCAGAAGGAATCGAAGGCCATGCTGGAAGCCCTGGCGAAGAACGACGAAGTCGTGACCGCCGGCGGTATCCTCGGCCGTGTGACCAAGGTCAACGAGAACTACGTGACGCTGGAAGTGGCCGAAGGCACGGAAATCACCGTGCAGAAGAACGCCGTGACCACCGTGCTGCCGAAGGGCTCGCTGAAGTCGCTCTGATCCCCGGACGGTCTTCCCAGCCTGATCCCGGCAGGTGTCGTGTGGCGCCAGACGCTCCGCCGACCCTGCCCTGCGCAGCCGCCTGCACCAGCCCCCACGGTCCTTCCGGACGCGTGACCGGGCTGCCAGGCGGCTGTTTGCCAACCGGTCCAGCCGAACCGGCGCGCCTTGTGCGCGACTTGTCGGCATGCCAACTGCAATGACTGGCCGAAGATGAATCGCTATCCGCTTTGGAAATACATCGTGATCCTGGTGGCCCTCGCCATCGGCATCACCTACACCCTGCCGAACTTCTTCGGCGAGGCCCCCGCTGTCCAGGTATCGTCGGCCAAGGCCACGGTCAAGGTCGACCTGTCCATGCAGAAGCATGTGGAGGAAATCCTGGCGCAGAACCAGCTGCAGCCGGACGGCGTCTTTTTTGACGTCTCCGGGCAATCGGGCTCGGTCAAGGCGCGTTTCCGCACCACCGACGAGCAGCTCAAGGCCAAGGACGTGCTGTCGCGCGCGCTGAACCCCGACGCCAGCGACGCCACTTACGTGGTGGCGCTGAACCTGCTGTCGGGCTCGCCGCACTGGCTGACCGCGCTGCACGCGCTGCCGATGTACCTGGGCCTGGACCTGCGCGGCGGCGTGCACTTCCTGCTGCAGGTGGACATGAAGGGCGCCGTCGACAAGAAGCTCGACAGCCTGTCCGGCGATGCGCGCACGCTGCTGCGCGACAAGAACGTGCGCCATAGCGGCATCGAGCGCGATGGCGACCGCCTGACCGTGCGCTTCGGCAACGCCGACGACGCCAACCGCGCGCGCGGCATCCTGGCCGACAACCTGCGCGAGCTGGCCTTCTCGATCGACGGCACCAACGTGGTGGGCGTGTTCACCGAGGCCGCCCGCAAGGCGGTGCAGGACGCCGCGGTCAAGCAGAACATCACCACGCTGCACAACCGCGTGAACGAACTCGGCGTGGCCGAGCCCGTGATCCAGCAGCAAGGCGCCGACCGTATCGTCGTGCAGCTGCCGGGCGTGCAGGACACGGCCAAGGCCAAGGACATCATCGGCCGTACCGCCACGCTGGAAGCCCGCCTGGCCGACCCGGCCGTGCGCAACCCGCGTCCGGGCGACCCGGTCCCGTTCGGCGACGAACTGTTTACGCAGGGCAACGGCGCCCCGGTCATGCTGCGCAAGCAGGTGATCTTTACCGGCGACCGCATCGAAAGCGCTTCGGCCGGCTTCGACCAGAACCAGCGCCCGTCGGTGAACATCAAGCTCGACGCCCAGGGCGGCCGCGTGCTGCGCGACGTGTCGCGCGAGAACATCGGCAAGCCGATGGGCATCGTCCTGTTCGAAAAGGGCAAGGGCGAAGTGCTGACCGTGGCCACGATCCAGTCCGAACTCGGTTCCAGCTTCCAGATCACCGGCTCGTATTCGACCGAAGCCGCCAACGACCTGGCCCTGCTGCTGCGCGCCGGCTCGCTGGCCGCGCCGATGGAAATCATCGAGGAACGCACGATCGGCCCGTCGCTGGGTGCCGACAACATCCAGAAGGGCTTCGATTCGGTGGCCTACGGCTTTGCGGCCATCGCGGCGTTCATGATCCTGTACTACATGCTGTTTGGCGTGTTCTCGGTGTTCGCGCTCGGCGTCAACCTGCTGCTGCTGATCGCGGTGCTGTCGATGCTGCAGGCCACGCTGACACTGCCGGGTATCGCCGCTATCGCGCTGGTGCTGGGCATGGCCATTGACGCCAACGTGCTGATCAACGAGCGTATCCGCGAGGAACTGCGTGGCGGCGCGTCGCCGCAGATGGCCATTGCCATCGGCTTCGACCGCGCGTGGGCCACCATCCTGGATTCCAACGTGACCACGCTGATCGCCGGTCTGGCGCTGCTGGCCTTTGGCTCGGGCCCGGTGCGCGGCTTCGCGGTGGTGCACTGCCTGGGGATTCTGACCTCGATGTTCTCGGCGGTCTTCTTCAACCGTGGCCTGGTCAACCTTTGGTACGGCCGCAAGAAGAAGCTCCAGAGCCTGGCCATCGGTCAGGTCTGGAAGCCGGATGCCGACGCACCGGTCGCCAAGTAAGCCAGGACATATCAGGAACACATCATGGAATTCTTCCGCATCAAGCGCGACATTCCGTTCATGAAGCACGCGTTGATCTTCAACGTGGTGTCCTTCCTGACGTTTGCCGCCGCTGTTTTCTTCCTCTGGCACAAGGGCCTGCACCTGTCGATCGAGTTCACGGGCGGCACGGTGATGGAGGTCAACTACCAGCAGACCGCCGATTTGGAGAAAATCCGAGGCCAGGTCAGCAAGCTCGGCTACACCGACGTGCAGGTGCAGAACTTCGGCACTTCGCGCGACGTGATGATCCGCCTGCCGCTGCAGAAGGGTCCGGACGGCAAGCAGGTGACGTCGGCGCAGCAAAGCGAACAGGTGATGGGCGCCCTGACGGCGGCCGCGCCTGACGTGAAGCTGCAGCGCGTGGAGTTCGTCGGCCCGCAGGTGGGCAAGGAACTGGCCACCGACGGCCTGCTGGCGCTGCTGTGCGTGGTGGCCGGTATCGTGATCTACCTGTCGTTCCGCTTCGAGTGGAAGTTTGCGGTGGCCGGCATTATCGCCAACCTGCACGACGTGGTCATCATCCTGGGCTTCTTCGCGTTCTTCCAGTGGGAATTCTCGCTGTCGGTGCTGGCTGCCATCCTGGCGGTGCTCGGGTACTCCGTGAACGAGTCGGTGGTGATTTTCGACCGGATTCGCGAAGCCTTCCGTAAATACCGCAAGATGAGCACGCACGAGGTGATCGACCACGCGATTACCAGCACGATGTCGCGGACCATCATTACCCACGGCTCGACCGAAATGATGGTGCTGTCGATGTTCTTCTTCGGCGGCCCGACGCTGCATTACTTCGCACTGGCCCTGACGGTGGGTATTCTGTTCGGTATCTATTCGTCGGTGTTCGTGGCGGCAGCCCTGGCCATGTGGCTGGGCGTGAAGCGCGAAGACCTGGTCAAGGGCGAGAAGAAAGGCGGCGATGCCCCCGACCGCAACGACCCGAACTACGGGGCGCAGGCCTGACGGGTCGAGAACCCGCGCGGCAAAAGGAAAAGGCACCTTCGGGTGCCTTTTTGTTTGTCGTTTGCCTGCCCTCCACCGCCCGGCGGCAGCGGGCACAAACCCGTGCTATGCCTCGGTCAGCTGCTCGATCCACACCGCGAGGCGGTCCGAGGCGAACGCGTCTGCCCGGGTGCCGGCGCGGGCGGCAATGGCATCGCCTTCGCGCACCAGTTGCAGCGCGCCGCCGGCCTCTTCCAGCCACAGCAGCACGGCCAGCCAGCCGGCATGTTCGGCCGACACCGCTTCGGCCACGGGACGGGACACGAATTCGTTCAGCGTGGCGGTTGTCGTCCAGGTAATCACGTCGCCGTCGCGGCGGACCGAGGCGCCCAGCGTTTCCGCCAGCACCGCCGCGGCATCACCCGCGGCGCGGCCTGCGCCACGCAGCTTCGACAGCGAGGTGGCCACGGCATGGCCAAACGAACCGCTGCGCTGGCTTTCCGCGCCCACCAGATCGGCATAGTCCAGGCGCTGCCAGTCGGGCTCGGCGTTCTGCGCGCCGGCCAGATAGGTGCCGGACAGATACGTCTCCACCGGCTGGAAGCGGCCCGGACCGATCAGGCTGGCGCACAGCGCGTGGATCATGCCCACGCGGGATGCCACGGTCTGCTTCTGCAGCACCATCAGCTTTTCGCGCACCAGCTGGTCGCGCTCCTTGCGCAGCCCGGACAGCTCCAGCGCCTGCTTCAGTTCCATGCGCAGCGCGGTAATGTCCCATGGCTTCTTGATATAGCGATGGATCTGGCCCTGGTTCACGGCCTCGACGGTCTGGTCGAGTTCGGAATAGGCCGTGGTCAGAATCCGCACGATATGCGGATACCGCTCGCGCGCATACCGCAGCAGTTCGTTGCCGTACTCGCCCGGCATGCGCTGGTCTGACACCAGCACGGCCAGGCTGTCGGCATGGGCGTCCAGCATGGCCTTGCCTTCTTCCACGGACTGGCCGGTCACCACCGGCGCCAGCTGGCCGATGGCCCGCTGGAAATACTTGACCGCAGTCGCTTCGTCGTCGACGAACAGAATCGCCGGGGGTGCCTGCGTGGTATTCGGTTCGGTCATCGATCACTCCTGTGCATACGATTCTTGGAATTTGGGAAATCGAGGGTTACGGTGGTGCCCGCGCCGGACGCCGACGCAATTCGGATGCCGCCGCCAAACGACTGCATCACCCGGTTGCAGAAGATCATGCCCATCCCGCTGCCGCCCGCCGATGCGTGCGTGGTCACCGGGTCCACCAGCAGGCGTCCCATGATTTCGGGCGGGATGCCCGGGCCGTTGTCGGCAATGCGGATCTCGGGGCGCTCGCCCGCCACCACCACGAAGCGCAGCGAGGGGTCGCGAACATCGGCCAACGCGCGCAACGCATTGCTCATGACCGACGACAGTACCAACGCCACGCAGTTGGGCAGCGTGTGTACCGGAAAATCGCCCTCCATCTCCACCTGCACCCAGCTACGCTGGTTATCGGCAAAAGGATAGGCATCCAGCAACGACGCCACCAGCGCACCGGCGCTGACTTCCTGTCCAGCGCCCGGCTTCGGCGGCGCACCGCCCGCGCTGCTGCGCACCGACTGGAGAAACGACGACAGCACCGCCAGGCAATACTGGGCGTTGTCGTGCATGGCACTGGCCGCCCGGCCAATTTCCAGCTGACGCTGCCCGCTGTACTCGGCATCGACCCGCGACCCGATACCGAGCGCAAAATTGGCGATGGCCGCCAGCGGTGTGTTCAGTTCGTGCGCCAGGAAGGCCAGCGTCTCGTCGATGGCCATCAGCCGCTGCTGGCGCACCGCCCGCTCGCGGAAGCGGTCGCCCGCCAGCCGCAGGATTTCTCGGACATCGGCCACGCCGATCGGCTTTTCCAGGATGCGGAACACCTCGCCGGAATTGACGGTCTGCAGCAGCATGTCCTTGTCGGCATAGGCCGTGACCAGGATGCGTACGATCTGCGGATACTCCTGGGCCACCTGGCGCAGCAGGTCGCCGCCGTCGCGCCCGGGCATGCGGAAGTCCGTCACCAGCACCGAGATCCGGGCATGGTGCGCGCGCAGGATGCCAACCGCCTCGTCGGCGCCGTTGGCCGACAGCACTTCGTATTCGCTGCCCACTGCGCGCGCGAAGTACTTGCACGCCATCTCCTCGTCGTCGACGTAGAGGATGGTGGGGCGCGGCTGCGTGGTGTCGGTCATGACAGCATTACTCCGCACGCGGCAGGTCGAAACTGAAAGCGGCCCAGTGGCCGACTTCGCTTTCGGCGAACAGCACGCCTTCGTGGCGCTCGATCACCGCATAGCTGATCGACAGGCCCAGACCCAGCCCCTGCCCCACCTCGCGCGTGGTGAAAAACGGTTCGAACACGCGCGCCAGGTGTTCGGGGGCAATGCCCGGGCCGTTATCCTTGACGGTCACGTGCAGGCGCTTGTCCTGCCAGCGCACGGTCGTATGGATGGCCGGGTCCTTGGTGCCCGCCTTGCGCATGGCCAGCGCGGCGTTCGAGAACAGATTGATCAGGACGCCAATGATGGCCGCTTCGTCGCCCATCACGAGCGTATCGTCGGGCATTTCCCGCGTCATCTTGACGCCGCGCAGCTCGTGCGCGGTCAGCCGCTGCGACGAATCGAGCGCCTTCTCGAACAGGAACGGCGTGCCCTCCACCTCGGCGCCCGGCTTGCGATAGGCGAATGTCTTCAGATCGGACACGATATGCTGGATGCGCTGCATGCCCTGCTTGGCATCGACCAGGCATTCCTGCAGCATCGGCTCCGACTTGGCCGCCGGCTCTTCCATGGCCACCTCGATGGCCATCAGGCAGAAGTTCACCGGATTGTTGACCTCGTGCAACAGGCCTGCCGCCAACGTACCGATGGCCGCCATTTTTTCCTGCTGCAACATCTGGCCCTTGATGTCGACCAGCTTGCGGTTGATGACTTCCAGCTCGGTATTCTTGTCGGCCACCTCGGCCTTCAGGCGGAACAGCATGAAGCGGGCACGTTCATTGAAGAATGTGTACACGCCGCTGGCCGCCGCGGCAAACAGCAGAAATAGCGAATTGACGATAAATGTGCCCATCGGTTCGACGCCGCCCGGATGCAGCAGGCAGGCGGCCGCGTAGAGCACGTACGACAGGATGCCGAACACCAGGTTTTGCCAAAGCCCGAACGGCAACGCGATGCCCGACGCGAAGATCGCCAGGTTCAGGCCCACGTAGTACGGCGATTCAACGCCTTCGGTCCGCGAGATCATCCAGGCAATCATGATCTGCGGCAGCAGCAGCCACGTCATGGTCAGCCATGGCGCGAAGCGCCGGCCGGCCTGGCTGTACAGCGCCACGATGACACCGGCGATCATCAGCGAGACCACCACGCGCGCAATCGCAAACGGCAGCTGGAAGTGCGGATACTGGCCGTAGTCCAGCCCTACGCCCAGCAGCACCAGCGCGATGGCCGTGTAGGCGCCGCCCCGGCTGAACGCCAGGCGAAAGTCGGCCAGCTCGGACTGGTATCCGGCGTAAAGTTGATTGGCGCTCATGACCTTGGCGGGGGGTGCCGCGTCTTCGGCGGCCGGGACCTCAGCGGACAGTGGCTTCGGCGAAGACATTGACGCCGGTTTCATCGACATAGAGTCGGTGGGCATGCGAGTTCTCCGGCAAGAGCGAGGACATCCCGGCCTCGTCGCGATAGATCAGATACCACTCGAGCAGGTGCTCCATCCCGAATTTCTCGGGATTGTCCGAGTGGACATTGGTGACCAGTAGCTGACCGTCCGGCTTCGAGCGCGACGCGAAATACTGGAGCAGGCGCGCGCAGACCTTGTCGGACAGGTAGTCGAACAGCCCGGCGCAGTAGACGGCATCGAACTCGCGCACGCCCGGATCGTCCGCCGCAATGCGGCGCTTGAGCAGGTCGTGCACCGACTGGTGCACCATTTCGACCGATACCTTGTGGCCCGCCCCTGCGGCTGCACGCTCCACCGACGCGCGCGTGTAGCCGAGCGTTTCCTCGCTGAAATCGACCAGCTGGAACGACAGCAACTCCGGATTCGGGTACTCGCGCACGAACCGCTGGATCTCGAACGCCGGCCCGCAACCCACGTTGAGCACGCGGAACTGGCGGCCTTCGGCGCGCGCCCTTTCGGCCTGGCGCGTCAGGTAATCCACCAGCAGGTCGATCCGGTTGCGGTGCGCCGTGGCCACCGCCGCCTTCAGGAAGGCCGTGTTGACGATCTGGAAGTAAGTGGTGGGACCCTGCTGCGGATCGCTCAGGATCTGGTTCACCATCTCGTAGTCGCCCGCATAGCCAAGCGGCTTCGTGAATGTGCGATATACGAACGGCGCGCGCAGCAGCAGCGGATGCAGCGCCGCCTGGGCATAGGTGCGATGGACCGGCGCCAGTTCCTGGTCCACGCGCTGGGCCTCGTCCTCGAGCCAGTCGAGGTAAGTCTTCACCTTCCCCATCAGGGGCGTGGCCAGTTCGTAGAACACGTCCTCGCGCAACCGCCCTTCCTTCTTGGGCAGCGATTCGGTCAGGTCCACCTGCTCGACCCAGCGCGACACTTCGGACAGATAGGCGCGCATCTCGTTGACCACGATCTGGTAGTCGCGGCGGATATTGAAGCGCGTATCCCAGTCCTGCACGAACATCTCGGCTTCGCGTGCGACCGATTTCGGTGCATCGTTCACGTCGGTCAGTTCGCGCCACTCGTCGATCAGCGTCAGCGATACCACCGCCGTCAGGCCGGTGTTCACCAGGCTCATGACCACGGCCTTGCCCAGGTACGCGTTCTTCGCGCCCATGCGCACGCTCAGCTCGCTCAATACTTCGCTGACCTGGACAATCGAGTAGGGATTGTAGATTTCCATCACCAGCGACTTGCGCTGGAGATTGATGATCGTGCCCCGCACCTGCTCGCCCTGCGAGTTGCGGAAACTAACTACCGGATCGATTTGCGTTTTGGAGTACACGGTATCGCGCCAGGGAATTCCGAGAAACGCTGCGGGACACGGCGCCCGCGGGCGTCGGCCGGGTACAGCTCAAGGCAAGGGTCTTGCGGCGAAACTACCAATCAGGGAATGCAGCCAATGCTCATATCGATGCGCGGGACCTGTTTGCGGGACGCGCGCGCCAGCCGGCGAAGACCAGGGCGAACGCCGCCCCTGAGGGTGGGACTGCGGCGAACCATTGTACTGTGGCAATTCTGAACCGTACAACAGTCCACCTGCTGCTCGAAGGGGGGTATGCAAACGGCAAAAAAAATGAGCCAGCAACGCTGCTGGCTCATGTTTCATCATGTATTGGAGAAATGACAATTTCCCCGCTGGCGCAACTTCCGCCAGAAGTGTGTCCCGCCGTGATCAGTCGGCCTTGACGGCTTCCACCTGGATGGCCAGGTTCACGTCCTGCTTGAAGCCGTACTTGGCGCCGTAGTCGATGCCGAAGTCGGCACGGTTGAACTGGGCCACGGCGTCCGCGCCGCATGCCTCACGCTTGAGCATCGGGTGCTGGATGCACTTGAATTCCTTGATCTCGAGCTTCACCGGCTTCGACACGCCGCGCAGCGTCAGCACGCCATCCACCTCGGTCGGCACGTCGCCCTTGAACTTCGAGAACTTGCCCTTGTACGTGGCTTCCGGGAAAGCCTGCACGTCGAACATTTCCGGGCCCTTGGCGTGCTCGTTCAGCTTGTTGTTGCCGAAATCGATCGACGCGGCGTCGATCTTGATATCGACGGTGCCGGCCTTGGCCGCGCGGTCCAGCGTCACCACGCCGCTGGACTTGTCGAACTTGCCGCGCCACTTCGACAGGCCGCCCAGGTGGTCGGCCTCGAAGCTCGGGTACGTGTGGGTCGGGTCGATGTTGTACGTCGTGGCGTTGGCCATGGCGGTGCCGGCGGCCAGGGCGGCGGAGGCTGCGGCCACGGCGGCGATCAGGGTACGGATTTTCATATTGAGTCTCCCGTCAAGAAGTTGGAGAGGAAGGTCGAAAAAAAACGGCCAAGGAGCTGTAAGTGGGACAAACCCGCCTCAGCCCTTCTTCGCCGGGGTCACAAGGTGGAACTTGATCTGGACATCATCGGCCACGACGGAAGTGTCCTTCCACTCGCCGTCACCGATGTTGAACGTGGTGCGCTTGATCGGCAGCACGCCATCGAACACCTGGCTGCCGTTTTCCTGCTTGTACGTGGCGGGCACGGACACGTCGATGGTCTTGCCCTTGATGGTCAGCTTGCCGGCCACGTCGTACTTGCCCGCGGCGCCGGCCTTGATGCTGGTCGACTGGAACACGGCCTTCGGATACTTGCCGGCGTCGAACCAGTCCTTGCCCTTCACTTCCTTCGTGGTCTCGGCATCGCCGATCTCGAAGCTGGACACGTCGATCTCGACCTTGGCCGACGACGTGGCCAGCTTGGCCGGATCGAAGTCCACGGTGGCGTCGAACTTCCTGAACTTGCCTTCCATCGGCACGCCGATCTGCCTGGCGGTGGCCGTGACCGTGCTCCTGGCGGCATCGATCTGGGCCCACGCCAGGTTTGCGGCCAGGCCAGCCGTTGCCAGGGCGGCCGCCACGAAGATCGTGCCGGGACGGGACATACGTTTCATCTGAGACTCCAGTGGTGACTGGCCATCACGGCCGGTTGGTCAGGCAAAGCGGTTGCGGTACGTCGGCAAATCAGCGCAGGAACGGGATCATGCGACCCAGCGTGCCGTCGCGATCCACCACCTGGTGCTTGACGGCGGCGGCGGCATGGACCACCACGATCGCGGCCATGAAGTAGTTCAGCCAGACATGGGCGAACTTCAGGATCGGCTTCAGCGTGTCGCTGGCGTCGATCAGCGGCGGCAGCTTCCACAGGCCCAGGTACACCACCGGCACGCCGGCGGCGGAACTGTAGAGATAGCCGGTGACCGGCACGATCAGGATCAGCAGATAGAGCAGATGGTGCGCGGCGGCGGCGGCCCTGGCCTGCCAGGCCGGCGTACCGGGTGCCACGGGCGGGGCGGCATGCGTGGCGCGCCAGAGCACGCGCAGCACGGCCACCACGAAAATCGTCACGCCCAGCCACTTGTGCCACGAAAACAGCTTGAGCTTGGTCGGCGTCAGCCCCGGAATGCCCGTCATGTACAGGCCCAGCCCGAACGCGGCAAAAATGCCGAAGGCGATCAGCCAGTGCAGGCCGATGGCGGTGGCGGTGTACGTCGCCTGGCCCCCCGGCCCGGATGCTTTGAAACCCATGTCAGTCAATCCCTTCGATCCTTATTACTTATTCTGCTATGTCGGCGCCAAGACAGTCTGTTGCAGTAGCGGTCCGGCCCTTCGCTGCCAATTCTCGCATTATTCGATGACCGGCTGTGCGTTGGAAGCGCCGAACTTCATGAAGTTGTTCAAATCATTTGATGTGTCGAGATGTCGCACCCGCCGCCCGGGAACCGATCGTAACGCGGCGGCGGGCCGCATGACACTGGCCGCTGGTATCCGCCAGGTAATGACTTTCGAAACTTGCGCGGCAAACAAAAAGGGCCGCCCCCTTCGGGTCAGCCCTGTTCTGTTACCTTGCGGCGCCCCGGCATGTCGCGGTGCGCCGGGCGGCGATCAGATGCGGTTGGCCAGTTCCACGGCCTTGCCGATATAGCTGGCCGGCGTCATGTCCAGCAGCAGCTTCTTGGCGTCGTCGGGAATCGCCAGGCCCTGCACGAACGTCTGCAGCGCCTCGCGCGAGATGCCCTTGCCGCGCGTCAGTTCCTTCAGCTGCTCGTACGGGTTGGGCACGCCAAAGCGGCGCATCACGGTCTGCACCGGCTCGGCCAGCACTTCCCAGCAGTTGTCCAGGTCTTCGTTCAGGCGCTCGGGGTTGGTTTCGAGCTTGCCCAGGCCGCGCAGGCAGGCCTCGTACGCCAGCAGGCTGTAGCCAAAGGCCACGCCCATGTTGCGCAGCACGGTGGAATCGGTCAGGTCACGCTGCCAGCGCGAAACCGGCAGCTTTTCCGACAGGTGACGCAGCACGGCGTTGGCCAGGCCAACGTTGCCTTCCGAGTTTTCGAAGTCGATCGGGTTGACCTTGTGCGGCATCGTCGAAGAGCCAATTTCACCGGCCTTGGTCTTCTGCTTGAAGTAACCCAGCGCGATGTAGCCCCACACGTCGCGGTTGAGGTCCAGCAGGATCGTGTTGGCGCGGGCCACGGCATCGAACAGCTCGGCCATGTAGTCGTGCGGCTCGATCTGGATCGTGTACGGGTTGAACGTCAGGCCCAGGCGCTGCTCGATCACCTGCTTCGAGAACGATTCCCAGTCGAACGACGGATAGGCCGACAGGTGCGCGTTGTAGTTGCCGACGGCACCGTTCATCTTGCCCAGCAGCTCCACGCGCTCCACGCGCTCGATGGCGCGGGCCAGGCGGGCAGCCACGTTGGCCAGTTCCTTGCCCAGCGTGGTGGGGCTGGCCGGCTGGCCATGCGTGCGCGACAGCATCGGCTGCGTGGCGTTGAGCCTGGCCAGTTCCACCAGGCGGGCCAGCACGCGCTTGAGCGCCGGCACGATCACACCGTCACGGGCGCCCTTGAGCATCATGCCGTGCGACGTGTTGTTGATGTCTTCCGACGTGCACGCGAAGTGGATGAACTCGCTGGCGGCTTCCAGTTCGGCGTTACCCTTGACCTGCTCCTTGAGCCAGTATTCGACGGCCTTCACGTCGTGGTTCGTGACGGCCTCGATGTCCTTGATGCGGGCGGCGTCGGCTTCGGTGAAGTTGTCCACCAGCGACTGCAGCTTCGCTTCCGAGGCGGCCGAGAACTTCGGCACGTCGGGCAGCCCGGCCTGGGCCAGCGCGATCAGCCAGTTGACCTCGACCTTGACGCGGTTGCGCATGAAGGCCGCCTCGGACAGCCATTCGCGCAGCGCATCGGCCTTTGCGGCATAGCGGCCATCGATGGGAGACAGGGCGGTGAGCGGCGAAAGGGAAGACGTGGACATGCTGGCAACCGGGAGAAAAGAGGAATGTGGAGGTTCGTGCGGGGGCGCAAGGAACCACGCGACAAGGGCCGGATGCGACGAATCCGCCGCATCGCCCCGCCGATGCAAGGGCCGGTTCGGCAGGCGGCGCACACCGTCCCGCCAAACGCGCAACGCGGGATTTTACCATCGCCCCATGGCGCTGTGCGGGTCGCTGTGGGCGCCACCCCTCCATGCGTGCGCAAGGCCGCATTGATGCCGCATTCGCGTGACTCCGCAGGTATACTCGCGCTCGCCCATCCGTTAGCCTGTTATGAAGTCCATCGGGCACGCCGCCGCGCCTGCCAGCGCACCCGTGCCACCGAGCGCCGATGCACTTCATAACAAGCTCAAGGGGAGAACATGAAGCTGTATGCGTCACAGACCAGCCCGTATGCGCGCAAGGTGCGCGTGGTGCTGGCGGAGAAGAAGATCGACTACCAGATGATCGAGGAAAACGTCTGGTCGCCCGACACCATCATTGGCCAGTTCAACCCGCTCGGCAAGGTGCCGTGCCTGATCATGGAAGACGGGGGCGCGGTCTTCGATTCGCGCGTGATTGCCGAGTACGCCGACACGCTGTCGCCCGTCAGCCGCCTGATTCCGCAGGGCAGCCGCGAACGCCTGGAAGTGCGCTGCTGGGAAGCCCTGGCCGATGGCCTGCTGGACGCCGCCCTGCTGGTCCGCCTGGAGGGCACCCAGCGCAAGCCCGCCGAACGCAGCGAAAGCTGGGTGGCACGCCAGCGCGGCAAAATCGACGCCGCAGTGGCCGCCATGTCGAAGGGCCTGGCCGACAAGCCGTGGTGCACCGGCATCCACTACACCCTGGCCGACGTGTCCGTAGGCTGCGCGCTGGCCTACCTGGACTTCCGCTTCCCGGACATCGCCTGGCGCGACCAGTACGCGAACCTGGTTGCCTTCCAGGACAAGATCGAAAAGCGCCAGTCGTTTATCGATACGGAGCCGCCGAAGGGTTGAACCTTCGGAAAGGTCCGAGCCAGATTGGCCGCAGATCTGACACACATCGTAGGCGCAATACAACGGTCAGCATTTTTCCACCGTTGTTCGGAAAACTTCAAGCGTTCTACGATTTTCACCTCTAGCGCCTCTCGCTAACGTCCCGCGCTGATCTGGCGCGCGGACGATCGGTGGACGCAATGTTCACCGCCTGCCTCATTGCACCCCAATGCGCCGATTCAGCTTCGGAGCGGCGACGTGGGACATCAACAGGTCAGGACAAGTCATCGTAACGCGCGCGGATTCGCGCATCGTTACGGGCTATGGCGGCTATGGCGGCTATGGCGGCTATGGCGGCTGGCCGCCGGTATCGTTGCCCTGCCCGGCCTTGCCGGCATGGCCCTTGCGCAGCCGGCGCCCGGCGCACCACCACGCGATTCAAAGACGCCTGAACTGATCCGGCAACAGGAGCGCGAGCGCGCATTGCGCGAGCGCATGGAGCCGGAGACCGACGTCCGGCTGCAACGCCCTGCCGCCACGGCCACCGAGGCGCTTCCCGCCGACGAATCGCCCTGCTTCCGGATCGATCACCTGTTGCTGGCCGGCGACGCCGCCGAGCGCTTCCAATGGGCGCTTGCCGCAGCCAGTCCGCCGGAGGATGGGGCAACCGGCCGCTGCCTGGGCTCGCACGGCATCAATATCGTGATGGCCCGCGTGCAGAACGCGCTGGTGCAGAAAGGCTATGTCACCACACGCGTACTGGCCGCGCCGCAGGACCTGAAATCGGGCACGCTGACGCTGACCGTGCTGCCCGGCCGCATCCGCGCGATCCGCTTCACCGAAGATTCCAATCCGCGCGCCACCCAGTGGAATGCGCTGCCGGCGCGGCCCGGCGACATCCTGAACCTGCGCGACATCGAACAGGGGCTGGAGAACTTCAAGCGCGTCCCCACGGCCGAGGCCGATATCCAGATCGTGCCCGCCGACGGGCCCGGCGCACGGCCCGGCGAAAGCGACCTGGTCATCCGCTGGCATCAGGGCATCCCGTTTCGCATCAGCGCCACGGTCGACGACTCGGGCAGCCCCCGAGGGAGATGCCCAGTAGCCCCAACCCCAATGCTACTGCAGAGGATTTTGCGCAGCAATTTTTCGGCGGGAAACCGCCCACCAAATCGGTACCAATCGATAATTGCGAGGGCTGCTGGCGTGCCCAAACACCAGAAGGCGGTTGGATAACGTTCAGGCCCGCTGGGCAGGCTAGTAAGGATACATTGCCGACGACCGCTACGGTTGAAATTAACGACCTAAGTATCAACGCTTTGAATTCATCGCCGAAAGGCAAGCCAAGTATATTGAAGCTTAAATTTCCACGCTAGGACCGGCTATGAAGATGTCATCAATCCAAGCCTCGACGCTTCAGGATTATCTGTACCTGACAACCTTGGATGCCTATTGTCCAGATGCATTCATTGGAGGGCGGCAGCCAGCCCCGATCAACGCTCACGAAATATGGCAATTCGCAGTGGAAATGATATATCGATGTCTTCGATGCAATTTTTTGCATATTGACGAGAAATGGATTATCACCCACGAAATAGATGGCCATTATGGATTCGCACGCCACCTAGCAAATCACAACCCATTCGATGCCAAGGACTTTGAAAAATATGGTGCGCTATATTGGATCGAACCTGAATTGACCGCATCAGAAGAGACGAGGAATTTGATAGAAAATTTTCACATCGACTTGTCATCAAACGCCTGCGAACCCCTCATTGAGCGCGTCGAAGGTTCATTTGAAAGACATGGGATGAAATTTGGGGAGATATTGATTCCCATCAAAATGGAAAAGGGGAAGCGGTAATCGCTCGATGAATCGTCAACTGCCGACGCAAATAAGTGACCGTGCAGTATCTGGGCCGCGAATCCATCTCTGCCCGGGAATCCCGGTATGAGGATGCCTGCAAGCTCAAGGTGAGTTATTACGACTCCAGCAGAATGCCGCTGCTGAATACCCTATTCGAAGGGACGTTGTGGCTGGCAGCCAACGCGGGGCCCGTGAAAGTTACCGGGGGAACGACCTTGGGTGTCGATTTGCTGACAGGCGAGAGCGCGGTCAAACCCGTCGGGGAATTCTAGACACGACGAAAAAAGGGCCTCACGGCCCTTTCCCCCTACCGGATAATCCCCCCACCCAGACAAACCTCCCCGTCATAGAGCACGGCGGACTGCCCAGGCGTCACGGCCCACTGCGCCTCGGCAAACGACAGCCGCAGTGCATCGCCTTCGGCCTTGACGACCGTGCACGGGGCGTCGCTTTGCCGATAACGCGTCTTGGCTGCCATCGTCGAACCTGCTGCCGGCGGTTCGCCGGCGACCCACGACAGGTCTGCCGCGTCGAGTTCGGGCTTCAGCAGCCACGGGTGGTCGTGGCCTTGCACGACGTAGAGCGTGTTCGATGCCATGTCCTTGCGGGCCACGTACCACGCGTCGCCGCTGCCGTCCTTGCTGCCGCCCAGGCCGATGCCCTTGCGCTGGCCCAGCGTGTAGAACGCCAGGCCGATGTGTTCGCCGACGACCTTGCCCTCGTCGGTCACCATCGGGCCGGGCTTGGTCGGCAGGTAGCGGTTCAGGAAGTCGCGGAACGGGCGTTCGCCGATAAAGCAGATGCCCGTCGAATCCTTTTTCTTCGCGTTCGGCAGGCCGATTTCGGCGGCGATCTCGCGCACCTTGGTCTTCGGCATTTCGCCAAGCGGGAACATCGTGCGCGACAGTTGCGCCTGGTTCAGCCGGTGCAGGAAGTAGCTCTGGTCCTTGGTATGGTCGAACGCCTTGAGCAGTTCAAAGCTGCCGCTGGCGGCCTGGCGCACGCGCGCATAGTGGCCGGTGGCGATCAGTTCGGCGCCCAGCGACATGGCATGGTCCAGGAAGGCCTTGAACTTGATTTCGGCGTTGCAGAGCACGTCCGGGTTCGGCGTGCGGCCAGCCGAGTATTCGCGCAGGAAATCGGCGAACACGCGGTCCTTGTACTCGGCGGCAAAGTTCACCGCTTCCACGTCCACGCCGATCACGTCGGCCACGGACGCCACGTCAAGCCAGTCCTGCCGCGTGGAGCAATACTCGCTGTCGTCATCGTCCTCCCAGTTCTTCATGAACAGGCCGATGACCTCGTAGCCCTGCTGCTTGAGCAGCCATGCCGTGACCGACGAATCCACGCCGCCCGACATGCCGACTACCACTCTCTTGCCGCTCACGATGCCGCTCCCGGTGCTGCGGTCGCGGCCGCATCGGTGGCGCCGGCGATGGCGGTGGGATGGGTATGCAGCAGGTCCAGCGCAAAACGCTTGCCGGCCAGGTAGTCGTCGACGCAGGCCATGACCAGCGGCGAGCGATGGCGGTCGGCGCAGGCGCGCAATTCCTCGGCGGTCATCCAGACCGTGCGGACAATGCCGGTATCGAGCTGGCGGCCGGCGTCAAGCGAGCCCAGGTCGCCCGTGAAGCCAAAGCGGATATAGGTGGTATCGCCCCCGTCGCGCGACGACCGGCCCCGGCTCATGTAGCAGCCGAGCAGCGCGCGCGGCTCGAACGTGTGGGCGGTTTCTTCGAGCGTTTCGCGGACAACGGCGCGGATCAGGCTCTCGCCCGGTTCCAGGTGGCCCGCCGGCTGGTTCAGACGCAGGCCATCGGCCGTTTCCTCTTCCACCAGCAGAAAGCGGCCGCCGCGTTCAATGACGGCGGCAACCGTGACGCTGGCAATCCATTCACGTGACATGATGCACATTTTTTAAGCAATCCGGCATTTTACCGGTTGCCGTTCGAACGTGCATGGCGCGCGGCGTTTCAGGCCGCCTCGGCCGTCAGCATGGGCGGCAGCAAGGCGATGGCCGCGTCGATGCGGGCCACAAGTGACTTTGACGCCGGTATCAGCGGGCGACGCACCTCGGCGGTGGTCATGCCGGCCAGCGCCAGCGCGGCTTTCACCGGCGCCGGATTGGGCTCGGCGAACATCAGCCCGATCAGCGGCGACAGTTGGCGGAACAGCGCCCGCGCAGCCTCGTCGCGCCCGGTGCGCGCCAGATGCAGCAGCCGCACGAACAGGTCGGGCCGCACATGCGCCGCGGCCGGCACGATGCCCTGGCCGCCGCGCAGCAGGTGGTCGAGCATCGACGCATCGTCGCCGCAATACACCCCGATCAGGTCCTGCATGGCCAGCGTACGCATGCCGGCCGGGTCGCATTCCTTGACGGCCACGATCTGCGGATGGGCGGCCAGGCGCCATGCCAGTTCGGGGGCCATCGTGCAACCCGTGCGCCTGGGTACGTTGTAGAGCATCACCGGCTTGCCCGTCTGGGCGGCCACGCTGCGCATATGCCAGGCGATGCCTTCGTCGGATACCCGCAGGTAGTACGGCGGCGGCACCAGGTAGCCGGCCAGCGGCAGGCGGTCGAGCCTGCGCACCTGCTCGCATACGGCATGCGTGGCCACCCCGCCCACGCCGGCCATCACCGGCAGCGTGCCCGCGACGGCTTCGAGCACCGCCGCCGTCAGCATGAACCGCTCGGCATCGGTCAGCAGGCCGCCCTCGCCGGTCGTGCCCAGCACGATCAGGCCATCGACACCGGCCGCCGCGTAGTGCGACGCCAGGCGCTGGGCGGCGTCGAGATCGACCTGGTCGTCGCGCAACGGCGTGACCATCGGCAGCCACAGGCCATCGGCAATCGCGCCGCGCCGCGGATCAATGCGTGCCATGGTCGTCTCCGAGCATCGTCGCGACGCCAAATTCCGCCGCGGGCAAGGCCGCCATGATCGCGTGCATGGCCGCGTCGCGGTCGCCGCGCTCCACCTCCACGTGCAGCGACGTCTCGCCGTTGCGATGATCCACTTGCACCACGTAGATGCGGGCCATGTTGCCGATCGCGCGATGCAGCGTCTGGCGCAGCGCGAAGACCTGTGACGACGAGACGGCCAGGCGCAGGCGAATCCAAGGGTCCTGGGCAATGGCACGGCGTCGCGGAACCGATGCAAACGCCACGGCGAGACTCGATGACTGTCGCATGAAGCGAAGATCCGCGCGGGGCGGATCGTCTGTTGAACATGGCTCCATGCTAGGGAGACCGGCCTCAATTTGATGCAGCGTTTGGTCGGCCCGCCATCAAGAACGCGTAAAGGCGCAGGCCGCCAGCATGTGTCCGGCGCTCAGAACGTCTTCGTGATCGACGCGAAGGCCGTCGCCTTGCCCAGGTAGCGCCCGCGCGTGTTCGTGTAGGCCGCCTTGCTGGCATTCGTGTCGATATAGGCCACGGCCAGCGAGAACCCGCTGCCCAGGTCCTTCGTCAGCCCGAGCTTCCAGTCCGTGTACGAGGCATCGCTGAAATGCTGCACGCCCTGGTAGCCGACATGCGCGTTCAGCGTCAGGCCCCACACGTTCAGCGGCACGTTGGCCGTCAGATCGACGTAGTGACTGTTCTTGCTGTCGGCAAACCCGAACAGGTTGGTCACCGCATGCGAGTACTTCAGGAATACGGGCCCCCAGCCGATGCCGGCATACAACTCGGTGGTGTACGGACGCGTGGCCGTGTAGCCGCCCGGATAGTAGTACTCGAGCACGCCCACGTCGTAGTTGAATGCCTGGTCGGCCAGCGTGAACGTATTCCGGAAACCGCCATAGAAATCCATCTCGACGGGTGCGGACACCGTCGCGTCGGCATCGCCCAGCCAGCTGATACTCGAGTTCCAGTTGCCGACGTAGAAGCCGCTCTCGTGGGCATAGTCGAAGCCGCCCTGGATGGCCGGGCGCCGGTCGGTCTGGCTGATCCCGCGGTAGCGGTAATCGGATACCACCGACACGTTGGCCGTGAAGGTGTGCGGCGACGCCGGCTGCGCGGTATCGGGGGTTGCCTGCTGCGCGACGGCGTTGGAAAACGGGGCGGCAAGCAGGACGGCGGCGGCCAGCGTGGCCGGCGCCGAGGTCATCAGGCGGGTTGCAATCATCAATGAAAAACCGTGGGCGTATTGGGAAAAAACGCCTCGAAAGAGACGTGAACGCCACGATACGCAGCCCCGCATCAAATCGGCGTCAAGATTCCAGGTGACGCCGATGTCATTTCATCAATGACCGGAATTCAAGGGAATCCGATGTGCATCAAACGAGTCGTTTCATGAGCGGAAAAGATGAGTCTCGGTGAAAGCACATATACCCGACCGGCGAGTCACCACCGAACGTAAGTTTCGGGTAAGCTGCGCAAAAATTGAGGCATTCTTTTGCAATGCATCAACGGGCGAGGACGTTGACCCGACCAGATTACGAACGACGCCAGACAGGAGAAATTGACGATGCATATCGGTATCCCGCTTGAGACGCGGGCAGGTGAGACGCGTGTCGCCGCCACCCCGGAGACCGTCAAGAAGTACGTAGCGCAGGGCCATCAGGTAACGGTGCAAGCCGGTGCCGGTGTGCGTGCCAGTATTCCCGATGCCGCGTTCGAGGCGGCCGGGGCCCGGGTGGGCTCCGGTGCCGATGCGCTGGGCGCCGAGCTTGTGCTCAAGGTGCGTGCACCTGACGATGCCGAGCGCGCGCAGATGAAGCCGGGGTCCGTACTGGTCGGCATGCTCAACCCGTTCGACGTCGAGAACAACGCCCGCATGGCCAGCGCCGCCGTCACGGCGTTCGCGCTCGAGGCCGCGCCGCGCACCACGCGCGCCCAGAGCATGGACGTGCTGTCGTCGCAGGCCAACATCGCCGGCTACAAGGCCGTGCTGGTGGCCGCGCACCACTACCAGCGATTCATGCCGATGCTGATGACCGCGGCCGGTACCGTCAAGGCCGCCCGCGTGCTGATCCTCGGTGCCGGCGTGGCGGGCCTGCAGGCCATTGCCACCGCCAAGCGCCTGGGCGCCGTAATCGAGGCTTCCGACGTGCGCCCCGCCGTGAAGGAGCAGATCGAATCGCTGGGTGCCAAGTTCCTGGACGTGCCGTTCGTCACCGACGAAGAGCGCGAGATCGCACAGGGCGTGGGCGGCTATGCGCGCCCGATGCCGGCCGACTGGATGCGCCGCCAGGCCGAACTGGTGCACCAGCGCGCCACGCAGGCCGACATCGTCATCACCACCGCACTGATCCCCGGCCGTCGCGCCCCGGTGCTGCTGGCCGAGGACACCGTCAAGCAGATGAAGCCCGGTTCGGTCGTGGTCGATCTGGCCGCCGCGCAGGGCGGCAACTGCCCGCTGACCGTGGCCGACGAAGTGGTGGAGCGCCACGGCGTGATCCTGATCGGCCATACCAACCTGGCCAGCATGGTGGCGGCCGACGCGTCGGCCCTGTACGCGCGCAACGTGCTGGACTTCCTGAAGTTGATCATCGACAAGGATGGCCGCTACACGCTGAACCTGGAAGACGACATCGTCGCCGCCTGCCTGATGTGCAAGGACGGCCAGGTCGTCAGGCAGCAGGCCGCCTGACATCCCGTCTGAAGATGCCGCGGCGCTGAAAAGAGCCCTGCGCCACGGCCCGCCGCGTCCCCGGCACGCTTGATCCTGCAGTTTCAGCCCGCCTGCGCGGACGCGACGCCCGGCAGTATTCAAAAGCAACGGAGGAGAAGTCGATGGAGATGGTGAACCACACGGTGATCAACCTGATCATCTTCGTGCTGGCAATTTACGTGGGGTACCACGTGGTGTGGACGGTCACGCCCGCGCTGCACACCCCGCTGATGGCCGTGACCAATGCGATCTCGGCCATCATCATCGTCGGTGCCATGCTGGCGGCCGGCCTGACCGAAGGCGGCGTGGGCCGCGTGATGGGCACGCTGGCCGTGGCACTGGCCGCGGTGAACGTGTTCGGTGGCTTCCTGGTGACCCAGCGCATGCTGGAGATGTTCAAGAAGAAGGAGCCACGCGCCAAGGCCGGGGCTGAAGCCGCCAAGGGAGGTGCGTGATGGAAGGCATCAGCATGAACCTTGTGACGCTGCTGTACCTGGTGGCGTCGGTCTGCTTCATCCAGGCCCTGAAGGGGTTGTCGCACCCGGCATCGGCCCGCAAGGGCAACGCGTTCGGCATGGTCGGCATGGCGATTGCCGTGGTGACCACGCTGGTGCTGATCGTCAAGCTCAAGAACGAGTTCCTGGCCGTGGGCGCCGCGCAGTCGTCGGTGGGCACCGGCCTGGCGCTGATCTTCGGCGCGCTGGTGGTGGGCGGCGGCATTGGCGCCTACGTGGCACGCAAGGTCGAAATGACCAAGATGCCCGAACTGGTGGCGGCGATGCACTCGCTGATCGGTCTGGCCGCGGTGTTCATCGCCGTGGCCGCCGTGGCGGAGCCGGCCGCGTTCGGCATCACGCCGGCCGGTACGCACCTGATTCCGCTGGGCAACCGTATCGAGCTGTTCATCGGCTGCTTCGTGGGGGCGATCACGTTCTCGGGCTCGGTCATTGCGTTCGGCAAGCTGTCGGGCCGCTACAAGTTCCGCCTGTTCCAGGGCGCGCCGGTGGTGTTCCCGGGACAGCACTGGCTGAACCTGCTGCTGGCCATCGCCATGGTCGGCTTTGGCGTGATCTTCTTCCTGTCGCAGTCGTGGCTGCCGTTCCTGATCATGCTGGCCATCGCCTTCGTGCTGGGTGTGCTGATCATCATCCCGATCGGCGGCGCCGACATGCCCGTGGTGGTGTCGATGCTGAACTCGTACTCGGGCTGGGCGGCGGCGGGCATCGGCTTCTCGCTGAACAACCCGATGCTGATCATCGCGGGCTCGCTGGTGGGCTCCTCGGGTGCCATCCTGTCGTACATCATGTGCCGCGCGATGAACCGTTCGTTCTTCAACGTGATCCTGGGCGGTTTCGGCGCCGAGGCGTCCGCTGCCGGCCCGGCCGGCGCGCAGGCCCAGCGCAACGTGAAGTCCGGCTCCGCCGACGACGCCGCGTTCGTGATGAGCAACGCCGAGACCGTGATCATCGTGCCCGGCTACGGCCTGGCGGTGGCCCGTGCGCAGCATGCACTGAAGGAATTGACCGAAAAGCTGACCGAGCACGGCGTGACGGTGAAGTACGCCATCCACCCCGTGGCGGGCCGCATGCCGGGCCACATGAACGTGCTGCTGGCCGAGGCCGAGGTGCCGTACGACCAGGTGTTCGAGATGGAGGACATCAACAGCGAGTTCGGGCAGGCCGACGTGGTGCTGGTGCTGGGCGCCAACGACGTGGTCAATCCGTCCGCCAAGACCGATCCGAAATCGCCGATCGCCGGCATGCCGATCCTGGAAGCCTACAAGGCCAAGACCATCATCGTGAACAAGCGGTCGATGGCCGCCGGCTACGCGGGCCTGGACAACGAGCTGTTCTACATGGACAAGACCATGATGGTGTTCGGCGACGCCAAGAAGGTGGTGGAGGACATGTTCAAGGCCGTGGAATAAGCTGCCGTTAATGTTCGGCAGTGGCCGTCAGGCGCGCAGTGCTGCCAAGTGAATAAAGTAACGCGCAGACCTGAAATCAATAAAATCGAAGTAGTGCGGCCAGCAACCAACGCTGGCCGTTTCCTTTTGCGTGGTCTGGTTGCGCATGCAGACGCAGGCGCTATACTGGCTTGCCCCGTTCTTTTTCCCCCTTGCGGCCGGCGGCCAGATTTGATCGCACCATGACATTCCCCGCGCACGACCGGAACCTGTCGGTTTTCCATCACCCAGTCCTGACGGTACTGGTGGACGACAGCAAGTCGTTTATCGACAGCCTGGCTTTCCAGATGGATGCATCGCGCGCGGTGGTCAGCTTCACCGATCCGCGCGACGCGCTGACGTGGATTCGCGAAGCGTATGCCACGCGGCATCCCGCCTTCCTGCCGGTACGCGTCACGCACGACGACCTGACCTTCCTGTCCGAACGCCGCACGGTGCAGCTCGATGTCGACCGCATCCATCGCCAGATCCACGATGTGCATCGCTTCCTGCAGCCCGGCGTGGTGGTGGTGGATTACTCCATGCCACAGATGGACGGGCTTGAATTCTGCCAGGCGCTGGAAGACCTGCCGTGCAAGACCATCCTGCTGACCGGCACGGCCGATGAAAGCATCGCCGTGCAGGGCTTCAACCACGGGCTGATCGACCGCTACGTGAAGAAGCACGATCCAAACATGGTGGCGCGGCTGAACGACGAAATCGACGCGCTCCAGCAGCAGTACTTCGCGTCGATCTCGCGCACGCTGCGCGACCTGCTCACGCGCCATTCGTACTCGTTCCTGTCCGACCCGATCATGGCCGACCGCGTACGCCAGACGGCGGCGCGCTATGGCTTTATCGAGTACTACCTGTTCCCGAACCCCGTGGGCATGCTGCTGCTGACCGCACAGGGCCATGCCACGCTGATGGTGATCGAAACCCGCGCCGGGCTGATGAGCCAGGTGGAGTCGGCCGAAGCGTACGAGGCGCCGGCGGCATTGATCGAAGGGCTGCGCGAGGGCCGCATCGTACCGTTCTTCTGGCCCGGCAACGGCATGTACACGCCAGCCTGCATGGACTGGGAACAATACTGCCTCCCCGCGGAACGCTGCGAGGGCAACGAGGAATATTTCTACGCGCTGTTCGACCTGCCGCGCCACATGCTGCAGGAGCCGGTGGTCAGCCTGCAGAGCTTCCTGTCGGAGTTTTCGCGCAACGGCGCGGCGATGACCGGGCGGAACAAGCTCGCGTAGTACTTCTACGATTTACACCTTTCTCCACGCCGTTGGAGTGGGGTGCCAAGCCAGCGCGCACCGGATCGCCTTCGCGCGTCAGCCTTCTTTCTTCGCCTGATCCCGATTGCCGCCGCGCACCATGTCGAAACGGAACAGCCGGCATTCGATATTGCCGTTGTAGAGCGGCGTGCGGCGCGATTCCTTGAGGCGCAGCCGCTTGGGCATCGACAGATCGCCCGTGAACACCCAGGCCTGCCAGTCCGCGAAGTTCTGCTTGAGCGTGGTGGCAAAGGCGCTGGCGAACTGGTTGGCGGCGGCCTCTTCCACTTCGTCGGGCGGCGCGTCCTGCATTGCATCGCGGCGGCTGCCGCGCACCGCGATACGTTCGCCATACGGCGGGTTCATCATCATCAGGCCCGGCTCGGCAAACGGCGGCTGCACGAAGCGCGCATCGACCTGCTTCAGCGAAATATCGCCGGGCAGGCCGGCGCGCTGCCAGTTGGCCTGCGCCATCGACAGCATGTCCGTCGAAATATCGGACCCGGCGATCTGCAGCGTCGCGGCGCGGCTGGCGGCCGACTCCCGCGCGCGTTGCGCATCGGCACGCAATGCCTGCCACGCCCTGGTATCCGCGCCCTTCAGCCATTCGAACGCGAACGTGCGGCCCACGCCCGGCGCGATGCCCAGCGCCACCTGGGCGGCTTCCACCAGGAACGTGCCGCTGCCGCACATCGGATCGAAGAACGGCCGGTCGGTCTGGCCAGGCACCCAGCCAGCCAGGCGCAGGATGCCGCCGGCAAGGTTTTCCTTGAGCGGCGCCTCACCCTTTTCCATGCGCCAGCCGCGCTTGAACAGCGGCTCGCCCGTGGTGTCCAGGTACAGCGTGCAATCGGTCTCGGTCAGGTGGGCGTAGATGCGGACGTCCGGACTGACCGTATCGACGCTGGGGCGTGCGCCCAGCCGTTCGCGCATGGCGTCGCAGACCCCGTCCTTGACGCGCAGCGCCGTGAAGTTAAGGCTGCGCAGCTGCGACTTGTGGGCGGTAATGTCCACGCGCAGCGTCTCGTCCGGCGAGAACCACTGCTCCCAGCGTTGCTGGCGCGTCAGCGCATAGATGTCGTCCTCGTGGCGGTAGCCGCGCTGCGCCACGCGCAGCAGCACGCGGCTGGCAATGCGCGAATGCAGGTTGACCGCATAGGCCGCGGCCATCTCGCCCGAAAACGTCACGCCGCCCGGCATTTCGCGATGCACCTCGAACGGTGCCGCCGCCACCACGGCCGGGTACTGCGCAATCTCGCGCAGCTCCTCGGCCAGTGCCGGTTCAAGGCCACGCGGGCAAGGAGCAAAGAAGGCTTGGGTCATGGCGAGTCTTTCCAGAAAACAAAAACGTCCGCATCGCGGACGGGCAAGGCATGGGTCCGGTGTGCCGATCAGCCTGCCGCCAGGGCGCGGTCAAGGAAATCGAGCCGGTCCTGGCCCCAATACGGTTGGCCGTCGTAGACGAACCATGGCGCGCCGAACACATTGGCGGAAATCGCATCCTGCGTGTTCTGCGCATAGGCGGCCTGCACGGCCTGGCCTTCGCTGGCCTTGAGCAGGCTGGCGCCATCGAGGCCGTTCTCGTCGGCGATCTGCGACAGCGTGCCGCCATCGGCGATATTGCGCTGCTCGGCCCAGACGGCGCGCGTGATCGCGCCGGTCAGCGCCAGCGCACGGGCCGTGCCATGCGCGAGCTGGGCCGCGATGATCAGTTTGGCGGCGGCATCGCCCGACACCGGGAAGAACGTCGGATGCAGATTCAGCGGGATACCCAGGAAGCGGCTCCAGCGTTCGAGCTCGACCAGCCGGTACGCCTGGCGCTGCGGCGGACGCTGCGCCAGCGGCACACCGCCCGAGACCGAAAACACCTTGCCCAGGTCGGCCGGCTTCAGCAGCACCTGCGCCTGGTGGCGGTTGGCGATTTCCACAAAGCGGGCATGGCCCAGGTAGACGAACGGCGACTGCGGCGCCAGAAAGTACTCGACCTGCTTGCTCATCACGACCTCATCGAAAACAGTGGGAACCCGACAGCTTAGAACGGCTTTACGACAACCAGAATCACGATGGCCAACAGCACCAGCACCGGCAGCTCGTTGAACCAGCGATAGAACGTGTGCGAGCGCGTGTTGGCGCCGCGTTCGAACTTGCGCAGCAGCACGCCGCAGCCGTGGTGATAGCCGATCAGCACCAGCACCAGCGCCAGCTTGGCATGCATCCAGCCCTGCCCCGCGCCGCGCCCGATGCCGTAGCCCAGGAACAGCCACAGGCCGAACACCACGGCCGGCACAGCAAGCATGGTCATGAACCGGAACAGCTTGCGCGCCATCAGCAGCAGGCGGCGCACGCTGGCCGGATCGGTTTCCATGGCCAGGTTGACGAAGATGCGCGGCAGGTAGAACAGCCCCGCGAACCACGAGACGACGAACAGGATATGGAAGGCCTTGACCCAGAGCATCTGCGTTCCCGCCTCCCCTTACGTGCGCACTTCGCCGTGACCAAACACGACGTACTTGAGCGACGTCAGCCCCTCCAGCCCCACCGGACCACGGGCGTGCAGCTTGTCGTTCGAGATGCCGATTTCGGCGCCCAGGCCGTACTCGAAGCCATCGGCGAAACGCGTCGAGGCATTGATCATCACGCTGGCCGAATCCACTTCGCGGATAAAGCGCATGCCGGCGCTGTAGTTCTCCGTCACGATCGAATCGGTGTGGGCCGAGCCGTAGGTGTTGATATGCGCGATCGCGGCGTCCAGACCGTCCACGGTACGGATGGCCAGCACCGGCGCCAGATATTCCAGCCGCCAGTCTTCCTCGGTGGCGTCAACCAGGCCGTTGAAGCCCGCGGCTTCCAGCGTGGCGCGCGTGTCGGCGCAGACGCGCAGTTCCACGCCCTTTTCCTGGTAGATGCGGCACAACGGCGGCAGCACGGTGGCCGCGATCTGGCGCGACACCAGCAGCGTTTCCATCGTGTTGCATGGCGCGTAACGCTGCGTCTTGGCGTTGTCGCAGATGCGCACGGCCTTTTCCACGTCGGCATCGTCGTCGATGTAGACATGGCAGATGCCGTCCAGGTGCTTGATCATCGGCACGCGGCCTTCCTCGATCAGGCGCGCGATCAGGCTCTTGCCGCCGCGCGGCACGATCACGTCGACGTATTCGTTCATCGTGATCAGACGGCCCACGGCGGCGCGGTCCGTGGTCTCGATGACCTGCACCGCCTCGCCCGGCAGCCCGGCGGCGGCCAGGCCCTCGGCCACCAGCGCGGCCAGCGCCGTGTTCGATTCGATCGCCTCGGAGCCGCCACGCAGGATCGTGGCGTTGCCGGACTTCAGGCACAGCGCCGCGGCGTCGATGGTCACGTTCGGGCGCGATTCGTAGATGATGCCGATCACGCCCAGCGGCACGCGCATCTGCCCCACCTGGATACCGGTCGGGCGGAATTTCATGTTGCTGATCTCGCCGATCGGGTCCGGCAGCGCGGCAATCTGCTCCAGGCCGGCGGCCATGGTGTCGATGGCCTTGTCGGACAGCGTCAGGCGGTCCACGAAGGCGGCGTCCTGGCCGTTGGCGCGGGCGCGTTCCACGTCGCGGGCGTTGATGGCCTTGAGCTTGCCGGCATCGCGCCGGATGGCCGCGGCAATCGTCAGCAGCGCACGGTTCTTGTCGGCCGTGGAGGCCCGCGCCATGGCGCGCGATGCCGCGCGGGCCTGCTGGCCGACGCGGTTCATGTAAGCGTGGAGATCGAACTCGGTCATGATGGTGTCCGGGCCCAGCCCGGTCTGCTGTGGGTGCCGCGATGTCGAAGCGCCGGCGCGGCTGCCGGCAGTATTCTGGTTGGTTCGCTGCCTGGGTCCGGGACGTCAGGCTGGCCGCGCGACCAGCAGCGCCAGTTGCAGCAGGCCGTCCCATGGCTCGGCTGGCAGGCTGCCCGCCGCGCCACCGGCGCCTGGCAGGTCGGCCAGGCCCTTGACCTGGCGGTCCAGCCGCGCGGCCATGGCCAGCGCGGCTTCCAGCTGCGGCATCGACAACCGTTGCGCGGCCTGTGGCACCAGGCGCTCACGCGGGCCCCAGACGCGCAGTTCGCGCATCAGCACACCCGCCGGCTTGCCAGCCGCCAGCCCTTGCCGGACCTTGGATAATACGCGAATTTCCTCGGTCAGCGCCCACAGCACCAGCACCGTGGCCTCGCCCTCGCCGCGCAGCCCTTCGAGCATGCGCGTCAGGCGCGGTACATCGCCGCCCAGCATCGCCTCGGACAGCTTGAACACGTCGTAGCGGGCCACGTTCAGCACGGCGTCGTGCACCTGGTCGAACGTCAGCACGCCCGCCGGGTACAGCAGCCCCAGTTTCTGGATTTCCTGGTGCGCGGCCAGCAGATTGCCTTCCACCTTGTCGGCGATGAACTGCAGCGAGCGCCGGCCGGGCTCGCCCGGTTCCACGCGCTGCTGCTGCAGGGCCAGCCGCTCGCCCACCCAGGCGGGCAGGCGCGTGCGGTCCACGGCATCCACCTTGATCGATACGCCCGCCGACTCCAGCGCCTGGAACCAGGCCGATTTCGACGTGGCAAAGTCGAGCCTCGGCAACGTGACCAGCATCACCACGTCCGGCGACGGCTGGGCCGCCACCGCGCGCAAGGCCTCGCCGCCGTCCTTGCCCGGCTTGCCCGACGGCACGCGCAGTTCCACGATTTTGCGGTCGCCGAACAGCGACATCGACTGCTGGGCCTCGGTGACCTGGCCCCACTGGAAGCCGCGCTCGGCCACCAGCACTTCGCGCTCGGTAAAGCCCGAGTCCCGCGCGGCGCGGCGCAGGCGGTCCACCGCCTCCAGCACCAGCAGGTGCTCGTCGCCATGCACCACGTAGAGCGGCGCCAGGCCCCTGGCCTGGGCCTGCTTCAGGTGTGCATCGAGTCCGTCGAGCTTGAGCTGCATCGTGTTGCCCTGTGCCTGCGAAGCGATCCGCGCGCGGCCGCGATCAGATCGTCTTGACCGCTGCCAGGCGGCGCATCAGCTGCTGCACGATGTCCTTCTGCATATCGCGGTAGAGCTGCTGCTCTTCGTAGTCCTTGGCCAGCGTATTGGCTTCGTTGTACGTCAGGTCGCGCGTCAGGATCAGCGTCGACGCCGGAATCAGCTCCTTGCCCGCAGCATCGCGCAGCCGGAAGCTGAACCGCTGGGTCAGCCGGTATTCGCGCACCACGCCCTGGGCCGTGATCGACAGGATCGACTTGCCGCGCGTATCGGCCAGCACGTCCAGCAACGCGTCCGCTTCCTCGCGCTCCTCCACGACCTTCGTGTCGGAGCCGTTGCGGATATTGCGGCGCAGGTCGGCGCCCATCAGCGAATTGGGCGGCAAGCCGATGTACAGCCGCTTGAAAGCGAAATCGGCGTTCCCGCGCATGTGAAAGCCGCAGCCGGCCAGCAAGCCGGCCGCCGCCATTGCAGCCCCGATGGCGAGAAATCCGCGGCGTCCCATGTCCGGTCGATCCATTGCTTGTGTCTTCCTGGCTGTGTGGCTCAGAGCACCACGTTGACAAGCCGGCCCGGCACCACCACGATCTTCTTGGGCGCGGCGCCGTTGGCAAACTTCGCCACGGTCTCGCTGCCGGCGGCCACGGCCTCGATGGCGGCGCGGTCGGCATCGGCCGGCACCGTCAGGCTGCCACGGACCTTGCCGTTGATCTGCAGCACCAGTTCGATTTCGGTGCGTACCAGCGCGCTTTCGTCCACCTGCGGCCAGGCCGCGTCGAGGATGTCGCCGGCTTCGGCTGCGTAGCCGAGTTCGGTCCAGAGCCCGTGCGCGATATGCGGCACGACCGGATACAGCACGCGCAGCAGGATGCTGAAGCCTTCGCGGCGCGCGGCCGGCGACGCCGCCTTGGCATCTTCCAGCGCGTTCAGCATCTTCATCGTCGCCGACACGACGGTGTTGTACTGGATCCGCTCGTAGTCGTAGTTGGCCTGCTTGAGCACCGTGTGCAGCTCGCGGCGCACATCGGCGTCGGCGGCCGTGAACTGGCTACCCGCGCCATCGCGAATCGCCTGGGCGTTGGCGTAGCCGTAGTTCCACACGCGGCGCAGGAAGCGCGACGCGCCGTCCACGCCCGAACCGCTCCATTCGAGCTGCTGCTCGGGCGGTGCGGCAAACATCACGAACAGGCGGGCCGTATCGGCGCCATGCTGGTCGATCAGCGCCTGCGGGTCGATACCGTTGTTCTTCGACTTCGACATCTTCTCGATGCCGCCGATCACCACCGGCAGGCCGTCGGCCTTGGCCGTGGCGCCCACCGGGCGGCCCCGCTCGTCGGTCTGCACATCCACGTCGGCCGGGTTGTACCAGGTCTTCTTGCCCGACGCGTCTTCACGGTAGAACGTCTCGTTCAGCACCATGCCCTGCGTGAGCAGGTTCGTGAACGGCTCGTCGAACTTGACCAGGCCCATGTCGCGCATGACCTTGGTCCAGAAACGCGCGTACAGCAGGTGCAGGATCGCGTGCTCGATGCCGCCGATGTACTGGTCCATCGGCATCCAGTAGTCGTTGCGGCCGTCCACCATCGTGCTGGCATCGGGGCACGTATAGCGCATGTAGTACCAGCACGAGTCGATGAACGTATCCATCGTGTCGGTTTCGCGGCGCGCGGGCTTGCCGCACGACGGGCACGTGCACGCCAGGAAACGCGGATCCTTGTTCAGCGGATTGCCGGTGCCGTCCGGCACCAGGTCTTCCGGCAGCACCACCGGCAGATCCTTCTCGGGCACCGGCACCACGCCGCAGCTGTCGCAGTGGATCAGCGGAATCGGCGTGCCCCAGTAACGCTGGCGCGAAATGCCCCAGTCGCGCAGGCGCCACGTCACCTTCTTCTCGCCCAGGCCCTTGGCGGCGAGGTCGGCGGAAATGGCATCGACGGCCGCCTGGTAGGCCATGCCGTCGTACTTGCCGCTGTGGATGCAGGTGCCGTGTTCCTTGTCGCCGTACCATTCCTGCCAGGCGTCGGTCGAATACGGCTGGCCCTTGACGTCGATGACCTGCTTGATCGGCAGGTTGTACTTCTTCGCGAACGCGAAGTCGCGCTCGTCATGCGCCGGCACGCCCATCACGGCGCCGTCGCCGTACGTCATCAGCACGTAATTGCCGACCCACACGTCCACCTGCTCGCCGGTCAGCGGGTGCGTGACCTTCAGCCCGGTGGGCATGCCCTTCTTCTCCATGGTCGCCATGTCGGCTTCCATGACCGAACCGTGCTTGCATTCGTCGATGAACGCGGCCAGTTGCGGATTGTTCGCGGCAGCGTGGGTGGCCAGCGGGTGCTCGGCGGCCACGGCGCAGAACGTGACACCCATGATGGTGTCGGGGCGGGTGGTGAACACGAACAGCTTGCCGTCGCCCACCAGTTTGCCGTCGGCACCCTGGATCTGGTGCGGGAAGGCAAAGCGCACGCCCTCGCTGCGGCCGATCCAGTTCTGCTGCATGATCTTGACGCGCTCCGGCCAGCCCAGGCCGTCCAGGTCGCCCAGCAGTTCCTGCGCGTAGTCGGTGATGCGCAGGTAGTACATCGGGATCTCGCGCTTTTCGACCACCGCGCCCGAACGCCAGCCGCGGCCGTCGATCACCTGCTCGTTGGCCAGCACGGTCTGGTCCACGGGGTCCCAGTTCACGGTGCCGGTCTTGCGGTAGGCGATGCCCTTTTCCAGCATCTTCAGGAACAGCCACTGGTTCCAGCGATAGTAGTCGGGGCTGCAGGTGGCCACTTCACGCGACCAGTCGATCGCCAGGCCCATCGACTGCATCTGCTTCTTCATGTAAGCGATGTTGTCGTAGGTCCAGGCGGCCGGCGCCACCTTGTTGTTCAGCGCGGCGTTTTCCGCCGGCATGCCGAACGCATCCCAGCCCATCGGCATCAGCACGTTGCGGCCGTTCATGCGCAGGTAGCGCGCCATCACGTCGTTGATGGTGTAGTTGCGCACGTGCCCCATGTGCAGCTTGCCCGACGGATACGGCAGCATCGAGCAGGCGTAGAACTTCTGCTTTTCCTTGCCGTCGGGCCCGACCGCGTGCTCCGATACCTTGTAGGCATCGATCGCTTGCCAGTGCTGCTGGGCGGCTTGTTCAACGGCGGACGGAAGATATTTGTCTTGCATGGTCGGGACGACGGTCTGGGCAACGGTCACGCGCGGCGACTGGCGCGCCGGCGGCCGGGGGGATCGGAAAAACGAAAGAGACGATTATAACCGTGGCCGACGGCGATTCCGGCCCTGCCACGGCGGCGCCCAAAGGCGCGAACGGCCCGCCATGGCGAGCCGCGAGACAGCGGGTTACTTCAGGCCCAGCACATCCTGCATGTCGAACATGCCGTTCGGCTTGTCGGCCAGGAAACGGGCGGCGCGCACCGCGCCATCGGCGTACGACTGGCGGCTGGACGACTTGTGGCTGATCTCGATGCGCTCGCCGATGCCGGCGAACATCACCGTATGGTCGCCCACGATATCGCCGCCACGGATCGTGGCAAAACCGATCGAGTTCGGATCGCGCGGGCCCGTATGGCCTTCGCGGGCATACACGGCACAGTCGTCGAGATTGCGCCCAAGCGCATTGGCGATCACTTCGCCCATCGTCAGCGCGGTGCCCGACGGGGCATCGACCTTGTGACGATGATGCGCCTCGATCACTTCGATGTCGTACCCAGTCGACAGCAGCCTGGCGGCCACGTCCAGCAGCTTGAACGTGGCGTTGACGCCCACGCTGAAGTTCGACGCGAACACCACGCCGATCGACTTGGCGGCGTCGGCCAGGGCCTGCTTGCCGGCGGCGTCGAAGCCGGTCGTGCCGACCACGATCTTCTTGCCCAGGCGCTTTGCGGCTTCCAGGTGGACCAGCGTGCCCTCGGGGCGCGTGAAGTCGATCAGGCAATCGGCGGCGCCGAGCACGGCCTCGATATCGGCCGTGATCTTGACGCCCGTCACCTGGCCCAGGAACAAGCCGGCGTCCTGGCCCAGGGCGGGCGACGACGCATGTTCCAGCGCACCCGCCAGCGTGACGCCATCGGTATTCAGAACGGTTTCGATCAGCATGCGGCCCATGCGGCCGGAGGCACCTGCGATGGCGATTTTCATGGCGTGGCGTTGCGGTGTCGGAAAGACTGGGAAGACTGTGGCCCGGCCAAACAGGCCGGGCGCACGGAGGCGATGGGCGGCAGCCGGCCGGCGCCGGCTGGCGGTCAGCTGGCCGGTTTGTCCGGGGTGGCGCTCGTGGCCGGCCCCTGGGCGGCCGGTTCGGAGGCGGGAGGCGTCGATTCCACGGCCGGCGCCGGCGCGGCTTCCGGAGCCGAAGCGCCAGCAGCGGCCGGCGCGGAGGCCGGCTGCGCGGCACTGGCGCTGGACGTCGCAATGCCGATCTTCTGGTTGCGCTGCGCCGCCTTCATGCCGTCAATTTCGGCAATCAGTTCATATTCCGACGGCAAATCGCCACCCTGCCACTTCACCAGCTTGTCGTCCTCGAAGAACACCGTGAACTGGCGCGACTGCACGACCGGCGTGCTGCCCCGGCGGAACGAGAAATAGTAGTCCCAGCGATTGCCGTGGAACACGTCCTGCAACAGCGGCGTACCCAGCAGGAAGCGCACCTGGTCGCGCGTCATGCCTTCGCGCAGTTGCGAAGCCGCCTCGCGGGACACGAAGTTGCCCTGAACGATGTTGATGCGATATGGCGTGATGGCCTCTGCCACCTTGCGCGACGTGCTGTCGTAGGCCGAGCAGGCGCCGGCCAGCAGCGCGGCGGCCAGCAGGGAAGACACCAGCGCGGGGCGCATGGCGGACGAACGGAATGAACGCATGTATCTCGCTTCCAGACGGGAATGGTTCTGTGCCGGTCCCGACGCTCCGCAGACAAGCGGAGGCGGCCGGCACGGCCAGGCGCATCGCGGGTACGCCACCTTGCGGGTGGCGGCCGGGCGCCATGGCACCGGGGCGACTTTTGTCGCCAAAACCCTTATGATTCAACTATCCAGACATTGTACTCTAGGGAGTCACGCCCATGCCGAGTCCGGCGGACCTCAAAAATATCGGCCTCAAGGCGACTGTCCCCCGCCTGAAGATTCTTGAAATCTTCCAGACCAGCGAGCAGCGCCATTTGAGCGCGGAAGACGTTTACCGGATCCTGCTCAACGAGCACATGGATATCGGCCTCGCCACGGTCTATCGCGTCCTGACGCAGTTCGAACAGGCGGGCCTGCTGTCCCGCAACAACTTCGAATCGGGCAAGGCGATTTTCGAACTCAACGAAGGCAAGCACCACGATCACCTGGTGTGCCTGGATTGCGGTCGCGTCGAGGAATTCTTCGACGGCGATATCGAGCAGCGCCAGCAGAGTATTGCGCGCGAGCGCGGTTTTGCCTTGCAGGAACATGCGTTGTCGCTGTACGGCAACTGCACCAAGAACGACTGTCCCCACAGACCCAAACGATAAGCCCCGGGGGGGCGCGGTCCAGTCCCCACCATGCAGGCAATAAAAAACCGGCACGAGAGCGCCGGTTTTTTATTGGGCTTGCCGAATCGGCCGGCCGCTTATTCGTGAGGCAGGTTGTCCTGTTCGGCCTCGGTCACCACGCGCAGCGTACGTGCTGCGGCGACTTGAGGCAGGCCCACGAATTCTCCAACGACCTGACGAAACAAGTGTCGGGCCCAGACCAGCATCGGATGCGTATTCCGGCTGCGGTGCCAGAACATGTTCAGGCCCAGCGTCGTGTTCAGCTCCGCCGGCAGCGGGAACGCCTTGAGGCCGTAGGTCTCGCAGGCCATATCCTTGGTCAGCGCGTTGACCGTGAAGATCATGTCGGTCTGCGCCGCCAGTTCGGCCTGAGCACGCCACGAATGCACCGTCAGCGTGGCATTGCGCTTCAGCCCGCGCTGCTGCAGCGCGTAGTCCAGCGGAATCAGCGCCGGCGCCGGCCGGCCTGTGCCGCCCGAATGCGCCATGAAGATATGGCTGCATTCCAGGTATTGCTCCAGCGTGCAATCGGTCTTGAGCAGTGGATGATTCTTGCGCGCGCACACCCACAGGTTCAGCGAGGTCACCATTTCCTCGACGATTTCCGGATGGCGCGTGGGGAATGGAGAAAATGCCAGGTCCAGCTCATTGGCGCGCATGGACGCCACATCACTTTCCCACGAGTGCGATTCCACCAGCCGGATATGCAGGTCCGGGGCCAGCTGCTTGATCCGCAGCACGAATCGATTGAAGACGGTATCGCCCAGCTCGGCCGCAAAGCCGATGCTCAGCGTGCCGGTGGCCACCGCGGGATCGAAATTGTCCGCATCGCCCTCGTTGATGGACGACCACAGGTCGAGCATGTCCCGGATTTTCGGACCCAGCTCCAGCGCACGGGGCGTTGGCGTCAGCCCGTGCGGCACGCGGATAAAGAGAGGGTCGTCGAAGATTTCGCGCAAGCGCCCAAGCGAATGCGATACGGCGGGCGCCGTCATATGCATTTTCTCCGCCACATAAGTGGCGTTCCGCTTGCTCAGCAGCTCGGTAAAAATCACCAGCAGCTTGGTATCCACGTTCACCATGATCAGGCCCGGTTGTTATGTCTCGCGCTTCTGGATGGCCCCACCACTTTCACTGGCTGCACATCAGATTTCAACAGATTCTTCCGAGTGTAAGAGAAAAAAACGGCAGGGAAAAGCAAATTCGGCATTTCTCGCACTACGCGAATCGGTAATCGGGGGATTTTTGACAACATTGGGACAGATAATGTCAAAAACCATGATCCCGGCGCGCGCGAGGCCCGCTATATTGACCTGAAAGGGCTCGATCCTGCCTTGCGCCCACTCACATTACCTCGGAATTTTCGGACGCGCATCATGACTTCCCCTCGTCTCGGCGTTGACCTTGCCAAAGCCTATCGGCTGCTCAATCACGGTCCCACGGTACTGGTCAGCGCGGCCCACGGCGGCCAGCGCAACATCATGGCCGCCGCCTGGGCGATGCCGCTCGACTTTGCGCCGCCCAAGGTGGCGGTCGTGCTGGACAAGGCCACCTGGACGCGCCGCCTGCTGGAAGCCAGCGGCGAGTTCGCGTTGCAGGTGCCCACGGTCAGCCAGGTCGATATTACCCAGGCGCTGGGCTCCAGTTCCGGACTGACCATGCTGGAACAGCAAGGCATCGACAAGTTCGCCGCCTACGGGCTGCAGACGTTTGCCGGCAGCGTGATCGGTGCGCCCTTGCTGGAAGGCTGCGCGGCCTGGCTCGAATGCCGGCTGCTGCCCGAGCCCGCCATCCAGGCCGGCTACGACCTGTTCCTGGGCGAGGTGGTGGCCGCTCATGCCGACAGCCGCGTCTTCAGCGAAGGCCGCTGGCACTTTACCGGCCATGACGGCCTGCGCACCATCCACCATGTGGCGGGCGGCCATTTCCTGGTGGACGGCGATGCCGTGGATGCGAGCCCCCTGACACCCTGATCCCGCTTGCGGCCGGAAATGAAAAACGCGCCCGAAGGCGCGTTTTTCATGAGGCGAGCACCAATTACTTGGCGACGACGCGTGCCATTTCCAGGCACTTGTTCGAATAGCCCCATTCGTTGTCGTACCAGCTCACGACCTTGATGAACGTGCCGTCCAGCGCGATACCGGCTTCGGCGTCGAAAATCGAGGTACGGGCGTCGCCGCGGAAGTCCGTGGCCACCACCTTGTCTTCCGTGTAACCCAGCACGCCCTTCAGCGCGCCCTGGCTCTGGGCCTTCATCTCGGCGCAGATTTCCTCGTACTTGGCCGGATTTTCCAGTTCGACGGTCAGATCGACCACCGACACGTCCGACGTCGGCACGCGGAACGACATGCCCGTCAGCTTCTTGTTCAGTTGCGGAATCACCACGCCCACGGCCTTGGCGGCGCCGGTCGACGACGGGATGATGTTTTCCAGGATGCCGCGGCCACCGCGCCAGTCCTTGTTCGACGGGCCGTCAACGGTCTTCTGCGTCGCCGTGGCAGCGTGCACGGTCGTCATCAGGCCGCGCTTGATGCCCCACTTGTCGTTCAGCACCTTGGCCACCGGGGCCAGGCAGTTCGTGGTGCAGCTGGCGTTCGAGATGATCGCTTCGCCCTTGTACGTTTCGTGGTTCACGCCGTACACGAACATCGGGGTGTCGTCCTTCGACGGGGCCGACATGATCACCTTCCTGGCGCCGGCGTCGATGTGCTTCTGCGCGCCTTCCTTGGTCAGGAAGATGCCGGTCGACTCGATGACCACGTCCGCGCCAACCTCGCCCCACTTCAGTTCCGACGGGTCCTTGACGGCGGTCAGGCGGATCTTCTTGCCGTTGACGACCAGCGTATTGCCTTCCACCGACACTTCGCCGTCGAAGCGGCCATGGACCGAGTCGTACTTCAGCATGTAGGCCAGGTAGTCCGGCTCCAGCAGGTCGTTGATGGCAACGACTTCAATGTCCTTGAAGTTCGCGGCGGCGGCGCGGAATACCATGCGTCCGATACGGCCAAAGCCGTTGATGCCGATCTTGATGGTCATGTCTATCTCCTAGAGTGCAATCGATAAAGCCGGTGGCCGGCGCCGGTCGCCGGCGCATCGCACCGGCTGACCGCGCGGGCGGAAATTACTGAGCGAGCGTGGCGCGAACCGTGTCGGCCACATTGTCCACCGTAAAGCCGAAGTGCTTGAACAGCACGCCAGCCGGAGCCGATTCGCCGAACGTGTCGATGCCGACGACCGCCTGGACCTGGTACTTCCACCAGAAATCGGTCACGCCGGCTTCCACGGCGATGCGCGGCACGCCGGCCGGCAGCACGCTGGCCTTGTAGGCGGCGTCCTGCTTGTCGAACACCGTCGTGGCGGGCACCGATACCACGCGCACATGCACGCCCTCGGCGGCCAGCGCATCGGCGGCGCCCACGGCCAGGCCCACTTCCGAGCCCGTGGCCAGGATCACGGCGTCCGGACGCCTGGTGCGCGGGTTCTTCGCATCGCGCAGCACGTAGCCGCCGCGCGCGATATTGGCACGCGTGACATCGTCGCGCTTCTGGAACGGCAGGTTCTGGCGGCTGAAGATCAGGCAGCTCGGGCCGTTCGTGCGGCGGATCGACTCGGCCCAGGCCACGGCCGTTTCGGTCGTGTCGGCGGTACGCCAGACGTCCATGTTCGGGATCAGGCGCAGGCTGGCCACATGCTCGATCGACTGGTGCGTCGGGCCGTCTTCGCCCAGGCCGATCGAATCGTGCGTGAACACGAACAGCGTGCGGATCTTCATCAGCGCGGCCATGCGCAGGGCATTGCGGCTGTAGTCCGAGAACGTCAGGAACGTGGCGCCGTAGGGCACGTAGCCGCCATGCAGCGTGATGCCGTTCATGATGGCGCTCATGCCGAATTCGCGCACACCATAGTTGATGTGGTTGCCCCATGCATCCACGCGCACGGCCTGGGTGCCCGACCAGTTGGTCAGGTTCGAGCCGGTCAGGTCGGCCGAGCCGCCCAGGAATTCCGGCAGCACGGGCGCGAACGCCTCGATGGTGTTCTGGCTGGCCTTGCGCGTGGCGATCGTCTCGGCCTTTTCCTCGCACTTGGCGATAAAGGCATCGACCGCGGCATCGAACGCGCCCGGCAGTTCACCGCGCATGCGGCGCTTGAATTCGCCGGCCTCATACGGATGCACTTCGGCGTAGGCGTCGAACAGCGCGTCCCAGGCCTTTTCCAGCGCGCTGCCGGTGGCCTTGGCGTTCCAGGCGTTGTACACGTCTTCCGGCAGTTCGAACGGGGCGTGGGCCCAGCCCAGCGCCTCGCGCGTGGCCAGCACTTCGGCGCCGCCCAGCGGGGCGCCGTGCACGTCGTGGCCGCCTTCCTTGTTCGGTGCGCCCTTGCCGATGATCGTGCGGCAGCAGATCAGCGTCGGCTTGTCGCTGGCCTTGGCCTGGGCGATGGCGTTGTCCACCGCCACCACGTCGTGGCCGTCCACGCCGCGGATCACGTTCCAGCCGTAGGCCTCGAAACGCTTGGGCGTGTCGTCGGCAAACCAGTGCACCACGTCGCCGTCGATCGAGATGCCGTTGTCATCCCACAGCGCGATCAGCTTGTTCAGCTTCAGCGTGCCGGCCAGCGAGCAGGCTTCGTGGCTGATGCCTTCCATCAGGCAGCCGTCGCCCATGAACACGTAGGTGTGATGGTTGACGATGTCGAAGCCCGGGCGGTTGAATTCCTCGGCCAGCAGGCGCTCGGCCAGTGCCATGCCCACCGCGTTGGTGATGCCCTGGCCCAGCGGGCCGGTGGTCGTTTCCACGCCCGGGGTGATGCCGTATTCCGGGTGGCCGGCGGTCTTGCTGTGCAGCTGGCGGAAGTTGCGCAGCTCTTCCACCGGCAGGTCGTAGCCGGTCAGGTGCAGCAAGGCATAAATCAGCATCGATCCGTGGCCGTTGGACAGCACGAAGCGGTCGCGGTCGGCCCAGTGCGGATTGACCGGGTTATGCTTCAGGTGCCGCCCCCACAGCGCCACGGCGATGTCCGCCATACCCATCGGCGCGCCGGGGTGACCGGAGTTGGCCTGCTGGACGGCATCCATGGCAAGCACGCGGATGGCATCGGCCATCAGCTTGACGGGTTGATTGGCAAAAGGACTGGTTGCGGGATGGGCGAGGGCAGACATGCGAGAACCTGACGGCGGGAAAACCGCAATTTTAGCAGAAGCAGGCGGCATTTCCGGACGCGTGGACGCACCGCGACGGGGGTCTCAGACGTGGACCGAATGGCTGGCGCCCGGTGTCGGCACCACGCTGTGCGATATCACTGTGCTGGCAGCGGCGCGCACGGCCCACCAGCAGGTGGAAATCGGCGAGAACGCGAAATTTGGCCGCATTTTTCGCCTGGATGGGCGCGTGATGAGCACCGAAGCCGACGCCCATATCCAGCATGAACTGATGACCGTGCCGATGGCCGCAGTGCACGGTTCGCCACGTAGCGCGCTGGTGGTGGGCGGCGGCGACGGCGGATCGGCGTTCGAGCTGCTGCGAATTCCCACCATGCGGGAAGTGGTAGTGGCCGAACTCGATGCCGAAGTCGTCCGCCTGGCGCGCGAATGGCTGCCCGGCATTCACCGTGGCGCCTGGACGAGCCGGGCGATCCGCGCCTGCACCTGGCCATTGGCGACGGGCTGGGCCTGATGGAAGCGTTTGCGCGGGCCGGCCGCCAGTTCGACCTGATCGTCTACGACCTGACCGAAGCCGACGACGGCAGCCCGGCAGCCGCCCTGTTCGCGCCGCACGGGCTGCAGACGGCACGGCGCTGCCTGAGCGCCGGCGGCGCGATGTCGCTGCACCTGGGTCCGCCCTGGCACCGGCCGGAGGCCACGCGGCTGCTGCTGGCGCGCCTGCGCCAGGTATTCCGGAACGTGGCGCCGCTGGCCACCTTCGTGCCGGCGTACGGGGCGCTGTGGGGAATCGCGCTGGCCAGCGATACGCTGGACATCGCGGCCTACCCGCCCGCGCGCATTGCGGCGCGCCTGCAACAGTGGGGGCTCGATGGCGCGCTGCGCGCCTACCACGCCGGGCTGCACCCGGCGCTGTTCCACCATCCACGCCATTTGCAGGCGATCTTCGACAGCGCAGGCCGTCCCGCGTAACATGCACAAACGCCCCGCCGCTGCCTTGCGCGCGGAGCTTTCGTGCCATCCGGGAGACCCGCATGTCCAGACCGCCCAACACGCCCTGGCTGACGCCCTATCTCACGGTCGCCAGCGGACGCGCCGCCCTTGATTTCTATCAAAGGGCCTTCGGCTTCAAAGCCGGGCATGTCGTCGATGAGAACGGCGTGCCGACCCACGCCGAAATGCACTACCAGGGCCAGATCGTCATCATGTTCGCGCCCGAGGGCGCCTGGGGCAGCACGGCCCGCACGCCGCGCTCCATGGGCGTGGAAGCGCCGCAGACGTTCTACCTGTATTGCGAGGATGTCGACGCGCTGTACGCACAGGCCACTGGCGCCGGGGCGACCAGCGTCATGCCGCCCGCCGACCAGTTCTGGGGCGACAGATACTGCATGGTCGAAGATCCCGATGGATACCGATGGGGCTTTGCCACGCCGCTGGCCAAGGCTCCGGACGCCAAACCCACCCCCTGATGCCTCCCAGATTCTTTGTCGATGCGGCGCTGGCCGCCGATGCCGTATTGGATTTGCCCGACGCCGTGGTGCGCCATGTGCAGGTGCTGCGCCTGGCCCCGGGCGACGCCGTCACGCTGTTCAACGGCCAGGGCGGCAGCCATGCCGCCACCCTCGCCGAGATCGGCAAGCGTCACGCCACCGCGCAGATTGGCGCGCATGACGCCGCCGATGCCGAAGCGCCGTTTGCGGTCACGCTGGCGCAAGGCCTGGCCGGCGGCGACAAGATGGACTGGCTGATCGAAAAGGCCGTGGAGCTGGGCGTGGCCGCCATCCAGCCGCTGCAGGCCGCCCGCTCGGTCGTGCGCCTGTCCGGCGATCGCGCGCTCAAGCGCCAGGCCCACTGGCAGGCGCTGGTGCAGGCCGCATGCGAACAATGTGGCCGCAATCGCTTGCCGCATCTGGCGCCGGTCACTACTTTTGAAGCGTGGCTGGCGGCAGCGCCCGCCACGGGCGCCCGGCTGCTGCTGTCGCCGCGTGCCACGGGGTCGCTGCCCGAGCTTGCCCAGGCGCATCGCGACGCCTGGCGTGCCGAAGGGGTGACACTGCTGATCGGCCCCGAGGGGGGCCTTTCCCCGGACGAAGAAGACGCCGCGCGGCGTGCCGGTTTTATCGGCGTGTCACTCGGGCCGCGCATCCTGCGCACGGAAACCGCCGGGCTGGCTTGCCTGGCAACGCTGAACGCCATCCTTGGCGGATTTTGAGATAAGGAGTCTGAGATGGGACTACTCGATAGCGTACTCGGGGGCGTGCTCGGCCAGCTTGGCGGCCAGCATCAGGAAGGCCAGTCCGGCGGCATGAATCCGAAGCTGATGATGGCCCTGGGCCTGCTGGCGATGCTGGCCATGCGGCACAAGAGCCAGGGTGCCGACGGCAGCGTGGCACCGGCCGATGCCGGCGACAATCCGCTGGGTGGCCTCGGCGGGCTGGGCGGCATGCTCGGCGGCATGCTGGGCGGTGGCAGCGCACGGGCCCCGGGCGGGCTCGATCTGGGTTCGCTGCTCGGTGGGCTGCTCGGCGGACAAGGCGAAGCCGGCGCATCGGCCCAGGCGATTGGCGCGGCCAGCGGCGGCATCGGCGCGCTGCGCGACATCCTGGCGCAGGCTGGACTGGGCCAGCAGGTGGACTCGTGGATCGGCACCGGCACCAATCAGGCCGTCAGCGCCAATGACCTGTCGGCGGCGCTGGGCCACACCGGCGCGCTGCAGTCGCTGGCGGAAACCACCGGCATGTCGTCGGACGATGTGGCCGCCAGTCTCAGCGAAGGCCTGCCCGAACTGATCGACCGCCTGACGCCGACCGGCCAGGTGCCGCCCGCAGCCTGACGCGTCGCCCGGCCGGGGACGCGCCGGCGCACAAACAAAAAGCCCGCTGACACCAGCGGGCTTTTTCGTGGGCGATTCGTTCGGACCGTCAGGCGAACGAGTAGAACACCCGGAACTGCACCTTGCGCTCGCTCCAGAACTCGGCGGCGTCGCGGAACACGTCCAGCAGCACTTCGCGGGCTTCCTTGTCGAACTTCTGGGCGATCGGCAGGCCTTCGAGCACGATCACGAAGCCCGGCTGCGGCCCCGCCTTGCAGATCATGTCGGTCAGGCAGTCGGACAAGGCATCGAAATTCTTGCCGAAATGCTTCGGAAACGTGAACTCGGTGGCGATGCGCTCAAGAATCTCGGCCTTGCTCGCGCAGTCGGCACAGTTCGCGTACAGGAAATGCTGATTCAGCGCGGCGGCTGCCTGGGCCAGCTCGGGCACGCGGAATGCGCGGATCGACTGGACGATGTTAGGGCGCACCGTCTTGAACAGATTCATGGCTCCCTCGTTGGTGCCGTCGTCAGCCCATGTGGCCATGACAGGGGCACAGGCGGGCGGAAGTCGGGGCGTCAGATCCTGGCGCGGCATCATCAGCACGTTGTCGTAAAGGTTCTGGGCCTGATGGTGAGCCCGTTGCCAGCCATCTCCGGCGCCGCGCTCCTCGCGGGCGGCAAGGGCGTCGCCCAATCCGAAAATGTCAGTCATCATTTGGTTATCCGTTTGAAACTGTTGTAGTGGTCTTCCGTGTAGTAGCAGTCGTTGGCGGCGCGTTGATCACCACCGCAAACTATCCGCTTGGCTCCCCGATTCCGGCTTTTGCTGTTCTTGACGGTGTATTCGCGGTAATACCCGCGAGGCTGCTGCGGCAGGATGCGTTCGTAGTTGCCGAACCGCGAACCATCCTTGTCATACGGAAACGGGCCGCCGGCCTCTATCAGGTCCAGCGTTTGCCGCGCCTCGTTGGGCAACTGCTGTGCCGGGATGGTTCCCACCCCGGACACGTCGGGCGACTGCCTTGCCATCGCGCCTTGCGGCGACAGGGTCAGCGCCATCGATAGCGCCGCGCCAGCCAACACGTGGCCCAGGCTTCGCGCCAGACTCAGGGACTGCCAATGTGACTGCCGCTGCGACTGGCTTTGAGAAATCCGGGAACCCACGATAGTGAATGAATCGTTGGCGAAAGTTGATGGCGGGTCGTTCCGGCATCGCCTGTCATTCCGGCATCGCCTCGGTCTCTTTTCGGACCCAAAGCCGCTACCGGCACGCCCAGGCGAGCGTCCGCATTCAAAGGCGTAAGGTTACGCGCAAGTCCATCATTAATCAATCCCTGCGCCCCGGCGGCCCGAATTTCCTCAATTGTTTCAACATGTTATTGATATGTGTGCGCATACTAACCGCGCAGCCGGCAATTTGACGCGGGCATGAAAAAGCCGGGCGAACCCGGCTCTTGCACCACATGGCTCCGGCGGCCGGACCTGGCCGCCGATAAAACGGCCGATCAGACCTTGGCGGCGGCGTCCACCACCACCAGCGCCGTCATGTTGACGATACGGCGCACGGTGGCCGACGGCGTCAGGATGTGAACCGGCGCCTTCACGCCCAGCAGGATCGGACCGATGGCCACGTTGTTGCCGGCCGCCACCTTGAGCAGGTTGTACGAAATGTTGGCCGCGTCGATGTTCGGGCAGACCAGCAGGTTGGCTTCGCCCTTGAGCGAGCCGTCCGGCACCAGCGAATCGCGCAGCTTTTGATCCAGCGCGCTGTCGCCGTGCATTTCGCCGTCGACTTCCAGTTCCGGGGCGCGCTCGCGCAGGATGGCCAGCGTTTCGCGCATCTTGCGGGCCGACGGGGCTTCCGACGTACCGAAGTTCGAGTGGGACAGCAGGCCAACCTTGGGCTCGATGCCGAAGCGTTTCAGTTCCTCGGCGGCCATCAGCGTGATCTCGGCCAGCTCGGCGGCGGTCGGATCGATATTGACGTGCGTGTCCACCAGGAAGATCTGGCGGCCCGGCAGCACCAGGCCGTTCATCGCGGCGTAGACGCAGTTGGTGCCGCCCAGCACCTGGTCGATGTAGCGCAGGTGCGCCGCAGTCGTGCTGACCGTGCCGCAGATCATGCCGTCGGCCTCGCCCCGCTTGACCAGCATCGCGCCGATCAGCGTGGTGCGGCGGCGCATTTCCAGCTTGGCGTACTGCTGCGTGATGCCTTCACGGGCCATCATGCGGTAGTAGGCGTCCGAATAGTCGCGGAAGCGGTCGTCGTGCTCGGGGTTGACCACGGTGAAGTCCACACCCATGCGCAGGCGCAGGCCGAAGCGTTCGATGCGGTGCGACAGCACGGCCGGACGGCCGATCAGGATCGGGTTGGCCAGCTTTTCGTCGACGATCACCTGCACGGCACGCAGCACGCGCTCTTCTTCGCCCTCGGCAAAGACGATGCGCTTCTTTTCCATCTCCACCTTGCGCGCGGCCGCGTAGATCGGCTTCATCAGCGTGCCCGAGTGGTAGACGAACTGCTGCAGCTGCAGGCGGTAGGCGTCCATGTCCTCGATCGGACGCGCGGCCACGCCCGACTTGGCGGCGGCTTCGGCCACGGCCGGTGCGATCTTGACGATCAGGCGCGGATCGAACGGCTTCGGGATCAGGTATTCGGGGCCGAACGACAGGTCCTGGATACCGTAGGCCGAGGCCACGATATCGCTCTGTTCCTGGCGCGCCAGCTCCGCCACGGCATTGGCGGCGGCGATTTCCATTTCCCGCGTGATCGTGGTGGCGCCGCAATCGAGTGCGCCACGGAAGATGAACGGGAAGCAGAGAACGTTGTTGACCTGGTTCGGGTAGTCGGTGCGGCCCGTGGCCATCACGGCGTCCGGACGGATTTCCTTGACCAGTTCCGGCATGATTTCCGGATTCGGGTTGGCCAGCGCCAGCACCAGCGGCTTGTCGGCCATCTTCTGCACCATCTCGGGCTTCAGCACGCCGGCGGCGGACAGGCCCAGGAAGATGTCTGCGTCGTCGATGACTTCGCCCAGGCGGCGCTTGTCGGTCTTCTGCGCGAAGCGTGCCTTTTCCGGGTCCATCAGCTCGGTACGGCCTTCGTAGACCACACCGGCCAGGTCCGTCACCCAGATGTTCTCGATGGGCAGGCCCAGGTCGACGAGCAGGTCCAGGCAGGCCAGCGCCGCGGCGCCAGCGCCCGAGGCCACCAGCTTGACCTTCGAGATGTCCTTGCCCACCACCTTCAGGCCGTTGATCACGGCGGCGCCCACCACGATGGCGGTACCGTGCTGATCGTCGTGGAAGACGGGAATCTTCATCCGTTCGCGCAGCTTGCGCTCCACGTAGAAGCACTCCGGCGCCTTGATGTCTTCCAGGTTGATCCCGCCGAACGTCGGCTCCAGCGACGCGATGATGTCAACCAGCTTTTCGGGGTCCGTCTCGTCGATTTCGATGTCGAAGACGTCGATACCGGCGAACTTCTTGAACAGGCCGGCCTTGCCTTCCATCACCGGCTTGGACGCTGCGGCGCCGATATTGCCCAGGCCCAGCACGGCGGTGCCGTTGGTGATCACGGCCACGAGGTTGCCCCGGGCGGTGTAACGGAACGAATCGGCCGGGTTGGCGACGATTTCCTCGCACGCGGCGGCCACGCCCGGCGAATAGGCCAGGGCCAGGTCGCGCTGGTTCGACAGCGGCTTGGTCGGGGTGACGGAAATCTTGCCGGGGGTCGGAAACTCGTGATATTCGAGTGCGGCCTTGCGCAGCGCCTCACGCTGCTGCTGTTTCAGATCGTCTTGGGACGGGGACTGCTGAGGGCTTGTCATCTGCGCATCTTCCGATCGGTGGAGCCGCACTGAATAACGCTGGGAGATCAAGGGCCGGCTCCACGAACCCGTCGTCTCCGCTTGTACGCGCTTAAGATTTGCACGCTTAAGGATGGCGCATTTTATATTGTGAAAAACTATTTCACAATGGGCGTTTTGCGCGGGGCACCTTTGCGTTTCGGTACAATATGCCGCATGCCGATGGGCTTGACCAGCCGGTATGCTCCCCACCTGATGCCAGATCCCACGCCCGCTTCCCTGTCCGAATTCGACCTGATTCGCCGATTCTTCACGCGCCCCGTCCGCAAGGCCGCGCTGGGGGTGGGCGATGACTGCGCGCTGATCGACGCCCGGCCGGGCCATCAGCTTGCCATCAGCACCGACATGCTGGTCAGCGGCCGTCACTTCTTTCCGGACGTGCCGCCGCGCTCGCTGGGGCACAAGGCGCTGGCCGTGAACCTGTCGGACCTGGCCGCGATGGGCGCCGAACCGCGCGCGTTCACGCTGGCGCTGGCGTTGCCCGAGGCCGATCCCGCCTGGCTCGAAGCGTTTGCGGGCGGCATGCTCGCCTTGGCCGACGACCACGGTTGCGAGCTGATCGGCGGCGATACCACCAAGGGGCCTCTGACGCTGTCGATCACCGTGTTTGGCGACGTGCCGCCGCGCCAGGCCCTGCGCCGCGACGCCGCACGCCCCGGCGACGACATCTGGATCTCCGGCACGCTGGGCGATGCCCGGCTGGCCCTGGGCGACTGCCGCGGCGAGTGGCTGCTGCCCGAACCCGATTTCTCGGTGATCCGCCCGCGCATGGATACGCCGACACCGCGCGTGGCGCTGGGCATGGCCTTGCGTGGCGTGGCGCATGCTGCACTGGATATATCCGACGGCCTGATCGGCGATCTGGGCCATATTCTGGCGCGCTCGTCGGTCGGCGCCATCCTGGACGTCGATGCGCTGCCCCGCTCCGAGATTCTCGGTGCGCAGCCGCTGGCGCTGCAGCGCGAATGCGTGCTGGCCGGCGGCGACGACTACGAGCTCTGCTTCACCGCCCCGGCGGGCCATCGCGAGGCCATCGCCGCCATCGGCCGGCAACTCGGCCTGCCGCTCACCCGTGCCGGTTCGATCACATCGGAAGCCGGCCTGCGCCTCGTCGATGGCCAGGGCGACCCGTTCGCCTTTACGGGTGCGTCATTCGATCATTTCAGCGCCCCGTGACACTTCGCACGCAAGCCGTGTCATGATGCCAGGCATGCGCGCAACAGGGAGAACTGCACGCTTGCGCGCCATATATCACTAGAAAAGTCGAGCCAGGTTCTTGATGTCCGCTTATCCCCCCGGGGCCGCGCCGCGCGATCCCGCCAATCCTGCCGAGCCCGTCACGCTGGACGCCGGCCAGACCGCCAAGGTCATGCGCCCGACCGCCCGCTTCATGTTCGGCCATCCCGCCCGCCTGATTGCGCTGGGCTTTGGCTCCGGCCTGTCGCCGGTGAGTCCGGGCACGGTCGGCACGCTGTATGGCTGGCTGTCGTACGTCGTGATCTCGATGTGGATCGCGCCGAACACGTGGCTGTGGATCATTGCCGGCGGATTCCTGGTCGGCATCTGGGCCTGCCTGCGTACCGCGCGCGACATGGGCGTGTACGACCACGGCAGCATGGTCTGGGACGAGATCGTCGCCTTCTGGCTGGTGCTGGTGTTTGTCATGCCCACCGGCTTCTGGGGCCAGTTCGCGGCCTTCCTGTGGTTCCGCTTCTTCGATATCGTCAAGCCGGCGCCGATCCGGTACTACGACCGCACGCTCAAGGGGCCCGGTTTCACCGGCGCGTTCGGCGTGATGTTCGACGATATCTTCGCGGCGTTCTATACGCTGCTCGTCTTCGCCCTGTGGCGCTCGTTCTGAGCGCCCGCGCCTTTTCATCGCGTCTTCATCACTGCATCAGGATCTCGGGGAACCGTCGCCATGTCCGTCAGCCGCCTGCTCGACCAGCTTGCCATCCAGGCCGGAGCCGTCCTTGCGGAACGTTCGCTCATGCTGGCCACCGCAGAGTCCTGCACGGGCGGGCTGGTGGCGGCGGCCATCACCGATGTGTCGGGGTCGTCGGGCTGGTTCGAGCGGGGCTTCGTGACCTACTCGAACGAAGCCAAGACCACCATGATCGGCGTGCCCGCCAAACTGATCCGCGACCACGGCGCGGTCAGCGAGGAGGTGGCCCATGCCATGGCCGAGGGTGCGCTGCTGAACAGCCGCGCACAGGTGTCGCTGTCGATCACCGGCGTGGCCGGGCCGAACGGCGGCTCGCCCGAAAAGCCGGTGGGCATGGTCTGCTTCGGCTGGAGCAACCGCATCACCACCCGCACAGAGACCCAGCGATTCAAGGGCGACCGCGCCCAGATCCGCCGCCAGGCGGCCGAGCACGCGATGCGCGGGCTGATCGAACTGATCCGGAACGAGGAATAGGTATAGGGAAGGCGTAGGGCCCGGGGGAGAGGGCCAGGCGGGCCGGATTGAGATACGTCGGCAAGCAGAGGCTCGACGCCCTCTCCCCCAGCCCCTCTCCCGCCATGCGGGAGAGGGGAGCAACCGCCGGCCTTATCCATCTTGCGTCAACGCATCAGCCGTGGCGATACCGGTTGATCGTCAAGGGAAGGCGTGGGTTTCTCCCCTCTCCCATGCAATGGGAGAGGGGCCGGGGGAGAGGGCCAGGCGGGCCGGATTGAGATACGTCGGCAAGCAGAGCCTCGACGCCCTCTCCCCCAACCCCTCTCCCGCCATGCGGGAGAGGGGAGCAACCGCCGGCCTTATCCATCTTGCGTCAACGCGTCAGCCGTGGCGATACCGGTTGATCGTCTCGCGCGTCTGCAGCGCCACGTTGCGGGCGGCGGCGGCAAAATCCTTCTCGCGGCTGGCGTACAGGATGGCGCGCGACGAATTGATCATCATGCCGGTGCCATCGGCCGTGCGGCCCGCCTTCACGGTGGCCTCGATGTCGCCGCCCTGGGCGCCGATGCCCGGAATCAGCAGCGGCATGTCGCCCACGATCTGGCGCACCTTGGCGATTTCGTTCGGGAACGTCGCGCCCACCACCAGGCCCATCTGGCCATTGGTGTTCCAGCGTTCGCGCGCGGCTTCGGCCACCACCTGGTACAGCGGCTTGCCGTCTACCTGCAGGAACTGCACGTCCGAACCGCCCGGGTTCGACGTGCGGCACAGCACGATCACGCCACGGCCAGGATGTGCCAGGTACGGCGACATCGAATCGAAGCCCATGTACGGGCTGACGGTCACCGCGTCGGCCTTGTAGCGATCGAACGCCTCGATGGCGTAATGCTCGGCCGTCGAGCCGATGTCCCCGCGCTTGGCGTCCAGAATCACTGGAATCCCGGGATGGGCGTCGTGGATGTACTCGATCAGCTGCTCGAGTTGGTCTTCGGCGCGCTGGGAGTGGAAATAGGCAATCTGCGGCTTGAAGGCGCAGACCAGATCGGCCGTGGCGTCGACGATTTCGCGACAGAACGAAAAGATCGCCCCGCCGGTGCCGGTCATCGACAGCGGCAGCTTGGCCGGGTCCGGATCGAGCCCGACGCACAGCAGGGAATCGTTTCGCTGCCACGCATTGGACAGCAACTCGGTAAAGGTCATGGGATGCTCGGTATTCGGGTGAAGCCGGCGGCCCGGCTGCGTTCGACAGTCTTCACAGCATAACGCGGGTCGGCGCCGGCCGGTTGGCGCGGCGGGGCGAACAAGGCATCCCGCGGCCCAACATATGGCGTGGGCGGCATTCTACCTGCTGGCGTGATATTGTCTGGAGCTTCCGCCAGAAAAGAGCGACCCCGTCACATCAGGCCGCCGCCCCCTTCCCTGCGCCATGCACCTCGACCGCCGCGGTCTCGTCCTGCTCGTCATCCTGACCATCGCCTGGGGCCTGAACTGGCCGATCATGAAGGTCGGCGTCGCCCACTTCCCGGCCATGGGATTCCGGCTGCTGTGCATGGCCGGCGGGCTGGTGGCGCTGGGCCTGGCCCTGAGGCTGCGCGGCGATTCGCTGCGGGTGCCGCGCCAGGCCTGGGCCACGGTGGTCAAGCTGGCCATCCCGAACATGGTGATCTGGCATTTGTTCGCCATCTGCGCGGTCAAGATGCTGTCGTCGGGCCGGGCGGCCATCCTGGGCTACACCATGCCGATCTGGGCCGTGGTCTGGGGCCTGGTGGTCTTCCGCGAGCGGATTGCGCTATCGGCCTGGATCGGCATCGGCTGCGCGCTGACCGGCACCGTGCTCCTGCTGTCGGGCGAGATCGCCGCGCTGACCGGCGGCCCGGCCGGCACGCTGCTGATGCTGGTGGCGGCCGCCGGCTGGGGCTTCGGCACCCAGCTGATGAAGCGCACCCCGACCGATGTGCCGATCGGCGCGCTGACCTTCTGGATGCTGGCCGTCACGCTGCCGTTCCTGGGCGTCGGATCGCTGCTGTTCGAGACCGGCTGGCGCATGCCCACCGGCATCGAATGGGCCGCCATCGCCTACAACGCCGTGGTGGTCTTCGCGTACTGCCACCTGGTCTGGTTCGCGCTGGCGCGCAGCCTGCCGCCCGTGGTGTCCAGCCTGTCGATCATGTTCATTCCCGTGGTGGGCGTGTTCTCGGGCATGTGGCTGCTGGGCGAGACGCCGCACTGGCAGGACTACGCGGCCATCGTGCTGATGTTCGCGGCGCTGTCGTCCGTGATGCTGGCCCCGCTGCTGCGGCGGCGCCTGTGAGCAACACCGGCGCAGAGATTTCGCTTAACAAGCCCCCCCGCGTTGGATTACACTCGCGGCCATCAGAATCCCGGAGAAACTACGTGGGCAGTAGCATCGGGGGTTCGGGTTGTAGCGGCCAGGCCGCGTCATCGCCGGATGCCATGTCACTGCGGGCTGCGTAACGCCGATCCGCGCGGGGCCATTGCCCTGCTCGTCGCCGTACTTGCCCGCAGACACCTGCGGGTGAGTGTGTCTTTCCGTTTCTCCTGCGGTCGCCTGCCGGCCGCCGCGCGCTGCGGATCTTCCCCCTCCCCCGGCTTGCCAGCCAGATACAGGCAACAGGCAAACGTCATCGCCTTGCAACGGACCGGCAGCCGCCGTCCGCGCGCAGCGCGATCACGCTTGCCGGCCGCCCCATGGTCGCTTTGCTGGCGATGCCTTGCCTGCGCCTGTTTCCGGACAAACGCGCAATCAGTAACAAGGAATCCAAGGGATGATCAATCTGTTCGTCCTGCAGAAAGGTCGGCTCGCCCAGGAGCAGGTCGACGAGCGCAATGAGCTGCTGCAGCACAAGCCCATCTGGATCGACGTGGTCAGCCCCGACGACGAAGAGCTGGCGTGGATCAAGGAAGCCTACGGCGTCGTCCTGCCGGAACTCGAAGACCTCGGTGACCTGGAGGCATCGGCGCGTTATTTCGAGGGCGAGGACGAGAACATCCATATCCGCACCGACTTCCTGCTGGCGGAAGACGAGGCGTCGCGCAACGTGCGCGTGGCGTTCGTGCTCACGCGCGACGTCCTGTTCTCGATCCACGACGAAGACCTGCCCGTGTTCCGCCTGGTACGGCTGCGCGCCCGGATGCGGCCCGGATCGGTGCGCAACGCCAAGGACGTGCTGATGGACCTCTACGCGACCGACGCCGAGTATTCGGCCGATTCGATCGAGGAGATCTACGAGCGGCTGGAAGAAGCCAGCCGCCGCGTGCTGGCCGAGAACGTGACCGATGCCGCCGCCGCCGACGTGCTGGAGACCATCGCCCGCGAGGAAGACTTGAACGGCCGCATCCGCCGCAACGTCATGGACACGCGCCGGGCGGTGTCGTTCCTGATGCGCAGCCAGCTATTGTCGGCCGAGCAGCAGGACGAGGCACGCCAGATCCTGCGCGACATCGATTCGATCGAGAACCACACCGCGTTCCTGTTCGACAAGATCAACTTCCTGATGGACGCCACGGTCGGTTTCATCAACATCAACCAGAACAAGATCATCAAGCTGTTCTCGGTGGTGTCGGTGGCGCTGATGCCGCCCACGCTGATCGCCAGCGTCTACGGCATGAACTTCAAGCTGATGCCGGAACTGGACTGGGCCATCGGCTACCCGTGGGCCATCGCGCTGATGGCGGTCTCGGCGGCCATCCCGCTGGTGTATTTCAAGCGCAAGGGCTGGTTGAGCTGAGGCCGTGTATTCCTCCCCTCTCCCGCGTGCGGGAGAGGGGTTGGGGGAGAGGGCTCGGCGGTTCTGCTTGCCGACCTGTCGCAATTTGAACGGCAAGGCCCTCTCCCCCGCCCCTCTCCCATGCCATGGGAGAGGGGAGAAAAACAGGTGTCAATCCGGCAATGTCGCCGCGCCCATGCGTCGCGCGATGATCGATGCCTTGACGCGGAAATTGACGCGCACGTTGGCGCAGTATTCCTTCTTGTCGAAGCACTTCGGCGCCGGCAGCGCCGCCGCCAGCCGTGCGGCCTGGCCCACGGTCAGCTTCGCGGCCGAGGTGTGGAAGTAGTGCTGCGCGGCCGCCTCGATGCCGAACACCCCCTCGCCCCACTCCACCGAGTTCAGGTAGATCTCGAAAATCCGCTGCTTGTCGAGCCAGAATTCGAGCATCCACGTGATGGCCAGCTCCTGGCCCTTACGCACGTAGTATTGCTCCGAAGACAGGAACAGGTTCTTGGCCAGCTGCTGGGTAATCGTAGAACCGCCACGTTCGATATGGCCGCGCTTCTTGTTGCGCTCCCAGGCGTCCAGCATCGCGTCGAGTTCGTAGCCCGGATGGTTGACGAAGTCGGCATCCTCGCTGGCAATCACTGCCCGCTTGATATTGCGCGACATCTGGTCATAGCCCACCCACTTGTGGTCGATCGCGCAGCTCCAGAAGTTGAAGCCGCACAGGCGCCAGCCTTCGGCGCGCATGAACGACGTGGATGACGGATTCAGGTATTGCCAGGCGGCAATCTGCAGGAAGAAGTACAACTGCAGCGCCAGCACGCCAAGGATCAGACACTCGCCCAGATAGCCCACCCAGCGCAGCGGATTGGCCGCGCCCGATGCCCTGGACGGTGCGCGCGCGGCGCCGCTTCGCTGGCGTGCCAAGTCGGCTCCGCGCGCGGATCAGCGGGTCGCTTCGGCCTGCAGCGCGGCGCGCAGCTCGGCCAGGACCGGGGCGGTGTTCGGACGCACGCCGCGCCAGTTGTAGAACGCCTCGGCGGCCTGCTCCACCAGCATGCCCAGGCCGTCCGACGTGCGGGCGCCGCATTTGGCCGCATAGGCCAGGAACACGGTCGGCCTGGCGCCGTACATCATGTCGTAGGCCAGCACGCCTTCGCCCAGCAGGTATTCCGGCACCGGCGGCAGTTCGCCCTGCAGGCTGCTGGCCGATGCGTTGATGACCACGTCGCAGGCTTCGTCCTCGGACAGCGCGCTCAGCGCGTCCAGACCGCCCGCCCACAGTTCCACGCCGTACTGGTCGGCCGCTTCCACGAACTGCTCGACCACGTCGCTGGCCTTCTGCGCCGTGCGGTTGGCCACCACGATCCGCGCAGGGCGGCATTCGATCAGCGGCAGCAGCGCGCCCATGGCCGCGCCCCCGGCGCCCAGCACCAGGATGCGCTTGTCTTCCAGCAGCACGTCGAGGTTGTCCTGGATGTCGCGCACCAGGCCCACGCCGTCGGTGTTGTCGCCATGGATCAGCCCGTCCTCGATCCACATCGTGTTGACCGCGCCGGCGGCTTCCGCGCGCGGCGTCAGGCGGTCCGCCAGGTCATAGGCCTCGAGCTTGAACGGCGTGGTCACGTTGAAGCCATGGCCGCCGTCGGCCAGGAACCTGCGCACGGTGTCGGCAAACGCGTCGAGCGGCGCCTCCAGGCGATCGTACTGGATGGCTTCGCCGGTCTGGCGCGAAAACGCGGCATGGATGGCCGGCGAGCGGCTGTGCGATACGGGGTTGCCCACCACGACATAGCGGTCGGCGGATTGCTGTTCTGCGGTCATCAGCGTCCTTGCAGGCGGACGTCGAGCCCGCTGCGCGTGAACTTGAAAGTGGAAATGACTTCGAGGATGTCCTGCTTCGCCTGCATCTCGGCCGTGAAGGCGCCGAACGGTGCAGCGGCACGGACAATGGCCACGGCCTGGCGGTCCAGCGCGGGGTCCCCCGAGCTCTTGGCCACGTCGATCGCCTCGACGTTGTAGCCGTCGCGGTTGTAGCCCAGCTTGCCCTGGCGGTTCACGTTGATCACCAGGATCAGCTGGCCATAGAGCGGCTTGCCGTTCTTCTGCGGGAAGTCGCTCGTGCCGCGCGCCTCGATCTTGCGGCGCAGGCGGTCGTAATACTGGGCATAGTCCACCCCCTGGGCACTGGTGGCCGTCAGCTGCATGCGCTTGGGCCGCTTGGCGTAGTGCTCCAGGTTGCGGCCGATCTCGGCTTCGAGCTTGGCCATCTCGTCGGTGGAGGTGCGGTCGTCCTGCCCGCGCGTCGGGGTTTCGGTGCGCTGCTCGCCCGGCTTCACCGGCTGGCTGCGCACGGACGGCGCGGCCATACGGGCTTGCGTCATCAGGCGGCGCTGCTCTTCTTCAAGCTCCTGGAGCCGGCGCTGCGTGAGCCTGACGAGGTCGCCTTCCTTCGATTCGGTCTGCGCCGGCAGCGGCGTGGTGGCACGCTGGGCATCGTGGTCGCCGCCGCCGTCGAGGTTGGCCTGCGCCAGCACGGTCGGGTTGCGCGGCTTCTCGGCGGACTTCGCGTTCACCAGCACCACGTCCAGCTGCGGATCGGAACGCTTGATCTCGAACACCTCCGGCGCGGCGATCCGCACCATCAGCAGCACCGCGTGGATGGCCACGGACACGACAAGCGCCTTGACCAGCGTGTTGCTGGATTGCCACCGGTCGCGCAGGTGCACGTGGCGGGGAGCAGGGAGAACGGCGTTCACGATGGGTCAGGAACCTGGGCGGTCGGAATGGGGGCTCGCTCGAAAGCCGGCCACCCCACGGCGGAGGGGGGGCCGGAACCGACTCCGATTGTACGGGAGCCGCCCCGTTTACCGAAGGACTCAGGCGGGGGGGTTGGTGCCGGTGTCGCGTGGCGCCGACGCATCGTCGCCATCCTGGCCGGGCGCCGGACTGGCACCCTCCTCCGCCGCGGCTTCCGTGGCATCCTCGGCAGCCGCTTCGGCCGCGGCCTCGGCGGACACCTCGGCCAGGTCGTCGTCGCCCTCGTCGCTGTCGCCTTCGAGCTCTTCCTCGGGCACCTCGCCCTCACCGGCGAAGATTTCCAGCACGCGGCACGACACATCGAGCGAAATCTCGTCGGTCGACGCGATTTCCAGCAGCACCTGGGTGCCGCGGTTGGCCTGCGCCAGTTCCGGCACGCGCGTCACCAGCGGAATCTCGGTGAAGCGCACCGCGCCGTCCTTGAGCACGGTGGCCATCAGCTTGTCGCGGCCTTCCTGGGCCAGCCAGCGCAGGCACCAGTAGCGTTCCATGGTCGACTGGTGGTCGGCATAGGCGGCATAGGTGCCTTCGAAATCGGCCACGGCCGCCAGCAGGTCGGCGTCCTTGGGCTTGAACGGCGCCACCAGCTTGGCGGTGACGCCATGCTGGGCCACCGCCAGGATCTGCCACTGGTTGACCAGGTCAACATAGCGCCGCAGCGGCGAGGTGCTCCACGCGTACTGCGCCACGCCCAGGCCCTCGTGCGGCGCCGGATAGGTCTGCATGCGCGTGCGGTGCATGCCCCAGGCCTTCTGCGTGCGATAGATGCCCGGCACGCCGTGATCGGCCAGCAGCTTGCCCCACGTGCTGTTGGCCAGGATCATCAGCTCGGCCACGATCTTGTCCAGCGGCGACCCACGGCGGCGCTGCTCGATGCGCACCCGCTCGCCGCCGTTCGCCAGGGGGTCGATATAGAAATTGAAGTCCGCGCGGTTGTGCGCTTCCGGACGCAGGCCGCTGGCCAGACGCGCCTTCTGGCGCTCGTCATGCAGGTGGTTGGCCAGCCGGAACAGCTCGGTCAGCGCCTCGCGGAACGGGTAGTCGCCCGTGCCGGCCGCCAGTGCCTGCTCGGTCACCACGTCTTCCAGCAGGTTGTGACGCAGGTTGGCGGCAATCGGCACCAGTTCGGCACGCGTTTCGCTGCCGAGGATGGTCACGCCGTCGATACCGTCCATGTCCACCGTCACATAGAGCGACACGGCCGGACAGGTGCGGCCTTCCTGCAGCGTGTATTTGTCCACCACGCTGTCGGGCAGCATCGTGATCTTGTCGCCCGGGAAATACACGGTGGACAGCCGCTGGCGCGCGATGGCGTCGAGCGGCTCGCCGCGCTTGAAACCCAGCGCCGGCGCCGCGATGTGGATGCCGACCCGCAGCTTGCCGTCGGGCATGCGCGTCACCGACAGCGCATCGTCGATTTCCGTCGTCGTGACATCGTCGATCGAGAATGCCTGGACGTCGGCCACGGGCAGGTCGCCGGCCGGATCGGGCACGTCCACGTCGGGGAAGCCGGTGCCTTTCGGGAAGCAGTCGGCCAGGAACTTGGCCTCGTGCAGCGCGCGCGGGCTTTCCACGCCGCCCACCGCCACCATCAGCCGCATCGGCGTCATGCCCAGCGCGGTGCAGGCGGCATCCATGGCCTTGAATTCAAGGCTGTTCTTGTCCGGCTTGAACAGCAGCTGCAGCACCTTGCCGCGGAACGCGTCGGGCAGCTTGCGCGCCTTGAGCTGTGCCTCGTACTCGGCCTGCACCAGCAGTTGCTGCTTCTTGCGCTCCACCGCGGCCAGCGCGGCCTTGAGCTGGTCTTCCGGGGCGCGCATGTAGCGGCCGCGGCCCTTGCGGCGGAAATAGACCGGATTGCCATGCAGCGCCATGGCCAGCGCGGCCTGCTGCACGGCGCCGGCATCGGCACCGTAGTACTCGGCAGCCAGCTCGCCGAAGCCGAATTCCTCGGCCGGCGCGCATTCCCAGAGGAAGTCGAGATCGATCTCGGCGGTCAGTTCGCCGGTTTGCCGCACCATTTCGATCGCCGTTGGCTGGGCAAACTGCAGCAGCACGTCCTTGGCCTTGACCTTGGTGCGCTTGCCCGCAGGCAGCTCGACCTGGTAGGCCTCGCCCTGTTGGGCGAGCACGGTGCCGGCGCGAATCTCGCCGCCTTCTTCGAACAGCAACTGCATGGATCGGTACTTTCAGAAGTGCCGGGACAGGCGCGCGCGATGTGCGCTGCAACGCGCAAAACACGGCCTGTCCGGACGGGTATACGACCCGGGATGATACCGCACCCCGCCTTGCGGCAACGGCGGCACACCCCGGGTCAGAAACGACTGGCCGGGGCCTTGCGGGTCAGAGCGACATGCCGCCGCTGGCCTCGATCGTCGTGCCGTTCACATAACTGGCATCGTCGCTGGCCAGGAACGCGTAGATGGCGGCGATCTCCGCCGGCTCGGCCAGGCGGCGCATCCAGCAGTGTTCCTTCATGCCGTCCAGCACCTTTTCCGGCACGCTCTGCAGGATCTCGGTGTTCACGAAACCGGGGCACACCGCGTTCACGCGCACGCCCTTCGGGCCCAGTTCGCGCGCCCAGGTCTTGGTGAAGCCGATCACGCCGAACTTGCTGGCCGCGTAGTTGGTCTGGCCGAAATTGCCGTACAGGCCGACCACGCTCGACGCGTTCAGGATCACCCCCTTGCCCTGCTCGGTCATCACGGCGGCCACGGCCTGGGCGCAATGGAACACGCCCTTCAGATTGACGTCGATCACGGCGTCGAACTGCGCTTCGGTCATTTTGGCCAGCCGCGCGTCCTTGGTGATGCCGGCGTTGTTGACCAGGATGTCGATGCGGCCATGGCGCGCCAGCGTGGCGGCGACCACGCCATCCACCTGGTCGCGGCTGGTCACGTCGATCTTGTGCGCGTCGACGCTGGCGCCCGTGGCGGCCAGGCGGTCGGCGGCCTCGCGCACACGCGTTTCGTTCACATCGCAAAGCACCAGCTTTGCACCCTCGGCGGCAAATCGCTCCGCCGTGGCAAACCCGATACCGGCAGCTGCGCCGGTGATGATGGCGACCCGTCCTTGCAGTTTCATGATGCTTGTCTCTCTTCCTTGCTGTGTGTGTCGATACGGCGGGGCAGTCTGGTGCCGCCCGCGCCAATGTTGGCAGGCGCCGCCCGCACCAGCAGGTCTGGCAGAAAGACCTCTGTCACGAGCATGGCGCCGCCGCCGCGCCGGAATACCGAGCGCCGCGCGGGCAGCATCGGCACCGACGCAAACGCCGGCAATACCCGCTGCAGCGCCTGGCGCAGCGGGTGGTGGATCGATAGCCGCGCGAACTGGAACGGCTCGCGCCGCACGCGCGGGTCCACGAACAGCGCGCCGCCCAACGGACGGTTGCCCAGCCCGCGCAGGAACGGCCAGTCGCGGCGCGCCCGGTAGGGATCGACGATGGTATGGGCGAAGACCGCCGGCACTTCGTCGCAGATGAGCAGCACTTCGCGCGTGATGGCCGGTACGGGGCGCATCAGGCCCAGCGCCTGCCATTCGTCGGCAAACGGCAACTGGGGCGCCTGCGCCAGCCGTTGCACGCGGAAGCGCGACGATGCCGACATCAACCGGGCGGTCAGCGACCCCTCGCCGGCAATCCAGCGGCGCTGGTTCAGCGGAATCGCCGCGTCATGCGGCAGATGGGCGTGCCAGGCGGCGCGCAGGCCTTTGAGGCCGCTCGCGCCCGTCATACCTTGCGTTTTCCGCCCGGCCCATAGCCGCAGAAGGCCAGGACATCGTCGACGTAGTCGCCGAATTCGCTGATGCCGTGATCGCTGCCTTCGATGATGCGGATATGGGCGCCCGGGCAGGCCGCGACCATCTCGCGATAGTCCAGCACCTCGTCCCCGGTGGCGGCCAGCAGGTAGTAGCGGTCGGGCCGCGTGATGGTGTCCACGCGCAGCGCCAGCAGTTCCTGCAGATGTTCGGGCCGCACCACGACCGAGCCGCCGCCGTGGTACAGCGGCTGCTCGCCCAGGTATCTCTCCAGATCGGTCCACGGATGGATGGCCGGATTCAGCAGCACGGCACGGCAGCCGTGCTTTTCGGCCAGCCAGCGCGCGTAGAAGCCGCCAAGCGACGACCCGACGATGGCGATATCGGTCTCGCCGCCCGCGCGGGCGCCACGGATGGCGGCCTCGGCCTGGGCGATCGCCTCGGACGGCGACACGTTGAGCATCGGGCAGGCGAAATACTTCTCCAGGCCCCAGGCGCGCATCCGGTCCTGCACCAGCCGCGACTTCATCGACTGCGGCGAGGACCGGAAACCGTGCAGGTACAGCAGCATGTGATGTCCTGCCGTGGTCAGGCGCGGGCCTTGATGGCGTCGAGCAGTTTCTGGTGGACGCCGCCGAAACCGCCGTTGCTCATCACCAGCACCTGGTCGCCGGGCCGCGCGGCGGCGGTGACCGCCGCGACCAGCGCGCCCAGGTCGTCGAAGGCGGCGGCCCGGTCGCCCAGCGGCGCCAGGGCCTCGCCCAGGCTCCAGCCCAGGGCGTCCTTGCCAGCCGGCGCGCCGTAGCCGAACACCAGGTCGGCGGCTTGCAGGCTGGCCGGCAGCTGGGCAGCCATCACGCCCAGCTTCATCGTATTGGAACGCGGCTCCAGCACGGCCAGGATGCGGGCGTTGCCCACGCGGCGGCGCAGGCCATCGAGCGTGGTCTGGATGGCGGTGGGGTGATGCGCGAAATCGTCATAGACCGTGACATCGTTGGCCACGCCCCGCACTTCCATGCGGCGCTTGACGTTGGCAAAGCGGCCCAGCGACTCGATGGCCTGGGCCGGCGGCACGCCCACGTGGCGCGCGGCGGCAATCGCGGCAATCGCGTTCATGCGGTTGTGCGTGCCCTGCAGATCCCAGACGACCGTGCCTTGCAGTGCCTCGCGGAAGTACACGTCGAAGGCGTCCTTGCCGGCCGGCGCGGCCGTGCGGGCATCGCCCTCGCGCCAGTCGCCCATGCCGAACTGCTCCACCTCGCTCCAGCAGCCGCGCTCCAGCACGCGGGCCAGCGCCGGCTCGTTGCCGTTGACGACCAGGCGGCCCTGACCCGGCACCGTACGCACCAGATGGTGGAATTGCGTCTCGATCGCCGCCAGATCGGGGAAGATGTCGGCGTGATCGTATTCCAGATTGTTCAGGATGGCCGTGCGCGGGCGGTAGTGGACGAACTTGCTGCGCTTGTCGAAGAAGGCGGTGTCGTATTCGTCGGCTTCGATGACAAAGAAGTCCGATTCCGTCAGCCGGGCCGAGATGCCGAAGTTCTGCGGCACCCCGCCCACCAGGAAACCGGGGTTGTAGCCGGCATCCTCGAGCAGCCAGGACAGCATCGACGTGGTGGTGGTCTTGCCATGCGTGCCGGCCACGGCCAGCGTCCACTTGCCGTTCAGCACGTGCTCGCCCAGCCATTGCGGGCCCGACACGTACGGCAGGTTGCGGTCCAGGATGGCTTCCATCAGCGGGTTGCCGCGCGACACCACGTTGCCGATCACGTACAGGTCGGGGTTCAGCGACAGTTGCTCCGGATCGAATCCTTCGATCAGGTCGATGCCCTGGGCTTCGAGCTGGGTGCTCATCGGCGGATAGACGTTGGCGTCGCAGCCGGTCACGCGGTGACCCGCCTGGCGCGCCAGGACCGCAAGGCCGCCCATGAACGTACCGCAGATGCCAAGGATATGAATATGCATGGGAGCTTCGGGAATGCGTGGGGCCGCGGCGGCCGGGCCGCACGGCACTGGAAAGAAGGCTCTGATTGTACCTGCATGCGGCAGGTTCCCCGGGCTGCGCCACCGTGCCGCGGACTTCGTTGTCCAGCCATGCGGGTATCATCGACACCATGTCCAGACGTACCCCCTCCGACCCCGGCCGCCTGCGCGAGGAAATCGCCCAGGCCGCCGCGCGCATGATCGCCGAAGATGGCGCCGATTACGCCACCGCCAAGCGCAAGGCCGCGCGCCAGCTGCTTGGCGACTTGCGCGTGGCCGGCGAATGGCTGCCCGACAACGACATGATCGAGGAGGAGGTGCGGGCCTACCAGGCGCTGTTCCACAGCGAGGCGCAGCCACGCATCCTGGCCCTGCTGCGGCAACTGGCGCTGCTGGCCATGGGCGACCTGGCCCCGTTCCGGCCCTATCTGGTGGGCGCCGTGCTCAACGGCACGGCTACCGAGCATTCCGACGTCTATATACAGTGCTTCTGCGACAGCCCCAAGGACGTGGCGCTGCATCTGCTCAACGCCGGGGTCGATTTCGAGACCAGCGAGAGCCGGCACTTCGCCGGGCGGGCCGATGTGGAGACCCTGAGCTTCCTGTGGCGCGGCCAGTGGCCGGCCCTGCGCGAAGCGCGCCAGCTGGCCGGCGAGGTGCGCTCTACGCTGGGCGCCCCGGTGGGCATCCATATCGCGCTGTATGATGCCGACGACGAACGCGGCGCGGCGCGGGCCGACGCCAGCGGCCGCGCGGTCCGCGCCGACGCCAACGCCGTGCGCACCCTGCTGGGCGAGGCCCGCGACCATTGATCCCCGCTCGGGTCCATGCCGGCCCGATCGCCTTATCTATATAGAACTGCCATCCACGTCACCCACCATGACTGCAACGACGCCCGGTTCCGCACCCGCTCCCCGTTCATCCCTCGTCATCTGGATCGTCGTGGCCATTGTCGCCGCGGCCGCCGGCGTCCTGGTGGCGAACTTCGCACTGGCCCCCAAACAGGCGTCCGACCAGGCCGTGGAATCGCTGTTCCAGGCAAAAATGCCCGATCCGTCAGGCACCGAGCTGGATCTGGCGAAGTTTCGGGGCAAGACGCTGGTCGTCAACTTCTGGGCGCCCTGGTGCGGGCCCTGCGTCGAAGAAATGCCCGAGCTGACCGCGCTGCATGGCGAATATGCCCAGCGCAACGTCGAATTCATCGGCATCGGCATCGATTCTGCCAGCAACATCCAGGAATTTCTCAAAAAAGTACCGGTGAATTATCCGCTGGCGGTGGCCGGCTTTACTGGCACCGAACTGGCCAAAAGCTTTGGCAATGCGCAAGGCGGCCTGCCCTACACGGTGATCATTACCCCCGAAGGCGCTGTGAAGTACCGCAAGATGGGCCGGGTCCACGCCGACGAACTGCGCAAGGCGCTGCCCGGCGCCTGAGACGGCCGGCACGGTCTACATGCCAACTAGCCGGGATCTGTGCCGAACTTCACCAAACACGCACCGAACTGGCTGCCAACCTGCGGGCAAACCCCCATCAGAACCGGTTTTGCGCCTGAAACGGCGCTTTGAGGCCCGGAAATGTCTTAAAGGCGACATCCCGCCTTGTATCCCGTGCTAGACAAATCCCTCTAAGCTACGGTAATCTCCGCGCAATTTCGTTGAACTGGTCGAGCCGCCGTGTCTACCGCCCCTACCGTCAGCCGCTCCGCCCGCTACCGCAAAGTGCTGGTTCTGCATGGCCCGAACCTCAATTTGCTGGGTACGCGCGAGCCGCAGACCTACGGACATACCACGCTGGCCGACATCAACGATGCGCTGGCAAAACGCGCGGCGTCCGCAGGCATCGGGCTGGATACGTTCCAGTCCAATCATGAGGGCGCTCTGGTAGATCGCGTTCATGCCGCGCGCGGCGAAGGGGTAGATCTCGTCATCATCAATCCCGCGGCCTTCACGCATACCAGCGTGGCGCTGCGCGATGCGCTGGCCGGCGTGGCAATCCCATTTGTCGAGGTTCACCTGTCCAACGTGCACCGCCGCGAGCCGTTCCGCCATCACTCGTATTTTTCCGATCAGGCGATCGGGGTGATCTGCGGCCTGGGCTGGCAGGGATACCTGCTGGCGCTGGAATACGCGCTGGCGCAGGAACAGGACAGCTAGCACCCGCACCGCCTCTGCAAACGCGAGAAAACCGCGGCCTGGCACGCTTGCGTGGCAGGCCAAATCAATCATGACTGACCGCCGCCGTCCCCTTCCCTGACATGAAGGTGACCGGACAACCCGATTCTGGAGGATAAGAAGATGGACCTGCGCAAGCTGAAGACGCTGATCGACCTGGTGGCCGAATCCGGCATTTCGGAGCTCGAAGTGACCGAGGGCGACGGCAAGGTTCGCATCGTCAAGCAACCGCCGCAGGTGCTGGCGCCGGTTGCCATGCCCCAGTTCCAGGCCCTGCCGCCGGCCGCCGGCGCCGCCGCCCCCGTGGCGGGCGCTGCCGCCCCGGCTGCCGCCGCCGAAGCCGCCCCGCAACTGCCGGCCGGCCACGTGGTGACGTCGCCGATGGTGGGCACGTTCTACCGCGCACCGTCGCCGGGCGCCGCGCCGTTCGTGAACGTGGGCGATACCGTCAAGGAAGGCCAGACCGTCTGCATCATCGAAGCCATGAAGCTGCTCAACGAGATCGAGTGCGACAAGGCTGGCGTGATCAAGGAAATCCTCGTCGAAAACGGCCAGGCTGTGGAATACGGCCAGCCGCTGTTCGTGATCGGCTAAGCCGTCAGCCGGCTGACGCGGCAGGGCCCCGAAAGGCCCCTGCCGCATGCGTTGGCCCGGTGCGCCACCCTGGCGTGCGCGGGCCCGCCCCTGTTCTCGCAGAGAGAGACCATGTTTGAAAAAATTCTGATCGCGAACCGCGGCGAAATCGCCCTTCGCATCCAGCGCGCCTGCCGCGAGCTGGGCATCAAGACCGTGGTGGTGTACTCGGAAGCCGACAAGGAAGCCAAGTACGTCAAGCTGGCCGATGAAGCCGTCTGTATCGGCCCGGCCCCGTCGCCGCTGTCGTACCTGAACATGCCGGCCATCATCTCGGCCGCCGAAGTCACCGACGCCCAGGCCATCCACCCGGGCTACGGCTTCCTGTCGGAAAACGCCGACTTTGCCGAGCGCGTGGAGAAGTCCGGCTTCGTGTTCATCGGCCCGACGTCCGACAGCATCCGCCTGATGGGCGACAAGGTGTCGGCCAAGCAGGCCATGATCAAGTCCGGCGTGCCGTGCGTGCCGGGCTCGGAAGGCGCCCTGCCCGACGATCCCAAGGAAATCCTGGCCACCGCGCGTCGCGTGGGCTATCCGGTGATCATCAAGGCCGCCGGCGGTGGTGGTGGCCGTGGCATGCGCGTGGTGCATACCGAGGCCGCGCTGATCAACGCCGTCAACATGACGCGCGAAGAAGCGGGCCGTGCCTTCGGCAACCCCGAGGTCTACATGGAGAAGTTCCTCGAGAACCCGCGCCATGTGGAAATCCAGATCCTGGCCGACCAGCACAAGCAGGCCATCTGGCTGGGCGAACGCGACTGCTCGATGCAGCGCCGCCACCAGAAGGTGATCGAGGAAGCGCCGGCGCCGCACATTCCGCGCCGCCTGATCGAGCGCATCGGCGACCGCTGCGCCGAGGCCTGCAAGAAGATCGGCTACCGTGGCGCCGGCACGTTCGAATTCCTGTACGAGAACAACGAGTTCTACTTCATCGAGATGAACACGCGCGTGCAGGTCGAGCACCCGGTCACCGAGATGATCACGGGCATCGACATCGTGCAGGAACAGATCCGCATCGCCTACGGCGAAAAGCTGCGCTACCGCCAGAAGGACGTGGAACTGCGCGGCCACGCGATCGAATGCCGGATCAACGCCGAGGACCCGTTCAAGTTCACGCCGTCGCCGGGCCGCATCACCGCCTGGCACATGCCCGGCGGCCCCGGTGTCCGCGTGGACTCGCACGCGTATGATGGCTACTTCGTGCCGCCCAACTACGACTCGATGATCGGCAAGATCATCACGTACGGCGCCACGCGTGACCAGGCCATCGCCCGCATGCGCATCGCGCTGTCGGAAATGGTGGTGGACGGCATCCTGACCAACGTGCCCCTGCACCGCGAACTGATGCTCGACGCCAACTTCGTGGAAGGCGGCACCAGCATCCATTATCTTGAACACCGCCTGGCCCAGAAGGCCAACGCCCAGGGCGAAAAACCCTGAAGCGGGGCCTGACCGGCCGGCATTGCAGTCAAAAGGAAACCCGTGGCATTCCAGGAATGTGTGATCGAAATTGCGCAGGATCAAGCTGAAGCCTGGTCCGATGCATTGTTCGACCTCGGCGCGCTGTCGGTATCGGTGGAAGACGCCGACGCCGATACGCCTGACGAGCAACCGCTCTTTGGAGAGCCCGGGCTGGAGCCGACGCGGCTGGCGTGGAACCGCTCGCGCGTGGTGGCGCTCTTCGACGAAGAGACCGACCCCGCGCTGGTGGTGACCGCTGCCGCGAACGCGCTCAAGGTCGACCCCGTGCCGCCGTTCGTGCTGCGCGCGGTGGAAGACCAGGACTGGGTGCGCCTGACCCAGTCGCAATTCGAACCGATCCGCGTGGGCGAGAAGATCTGGGTCGTGCCGTCGTGGCACGACGCGCCGGAGCCCGACGCGGTGATCCTGGAACTCGATCCGGGCCTGGCCTTCGGCACGGGCAGCCATCCGACCACGCGCCTGTGCATGCAGTGGCTGGAGCAGAACGTGCAGGCCGGCGAGACCGTGCTGGATTACGGCTGCGGCTCGGGCATCCTGGCCATCGTGGCAAAGAAGCTCGGCGCGGGCGAGACCATCGGCATCGACATTGATCCGAACGCGGTCGAGGCCTCGCGCTACAACGCCGAACGCAACCAGGTGCAGGCCAGCTTCGCGCTGCCGGAGTCGGTGTCCGAAGCCACCTACGACCTGGTGGTGGCCAATATTCTTTCCAATCCGCTCAAGCTGATGGCCGCGATGCTGTCGGCGCGCGTGCGCCCCGGCGGCCGGCTGGTGCTGTCCGGCGTACTGGAACGGCAGGCCGATGAAGTGGCCGCGGCCTACGCGCCGTGGCTGGCCATGTCGGTCTGGCGCAGCGAGGAAGGCTGGGTGTGCCTGCACGGCACGCGGCCGTTGACGGCCAACCGTTCCTGATTCGTCATCATGGCCGCCGCCAAGCTCGTCACGCGCTGCCCGGCCTGCCGCACCGCGTTCCGGCTCGTTGCGGATCAGCTGCGGCTGCGCCAGGGCCTGGTCCGCTGCGGACAATGCGATACCGTCTTCGATGCACGCGAACACCTGATCGAGGTGCCCGCGCCAGCCCGATCGGCCCAATCGGCCCAATCGGCCCCAACGGCTGCATCGAACCCATCGGCCGCCGCCGTGACGATGGCGGCCGCGCTGGCCCACGCCGAGCAGACCCAGGCAACGGCCCGCGCGCGCGAAAACGAGGCCCCATTCGACCCAGGCTTTGATCCGGGCTACGAAGTCCCCGCGCTCGATTCGCCGACGACGATGATGTCGGAGCCGTTGCCCGATGCAGTGGCGCAGGCGCCGGGCGCCGCGACGGTCGCCGGCGACGCGCGTCAGGAAGCGGCTGCGGAAGCCGATGCCGATGCCGATGCCGACGCCGATGCCGACGCCGACGCCGACGCCGACGCCGACGCCGACGCCGACGCCGACGCCGACGCCGACGCCGACGCCGACATCGAACCCGACCTGACGCCCGCCGTCGAGGCCGCAATGCCCGCCGGCGAGGGTGAGCCGGTGTCCGTTGCATCGACGCCCGCATCGGCCGACACCGCGCCGCCAGCGGAAACCCCGCTGACCGATCCGCCGACGCCGTGGCCGATGCTCGACCATTCGGCATTCGACGATGAGCCGGTGCAGACGCCATCGCCGGCCGCGCACGCGTCGCAGGCATCGCACTCTTCGCTGGACCCGGCTGCGGCCTTCGCGCCGAAAAACCCGTCGGGCATGCCGCCCTACGGCGCGTACAGCGCCAAGGCCAGCTGGCCGCCGCTGCGCCCGGGCAATGCGCCGTCGACCCAGCCCATGGACGAAGCCGGTGCAACGCCCGAGACGCCCGCCACCGAAGCGGCTCCGGCCGCCGATGCGGTGCCGGAGGACGCAGGCGCCGGGACCGCGTCCGATGCATCGGACGCATCCGACGCATTGGACGCATCGGCTGCATCGCAGGATTCGGATGGGCCCCATGTGCCGGCCGATGCATTGCCCACGCCCGAACCGTTCCCGCAGGCAGATCCGGTGCCCAGCGCCAGCGGTTTCCTGCGCGCCGAGGATCCGGCAGACCCCGAGGCCGAGGCCTGGGCCGCACAGGCCAAGGACGTCATCGAACACGACCTCGGCGTCACGTTGCGCGATGGCACGCCCAATGCCGTGGCACGCGAGACCGCCACACGCCACTGGCTGAACCGGCCCGGCGCATCGGCGGGATCGCCATCCGCATCGGCGGGCACGGCAGCAAGCGGGCCGGTCTTCGCGCCCGATTTCCTGCGCCATACGCGCGAACGCGAACAGTCTCGCGCGCCCGGCGTGAAGGTCTCGGTGCCCGGCAGCCGGCGCACCTGGATGGGCGCGGGGGCCGTTTTGCTGGGCCTCGGCATCCTGCTGCAGGGCGTCTACCTGGCCCGCAGCCAGATTGCCGGCAGCATGCCGGTGCTGCGTCCGGTACTTGAGGCGGCTTGCGCTCCGATTGGCTGCGATGTGCCGCCGTGGCGCGACCTTGATGCGCTGCGCATCGACAGTTCGCAACTGCAGAAGCAGGACGAGGCCAGCGACGTGTATCTGCTGGCGGTCACCCTGCGCAACCAGGGGCGCGCCACCACGGCGCTGCCGGCGATCGAGCTGGTCATGACCGATCTGCAGGACCAGTTGCTGCTGCGCCGCGTGCTACTGCCGGCCGAGTACCTGGAGCCCGTCCAGCGCGGCTTCGCGGCCACGGGCCTGCGCGCGGGCAGCGAGCTGCCGGTTCGGGTACGATTCCGGACACAGCAGGCGGCTGCCAATTACCGCGTGCTGATCTTCTACCCCTGAATTCCATCGCCCCCACGCCACGCCGGCCGGCAATGCACCGGGCCGGCGGGCTGTACTTTTCTGACAGGAGCAACCATGAGCAATGTGACCCTTGGCGGCAACGCCATCGAAGTTGGCGGCAAGTTTCCCCATGCTGGCGACAAGGCACCGGCTTTCACGCTGGTCGGCAAGGACCTGAAGGACGTGACGCTGGCTGACTTCGCAGGCAAGCGCAAGGTGCTGAATATCGTCCCGAGCCTGGACACGCCCGTCTGTCAGGCGTCGGCACGCAAGTTCAACGAGGCTGCCAGCAGCCTGGCCAACACCGTGGTGCTGACCATCTCGGCCGACCTGCCGTTCGCCATGGGCCGCTTCTGCACCGCCGAAGGCCTGACCAACGTGGTGACGCTGTCGACGATGCGCGGCGCCGACTTCAAAAACGCTTATGGCGTAGATATCAAGAGCGGCCCGCTGGCCGGCGTCTGCGCGCGTGCCGTGGTGGTGGTCGACGAGAACGACACCGTGAAGTACAGCGAACTGGTGCCGGAAATCAAGCAGGAGCCGAATTACGACGCTGCTCTGGCTGCACTGAAATAATCTGTGCGGTAGAACACAGTCGTCCCAGCGTTTCCGCCCGTCATGCACGGGCGGAATTATTTAACGTATCTGTTGCGGCCCTTCGCCGGGCCATTTGGAGAAGAGATGTCCAGCCTGATCTGCGGTTCCGTCGCCTACGACACCATCATGACGTTCGACGGCCGGTTCCGTGAACACATTCTTCCGGACCAGATCCACATGCTGAACGTCTCGTTCCTGGTGCCGGGCATGCGGCGCGAGTTCGGCGGCTGCGCCGGCAACATCGGCTACACGCTCAAGATGCTGGGCGGCGATCCGATCGTGATGGCCACCGTGGGCCAGGACGCCGGCCCGTACCTGCAGTACCTGCGCGACCTGGGCATTGCCACCGACCATATCCGCACGCTGCCCGACACGTTCACCGCGCAGGCGATGATCACGACCGACCTGGACAACAACCAGATTACCGCATTCCACCCGGGCGCCATGGGCCAGTCGCAGCTCAACAGCGTGCAGGACGCGCTGGGCGCCGGCAAGCGCCCCGCACTGGGCATCGTGGCCCCGGACAGCCGCGAAGGCATGCTGCACCACGCACAGCAGTTCGCCGATGCGGGCATTCCGTTCATCTTCGACCTGGGCCAGGCCATGCCGCTGTTCAACGGCGAGGACCTGCGGGCGTTCATTGAACTCGCCAGTTACGTGACGGTCAATGACTACGAAGCACAGGTCATGCTGTCCCGTACCGCCTGGACCAGCGCAGAAGTGGCCGCCAAGGTGCGCGCGTTCATCGTGACGCACGGCGAACGTGGCGCCAGCATCTTCGCCGATGGCCAGCAGTACGCCATCCCGGCCGTGCAGGCCGAGCGCGTGGTGGACCCCACCGGCTGTGGCGACGCCTTCCGCGGCGGCCTCCTCTACGGCATCGAGCAGGGCATGGACTGGGAAACCACCGGTCGCCTCGCCTCGCTGATGGGTGCGCTCAAGATTGCCCAGCAGGGCCCTCAGAACCACTGGATTTCGCGTGAGGAAATCGGCAGCCGCTTCGCGGCGGCGTTCGGTTACCAATACGCCTAAGATGAAAAGGTGAACCGCGCACACCGGACGACGACGAAGGGCGCGGCATTCAGACGGGAGTTGCGATGAATCAGATCCTTCGAATCGGCGGTGTCGCGGTGCTGGCTACCGTGGCGCTGGTCAGCGGCTGTGCCAACTACTCCAATTCCGGCAGCGTCTACGCACCGGGGCAGGCACAACGCGAGCAGACCGTGCGCTATGGCGTGGTCCAGGGTGTGCGCGAAGTGATGATCCAGGGCGGCTCGACGGGCGCCGGCACGCTTGCCGGGGGCGCCATCGGCGGCGTCGCGGCGGGCAGCACCATCGGCAGCGGCGGAGGCTCCGTGGCAGCCGGCCTGCTGGGCGCCGTGCTGGGCGGCATTGCGGGCAGCGCGGCAGAGAACCGCATCACGCAGCGCCGCGGCCTGGAGATCACGGTGCAACTCGAGGACGGCGACATGCGCGCCATCACCCAGGAAGCCGACGAGGTGTTCCGGCCCGGCGACCGGGTGCGCCTGCTGTCTTCGGGAGGCGTGACACGCGTCTCGCACTGAAAAGATGACAAGCCGTCAGAAAGAAACGCCGCGTGCCCTCGGGCCGCGGCGTTTTTCATTTGATGCGGCATCGGCGCGCACGGCCAATAAAAAACCCGCCGGGCACGGATGCCATCGGCGGGTTGGCAAGACCTGCTGTCTTGCAGACCGGATACGGCGTATCCGGTCAGTGTGGCACGCGATGCGTGCCCAGGCGTTTCCCGGTGGTGATCGCTCGCACGAAGGCGAGGCAATTACGGACGGTTGCCCGTCGGGAACGGCCAGGCCGCTGCCGGGTTCAGCGCGGTCTTGGCAGGTGCGGCAGCAGCCGGTGCAACGGCGGGCGCAGCAGCGGGCTTGGCAGCCTTGCGGGCAGCCGGCTTCTTGGCGGCAGCCTTCTTGGCAGCAGGCTTCGCAGCCGGCTTGGCGGCGGCCTTCTTGGCAGCCGGCTTTGCAGCAGCCTTCTTCGCGGCAGGCTTGGCAGCAGCCTTCTTGGCGGCCGGCTTCTTGGCAGCAGCCGCCTTCTTGGCCGGTGCGGCCTTCTTGGCGGCAACCTTCTTCACCGCGGCCTTCTTGGCCGGTGCTGCCTTCTTGGCGGCGACCTTCTTGGTTGCAACCTTCTTGGCGGCGACCTTCTTCACTGCAGCCTTCTTGGCCGGTGCTGCCTTCTTGGCGGCGACCTTCTTGGTTGCGACCTTCTTGGCGGCAACCTTCTTCACAGCGGCCTTCTTGGCAGCCGGCGCAGCCTTCTTGGCGGCTACCTTCTTCGTCGCAACCTTCTTCACAGCAGCCTTCTTGGCGGCCGGCGCTGCCTTCTTGGCGGCGACCTTCTTCACAGCGGCCTTCTTGGCGGCCGGCTTGGCAGCCTTCTTGGCGGCCGGCTTTTTCTTTGCAGCAGTTGCCATGGATAACTCCTTCACTAGCGTGAAATATCGAATGACCTAAATGGACGACCCGACCGATCCGAGGCGCATGGAGGCATGCCCCAATCGAGCGAGCGATTCATCGGCGCACGACAGCTTGAACCGCACGCTAATGAATTCGGTGGCAGGGATACCGGCACAACCCGTGTCGCGCACCGCGGTGTTTTCACGGCAGCGCAAAATCCGCGCGCTGGCTGCAAAGCCAGCTTCCAGGCGGATTTCCGGGGCATGCCGTGCCCTGGAATATCCGATCGGCCCGCGCCGCACATCGTGTCGGCGCGCAGCCTGAATAGAGGAGATATCGGTCAGCAGGCCTGCAGCACGGGCTTGGCCTCGCGCACTGCAGACGGTAATTCCACGGGGGTAGCTCGCCCATCCCGTCACTGGGCCACAGGAGACTGCACGCGTTGTAAGAAGCCTGATCGGCCCGGTCTGCGTCAAAGTTCTGGTGCTCCTCGGCTACCCGCATTCACTGCGACAAAGCATCGCGTCATCGTTGCTTCTTGCTTGCCTTCTTGCGACGCCCGCTTCGTCAAACACATCGATGCAATGAAGTGAGACTCTTGTCAAGGCGAATCATAATTCGTTTGCTCGATGATGTTAAGAAAAAAGTGCAAAAAAACTTGCGCGCAAGAACGAATCGATCTAATTCACGCGCGCACGCCGATCACAACACCATCGATACGCTCTCTCATCGAGACGCGCGTACACCAAATGAAGTTCCATCACGCGTGTGTTTCGATGGTGGAAGAACACCTGGCGACGCGACTGCGCAGCGTGTGTTCGCACCCTCCGCGCGCGTCGTCCAACAGCGGGTGCGGCACGCCGATGCGCGACATCGCGGCGACGCTTCGCATGGATCGGTGCCGACTGGAAACCCGCGTGAATATTGGCTTTCCGACACACACGCAGGGGCGCGGCAGCGCGCCGCCCCATGGCATCGCACAGTGCGATCCCGGGACGCCGGCGGTCACGCGCCGGTGCCTTGGCAAGACGCGCGCGCGCCCTTCGACAAGCCGGTCGCGCGACGGTCGCGTCGATGTGTCGGTGCGCCGCGCGTGCGTCGATCAGACAGTTGCGCGAGCACGACGAAAGAGTGATGCGCCTACGCAACGGTTTCCCTCTTCGACGCGTATCGACACCCGCGTTTTGACATCAGTCGTGCGATGGATGATGTGTCGACGCGCGTACGAACTGGCGGTCGCACTGCTCCGCGCTCGTCCGCCATCGCATCGCGCGTCGTGTCGTCGCTCGGCCGGTCGGGCCATCGTGCGGACCGAGCGATCGCCGTGCACCGTCGGCGTCTCGGCAACCGGTGCGCCTGCCATCGACACACCGTGCGCGGCGGCGTCGCATCGGTCGGCGCGCATCGGTTGTCCGTCGTTCGACGCGTCGGTCGCCGCCGGCAAACTGCTGCGCTGTCAACCATCCACCAGGCACGATCATTGATCTGCTGACGATGCGCGCATTGGGGTTCCTACCGATGCCGTCACCGCCGCCGCGCAGCCGGTCGGCCGACGTCGCCAGGTACACCGGGCGAGCGCAGGTCCGGGCGTCGGTGGCGCGCTCGGGTGTGGCGCGCGTGCGCCACGGGCCGGCTAGAGGAATGTCTCGGGAACGGTTCCCGCGCGGTGCTTGTTGCAGGACAAAATCGAGGCCAGCCGCCGCCAGGCGGGCGATTGCAGGGGGTGCCGCGGTACGCTCTGGTGCGTACGCAAACGGAAGCGGGAGATTGCAGCGAACGACGCGCCCCAGTAGATTGGCGTCGCGCGATGCCGATGCCGGCCAGCGCGGCATGCGGTTCATTGCGGACCGTTGCAAACGTCCTGACCGGAAGCCGGCATCCAGCACGTCGTGTACGACTTGCATGTCAGACCTGCAGGCTGGCTGCAACCTTACCGACCGGACATAACCCGCGCCGCGAACTGGCGAATCCGCCATCGCGACACTGAACTGGAGATCTTCATGCGCATGACCGACCCCCGCGCCCTGCTTCGCCATACTGCCCGTGCCGCCGTGTTCGCCGCCGCACTCACCGCCAGTGCCTGGGCGATGGCGCAAGCCACCCCGGCGGGCACATGGCAAACGATTGACGACGCCACCGGCAAGCCGCGCGGCGTGATCGAGATTACCGAGAAGGATGGCGTGTACAGCGGCAAGCTCGTGAAGAGCCTGGTGCCGTCCGAAGGCCCGCCCAAGGTGTGCGACAAATGCACCGACGCGCGCAAGGACCAGCCCATCATCGGCATGACGCTGCTGACCGGATTGCGCAAGACCGGCGACAACGAATGGACCGGCGGCGAGATCCTGGACCCCGAGACCGGCAAGCTGTACAAGTGCAAGATGTCGATGGCCGACGACGGCAAGAAGCTCAACGTGCGCGGCTTCATCGGCATCAGCCTGATCGGCCGGACGCAGACCTGGGTGCGCCAGCAGTGACGTGCTGATGCCATCGCCCGCGCGCCGCTCTTGCTGTAGCGCACGAACGGCGCACGGGCGATACGGAAAAGCGCAGCAAGAACGACGCCACCCACGTCATTCAGCAAACTGACAGCTTAGTTCGGTAAGATCGATCCCCCGATCCTCTTGACAACAACTACCGGAGACTAAGCATGCCATTGTCCCCTCGCGGCCGCACGCTGGCCCTGGCGCTCGCCGCCACCTCGCTGATCGCCACCACCGCCCACGCCGCCGATGCCTGGCCCAACCACGTGATCAAGTTTGTCGTGCCGTTCACGGCCGGCGGGGCCAATGACCTCGTGGCACGCGCCGGTGCCGACGCCGTCAGCAAACGGATTGGCCAGCCCGTGGTGATCGAAAACCGTCCCGGTGCCGGCGGCATCGTCGGCGCCGACTACGTGGCCAAGAGCAAGCCCGATGGCTACACGTTCCTGGTGGGTGCCGTGGGCACCGTCACCAACAGCCTGATTCGCACGAAGATGCCCTACCAGCCCGACGACCTCGTGCCCGTCGGCCTGATCGCGGTCAGCCCGTCGGTGATCGTGGCATCGCCGTCGCTGCCGGCGAACAACGTGAAGGAACTGATCGAATATTCGAAGAAGCAGGGCGGCGTGCCGTTTGCCACCGCTGGCAGCGGCAGCACACCGCATTTCGTTGAAGAAATGCTTAAGGAAAAAGGTGCGCAGCTGACCGTGGTGCCGTACAAGAGCGGCTCGGAAAGCATCACCGCCGTGATCGGCAACCAGGTGGCCGCCACGTCCGAGGCATCGATCGTGGTGCTGCCGCAGATCAAGGCCGGCAAGCTCAAGGCGCTGGGTGCAACGTGGGACAAGCACATGCCCGCCGCACCGAACATCCCCACCACCGCCGAGCAGGGCCTGCCTGAAGTGCGCATCGGCCATTGGGCCGGCATCTTCGCGCCGAAGGGCACCGATCCCGCGATCATCAAGAAGCTCAATGCCGAGCTGAGCGCCGGCATGCAGAACCCCGAGATTCGCGAGCGCCTGATCCAGAACGGGATCGAGCCGGCCGGCGGTTCGGTGGAGAGCTTCGTTTCCTTCATCAAGACGGAGCGCGAACGTCTTGGCCGTATCGCCAAGAACGCCAACATGACGGCCGACTGATCGGCAGGCAATGGGCCGGCCAATGGTCGGCCAACGCCCCATCCGAAATTTTTTTGGATGCGATCACCGGCCCCGGTGATCCTATGTCTGCAAGCGGCCCGCGACATGCGGGCCGTTTGCATGCTGCCGGACCCTGTCAAATTTGACAGATCGCGCACGCAATGTGCACGACTCTGCCCAGAACGCCCCGTCGAGCCGCTTTCGATGTTTGATCTTGCAGACATCTGACCGCATGCCAGCGTGTCTGTGATCGCCACGCAACGCGATTGCAACGAGAATGGTTCCTATTTATATTGCCGATCGCCCGAACATTTAGCCCCGGTGGTGAAGCCGGTAAAGGGCCCGGCAGTACGGGGCGCACTGGAACTGACAATGCTCCGTCGCACCCCTGTGGCTACCGCGCTGGTGGCCCTCTTTGCCGCACCCGCCGTCTTCGCGCAGCAAGCCGCTCAGCCGGCGCAGCAGGCGCCCGCGGCGCCCGCCGCAGCCCCTGCCCCATCGACCGCCCCATCGACCGCCCCATCGACCGCCCCATCGGCGCCGCAAAAGGGCGAATCCGTGCCGCAGACCCTGCGTGAGGTGACGGTCCAGGGCGCCGCCGCCCGCGACGACTTCAACCCGATCGGCAGTCAGCTGTCGAAGCTGCCGGCCGACCTGCGCGATGTGCCGCAATCGGTGACGATCGTGAACCGCGCGCTGATGGAATCGCAGGGCGCCAGCTCGCTGGCCGATGCGCTGCGCAACGTGCCCGGCATCACCATCGGCGGCGCCGAGGGCGGCCAGATTGGCAACAACATCAACCTGAACGGCTTCTCGGCGCGCACCGACATCTACCTGGACGGCTTCCGCGATCGCGGGCAGTACTACCGCGACACCTTCGCGCTGGACCAGGTCGAAGTGCTGATGGGCCCGTCGTCGATGCTGTTCGGGCGCGGCTCCACGGGTGGCGTGATCAATCAGGTCACCAAGAAGCCCAAGCTGCAGGCAGCCACCGAGGTCACCGGATCGGTCACCACCAACGGCCTGGTCCGGGCCACGGCCGATGTGAACACGCCCACCGGCGACACCTCGGCCTTCCGCATCTCGGCCATGGCCCAGGACGGCAAGCCGAGCACGCGCGACGAGATGACCGTGCAGGATTTCGGCATCGCGCCGTCGTGGCGTTTTGGCATCGGCACCTCGACGGAGATCACCCTGTCGGCGTTGCTCCAGCACAACGAGGACATGCCCGACTACGGCCTGCCCGCCATCAACGGTCATCCGGTCAACGTCGATCGCAATACGCACTACGGCTTCAACAACGACCGGACGCGCCAGAACATCGTGTCGCTGAATGGCGCCATCGACCACAAGCTCTCGCCCAACCTGCGCCTGCGCAACGTCACGGCGTTCAACTATGTGGAAACCGATGCGCGCGAGACCGCGCCGAACGCGGTGGGATCGATCAACGCGGCCGGCGCCTTTACCGCGCTGACCACCACCAACCTGCCGCTGTCGCAGCTGTACGTGCGCCAGCAGAGCCATGACCGCAACATCCGCGACTACTCGATCTTCAACCAGACCGAGCTGACCGCGAAGTTCGACACGGGCCCGGTCAAGCACACGCTGCTGACCGGCCTGGAGCTGGGCCACGACGGCTACAACAACCAGAACTACTACCGCAACGGCAGTTGCGGCAGCACGGCACTGAACCCGGCCACGGGCACGTCCGGCTTCGTGGCCTGCACGCCGGTCATCGATCCGCCGTACCAGGATTCGCCGGCCAGCGTGGCCACCCGCACCGGCAACCTGCAGGGCGGCTCGGCCAACACGGTGGCCGTCTATGCCAACGATTCGATCGAATTCTCGAAGCAGTGGAAGGCGGTGGCCGGCCTGCGCTACGACAAGTACATCGCCAGCATCAGCAACTCGGTCAATTCCGGCAACACGGCCGGCAGCACGGTGCTGCCCAACGCCAGCCAGGACGTCCACTTCACCAGCGTGCGCCTGGGCGGCATCTGGCAGCCGACCGAGACGCAGTCGTACTACATTTCCTACGGCACGTCGTTCAACCCGTCGCTGGAACAGCTGGTCGGCACGGTGGGGCAGCAGTCGCTGGACCCCGAGAAGAACAAGGCCTACGAGGCGGGCGGCAAGTGGGATCTGATGAGCGGCAACCTGTCGGTGACGTCGGCCATCTTCCGCATCACCAAGGACAACGCGCGCAGCCAGATCGACGCCACCACGTACGCGCTGACCGGCAAGATCCAGGTGGATGGCTTCCGCGCCGGCGTGACCGGGCGCATCACGCCCAAGTGGCAGGTGTTCGCGGGCTATACGTACCTGGATGCCGAGATCAAGAGCGGCATCGCGGCCGGCACGCAGGGCATGGTGCCGACCAACACGCCCAAGCACACGGCCACGGCATGGACCAGCTATGCCATCCTGCCAAGCTGGGAAGTGGGCGGCGGGGCGTTCTACATGTCACAGCGTTATGCCAACAATACCAATACGGTGCAGGTTGGCGGCTTTGTGCGCTGGGACGGCATGATCGCCTACCACCAGCCCAAGTACGACGTGCGCCTGAATCTGTTCAACATCTTCGACAAGAAGTATTACGATGCGCTGATCCAGTCGGACGGCGGCCGGTCGGTGCCGGGCACGGGCCGTACCGCAATGCTGTCGTTCACCTATCGCATGTAAGCGCCGCCGGGGCCGCACGCCGGGCCTGGCCGTTTCGCCATGGCCGGCCCCCGGCCCCAACCGGATGTCTCCGATGCTGGTTCGTATTCCGAAGGTTCTCAACGCCGAACAGGTGGCCGTGGTGCTGGCGCAGCTGGAACATGCCGGCGATGCCTGGGTGGACGGCCGCGTGTCGGCCGGCTATTCCGGCGCGCCGGTCAAGTTCAACCAGCAGATCGACGAACGATCCGAAGTGGCCGCCCAGTGCCAGCACCTGATCCTGTCCGCGCTGGAACGCCATCCGCTATTTATTAGTGCGGTGCTGCCGAACATCGTCTATCCGCCAATGTTCAACCGCTACAGCGAGGGCATGACCTTCGGCGCCCATGTCGATGGCGGCGTGCGCATCCATCCGCACACCGGGCGCAAGTTGCGCACCGATGTGTCCGCCACGCTGTTCCTGTCGGACCCCGACAGCTACGACGGCGGCGAATTGCAGGTGGAAGACACGTACGGCGTGCACGCGGTCAAGCTGGCCGCCGGCGACATGGTGGTCTACCCGGCCACGAGCCTGCACCAGGTGACACCGATCACGCGCGGCACGCGGGTGGCCAGCTTTTTCTGGATCCAGAGCCTGATCCGCGACGACGGCCAGCGCGCGCTGCTGTTCGACATGGACAACGCCATCCAGACGCTCAACCAGACCGACGCCGACGCGCGCGCGCGGCGCAGCCTGGTCGGCTGCTATCACAACCTGCTGCGGCAGTGGAGCGAGACCTGAGCGCGGCCGCCCTGGCCCGCCCCGATCCGACCTGGCCCCCTCTGGCGCCCCCTGGCGCCCCCTGCCGCCATCTGGCCGTTCAGCCAAATTGCTCCGCCAGTGCCTGCCGCGCCTGGCCGATGAATTCGCTCTCGCCCCGGCGCGCCCCTAATAGATAGAACTCCGCCGAAGGCAGTGCCGGCAGCTTCCAGCCGGCCACGCCCGCTGCATCCAGCGGCGTCACGCCGGGTCCGATGGCCGATGCGTTGAGGCACGACACGCCCAGCCCGGCCGCCAGCGCCAGATGCAGGCCCGCCACGCCCGAGGCCGAGTGTGCGATCTCGAATTCGCGCCGGCGCCGCATCAGCAACTGCACGACGAACTGGTGCATCGAGCAGGTATCGGGCAGCAACACGAGCGGCAGCGTCGCCTGCGGTTCTTCGGAAATTTCCGGTGCGGCCACCCAGGCCAGCGCCTCGCGCCGCAGCACCGTGCCGCCGCGTGTGGCGCCCGACGTCTTTTCGGCGCCGCGCGCGCCGATCAGCCGCATGCTCAGGCCGATGTCGAACGCATCCATCTCGGCCGCCGCTTCGATGGCGGCGCTCTTCATGACCGTGACGTGCAGCTTCAGGTAGGGATAGCGGTCACGCAGGCGCCGCAGCATGCCGGCAATCTCTCCGGGCCGGAAATAGTCGGTCACCGCCAGCCGCAATTCGCCATCGAGCGTCTGGCCGCGCAGTTCGGCCAGCGCCTGTTCGTTCAGCGACAGGATGCGCCGGGCATAGTCCAGCAGCCGCGCCCCGGCCGGCGTCACCGCCGCGCCCTTCTTGCCGCGCGTCAGCAGCGGCACGCCGGCACGCTCCTCCAGCTTGCGCAACTGCTCGCTGACCGACGATTGCGACAGGAATAGCCGGGGCGCCGCCGCCGACAGGCTGCCGCTCTCGGCCACGGCCACAAAGGTCCGGAGCTGGTCCGTTTCGAATCCGCGCATGATTTGAAGTTTCGGCTATTCCGATAGATGGCATCGTATATTCCCGCTTTTCCGATTTCAAGGCAACGCCTACGATGACATCACCGCAGCACGCCAATACGCCAACCGGCAAGCGCGCCGCAAGTGAAACCCAAACCCGAAAGGAGCCAGTCATGCCCCACGTATCCCTGCAGATTTCCGGCCATCCCGATACCGAACTGACGCGCCGCGCCGTGGCCGTGGTGGGTGAACTGACCCAGCGCGTGCTGGGCAAGGAAGCCCCCGTGATTGCCACCACCGTGACGTTCATCCCGCGCGAGCAGTGGTTTATTGGCGGCAAGCCGCTGTCCGACTATGACAAGGGGCGCAACGCCTTCCAGCTCGACATCAGCGTGACCGACGAGACCAATACCAAGGCCGAGAAAGCCGAATACCTGCGCCAGTCGCATGCCGCGCTGTCCGAACTGATCGGCGACGTCAACGAGGTGTCCTATATCCATGTGATCGACGCGCGCGCGGCCGCCTATGGCTATGGCGGCAAGACCCAGGAATTTCGGCACCAGCACCGCTGATGGCGGGCGCGGCCCGCGCGACACTGATTGCTGCAGTCAGGTAAAAAGTACCGTGCGGGCGGTGCGCTTGTGCTGCGTGGCGATGTTCACTAGTGTGGAGGGCAGTTTTCCCGATACCGGAGGCATCGCATGAAACAAGTCACGCTACCCGGCGGCGAGCGCGTGCCCGCGCTGGGTATGGGCACCTGGAATATCGGCGACCACCGCGCCACGCGCGCCGAGGAAATCGCCACGCTACAGATGGGCCTGGATATGGGCCTGCGGCTGGTCGATACCGCCGAGATGTATGGCGAAGGCCAGTCCGAATCGCTGATCGGCGAGGCCCTGGCGGGCCGCCGCGACGACGCCTTCCTGGTCAGCAAGGTCTATCCGCACAATGCCAGCCGCAAGGGCGCGGTGGCAGCGTGCGAGCGCAGCCTGCGCCGGCTGGGCACCGACCATCTGGACCTGTATTTGTTGCACTGGCGCGGCGACGTGCCGTTCGAGGACACGATCGAGGCATTCCAGGCGCTGCAAGCGGCCGGCAAGATCCGTTATTTTGGCGTCAGCAACCTGGACCTGTCCGATATGGAGGAATTCTGGGACACCCCGGGGGGCGATGCCGTGGCGGTGAACCAGCTGCTCTACAACCTGAGCCGGCGCGGCATCGAGTTCGACCTGCTGCCATGGTTGCGCGAACGCAACGTGCCGGTGATGGCCTATTCGCCCATCGAGCAGGCGCGGCTGCTGCGCAACGCCGGTCTGAAGGGCTTTGCGGCAGAGCATGGCATGACGCCCGCGCAGGCGGCGCTGGCCTGGCTGCTGGCGTCGGACGACATCATTGCGATTCCCAAGACCGGCCAGCGCGACCGCCTGCGCGAGAACATGGGCGCGCTCGATATCACGCTCACGCCCGGCCAGCTGGCCGAACTGGACACGCTGTTCGCGCCGCCGCGTCACGCGCAGCCGCTGGCCATGCTGTGACGCGGGGCGGTTTCAGGCGGAAAGGACGCGGTGGAATCCTCGCTCAGTGCTGGCCGGCCTTGTAGCGTTCCACTTCCACGTAGCGGGTCAGGTAGGTGCGGGCCTTCTCGCGGGTGTCCGTGGTCACGCGCTCGGCGGCCTGGCGGGCGCTGGTCTGGCCGTGCGCGCTGCTCATCTGCGCCGACAGGTACGACTGGAAGGCGTCGTGCATGACCTTCAGCTGGCCCTTGCACGCGTCGATCGCGCCGGCAGCCACCTCCTTCGAGGTGCCCTTGCCCTTGGCGCCGTCGCTGGCGCGGTCCTGCACGCAATCCATATATTTGGCGCGCTCGGCCTGCCAGCCGGCGTTCATCTGGGCCGATTCCTGCTTGGCTTCGGCCGTTTCGACCGCCGGCTGGGACGCACAGGCGGCCAGCAGCAGTGCCGCCAGCGGCATGGCCAGCGCGCCGGCACGCCGCCATCCACGCGGACGCTGCACTGCAGCATGAGGGTTCGACAGACGGGAATCGGGCTGGACGTTGGACTTCTGGAATGACATGGGTATGGGGGCGGTTGGCGGATAGATGCTCGACAGACCGGTATGGTATCTGCCCGGTTCCGGAACAAGTTCCGCCGATTTGCAAGAAAGTATGACCAAGTCATGTCAGAGGCCTGTCCCCTCCGTGTCAGACAAAATCGCATTTGCGGATGTGCCTTGCCAGCCTATGCTTTAGAGGCGGTTGCAACACATGAACCCTCCTGGAGGAAATAATGAAACGTCGAACCTTCCTGTCCGCCGGCAGTGCCGGGGTTGTCGGCCTCACCGGTCTGTCCGTGGGCGCCCTGTCGCTTGCAGGATGCAGCTTCACCGGTCCCAAAGACTCGGGCGACGCGGCGTCCAAACGCCGCGAGATCGATACGGGCGCCACTGACACGCTGAACCGCCTCTATTCCACGACCAACGGCGCGCGGGATCTGGGCGCCAAGGCCAAGGGCATCCTGATCTTCCCGAAACTGCTGTCGGCGGGCTTTATCGTCGGCGGCGAGTACGGCGACGGCGTGCTCCGTTCCGGCGGTGCGGACCGCGGCTACTACCGGGCCATTTCGGGCTCGGTCGGCTGGCAGATCGGCGCACAGTCCAAGGCCTTCATCCTGATGTTCATGACCCAGGACGCCTACGACAAGTTCGTGCGCAGCAGCGGCTGGCAGGTTGGCGCCGACGCCACGGTGGCGCTGGCCACGATCGGTGCCAATGGCCAGATCGACACCAACACCGCCCAGCAGCCGATCATCGGCTTTGCCATGACCAACGCGGGCCTGATGGCCGGCCTGAGTCTGGAAGGCACCAAGATCTCGAAGCTCAATATCTGACAGGCGGGTCCGGCGCCCGCCCGGCGCCCATCCGTTGCGTACCACACGGCGCCCACGTTGCGGAACACTTGCATTCCGTAACATGGGCGCCGCTTTTCTTCGTTTCACCCCCGCGCCAAGCCGTTAGAATTCGTCCCTTGCCAATTTTCCAACCCGCACGCGAGGCCGAATTCTCATGTGGTTCAAGAATCTCCAGATTCATCGTTTCTCCGCCCCGTGGACGCTGAGTGCAGACGATGTTGAGGCCTGCCTGGCCAAACATGCGTTCTATCCGGGCACCAGCCTGGAAATGCAGACCCAGGGCTGGGCGTCGCCGCGCGACAACGACCAGCTTGTGCATTGCGTCAACAAGCAGATGCTGCTGGTGCTGCGCACCGAAAAGAAGCTGCTGCCGGCCACCGTGGTCAATCAGGTGACCAAGGCGCGCGCCGCCGAGATCGAGGAGCAGCAAGGCTTCAAGCCGGGCCGCAAGCAGCTGAAGGAACTGAAGGAGCAGGTCACCGAGGAACTGCTGCCGCGCGCCTTCAGCATCCGCCGCGACACCCGCGTATGGATCGACCCGGTCAACGGCTGGCTGGCCATCGACGCAGCCGGCACGGCCAAGGCCGACGAAGTGCGCGGCATGCTGTTCAAGGCTATCGACCCGCTGCCCGTGGTGGGCCTGCAGGTCAACCTGTCGCCGGTTGCGGCCATGACCGAGTGGCTGGCCACCGACACCGCACCGGCCGGTTTCACGGTCGATCAGGAAATCGAACTGCAATCGAGCAGCGAGACCAAGGCCACCGTGCGCTACGTGCGTCACCCGCTCGACCCCGAGGACCTGCGGCGCCATATCGAAGCCGGCAAGCGATGCACGCGGCTGGCCATGACCTGGAACGACCGCGTGTCGTTCGTGCTGACCGACGCGCTGGCGGTCAAGCGCGTGAATCCGCTCGACGTGATCAAGGAACAGGCCGACGCCACGCTCCACGACGAGAACGAACGCTTTGACGCCGATTTCGCGCTGATGGCCGGCGAACTCGCGGGCATGCTGGCCGACCTGACCGACGCGCTCGGCGGCGAGCGCAAGGCCGAAGGCGCGATGCCGGCTGACCTGCGCAAGGCCGCCTGAGCCCCGTCCCGCCGTTCCCCGGACCGTCCCCCGCCCCGCCCGGTCGGTACATTCGCCGGGCCGGGGTCGGAGCAGCGCGCTCAGTCCAGCGTCAGCACCACGCGCTGGCCGGGCTCGCCCGCCTGGCGCCAGGCGGACGCCACTTCGCGCATCGGCACCTGCCCGGGCGGGTCGATCGACAGGTAGCCGGCGTGCATGCATCCCAGGACATCCTCCACCAGGTAGCGCAGGTCTTCGGCCGGCGGATGGCTGGCGGCGCCGCACCCCATCAGCACCGCGCGTGAATCGCGCAGCGCCATCGGCGCCAGCATGACGCTGGCCGCCCGGCGATCGACCACGGACACCACACGCGTGGCGTGGTCGGCCGGCAGGGCCGACACGCCATCCGCCTGGACCAGCGCCGACAGCAGCAGCTCCAGCGTCTCGCCCCAGACAAAATCGAGCACGACGTCGATGCCATCGGCGGCATGGGTGGCAAACGCATGCTGCAACAGGCTGGGCGCCTGGCCGAGGTCGATCTGCGCATCGGCGCCCGGCATGGTCTGCAGGTCGATCCGGTGTGCCGCCACGATGACACGCCCGGCGCCCTGCAGCCGCGCCGCCTGCATGGCCAGGCGCCCCGCCAGCCCGGCCGCCCCCAGAATCAGCACCGTCTCCCCCGGCGCCAGGTCCGCACGCGCCGCCAGCGGCAGCCACGCCGCCAGCGCCGGCCCCACCAATGCGGCGGCGTCGGCGGATGCCACCGGGTCGGGGATCGGCACCGCCCATTGCGCCGGTACGAACTCCGCCATCGCACCAAACGGACTGCGGCCCGCGCGGAAATAGACGCGCCGGCCATCGGCCAGGTAGCCAACGCCGTCTCGCCCGCAGACATAGGGCAATTCCAGCGGCATGCAGGCATGGTGCCCGCGCGCGATGGCCAGGTCCGCCTGCCGGATCACCGCCGCGCAGACGCGCACCATGACTTCGCCGGCGCGCGGCTCGGGATCGCGGAATTCGGTAAAGCGCGGGACTTCGCCCAGCTGTTGCACTACTACGGCTCGCATCGTGTCGTTCTCCTTGGTTGAAATCCACGAACGATCGTATGCGGCCATTTGCCCAGCGTCTTTGAGGCGATTCTGAAAGCGAAGCACGCGTAGAATCGGGTCAAACGAGCAAAAAGACGCCACGGACAAAGACGTCATCGCCATCCAAACCCGTTGAGGAGACCCCCTTGAAGTCGTTGCGCCCCTTTGCCAGCCCCGCTTTTGCGGCCCGTACGCTGGCTGCCCTGCTGCTGGCCGCCGCCGGCACGGCCCACGCCGCCTGGCCAGACCGCCCCATCAAGCTCATCGTGCCGTTCCCGCCCGGGCAGGCCACCGACATCTTCGCCCGCGCGCTGGCCGAAAAGCTCGGCAAGCAGCTGGGCCAGCCCGTGATCGTGGAAAACCGCGCCGGCGCCGGCGGCAACATCGGCATGGAAGTGGCCGCCAAGGCCCCGGCCGACGGCTACACGATCGTGATGGCCGGCAGCGCCATGGCCATCAACCAGACGCTGTACAAGAAGCTCAATTACGATCCGCGCCAGGACTTTGCGCCGGTGACGGGCGTGTTCTCGGTGCCGCTGGTGTTCCTGGCCACGCCGCAATCGGGGTTCACGTCGCTGCGCGACCTGATTGCCAAGGCCAAGGCCGCGCCGGGCAAGTACAGCTACGCCAGCGCGGGCATCGGCGGCACGCAGCACCTGTCCGCCGAGATGCTCAAGGCGCAGACCGGCACCTTTATCGTCCATATCCCGTACAAGGGCAGCGGCCCGGCCCAGGCCGACTTCCTGGGCAACCAGATTCCGCTGATGGTGGACTCCGTCACCGCCGCCATGCCGCTGATCCAGACCAACAAGGCGCTGCCGCTGGCGGTGACCACGGCCAGGCGGGTGCCCCAGTTGCCATCGGTGCCCACCGTGCGCGAACAGGGCGTGCCGGGGTTCGAGGCGCTGGGCTGGGCCGTGATGATGGCGCCCGCCGGCACCCCGCCGGCCATCGTCACCCAGCTCAACACGGAGACGGTGAAGGCGCTGCAATCGCCCGACCTGCACAAGTTCATCACTGACCGGGGATCCGAGCCAATGCCGATGACCCCGGCCGAAACCGGCAAGTTCGTCGACAGCGAGATCAAGAAGTGGTCGGCCGTGGTGAAACGGTCGGGAGCGACGGCGGACTGATGGTTTTCTCGGGGCCGTTATCGACCGGCTCCCGGCCAAAGAAAAACGGCCACCGGGTTCTCACCCGATGGCCGCTCCTCACCCGTCCTGGCTGCGTGGACTGTTCAACGCATGTAGTTCCCGCCGTGCAGCCGACCCTTCAACCGGTCAGTCCCACGACAACGCGCCGCCGGTCTGGTACTCGATCACGCGCGTTTCGAAGAAGTTGCGTTCCTTCTTCAGGTCGATCATCTCGCTCATCCAGGGGAACGGGTTTTCCTCGTTCGGGAACAGCTGCTCCAGGCCGATCTGCTGGCAGCGGCGGTTGCAGATGTAGCGCAGGTAGCCCTTGAACATCGGCGCGTTCAGACCCAGCACGCCGCGCGGCATGGTGTCCTCGGCGTAGCGGTATTCCAGATCCACGGCCTTCTTGAACAGTTCGGTGATCTCGGCCTTGAACTCGGGCGTCCACAGGTGCGGGTTCTCGAGCTTGATCTGGTTGATCAGGTCGATGCCGAAGTTGCAGTGCAGCGATTCGTCGCGCAGGATGTACTGGTACTGCTCGGCGGCGCCGGTCATCTTGTTCTGGCGGCCCATGGCCAGGATCTGCGTGAAGCCCACGTAGAAGAACAGGCCTTCCATGATGCAGGCGAAGACGATCAGGCTCTTCAGCAGCTTCTGGTCGTTCTCCGGCGTGCCGGTCTTGAACGACGGATCGGTCAGCGTGTCGATGAACGGGATCAGGAACTCGTCCTTGTCGCGGATCGACTGCACTTCATGGTACGCGTTGAAGATCTCGGCCTCGTTCAGGCCCAGCGATTCCACGATGTACTGGTACGCGTGCGTGTGGATCGCCTCTTCGAAGGCCTGGCGCAGCAGGTACTGGCGGCATTCCGGCGCCGTGATCTGGCGGTAGGTGCCCAGCACGATGTTGTTGGCGGCCAGCGAGTCGGCCGTCACGAAGAAGCCCAGGTTGCGCTTGATGATGCGGCGCTCGTCCTCGGTCAGACCATTCGGGTCCTTCCACAGGGCGATGTCGCGCGACATGTTGATTTCCTGCGGCATCCAGTGGTTGGCGCAGCCGGCCAGGTACTTTTCCCACGCCCACTTGTACTTGAACGGCACCAGCTGGTTCACGTCGGTGGCGCCGTTGATCACGCGCTTGTCGGCGGCGTTCACGCGGCGCGTGCTCTGGGCGGCGGCGGCGTTCGGGTTGTTGCCGAGGATGCCCGTCGGCGCGGTGGCGGCCGGCGGCAGCACGCCTTGCTGGTCGGGCGTGGCGGACGGCGCGGCGGGTTGCAGGGCAGGCTGCGGGGCAGCTTGCGGCGTGGCTTGAACGTCGTCGTCCCAGCTCAGCATGTTGTGTTCTCCAAATGTCTTAGCGACTCAGCTTACGATCAGAATCACGCGATCCCAGCTACTGTGTGGCCCAGATACTGGCCGCTTACCGGGGAACTGATCATCCAACAGCATTAGCCTCGCCATACCATCGATGTAAAAGCGGCGCCAGTCTGGAAGGACTCCGCGCGAGCTAGCTCCGCGCACTTGATATCCCAAAATTCCGTACCGCCCCGCCTGAAGCCCCAGGATATGGGGCTCCGCAATTCGAGTATGTCCGTCGTACAAGAAGCTCAGGAGCCTCTTTTCCCTGATTGCTTGTTGAATCAGTTGCGTACTCACGTGTGCCTCCGCGTTCAACACCCCGCACCAAACTTGGTACGGGGGCAACACCATTTACTTCTTTGCCTTCTGCGACAAGGCACTGCCGGCAATTGATTTGGCATTTACGCCGAATCGACCATCGTTCAGTATCTTTGCCGCCGTCGCGGCCACTTTTGCCGAAGTTCCTTCAGCAGGAGCCTTGCTCTGAGTTAGAACGCTCGCAGCAACCTTCTTTACATCCTGGCTGCTGGACGTCTTCAAAGCTAGCGAAGCTTTAGTGGCAACGCTTTTCGAGGTCTCTCTCGTCATAGCTGACTCCTTACTGGCAGGCTTCGCACTCTTCGAAGCCGGGGTCGCCCGGACGCATCGTGCAGACCGCGCCTTCGGCTTCCGGCATGGCCGGGGCCGCGGCGGCGGCGGCGGCGGCGTCGATGGCCGACTGGCCGTCCGCACCCGACGACACCGCGTTCAGCGAACCGCGCGTCACGGTGGACTTCTCCACGTGCGTGGCGGCCATCGTGCGCAGGTAGTACGTGGTCTTCAGGCCACGCAGCCAGGCCAGCTTGTACGTGTCGTCCAGCTTCTTGCCCGATGCGCCGGCCATGTAGATGTTCAGCGACTGGGCCTGGTCGATCCACTTCTGGCGGCGGCTTGCGGCCTCCACCAGCCAGGTCGGCTCCACTTCGAAGGCCGTGGCGTAGATGTCGCGCAGGTCTTGCGGGATGCGGTCGATGCGGGCCAGCGAACCGTCGAAGTACTTCAGGTCGGCAACCATCACTTCGTCCCACAGGCCGCGGTCCTTCAGGTCGCGCACCAGGTAGTCGTTCACCACCGTGAATTCGCCCGACAGGTTCGACTTCACGTACAGGTTCTGGAACGTCGGCTCGATGCAGGCGGACACGCCGATGATGTTCGAAATGGTCGCGGTCGGGGCGATCGCGATGCAGTTCGAATTGCGCATGCCGTGCTGCTTGATGCGGGCGCGCAGGCTGTCCCAGTCCATCGTCGACGACAGGTCCACGTCCAGGTAGCCGCCACGCTCTTCGGCCAGCAGCTTCAGCGAGTCCTGCGGCAGGATGCCACGGTCCCACAGCGAACCTTCGTAGGTGCTGTAGCGGCCGCGCTCTTCGGCCAGCTCGGTCGAAGCCTGGTAGGCGTAGTAGCAGACCGCTTCCATCGACGTATCGGCAAACTTCACCGCGGCGTCGCTGGCGTACGGCGTGCGCAGCACGTGCAGGCAGTCCTGGAAGCCCATGATGCCCATGCCCACCGGACGGTGGCGCAGGTTCGAATTGCGCGCCTTCTCCACCGCGTAGTAGTTGATGTCGATCACGTTGTCGAGCATGCGCATCGCGGTGCGGATCGTCTTCTGCAGCTTGGCGTGGTCCAGCACGTGCGTGCCGTCGGCCTGCTGCTTTAGGTGGGCCACCAGGTTCACCGAACCCAGGTTGCACACGGCGATTTCGCTTTCGTTCGTGTTCAGCGTGATTTCCGTGCACAGGTTCGAGCTATGCACCACACCCACGTGCTGCTGCGGGCTGCGGATGTTGCACGGGTCCTTGAACGTGATCCACGGATGGCCGGTCTCGAACAGCATGCCCAGCATCTTGCGCCACAGCTGCATGGCCGGCACCTTCTTGAACAGCTTCAGTTCGCCGTTGGCAGCCTTGGCTTCGTAGCCCAGGTAAGCCTGCTCGAAGGCCTTGCCGACCTTGTCGTGCAGGTCCGGGCAGGTGGCCGGCGAGAACAGCGTCCATTCGCCGTTTTCCATCACGCGCTTCATGAACAGGTCCGGAATCCAGTTGGCCGTGTTCATGTCGTGCGTGCGGCGGCGGTCGTCGCCGGTGTTCTTGCGCAGTTCCAGGAATTCTTCGATGTCCAGGTGCCACGTTTCCAGGTAGGCGCAGACCGCGCCCTTGCGCTTGCCGCCCTGGTTCACGGCCACGGCCGTGTCGTTGACCACCTTCAGGAACGGCACCACGCCCTGCGACTTGCCGTTGGTGCCCTTGATGTGCGAGCCCAGCGCGCGCACGTTGGTCCAGTCGTTGCCCAGGCCGCCGGCGAACTTCGACAGCAGCGCGTTTTCCTTCAGGGCTTCGTAGATGCCTTCCAGGTCGTCCGACACCGTGGTCAGGTAGCACGACGACAGCTGCGAGCGGCGCGTGCCCGAGTTGAACAGCGTGGGCGTGGACGACATGAAGTCGAACGACGACAGCAGCTGGTAGAACTCGATGGCGCGGGCTTCGCGATCCTTTTCTTCCAGCGCCAGGCCCATGGCCACGCGCATGAAGAATGCCTGCGGCATTTCGATGCGCACTTCGTCCACGTGCAGGAAGTAGCGGTCGTACAGCGTCTGCAGGCCCAGATAGTTGAACTGGAAGTCGCGCGAGGCGTCCAGCGCGGCACCCAGGCGGGCCAGGTCGTACGTGGCCAGCTTTTCGTCCAGCAGTTCGGCTTCGATGCCGCGGGCGATGAACTTCGGGAAGTACTCGGCGTACTTCGTCGACATTTCGGCCTGGGTCACTTCGGCGCCCAGGATTTCCTTGCGGATCGTGTGCAGCAGGATGCGGGCGGTCACCTGGCTGTAGGCCGGGTCCTTCTCGATCAGCGTACGCGCGGCCAGGATGGCCGAATCGTAGACCTGCGTCATCGGCACGCCGTCGTACAGGTTCTTGAGCGTTTCCTTCAGGATCGGCTCGGCGCTGACCGCATTGCCCAGGCCGCTGCAGGCATTGTCGATCAGCGCGTGCAGCGCCGCCAGGTCCAGCGGACGCGTGACGCCGTTGTCCGTCACGTTGAACGACGCCCCCGATTCCTGCACGCGGGCCACGGCCTGCGCGTTGGCCTGGGCGCGCTCCTGCGTGCGCTTTTCGCGGTACAGCACATAGGCACGGGCCACCTCATGCTCGCCCGAGCGCATCAGCGCCAGTTCCACGTGGTCCTGCACGTCCTCGATATGGAAGGTGCCGCCATTCGGACGGCTGCGCACCAGCGCGCGCACCACGGACTGCGTCAGTTGTTCCACCAGCTCGCGCACGCGGGCCGATGCCGCGCCCTGGCCACCGTTGACGGCCAGGAAGGCCTTGGTCACGGCCACGGCAATCTTGTTCGGCTCGAACGCCACCACGGCGCCGTTGCGGCGGATCAGCTTGTAATCCTGGTACGACACACCTGCAGCGGCAGGGCTCTGCTGCGAGCTACCGGCTGCTGCGCCACCGATGCCGGTTGCGCCAGTCACGCCGGTGGTTTGTTGTTCGTTTTGGGCCGTTTGCATGAGGTAACTCCGGTATTAACCCTGAAAATGAATACTGCTGTTCTTGTACTGAGACGACAAAGTCCCTAGCAAAATGCGCTATATAAGTCACTTGATTCAGGCGAGGCCAGAGGCGAACCAAACTGCTTGGGCGGACACTTTGCTAGGGACTTTCGGTACTGCGCCGGCTCGTCAATCCCTGTGCAGTGGATCGCGCATCTTGCTGCGACGATTACTGCACCTGCGGGCCGGTTCCCCGGTGGCACCACTAGATGTTGTGGTGCCGTTCAAAACTGGGCCTAAGTATAGTGAAAAGAGACCACATGACCAGTCTTGACAAGTGCGGCCTGGGGTCTTGGCCGCCCGGTGCGGCGGCGCCACATTCCCGCAAAGCGCGCTGCCTCAAGGCTTGGCGGCGTCACGTTCGGTGGCGCACAAAATTCCGAAAATTTTTTAATGGGAATGGATCACCGATAGGTGACCCAGGATGGGGCGCGCCCGCGACCGCCGGGGGCGCGATTGTAGCCGCCCTTGCGCCGAAATGAAGCGGCGGACACGCAACTGCACAGTGATTTTTCAGCGCGATGACACCCTGCGGTGCGTGAGGTTTTGCCGGCGCCACATTCGCCGTTTTGACGCCACTGGGCGTGTGCGGCGTTTGTGCAACACAGTGATTATCCCTACACAGATTCGCCCGGCCGTGCCGATACGGCCCACGCGATCGGTCTATCGATCCCCCGATTGCGGGCGATAGGGCAGCAGCGCGGCAGGCAGGCCCGCCAGGGTGGCGAACCGGTCCCAGTCGAAATGCGGCCCCGGATCGGTCTTGCGCCCCGGGGCAATGTCGCTGTGCCCCGCCACGCCCTGGATCGCGTACGCGTCCACCAGCGCGGCCACCAGCGCGGCGGCGGTGTCGTATTGGGCCAGCGTGAACGGCTGATCGTCGGCGCCCTCGATCTCGATGCCGATCGAGAAGTCGTTGCAGCGTGGCCGTCCGCAGTATTCGGATTGCCCCGCATGCCACGCGCGCTGTGTGCAGGCCACGAACTGCACCAGTTCGCCGTCGCGGGCGATCAGGAAGTGGGCCGACACGCGCACATCGCGGATGGTCTCGAAGAACGGATGGCGCGACGCATCGAGCCGGTTCTGGAAGAACGCCTCGATGTCACCGGTGCCGAACTGGCCGGGCGGCAGGCTGATGTTGTGGATGACCACCACGTCCAGCGGCACGCCGTCGGGCCGGGCATCGAAATTCGGCGACGGCACGCGGCGGGCGGCGGGCACCCAGCCTTGCGCGTCGGGCCTGAAGTCGCGGGCGCCGGCAGCCGCGTCAGACATCGCGTCCCTCGCCCTCGGCCAGCGGTTCGCCATCGTCGGCGGGGTCGCGGCCATCCCGGCCATCGCGCTCGTCGCGAATGCCCAGTTGCTGGATGCGGTAGCGCAACTGGCGGAAGTTCAGGCCCAGCAGCGGCGCGGCAGCCGTGCGGTTGAAGCCGGTCTGGCGCAGCGCACGCAGGATCAGCGCGCGCTCCACGGCTTCCAGCCGCGCGGGCAGGTCGATCGGAAATTCGAGGTCGGCCATCGCCGCGCCCAGCGGGTCGGTCGCCGCGCCGTCGCCGCCCTGCCCGGCTTCGCCCGCCTCCGCGCCGGGTTCGGGCGCCCCTTCGGAAAGACCGCCCATCGATGGCGCTGCGCCGGCGGCCGGCCAGGTCGTCGAACTGCCCCACGCGTGATAGCCGGCCGGCGCCGGCACGGGCGCGACGGCAGGCATCGGCGCCATGCCCGCCTGCAACAGGCTGGCGCGCTCCATGCCGGCGTCGAGCGGCCCCAGATCGGCCACGGCGATCTCGTCGGTCTCCGCAAACGCGTAGGCGCGCTCCAGCAGGTTTTCCAGTTCCCGCACGTTGCCCGGGAACGGATACGCCGCCAGGCGCTCCAGCGCGGCGCGCGACAGCCGCTTGGGATGGGCATCGCCATAACGCGTGGCCAGGTGTTCCAGGATGGCATGCGCCAGCACGGGCACGTCCTCGCTGCGCTCGCGCAGCGTCGGCATGCGCAGTTCCAGCACGTTGAGCCGGTAGTACAAGTCCTGCCGGAACAGGCCGGCCGCCACCATCGCGGCCAGATCCTTGTGGCTGGCGCACATCACGCGCACGTCCACGCTGTCTTCCTTGCTGGCGCCGATCTTGCGCACACGGCGTTCCTGCAGCGCGCGCAGCAGCTTGACCTGCATGGCCAGCGGCAGGTCGGCCACCTCGTCCAGCATCAGCGTGCCGCCATGGGCAGCCTGGAAGAAGCCCCCGCGCTCGGCGTCGGCGCCGGTGAAGGCGCCCTTCACATAGCCGAAGAACTCCGACTCCATCAGCGTTTCGGGGATCGCGCCACAGTTCACGGCCACGAACGGGTGCGCCGACCGGGCGCTGATGGCGTGGATGGCGCGCGCGGCGCGCTCCTTGCCGCTGCCGGACTCTCCGCTGATCACCACGGGCGCCATGCTGCGCGCCAGCCGCGACAGCGAGCGCCGCACCTCGCTGACGGCCGCGGACACGCCGGGCAGCAGCTGCGCCGCGCGGTCGGCCAGTTCCGACGACTCCGCCGGGCTGCCGCCATCGGCCGGCGCGCGGTGTTGCCGCCCCAGCGCGTTGAGGATCAGCGTGCGCAGCTGTTCCAGCGAAACCGGCTTGGCGATGTAGTCGAATGCGCCCGCCTTCAGCGCATCCACGGCGTTGTCGGCGCTGCCATAGGCCGTGATCACCGCCACCGGCGTCCGCTCGGGCGACGCCGACAGCTGGCGCACGATGTCGATGCCCAGCCCGTCGCCCAGGCGCATGTCGGTCAGCACCAGGCTGTAGCGGCGCTCGGCCAGGCGCAGGCGCGCCTCGGCCAGCGAACCGGCCATCACCACGTCATGGCCCATGCGGCGCAGCGAAATGTCCAGCAGCTCGCGCAGGTCGGCCTCGTCGTCGATGACGAGAATCGGGGCGGGGGCGGGCGGTCTGGGTGGCATGACGAAGGGATGTCCGGTTGTTGTTGTGGCGATGCGAACTAGCCGGCGATGGCCGCATCGACCACGTCCGGGGTCTCGATGCGCATCGTCAGCACGAATGCCTTGGCCGGCAGTGTATCGCGAGCCCCGCCCGCCAGCATGCCGGTGCGATCCAGCAACGCGTCGAGCACGATCGCCCCGTAACGCACCTGGGCGTCGTTCGCCCCGCACAGTTCGCGCGCCATGAACAGGCCCAGCCCGGTGCCCTGCGGATTGCTGGTGAAGAACGGCTCGAACAGGCTGCGCTGCTGCTCGCGCGTGACTTCGGCCCCATCGTTCCAGACGATCAGTTCGGCGTGGTGCTGGTCCAGCGCGTGGGCCAGCAGCCGGATCGATCCCGGCAGCCGGCTGCAATAGCGCCAGGCGTTGTCGAGCAGGTTGCCCAGCACCTGTTGCAGCTGCGAGGCATCGAAGATCACCGGTCCCTGCAGTTCCACGGCCACGCGCACCGCATTGGGATTGACCTCGGCACGGGCGCCGGCGCGCGAGCGCATCTCCAGCCGCCAGCGATCGACGATCTCGGGCAGCGCCTGCCCCAGATCCACCGCGCTATGGCCGGCCTTGGGGCGGCGCGACAACTGCAGCACGTCGGACACCACCTGGTCCAGCCGGCGCACGTTGTCGCTGATGATGCGCAGCAGCCGGGCATCGATGGCCGACCCCTCGCCGCCGCCCGAATCGGCGAGCAGCTCGTTGGCCTGGCTGATGGCGGCCAGCGGATTGCGGATCTGGTGCGCCACGCTGGCCACCAGCCGGCCCATGGCCGCCAGCTTTTCCTGCTGCACCTGCTCGGCGATCCGCTCCCAGCTTTCGATATGGACCAGCACCGTGTCGCGCATCTCGCTGCGCAGCAGCGTCTCGTCTTCGGGGCTCCAGGCCATGGCCTCGTTCTGGGCAATCGCCAGCCGCAGCCGGGCCGCGCCTTCGGCCGACATGTCGTGCAGGCCCGTGGTATCGCCCCCCAGCGACGACACGCCGTTCAGCGTGGCCCGCAGCCCGGCCAGGCCCGGCAGCACGAAGCGCAGGCGCAGCCGGGTGTGCAGCATCGGCGTCCGGCTGGCCGTCGGGCGCGACGGCAGCGGCAGCAACTGCAGGATGCGCGGCACGTCGTCCTTGCGCTGGATCCAGTCGCGCAGCATCTCCATCAGCGGCTGCAGGCGCGGGATGCGGCGCAGGTCGAACAGCACGTTGTCGCGCTCGCCCGCGCGCACCTGGCCCTGCCTGACCCGTTCGTGCGGCTGCACGCCCAGCAGCACGAACGCCGCCGGGTTGGCGGCCACCACCGCGCCGTGGGCGCGCACCAGCATCACGCCGTCCTGCATGTCGTTCACCATCAGCCGGTTCACCAGCTGCTGCATGCGCAGTTCCTGCTCGCGCGCCAGCGCCAGCTGTTCCTGCGCCAGCTGGCGGTTCGCCAGCATGTACATCAGCAGCGCGGCGATCATGAACACCAGGCCGAACAGGCCGGAGCCCAGCAGGTTGGCGTCGGCCTGGCGCACCAGCAGCGTCTGGACGAACGGATTGGCCATCACCAACATGGCCGACACCGCGGCGGTCAGCAGCGCGAACATCAGGCTGGTCAGCGCCCCGGCCTCCAGCGCGGGCAGCAGGAAAATCATCGCCAGCCCCTCGCCGTGATTGCCGCTGCGGCCCAGCACCATATAGATGGCAGCCAGCAGCGCCAGGTCGACGATGACCTGCGCGCGCACCCGCACATGGAAATGGCGCCGCCATAACGTGCCCAGCAGCGTGGCCAGCCCGATGCACAGGTACGGCACCACGACGGGAATCGCGGCGGCCGTGCGCGCACTGGCGGCCAGGTCCGCCACGGCCACGCCGGCACCGCCACGCTCCAGCGGCAGCCAGGCGTAGCCCAGCAGCAGCACGGCCACGGTGGCGCGGGTCCAGCAGAAGTAGCGCAGCAGGCGCCAGTGGAAGTCGGGCGGCTCGGGCTGGCGCCAGAGATCGGACAGCGTATGCCAGCCGCTCAACCGGGACCAGACCGACGCCCGCCGCTTCATGCCCCGCCCTCGCCGGCCGAATCGGGCAGATGGCTGCGGCGGCAGTAGTGCTGCCCCTGCCAGGCAATGGCGTCAGTGCGCGGCAGGTGCACGCCGCATTGCGCGCATTGCACCATCGGCTGGGTGGCCTCCGGGCTCGCCGGTTCGCGGCCCGCGGCGGCATCGCGCCGTGCCGCGCCGGATGCCTGGCGTGCGCTGGCACGCTGGCGCAGCCACCAGAGGACGCCCAGCACGACAGCCAGCAGGATGAAGATTCTTGCCATGGATCGGAAATACAGGAACGGGTTGGCCTGGAGAAAGGACGATGGATCCGGTCAGGTGATCCGGTGCAGCACCACTTCGATCACGAAGCGGCTGCCCACATAGGCCAGCAGCAGGATGCCGAACGACGCGATGACCCAGCGCAGCGCCGTGCGGCCGCGCCAGCCGCGGAAATGCCGGCCGATCAGGATACCGCCGAACATCAGCCAGGAGATGATCGCGAAGACGGTCTTGTGATCCACCCGGAATGCGCGGGCGAACAGCTGCTCCGAGAACAGGAAGCCCGACGCGATGGTCAGCGTCAGCAGCACGAAGCCGGCCGCGATCAGGCGGAACAGCAGTTTTTCGAGCGTCAGCAGCGGCGGCAGCAGGTCGAGCCAGCGGCCCAGCCACTGCCCGGACGCCGCCTCGCCCGCCGCCGGGCGGGTAAAGCCATGCAGGCGGCGCTCGGCCAGCAGCATCAGGAAGGCGTGGAAGGCGGCCAGCGTGAACAGCCCGTAGGCCACGTTGGCGATCACGAAATGCAGCTTGAACAGCGGCCGCGCCGCGTAGCCCAGGATCTGCGCCCCCGGAAACGCCAGCGGTATCAGGCTGGCCAGCATCGCCACCGGGAACACGATCAGCCCCAGCCCGGCCAGCGAGAAGAAGAAGCTTTCGATCCAGTAGATCCCCACGCCCAGCCAGAGCATGGCCGACAGCGCGAAGGCGAAGCCGAACATCATGTGGTCGGCCGGGAAGATGGTCTCGTGCAGCAGCACGCCGTGGCTGACCAGCGCGGCCAGCACCAGCCCATGCCACCAGGCCGGCTGGCCGTCGATGCGCCCGCCGTTGGACGTGGGCGATGGCATCAGCACCGCCGTGGCGCCGCCGCCGGGACGCCCGGATGGCCCGACCGTGGCCCCGCCGGCTGCCGCCAGTTGCGGGTTGCGCGTCGCCCAGCCGTGAAAGGCCAGGCCGCAGTAGAGAATTGCCGTCAAGGCATACAGTACAATGGCCATTTGCGCAGTTTACCTTAGTGCCATCACGGGTGGTTCTGGCGATGGGATTCCCGCCACACCCTCTTGCCCCGAGCCGGCTGCGCCCCGCATTCAAGCCGATTTCCTCCCCTTTTCTGCCATGCTGGATAACCTCACACAACGCCTGGCGCGGGTCGTCAAGACCATGCGCGGCGAGGCCCGACTGACCGAGGCCAACACCGCCGAGATGCTGCGCGAAGTGCGCCTTGCCATGCTCGAAGCCGACGTGGCGCTGCCGGTCGTGCGTGACTTCATCGCCCGCGTCAAGGAAAAGGCGCTTGGCGAGGACGTGGTCACCAGCCTGACCCCGGGACAGGCCCTGGTCGGCGTGGTGCAGCGCGAGCTGACCGCGATCATCGGCGGTGACGACGCCATTGCCGATCCGAAGCTCACCGAGCTGAACCTGAACGTCCAGCCGCCCGCCGTGATCCTGATGGCCGGCCTGCAGGGTGCGGGCAAGACCACGACGTCCGGCAAGCTGGCCAAGTGGCTCAAGGAAAACAGGAAGAAGAAGGTGCTGACGGTGTCGTGCGACGTGTATCGCCCCGCCGCCATCGCCCAGCTCAAGACCGTGTCCGAACAGGTGGGCGCGGACTTCTTCCCGTCGCAGCCCGACCAGAAGCCGGTGGACATCGCCCGCGCGGCGCTGGACTGGGCCCGCAAGCACTACCACGACGTGCTGATCGTCGATACGGCCGGCCGGCTCGGTATCGACGAGGCGATGATGCAGGAAATCGCCGCCCTGCACGCCGAACTGAAGCCCGCCGAGACGCTGTTCGTGGTCGACGCCATGCTGGGCCAGGACGCCGTGAACACGGCCAAGGCGTTCAACGACGCCCTGCCGCTGACCGGCGTGGTGCTGACCAAGCTGGACGGCGACGCCCGGGGCGGTGCCGCGTTGTCCGTCCGTCACATCACCGGCCGGCCGATCAAGTTCGTCGGCGTGGCCGAAAAGCTCGACGGCCTGGAGCCCTTCTATCCTGACCGCATGGCCCAGCGCATTCTGGGCATGGGCGACATCCTCGCGCTGGTGGAGGAAGCCCAGCGCGGCGTGGACATGGAAGCGGCCGAGAAGCTGGCCAAGAAGATCAAGAAGACGGGCGGTTTCGACCTGGAAGACTTCAAGGCACAGATCGGCCAGATGAAGAAGATGGGCGGCCTGGGCAGCCTGGTCGACAAGCTGCCGGCCCAGTTTGCGCAGCAGGCGCAGGGCGCCAACATGGACCAGGCCGAAAAGCAGGTGCGCCGCATGGAAGGCATCATCAACAGCATGACCGCCGCCGAACGCGCCAAGCCGGAACTGATCAAGGCCAGCCGCAAGCGCCGTATCGCGGCGGGCGCCGGCGTGCCGGTGCAGGAAGTGAACCGCCTGCTGAACCAGTTCGACCAGATGCAGGGCATGATGAAGAAGCTCAAGGGCGGCGGCATGATGAAGATGATGCGCCAGATGGGTGCCATGAAGGGCGGCATGAAGGGCCTCTTCAACCGCTGACCCGCCCCCTACCCTGATTCCCGCAAAAGACAAGTAACAGGACACCGATCATGATGACCGCCGATCAGGCCCGCGAACTCTGGGCCAGCTCCGAGGAAATCGTCAGCGCCCAGGAGGTGCAGGACTCGCTGGACCGCATGGCCAGCGAGATTACCGACAAGATGGGCAACGACTTCCCGCTGGTGCTGTCTGTGATGGGCGGCGCCGTGGTGTTCACGGGCATGCTGCTGCCCAAGCTGCAGTTCCCGCTGGAATTCGACTACATCCACCTGTCGCGCTACAACAACAAGACGGTGGGCGGCGAGATGCAATGGCGCGTGGCGCCGCGCGAATCGGTCAAGGATCGCGTGGTGCTGGTGCTCGACGACATCCTCGACGAAGGCGAAACCATGGCGGCCATCCGCCAGCGCATCATGGACATGGGCGCCAGGGAATTCCACGCCGCCGTGCTGTGCGAAAAGACGCTGACCAAACTCAAGCCGATGCACCCCGACTTCTGCGGCTTCCAGGTGCCCGACCGCTACGTCTTCGGCTGCGGCATGGACGTCAAGGGCTACTGGCGCAACCTCGGCGCCATCCGCGCCCTGGTCTGATCCGCAGGGGTCGCCGTCCTGGCGCTACGCTCCGTGCGGGTGGGCGCCCAGGATGGGCCAGAGCGATGCCAGTAAAAGTATTGCCATCGTCACATTGAATACGCGCAGCACGCGCGGATTTGCCAGCCAGCGGCGCAACGCCGCGCCGAACACCGCCCACGTCGTGATGCTGGGCAGGTTCACCACCCCGCACAGCACCGCCATCAGGGCCGCGTTGGTCCACAGGTTGGGATGCAGCACATAGGCGCTGCATGCGCCCACCGCCATCACCCAGGCTTTCGGATTCACCCACTGGAACGCCGCCGCGCGCAGGAAGGTCATCGGCTGCGCCACTTCGCGGTCCTGCAGCCCGCCCGCCGTGGCCAGCTTCCACGCCAGCCAGACAAGGTAGGCCGTAGCGGCGACGCGCAGCACGCTCCACGTCCACGGAATCGCCGTGAACACCGAGCCCAGGCCCAGCCCCACGATGACCATCATGACCACCATGCCGATGCAGATGCCGAGCAGGTGCGGCACGGTACGGCGCAGGCCGAAGTTCACACCCGACGCCAGCAGCATCGTGTTGTTCGGGCCCGGGGTGATCGACGAAACCAGCACGAAGGCGCTGTAGGCCATCAACGCGCCGGTACTGGCGGCAAATTCGGGGGGAAGGGTCAGAGCCATGACGGCGCTCCAGAATTCGAAAACAGGCGCTCAGTCTAAGGACACTGCTCAGTACAGTACCGATACAGTTGAGGCGAAAGCTGCCGGTACGGCATCGGTCAGGCCGGTCGGCTATCGTCCGGCGGCATGGATCGCGACCGCCACGGCCATGCCCCACAGCACGACGCCGGTCGCCCGCTCCACGGTGCGCACCGACCGGACAAAGCGCCGCATCACGGCCGGGTGGCGCACGGCGGCCGCCACGGCGATGTCCCACAGCAGGACCGCCCCGAACATCCACACACCATAGGCCGCTTGCGTGGCCAGCGGGGTAGACCGCCCCGCCAGCACCGCGAACAGGCTGGCGTAAAACAGTCCGTTCTTGGGATTGAGGACCGCCGACAGAAACCCCGTGCCGACCTGCGCCAGATAGGCGGGCCCGGTCATTCCGCCCGCTGCCCCCGGGGCCTCGGCAGGGCCGGACGGCAGCCGCACGGCGCCGCGCGCGCGCAGGAATTTCCATCCCATCCACGCCAGATAGGCGCAGCCGGCCCACTGCAGCGCGCCGAACAGGCCATGCATGCCAGCCGTGGCGGCCAGACCGGCCAGCGCCAGCGCAATATAGACGCCGTTGCCCAGCGCGATGCCCAGGCATACGCCGGTGGCGCTGCGCACGCCATCGACCATCGACGCACGCACCACCAGAAAAAAATCGGGCCCCGGACTTAGCAGCGCCAACCCGTGCGCGCCGGCCACCATCGCAAACTGCTGCCACGATGCCTGATCGAATGCCATCCTTGCCTCCCAGCCGGTATGCACCGGCAAAGGCGGCAGTCTGGCTGGATCGGCACGGCAAGGATTGAAGAAAATTGCGCGGGCGCGCGGAAAGACTGCGGGCCGCCTGCAAGGCGGCTCGCCGGCTAGCCGGCCCGCTGATACGCGCGCGGCGTCAGTGCCACGCGCTGGCGAAACGCGCGATGGAAGTGGCTCTGGTCGGCAAACCCGAGCTGCTGGGCCACGTCGGCCGGCGCATCGCCACGGCGCAGCAGCCGGCGCGCGTGCTGAATGCGGATGTCGATCTGGAACGCATGCGGCGTCATGCCGAACCGGGCCCGGAAATGGCGGATCAACTGGTAGCGGCTCATGCCCGCCACCGCGGCCAGTTCGGCCAGCGGCAGTGCGTCGCCATGGCGGTCGCGCAGCAGCGCCGTGACGCGATCGAGCCGACCATCGGCTGGCGGGCCATCGTCGGGCACGCCGTGCCGCAGGCGAGGCTGCCCGAGCCAGCCTTGCATGTCTCCCACGAACGCCACCAGTGCGGCCTCCTTTTCCACCAGGTCGGCCTCCGAAAACAGCGTGGCGTTCAGCGCGCAGACCAGTGCGTAGGGCGCGGCATTGGCGCTGACGTGCACCCGGCGTACCCGGGCCCGGCCCGCTTCGTCGAGCACCGCATCGGCCCATGCCGCATCGACGTGGATCATCTGGTAGCTCCAGCGCCCGTCGGGCACCGGGTTGCAGGCATGCACGCAGCCGGCGGGCACCCACACCACTGCGCCCGGGGCCAGCCGGGTGTCGTGGCGCGCACCGCGCAGGTCATGACTGAAGACACTGGCACCGCCATCGACGGCGCCCACCGACAGCGTGGAATGCGTGTGCGGCAGATAGGCGGCCCGGCTATCGCAGGCGCGCCGGCTTTCGACCACCGGCAGGGCCGGGTCGAACCAGACGCGGCTCAGCCCCGGCTGCGATACGGTTGCTCGCGCAGCCATTTGGTGGCGATCCACTTCTCGCCCGATTCCACGGGCAGGCCGGCGTGCAGCGTCCGGTCGTCGAGCGTGCCGTCGGGCTGCTTGTAATGGAACAACACCGCGTTGCCCTTGACCGGCGCCACTTCCAGCCCAAGACGCGGAAACGCCGTGGCGCCACCGGCCGGCGGGCTGTTCAGGTAGATCACCAGCGTGGCCACGCGCTGGCCGCCCACCCGCAACTGGCGCGCTTCGCCGGGGCGCTGCGGGTTGAAGAAATCGAAATGCGGCTGATACTCGCCGCCGGGCTTGTAGTTGAGGATTTGCAGGCCCTCGCCATGCTCGACCGGCAGGCCGGTGATGGCGGCAATGCGCGCCTCGATCCGCTGGATCAGCGCATGCTCGCCCACCTGGAACATCGCCCCCATGCTGGTGCGGGCGTCGATCAGGTTTTCGTCGCCGGTGTCGGGATTGACCACGGGCGAACGCTGCAGGCGGTCGCGCGCCAGCGTGATCAACGCATCACACTCGGTACCATCGAGCAGATTCTGCAACAGCAGGATGCGCGGCGCCTCCAGCGCGAACAGGATAGGCACCTCGCGCCCTTCGTGGCGGAACGCGTTGCGGCCGGCGGCCGGCATGGCCGCTTCTGCCGCCGCTTGCGCCGCCACCTCTGCAGCCGTGGTTGCCGCCGTGGCCGCGGCCCCCGCAGGCAGCGCCGCCGCGCGCGTCACCGCCGGCGCGGGCGCCGGCACCTGCCTGGCGCGCGGGCGATGGCCCAGTGCGCCATTGACGGTATCGCGGGCAAACGTGGCGTCGTAGCCGGACCGCAGCATCGACAGCACCAGCGATTCGGCATCGAAGCCCTGTTCGATATGGCGTGCCAGCCATAGTTCGAGCTCGGGAGACGTGGCGCTATACCCTGCGCGGGACTCACGTGTCATGACGGATTGGCCAGCCGCTGGGGCGAGAACGGGTTGCGCGCGGGCGATTCGGGCGGCAGCGTGCGGCGTGCCGGCGCCGTGGCCGCCGGGGCCGCGCCGTCCGGGTCGCCAGCAATCGTGACCGTGGCCTCGGAATACTGCCAGCGTTTCCAGGCCCCCAGCACCGCATTCGGATACTCGGGACGGCCGCGGCTGCCGTTGTACCGGCCCAGCGCCAGGAACAGGTCGCCGTTCTCGCGATCCAGATAGTGGCGCAGGATGGTGCACCCGTAACGCAGGTTGCTTTGCAGGTGGAACAGCTTGCGGGTGTCGCCGTCACCGATCGAGCGTACCCAGAACGGCATCACCTGCATCAGCCCGCGCGCATCGGCCGAACTGATGGCGTACTTGCGGAAGCCGCTTTCCACCTGCACCAGGCCCAGCACCAGCGACGGCTCCAGCCCGGCGCGCTTGGCCTCGTAATAGACGGTCTCGATCAGTTCGACGCGCGTCTGCGGGTCGGGCAGCTTCGACTCCAGCCGGCGCGACATCTCGCCCAGCCATTTCAGATAGCCGAGCTTCTCGCCGCCCGACGCGAACGTCGGCCGCACCGGCCGGTTATCGGCAATGGCCGCCGCCAGCGCGCCCCGCACGGAATCGGCCAGCGCCTCTTCCTTCTGTGCGCCGGCCTGGGCTGCCGTGGACAATGCGGCACATAACACGCCGCCGGCCAGGGCGGCAGCCCAGCGGCGGGACATCGGCAGGCCAGCGGCGCGCATGACGTCGACCGTCGCTTAGCTGGCCAGCAGGTGGCGCACGTGCGCCACCACGTCGGTCACGGCTACCGGGGTCGCCTGCGCGTCGCGGCGGCCCTGGTACTCGACCTTGCCTTCCTTGAGGCCACGGTCGCCGACCACCACGCGATGCGGCACGCCGATCAGTTCCCAGTCGGCAAACATCACGCCCGGGCGCTCGCCACGGTCGTCCAGGATCACGTCCACGCCGGCCGCCAGCAGTTCGGCATGGATACGGTCGGCCTCGGCCTTCACGGCTTCGTTGCGGTCGTAGCCGACCGGGCACACCACCACCGCGAACGGGGCAATCGACGCCGGCCAGATGATGCCGCGCTCGTCATAGTTCTGCTCGATGGCCGCGCCCAGAATCCGGGTGACGCCAATGCCATAGCAGCCCATCTGCATCGGCTGGTTCTTGCCGGTTTCGTCCAGGAACACGGCATTCATCGACGCCGAATAGCGGGTGCCCAGCATGAACACGTGGCCCACCTCGATGCCGCGGCAGATTTCCAGCGTGCCCTTGCCGTCCGGCGACGCGTCGCCGGCCACCACGTTGCGCAGGTCCGCCACCACCGGCTCGGGCAGGTCGCGGCCCCAGTTCACGCCGGTGTAGTGGTAGTCACGCTCGTTGGCGCCGCAGCAGAAATCGGCCATGTTGGCCACGGTGCGGTCAGCCACCACCTTGACGGGCTTCTTCGTGCCGATCGGGCCCAGGTAGCCCGGGGGCGAGCCGAACGCATCGACAATCTCGGTCTCGGTGGCAAATCGGAATTCGGCCAGGCCCGGCACCTTCGACGCCTTGACCTCGTTCAGTTCGTGGTCGCCACGGATCAGCAGCAGCCAGATCTGCGCGCCGGCATCGCCATCGGTGGCCAGCACGATGGACTTGACCGTGCGGTCCAGCGGCATGCCCAGGAATTCGGCCACGTGCTCGCACTTGGCCTTGCCCGGCGTGGACGTTTTGGCCAGGGCCTCGGCCGGCGCGGCGCGCTGTGCCGTGAGCGGCAGCGCCTCGGCGGCTTCCATGTTGGCGGCGTAATCCGACGTGGGGCAGTAGACGATGGCGTCTTCGCCGGTGTCGGCGATCACGTGGAATTCGTGCGAGCCGGAGCCCCCGATGGCGCCGTTATCGGCCGCCACGGCGCGGAACTCCAGGCCGAAACGCGTGAAAATGCGCTGGTAGGCGTCGTACATCTTCTGGTACGAGACCTTCAGGCCCTCGACGTCACGGTCGAACGAATAGGCGTCCTTCATCGTGAATTCGCGGCCGCGCATGATGCCGAAGCGCGGACGGCGCTCGTCGCGGAACTTGGTCTGAATCTGATAGAAGTTCACCGGCAGCTGCTTGTAGCTGCGGATTTCGCCCCGGGCGATGTCGGTGACGACCTCTTCCGACGTCGGCTGCATGGCGAAGTCACGCTCGTGGCGGTCTTTCAGGCGCAGCAGCTCGGGGCCCATCTTGTCCCAGCGGCCGGTTTCCTGCCACAGCTCGGCCGGCTGGACCACCGGCATCAGCAGTTCCACGGCGCCGGCGCGGTTCATTTCCTCGCGAACGATGTTCTCCACCTTGCGGATCACGCGCAGGCCCACCGGCATGTAGCTGTAGATCCCGGCGCCCAGCTTCTTGATCATGCCGGCCCGCATCATCAGTTTGTGCGACACGATTTCCGCGTCGGCGGGGGCTTCCTTGAGGGTGGAAATGAAGAAATGCGAGGCTTTCATCCGTTGGTTTCTCGTAAGGCTGGTCGTGGCGGGCCATATCGGCCGCGCCGCCGGACGGCAGCATAGGACTTTCGGTTCACGGGGGGACGCGCCTGAAACTGCCCATCTGCTCGGGAAAACCAGCATTCCCGGGGTCGGGCCGACGCGCGCGCATCCCTTATAATCGACGTAATTCTAAAGGATTCGAGGTGCAGTCATGCTCGATCGTGAAGGCTTTCGCCCGAACGTCGGCATCATCCTCATCAACGCACGTAACGAGGTTTTCTGGGGCAAGCGAATCGGCGAACACTCCTGGCAGTTTCCGCAAGGTGGCATCAAGTACGGCGAGACGCCGGAACAGGCCATGTTCCGCGAGCTGCAAGAAGAAGTCGGGCTGCTTCCGGAGCACGTCAGGATCGTCGGTCGCACGCGCGACTGGCTGCGTTATGAGGTGCCGGACAAGTTCATTCGCCGCGAGATCCGCGGCCACTACAAGGGCCAGAAGCAGATCTGGTTTCTGCTGCGCATGGTGTGTCGCGATTGCGACATCCACCTGCGCGCGAGCGACCATCCGGAATTCGATGCCTGGCGCTGGAGCGAGTACTGGGTACCGCTCGACGCCGTGATCGAATTCAAGCGCGATGTCTACCAGCTGGCGCTGACCGAGCTGTCGCGGTTCCTGAACCGTGGACGCGTGCCGCTGAGCCCCTATGGGCATCACCATATGGGACACGGCCGGCACGGCGAGGGCGCGCGTGCGCCCCGGCAGCCCGAGACCGCGCCAGCGGCCTTGCAGGCGGCCACGGCCGGCAACGGCCAGCCCGCCCATGCCGTCGATGAGACGGCTGCCATGGACGCGGCGGCCATCGTGCCCGAAACCTCTCTTTCGCCGGACCAGCCGGCGACCAACAAACGGAGTCATGGATGACTAGTTTCAGCGGCCGGAGTCTTCGCTCCGGCCTGTTGCTGGCGGCAGCCTGCCTGGCGCTTGCCGGCTGCAAGACCACCAGCAAGGGCATGCCCGAGGAAGAACAGCCGGCGTCCGACAGCGGCTTCATCAACCCGTTCGAGGACCGGCCGTTCAAGGAAGTCCAGACGGCGCTGCCGGCCCTGCCCCAGGATGCGGACCTGATCCCGTTCAAGGTCAACGATTCGTCGGACTTCCGCTTCATGGTCGATCCGAAGTCGATCTCGGTCGGCCCGGACCGCGTGGTGCGCTATACGGTGGTCATCACAAGCGCCGGCGGCGGCCGCAATGTCAGCTATGAAGGCATGCGCTGCGATGCGTTCGAGCGCCGCATCTACGCCACGCTGCCCAAGGGCGCCACGGCCTGGGTGCCGAACCTGGGCGAGGACCGCGACCTGTGGATCCGCATGCAGACCCGCTCCCGCAACGCCTATGCGGCCACGCTGGCCACTGACTACTTCTGCGAAGGCCGCACGGTGGCCGGCAAGCCGGAGCAAATGATCCGCGACCTGAAGGCCTACGCGCCCAGCCGCTGAGCGGCCCTTCGGCACAAAAAAAGGCGAGTACCCGACGGGACTCGCCTTTTTTCATGGGCACCGGCCCGATCCGGCCTGCGCCGGACGCGCGTCAGACCAGCACGAGGTTGTCGCGATGGATCAGCTCGGGCTCGTTCAGATGCCCCAGTACCGACTCGATTTCCGACGACGGCTTGCGGGCGATCAACCTCGCCTCGGCGCTTGAATAGTTGGTGATGCCGCGCGCCACCTCGCGGCCGCTGCTGTCGACACAGGCCACCACTTCGCCGCGCGCGAACTCGCCCTGCACCTCGGTCACGCCGATCGGCAGCAGCGACTTGCCGCCGCCCGTCAGCTTTTCGACGGCGCCGGCATCGATGACCACGCGGCCGCGCAGCTGCAGATGATCGGCCATCCATTGCTTGCGCGCCGTCAGCCGGCCCGTGGGCGCCAGCAGCTGCGTGCCGATGGCTTCGCCTGCCGCCAGGCGGCCCAGCACGTCCTGCTCGCGGCCCGATGCAATCGTGGTGTGCGCGCCCGACTTGGCGGCCCGCTTGGCCGCCAAGATCTTGGTCAGCATGCCGCCGCGCCCGATGGACGTGCCCGCGCCGCCCGCCATGGCTTCCAGCTCCGGCGTGCCGGCCAGCGCCTCGTGGACGAACTCGGCATCCGGGTCCTTGCGCGGGTCGGCCGTGTACAGGCCACGCTGGTCGGTCAGGATCACCAGCGCATCGCCTTCGATCAGGTTCGTGACCAGCGCGCCCAGCGTGTCGTTATCGCCGAACTTGATTTCGTCGGTGACCACGGTGTCGTTCTCGTTGATGATCGGTACCACGCCCAGGCTCAGGAGCGTCAGCAGCGTGGAGCGCGCATTGAGATAGCGTTCGCGGTCGGCCAGGTCGGCGTGGGTCAGCAATACCTGCGCCGTGCGGATGCCATACCGGCCGAACTGGCTCTCGTAGACCTGGGCCAGGCCCATCTGGCCCACCGCGGCGGCGGCCTGCAGTTCATGGATTTCCTTCGGCCGGCGGATCCAGCCCAGCCGCTGCATGCCTTCGGCAATGGCCCCGGAACTGACCAGCACCACTTCCTTGCCCGTCCCGCGCAGCTTGGCGATCTGGGCGGCCCAGCGCGCAATGGCGTCGTGATCCAGCCCCTTGCCGTCGTTGGTGACCAGGCTCGAACCCACTTTGACGACGATACGCTTTGCCTGGGCGATGACCGATTGCATGACGAGTTCCCTGTCTCCGAGCCGTGGTGGTTGTGTTGAGGTGTGACAGCTTACGCCGGCTGGTCGCCCCGGTCGACGTTGTGCAGGCGGTCGTCCAGCCGGATGTCGGGCTCGGCCAGCGCGGCGGCCTCTTCGGCCTTGAGCGCGGCCAGATGGTCCTTGATCGCGTAGACCAGCTCGCGGCAGCCCTCGCCGGTCAGCGCCGAGATATGGAACACCGGGCCCTTCCACTTGTAACACTTGATGAAGTCCTTCACCCGTGTGGCGCGCTCTTCCTCGGGCACCACGTCGAGCTTGTTCAGCACCAGCCAGCGCGGCTTGTTGTACAGCGTCTCGTCGTACTTCTTCAGTTCGTTGACGATGGCCCTGGCCTCGGCAACGGGATCGACATTCTCGTCGAACGGCGCGATATCGACGATATGCAGCAGCAGCCCGGTGCGCTGCAGGTGGCGCAGGAACTGGTGGCCCAGGCCGGCACCCTCGGCGGCGCCTTCGATCAGGCCGGGGATATCCGCCACCACGAACGACTGCTCATGGTCCACGCGGACCACGCCAAGGTTCGGATGCAGCGTCGTGAACGGGTAGTCCGCCACCTTCGGACGGGCGTTCGACACGTGCGAGATGAAGGTGGACTTGCCCGCGTTGGGCATGCCCAGCAGGCCCACGTCGGCCAGCACCTTCAGTTCCAGCTTGAGCATGCGGCGCTCGCCCGGCTTGCCGTCGACCTGCTGGCGCGGCGCGCGGTTGGTACTGGACTTGAAGTGCAGGTTGCCCCAGCCGCCCATGCCCCCTTCGGCCAGGCAGACGCGCTGGCCGTGCTCGGTCAGGTCGGCGATGACCTCGCCGGTATCCATGTCGGTGATCAGCGTCCCCACCGGCATGCGCAGCGTGACGTCTTCGCCGGCGGCGCCATAGCAGTCGGAGCCGCGGCCGTTCTCGCCGTTGCGGGCCACGTGCTTCTTGGCGTAGCGGAAGTCGATCAGCGTATTGATATTGCGGTCGGCCTGCGCGAACACGCTGCCGCCACGGCCGCCGTCGCCGCCATCGGGGCCACCGAAGGGCACAAATTTCTCGCGCCGGAACGAAGCACTTCCGTTGCCGCCATTGCCGGCGATCGCTTCGATACGGGCTTCGTCAATGAACTTCATGTTGGTTTTCCGATGAGGATCCGGCTTGCACCCGCGAAACGCCAGCAAACGGAGCGAAGCGGTTCGGGCCAGGGCGCGTGGCCGCAGATAATACAAATGTTACGGCAAGGCCGCGCAACGACGCCAGAAACGTTTTGCCGGCGCGTCAAAAATAAAAAAGCCCCGCATGCTTGCGGGGCCTTTCGTGCTGCAAAGGCTGTTATCAGGCCGCCGGAACGACGCTGACTTGCTGCTTCTTGGCAGCGCCCTTGACTGCAAACTGCACGTGGCCGTCGACCAGTGCAAACAGCGTGTGGTCCTTGCCGACACCCACGTTGTCGCCAGCGTGCACGCGCGTGCCGCGTTGACGAACGATGATGCCGCCGGCGTTGATGGCCTGACCACCGTACACCTTCACGCCCAGACGCTTCGATTCCGAATCACGTCCGTTCCGCGTAGAGCCGCCGCCTTTTTTCTGTGCCATGTCTTAACTCCTGTTGACCTATTGCGAGGAAACCTGTTTCCGAGCCGTGGCTCAGGCAACGATGGCTTCGATGCGCAGTTCGGTGTAATTCTGACGATGGCCCTGGCGCTTCTGGTAGTGCTTGCGACGGCGCATCTTGAAGATCTTCACCTTGTCGTGACGACCTTGGGCGATAACGGTAGCCTTGACGGAAGCCCCGCTCACCAGCGGCGTACCAAACTTGATTTGGTCGCCAGCGCCCACTGCGAGCACCTGGTCCAGCGTGATTTCTGCGCCAATGTCAGCCGGTATCTGTTCTACTTTCAGTTTTTCGCCAGCAGCAACCTTGTATTGCTTGCCGCCGGTTTTTACGACCGCGTACATTGTCGAACCTCTCGATGTTGATTGAAACGATGAATGCTGCCCCGGGAGGCCCGGCGCCGGCGCCGTTTCGTGCGCCGCAGACGGTGCGCGCATGAAACGCGACCGAAGGAACCGCAAATTATAATCCGGTTTACGGAAAAGCGCAAAGAAAACAACGGGATAGCCGGCCGGACGCCGGTTGAGGCGGGCGGCGCACTTCCGGCGTTGCGCGCAGGATCAGGTCAGGTCGGCCAGCAGAAACCCGGCCAGGGCAGCGAACGCCACCCACCAGGCGGTGCGGCGGACATGCCGGCGGGATGCATGGGGCTTGTCCATGGCGGCATTATAGGGGCGCCAGCGCCGCCGCAGACACCCTTGCGCCGCCGCGCCTGACATTCCCTTCCATCCCGCGCCAGCGACAGCCATAGTCACATCGGCATCGCATATAATCCTCCGGTTTTGCGAAACGGTGATCTCATCTTGTCCCAGTCTTCCGCCACTGCCTTGCTTGCCCCGGTCGCTGCCGACATGCGCGCCGTTGACGCCGTGATCCGCCGACGCCTGTCGTCGGAAGTCCCGCTGGTCGAACAGATTGGCGAATACATCATCAGCGCGGGCGGCAAGCGCCTGCGCCCGGTCATCCTGCTGCTGTCGGCGCGCGCGTTCGGCTACGAGGGCCATCGCCATCACGAACTGGCCGCGGTGGTGGAGTTCATCCACACCGCCACGCTGCTGCATGACGACGTGGTGGACGAATCCGAACTGCGCCGGGGCCGCCAGACCGCCAACGCCGTGTTCGGCAATGCCGCCAGCGTGCTGGTCGGCGATTTCCTCTACTCGCGCGCGTTCCAGATGATGGTCGACGCCGGCAGCATGCGCATCATGGAGATTCTCTCCAACGCCACCAATGTGATCGCCGAGGGCGAGGTGCTGCAGTTGCTGAACATGCACGACCCCGATGTCACCGTGGAACGCTACCTGCAGGTGATCCGGTACAAGACGGCCAAGCTGTTCGAGGCTTCGGCGCAACTGGGCGCGGTACTGGCCGGCGCGGACGCCGCCATGGAAGAGGCGGCCGCCGAGTACGGCCGGCGCATCGGCACGGCATTCCAGCTGATCGACGACATGCTCGACTACACGGCCAGCGCCGAGCAGATGGGCAAGAACGCCGGCGACGATCTGCGCGAAGGCAAGCCCACGCTGCCACTGCTGCACCTGCTGGAGCATGGCACCGCCGAGCAGCGCGAACTGGCGCGCGACGCCATCGTGCAAGGCGGCACCGAGCACTTCGACGCCGTCTTCTCGGCCATCCACGCCAGCGGCGCGCTTGAAGTCACGTTCGCGGCCGCGCGCCACGAGGCCGAAGCCGCCGAGCGGGCCGCCATGCAGTTTCCGGACTCGCCGCTCAAGAACACGCTGATCGAGCTGTGCGCGTTCTCGCTGCAGCGGCAGAGCTGACGGCGGGCGATACTTTTTCTTGAGATGGTGCTTGCCAACTCCGGGAAACGCCGCTAGAATTTTGTTCTTTGCTGCTGACGACACACTGTCAGCGGGCAACAGAAATCGGGGTGTAGCTTAGCCTGGTAGAGCGCTACGTTCGGGACGTAGAGGCCGGAGGTTCGAATCCTCTCACCCCGACCAGATTTCGATGCAAGGTGATGCAGGGCATTGCCGGACATCAAGGTATCAGCAGAAAGCCGCACAGCGATGTGCGGCTTTTTTGTTTTTGTCTCCCGCCCCTCCCCCGCTTTCCCCCTATTTCCGCCGGACCGCGCCACCCCTCTTTCCGCCCCCCGCGCAAGTAGGGTTGCAGCCGTGTCGCGCAAACGCCAACGCGCACGCGCGCCAGCTTTACAAAAAGTGACCCCGGCGGCAAACTGCCCCGATCCTGGGACCCGCGCCCGCCGTCCCGACGCTGTCAACCGCGCCGTCCGCCGTTTTCCGCCCAGCCTTCGGCAGCCTGCGCACCTTGCATCGACTTTCGACCATGACACTAGGTCTTGCGCTTGCCCAGAGCCGGCGGATCGCTCCGGCGCTGCTCGCCCAGCTGGAGCAATCGGCACGGGAAAAGAAAACGCAGCTGATCGACGAGATCATCGGCAGCGGCACGATGTCCGCCCACGACGTGGCGATCTTCGCTGCCGACAAATACCGGCTGCCGCTGCTGGACCTGTCGCAATACAGCCTGGACCGCGTGCCATCGGTACTGGCCGGCAACCGCGAATTCCACGCCCACCGCCTGCTGCCGCTGGGCCGGCGCGAGAACCGGCTGATCGTGGCGACGTCCGACCCGGCCAACCAGGCCGGCGTGGAGGCCATCCGTCAGAAAATGAACCTGACGGTCGAAACGGTCGTGGTCGAGCACGACAAGCTCATGAAGCATGTGCAGGCCGCCGGTGAAACGCTCGGCACGCTCAAGAACATCTCGCCGGTGACGCCAACCGCGCAGAAGATGATCGAGTACGACCCGTCGGCCGCGGCTGCCGCGCGCAAGGGGCCGGGCAACGACATCGACGACGCCCCGGTGGTGCGCTTCCTGCAGAAGCTGCTGAACGAAGCGTTCAATCGCGGCGCATCGGACCTGCATTTCGAGCCGTTCGAGTTCTTCTACCGCATCCGCTTCCGCGTGGACGGCGTGCTGCAGGAAGTTGCGCGCCCGCCGCTGGACATCCGCGACAAGATCGCCACCCGCATCAAGGTGCTGTCGCGGCTGGACATTTCCGAAAAGCGCGTGCCGCAGGACGGCCGGATGAAGTTGCTGATCTCGGTGCCCAAGGACAAGGACAGCAAGGAAACCATCGAGAAGGCGATCGACTTCCGGGTATCGACCCTGCCGACCCTGTTCGGCGAGAAGATCGTGATGCGGATTCTCGATTCGTCCACCGACAAGCTCGACATCGACCAGCTTGGCTACGAGCCGGCGCAGAAGGAACTGCTGCTCGACGTCATCAAGCGCCCGTACGGGATGGTGCTGGTCACCGGCCCGACCGGCAGCGGCAAGACCGTGTCGCTCTACACGTTCCTGAACATGCTGAACCAGGGCGACATCAATATTTCCACCGCGGAGGACCCGGCGGAAATCCAGCTGCCCGGCGTCAACCAGGTGAACGTCAACGACAAGGCCGGCCTGACCTTCGCGGCCGCGCTCAAGTCGTTCCTGCGGCAGGACCCGGACATCATCATGGTCGGCGAAATCCGCGACCTGGAAACCGCCGATATCTCGATCAAGGCCGCGCAGACCGGCCACCTGGTGCTGTCGACGCTGCACACCAACGACGCGCCCACCACGCTGACGCGCCTGATGAACATGGGGGTGGCCCCGTTCAACATCGCGTCGTCGGTGCTGATGATCACCGCGCAGCGCCTGGCGCGCCGCCTGTGCTCGTGCAAGCGCGCGGGCGACCTGGCGCCGCAGGTGCTGCTCGATGCCGGCTTCACGCAAGCCGATATCGACGGCAGCTGGAAGTCGTACCACCCGGTGGGCTGCGAACGCTGCAACGGCAGCGGCTACAAGGGGCGCTGCGGCATCTACCAGGTCATGCCCATCACCGAAGCCATCCAGCAGATCATCCTGTCGCACGGCACGGCGTTGCAGATCGCCGAACAGGCCCGTAAAGAGGGCGTGCTATCGTTGCGCGAGGCCGGGCTGCAGAAGGTGAAACAGGGCATCACGTCGCTGGAAGAGGTGCTGGCGACCACGAACAGCTAGTCACGGACAAGGCGGTACTGACCAGGCGCGCGGCCGGGGACAGTACGAAAGACAGAGCCGGCCGCGCATACGGGCCTCCGCATCGGGTTGCGGAGGTCCAAAAACAATAGCAATAGCAATACTTCGGGGGTCAAATCATGGCGACGCGCGCACCAGCGGCGGGCGCCCGGACGGCAGCGCCGTCACGGGCCAGGACAGGGCGGAAGGCGCCCACGCAATACATCTTCGAGTGGGAGGCCAAGGACCGCAAGGGCAAGTCCTTCAAGGGCGAGCAACGGGCCGAGAGCCAGGCGGAGGTCACCACCACCCTGCGCAAGCAGGGCCTGACCGTCGTCAAGATGAAGAAGCGCAAGGCGGCGCGCGGCAAGAAGATCACCGAAAAGGACATCGCGTACTTCACGCGCCAGCTGTCGACCATGCTGAAGGCCGGCATTCCGCTGCTGCAATCGATCGACATCATCGCGCGCGGCCACGCCAATCCCAACTTCACCCAGCTGCTGAACGACATCCGCTTCGATATCGAGTCCGGCAGCAGCATGGCACAGGCCTTCCGGCGCCAGCCGAAGTACTTCGACACGCTGTACTGCAACCTGATCGATGCCGGTGAACAGGGCGGTATTCTCGACGCGCTGCTCGAGCGCCTGTCGCTGTACATGGAAAAGAGCATCGCGCTGAAGAGCCAGATCAAGTCGGCGATGATCTACCCGATCGCCGTGCTGTCGGTGGCCTTTGCCGTGACCGTGGTGCTGATGCTGTTCGTGATCCCGGCCTTCAAGGGCGTGTTCTCCAGCTTCGGCGCGGCGCTGCCGGCGCCCACGCAGGTCGTGATCGGCATGTCCGATTTCTTCGTCGAATACTGGTATCTGATCGTCGGCGCGCCGATCCTGTCGATCGTCGCCTACTTCCGCGCCCGCAAGACATCGGAAAAAGTCCAGCGGTGGCACGACAAGATGCTGCTGAAGATGCCGATCTTCGGCAGCCTGTTCCGCAAGGCCGTGGTCGCACGCTGGACCCGCACGCTGGCCACGATGTTCGCGGCCGGCACGCCGCTGGTGGAGTCGATGGAATCCGTGGGCGGTGCGGCCGGGAACTGGCTGTATTACGATGCCACGCGTGAAATCGAGCAGGCCGTGCGCATCGGTACCAGCCTGACCAACGCCATGCAGGCCACGCACCTGTTCGACAACATGGTGCTGCAGATGACGCAGATCGGCGAGGAATCGGGTGCGCTGGACAACATGCTGCTGAAGGTGGCGGAATTCTACGAGCGTGAGGTGGACGACGCCGTGGCTGCCATTTCGAGCCTGATCGAGCCGCTGATCATCGTGATCCTGGGTGTGCTGATCGGCGGCATGGTGGTGGCCATGTACCTGCCCATCTTCAAGCTTGGCCAGGTGGTTTAACAACAGGTATCTCGCATGCAAGCAGTTTTTGGACCGGCCGGGGCCGTCACGCTGGATGCCCTGGCGCTGGTGCCGGCGCCTTTCCTGATCGTCGTGGCCGGTCTGCTGGGCCTGCTCGTGGGCAGTTTTCTCAATGTCGTGATCCATCGCCTGCCAAAGATGATGGATCACGAAGAGGCCAACTACATTGCCGAACTGCGCGGCGAGCCCCTGCCGCATCCCGGGCGTTACAACCTCATGGTGCCGCGCTCGGCCTGCCCGCACTGTGGGCACCAGATCGCGGCGTGGGAAAACGTGCCAATCGTCAGTTACCTGTTCCTGCGGGGCAAGTGCTCGTCGTGCAAGGCGCCGATCAGCATCCGCTACCCGCTGGTGGAAGCGGTGAGCGGGGTCCTGACCGCACTGGCGATGTGGCATTTCGGCCCGACCGCCCAGGCCCTGGCCGCCATCGTCATGATCTGGGCCCTGGTGGCACTGTTCCTGATCGATGCCGATACCCAGTTGCTGCCTGACCAGATCACGCTGCCGCTGCTCTGGCTGGGGCTGCTGCTGAACCTGCAAGGATGGTTTGCGCCGCTGGCCGATGCCGTGATCGGTGCCGCCGCCGGGTATCTGGTGCTGTGGACGGTCAACCTGCTGTTCACGCTGGTGCGCGGCCAGGCCGGCATGGGCCATGGCGACTTCAAGCTCATGGGCGCGCTGGGCGCATGGTTTGGCTGGCAGGCACTGCCTGCGCTGATTCTGATGTCGTCGATTGTCGGCGCGATCATCGGCGGGCTGATGCTGGTGGTCCAGCGCAAGGGCCGCGACACGGCGTTTCCGTACGGCCCGTATATCGCCGGGGCCGGCCTGATCGTGCTGTTCCTGGGCCCGGACGTGCTGCCGCTGGAGCTGATCGCGGGCCACTAGCGTCGCCAGACCCGCCCGCATCGCAATCCCGGCAGTGCAAAACTGGTATCGTGGGCACCATTCCCCAATGACTCCCCTGCCCGCCCCCATGCTGGAAATCGGCCTTACCGGCGGTATCGGCTCCGGCAAGACCCGCGTCGCGGACATGTTTGCCGAGCGCGGTGCCGCGTTGATCGATACCGATCTGCTTGCCCACGAGATCACCGCGCCCGGCGGCGCGGCCATCGCACCGCTGGTGGAAGCCTTCGGCCCGCGCTGCCTGCGGTCCGACGGCGCGATGGACCGCGACGCCATGCGCGCGCTGGTGTTTTCCGACCCCACCGCCAAGGCCCGGCTCGAAGGCATCACCCACCCCCTGATCCGCCAGCTGACCGAAGCGCGCGCGGCCGCCATCCGGTCTGCCGGCCAGCATCCGTATCTGATCTACGTGGTGCCGCTGCTCGTGGAATCGGGCACGTGGCGGGCGCGCGTCGGGCGCGTGCTGGTGGTCGATTGCCAGGAAGAGACGCAGGTGGCGCGGGTCATGGGCCGGAACGGGTTCACGCGTGACCAGGTGCTGGCCATCATGCACAAGCAGGCCACCCGGGCGGCACGCCTGGCCGTGGCCGACGACGTGATCGATAACGACGGCCCGCCCGACGCACTCGCGCCGCAAGTGGCGCGGCTCGATGCGCTGTATCGCCGTCTGTCGGCACGCCCGGCAAGCGCATAAGACGACCCAAGGATCACCCGGTTGGGTTTCGCACGGCGCCTGGGCTGTCCGGTCTGCGCCGCCCGGGGAACTTTCGATTTGTGGTTGGGCTCCGACTCGCATAGAATGCGCTGAAACATGCCGGGGAAAAAGCACCGAGTGACGGCTCCCGGCCTCTGCGCCACGGCTGGACCACCAGCGTGCGCGGAGAAACCGGCGGCAGCACCGCCGGGCGCCCTCGCCTACGAACCGCCATTCGGCGCGCAGCACGGATACCGACTTGATCCTGTACGAATATCCTTTCAACGAACGCATCAGGACGCTCCTGCGCCTGGAAGACCTGTTCGATCGGCTGGATTATTTCCTCGGGCAGGAACATCCGCTGCAGCACCACGTTGCCATCACCACGATCTTCGAGATCATCGACGTGGCCGGCCGTGCCGATCTCAAGACCGACCTGATCAAGGAACTGGAGCGTCAGCGCCAGGCCCTGGCGCCGCTGCGTGCCAATCCGCAGATCGATCAGGACGCGCTGGTCAGCGTGATCACCGAAGTCGAACAGGGCATTGCGGCACTGAGCCAGACCGTTGGCAAGGCCGGCCAGCTGCTGACCGACAACGAGTGGCTCACCAGCATCCGCAGCCGGGCCATCATCCCGGGCGGCACCTGCGAATTCGACCTGCCGGCCTACTACGCCTGGCAACACCGTCCCGCCGAAGACCGCCAGGCCGATATCCTCAAGTGGGCCCGGCCGCTGGCCTCGCTGCGCATGGGCGCGACCATCGTGCTGCGCCTGCTGCGCGAGTCCGGCCAGAGCGGCAAGGTCATCGCCACGGGCGGCAGCTATCAGCAGATGCTGTCCGGCCGCAGCTACCAGCTGATGCAGGTGTACCTGGACGAATCGCTGCTGGCCTTCATCCCCGAGATGAGCGCCAACAAGTACATGCTCTGGGTCCGCTTTACCCAGCAGGACGGCGACATGCGGCCGCGCTCGGTGGACGCGGATATCCCCTTCCTGCTCAAACTCTGTAATTTCTGAAGTTCGCGATGCCAGCCGTCGTCAAGTGTCCCACCTGCGGCAAGGATGTCGCCTGGGTGCCGGAAAACAAGTTCCGCCCGTTCTGCTCCGATCGCTGCAAGCAGATCGACCTGGGCGCCTGGGCGTCCGAGAAGTATGTCATCGGCGGCAAGCCGGACGAATCGCCATCGCCAGACCTGCCGGCGGACGAGGAAGACTGACGACGCGTCGCAGGGCTGGCTCCCCTCGCCCGCTTGGCGGCAGAAGGGATTGCAGGTAGCACGCTCCCGTAGTCCCTCCCGTCTCTAACGGAAATGCCTAGCTTGTCGCCGGGCATGCCTTGCCTGCGTTCAGCTGGCGCGGGATTCCTCCGCCAGCCATTCGACGACCGGGATGGTCGCGGGTAGCAGCGGCCCCACGTCCACGGGTACCGCCTGCCAGGAAAATGCCTGGCCCTCCCTGCCGACCGGCTCGCCGCGCCAGTCGGTGATCTTGCAGAAATACAGCCGCACATAGGCGTGCGGGTAATCATGTTCGAGCGTGTGCCAGCGTTCGCTGCGCACGATGTCGAGCCCCAGTTCCTCGTGCAGTTCGCGCGCCAGCGCGTCTTCCACCGTTTCGCCCGGTTCCAGCTTGCCGCCCGGAAATTCCCAGTAGCCCTCGTACGGCTTGCCCGCCGGGCGCTGTGCCAGCAGGAAGCGGCCATCGGGCTGGATCATCACGCCCACGGCCACCTCCGTGACCTTGCGGGTCTGGCCGTCGGCCGTCGTCACGGTTTCCACCTGCGCCGTCATGCCCGGTTATTCCTTGTCCGCCACGAACGGCTGGCCATGCTTGCCGCCCCAGTCGCGCGCAAATTGCCAGGCCACCCGGCCCGAACGCGAGCCGCGCTCCAGTGCCCAGATCAGCGCATCGCCGCGCGCCGCCTCGATATCGGCCGGCGTGCAGCCGAAGTGCGACAGCCAGTGCCCGACGATCGCCAGGTACTCGTCCTGCTTCGGCGGGTAGAACGACAGCCACAGGCCGAAACGCTCGGACAGCGAGATCTTCTCTTCCACCACCTCGCCCGGATGGATCTCGCCATCGGACGTGTGCTGGTACGTCTCGTTGTCCTTCATGTACTCGGGCAGCAGATGGCGGCGGTTCGACGTGGCATAGATCAGCACGTTGTCCGACTGCGCGGCCACCGAACCGTCGAGCGCCGACTTCAGCGACTTGTAGCCCGACTCGCCGTCTTCGAACGACAGGTCGTCGCAGAAAATCACGAAGCGTTCCGGCCGCGAAGCCAGCCTTTCGACGATGTCGCCCAGGTCGCCCAGGTCGTCCTTGTCCACTTCCACCAGGCGCAGCCCATCCTTCACGAATTCATTCAGGATGGCCTTGATCAGCGACGACTTGCCCGTGCCGCGTGCGCCGGTCAGCAGCACGTTGTTGGCCGGCAGTCCCTTCACGAACTGGCGCGAGTTGGCCACGATCGCGTCCTTCTGGCGATCGATGTTCTTCAGGTCGTTCAGGTGGATCGGCGGCAGCTGGCGGATAGCCTGCAGATAGCCGATGTTGCCGAACAGGCTCTGCCGCTTGCGCCAGCGGAATGCCACCGCCTCCTTCCAGTCCGCCTCGGTCAGTTCGGGCGGCAGCCATTGTTCAAGGCGGGCGAGGAAGTTGTCGAGGCGGGCAGCAAGGTCGGACATGGGGCGCTTCTTCTCAGACGAATGACGGAATACGAAAGGCGACGGGCGAAAGTCGAGAATTTGAAGGTTCTACGACTTACGAACGGTAATCGGCGTTGATCGACACGTAGTCGTGCGACAGATCGCAGGTCCACACCGTGGCGTCGGCATTGCCACGGCCCAGCGCGATACGCACCGTGATTTCGGCCTGCTTCATCACGCGCTGGCCGTCTTCCTCGCGATAGTCGGGATTGCGGCCGCCATCGCGTGCTACCCAGACGTCGTCGAGCCACAGGTTGACGCGGTTCACATCGAGATCGTTCACACCGGCATAGCCGACGGCGGCCAGGATACGGCCCAGGTTGGGGTCCGACGCATAGAAAGCGGTCTTGACCAGCGGCGAATGGGCCACGGCATAGGCGATCTGGCGGCATTCGGCCACATCCTTGCCGCCTTCCACGCGAATCGTCATCAGCTTGGTGGCGCCTTCGCCATCGCGCACGATCATCTGGGCCAGTTCCTGGGCCAGCGACGTCACCGCGTCGCGCAGCGCGTCAAACGCCGGGCCTTCGGCGGCGGTCACGCTGGCGCCCGACTTGCCCGAGGCAATCAGCACGAACGAGTCATTGGTCGACGTATCGCCATCGATCGTGATGCTGTTGAACGAGTGATCGGCCGCATGCGACACCAGCGTCTGCAGCACCGGCTGGGCCACGGCGGCGTCCATCGCAATAAAGCCAAGCATCGTCGCCATGTTGGGACGGATCATGCCAGCGCCCTTGCTGATGCCCGACAGGGTCACGGTCTTGCCGTCGATCTGCACCGTGCGCGACGCGGCCTTGGGCTGCGTGTCGGTGGTCATGATCGATTCGGCGGCGGCCAGCCAGTTGTCGGCGCGCGCGTTGGCGATGGCCGTGGGCAGCGCGGCGGTCAGGCGATCCACAGGCAGCGGCTCCAGAATCACGCCGGTCGAGAACGGCAGCACCTGGTTGGCGGCGATGCCCAGCTGCCTGGCCAGCGCGTCGCAGGTGGCGCGCGCGGCGGCCAGGCCCGGTTCGCCGGTGCCGGCGTTGGCATTGCCCGTGTTGACCACCAGCGCGCGGATGCCGGCGCCCGCGGCCAGATGCTCGCGGCAGAGCTGCACCGGCGCGGCGCAGAAGCGGTTCTGGGTAAAGACGCCCGCCACCGTGCTGCCTTCGGCCACCTTGACCACCAGCACGTCCTTGCGATTGGCCTTGCGGATACCGCCCTCGGCCCAGCCGAGTTCGACGCCAGCGACGGATTTCAGGTTGTCTGCCTGCGGCAGGGGCAAGTTCACGGGCATGTTCGTTTCCTTTGCTGCAAATTGTGTGATGCACCTGATGAACATGCCCGCTTGAGCGGGCGGCTCAAGCGGGCATGTCCAGGGATTCGGTCGATGACGCGCCGCTCGGGGCGCGTCACCGGCAGTGGCGGGCCGGCTTCAGCTCAGCTTGCCGTGGCACTGCTTGAACTTCTTGCCCGATCCGCACGGGCAGGGGTCGTTGCGGCCAACCTTGGGCATGCCGGCCAGCGCCACGTCGCCGCCCATCGCGGCCATCGCGGCGGCGGCCGTGCTGCTGCGCGGCGACGCCTCTTCCACCGGCTCGCCGCCGTCGGCGAATTCGTCGTGCTTGTACTGCACGTTGGCCAGGTGCGACAGGCCTTCCTCGATTTCCTCGGATGCCTGCTCCAGCTGCTCCGGCGACTGGATCTGCACGTTGAACACCACGCGCGTGACTTCGTTCTTGATGACGTCCAGCAGGCGGGCGAACAGTTCGAACGACTCGCGCTTGTATTCCTGCTTCGGGTCCTTCTGCGCATAGCCGCGCAGGTGAATACCCTGGCGCAGGTGATCCAGCGCGGCCAGGTGCTCGCGCCAGTGCGTGTCGATGCTCTGCAGCATGACCGACCGCTCGAAGCCCGCGAACGAATCGCGGCCAACCTGTTCCACCTTGGCGTCGTAAGTCTCGCGCGCGGTCTTCAGGATCAGGTTCAGCAGCTCCTCGTCCTCGATGCTCTGGGCGCCCTCGATGGTCTTGGCCAGCGGCACGTCCAGGCTCCAGTCGTCACGCAGACGCTGCTCCAGCCCGGCGATATCCCACTGCTCTTCCATGCTTTCGGCGGGCACGTAGTCGCGGAACATTTCCACAATCACGCTTTCGCGCAGGTTGGCCACCATGTCGCCGACGTCCTTGGCTTCCAGCACGTCGTTACGGAGCTTGTAGATTTCCTTGCGCTGGTCGTTGGCAACGTCGTCGTACTGCAGCAGCTGCTTGCGGATGTCGAAGTTGCGGCCTTCCACCTTGCGCTGCGCCGATTCGATCGAACGCGTGACGATGCCGGCCTCGATCGGCTCGCCCTCGGGCATCTTCAGGCGTTCCATGATCGCGCGCACGCGGTCGCCGGCGAAGATGCGCAGCAGCTGGTCGTCCAGCGACAGGTAGAAGCGCGACGAACCCGGGTCGCCCTGGCGGCCGGCACGGCCCCGCAGCTGGTTGTCGATCCGGCGCGACTCATGGCGCTCGGTGCCCACGATATGCAGGCCGCCCGATGCCTTGACCTGCTCGTGCAGCGACTGCCATTCCCCTTCGAGCTGCGCGATCCTGGCGGCCTTCTCGGCATCCGACAGGTTCGGGTCGGCCTGGATGAAGCCCGATTGCTTCTCGACGTTGCCGCCCAGCACGATGTCGGTACCGCGGCCGGCCATGTTCGTGGCGATCGTGATCATCTTCGGCCGGCCGGCCTGCGCCACGATCTCGGCTTCGCGCTCGTGCTGCTTGGCGTTCAGCACCTGGTGCGGCAGCTTTTCCTTGTTCAGGAGGTCCGACAGGTACTCGGACGTCTCGATCGACGTCGTGCCCACCAGCACCGGCTGGCCACGCTCGTAGCAGTCGCGGATATCGCGCACCACGGCGTCGTAGCGTTCCTTCGACGTCTTGTAGATCTGGTCCTGCAGGTCCTTGCGCTGGGCCTGGCGGTTGGTCGGGATCACCACCACTTCCAGGCCGTAGATTTCCTGGAATTCGTACGCTTCGGTATCGGCCGTGCCGGTCATGCCGGCCAGCTTCTCGTACATGCGGAAGTAGTTCTGGAACGTGATGGTGGCCAGCGTCTGGTTTTCCTGCTGGATCGTCACGCCTTCCTTGGCCTCCACGGCCTGGTGCAGGCCGTCGGACCAGCGGCGGCCCGTCATCAGGCGGCCCGTGAATTCGTCGACGATCACCACTTCGTCGTTCTGCACCACGTAATGCTGGTCGCGATGGAACAGGCTTTGCGCACGCAGGGCGGCGTACAGGTGGTGCATCAGCGTGATGTTCTGCGGCGCGTAGAGCGATTCGCCCTCGCCGATCAGCCCTTGCGCGGCCAGGATCTGTTCGGCCTTCTCGTGGCCGGCCTCGGTCAGGTAGACCTGGTGGCCCTTCTCGTCCACGTAGTAGTCACCGGGCTTCTCGACGCCCGTGCCATCGGCCTTTTCCTCGCCGATCTGGCGCTCGAGCAGCTTCGGAATGCCGTTCATGCGCTGGTAGAGGTCGGTCTGGTTCTCGGCCTGGCCCGAGATGATCAGCGGCGTACGCGCCTCATCGATCAGGATCGAGTCCACTTCGTCGACGATCGCGTAGTGCAGCGGGCGCTGCACGCGCTGCGACGGGTCGTAGACCATGTTGTCGCGCAGGTAGTCGAAGCCGAACTCGTTGTTCGTGCCGTACGTGATGTCGGCGTTGTAGGCCACCTGCTTCTGGTCGTGCGGCATCTGCGACAGGTTCACACCCACCGACAGCCCCAGGAAGTTGTACAGGCGCCCCATCCACTCGGCGTCACGCTGGGCCAGGTAGTCGTTCACCGTCACCACGTGCACACCCTTGCCGGTCAGCGCGTTCAGGTACACGGGCAGCGTGGCGGTCAGCGTCTTGCCTTCGCCGGTTCGCATTTCGGCGATCTTGTTGTCGTTCAGCACCATGCCGCCAATCATCTGCACGTCGAAGTGGCGCATCTTCATGACGCGCTTGCTGGCTTCGCGGCACACGGCAAAGGCTTCGGGCAGCAGGGATTCGAGCGATTCGCCGCCGGCATGGCGCTGGCGGAACGTCTCGGTCATGCCACGCAGTTCGTCGTCCGAAAGCACCTCGAACTTCGGCTCGAGCGCGTTGATCTGCGTGACCGTGCGGCGATATTGTTTGATCAGCCGCTCATTGCGGCTGCCGAAGACTTTCTTGAGAAGGCCCGTGATCATCGAGTGCTTTCACCTGCGCGGCAGACCGGTACGAGACCCGCCAAATCCGCGCGAGGAATGGGTAGATTGGCGCAAAACGCCGAGTTTATCATGTGCCGATGTCCTGACCGGACCTGTCACCAGCACAGTTTCTGTACAGGTGCAACAGCCCGGCCCCATTGACCGGCGGCCCGTGCAGCAGGTTGGGACAGACGCGGCGGCTTCAATGTTCCGGCCATCGGGCCCGATGGCGGCCGGGGTCGTCATCGGATGGCGCGCCGGTCGGCCGGCGCAGGGGCGGCCGCCAGGGGGAGCTGCGCCGGCGCCGGCACCGCGGCGGTCAGGAAGCCGCCCGGGTTGCGTGGCACGCCGTTCACATGGACCTCGAAATGCAGGTGCGCCCCTGTGGAGCGGCCCGTGCTGCCCACCCGGGCGATCGGCTGGCCCGGCCGGACCAGGTCGCCGGCCTTGACCAGCACTTTCGACGCGTGGGCGTAGCGGGTCTTGAGGCCGTTGCCATGGTCGATATCGATCATGTTGCCGTACTCGTGGTGCCATTCGGCGGCCACCACCACCCCGCCAGCGGCGGCCACGACCGGCGTGCCGGCCGGCGCGACGAAATCCACGCCATCGTGCTGCGAGCGGCGGCCGCTAAAGGGATCGATGCGCGTGCCGAAGCTCGATCCATCGTAGCCCGACGCCACCGGCAGCACGCTGGGCTGGCGGCGCTCACGCAACTGGCGATCCATCAGCGCGGTCTCGATCACGTCGAAATAGTCGACGCGATGGTCGGCCTGGCGGCCCAGCCGCGCCAGTTCGTCGCTGAGCTCGGGCATCGTCAGGTCGCTGGACTGTGCGGGGTGGGCCGGGCCGCCGCGCGCCGGCCGATGGCGGAAATCGAAATCCTGGGGAGAGATGCCGGCCAGGCCGGACACGCGCTCGCCGAGCGCGTCCAGGCGCACCATCTGGGCCTGCAATTCGCCCAGCCGCGTGGCCATCACGGCCAGGTTCTCGCGCAAGTAGGCATTGTCCCGCGCCTGGCGGGTGATTTCCGGCGCCGACGCGTGACGGGCAACCAGCCAGGTCAAACCCGACGCCGCCGCCGCCACCAGCGCGCACAGCGCCAGGCCGAAGAGCACGACACGCGCCCGCGTCAACTGGAAGCGAAACACCCGCGGCTCGCGCGGATGCAGCACGATGATCTGCATGACCGTTCCCCAATTTCAAGGACGGCGCCATCAAGGCACCGGCGCGCTGGCAGGCATCGCATCCCGGCTCTCGGACGGGCAAGGATTGCGCGCTAGAATGCTTGCATGCGCTTGTTCACCCACCACGCTCACCAGACCCCGAACGCCAAGCCTCTCAATGATTGGCTGGCCAAGTCCGGCCCGGTTTCCGCGCTGATGCAGACCGCGCGGCAACTGGCGTCACTGGAAGCGGAAGTCTTTGCGTTGCTGCCACCGGCCTTGCGCAGCGGCATTGCGGTGGGCGGCATCAAGACCGACAACCGCGGCCCGCAGGCGGAGCAGACGCTGCTGTTGCTGGCCGCCCATGGCGCGGCCGCCGCACGGGTCAGGCAAGTGGTGCCCACATTGCTTTCCCGGTTGCAACAACGAGGCTCGCAGGTTACTGCAATCCGGGTACGGGTACAACCCGAGGTGGGACGCGGCGACTGGGACACCGAGCCGGTCGAGCGCAAGCCGCGCACGCAGAATCTGTCGCAAGCCGGCATGCAGAGCATGGACGCGCTGGCGCGCACCCTCGAGGATTCGCCGCTGAAGGATGCCGTGCAGGCATTGCTGGCGCGTCACCGCTGAAGACCAACAGCCCCAAAACGCTTCAGTCGAGCCCTTCACGATAATCCCGCATCGTTGCGCCAATCGGGCAGATGCGACGGTCATCGCAAATCCTGATATTTCCCCGCGATTTTGATGTACCGGTGCCGGCCCGCGCATCGGGCCCGCTGTCGGCAAAACCATGACGCCGGGCAATTTGATCATGCTGTCCGGCTCATAGAATGGCCTCGGGCGTACATCACGACCCTTTGCATTGTTCAAAGGAGAAACATCATGTACCAGCGCATTCTGGAAGCCATTTCCGAAAGCAAAGACAGATTTATCCGAATTCGGCGTCAGATCCACCAACACCCGGAAATCGGATTCGAGGAAACCGGGACCAGCGATCTCGTAGCAGAAATGCTAAAAGGCTGGGGCTACGCGGTCCATCGCGGCTTGGCCCGGACCGGCGTAGTCGGCACGCTGAAGGTGGGCCATGGCAGCAGGCGCCTGGGCATCCGCGCCGATATGGACGCCTTGCCGATGACCGAAAACAGCCAAAAGGAATGGAGCAGCACCGTTCCCGGCAAATTCCACGGCTGCGGCCACGACGGACATACCGCGATTCTGTTATGTGCGGCGGAATATCTGGCAAAGACCCGGAATTTCGACGGCACGCTGCATCTGATATTCCAGCCGGCCGAGGAATTGCTTTATGGCGGCAAAGTCATGGTGCATGACGGATTGTTCGAACAGTTTCCCTGCGATGCGATTTTCGCCATGCACAACATGCCGGGATTCAAGGAATGCGAATTCTATTTCAGGAAGGGCGCATTCATGGCATCGTCCGACACCTTGCATATCGAGATTACCGGGGTCGGCGGGCATGGTGCGATTCCGGAGAAAACGGTCGATGCCACGCTGGTTGCCTGCCATATCGGCACCGCGCTGCAAACCATTGTCTCGCGTAATGTGTCGCCGTTCGAGGCGGCGGTTATCACCATCGGCAGCATCCAGTCCGGAGAGGCGCCAAACATCATCAACGCCAAGGCCCTTATGAAACTGAGCGTCCGGTCGTTGAATCCGTCCATCCGCACCCTGCTGCTCAAGCGGATCGGCGACGTCGCGCAGCTGCAGGCGCAGAGTTTTGGCGCGACTGCCGAAGTCTTTCATGTGAACGGCAGCCCGGTGCTGGTCAATGACGACCAGGCCACCGAGTTCGCCGCCGAGGTCGCGCAGGACCTGTTTGGCAGGAACAAGGTCCATACCGACGCGCCTCAGCTGCCCGGCAGCGAGGATTTTGCGTTCATGCTGGAAGCCAATCCGAATGGCAGCTACATGCTGATCGGCGGCGGCGACGAGCCGGGCTATTGCATGGTGCATAACTCCGGTTATGACTTCAACGACAAATGCCTGGTCCCTGCCGCCGCATACTGGTGCGCGCTGACCGAGCGATACCTGAAGTAAGCCCAATTCAGGCTGGATTCGAGGTTATCCCATGAAAACACAGGATCTGGCGCTGGTCGCGCTGCTCTGCCTGATACTTCTGCCGTTCGCGGTGTTTCCGGCATGGCTCGATGCCTACAAGACCTTCAACGGGCAGCACGGCATGGTCATGGCATTTATCAAGTTCGGCGTGCTGGCGACGTTGGGCGAGGTCATCGGGCAGCGCATACGCACCGGGCATTATTTCAGGAAGGGGTTCGGCATCCTGCCGAGAATGGTCGTCTGGGGGATTCTCGGCCTGTTCATCAGCATGGCGTTCAAGGTCTTTGCCGTCGGCTCGCCCTATTTTGCGGAATACCTGGGCATCGACGGCATCGTCGCGGCCATGGCGGGCGGTTTCACGATGCTCAAACTGCTGGGCGCCTTGATTATCAGTACCTTGCTGAACCTGACCTTCTCTCCGGTCATGATGACCGCCCATAAGGTCACGGACATGCATATCGTCCGCCATCAGGGCTCGTTGCGGTCGCTGTACCGGCCGATTGCCGTCGCGGAACACCTGAAGGCGCTCGACTGGCAGACGCAGTGGGGCTTCGTGTTCAAGAAGACCATTCCGTTCTTCTGGATTCCCGCCCATGGGCTGACCTTCCTGCTGCCCCCCGATTCCCAGATCCTGTTTGCGGCATTGCTCGGTGTCGCCCTGGGTATCGTGCTGGCCCTGGCAGGCCCCAAACCTGCGAAACCCATGCCGGCCTGATCGGCGATCGCAACAAAAAACCCCCGCTCTCACGAACGGGGGTTTTTCAATCTGGCGGAACCGCCAGGGTCGATCAGGCAAACGCCGGTTGCGCCTGCGGCAGGAAGGCCGTGGGCGCTTCCTCGACCTTGTCGAAGGTCACGATCTCGTACGCTTCCTGGTCGGCCAGCAGTGCGCGCAGCAGCTGGTTGTTCAGGCCGTGGCCCGACTTGTGGGCAACGTACGAGCCAATCAGCGGATGGCCCACCACGTACAGATCGCCAATGGCATCGAGGATCTTGTGACGCACGAACTCGTCGCCGTAGCGCAGTTCCTCGTTGTTCAGCATGCGGTGCTCGTCGAGCACGATCGCGTTGTCCAGGCTGCCGCCACGGGCCAGGCCCATCTCGCGCAACGCTTCCACCTCGTGGGCAAAGCCGAACGTGCGGGCACGCGCGATTTCGCGGACATAGCTGGTATCGGCAAAGTCGATCGAGAAAGTCTGGCCGGTCTTGTCGACCGCCGGATGGCGGAAGTCGATCGTGAACGCTAGCTTGAAACCGAAGAACGGCTCCAGGCGGGCCAGCTTGTCGCCCTCGCGCACTTCCACCGCCTTCTTGACGCGGATGAAACGCTTGGCGGCCGGTTGTTCCTCGATGCCCGCGGACTGCAGCAGGAACACGAACGAAGCCGCGCTGCCGTCCATGATCGGGATTTCCTCTGCATCGACGTCGACGTAGAGGTTGTCGATGCCCAGGCCGGCGCAGGCCGACATCAGGTGCTCGACCGTCGAAACGCGGGCGCCGTCCTTCTGCAGGACCGACGCCAGACGGGTGTCGCCGATGGCGCTGGCGGCCACCGGAATTTCCACCGCTTCGGGCAGATCGACGCGCGTGAAGACGATGCCGGTATCGGCGGGGGCCGGCCTCAGCGACAGCGTCACCTTGCGACCCGAGTGCAAACCGATGCCGACCGTCTTCACCACGGATTTGATAGTGCGCTGTTTGAGCATGACGGCCTCAACTATTATTAAAAGCTATTGGGCGTAATTTCCAATAACGCGATACTACCATTACTGGATGTATTGCGCTGCACCACTTTGTGTCCGGGTGTTATGCAATGTTAATGAAGCGCCCAATACATCACCTTTACTGACACGCTTCGTGTCAGGCGCGCAACGCTTCCAGAACGGCTTCGGCGCTGCTGACCTTGAATTCGCCCGGTTCTTCCACGGCCAGGTGCGTCACCACGCCATCGTCGATGACCATGGCATAACGCTTGGCGCGCACGCCCAGGCCGCGCTGGCTCAGGTCCTGGTCCAGGCCCAGCGCCTTTGCCCACTGGGCGGCACCGTCGGCCATCATGCGGACCTTTCCGTCGGTCTTCTGCTCGCGGCCCCAGGCGCCCATCACGAAGGCGTCGTTGACCGCATGGCACCAGACCTCGTCCACGCCCGCCGCGCGCAGCTCGTCGTTGAGCTTGACGAAGCCCGGCACATGCTTGGCCGAGCAGGTGGGCGTGAATGCGCCGGGCAGGCCGAACACCACGATCTTCTTGCCCTTGACCAGTTCGGCCACCGGAAAGGCATTGGGGCCGAGCGCGCAGCCGCCGGTCTCGGTTTCAAAGAATTCGTACAACGTGGCGTCGGGGACGCGCTGGCCAACGGCGATCATTTTGGACATTCCTCCAGCGTGGTGTCTGGCGTGTATCGGAAAAACCTGCCTGCATCATAGGGGCGGATGCCGTCGCCACCAAGCGGCGCGGCATGCGGGTGCAGCAGGAATTACCTGGGATTCGAAACGCCGCGCGGCGCGTTGGGTCAACGCGCCGCGCGGACGGAGACATCCCGCCGCCGGGGGCGGGAAACCAGTCCGGGGAGGCGGCCGATGGCCTGCCTGCCCGGCAACGGGATGCGACGGACAACATGTGGCGTGGCGCGGCACAGCCGCACGCACTGACGGGTTACGTCAGTCCAGGCAAACGCCGGGCGGATAGGGAGCGCCCAGGCGATGCGTGACGGACCGCTGACAGCCTGCCAGGCGCGCGGCGGATGCCGCTGCCCTGCCGGTTCCCAACTTAGTCCGCCTGCTTGCGCAGGAAGGCCGGGATGTCGTACGTATCCACACCCTTTTCTTGCAACGCCGCCACGTGAGCCGATGCCGACTCACGCGAACTGCGCCACACCGCCGGGGTATCCAGGTTGCTGTAGTCCGGCGATGCATGGGCCGGCGCGGCCGTCAGGCCTGCCATCATCTGCACCGGGATGTTGTCCGTGCCGGTCTTCAGCAGCGTCATCGGCTGCTGCTTCTTGGCCGAACGGCCCAGGCCCGTGGCCACCACGGTCACGCGCAGGGCGTCACCCATCGAGTCGTCGTACACCGTACCGAAGATCACGGTCGCGTCTTCCGCGGCATAGCTGCGGATCGTGTTCATGACTTCCTTGGTTTCCGACAGCTTCAGCGAACGGCTGGCCGTGATGTTGACCAGCACGCCGCGCGCGCCGGACAGGTCCACGCCTTCCAGCAGCGGGCTGGCCACGGCCTGCTCGGCTGCCAGACGGGCGCGATCCACGCCCGACACGGTTGCCGTGCCCATCATGGCCTTGCCCTGCTCGCCCATCACCGTCTTCACGTCTTCGAAGTCGACGTTCACCAGACCATCGACATTGATGATCTCGGCGATGCCGGCCACGGCGTTGTGCAGCACGTCATCGGCGCACTGGAAGCACTTGTCCATCTCGGCGTCGTCGCCCATCACTTCGAACAGCTTCTCGTTGAGCACAACGATCAGCGAGTCCACCGACGATTCCAGCTCGCCCGAGCCATGTTCGGCCACCTTGGCGCGGCGCGCGCCTTCGAAGTCGAACGGCTTGCTGACCACGCCCACGGTCAGGATGCCCATTTCCTTGGCCACCTGCGCCACGATCGGCGCAGCACCGGTACCGGTGCCGCCGCCCATGCCGGCAGTGATGAAGACCATGTGGGCGCCGCGCAGCGAATCGGCAATCTGTTCGCGCGCCTGCTCCGCGCAGTTGCGGCCCACTTCAGGCTTGGCGCCGGCACCCAGCCCGGAATTGCCAAGCTGCAGCACGCGCGATGCGCTCGAACGCTTCAGCGCCTGGGCATCGGTGTTCATGCAGATGAATTCCACGCCCTGCACCCCACGGCTGATCATGTGCTGCACGGCGTTGCCGCCCGCACCGCCCACGCCCACCACCTTGATGATGGTGCCGTCCTGAATCTCCGTTTCGATCATGTCAAAGTCCATCACTGCCTCCGAGAAAAATCAGTCCCCAAACGCTGCGGCCTCCCCGCCGCAACCCTTGGTTTCTGAACAAGAAACCATCAAAAAATGACTAGCCAATACCACAGCAAAACTGCTTGACCTGCTCAACGTGCCACGATCCGTTCGGCTGACTGCAACAGGATCGTCACACTTAAAAAAGTCCTGACAAGCTTGCGGCTCAGAAGTTGCCGACAAACCATTCCTTCATGCGCGTCCACACCTGCTTCACCTGGCCGCTCTGCACGGCCACCTTGCGGCCGCGCATGCGCTGCACGCAGCCTTCCTGCAGCAGACCCATAACGGTCGAATAGCGCGGACTCTTCACGACTTCGTGCAGATTGCCGCGGTACTCGGGCACGCCCACGCGCACGGGCTTCAGGAAAATGTCCTCGCCCAGCTCGACCATGCCCGGCATCATCGCCGTACCGCCGGTAATCACCACGCCCGACGACAGCAGTTCCTCGTAGCCCGACTCGCGCACCACCTGGTGCACCAGCGAATACAGTTCCTCGATACGCGGCTCGATCACGGCGGCCAGCGCCTGGCGGCTCAGCGTGCGCGTGCCGCGGTCGCCCACGCCGGGCACCTCGATCATGTCTTCCGGGTCGGCAATCGCCTGCTTGGCAATGCCGTACTGCATCTTGATGTCCTCGGCATCGGGCGTCGGCGTGCGCAGCGCCATGGCGATGTCGTTGGTGATCTGGTCGCCGGCGATGGGGATCACGGCCGTGTGGCGGATCGCGCCCTCGCTGAAGATGGCGATGTCGGTGGTGCCGCCGCCGATGTCGACCAGCACCACGCCCAGTTCCTTCTCGTCCTCGGTCAGCACCGCCAGGCTCGACGCCAGCGGCTGCAGGATCAGGTCATGCACTTCCAGGCCGCAACGGCGCACGCACTTGACGATGTTCTGCGCCGCGCTGACCGCGCCCGTGACGATATGCACCTTCACTTCCAGGCGGATACCGCTCATGCCGATGGGCTCGCGCACGTCTTCCTGGCCGTCGATGATGAATTCCTGCGTCAGGATGTGCAGGATCTGCTGGTCGGTCGGGATGTTCACCGCCTTGGCGGTCTCGATCACGCGGGCCACGTCCGTCTGCGTGACCTCCTTGTCCTTGATCGCCACCATGCCGCTGGAGTTGAAGCTGCGGATATGGCTGCCGGCAATGCCCGTAAATACCTCGGCAATCTTGCAATCGGCCATCAGTTCGGCCTCTTCCAGCGCCCGCTGGATCGACTGCACGGTGGCCTCGATGTTGACCACGACCCCCTTCTTCAAACCCTTGGACTCTGACTGGCCCATCCCGATGACCTCATAGCTGCCGTCGGGGCGCAGTTCCGCCACCACGGCCGCCACCTTCGAGGTGCCGATGTCGAGACCGACCAGAAGGTCCTTGTATTCCTTGCTCATCGAGTTTTCTCCGCGTTCTTACTCTTGAGTCGCGTCGGATTGTTGTTGGTGTTGCCGGCCGAAGCCGCCTGGGAACCTGCCGCACCCGCTGCCGCCTTGGCCGCTGCCTTGGCCGCCGCCTGCGCCTGGGCATCGGTCAGGAAGCGCACGCTGGCCGTGCGGATGGCAAAACCGTTGGGATACCGCAGGTCGGCGTACTCGATCTGCTTGCCCCACTGCTGGGTCAACTGCGGCCACGACGCCACGAAACGCTTGACCCGCGCCTCCATGGCGGCGCGATCCTCGTCGTTCTGCTCGCGCCCGAACTCGATCACCGTGCCGTTGGACAGCTTGGCCCGCCAGGCATAGCGGCCGGAAAGGGCCACGGCCAGCGGTTCGGCCTTGATCGGCTTGAACCACTCACGCATGGTTTCCAGCTTCTCGACCACGTCTTCCTCGCTGTCCGGCGGGCCGTCCAGCGCCAGCAACTGCGCGTCTTCCTCGGCTTCGGCCGTGTTGGCCACGAATACCTCGCCGTAGGTATTGATCAGCCGGCCGCTGTCCGACCCGCCCCACGTGCCCAGCGCCTCGTGTTCTTCCACCTGTACCGCCAGGCCGTTCGGCCATTCGCGCCGCACGCTGGCATGGCGCACCCAGGGCACCGACTCGAACGCCTGGCGCGCCGCGTTCAGGTCGAGCGTGAAGAAATTGCCCGACAGCTTGTTCAGCGCGTTGGCCCGCACGCTCGGCGCGTTCACGTGGCGCAGCTGGCTGCCGTCCAGCGACGTCAGTTCCACGTGGGTAATGGCGAACACGGGCCGCTGCGCCAGCCACAACAGGCCGGCGCCAAGCGCCATGAGCGCCACCAGCGCGTAAAGCGCTGAGGCGATCAGGTTGAGCAGGCGCGCGTTGTGCCACATGGTCGTTTGGTGGGGCGGTCAGCCGTTGGTGATGCGGTTATTCGGGTTTCCAGTGCTCGTTCGGATGCAGGTCGAGCGTCGCGGCGGCCAGCACCTGCATCACGAAATCCTCGTAGCTGATGCCCGCCGCCCGCGCCGCCATCGGCACGAGCGAATGGCCGGTCATGCCGGGCGACGTATTCATTTCGAGCAGATGCGGGCGGCCGTCGCGGGTCAGCATGACGTCCGCACGGGCCCAGCCACGGCAACCCAGCACGCGAAACGCTTCGACGGCCAGCGCCCGCACTTCGTTCTCCAGTGCCTCAGGCAAAGTTGACGGGCACAGGTATTGGGTAACGTCAGTAAAGTACTTATTTTGATAGTCGTAGTTCGACTCGGGCGCGACAATCTTGATAACGGGCAGTGCTTCGGCCGTTGCGCCCTCGCCCACCACGGGGCAGGTCAGCTCGTCGCCATCGATGAACGTCTCGGCGATGACGTCGGCATCGAGCCCCGCCGCCTTCTCGAACGCCTCGCGCATCTGGCCGGCGTCGGTGACCTTGGTCAGGCCGATCGACGACCCCTCGCGGGCCGGCTTGACGATCAGCGGCAGGCCCAGATCCCGCACCACGGCGTCGAAATCGGTATCGGCGTACAGCATCGCAAAGCGCGGCGTGGCCAGGCCGTGCGTCATCCACAGGCGCTTGGTGGCCTGCTTGTCCATGGCCAGCGCCGACGCCAGCACGCCGCTGCCCGTATAGGGCACGCCCAGCTGTTCCAGCAGGCCCTGCATCGTGCCGTCCTCGCCGTAACGGCCATGCAGCGCGATGAAGACACGGTCGAACTTGGCCGCGGCCAGTTCCGCCACGGACTGCAGCGCCGGGTCGAACGCGCGGGCGTCCACGCCGCGCGACTGCAGTGCCGCCAGCACGCCGTTGCCGGACATCAGCGAGATTTCGCGCTCGGCCGAGCGCCCGCCCAGCAGCACGCCAACCTTGCCCAGCGATTTCGGATCGATATTGGGATGGGCCACGAAGCTCATTGCTGACCTCCCGCCTGGTGCGACACAAGTTGTCCCGGCACCGCACCGATCGTGCCGGCACCCATGGTCACGACCACATCGCCAGGTCGCACGGCATCCATGATCGATTGGGGCATGTCTTCGATCTGTTCCACAAAAACGGGTTCTACCTTGTTGGCCACCCGCAGCGCGCGGGTCAGCGCGCGGCCGTCGGCGGCCACGATGGGGGCCTCGCCGGCCGCATACACCTCGGCCAGCAGCAGCGCGTCGACGGTGCCCAGCACCTTCACGAAATCCTCGAAGCAGTCGCGCGTCCGCGTGAACCGGTGCGGCTGGAAGGCCAGCACCAGCCGGCGGTCCGGGAATGCACCGCGCGCGGCGGCCAGCGTGGCGGCCATTTCCACCGGGTGGTGGCCGTAGTCGTCCACCAGCGTGAACGTGCCGGCGCCATCGGGCGTCGCCACCTCGCCGTAGCGCTGGAAGCGGCGGCCCACGCCGTGGAATTCGCGCAGCGCCTTGACGATGGCGGCGTCGGGCACCTCCAGTTCGGTGGCGATGGCGATGGCGGCCAGCGCGTTCTGCACGTTGTGCAGGCCCGGCAGGTTCAGCACCACGTCCAGCGGCGGCTCGGCGTGGCCGTTGAGCTGGCGCAGCACCGTGAAATGCATCTGGCCGTCCACCGCGCGGGCGTTGATCGCGCGGATCTGGGCATCCTCGGCAAAGCCGTAGCGCACCACGGGCTTGGACACGAACGGCATGATCTCGCGCACGTTCGGGTCATCCACGCACAGCACGGCAATGCCGTAGAACGGCAGGCGCTGGGTGAATTCCACGAACGCCTGCTTCAGACGGGCAAAGTCATGCCCGTACGTGTCCATGTGGTCGGCGTCGATATTGGTGATGACTTCCATCACCGGGAACAGGTTCAGGAACGACGCATCGGACTCGTCGGCCTCGGCCACGATGAAATCGCCCGTGCCCAGGCGCGCGTTGGCACCGGCCGAATTCAGCCGGCCGCCGATCACGAAGGTCGGGTCGAGCCCGCCCTCGGCCAGCACCGACGCCACCAGGCTGGTGGTCGTGGTCTTGCCATGCGTGCCGGCGATGGCCACGCCCTGCTTCAGGCGCATCAGTTCGGCCAGCATCACGGCGCGCGGCACCACCGGAATGCGCTTGGCGCGCGCGGCCAGCACTTCCGGGTTGTCGTGGGTCACCGCGGTCGACACGACCACGGCGTTGGCGCCTTCCACGTTGGCCGCATCATGGCCGTGGCACACGCGGGCGCCGAGCGAGGCCAGGCGCCGCGTGGCAGCGTTGCTGCCCATGTCGGAGCCCGAGACCTTGTAGCCCAGGTTCAGCAGGACCTCGGCGATGCCGCTCATGCCGGCCCCGCCAATGCCTACGAAGTGGATGTTCTTGACGATATGCTTCATTGCTTCCGTTTCATTTTTCGCCCGCCATCTGACGGCAGATCTCGGCCACTCGCCGGGTTGCCTCAGGTTTGGCCAGGCTGCGCGCCGCGCGCGCCATGTCCTTCAACTGGCCGCGGTCCAGGCCGGCGATCGTTTGCGCCAGGCCCTCCGCGGTCAATGCGTTCTGTTGCACCAGCAACGCCGCACCCTGCTTCGACAGGAAGCTGGCGTTGGTGGTCTGGTGGTCGTCCACCGCGTGCGGGAACGGCACGAACAGCGCGGCCACCCCGGCGGCCGCCACTTCCGAGACCGTCATCGCGCCCGCGCGGCAGATGACCAGGTCGGCGTCGGCGTAGGCCGCCGCCATGTCGTCGATAAATGGCACGGTCTCGCCGGCCACGCCCGCCGCCGCGTAGTTCGCGCGCAGCTGGTCGATCTGTTTCGCGCCGGCCTGATGCTTTACCGTCGGCCGGGTGGCCTCGGGCAGCAGGGCCAGCGCCTTCGGCACCACGTCGTTCAGCGCCGCCGCGCCGAGGCTGCCGCCCACCACCAGGATGCGCAGCGGCCCGGTGCGATGGTCGTAGCGAGATGCCGGCTCCGGGATCGCCGCCAGTTCGGCGCGGACCGGGTTGCCGGTCCATTCGCTGTCCGGCAGCGCGTCCGGGAACGCGCACAGCACGCGGTCGGCCACCTTGGCCAGCACCTTGTTGGCCAGCCCGGCGATGGAATTCTGCTCGTGCAGCACCAGCGGCCGGCCCAGCAGCGACGCCATCATCCCGGCCGGGAACGTGATGTAGCCGCCCATGCCCAGCACCACGTCGGGCTTCACCCGGCGCAGCGCGCCGATGCTCTGCCAGAACGCGCGCAGCAGGTTCAGCGGCAGCAGCAGCTTGGTCACCAGGCCCTTGCCGCGCAGGCCGCCGAACTGGATGTACTCCATCGGAATGTCGTGCTTCGGCACCAGCGCGGCTTCCATGCCCGAGCGATTGCCCAGCCAGACCACGCGCCAGCCCTCGTCGCGCAGCGCGCGCGCGACCGCCAACCCCGGGAACACGTGTCCCCCGGTGCCGCCAGCCATGACGAGAAGGGTGCGGTCGGTCATACCTTCCCCCCACGCATCCGGCGATTCTGGCTTCGGCCGCTGCGCTTAACTTCCTGCTTGCGCAGGAAGTTAGCCTTCGCCGAAATCGAGCGTTGACGCACTCCGGTCATACCTTCCCTCCGCGCGCCCGGCGATTCTGGCTTCGGCCGCTGCGCTTAACTTCCTGCTTGCGCAGAAAGTTAGCCTTCGCCGAAATCGAGCGTTGACGCACTCCGGTCATACCTTCCCTCCGCGCATCAACACTCGATTTTCATAGTCGATCCGCAGAACGATCGCCAGCGCCACGCAATTCATCAGGATGCCCGAGCCGCCGTAGCTCACCAGCGGCAGCGTCAGCCCCTTGGTGGGCAGCAGGCCCAGGTTCACGCCCATGTTGATGAAGGTCTGCCAGCCGACCCACACGCCGATGCCCTTGGCCACCAGCCCGGCAAACGTGCGGTCGAGCTGCAGCGCGGTGCGGCCGATGTTGAAGCAGCGGCGCACCAGCCAGTAGAACAGCACGATCATCACCAGCACGCCGATAAAGCCGAATTCCTCGCCGATCACCGCCAGGATGAAGTCGGTATGCGCCTCGGGCAGGTAGTGCAGCTTCTCGATGCTGCCGCCCAGGCCCACGCCCGTCCATTCGCCACGGCCGAACGCGATCAGCGAGTGCGTCAGCTGATACGCCTTGCCCAGCGCGTTGCTCTCTTCCCACGGGTTCAGGTACGCGAAGATCCGCTCGCGGCGCCAGGGCGATGCCGTGATCAGCAGCGCGAACGCGCCCACGGCCACGCCCACCAGGCCGGCGAACAGCTTGCCGTTGATGCCGCCCAGGAACAGGATGCCCATGGCCACGGCCGCGATCACCAGGAAGGCGCCCATGTCGGGTTCCAGCAGCAGCAGCATGCCCACCACCACCACCGCCACGCCCATCGGCAGGAAGCCCTTGCTGACGGTCTGCATCCATTCCTGCTTGCGCACCGTGTAGTTGGCCGCGTACAGCACCACGGCCAGCTTCATCAGTTCCGACGGCTGGAAGTTCATCACGCCCAGCGGAATCCAGCGCCGCGCGCCGTTCACGCCCTTGCCCACGAACGGCACCAGCACCAGCACCAGCAGCACCAGCGCGATGATGAACAGCTTGGGCGCGTACTTGTCCCACACCTTGACCGGCACCTGGAACGCCGCCAGGCCCACCGACAGGCCGATGAACAGCGCGAACGCATGGCGCACCAGGAAGTGCGCCTCGCGGTAGTTGGCGTAGCGCGGCGAGTCTGGCAGCGCGATCGATGCCGAATAGACCATCACAAGGCCGAACGTCAGCAGCACGATGGCCACCCACAGCAGGGGCTGGTCGTACTCCATCATCCGCGAACGGGTTGGCTTGACGCCCGACACCGCGTCGCGCAGGCCACCCCAGGCGTTGCCGATGGTGGCGCCGATGAATCCGCTGCGCTTGACCTGCGAATCGCTCATGGCATGATCCCCCGGGACAGGGCCAGTTCTTCCACCGCGCCGCGAAACACCTGCGCGCGATGCACGTAATTGCGGAACATGTCGAGGCTGGCACAGGCCGGCGACAGCAGTACGACATCGCCCGCTTCAGCCAGGCCCGCCGATTTCTCTACCGCCGCTTCCAGCGTGGCGGCGTCAACGATCTGCGTGCCCGTGGCGGCCAGTGCCTCGCGGATGGCGCCGGCGTCCTTGCCGATCAGCACCACGGCGCGTGCATATTGCGTCACCGGCGCGGCCAGCGGAGAAAAGTCCTGGCCTTTGCCTTCGCCGCCGGCGATCAGCACCACGCGCTTGTCCAGCCCGTTCAGCGCGGCCACGGTGGCGCCCACATTGGTGCCCTTGCTGTCGTCGAAGTACTCGACCTCGTCGATGGTCGCCACCCACTCCACGCGGTGCGGCTCGCCGCGATACTCGCGCAGGCCATGCAGCAGCGCGTTCAGCGGCAGGTCGATCGCCCGGCACAGCGCCAGCGCCGCCATGGCGTTCGTGGCGTTGTGCAGGCCACGGATATGCAGCGCATCGGCCGGCATCAGGCGCTTGTGGCGCACCGGCACGGCTTCCGTGACCGCCTCGTCCTTCCTGCGGCGGCGCGGCTTCTGCTCCGCTTCGGCTTCCGTATCGGGCTCGGCCACGATCAGCCACGGCATGCCGCCGTCGCGCAGCACGCCGTAGCTGCCGGCGGTCTCGGGCAGGTCGGTGCCGAAGGTGACCGGCGTCGCGCCCGGGCGGGCCATGTCCAGCGTCAGCTTGTCCTGGCGGTTCAGCACCTGCACGCAGCCTTTGCCGTCCGGGCCGAAGATGCGGGCCTTGGCGGCGGCGTAGGCTTGCATGCTGCCGTGCCAGTCCAGGTGATCCTGCGTGACGTTGAGCACCGTCGCGGCGTGGGGCGCCAGCGAGAACGTGTATTCCAGCTGGAAGCTCGACAGCTCCAGCACCCAGACATCGGGCAGCGTGGCGCTGGCGATGCAGGCCGACAGCTTGTCCAGCGCCGACGGGCTGATATTGCCGGCCACGCCCACGGTCTTGCCCGCGCGCTCGATCAGCCGGCCGGTCAGCGCCGTGGTGGTGGTCTTGCCGTTGGTGCCGGTAATGGCCAGCACGCGCGGCGCGTAGCCCGACGTGGCTTCCAGATACCCCAGCGCCTGGGCGAACAGTTCGATCTCGCCCCAGACCGGGATGCCGCGCGCCTGGGCCGCATCGAGCAGCGCCTTCGTACCGGCTTGCAGCGGCGACAGGCCGGGGCTGATCGCCACCAGGCCGATATCGTCGAGCAGGCTGTCGGCGAACGGTCCGCCCACGAACTGCGCCGTGGTCAGTTCGGCCTGCAGGAAGGCAAGGTTGGCGGGCGCCTCGCGTGTGTCGGCCACGCGCACGCGGCAGCCGTTCAGGCCGCACCAGCGTGCCATGGCCAGCCCCGATTCACCGAGGCCAAGTACCAGCACATGAGGTTTCTGCAACACGCCGAACACTTCGATTTCCTGCCTATATATATAGAGAGCTTCAGTTTTGGGGGACGCTCAGCGCAGCTTCAGCGTCGACAGGCCAATCAGCACCAGCAGCATCGTGATGATCCAGAACCGCACGGTGACCTGTGTTTCCTTCCAGCCACTCAGTTCGAAGTGGTGGTGCAGCGGCGCCATGCGGAACAGGCGCCGGCCTTCGCCATAGCGTTTCTTCGTGAACTTGAACCACGTCACCTGCAGCATCACCGACAGCGTTTCCACCACGAAGATGCCGCCCATCACGAACAGCACGATTTCCTGGCGCACGATCACGGCAATGGTGCCCAGCGCGCCGCCCAGCGCCAGCGCGCCGACATCGCCCATGAACACCCGCGCCGGGTGCGCGTTGAACCAGAGGAAGGCCAGGCCCGCGCCGGCCATCGCCGAGCAGAAGATCAGCAGTTCGCCGGCGCCCGGGATATGCGGGAACAGCAGGTACTTGCTGTAGACCGCGTTGCCCATCACGTAGGCGAACACGCCCAGGCCGCCCCCGACCAGCACCACGGGCATGATTACCAGGCCGTCCAGCCCGTCGGTCAGGTTCACCGCGTTGCTGGAGCCCACAATCACCAGGTACGTCAGCACGATGAAGCCGGTCACGCCCAGCGGGTAGCTGATTTCCTTGAAGAACGGGACGATCAGGTTCGTCTTGTACGGCACATCGGCGAACATGCCGCCTTCGATCCAGCTCAGGAACAGGCTCCAGACCCGCACGTTGCTGGCCTCGGTCACCGAGAAGGCCAGGTACACGGCGGCCACCAGGCCAATCAGCGTCTGCCAGAAGAACTTCTCGCGGCTCGACATGCCGCGCGGGTCGCGATACACCACCTTGCGGTAGTCGTCGACCCAGCCCACGGCGCCGTAGCCTAGCGTCACCAGCAGCACCACCCAGATGAAGCGGTTGCCCCAGTCGCACCAGAGCAGCGTCGACACGCAGATCGAGATCAGCACCAGCACGCCGCCCATGGTGGGCGTGCCGGACTTGACCAGGTGCGTCTGCGGGCCGATGGTACGCACGGCCTGGCCGATCTTCAGTTCGGTCAGGCGACGGATGACCCACGGCCCGAAACCGAGGCCGATCACCAGCGCGGTGAGGTTGGCCATCACCGCGCGGAAGGTCAGGTAGTTAACGACCCGCAGAAAGCTGTAATCGTTTTGCAGCCACTGGGCCAGTGCCAATAACATCGTTCGTCTTTCTTAGTGAGCGGAAGGGGATGCGACCAGCGCATCGACCATCCGTTCCATGCGCATGAAGCGCGATCCCTTCACGAGCACGGCGGCTGCACCAGCCACCACGCCCTCCTTGTCTTCCTTCAGCGCCTGCGCCAGGGCTTCCGCATCGGCAAAATGGCGCGCGCCCGGGCCGTAGGCCTGCACGGCATGCGTCGCCAGATCGCCCAGCGCCCACAGCGTCTCGATGCCGCGGTCGCGTGCGTAGGCGCCAATCTCGGCATGGAACGCCGGGCCCTGGTCGCCCACTTCGCCCATGTCGCCCAGCACCAGCACGCGCGGGGCGGCAAACCCGGCCAGCACGTCGATGGCGGCGCGCACGGAATCGGGATTCGCGTTGTACGTATCGTCGATGACCACCGTGCCGGCCGGCGTGTGCTTGACCTGCAGGCGGCCCTTCACGGCCGAGAAGCCCGCGATGCCGCGCTGGATCGCATCCACCGCCACCCCGGCCGCCAGCGCGCAGGCCGTGGCGGCCAGCGCGTTGCGCACGTTGTGCGCGCCCAGCAGCTGCAGCCGCAGATCGAAGGTCTGGTTTGGCGCCGTCACGTGCAGCACCTGCACGCCGTCGTCCAGCGTCACGGTCGCGCGCACATCGGCCGACGCGTCGGTGCCGAACGCCAGCACGCGGCGCGCGCCGGCCGCCTGGCGCCAGATCGCGGCATGCGCGCCGCCGCTCTCGGCATCCACCGGGAACACCGCCACGCCATCGGCCGGCAGCGCGGCGATGGCGCTGGCGTGCTCGTGGGCCACCGCTTCCACGCTGACCATGAATTCCTGGTGCTCGCGCTGCGCGTTGGTGATCACGGCCACGGTCGGCTGGGCGATGGCGGCCAGGTAGACCGTCTCGCCCGGATGGTTCATGCCCAGTTCCAGCACCGCCAGCTTGTGGTGTGCGCGCAGGCGCAGCACCGTCAGCGGCAGGCCGATATCGTTGTTCAGGTTGCCGCCCGTGGCCAGCCGGTCGTCCTCGCCCACGGCCGCGGCAAAGATCGCCGCGATCATTTCCTTGACCGTGGTCTTGCCGTTGCTGCCGGTGACGGCCACCGTCGGCGGCGTGAACTGGCGGCGCCAGCCGGCACCGAGTTCGCCCAGGCCGATGCGCGTGTCCGGCACGATCAGCGCCGGCACGTCGAGGTCGATGTCGCGGCTCACCAGCACGGCGGCGGCGCCGCGCGCCACCACATCGGCCAGGAAGTCATGGGCGTCGAAGCGGTCGCCCTTGAGCGCCACGAACAGATCGCCCGGCTGTACGGTACGGCTGTCGGTGTGCACGCGCGAAAACGTGCGCGTGGCATCCCCGGAAATACGTGCGCCGGCCATCCAGCCGGCGGCTTGCTGCAAATTCGTCATCTGGTGTCCGTTCATGCCGACACCCCCCGCGTGCCCAGGGTCAGGCGCACATGTTCGCGGTCCGAGAACGGCCGCTTGCGGCCCTGGATCTCCTGCGTGGCTTCATGGCCCTTGCCGGCCACGAGCACCACATCGGCCGGGGCGGCGTGCTTGATTGCGTAAAGAATGGCCGCGGCGCGGTCTTCGATCAGCCGCACGCGGCTGCGGTCCTGCATGCCGTCGGCGATCTGTTCGAGGATATCGAGCGGATCTTCGCTGCGCGGGTTGTCGCTGGTCAGCACCACGTCGTCGGCCAGGCGTTCGGCCACGCCGCCCATCAGCGGGCGCTTGGTGGCGTCGCGGTCGCCGCCGCAGCCGAATACGCACCAGAGGCGGCCCTGGCGGGCATCGGCCACCGGGCGCAGCGCGGTCAGCGTCTGCACCAGCGCGTCGGGCGTGTGGGCGTAGTCCACCACGGCCAGCGGCGCCTCATGGCCGCCGAACAGCTCCATGCGGCCATCGACCGGCGTCAGCTGGCGAAGGGCGGCAATCGCCGCGTCCCAGGCCACGCCCTGCGCCAGCGCGGCACCCAGCACCGCCAGCAGATTGCTGACGTTGAAGGCGCCGATCATCGGCGTGGCCACATCGGCGCTGCCGAAGCTGCCATCGACATGGAACGCCGTGCCCGAGGCCGTGGCGCGCACATCGGTGGCCCGCAGCCACTGGCCGCGTGCCGCCGAGGCACCGGCCTTGCCGTCGATGCCATATTCGATCACCTGCGGCGCGCTGACGGCGGCGGCATTGCCGGCCAGCAGGCGGCCGCCCATGGCGTCGTCGCGGTTGATCACGGCCGCGCGCAGGCCATCCCACTGGAACAGCAGCGCCTTGGCGGCCTCGTACTCGGCCATCGTGCCGTGGTAGTCGAGGTGATCCTGCGTCAGGTTGGTCAGCACCGCCACGCCAAAGCCGGTGCCGGCCACGCGGCCCTGCTCCAGGCCGTGCGACGACACTTCCATGGCGATGGCGCGCGCGCCCGCATCGTTCAGCTCGGCCAGACTGGCCTGCAGCTGCACGGCATCGGGCGTGGTGAAACCGGTGATGCGCAGTGCATCGGGGAAGCCCGTGCCCAGCGTGCCGATCGTCGCGCACGGCGTGCCGGTGCCCTGCAGCAGGCGCGCCAGCCACTGCGCGCACGATGTCTTGCCGTTGGTGCCGGTGATGCCGGTCACCGCCAGGTTGCGGGCGCCGATGCCGTACCAGCCGGCCGCGATCGGGCCGGCCAGCCAGTGCAGCTGCGACACGGCCAGGTGCGGCACGGCGTCGCCGTGCGGCCAGTCGAAGCCATCGGCCTCGTAGATCACGGCCGAGGCGCCGGCGGCGATGGCCTTGTCGATATGCGGGCGGCCGTCGGTCGCCAGGCGTTCGTTACCCAGCACGTAGGCAAAGAACACGTCGCCCGGCTGCAGGCGGCGCGTGTCGCCGGTCAGTTTGGCACTGGCCGGCGCGTGCGAATGCAGCCAGGCCAGCGTGTTGCTGGCCTGAGTGGACACCTCGAGCGGGAGCAGCGGCTTGGCCGTCATGGCGTGGCGCTCCACGGTGGTTCGCTTTCCTGGACCTTGTCGGTGACCATCAGCTGGCGGATCGGCGAATCGGGCTGGACGTTCAGCGAGCGCAGCGCACCGCCGGTAATGGCCGAGAAGACCGGGCCGGCCACGGCCCCGCCGTAGTGGCTGCCGGCGGTCGGCTCATCGACGCTGACCGCCACGATCACGCGCGGGTTCGACATCGGCGCCAGGCCGATAAACGACGCGCGGTACTTGCTGCGGTCATAGCCACGGCCCACGTGCTTGTATGCAGTACCGGTCTTGCCGCCCACGCGGTAGCCCATCACCTGGGCTTCCGGCGCGGTGCCGCCCGGAGCGGTCACGGTTTCCAGCATGCCGCGCACTTCACGTGCGATCTGGGGCGTCAGGATGCGTTCGCCGCTGACCGGACCGTTGGTCTTGAACATCGACACCGGAATCAGCTCGCCGTCATGGGCAAAGATCGTATAGGCGTGCGCCACCTGGAACAGCGACACCGACAGGCCGTAGCCGTAAGACATGGTGGCCTGCTCGATCGGGCGCCAGCTCTTCCAGGGCCGCACGCGGCCAGCCACCGCGCCCGGGAAGCCAATCTTCGGCGCCTGGCCCAGGCCCACGCTGGTGAACATGTCCCACATCTCCTGCGGCTTCATCATCATCGCGATCTTGGTCGTGCCGATGTTGCTCGACTTCTGGATCACGCCGCCCACCGTGAGCGTGCCGTAGTTGTGGGTATCCGAGATCGTGGCGCCTTCGAAGTTGAACTTGCCGGTGGTGACCACCGTCGTGGCCGGCGTCACGCGGCCCAGCTGCAGCGCCAGGCCGATGGTGATCGGCTTCATCATCGAGCCGGGCTCGAAGGTGTCGGTCAGCACGCGGTTGCGCAGCTGTTCGCCCGACAGGCGGCTGCGGTCGTTCGGGTTGTAGGTGGGCCAGTTGGCCAGCGCCAGCACCTCGCCGGTCTGGGCGTCCAGCACCACGGCGCTGGCGGCCTTGGCCTTGTTGCGCTCCACCACGGCCTTGACCTCGTTGTAGGCCAGGTACTGGATCTTGGCGTCGATCGACAACTGCATGTCCTGGCCGTCGCGCGGCGTCTTCAGGATGCCGACGTCTTCGACCACGCGGCCCAGGCGGTCCTTGATCACCTGGCGCGCACCGGGGCTGCCGGCCAGCACGCTTTCGCGCGCCAGTTCCACGCCTTCCTGGCCCTTGTCCTCGACGTTGGTAAAGCCGACGATGTGCGCCATCGCCTCGCCTTCCGGGTAGAAACGCTTGTACTCGCGGGTCTGGTGCACGCCCTCGATCTTGAGCGCCGCGATCTTGTCGGCGGCGTCGGGCAGCACCTGGCGCTTCAGGTAGACAAAGCTCTTGTCTTCATTGAACTTGGCGCGCAGGTCCTTCTCGGACATGTCCAGCAGTTTGGCCAGCTGGCGCATGCGCTGGGGATCGAGATCGGGCACGTCTTCGGGCACGGCCCAGATCGCCTTGACCGGCAGGCTGGTGGCCAGCACCAGGCCGTTGCGGTCCAGGATCTTGCCGCGCGTGGCGGGCAGTTCCAGCGTGCGCTGGAAACGCTTCTTGCCCTCCATCTCGTAGAACTGGTTGCCCGGGCCCTGGATCCACATCGCCCGCGCGGCCAGTGCCACAAACGCGGCGAACATCAGGAACACCACGAACTTCGAGCGCCACATCGGCAGGCGCAGGCCCAGCACCGGGCTGGCCGAGAACTGGCCGGTGCGCGGGCGCGCGGCCTCGCCGCGCGGCTTGTTGCCGGCGCGGGCGCGGTTCAGGCTCGGGCGGGCCAGGCTCATTTGGCGGGTCCCCCGGCGGGTTGCTGGGCATCGGGCGGGGTATCAGGCAGCACCACGCCCTGCAGGTATTGGGTACGGCCGGCCATGGCCGGCGCCATCTTCAGCTGCGCACGCGCCGAATCGGCAATCCGCGCGCTCTTGCTGAGCGAGCTTTGCTGGTATTGCAGGCGCGACCAGTCGATGTCGAGCTGCTTTTCCTCGGTCTGCGCGCGCTCCAGCGCCACGAACAGCGTGCGGGCCTGGTGCTGGGCGCTCACCAGCGACAGCGCGCACAGCATCAGCGCGGCAAGCAGGAAGAAGGTCAGGCGGTTCATGCCGGCTGGCCTCCGAGCTTTTCGGCCACGCGCATCACGGCCGAGCGCGCGCGCGGGTTATCGGCCACTTCCTGGGTGCCGGGCTTGAAGCGGCCCAGCAGCTTCATGGTCGGCTGCGGCAGGTCCGCGGCACGCAGCGGCGCGCGGCGCAGCGCCGGGTCCGCGTCGCGGTCCGGATGGGCGTGCGCCTGCATGAACCGCTTGACGATGCGGTCCTCGAGCGAGTGAAAGCTGATCACCACGAGGCGGCCTCCGACCTGCAGCAGCTCGTACGCCGCCTTCAGGCCTCTTTCGAGGTCCGCAAGCTCTTGATTGACGTGAATCCGTAGAGCTTGAAAGGTGCGGGTCGCAGGGTCCTGACCCTTCTCGCGTGTCTTGACGGTTTTCGCCACGAGCGCGGCAAGCTCTGAAGTAGTGGCGACAGGTCCGCCATCGCCGGGTTCGCTCCGGCGAGCAACAATCGCCTTTGCAATCTGTACAGCAAACCGTTCTTCCCCATAGTCTCGTATCACCCTGGCAATGTCCTGCTCGTCCGCCTGTGCGAGCCACTCGGCGGCAGTGACGCCGCGCGTGGTGTCCATGCGCATGTCCAGCGGGCCCTCGAAACGAAAGGAAAATCCCCTCGCCGCCTCGTCGATCTGGGGCGAGCTGATGCCCAGGTCGAGCAGCACGCCAGCCACGGGCGGGCGCCCGGCCAGCCGGTCGCCCATCTCCGCAAAGCTCGCGTGCTCAATGGAGAAGCGGGCATCCTCGATGGTGCCCGCTTCTGCGATTGCTGCCGGATCCTTGTCGAATGCGACGAGGCTGCCGGCGGGCCCCAGCCGCGCCAGCACGGCACGGCTGTGACCGCCTCTTCCGAAGGTGCCGTCCACGTAGGCGCCGTCGGGCCGCCAGACGAGCGCGTCGACGGCCTCGTCCAGCAACACGGTGCGATGGCGCAGGGCGGTGGTCCCCGGCGTTTCGGTAGGGGTCATGACCTCTTCAGAAAGAGAAATTCTTCAATGCGTCCGGCATGCCTTGCGCCATCGCCGCCTGTTCCTTGGCGGCGTAGGTGGCGGCATCCCAGACTTCGAAATGGCTGCCCATGCCGAGCAGCATCACTTCCTTGTCGAGCAGGGCGGCCGTGCGCAGTTCCGGTGCAATGAGCACGCGGCCCGCGCCGTCCATTTCCACGTCGGCGGCGTTACCAAGGAAGATCCGCTTCCACCAGTGGGCATCCATGGGCAGCGCCGCGATGCGGCCGCGGAAAACCTCCCACTCGGGCCTGGGAAAGAGCAGCAGGCAGCCATCCGGGTGCTTGGTCAGCGTTACCCGGCCCTCGGCCTGCGTTTGCAGCGCCTCGCGGTGCCTGGCCGGAATGGACATCCGGCCCTTGGCATCGAGCGACAGCGCCGATGCTCCCTGAAACAAGCTCTTTCCCCCGGTAACCGCCGGCTATTTCAGCCTTTGGCAGGTCGATTCGTCCTTGTCCGCAACCGCCCGGTCCGATGCGAATCATCGCAGAGACAAGGCGGTATTTCACACAAAAATACACTTCCTCACACTATTTCCCACTTTAGAGGAAGCGTTTTGGCCGGTCAAGGCTCGCTATGGGGCAAAAAACAGGGTTTTTTTAATCAGAACAAAGACTTAGCGCGCCAACTTCACGCACCGCAACAGTGAATCCTTAATGAAATGAAGCACTTGGGGAAGAAAGCAGAGAAACCACCTGAGAACTATCTGAGGGAGGACTGCCGACGACGGGAATCGCATCCAGTTCCGCGCCGTCGGGAAGGATACAACGTTTTGCCGCCAGCCCCGCCCGACCAAGGGCTCACGGCAGTTTTCCACAGCTGTGCGAGGCAGCGTTCAGATGTCCGCCGAAAATGAAAATGGCAACGATGCGTACACGCCCGTCGCCATTTGTCATGCGCCCCGGTTGTCGCGGCTAGATGCGATAGGCCGTGGTGGTCATGATCTTCGAGGCGGCGCGCATCAGGGCACGCACCGGGCCGGGCAGCGGCACGCCGCCGGCATCGCGGGCGGCATCGCCATGGCGGATCTCGTCGTCGCGCATCTGTTCCAGGATGGCGCGCGAGCGGCCGTCAGCCGGCGGCAGGCGGTCCAGATGCCCGGTCAGGTGATGCTCGACCTGGCGTTCGGTCTCGGCCACGAAGCCCAGGCTGACGCGGTCGCCCGCGCGGCCCGCCACGACGCCGATGGCAAAGGCGCCGGCATACCAGAGCGGATTGAGCAGGCTCGGCCGCGAACCGAGTTCGCGCAGGCGCTCGGCGCACCATGCCAGGTGATCTTCCTCCTCGCGCGCCGCGGCATCCATCTGCGCGCGCACCGGCGCGCTGCGGGCCGTGAGCTTCTGCGCCTGGTACAGGGCCTGCGCACACACTTCGCCCACATGGTTGATGCGCATGAGTCCGGCCACGTGGCGGCGCTCCTCTGCACTCATCTGTTCCGTATCGGGCGTCAGGCGGTCTGCGGGATTGTCGCGGCCCGCGCGTGTCGCACCGGCAATCGCGCGCAGCGCGACATCGAATTCGTGGATCAACGTGTCCATGGGTGTCAATGGAAGGTCTGCGGCCGCCATACGCGCGTGCCCCACTGATGGGTAGAGCTTTTCCTCGATGGCGCACCGGGATTTCCCGCATTGTACCCGCGGGATTTTGTGCAGGTTTGCGCATCGACATGCCCCCGCGCGGTTTCGCTAAGCCTGGGTCCCGGATAACCCTGAGTTGTGAAAACCAGACAAGACGTTTACCACAGGGTCAAAAAAATAGTGATTTTGCTAGAGTGATCGGCAGCTTCCATGGAAGTCAAGCACGGAAGGATGAAGAGGGCTGACAGGAGGTCCTTCCGCATAGCTTCAACTAATAATTCTTAAGTGGAGATCACCCAGCATGAAAAAATCGCTACTCGCGCTTGCCGCGATGAGCGCTTTTGCCACGGCTGCAAATGCGCAAACCAGCGTGACCCTGTACGGCGTTGTCGACCTGCCTATCGAATACAACAACAACCTGGCACCCGGCTTCAACACCAATCCCGCAACGTGGGGCCCGAATGGCCGTCCGCCTTCGCTGCCCGGTGGCGGCAGCCGTGTGGGCCTGCAGACCGGCGGCGGCCTGTCCGGCTCGCGCTGGGGTCTGCGTGGCACGGAAGACCTGGGCGGCGGCCTGAAGGCACTGTTCGTGCTGGAAAGCGGCTTCGGCCTCGACGACGGCAGGTCGCAGCAAGGCGGCCGCCTGTTCGGTCGTCAGGCATTCCTGGGTCTGCAGAGCGACAGCTACGGCCGTCTGACCATGGGTCGTCAGTACACGACCATGTTCGACATGTTCGCGAACTTCTCGCCGACCGGCTACGCGACGCTCTACGAACCGGTGGTGGCCCAGCTGGGCACCAACTTCCGCTCGGACAACACCGTCAAGTACACGGCCGTGTTCGGCCCGGTCACCGCCGAGGCGCACTGGAGCTTTGGCACGGGCGTGGCCGCGATCGGTCCGGTACCGCTGGCCGCCGCGGGCGCGGGCGAAACCCCGGGCAACTTCAACAACAACGCGGGCGGCGGTGCCGGCGTGCTGTACATGAGCGGCCCGCTGGGCCTGACGCTGGCGTACGACGAATGGCGTCCGGCGATCACGATCGGCCAGCCTGGCCGTTCGCGCAAGGTGGGTGCCGCCGGCAGCTACACGGTCGGACCGGCCAAGCTGATGGCGGGCTACCGCTACGGCCGCACGACCGACAACACGGGCGCCGAACTGCTGCGCGACAACTACTACTGGTTCGGTGTGAACTACCAGGTATCGGCGCCGCTGGGCCTGACCCTGGCGTACTTCTACGACGACGTGAAGACGATGCGCGCATCGTCGGCGTTCGTGGCGGACAACCCGAAGAACCCGTGGCAGATCAGCTTCGTGGCCGACTACAACTTCTCGAAGCGCACCGACGTCTACCTGACGGCCGGCTACGTGAAGAACTCGGGCCTGAACTTCGACACCTCGGCAGTCAGCTTTGCCAACGGCTACCCGCTGCAGCAGGGCAAGACCAGCCAGGTTGGCGTGGCCGTGGGTGTCCGCCACAAGTTCTGATCCGCTTCACGCGTTCGACATTGTTCCTTTCTTCAAGGCGCCTCCGGGCGCCTTTTTTGCGTCGGCCAGGCACAAATGTCTCAACGGGTTTCACCTCATCCGCGAAGTGGCGCGGACCCGACTAGAATGGCCTGCAGACCGGAACACCCGGCCGCCTTACCTGGAGACATTGCCATGCATCCACCTCGCCGGCGCACCCTCGCCCTGCTCCTGTCGGTTGCCCTGGGCCCGCTGGCCGCGGCCCCTGCGCTCGCCAACGACGCCTACCCGACCCGGCCGATCCGGCTGGTCGTGCCCTTCCCGGCCGGCGGCACCACGGACATCATGGCGCGCGCGGTGTCGGCAGAGCTGTCGAAGCTGCCCGGCTGGAACGTGGTGGTCGACAACAAACCCGGCGCGGGCGGCAACATCGGCTCGGACATCGTGGCCAAGTCGGCCCCGGACGGCTACACACTGCTGATGGGTACGGTCGGCACGCACGGCATCAACCAGTCGCTCTACGGCAAGCTGCCGTTCGACCCGATCAAGGACTTCGCGCCGATCACGCTGGTGGCCGCGGTGCCCAACGTGCTGGTGGTCAATCCCGCCTTCGCCCAGCAGAACAAGATCCAAAGCGTCAACGACCTGATCGCCTACGCGCGCGCCAATCCGGGCAAGCTCAACATGGCGTCGAGCGGCAATGGCACGTCGATCCACCTGGCCGGCGAGCTGTTCAAGACGCAGACCAAGACCTTCATGGTCCATTTTCCGTACCGCGGCAGCGGCCCGGCCCTGACCGACCTGTCCGGCGGCACCATGCAGGTGATGTTCGACAACCTGCCGTCGTCGATGCAGCTGATCAAGTCGGGCAAGCTCAAGGCGCTGGCCGTGACCAGCGCCAAGCCGTCGCCGGCCCTGCCCGGCGTGCCCACCGTGGCGCAGGCGGCCAACCTGCCGGGCTTCGAGGCCAGCTCGTGGTTTGGCCTGCTGGCGCCGGCCGGGACGCCGCCGGAGATCATCCATCGCATCCAGCAGGAAGTGGCCAGGAGTCTGAACACGCCGGCCGTGCGCGAGCGGCTGATGGCGCAGGGCGCCGATCCGGTGGGCAACACGCCCGAGCAGTTCGCCGCGCTGATCCGCTCCGAGACCACCAAGTGGGCCAAGGTCGTCAAGGATTCGGGCGCCAAGGTGGATTGACCGTCTCCCACCACCGGAATGGCGGCGATACGGGGAACGCCGGGCAGCGCATATACTTGAGGCATCAAATGTTCATGCTGCCCGAATCCCGATGCCAAATCGTTCCGTCGCCAGCAGCGCCGCCGATGACACCCCAGTCGATCTGGAAACCAGCGCCGGCGAATCGGACCACGAGGCGCTGCGGCTCTGGCTGCGCCTGCTGACCTGCACCACGCTGATCGAGGGCGACATCCGCTCGCGGCTGCGCCAGGACTTTGCGGTCACGCTGCCGCGCTTCGACCTGATGTCGCAACTGGACCGTCATCCCGAAGGGCTCAAGATGGGCGAGCTATCGCGCCGCATGATGGTGACCGGCGGCAATGTCACGGGTATCACCGACCAGCTTCAGCAGGAAGGCCTGGTCACGCGCGAGGCGCTGCCCACGGACCGCCGGGCCTATCTGATCCGCCTGACGCCGGCCGGGCGCGAGGCGTTCTCGCGCATGGCACGCGCCCACGAGACCTGGGTGGAACAATTGTTCTCGGGCCTTGCCGAAACCGATCGGCGCGCCCTCTTCCGACTGCTGGGCCGCCTCAAGTCCAGCCTGACGAGCACGCCATGACCCGAATCGCCATTTCCGTATTTCGATGGATGCCCACGCTGTGCGCGGCCGCGCTAGCCGCGCTGGCCGCGGGTTGCAGCAGCGCACCGGCCGGCCCGCAGGTCACGCCGGTCAATGCCACGATCAAGCTCGGCCGTGTGACCGAAAAGACCTTCCTGTCGCGCGTGGAGGTGCCGCAAGGCAGCAGCTACGGCGGCTACGGGATGGGGGTTGGCGGTGTGGCCGCCGGCGGCGGAGGCGGAGGCGGTGGTGTGGGGGTGGGTTTCTCGGTCGACCTGACGCGGCTGCTGAATCCGCCGCCGCCGCCCATGCAGATGGACCTGTACCAGTACAAGGTGCGGACCACCGATGGCATGGTGGCCCAGGTGAACGGGCCGGCCGCGCCGGGGCTGGAGCCCGGCACGTGCGTGCGGCTGATCTATCCCGATGGATCGACCCAGCCCCAGATGGCGCCGTCGAACGAATGCTGACGACGCACGCCCTGCCCGTTCAGGCGGCCTTGCGGCTGTCGCGCAGTTCGCGCCGCAGGATCTTGCCGACATTGGTCTTCGGCAGCTCGGTGCGGAATTCGACGTACTTCGGCCGCTTGTAGCCGGTCAGGCGCTCCTTGCAGAACGCGATCACGTCGGCTTCCGACAACGCCGGGTCCTTCTTGACCACGAACAGCTTCACCACCTCGCCCGAGTGCTGGTCGGGCACGCCAACCGCCGCCACTTCAAGCACGCCCGGGCATTCGGCAACCACGCCTTCCACCTCGTTCGGATACACGTTGAAGCCCGACACCAGGATCATGTCCTTCTTGCGATCGACGATCTTCGTGTAGCCGCGCTCGTCCATCACGCCGATGTCGCCGGTCTTGAAGAAGCCATCCGGGGTCATGACCTTGGCGGTCTCGTCGGGGCGGTTCCAGTAGCCGGCCATCACCTGCGGGCCGCGCAGGCAGATTTCGCCCGGCTGGCCCAGCGGCAGTTCGTTGCCGTCGTCGTCGCGGATCGACACTTCCGTGGAAGGCAGCGGCAGGCCGATGGTGCCCGAGAACGCGTCGGAATCTGTCGGATTGCAGGTGGCTGACGGCGAGGTTTCCGACAGGCCGTAGCCCTCGATGATCGGGCAGCCCGTCTTGGCCAGCCAGTTCTTGGCCACCGCTTCCTGCACGGCCATGCCGCCGCCGTTGGCCACGCGCAGGCCTGAGCAGTCCACCTTGGCGAAGTCGGGATGGTTCAGCAGCGCGTTGTACAGCGTGTTCACGGCCGGGAACATATGGAACTTGTACTTCTGCAGTTCCTTGATGAAGCCCGGGATGTCGCGCGGATTCGGAATCAGGATGCTCAGCCCGCCGCTGCGCATGCCCAGCAGGCAGCAGACCGTCAGCGCGAAGATGTGGTACAGCGGCAGCGCGGTGATCGTCACCACCTGGTCGATATGGGCGCCCTTGGCCAGCGCCGGCTGCATCCAGGCCTCGGACTGCAGCACGTTGGCCACGATATTCCGGTGCAGCAGCGTGGCGCCCTTCGACACCCCCGTGGTGCCGCCCGTGTACTGCAGGAACGCGATGTCGTCCGGGCCCGTGCTGACGGGCTTCAGTTCCATCTTGCGCCCTTCGGCCAGCACGTCGTTGAAGCGCACGCAGTTGGGCAGTTCCCAGGCCGGCACCATCTTCTTGACGTTGCGCACCACGAAATTGACGATGGCGCCCTTCAGGCCGCCGAGCATGTCGCCCATGCTGGCCACCACCACGTGCTTGACCGGCGTGGCCGGCAGCACGGCCTGCAGCGTGGCGGCGAAATTCTCAAGGATGACGATCGCTTCGGCGCCGCTGTCCTTGAGCTGGTGCTCCAGTTCGCGCGGCGTGTACAGCGGATTCACGTTGACCACCACGTAGCCGGCACGCAGCACCGCGGCCAGCACCACCGGATACTGCAGCACGTTCGGCATCATGATGGCCACGCGGGCGCCCGGGCGCAGGCCGCGCGACTGCAGCCAGGCCGCGAACTGGCGCGACAGCTGGTCCAGTTCGCCATAGGTCATGGCGCGGTCCATGCAGATGAACGCGCGGCGGTCGGCGTAGGTACGGAACGAATGCTCGAGCAACTGGGCCAGCGAACGGAACTGGCTGGCGTCGATCTCTGCCGGTACGCCTGCCGGATAGTGTTTCAGCCACAGCTTTTCCATACCGTCTCCTGAATTTCTGAATGGTCGTTCGATTTTTGGGGAATGCTAAACGCGTGCCCCATGTGAAGACAACCCGTTAGACGAAGTCCTCCACGAATTGGACCGTCGAAATGGTGAATTATCCGCCACCCATCGGCGGGATCGAGGGAATACCCTGACGAAAACGGCGGAGAAAGCCGCGATCCCTGCCGCCGATCAAGCCGGCGGCAGCACCAGCTTCATCATGTTTTGCGCCAGCTCATGCGCCAGCGCCTCGGGGTCCATGCGTCCCGGTTCATGCCAGGTGTACATGAAGCCGATCACGCCCCCCATGGAATGGGCCGTCACCCGCGCATCGCCGAATGCGAACACGCCTGCGGCGCGCCCTTCCTCCAGCAGCACGTACAGGTCGCGGTAGAACTCGCGCGCCATGCTGTTGAGCCACGCGACCGTATCGCTCTTCAGATACTGGTTGTCACGGAAGCTCAGCGCCGCCGCCACATGGCACCGGACGCAGCGGCGCGCCATTTCCAGCAGGCAGGCATGCAGGCGCTCGCGCACCGGCAGCGCCGGGTTGGCCGTTTCCCGAATCACCGGGAGGCAGGTCTGCGCCGATTCGCGGCACAGGATGTCGAAGATCTCGTACTTGTCCGCGAAATAGTAGTAGACCGCCGGCTTGGTCACGCCCAGGGCCCGGCACAGGTCGTTCATCGTCATGCCCGGATAGCCTTTCGTGTAGAAAAGCTGCGCGGCCGTATCCAGGATCTGGCGGCGGCGCATTTCCTGGCGCTCGGCCACGTGCGAGCGGGCGGGGCCGTCGTCGCTCAGCGTGGCGGCGGCGGTGGCGCGCGGCAGATTGCCGGATTTCTTGGGGGCATGAGACATGGCCGCCATTTTCGCATGCGGGGCGTGCGTCACCATCGGGAAACTCCCGCGTCAGGGTTTTGGCGTATCGGCCACGGCCCCCGTGGTGCCACGGGCGGTCAGCGGCGTGACTTCGGTGGCCGGCGGCGCCAGCTTGCGCAACGCCGCGTCGCGTTCGGCCGGCGGCAGATCGCCGATCTTGCGCGCGGCGGCATAGAAGCGTTCCCAGTCGCCGCCGCACTGCGCCAGCAGCGCCGTGAAGGCCGGCACCCATTGCTGGTACGTGGCCACGGCGGCCAGGTGGGCGTTGGTCAGCGGCTGGTCGAACCAGCGGTCGTAGCCGGTATAGCCGGCCCATTCGACCTTCAGCGCGGCGTACTCCTGTCGCAGTTCGTCGAAGATGCGGGCCTTGCCCTGGCGCTTGGCTTCGTCGGTCAGCGGTGACTTGTACAGCGCCACCAGCTTGTCGCGCGTGCCGAGCAGCATCGCGCGGAACTGGCGGCGCCGGCCGTCATAGATCTTGTAGCTGGCGCGCGCGTCGGCCGAACCCTCCTGCGCCAGCCAGTGCTCCACGCCGGCCACTTCCACGGCGGTGGCAAACGACTCGTTGAACGCGGTGTCGTTGCGCACGTACACCACCTGGTGCGCCAGTTCGTGGAAGATCAGCCGGGCCAGTTCGCCCTCGGGCTGGTAGACGAAGGTATTGAGTAGCGGATCGTCGAAATAACCGAGCGTGGAATAGGCCGGGATGCCCGCCACGTAGGTCTCGAAGCCGTCGCGGCGCAGCCCCTTGGCATAGTGATCGGCATCGTCCTGGCTGTAGTAGCCGCGATAGGTAATGCAGCCGACGATCGGGAAGCACCACTTGCGCAGGTCGAGCGACAGTTCGGGCGTGGCGAACACGCTCCACACCACATAGGGCCGGTGCAAATTGGCGTAACGGCGATAACTGCCGTTGTCGGGAAGTTTCAGTTCGCGCGATGCGTAGTCGCGGATGCGGCGCGCCAGTTCCAGCCGCTGCGCCAGCTTCCGGTCGTTGGCGCCGTTGGCCGTGGCGATGGCGTCGTCCAGCGACTGCGCCGAAGCCATCACGCCCAGATGTCCGCCGATCGACTGATAGTAATAGCCGACCGTATCGCAGCCGGCCGCCAGCGTCGCACCAGCGAGTATCGCGAGGATACCCGCCAGGCGCCGGCGGGCCGGCCACCGTTTCATGATGCCAGGGCCTCGGTCCGCACCGCCTCCACTTCCACGAGGCAGTCATAGAACACCGGCGCGCGGCCCAGGTCGGTCAGCTGCTGGCTGGTCAGTTCGTTGGCGTTCTTGCCATCCGGGGCCAGCTTCTTCCACCAGATCGACAGGCCCACCACCAGCCCCTGCCTGGCGCGATCGGTCACGCGGGCACGCGCCTGCATGCTGCCGCGGTCGTTGTAGACCCGGACCATGTCGCCGTGGGCGATGTTGCGCGCGGCGGCGTCCACCGGATGGATGTCCAGATGGGGCTCGCCTTCGGTGCTGCGCAGGCTGTCCACATTGACGAACGTGCTGTTCAGGAAATTGCGCGCCGGCGGCGAGATCATCGACAGCGGATACCGTGCCGCCAGTTCCGGCGCCGACGACGCCGTCTCGTACGGCGCCACATGGGCCGGCAGCGGGTCGAGCCCGTCGCGCGCCATGGCTGCCGAATAGAACTCGCACTTTCCCGAAGCCGTCGGGAAGCCGCCGTTGGCGAACGGCGCCGCATCGATATTGAGCCGTTGCCAGCCGCGCGCCTTCAGCGTGTCCCAGCTGATGCCCTCGGCGCGCTTGTCGTCGCGCAGGATGGCCTGGCTGGCGATTTCCTCGTCGGTATCGGCAAAGCACGGCTCGGCAAACCCCATGCGCGCGGCCAGCCGGCGGAAGATCTCGGTGTTCGGCAGCGCCTGGCCCAGCGGGGCCACGGCCTGGTTGTTGGCCATGAAGTAGACGTGGCCGTAGGTCTTGTGGACGTCCACGTGTTCCAGCTGCGTGGTGGCCGGCAGCACGATATCGGCATAGTCGGCCGTATCGGTGCGGAAGTGTTCCAGCACCACCGTGAACAGGTCCTCGCGCGCAAACCCCTGCGCCACCTTGGCCGACTCGGGCGCCACCGCCACGGGATTGCTGTTGTAGACGACCACGGCTTCGATCTTCGGGCCGTTGCCGCGCGTGCCGTCGTCCAGCAGCGCATCGCCGATCGTGCTCATGTTCACGGTGCGCGGCAGTGCGGGCCACGTCGGCAGCAGGTCCGGGCGCTGCAGCGACGCCGTATCGACCGGGAAGAACCCCGACGTGGACAGCTGCAGGCCGCCCGCCGGCTGGCGCCAGGCGCCCACCAGCGACGGCAGGCAGGCCACGGCGCGTACCGCCTGGCCGCCGCCGCGCACGCGCTGCATGCCGTAGTTCAGGCGGATGGCCACGGGCTGGCGTTCCGTGACCGCCAGCTGGCCGTACAGGCCGGCCAGCCATTCGATGTCTTCCACGGGCACGCCGCAGATGTCGGCTGCCCGGGCCGGCGGATAGTCCATGGCCCGCTCGCGCAGCGCGTCGAAACCGACCGTGTGCTGCGCGATGTAGTCGTGGTCCAGCAGGCCGTCCCGGATCAGGATATGGATCATCGCCAGCGCCAGCGCGCCGTCGGTGCCCGGCATCGGTGCGATATGGCGATGGCACTTCTCCGCCGTCAGCGAGCGGTACGGATCGATCGCCACCAGCGTGGCGCCGCGGCGCTTGGCTTCCTGCGCGCGGGTCCAGAAATGCAGGTTCGACGCAATCGGGTTGCCGCCCCAGATGATCACCAGCTTCGCATCGACCACGTGCTCGATGTCCATGCCGACGCTGGCGCCATAGGTGTAGCGCAGCGCCGTGGCGCCGGCACTGGCACAGATCGTGCGATCCAGCAGCGACGCCCCGAGCTTGTGAAAGAACCGCGCGGCCATGCTTTCGCCCTGCACCAGGCCCATCGTGCCCGCGTAGCTGTACGGGACGATGGCCTCGGGGTTGCGTGCGGCGATGGCGCCCAGCCGCGTGGCGATCTCGTCGAGCGCGGCTTCCCAGGAGATCGGCTCGAACTTGCCCTCGCCCTTCCTGCCTACGCGACGCAGCGGCGTCAGCAGGCGGTCGGCGTGGTACGTGCGTTCGGTGTAGCGCGACACCTTGGTGCAGAGCACGCCGCCCGTGGTGGGATGGTCGGGATCGCCGGCCACCTTGGTGGCGCGGCCGTCCTCGACGGTGACGAGCAACGCACAGGTGTCGGGACAATCATGGGGGCAGGCGGCGCGGACGATGCGGGTGGCCATGGTGGGCTCGGGCAGGCAGATACGGCGGTGGGGGCGCCCGGTCCAGGCATTCGGCGGGCCGACGGCGTGGCGTTTGTCAACGGCGTGACTGTGGCGCAGTGGCGTCGGCCAAACATTGCTGACCGGGAGAAATTGTTTGGCTCCGATTGTATTCGATTATGATGTGCCGGCGCAGTCCGGCCAAGGCCGGCAACTGTCCGGCCCCGCAGGGCCGGGAGCCGTACCGGCACAAGATCCGGACGGCATCCGCGGGGTCCGAAAGCAGCCAAGACGCAACGAAGAACGTTTTACGGATTTTTGACGGGGATTCACATGGGTTTCACTTCTGGGGTCAAGCGCCGGCAGCTGGTCGGCCTGATGATGGCGGCCGCGCTCGCGGCCAGCGGCATACCAGGCGCCGCGTCTGGCGCCAACACCGCGCCCGCCGAGGCTGGCGTGTCCGCCGATACGATCCTGCTGGGACAATCGGCCGCGCTGACCGGCCCCACGGCCGTGCTGGGCAAGCAGATGAACGCCGGCGCGCGCCTTTACTTCGACTACATCAACAGCCATGGCGGCGTGTTCGGCCGCAAGATCGAACTCAAGGCGCTGGACGATGCCTACGAGCCCGACGAGGCCGTCAAGAACACGAAGAAGCTGATCGAGGAAGACCGCGTCTTTGCGCTGTTCGGCTATGTGGGCACGCCCACCAGCCAGGCCGCGCTGCCGCTGGTCAGCCAGGCCCGCATTCCGTTCTTCGCCCCGTTCAGCGGCGCGCAGACGCTGCGCGACGGGTCCAACCGCTACGTCTTCCACGTGCGCGCGGGCTACGAGGAAGAAACCGCCGCCATCGTGCGCCAGATCCGCACCACCGGCCTGAAGCGCATTGCCGTGGTCTACAACGACGACGGCTACGGCAAGGCCGGCCTGGCGGGCATCGAGCACGCCATCAAGGCGCTGCCGGGCGACAGCGGCGTGAAGCTGGTGGCGCAATCGAGCGTGGTGCGCAATACGGTGGAAATCGGCGACGCGATGCAGGAGGCCATGAAGGCCAAGCCCGATGCCGTGGTGCTGATCAGCGCCTATCGCACGGCCGGCGCCTTCGTGAAGGAGGCCCTGCGCCGCAGCTACAGCGGACAGTTCTATAACGTGTCGTTCGTGGGCACCCAGGCGCTGGCCAGGGAAGTCGGCCCCCAGGGCAGCGGCGTGATCATCTCGCAGGTGATGCCGCATCCGGGCAATGCCACGCTGCCGGTGGTGCGCGAATACCTGCGCCTGCTGCAGGCGGCCGGCAAGCAGAACGACTTCGACTACGCCAGTATCGAAGGCTTCATCGCCGCCAAGGCATTCGTGGAAGGCCTGCGCCGCGCCGGCAAGGACCTGACGCGCGAACGCTTCGTGATGGCGCTGGAGAGCATGCGCAACGTGGACCTGGGCGGATTCATCGTCCAGTTCGGCCCGGACAACCACGTGGGCTCGAAATTCGTCGAAATGACGATCATCAACTCGCGGGGTGTGGTGATTCGGTGAGGGTTGTGGTGCCACGGTTTTCTCCCCTCTCCCGCTTGTGGGAGAGGGGTTGGGGGAGAGGGTGTCGAGGTTCAAGTTGCGGCTTGTCGTGAATGGAACCGCCTTGCCCTCTCCCCCGCCCCTCTCCCGCACGCGGGAGAGGGGAGAAAACCACCCACCCCCTCCGCTCACCCCATGTCATTCAGGTGACATGCCGACCACCGTAGCGGCGCGATCTCCTTGAGCGCCGGCTGTTCCGCCTTGCAGCGCGGCATCGCGTGCGGGCAGCGCGGGTGGAAGTGACAGCCCATCGGCGGATTGAGCGGCGACGGGATTTCGCCCCGGATCGCCACATACGTCTTCTTGCCCACCTCCAGCTTCGGCGCCTCGGCCAGCAGCGCCTGGGTGTACGGATGGTTCGGCGACGCGAACACTTCCTCGGTCGGCGCCGATTCCACCACACGCCCCAGGTACATGATCACCACGCGGTCGCTGATGTGTTTGACCACTCCCAGGTCGTGGCTGATGAACAGGTAGGTCAGGTTCAGTTCTTCGCGCAGGCGGATGAACAGGTTCAGCACCTGGGCCTGGATCGACACGTCCAGCGCCGCCACCGACTCATCGCAGACCAGGAATTCCGGCTTCACGGCCAGGGCCCGGGCAATGCCGATGCGCGCCCGCTGGCCACCCGAGAACTGGTGCGGAAAACGGCGCAGCACCGTGGGGTCCATGCCCACGCGCACGAGCATGTCTTCCACATAAGCCTTCTGCGCGCCCTTTTCGACCATGCCATGCACGACCGGCGCCTCGCCGACGATGTCGAGCACGCGCAGGCGCGGGTTCAGCGACGCGTACGGGTCCTGGAAGATCATCTGGATCGCCAGCTGTTTCTCGCGCCGCTTGTCGGGCGGCAGGCGGTCCAGGTCGGTGCCACGCCAGAGCCGCTCGCCTTCGGTCAGCGAATGCAGGCCCACGGCCATGCGGCCCAGCGTGGACTTGCCACAGCCCGACTCGCCGACCAGCCCCACGACCTCGCCGGTGCGGATGGCCAGGTCCACCCTGTCAACGGCATGCACCACTTCCATCTTCTGCTTTGCGCCAAACACATTGGCCACCCGGGCGGCCACGTCCAGCGACTTGACGAATCGCTTGGACACCCCGCGCAGTTCCAGCAGCGGCGCCGGCGGCGTGGCGGCGTCGGGCGACGCGTCCACGGCGGCGGCCTTCGGCGTTTCGATCACGGGCGTACTCATGCGGCCTCCTGCTGGGCGTGCACCGGGTGGAAGCAGCGCAACTGCCGGCCATCTGGCGAAACGGCCAGCGGCGGATCGTTCTTGCACACGTCGGTGGCGTACGGGCAGCGGTTGCGGAACGAGCAGCCGCCGGGCAGGTTCAGCAGCGACGGCGTCATGCCAGGGATCTGCCGCAGCGGCGCACCGCGCGGATTGCGCGACGGCGCCGAGCCGATCAGTCCGTGCGTATAGGGATGATGGGGCTGCTCCAGCACCTGGCGCACATCGCCCGATTCGACGATCTTGCCCGCGTACATCACGCAGACCTTGTCGGCCAGGCCGGCCACCACCGACAGGTCATGGGTAATCCAGATCAGCGCCGTGCCCGATTCCCGGCACAGCGTCTGCATTTCATAGAGGATCTGGCCCTGGATGGTCACGTCCAGCGCCGTGGTCGGCTCGTCGGCGATGATCAGGTCGGGCTTGTTCAGCAGCGCGATGGCAATGGCCACGCGCTGGCGCATGCCGCCCGAGAACTGGTGCGGGTAGGCGTGCAGGCGCTCGTCCGGCGACGGGATGCCCACGCGCGCCAGTGCATTGCGGGCGCGCTCGCGGGCGGCGGCCTTGCTGACGTCGTCGTGCGCGCGCACGGCCTCGATCATCTGCGTGTCGATGCGCAGGACCGGGTTCAGCGTCATCATCGGGTCCTGGAAAATCATGGCGATGCGGTTGCCGCGCACGTCGCGCTGCTGGGCCGGGGTCAGGGCGCGGAGGTCTCGCGTCACGCCGTCGCGGCTGGTCAGGGCGATGCGGCCGTCCACGACCCGGCCCGGCGGATCGATCAAGCCCATGATCGAATAGCCGGTCATCGACTTGCCGGAGCCCGATTCACCGACCAGGCCCATGATTTCGCCACGGCCCACCGAGAACGACACATCGTCCACGGCCCGGGCCACGCCAGCGCGGGTGAAGAACTGTGTTTTTAGATTTTCTACGACCAGGGTTGGCTGGGTCATATCGGCGCTCCTGGTGTGTTACTGCGTCTGCAGGCGGGGGTTCAGCACGTCGCGCAACTGGTCGGCCACCAGATTCATCGACACGATGGTGACGACCAGCGCGATGCCCGGGAAGAAGCTGATCCAGTACTTGCCGGACAGCATGTATTGCTGTCCGTTGGCAATCAGCATGCCCAGCGACGGCTCGGTGACCGGCACGCCCAGCCCCAGGAACGACAGCGTGGCTTCGAGCGTGATGGCCGATGCCACCTGCAGCGCGGCGATCACGATCAGCGGCGGCAGGCAGTTCGGCAGCAGGTGCCGGAACATGATGCGCTGCGGCGGCAGCCCCAGGCAGGTGGCGGCCTCGATGTATTCCTTGCGGCGCTCCACCAGCGCCGCGCTGCGCGTGGTGCGGGCGTAGTAGGCCCACTGCACCGCCACCAGCGCGATCACGATATTGCCGATGCCGGGTCGTAGAAACGCCAGAAGGATCAGCGCGAGCAGGATCGGCGGGAACGACAGCTGCAGATCGGCCACGCGCATGATGAACGCCTCGGTGCGCCCGCCGAGAAAGCCGGCCAGCAGCCCCAGCGTGGCGCCCAGCAGCAGGGCAATCACCGTGCTGACCACGCCCACGCCCACGCTGATGCGCAGGCCGTACATCACGGCCGACAGCATGTCGCGGCCCTGCTCGTCGGAGCCCATGATGAACGTCATGCCGCTGCCGGCCTGCTCGCCTGGCGCCAGGCGCGCGTCGAGCACGTCCAGGGTGGCCAGGTCATAAGGATTCTGCGGTGCCAGCAGCGGCGCGAAAATCGCGATCAGAATGATCAGCAGCAGCGTCACCAGGCCCAGCACCGCCAGCTTGCTTTCGAAGAACTGCCGCGCGAAGCGGCGCCAGGGGGTCTGTTCCCTGGCCGCCGGCGTCGGCTGGGCCGGGGCTTGCTGGGGGACGGTCGATGTGCTCATGGCTCAGCCCTTGTTGTCGGCAATGCGCACGCGCGGATCGAGCATGCTGTAGACGATATCCACCACCAGGTTGATCAGGATGAACAGCGTCACGATCACCATCAGGTAGGCGACGATCACCGGGCGGTCCAGCAACTGGATCGAATCGATGATCAGCTTGCCCATGCCGGGCCACGCGAAGATCGACTCGGTCACGATCGCGAACGCGATGATCGAGCCGAACTGCAGCGCGATCACGGTGACGATCGGGATCAGAATATTCTTAAGAACGTGGACACCGACGATGCGCGTGTTCGACAACCCCTTGGCACGGGCGAACTTCACGTAGTCCTGCAGCATCGCCTCCTGCGTGCCGGCGCGCGTGAGCCGGATCACCATGGCGATATTCAGCAGCGACAACGTCACGGCGGGCAGGATCAGGTGCCGGATGCCGTCCCCGGTCAGGAAGCTCAGCGGCACGCCCAGCACGCTGACGGTCTCACCCCGCCCGTTCGACGGCAGCCAGCCCAGCTGCACGGCGAACACCATGATCAGCATCAGCCCGACCCAGAACGTGGGCAGCGAGAAGCCCAGGATCGACACCGTCATGATGGTCTTGCCGGCCACGCCGTTCGGCCGCAGCCCCGCCCACAGGCCCAGCGGGATGCCCAGCACGATGGCCAGCAGGATGGCGCACACCGCCAGCTCCATCGTGGCCGGCATGCGTTCGAAGATCAGTTTCAGCGCCGGGGTGCCATGCGCGAACGACGTGCCCAGATTTCCGTGCAGCGCGTTCTGCAGGAAGATCCAGTATTGCTCCCAGAGTGGCTTGTCGAGGCCAAGCGCGGCGATGGTGCGTTTGATGTCTTCCTGGTCGGCCTGCGGGCTGATCAGGATGTCGATCGGGTTGCCGATCGCAAAAACGCCAAGAAACACGAGCAACGACATGACCAGCAGCACAACCACGCTCTGCATCAGTCGCCGGATGATGAAGACCAGCATTTTCCAGACGCCTATCCTTTCGCCGGCGCGCGGTGGCGCACTGCCGGCGGGTTCGCGGCCCACGGGGAAGATCGTGGGAACATCGCCCCGGCTTCTCGTGGAAGACCGGGGCCGCGATCATACCGGAGCCGCCAGCCGCTGGCGGCGCCGTCCTGCCCTGCTGGCTTACTGGGCAGGCTTGAACAGGTGCGCGTAGGTGCGTTCGTCGGTACGCGGCACATAGGTGATGCCCTTCTGCGTGGCCCACGTGGTCACCTGATGGTGGATCGGGATGATGCCGCCGTCCAGCACCACGATGGCCGTGGCTTCCTGCAGCAGCTTGGACCGCTCGTTGTCATCCACGGTGGCCAGCGCCTTTTCCAGCACCGCGTCCATCTTCGGATTGCAGTACTCGCCCCAGTTGGTCGTGCCGAAGCCCTTCTTCGAGTCTTCGCACGCCACCAGCGCGCGCAGCGGCGAGCTGACCTCGCCGGTCTGGGCGCCCCAGCCCACCAGGCCGAACGACCATTCGCGCTTGATCGCCTTCGACGAATACGTGGCCATCGGCATGCCTTCCACCTTGGTATTGATGCCGATGCGGGTCAGGTTCTGCGCGATGGTCTGCGCAATCTTCTCGTCGTTGACGTATCGGTTGTTCGGCGTATGCAGCGTCAGCCCGAAGCCGTTCGGATAACCGGCGTCGGCCAGCATCTTCTTTGCCGCTTCCGGATCGTATTTCAGCGTCTTCAGCGCCGGGTTATGGCCGAACAGCGTGGGCGGCACCAGGTTGTTGGTCGGCTCGGACAGGCCTTCCATCAGGCGGTCCTTGATGCCCTGGCGGTTGATGGCCGTGCTGATGGCGATGCGCACGCGCGCGTCCTTCAGCGGGTTCTTGTCCATCGGCTGGCCGTCCTTGGTCGTCACGAACGGCGACTTGTCGCGCTTGACGTCGAAGTACAGGTAGATCACGCGGTGCGAGATCTTCGAGAAGAACGACAGCTTGGGATCGCTTCGCACCTTCGGCAGGTCGGGCGTGGGCACGTTCTCGATGGCCTGCACGTCGCCCGACAGCAGCGCGGCCAGGCGCGTGGCCGGGTTGGGGATGAAGCGCAGCGTCACCTTGTCCCAGGCCGGTTTGGCTCCCCAGTAGTCGGGGTTCTTGACCAGTTCCACCCGGTCGTCGCGCGCATAGCTGACGAACTTGAACGGCCCGGTGCCGACCATGCCCTTGCCCTGTGCAAAGTCGTCGGAAGACAGGCCCTGGGTGGCCTTCTTCTGGACCATGAACACCGATGTCAGGTCGTTGAGCATCAGCGGGTACGGCTGGTTGGTGGTCACCTGGATCGTGTACTTGTCGATGATCTTCTTGTTGATGATCGCCTTGGTGTACACATCGAACTTGCCCGGGCTGTTGACGATGGTAGCCGGGCGGTCCAGCGACCACGCGATGTCTTCGGTGGTCAGTTCCGTCCCGTCATGCCACTTCACGCCCTTGCGGATCTTGAATTCCCACGTGAGGTTGTTGACCAGCTTCCACGATTCGGCCAGGCCCGGCACCACCTTGCTGTCGGGGTCGAGCTTGATCAGCGTCTCGAACACGTGCTCGGACACATTGATGTTCGAGAACAGGTTGTAGAAATGCGGATCCATTGAGGTCGGCGGCGAGCTCATGGCGATCTTGAGATCGACCGCCTGGGCCGGAGTGGCCAGGCCGAGCGCACCGGTCAGCAGGACAGTACCGACCGCCTTGCCGACAGCCTTCTTGACGTGACGAAGGAACATCGCACGATTCTCCCAGTGGGAAGTCTTGAAATGACGATAAGGATCGGTCGCGCGCGTCCCGAATGTCTCATGCAGGAGCGCCGCATTTTGGTGCGGCATTCCGCTGGGCAACGTGGCGCGCAACCGGCCGGGCAGTTCAAGCATGAACTGTTCCAGCAGTGCACGGCGTCCGCCATGCGGGGAAACCCACCCGCCCTGCAGCATCGCCCGATGCTGCGCCGCGCCAGCAGGGAGGCGGGCGGCGCCGGGCCGGTACCGCTGCCGGAGCCAATGTATGCCCGCCGCGGCCGGCCCCGCACCGATACGTGACCGGGGCCGGCGGCAGGTGCCGGGAACGCCTTGTTTTGGCGCTTCTACGATAGGCGTCGTATGATCTGGGATATCCAATTGCCCCATTTGCCCGGACCGGCATCATGAAGCTCATCCCCGAAATCCTGCAGGCGCAAGCCGAAATCCGCACCATTCGACGTGACATCCACGCGCATCCCGAACTGTGTTTCGAGGAACAGCGCACCGCCGACGTGGTGGCCAAGAACCTGGAATCCTGGGGCATCGAGGTCCACCGCGGCCTGGGCACCACCGGCCTGGTCGGCGTCATCCGCCATGGCAATAGCGCCAGAACCATCGGCCTGCGTGCCGACATGGATGCGCTGCCGCTGCAGGAAGCCAACACCTTCGGCCATCGCTCGCAGCACGCAGGCAAGATGCACGCGTGCGGCCATGATGGCCATACGGCGATGCTGCTGGGCGCCGCGCGCTATCTGGCCGAGCATCGCAATTTCGACGGCACCGTGCACCTGATCTTCCAGCCGGCCGAAGAAGGCGGCGGCGGCGCGCGCGAGATGATCAAGGACGGCCTGTTCGAGCGTTTTCCGTGCGATGCCGTGTTCGGCATGCACAACTGGCCGGGCATGCCGGTCGGCTCGTTCGGCACCACGGCCGGCCCGCTGATGGCATCGAGCAACGAATTCAAGATCACCGTGCGAGGCAAGGGCGCGCATGCAGCCATGCCGCACAATGGCGCCGACCCGGTGTTCACGGGGGCCCAGATCGTATCGGCGCTGCAGGGCATCATCACGCGCAACAAGCGGCCGATCGACACCGCCGTGATCTCGGTGACGCAGTTCCACGGCGGCGACGCCACCAACATCGTGCCCAATGAAGTCTGGCTGGGCGGCACGGTGCGCACCTTCACCGTGGAAGTGCTCGATCTGATCGAACGGCGCATGGAAGAAGTGTCGCGCGCGGTGGCGCAGGCGTTCGATTGCACGATCGATTTCGAATTCCGCCGCAACTATCCGCCCACCATCAACAGCGCGGCCGAAGCCGAGTTCGCGGTGGGCATCGCCAGCGAACTGGTGGGCGCCGACAACGTCGACGGCAACGTGGAACCGACCATGGGCGCCGAGGACTTCTCGTTCATGCTGCAGGAAAAGCCGGGCTGCTACCTGTTCATCGGCAACGGCGAGGGCTCGCACCGCGAGGCTGGCCACGGCATGGGCCCGTGCATGCTGCACAACCCCAGCTACGACTTCAACGACGAACTGCTGCCGGTGGGCTCCACGTTCTTCGTCAAGCTGGTGGAGAAATGGCTCGCGCCGGCCTGATCCGGCACTGATCGACGTTTCAGGCGACGCACGATGCCCCATACGCTGCTGGACGACGCCGTGGCGTCGCGATTTGCCCGGGTGGCGCTCGACAACATCGTGCGTCCGTATCCGCACAAGCTGGACCACCTGATGGTGGATGCGGGCGACCTGGCCGCGCCGGCGGTCAGTCACCCGGTCTTCTACGGCAGCTACGACTGGCATTCGTCGGTGCACATGCACTGGCTGCTGGTGCGGCTGCTGGTCTTGCGTCCGAACCTGCCCGATGCCGGCCGCATCCGCGAAACACTCGATACCCAGTTCCGCCCGGAGGCCTTCGCCACGGAGCTGGCCTATTTCGAACGGCCCGCCTCCCGGACCTTCGAACGGCCTTACGGCTGGGCATGGGTGCTGCGGCTGCAGGCCGAGCTGGGCGCGCTGGGTCTCAAAGACCCGCAGGCGGCCAGGTGGGCTGCCGCTTGCGCGCCGCTGGCCAACCATCTGGCCCAACGTCTGATGGACTACATCGACGTAGCCGATTTCCCGGTTCGCACCGGCACCCATTTCAATAGTGCGTTTGCGCTGGTGATGGCGCTGTTCTATGCGCGGCAGGACCAGCATCCGGCCCTGCGCAAATCGATCGTGCGTCGGGCGCATCGCTGGTTCGCGCATGACCTGCGCTATCCGGCCCGCTACGAGCCGGGCGGCGACGAATTCCTGTCGGGCGGCCTGACGGAGGCCGTGCTGATGCGGCAGGTCATGGATGACTGCGGCTTTGCGGAATGGTGGGACCTGTTTTCGCCGGGACAGGCCGAACTCGGGACCTGGCTGACCCCTGTGGCGGTCGCGGATCGGACCGATCCGAAGATGTCTCATCTGGACGGTCTGAATCTGTCGCGCGCCTGGTGCTGGCGGCTGCTGGGTCCGGCCTTGCCATCGCCCCTGCAGCCGCTGGCCGTGCGGGCCTGGTCCGATCATCTGGAAGTGTCCCTGCCGCAGGCCGTGGATGGCCACTACGTGGCGACGCACTGGCTTGCCTCGTTCGCGCTGCTGGCGCTGGAAGACCTGAGCGTCGGGTAGCGGCCGCCCAGGGGGGCTCGGCGGGGTTCTGCTGGGTTCGCGTTAGTCCAGCGCGATATCGCCGTACCAGGCTTCGGCGCGGCTCTTGGTGTTGTCGGTATCGGTCATCAGGCCGACCGCGAGGATCTTGCCGGGATCGGCGCCGAACGCCTTGCGGTAGTCGGCACGCAGATCGCGTTCATGGCATCGCCATTCGTTGGTATGGCGCGTGCCCGAATCCACGATGATCATGCGGACGCGGTCCGTGTGGGGATTGTTCAGGACGCTGCCCACCGGACGCTTGCCGCCCCAGATGTACATCAACGTGGCATAAGGCATTTCCCGACCCGTGGTGATGCGCGCCATTTCGTACATCAACTGGTCTTTCAGCGACAACGTGCTGCGATCCCCATCGAACGCGACGAAAATTCGCAATGGGGCGTCCTCGCGATGGCTGACCGCGTTATCCGCGACACGAATCACATCCCGCGTCTTCCACATCCAGCGCAGCGTGCCAGGATCGCGCTGTTCCAGCGGGACGTACAGGCCCGACGCGGACCCGTCGGCCTCGGCATGCAGTACGGTGCGCTGGTCGACTTCGGCCAGCGAATAACGGGTGGGTGTCTTGTTGCGATTGACCTTCCAGGGCTGCCAGCCGGTCGGGCTGGCCGTGGGACCCGCAGGGGTCGCGAAGGCCGAGAATAGCGGCGGTTCTGCCAGCAACGGCAACGACGTGGCGTCGGATTCGGCCTCGCTGTCGCCGCCCGCGTCCGAATCGGCTGCGCCGCTCGCCGTCCGATTCGCCTGCTCCAGCAGGTCGGCCGGCTGGCCTCGAACGGCCGCGTTCAACAAGCCTTTTTCCGCGAACGTCGCGCAATTTCCGTCCGAGACGGTGGCCAACCTTGATGGATCGGTCGGTGCGACCGTCGATGATGCACAACCGGCGAGCGCGAGCGCGCTCACCACACAAGCCAGTGCTGGCCGAAACTTCATGGCCACGATACCCCCCTGGACCCTGATAACCCGATACTTACCCGTTCGTCGAAATCCCAACATCCTGGCTATTCGGCGCCGAGGCTTGGTATTGCAGACTGCTTCGTGCTGAATTTTTCAGCACTTGAAGGCAGAAGATATCAGATGCCTTGCTGACCCGGAATGCTCGGGTACCCTGAATACAACAGCCAACATGACGGGCTGTGCTTTTCGAATTTGTTCTATGGACAGTGGGCGCAGCCACGGCGTGTGCGCCGGGGGCCAAAGGGGGATTTGCATGCTTGCGGGGGGATTTGCCTGCTTTTGCGTTTCGCCCGCGTAAAAGCAAAACCCCCAAGCTTTTGGGCTTGGGGGTTCTGGGTATAAGAGCCTGGCGATGACCTACTTTCACACGGGTAGTCCGCACTATCATCGGCGCAAAGTCGTTTCACGGTCCTGTTCGGGATGGGAAGGGGTGGTTCCAACTCGCTATGGTCACCAGGCATGAGGGGTTGCCGCGCTGACATGCATCAGCGCAGCGAATCTGGGTGTAGTAAGGGGGTTGTGTTGTATGCCTGTGGCACACGCGGACTCTGGTCCAACCAGGTCAAACACACTGGTTATAGGATCAAGCCTTACGGGCAATTAGTACTGGTTAGCTTAACGCATTACTGCGCTTCCACACCCAGCCTATCAACGTCCTGGTCTCGAACGACCCTTCAAGGAGGTCAAGCCTCCAGGGAATCCTCATCTTCAGGCGAGTTTCCCGCTTAGATGCTTTCAGCGGTTATCTCTTCCGTACATAGCTACCCTGCGATGCCTCTGGCGAGACAACAGGTACACCAGCGGTACGTCCACTCCGGTCCTCTCGTACTAGGAGCAGCCCCCGTCAAGATTCCAACGCCCACGGCAGATAGGGACCAAACTGTCTCACGACGTTTTAAACCCAGCTCACGTACCTCTTTAAATGGCGAACAGCCATACCCTTGGGACCGGCTACAGCCCCAGGATGAGATGAGCCGACATCGAGGTGCCAAACACCGCCGTCGATATGAACTCTTGGGCGGTATCAGCCTGTTATCCCCAGAGTACCTTTTATCCGTTGAGCGATGGCCCTTCCATTCAGAACCACCGGATCACTATGTCCTGCTTTCGCACCTGCTCGACTTGTCGGTCTCGCAGTTAAGCACGCTTTTGCCATTGCACTTTAGGTACGATGTCCGACCGTACCAAGCGTACCTTCGAACTCCTCCGTTACACTTTGGGAGGAGACCGCCCCAGTCAAACTGCCTACCATGCACTGTCCCCGACCCGGATTCACGGGCCAAGGTTAGAACCTCAAACAAACCAGGGTGGTATTTCAAGGACGGCTCCACGTGAACTGGCGTCCACGCTTCAAAGCCTCCCACCTATCCTACACAGATCGGCTCAAAGTCCAATGCAAAGCTACAGTAAAGGTTCATGGGGTCTTTCCGTCTAGCCGCGGGGAGATTGCATCATCACAAACACTTCAACTTCGCTGAGTCTCGGGAGGAGACAGTGTGGCCATCGTTACGCCATTCGTGCAGGTCGGAACTTACCCGACAAGGAATTTCGCTACCTTAGGACCGTTATAGTTACGGCCGCCGTTTACCGGGACTTCAATCAAGAGCTTGCACCCCATCATTTAATCTTCCGGCACCGGGCAGGCGTCACACCCTATACGTCCACTTTCGTGTTTGCAGAGTGCTGTGTTTTTATTAAACAGTCGCAGCCACCATTTTATTGCAACCCCTTCACCCTTCTGGCGCAGGCCAGTCAAGCTACCAGGGCGTACCTTATCCCGAAGTTACGGTACCAATTTGCCGAGTTCCTTCTCCCGAGTTCTCTCAAGCGCCTTAGAATACTCATCTCGCCCACCTGTGTCGGTTTGCGGTACGGTCTCGTATGACTGAAGCTTAGAGGCTTTTCTTGGAACCACTTCCGATTGCTTCGCAGCACTAGGCCGCTCGCCCCACATCCTTGAATTCCGCGCCCGGATTTGCCTAAGCGCCTTCTCCAATGCAGGGACCGGGACTTCCAACACCCGGACAACCTTCCGCGATCCGTCCCCCCATCGCATCATACGACGGTGCAGGAATATTAACCTGCTTCCCATCAGCTACGCATCTCTGCCTCGCCTTAGGGGCCGACTCACCCTACGCCGATGAACGTTGCGTAGGAAACCTTGGGCTTACGGCGAGGGGGCCTTTCACCCCCTTTATCGCTACTCATGTCAGCATTCGCACTTCTGATACCTCCAGCATCCTTTACAAGACACCTTCACAGGCTTACAGAACGCTCTCCTACCACGCACATTGCTGTGCGTCCGCAGCTTCGGTATATAGCTTAGCCCCGTTACATCTTCCGCGCAGGACGACTCGATCAGTGAGCTATTACGCTTTCTTTAAAGGGTGGCTGCTTCTAAGCCAACCTCCTGACTGTTTTAGCCTTCCCACTTCGTTTCCCACTTAGCTATATTTGGGGACCTTAGCTGGCGGTCTGGGTTGTTTCCCTCTTGACACCGGACGTTAGCACCCGATGTCTGTCTCCCGTGATTGCACTCTTCGGTATTCGGAGTTTGCTATGGCGGGGTAATCAGCAATAGACCCCCCAACCATGACAGTGCTCTACCCCCGAAGGTGAGACACGAGGCACTACCTAAATAGTTTTCGGAGAGAACCAGCTATTTCCAGATTTGTTTAGCCTTTCACCCCTATCCACAGCTCATCCCCTAACTTTTCAACGTTAGTGGGTTCGGTCCTCCAGTACGTGTTACCGCACCTTCAACCTGGCCATGGATAGATCATCTGGTTTCGGGTCTACACCCAGCGACTCAACGCCCTGTTCGGACTCGCTTTCGCTACGCCTTCCCTAATCGGTTAAGCTTGCCACTGAATGTAAGTCGCTGACCCATTATACAAAAGGTACGCCGTCACCCGTTGCCAGGCTCCGACTGTTTGTATGCATGCGGTTTCAGGATCTATTTCACTCCCCTCCCGGGGTTCTTTTCGCCTTTCCCTCACGGTACTGGTTCACTATCGGTCGATCACGAGTATTTAGCCTTGGAGGATGGTCCCCCCATCTTCAGACAGGATTTCACGTGTCCCGCCCTACTTGTCGCACACCTAGTTCCACAAATCTGTTTTCGCATACAGGGCTATCACCTGCTATGGCCGGGCTTTCCATCCCGTTTTGCTAACAGTTCTGCTAAAGAGTGCAAGGCTCTTCCCATTTCGTTCGCCACTACTCTGGGAATCTCGGTTGATTTCTGTTCCTGCAGCTACTTAGATGTTTCAGTTCGCCGCGTTCGCTTCCCTTGCCTATGTATTCAGCAAGGGATGACCCATTCGGGTCGGGTTTCCCCATTCGGACATCTCCGGATCAAAGCTTGTTTGCCAGCTCCCCGAAGCTTTTCGCAGGCTACCGCGTCCTTCATCGCCTGTGATCGCCAAGGCATCCACCACATGCACTTGTTCGCTTGACCCTATAACGAGTGTGTCTAACGTCTCCGCTATCCACGCTGGCTACAGGTCTGAGTTCTCGCGTTTGTGCCGTATTCCAAGTCATCTTTCGATCACTTAAATACATTTTGGTTGATACAATCACAACCCGGTATCGCGTTTGTACTGCAGCGTCTCATCAACGCTTCGCGACACCTTTACTACATCCCATATTGTTAAAGAACAGCCGACTTATCGTCGCTTGGCAATGCCAAATGAAAGCACTCGGCACTGAATGCTTTCATTTGACTACCAACCAGGTCGTCTCGTTACCCCGATCCTCGATCAAGGTAAGTGGTGGAGGATGACGGGATCGAACCGACGACCCCCTGCTTGCAAAGCAGGTGCTCTCCCAGCTGAGCTAATCCCCCGCGTAGATAACTTGGTGGGTCTGGTAGGACTTGAACCTACGACCCCCGCCTTATCAAGACGGTGCTCTAACCACCTGAGCTACAGACCCTTGGCTGTAACAGCAAACAAACCGATAAGTGTGAACGCTTGACTTGTGAACACAAGCCTCTGGAAAGGAGGTGATCCAGCCGCACCTTCCGATACGGCTACCTTGTTACGACTTCACCCCAGTCATGAACCCTGCCGTGGTAATCGCCCTCCTTGCGGTTAGGCTAACTACTTCTGGCAAAACCCACTCCCATGGTGTGACGGGCGGTGTGTACAAGACCCGGGAACGTATTCACCGCGGCATGCTGATCCGCGATTACTAGCGATTCCAGCTTCACGTAGTCGAGTTGCAGACTACGATCCGGACTACGATGCGTTTTCTGGGATTAGCTCCCCCTCGCGGGTTGGCAACCCTCTGTACGCACCATTGTATGACGTGTGAAGCCCTACCCATAAGGGCCATGAGGACTTGACGTCATCCCCACCTTCCTCCGGTTTGTCACCGGCAGTCTCTCTAGAGTGCCCTTGCGTAGCAACTAAAGATAAGGGTTGCGCTCGTTGCGGGACTTAACCCAACATCTCACGACACGAGCTGACGACAGCCATGCAGCACCTGTGTCCACTTTCCCTTTCGGGCACCTGATGCATCTCTGCTTCGTTAGTGGCATGTCAAGGGTAGGTAAGGTTTTTCGCGTTGCATCGAATTAATCCACATCATCCACCGCTTGTGCGGGTCCCCGTCAATTCCTTTGAGTTTTAATCTTGCGACCGTACTCCCCAGGCGGTCAACTTCACGCGTTAGCTACGTTACTGAAGAAATGAATCCCCAACAACTAGTTGACATCGTTTAGGGCGTGGACTACCAGGGTATCTAATCCTGTTTGCTCCCCACGCTTTCGTGCATGAGCGTCAGTGACGTCCCAGGGGGCTGCCTTCGCCATCGGTATTCCTCCACATCTCTACGCATTTCACTGCTACACGTGGAATTCTACCCCCCTCTGACATACTCTAGCCTTGCAGTCACAAGCGCAATTCCCAAGTTGAGCTCGGGGATTTCACGCCTGTCTTACAAAACCGCCTGCGCACGCTTTACGCCCAGTAATTCCGATTAACGCTCGCACCCTACGTATTACCGCGGCTGCTGGCACGTAGTTAGCCGGTGCTTATTCTTCCGGTACCGTCATCCGCCCCAGGTATTAACCAGAGCGTTTTCTTTCCGGACAAAAGTGCTTTACAACCCGAAGGCCTTCTTCACACACGCGGCATTGCTGGATCAGGGTTGCCCCCATTGTCCAAAATTCCCCACTGCTGCCTCCCGTAGGAGTCTGGGCCGTGTCTCAGTCCCAGTGTGGCTGATCGTCCTCTCAGACCAGCTACTGATCGTCGCCTTGGTGGGCCTTTACCCCACCAACTAGCTAATCAGACATCGGCCGCTCCTGCTGCGCGAGGCCTTGCGGTCCCCCGCTTTCACCCTCAGGTCGTATGCGGTATTAGCTAATCTTTCGACTAGTTATCCCCCACAACAGGGTACGTTCCGATGTATTACTCACCCGTTCGCCACTCGCCGCCAGACCGAAGTCCGCGCTGCCGTTCGACTTGCATGTGTAAGGCATGCCGCCAGCGTTCAATCTGAGCCAGGATCAAACTCTTCAGTTCAATCTCTGTGTGGTGCCGAAGCACCTCGCTCTTTCGAGCGGTCGCTCACTCTCAGAAAACTGACTGGCTCGCGTCTCGCGACGCAAACCAACATGTTTTACTGTGCGAGCACTGATAACTTTTGAAGCATCACGAAGCCAAAGCCCCGTGGCGTTCGCCATCAAGCGCCCACACTTATCGGTTGTTTGTTTGTTAAAGAACTCAAGCGACCGGCTTTGCCGTTCGCTGTCGCTGCGTCTTTCGTCGCAGCGGAGAAACGAGATTATGCAGAGCATTCAACGTTTCGTCAACAGTTTTTGCAGAACTTTTTCTGCCGGCCGGTGCCGCGAACCCTCGCAACGCCAACCGCCTGCCAACCCCGCAACCGTTGTCGCTGCTGCGTTTGCAGCGCGCTTTGTGTTGCGAGGGGGCGAATATTAGGCCCGTTCCGCGACCTTTGCAACACGCATGTCACAAATTCATGGCGAGACATTCGGAATCTGTGACACAAGCCGTTGATCGCAAAGGAAAATCGGCCCGGCAAATTATTATCGGGCCGACCAATACCCCTCAACTTGCGTCGGGTATCTCCTGACTCAAGTTTTAGCGATGCTTGAAAACGGGTGGTCGTTTCTCCACAAATGCGGCCATCCCTTCCTTCTGATCTTCGGTGGCGAACGTCGAGTGGAACAGGCGGCGCTCGAAATGGACGCCTTCGTTGAGCGTTGTCTCATAGGCGGCGTTGACCGATTCCTTGATCATCATGACCACCGGCAGCGAATAGCCGGCGATCGTCTCCGCCGCCGACACGGCCTCGGCCACCAGCTTGTCGGCCGCCACCACGCGCGATACCAGCCCGGCCCGCTCGGCCTCGGCGGCGTCCATCATGCGCGCCGTCAGGCACAGGTCCATGGCCTTCGCCTTCGATACGGCGCGCGGCAGGCGCTGCGTGCCGCCGGCACCAGGCATGGTGCCCAGCTTGACCTCGGGCTGGCCGAACTTCGCGCTGTCGGCGGCAATCACGATGTCGCACATCATCGCCAGCTCGCACCCGCCGCCCAGCGCGTAGCCGGCTACCGCGGCAATCACGGGCTTGCGGATGCGGCGGATGGTTTCCCAGTTGCGCGTGATGTAATCGCCCTTGTAGACATCCATATAGGAATACCTGGCCATCATGCCGATGTCGGCGCCGGCGGCGAACGCGCGCTCGCTGCCCGTGATGACGATGCAGCCGATGGCCTCGTCCGCGTCGAAGGCGGTCAGCGCGGCGCCCAGTTCGTCCATCAGCGCGTCATTGAGCGCGTTCAGCGCCTTGGGGCGATTGAGCGTGACCAGCCCGACGCGGCCACGCGTCTCCACCAGGATGTTCTCGTACGGCATGTCTTCTCCTTGCGATGAGAGGAATTGGTGATCTGTCTGATACAGAAGCGGATCGATACTCGCCCGCCGCTGTGGCGGCGGTCAAGGCGGGCTGCCACCTCTTGCGCCATGCCGGCATCCCTACTACTATTTGCCGACCGGCTGGTCGGTTAATTTAAAGCGCGCGCGCTGCTATCTACAATGGCCGTGCGATCCATCGCGGCAACAGATCCGCACACCGACCCGAAGATCAAATGGCGCAGGAGACCACCATGCCCCCGTCACAGGTTAGCCCGGCCAGCCCGGTCAGCCCCGCGCACGCCCCCGCGCGTGCGCGTCTCGAAACCGGCCCCATCCTGCTGCGCTGGCACGGCGATGTCGCCGTCGTCACGCTCAACCGGCCCGACAAGCTCAACAGCTTCACGCGCGACATGCATCGCGCGCTGGTCCAGGCGCTGGATCAGACCGAAGCCGGCGCGGCCCGTGCGCTGCTGCTGACGGGCGCCGGCCGGGGCTTCTGTGCTGGGCAGGACCTGGCCGATCTCGATTTCACGCCCGGCCAGGCCACCGATCTGGGCGACCTGATCGATACCTGGTTCAACCCGCTGGTGCGCCGCCTGCAGGCGATGCCGCTGCCCGTGATCGCCGCGGTCAACGGCACGGCCGCCGGCGCGGGCGCCAATCTGGCGCTGGCTTGCGACATCGTGCTGGCGGCCCGCTCGGCCAGCTTTATCCAGGCATTCGTCAAGATCGGCCTGGTGCCCGATTCCGGCGGCACCTGGCTGCTCCCCAAGCGGCTGGGCATGGCGCGCGCGTTGGGGCTGGCGATGACCGGCGACAAGCTCACCGCCGAGGAGGCCGAAAAATGGGGCCTGATCTGGGAAGCGATGGACGATCCCCTGCTCATGGAACAGGCCATGGCGCTGGCCACCCATCTGGCCGCGCAGCCCACGCGCGCCCTGGCGGCGATCAAACAGTCGATGCACGCCAGCGCCACGAACACCTTCGACGCCCAGCTCGACCTCGAACGCGACCTGCAGCGCCAGCTTGGCCAGTCCCACGATTACAACGAAGGCGTGAACGCCTTTCTTGAAAAGCGCGCCCCGCATTTCAAGGGCGCCTGATCCCCTGCCCCGCGCGTGAAGGAGACCCGCTTGACCCAAGACCCCCAGGCCCTTGCCCAGGCCACGGCGCATGCCATGTACGAGTCCGACGCCTGCAGCCGCTGGCTGGGCATGGTGATCGAGGAAGTCCGCCCCGGCTACGCCCGCCTGTCGATGCCGGTACGGCCCGAGTTCCTGAACGGCCATGCCATCTGCCACGGCGGCCTGATGTTCACGCTGGCCGATTCGGCCTTCGCGTTCGCCTGCAACAGCCATAACATCAACACCGTGGCGTCGGGCTGCAGCATCGAATTCCTGCGGCCCGTGCAGGGCGGCGACGTGCTGACGGCCGAAGCCGTCGAGCAGATCCTGTCCGGCCGGCACGGCGTGTACGACATCAAGGTGACCAACCGCGCCGGCGAGCCGGTGGCGATGTTCCGCGGCAAGTCGGCCCAGATCAAGGGGCACGTCATCCCGCCGGCCGAGGCCTGACCCCAGACAAACGCGGTACCCTGCGCCAACGTAGCGCACCCATCCCGGAAACGTGGAGACATCATGAGCACGCGCCTGACCGATCTGCCCCTGGAGCCGATCGAGACTGCCAGCCGGCAGCAACTGCTAGCCCTGCAGCTGGAACGCCTGAAATGGTCGCTGCGCCATGCCTACGACCATTCGCCCGTGTACCGGCGCAAGTTCGACGAGGCAGGGGTACATCCCGACCAGCTGCAGTCGCTGGCCGACCTGGCGCGCTTTCCGTTCACCACGAAGAAGGATCTGCGCGACAACTACCCGTTCGGCATGTTCGCGGTGCCGCAGGACCGCGTGGCGCGCGTCCATGCCTCGTCGGGCACCACGGGCAAGCCCACGGTTGTCGGCTACACGCTGCGGGATATCGACACCTGGGCCACGGTGATGGCGCGTTCGATCCGCGCGTCGGGGGCGCGGCGCGGCGACAAGGTGCACATCAGCTACGGCTACGGGCTGTTCACGGGCGGGCTCGGTGCGCACTACGGCGTCGAGAAGGCTGGCCTGACGGCCATCCCGTTCGGCGGCGGCCAGACCGAGCGCCAGGTGCAGCTGATCCAGGACTTCAAGCCCGAGGTCATCATGGTGACGCCTAGCTACATGCTGGCGATTGCCGACGAACTGGAGCGCCAGGGCATCGACCCGGCATCGACATCGCTGCGCATTGGCATCTTCGGCGCCGAGCCGTGGACGCCCGAAATGCGGCAGGCGATCGAAAAGCGCATGGGCATCTCGGCCGTGGACATCTATGGGCTGTCCGAGGTGATGGGCCCGGGCGTGGCCAACGAGTGCGCCGAGACCAAGGACGGCCCCACCATCTGGGAAGATCATTTCTATCCCGAGATCATCGACCCCGACACTGGCGACGTGCTGCCCGATGGCGAATTCGGCGAACTGGTCTTCACGTCGCTCAGCAAGGAGGCGATGCCGGTGATCCGCTATCGCACGCGCGACCTCACGCGCCTGCTGCCGGGCACCGCGCGGGCCGCCTTCCGCCGCATGGAGAAGATCACGGGCCGCACCGACGACATGATGATCGTGCGCGGCGTGAACGTCTTTCCGTCGCAGATCGAGGAACTGATCCTCAAGCACACCGAACTGGCGCCGCATTACCAGTGCGTGCTGGGCAAGGAGGGGCCGCTCGACACCCTGACCGTGCGCGTGGAATGCGCCCACGGCGCCGAGCCGTCGGTGGCGGCCCAGGCGCGCGAGCAGCTGACGCACGACATCAAGGCCTATATCGGCGTGACGGCGGGCATCGAGATCCTGCCCGAAGGCGGGGTCGAGCGGTCGGTGGGCAAGGCGCGGCGCATCGTCGACAACCGGCCGCGCTGACCGTCACCCGCCAGCGCCAGCGCCGGCCGCCCGCCCACGCTACCCGGCGCCGGCCGTGCGCTGCGTCGCGCGCTTGACGCCCAGCCGGCGCGCCAGCTTGTGCAGGTTGCTGGCGTCCACGCCAAGCTGGCGCGCGGCCTGCGACCAGTTGCCGTCCTGCGCCTGCAAGGCCTGTTCGATGCAGCGGCGCTGGCAGGCATCCACCGCCTCGCGCAGCGACACGGCCGGCACCACCACCGGCGGCGCTGGCTCGACCGGCGCCACGGCGGCCAAGGCCAGCCCGCCCCCTACCCCATCGGCATCGAACAGATCGCGGAACAGGTCGACATCGAGCGTCAGGATGTCCACGCGATTGGCGCCCCGGCTGACTCGCTTCAGCGCGGCGCGGCTGATCACGTGTTCCAGTTCCCGCACATTGCCCGGCCACGGATAACGCCGCAGCGCGTCCTGCGCGGCGGCGGACAGTCGCAGGCTGCGCAATCCCAGCCGCGCGCGGTTCCGTTCCAGGAAATGCCCGGCCAGCAGCAGCACGTCGTTGTCGCGCTCGCGCAGCGGCGGAATCGGGATCGGATACACCGACAGCCGGTGATACAGGTCGGCACGGAACGAGCCATCGCGCACATGCTCGCGCAGCGGGCGATTGGTGGCGGCGATCACACGCACATCCACGCGGCGCGGCCGGTCGGACCCGAGCCGCTGGATTTCGCCGTTCTGCAGCGTGCGCAACAGCTTGGCCTGGATCGACAGCGGCAGTTCGCCCACCTCGTCCAGGAACAGCGTGCCGCCATCGGCAGCCTCGAACCGGCCCGGCCGCTCGCCGGTGGCGCCCGAGAACGCGCCGCGTACATGGCCGAACAGTTCGCTCTCGGCCAGCGATTCGGGCAGCGCCGCGCAGTTCACGTGGATCAGCGGCCGGTTGCGGCGCCGCGACAGCCGGTGCAGTCGGTGCGCGAACAGTTCCTTGCCCACGCCGGTTTCGCCCAGCAGCAGCACCGGCAGTTCGGAATCGGCCACCACGCGCAGTTCGTGCAGCAGATGGCCGATGGCCTGGCTCTGGCCGATGATCTCGCCGTCGTCGCGCACCACGTCGCCCACGGGCGCGTCGATCCGCCCCTGCCGTAGCGCCCGGATCTCCGCCTCCAGCCGCGTGATGCGGATGGCGGCCTCGATGACCGGCGTCAGCCGTTGCAGTGCAGCCTGGGCGGCATCGGTGAAGGTGCCCACCCGCAGCGCATCGAGCGTCAGCACGCCCCACGTCTTGCCTTCGGCCTCCAGGCTGATGCCCATGCAGTCGTGCACCGGCAGCGGCTCGCCCACGTGTTCGTCGATCAGGCCGTCGTACGGGTCGGGCAGCGCGCTGTCATGGTGGAAGCACGTCACGCCCCGGCGCGCCAGGATGGCCGCCAGCCGGGGATGCAGGCTCACGGCAAAGCGGCGCCCCAGCGCGTCGCGCACCAGACCATCGACGGCCACGGGCCGCAACTGGTCTTCCTCCAGGCGCAGCAGCGCCACCGCCCCGCAACGGAAATGCGCACGCAGGCTGCCCACCAGTCTCTGCATCCGTTCCGCCTGCGGCAGATCCGCGCACAGGTCGGCCTGTAGTCGCTCGCCAATCATGGTTAAAAACACCCTCTTCAGGTTCGATTCACCACGCCGGCTCACGGTCCAAATGACCCTGCCGAAAGGTAAATCATTGAATCTTTGAATCTTTCTAGTGGGCACGAGATTCGCACAAGAGGCGTCGGCATCTATTGAGAAGGAGCAAATCATGAGCATGCAAGACCAGTCTCCGGGCCAGTTGGCCCGCGCGACGCGTGCAACCCGTGGCGGGCGCTGTACCTGGGCCTGCGCACGTTCCGCGAAGACCTGATGGAACACATCCATCTGGAAAACAACGCGCTGTCCGAGCGCGCCGCGTGTCCGACGCGTCCGATGCGTCCGGCGCCTCCGGCGCACTGATCTCGGCGCCCGACCGGCGAGCCATCCCGCATCCTGCCAACCCATCCTCGCGTACCGATACGCCTCCATCATGGGCCCCTACAAGAAACTATGGTTCACGCTGATCGCCGTGCTGGCGATCACGTTCGCTCTCCTTGGCTACTACGGTTCCGAGGTCTACCGGCAGCAGCCGCCCATCCCGGCTGAGGTCGTCACCGCCGACGGCACGACGCTGTTCACCGCCGAAGATATCCTCGACGGCCAGACCGCCTGGCAGTCGGTGGGCGGCATGCAGCTGGGCTCGATCTGGGGCCACGGCGCCTACCAGGCGCCCGACTGGACGGCCGACTGGCTGCACCGCGAACTCACCGCGTGGCTGGACCTGGCCGCACGCGAGCGGTTCGGCCACGACTTTGCCGCGCTCGACGCCGGCGACCAGGCCGTGCTGCGCGCACACCTGAAAGCGGAATATCGCGGCAACCACACCGACGCCCGCAACGTGCTGACCGTGTCGCCACGCCGCGCCAAGGCCATCGAGATGACGGCCGACTATTACCAGCGGCTGTTCTCCGACGCGCCCGAGCTGCACAAGAGCCGGGAGAGCTTCGCGATGAAGGAAAACACGCTGCCCTCGCCCGCGCGCCGCGTGCAGCTCACGCATTTCTTCTTCTGGACAGCGTGGGCCGCCGCCACCGATCGTCCCGGCCACACCGCCACCTACACCAACAACTGGCCGCATGAGCCGCTGATCGACAATCGCCCGACCGCCGAGAACGTGGTCTGGTCGGTGGCCAGCGTGGTGGTGCTGCTGGCCGGCGTGGGGCTGCTGATCTGGGCGTGGGCCTTCCTGCGCGGCAAGGAAGCGCCGCTGCCGGCGGCGCCGGCCCGCGATCCGCTGTCGACCTTTGCGCTGACGCCGTCGCAACGCGCGCTGGGCAAGTACGTGTTCCTGGTGGTGGCGCTGTTCGCGTTCCAGGTGCTGATTGGCGGCTTCACCGCGCACTACACGGTCGAGGGCCAGAAGTTCTACGGCATCGACGTGTCGCAGTGGTTCCCGTACGCGCTGGTGCGCACCTGGCATATCCAGAGCGCGCTGTTCTGGATCGCCACCGGCTTCCTGGCGGCCGGCCTGTTCCTGGCACCGCTGATCAACGGCGGCAAGGACCCGAAGTATCAGCGGCTGGGCGTGGATATCCTGTTCTGGGCGCTGGTGGTGGTCGTGGTGGGATCGTTCACGGGCAACTATCTGGCCATCGCGCAGACGATGCCAGCCAACCTGAATTTCTGGCTGGGCCATCAGGGCTACGAATACGTGGACCTGGGCCGACTGTGGCAGATCGGCAAGCTGGCCGGGATCGTGATCTGGCTGGTGCTGATGCTGCGCGGCATCGCCCCGGCGCTCCGGGCACGCAGCGGTGGCGACAAGAACCTGCTGGCGCTGCTGACGTCGTCGGTGGTGGCCATCGGCCTGTTCTACGGGGCGGGCCTGTTCTACGGCGAACGCACCAGCCTGACGGTGATGGAGTACTGGCGCTGGTGGGTGGTCCACCTGTGGGTGGAAGGCTTCTTCGAAGTGTTTGCCACCACGGCGCTGGCCTTCATCTTCTCCACGCTGGGCCTGGTATCGCGCCCGATGGCCACCGCGGCCAGCCTGGCCTCGGCCTCGCTGTTCATGCTCGGCGGCATCCCCGGCACGTTCCACCACCTGTACTTTGCCGGCACCACCACGCCCGTGATGGCCATCGGCGCCACGTTCTCGGCGCTGGAAGTCATGCCGCTGATCGTGCTGGGCCATGAAGCCTGGGAAAACTGGCGCCTCAAGGAACGCGCGCCGTGGATGAACCACCTGCGCTGGCCGGTGATGTGCTTCACGGCCGTGGCGTTCTGGAACATGCTCGGCGCCGGCGTGTTCGGCTTCATGATCAACCCGCCGATCTCGCTGTATTACGTGCAGGGCCTCAATACCACGCCGGTCCACGCGCACGCCGCGCTGTTCGGGGTCTATGGCTTCCTGGCGCTCGGCTTCACGCTGCTGGTGCTGCGTTACGTCCGCCCGGACTACAAGCTAAGCCCGCGCATGATGTCGATCGCCTTCTGGGGCCTGAACGGCGGCCTGGTGCTGATGATCGGCACCAGCCTGCTGCCGGTGGGCATCATCCAGGCGCTGGCCAGCATCCGCGAAGGGCTCTGGTACGCGCGCAGCGAAGCGTTCGTGCAGCAGCCGATCCTGCAGACGCTGCGCTGGGTACGCACCTTCGGCGACGTGGTGTTCCTGGCGGGCGCCCTGACGTTCGCGCTGCAAGTGGTGCTGGGACTGCTGTCGCGCGGCCCGGCGCGCGCCGTGCCGGAAGGCCGCCTCGCTGGTCAGTCATGACGTGACACCGGCATGAAGCCGCCGGGTGCCTGTCGGGGCCCGGCGGCTTTCCTGCATCGATCACCGGATGGATTTCACCAGGCGTCGAGCCGCCAGCCTTCGTCGGTGGCCACCAGGCGGTCGGTCAATGCCAGACCATCCAAGAAGGCATCGTCGTGCGATACCACCACCAGGGCGCCCTGGTAGCCGCGCAGCATCGCCTCCAGCGCCTGGGCCGACGGCAGGTCCAGATGGTTGCTTGGTTCGTCGAGCAACAGCAGTTGCGGCGGCGGGTCTGCGTACAGGGTACAGGCCAGCGCCGCCTTCAGCCGTTCGCCGCCGCTCAACGCGCCGCTGGGGGCGGCGACCTTCTGCGCATCAAGCCCGAGGTGCGCCAGCAGCATGCGCAGGTTTGCCTCGGTGGCCGTGCCGTTCGCCGCCCGCATCTGCGCCAGGACTGACTGCTCCGGATCGAGATTGGCCAGTTGCTGGTCCAGGTAAACCGTCTCGGCGGAACGCCTGCAGGTCCCGGCCAACGGCGCAAGCTGGCCCGCCAGCGTCTTCAGCAGCGTGGATTTCCCGCAGCCGTTCGGCCCGACCACGCCCACGCGCTGCTTGCCCGTCACGGTCAGGCTGACGCTGCGGGTGGCGCCCGGCACGAACGGTAGCGCCACTGCGTCAAGCTCGGCCACACGCCGGTGCGCGGCCTGGGCGACCTGAGCGACCTGACCGACCGGCACGCCGTGAAGTGTGATGTGTGCCGCCTGCTCCACCTGCTGCGCGGCTTCGCGCACACGTTGGTCCAGATCGGCCTGGCTGGCGGCTTGTTGCTGGCGCAGCTTGCCGGCGGACACTTCGCTGCGCGCCTTCTGGCCGCCGAGCAGAATTTTGGCCTGGTTCGACGTTTTCCCCTCCCGGTTGCCGCGCGCCTGGCGTCGTGCCTGACGCTCGCGCTGATCCAGCATCGACCGTTGCTCGCGCTTGCGTTCGAGCTTGCGCTGTGCGAGCTGGTCGATCGCATGCTGTCGCTCGTCGGCCTTGCATTGGGCGTAGAACGTGTAGTTGCCGCCGTAGCTGCGCAGCCCCAGCGAGGACAGTTCCACGATGCGCGACAGGGTGTCCAGCAGCGCCCGGTCGTGGCTCAGCACCAGCAACCCGCGCGGCCACTGCTGCAGCTGATCGATCAGCGCCCGACGCGCGGGCCGGTCGAGATGGTTGCTGGGCTCGTCGAGGATCAGGAAATCGGCATCGGACAACATGGCGCCGACCAGCGCCACCCGCATGGCCTCGCCGCCGCTCAGGGTGTCGGCCGTCGCCGCGGCATCGAGATGGCCCAGGCCATTGCGGTCGAGTGCCTGTTGCAGCCGCTGGCGCACATCCCAGTCGCTGCCCACGGCATCGAAATCCTCCGGGGCGCTGCTGCCCGCCTCGATCCGCGCCAGCGCGTCGAGCGTATGCCGCACCCCAGCCAGGCTGGCCACGGTCGCATCGGCAGGCGGCGCCACCTGCTGGGCCAGATAGCGCACGGTGCCGGAGCGCAGGCAGCGCCCGCGCGTGGGCGGCAACTGTCCAGCCAGAATCTGCGCCAGCACGGATTTCCCCGCGCCATTGCGCCCGACCAGGCCGGTGGAGCGCTGGTCGAAAGTCTCGTCGAGATCGGAGAAAAGGCGCCTGCCGTCGGGCAGGACATAGGACAGGCCTTCGAGCCTGAGATAGGGATCGGTCATGCGTGGATTCCAGGGATGCCAGGAACTCCCCCAGCTTGCGGGGGCGGGTGGAGACTGGCCGTCTTTCGACGGCGGCATCAATGGCGCATGGGACCAATACCTCTGTGTTGGGGGATCAGGCGGCTATTGTAATGGGGATGAAAAAACCTTGCGTGAGGGGGAGCGGAAAGCGCCGTTCAGGCGGCGAGTTCGCAGCTTGAGTTACCCGCCCTCTCCGACCCCTCCCCGGCTCGCTGGAGCGTGGAGACATCGGTAGGGCGATGCTGCGCCATCGCCACCACTTCCCCGACGAGGATGATCGACGGGCTGGCCAGCCCGGCCCCCACGGCATCGGTCAGCGTGCCCAGCGTGCCGGCCCAGCTGCGCTGATCGGCGCAACTGGCGTGCATCACCACGCCGGCTGGCATGTCCGCCCGCATCCCTGCCCGCAGCAGGGCCTCGCGGATCGACGCGATGCGGTGCATGCCCATATAGATCACCAGCGTGGTGCCGCTGGCCGCCAGCGCCCGCCAGTCCGGTTCGCCATCGCCGCGCGTATGCGCGGTGACGAAGGTCACCCCATGGCAATGGGCACGATGGGTCAGCGCAACACCCAGCGCCTGCGCGGCCGCCAGTCCGCTGCTGATGCCGTTCACCACCTCGACATCGAGCCCGTGCCCGCGCAGGAACGCCACTTCCTCGCCGCCCCGGCCGAACATAAGCGGATCGCCGCCCTTCACGCGCGCCACGCAGCGGCCCGCCAATGCATGCGCGAGGGTCTGGGCGTGGATGCTGGCCTGGCTGACCGAGCAGCGCCCGCCGCGCTTGCCGACGGCAATGATCTCGGTGCCGGGGCTGGCGTAGCACGCCATCGTCTCGGGCACCAGATCGTCGATCAGCCAGACCTGCGCTTCCGACAAGGCCCGCGCGGCCTTGACCGTCACCAGGTCCGGATCGCCGGGGCCGACACCGACCAGCCAGACCTTGCCCGTCTGCCGGCACTGCGCGCCGTGCCGCACTTCCCGCTGCTGCCCCGCTCGCGCCTGGCGCGGGCCATCCATGTTCCACCGTGTCATCATGTCATCTCTCAGTTCAATGGCTCGTGCCCGAAGAACGCGTGGTCTTGTTGAAGACGTTGTACTTGCCCACCGGCTTGTCCATCGGCAATCGCTTGATTTCCTGCAGCGTCGCCGCGTCGTAGACCACGATGGCGCCCTTGTCTTCCATCAGGCTGACCAGCGCATAGCGCCCATCGCGCGTGAACTCCACGTGTGCCGCCGTCCGGCCCGGCGACGGCGTGACGCTGCCCACCACCTTCAGCGTCTGCTTGTCGATGATCTGGAGCGTGTCGCGGCGCGGGCTCATCATGGCGTCGGTCCAGGCATAGGGCGTGGCCTCGTGGCTGCGCAGGAAGAAGCCCGGGCCATTCGTGGCGATGGTGGCCACGGTCTGCCAGGTCTGCATGTCGATCACGCTCAGCGCGCCCTGCTTGAGGTTGGGCGACGCCATCACGTCGCGCCCGTCGCGCTGCCACGTGATGCCGCTGCCCAGGTGTGGCATGCCGGACAGGGCCAGGTCCGCCACCTTGCGCCCGGCATCGAGATCGATCACCTGGCCGGCACCGCCGCGCGAGGCGCCCAGGATATGGCGATACGGCTGGTCGAAGAAGAAGTCGTCGAGCACGTCGTCCAGCGCGATCACGCGCGGTTCCAGCGGGGCGTAGGGAATCTCCCAGACTTCGGGGATATCGCGCAGCGCGGCGATAAACGCGCCGCGCGGCGCGGCATCGTAAACCGCCGAAACGCGCGACGCCTTGCCGTTTGCCCCGGTCACGGGATACACCCTTTCCAGCGACAGGTCGTCGGCACGCAGCAGCACCATGGTCTGCGGCAGCGTGTTGCCGGCCAGCACCCATTTGCCGTCGTCGCTGACCGCCACATTGCGCGTGTTCAGCCCCGCGCGTGTCTCGGCCACCAGCGTCAGGTTCCACAGGTCGTACTTGCTGATCCAGCCGTCACGGCTGGCCACATAGACATAGCGGCCGTCACGGCTGAACTTGGGGCCGCCGTGCAGCGCAAAGCGCGTCTGGAACCGGTGGATCGGCTCCAGCTTGTCGCCATCGAGCACGCGCAGATGATGGCTGCCCGATTCCACCACCAGGAACAGGTTCGATGGATCGGCGCGGAACACCGGCTTGTCCGGCAGGCTGCCCGGTGCGTGATACACCACGCGCGACGCGCGGATGTCTGCCGCCCCCCAGTGCGGCGCCTGCGCCGGCGCCGTGCGCAGCCAGGTGGCGATCTGGTCCAGCGTGGCCTCCGGCAACTGGCCGGCAAAGCCCGGCATCTGCGTGGCGGCCCTGCCATGGCGCAGGACATCGCGCAAGGCATCGGGCTTGAGCCGTTCCAGGCTTTCCGGCAGCAGCGCCGGCCCCATGCCGCCGAGCCGGTCGGCGCCGTGGCAGGCCGCGCAATGCTGCTGGAATACGGCCGCCGGGACGGACGACGGACCGGACGCCGGACCGGACGCGCTAGCGGCAAGTACCCCCGTCCACGCGCAGGCAGCCATCGCCAGCCCCGCAATCAGGCGTTTCATGCGGCAATCTCCCGGCCGAGCGGATCGGCGATTTCCTCGTCGGACAAATAGCAGCCCGGATCCTCGGCCCACGGATTGCCGCTGACGGCATAGGCGCGCACGCGCGTGTTGCCATTGCAGATCTCGCGATGGGCGCAGGTGGCGCAGCGCCCTTCCAGCGGCCGGGGGCTCGACTTGAGCCCGCGCATCAGCGGATGGCTGCGATCGGCCCAGATATCGCCAAACGCGCGCTGTCGGACATTGCCGATCGACACATGCCACCACATGGTGTCCGGATGCACATTGCCGAGGTTGTCGATATTGGCCACGCCCACCCCGGTGGCGTTGCCGCCCCAGTTGACCAGGCGCTGGCGCATGTCCGCCAGCCGACCGGGCTGGCGCCGGGCGATCCAGTGCAGCAGGCTCACGCCATCGGCATCGTTGTTGCCCGTGACGAAATCGCCGGCCCGGCCTTCCTGCGCACGCGCCCAGACATGGTCGAACAGCCAATCCACGGCCACACGCGTATGGGCGTGATGGGCATCGTCGCCCCGGTGGCTGCTGCCACGGCCCGCATAGTTGAAATGCGAGAGATAGAACTTGTCGATGCCTTCGGCTTCGGTCAGCGCCACCACATCGGGCAATTCGTCGGCATTGGCTTCGGTCAGCGTCATCCGCACGCCCACGCGCAGGCCGCATTGCCGGGCCACGCGCAGCCCGTCCAGCGCCTGCCGGAACGCGCCGGGGCAGCGCCGGAAGCGGTCGTGCGTGGCTTCCAGGCCGTCCAGGCTCACGCCCACGTAGTCGAAGCCGGCCACCAGCAGCCGGGCCGCATGCCGGGTGTCGAGCAGCGTGCCGTTCGACGACAGCGACAGATGAAAGCCAAGCCGCTTGGCGTGCGCGGCAATCTCGTACAGGTCCGGCCGCAGCAACGGCTCGCCGCCGGACAGGATCAGTGCCGGCACCCTGGCCGCCTTCAGCTGTTCCAGCACGCCGATGGCTTCGGCGGTGGACAGCTCGCCCTTGAAGTCGGTATCGGCGGACGTGGAATAGCAGTGCTTGCAGTTGAGGTTGCAGCGCCGCACCAGATTCCAGATCACCACCGGGCCTCCGGTGCGGCGCGGCGCCGGCGGTACAGGGCCGCCATCGCGCAATGCCTCCATGAAGCGGGAAACTCTGAACATGATCAATCTCCGGAGGCCCGCAGGCGCAGGCCGGTTTTCTTGAGGATGTGGGTGGACCACAGCACGTCGTGCGACCGGCATGCCTGGCCCAGCAGATCTCGTATTTCTGCGATGTGCGGGGCGGCTTCTTCCTGCGTGCGCGCATGGACCATCGCAAACAGGTTGTAGGGCCAGTCCGGCAGCCGGCGCGGCCGCTGGTAGCAATGGCTGACGCACGGCAACGCGCCCACGCGCGGGCCCAGTTCGGCCATCCGCGCGTCGTCGACATCCCACACCGTCATGCCGTTGGCGCGCCAACCCAGCGCGTAATGGTTCGGCACCGCGCCAATCCGGCGCAGCACCCCACGGTCGCGCATGGCCGCGAAGCGGGCCAGCACCTCGGCTTCGGGAATGCCGATCAACGCTCCCAGCGCGTGCCACGGCGCCGGCACCAGCGGCAGGCCGGCCTGCGTGGCCTGGATCAGCGCGCGGTCGATGGGGTCCAGTTCGCTGGCGCGGGCGGCAACGGCAAGGGGGTGGCTTGGGGCGATCGGCATGGGTGCTACACCGGCAGATACAGGTTGACGAAGAATTCGCGTTCCTTCGGGAAAGGCAGGATCTCGACGCCGGCGCTGGCCGCCACGCGCGCCAGCACGGCGGGCACGTCGTCCGCGTTGGAGACGGCCAGCACGAACCACAGGTTCAGGTGATGGGTGCGGGCGTAGTGATGGGCCACCTCCGGAAAGGCATTGATGGCCGCGATTACCGCGTCCAGCCGGTCGGCCGGGGCATGGCAGGCGCACAGCACGAACTGTCCGCCCGCCCGCTCGATCTGGAACAGCGGGCCGAAGCGTGTCAGCACGCCCCGCGCCAGCAGCGCGCGCAAGCGGGCGATCAGTGCGGCCTCGCTGATATCCAGCGCGGCGGCGGCATCGGCGTAGGGTCGGGGCGTCAGCGGCAGCCCGCGTTGCAGCGTGTTGACGATCTGCCGGTCGAGCGTATCGAGCGTGGGGATGGCGGCGGGCGCGTCCAGGTCGGTGGCGGGGTCGGTCATGTCGGCGGCACCTCCCAGCTATAGCGCGTGCCGCACTGCTTGAAGCACGTGCCGCTGCGCAAGACCCTGCCGGGCAGCCCGCCCATGCCGCCCTGGTGGTCGAAGTGTTCCAGCGCGGATTGCAGCTCGGCTTCGCTGCGCGCGTGCACCATCGCGAACAGGTTGTACGGCCAGCCGGGCAGCCGGCGCGAGCGGCGGTAGCACAGCGACACCGGCGCCACCCGCGCCAGCCGCGTACCAATGGCGTCCACGCGGGCATCCGGCACATTCCACACACACATGGCGTTATGACGATACCCAAAGTGGCGGTGATGCAGGATCACGCCGAAGCGGCGGATCACACCGCTGGCGTGCCACTGCGCGATGCGCGACAGCACCCGGTGCAGCGGCATGCCACAACGCCGGGCCAGCGCGTGGAACGGCTGCGGCGTCAGCGGCAGCCCCATTTCCAGCGCCGCCACCAGGCGCCAGTCGTCGTCGTCCAGCTGTACCGGCGCGGCCGATGGCGTACGCCTGCCACGCGGCGTGCCCGACGCGCCAGACATCGAAAAGCCCAGGTCGATGTGGTATTCGCGCTCCATCGGCAGGTCCAGCGGTAACTGGTCCACGTCATCGGCAATGCTGCCCAGCACCACATCCAGCGCGGCACGATTGCGCGCGCCGGCCACGAACCAGAGGTTGTAGCGGTGGCCATGCCGCGCGTAGTTGTGGCTGACCGCGCCATAGGCATTGACGCGTGCCGCCACGCGGGGCAGCGCATCGGGCGGCACGGCCAGCGCCGCCAGCGTACTGGCGCCGATCACGTTGGGCGCGAACACGGCGCCGATCCGGCTGACGCGGCCGGCACCCACGTCGCGCGCCAGCAGGCTCAGTACCGTGTGTTCGTTCAGGTCCAGCGCGGCGCCCGCGCTCTGGAACGGGCGCGGCACGATCGGGAAGTCGCGCTGGATGCTGTCGTAGAAGCGTTGCTCGTCGAACATGGCTGTCACATCGCAATTACATGCCGATGCGCTGTGCGCGCACCGTGAAGAAGATGCCGCTGGGCTGGTCGGCCTTGAGCGTGGCGATGCGCTGGAACGTGGCCGTGTCGTAGACCTCCACGCGGTTGTCGTCGCGGCAGGACAGCCACAGCGCCTCACCCTTCGGCGTGAACTCCATGTGCAGCACGCCGTGGCAGGGCGTCAGCGTCTTCACCACCTGACGCGTGGCGGTATCCACCACCTGCACGGTGTCGTTCTTCGGAAACGCGAAGTTGACCCACACCTGGCGGCCGTCGGGACGCGCCATCGCAAACACGGGCTGGCCGGCCACGGCCACGCGCGCCTGTTCCTGCCAGTCGTGCGCGGGGTCGGCCACCAGCAGTTCGTGGCGGCCGATGGCCGGCAGCCACGCCTGCCCCTGCGCCATGGCCCAGCCGCGCAGGTGCGGCATCTTGTAGACCGGCAGTGGCGCCTCGCCCCGGCCGTAGCCGGACAGCACCTTGCGCGCGGTGGGCGGCGTCTGCCACAGGTCCACCAGCGACAGGCCATCTTCGCCGAACAGGCCGGCCAGGTACCAGCGTCCGTCGGGCGTCACCAGGCCGTCGTAGGGCTCGCGGCCGGCAGGCAGGCGCGTGACCTGCGGCTGACGCGGATCCGATGCATCGATGATCCAGATTTCGCCGGCCTCGAACAGGCTGGCCGCCAGCCGCTGGCCGGGCAAGTCGGCCAGGCCCACCACCTTGGAGCGGCGGCCGTCGGGGCCGATGGCGGGAATGTCGGAGAGCAGTTCGAGCGTCCCGGCATCGAACAGCTTGATGCCGCCCGGCGCGTAGTTCTGCGCGGCCACCACCTTGCCGTTCTGCAGCATGGCGCCGCCGATGCTGTTGCCAGCCTGCTTCACACGATGGGTGATGCGCTGCGCCAGCAGATCCAGGCGGGACAGGCCGCCGTCCCGGCCAAAGACATAGGCATATCGCCCATCGCGCGAGAACACCACGCTGGCGTGCGAGAGATCGCCCAGGCCGGCGATGGTGCCCAGGCGCGTCATGCCGGATGTTTCCACTACCTGCACCCGGCCGGCGGCGCGTTCGATAACCACGCCCAGGTCGCCAGTGCCGCGCAAGGCGGCTTCCGGCGTCGCGGGCGAGCCGGCGCAGGCGGCCACCAGCGACGCCGCCCCCAGCGCAACGGCCGCCAAACGAATCAGTCGTGCGACGCGCTGGCGGACGATGTGGGGAGCACGGGCGGCGGTTCGCCCGCCTGGAGTCTGTCGATCAGCCATTGGGCTTCTTCCTGCGTCATGAACGGTTGCCACGGCGGCATGGCGGTGCCGGGCCGGCCCTGCAGCACGGTGGCCACCAGGCCGTCACGCGGCTTGCCGGCCAGCGCCTCGGCTGTCAGCGGCGATCCCAGCCCGCCTTGCAGCGTCATGCCGTGGCAGGCACCGCAGTCGTCGCGCAGCCAGCGCGCCAGTTGCGCCTGACGTGCCGCGGACGGTTCCGCATGCACCAGGGCACCCGGCGCGGCCAGCATGCCGAGCAGCACCAGGTGCCGTGCGAGGGATCGGGCCATGAATCGTCGGATCAAGGGATCGGTGGGTCCGAGGGCTCGAACGATCAGAGCGTCAGTACCCACTTGGCCAGCGCGCTGGCATCGGCATCGCTGATCGCGTTGGGCGGCATCGGGATCGGGCCCCACTTGCCGGTACTGCCTTTCTGGATGCTTTGCGACAGCTTCGCCGCGGCGTCCTTGTCGCTCTTGTACTTGGCGGCCACGTCCTTGAACGCCGGGCCGATCAGCTTCTTGTCGACGCTGTGGCAGGCCATGCAGTTCTTGCTTTTGGCCAGGTCGGCATTGGCGTGGGCGGCCATCGGCAGCGCGGCCGCCAGCAAGGCGGCGCCAATCACTTTTGCGGGATGCATATCGTTCTCCTGATGCTCATACCGGCCAAGCAGCCGGCGCCGCCGGGGCGCCGACTGCCGGACCTCAATAAACGTCGTGCTGGGTGTTATGGGTGTTGAACTTGCCGGTCGGCGTGATCAGGCGCGGGTCCTTGATGACGGCCTTGAGCTTGCGCGTCTTGTCGTCGACCACAACCAGCGCCGATTCCTGGTCCTTGGTGCCCCAGACCGAGAACCACACCTCGTCGCCGGCCTTGTTGTATTCGGCCTGCACCACGCGCTTGGCGCCCTCGCCCTTCAGGTTGGCCCATTCGGCAATCGGCAGCACGTCGTAGCCGCCTTCGAGCTTCCGGGTGTCGAACACGGCCACCGACTGGTTCAGCCTGGCGTCGGGGTTCAGCGGCGTGTCCACCCACAGGTTGCGGGACTTCGGATGGGTCTTGATGAACAGCGATCCGCCCCCCTGCCCCTTGAGCGTCTGCACCACCTTCCAGGCGTTGGCCTTGTGCTTCACCGGATCGGTGCCGATCAGGCTCACGGTTTCATCGCCAAGGTGGCTCGTGGCCCAGACCGGACCGTATTTCGGATGGACAAAGTTGGCGCCCCGGCCGGGGTGCGGGGTCTTGCCCACATCCACCAGGGCGGCCAGGCGGTCTTCCTTGGTGTCAACGACGGCGATCTTGTCCGACGCATTGGCAGCCACCAGGAAGTAGCGGCCCGTGGAATCGAAGCCGCCGTCATGCAGGAACTTGGCCGAGTCGATCGTGGTGGTCTTCAGGTTCTTCAGGTCCGAGTAATCCACCATCAGGATCTTGCCGGTCTCCTTGGCATTGATGACAAACTCGGGCCGGTAGTGGCTGGCCACGATCGATGCCACGCGCGGCTCGGGGTGGTACTCGTTATCGACCGTCATGCCACGCGTGGACACCACCTTCAGCGGCTTGAGCGTGTCGCCTTCCATGATCACGTACTGCGGCGGCCAGTAGGAGCCCGCCACGGCGTACTTGTCCTCGTAGCCCTTGTATTTCGAGGTTTCCACCGAGCGCGCCTCCAGGCCGATCTTGACCTCGGCCACGTTGTCGGGCACCGGCATCCACAGGTCGATCAGGTTCAGGCGCGCGTCGCGGCCGATCACGTACAGGTAGCGGCCCGATGCCGACATGCGAGAGATATGCACCGCGTACCCGGTCTTGACGATATTGATGATCGTCTTGGAATCGCCGTCGATCAGCGCCACCTCGCCCGAATCGCGCAGCGTCACCGAGAACAGGTTGTCGAGGTTGTAGTGGTTCATCTTGCGCGTGGGCCGCTTGGCCACGGGCACGATGTCCTTGCGCGATGCCTCGATATCGGCCAGCGAGAATTCCGGCGGGGTCGGCGGCTCCAGCTGCACGTAGCGGGCCATCAGGTCCACCTCGCTGTCGGACAGGTCGCCCGACGTGCCCCAGTTCGGCATGCCGGCCGGGCTGCCGTACTTGATGAAGGTCTTCAGGTATTCGGTGCCTTGTGCCCGGGTGATGTCGGGCGTCAGCGCCTTGCCCGTGGCGCCCTTGCGCAGCACGCCGTGGCAGCCCGCGCACCGCTCGAAGTAGATCTGTCTGGCGTGGTTGAACTCGTCCGCAGTCAAGGTGGGAACCGGGCCGGGCGCAGGCGCCGTCCCGGCCTGGCCAGGGGCCATCCAGAGGAACAGCGGCAGCGCCACCATTGCGGGGAACATCCTGTGTTTCGCCTTCATGTCTCTGCTCAGCGCGAGTGGGGAATGCGGGGCGTGCTGGTGCACGTCGGATGTGCCCATCATCGTGAAAATGCGATGACCAGGGATTGATGGCAGTCAAGCCGACGACAGTTCACACGGAACTCGGCCCGAGGGATGCGTCACAGCGTGACGGAATGCGCAAAGAGGTGTTGGAGAAATGCGAAACGGACGCGCCGGGAACGGGAAAGACCCTGGGCGTGGAGAGGGATAGGAAGCGTTGGTAACGGTCATTACACCTGACAATCGCCTTGAAACGGCGCCGACGATTGGCCCGAATATCCCACCCGCATCAACGCGTGAAGAGCTGGAGGACCAACAGTCTCCGCCGCGTGGCTTCACCCCCCCCGACTTCGGAGTGGTGGCGTGGCCCAAAGATTCCCACTATCAGCGTCTACCCCAACAACGGCTATACCGTGAAGACGAAGACACTGTTTCATGCTGCGTCCTATGCAAGGTTCACCGACTTTGCCGGCGGACATAGCGGCAGGGTCGAATCAAGCATTCCTGCCTTGAACTGCCATTGGCGGTGGCAAGGACGAATCCGGCCTGGGCACCATCAGGTCGACGGCTTTACCGGCTGCTACGCGCCCAGGCCAGGTGTCGTCCGAACGAAAATAACAGCCTGCTCCGGCGTGATATGCGCGCGAGGAGAGGGGACGTTTGTCGCAATTCGGCAATAGGCCATGCGTCCTGCCGTGTCCTGCCCGGTGGGCGAAGGAAGACAACCATCGCCATCAGCTGCGCGGCATCAGCACCCACATGCGGCCGCCCTGCTTCATGCGGCCGGCAGTTTCGCCGGCGGCGTCGCCGGCGCCCCAGAAGAAGTCGGCGCGTACGCCGCCCTTGATGGCGGAGCCCGTGTCCTGGGCGAACATCAGGCGCTGGATCGGCTCGGTGGACAGCGGGCGCGTGGTGGACAGGAACACCGGCACGCCCAGCGGGATCGTGGCCGGATCGACGGCGATCGAGCGTTCCGCGGTAAGCGGCACGCCGAGCGCGCCGACCGGGCCGTCGTTGTTCGCCGGCAGTTCTCGGAAAAATACGAAACGCGGGTTGACGTTCAGCATTTCCTCGACGCGCGCCGGGTTGTTGCGCGCCCAGGCCTTGATGCCCTGCATCGTCGCCTGCGCAGGCGTGATCTCGCCACGGTCGAGCAGCCATTTGCCGAAGGACCGGAACGGCTGGTCGTTGGTGCCGCCAAACCCCACGCGCATCATCGTGCCGTCTTGCAGGCGGATACGCCCCGAACCCTGGATCTGCAGGAAGGCCGCCTCGACGGCATCATCGACATAGACCAGTTCGTTGCCGCGCATCGCCGGCATCTGCAGCAGCTCGGCCCGCGCGGGTAGCGCGCCGCGCAGTTGCGCCGGGCGGCGGTACAGCGGCACCTGGTACTGGCCCTGGCGGGTGCGCGATCCATGCAGGATGGGCTCGTAGTACCCGGTGATCAGACCACTATCGGTGCCATCGACGTTGACCACGCGGAACGGCTGGAAATTGGTTTCGAAGTAGGCGCGCATGGCCGGCAGGTCGCCGGCGTCCACCATCAGGCCGGTGGCGCACACGCGGCTCCATTCGGGCTTCTTCTTCAGTGCCTGGCAGCTGGCCTGCAGGGCCGGCCAGGCGGCGCGCACGTCGTCCTGGCTCCAGCCGCCGATCTCGGCCCAGGTGGCGGGCTGCAGCTTGCCGGCGTTCGGCGAGGTCGATGGTGCGGGGGTGCCGGCCGTGCCGCCCGGCTGCACGCGGATCGGGCCGCCGCTCATGCAGCCGGCCAGCAGTGCGGCGCCCACGGCGGAAGCGGCCAGCGCCAGCCAGCCTGGGGAAGACGCACGCGGGGCGCGCGGGGAATACTGATATGCCATCTTGTTCGTTCTTTGCCTACAATCTCAACCCGATCTCAACCGATCTCAACCCGATCCGCCGACTGTCACAGCCTGCCCCCACGCGATGAGCCAGTTCTTCGAAAACCACCCCACCCTGCTGCTGGCCGCCGAAGCCGGCCTGGCGTTGCTGCTGCTGATATTCATCGTGGTCTGGACGATGGGCACCGCGAAGAAGCATCCGCGTCCCACCCGCGCGCCGCAGGACCATCCGTCGCGCGCCGGCCAGGCGCCGCAGGAGACCGACAAGGCGCCGGACGCCTAGGTTCCCCGGGGGCGTCCCGCACGCCGCCGCGCCGCCGCCCGCTCAGTGGAGCATGCGCGGCAGCACCAGCGCGAATTCGGGAATCGGCACCTCGAAGCGGTGGCCGTCCTCGGCCACGCAGAAATACTCACCCTTCATCGATCCCACCGGGGTGGAGATCGTGGCCCAGCTCGAATACTCGAAGTGCTCGCCCGGCTTGAGCAGCGGCTGGTGGCCCACCACGCCCAGCCCCGCCACTTCCTGCGTGACGTTGTCGCTGTCGGTGATGATCCAGTGGCGCGAGATCAGCTGCGCGGCCACTTCACCGATGTTGTGGATGGTGATGGTGTAGGCGAACGCATAGCGCCCGCGGTCCGGGTCCGATTGGTCGGCCATGTACTGGGTGCGTACGGCCACGGAAAAAGCGTACTCGCTCATTGTTCGACGGATGAGGATGGTCGGCTGGCCGGCGTCCCGCCTGGGGGCGCGGCCGGGTGTGTCGCATTGTGCGGCAAGGGCTGGGCAGGGGCAAGCGCGCCTTGCCGGGCAGGATCGGGCCGGACCGGCGTAAAATACGCGCCATTCTCGCGGATCGCCCCCGTATCCGCCGCCTTCAGCGCCTCAATCCAGCGTCAGACCAGCCATGAGCCAGCCCACCTACCGCATCGCCCCGTCCATCCTGTCCGCCGACTTCGCCCGCCTGGGCGAGGAAGTGCGCCGCGTCACCGAGGCCGGTGCCGACTGGATCCACTTCGACGTGATGGACAACCACTACGTGCCCAACCTGACCGTGGGCCCGCTGGTCTGCGAGGCCATCCGCCCGCACGTGACCGCCCCGATCGACGTCCACCTGATGGTGCGCCCCGTGGACCGCATCATTCCCGACTTTGCCAAGGCGGGCGCCAATATCATCACGTTCCACCCGGAAGCCAGCGATCACATCGACCGCTCGCTGGCGCTGATCCGCGACAACGGCTGCCAGGCCGGCCTGGTGTTCAACCCGGCCACGCCGCTGCACCACCTGGACCACGTGATGGATCGCCTGGACGTGATCCTGCTGATGAGCGTGAACCCGGGCTTCGGCGGCCAGTCGTTCATCCCCGAGACCTTGAACAAGCTGCGCGCCGTGCGTGCCCGGATCGACGCCTACACGGCGCGCACCGGCCGCCAGATCCTGCTGGAAGTGGACGGCGGGGTGAAGCCGGACAACATCGCCGAGATCGCGGCGGCGGGCGCCGACACCTTCGTGGCCGGCTCGGCCGTGTTCGGCAAGCCTGACGCCGACGGCGGCTACAAGGGCATCATCGGCAAGTTCCGCGACGTGCTGGCCGGCGTGGGCAAGTAAGGCGGGCGCGAACGATGACAAGCGAAATCCTGCGCCGCACCGACTGGCGCGGCATCCAGGCGGTGATCGTCGACCTGGACGGCACCATGGTCGATACCGCCGGCGACTTCCATGCGTCGGTCAACGCGATGCTGCTGGCGCTGGTGCACCAGCATCCGCACCTGGGTCCGGTGGAGCCGATGTCCGCACAGGAGATCGTCAGCTTCGTCGGCAAGGGGTCGGAGAACCTGATCCGCCGCGTGCTGGACGCCCGCTTCAGCCCGCTGCACGCCAACGGGCTGTTTGCCGACGCCTACGCGCTCTATGACCGCGAGTACGTGCGCATCAATGGCCAGTTCTCCAATGTCTACCCCAATGTCCGCGAGGGCCTGGCGGCGTTGAAGGCGCTTGGCCTGCGCATGGCCTGCGTGACCAACAAGCCCTGGAATTTCACCGAGCCGCTGCTGGCCAAGACCGGCCTGGCCCCCTATTTCGAGCTGGTCTACGGCGGCGACGCCTTTGCGCTGCGCAAGCCCGACCCCTATCCGCTGCTCAAGGTGGCCGAGGCCTTCCGCCTGGAACCGGCCGCCGTGCTGGCCATTGGCGACTCCGAGAACGACGCCCGCGCGGCCCGCGCGGCGGGCATGGGTGTGCTCTTGATGCCCTATGGCTACAACCATGGCAACCCTGTACAAGGCGTTGACGCCGATGGTATAGTCGGCGACATTGCCCGCGTGGCAGCGATCCTTGCTGCACACCGGTCAAACCCTCACGGTTAATCCCTGAACACATCAATGTTCCTCAACCGCAAACGCATCTTTTCTGGCAGTGATCGGCAGGCCTGGCCCTGGCGTCGCTGGCGCGCCTCTGAACAGGCGTAAAGTGCGTTCGCGAGTTTCCTGACGGGCCTGGGTCGCCCGGACATCCGCGGTCTGCGGACTGCCCTCCCACCCAGGCTCCGCCGGACCGGTCCAGATGTCCTGACGACCGGCCTCCCCGGCAGAACCTTCCGCCAGCGCCGTAGTTCCGGTTGCTCCTGCTTGCGCCTGTGCTACGGTTAGCCTCGAGAACGTGCCACGCGCCGCCCCTGGCCGTGTGCAGCCTCATCGATTCACGTGTGCGCCACGGTCCGCCCCCCCGGGGAGGCGGGTTGATGCAGCTTGTCGCCCTCCCATCCCGCAGACGACATCACGGTGCCGCCCGACCCGTCCAGACTGGCCGGCGCCGCAAGTAGAGGATCGACATGACCGAACTGGAATTCAAATCGCTGGCCGACCAGGGCTACAACCGCATCCCGATCATTGCCGAGGCGCTGGCCGACCTGGAAACCCCGCTGTCGCTGTACCTGAAGCTGGCGCAGTCGCAGACGCGCGGCGTGAACACCTTCCTGCTGGAATCGGTGGTGGGCGGCGAGCGTTTCGGCCGCTACTCGTTTATCGGCCTGCACGCGCGCACGCTGATCCGCGCCTTCGGCCAGCGCGCCGAGGTCGTGACCGACGGCAAGGTCGTGGAAACGCACGAAGGCAACCCGCTGGACTTCATCGCCGCGTTCGAAAGCCGCTTCAAGGTGGCGCTGCGCCCGGGCCTGCCCCGCTTCTGCGGCGGCCTGGCCGGCTACTTCGGCTACGACGCGGTGCGCTATATCGAAAAGAAGCTGGCCGACAAGCAGATGCCCGACGACCTCGGCCTGCCCGATATCCAGCTGCTGCTGTGCGAAGAACTGGCCGTGATCGACAACCTGTCCGGCAAGCTCTACCTGATCGTCTACGCCGACCCGACCACGCCCGAAGCCTATTCCCGCGCCCGCCAGCGCCTGCGCGAACTGCGCATGAAGCTGCGCCAGCCGGTGGACGTGCCCGTGACCAGCCCGTCGGTGCAGACCGACGTCTATCGTGAATTCGCCAAGGCCGACTACCTGACGGCCGTCCACAAGGCCAAGGAATACATCATGGCCGGCGACATGATGCAGGTGCAGGTGGGCCAGCGCCTGATGAAGCCGTACCGCGACTCGCCGCTGTCGCTGTACCGCGCCCTGCGCTCGCTGAACCCGTCGCCGTACATGTATTTCTACAACTTCGGCGACTTCCAGGTGGTGGGCGCGTCGCCCGAAATCCTGGTGCGCCAGGAAACCCGCAAGGTCGGCACGCCCCAGAACGGCGACACCGAGACCGCGCGCATCGTCACGATCCGCCCGCTGGCCGGCACGCGCCCGCGCGGCAGCACGCCCGACCGCGACGCCCAGCTGGCCACCGAACTGCTCAACGATCCGAAGGAGATCGCCGAGCACGTGATGCTGATCGACCTGGCGCGCAACGACATCGGCCGCATTGCCGAGACCGGTTCGGTCAAGGTCACCGACAAGATGGTGATCGAGAAGTACTCGCACGTGCAGCACATCGTCAGCTCGGTGGAAGGCACGCTGCGCGAGGGCATGAGCAACCTCGACGTGCTGCGCGCCACCTTCCCGGCCGGCACGCTGTCGGGCGCGCCCAAGGTGCGCGCGATGGAAATCATCGACGAACTGGAACCGCGCAAGCGCGGCATCTACGGCGGCGCCGTGGGCTACCTGTCGTTCGGCGGCGAGATGGATCTGGCCATCGCCATCCGCACCGGCGTGATCAAGGACGGCAATCTCTACGTGCAGGCCGCGGCCGGCATCGTGGCGGACTCGGACCCCGAGGCCGAATGGAGGGAAACCGAGGCGAAGGCGCGCGCCGTGATCCGTGCCGCCGAACAGGTCCAGGACGGCCTCGACGCCGACCTCTGAGCCCCCCGGGAGAGATGACATGCTGCTGATGATCGACAACTACGATTCGTTCACCTACAACCTCGTGCAGTACTTTGGCGAACTGGGCGCCGACGTGCGGACCTATCGCAACGATGAAATCTCGATCGGGGAGATCGAGGCGCTGAAGCCGGACCACATCTGCGTGTCGCCGGGCCCGTGCAGCCCGCACGAGGCCGGCATCTCGGTCGATGTGCTCAGGCACTTCGCCGGCAAGGTGCCGCTGCTGGGCGTGTGCCTGGGCCACCAGGCCATCGGCGAGGCGTTCGGCGGCAAGGTGATCCGCGCCAAGCAGGTGATGCACGGCAAGGTCAGCACGATCGAAACCACGCAGGAAGGCGTGTTCGCGGGCCTGCCGAAACACTTCGACGTGACGCGCTATCATTCGCTGGCCATCGAGCGCGAGACGCTGCCCGATTGCCTGGCCGTCACGGCCTGGACGCCGGATGGCGAGATCATGGGCGTGCGCCACAAGACGCTGAATGTGGAAGGCGTGCAGTTCCACCCCGAGTCGATCCTGTCCGAGCACGGCCACGCGCTGCTGGCCAACTTCATCAAGGCGCCAAGATGAGGCGCGCCGACTATACCGCCTGCACCTTCGACCTTCCAGCCGCCCCCAATATTGAAGATTCCGCCATGTCCATCACGCCCCAGGAAGCACTGACGCGCTGCATCGAGCACCGCGAGATCTTTCATGACGAAATGCTGCACCTGATGCGGCAGATCATGCAGGGCCAGATCAGCCCGGTGATGGCCGCCGCCATCCTGACCGGCCTGCGCGTGAAGAAGGAAACCATCGGCGAGATCTCGGCCGCCGCGCAAGTGATGCGCGAGTTTGCCAACCACGTGGAGGTGAAGGACCGCCAGAACTTCGTCGACATCGTCGGCACCGGCGGCGATGGGTCGCATACGTTCAATATCTCCACGGCGTCGATGTTCGTGGCCGCCGCGGCCGGCGCGAAGATCGCCAAGCACGGCAACCGTGGCGTTTCGTCCAAATCGGGCAGCGCCGACGTGCTGGAGGCGCTCGGCGTGAACATCATGCTCACGCCAGATCAGGTGGGGCAGTGCATCGAGCAGACCGGCATCGGCTTCATGTTCGCGCCCACGCACCACCCGGCCATGAAGAACGTGGCGCCGATCCGCAAGGAAATGGGCGTGCGCACGATCTTCAACATCCTGGGCCCGCTGACCAACCCGGCCGATGCGCCGAACATCCTGATGGGCGTGTTCCACCCCGACCTGGTCGGTATCCAGGTGCGTGTGATGCAGCGCCTGGGCGCGCAGCACGCCATCGTGGTCTACGGCAAGGACGGCATGGACGAGGTATCGCTGGGCGCCGCCACGCTGGTGGGCGAACTGAAGGATGGCGAAGTGCGCGAGTACGAGATCCATCCGGAAGACTTCGGCCTGTCGATGATCTCGAACCGGGGCCTCAAGGTGGCCGACGCCGCCGAATCAAAGGAAATGCTACTCGAAGCACTGGGCAACGTACCGGGCACGCCGCGCGAGATCGTCTCGCTCAACGCCGGCACCGCGCTCTACGCAGCCAACGTGGCCAGTTCGATCGAAGATGGCATCCAGCGTGCGCGCGACGCCATCGCCAGCGGCGCCGCCCGCGAGAAGCTCGACCAGTTCGTGCGCGCCACGCAGCAATTTAAGTAAATCGCCATGTCCGACATTCTCGAAAAGATCCTGGCCGTCAAGGCCGACGAAGTCAACGCGGCGCGCAAGAAGCGCGACCTGCCAAGCCTGCGCGCAGAAGCCGAGAGCCTGCGCGGCGAGCCCGGGCTGGCGCCGCGCGGCTTCGCGCGCGCGCTGCGCGAGAAGATTGCCGCCGGCCACGCCGCGGTGATTGCCGAGGTCAAGAAGGCGTCGCCGTCCAAGGGCGTGCTGCGCGAGAACTTCGTGCCCGAAGCCATTGCCGAGAGCTACGCCACGCATGGCGCAGCCTGCCTGTCCGTGCTGACCGACGTGAACTTCTTCCAGGGCCACGCCGATTACCTGAAGCGCGCCCGCGCCGCCTGCGACGTGCCGGTCCTGCGCAAGGACTTCATGATGGACCTGTATCAGGTCTACGAAGCGCGCACCTGGGGCGCCGACTGCATCCTGCTGATCGTGGCCGCGCTGGACCACGGGCTGATGGCCGAGCTGGAAGCCTGCGCGCTCGAACTGGGCATGGACGTGCTGGTGGAAGTGCATGGCAACGACGAACTCGACGCCGCGCTCAAGCTCCAGACGCCGCTGGTGGGCGTGAACAACCGCAACCTGCGCACGTTCGAGGTGTCGCTGGACAACACGCTGGGCCTGCTGCCGCACATGCCGGACAACCGTCTGGTGGTGACCGAATCGGGCATTCTTGGCCCGGCCGACGTGCAGCGCATGCGCGACGCCAACGTCCATGCGTTCCTGGTGGGCGAAGCGTTCATGCGCGCGCCCGAACCGGGTGTGGAACTGGCGCGGCTGTTTGGCTGATCGACGATTCGTCCGCGACCGATCCACGACTGACCGACCCACGACGGAGCACGGCGATGGCAAAAGAGATCGAACTGAAGCTGGCCCTGCCCGATGCCGCGCTGGCAGCCGTGGCGGCGTGGCTCGACGCCCACGGCGACGCGCGTGGCGAAGTCACGATGCTGAACGTCTACCTGGACACGCCCACGCGCGAGCTTGCCCGTGCGCGCGCCGCGCTGCGGCTGCGCCGGAAAGACAGCCAGTGGCTGCAGACGCTGAAGACCGCCGGCAAGAGCGGCGGCGGCCTGGCCGCGCGCCACGAGTGGGAAACCGAGATTGGCGGCGAAGCCATCGAACTGGACCGCTTCGACGCCCAGGCACGCGCCGTGGTGGCGCCGCTGGCCGACCGGCTGAAGCCGGTCTTCCGTACCGATTTCGTGCGCCGCACGTGGATCGTCGAGCAGGATGGCGAGCGGATCGAGGCCGCCATCGACACCGGCACCATCAGCGCCCCCGGCACCACCCGGACCGAGCCGATCCAGGAACTCGAACTCGAATGGCTGCCGAAAACAGGCGCGCCGTCTGACAAGGACGAAGCGCACGCCGAATCCGTGCTGCGCGCCTTCAGCCAGCGCCTGGGCCACGTGGCACCGTTGGTCCCCATCGATCTCAGCAAGGCCGCTCGCGGCTACCGACTTACCGACGCGTCCGATGCAAGCTGACCTCTTCGTCACCGAACCTTCAAAATCCGCCCCGACCGTCGACTGCCTGCAAGATCAGGTCGATGCCCTGCCCGCCGCGTGGCGCAAGCTGCTGGCGCCGTGCCTGGGCAATGCCGACTGGGCATCGCTATGCGATTTCGTCGATGGCGAGCGCGCCGCCGGCAAGCCGGTCTTTCCGCACGCCGTCTTCCACGCGCTGCACCTGACGCCGCCCGACGCGGTGCAGGTCGTCATCCTGGGCCAGGACCCGTATCACGGCACCGGCATGGTCGGCGGCGTGGAGATTCCGCAGGCGCACGGGCTGGCGTTCTCGGTGCCCGATGGCATCAAGGTGCCGCCGAGCCTGCGCAATATCTTCAAGGAAATTGCCGCCGAGTATGGCGGCGAGCCGGTGCGCGCCTCGGGCAATCTCGAAGGCTGGGCGCGCCAGGGTGTGCTGTTGCTGAACACGGTGCTGACCGTGGAGCAGGCCAGTGCCGCCAGCCACGCCCGGCGCGGCTGGGAAGCCGTGACCGACTGCGTGATCCACGCGCTGGCCATGTCGCGACCCAACCTCGTCTTCATGCTGTGGGGCAGCCATGCCCAGGCCAAACGCGCGCTGCTGGAAGGCCAGACCCATTGCGTGCTGGAAGCGCCACATCCGTCGCCGCTATCGGCGCATCGCGGGTTCCTCGGTTGCGGGCACTTCAAACTGGCCAACGACTGGCTGGAACGCCACGGCCGGCCCGGCATCGACTGGCAGAAAACCTAAGCCGTCGGGCGCCATTCGAAGCCATCGAAGGATTCGGGCGGGGCCGCCTTCACGTCCACGCGTGACACCTGCGCGGCCGGCGGGCCCTGCTCCATCCATACCCGCAATGCTTCCAGGTGTTCCCGCGCGCCTGTGGCGATGACTTCCACCGTGCCATCCATGCGATTGCGCACCCATCCGCCCAGCCCCAGCGCCCTTGCCCGGTCCGCGCAGTGGCCGCGATAGCCCACGCCCTGGACGCGGCCGTGGGCAACCAGCCGCCAGGTTTCCGTCGATCCTGTCATGATTCGTTTCATCCCCTAGGTAAACTACCTAGCCCGGTTGGGCGTTAGGACGTCAGCATACGATGCCTTCGCCCGCTCCCCCAGCCCCGTCCCGCCATGCGGGAAAGGGGCCCGGGGAGCGGGCATGGCGCATGACACACCACCGAGGCCGTGCCCATGCCACCAACGCAAGACAATCAGGCGCCCGGCTACGTCGGCCCCCTGTTGACCGCCCCGCCAAACCGCTTCGACCTCGCGCTGCTGCCGATCATCCTGGCCGCCATCGTCATCGTGGCCTATGCCGCACGCCAGATGGACGTGCCGTACCAGCCGGGCGAGTCGCTGGCCATCCATCTGGACGTGGCATGGCTGCCTTACTACCTCATGCGCACCAGCATCCGCATGCTGGCCGCGCTGGGCGCGTCACTGGTGTTCTCGTTCGCGTTTGCCGCGCTGGCCTCGCGCAGTCGGACCGCCGAAAAAGTGATGGTACCGGCGCTGGATATCCTCCAGTCGATCCCCGTCCTCGGCTTCCTGTCGATCACCGTGACTGGCTTTATCGCGCTGTTCCCCGGCAATCTGGCCGGTGTGGAATGCGCGGCCATCTTCGCGATCTTTACCTCGCAGGCCTGGAACATGGCGTTCAGCCTGTACCAGTCGTTCCGCACGATTCCGGGCGACCTGCTCGAAGCGGCGGCCATGTTCCGGCTGTCGCCGTGGCAGCGGTTCTGGCGGCTCGAAGTGCCCTACGCCATGCCGGGCCTGCTGTGGAACATGATGATGTCGATGTCGGGCGGCTGGTTCTTCGTGGTGGCGTCCGAGGCCATTGCCGTGTCGGGCCACGATATCCGCCTGCCGGGCATCGGCTCGTATATCGCGCTGGCCATCCAGCAACAAAACCTGGCCGCCATCGGCTGGGCGATCCTGGCGATGCTGGTGGGCATCGTGCTCTATGACCAGTTCCTGTTCCGCCCGCTGGTGGCCTGGGCCGACCGTTTCCGCTTCGAGACGCTGGCGCAGGACACCGTGCCGCAGTCGTGGCTGCTCGACCTGCTGCGCCGCTCGGCCTGGGTGCATGCGGTGCTGAAGCGCACCGCCGCGCTGGCTGGCCGCACGCTGGCCTGGAGCGCGCGCCATCGCAACGTGGTGGCACTGCCCGCGCCGCCGGTGCGCTGGGCGCCCTGGCTGGACCGCCTGCGCGACGCCATCATCATCGCCATCGCCCTGGCCGCGCTCTATCGCGTGTTCCACTTCGTGCACAGCGAAGTGGGCTGGGCCGAGGCCGCGCATGTGCTGTGGCTGGGCACGCTGACGATGGTGCGCGTGATCGTGCTGATTGCGCTGGCCGCACTGGTCTGGGTGCCGGTGGGCATCCGCATCGGGCTGAATCCGTCGCTGGCGCGGATTGCCCAGCCGATCGCCCAGGCCATCGCCCGATTCGGCCTGAACCCCGAGATCTGGCTCAGCCCGCTGATGATCTTCGGCACGCAGTGGTACATCCTGTTCAATGTGGTGGCGGGCGCATCGGGCATTCCCACCGAACTGCGGCTGGCCGCGCGCAACTTCGGGCTCAAGGGCTGGCTGATGTGGCGGCGCTTTCTGGTGCCGGCCGTGTTCCCGAGCCTGCTGACCGGGCTGGTGACGGCGGCGGGCGGGTCGTGGAACGCGAGCATCGTGTCCGAATACGTGACGTGGGGCGACCGCACGCTGGTCGCCACGGGCCTGGGCAGCTACATCGCCGAAATGACCGCGCGCGGCGACTTTCCGCGCATTGCACTGGGCATCGGCGTGATGGCGCTGTTCGTGGTGGGCTTCAACCGGCTGCTGTGGAACCGGCTCTACGACCTCGCGCAGGCGCGCACCCGGCTCTGACAGCCGGTATCAACGACCGGAACTAAGGAATTTACGATGGCACTGCAAGGCAACGCCGATCCGGTGATCGACCTGCGCGGCGTGGGCAAGATGTTCCGCACCGCCGACCACACCGACCGCGCCGTCCTCGAAGGCGTGAACCTGACCCTGCGCGAAGGCGAGATCGTGGCCATGCTTGGCAAGTCGGGCTCGGGCAAGTCCACGCTGTTGCGCATCATGGCCGGCCTGGTCGGGGCCGATCGCGGCGAGGTGCATTTTCGTGGCCAGCGGCTGGCCGGCACGGCCGAAGGCATAGCGATGGTATTCCAGTCATTCGCGCTGTTCCCGTGGCTGACGGTGCAGCAGAACGTGGAGCTGGGGCTGGAGGCACAGGGCGTGGCCCGCGCCGAGCGCACGCGCCGCGCCGAAGCGGCCATCGACATGATCGGGCTGTCCGGCTTCAACAGCGCGCTGCCGCGCGAGCTGTCGGGCGGCATGCGCCAGCGCGTGGGGATCGCCCGTGCGCTGGTGACCGAGCCCGACCTGCTGCTGATGGACGAGGCGTTCTCCGCACTGGATGTACTGACCGGCGAGACGCTGCGCGACGAGATGCTCGACCTCTGGGAATCGGGCCGCACCAATATCAAGAGCATCCTGATCGTGTCGCACAACATCGAGGAAGCGGTGATGATGGCCGACCGCATCGTGATCCTGTCCAGCGATCCGGGCCGCGTGCGCGCCGAGGTGCCAGTGCCGTTCCCGCGTCCGCGCAACCGCGACGACGCCCGGGTGCGCGCGCTGATCGACGAGGTCTACATGCTGATGACGTCGCCCGCCGCACTGGGGCCACGCGTGCCGGCCCCGGCCGCCGCGCAGATCGGCTACCGCCTGCCGGACGCCGATATCAGCCAGATGGAAGCCGTGCTCGACCTGCTGCACGAATCGCCGTTCTTCGGCCGCGCCGACCTGCCGCACCTGGCCGAAGAGGCCGGCCTGACCGACGACGACCTGCTGCCCGCCTGCGAAGCCATGCAGCTGCTGGGCCTGGCCACCATCGAGCGCGGCGACATCACGGCCACGGCGCTGGGCCGCAGCTACTACGAGACCGAGCCGCCGGAACGCAAGGTGCTGTTCGGCCAGCAGTTGCTGGCCCACGTGGCGCTGGCCGCGCACATCCGGCGCGAACTGGAGCAGAGCGAGAACGGCGAAGTCGGCGAAGAAGCGATCCTGCGCGCGATGGAGGCCTACCTGAAGCCCGAGGAAGCCGAGCGCGTGCTCAAGATCGCCATCGACTGGGGCCGCTACGGCGAGGTGTATGGCTATTCCTTCAACAGCGGGATGCTGACGCTGCCGCAAGCGGAGGAGAACGGCGGCGCTGCAGCGCAGGGGTGAGGGATTCAGGGCGCTTGAAGATTGCGGCCCATGCTTGCACCGGAGGACGCGGCTACCCTCTCCCGCCTGCGGGAGAGGGGTTGGGGGAGAGGGCTAGCGTGTCCGCACTTGCCGGGCCGGGTTAGCACCCCATGCGCCTGCCCTCTCCCCCGCCCCTCTCCCGCGCGCGGGAGAGGGGAGTGTAGTGGTCCAATTTCCTCAGACAGGTCGATAGGTGGAAAATCACGATCGACGAGGAAAGACGACATGACAAAGCAACGCCGCAAGTTTGACGCTACCTTCAAGCTGGAGGTAGTCCGGATGGTCCGGAATCAGGGCCTATCGGTCGCCGAGGTTTGCCACACGATGGCGATTGGGGAGACCGCCTTACGCCGGTGGCTGGTCCAGTACGACCTTGAAGTGGCTGGCGGCAAGGGAGTGGGCAAGCCGCTGACGCCTGAGCAGCAGCGCATTCGCCAGCTCGAAGAGGAAAACCGCCGCCTGAAGGAGGACAATCTGATCCTAAAAAAGGCATCGGCCTTCTTCGCCCGCGAACTCAAGTGATCTATCGAGTGGTTAGCGGATTGCAGAAGGAGGCGATCTCAATCAGTCGGGCATGCCGGGTGCTGGGCGTGAGCCGGGCGGGTTATTACGCGGCCGGGCGCGCGCCTGCCGCCAAGGAGAAGGCCTTGCGGCAGGCGGTGTATGTACGGGCGGCGTTCGAGGCCAGCGGACGTACCTACGGCAGCCGGCGCGTGGCGCAGGATCTGGACAAACAGGGGATGAAGATCGGGCGCTATCGAGCCCGCACGCTGATGCGCCAGGAGAATCTGCGCCCGGTGTGGAAGCGCAAGTTCGTGGCGACGACTGACAGTCGGCATGGCAAACCGATGGCGCCGAACGTGCTGAGCAGGCAGTTCAGGCCCGCACAGCCCAACCGGGCCTGGGTGTCGGACATCACGTATGTGCGCACGGGGGAAGGCTGGTTGTATCTGGCGGTGGTGTTGGACCTGTATTCGCGCAAGGTAGTGGGCTGGGCCAGCGCAGCGGCCATGCCCGCCGCGCTGGTGGCGTCGGCCTTGAGGATGGCCATCGTGCAGCGCAATCCGGCGCCCGGACTGATCGTGCATTCGGACCGGGGCAGCCAGTATGCAAGCGAGGAGTACCAGGGATTGCTGGCGCGCCACGGCCTGGTTTGTAGCATGAGCCGGTCGGGCGATTGCTGGGATAACGCCGTAGCCGAACGCTTCTTCCTAAACCTGAAGATGGAGCGGGTCTGGCAGAGGCGGTACACCGACCGGGCCGAAGCCCGGCGCGACATCACACAGTACATCGTGGACTTCTACAACCCGGTGCGCTTGCATTCGACACTGGGCTACGCGTCGCCAACAGACTACGAGGACAAGTTCCAACAGACCACCCTAACACCTGTCTGAAAAAACTTGACCACTACAGAGAAAACCGTCGCGGTCGCGAGTCTTCGGGGGAAGAAAACCGTCGCGGCAGCGGATCTTCGGGGAAGAAAACCGTCGCGGTAGCGAATCTTCGGGGGAGAAAACCGTCGCGGCAGCGAATCTTTGGGGGAGTAAACCGTCGCGGCAGCGCAGGGGGGACGGATTTGCTTTGCTTTCAGGGCGCTTGAAGATGGCGGCCCCCTTTGCTTGCCCCGGAGGACGCGGCTCCCCTCTCCCGCCTGCGGGAGAGGGGTTGGGGGAGAGGGCCAGCGTGTCCGCACTTGCCCAGCCGGGTTAGCACCCCATGCGCCTGCCCTCTCCCCCGCCCCTCTCCCGCGCGCGGGAGAGGGGAGCAAAACCCTCAAGGCAGATCAACCATCAAGTCTTCAGCGGCATCCGGATCGCGCGGCCGATCGCGCCGGTCCGTAGCGCGATCTTGGCCGCGTCTTCGCGCAGCGCGCGCAGGCGACGTTCCAGCAGCGCATTTGCGGCGCGGCCCGATGCGCTGGCCGATGTGGCCGCGTGCTGGTCCTGCGTCTTCTGCAGCGGTTCGTTGGCGCCGATCTCGCCGGCTGCGGCCGCCTGGGTCAGCACGTCGGCCTTGCGCTTGTCCGCCGAATCGGCGATGCGGGCGCGGCGCTCGCTGGCGTCGTCGGCCGACGCCTCCGGCGCAGGCGACCCGGCCCCGGCCGGGGCCGATGCCGGCGCGGCCTCATGCACCAGCCCCACCCCTGCCACCGCCGTCTCGGCAGGCGTACGGATAAAGCCCGCGCCACGCGGGCCGTGCCGTTCCTCGCCCGCCAGACGCTCGCTGGCCAGCGTCAGCGAACGCAGCGCGGCATCGGTGGCCTGCTCGATCGCGGCCTCGGCGGCCGGCACGTCCATGTCGCCGAAGTGTTGCCGCACCTGGATACGCGCCGCCGCCACGTGGGCCGCCACCAGGTAGTTCTGCACGATGAAGCGGTTCAGGTTGTCCACGGCACGATGCCGGCTGCGCGGTTCGTCGAGCATGCGCTGGAACGACCCGATCAGCGCCGACAGGTTGTCCATGAACTGCTTGCGCTGCACGCGATAGGCAAAGTCGTCCTTGGCCTTGCGCGTCAGCAGGTCGCGCGTGGCCGCGATATAGCGGCGATTGGCCTGCAGCACGTTCTCCACCAGCTTCGGGATCGCCCGGTACTCCCAGCTAGGTAGTACAAAGCTGAAAATCGACGCGATGATGCCGCCGATCACCGTATCCACCAGCCGCTCGCCCACCACGGTCTGGCTGCCCGGCATCAGCAGGTTGATCTGGATAAGCACCTGGATGCAGGCGGCAATGGCCGTATAGCGATACTTGATCTGCACGAACGCGGCGCTGGCCACCAGCGCCAGGTACAGGATGCCGATCAGCAACAGCGGCTCGTGGACCCAGCGCAGGATGCCCACGCTGACGATGCAGCCGATCAGCGTACCGACCAGGCGGTCGTTGTATCGCTGCTTGGTCATGCTGAAGTTCGGCTTCAGGATCACGACGATGGTCAGCAAAATCCAGTAGCTGTGCGACGCATACGGCAGCCGGTCGCCCAGCCACAGTCCCACCGCCACCGCCATCGTGATGCGCAGCGCAAAGCGGAAGGCGGGCGAGCGCCAGTGCAGGTTGTCGCGCACCACGCCAAATTCGTATTTCTGCCGTGTCAGGAACGGCGTCATGTCCGAGCCCGGCAGCACCTTGGCCGGCTCGACCGGCGTGCGCGAGGCCTCGTGCAGCTGGCCCACCAGCGTGATGGCGCCGCGAATCATCTCCAGCGTGTCGCGCAGCGCGTTCATCGCGGCCGGGGATACATGGTGATGGCGCAGCTGGTCGATCTCCTCTTCCACCTTGCGCAGGTCCGGACGATAGTCGAACGCGCTGTACGAAGGCCGGCCGCGCGTGACGTCGTAGGCGATTTCCTCCAGATCCTTGCACAGGCCCAGCACCAGCCGGCGCAGCCCGTCCAGCACCGGCGTGCCGCCGAAGGTCTGGCGCAGCAGCGCGTAGTCCGTATTGGTCGACAGCAGGTATTCGTAGAGGTCTAGCATGCGCAGGTGCACCTGCACCAGCAGCCCGTCATGCGGCGTCTTGTTGCCGCGCAGCACCATGTCGCGGGCGGCCTGCTGGCGCTCGGCCACCACGATCTGCTGACGCACCAGCTGGTTGAACTGCTCGTCGTAGTCGGTGCCGGCGTCGTAGAAGGCCGCCTTGATCTCCAGGTAGCCGGCCATCTCGTATAGGGATTCGGCCAGAATCTGCTGACGTGTGCGGCGCTCCGTGATCCAGCTGACGGTCATCGCATACAGCAGGTAGCCCAGCGCGCCGGCGCCGAACAGCGCCGAGTGCTCCAGCGCCTTGCGCACCACGAATTCCTCGTTGATCGTCAGCGACATGACGAACAGCATCGAGAACTGCAGCGGCATGGTCTTGTTGCCGTAGACCGTCATCATGCCGGCCAGGAATGTCACCAGTACCAACACGACCGGCATCACGCGCGGAAACGGCGTGGCCAGCGCCACCAGCGCGGTCACGGCCGTACACAGCAGCACGCTGGCCAGCATTTCGTTGAACTTGTGCGGCAACGGGCTGGGCAGGTCCATCAGGCTCGTGCAGAGCGCCCCCACCGACACCACCATGGCGCTGGGCAGGTCCATGAACTGCATCGCGATCAGTGTCAGGCCGATCACGCCCGTGGCCGACCGCAGGCCACGGTAGATGTAATGCGAAAACAGGAATGTGCGGGGGTCGTGCGCGTATTCCATGGAGCAGAGGCCAGAGGCCGGGCAAAAACGGATAAATGGGGGGCAGCCGGGGGGCCGGCGCCGTCACCATGGTGGCCACGGCGCCGTGACAGGCAGGTTACTGGCCCAGCCAGCGCGCGCGCCCCGCATGTTTGCCCGGTTCCAGCTTGACCTTGTACTGCGCGGCCGGCTCGCGCGCCAGTGTCACCGGCAGCACCTGCAGTTCGTCGCGCCGGAATACGTGCAGCTCGGCCCGGTCGCCCGGGCGGTAGCGCGACAGCAGCTTGTCGAGCTGGCCAGGCGCCACGCGCAGGCCGTCCACGGCGGCGATCAGGTCGCCCGCCGACACGCCGGCCCGCTGGCCCGCGCCGCCATCGAGCACCTGGCTCACGCGCACCCAGCCGTCATCGGTACGGGTCTTGATGCCCAGCGCGGCGCTGCCGTTCGGATTCTGCGGCTCGGCCACGATGCCGAAGTCGCGCAACAGCGCCGGCAGGCCGATCTCGTCGGTGCCTTCGGTCAGCGCACGCAGCAGCCGGCCCAGGCGCAGGCCGGTCACGTCGTCGAACAACGCATGCACCTCGGCTTCGGTCACGCCGCGCTGGTTGGCGCCCGGCGCGTAGAAGTCGCGGCCATAGCGTTGCCACAGCGTGCGCATGATGTCGTCCAGCGACCGGCGGCCGCGTGTCTGTGCGCGGATGGTCAGGTCCAGCGCCAGCGCCACCAGCGCCCCCTTGGTGTAATAGCTGACGATGGCATTCGGTGCGTTCTCGTCCTGGCGATAGTATTTCGTCCAGGCATCGAAGGCGCTTTCGGCCACGCTCTGCTTGGTGCGGCCGTTGCCGCGCAGCACGCCGTTCCAGGTCTTGGCCAGCATGTCCACGTACTGCTGCGGCGAGACCAGCCCGGTGCGCACCAGGATCAGGTCGTCGTAGTAGCTGGTGAAGCCCTCGAACAGCCACAGCAGCGGCGTGTAGGTTTCCTGCGTCAGGTCGTACGGCACGTATGCCGCCGGCTTGATGCGCTTGACGTTCCAGGTGTGGAAGTACTCGTGGCTGCACAGTCCCAGGAAGGTGCGATAGCCCTCGCTGGTCTCGCTGTTGCCGCGCACGGGCAGGTCGTTGCGCGCGCACATCAGCGCCGTGCTGGCGCGGTGCTCCAGGCCGCCGTAGCCGTCGGTGGTGACCATCGTCATGAAGACGTAGCGGCGATTGCTGTCCAGGAACGGCGCGCGGGCCGAACGCGGCTCGAACAGCCTGATCTGCGCCTCGCAGATCTGCTTCAGGTCGCGGCAGATGCGCGTCATGTCCAGCTGCGGCACGCGGCCCGTGAACACCACGTCGTGCTGCGCGCCGCAGGCGCGGAAGGTGCCCAGCGCAAACGTGCCCATTTCCACGGGATGGTCGATCAGCTCGTCGTAGTCGGCCGCCTGGTAACGCCCGAACCCGTAGCGGCGCGCACCGCCCGGGCCGCGGGCCTCGGGCAGCGACGTGGCCACGCGCCAGCCGGCATAGGCCTCGCCGGCGGGCGGATGGATATCGACCGTGCACGGATGCGCGTCCTGCCCCACCACGCGCAGGAACACCGAGCTGCCGTTGTAGAAGCCGTGGGTGGTGTCCAGGTGCGCGCTGCGCACCGACAGGTCCCACGCGTAGACCTCGTAGCTCAGCGTCAGCGGGCCGGCCTGGGCTGGCACCGGGGCGGCCTGCCAGGTCTGCTTGTCGAGCTTGGTCAGCGGCACGCGCACGCGGCCCGCGTCGGCGCGGATGCGGACGATGTTGCGTGCGAAGTCTCTGATCATGTAGCTGCCCGGAATCCACGCGGGCAGCGTGAAGACCTGGCCGGCCGGGTCGGGAACGTCCACCGTCACGGTCACGGCGAACAGGTGGGCTTCGGGTTGAAGCGGGGCAATGGCGTAGCGGATCGGCGTCATGGTCACGATTGTAGCGTCACGCCCCGGCCTATCCGGGGCGTGCGATATCTCCGAGCCGCGCGCGTCAGCCGTTCACGTCGACCACCACGCGCCCGCGCATGCCCCCTTCCATGATCTTGCGGCCCGCCTCGATGGCCTCGCCCAGACGGATCTCGCGCGTGATGGCCTGCAGCCGGTCGGGCGCCAGGTCCTGCGCCAGCCGCTTCCACGCCGTCTCGCGCAGCGGCATCGCGGCCATCACGCTGTCGATGCCGGCCAGCGTCACGCCGCGCAGGATGAACGGCGCCACCGATGCCGGAAAATCCATGCCCTGCGCCAGCCCGCACGCGGTGACCACGCCGCCGTAGCGCACCTGGGCGCAGGCATTGACCAGCGTGTGCGAGCCCACCGAATCCACCACGGCTGCCCAGCGTTCCTTCTGCAGCGGCTTGCCGGGCACGCCCAGTTCGGCGCGGTCGATCACGTCGGCGGCGCCCAGTGCGCGCAGGAAGTCGGCTTCCGACGACTTGCCCGTCGAGGCCGTCACGCGATACCCGAGCTTCGACAGGATGGCGATTGCCACCGACCCCACCCCGCCCGACGCGCCGGTCACCAGCACGTCGCCATCGCCGGGCCGCACCGGGCCGTGCACGCCGCCGCGCTCCAGCGCCAGCACCGACAGCATGGCCGTATAGCCAGCCGTGCCGATGGCCATGGCCTGGCGCGTGGTGAAGGCGTCCGGCAGCTTCACGAGCCATTCGCCCTTGAGCCGCGCGCGCTGGGCCAGGCAGCCCCAATGCGTCTCGCCCACGCCGTAGCCGTTCAGCACCACGCGGTCGCCGGTCTTCCAGCGCGGATCGCTGGAATCGAGCACCGTGCCCGCGCCGTCGATGCCGGCCACCATCGGCCACTTGCGCACCACGGGCGAGCGGCCCGTGATCGCCAGCCCGTCCTTGAAGTTGATCGTGGAATAGTCGACGGCCACCAGCACGTTGCCGTCCTCGGGCAACTGGCTTTCGTCAAGCTGGGCGATCTGCGCCTGCGTGGATTTGTCGTCGGCCTGGGTCAGCAGCAAAGCCTGGAAGGTCATGATGGCGTCTCCCGTTTTCTTGTGGATGGACAAAGGGGCGTCCGGACAGGGGCATCCGGCAATAAAAAACGGCCGGACAGTGCCGGCCGTTCCTGACAGCCGGCTGCGGTCCGGCGTCGTCGTTATTTCTTGAGGCTTGCGAGCTTGCGTTCGAGCGTGGCGGCGTCCGCCGCGCCCGGGATACGCGTGCCGTCGGTAAAGAACACCGCCGGCGTGCCCGAGATATTCAGGCTCTGGCCCAGCGCCAGGTTGTCGTCGATCGGCGTCTTGCAGCTGCCATTACCCACCAGCGCCACGTGGTTCAGCATCCAGTCGCGCCACACCTTGGTGCGGTCCGCCGCGCACCAGACCTGCTTTGCCTTGACCGACGAGTCCGGCGACAGCACCGGGTACAGGAAGGTGTAGACGGTGATGTTGTCCATCTGCTGGAAGGTCTGCTCGATCTTCTTGCAGTACCCGCAGTTCGGGTCGGAGAACACGGCCACGGTGCGACTGCCGTCGCCCTTGGTCCACTTGATGGCGCGCGTCAGCGGCAGGTCCGACCACTTGATCTTGTTGATCTCGGCCAGCCGCTCTTCGGTCAGGTTGGTATTGGTCTTGGTGTCGATCAGCTCGCCATTGAGGATGTAGCGGCCGGTGGAGTCCGTGTAGACCAGCTGGCCGCCGACGTTGACCTCGTACAGGCCCGGCACGGGCGCGCGGGTCACGCTCTTCACCTCGGCACGGCCGCCCAGCATCTTCTGGATGGACTGCCGGATCTTGTCCGTGCCCGGTTCGTCCGCGCCCAGCGCGTGGACGGCATAGCCCGCTGCGGCCACGCCGCTGGCAAAGGCGGCGATCGCGGCAACGCGTGCGGATCGGCGGCGGAACAGTTGCAACATATTGACTCCAGGTAACGATATGCCGGTCAGTGTGCCGGCTTTGCATGTCATCGGTAAATCGCCGAATGCGTGATTGGCCGCATTCGGCGCGCCGATGGAGAGATTGTCGCGCGTTCCGGGAAACCCGGTGTATCCCGGTGATCCGGGCCGGCCGGACTACCCGAGCGCGCGGCCGATCAGGAACCGCTTGAGCAGCCCCTGGCTGCCCACCGCGCGAATGCCCAGGTTGCGCACCACCCGGGCAGGCGTGCCGGGTAGCGAAAAGAGCCGGTGCAGGCCGTCAGTGGCCGCCGTCAGCGACAGCAGGTCAGTGGCGCGGGCCCGCTCGTAGCGGCGCAGCAGGCGCAAGTCGCCTTCATGGCGAAACGACTCTTTGTCGGCCATCACCCGGCCAAGTTCCACCACGTCGCGCAGGCCCAGGTTCATGCCCTGCCCGGCCAGCGGATGCACCACGTGCGCCGCATCGCCCACCAGCACCACGTGCGGCTGGGCAAAGTGATCTGCCCGCTGCAGCACCAGCGGAAAACCCTGCGCCGGCGTGATGCAGCGCAGCGCGCCGAACCGGGCGCCCACCGCGCCGCTGGCCACCTGGGCCACGGTGGCGGCCAGGGCTTCGGGCGACAGGGCCAGCAGGTCCCGCGCATGGGCCTCTTCGGCCGACCACACCATCGACACCCGGTTGCCCGGCAGCGGCAGCATGGCCAGGATCTCGCCATTGGCGGACTCCTCGTCGGCCATCAGCTTTTCGGGGCAGCCCAGGAACCACTGCCAGGCCGTTTCCTGATGCGGCAGTTCGCAGCGGAAATTGGCCACCACGCCCAGCTGGCGGTAGCGCCGCTGCGTGGTGCCAATATGGCATTGCTGGCGCACCCAGGACCGCGCGCCGTCGGCGCCCACCAGGCAGTTGGCGCGCACGCGCTCGCCGCTGGCCAGCGTGAGCGTCACACCGTCGATATCGCGCTCCAGCTGCCCGGCGGTGTCGTCGAACCGTTTCACCTGGTGCTGGAAGCGCAGCGCGGTATCGAGCACACGCTCGACGTGGCCCGATTCGATGATCCAGGCCAGTTGCGGCACGGCGGCGGCATACGCCGAGAAATGGAGGTCGCCATGCGGCGAGGGATCGCTCTCGCAGGCACTTTCGTCGCCATAGATGCGCATGTCGCGCACCGGCTGCACCCGCGCCGGGTCCAGCGCCTCCCAGACCCGCAGCCGTTCCAGCAGCGCCTGGGAACTGGCCGAGAACGCGTAGATGCGGCTGTCCCAGTCGTCGTCGCCGGTGCGCGCGGTGTCGCCGGCGGGGCGCGGCGCCACCAGCGCCACTTGCATGCCCTGTTGCGCCAGCAGCAGCGCACAGGCCTTGCCGACAATGCCACCGCCGACCACGGCGATCTGGAAGCGGGAGGAAGGATTCGACGACATCGATGGGGCGGCGGCGCTGGGCGCCGGCACGGCAGGTCCGGACATGGCTGGATTATAGCGACGTGACGGGTGCGGCATTGGCCGCGTGACGCCGGGCCGCACCGGCGCAGCCCGCGCCAGCGCGGCGTCCCGCAGGGGTACAATGGCGGTTTTTCCGGCGGCAGCACCCGGCACGGATCGTCGAGCAATGCCCCGATCCGCTGGTCCTGTCCCGCCTGACCCACTCTGCCCCGGCTTGTCGCAGGTCGCCCGCGCGACCGCCCGCCGCGCGTCAGACGCACTGCAACCCATTGATTGTTAAAGGTTTCCCATGAGCCTCAAATGCGGCATCGTCGGCCTGCCCAACGTCGGCAAGTCCACGCTGTTCAATGCCCTGACCAAGGCCGGCATCGCCGCCGAGAACTACCCGTTCTGCACCATCGAGCCCAACGTGGGCGTGGTGGAAGTGCCGGATCCGCGGCTGGCCAAGCTGGCGGAGATCGTCAAGCCCGAGCGCATCCTGCCGGCGACGGTCGAGTTCGTCGATATCGCGGGCCTGGTGGCCGGCGCGTCCAAGGGTGAAGGCCTGGGCAACCAGTTCCTGGCCAACATCCGCGAAACCGACGCCATCACGCACGTGGTGCGCTGCTTCGAGGACGATAACGTGATCCACGTGGCGGGCAAGGTCGATCCGCTGTCGGACATCGAAGTCATCAACACCGAACTGGCGCTGGCCGACCTGGCCACCGTCGAGAAGGCGCTGGCGCGCTATATCAAGCCGGCCCGCGCCGGCGACAAGGAAGCCCAGCGCCTGGTGGCCGTGCTGGAAAAATCGCAGGCCGTGCTGGACCAGGCCAAGGCCGTGCGCACGCTGGACCTGTCGCCGGAAGAGTGGGAAGCCCTGCGCCCGTTCTGCCTGATCACCGCCAAGCCCACCATGTACGTGGCCAACGTGCGTGAAGACGGCTTCGAGAACAATCCGCACCTGGACGCCGTGCGCGAATACGCCAAGGCCACCGGTTCGCCGGTGGTGGCCGTCTGCGCCGCCATCGAGGCCGAGATCGCCGACCTGGACGACGCCGACAAGGCGGAGTTCCTGGCCGACCTGGGCATGGAAGAACCGGGCCTGGACCGCGTGATCCGCGCCGGCTTCACGCTGCTGGGCCTGCAGACGTACTTCACGGCTGGCGTGAAGGAAGTGCGCGCCTGGACGATCCACGTGGGCGACACCGCCCCGAAGGCCGCCGGCGTGATCCACACCGACTTCGAACGCGGCTTCATTCGCGCCCAGACCATCGCCTACGCCGACTACATCCAGTACAAGGGCGAAACGGGCGCCAAGGAAGCCGGCAAGATGCGCGCCGAAGGCAAGGAATACGTGGTGCAGGACGGCGACGTGATGAACTTCCTGTTCAACGTCTAAGCCGCGCGGGGAGCCGTCTCCCCTGCCGGCAGCCCACGACAATCGCCCGCAGCCGTGAAGGTTGCGGGCGATTTTTCATTGCAGCGGCCGGGGCCCCGCTACATGCCGCGCAGCGCCTCGTCCCGCATCCCCACCAGCAACGCCTGGCCATCGGCATCGACTCGGAATTCTCCGAATTTCGCCTTGGCATAGCGTTCCGCCTGCCCCTCCTGGAAGAACCAGGCGTCCGTCGACACCTGCACGCCGGTGCCGCCCCAGCGCGCGGGCACGTTCTGCACACGCAGCAGGCGCTCGTCGGGGGCCAGCGGCTCGCCCTTGTGCAGGCGGGCGAAGTGGCCTTCGTTGCGCGCGTCGCGGCGGATCACGATGATTTCCTCGCGTGCCAGGCGGGTCGGCGCCGTGCCATGCGCCACGCGCACCTCGTTGGCGATCGAAAAATTCAGCGCCATGTAGTCGCCCTGCATCAGCGAGCGCGGGTCCACCGGCGCCAGGCGCAGGTAGACCACATCGCCGCGCGCCAGCAGCCGCTCCTTGCCGACGATGCCCGCCAGGGCGACGCCAACCGTCAGCAGCCATCCCACGATGATCCAGCGTTTCATGCCACGGCCTCCGTGTTGGCGATGCGGCCAAGCGCCGCGCGGGCGGCCAGCAGCAGCGCGCCGGCGGCGGCCAGCGTGGCGGACTTGGCCAGCAGCGTCCATTGCAGCGTGCTGTAGTACCAGACAAAGCCGATCAGCACCGTGGCGATGGCCAGCCCGAGCCATGGCAGCGAACCGCGCCGCAGCGCCATGGCCAGTGCCAGCGCGCCGGCCGTCACGGCTGGCGCGTACACCATCAAGGCGCTGAACGCGACGGCCACCGCCACCGTTGCCACGCCAGCCGGCGTGCTGCACGCCAGCCGCCGGCACTCCAGCAGCGTCATGGCCACCAGCGCCGCGCCAAGCAGCGCGCCGGCCAGCCAGCCGCCCTGCGCACGCCAGGGCGTATCGACGCCGAAGATCAGGTCGGCTGGATGCGCAAAGCCAGTCACCACCAGCGCGCCCAGCAGCGCCATCAGCAGGGTGGCATCGGCGGCCGGCCCGGCCATCTGCAGGCGCCCCGCCGCCGCAAGCCGGTCCTCGTGCATGACGAAGGCCAGCAGCGCGGCAAATGCCAGCGCCGTCATCGGCCCGAGCGCCATCGGAATGGCGGTCCAGGGCGGCGCGATCAGGTCGCCCAACGCCACGCATGCGGCGATGGCCAGCGCCAGCCACAGCGCGAGCATCGCCAGAAGGCGGTGCAGCCGGTCGGGCACCAGCACGAACAGCACCGCTTCAAACAGGGCGACACCTAGCCAGAACGGCGCCGTTTCCAGGAATCGCTGGAAGCCCATCGCCTCGCCCACGCCGGCGATGACCATGCCTTGGCCGCCCAGGCTCAGGGCCAGCGCAAACTGCCCCAGCGCGATGCGGCCGCTTTCGCGGCCGGTCACGCGGTACAGGGCGACGGCGATGCCGATCATCACCAAGCCCGTGACGGCCATGGCCGGGCCGTTGCCGCGCGTGGTGGCAAACACGGTGCCGACCAGGAACATCTGGAAGAACAGCGCCCCCAGCCAGCCTGCGCCGCCCATCAGCAGGCGGATCGGCCACGGCGTGCGCAAGGTCGGCGCATAGTCGCCCTGCACCGTGCCGCGCGCGGCCAGCTGGTTCCAGAGCCCGCGTTCGGTCTGTTCGGTCGGATCTATCCGGTCGATCGGATGCTGGCTCATGCCGGGCTCCCCGAGGTCTCGCGCCAGGCGCGCAGCAGCCACGTGGCGGCCGCCACGGCCAGGCCGATGGTCAGCAGCGCCAGCAGCAGGAAGGCGCCGAAATCGCCGTGGAAGTCGGCGAGCCAGCGGCCCACCGCCGAGACGATCACGCCGATGCCGGTCAGGCACACCAGGCTCAGCACCACGATGTCGAACGCGCGCCAGCGGAACCAGGCGGCCAGACCCACCAGCGCCGCCGCGCTGACCAGCAGGCCCGTGGCATTCACTTGCCCGGTCAGCACGCTCATCAGTCCCACCCATGCCGCATAGCCGCAGGCCAGCAGGCCCTGCAGCCTGGGACCGGTGGCACCCACGAAGCCCCAGCGCCCGGCCCGGCCGGCCAGCACGTACCAGACCGCCAGCTGCGCGATCGACGCCCCAAGCAGGAACATCATCGTTTCGCGCGCGAAGCGGGCCGAGAACAGCAGGTCGAACATGCCGCCGATACCCAGCCGCACGCTGCAGAACCGCAGCAGCGCCACGTTGCCGATGACCAGCACGATCCACCAGTGCGGCGCCGCGCGCGCCGCCAGTGCCCAGGGCACGGCGATCACCGTCCACAGCGCGAACAGCTGCCAGGCATCGGCGCCGGTCTGGTACGTCTGCCCGATCACGGCCATCAGCACACCGGACACCATCTGCGCACCGCCCAGCGCGGCCCGGCCCGCCATGTCGCCTGCCGGTCGCCACGCGGCAAACCCGGCCAGCACGGTCAGCAGCCCGGCCAGCAGTCCAAATTTGGAGAATTTATGAAGTGACGCCCAGTTGAAGGCGAAGAAGACGATGACGCCCGCGCACAGCAGCGCCGTGCCGAGGATCAGCAGCGCGCGGTCCAGCCAGTCATGCCAGTGGGTGCGGCGGGGCAGCGTGGGCGCCCAGGCGGCCAGCAGGTCGGCGGCGCCAAGGCGGCCCTGGGCGCGCCAGTCGGCCAGCGCCTGCTGGATGGTGCGGCGAGACGTGAAAGTTTCCAACCGGCGATCCCCCGAAGAGTCGGCATGGGCTGCATGCTAGCAAACCGGCCCGCCGAAGTCTCCCGGGGGTGCCGCGGGCCGGAACCTGACGTGTCAGAAGCGGTAGGTCACGTTGCCGATGATCGAACGCTGCGTGCCGAAGAAGCAGTCGCCGCGTGCGATACAGCTATAGACGTACTGCTTGCCGAACACGTTGTTCATGTTCAGCGATACGCGCACCGGGCCGCGATCGTAGGCCACCACGGCGTCGAACACCGTGAAGCCGCCCACCCGGTTGTTGCCCGTGCCGTCGGTGCTCGGGCCGTTGTACCGCGCGCCGGCGCCGGCCAGGAAGCCGGGGATATCGAACAGGCTGAAGCGATAGTTGGCCCACAGCGACGCCGTGTTGGCCGGCACGCTGGCCAGCCGCTGTCCCTGCTCGGCCGCCGTGCCTTCGAGCGTCCGGGCGTTCAGGAAGGTGTAGGCGGCGATCAGGTCCAGCCGGCCCAGCGACACCAGCGCCTCCAGTTCGGCGCCGCGCGTGCGGGCCTCGCCGATCTGCACCGTGCCGGCCATGCCGTTGACCACCCCGGCCACCTTGCGGTTTTCCTCGCGCATGTCGAACACGGCCGCCGTCAGCGTCATGTTCCTGCCCGGCGGCTGGTACTTGATACCGGCTTCCCACTGCTTGCCGCGCAGCGGCTTGAACGCGGTGCCGTCGACATTGAAGCCGGCCTGGCCCTGGAACGATTCGGCATAGCTGACATACGGGTTCAGCCCGAAGTCGGAGCGGTACATCAGGCCGAATCGCTTGGTCAGTTCGTTGTCGTCACGCGAGGCCGACGGCGTGTTGTCCTGCGCCGCGCGCGACCAGTCGTAGCGCAGCCCCACCATCAGCAGCCACTTGTCCCATTCGATCTGGTCCTGCAGGTACACGCCGGTCTGGATCTGCTTGGCCGGGGGCAGGTCGCGGAACGCCGTGGGCGCCACGTAGTTGCCGTAGACCGGGTGGAACACGTTGATCGGCGCGGCCGACCCGTTGGCATTGGTGCGGCCCGTGCTTTCGCTGTTCTGGTAGTCCATCCCGGCCAGGAACGTGTGGCCCACCGGGCCGGTGCGGAATTTCGCCTGGCCCTGGGTATCGACGGCGAACTGGTTCAGCGTGGGCTGGTTCAGGTAGAGCACGCGGCGCAGCAGGGTGTCGCTGCCCGGCACCCAGCCGTGCGTGGCGCCGGTGAAGCCGGTGGTGTAGATGCTGCGGTAGTCCACCGTGCTGTGCGCGTAGCGCAGGTTCTGGCGCACCGTGAAGGTGTCGTTGAAGCGGTGCGAGAACTGGTAGCCCACGGCGTGCTGCTCGGCCGTGTATTTGTCGAATCCCGGTTCGCTGACGAAGAAGTTCTGCGGAATCTGGCCGGCCGGGTTCTCGATCAGCGTGCCGCGCCACGGGAAGAAGCCGATCATCGTGCCGCTGTCGTCCTTCTGGAAGTTGGCCAGCAGCGTGAATTCGGTGTCGGCGTTCGGCCGATACGTCAGCGACGGCGCGATGAAGTAGCGGTTGTCCTTGACGTAGTCCACCGACGCATCGCTGTCGCGGGCCATCGCCACGAAGCGGTACAGCCACTTGCCATCCGCATCGATCGGGCCGGTCAGGTCGGCCTGGATCTGCTTGCGGTTGTAGTTGCCGAAGCTCACGCCGATCTCGCGCGCCGCTTCGGCCTGGGGCCGTTTCGACACCAGGTTCACGATGCCGCCCACGGCGCCCTGGCCGTACAGCATGCCCGACGGCCCCTTCAGCACTTCGATGCGCTCCAGCGCGTACGGGTCGGGGCGGGTGTTGTTATAGAAGCCGACCGCGTTCAGCAGGCCGTCCAGGTACTGGGTGGAATCGGTGCCGCGGATCTTGATCGTATCGGTACGGTTGTCGTTGGCAAAGCCGGCCGTGGTCACGCCGGCCGTATAGCCCACCGCCTGCGCCACCGACTGCGCACCTTGCAGCTCCATGCGATCCCGCGTGATGACCGTGATCGACTGCGGCGTTTCGAGGATCGGCGTATCGGTCTTGGTGGCCGTCACGGCGCGCGTGGCCACAAAGCCCTGCACCGGGCCCGTGGGCGACGCCTCGCCGCGGCTGCCGCTGACCGTCACCACGGGCAGGCTGTGATGGGCCGGCTCGGCGGCGGCGGGCACCTGTTCCTGGGCGTGGGCCAGGCTGGCGGCCTGCAGGCTCAGGGCAAGGGTGGTCATCTGAAGGACGTGCGAGCGGCGAACGCGGCCCCGGGCGCGGACTGACATGGATTTCTCTCTCGTTGCTTATCGGAAATACGAATGCGAATGAATCGCATTAATCGCAACAGATTGTAACGCCATGTATTGCGCAGCACACAATCGAACACCCTTGTCATGTTCGAATGTCGCACACTGCCCACAGTCCGGCGCCGGCTTCCGCATCGATCCGGTCGCCGGTAAGCTGGCGCCGTTTCGATTCCGTCCCCCTCAAAGCACCATGACCCTAGGCATCCTCGCCGCCCTGCATCACGAAGTCGACGGCCTGATCGCCGCCATGCGCCACGAAGACGCGCGCGCCACCATGCAGACCATCGGCATGCGTGACTACTACCGCGGCACGCTGCATGGCCAGCCCGTGGTGCTGGTGCTGGCGCGCGTCGGCAAGGTGGCCGCAGCGGCCACCACGGTCACATTGATCCGGGAATTTGGTGTTGAGGAGATCGTCTTTACCGGCCTCGCAGGCGGAGTGGGCGCTGACGTACGGGTCGGCGACATCGTGGTGGCCGACCGCACCGTCCAGCACGACATGGATGCCCGTCCGCTGTTTCCGCGCCACGAGGTGCCGCTGCTGGACCAGGCCGAATTTTCGGCCGACCCCGGACTCACCGCGGCGTTGCGCCGCGCGGCGGAAGACTTTCTGCGCGTCGATCTGGCCACCGAGGTGCCCGATGGCGTGCTGGCCCGCTTCGGCGTCGATCAGCCGCGCCTGCACGTCGGCATGATTGCCAGCGGCGACCAGTTCATCAATGCGCCCGGGGCCGTGGCCGATTTGCGACAGGCGTTGCCCGGCCTGCTGGCCGTGGAGATGGAAGGCGCCGCGCTGGCGCAGATCTGCCACGAATATGGCGTGCCCTACGCATTGATGCGCACCGTGTCCGACCGTGCGGACGATACGGCACATGTGGATTTTTCGTCGTTTTTGCGCGACGTGGCCAGCCACTACTCCAGCGCCATCCTGCGCCGCTTTCTGGACGCAAGAGGCTGATAAGGCATATCGGGCGGGGCGCCGATTCCTGACCGATTTGTCCGTTCTGAACTTACCGGCGCGGGCGGGCCACGCCCCAGACCGCCACCAGCAGCGCCGCACCGGCCATCGCGGCGGCCCATCCGAATATCTGCCCGTCGGTAAACAGATGCGCGGCGCGCCCGCCGTAGAACGCGGCCAGCGCGCCCAGCACGCCCAGCCCTAGCGCGGTCGGCACCGTGACCACGCGCCCAGCCGGGTGCAGCAGCCGTCCGGCGAATCCCACCACTGCGCCCACCACTGCCAGTCCCAACATCACAACGCTCCTGTCTTTTGATCCACAGCAAAAGTGGATGGGTCGTAACGATACTGCAGGTGGCCGGCGCCGCTCGGGGTTCCCTGCAACTTTGTAACGGGGCGGTATAATGACCACCGCTTCCGGCACCGTTCCGGATGGCAATCCAACCCCACAAATGCAACTGCTCGCGATCGGTATCAATCACACCACGGCACCCGTCTCGCTCCGCGAGCGTGTGGCGTTTCCGCTTGAGCAGATCAAACCCGCGCTCGGCGCGCTGCGCACCCACCTGGCTGGGCGCAACGGCACCGAGGCCGCCATTCTTTCCACCTGCAACCGTACCGAGATCTACTGCGCCACCGATGTGCTGCAGCCGGGTCAGGAAGGTTTCGAGCACACGCTGCGCTGGCTGGCCCAGCATCACAACGTGCCCGCAGGAGATCTGGCGCCGCATTTGTACGCCCTGCCCCAGTCCGAAGCCGTGCGCCATGCCTTCCGCGTGGCCAGCGGGCTCGATTCGATGGTGCTGGGCGAAACCCAGATTCTGGGGCAGCTCAAGGACGCCGTGCGTACCGCTGGCGAAGCCGGCGCGCTGGGCACCTACCTGAACCAGCTGTTCCAGCGCACGTTCGCGGTGGCCAAGGAAGTGCGCGGCCAGACCGAGATCGGCGCGCACTCCGTATCGATGGCGGCCGCCGCCGTGCGCCTGGCCCAGCGGATTTTCGAAAGTGTGTCGACGCAGCGCGTGCTGTTCATCGGCGCCGGCGAAATGATCGAGCTGTGCGCCACGCACTTCGCCGCGCAGAAGCCGCGCCAGGTGGTGGTGGCCAACCGCACCGTGGAACGCGGCGAGAAGCTGGCCGAGCAGCTGGCCGGGCAGGGCCTGACCACGCAGGCCATCCGCCTGCAGGACCTGGGCGAGCGCCTGCACGAGTTCGACATCGTCGTGTCGTGCACGGCAAGCTCGCTGCCGATCATCGGCCTGGGTGCGGTGGAGCGCGCGGTCAAGCGCCGCAAGCACCGCCCGATCATGATGGTCGATCTGGCCGTGCCGCGCGACGTCGAACCCGAAGTGGCGCGCCTGAACGACGTGTTCCTCTATACCGTCGATGACCTGGGCGCCGTGGTGCGCGAGGGCAACGCGATGCGCCAGGCCGCCGTGGCCCAGGCCGAGGCCATCATCGAATCGCGCGTGCAGAACTTCATGCACTGGCTCGAAACACGCAGCGTGGTACCCGTCATCCGCGACCTGCAGGCCAGCGGCGAAGCCATCCGCCAGGCCGAAATGGAGCGCGCGCGCCGCATGCTGGCGCGTGGCGACGATCCGGCCGCCGTGCTCGAAGCCCTGTCCGGCGCGCTGACCCGCAAGTTCCTGCACGGCCCCACGCACGCGCTGAACCACACCCAGGGCGAAGACCGCGAGGCGCTGCTGCGCCTAGTGCCGGGCCTGTTCCGCCACAGCAGTCACTCGGAACGCTAGCCGCGTTGTCCATCCCGCGCTGGCGTCCGCCGGCGCCGCCGGGCATCCGCCCGCCGATCCGCGCCGTGGCCACGCCACCGCGTCCCCCAGCCTCCCGATTCCGCTACCGATGAAACCCAGCATGCTCCACAAGCTCGACCAGCTGGCCGAGCGACTCGACGAAGTCAACGCCCTGCTTGCCAGCGAAACGGCCACGGCAGACATGGACCAGTACCGCAAGCTGTCGCGCGAACATGCCGAACTGTCGCCGGTGGCCGAGCAGTACGCGCAGTATCGCCAGGCGCAGGACGACCTGGCCACCGCGCAGGCGCTGCTGGACGATCCCGAGATGAAGGACTTTGCCGCCGACGAGATCGCCGCCGCGCGCGACCGGCTCGCAGCGCTGGAAACGTCTTTGCAGACGCTGCTGCTGCCCCGGGACCCCAACGACGACCGCAACCTGCTGCTCGAAATCCGCGCCGGCACCGGCGGCGAGGAAAGCGCGCTGTTCGCGGCCGACCTGCTGCGCATGTACACGCGCTATGCGGAACGCCGGCGCTGGCAGGTGGAAGTCATGAGCGAATCCGCGTCCGACCTGGGCGGCTACAAGGAAGTGATCGTGCGCATTGCCGGCGATGCCGCGTTCTCGAAGCTCAAGTTCGAGTCGGGCGGCCATCGCGTGCAGCGCGTGCCGGCCACCGAAGCGCAGGGCCGCATCCATACGTCGGCCTGCACCGTGGCCGTGATGCCCGAGGCCGACGAAGTGGGCGAGGTCGAGATCCATCCATCAGACCTGCGTGTCGATACGTTCCGCGCGTCGGGCGCGGGCGGCCAGCACGTGAACAAGACCGACTCCGCCGTGCGCCTGACCCACCTGCCCACCGGCATCGTGGTGGAGTGCCAGGACGACCGCAGCCAGCACCGCAACAAGGAAAAAGCCATGAAGGTGCTGGCCGCGCGCATCAAGGACGGTCAGATGCGTGCCGCGCAGGCCAAGGAAGCCAGCACGCGGCGCAACCTGATCGGCTCCGGCGACCGCAGCGACCGCATCCGCACGTACAACTTCCCGCAGGGCCGGGTGACCGACCATCGCATCAACCTGACGCTGTACAAGATCGACATGATCATGGACGGCGACCTCGACGAACTGCTGGGATCGCTGGCCGCCGAGCACCAGGCCGACCAGCTGGCGGCGCTGGGCGACGATGCCTGAGCGCGGATCGGGCCGCGCCGGAACTTTGTAACCTAGGTAAATGCTTGAAACAGCACTGGATTGTAAAAACGCGCTGTCTATAATCGATTTCGACCAGACCACCCCAATACGTCACTTTGCTGAGACCGGCGCGTTGGGGGCATCGAAGTCTGGGTGGATGTCACTCCTCCAACAGACACACAAGGACGAAATCATGAACAAGCTGCTCGCCGTGCTGATGCTGACCGCCGCCATTTCCGTTGCCGCCTGCGGCAAGAAGGAAGAGGCCCCGCAAACCAACGCCGACACCGCCATGCAGAGCGCCGCCGAATCGGCCAAGGCCGCTGCCAGCGACGCCGCCGCTGCCGCCGCAAATGCCGCCGACGCCGCCAAGGCCGCCGCCAGCGGCGTGGCCTCGGATGTCTCGGCCGCCGCCGACAAGGCCCGCCAGGACGCCGGCAATGCCATGGCCCACGCCAAGGAAGCCACCAAGGACGCCGTCAACACCACGGCCGACAAGGCCAAGGACGCCGTCAACAAGTAATGCCCTACGCAGGCGCGCGAGATGCTGGCCCCGAATGGGCTTACACTAGGCGCCTGAAAGCAGAGCCACGCGAAAACCCCGTCAGGCCCAGGTCCGACGGGGTTTTTTGCGAACCGGCCGCCGATTGTCCAGACGCACCGCCGATGTCCTCGAACCCTCCGGGCGATTTTCCGCCCCTGCCGTCCACGCCCACCCTGCGCGAAGCGCAGACGCTTGCCGCCATGGCCGGCCTGCCGGCGCTGGAGGCACGCATGCTGCTGTCCCACGTCACCGGGCTGACGCGCACCCAGCTGATCACCCGCGACCAGGACCATCTCAACGATGCACAACGTGATGCATTTTCCACGTTGCTGGCGCGGCGGCTGACCGGGGTGCCGATGGCGTACCTGCTGGGCGAACGCGAGTTCTTCGGCCGCACGTTCCGGGTCACGCCCGATGTGCTGATTCCGCGCCCCGACACCGAAGTGGCGGCCGAGGCATCGCTGGCCCGCCTGGCCGGCATCCATACGCCGCGCGTGCTGGACATGGGCACCGGCTCGGGCATCCTGGCCGTGACCATCGCCCGCGAGCGGCCCGACGCCGAGGTCTGGGCCACCGACATTTCGCCCGGTGCGCTGATGGTGGCGCAGGACAACGCCCGTGCGCTGCAGGCGGACAATATCCGCTTCCTGGTGTCTGACTGGTATCACGCGCTGCCGCCCGGGCAGCGGTTTCATCTCATCGTCAGCAATCCGCCCTATATCGCGGCGGGCGACCCGCACCTGGCCGAAGGCGACCTGCGCTTCGAGCCGATCGACGCGCTGACCGATCACGAGGACGGCCTGGCCGACCTGCGGGCCATCGTCGCCGGCGCCACGCAGCGGCTGCTGCCACAGGGCTGGCTGCTGATGGAGCACGGCTACGACCAGGGCTACGCCACCCGCCACCTGCTGACCAGCGCGGGTTTTGCCGAGGTGTTCACGGCACGCGACCTGGGCGGCAACGAACGCTGCAGCGGCGGGCGGCTGCCGGGCTGACGCCTGGCTGATACCCCTACCTGATGCCGGCGCCCGATTCCGGTAAAATCCGCTGATCCCCATGCAACCGGACCGTTTTCATCATGAGTGACGTACAACAGAAGATCGACCAGATCGTGAAGGGCAGCCCCGTCGTGCTGTTCATGAAGGGCACCGCCCAGTTTCCGATGTGCGGTTTCTCGGGCCGTGCGATCCAGATCCTGAAGGCCTGCGGCGTTGACGCGCCGACCACGGTCAACGTGCTCGAAGACGACGCCATCCGCCAGGGCATCAAGGAATACGCAAGCTGGCCGACCATTCCGCAGCTGTACGTGAACGGCGAGTTCGTCGGCGGCTCGGACATCATGATGGAGATGTACCAGAACGGCGAACTGCAATCGCTGCTGAAGGCCTGAGCCTGTCTGGAACTGCCATGCCTGTGAATCAGGGCGGCGTGCCGCAACGGCTGATCGTCGCCATCACGGGTGCCACGGGCGCCGTCTACGGCGTCCGGCTGCTACAGGTGCTGCGCGATGTGCGCGGCGTGGAAACCCACCTGCTGATGTCGCCGGCCGGCGTCATGAATCTGCAGCACGAACTCGACATCGGCCGCGCGGAAGTCGAGGCGCTGGCCGATGTGGTTCACAACGTGCGCGATATCGGCGCCACCATTGCCAGCGGATCGTTCCGCGCCCACGCGATGATCGTGGCGCCGTGCTCGATGCGCACGCTGGCCGCCGTAGCCCACGGCCTCTCGGACAACCTGATCACCCGCGCGGCCGACGTCACGCTCAAGGAACGCCGCAAGCTGGTGCTGATGGTGCGGGAAACCCCGCTGAACCTGGCCCACCTGCGCAATATGACCGCCGTCACCGAGATGGGCGGCATCGTATTTCCGCCAGTGCCGGGGTTCTATCAAAAGCCGCAAAGCATCGCCGAGCTGGTCGACCATACCGTCGGCCGCGTGCTCGACCTGGTGGACCTGCGCGACATCGGTGAAACGCTCGCGCCGGGATGGGGCGGGCTGAACAGCGGCGCGAGCGACTAAGCAAGGTCGCTCTTTCTTGGCAACCTTTCCAACGGCTTACCAGTGCCGGTACCGGCGCCCGTAATAGCCACCGTAGTACCCGCCACCGTAGTAGCCATACGATGGCCGCACCACCACCGGCGGCGGCGACACGTACACGGGCGCGGGCGCCACCGCGACCGGGGCCGGGCCGACCTCCGGCCCGTACGGCGTGGGATATACCGCGCAGCCGCCAAGCATGGCTGCGCCAGTCACTGCCAGACCCAACACAATCGCTTTCGTTTTCATCACAACGTCCTTTTTGTCCCAGGCATTGCGTCATCTCAATGCGCTGTCTTCAAGAACGTTATACGGGTGCCTCTGGTAATACAGCGTCAAGGCGCTGTAACCCTTGTTACGATTCGCAACGTCTTCATGCATGTAAGCGGCATGCCGTTTCAGACGTCGAAGCGAATGCCCTGCGCCAGCGGCAGAGTGTCGCCGTAGTTGATCGTATTGGTGGCCCGGCGCATATAGCCCTTCCACGCGTCGGAGCCCGACTCCCGGCCGCCGCCCGTCGCCTTTTCGCCGCCGAACGCGCCGCCGATCTCCGCCCCACTGGTGCCGATGTTGACATTGGCGATGCCGCAGTCGCTGCCCGCCGCCGACAGGAACACCTCCGCCTCGCGCAACGACTCGGTAAAGATGCACGACGACAGGCCATGCGATGCCGCGTTGTTCAGCGCGATGGCTTCGTCCAGCGATGTGTACGGCATCAAATAGAGGATGGGCGCGAAGGTCTCGGTCAGCATCGTGTCATGCTGGGTATCGGTCAGCACCAGCGCCGGCCGCACGTAGCAGGCACGCGGGAAGCGGTCGGCCAGCAGCCGTTCGCCGCCATGCACGACGTTGCCCTGCGCACGGCAACTGGCCAGCGCATTGGCCATGGCGTCGCCGGCCGGCGCATCGATCAACGGCCCGACCAGCGTGCCGTCCTGTAGCGGATCGCCCACCGGCAGGCGCGCATATACCTGGCGCAGACGCTGCGTCACGGCCTCGATCCGGTCCGCGTGCACGAACGCGCGGCGCAACGTGGTGCAACGCTGCCCGGCCGTGCCCGCCGCCGCGAACGTCATCGCACGGATGGTCAGTTCCAGGTCGGCCGATGGCGCGACGATCGCCGCGTTGTTGCCCCCCAGCTCCAGGATGGCGCGCTTGAAGTGGGCGGCGCAGGCCATGCCGACCTCGCGGCCCATGCGCGTGGAGCCGGTCGCGCTCATCAACCGCACCGAAGGATGCTGCACCAGTGCCTGACCCAGCTGGCGCCCGCCGGTCAGCACACAGCACAGCCCCGCAAGCTGCGGCGCATGGTCGTCGAACACCCGGTCGAGCAGGCCCTGCACGGCCAGCGCGCACAGCGGCGTCTTTTCCGAAGGCTTCCACACCACGCCATTGCCACACACCAGCGCCAGCGCGGCATTCCAGGCCCACACCGCCACCGGAAAGTTGAACGCGGAGATCACGCCGCACAGCCCGTACGGATGCCAGGTCTCGCGCATGGCATGCGCGGGCCGCTCGGAGGCAATCGTCAGCCCGTGCAACTGGCGCGACAGACCCACGGCAAAGTCGCAGATATCGATCATCTCCTGCACTTCGCCCAGCCCTTCCTGCAGGATCTTGCCGGTCTCCAGCGACACCAGCCGGCCCAGCGCCACCTTGTGGACGCGCAGCGCCTCGCCCAGGCGGCGTACCACCTCGCCGCGCGCCGGCGCCGGCATCAGCGCCCAGACGCTCTGCGCCGTGCGGGCGCGGGCGATGCGGGCGTCGGCATCGGCGGGCGAGCTCACCGGCACCTGGCCGAACACCTCGCCGTCGATCGGGGAACGCACGTCCAGCGTGCCCGCCGCGGCGGCACCGGTCGAGCGCCATGGCAACGGCAGGCCCATCGCCTGCCAGCAATCGGCAAATTCCTGCGCTTTCATGCGAGCGTCTCCTGAAGGGGGTGCCGCGCGTAATGCTGGCCGAAGCGGTTGGCCAGAAAGCTGTCGAGCGGCATGGCTTCCTGTTTCACGAATCCGGACTGCGGCAACACCCCGGTGGCCACCAGATCCAGCGCGGTACAGATGCCGGCCGCCGTGGTCAGCTGGATCGCATTGACATGGCCAATGCCGGCGAAATCGTCCATGCCGCCGATCCGCGCGGAAAACGACGCCTGCGTCAGCGGCCCGCGCCTGCCGTCGCCGTGCGCGCCGGGCGGATGGCCGGTGGCGCTGGCAAACACCACCACCACATCCTGCGCCGTCACCGGAATGGCGTGCTCGAAGATCTCGCGCAACCAGTCGCGCCGTTCGCGCAACCGCAGGTCGTTCAGCAGCAGCTTCATCTGGGCGCAGTGGCCGGGATAGCGGATCGACTTGTAATCGACCTGGCGCGCGCGTCCGGCCAGCGTATCGGGCAACGTGCCCAGCCCTCCAGAGGTATTAAACGCTTCGTACTCGACGCCGTCCAGTGCGAAGGACTCGTGCCCCTCCAGCGCGGGCAGTTCCACGCGGCGCCCGTCCACGATGGCCTCGCACGGATTGCAGTATTCGTTGATCAGCCCCTCGGTGCTCCACGTCAGGTTGTACTTGAGCGCGTTGCTGGGGTAGCGCGGCAGCGCGCCCACGCGCATGCGCAGGTCGTGCAGTTCACCGCCGCCGCGCAGGAAGCGTTGCGCGAGGTCGTGCCCCACCACGCCGATAAAGCCCGGCGCCAGCCCGCACTGCGGCATCAGCACCGACCGCGCGCCGCCGGCCAGCGCGCGAATGGCATGGGTGGCCGCCACGTCCTCGGTCAGGTCGAAGTAATGCACGCCCAGGCGCGCGGCCACCGTGGCCACGGGGATGGCGGCATGGAACGGCAGCGCGTTCATCACGGCATCGGCCCCGGCCAGCAGCGCCGCGCAGGTGCCGGGTTCGGTCGGATCGCCGGCCCGGACGTCGATGCCGCGCGGCACGCCCTCGAGCCGCTGCGCGTCGCGATCGACCAGGCATACACGGTAGTCGCCGCTATGGGCCAGCATCGTGGCTATCACGCGGCCGATCTTGCCGGCACCGAGCACGACCACCGAAAGCGGACGGGGGACGAGCGTCAGGTCGCGCACCGCGGCGGGACCGAGCGTGGAAGCTTGCATGGCGGACTCCGTCAGAAAACGTGTGGGGGGTGACTGAAGTATGGGCAGCCGCGCGCACGTTTTATAGCCACAAGATTGACGAAACCCCGGCATAATCGGTCACATCGACATAGTATTTTGACGAATCGTCATCGATCCCCATGGCTGACCTTGACCAGACCGACCGCCACCTGCTGGCCCTGCTGCAGGCCAACGCCCGGGAGAGCGCGGCCAATCTGTCGCGCGCGCTGGGCATTGCGCGCACGACCGTGGTGGCCCGCATCGCGCGGCTGGAACGCACGGGCGTGATCGCCGGCTACGGCGTGCGGCTGGGCAGCCAGATGGAGGACAACGCCATCCTGGCGTTCTGCGGGCTGTCGGTGCAGCCGAAGGCGGCGCCGGCCGTGGTGCGCGCGCTGCGGCGGTTCCCCGAGGTGGAGGAACTGAATTCGGTCAGCGGCCCGGTGGACTACATGGCCGTGATCCGGTGCGATACCCACGCGCGGCTGGACAAGCTGCTCGACGAGATCGGCATGCTCGACGGCGTGAACCACACCACCACGTCGATCGTGCTGGCGCGCAAGATCGACCGGCGGCGCGCGGCCGGGTAGCCGATGCCGGTGCCGGTGCCGGGCCGAAGCGTTCGACATCGCCCGGCATCGCCAGGCATCCCCAGCGCGATTGAAACGGGCGCGCTATGCTTGCCCTCCTTGCAACCGGAGCGGGAGAGAACGATGAACGAAAAGATTCGCGTTGCCGTGGGCGGCGTCACCGGCTGGGCTGGCGGCGAGCTGGCGCGGGGCGTGGCCCACGCCGCCGACATGACGCTGGTGGCCGGCCTGTCGCGCGGCGCGGCGGGCCAGACGCTGGCCAGCCTGACGGGCCACAAGGACACGCCCGGCGTGGCGGCGGCCAGCGTCGAGGAACTGGGCAAGACGCCGTATGACGTCTATGTCGAATACACCAAGCCGGTGATCGCCAAGCACAACATCCTGCAGGCCCTGGCGCACGGCGCGCATGTGGTGGTGGGCACGTCGGGGCTGTCGGACGACGACTATGCCGAGATCGACGCCGCGGCGCGCAAGGCCGACCGTGGCGTGCTGGCCTGCGGCAACTTTGCGATCACGGTCGTCTTGCTGCAAAAGTTTGCCGAGATGGCGGCGCGCCATCTCGACCACTGGGAGATCATCGACTACGCCAAGGCGGGCAAGGTGGATGTGCCGTCCGGCACGGTGCGCGAACTGGCGTTCCGGCTAGGCCAGGTCAAGCAGGCGGCGCAGGCCGTGCCCGTGGACCAGGTCAGCGGTCCGAAGGAGACGCGCGGTGCCATGATGTCCGGCACGCAGGTCCACGCCGTGCGGCTGCCGGGATACCAGCTGGGGGTCGAGGTGATCTTCGGCGCCGACGGCCAGCGCCTGCACATCCGGCACGAAGCCGGCGACGGCTCCAAGCCCTATGTGTCCGGCGCGCTGCTGGCCATCCGCAAGGTGCATACCGTGCGCGGTGTGGTGCGCGGGCTGGACAAGGTGATGGAAGGCCTCTGACGCTGGCGCGCCCCCGGTCCATCGATCTGACGGCCTGACGGCGCGTTGCGCTGCCGCCAGGCGGGCGATTTACCAGCTGCCCGGATTGATCGGCTTGGCCGGGGCTTTCTTTTCGGCCTTGTCGGCTTTGTCCGTCTTCTCGGCCTTGTCCGTCTTTTCAGCCTTGTCGGCCTTGCCGCCCTTGCCTGCCGGCGCGGGAGGCGGCGCCAGCGACTTGGCCACTTCGGCATCGCGGTTGGCCATCAGCGCGCGCGCCTGCGGCAGCAGCAGTTCGATCGTGCCTTCGGCCGGGTTCTCGGGAATCGCGTAGAGCTCGACGGTCAGCGGCTTGCGCATCCAGCCCGCGTGGATGCTTCGCACGTCCTTGCCGGCCTTGTCCTTCATGTCCACCATTTCCTGGCGGAACGGCTTGCCATAGCGGGCGTTGAGCGCCTGGGCGGCGGCGTCCTGCGAGCGGATGCCGTCGGTCGGCACGATGACGCCCACCAGCGCATTGCCATCGACCAGCGCCACCAGGCGCGGTCCGTCCATGAACGCGGGCCGCTGGTCGCGCGGCACGCCGACCTGGCGCATCACGCCGTCGCCACGCAGTTCCACGCAGTACGCGGTCACATCCTTGCCATCCGGGGTCCGGTGGTCGGCGCAATCGGGCAACGCGGGCAGCGGGCTGCCGATCTCGAGCGTATCGAGCATCGTCGAAAAACGGTCCTTGCCGTCGGTGGCCGGCGTGGCGGCGGCATTGGGGGCCTTGGTGGCAGGCTGCGCGGCCGGTGCGGCCGGTGCAGCCGTGGCGGCTTGGGCGACAGACGTCGCCAGCAGGGCGGCAACTGCCAGCCCGGCAAGAGGAAATCTCAAAACACACTCCTGAAAACGGCTCCGCATTGGAGCCGGCTCCGTCCCGAGGGTTCCTGCCGGGGAAATACCGGGCATCGGCGATGTGATGCCGGATCGACAGGGGGGTCAGAGCATACGCTTCACGGCATGGAAGCATACCAGCGCGATGCCGATCAGCACCGCCCACAGGATCAGCTTCGGCACCGGGCTCGGCGGCAATGGCTGCGCCGGCGTGCGTCGGGGGGCGGGTGCGCGCATGCGGGTGCTGGACTGCAGCCCGCGCGTGTGCCAGATGGCGGTATCCGCGCCAAGGTCGCGCCATGTGGCGCTGTCACGGGACGTGCTGGTGTGCGGCTTGTCGGCGCGCGGCGTGGTCGGGCGCGTGCCGCCCGGTCGTTGTGTGGCCATCTTCTGCTCCCCGAAAATGCATCGAATGCCTGTCCGACGAGGTCTTGTGCCGCCGGTACACATGCGTTGCCGGCCAATCTGCTGCCGCCGTCCAATGCGCAGCAGATGTTAAGACATCGGCCATGCGTCCGCTACGGCGCTTCAATGCCGACCCCACACTTTGGCGAGGGCACGCCCAGGGAAGTTTGTAACCAGCTGTTACGGCCCCGATGAAGGGCCGCTTGCGCCACTATCCGCGCCCGCTCAAAGGGGCGTCATGCCGGTGGGTCCTTCCGTGCGATGGCCATCGCTTCACGGCGGAACGCATGACCCATATGGTGATAGAACGGATGCGGGTTGAACTGGCGCGACAGGAACGACGCCAGCAACGATGCCGCCAGCAGGAAGATGGTCAGGTCCTGCGTGCGCGTCATTTCCATCACGATCACGCTGGCGGTGATGGGCGCCTGGGTAGCCGCCGCCAGGAAGGCCGCCATCGACACCAGGGCCAGCACGCGCGGCTCGGCCATGCCGGACATGAAATGGGTAACGAAATCGGCAATGTTCGCGCCGATGCCGGCACCGATGGCCAGCGCCGGGGTAAAGATCCCGCCCGGGATGCCCGCGAAGTACGACACCACCGTGGCCACGAACTTGGCCAGCCCGAACCACAGCGTGCTGTGCGGCTCGCCATTGATCAGCCCGGACGCCTGCTCGTAGCCCGTGCCGAACGTGGCGCCGGCGGTGGCCCAGCCCACCACGGCCACGACCAGCCCGCACAGGAAGGCCAGCCAGACCGGATGCGCGGTCGTCCACCCGCGCCAGGCCGACGGCACCAGGCCGGGCACGCCGCGAATCAGCAGCTTGGCGAACAGGCCGCCGGCCACGCCGTTGACCACCGCGCACAGCAGGACCGGGCCCCACGCGTCGTGCAGCACCAGCATCGGCACCTTCACGCTGAAGTACGGGTTGTTGCCCAGCACGGCCAGCGACAGGAAGCCCGCTGTCAGCACGCCCGACAGCACCAGCCTGTCCCACCGCACGGACGTGCCGCGACCCAGCTCCTCGATGGCGAAGACCACGCCGGCCAGCGGCGTGTTGAACGCAGCCGCCAGGCCGCCCGCCGCGCCGGCCGCGATCAGCGAACTGGGATGAAAGCCGATGCGGAAGCGCAGCTTCTGCTGGCACCACTGTCCCCAGGCCAGCATGGCAGCGGCGCCCACCTGGACCGAGGGCCCCTCGCGCCCCACCGACGCGCCCGCCAGCAGCGCCCCGGCGGTCAGCAGCACCTTCCACATCGACTGCCGGAACGACACCAGCACGGTCTGCGCCACGCCGGCCGGTGGCAGCGTTACGGCCGCGATCACCTGCGGAATGCCGGAGCCGCGCGCCTGCGGCGCCAGCCGGATCGTCAGCCAGCGCAGCGCGGCCAGCCCGAAGGGCAGCATCACGAACGCCAGCCACGGCGTGGCCGTGGTCAGCTTCGCGTTCCAGCGCAGCGCAATCTCGGCGATGTAGGCAAAGACCATCGAGAACAGCGCCACCCCGCCCGCACCGCACAGGAACGCCGCATAGCGCATCGACGTGCGCGAGATACGGCCCACCTGGCGCGTCTTGCGATTCGCCGCGCGGCGCGCGTGAACGCGGAGTTCGCCAAGCCGGTCGCGGCGCGCGGCAGGTTCGGATGGCGCGTTGGCGTCGGGAAGGTTCGAATCAGGCGGCTCGACAGGGTCGGTCATGGCGTCGATGCGGAAAGCATGCGGGGGCGTAAAAAACGCCCTCAACTATACGCCCCTGATTTTCCGCCACGCACGGGTCCGCCGCACCGGATCAGTCCAGGCTGATGCTGTTGGCGCGAATCACCTTGCCCCAGTTGTCGCGATCGGCTTGCACGTAGCGGTCGATCTCGGCCTGGCTGCGCGGCTGTTGCACGATCAGTCCCAGCGCGTTGAACGTGTTGCGAAACGGCGTCTCGGTCAGCACGTGCGACGCGGCTGCCTGCAGTTTGGCGACGGCCTCCGGCGGCGTCTGGGCCGGCACGGCCAGGCCGAACCATGTCGCCGCATGGAAGTTGGGGTATCCGCTTTCGGCCACCGTCGGCACATTGGGCAGGACATCGAGGCGCGAGCGGCCCGTCACGGCCAGCGCCTTGAGCTTGCCGGCCTTGATATGCGGCAGCGAGGTGCTGACCACGTCCACCATCAGCTGTGTGTCGTTGGCCAGCAGCGACGCCAGCGCCGGCGCGCTGCCGTTGTACGGCACGTGCGTCATCTCGATCCCAAGCTCGGACTTCAGCATTTCCGTGGCCAGTTGCAGCGGATTGCCAAGCCCTACCGACGAATAGTTGAGCTTGCCGCCCGCCGCCCTGGCGTATGCGGCAAAGTCCTTGATGCTGCTGGCCGGCACCTGGTTGTTGGTGACCACCACCAGCGGCACCTCGATGCCGATCAGGATGACCTTGAAGTCCTTCGGGTCGTAGCCGGTCTTCTTGTAGAGCATCGGGTTCAGCACCATGCTGGCGCTGCTGCCCATCAGCACCGTATAGCCATCCGGCTGCGCCCGTGCCACGCCCTGCGTGCCCACCATCGTATTGGCGCCGGGGCGGTTCTCCACCACCACGGGCTGCTTCAGCTCGCGCGCCATGCCTTCGGCCATCGCGCGGCCAAACTGGTCGGTCGAGCCGCCCGGCGTATAGGGGACGACGAGCTTGACCGGCCGGTCGGGATAGGCGGCCAGGCTGGGCGCAGTGAACGCGACCCCCAACAAGGCGGCGCAGAGGGTGAGGGAAATACGGTGCATGGTTGTCTCCTGCTTTATCGGAATGGAATGGCGATGCCGCGCCTGCCCTCTCTCCCGCCCTTCTCCCGTCGAGCGGGAGAACGGCAAGAACCGTGGGGCAAGTCGCGATCAGACCCGCCGCTGGCGGCCAGCCCAGTGCTGGTCCCGCAGCCGGCGCTTGGCCAGCTTGCCGGTTTCGTCGCGCGGCAGCCGCTGGACGACCTCGATCGAGCGCGGCACCTTGAAGCCCGACAGCCGGCCGCGCAGCCATTCGATCACCGCAGCGGACTCCACGTCGGCGCCCGCCACCGGCTCGATCACGCCGTGCAGGCGTTCGCCGTACTCGTCGTCCGGCACGCCGAACACCACGCAGTCCGCCACGCCCGGATAGCGCACCAGTTCATGTTCGATCTCGGCCGGATAGATGTTCACGCCGCCCGAGATGACCATGTCCGACGCCCGGTCGCAGATGAACAGATAGCCGTCGGCATCGACGTAGCCCATGTCGCCCAGCGTGACGCGCCCGTCGATGTCGATCGCACGGCGCGCCTTGTCGTTGTTCAGATAGGTGAAGTCGGGGTAGGCGGGCTGCCGCACGTAGACCAGGCCCACCTCGCCCGGCGCGCACGGCCGGCCGTTCTCGTCGATGATGCGCACGCTGGCGTCGCCCACGGGGCGCCCGGCCGTACCGGGGCGGGCCGCGGCGTCCTCTGGCGTGGCCACGGTGACCAGGCCGGCTTCGCTCGACGCGTAGGTTTCATGGATCACCGGCCCGAACCAGTCGAGCATCGCACGCTTCACCTCCGGCGAGCACGGCGAGCCGGTGGACGCGACAAAGCGGATCGACGACAGATCGTACTTCGCGCGCACGTCGGGCGGCAGCTTCAGCAGCCGCACGTACATGATCGGCACCAGGTAGAGCACGTCGATGCGGTGCTTTTCCACCAGCGCCAGCACCTGCTCGGCATCGAAGCGCGGCGCCAGCACCAGCCGCTCGGCCATCTGCAGCGCGTTCTGCACGTACACGCTCGGCGCGCTGTGATAGAGCGGCGCCGACATCAGCGCACGGCAGCCGGGCACGATGCCGTAGGCCTGCCGGATCAGCGAGCGCAGGCGGTCCTGCTGCGCGTCCAGGTCCGCCAGCGGCATCGCCTGGCGCAACACGCCCTTGGGCCGGCCGGTGGTGCCCGACGTGTAAGCCAGGTGTCCGCGCGGCGCCACGCGCGGCCCGTCGTAGGCGGTCTGCGCGGCCAGCCACGGCTCGTATTCGATCGCGTCGGGATGCGCGCCGCCCACCACCAGCACCGCAACGCCGTCAGGTACCACCGCCCGCACGGCCGGCAGCAGATCGGCATGGACGATCAGCGCGCGTGCACCGCTGTCTTCCAGCAGGTAGCGCACTTCCTCGGCCATGAAATGCCAGTTGATCGGGCAGTAATAGGTGCCGGCCGCGCGGCACGCGAACACCACGTCGGCGAATACCGGATCATTGCGCAGCAGCACCCCCACCACGTTGCCCTCTTCCAGCCCGAGCCGCCTCAGCCCCCCGGCCAGCCGCATGCCGCGGTCCAGCACCTCCGCGCCGGGGCGCTGCAACGATTCGAACCAGAGGTCTGCGGGCATGCGGGGTCTCCTTGTATTGGCTGCCGGCGGCGATGGGATCGCGAATGTCTGCCGATGACTGGCCACTTTAGCGATGCACGCCAGCATCGACAATCCCATCTGACCGAATCACAATGTTGCGTCAAACTTGACATTGCTTTCAGAGTCGTCGCATGGACCTCAACCTTGTGCAGGCCTTCGTGGATATCGTCGAAGCGGGCAACCTGGCCGAAGCGGGACGCCGGCGCGGCGTCACGCGGTCGCAGGTCAGCCGGCAACTGGGGCAGCTGGAAGAACAGGCCGGTGCCATGCTGCTGCGCCGGACTACGCGCCACCTGGAGATGACCGATGCGGGCCAGTCGCTTTACGAACACGGCCTGCGCATCCTGCAGGAGATGGCTGCCGCGCAGGCCGAGATCGACAGCCTGGGCAAGACGCTGCGCGGCCATGTGCGCGTGAGCGTGCCCACCGGGCTGGGCGATGCCTTTATCGCCCCGCTGCTGCTGCGCTTTGCCGAACTGCACCCGGGCATCTCGCTGCGCGTGTTCTTTGCCAACCGCGTGACCGACCTGATCGCCGCCGAGATCGATGTGGCGCTGAAAGTGACGTCGCTGCCGCCGCTGGACACCGTGGCGCGCGAGGTCTGCGCCATCCGCTGGCAGCTGTGCGCGTCGCCGGAATACCTGGCGCGCACCCCGCCGCTGCAAAAGCCGTCCGATCTGTCGGCGTGCCGGTTCGTTTGCCCGCCCTACACTTCCAGGCGTTTCCTCTTGACGCTGGGCCGCGATTCCGCGTGCGGGCCGGAACGCCACGATGTGGAGATCACGCCCTACCTGCAATCCGAACACTTTCCGTTCCTGATGAACGCCGTGCGCCAGGGCCACGGCATCAGCCTGCTGCCGGTCTACATGGGCTGGGAAGATGTGCGCCGGGGCACGCTGGTGCCGGTGCTGCCCGACTGGAAGCCCGAAGGCCTCGGCAACCGGCTGTACATCATCACCACGCCAAACCCGCATCTGTCGATGGCCACGCGGGCGCTGATCGGCTTCCTGCGCGAGGCGGTGACGGGGTTGCCGGTATTCGCACAAGCCTGACAAAAATCGCCTGCCGACTTTCAAATCGCAAGCTATTATCTCTTTTACTTGCATATCAAAAGTAAAACGAGGAGACGATGGCACATACGGACTTTGCCAATATGCCGTGCCCGGTGGCGCGGTCGATGGCGGTGCTGGGCGAGCGATGGGCGATCCTGCTGATGCGGGAGGCCTACTACGGCAGCGCGCGATTCGACGATTTCGAGAAGCACCTGGGCATTGCGCCCAACATCCTGAGCGCGCGGCTCAAGACGCTGGTCGAGCATGGGCTGCTGGAAAAGGTGCCGGCACCGGGCGGCGGCGCGCGGCAGGTGTACCAGCTGACCGCGATGGGGCGCGACTTCTTCCCCGTCTACGTGTCGCTCAAGGCCTGGGCCGACCGCTGGCTGGCCGACGACAAGGGGCCGCTGACCGTGCTGGAAGACAAGCGCGACGGCCGCGAGATCGTGGCCGGGTGCCTGACCCGGCCCGATGGCAGCACGATCACCGTCGATGACCTGCGTGTGCGGCCCGGTCCCGGCGCCGGCCGGTATCTGCGCGAACGTTTTGGCACGCAACCCGCCACGGAGGCCGCCGATGAGCAAGCCTGACGCATTGACGCTGGACGGCCGGGCCGCCGCCGCGGAGCCGGTCTCCAACGGCGAGATCGCCCGGCGCATCGCCGTGCTGGCCGCGCCCACCAGCCTGGTGGCCTTCCTGCAGGCCGGTTCCCAACTGATCGAAACGTGGCTGGCCGCGCGCCAGGGCACGGAGGCGCTGGCCGGCTGGGCGGTGGTGCTGCCGTTCGCGCTGCTGCTGCAGCAGATGTCGACCGGGGCGATGGGCGGCGGCGTGGTGTCGGCCATCGCCCGCGCGCTCGGTGCCGGCAAGCGCGACGATGCGTCGTCGCTGGTCATGCACGCGATGATCATCGCGCTGACAGCGGGCCTGGTCTTCGCCATTGCGCTGGCCGGCTTCCCGCATCAGGTGTTCGGCGCCGTAGGCGGCAGCACGGCCGCCGAAGCGGCCGCGACCTACGCGATCTGGCTGTTCGGCCTGGGTGCGGTGCCGGCGTGGCTGGCCAATACGCTGGCGTCGGTGCTGCGCGGCGGCGGACGCCATGCGCTGGCCGCGCGCGTGCTGGCCGGCATGTGGATCGTGTTCCCCATGCTGGCGTGGTGGTTTGCCGAAGGACTGGGCATGGGACTGGCGGGCATTGGTGCGGGGCTGGCGGCGGCATCGTGGGCGGCGGCGCTGATGATGGCCTGGGTGGTGATGCGCGGCGGCGCCGGCTTTGTGCCGACGCTGCGCGTGAAGCTGTCGGGTGCGCTGTTCCATCGCATTCTGGCGGTCGGCCTGATTGCCTGCGCGCTGGCATCGGTGGCCAACCTGACGACGATCCTGGTCACGGCGCAACTGCGTCACTACGGCACTACGGCCGTGGCGGCCTATGGCATTTCGGCGCGGCTGGAATTCCTGATGATTCCGCTGGCATTCGGCGTGGGCTCGGCGCTCACGGCGCTGGTGGGCCGCTCGGTGGGCGCTGGCGACTGGCACACGGCGCGCCGTACCGCCTGGGTGGGGGCGCTGCTGGCACTGCTGCTGGCGGGCAGCGTCGGCGCCGCCGTGGGGCTGGCGCCAGCGCAGTTCGCCGCCCTGTTCACCAAGGATGTGGAAGTGGCCGCCATCGCGGCGCGGGCGCTGTCGTGGGTCGGCCCGGCATTCGGCGGATTCGGGCTGGGCATGGCGCTGTACTTTGCGTCGCTGGGCGCCGCGCGCATGCGCTGGCCGATCGTCGCCGGCCTGAGCCGGATCGGCCTGGCCGCGGGCGGCGGGTGGGTGCTGGCCAATGTGGCCGGGATGGGCCTCGACGGCCATTTCCTGGGCGTTGCGCTGGGGATTACCGCTTATGGGCTGGTCACGGCGATGGGGGTGCGCAAGGGGGAGTGGTCGCCGCGTAATGGATGATTGGTGGGCTTTTCGATTTGGGGGGGGGTGGTTGCGGGGAGTCTCGATTTGTGCCGCTTTGCCCTCTCCCCCGGCCCCTCTCCCGCCGGGCGGGAGAGGGGAGAAAGACGGCGGTGTTTTCAAGGCTCTTGGCTTTTTCTTTTTCCTCGGACATTTGCGCCGCTTTGCCCTCTCCCCCGGGCCCTCTCCCGCTGGGCGGGAGAGGGGAGAAAGACAGCGGTGTTGCCGAGGCTCTTGGCTTTTTCTTTTTCCTCTGGCATTTGCGCCGCTTTGCCCTCTCCCCCGGCCCCTCTCCCGCTGGGCGGGAGAGGGGAGAAAGACAGCGGTGTTGCCGAGGCTCTTGGCTTTTCTTTTTCCTCTGGCATTTGCGCCGCTTTGCCCTCTCCCCCGGCCCCTCTCCCGCTGGGCGGGAGAGGGGAGAAAGACGCTCGCGCGTGCGGTAGCTACCGTCGGAACCCGCCATGGAAGCGGCCGCCACCGCCGCCGAATCTTCCGCCGCCGCCGGCAAAACGTCCCTGCCACTGCTGGGCCGCCGCGGTGTTGAAGCGTTGCTGCCCGGCCTGCCGCGCCTGGCGCTGCTGATCGAGCCGGCCCTGCATTTCGCTGTTCTGCTGCATCGGTTCCCAGCCATTGGTGGTGTGCTTCTGCCAGCCGTCGTCGGTATGCTGGTAGACGTTGCCGTCATGGCCTGCGTAGACGTTGCCGTTGTTCCAGACCACGGCGTTGTCCTTGCCCGGATTGGCGACAAAGCCACGGCTGCCGGCTGTGTACTGGCCGGTCTGCGTGTTGCCGGCGATGCCCGCTTCGCCGGCGCCGATGCGGCCGGTCTGGGCGTTATATCCGGCCGCCTGGCGGCCTGCCGCATAGTTGCCCGTGTATTCGTTGCCGGCCACGCCGCCGCGCCCGGCACCCTCGCGTCCCGTTGACGGGTTGGCGAACGATCCCTGCCGCCCCGCCGCGTAGTTGCCCGAGTATGGATTGAACGCGGCGCCCTGGCTGCCCTGGAAGCGCGCGCCCGTGGCCGGGTTGTAGCCGGCGCCGGCCGTGCCGCGCCACTGCGTGCCCGTCCAGGCGTTCCAGCCTTCGGCATGGGTCACGGTGCCCTGCCCCCAGCGGCCGTAGAAGTTCGCCTGGTTGATATTGACGAAGCTGCCGCCCCCATACCAGTACGGGCCCCAGTACGGCGCCGCCGCGCCCCAGATCGCGCCGGCCGCGAAGCCGAAGGCGAATCCTTCGGCCACGCCGATGCCGAATCCCGCGCCATAGCCGTAGGTCACCGGGTAGCCGTAGTAGTACGCGCCGACATACGGCGGATAGACATAGCCGGTGCCGTAGACCACCGTGCCGTCCGGGTTCACCACCACGCCCAGGTAGCCCGGCGTGTAGCCAACCACCACCGTGGTCGGCGTGACCGAGTAGATGCGGACGTAGGTCACGTAGTACAGCGGCGAGCTGGGCGGGATCGTGTAGATGGCCGATGGCACCTCGGTGGCCACTTGCCAGGGGCCGCCCGGCGTGCCGGCCGTGAACCAGACGCCGTTGACCACCGCGAAGTAGTGCGACGAATCCACCTCGATCACGGGCGTGGCCGTGTTGACCGCGTAGCGCAGCGACGTGCCGGCGATCGACTCGAACTTCGGCGTGCCGTCGTAGGTCACGGCCGTTGCCGCCTTGGTGCGCGACACCGACGCCGTCTGCGGAATCGTCGCCGCGATCTCGGCCTCGCGGGCCTGCGGCGTGCCAGGCACCGACACCAGCACGTTGGCCTTCGGGTCCTGCGGCGAGATCTTCGCGAACTCGGCCGGCAATTGGGCGCCCGGCACGTATTCCCACGGGCCATTGAGCATCGCCGCGCGGAACCAGCGGCCCGAGATCAGCACGTAGGTCTGGTTGCTCGACGGATCGATAAGCACCGCATGGTCGGCGTTCGACATCGTCAGCAGGCTGGTGCCGCCCACGGGCGTCATCTGCGGTTCGCCCGACGTCTGGATCAGTTCGGCCGGCCGCGTGGCCATCAGCACCACCGGGGCGCGCGGCGGCTTCTTGCCGTCGGCGGGCATCATCGCGTCGGGCTTCGGTTCGTCCTTCGATGCGGTGATCTTGCTGGCCGCCCCCAGCAGCGCGGCAGGCGGGCTGGGCACGGGCTCCCACGTGCCGCCGGCCGATTCCGAGCGATACCAGTAGCCGGCCGCCTGCAGCCAGAGTTCGCCGCCGGTATCGCGCAGCAGCAGCGCGCGGCTGTTGATGGCCCGCTCGTACGACGTGCCGGCCACCTGGCGCCAGGCCGGGTCGCCATCGACATGGACCATCAGCGTGGGCGTGGTGGCAAACAGGATCTCCGGCGCGTCGTTCCTTACCGGCACGCGCTGCGCCTTTGCCAGCTGCTGCGACACCGCGTAGCTGGCTTGCAGTTCTTCCAGCGGCACGGTCAGCCCCTGGGGCGACAGCCGGCCGATCAGGGCCTGCCGTACCTTGTCGGCGGCGTCGGGGCGGGTGGGCACGTCCACGCTGTCGATCTGGATATTCGTCAGTTGCACCAGCGATGACGGCTTGTCGATATCGGCCTGCGCCGAGAAGCGCACCACGCCATAGACCGGCGTGCCCTGCCTGGCGCCGATGGCCACGGCGGCCCGGCCCGACAGCCGGTTGCCGTCCCATTTCTCGATGTCGGGCTGGTAGAGCTCCACGTGGTCGCCTGCCACCTCGAAATTGCGCGGCCAGGTCAGCGGCGCCAGCTTTTGCGCGGCACTGGCGGCAGACGCGGACTTGGCGGACACCCCCGCCGGCGGCAGGGCGGCCAACAGCGCCACGGCAAGCAAGGTCAGGCCCAGACGGGCGGGCTTCGCACAGGACATGGAATCTCCAACATTCGGGGCGTCAGATGAATCTAAATTAGTGCGGTGGCCGGAACAATGTGCGGCAAAAACATTCATCGGCCCTGCGCAAACCGGACAGATCACATGGGTGCCTCAAAGTGGTGCACGGTGCATTTTTCGTTGGAAGCGCGCCCTTGAAGCACGGCCTGCGCAGCCTCACCTACACTCGAATCCGACTCTGACGCCCCTGCCATGAGTACCAGGCGCTCCCGCCGTTCCCTGCTGGTTCCCACTGCGATCGTTGCCGCGCTGCACGCCTATATCGGCGCGCGGCTGCTGCCCGCCCTGCCGCTGCCGGCCGTTGTCCATATGCTGGCCGTGCTGTGGCTGATCGCTTCGACATTGCTGATTCCGGCCGCGCTGATGGCGCGGCGCCTGGCCGGCGACTGGGCCGACCGGCTAAGCTGGCTCGGCATGCTCGCGATGGGATTCTTCTCATCGCTGCTGGTGTTGACCTTTGCGCGCGACATCTTCCTGGTGGTGGCCATGCTGGCCCGCTGGCAGCCGGCGGGGCTGGCGTTCTACAGCGCGTCGGCGGTGGTGGGGCTGGCGGTGGCCGTGTCGGTGATCGGCTACTTCAATGCGCGCGGCCTGGCGCGGGTGAAGCGGGTCGATGTGCCGATCGCCAACCTGCCGCAGGAATTTGAAGGTTTTACGATCGCGCAGATCAGCGATATTCACGTGGGGCCGACCATCAAGGCGCCCTACCTGAACCGCATCGTCGACGGCGTGAACGCGCTGAAGCCCGACGCCATCGCCATTACCGGCGATCTTGTGGATGGTTCGGTGCGCGAGCTGTCTGCCCATACGGCGCCGTTTGCACGGCTGTCGGCGCCGCATGGCGCCTACGTGGTGACGGGCAACCACGAGTACTACTCGGGCGCGGAGCCGTGGATCGAGGAGCTGACCCGGCTGGGCCTGCGCGTGCTGATGAACGAGCACGTGGTGGTGGCGCGCGGCGAGGCATCGCTGGTGCTGGGCGGCGTGACCGATTTCACGGCCGGCGGCTTTATCGAGAGCCATCGCAGCGACCCCGTACGCGCGCTGCACGGGGCACCGGCCAACGCCGCGGCACGGGTGCTGCTGGCCCACCAGCCCCGCTCGGCCCCAGCGGCCGCCGCGGCCGGATTCGACCTGCAACTGTCCGGACACACCCATGGCGGCCAGTTCTGGCCGTGGAACCTGTTCGTGCCGATGCAGCAGCCCTATGTGCATGGGCTGAACCGGCATGAAAACATGTGGGTCTACGTGAGCCGCGGAACGGGCTACTGGGGTCCGCCAATGCGGTTTGGCGCGCCGTCGGAGATCACGCTGGTGCGACTTGTTCGGGCTTGAGGCTTGGGGGCTCCCCTCTCCCGCGTGCGGGAGAGGGGCGGGGGAGAGGGCAAGCGCCTCACGATGCGACGCGTGGCAGTTTGAACCGCCGGGCCCTCTCCCCCAACCCCTCTCCCACAAGTGGGAGAGGGGAGCCAATCAACACTATCTGGCCGATCAGCGCGTAATCGGCTTGTAGCGGATGCGCTTCGGCTTGGCGGCTTCTTCGCCCAGGCGCTTCTTCTTGTCGGCTTCGTATTCCTGGTAGTTGCCGGGGAAGAATTCCACATGCGAATCGCCTTCGAAGGCGAGGATGTGGGTGGCGATGCGGTCCAGGAACCAGCGGTCGTGGGAGATCACCATGACGCAGCCGGCGAATTCCAGCAGCGCGTCTTCCAGCGCACGCAGCGTTTCCACATCGAGGTCGTTCGACGGTTCATCGAGCAGCAGCACGTTGCCGCCCGCGATCAGCGTCTTGGCCATGTGCAGCCGGCCGCGTTCACCGCCCGATAGCGTGCCGACGGTCTTCTGCTGGTCGCCGCCCTTGAAGTTGAAGCGGCCGATGTACGCGCGCGACGGCGTTTCGTAGCGGCCCACGGTCAGGATGTCCGACCCGCCCGAGATTTCCTCGAACACGGTCTTGCTGCCATCCAGCGCGTCGCGGCTCTGGTCGACAAATGCCATCTTCACGGTCGGCCCGATCTTGATCTCGCCGCTGTCCGGCTGTTCCTTGCCGGTCAGCATCTTGAAGAACGTCGACTTGCCGGCGCCGTTCGGCCCGATGATGCCGACGATGGCGCCCGGCGGCACCTTGAAGCTCAGGTTTTCGATCAGCATGCGGTCGCCAAAGCCCTTGCTGACGTTGTCGAACTCGATGACCTCGTTACCCAGGCGCTCGCCCACGGGGATGAAGATTTCCTGAGTTTCGTTGCGCTTCTGGTATTCCTGGCTGTTCAGTTCGTCGAAGCGGGCCAGACGCGCCTTGGACTTGGCCTGGCGGCCCTTGGGGTTCTGGCGCACCCACTCCAGTTCCTTGTTCAGCGCCTTCTGGCGGGCCGACTCGGTGGCCTCTTCCTGCTTCAGGCGGTCTTCCTTCTGCTCCAGCCACGAGCTGTAATTGCCCTTCCAGGGGATGCCGTGGCCGCGGTCCAGTTCCAGAATCCACTCGGCGGCGTTGTCCAGGAAGTAGCGATCGTGGGTGACGGCCACCACGGTGCCCGGGAAGCGCGTCAGGAACTGTTCGAGCCAGTCCACCGATTCGGCGTCCAGGTGGTTGGTCGGTTCGTCGAGCAGCAGCATGTCGGGGCGCGACAGCAGCAGGCGGCACAGCGCCACGCGGCGCTTCTCGCCACCGGACAGATGGCCGATCCTGGCGTCCCACGGCGGCAGGCGCAGCGCGTCGGCGGCAATTTCCAGCTGCAGTTCGACGTTGTTGCCGTCGCTGGCGGCCAGGATCGCCTCGTACTTGGCCTGGTCGGCGGCCAGCGCGTCGAAGTCTGCGTCCGGCTCGGCGTACGCGGCGTAGATCTCGTCAAGCTTCTTGCGGGCCTCGAACACGCCGCCCAGGGCTTCTTCCACCGATTCGCGGACGGTCTGCTCGGGGTCGAGCTGCGGTTCCTGCGGCAGGTAGCCGATGTTCAGGTTCGGCATCGGCGTGGCATCGCCTTCGATCTCCTTGTCGAGACCGGCCATGATCTTCAGCAGCGTGGACTTGCCCGAGCCGTTCAGGCCCAGCACGCCGATCTTGGCACCGGGGAAGAAGGACAGCGAGATGTCCTTGAGAATGTGACGCTTGGGCGGAACGATCTTGCCCACGCGGTTCATGGTGAAAACGTACTGTGCCATGGAGCGTGTTCGGTTGGATTCGGTTGGAATGCGGGGAATGGCGGGAGTGTAGCAAACGGACCGGCCCCATCGGCCCCCACTCGCCCGCCCCGGCGGCCGATGGCCGCGGCCGGTACAATGGCGGGTTTCGCATCGACGCAGTTTTTACCCCGATTCCCATGAGCAAACCCGCCCTGACCCTCAAGTTCAAGTGCAAGAAGTGCGCAAAACCCGTCACGCTGTATCTGCAGAAGACGTCCGCGTGCTCGCACATCACCCCGTACCAGGGCTTCTGCAAGTGCGGCGAGATGATGCGCCACGCCCTGGGCGACAAGGATGCCGTGGAGTCGTTCGTGCATTCGATGGATAACAGCTGGATGCATCACCACCATCACCACCACTGACATGACCGAAGGCTGGCGGCCGGGCGTGAAAGACCCGATGCGATTCCTGGGCGGCTATCCGCCCAACGTGCTCGACCAGGTGCGCGCCGCGATGGCGGCCGGCACGCTGGGCGACCACATCGCGCGCCGCTACCCCGGGCGTCACACGATCCAGACCGACCGCGCGCTCTACGAATACACGGCCGAGATCAAGCAGGAATACCTGCGCAGCGCCCCGCCGCTGCACAAGGTGGGCTACGACGCGCGGCTCGACACCGCGCAGCACGCGCTGGGCCTGCACACGGCCATTTCGCGCGTGCAGGGCGGCAAGCTGAAGGCGAAGAAGGAAATCCGCGTGGCGTCGCTATTCAAGGAGGCGCCGCCCGAATTCCTGCGGATGATCGTGGTGCACGAACTGGCACACCTGAAGGAATCGGACCACAACAAGGCGTTCTATCGGCTCTGCGAGCATATGGAACCGCAGTATCACCAGCTGGAATTCGATACGCGCCTGTTCCTGGCGTGGCGGGAAACGGACAAGGCGGACAGCCGCGAAGCCGCCCGCCCCTGAGTCCTTCGACTACTGCTTCGTAGTCGATTCTCCAAATTTTCAGATCCTCAGTCGCAGCTGTAGCGGAACCTGTCGTTCAGGGCCAGCGGCAGCACCAGCGTGTGCAGGTTCAGCGCCTGGGCCTTGGCACAGAGCTTCTGCCGCGTGGCGGCATCTTTCCACTTCGACTGGTATTCGACGTTGAACACGGGCTTGCCCTGCACGGTGAAGGCCGAATAGCCGCTGCACTCGTTGTACTGGAAGCACTGCTCGTTGACCGCGAAATCGAACGACGGCGCCAGGTCGCTCAGCTGCGCAACGGCGTTTTTCAGGCCGATGGCCAGCCCCCGGGCATGCGCCTGATCGGCCAGGAAACGGTTGTAGTCGAGCTGCGTGGCGGCGGTGAGCGGCAGGCCCGGGTTGTTGGTATAGCCGTCGACGTTGTCGGCGTCGATACCATCGCAGCCCTTCGAAATAGCCAGGTCCATGCGCGCCTGCATGATGGCGCGCACGTTGGCCGAGCGCGTATCGAGCCAGCGTTCGCCCGCCCAGCCATCGAGCGCGTTGCCCATGTCCGCCGGCTTGAACTTCGCGTAGTCGGGGCGCCAGTCCTCGCTGCTGCCCGCAGAGAAATAGCACACCACCCGCTTGCCCTGCGCCTTCAGCGCATCGATGGTGGCTTGCGGTGTATCAAACAGGTCGATGTCGTACACCGCGACGTTGTAGCTAGTGTTGATCGTGCCTTGCAGCTGAAGCTGCCACGTATCGGTGAGCGACGGCATCCACCGCGCGGGACTGGCCGTGACATTGGCCGTGACATTGCTGCTGACGGCCTGCCTGGAAAGCGTGGACGCCTCGGACACGCGCACCACCGATCCGCCACTATCGTCCCCACCCCCGCCGCAAGCGGCCAGCGTGGCGACGAGACTTGCCAGGGCCAGTCGCACCGGGCGACGGCCTGCCAGTTTGCTATGCATGTTTGACCTCTCCTGTTGTACCCAACAAAGCACTACCACTGATGTCTTGCCCTTTTTGGAAAGGGTCGATCTGGCGTGACGCCGATTATGCGCGAGACAAGCGCCGATGCCATCGCCTTGAGGTTGACCGCCTCAGCCATGGCACCGGACTCCGCCATCCCCGTTGGGGCTTGCCTGCTTTAGCGATATCGGATGGGCCGATGGAAACTGAAGCATTCTTCGAAGGGGGGGCAGGCAACGGCTGACATTGGCCTGAATGAGCAGTCGTTCGGTCACTAAACGGACACATTTTGGAGATCGAGCAGCAGGCCGGGGGCAATGACGAGGGGCCGGACGCGGCTATCCTGATGGCTGGCTCGTACAATCCGGCCACGGCTACCGCCGAGCAGAAGCGCATCGCACTGTCATCGGTGGGCGTATCGGTCATCGAATCAAACTGGTTGCCGACAAGTGGCAGGTCAAGCGCAACTTGCGGCGAATCGTCAGAGCACCATAGGATCTCAACCAACAAGAACGGCCCCAGCCATGTTCCATCTTCACTGCACACGCAAGCTACTGAACCGGTTGAACCAGAAGCCTGTCGATACAACCGGCGATGCGGCAGCGTCAACACTGGGAAACTGGTATGCAACGGCTTTGTTTTGGCGGCCACAGGTGGCGCTATTTGTTAACGAGCACACCCTCCTGCCGGTGCTGATGCCGCTGGCACCCGTCACAACACTGACGACACGCTTTCCTGCCTCACTGGCGGCCGCACTCCGATCGCACGGTTGGGGCGACATACAGATTGAACCGGAATTACAGCACATGCGGGAATGCGCAATTGCTAAGACCACCAACCGAAGCGTAGTGGGCATGCTCAACGAGTTCACGTTCCTGGCACAGGTGTGGCGTGATCAGCACGGTGTGCTTGATCTTCATGATCTTTCAATGCGGCTGGCCGACGTTCCTTGCGGGCCGCTACGCTATGACAGCCCAGCACAACGCGTGCGTGCCCTTGCACTCATGGCATAACACCCTATGCCGCCGCTGGAAACAGCTTCGTCATGAACAAGGAATCGCCGCTGCCCGTCACCACCAATTGATGCGTAGCCCGTGTGGCGGCGATATAGAACAATCGCGCCTCCTGTTCGAGCTCGGCTTCTTCAGCCGACAGCAACCCCACCCCAGGGATCGCGACAAACGGGTACTCCAACCCCTTGCTGGCATGCATCGTCAGCACTGTCACGGCGTCAGCTGTCGGTGAATAGGATTTCTTGTCACGCTGCTGCCATTGGTGAGGGATCTTGGCTCGAGCCAATGCATCAACGCAGGTTTGCCCCACCGACCAGGTGCGATACACGATCGCCATGTCCTGCCACGCAACCCCTTGTTGATGGGCCTGCGCCATACGGCGAGCGATCTCAGCCGCCTCGTCTTTGATGGACGGCAGCTTGATCAGCTGCGGAGGTGGTCCGTCACGGCCGCAGCTGACCGGTCGGATCAGCGGCACGCCGTCGTCATCGGTGGCCTTCGGGTCAAGGATGTCCTTGGCGATCAGGGCTGCCAATTCGAGGATCTGCCGGGTGTTGCGGTAGTTGATCTTGAGGATCGTCGTGCGACCTTGCGCCTGCACGCCGACACTCTTGAAGCTGAAGCCGCGATGGGTTGACCGCTTGAAGATCGATTGCGCATCGTCATACAGGACCAGCAGGTGATTGCTCTCGGGCGATACCATCTGCACCACGAGCTTGAACCAGCCCGGCTCAAAATCGTGCCCCTCATCAATCAGCACCGCTCCGTACTGATTCTTCGGGATATGGCCACGATCAACACTGTCGATCACACGCTGGACCAACGCCGGAAAGAAGGCCTCGCCTTCCGCATTGGGACGAGGCTGGTTGTAGGTCTTTAGTTGATCGAAGCACCAGCCGTGGAAGTGGCGGACGGAGACTTTCTCCGACAGGCCCCTGGCCTCCATCCAGCTTTTCAGCCGCTTCGACAGCGGTTCGCTGAAGCACAGAATCAAGACTGGCTTCTCTGACGTGCCGGCAAGGTACTCGGCACGGTAGCCCAGGATCATCGTCTTGCCCGACCCGGCGACGCCATGGATGACACGATGGCCGTCACCCAAGCTTCGTGCAAGCTGCTCCTGCTGAATATCCATCACCGCCATGATGTCCGGCAACTCTGGCTCATCGCCAAACAGTTCTTGCTGCTTGGCCGATATGCGGACCTCCGGAAAAAGAATCCAGCGAATCCGGTCAATTTGCGGCACGGTCAGCTTATCTCGAAACCGGTACGGGAACATGTTCCACAGGCGCTCCTGGAAACGCTCCGCATCCACCGATTCGGTCATCTCATCGGAGCAGATCACGCGAGCTGGCGGAATTGCATTATCCAAATGCCCATCCGTGAACTGCTTGCGCGTCATGAACGGAAACACCACACCGTACGTCCAGGGAAACCGCAACTTTCCTTGATACGGGTGTCCTGGCGGGTTCACAAGCTGCGGATCACGTTCGAGCGCGTGAATAATATCCGTGGTGTAACGTCTGGCCTGCTCCAGCGGATTGGTGACATCCTTCAGGCCATAATCACCTTGTATAGTCCAGTCTCCGAGCGTCGCCCGAGCAATGGTGCTCGGCTTCCAGTCCTTCACTTCGAGCACAAGCAGACCATGTAATGGGTGCAGGATTACAAAATCCGGATATTTCTCGAGCGAGGCGATACGTACGTCGTACCAGATCTTGTAATCGTCATCGAGCTTCTGCTCGAGTCGCTCCGCAAGCCGCCTCTCACCCGGCCACATTTTGCCAACACAAGAGGAGAGTGAGGGAACGATGGTTGCCGTTGCCATAAACCAGGACCTTGGAATTTCAGTCCTCTAATCTACCATGCGCCGGCAGGCTTGCTGGCCGTCTTCCCGCCGTTAGCAGCATTGGCAGTGCTGCCATGAATTCATGGTGATTGCCTCTACAGGTATTATTAAAACTCCGCCGATATGTTGTGGGAGGGATTCATTCAGGGTAATAGCAGATAACCAAGCACAAATGACAAGTAGAGAGACGATATAAAAAGACGCTCACTTGCAAAACGCGGCGCCGCAGATATGGCCATGGAGCCCCGGTCGACTATCGTTCGCTCAAGGCGCAAGGCATTGGTGGCGATGCGGTGAGCGGTCAATCTTAACGCCTCGTATTTTGTGGCCTAGACCGGCAACGCCTCCAGGTGCTCGGAGGTAAAACGCTCGCTACGCTGGGTTGTCGGCTTCTGTGTTACCGAAACCGACTCCATGTAGCGCTTCTGCGCTGCGGATACTGTGGGCTTCTCAGACAGAGCGCGTGACAGACGAGCGACGCTGCAAACGTCGCAAACAAAGCCACTGATCCCCTGAGTAGGGGAGGCTTTGGAGGATATAGCTACAGGAGCACGATTTGTGGTCGCGGATCGGCCTCGGCTCCACGGGCGCTCGTCAAATAGCGTCCGAACCTCAACACTGTGCCGAACCTGTAATTTCCGTCACCCACAAAAGCAAAGGGGTCACGCGAAATTCGCGTAACCCCTTGAATTTTTGGTGCCGGCTGCAGGGCTCGAACCCGCCACCTGATGATTACAAATCACCGGAGAACCGAATTTCTTGAGGTTGACCGACATCCCTGTAGCCGCCTAACTCTGCATGGATAAAAGGATTTTAGCCAATACCTAATGATTTCGCGTTGACCGAGATGGATTGAATACCTCACAATTCGGTTACACGGCAGTTACATGAAGTCATGTAACCCGATACCCGGACTCAGAATGGCCAAGGTCAACTTCACGGCAGCACGCGTAGAGGCCCACAGATGTCCCGAGGGCAAGGCACAAGCTTTTCTATGGGACTCCGCGTCGCCGGGGCTGGGCCTACGTGCCACCGCAGGGGGCGCCAAGACCTACATCTTCCAAGGAAGGATTCACGGGCAGACCGTTCGCCTCACGATTGGCGACCCACGTAGCTGGACCATCAGCAAGGCCCAGGAGGAAGCGCGCTGCGGATTCAACCGGTCAACGCAACAGCTTGATGGAATCGTTCAGCCGGTGTATCGAAGTTTAGTGTCTTGCGCGGACGTTCATTGAGCCGCCTGGCAATGGCGTTGAGCTTGGCTTGCGAATAGACCGAGAGATCGGTGCCTTTCGGTAAGTACTGTCTCAAGAGGCCATTCGTGTTCTCGTTGGAGCCGCGTTGCCACGGATGCTGGGGATCGCAGAAGTAGACCTGGATGTCCGTGGCCACAGTGAAACGCTTGTGACCAGCCATCTCCGTGCCACGATCCCAAGTTAGCGACTTGTACAGTTCCTGCGGCAGCTTGCCGGCGTGCTTGATCAGCGCGTTGACTACAACCTCGGAGTCCTTGCTAGCAAGCTTCACAAGCATCACGAACCGGGTCTGGCGTTCGACGAGTGTTGCAATCTGGCTGTTGGCGCTGCCGAACAGCAAGTCACCTTCCCAGTGCCCGGGTATCGCGCGATCCTCTGCCGTGGCAGGGCGTTCACTGATCGATACGGCATCCCGGATGTTCGTACGGTCGTCGCTCTTCAGTGTGTGTTGGCGCGACCGACGCATCGCTCGAGTACGCCGTAGGTGTTCCAGCAGCTCTCTTTTAAGCGCACCACGGGCCTGGATGTAGAGGCTCCGATAGATTGTCTCGTGCGACACCTGATAGTCCTTGTTGACCGCATACACGTGCTTAAGCCAACCCGCGATCTGCTCTGGCGACCACTGCAATCGAAGCTTGCTTGCCACCACCTGGGCGAGTGTCGGATTCCTGACGAGCTTACATGTCTTTGGGCGCCGTGCTCGCTCCCAGGCGAGCTGGTCAGCCTGGTTTGCCAGATAGCCCTGTCTGCCACCATTGCGCCGGACCTCGCGGCTGATAGTAGATGGAGCACGCCCTAGCCGGTCTGCTACGGATCGGATGGAGTGGCCTACGACCACTGCGCGAGATATCTCCTCTCGTTCGGCCAGTGTCAAGGCTAGCCTGGAGCGGTGTCGTTGCGCTGGCTGTATTCCGCCAGTCCTCGCGAGAACCCCTTGTATCGATGAGTGGTAGCGATCGAACAGTCGGGCGATCTGCGCAAGCGTGTCACCTTTGCGCCACCGCTCCCACATTAATGCCTTTTGAGTCTCGGTGTAGTAGATCCGCCGTCTTTGTTTCATTTGCAGCACCCCTCAGGCTCGCAAAGCCTTCAGTGTGTTGCATCGACCGGTTGAATCCGCAGCCAGTTGCAGACGCTCGTCGACGCCGGTCTCGACCCGCGGGAAGTCAAGGCGGAACAGCGCGCCAGTCACGAGGCCAGGCGGGCAGCAGCGGTCCGGGAAAGCGTGACAGTGGCCGAGGCGTGGGCTGACTATCTCGATGGCCTACGCATCAAGATCTCGCCGAAGACCAAGAAGCCCAGGTCCGCCAGCTATATAAACGACCACATTAAACTGGCCGCTCCGGGCGGGAGCCCGACCAAGCGTGGCGATAGAAAAACAGAGCGCGGGCCGCTTTACCCCTTAATGTCGCTGAAGCTTTCCGACCTCACCGCCAAAACGGTCGGCGCATGGCTGGAATTAGAGGTACCCGCTCGACCGACCAGCGTTGCCTATGGCTTCCGAGTTCTCAAAGCCTTTTCCCGATGGTGCGAAGGGGAGGACAAGTATGCAGGGATCATTCCGTCGGATTGCTGCACGTCCCCGAAGGTCACGGGGGCACTGCCTGGCACCAGCACCAAAGACGGTGACAGCCTCCAGAGGGAGCAGTTCGGCGCATGGTTTTCGGCCGTCCGCGCCTTGCACAATCCAGTACAGTCTGCGTATCTGCAAGGCTTGCTCATCACCGGCGCGCGCCGGGAGGAACTGGCAGCACTGCGTTGGGAAGATGTCGACCTGCAGTGGCGAAGCCTCCGTATCGCAGACAAGATCGAAACTGGCCGCGTAATTCCCCTCACGCCCTATCTGGCGTCCCTATTGCTCGATCTGAAGCGCCTCAATAATGCCCAGTGACATGCCGGTGGGACCAGCAATCCCGCCGAGCCGACTGCCAATCCGACCACCTGCCCGCGCCCCCTTTATGGCAGCGGCAACGCTACTGGTTGCGCCAGCGATAGCACCGACGGTGCCGCCTGCCTTGCGCGCGTGGTGGCGTGGAGCCACCCGGGTCGACTGGCATTGCGGACAGGGCGGCGTCATAGGGTGTGGCCTTTGGGGCGGTCTCCCGGCCGCAACTGCGGAAGTGGCCCCAGCAGATACCGACCAAGAAGACGAGGGCAAGTGTGGCGAGGCTTTCGAGAAGGGAGTTGTTGGGTATCACGATGGCTCCATGGCTGAAAATAGGAAGGACCGGGAGGTCCGGCGGCGATGAATTTTTCCACCGCTCGCCATGGAGTGATATATAGCTGAGAATTTCTTCGATCTACTTTGGCACTTCCGACTAAATGAGACCCACTAAGATGATGATGGTTTTTCCAGCTGCCGACGTTGATTGACCAGTCTGCAACGTGAAATTTCCGCTGCCCTGTGCGAACAGCTCAAGTTGGGCCGCCTGGGGCAGCGAATTGGCCAGCGCTGACACGAGGCGCCGCTCGCATGGACAAGAGCTTTGACGACATCCTGGAGACATCCTCGCCAGCAAGTTCCAGCCGCAGAAGGGCGCGCGCTGGTCTGCCGACTTGCAATCTCATAGCGGAGTGCGCAGCGCGACAAACTGGTTGCCTGGACCTTCAGATCTCACCTCTACCGTCGCGCTATTCGACATTACATAGCCGAGAGGGTGGTCGAGCAAGAACGGATAGATAACTGCCAGTGAGTGCAGCGTCGCCAACGGGATAGCCTTCCGCTGATAGCGCAGGGCGGACTCAACCAGCCATGCGACCATCTCGTCGTCGTTCAGGCGTGTGGCCTGCAAACGGACAATGCGCTTGCCCTTTTCCACCCGCTCGATCGCGCCCCAGTTCGCTTGCGTTTGAATTACAGCCTGTGTGGCGCGCTTCGTCACCTCGCGGTCGCCGTATAACTCGCTGATGCGGCGGTGAATTTCAGACACCGAGCAATCGCCTTGGATCGACGTCAAGCGCCCGGTGAACTCGGCGACCTGTCCAAAATAAGGGTAGGTAGCAATTGCTGCACCCCATGCGAAAGCAACTAGATTTCCGGCATTGTCAGTACCCTTGACGATATTGACGCCACGATCAATGAGATCAGCCAGTTCCGTTCGCGGTTCGAGCGCGAGAGCGTTCAACTTTGTTCGTGTCTTTGCTTTGGCTTCTTTCCCAAGGCCGGCAGCATCCAGCAGTTCGTTCAGTTCATCGAGACTAGTCACCCCCGCACGAACCTTCAGCGCGGCAGCTACCCAATCCAGCTTGATGAACCGGTCGAAGCCAATTTGAGGGGCTGCGGGAATCATTCAGTTCAACTCACATAACTAATTTTAACGAAAGGCACCAACAGCTCTTCGAGCGATATGCCGCCGTGGACGACGGCTGGTTCTCCCTGTTGCATGAAGGCAGCGCGTCCGCCTGCGAATAAGGCCATGAAGTTCGCCGGGAGTCCAGCGACATCGAGACGGTATGTGTTCGGATTTGCGGCAGCCGACTCGGACACTAGGGTCTCGCTGCGGTAAGTCCGAACGCGCTCACCACGCAACTCTGGGACCACCCCTTGGTTGGGCCGTCCCTGGCCAACCGCCTCCACATTTCCGTGGTCGGCAGTCAGGTAGACGTGGAAGCCCTTGTCAAGTAGCTGCGAGAACAGTTGATCAACGAAGCCGCTCTCACACCAGCTCTCTAGTTGGGCGGCGATGCCGCGCTTGCCCAACACAGCGCCGTGCACGATCTCATCGACCGTGTCCACCACAATGCCAGCCACCTGGATCGATGGCGCTGAGATGCTCGCACCCAGATCCGTCAGCTGATCCGTTCGCTTGATGCCCTTGCGGTACATGACTTCGTTGGCGCGCAGCCCCTGGTCATGCCAAAACCGCGACCACTGCGTCGGCTCCGGCGAAGTGGACTCGATCGTGTCGGCGAACTCCCTTGGTTTCAGTCCAGAGAAAAGCGCCTGCCGGGATACCGACGTCAGGGTGGGGAGCCAGGCAAAGCACGCGCTTTCCTCGAACCCGAGCTTAGGGGCTCGTTTGGTCAGGGCTTCGCGGATCTGAACCCACTGGTCGACAGCAAGACCATCGAACACCAGCAAGGCAATCTTGGCCTCGCCAGCACCGCGCCGCATCGAAAGAAAGCGCGGCACGTGGTGCACCATGACCGGCCCCTTGGCGACTGGCAACGATGGCAGGTCGGCATAGTGCTTTGCCACCCATTGCCGCAGACGCTCGTCGGTGGCGGCTTGCAGCTCTGCAATTCCGGCCTTCACCCCCTCAGCACAATCCGTGTCCAAGGCATGAAACCGCGCAAGCACCTCACCAAATCGGCGGGACAAGTTGGCCCAGTCGCGGTGGGACGATTCTATCGTTGGCAGCGACTGAAGAATGCCCTTGATGCCTTCGGCGACCAGGTCCCTTAGTGCGAGCGGATCCTGAACGATACCCACCTTCGCCCACTCAGGGATACTGACAGCGGCGTCCCGAACAGCGAGTGGGTGAAGCAGTCCATCCAGGAACATGGAGTCGACAAGCGCCCGAACGTCAGGGTGCTCAAATGGCACGTCGACCTTGGCAACGAAGTCTGCTGGGATGGGCTCACCTGTATGCGTTCCCGTCAATCCATGACGCGACAGGTAGCGGTACCAAGCGTCCTGCACGACGCGAAGGAACGTGCCTTTCGATGCGAAAAGCTCGCTGATCGGTAGATCCCTGAACGCCGAATGGTCCCCAAGCACGTGCGCAACATGGTCTACCAGGACCGATGGCAGACCGGAGTCGCGGTAGTGCAACCGCAACAACTCTCGCCACAGGTCCTCAGAGCGTGAAATAAGGTGCGGACTGATCTTGAAGATGTGGGTCAGGACGAACTCTTTCGTCGCGGATTCACCCAAGGCCTGCGATGCATGCTTCGCCTGCGCCGCGAACAGCGCCTCATGGTGCTCTGCGCCAATCTGTCGAACGACGGGATAACTGAGCCTCGGGAACAGGTTGGCAAGGCTCAGGCTCACGCGGCGCGCCTGCCGCAGGTAGTCCCATGGCAAATCACCCATGTCGGTGCCACGCAGGTGCAGCACCAGAGCCTTGACGGACGCTGCTTCGCCCCGGTCCCAAGCGCTACGGTACCGATCCTCATATTCAGCACGAAACGCAACTGAGTCCTCAAATGGCATCAGTTCGAAGCCGCGCTCTCGCAGACCTGACAATATCTGCTCATCCAACAGCACATCGTCGGGGTCGGCGGCAATCCAGAGACGCGATAGGTCTGCAGGAAATTCCTTGAGGATACGGTCAATCCACAGGCTCATACCGCCCCCACCCGAAGTATCATCACGGCAAAGAGATCCGGCACGCTGGCCTCTGCGTCATCCAACGAGGCCATCCGCGCCCGGTGTTCGGCGTCAAGCCGGCTGCGGCGATACTCGCGAACAGCGGGCAATCCAATTCGACCAATGGCCTGGTAGCGCGCGTCGTAGGCGTACTTGGCGCGGTCCCGCTCTTCCTTCAGCCGTGCATGGTGCTCCCCGAGCAGTTCTGAGAACAGGCGCTCGCCTTGAGTCTTGGCTGCCGTAAAGGAAACCTCGAACCATTGCACAGCCTGCTCGGTCGTGATGGCCCCCTTGATCTCGACTGCCTCAGTCAACAGCAGGTCCCAGATGCGCTTAGCAGTGGGCACAAATGTCCTTCCATCGTCGGTTACAAAGACTGGCAGGAAGCGCTTTCGGCTGAGAGCTTCTGCGGAAAGGCTGATCTTCCAGAGTGACCAGACACCCTGCAGAGCCTCAGGCAGGCCGGCAATCTTGACCACCGGCAAAGGCTGCCCAGCAACGCAGCGGGATAGCTCACTGATCACCGCTCTGGCGCGAGGGTCTTCCAAGGTAACCCATTCCAGGTCTGGGTTCCTCTCCGCCGTCCTGGCGTCAAAGCAAAGCTTGGCCGACTCGCTTCCATCGACCCATTTCACGTGCCATGTGTCCCCTGTCTTCACAGCACTGCCGCCACGTGCCGCCAAACCGGATGCGATGGCACGCTCCAGCCAAAACTGCGCCGGGTGGTCCCGCCATTTGCGGGCATCGTCGGCATCCAGCGCATGGGCATCCGCCAGCAGGTCGCTGTTCTTGCGTTCATCTGCCACCTTGTCACGGACCTGATTGATCACTGCGTCGCACGCCTTGTCGATCGAACCTGGGTCTTGCAGGCCCTGCACGAACACCTCGTCGAACAACGCCTCCGCCTCGACCGAATCCATCACATCGGAGGCTTTGTCCACGCCGAATTCCTGAGCGATGACTTCGAGCTTGGTCTCCAGTACCTGGCGGACGCGGTGTTCCACCGTGTCTTCGAGAACGAAGTTGATGGCTCGCACCACACTGCGCTGGCCGATACGGTCCACGCGGCCAATGCGCTGCTCGATCCGCATCGGGTTCCACGGCATGTCGAAGTTGACGATGATATGGCAAAACTGCAAGTTCAGACCCTCACCCCCAGCATCGGTCGAGACCAGTACCCGAACGTCCCGCATGAAGGCCTGCTGCGCTTTGGTGCGCGTGTCCAGGTCCATGCTGCCGTTGAGCAGGGCGACCGAGAATCCACGGCTTTCCAAAAGGCCCGCGAGCATGACCTGTGTTGGCACGAACTCCGTGAAGATCAAGACCTTCAAGGTCGGGGCGTTCTCTTCCTGCTGCAGCTTGTAGATCAGTTCAAGCAGGGCTTCGGCCTTCGCGTCCGTGCCCTGAGCCTCGGTTTCCCGGGCCAGCGTTAACAGAAGATCAACTTCGGCTTTCTCTTGTGCCCAGCCCGATGTCTGCACCGCGATGTCCACTTGGCTCTGGCCGTCCAGTTCTACCCATTCGTCCATCTCGGTCGAATCAAACAGTGATGCCTGCGGCTGGGGCTCATTGAGCAACGCCTGCCGCTTCTCCAGCGTGGTTCGGATGGCCGCAGTGCTGGACGTCACCAGCCGCTGCATCAAGATCATCAAGAACCCGATGTGCCGCTGCTTGGCCGCCAATGCCTGGTTGTAGCCATGGCGCACATAGTCGGTGACCGCCTCGTACAGCCGCTGCTGCGCGCCGTGCCGGTCTTGCCACGCCACGGCCTGGAGCCGCGTGACGCGAGGCTTGAACAGCGGCTGGCCCTCCGCGTCGATCGCATTGCGCTTTTCGGTACGGATGACGAACGGCCGCACGCGATCTCGGCTAACGCTGCCTTCATCCGGGAAGGAGTCCCGGTCAATCAACTGCATCAGGCGCATGAACTGGTCGGTCTTGCCCTGGTGCGGTGTGGCCGACAGCAGCAGCAGGTAGGGCGCCGCTTCGGCCAGGGCAGCCCCCAGCTTGTAGCGCGCCACCTGGTCGGTGCTGCCACCCATGCGGTGGGACTCGTCGATGATCACCAGATCCCACGACGCCGAAATCAGGTCCTCGAACCGCTCGCGGTTGTAGTTGTTCAGCTGTTCAAGGCTCCACCCTTTGCGGCCTTCAATCGGCTTGACGGAGTCCAGTGAGCAGATTACCTGGTCGTGCAGCCGCCAGAGGTTTTCCTCATCGTTGCGCCATTGTCGGAAGGTGGCGAGTTCGGCCGGGTCAACGAACTGCAGCTTCTCCCCGAAGTGCAGACGCATCTCGGCCTGCCACTGGCGCACCAGCCCCTTGGGTGCGACGACCAACACGCGCTTGGCCATGCCGCGCAACTTCAGCTCGCGCAGGATCAATCCGGCCTCGATGGTTTTGCCCAGGCCCACCTCGTCTGCCAGCAGGTAGCGAATGCGGTGCTGGCTCATCGCGCGGTTGAGCGCGTAGAGCTGGTGAGGCAACGGGACCACGCTGGACTGGATGGGCGCCAGCAGCAGGTTGTCTTCCAAAGCATCCAGCAACTTGGCCGCCGCTGCAGTGTGGAGGATGTGCTCGACCGTTGGCTGAATACTATCGAGCTGTGCCAAGTCCTGCGAGCGCGCGCGCACCACCGCGTCTTTGATGGGCAGCCACACGCGGTAAGCGGTTTCTCCCCACATGTCCTGCCTGTCCACCACGCGGCAGGGCGTGGCGTGGCGCGCGTGCCAGCACCATGCGCCGACCGCATGCCCAGTTGAAGACTGGCCTCTCCCTGCCATCAGGCCCCGGCCTCCATGCGCGTGAGCGCTTGGTCATACCAGAGCAGCAGCTTCTCGTCTTCTTGCAAGGTTTCTTCGGGGAGTTTGCTAGCCACGTTCATGATGGTTTTGTAATCCTTGGCAGCCCACGCAGCACGGAAGCCTGCGCGTAGTACCTCAAGCCGAGACTCCTTGATCTTGCGGCCCGTGAAAGCCTTGTAGGTCTCGAATTCCCTGAGCAGCGTCCTCTCGCGCTTCTTCTCCAAGTCCTGAGCCTTGTTTGGGTCGGGCACGTACCAGCGGTCCTTTGCCTTAGCTACGAGCGCAGGGGCGCTTTTTTCGAGGCTGCGCAGGTCCTTGTGATTGGTGGAGAGGTAGCTGTGGATCTGGCTCGGCACATCGCCAATGCCGTCGTACTGGATGAAGTTGTCCTCCAGCAACTGGTCCAACTCCGGGATGATCTCGCCCTTGCGCTTGGCCGAGCCGATCTGTGGGATGTACTCCGGGTGGATTTCTGAACGCGTAGACGGACGCTTGAGCAAGAAGTTGGTCAGCCAGTCGATGGCACTGCGTTCGTCGGAAACAAACAACTCGGCTTGCTTAATCTGCGGAATGCGGGCACGCGCCTTCTCGTACTCGACGAGTTGTTCGGGCAGGAACACCATGCCATCCGTCTCACGGAATCGAACCGGCAGCTCCGCCAGGAACTCGCGCGTTGAGATCGGCACCATCGTGCCGTGGCGGATGAACCAGGACGCCATCCGGTCGTAGATGCGACGTGGATCGCGTTCAACGATGGCCTGCAACTCCTGCGGGTAGCCCGACGTAACTTTGACGGCTGGCAGCTGCTTCAAGTGCGTCTGCACGAAGTCCCACGCCGAGTCAACGCTCGGTCCGTGTTGATTGAACCGATCCTCAAGGCCTCCATTTGGTTTGTAGGCCGAGATCACCAAGTCCTGCTTCACCGCTGTAGTGGAGGTGACTTGGCGGTAGCTTCCTTGCACCTTGTCGAGCGCCGTGACCTCGGCCACCACAAAGCCCGCTTGCTGCAGTGCGACTTGAATCGAGTTCCAGACCGCCGCTTTGCTGTTGGAAAAGACCACGGTCATCCAGCGCCCGGGCTTGAGTACGCGGTAGTACTCGGCGAAGCAGCACTGCATAAGGTGCTGATACTCTGGAAGCGCCTTCTTCTTAAATTTGTCGACGATGGCTTCCGGCTTCGCGTCTGTCGTTACGTGGTGCCAAGACTCCACAAGGAAGTTGAGATCGGCGTAGTAAATGTTTTCACCGAAAGGTGGGTCTGTGAAGATGTAGTCAATCGATGAATCCAATGTCGGAATTCGGGCAGCCGTACCCGTCGTAACTGCCGCTCGGCCTGCTTCAGTCTTGAATGCCTGGAAGGTCTTCGCGAGGCGCCCAAGCTTTCCTTCAAGGATGTACCAAGGACTGCATTCGGCATGTTGAGATGCGACGTAGTAGACGCCAGTCAGGAATTGGTTCACCTGTGAGAAACCTGTCGGCCTATATCGGTTCAGCAGCGATGCCGTCCAGAGCGCCTGCTCGACAAAGAAGATGAGCATTTGCCTTGTACGTGCATCCGGCTCCGCCTCTGCCTTCCTCCAAAGCGCCGCCATCGCGTGAGCAGCGCGTGGCAGAAATAAATGGTGGATGCACTCGAACCCTTTGGGCTGAATTCGCGAGCCGTGGTACATCTGCTCGATAGGAAATCTAGTTGTCGGAAGACCGTTCGGGAATGGCAGCGCTTCTACGCGCTCAAGTGCGGCAAGATCGAATTGATCGGGGACCTTCTGCCGCCGTTGCCCGTCCACGTCATAAAAGATGATTGAAGGCCGAAATTTGACACGTTTCCACGCCAATCCGGTGGCAGGGTCGACCCGCGACTCCATCACTCGATCGAGGTTGTCCTTGTTCAGATCCGCTCCGCAGTGTGGGCACGGGAAGGTGCCTTTTACCTGCTTGCTGTCGTCGTCAAGTGCTTCGTCAAGAAAGTTGACCTCACCAGCGCAATGCGGGCAGGTAAATATCTCGCTCCAAACGGTGTACTCAATTCGGCCCTTCGTTCTTCCGTCCTTATCTGTCGTTTCGTACATCCAGCCAAGCTCCTGCTGCACATCCTTGAGCAGTTGCTTGCCCGCCTTTGCAAAGGCCTCAACGTCGAACGGCAGGTTGTAGTTCGCTGCGATGAAGGTCGCGGCAGGCGACAGGTCGTTGAGGATCACTCGACGTGAGCCCCACTTGGGTGCGGACTTGCCTTGCTTCTTCCACTCCATTTCCAATTCGTGGCGGTACGTGGCAGGCGCTAATCCGCACCACTGCGCGGCAACGCCAGTCATGCCTGAGCCACCAAAGCCGTCGAGCACGATGTCGCCCGGCTCCGTGTAGTGCAGGATGGATGGCACGATCGCCAGATGCGGCACTTTGGTGTGGTACGCGTGCGCCTTGTAGAGTGGGTCCGTCTTGCCGACCGATACGTCGATCGTCTGCGGCTCTCGGCTGTACTTCACGCTGGGGTCGTAGGGCTTGCCGTAGTGGCGCGCGAACTCTTCAAGAAACGGGTTCGGACATGCGGTGTAATACGGCGGGTCCGACATCGCCAGAATGGCTTCATCCGTGCCTTGGGGGAATCCTTCGATCTTGCGGAACGCCGGATCTTTCAGCTTCTCAGCCAAGAGCTTCGTGAAGTGCTCGCGTCGAGTTCGCTCGCTTTCAAATGTCTGTCCAAGGCATTCAACAGGCGTCTGTTTTTCCTTGTGGTGTTGGCCGAAGAGGTCATTCATCAGTCAGTCCAATGCTTTTTGTACTTCAGGCAGCAAGCTTTGCCCGGATGTTTGGGTACGAGTAATGCGCGTCGATCTTTCCACCGTGTTGGGCGGTCATCTCATCAACGAAACGTTGCCAATATGGGCGAGTTGTCTCAAGTAGGTGTTGAGTCAACTTGAAGACCTCAAGCAACACATCCGGCGTACTCGATGCATACGAAATTTGGCTGTTCCCTAAAACGGCGTCGAGCGTCCGCTGGACATCTTCCGCGGCGAAATACGAGGCAAGCGGCACGACTAAAGCCTGGCCATGCACTTCCGCTGACCTGTAATTGCCCGCTGACGAATAGATTGCGATAGCCCTGCCTACGAATTCTCTTCGTGGCGTATCGGAGATCAGCTCAATCTGGCCTTCTTGTTCCAGTCCAGAGAACTTTGCCAATAAGAAGTCAGTCAAGTCTGGAACAGAAAAGGCATCGAAAGCCATGAACGACTTGAGTGTCGGCACATCGGCGTCCTCCAGAAGCTTAGTCACGCGCATGCGGGCCGGCTCCGATAGCCACCCCCAAATTCTGGGCTCAGCGCCCAAGTACACGCACAAATGCAGGAGGCTCTGATCGTCGACACCGTCAAAAAACGTAGCGACCATTGGACGCGCCACTTCTTCGAAAATGGCAGTCTTGGACGTAGCGACTTCGCTGAGTGTCCAGGCAAGTTGCCTACGCTTAGCAAAAAAGTCTTGCCCATCCGGAAGGAACAAGGCCTTGAGCAAGACTTTCACCAGGTTCGAGACCAACGCATCCTTAGACCGATTTAGATATTTGGCTGCCACGTAGGTGCCAATGCTATCGCGCGTGACTGGGTATGAAGGGCTGAGAATGTCGCCTCGTATTCGGTTCAACGCACTCTTACCCTGCAGCGGCGCGTGAATCAAAAGGCATTGCAGTGAATGAACAAGGTGAGAACGGACCAAGTCAGGTGCCGGCTGGAACAATTCGTCTTCGGTGATGAACGCTGGGTGCGCGCAAAGATTCCGATCGTCTTGTATTCGCTTGAGTACGTCAAACTCATGTTGAGTGACGAGCTGCAGCTCTGTACGTGCTGTGTTGAGCAAATCGCGTTCGATCGCCTGCATCTGGGAAACGCTCTTGTGCTCGATGGCTGCGTCGAGAACGCCTACAAAAGCTGCAGCAGCAGGGTCCCCCTGGGCTGCCAACTCGCGGGCTTTTGAGAAAGTGTCATGAACGACAGCAATCCAGATCGACATGATGGAGGAGCGTAATGCGCCGCCCCGGTATGCCGTAATGGCTTCGAGAATGAGGCGACGCGACTCTCGGTCGCGTACCGAAAGGGCAAGAACATCGATGTCAGTCACTCCGTGGGTTGTCATGGCCATTCGTCACTCCACCACGAACCGCAGCTTGCTAGCGTCCTTGCCCTTGCAGCGGTCATTCAGGAAGGCTTCGAACCGCTTGCGGAGGTCGTCCGGCGTCGCCGGTGAGCCGCCTTGCAGCAAGGCCTTCTTGATGTCGTCGCCGCTAACACCGATCTTTTCCAGCCCTGACAGGGCTTCCTGCACGGCGCTGACAAAGTCCGGGGTAACGGGGTCAGCCAACTTTTTCGATGCGACAAACGTCTTGATCAGCTCGCGAGCGGATGCCTTTAGCAGATCAAGGTTGGCCTGAATGATCGGGTCGTCCAGGTTATCGAGCAGCGTTTGCTGCCAGTCGTCGAGCAACCGGTCCAGTTCCTCATCCAGCTGCTTGAGGACATTGGCGGCCGGCAGGAAGTCTCCTTGCTCGTTGGCAGGCCGGAAGCTGCAGTGCGGGCAATAAGGGCTGGCAGAAAGCTCCGATTCCACCAAAGACGCGCAACTCTTTAGCTTGTCGAGCTTGTCGTCGAAGGTAGAGAGCTGGCTGGTCGGCATCAGGGAGATGCCGGCCAGGGCCCGCATCGCGACAAGACGGGAGTCTTTGCGTAAGGCGGACTTGGTCTTGTCCTCCGGCACGCCCAAGCGTGCCTTGCTGTGCTGAGCGATGTAGGCGCTGAGGTAGTCCTTCTTGAGCTGGGCCAGGGTCTGTCGGTATTCGGTGGCATGCCGTGCGTTGCGGTCCAGCGCCAGCTTGTCTAGGATCTCCTTGCGTACGCTTTGCGCCTGCTTGATCCAAGCGTGATCGTTGGACAGCACCATCTCTGCTTGTGACAGGTAGGCTGCCGTACTGCCCAACTCCGTCACGAGCTCCAGCAGTTTTTCTACAGCGGCCAGGACCTCGAGGTTCTTCTTCTGGGAGTCAATATCGTCGGAACCAATGCGCAGGTTCTTCAGCTTGCCGACCATGTTGTACGGCGTCAGACCCTCGGTGAAGGTCTTGAGTGCTTCAAGGCGGGTGCGCCAGTCACGGATTTCGTCGTCCGTGAGCAGAGGCTTGCCCCAGAAGGTTAGCTTGCCCTGCATGTCGGTGCCTGCCGCCAACACTCGACTGACCAGCTTAGAGGCGGCCTCGAGAAGCTGCTTGACGGGTTCTTCGGAGCCTTGTGTGGCCAGTTGCGCCAAGCCTGGTGAAAGGCCAAGCAGTTCGAACAACGACCGCAGAATGGAGACGTTGATCTCCTTCGGTGCTTCGACATGCTTGAACTGCTTGAGTTCTTCGAGGCCGCGCTCGGCCAACAGGGTAATCTTGCCGGAGTCGATCTTGTCGCCAGTGATCGCCAAGACGATATCGCCGGAGTAAACGAGGCCGCCCAGCACTACTACCAGCAGGTCAGGCTCCAACCGAAACTTAACGGGGTGGAAGTACTCCACGTCGATTTGTCCGTTCAGCAGCTCACTACGGTTGAGCACCTGACCATGTCCTTTGGCCTTGAGGCGACTCAATACTTCTTGCGAGTACCGTGAGCGGCCGGGATCGATGCGGTCGCCATCTAGCATCTCCAACGCGTCGAGCACGGCATTGGCGTCCTTGGTGCGGGTGCCACCGGCGAGCGCTTTCAGCGCATTCCCCACCAACTGCTTGCGGTTGGACTCGGTAACGAGCACCGGGAACGTCGGGTACTCAGGTGAGACTTCGGCAAACTGCTGATTGAGCGCCAGGCCAGAGACGACGTTGATGATGTCGCGGAAGTTGGCACGCTCATCAGATCCCAAGCGCAGCTTGTCGCGGATAGAGACGCCTTTGGCCCACTCCTGCAGGGGCTTGGATTTTCCCTGGTACGTGACCTCGAACGCGGCCATCTGCTTTTCCTGCAGCCACTTGCTCATGTCGCGCAGCGCGTCTTTGGCTTTGTCCAGGTAGACGGACTTTGCGCCGCCGCTGGCGGTGGAAGCAAGGTCCTGAGCAGCCGCATAGAAGGCGAGGTGGCGCTTGATGGCGTCGTCCAGGCCCTTTAGGCGGACGAACACCTCATCCGACTTGTTCTCGTCGCGAAAACGTGGCGGCTCGAAGGGCTGGACAAAATAGACATAGAAATCACGCTCTGGCTGGGCGGTTGGCCGATCGTTCGGGGCACCAAAGAACAGGTAGCCATTGCGGTCGACTCGACGGTCTTGCCACTCAATCTGGTATTGCCAGATCTGATGTCCGGTGACGTAAGTGCTTTCGTCGGTGCGTTCCATCAACTGCTTTATCGCGCCGTAATAGGCGCGGTCCAGTGCGTCGTCCGACAAGGCCTCGGCACGCTTTTCGATCTGCGCGTCGTAGTCCACGTCCTTCTTGAGGTCGAGGTAGTATTGCTCGGTGTCCGGAGCCTTGGAGATGAACTGGCCGTTGACCGTTTTGACAATCTCCCGCAGGGTGGTCTGGACAGCGGTGAGCAGATCGTCGGCCGGGTCACCGCCCATGTCTTCAATACCGGGCTGGTACAGGCACAGCGTGTCGCGCAGCTCGGCAGCGGTTGGCCCGACCGGTACGTAGATGTCTCCGCCCGTGGTGAGCCGATGTACCGACAGACCAGCGATCACGCGCAGCGCCATAGGCTTGTAAGCCGGACGAGTAAAGGCCTTCAGTACCCGCTCAGCCAGTACCTCAGATACCTTCAGAACAGGGCCGATGCTGGGGTCGGAGCGCAGCACAGAGTTGGACGTCACACTGTCCCAAAACTTGTCGTATCCAATGAGCCCTGGGCGATCGTTGGTAACCTCGTGGCTCAGGACGGCCTGGATCTGGTCACGCAGGGTGACCAGAGCGCCGCGCTTCTCAGTGAAGATCAGCCGCTCGAAGGTGCCAATGTACTCAGGATGAACGGGGAATAGCCGCACGTACTCGTCCATGCGCTCGTTCATCGAGCTGTAGAACTTGGCGAACTTTGTGAGGTAGATCCGAATCTTGTTTTGCTGGTCTGCAGTTTTCTTTAGCAGACGCTCGGCGACGACGAAACTGACATCTTGCCGAGCCAGCAACACTTGGGTGAAGCGGTCCTTAACGCGACGCAGACTGTCAGCGACATGCTGGAACCGGTTGCTGTCAAAGATGGCTTCCTGTACGCCGGCCACGAAACGGAAACGCAGGTGCTTGGTGACCTCACCGATCTCACGTAGGAACGACAGGTCCAGAACCAGGTCGTGATCCTTGCGGGATCGCAGATAGTCGAGAAACTCGTCGACCACCAAGAGAACGCCGTGGTTGGGGTGTACCTCGGCGAAAGCGGCCATCATCTCTTCGAACGCCGCCTTGTTGTTGACCACCTTGTCGGCGGCCGGAAACGAGTAGGTGACACCGTTCTCTTCAAGGAAGAGTTCAAGCTCTTGAGTGATGATGTCCCGCAGCGACATCTGGCTGGAGATCTCGATACGGTGGACCTTGAATTTGCCCGCGATTTTTTTCGCTGCTTCCGCAACTTTGGGATGGCGGATCATGGGTTGGTAGGCTGCGTCCTCAGCAACAAGGGACAGCACCGACATCATGTGCGATTTACCCGTGCCGTAGTTGCCGACCACCAGCACGCCCATGTGGTCCACAGACTCGTCGAAGGAGAGTTGCGGAATCATTAGCTTGGCGATTCGCTCGGCCATGTCATCCGACATGACGTAGGTCGCGACAAGCTTTTTAGCCTCGTCCGGACGATTGGCGTCGAGCAATTGGATGACCGACTCGATCGGTTCGAATTGAATGAGATCGCCGTAGCGCATGCCTTCCTCTCTCCCTATTACTGGATTTCAAAGGGGACCAAACCAGCAAGGCTGTAGTCCTGGTGTTCTGGATGCCCCAAGCCGGCGTATGTGAGCCGGCCGGCTCTTGAGTCGCCCTGCAACTCACCTGGCCAAACAGCCACGACGCATTTTGCGTGTGCGTGACGTTTCAACGATTCGAGTGGATCAAGCTGGAGCGATCGATCGAAAAGGAGCTCGATATTGTCTAGCAGCAGCAAATCACCAGTGGTATGGTGATCCACCAACTCACGCAGGATCGTTGTCGTCTGCAGGGGGCGGTTCCTTTGCGGCATGCCAGTTAAACGACCACCCAATTCAGCCCCTACATTTAACGGCTTGACGTCCCTTTTTGCTGCGAGGGCTTGCAGCAGTGCCGTCTTGCCAGAGTGGGGCGGCCCGATAAGCAGGATGAGCTTGCTGTGGAGTGCCCCAACTTCATCGACTAGACGCTCTAGCTTTTCGATCACGCACACCTCCTTCCATATGCTCCGTGGAGCATACGGTTTGCGATAGAGCATGTCCATGGATCTACTTTTGATTTGCGGACATGTTGCTTCATGAGAACTACAAGCGCCGTAATTGCAAGCGCTACGTTCGACATGCAGCCTCCCTCAAACTTGGAACCTCTGAGCTTTGATTTTTGCGATGGTGCGGAGTGGCATGCACGGGAACAGCTGGGAACCAGCCGAGCGAGCCTCCGGAAAGTTTTTCTTCTATGAAGACAAACTTGGTTAGGAACTGATGGGCATCCGAGCGCGCCCCCACCTAATAATCACTAAACATCAGCGCGCCCCACGCGGTCGCGCTGATGGGGCCAGCAGTTGACGAGAACCGCTTACATAGTGATTACATGAAAGCAAAAACGGACAAGGGGTTACAGCGTAGGATGCTGTAACCCCTTGATTTATTTGGTGCCGGCTGCAGGACTCGAACCCGCCACCTGATGATTACAAATCAACTGCTCTACCTGATGAGCTAAGCCGGCATGTTTGGTGCAGACCGCGATTCTACTGCATGCGGTGTGTCTTGGCGATGGCTTATTTGACCACTTTCAGGGAGGGCTTCTTGCCGCCGATGCGGGGGACGGGCGGCGGGTTCGGGTCGTCGTCCGAGCCGTCTGCGCCCTCTTCCGCCGTGACCGGTGCTGGCGTGTCGGCGTCTACCGGGGCCAGTTTGGGGGGCGGGTTGTTTTCGCGTTCGGTGGCGGCCTGGGTTTCGGGGACGCTGCGTTCCACCGGGAATGCCATGCCCTGGCCGTTTTCGCGCGCATAGATCGCCAGCACGTTTTCCACGGGCACGTCGATCTTGCGCGAAACGCCACCGAAGCGTGCGCTGAAGGTAATCCACTCGTTGCCCATGTCCAGGCCGCTGGTCGCGTCGAAGCTCACGTTCAGCACGATTTCGTTGTTCTTTACGAACTCGCGCGGCACGTTGGTGTTGCCGTCGACAAAGACTGCGATATACGGCGTGAAGCCGTTATCGGTACACCATTCGTAAATGGCGCGGATCAGGTAGGGCTTGGTGGAAGTTTCTGGCATTACGCTTGTGCGGTGGCGTCGGGTCCGTCTTAGCGACGCATGACCTTTTCAGACGGGGTCAGTGCTTCGATGTAGGCCGGGCGGCTGAAGATGCGTTCCGCGTACTTCAGCAGCGGCGCGGCGTTCTTCGACAGTTCGATACCGTAATGGTCCAGGCGCCACAGCAGCGGGGCGATGGCCACGTCGAGCATCGAGAACTCTTCGCCCAGCATGTACTTGTTCTTGACGAAGATCGGCGCAAGCTGCGTCAGGCGGTCGCGGATGGCGGCGCGGGCACGCTCGTGGTTCTTCTCGGCGGCCTTGCCCTTTTCGTTCTCCAGCACGTAGACGTGGGTGAACAGTTCCTTTTCGAAGTTGAACAGGAACAGGCGCGCGCGCGCACGCTGCACCGGGTCGGCCGGCATCAACTGCGGGTGCGGGAATCGCTCGTCGATGTACTCGTTGATGATGTTCGATTCGTACAGGATCAGGTCGCGCTCGACGAGGATCGGCACCTGGCCGTACGGGTTCATCACCGAAATGTCTTCCGGCTTGTTGAACAGGTCAACGTCGCGAATCTCGAAATCCATGCCCTTTTCGAACAGGACAAGGCGGCAACGTTGGGAAAACGGGCAAGTGGTACCCGAATACAACACCATCATGGTTGAATTCCTTGGGTGTGAAGTGCGCCAAATCTATGGAAATTTGACGAACTTGGCGGTGCTAACTCTGGACAGGGCAAACATTCTGTCAGAACGGCCCATTGAAAAGCAAATTAGTTACAAATAGCCGATCGGGCCAGCAGGTGTCTTTTGCGACGCTTTCGACCCGGATAGCGCAAAAGAAAGGGCCGGCGCGGTGCTGCACTGCTGCAACTTCCGCGCCGGCCCTTTGGGTGGCGAGTCCTGCGTTGTTACATATTCCGTTACAACTGCCGGCCCTCGCGCGCGGCGGGCTTACTTCACGTCTTTCCAGTACGCGGCGTTCAGGCGCCAGGCGAACACGGTGAGCACGCCCAGGAACAGCAGCACCCAGACCCCCAGGCGCTTGCGGTGGCTCTGGGCCGGCTCGGCCATCCAGTTCAGGTAGTTCACCAGATCGGCCACGGCTTGGTCGTATTCCTGCGTGCTCATCTTGCCCGGCGTGATCTGCTCCCATCCGGCCAGCTTGTGCACCTTTTCGCCGTGTTCTTCCACCTCGGTGTACTTGGGCGCGCGCTGACCCTGCAGTTCCCACAGCACGTGCGGCATGCCCACGCTCGGGAAGACCAGGTTGTTCCAGCCCGTGGCGCGCGCGTCGTCGCGGTAGAAGGTGCGCAGGTACGTGTAGAGCCAGTCGTTGCCGCGGGCACGGGCGATGACCGACAGGTCCGGCGGAATGGCGCCGAAGAAGGCCTTGGCATCCTTCGGCGGCATGGCGATCGTCATCGTTTCGCCAACCTTGTCGGCCGAGAACAGCAGGTTCTGGCGGATCTGATCGTCCGTCAGGTCCAGGTCCTTGAGCCGGTTGTAGCGCATCATTGACGCGCCGTGGCAGTTCAGGCAGTAGTTGACGAACAGCTTGGCGCCACGCTGCAGCGACGACACGTCGCTCGTGTCCAGCGGAGCCGGTTCCAGCGGATAACCGCCTTCTGAGGCCATCGCGGGCAGCGCGGCAAGGCATGCGCCGACCAGTGCGAAGATCGAAAGCAACTTTTTCATCTTGTGTCCTTGTCCTCTTGTAGGGTCGCGCAGCGTCTTAGTGCGGATGGAACGTGACGCGCTCCGGCACCGGCTTGAACGTGCCGGCACGGCTCCACAGCGGCATGGTCAGGAAGAAGGCGAAGTACAGCAGCGTACCGAGCTGCGACACCTTCTCGCCCACCGGCGACGGCGGTTGCACGCCGAGGTAGCCGAGGACCAGGAACACCACCACGAAGACGATCAGGATCGACTTGTGGAAAGCGGGACGATAGCGGATGGACTTGACCGGCGAGCAGTCGAGCCACGGCATGAAGAACAGCACGATGACCGAGCCGCCCATCACCAGCACGCCCCAGAACTTGGCGTCGATGAAATAGAAGCCGACGGCCAGCACCACCAGCACCGCGATCGACCCGATGCGGATGCGTGCGTCCTTCGTGCGCAGGAACACCATGCCCAGTACGACCGCGAAGAACAGCCACAGGATCGGCAGGAAGTTCGACGTCGTGGCGCGCAGCATCGAGTAGAACGGCGTGAAGTACCACACCGGCGCGATGTGCGGCGGCGTCTTCAGCGGATCGGCCGGGAAGAAGTTGTTGGCTTCCAGGAAGTAGCCGCCAACTTCCGGGAAGAAGAAGATCACGGCCGAGAAAATGATCAGGAAGCCGGTCACGCCCAGCAGGTCATGCACCGAGTAGTACGGGTGGAACGGGATACCATCCAGCGGGATGCCGTTCTCGTCCTTCTTCGCCTTGATCTCCACGCCGTCCGGGTTGTTCGAACCCACTTCGTGCAGCGCGATGATGTGCGCCACCACCAGGCCCAGCAGCACCAGCGGCACGGCAATGACGTGGAACGAGAAGAAGCGGTTCAGCGTGGCATCGCTCACCACGTAGTCGCCGCGGATGAACAGCGACAGGTCCTGGCCGATCACCGGGATCGCCGAGAACAGGTTCACGATCACCTGCGCGCCCCAGTACGACATCTGGCCCCACGGCAGCAGGTAGCCCATGAATGCTTCGGCCATCAGGCACAGGAAGATCAGGCAGCCGAAGATCCAGACCAGCTCGCGCGGCTTGCGGTACGAGCCGTACAGCAGCCCGCGGAACATGTGCAGGTACACCACGACGAAGAACGCCGACGCGCCGGTGGAATGCATGTAGCGCACCAGCCAGCCCCACGGGACCTCGCGCATGATGAATTCCACGCTGGCGAACGCCACAGGAATGCCGGCCGCGTTGAGCGTGCCGTCCGGCTTGTAGTTCATCACCAGGAAGATGCCGGTGACGATCTGGATGACCAGCACCAGCAGCGCCAGCGATCCGAAGAAGTACCAGAAGTTGAAGTTCTTCGGTGCGTAATACTTGGAGAGGTGGTCTTCCCAAAGCTGCGTCGCGGGGAAACGGGCGTCGATCCAGCCCAGCAGCCCGGTAGTCTTGACTTCTTTTTCGGCCGCCATGATCACGCTTCTCCTTTCTCGTCCTTGCCGATCACGATCTTGGTATCGGACAGGAACTGGTACGGGGGTACGTCAAGATTCTGCGGGGCAGGCTTGTTCTTGAACACGCGGCCTGCCAGATCGAAGGTGGAACCGTGGCACGGGCACAGGAAGCCGGGGTCCGCGCCAAGCTGCGGGTTGGCGCCCGAGGCAAACGGGCCCGAGGGAGAACAGCCAAGATGGGAGCAGATGCCGACCACGACCAGCAGGTCCTTGTGTTCGGCGCGCGAACGGGTCTCGTTCTTGCAATAGTCCGGCGTCTTCATGGTGAAGGGAACGTCCGAACCGGGGTCCGCTACCTCTGCGTCGGTCTTCTTGAGCGAGGCAAGCATTTCGGGGGTACGGCGCAGGATCCAGACCGGTTTGCCGCGCCATTCAACCGTCATCATCTCGCCCGGCTTCAGGCCGCCCACGTCGGCTTCGACGGGCGCCCCGGCGGCCTTGGCCTTTTCCGAGGGTGCAAAGGTGCTGACGAACGGTACTGCTACTGCAACGCCTCCTACGCCGCCCGCGACTGAAGTCGCGATCAACCAATTGCGGCGACCTTTGTCTACGTTCTTCACGTCTTGCTGGTCACTCATTCCAAACCCCAGGGGATGTCATCAATTGAATCCTGCGTCAACAAAAAATTATACCTGAGGCACATCTGGCGACGATAGGCGAACTACTGATAGCCGTGGCGCCGATAATCGTTCATGGGATCGGATGTGGAATCGCAGCGGAAAGCGTTCTAATGCGGCATCCAGACTTGCACTCGAGGTTGCGATGATGCAGGCTTTGTCAAATACAAACGTTAATCTGGAACAACAAATTGGAGAAAAACCGATGGGAATGATGAGCGAGTTCCGAACTTTCGCGATGCGCGGCAACGTGATCGACCTGGCTGTGGGTGTGATCATCGGCGCTGCGTTCGGGAAGATCGTCGATTCTGTTGTCAACGACCTGATCATGCCGCTGGTGGGCCGCGTCGTGGGTAAGCTCGATTTTTCCAACATGTTCGTCATGCTGGCCGAGCCGCCGCCGGGTGTGCCGCACACCCTCGATGCCTTGAAGAAGGCCGGCGTGCCGGTGTTCGCCTACGGCAATTTCCTGACCATTGTGGTCAACTTTGTCATCCTCGCGTTCATCATCTTCCTGATGGTCCGGGCGTTCAACAAGATGCGCGAGAAGGAGCAGGAAGCGCCGAAGCCGGCCGAAACGCCCGAGGACATCCAGCTGCTGCGCGAAATTCGCGACAGCCTGAAGGCCCCGCGCGCCTGATCGCCCGATCTGGCTGGCTGAAAGTTCCGGGCCCGGCTGCTCAGACCGGGTTCGGAATATCGATGAAGGTGTGGCGCAGGTCGAAACGTTGCGCCAGATGTTCGCCCACGGCCCGGATGCCATACCGCTCCGTGGCGTGGTGGCCGGCCGCGATATAGGCTACCCCGCTCTCCTGCGCCAGATGCGTGGTGGGCTCCGACACTTCCCCGCTCAGGTAAACATCCACGCCCGCCGCGACGGCGGCCGCGAAATATCCCTGCGCGCCGCCGGTGCACCAGCCCACGCTGCGAACCATCTGATCCGGATCGCCAAGGGTGAGCGGTTCGCGGTCGAGCACGCCGCCCACGTGGGCGGCGAAGGCGTGCAGCGGCATCGGCTGCGGCAATGTGCCCGTCCAGCCCAGTTGGTCGTCGCTGAAACGACCGTTCGGTGCGATGCCCAGCTGCAGGCCCAGTTGCGCGTTGTTGCCCAGTTCCGGGTGATTATCCAGCGGCAGGTGGAAGGCCATCAGGTTGATGTCGGCCGCCAGGAGTTTCTTCAGTCTTGCGTGTTTTTGACCGATGACACGTGCATCTTCGTTCTTCCAGAAGTAACCGTGATGCACCAGGATGGCGTCGGCGCCGGCCTCGATGGCCGCGTCGATCAGCGCCAGGCTGGCGGTGACGCCCGTCACGATGTGGGTGACTTCGGGGCGACCTTGCACTTGGAGCCCATTCGGGCAATAGTCCTTGAAGCGGGAAACTTCCAGCAGGTCGTTCAAGTACAATTCCAGCTCTTTGGTTTTCATTTTCTGGTCAAAACTCCGATATGTTGCGCCGATTCTGGCTGTTCTTTGCTCAGGCCGTCACGGTCGTGCTGGCCGTGTGGTTTGTGATAGCCACGCTCAAACCCGAATGGCTGCAACGCGGGCGGGTGGCCGTGCAGTCGGGGTCGCCTATCGTGGCACTGAAGGAAGTCGTGCCCAGCGTGGCCGGCTCTGCAGCCCAGGGTTCCTATAGCGATGCCGCCAAGGAAGCCATGCCTGCGGTGGTCAACATCTTCACCAGCAAGAACGGCACGAAACGGTCGCCCAATCCGCAAGCGGAGGATCCGTGGTTCCGGTTCTTCTTTGGCGATCGGCTGCCGGAGCGCCAGGAGCCGGTGTCCAGCCTGGGTTCGGGCGTGATCGTCAGCGCCGAGGGTTACATTCTAACCAACCACCATGTGGTGGATGGCGCCGATGAAATCGAGGTGGCGCTGACCGACGGCCGCAAGGCCAACGCCAAGGTCGTGGGTTCCGATCCCGAGACCGATCTGGCCGTCCTGAAGATCACGCTCAAGGATCTGCCTGCGATCACGCTGGGCCGCATCGAGAACGTGAAGGTGGGCGATGTGGTGCTGGCCATCGGCAATCCGTTCGGCGTGGGCCAGACGGTGACGATGGGTATCGTCTCGGCGCTGGGACGCAGCCACCTGGGCATCAATACCTTCGAAAACTTCATCCAGACCGACGCAGCCATCAACCCGGGCAACTCGGGCGGCGCATTGGTGGATGCGCAGGGCAACCTGCTGGGTATCAACACCGCGATCTATTCACGCTCCGGCGGCTCGCTGGGTATCGGTTTTGCCATTCCCGTATCGACGGCCAAGCAGGTGATGGAATCGATCATCTCGACGGGCAGCGTGACGCGCGGCTGGATCGGCGTGGAGCCCCAGGACCTGACCCCGGAGATCGCCGAATCGTTCGGCCTGGATGCGAAGGAAGGCGCGCTGATCGCCGCAGTGGTCCAGGGCGGGCCAGCCGACAAGGCCGGCGTGAAGCCTGGCGACGTACTGGTATCGGTCGACAACCAGGTGATTTCGGATACGACTGCACTGCTCAATGCCATCGCGCAGCTCAAGCCGGGTGCCGAAGTCAAGATGAAGGTCATTCGCCGTGGCAAGCCGGCCGACATCGCGGTGATGATCGGCAAGCGCCCGCCACCGCCGCGCCGCGCCATGCCGCTGGACGAGGAAGAATGACGTTTAGCAGGCAGTTTCGTAGCCGCCCTACGGCTCGCTGACGATCTGCCGGACCCTTAGCGTTACGGCTTCAAAGCAAAAGCCCCCGCCAGTGATGGCCGGGGCTTTTTGTATTCCGGCAGGTGTCCAGCGTGGATGAACCGGCCTACGATCGAAGTGGGCCGCGAGCCGACCAGGCGTGCCGACTGTCGCGGCGATCGATCTCCCCTCGTGCCAGGTGTGCTGCCACAAGGGCGCAGGACAGGAACGCTACACGAGATCGAATTGCGCGCCGACCATTCCTACCGCCTTGATACTGTACAGAGGCCCTCCGGAATGATCACCCGGGGCGACCGCGAGCGCGCAGGTTGTCGATGGGGGCCGCCACTGCGTCACGATATGGGCCCACTCCGCATTTCGCCTCGCCTGCCAGCGCACCAATACGGGCGCCGTGAACCGTGACGCGCAGACCTGTTCGCCCCGCCAAAAACAAAACGCCGGCATCCTTTCGGATACCGGCGTTTTGATCAAGCCGAATCTGAAGCGGGCTTACACCCGCATCAAATTAGAACTTGTGGCGAACACCAACCACAGCGCCGAACTGGTTGTACGAACCTTGGGTCGTACCGAAGCCAGTGCTGTTGATCGAGCTCGGGCCGATCGACGAAACGCCCAGGGTCGAGCCGTCCTTGTTCTTGGCGTACGACACGTTGAAGTACGCGTCGGTGCGCTTCGAGAAGGCGTAGTCCGTCGACACCACGAACGACCACGGATCAGCCTTGGTGTTGCGGAAGTCTTGGTAGTAAGCGGCGCCCGTCAGCGACAGAGCCGGCGTCAGCTGGTAGCCAGCACCCAGCCAGTACAGGTTCGACACGTTCACAGCCGAACCACCAGCGGTGGAGCCACCGGCCGGGATCGAACCCGGCAGAATTGCGCCTTGCAGGGCGTGAGCGTAGCGGTAGCCACCGAAGATCTTGGCCGGACCGAAGGCGTACGTACCTGCGACCGAAGCGCGCTGAACCTTGGCGCTGGCGGTGTTCACACCTGCCACAGCCGGGTTGCCCAGGTTGGTTTCGTCGAAGACTGCACCGATCGAGAACGGGCCGCCGTTGTAAATCAGGCTGGCGCTGTACTCACGGCCGGTCTTGTACGAACCCGGGACTTCACCCGAAATACCTTGGTAGGCGCTCGCCGTAGCCGTGCCACCAGGCATGTTCGCGCCGGTGCTGTACAGCAGCGAGGCGGTCAGACCACCGAACGTGCCGGTGTACTTGATCGAGTTGTCAGCGCGGCTGGCGAAAGCCGAGTCTTGAGCGGTGATCGAGTAGTTCGACGAAATGGCCATCGGATCGAAGGCCAGACCGAAGTCATAGAACGGCGTCTGATGACGACCCAGGCTCAGCGTGCCGTACTGGCTTTGCAGACCCACGAAAGCTTGACGACCGAACAGACGGCCACTTTGGCCCGACGTGCCGGTGTCAAGGTTGAAACCGCTTTCCAGCACGAAGACGCCCTTCAGGCCACCGCCCAGGTCTTCCACGCCGCGCAGGCCCCAACGGCTGCCGGACATGTTGCCCGAGGTCAGGCGCACGACGTCGTGGCTGCCGGTCACGCCCGGCTGGTGGTTAGCGTACTCAACGCCAGCGTCAACCACACCGTACAGGGTCACGCTCGACTGGGCATAGGCACCGCCGGCGGCCAGAGCGGCAACGGCAGCTGCAAACAGTTTCATCTTCATATCGACACTTTCCTTGTCAACTGATTGGGAAATCTTGGTTGCCCAAGTGCTTGGGCGACGCATTAACCTTCACGTCTGCGTCGTATTATGTGTCACCCCCCTAGCGCGTCAGAAGTCTTTTTCGCCGTAAACACGGTTTACCGACGCTTCTTGTTGTGACGAAGCAACAGCAAACACGGGGGATTTCACCAATTTGGTGCAAAACGCAGCAATCAGACTACCGGGATACAGCCCGTTAACAACTGTCCCGGAACTCAGTCTGGCTGGGTTTCGCCCTCGGCAGGGGTACCAAGTGGCTGCTTTGTCACAAAACGGGCCATCAAGAGGCCCAGCTCGTACAGGGCCACTAGCGGAACGGCCAGCAACAGTTGTGACATCACATCAGGCGGCGTGACCACGGCGGCGATGATGAATGCGCCAACAATCACGTACGGACGGATCTGCTTGAGTTTTTCCAGTTCCACCACGCCGAATTTCACCAGCACGATCACCACCACCGGCACTTCGAACGTAATACCGAATGCCAGGAAGGTCGTCATGGCAAAGCTCAGGTACTTGTCGATGTCGGTCGACATCTCGGCCCCGAGCGGCGCGTTGTAGTGCGCCATGAAGTGGAACACCGTCGGGAACACCAGAAAGTATGCGAAGGCCACGCCGCACAGGAACAGCACGTAGCTGCTGCTCACCAGCGGCAGGATCAGCTTCTTCTCATGCTGGTACAGTCCCGGCGCGACAAAGCGCCAGATCTGGTAGAGCACCCATGGCAGCGCGATCAGGAACGACACCAGCATCGTCACCTTCATCGGCACGAAAAACGAACCGGTCACATCGGTCACGATCATGCGGCCGTTCTTGGGCAGCGATTGCGTCAGCGGCGCCGAAAACAGGTTGAAGATTTCCGCCGCCCAGTAGACCAGGCCAAGAAAGACGATGATGACCCCCGCCACCGCCTTCACCAGCCGCTCGCGCAGCTCGATCAGGTGGGAAATGAAGGTCTCTTGCTGGGACTCGTCGTTGGGATCGTGGGAGTCGTTGGGGTCTTGGGTGCCCGCCATGCTTACTCGAAGAAGGAACGGTTACGGCCGCTGGCCGGGCGATGACGCTTGACGCGGGCCGCGCCGGACTGCACCCACACGCGCACGTTCTGCTGGCGCTTGAACCAGATCGGCCGCGCGCCCTGCTTGACGCGCCAGCTCTTGCGGCCGTTATGGGATTTGTGCGCGCTGTCCCAGCTGGGCACATAGCCGGCGCTGACGCCGCTGGCGTCGGATCCGCCCGTGCCGGAAGCCTCCACACCGCCCAGTGCCTCGTTCAGCGCCTGGGTGTGTTCGTTGACTTCCTTATGGATGGTCTGCTCGACGTCGCGCGCGGCGTTCTCGAATTCCGTGCGCATCTTGCGCAGTTCCTCGAGTTCGACCTCGCGGCTGACCTCGGCCTTGACGTCATTGATATAGCGTTGTGCGCGACCGACCAGGGCGCCGACCGTGCGCGCCACCTTTGGCAGACGCTCGGGGCCGATCACGATCAGCGCCACGGCGCCGATCAGTGCCAGCTTGGAAATGCCGAGATCGATCATGCGAAAACCGGAACTGAGACACAGGATTGGCGGGCCGCGCCGTGCGCGGCCGCCGGGAGGATGGCTGACAAGAAAAAACGGCCGGCGGATTATTCCTGGCGCTGCTTTTCCTTGGCTTCCACGTCGATCGTGGTGGCGTCGCGCAGTTCCTTGGCCGCGGCGGGCTTGGCGCCAGGTTCCTCGGCGTTGCCGTCCTTCATGCCATCCTTGAAGCCCTTCACCGCGCCACCCAGGTCCTGGCCGATATTGCGCAGCTTCTTGGTACCGAAGACGAGCATGACGATCACCAGCACGATCAGCCAGTGCCAAATGCTAAACGAACCCATTTCTTGCTCCTGATAAAGCCGCGGGCGTCGGAATATGATCGCCCGGCCCCGTAGTTCCGTCCTTCAAAGGCCGCGTCGGGGCGACGGTACCCGACGCAACATCTGGCCGGAACATCGCTGTCCCAGCCCCTTTCTCATGCCAGGCTTCCCGAACCTGCGTTCAGAACGCCGGTGACTTCCACTGGTCGCGCGGGCCGCCGAGTACGTGCAGGTGGAGATGGAACACCTCCTGTCCGCCGTCCGTGCCGGTGTTGATAACCGTACGGAAGCCGTTGTCGCAGCCGGCAAGGCGTGCCAGTTCGGGCACCTTGAGCATTATTCTAGCAAGCACATCCGCATCGCCGGACCCGCAGTCAGCCAGCGAATCGACATGCGATTTCGGAATGACCAGGAAGTGTACCGGCGCCTTGGGATGGATATCGTGAAACGCCAGCAGATCGTCGTCCTCGTACAGCTTGCTGGACGGGATCTGACCGGCCACGATCTTGCAGAAAATGCAATTGTCCTGGGATTTCATGAAGTTCTTGTTGCAGCTTGTCAGCACACTGCACCAAATTGTGCCGTCCTGCTGCCACTTTTGTCGCGATCTTGCCGGTCTGGCTTCAGAACGGCTCGCCCGGATACATCGGCCTGCGGTCGTTCAGGTACAGCCAGCCCTTGACGATACGATACAGTATCCACAGTGACAAAATGCAGAAAACGGCGATTGCCACCGGGATCAGCACCACTGTTGCGAACAGGATGCCGCCCGCCACGTACCAGACAATCGACCACCAGAATGTGCGGATCTGCCACGCAAAGTGCGAGGCATACACCGTTCCCCGGGTGTCATCGCGCTTTACGTAGTTGACGATGATCGCGATCAGCGCCGTAATGCCGCCTGTAAACCAGTGGATCGCATACAGCGCATAAAGGATGTGCGTCAGCTTGCGCAGTCCGTCGAGCTTGTCCGCATCAGCGGTTGTCGTCACCTGCGTGGTGTAGTCCGTCGCCATCGTGCCCTCCAGCGTTGTACCGCGTTATGCCGTGTCCGGAACATTCCGGGAGGCCATAGGCTCAATGCTACTCCTTGCGACTGGCTTTCTCGACCAGCCCCGACAGCCCCTCGCGGCGCGCCAGTTCATTGACCACGTCGGCCGGCGTGGCGCCGATATGCGAGAGCAGCACCATCGTGTGGAACCACAGATCGGCCACTTCGTAGACCACCTTGCCCACGGCTTCGTCGCCCAGGCCGGCCGCGCGGGCGTCCTTGGCCGCCATCACGGTTTCGGTGGCTTCCTCGCCGATCTTCTTCAGGATGGCGTCGTCGCCCTTCCTGAACAGCTTGGCCACATAGGATTTGTCGGGGTCGCCGCCGTTTTCGGGCTTGCGCGATTCCAGCGTGGCGGCCACGCGGGCCAGCACGTCTGCCGAGCCAGTCGTTTGCGTGTTCTGGCTCATGGCTTGGCCGCGTAGATCGCCGACGGGTCCTTGAGCACCGGCTCGACGGTATGCCAGTCGCCCGACTCGACGTCGCCTTCGAACTTCTGGAAGAAACACGAGTGCCGGCCGGTATGGCAGGCAATGCTGTCGATCTGGGTGACCTTCAGCAGGACCACGTCCTCGTCGCAATCCAGGCGGATTTCGTGCACCTTCTGCACGTGGCCCGACTCCTCGCCCTTGTGCCACAGGCGCTTGCGCGAACGCGACCAGAACACGGCCTCGCCCAGCTCAACCGTGCGCTGCAGCGCCTCCCGGTTCATGAACGCGAACATCAGCACGTCATTGGAGCCCGTCTCCTGGACGATCACCGGCACCAGGCCGTTGTCGTCCCACTTCACCTTGTTCAACCACTTCTTTGCCATGATCAGATCCGGACGGGGATGCCCTCGCGGGCCATGAATGCCTTTGCTTCGCCAACGGTGTGCTGGCCGTAGTGGAAGATGCTGGCGGCCAGCACCGCATCGGCGTGACCGAGCTTGATGCCGTCGGCCAGATCCTGCAGGCCGCCCACGCCACCTGATGCAATAACGGGTACCGGCACGGCGTCGCTGACCGCGCGCGTCAGTTCCAGGTCGAATCCGCTCCTGGTGCCGTCGCGGTCCATGCTGGTCAGCAGGATTTCGCCGGCGCCGCGGCGCGCCATCTCGCGGGCCCACTCCACGGCGTCCAGACCGGTCGCCTTGCGTCCGCCGTGGGTAAAGACTTCCCAGCGGGCCGGCTCGCCCGGCGCCGAGCTGCGCTTGGCATCGATGGCCACCACGATGCACTGCGAGCCGTACTTGCCGGTTGCATCTGAAACCAGTTGCGGATTGGCGATGGCCGACGAATTCACGCTGATCTTGTCCGCCCCGGCATTGAGCAGCCGGCGCACGTCTTCCACGGCGCGCACGCCGCCGCCCACGGTCAGCGGGATGAACACCTGCGAAGCCACGGCCTCGATGATATGAAGGATCAGGTCGCGGCCGTCGCTGGTCGCGGTAATGTCGAGAAAAGTGATTTCATCGGCACCTTGCTCGTCATAGCGGCGAGCGATTTCCACGGGGTCGCCAGCATCGCGCAGTTCGACGAAGTTGACACCCTTGACCACCCGCCCGTTGGTGACGTCGAGGCAGGGGATGATACGTTTGGCTAGCATGTGGTTCCTTGCCTGCCGCGCCCGCCCGGGGCACGGCTGGTTGTGGCGTCCTGCCGGGTGGCGTGACGCGGCCGCCCGTTACTCGGCCGTCAGCTTGTCCGCGTGCGCCTGGGCGTCGGCAAAGACCAGGTCGCCCGAATAGATCGCGCGGCCGCAGATCACACCTTCCACGCCCTCGCCTTCCACGGCGCAGAGCTGGTCGATGTCCGCCATGTTCGACAGGCCGCCGCTGGCGATCACCGGAATCGACATCGACTGGGCCAGCTTGACCGTGGCGTCGATGTTGATGCCCTGCAGCATGCCGTCGCGGCCGATGTCGGTGTAGATGATGGCTTCCACGCCGTAGTCTTCGTACTTGCGTGCCAGATCCGCCACTTCATGGCCGGTCAGCTTGCTCCAGCCATCGGTGGCCACCTTGCCGTCCTTGGCATCGAGCCCGACGATGATGTGGCCGCCGAACGCCGAGCAGGCGTCCTTCAGGAATCCGGGGTTCTTCACGGCCGCGGTGCCGATGATCACGTACGACAGGCCGTCGTCGAGCCAGCGTTCGATCGTGTTCAGATCGCGGATCCCCCCGCCGAGCTGGACCGGAATCTCGTCGCCGACTTCCGCGATGATGGCCTTGATGGCGGCCTCGTTGCGGGGCTTGCCAACAAAGGCGCCGTTCAGGTCGACCAGATGCAGGCGACGCGCGCCCTGGTTCACCCAGTGACGTGCCATGGCGGCGGGATCTTCGGAAAAGACGGTAGCCTGGTCCATATCGCCTTGTTTGAGGCGTACACACTGACCGTCCTTCAGGTCGATGGCCGGAATGAGCAACATAGCGTAACGAGCGTGGTGGTTGTGTAAAGGAAAAGGGCAGCGATGCCAGCGCGGGCTGCGCGGGCGCTCAGGTCATGTCAGTTTTGCAGTGGATGCAGTCTGGGTCGGTGGCTCTGAACGGCAGGTATCGCTGTTGATCTTGTGGCGCTTCTGGTAACAGGTGCTTCTGACGCTTTACGGATTCCAGTGCACGAAATTCCGGTATAGCTGCAAACCCATCGCGGCGCTCTTCTCCGGGTGGAACTGCGTGGCGAAAATATTATCGCGTGCCACCGCGCTGGTAAACACGACGCCATAGTCCGTCTCGCCGGCAATATGCGCGGGCTCCTGCGCCTGCACATAATAGCTGTGCACGAAGTAAAACCAGCTGTTGTCCGGGACGCCCTGCCACATCGGGTGCGCCATTGCCTGCCGCACGCGGTTCCAGCCCATCTGCGGCACCTTGAAGCGCGAGCCATCCGGCTGCGTCATCCCTTCCAGTTCAAAGCGGATCACCTCGCCCGGCATCAGGCCCAGGGCCGGCGTGCTGGCCGCACCCGACCTGACTTCACTGCTGCGTTCGAACAGCATCTGTTCGCCAACGCACACACCCAGCATCGGCTTCGACGCCGCGGCCTCCAGCACGGCCTGCTGGAGCCCCGAATCTCCCAGGGCGCCCATGCAGTCGGGCATCGCACCCTGCCCCGGCAGCACCACGCGGTCGGCCGCGCGGATCGCCTCGGGGCGGTCCACAACCTGCACGTCCGCTTCCGGTGCCGCGGCACGCAGAGCCTGCGCCACCGAGCGCAGGTTGCCCATGCCGTAATCCACAATTGCTATGGTAGTCATGATTTCAAAACAGGCAACAATGTCTTCAGCCCGTCCACAATGAATTCAACGGCCAGCGCCGACAGGATCAACCCCATCAGGCGCGTGCCGATATTGATCCCGGTCCTGCCAACCACCCGTGCGATGGGGTCCGCCGCACGGAACGTGCCATACACCACCAGCCCCAGCAGCACGCCGATCCCGACCAGGATCAGCAGCTCGTACCAGTGATGCGTCTTGCCCGCATACACGATCACGGTGCTGATCGATCCCGGCCCGGTCAGCAACGGCAGCGCCAGCGGCACCACCGCGATACTGGTCTTGGCCTCCGCCTCGTCCTCTTCCTCGGGCGTGGCCTTGGTCCGGCCCGTCTGGGCGTTGAGCATGTTCATGGCCATCATGATCATGATCAGCCCGCCGCCCACCTGCAGCGACGCCACCGAGATATTGAAGAACTCGATGATCTGCTGGCCCAGCAACGCCGACAAGCCCACCACGATCGCCACGGCAATCGACGCCGTCTTGATCGTCTTCAGCTTCTCCGCCTCGGTCTGCTGGCTGGTCAGGCTGATGAAGAACGGGATCGCCCCGATCGGATTGATCAGCGCCAGCAGCGAGATGAAAGACTTGAGCGTATCCATCGGATGCGGGTGTGTCGGGGTTGTCAGCGTCGCCGCAGCCAGCCGGCACGCCTGCTATATGGGGCGCAGGTCAGTGTTTCAGGTCAGACACCAGTATGGGTCAGAGCGTACCCTTGGTCGATGGAATCTGGTTGGCCGCACGCGGATCCAGCTCCACCGCCATGCGCAACGCACGGCCAAAGGCCTTGAACACCGTTTCGCACTGGTGGTGGGCGTTGATGCCGCGCAGGTTGTCGATATGGAGCGTCACCCCGGCGTGGTTGACGAAACCGCGGAAGAACTCGATCGTCAGGTCGACGTCGAAGCTGCCCACCCGGGCGCGCGTGAACGGCACGTGGAATTCCAGCCCCGGGCGGCCCGAGAAGTCGATCACCACGCGCGACAGGCACTCGTCCAGCGGCACGTAGCTGTGGCCGTAGCGGGTGATGCCCTTCTTGTCGCCGATGGCGCGCGCCACGGCCTGGCCCAGCGTAATGCCGACGTCTTCCACCGTGTGATGGTCGTCGATATGGGTGTCGCCCGTGGCCTCCACCTCCAGGTCGAACATGCCATGCCGGGCAATCTGGTCCAGCATGTGGTCGAGGAACGGCACGCCGGAAGCCAGCTTCTGGCGGCCCGTGCCATCAAGGTTCAGCGAAACGCGGATCTGCGTTTCCGAGGTATTGCGGGTGACCTCTGCAACACGCATGGTGGGGTTAATCCTGCAATGAGGCACGGAATGCCTCAAGAAACTGCGCGTTTTCTTCGGGGGTGCTGACCGTCACGCGCAGACAGTTGGCCAGCAATGCGTGCATTTTACTCACGTTCTTGATTAATACCTTCCGCGCCAGCACGCGCGCGAACGCCTGTGCCGCATCCGGCACGCGCACCAGCAGGAAGTTGGCGGCGCTCGGGTAGACCGTCACGCCCGGCATGGCCGCCATGGCGTCGGCCAGCTTCGTGCGCTCGGCACGCAGCTGGGCGGCCTGGTCGTCCAGCACATCCACATGTTCGAGCGCGAACAGCGCGGTGGCTTCGGTCAGCACGTTGACGTTGTACGGCGGCCGCACCTTGTCCAGTTGCGACAGCCATTCCGGCGACCCCGCCATGTAGCCCAGGCGGATACCGGCGAGGCCCAGCTTCGACACCGTGCGCATCACCAGCAAATTGCCGAACTCGGTCAGGCGCGGCATCCAGCTTTCCTGGGCGAACGGCTGGTAGGCCTCGTCCACCACCACCAGGCTCTGGCATACCTCGCCCTGCGCGGCGCGCACGATCGCTTCCATGTCGGCGGCGTCGAACAGGTTGCCGGTGGGGTTGTTCGGGTAGGCCAGATAGATGACGGCGGGCTTGTGCTCGGCCATCGCGGCCAGCATGGCGGCGCGGTCCAGCGTGAAATCGGCGCGCAGCGGCACGCCGACAAACCCGAGGCCCGCAAACTGCGCCGACATCGCATACATGACGAAGCCCGGCACCGGCGCCAGCACCTTGGCGCCCGGCTTCGATGCGGCCAGCGAAATGATGCTGATCAGTTCGTCCGAACCGTTGCCCAGCATCACCTCCATGCCGGCCGGCACCTTCATGACCGACTTGAGCTGCGCGCGCAGGGCCTCGCTGCTGGGGACCGGGTAGCGGTTCAGGGCCACCTCGCCCAGCCGCGCGGCCAGTTGCGCGCGCAGGTCGGGCGGCAGCCGGTACGGGTTCTCCATCGCGTCGAGCTTCACCAGTCCGTGCGAGTCGGCGACATGATAGGCGCCCATGGCGCGCACGTCGTCACGGATGATGCGTTCGATCAAAGATGGGTCTACGGCTGGCATGATGGTCCTGTGGTTTCGTGCCTTGCGGCATGTCTTAACGCTTGAATCGGTACTCGGCGCTGCGCGCGTGGGCCTGCAGCCCCTCGCCATAGGCCAGTTCGGCGGCGATCTGGCCCAGCATCTGCGCCCCGCCCTCGCTGACCTCGATCAGGCTCGAACGCTTCTGGAAGTCGTACACGCCCAGCGGCGACGAGAAGCGCGCGGTGCGCGAGGTGGGCAGCACGTGGTTCGGGCCCGCGCAGTAGTCGCCCAGCGACTCGCTGGTATAGCGGCCCAGGAAGATGGCGCCCGCATGGCGGATCTTCTCGCTCCACTGGCGCGGGTGTTCGGCGGAAATCTCCAGGTGCTCGGGCGCGATGGCGTTGGCGATCTCGCAGGCTTCTTCCATGTCGCGCACCTTGACCAGCGCACCGCGTCCGGCCAGCGAGGCGGCGATGACTTCGCGGCGCGGCATCGTCGGCAGCTGGCGCTGGATGCTCTCTTCCACGCGGTTCAGGTAGGCCTCGTCCGGGCACAGCAGGATCGACTGCGCCAGTTCGTCGTGCTCGGCCTGCGAGAACAGGTCCATGGCCACCCAGTCCGGATCGGTCGTGCCGTCGCAGATCACCAGGATTTCCGACGGGCCGGCGATCATGTCGATGCCGACCGTGCCGAACACGCGGCGCTTGGCGGCCGCCACATAGGCATTGCCCGGGCCGACGATCTTGTCCACCTGCGGCAGCGTGGCGGTACCGAAGGCCAGCGCGCCCACGGCCTGCGCGCCGCCGATCGTGAACACCCGGTCCACGCCGGCGATCTGCGCGGCGGCCAGCACCAGTTCGTTGCGCACGCCACCGGGCGTGGGCACGACCATGATCACTTCCTTGACGCCGGCCACGCGCGCGGGGATCGCATTCATCAGCACCGACGACGGGTATGCGGCCTTGCCGCCGGGCACGTACAGGCCCACGCGGTCCAGCGGGGTCACCTTCTGGCCCAGCATCGTGCCGTCGGCCTCGGTGTATTCCCAGCTATGGCTGCCGCATTCGATCTTCTGCTTCTCGTGGTAGGCGCGTACGCGGGCGGCGGCGGCCTCCAGCGCGGCGCGGCGCTTCGGCTCCAGGTCTTCCAGCGCCGCTTCCAGCTGGGATTGCGACAGTTCCAGCGCGCCCATCGAGGGGGCTTCCAGGCGGTCGAAACGGCGCGTGTATTCGAGCACGGCCTCGTCGCCGCGGCGGCGCACGTCAGCCAGGATATCGGCAGCGGCGCGATCGATGGCCTCGTCTTCCGACGCCTCGAACGCCAGCACCTGGCGCAGGGCATCGGCAAAGCCGGGCTCGGTCGAGTCGAGCCGGCGGATCGACAGGTTCTCCATATCGGTGTCGTTCATGACTGCTTGTCCTCGGGGAATCCCTGACGGATGCCCGGTCGGGTTCAACTTGTGCGTACCTCAGGCGAGCGCCGCCGAGGCCCGTTCAAATGCTTCCAGAATCGGCGTCAGCCGTTCCCGTTTCAGCTTCAGCGCCGCCTGGTTGACCACCAGGCGCGACGAGATCTGCACGATCTCCTCCACTTCCACCAGGTTGTTCGCGCGCAGCGTGCCGCCGGTACTGACCAGGTCGACGATGGCATCGGACAGCCCCACCAGCGGGCCCAGCTCCATCGAGCCGTACAGCTTGATCAGGTCCACGTGCACGCCCTTCTTGGCGAAGTGCTCGCGTGCGGTCTGCACGTACTTGGTGGCCACGGCCAGGCGCGCACCCTGCCGCACCGCGTTGGCGTAGTCGAAGCCGGCAGGCACCGCCACCGACATGCGGCAGCGCGCGATGTTCAGGTCGATCGGCGCGTACAGGCCGGTCATGCCGTGCTCCATCAGCACGTCCTTGCCGGCCACGCCGAAGTCGGCCGCGCCATACTGCACGTAGGTCGGCACGTCCGACGCGCGCACGATGATCACGCGCACGGCCGGGTCCGACGTCGGCAGGATCAGCTTGCGCGAGGTCTCGGGGTCCTCGGTCACCTGAATGCCGGCCGCGGCCAGCAGCGGCAGCGTTTCGGTAAAGATGCGGCCCTTGGACAGTGCCAGCGTCAGCTGGTTGGGCGAGGCGTTGAAAGCGGGACTCATCGTCAGTTCTTCAAGGTTCGGGGCGGCTTGGGGCGGCGGCGGCTGGTTCAGGCGATCCGGCGGATCTTCGCGCCGACGGCCGACAGCTTGTCTTCCATGCGGTCGTAGCCGCGATCCAGGTGGTAGATGCGGTCGATCGTCGTTTCGCCATCGGCCACCAGGCCGGCAATGACGAGACTGGCCGACGCACGCAGGTCGGTGGCCATCACGTTGGCGCCCGACAGGCGCGGCACGCCGGTCACCACCGCGGTATTGCCCTCGGCCGTGATGTTCGCGCCCAGACGGTTCAGCTCCTGCACGTGCATGAAGCGGTTTTCGAAGATCGTCTCGGTGATGCGCGCCGTGCCTTCGGCCACCGCGTTCAGGGCCATGAACTGGGCCTGCATGTCGGTCGGGAAGGCCGGGTATTCCGACGTCCGGAAGCTCACGGCCTGCGGGCGTTGCGCCATGGCCAGGCGGATCCAGTCGTCGCCGGTCTCGACCGTGGCACCGGTCTCGCGCAGCTTGATCAGCACGGCGTCCAGGATCAGCGGCGGGACGTCGCGCACGACGATGTCGCCCAGCGACGCGGCGGCCGCGCACAGGAACGTGCCGGCCTCGATACGGTCGGCCACCACGCTGTGCTGCGCGCCGTGGAGCTTGTCGACGCCCTGCACGATCAGGCGGTCGGTGCCGATGCCCTCGATTTTCGCGCCCATCTTGACCAGCAGTTCGGCCAGATCGGTCACCTCGGGCTCGCGGGCGGCGTTTTCCAGCACGGTCTCGCCTTCGGCCAGCGTGGCGGCCATCAGCAGGTTCTCGGTGCCGGTCACGGTGATCATGTCCGTCACCACGCGGGCGCCCTTCAGGCGGCTGGCGCGGGCGTGGATGAAGCCGTGCTCGATGTTGATTTCCGCACCCATGGCCTGCAGGCCCTTGATGTGCTGGTCCACGGGCCGTGCGCCAATGCCGCAGCCGCCCGGCAACGACACGCGGGCCTCGCCGAAGCGGGCCACCAGCGGGCCGAGCACCAGGATCGACGCGCGCATGGTCTTCACGAGGTCGTAGGACGCTTCCGGCGAATTGATGTCTGCGCCGTTCAGCGTGGCCACGCCATTGACCATGTCGGCCTGCATGCCCATCTGGCGCAGCAGCTTGAGCATGGTGCGCGTGTCCTGCAGGTCGGGCACGTTGGAAAGCGATACGGTATCTGCGGTCAGCAGGCCGGCACACAGGATGGGCAGGGCGGCGTTCTTGGCGCCCGAGACGCGGACTTCGCCCTTGAGCGGCCCGTTGCCCTGGATCTGGAATTTGTCCATGTTTCTGTCTTGTCAGCCGGCGGGGTCGGACCCGCCGGTATGTTGTCTTGTGAGGGATCGACGCCTTATTTGGCGCCGTCGGCCTGCCATTCGGCCGGCGTCAGCGTCTTCATCGACAGCGCATGGATCTCGGCGCGCATGCGGTCGCCCAGCGCCGCGTAGACGCGCTGGTGCCGCTGGATCAGGCGCTTGCCCTCGAACTCCCCGCTCACGATCGTGGCGAAGAAGTGCTGGCCATCGCCCTCCACGTGCAGATGTTCGCAGGGCAATCCTTGGGCAATGTAATCCCTGACTTGTTCCGGAGTAGGCAGCATGTCTGTCTCTGAGAATTCGGTGAATTGCGGCAAATCAGTGCCGCAGCTTGTAACCCTTGCGCAGCAGGCGCAGCGCCAGCGCGGCCAGCACCACGAACGCCACGACCACCACGGCCAGGCTGTGCAGCGGCGGCACGTCGGACACGCCGAAGAAGCCGAAGCGGAAGCCGTCGATCATGTAGAAGAACGGGTTGGCGTGCGACACGGCCTGCCAGAACGGCGGCAAGGAGTGAATCGAATAGAACACGCCGGACAGGAACGTGGCCGGCATGATCAGAAAGTTCTGAAACGCGGCCAGCTGGTCGAACTTCTCGGCCCAGATGCCGGCGATCAGGCCCAGCGTGCCCAGGATGCCCGCGCCGGCCAGCCCGAACACCAGGATCCAGAGCGGATGCGCAAAATGCAGGTGTGCAAACCAGGCGGTCACCAGCAGCACGCCCAGGCCCACGCAGAGCCCGCGGATGATCGACGCCGCGACGTAGGCGCCGAACATCTCCCAGTGCGACAGCGGCGGCAGCAGGATGAACACCAGGTTGCCGGTAATCTTGGACTGGATCAGCGACGACGAGCTGTTGGCGAACGCATTCTGCAGCACGCTCATCATCACCAGGCCCGGCACCAGGAAGGCGGTATAGCTGATCTGGTCGTAGACGCGCACGCGGTCTTCGAGCACATGGCCGAAGATCAGCAGGTACAGCACGGCGGTCAGCACCGGCGCGGCCACGGTCTGGAACGACACCTTCCAGAAGCGCAGCACTTCCTTGTAGAGCAGCGTGCGGAAGCCGACCAGGCCGCCGACTTTCATCGATGCCAGACGCTGTTCCTCGCGCTGGGCCACATTGATCTCGGCGGGATTCTTCATGCCGCGGCCTCCATGGCGGCGTTCGGCGTGCTGCCGGGCATCTCGCCCTCGCGGCGCATGATCTGCACGAACACGTCCTCCAGGTCGGCCTTGCTGATTTCCATGTCTTCGATTTCACAGCCGGCGGCGCGCAGCGCGGCCAGGATGGGTTCCACGGCCTCGTAGCCCGACAGCCGCAGGCGATGCGCGCGCTCGCCCGGGTTGCCCGGCGTGCGCAGTGCGTCCAGTTCGGCCGGCAGCGTCCCCTTCGACAGGGTCAGAACCAGTTGCAGGCCCGCGAACTGGTTGAGCAGGCTGCTGGTGCGGTCCAGCGCCACCACCTCGCCGAACTTGAGCATGGCGATGCGGTCGCACAGTGCCTCGGCTTCTTCCAGGTAGTGGGTGGTCAGGATGATCGTGTGGCCTTCGCGGTTCAGGCGCGAAATGAATTTCCACAGGGTCTGGCGCAGTTCCACGTCCACGCCGGCGGTGGGTTCGTCCAGCACGATCACGGGCGGACGGTGCACCAGCGCCTGGGCCACCAGTACGCGGCGCTTCATGCCGCCCGAAAGCTGGCGCATGTTGCTGTCGGCCTTGTTGGTGAGATCGAGGTTGGCCATGATCTCGTCGATCCAGTCGTCGTTGCGCGACAGGCCGAAATAGCCCGACTGCAGCCGCAGCGTCTCGCGCACCGTGAAGAACGGATCGAAAACCAGCTCCTGGGGCACCACGCCCAGCATGCGGCGCGCCATGCGGTAGTCGTCCACCACATCGTGGCCCAGCACGCTGACCGTACCCGAATCGGCGCGGTTCAGGCCGGCCAGAATGGATATCAGCGTGGTCTTGCCCGCGCCGTTGGGGCCGAGCAGGCCGAAGAATTCCCCGCGCTCGACGCTGAAACTGACACCCTTGAGCGCCTGCAGGTTGCGGTAACGCTTGCGGACATCGGTAATTTCGATGGCTTTCATGGCCGAATGTCTTGGGATGGGGCCGCTTGGCGGTCAGCCTTACCTGGATTGGGGGGGCGCCCCTGAGGTTAGCCGCGCAGCACCTGTGGATCGTGTCAGGACACTTGGGGGCGACTTGGGGACGAACAACCCGGAATTATAGGGGATGAGGGGGTTCCCCCGCTCTGCCCGGCGCGGCGCCAGGCCATCGGCCCGACGCCGTGGCATCGCATGGCCGCACGCAAAGGCACGCGCGGCGACGGATGCCGGTTCAATGTCGGTGGTGGTGGTGTTCCGGGTGGGTAGCGGTGGCGGCAGCCAGGCCCAGCAGGCCTTCGACCCCATAGAGGGTGGCCAGCGACCGCAGCTGCGGCGACGCGCCGGCGACAGTCAACGACTGGCCGCGCTCGGCGGCAGCCCGTTGCCAGGCCAGCAGCACGGCGACGGCGGAGGAATCCACCTGCGTCAGCGCGCTGCAATCCACCGTCACGTCGCCCTGCTGCACGCGCGACAGGCCGTCACGCAGCACGACGGCGGCGTTGCGGTTGGTCAGCGAGGCGCCAAGGGCAGGCATGGATGGATGGGAGCTGGAAACGTGAAACGGGCTTGTCGAAATGAAAACTCCCGCCCGGAGGCGGGAGCGTCTGGCCATTGTAGACCAGTTTGGCCGCGCCGTGCTGCGGCGCAACCAGAATCGCGCGGATCTGCCGCTCAGCCCTTGGCGTTGGCCAGCTGGCGGTTGCGGTCCTGCAGCGTCTTGATGACGCCGTCCACGCCCTGCTGGTTGGCGATGGTGTTGAAGCTGCCCTTGTACGCCTCGGTCAGCCAGGCGCCCAGCACGTTGATGTCATAGACCTTCCAGCCCTCGGCCGTCTTTTCCAGGCGGTAATCCATCTGGATCGGCTCGCCCTTGTTGATGACCTGGGTGCGGATCGTGGCGTCGGTGTCGTCAGCCGTGCCGCGATAGGGACGGAACTGCACCTTCTGGTCGCGGATCTGGGCGATGGCGCCGGCGTAGGTACGGATCAGCAGCGTCTTGAACTCGTCGGTAATCACCTTCTGCTGTTCCGGCGTGGCCTTCGACCAGTTGCGGCCCATGGCGATCTGCGTGGTGCGCGTGAAGTTGGCGTGCGGCAGGATCTTCTGCTCGACGAGCTGGGTAATCTTGCCGATATTGCCGGCCTGCATGTCCTTGTCGGACTGCACGGTGGACATCACGTCGTTCACCACGGCCTTGACCAGGCCGTCCGGCGTCGAGGCGTCAGCCTGCTGCGCGTGCGCGGCGCCCGCGCCGGCAAAGGCAACAACAGTGAGGAAGGGAAGCAGCAGTCGCTTGATCATGTGAATTTTTTCCTTTCTTTCCGGGGACGTCACCTGCAGGGTATCGGCAGGTTCGCGCCCATCCGACAGGGCAACAACGCACCGCCATCGGAAATCATTGAAACACAGGCGTCAGCCGGGCATGGTACCTGCACATGCATGGAACGCCACTTTCATACACTTTGTTTCAGGCCTCACAGCGCGCTCACAGGCCGCCCAGGCACTGTCGGGACAAGGCTGGCGGGCAGACCTTCGGGCTGCCCACGCCGCCTCAGCCCTCTTTGGTATCGGCGCCGGCCGGCGCGGGCTTGCCGCCGCCGTCCTGGTCCGGGGGCGTCTTCTGCTGGGGTTGCTGCGGTGCGTCCTCGTCATCCTGCGACGGCGGATTGCCGTCGTGGATCAGGTATTCGCGGCGCTGCAGGTACGAATCGCGCAGGAACGCGTACTTGTCCAGCGCGGCCGCCTCGATCAGGCTGGTGGCACCCAGCAGTTGGGCCCGGCCGTCGACCACGCGCACGGTGGACACCGACAGGCTCGCGTACCACGGTGAAATATAGGTGGTCGGGTCCATGAAGCGGTCCACCACCATGCCGGTGCCGTCGCGCACGCTGCTCGGTCCGAACAGCGGCAGCACCAGGTACGGGCCCGGCGGCACGCCCCACACGCCCATGGTCTGGCCGAAGTCTTCCTTGTACTTGGGCAGGCCTGCCGGCGTGGCGATATCGATCAGGCCACCCAGGCCGAGCACGCTGTTGATGGCCACGCGCATCGTATCTTCCGCTGCCCGCGACGGCTTGCCTTGCAGCAGGTTGTTGGCCGCCGAGTAGACATCGCTGACATTCGAGAAGAAGTTACCCACCGCCGTGCGCACCGGCGACGGGATGTAGTCCTGGTAGCCCTCGGCCACCGGCTTCAGCGCGTATTTGTCCAGATTGTCGTTGAACGTGGAAACGCCGCGGTTGAACGGCTCCAGCGGGTCTGCCGGGTTGGCGTTGGGCCCGGTGGCGCAGCCAGCCAGGGCCAGCGCGACCAGCGGAGCCGCGCTCAGGCGATGAAAAGTGCTCATTTGCCGCCGCCCATTCCCGGCGCGGCCGGCAAGGCCGCCGCACCCGCGCCGGACGCATTCGCCGACGGAGACGGTGCCGGGGCCGACGCGTTGCCGTTGCCGCTGTTGCCGCCGGCGCCGGCATCGGCCGCCTTGTTGTACAGGAACTGACCGATCAGGTTTTCCAGCACCACGGCCGACTGCGTCATCGTGATCTTGCTGCCCTGGGCCAGCATCTTGTCGTCGCCGCCGGCTTCCAGCCCGATGTACTGCTCGCCAAGCAGCCCCGACGTCAGGATCTTGGCCGACGTGTCGCGCGGAAATTCGTAGCGTTTATCCAGATTCATCGTCACCGTGGCCTGGTATTGCTTGTCGTCGAAGTTGATCGACGCCACGCGGCCCACCACCACGCCGGCACTCTTTACCGGCGCACGCGGCTTCAGTCCGCCGATGTTGTCGAACTGCGCGGTCACCGCGTAGGTGTCCTGGAACGACAGGCTGCTCATGTTGCCGGCCTTCAGCGCCAGGAACAGCAGGGCGGCGAAGCCCACCACCACGAACAACCCCACCCAGTAGTCGAGCGAATTTTTCTTCATGCGAGTCTCTTGTCGAATGCTTGTCAGCTGAACATCAGCGCGGTCAGCAGGAAATCCAGGCCGAGCACGGCCAGCGACGCCATCACCACGGTCCGCGTGGTGGCGCGTGAAACGCCTTCGGGCGTCGGGTTCGCCTCGAACCCCTGGTACAGCGCGATGAACGTCACCGCAATGCCAAAAATAAAGCTCTTGATCACCCCGTTCAGCACGTCGGCACGCACATCCACGCCGCCCTGCATCTGCGACCAGAACGCGCCGGCATCCACGCCGATCAGCTGCACGCCAACCAGGTAGCCGCCCAGGATGCCCACCGCGCTGAAGATCGCGGCCAGGATCGGCATGGCGATGACACCGGCCCAGAAACGCGGCGCGATCACGCGCTGCAACGGGTTGACGGCCATCATTTCCATGGCGGTCAGCTGCTCGCCAGCCTTCATCAGGCCGATTTCAGCGGTCAGCGACGTGCCGGCGCGGCCCGCGAACAGCAGCGCCGACACCACCGGCCCGAGTTCGCGCACCAGCGACAGCGCCACCAGCAGGCCCAGCGCCTGCTCGGACCCATAGCGGTTCAGCGTGTAGTAGCCCTGCAGGCCCAGCACGAAGCCGACGAACAGGCCCGACACGGCGATGATCACCAGCGACAGGTTGCCGACGAAGAACACCTGGTCGGAAATCAGCCGGAATCGGCGCAGCAGTGCCGGCGACAGCGCCAGCACGGCCAGGAACATGCGCGTGGCACGGCCCAGGCCGCCCACGAACTGGCGCACCGCGGCGCCGATGGTAGTGAAGAAGCCGGTCAACGCGCGCCTCCGGCCAGGAAATCTTCGGCCAGCGTGGGGCCGGCGTAATGGAAAGGTACCGGGCCGTCGGCCTCGGCGTGCACGAACTGGCGCACGAACGGGTCGCTGGACGCCCGCAGGTCGTCGGGCGCGCCTTCGGCAGCAATCCTGCCGTTCGCAATGAAATACACGTAATCGGCGATCTGGAAGGTTTCCTGCACGTCGTGCGAGACGATGATGGTGCTGGCACCCAGCGCGTCGTTGAGGTCGCGGATCAGGTTGGCCGTCAGGCCGAGCGAGATCGGGTCCAGGCCGGCGAACGGTTCGTCGTACATCAGCAGGGCCGGGTCCAGCGCGATGGCCCGCGCCAGCGCCACGCGCCGCGCCATGCCGCCCGAGATCTGCGCCGGCATCAGGTCGCGTGCCCCGCGCAGCCCCACCGCGTTGAGCTTCATCAGCACCAGATCCCGGATCATCGATTCGGGCAGGTCGGTGTGCTCGCGTAGCGGAAATGCGACGTTGTCGAATACCGACAAGTCAGTGAACAGCGCGCCAAACTGGAACAGCATGCCCATCTGGCGGCGCACCGCGTACAGCGCGGTCTGGTCCATGACGTCGATGTCGGCGCCGTTGAACGTCACACGGCCGCGCTGCGGGCGAACCATGCCGCCCACCAGGCGCATCACCGTGGTCTTGCCACAGCCCGAACCGCCCATGACGGCCACCACTTTCCCGCGCGGAAAGCGCATGGAAAGGCCGGATAGGATGGGCTTGTCGCCAGCCGCGTATGCAAAATCGACATCCGCGAGTTCGACGACGTTGGGGCCTGTAAAAGCCTGGCCAGACGGGTTCGGCACGGTAGCGGTCACAATGTCACCGGATTTGGACAGGCCGCCATTATAAGGGCTACTACCTATCGGTCGCCGTCCCGTGTGGTGATCTCACCATTGCATGGCCGACAACAATCCGATGCATTCGTGTGATGCCGGCCGGACAAACTGGCCCGACCGCGCACTTCAGGGCTCGCTGCGCGGACCCGCCTGGCGCAGAATCACCTGCCATTGCACCGATTCCGAGCGGATGGCGGTGGCAAAGGCGTCGGGCGAATCGCGAACTGGCGTAAGGCCGGCAGCCATCAACTGGGCCTGCACGCCGCGTTCGCTGGTCACACTGTCCAGCTCGGTAGCCAGTCGCGCCACGATGGCCCGGGGCGTCTTGGCCGGGGCCATCACGCCATACCAGGCGAGCGCCCCGTAGCCCTCCATGCCCGTCTCCTGCAGCGTCGGCACCTGCGGCGACAGCGGCGAGCGCACAGGCCCGGTCACGCCCAGGATTCGCAGTGCACCCGAGCGCACATGGGTCTGCACCGCGGCCCACGAACAGAAGCAGGCGCTGATCCGGCCGGCGAGCATTTCCTGCACCACCGCGCTCTCGCCCTTGGCCATCACGAGTGGCACGCTGGTCGGCATGCCCCGCACCGCGTATTCGGCGTACAGATGCTGCGGGCTGCCCGGCTGGCCATAGCCATAGCTGTACGATGCCGGGCTCGACCGCACGGCCGTGACCCACTGCTGGGGTGTCGTCATCGGCAAATGGCCATCGATCACCAGGAACAACGGCATGGCGGCCACCCGCGCAACCGGGGTGAAATCGCGCGTCACGTCATAGGGCACCGGTTCGAGCCCTGGCTGGATCAGCATGTTGGCCTGATGGAACAGCAGCGTGTGGCCGTCGGAACTGGCCTTGGCCACGAGGTCGCCAGCCATGGTGCCCGCCGCGCCGGGACGATTGTCCACATCGACAGGCACGCCCAGCCGCTGGGATAGCCGTTCGGCCACCAGTCGCGCCACGGCATCGGCGACACCGCCGGCCGGGAACGGCACGATCATGCGCAGCGGCCGGGCGGGGAACGAGACCTGACGGGCCGGCGATTCCGTGCGCGTGGCAGACGGAATGCTGGCAAGCTGGGCGACCGCGGGAGGCTGAGCGAGGGCCGTCGCCGTGCATAGCGCAACGGCAACCGCGCACCCCGTCCATCTGGCAGCGAGTATTGGCAACGTCGCTATACCTCGCCAAAGCCGCATGCAATTGCGTACTTCGGGCATCAATTTCCTCCGGGCCGTACCCACCGCTACGGCACCAAATCGGCTGAAAGGGATTTCGAGGCAGTCTCTTCTTATCTAGTTTGAGGAAATTGTAAGGACATTGCCTGGCAGCGCCCAGACCGCGTAAACGCTCTCCGGGCGGACCCCAATGTGAGCGCCCGTATAATCGGCCGATGCCCGAATTCACCCTGCGGCCCATGCGTGCCGCCGACCTGCCCGCCGTGCTTGCCATCCAGGCACAGTGCTATGGCGATGCGCTGGTGGAGTCCGCCGATGCCCTGGAAAGCCGGCTCACGCTATCGCCCGCCACCTGCTGGGTCGCAGACCTGTCCACACCATCGCAAAACGGCCAATCCAGCCCTGCCCTGGCCGCCTACCTGTTCACCCATGCATGGCCAGAGGCGTCGCTGCCACCCTGGAACGGCCGGCTTGCCCGCGACTGGCCCGATACCGAGCCGCTGACGTGGTTCATTCACGACATGGCCGTGGCACCGATCGGGCGCGGCGCGGGACTCGCTACCCGCCTCCACGACGCGGCACGCAACGTGGCGATGACCGACGGCCTGCGGGCGTCGCGCCTTATCGCCGTCCAGTCAGCCGATGCGTACTGGCGCAGGCTCGGGTACGCGCCGCTGGCCGCCGGCAGGCATGCAGACAAGCTGGCAGCGTATGGAGAGGGGGCGGTGTTGATGGGGTGTCAACTGTAGGTCCAAGCTTGCCGAACCCATAGGCCAGAACAAAAACCCCCGCAGCCTTCCGGCATGCGGGGGTGTTTTCGAGCCAGCGTAGGAACCGGCGGCTTAGCGCGGCAGTTCGCTGTGGCCCATCAGGAAGGCGTCCACCGAGCGGGCGGCCTGGCGGCCTTCGCGGATGGCCCAGACCACCAGCGACTGGCCGCGGCGCACGTCGCCTGCGGCGAAGACCTTCGGCACGTTCGTCTGGTAGGCGCGATCGCCTTCGGTCGATGCCTTGGCGTTCTTGCGCGCGTCGGTGTCCACGCCGAAGGCTTCCAGCATCGAGCCCACCGGGTTCGTGAAGCCCATGGCCAGCAGCACCAGGTCGGCCTTCAGCACGAATTCGCTGCCCGGCACTTCCTGCATCTTGCCGTCCTTCCACTCCACGCGGCAGGCCTTCAGCGCCGTGACCTTGCCGTTCTCGCCGATCAGTTCCTTGGTGGCCACCGACCAGTCGCGCGAGCAGCCTTCGTCATGCGACGACGACGTGCGCAGCTTGATCGGCCAGTACGGCCACACCAGCGGCTTGTTCTCTTCTTCCGGCGGCTGCGGCAGCAGTTCGAACTGCGTGACCGATTCGGCGCCATGGCGGTTCGACGTGCCGACGCAGTCCGAACCCGTATCGCCGCCGCCAATCACGATCACGTGCTTGCCTTCGGCGCGGATCTCGTTGACGCCGTCGCCGGCCACTTCCTTGTTCTGCGGGATCAGGAATTCCAGCGCGTAGTGGACGCCGGCCAGTTCGCGGCCCGGCACGGGGAGGTCGCGGGGCACTTCCGAGCCGCCCGCCAGCACCACGGCGTCGAACTGGTCCATCAGCGCCTGCGCCGAGATGGTTTCACGCGCGTAGTTCTTGATGCCGGCCGGCAGCGCGCCGTCGGTCACCATCACGCCCGCGCGGAAGGTCACGCCTTCGGCCTGCATCTGCTCGATGCGGCGGTCGATCAGGTCCTTCTCCATCTTGAAGTCGGGGATGCCGTAGCGCAGCAGGCCGCCGATGCGGTCGTTCTTCTCGAACACGGTCACGTCGTGGCCGGCGCGCGCCAGTTGCTGCGCGGCGGCCATGCCAGCGGGGCCCGAGCCGACCACGGCCACGGTCTTGCCGGTCTTGTGCTTCGGCACCTGCGGCGCCACCCAGCCTTCTTCCCAGGCCTTGTCGATGATCGCGTGCTCGATCGACTTGATGCCCACCGGCAGCTCGTTGATGCCCAGCGTGCAGGCAGCCTCGCACGGCGCCGGGCAGATACGGCCCGTGAACTCGGGGAAGTTGTTGGTCTGGTGCAGGACCTCGATCGCCGACTTCCAGTCCTGGCGGTACACCAGGTCGTTGAAGTCCGGAATGATGTTGTTGACCGGGCAGCCGTTGTTGCAGAACGGGATACCGCAGTCCATGCAGCGGGCACCCTGGACCTTCGCTTCGCTGTCGGAGAGCGCGAACACGAATTCCTTGTAGTGCTTCACGCGCTTGACTACCGGTTCGTAGCCTTCGTTCTGGCGCGGAAATTCGAGAAAGCCTGTCGCCTTACCCATGTTGCATCCTTGGTCTTGCTGGCGCGAGGCGGCCGGGCCGGCCTCGCGTGGGGTCAGTATCTTGTTGGCGCCGCAGCCGTTGCCGCGGCGCCTCTCTCGTGGTGTGGCTGCCGGTCAGGCGGCTACCGCTTCGCGGTCGCTGTCGCGGGCTGCCTGTTCCTTTTCGAACATCTCGCCCAGGGCGCGCTTGTACTCGGTCGGGAAGACCTTGACGAACTTGCGGCGAGCCGTGGTCCAGTCGGCCAGCAGCGCCTTGGCGCGCTCCGAACCGGTGTAGCGGAAATGCTGCTCGATCAGGTTGCGCAGGATCACTTCGTCCAGCTGGCGCGTGCCGTTGAACTTGTGCCATTGCGATTCCGGCTGGCCCTTCTGCTGGTCGGCCGAGGCAAGCACCGCCTCCAGCGCCACCATCGACGTGTTGCAACGCTTGTCGAACAGGCCGTCCTCGTCATAGACGTAGGCCACGCCGCCCGACATGCCGGCCGCGAAGTTGCGGCCCGTGCCGCCCAGCACGACCACGGTACCGCCGGTCATGTATTCGCAGCCATGGTCGCCGGTGCCTTCCACCACGGCGGTTGCACCCGAGTTACGCACCGCGAAACGCTCGCCGCCCACGCCGTTGAAGAACGCCTCGCCAGCCAGCGCGCCGTACAGCACGGTGTTGCCCACGATGATGTTGCGGGTCGGGTCGCCACGGAATTCGTGCGGTGCGCGCACGATCACGCGGCCGCCCGACAGGCCCTTGCCCACGTAGTCGTTGGCGTCGCCCACCAGGTCCATCGTGATGCCGTGCGCCAGGAACGCGGCAAACGACTGGCCGGCCGTGCCCTGGAACTGGATGTGGATCGTGTCGTCGGGCAGGCCCTCGTGGCCGTACTGCTTGGCCACCACGCCGGACAGCATCGCGCCCACCGTGCGGTTCACGTTCTTGACCGGCTGGATGAACGACACGCGCTCACCCTTGTCGATGGCCGGGCGGGCCTTGGCGATCAGCGTGTGGTCCAGCGCCTTGCCGGCTTCCACCGACAGGCCGTGATCCTGCACGTCGGTGTGGTAGCGCGGCACGTCGGCCGGGATCGGTGCCTGGAAGAAGATACGGCTGAAGTCCAGGCCGCGTGCCTTCCAGTGTCCGATGCCGTGACGGATGTCGAGCAGGTCGGCGCGGCCGATCAGTTCGTCGAACGTGCGGATGCCCAGCTGGGCCATGATTTCACGCGCTTCTTCCGCAACGAAGAAGAAGAAGTTCACCACGTGCTCGGGCTTGCCCTGGAATTTCTTGCGCAGCGCCGGATCCTGCGTGGCCACGCCCACCGGGCAGGTGTTCAGGTGGCACTTGCGCATCATGATGCAGCCCTCGGCCACCAGCGGCGCGGTGGCGAAGCCGAACTCGTCCGCACCCAGCAGCGCGCCGATCACCACGTCGCGGCCGGTCTTCATCTGGCCGTCGGCCTGCACGCGGATGCGGTTGCGCAGGCCGTTCAGCATCAGCGTCTGCTGCGTTTCGGCCAGGCCCAGTTCCCACGGCGAACCGGCGTACTTGATCGACGACCACGGCGAGGCGCCAGTGCCGCCGTCATGGCCGGCGATCACCACGTGATCGGCCTTGGCCTTGGCCACGCCAGCGGCCACGGTACCCACGCCCACTTCGGACACCAGCTTGACCGAGATGTCGGCCACCGGATTCACGTTCTTCAGGTCGTGGATCAGCTGTGCCAGATCCTCGATCGAGTAGATGTCGTGGTGCGGCGGCGGCGAAATCAGGCCCACGCCCGGCACCGAGTAACGCAGCTTGCCGATGTAGTCGGACACCTTGTGGCCCGGCAGCTGGCCGCCTTCGCCCGGCTTGGCGCCCTGCGCCATCTTGATCTGGATCTGGTCGGCCGATGCCAGGTATTCGGCGGTCACGCCGAAACGGCCCGACGCCACCTGCTTGATCTTCGAGCGCAGCGAATCGCCGGCCTGGAGTGCCAGGTCTTTCTCGATCACGTGGTCGCCCAGGATGCTCTTGAGCGAGTCGCCCTGCTTGATGGGGATGCCGCGCAGTTCGTTGCGATAACGCTTCTCGTCCTCGCCGCCTTCGCCGGTGTTCGACTTGCCGCCGATGCGGTTCATCGCCACGGCCAGCGTGGCGTGGGCTTCGGTCGAGATCGAGCCGAGCGACATGGCGCCCGTGGCAAAACGCTTGACGATTTCCTTGGCCGGCTCCACTTCTTCCAGCGGAATCGCGCGGGCCGGGTCGACCTTGAACTCGAACAGGCCGCGCAGCGTCATGTGACGGCGGCTCTGGTCGTTGATGATGTTGGCGTATTCCTTGTACGTCTGGTACTGGCCGCGGCCATCGTCGGCGCGCACCGAGTGCTGCAGCTTGGCGATGGAGTCCGGCGTCCACATGTGTTCTTCACCGCGCACACGGAACGCGTACTCGCCGCCGGCGTCGAGCATGTTGCTCAGCACCGGGTTGCTGCCGAACGCGTCGGTATGCAGGCGCAGCGCCTCTTCGGCCACCTCGAAGATGCCGATGCCCTCGACGTTCGACGGCGTGCCGTGGAAGTACTTCTGCACCAGTTCGCGCGACAGGCCGATGGCCTCGAAGATCTGGGCGCCCGTGTACGACATGTACGTGGAGATGCCCATCTTCGACATCACCTTGAACAGGCCCTTGCCGATCGCCTTGACGAAGTTCTTGACCGCCTTTTCCGGCGACAGGTCGCCCGACAGGCCCGAGGCCATGTCGGCCAGCGTTTCCATGGCCAGGTACGGGTGCACGGCTTCGGCGCCGTAGCCGGCCAGCAGCGCGAAGTGATGCACTTCACGGGCCGAGCCGGTTTCGACGACCAGGCCGGCCGACGTGCGCAGGCCCTTTTCCACCAGGTGATGGTGGATGGCCGACGTGGCCAGTAGCGCCGGAATGGCCACCTGGGTGTCGTCGACGCGGCGGTCCGACACGATCAGGATGTTGTAGCCCGAACGCACGGCGTCCACGGCTTCGGCGCACAGCGATGCCAGGCGGGCCTCGATGCCTTCCTTGCCCCACGCCACCGGGTAGCAGATGTTCAGTTCGTACGAACGGAACTTGCCGCCGGTGTAGTGCTCGATGTTGCGGATCTTGGCGATGTCCTTGAAGTCCAGCACGGGCTGGGACACTTCGAGGCGCATCGGCGGGTTGATGTTGTTCAGTTCCAGCAGGTTCGGCTTCGGACCGATGAACGACACCAGCGACATGACCATGTTCTCGCGGATCGGGTCGATCGGCGGGTTGGTCACCTGCGCGAACAGCTGGCGGAAGTAGTGGTACAGCGTCTTGTTCTTCGACGACAGCACGGCCAGGGGCGAGTCGTTGCCCATCGAGCCCGTGGCTTCCTCGCCGGCCAGCGCCATCGGCGCCATCAGGAACTTGACGTCTTCCTGCGTGTAGCCGAACGCCTGCTGGCGGTCCAGCAGCGGCGACACCGGCTTCTTTTCGGCGGCCACGTCTTCCGGCTTGGCTTCCAGCTCGTCGAGCTTGATCCGCACGGCGTCGATCCAGCTCTTGTACGGCTTGGCGTTGGCCAGGTTGTCCTTGAGTTCCTTGTCGTCGATGATGCGGCCCTGCTCCATGTCGATCAGGAACATCTTGCCCGGCTGCAGGCGCCACTTGTTGACGATGCGCGACTCGGGGAACGGCAGCACGCCGGCTTCCGACGCCAGCACGACGAAGTCGTCGTCGGTCACGTAGAAGCGGGCCGGACGCAGGCCGTTACGGTCCAGCGTGGCACCGATCTGGCGGCCGTCGGTGAAGCAGATGGCGGCGGGGCCGTCCCACGGCTCCATCATCGCGGCGTGGTATTCGTAGAAGGCGCGACGGTTGTCGTCCATCAGCGTGTGCTGTTCCCAGGCTTCCGGGATCATCATCATCATCGCGTGGACGAGCGGGTAGCCCGCCATCGTCAGCAGTTCGAGGCAGTTGTCGAACGATGCCGTATCCGACTGGCCCGGATAGATCAGCGGCCACAGCTTGGGCAGGTCGTCGCCCAGCACCGGCGACGAGATCGCGCCGGTCCGTGCGTTGACCCAGTTCACGTTGCCCTTGACCGTGTTGATTTCGCCGTTGTGGGCAACCATGCGGTACGGGTGGGCCAGTTCCCAGGCGGGGAACGTGTTGGTCGAGAAACGCTGGTGCACCAGGGCCAGGGCCGAGACGGCGCGCGAATCCTGCAGGTCCAGGTAGTACTCGCCCACCTGGTTGGCCAGCAGCAGGCCCTTGTACACGACGGTACGGGCCGACATCGACGGCACGAAGTACTCCTTGCCGTGCTTGAGCTTGAGCGCCTGGATGGCGTGGCTGGCCGTCTTGCGGATCACGTAGAGCTTACGTTCCAGCGCGTCCGTGGTCATGATGTCGCGGCCACGACCGATGAAGATCTGGCGGATCACCGGCTCGGTGGTGCGCACGGTCGGGGACATCGGCATGTTGCAGTCCACCGGCACGTCGCGCCAGCCCAGTACGACCTGGCCTTCCAGGCGCACGGTGCGCTCGAGCTCCTGCTCGCAGGCCAGGCGCGAGGCGTGTTCCTTCGGCAGGAAGATCATGCCGACGCCGTATTCGCCGTTGGGCGGCAGCGTCACGCCCTGCTTGGCCATTTCTTCGCGGTAGAACTGGTCCGGGATCTGGATCAGGATACCGGCGCCGTCGCCCATCAGCGCGTCTGCGCCGACTGCGCCCCGGTGGTCCAGGTTCTCAAGGATCTTCAGACCCTGCGAAATGATCTCGTGGGATTTCTTGCCCTTGATATGCGCCACCATGCCGACGCCGCAGGCATCATGCTCGTTGGTGGGGTCGTACAGGCCCTGGGCCTGGGGGCGGGCGGCGAGATCGGAAGATTGTTGCGAGTGGTCCACGGGCTGAATTCCGGTGAAGGCTGCGCAGCCAGCAAGGGCATAGACCGAACGGGATGGGCTGTCGCGGGGGCCTCTTGATCGGGCGTGGCAGACAGCTGGGACCGCAGCGGCGTACACGAGCGTGACGCGCCGCACAATGACTGTGGGTGGAGCAACTATAAGAGAATCGTCCGAGCCTCGCAAAATTATTAAATGGGGTCAGAACACATTAAATATTGCACCATCGCGATCGCCATTTTAAATGGGGACACATTAATTTCCCGGCATATTTGCACCGATACGGTGCACGCCATCAGGTCTCCAGTGCGGAGACGCTGTCTGCACCTTCGGCATCCGAAATAACCGACTTTCTTGGTCGACCTTTAGGCAGCGGCTGGACGCGTCGCGTGGCGTGACGCTCAAGTTGCATCAGGAAGGCATCGCCGCCCAGCGGCCAGCCGCTATGGGCGTGCTTCTGCAGCGTGGCGAGCGTGCGGCCCGACAAACCCTCCGCAGTCAATGCGCGGTAGTTGGACTGCCGCTCGAACGGCGTATTGCCCAGATCCCAGTAAATGGAGTGATCACTCACAATCGGTTGGGATTCGAAGCCAGCGTGGTGCCGATAGCTGCTCCAGCGATCCGCCTCGGGCGTCGTCACGTCGCCGGCGCGCACGGCATTGCCTTCCGTATAGAGCATGGCCGGCAGCAGCCACGTCTCGGGCTCGATGACCGCCGAGCGGAAGCGGCCTTCCCAGAGGGTGCCCGTGCGATCGGCCACGCGGTTGAAATGGCGGGCGTAGCGGCGCCCTACCGCCTGCATGGTCAGGCTCAGCGAATCGGGGCCCTTGGGCGTGGCTACCAGGTGGATGTGGTTGGGCCGCAGTGCATAGGCGTGGATGGCCAGCTCATGCTCGCGAGCCGCCATGCGCAGGCAATCGAGGTAGTGCAGGTAGTCGTCCGTACCCAGAAAGACGGGCTGGCGGTTGTTGCCGCGCTGCAACACCATGGCCGGCAACCCGGCGGGAGAGAAACGGGGAAGGCGGGCCATCGGGCATCCCGGATAAAAGATGCCCGCATGATAACCTGATCTGTCCCCGTTTTTGGCGGACTACCTTCAGCTCAGCCGATCGAGTTGCTCTCGCTGACCGCGAAGATGCGCCGGTGCTCGCGGATGGCATAGCGATCCGTCATGCCGGCGATGTAGTGGGCGATCAGGCGCGGCTGGTCGGCGCCGTGGCCAGCCTGGTACTGGGGCGGCAGCAGACGCGAATCCTGCATGAAGGCGCCGAACAGGTCGGTGATGATGCGCTGCGCCTTGGCCGACATGCGCATGACCAGGTAATGCCGGTACAGGTGGCGGAACAGGAAACGCTTGAGCGCCGCGGCTTCCTCGTGGATCTTCGGGCTGAACGAGACCAGCGGCCCGGCAGCGCGCACGTCGGCAATCGACTTCGGATTGGCGGCGGCGATATTGCGGCCGGTGGTCTCGATCAGATCGACGATCAGCGTATTGATCATGCGCCGGACCGTCTCGTTGATCGCCCGGCGCCCGTTGATGCCGGGGAACGCCGCTGCCACCTCCGCGCGATGGCGGCCCCACATCGGCACTTCGTCCAGCTGCTCCAGCGTCAGCAGGCCGGAGCGCAGGCCGTCGTCGATATCGTGGTTGTTGTAGGCAATCTCGTCGGCCAGATTGGCCAGCTGAGCTTCGAGCGACGGCTGCGCGCCCTCCAGGAAACGCCGCCCCAGCTCGCCCAGCGCCGCCGCATTGACGCGCGAGCAATGCTTGAGAATGCCTTCGCGCGTCTCGAACGTCAGGTTAAGCCCGTTGAAGCCGCCATAGCGTTCCTCCAGCTCGTCGACCACCAGCAGGCTCTGCAGGTTGTGCTCGAATCCGCCATGGTTCTTCATGCAGCCGTTCAGCGCGTCCTGTCCGGCGTGGCCAAACGGCGTGTGGCCCAGGTCGTGGGCCAGCGAGATCGCCTCGACCAGATCCTCGTTGAGCCGCAGGTTGCGCGCGATGGAGCGGGCGATCTGCGCCACCTCCAGGCTGTGCGTCAGCCGCGTGCGGAACAGGTCGCCCTCGTGGTTGACGAAGACCTGCGTCTTGTATTCGAGCCGCCGGAAGGCCGTGCTGTGGATCACGCGGTCGCGGTCGCGCTGGAATTCACTGCGCGAGGACGAGGCCGGTTCGGCATGCACCCGGCCGCGCGTCTTGGCGGAGCGCGCGGCATAAGGGGCGAGATGGGCTTCGAGGTCAGTCGCTGGAGCGGTGGTCATGCGGGCAATCCGTTATTCCGTTGCTGGTTCAGGGTTGCAAGGCATAACCTGGCGCTTACGCGACCGGTGCCTCTGCGGGAGGTTTCAGGACGGCGTGGCGCAGCGTGTCACGCAGATCCGGGGCCGGTACGGTGGTAATGAACGCCTCGCCAAGCTTGCGCAGCAGAATGAACTTGATGCTGCCGGCCTCGGCCTTCTTGTCCACCTTCATCAGTTCGATATAGCGGTCGATGCCCAGGTCCGGCGCCACCACGGGCAGCATCGCCGCCTGCGTCAGCGTACGGATGCGCGCGCGGGTCTCGACGTCGATGAATCCCAGCCGATGCGACAGATCGGCCGCCATCACCATGCCGCAGCCCACCGCCTCGCCGTGGAGCCACTCGCCATAGCCCATGCCGGCTTCGATGGCATGGCCGAACGTGTGGCCGAAATTCAGAATCACCCGCAGGCCGCCTTCGCGCTCGTCCTGGGCCACCACGCCGGCCTTGATCTCGCACGAGCGCCGCACCGCCTCGGCCATCATGCCAGTGTCGCAGGCATTGAGCGCGGCGATGTTGTCCTCGATCCAGGCAAAGTAATCCGCATCGGCAATCGCGCCGTGCTTGATCACCTCGGCCAGGCCGGCGGCCAGCTCGCGCGGCGGCAGCGTCTTCAGCGTGTCGATATCGGCAATCACCGCATTGGGCTGGTGGAACGCCCCGATCATGTTCTTGCCGAGCGGATGGTTGATGCCGGTCTTGCCGCCGACCGACGAATCCACCTGTGACAGCAGCGTGGTCGGCATCTGGACGAACGGCACCCCGCGCATGTAGCAGGCGGCGGCAAAGCCGGTCATGTCGCCCACCACGCCGCCGCCCAGCGCGATCAGCGTGGTCTTGCGGTCGGCGCCCGCCTGCAGCAGTGCATCGAAAATCAGGTTCAGCGTTTCCCACTGCTTGAAGCGTTCGCCGTCCGGCAGCACTACCGTCCGGACGGTCTTGCCCAGGCCGGCCAGCACCGCTTCGACGCGGGCCGCATACAGCGGGCCGACGGTCTCGTTGGTGACGATGACGGCATGCTGGCCGCGCACGTGCGGCTGCAGCAGGTCGGCGCGGTCCAGCAGGCCGCCGCCGATATGAATGGGGTAGCTACGCGCCCCGAGATCGACTTCCAGCGTGATCATGAATGGGTGTCCTGCGCCGGCTGCCCGGCCACCGGATCGGTGTCGGGCACCGCTTCCACGGACGGAAACGTGAAGCCGGCCATTTCGAGTTGCATGAGAACCATATTAGCAAGCTGCGCCACGGTCGGCTTGCCGGTTTCGATAATGAAATCCGCCACTTCGCGGTAGAGCGGGTCGCGCTGGGCGTAGAGCGCCTCCAGCCGGCCTTTGGGGTCTTCGGTCTGGAGCAGCGGACGGTTGCGGTCATGGCGCGTACGCAGCCACAGGTCATGTGGACTCGCGCGCAGGTAGACCACGGTGCCGTTGGCCTTCAGGGCCGCCCGGTTGGCTTCGCGCAGCACGGCGCCGCCGCCCGTGGCCAGCACGATGCCGGTGCGGCTGGTCAGCTCGGCAATCATCTGCGCTTCGCGGTCCCGAAACCCGGTCTCGCCCTCGTGCTCGAAAATCACCGGAATCTTCACGCCGCAACGCGCTTCGAGCTCGTGGTCGGAGTCGAAGAACGGGTAGTCGAGGCGTCGGGCCACCGAGCGGCCGACGGTGGTCTTGCCGGCGCCCATCAGGCCAACAAAGAAAAGATTCGGGCGATTGGCTGTCACTGGACTGTCTTGCGCGAAAAGGCTCGGGGCATCTGGCACGCCGCCCGGCCCACCTCGCTGGCGTGATGCATACGCCATTGTGCATCATTGCGGTCCGGTTCCGGCTGGCCGTCGGTTCCGCCAACGATGCCGCGAAAAGGAAAAAGGCCGCGTCGCATACCGACGCGGCCTGCCAGTCTACTGCATCCGGGCGCCCTGCTGCACCCGAACGGTGTTATTTCAACGATACGCTGTCGTTCAGGATACGCGGCGTCAGGAACACCAGCAGTTCCGTCCGGTTATTGACCTTGGCGTTGTTCTTGAACAGGTTGCCCAGCACCGGGATATCGCCCAGCCAGGGCACCTTGTTGACGGTATTCGACTCATCCTGGCTGTAGATGCCGCCGATCACCACGGTGCCGCCGTTCTCCACCAGCACCTGCGTCTGCACGTGCTTGGTGTCGATGGCGAAGCCGCTGACGGTCTGGATACCCACGCTGTCCTTGTTGACGTCGACGTCCAGCAGCACGTTGCCTTCCGGCGTGATCTGCGGCGTGACCTCCAGTTTCAGGTTCGCCTTGCGGAACTGGACCGACGTGGCGCCGCTCGACGTGGCGGACTGGTACGGCAGTTCGGTACCCTGCTCGATCAGCGCCTTGATGTTGTTGGCGGTCACGACTCGCGGGCTGGAGATGATCTTGCCCTTGCCATCGGCTTCCAGCGCGGACAGCTCCACATCCAGGAACCGGCCTGCTGCGGCATTGAAGATGCTGAATGCCGCGGTGGCCGGATTCGTGCCGTTGATGGCCGCTGCCGGCAGGCTCAGCGCCGGCGACAGGTCGTTCGGCTGCCCCGGCAGCGAATTGCCGTAGTTGGTGCTCAGCGAACTGCCCGCCTTCGGCAACGCAAAGCCCAGCTTCACGCCGAGGTTACGGCTGAAGGTGTCGCTCGCCTCGACGATACGTGCCTCGATGATCACCTGGCGCACCGGAATATCGATCTTCTGGAGGAATCCCTGCACTTCCTCGAGCTTCGAACCGATGTCGGACACGAACAGCTGGTTGGTACGCGGGTCCGCCGTCAGGGAGCCGCGCTTGGACAGCATGCGCGTGACGCCCGCAGCACCCGCCCCGCCGCCAGCCGCCGGGACCGCCGATCCACCACCGGCACCACCGGTGACCGCCAGGCCCAGCAGCATGCGGCGCACGTCGTCGGCACGCTGGTAGTTCAGCTGGAACACCTGGCTGCGGATCGGCTCAAGCTCGTTGATCTGCTGCTGCGCTTCGAGCTCGAGCTTTTCCTTCGTGGCCAGTTCGGCCTTGGGCGCCACCCACAGCACGTTGCCGTTGCGGCGCGAAGCCAGCCCCTTGGAATCGAGCACGATCTGCAGCGCCTGATCCCACGGCACATCCTTCAGGCGCAGCGTCAGGTTGCCCTGCACGGTGTCGCTGGTGATGATGTTCAGGTTCGTGAAGTCGGCAAAGACCTGCAGCAGCGAACGGATGTCGATGTTCTGGAAGTTCAGCGACAGGCGCTCGCCCCGGTAGCCCTGGCCGGAGATCAGCTTGTTCGGGTCTTCCTTGACCTGGCGCACCTCGACCACGAACTGGTTGTCCGTCTGGTACGAGCTGTATTCCCAGTTGCCGCGCGGCTCGATCGTCAGCCGTGCGGCGCCGTTGGCGTCGCTGGCGCGCATGGCCTGCACCGGCGTGCCGAAGTCGGTCACGTCGAAGCGGCGGCGCAGGTCGTTCGGCAGCCCGGTGCCAATGAAGTCGACCACCAGGTTCTGGCCCTGCTGCTGGATATTGACGCCCGAATCGCGCGACGACAGGTCCACCACCACGCGGCCCGAACCGTCGCTGCCACGCCGGAAGTCGATATTGCGGATCAGCGTGCGGTTGGCCGCCACGGGCTGCATCGCGGGCGCCGCCGGCGCGAACGTCGGCGCGGCCGCGGCCGCCGACTGCGTCACGTTGTCCATCAGCACCACGAACTGCTTGCCGCGCATTTCCGTGCGATACGTGGCATTGCGGGCCAGGTTCAGCACCACGCGGGTGCGGTCCCCGATCTGCATCACGTTGGCGCTCTTAAGCAGCTTGCCGGCGTATTCATACTGCGCGCGGCCCTGCGCGAATCCCGTATCGAAGAAATCGATCGCGATCTTTGCCGGATTCTGCGTGGAGAAGTCCACCGGCTTCTGCGCAAGCGGACCCTGCAGGTCGACCGTGAAAACGGTCTGCTCGCCAACCACGTTGGCTTCCACCTGCCTGAGCTGGTTGTGTTGTGCCAGTGCGGCCGGAGAGGCCAGCACCAACGCCATCGCTGAAGCGCCCGCAAGCGCCCGGACCCAACGTGCCGTGATCATGCGGATGCCTCCAGCTTCAGGCTGGTCATTTTCTCTTTCCAATCTGAGACCCCTTCCCGAACCAATTCGCGCAACACGATCTCTTGATCGCTGATGCGGACCACCCGGCCATAGCTCTGGCCGAGATACTGACCCACCTTGACGTGATGGATCTTGTTATCTACGCGTACGACACCGTAGGTCTCGCCGTTTTTCTTCAGCATGCCGAGCATCTTGAAGTTCTCCAGCGGATAGTCTTCAAGCGGCTCGTGTCGCCGTCCGGCCTCCGGCGACTCAGACATCGTCTTGTTCAGTTCGCCGATCTTCGTCTGCGCAAACGGTTCCGGCGATGCGCGCCCGCCGTACTCGCGTGGCGTGTACGACTTGACCTCGGGCAATGGTTCCGGCGGCGGGGCCTTGGCGGCGCGTGTCTGCGCCATCCATTGGTGCAGGCCATCGTCGTCGCTCTGGCCGCAGCCGGCCAGGGCCGCCACGGCCAGCGCGGCGGCGGCCAGCGCCTGCAGCATGGCAGGCTGGGGTCGGGTCAGGCGGCTCACTTGGCGCCTCCCTTCTTGTTCTTCGCGGCGGCGTCGGCGGCAGCCTTGCGCTGCGCGGCCTGCTCGTCCGGATCCAGTGCGCGATAGGCCATCGCCACCCCTTCCATCGACAGCGTGCCGTCCTTGGCGACCGACATGTTCAGGTTACGCATGGAGACGATCCGCGACAGCGCCGCCACGTCGGCGTTGAACAGCGCGACGTCGTGGTAGCGGCCGGTGACCTTCAGGTTGACCGGAATTTCGGCAAAGTACGGCTTGATGGCCGCCGGCTGCGGCTTGAACAGTTCGAACTGGAGACCCCGCGCCACACCGGCGTGGTTGACGTCGGCCAGCAGCGCGTCCATTTCCGTGCTGTTCGGCAATTGCCGCTCGGCCAGCGCCACGCGTTTTTCGACTTCGGCCTTCTGCGTGCGCAGTGCGTCCAGATTGGCCACCTGCGCCACCTTCGACTTGAACTGCTGCTTCAGCTGTTCGTGCTCGGCGTGCTTGCGGTCGAGTTCGTCGCTCTTGTCGCTCCAGTAGAACTGCCAGCCCAGCACCAGCACGATCACGGCCGCCAGGATCGAGAACAGCACGCGGGGGGCGGCCGGCCAGGTTTCGGGCTCGTTCAGGTTCAGGCCACGGAACTGCGTGGTCAGGTCCTGCAGGGAGATATTGGAATTCAGCGCCATGATCAGACCTGGCCTCCCGCCGGCTTGGCCGCGGCAGCCGATGCGCCGGCCCGCTTCTTGTCAGCCGGTGGCTCCGGCGCGCGATAGGCGAAACGCATCGAGAAATCGAACAGCCGGCGCTGTTCGCGCAGGTTGTTGGTCATCATGATGGCCTTCGACTCCACCAGCTCGGCGTGGTCCAGCCATTGCACCTGGCTGAAGTTGCGCAGCAGTTCCGACACGCGTTCGTTGGACTGCGCCACGCCGGTGATGACGAATGTGTCCCCCGACTGCTTGAGCGTGGTCAAGTACACGCCCTCGGGCACCTGGCGCACCAGTTCCTCAAGCAACTGCACGGGCATGTTGCGCTCGGCCTGCAGGCTTTCGATGGCGCGCTGGCGATCCAGCAGCGCCTCGATGTCCTTCTTGAGCGTCGTGACCTCCCTGATCTGCCCGTCCATGCGGGCGTTCTCGGTCGTCAGCGTCTGATTGAGATGGGTCATCTCATCGATCTTGGAATCGATGTAGAAGCCGCCGATCAGCACCACGAGCGCGCCCGCGCCCGCCGCACCGCCCAGCATGCTGTAGACCTTCTTGCGCCGGGCTGCCTTGCGCGCTTCGTGATACGGCAGCAGGTTGACCGACGGAACGGTATTCGTCGTCGTGGACATGCGAGTCCCCCCGGTGACTTATTGGAGGCCGCGCAGCGCCAGTCCCGCACTGACGATGTAGGCAGGCAGGTCGCGCTGGAGATAGCGCTCGTTGACCTTGCCGGCGGTCGTCATGTTTGCGAAGGGATTGGCCAGCGTGGTCGTGATCTGTGTCTGTTGCTGGATCGCCGCCTGGACACCCAGCAGCGAGGCGTGCCCGCCGGAGAGCAGGATCTCGTCGACGCGGCCGAGGCTGGAGCTGGCGATGAAGTTGCCGATGGCGCCCTGCACCTCCATGGCCAGCGCCTCCAGCGACGGCTTGAGCAGTTGCCCTCGCCACGCTTCGGGCAGCGTGTTCTTGCGCTTCTTGATTTCGGCCTTGAGCGCATCGAGCGTGAACATGCGTGCGGCGCTTTGCGTCAGCTGGTCGCCGTAGCTGTTCAGCGGCTGCTCGTAGAGTTCCTTCCAGCCCTGGTAGAAGATGGCCTTGGAACGGCTGCCGCCCAGATGGACCACGGCCACCACGGGCAGGTCCTTGGCATCGGTTTCGTTCAGGCCGGCGGGAACGCCGAGCATCTGCACGACCGATCGCTGCACGGCGTACTCTTCCACGTCCATCACCTGCGGCTTCAGGCCTGCCAGTTCGGCAGCCGTCACGCGCTCCTGGACACGATCACTGTTGGCAGCCGTGACGCGTACGCCAATGCCGCCTTCCGTTTCGCTGGGACCAATCACCGCGAAGTCGAAATTCACCGCCTGCGACGGCGGATAGAGGCGGTGCGCCTCGGATTCGACCTGCGAATAGAGTTCGTCTTCGGACAGGTTGTCCGGCAGACTGACCGTCTGGGATTCCGTCAGCATGGACGGCACGCCCAGGACCACGTCCCGGGTGCGGATGCCGGCCTTGCCGAGCGCGCGCTTGAGCGCAATCCCGACGGCTTCGATGTTGACCACGTTGCCATCGGCAACGGCGTTGCGGTCCAGCAGTTCGCTGGCGCATTTCTCCAGCCGATAGTCGTTTTTGCCCATCCCAACGGACAGCTCAACGACCTTGACGCTGGACGAACCAATATCCACGCCGACCGTAGTCTGGCGCAGAAGACCCGACAAGATGCCCCGTCGCAAGGTTGACCCCCTGACATTTGAACTCGCCCACGGCATGTCCGCTCTAATGGTGCGAGCCAGTTTCTTGGATGAAACGTTTGCTCTTTTATGTTCGTCGATTCTTACAAAATCCGGAGGCGCTGGCAATGTGCCGGTTTGACCACGCTTTCTTTTTCGGAAGGTCCCCGGAAATCCGTTGCCAAAATCCGACGGTCTGCAACCCCGCCGTCGGGTGGCATCGGCCTGACAGGATCCCGGCACGCCAGCTCGCCCTCGCCACCGCCACGCGCACCCCGCCCTGAGGCATTGCCCGCCAGCCCGCGCCACGCCTGCGTCCTGCAGCCCGTGACAGACTGATCTCAACGGCATTACATCTTGTAACAGCACGGTAGCGACTTTCGCGCCACTGGCCCGCGGGAGCGGCCTGGTACCGACGATATAATCCGGGCACTCTTGTTAGGTAAACCCTTATGGCCACAGCACAACAGAAGCCGTCCCTTCCCGTCCGCCGTCCGTTGTGGGCGCGCATCGCGTTCTGGGTATTCGGGCTGCTTGCTGCCGGCGTCGTCGCCGTGGCGCTGCTGGTGGGCTATGCGCTGGTCGTGGCCGCCCCCAACCTGCCGTCGCTGGACACCATCACCGACTACCGGCCGAAGATCCCGTTGCGCATCTATACGGCCGACAACGTGCTGATTGGCGAGTTTGGCGAAGAGCGCCGTAACTTCGTGCCGATCACCGAAATCCCCGACGTCATGAAGAAGGCCGTGCTGGCCATCGAGGACGACCGCTTCTACGAGCACGGCGGCGTGGACTTCGTCGGCGTGATGCGTGCCGGGCTGGCCAACCTGCGCGGCGGCCTGTCGCAGGGTGCATCGACCATCACGATGCAGGTGGCGCGCAACTTCTTCCTGTCGAGCGAGAAAACCTACACGCGCAAGATCTACGAGATGCTGCTGGCGTACAAGATCGAGGCGAACCTGACCAAGGACCAGATCCTCGAGCTGTACATGAACCAGATCTACCTGGGTCAGCGCGCCTACGGCTTTGCCAGCGCCGCGCGCGTGTACTTCGGCAAGTCGATCAAGGACGTCACCCCGGCAGAGGCGGCGATGCTGGCCGGGCTGCCGAAGGCGCCGTCGGCCTACAACCCGGTGGTGAATCCGCGCCGCGCCAAGGTACGCCAGGAGTACATCCTGCAGCGCATGCGCGACCTGCGCTACATCACGCCCGAGCAGTATGAGCAGGCCGTGCGCGAGGAACTGAAGGTGCGCAGCGAAGGCAACGAATTCTCGACGCACGCCGAGTACGTGGCCGAAATCGTGCGCCAGCTGATGTACGCGCAGTACCGCGAAGAGACCTACACGCGCGGCCTGACCGTCTACACCACACTGAACAAGGCCGACCAGGACGCCGCCTACGAGTCCGTGCGCAACGGCATCATGACCTACGAGCGCAAGCACGGCTACCGCGGCCCCGAGGCCTTCATCGACCTGCCGTCCGATCCGGCCGACCGCGAGCAGGCCATCGACGACGCGCTGGTGGAGCATCCGGGCAGCGACGATCTGCGGTCCGCCGTGGTGACCAGCGTGTCGCCCAAGCAGGTGAAGGCCACGCTGCTGTCCGGCGAAGTGGCCACCATCGAAGGCACGGCGCTGCGTTTCATCGCGCCGTCGCTGTCGGCCAGTGCCCAGCCGAAGGTGAAGATCCGTCCGGGTGCGATCATTCGCGTGACGCAGGACCCGAAGGACAACACGTGGTCGGTCACGCAGCTGCCCGAAGTGGCTGCCGCGTTTATCTCGCTGAGCCCCGAGGACGGTTCGATCCGTTCGATGGTGGGCGGCTTCGACTACAACCGCAACAAGTTCAACCATGTGACGCAGGCCTGGCGCCAGCCCGGTTCCAGCTTCAAGCCGTTCATCTACACGGCGGCGCTGGAAAAGGGGTTCTCGCCGGCCACGGTGATCAATGATGCACCGCTGACGATCGGCCCGGACACCGGCGGGCAGGTCTGGGAACCGAAGAACTACGACGGCAAGTTCGAAGGTCCGATGACCATGCGCCGCGCCCTGGCCAAGTCGAAGAACCTGGTGTCGGTGCGCATCCTGCGCGCCATCGGCACGCAGTACGCCCAGGACTACATCACGCGCTTCGGCTTCGAGGCCGACAAGCACCCGGCCTATCTGCCGATGGCGCTCGGTGCCGGCAGCGTGACACCGCTGCAGATGGCCGGCGCCTATTCGGTATTCGCCAACGGCGGCTATCGCGTGAATCCGTACCTGATCCAGCGTGTGGAAGACTCGCGCGGCAAGGTCATTTCCGAGACCCATCCGCAGAAGGCCGGCGAAGACGCCGTGCGTGTGCTGGACGCCCGCACCGCGTTCATCGCCGACAGCATGCTGCGTGAAGTGGTGCGCAGCGGCACGGCCAACCCGGCCAAGCAGCGCCTGGGCCGCAATGACCTGGCGGGCAAGACCGGTACCACCAACGACGCCGTCGATGCCTGGTTTGCAGGCTACACGCCCAAGCTGGTGGCCATCGCGTGGATGGGTTACGACCAGCCCAAGAGCCTGGGCGTGCGCGAAACGGGCGGTGGCCTGGCGCTGCCGATCTGGGTCGGCTACATGGGCAAGGCGCTCAAGGGCGTGCCCGAGAGCCCGGACCGCCAGCCGCCGGAGGGCGTGGTCATGGCGGCCGGCGACTGGACGCTGGAAGAGAACGCAGCCGGCGCCGGCGTGGCGTCGGTGGGCCTGGGCGATCCGTGGCCGGGCAAGCCGGAAGAAAGCTCGCGTCCGCCGCAGGATACCGAGCAGGAAAAGAAGAAGATCCTGGAAATGTTCGGCGGCGCCTGACGGCCTCCCAACAAAAAAAACCGGCCCTGGCGGCCGGTTTTTCGTTGTGCCGCGCGGGCTTACTTCAGCGTCAGCGTGGTGCCGGCCTGCAGGCTCATGTAGCCGGACAGCGCCGCGTACAGCTCGGCGCCGCTGCGCGTGTCCACCCAGCGGGCGCCATCGTGGCGAAAATGGAAGCCGCCGGCCTTGGCCGCCACCCACAGCTCCTGCATCGGCGCCTGGCTGTTGACGATGATCTTGGAGCCGTCCTCGAACTCCAGTTCCATCACGTTGCCGGTACGGTTGATTTCCACGTCGGCGTCGGCGGCATCGGCAGCCGCTTCGATATCGGCTTCCAGCTTGTCCAGGGCCGCGCCGGCCAGTGCCAGGAACTCGGTCTCGTTGAGGGGGGGCATGCTACACTCCAAGGCCGCCGGCAGCCCGTTTCCACGGGCATTCGGACCGGCAAATCAGATTGATGGAAAACGGGAAAGCCGTGCGCTTTCCACAGCCATCCGAAAGCCATCCAGACAATGAAGGACTCCCCGATGCTGCGTCGTGGTGCGATTGTATCGGCCTTTGCCGCCCTGCTCGCGATGCCCCTTGCCGGGTGCGGCATTCGCGGCCCGCTCTATATGCCCCGCGTGCCGCCCGAGCCCACGCCGCCCACGGTGGCCGATCCGGGCCTGGGCCAGCCAGGCGCAACCCCGCCCGCGGCGCGTCCGATGGGCGAGCCCGCCACATCGACGCCCGCCGTCGCCGAGCCCGCCAAGGGCAGTTCCGCCCCCTCCGCACGCTGAGTGCATGCCAGACCATGAATGATTTTTTCCATCGCCGCGAAGACGGCACCCTGACCGTCGAACAGGTACCGCTGGCGCGCATTGCCGCCGAATTCGGCACGCCTGCCTACGTCTATTCGCGCGCGGCGCTGACCAAGGCGTACAACGCGTATGCCGCCGCCTGCAAGGGACGCAACGCGCACGTCCAGTACGCGGTCAAGGCCAACTCCAACCTGGCCGTGCTGCAGGTGTTCGCAAAGCTGGGCGCCGGCTTCGACATCGTGTCGGGCGGCGAGCTGCTGCGCGTGATTGCCGCCGGCGGCGACCCGCGCAAGGTGGTGTTTTCGGGCGTGGCCAAGAGCGAAGCCGACATGGCGCTGGCGCTCGAGCACGACGTGCGCGGCTTCAACGTGGAATCGATTCCGGAACTGGATCGCCTGAACGCGGTGGCCGGCCGCCTGGGCAAGCGCGCCCGCGTGTCGCTGCGCATCAATCCCGACGTCGACGCGAAGACCCACCCCTATATTTCCACCGGCCTCAAGGGCAACAAGTTCGGCGTGGCGTTCGAGGACGTGCTGTCCACCTACCGCGCCGCCGCCGCGCTGCCGCACCTGGAAGTGACCGGCATCGATTGCCATATCGGATCGCAGATCACCGAAGTGGCGCCGTACCTGGAGGCGCTGGACAAGGTGCTCGACGTGGTGGAATCGCTCGAGGCCGAGGGCATCAAGCTCGAACATATCGACGTAGGGGGCGGCCTGGGCATCACCTATGACGACGAGACCCCGCCGGACATCACCGGCTTTGCCACGACGCTGATCGACCGCGTGGCCGCACGCGGCCATGGCCATCGCGAAGTACTGTTCGAGCCGGGCCGCTCGCTGGTGGGCAATGCCGGCGCGCTGCTGACGCGCGTGGAATTCCTGAAGCCCGGCGCGGCCAAGAACTTCTGCATCGTCGATGCGGCAATGAACGACCTGGCCCGACCGGCCATGTACGAGGCCTACCACCGCATCGAGCCGGTGGCGCCGCGTGCCGACACCGCCGTCACGTATGACGTGGTGGGTCCGGTATGCGAATCGGGCGACTGGCTCGGCCGCGACCGCGCGCTGGCGGTGCAGCCCGGCGACCTGCTGGCCGTGATGTCGGCCGGCGCCTACGGCTTCGTGATGAGTTCGAATTACAACACGCGCGGCCGCGCGGCCGAAGTGATGGTCGATGGCGACACGGTGCACCTGGTGCGCGAGCGCGAACTGCCGGCGGACCTGTTCCGCACCGAGCGCCTGCTGAAGGACTGACCGCGCCAACGCAAGCCGAAAAATAAGGAAAGGGCGACATCGTTGGTGTCGCCCTTTTTTTCTATTGCGTGGCCACGGCGGCGGCGCGCGGCTTGCGCAACCACCACCAGATCCGCATGGCCAGCAGCACGAAGACCACGGCCGCGTAGATCGAAACTTCTCCAAAATCGTGCTTGCCGGCCTTGTGCCACCAGTAGTGCAGGATGGCCAGCACGGCGATGGCGTAGATCGACCGATGCAGCGCCTGCCAACGCTTGCCGCCGAGCCAGCGGACCATGGCATTGGCCGACGTGGCGGCCAGCGGAATCATCAGCATGAACGCCGCGAACCCCATCGTGATAAATGGCCGTTTGCCGATGTCCTTGATCATGTAGGCCACGTCAAACCCGCGGTCCACGGCGAGCCAGAGCAGGAAATGCTGCACCGCGTAGAAGAACGTGAACAGGCCCAGCATCCGGCGCAGGCGCAGCAGCCAGTGCCAGCCCGTGAGCCGGCGCAGCGGCGTGATGGCCAGCGTCACGCAGAGCATGACGAGCGTCCACGTCCCCGTGGACCGGGTCACGAATTCCAGTGGATTGGCGCCGAACTGCGACGTCGCCCCGAGATACATCAGCCGCAGGAACGGCAGCAGCGCCAACAGCCAGACCAGCCCCTTCAGCGTCTTCACGCGCGCAGGCGCGAGCATGGCCAGACCGCCGGGCCCGGGCCGGCTGCCCCGGGGCGTGCGTGCCTGCGCCGCCGCGCGCGGATCGCGCTCGGCCATCAGAAGTTCTTCCTCAAATCCATGCCCTGGTAGAGCGATGCCACCTGCGCGCCATAGCCGTTGAACGGCAGCGTCTTGCGCTTGGGCGCGAATAGCGCGGAGAACCCGCCGCCGCCCTTGTCTTCGCCGATGCGGCGTTCGGTGGCCTGGCTCCAGCGCGGGTGATCGACGTCGGGGTTCACGTTCGAATAGAAGCCGTACTCGTTGGCGGCGGCCAGGTTCCAGCTGGTGGGCGGCTGCTTGTCGACGAAGCGGATCTTCACGATCGACTTGGCGCTCTTGAAGCCGTATTTCCACGGCAGGACCATCCGCACTGGCGCGCCGTTCTGGTTCGGCAGCACCTCGCCATAGAGGCCGAACGTCAGCAGCGCCAGCGGATGCATCGCCTCGTCCATGCGCAGGCCCTCGCTATACGGCCAGTCGAGCACGCCGCTGCTCAGGCCGGGCATCTGCTTCTTGTCCGCCAGCGTGATGAATTGCACGAACTTCGCCCCCGGCTGCGGCTCGACGCGCTTGATCAGCTCGGCCAGCGGATAGCCGATCCACGGAATCACCATCGACCAGCCTTCCACGCAGCGCAGGCGGTAGACGCGTTCTTCCATCGGCGCGATTTTCAGCAGTTCGTCCAGGTCGTACACCTTGGGGTGCTTGACCAGCCCTTCCACGGCCACCTGCCACGGGCGCGGCCGCAGCGTGCCGGCGTTGCGGGCCGGGTCGGATTTGTCGGTGCCGAACTCGTAGAAATTGTTGTAGGTCGTGACGTCCGTGTACGGCGTACGTTTTTCGGTCACGGCATAGGCGTTGTTGAGCGTGGCGGGCAGCTTCGGCAGCTTGCCCGGCGCTTCCTGGGCGAACGCCTGGCGCGAGAACCACGGTGAAGCCAGGCCCGCTGCGGCAGCGGCACCGCCCATCGTCAGCAGGCGCCGGCGCGACCGATACAACGGCTCGGGCGTGATTTCCGACGCGGCGACATCGTCACCGCGCAACCATTTGGGGGAAGGAATCAGCATGTTTCGCAGCGTTGGGTGGGACTTGCAGCATTGGACATCAAAAGCGGCGGGAAGGTGCGGCGCCGCCCCGGGTATCGGCCGGCCAAGCGGACGGTCATATGCCCGGGCTAACCCCGCTGGTATTGCTGGTAGACCACCTGGGCCAGTGCCAGCAGCCGGTCGCGCTCCAGCGGACCCGCCAAGGCGAAGCCGAGATCGCGATCGGCCCAGTAGAACGCCATGGTTGGGTGTCCGGCGGGATTTCGCGCCGGCGTGCGCGGCGGCAGGCGTTCGAGGCGGAATGCGGTGTCGGGCGTGCCCTGCGCCATGCGTCGCAGTTGCAGCGACACGCGCGTGCCAGCGTCGTCCTCGTACATCAGGATAGCCATCGGGCCGCCCTCCGACGCGCCAAGCCGCCCGCCAATCAACCGGAATCCCTGCGGGTGGAGGTCGGGCACCTGCAACGATGCACCGAGCCGTTTCGACAGCCAGGCAACCAGATGGGCCTCGTCGCTGGCGGGCACTTCGACAACGTGCCTGACTTCGGGCGCATAGACCACATAGCTGGCCAGCGCCTCGCGCGCAAAACGCTCCATCGGCGCGGCGGCCACGGCATCGGCCCCGACATGATCGCGGGCGTACCAGCCGCCGGCGGCACCCAGTACCAGCGCACACACGCTGGCAGCCAGCGCCAGCGGCCACGCCAGGCGCGCCGTGGTCGCGCGGCCGCCCTGGCCGTGCAGTGCGCGCGGCAGCGCAGCCAGCGGCACGGCCTCGTTCAGCACGCCATCCAGTCCGGCGTGCAGCGCGGCGGCCTGCTGCCGCCAGGCTTCCACCTTGCTCGCCGCCTCGGCATCGGCCGCCAGGAATGCCTCGACGGCGGCGCGGCGCGGACCGTGCAACTGGCCATCGGCATAGGCGTGAAGATCGGCTTCGCTCACCGGCGTCTGGGGGCTCATCATTTCACCCGTTGCAGCACATTCGGCGCCGCAACGTCCTTCGCGTCGACGTCGAGCAGGCGGCGCATCTGTTCACGGGCACGGCTCAGGCGTGACATCACCGTGCCGGCCGGGATTTCAAGCACCTGGGCCGCTTCCGCATACGAAAACTGCTCCAGGCTGACCAGCAGCAAAACGGCCCGCTGGGCCTCCGACAAGGCGGCCAGCGCCCTGATCAGGTCGCGCCGCAGGCCGGGGTCGTCGCCGGGCGCCGCCACGTCCGGCGGTTCGTCGGTCACGCTGACCAGATCCGCGCGGCGCAGCCCGTTCAGGCGCAACCGGTGCATCAGCGTCAGCAACCAGGGCAACAGGCCGTCGGCACCGTCGCCCCAGAGCGATCCGGGACGCAGGCGGAATCGCCAACGGTAGCGCAGGGCCCGCTCCAGCGTGTCCTGCACCAGATCGTCGGCCAGCGTGGCGTCGCCGGTCAGGCCGCGCGCGTGGCGCCGCAGCCGCGGCGCCAGCGCCACCAGTTGGCGCTCGAATCCATCCATGCGCGGGTTGCCTTGCGTTCAGGCGCCCGAAAAATCAGGGCTTCGCCACGTGCCAGACGTTGTTGAGGTTGTCGCCAGTGCGGTCGCCCGGCTTGGCATCTTTGGCAAAGCGGTACAGCGGCATGCCCTTGTAGGCGTACTGGCGCGTACCGTCGTCACGCGTGATGACCGAGTAGCTGCCCGACGCCGTCTTGCCCGGCTCAGCCAGCAGCGGCGGCCAGTTGGTGGCGCACATGCCGTTGCAGACGCTCTTGCCGCCGTTGGCCGGGTCGCGATCGAACGTGTAGAGCGTCAGGCCCTGCGGATCGGTCAGCACGCCGTTGGTTACCTTGACGGTCGGCGGCATTTCGCCGGCCCCACCCATGCCCATGCTGGAACAGCCGGCCAGCAGGACCGTTGCGGCGCCAGCGGCAATAACGAGCGGGCGAAGTACGGATGCAGCAGTGTGACGAGTATTCATCTTCAGGTCTCCTTCTCCGGGCGGTGCCGACCGTCGGCGCCGTGTCCCTTCAGTAAACACCGGATGTGACGTCCTTATTCCGTTTGGGCTGAAAAAAAGTGGCGCCTTCCCGCTTCACGTGCAGTTCAAGCCGCATTGAAAAACAAAAAGCCTGTCGCGAGGACAGGCTTTTGGAATCCGGAGACGGCAGGCGAATCAGAGTTCGCCGTAGCTATGCAGGCCGGACAGGAACATGTTCACGCCCAGGAACGCAAAGGTCGTGACCAGCAGGCCGACCAGCGCCCACCAGGCTGCCACGGTACCGCGCAGCCCCTTCATCAGCCGCATGTGCAGCCATGCCGCGTAGTTCAGCCAGACGATCAGCGCCCAGGTCTCCTTCGGGTCCCAGCTCCAGTAGCCGCCCCATGCCTCGGCCGCCCACAGCGCGCCAAGGATCGTGGCAATCGTGAAGAAGGCAAACCCCACGGCGATGGCCTTGTACATCACATCATCGAGCAGCTCCAGCGACGGCAGGCGCTCCGCCAGGATGCCCCGCTGCTTGAGCAGGTACGCCACCGACACCATCGCCGCCAGCGCGAACGTGCCATAGCCGATGAAGTTGGCCGGGACGTGGATCTTCATCCACCAGCTTTGCAGTGCCGGCACCAGCGGCTGGATCTCCTGCGCATTGCGGGTGACCGTGTACCACAGCAGGAAGCCCACGGCCGCCGACACCACAAGCATCACGAACGGTCCCAACGCCCGCGTGGCGTAGCGGCGCTCGTAGTACAGGTAGAACAGCGACGTGATCAGCGTGAAGAGGACAAAGACCTCGTAGAGGTTCGAGATAGGAATATGGCCAATATCGGCGCCGATCAGGTACGACTCGTACCAGCGCACCATCAGGCCCGTAAAGCCCAGCACCACGGCCGCCCAGCACAGCTTGCTGCCAAGGCTGGACCCAGTATCCGAGCGGGAGGCAAAGCCGACCCAGTAGAACATCGTCGACAGGAAGACCAGGGCGCTCATCCACAGGATGGCCGACTGGCTCGACAGGAAGTACTTGAGGAAGAACGCCTGCTCGGCGCGCGCCAGGTTGCCCTGGTACATCTGGATGGCAAGCAGCGACAGCACCGCGATGCCGACCATCAGCGGCCGCACCGCCTTCCAGTGCCAGCCAAGCAGCGCGAACGTGGGCACGGCGGCAATCAGCACGGCCTTGTCGTACACGTTCATCCAGTGGCCATAGCGCGTCAGCGCAAAGCCGGCGCCCAACACCAGCAGCACGGCAAACGCCCAGTCAACCCAGGTCAGGCGGCGCAGAAAGGACGGTTCGAGGAAATCGGCCTCGAGCTGCAGCGGGTCGTGCGACACATTGCCGGCTGCGGCATTTTGTCGCGGCGTCAGGCCCGAGGAGGCGTGGTTGAGATTGGAGGACATGGCATTCCTGCTCTGCGGTGCGATGCACCTGTAATGTCTGCGGTATCAACGTGGCGCGGCAGGCCGGGGTTCTGGTACTTCCGGCCGCCGGAAAGCCCTCTTTCTACTATAGCGACGGCCTTTGCCTATCATCGGGCCCTGATGCATCGGATTGCGGTGCCGGGGGCGGCATCGCCGAGGCGCCATCCGCTGGCACCGGCGTCACTTCCGCGCCCACGGCACGGCCGACATCGTCGCGCAATGTGACGAATTCCTTCTCGAAATCCATCGTGCGGCGCTGCGTCGACATGGCCATCAGCACATGGCTGCCAGCGGAGTTTCCGGCGTCGTCAGATGGCTTGTCCTTGATCCAGATCCAGACGCGGCGTTCGCGGATATAGAACATCGCGAACACGCCCAGCACCAGCAGCAGGCAGCCAAGATACACGATGTTCTTGCCCGGCGCACGGGTCATCTGGAACACGCTGGCCTTGACCTCCTGGAAGTCGTCGAGCTGCAGAAATACGGGCGCCGCGTAGAAGAAACTGTCCGACAGCGCGTTGATCGCCTGCTGCAGGAACTGGCCGCTCTGGGCGTCGTTGGCAATCACGGGCAGCTTGTCCTGCTCGCGTGCCAGTTGCCACAGTTCCCACATCGATCCATTGAGAATCTTCAGCAGGACGTCGGCCGCCTTCTGCTGCTCGCTCTGCGGCACCGATTTTTCGAGGAAGGCCGCGATCGCGGTGAAGCCTCCGGGGGGCGCATCGGCCGACGCGCGCGTGGCGCCGGCAAACAGGTCCATGGCCCGCTGGGCGCTTTCGGCCAGTTGCTTGCGCAGCGTCGCCTTGTCGTCGCCGGGCATCGACACGGCCGCAAAGCGACGCGCCGCCTCGCCGCGCATGGCACTGCTTTGCAACGCGGCGCGCAGGCGCATCCAGTCGGCCACGCTGCGCTGGTCGTCGGCGGGAATACGCAGGTAGCGGAACGGTTCGCTCGGCGAATCGCGCATGCCGGCCAGGAACACGGTCTGGCCGTCGAGCTGCACCGGCAGCATGTAGTTGTTGAACTCGCGCGCCTGCCCGGTGCGGTCGCGCAGCTTGTACTGGACCGACGGGCCGACATTGCGCAGGTTCTTGTCCTTGTCCAGGCTGGCCGCCGCACCCAGATGCTGCTCCAGCGCACCCAGCGACGACTTGCGCGCCACCCCGCGCACATCGGCCTTGCCCGACGCATCGGTCACGGTCTCGACGTTGATTTGCCGGAAATCGCTGAATTCGACGGTCAGGCTGTCCTGGTCGGCAGCCGTGCCGGTGCCGGTCAGCGCCACATTGCCGCCCACCGTGCCCGCGATCGGGAAAGTGCCATGGCTGCTGCCCGTCATCGGGTAGCCGACGAACTTCAGTTTCGAGCCGCCGTCCTCGAAGCTGGACTGGTAGATGGCCACGCCATCGACGATCAGCGGTTCGTTCACCTTGATCGTCGCCTCGGTGCGCTTGCCCGTGGCACGATCGGTCACGACCACATCCGACGCGAACAGCTTGGGCATGCCGGTGGAGTAGTAGTCGACCGTGAACTTCTTGAGCATGATCGTGAACGGCAGGTCCTGCACCAGCGCGCCATCGGCGATGTTCAGGATGGCCGTGGAGACGGTGGCCCCCTCCGGCACGAACGCATTGCCGCGGAATCCCGGATTGGCGGGCGACAGCCGGTGCCTGGCAGGAATCTCGCTGATGATGGCGTTGCCGGCGATCGGTGTCTTGCCGCCGAACCACATCTGGGCACGGATCAGCATGTCGCCGTCCAGCAGGCCACCCACGCAGATCACGACGATGGCCGTGTGCGCCAGGATGTAGCCCAGCTTGTTGGCAGCGCCCGCCTTGGCCGCCAGCAGCGTTGCGCCGTCATGCTCCACCGGCTTGACGCGGTATCCGCGGTTGCGCAGCAGCGCACCCAGGCGGCCTGCCGCTTCCGCACGGCCGCGCGGCACCTCATATTCGCCGCGATGATGGAACGCCCGCAGGCTGCGCTCGCGCACATGATCCTTCCACGAGCGCATGTCGACGATCATCTTCGGGGCGTTGCGCGCGATACACAACGACGTGGAGATCACCAGGAATGCCAGGATCAGCAGGAACCACCACGAGCTGTACACCTTCTGCAGCGACAGCGCGTGGAACAGGTCCGCCCAGAACGGCCCGAACTGGTTCACGTAGTTCGGGTACGGTTCGTTCTGCTTGAGCACGGTGCCGATGATGCTGGCAATGGCAATCACCGTCAGCAGCGTGATCGCGAAGCGCATCGAGGACAGCAGCTCGACGGCATCGCGCAGCACGCGGTGTTGGGTCTTCAGGTGCAGCCCTGAAGTGGATGGGGTCGACATGTGCGGTAAAGCCTGAAAGCCGTGTGGCGCCAATTATGTTGGCGCCAGGGTTGCGCGCCGATGTGACGCGATGTGGTGCCGCTCAAAATGAAAAAGGGTGGACATGCTTTGGCAAGCAGGCCACCCTCTTCGATTGTTGCCCACGCGTCCGGTTCATCCCCCGAGGGATGCGCCGGACACACAGGCCTGATACGACTTAACGGACGCCGGCGACGTAATCCGCCACCGCCTTGATCTCGGCATCCGACATCCTGGCGGTAATCGTGCTCATGACCGAATTGTTCTTTCGGGTGCCCTGGCGGAACGCCACCAGTTGCGCTTCGGTGTACTCGGAATACTGGCCTCCAATGCGCGGATACTGGGCCGGAATGCCGGCGCCGGTCGGGCCGTGGCAGCCTGCACAGGCCGGCACGCCCTTGGCGGCGATCCCCCCGCGGTAGATCTTCTGGCCTTCCTCGATCGTCGCCTTGTTCTTGGCCGTGGCAGGCTTGAGCTGCTGCTTGGCCAGGTAGGCGCCGATGTCCTTCATGTCCTGGTCGCTCAGCGCCTGGGCGTACAGCGACATGATGGGGTTGTCACGCGACTTGGCCTTGAAATCCGCGAGCTGCTTGTGAACGTAATCGCCCTGCTGGCCAGCCAGCTTGGGATTGACGGCAGCCGTGCTGTTGCCGGCGGTGCCGTGGCAGGAGAAGCATGCCGGGACATTGCGATCGGGAACACCTTGCGTGTAAAGCGTCTCGCCCTTGGCGGGATCCGCCTTGGCGGCGGCCTGCTCTGCGGCAGATACCAGCCCTGTCATTGCGCCCAGCGGAACTGCCAGCGCCATGACTCCCAAAAGTTTCGCAATGCGGTTCATCCTTACACCTTGTCAGATTTTGTTATGAACACCGTAATGCATGCCGGTCGCCTTTGTCCCCTGCCGGCGGTGAGGAAGCGCCATGGGGCAGGAGCTGGAAACGCGTATGCGCGACGTCCTATTCTTGATCGGGGACAATATTCCCGACCCAATTTCAGAGTTCGCCGATGACATCCGGCAAGGATGCCACACGTCACCCGCTCAGGAGACCGTAAACCGGGTTATTGTACAATAAATCGCTTTCCGGATTGACTTAGGTCAGTGTCTGTGGCGACGTCTGCACTGGCCCCTTGCCAGCGCCCTGTCCGCCGGCTCCAAGTAATCACGCATGTCCCTTCTACAGCAGGCCCGTTTCTTCAATACCGTCAACCATCTGCGCGACCTGCCGGCCACGGCAGTGCCCGAGGTGGCGTTCGCCGGGCGTTCCAACGCCGGCAAGTCGACGGCGATCAACACGCTGTGCAGCCAGAAACGGCTGGCATTCTCGTCCCGCACGCCGGGCCGCACGCAGCATATCAACTTCTTCACCGTGGCCCCGGTCAAGGCGCCGGATCCGCTCGGATTCCTGGTGGACCTGCCGGGCTATGGCTACGCCGAGGTCTCCGGCAGCGCCAAGTACCACTGGCAGGGCCTGCTGTCGGACTACGTCCAGAGCCGCACCCAGCTGGCCGGCCTGATCCTGATGATGGACGCGCGCCGCCCGTTTACGGATCTCGATTGCCAGATGGTCGAGTGGTTTCTGCCCACCGGCAAGCCGATCCACGTGCTGCTGACCAAGGCCGACAAGTTGACCAATAGCGAAAACGCCACGGCATTGCGCGAAACGAAGCGGATGCTGGCCGACTATGCGGCCCAGATGGACAATCCGCCGGCCATGACCGCCCAGCTGTTCTCCAGCCTGAAGCGGCGCGGCATCGAGGAAGCCCAGCGCGTGGTGGCGGGATGGCTGGCGCTGCCCGAGGCCCAGCCGCCCGAGGCACCCGAGGCGCCGGCTGGCGCCCCGCAGGCGTAGGCACGCCCGAATTCCACGCATCCGCATCTGGACCGACCAAAAAAAAGCCCCGTTGCAAGCAACGGGGACGAACTTTCCCACCGGTTCAGGGCGGGTACCCGCTCAGGGAGGAGTAGCGGGGGACACCGCGCTGCGCGAAGCAACACAGAGTGTCCGCGAGTATGATAGCGGGCACGCACAAAAGTTCTTTCTTCTTTTGGCGCACGCATGTCTTCATGGCCCGCAGCCCGCTGCGGTGACGTGCGCCACGCATCCGTCCACGACTTTCTCCTCCCCCGATTCCGCCATGTCCACGTTTCCCGAGTACCGTCCCCGCCGCATGCGTCGCGATGACTTCTCGCGCCGCATGATGCGCGAGAACCGCCTGTCGCCCGATAACCTGATTTATCCGGTGTTCATTCTGGACGGCCAGAACAGGCGCGAATCCGTGGCGTCGATGCCCGGCGTGGAGCGCGTGTCGGTGGACCTGCTGCTGCCGGTGGCCGAAGACTGCGTGAAGCTGGGCATCCCGGTGATCGCCCTGTTCCCGGTCATCGATCCGTCGCTCAAGACGCCCGATGGCATCGAGGCCACGCGCGCGGAAGGCCTGGTGCCCCGCGCCGTGCGCGCGCTGAAGGACCGCTTCCCCGAACTCGGGGTGCTGACCGACGTGGCGCTCGACCCGTACACCAGCCACGGCCAGGACGGCGTGCTGGACGACAACGGCTATGTGATCAACGACATCACCGTCGACATCCTGGTCAGGCAGGCGCTGGTGCAGGCCGAAGCCGGCGTCGATATCGTCGCGCCGTCCGACATGATGGACGGCCGCATCGGCGCCGTGCGCGCCGCGCTGGAAGAGGCCAACCACATCCACACGCGCATCATGGCCTACTCGGCCAAGTACGCGTCGGCCTTCTACGGCCCGTTCCGCGATGCAGTCGGCTCGGCGGCCAATCTGGGCAAGGGCAACAAGATGACCTACCAGATGGACCCGTCCAACACCGACGAGGCGCTGCGCGAAGTGGGCCAGGACATCATGGAAGGCGCCGACATGGTGATGGTGAAGCCGGGCATGCCGTACCTGGACATCGTGCGCCGCGTGAAGGACGAATTTCGCTACCCGACCTACGTCTACCAGGTCAGTGGCGAATACGCGATGCTGAAGGCCGCCGCCCAGAACGGCTGGCTGGACCACGACAAGGTCATGATGGAATCGCTGCTGGCATTCCGCCGCGCCGGCGCCGACGGCGTCCTCACGTACTTCGCCCGCGATGCCGCGCGCCTGCTGAAGGCCGCCGGCTGACCGGCCAACGCTGCCGCATGCAACTCCTGGGCTTTTCGGCCAGCCAGGTACACCCGCTCGCGACGCTCGACGCCGCACGGGACTTTCTTTCCGGCAACGCCGCCGCGCGCTTTGTCTGGGCCGACTTTGCCACCGAGGAGGTGTCGCCCGCGCCCGGCGCGTGGCGCGACCGCCTGGTGGCCCTGACCGGCGCGCCCATCCTCGACCTGCATCTGGCTGATGCCACCAACCCTGCGCATCCGTCGTTCTTCGACACGACCAATGCGTATGACATGGTGATCTTCCGCAAGCTCACCTTCGAGACCAGCCGCCAGTTTGCCGAGGCCGATGCCGCGCAGGCCGGCGGTGACACGGCCGCGCCGGGTACGATGGCCGCCACCCTGGTAGCCCCGGCTAGCGGCACCGCAACGCCGCCGCAGACCGGCCCGGAAGCGGCACCGATGCCCGCCCCGCGCAAGGCCTCGCGCAAGTACGCGCCGGGCTTCCTGCCCGCGCTGGCGCGCATCGACACGCAGCCGGTGGCCTTTTTCGTATTCGACAATGTGCTGATCACGGTGCGGCCATCGCCGTCTCGCACCATCGATCAGGTCCGGCAGCGGCTGCTGGATACCTGCGGCGCGCCGCAATCCGCACCGGCACGGGCCAACGGCGCGGCGTCGCTGATGCATGGCGTTCGCCCGCCCACGCGCCCGGAAGACCTGATGCTGCGGCTGCTGAACGCCATGGTGGACCGCTACCTGGACCTGCGCACGCCGCTGACGCGTCAGCTGGACCGCTGGCAGCGCGCCCTGTTGAGCGCCCGGCAGAGCTTCTCGAGCTGGGAAGGACTGCTCGACGCACGTATCCAGCTGCGCCGGCTTGAGAACCTGAGCGAGGAACAGCGCGACGCGTTGCAGGAATTCCGCGACAGCCTGCTGGACAACCGCTACAGCGCCGGCGACGGCGACCCCGGCGCGGCCAGCCGCGATGAAGTGCTGCTCGTGCGGCTGACCGACCTGATGGAGCACATCATGCGGGTTCTCGCGCACGCGCGGCGGTTGGAGGATTCGATCGAATCGGCCGTGCAGATCCACTTCTCGGCCGTGGCGCACCGCACCAACCGCACCATGCGGGCGCTGACGATCATCACGGCCCTGTTTATGCCGCTCACGCTGATTACGGGCGTGTTCGGCATGAACTTCGCCCGCATGCCGTGGCTGCAGGAGCCGAACGGGTTCTGGTGGTCGATCGGATTGATGGGCGGGGTGGTGGCCGCCATCGGTGGCATCTGGGCGCTGGGACGCTGGCTGGACCGATAGCCGCCGCCCGATCCGGCGCCCCGGGGTGCGGACTCAGGTCTGCGGCGCCTTGCCGAACGCACGCTCCAGGCTGTCCAGGAAGCGGTTCGCCGACTGATAGCCGATCACGCGAACCGGGCGCTCGCGGCCGTCCGATCCGAACAGGATGATGCCCGGCGGGCCGAACAGGCCGAATCGCTTGAGCAGCGCCTTGTCGTCGGCGTTATTGGCCGTCACATCGGCCTGCAGCAGCACGACGTTGGCCAGACGCGCCCTGACCTTGGCGTCGGGGAACGTCAGCTTTTCCATCTCCTTGCAGGAGACGCACCAGTCAGCATAGAAATCCAGCAGCACCGGGCGGCCCGCTGCCGCGGCCTGTGCCACGCGCGCGTCCAGTTCGGCAACGCTTCGCACGCGTTCGAAACGGACGGCTGCGTCCTTGCCGGCGGCCCCTGCCGCCGACGGCCCCGGGAAGCTGCCGAGATGGGACAACGGCTGGAGCGGATCGCGTCCCCCGGAAGCCACCCCGACGATCTGGATGGCGCCCGCCAGCGCGGCAACCAGGCCCAGGCCCTTGCCCAGGCGCAGCAACCCGCGCGGGTCAGGACCGAGCGAGTCGAACGCGCCAAGATACACGGCCGCGACGATCAGCAGGGCCGCCCACGCGATCATCACCACCCACGCCGGCAGCACTGGGGTCACCATCCAGATCGCCACCCCAAGCAGCAGGAACCCGAAGAATCGCTTGGTCGCCTCCATCCATTTGCCCGCGCGCGGCAGCAGGTTGCCCGCGCCGACGCCGACCAGCAACAACGGCACGCCCATGCCCAGCGCCATGGCCAGCAGCGCCGCGCCGCCGGTCAGGGCATCGCCGGTCTGAGCGATATAGGCCAGCGCGCCAGCCAGGGGGGCGGTCACGCATGGCCCGACGATCAGCGCCGAAATCGCGCCCATCGCCACGGCGCCCGCCACCTGGCCACCCTGCCTGCGGTTGGAAGACTGGGTCAGCCGCGTCTGCCAGTGCTGCGGCAGCTGGAGTTCGTAGAGGCCGAACATCGACAGCGCCAGCCCGATCATCAGCAACGCGAACAGGCCCAGCACCCAGGGCGTCTGCAGCGCGGCGGACAGGCCTTCGCCGGCCAGTCCCGCAGCCACGCCCACGGCGGTATAGACCACGGCCATGCCCAGCACATAGGCCAGCGACACGACGAAAGCGCGGCCCCGCGTCACGTGCTCGCCGACCACGATCGACGACAGGATGGGCACCATCGGCAACACGCAAGGGGTGAAGGTCAGCAACAGCCCGAGCCCGAAGAACAGCGCGCCGATCAGCGGCAGGTTGCGGCTGGCCAGCGCGCCGGCGATACGGTCGTTCTCGTCGATTTGCGGACCCCGGACGGCTGGCGTCCTGGGCGGCTCGCTGGCTGGACTGTCCGCCTGCGGCGCGGCGGGCGTCGACCGTGCGGGCGCGCCGCGATCGCCAAAAAGATTGCCCAGCGCCGACCCGCCTACCTTGTAGACGCTTTCCATCGGCGGGTAGCACAGGCCCTTGTCGGCGCAGCCCTGCGACGTCACCACCAGCGTCCAGCGGCCATCGGCCGGCGCCTGTTCGACAGGGACCTTGACGACGACGGCGCCGCGGTAGGTCTCCATGTCCTTGCCAAAGGTCTCGTCGAAATGCACCTTGCCCTGCGGCATGGCCGGAGTACCCAGCTTCACGCCGGCCGGCTGTGCGGCAAAGGCAAATCGCTCGCGGTACAGGTAGTAGCCGTCGGCCACATCGAACCGGACTTCAATGGTCTGGGGATCGACCTGCCTGGCGGCAAACTTGAACGCCTGTTCTGGCGGCAGGAAGTCGTCTTCCGACGCCGCACGGGCGCTGCCCCAGGTCACCAGACACACGAGGAAGATCAGCGCGATTGCGACGATTTGTCGCAACCCCGAACGCACCGACAGACGTCCGCCGCACGCCGCACCGGGCCGTTGTCCGATGGCTGGCGTGGCACCGTCAAGCCACGTTCCGTTCCCGCTGATCCCCGTCGTTCCCATGAGTTGTTCCGATACTTGTTGTTCTGACTTCAAGGCTGGCTTGCGGCCCCGCTGGCTTCCGCCCGGACCCAGCCCAGATAGGCGGGCAGCCCCGCCACCAGCGGCCACGCAATCAGTTCTGGCACGTCGTAGGGGTGCTCGGCGCGGATCACGGCTTCCAGCGCCGCGTACTGGCCCTGCGTGGTCTTGATCAGCAGCGGCCATTCCTGCGCCTGCTCGAGCTTGCCTTGCCACCAGTACTCGGACTGGCACGGTGCCAGCCGGTTCACGCAGGCCGCGACCCGGGCTTCCAGGACGGCCCGAGCCACCCGCGCCGCCGACGCCTCGTCAGGCAGGTTGGTCATCGCCATCCAGACCGATTCTGCCGGGTCCGGGCGCGTCGCGCTATGGGAGGAGTCTGAACTTGTCATGCGTGGATCGGGGCACAAAACAAAAGAGCCAGGCAAAAGCCTGGCTCGATTGTAGTGCCGTGTCCGATAACCCGTCAGCGGGGACGGGTTCGGTCATCACTTATTCCGCAGCTTCTTCAGCCGGGGCTTCGGTGATTTCCGGACGGTCCACCAGCTCGACCAGCGCCATCGGCGCGTTGTCGCCCTGACGGAAGCCGAACTTCAGGATACGGGTGTAGCCGCCCGGACGGGTGGCGTAACGCGGGCCCAGTTCGGTGAACAGCTTGGTGACCATGTCGCGGTCGCGCAGACGGGCGAAAGCCAGACGGCGGTTGGCAACGGTGTCCTTCTTGGCCAGCGTGATGAGCGGCTCGACAACCTTGCGCAGTTCCTTGGCCTTGGGCAGGGTGGTCTTGATCAGCTCGTGCTGGAACAGCGAGTTGGACATGTTGCGCAGCATCGCGAGACGGTGCGACGAGGTGCGGTTCAGTTTCCGCAGACCATGACGGTGACGCATGATGATTCCTTTCGATGACAGTGTTTGACCAGCTCTTCTATCGCCTTGGCCGCTGGAAGCGGGCTCGGGCGCGGGCCGGTAGTGCTACGGTGCCACGGGCGGAATTGCCTGTGGCGCGTTGACAGTGGAGCCGCCTTTCGGCAGCTCCACCCGCCAATTACTTCTCCAGACCTGCGGGCGGCCAGTTCTCGAGCTTCATGCCGAGCGTCAGGCCACGCGAAGCCAGGACTTCCTTGATCTCGTTGAGCGACTTGCGACCCAGGTTCGGGGTCTTGAGCAGTTCGTTCTCGGTACGCTGGATCAGGTCGCCGATGTAGTAGATGTTTTCGGCCTTCAGGCAGTTGGCCGAACGCACCGTCAGCTCGAGGTCGTCCACCGGGCGCAGCAGGATCGGATCGATCTGCGGAGCGCGGCTCGAAGCCGCCTCGGCGGCCGATTCGGTGCCTTCCAGCGCGGCAAACACCGACAGCTGGTCTACCAGGATACGGGCCGACTGGCGAATCGCTTCCTCCGGCGAGATCACGCCGTCGGTTTCGATGTTCATCACCAGCTTGTCCAGATCGGTACGCTGTTCCACACGCGCCGATTCCACGGCGTACGAAACGCGGCGGACCGGCGAGAACGAGGCGTCCAGCACGATGCGGCCGATCACCTTGCCCGACTCGTCGCCGAACTTGCGCACGTTGCCCGGCACATAACCACGGCCTTGCTCGACCTTGATCTGCATGTCCAGCTTGCCGCCTGCGGACAGGTGGGCAATGACGTGACCCGGGTTGATGATCTCGACATCGTGCGGCAGCTCGATATCGGCTGCCGTGACCACGCCTTCGCCATCCTTGCGCAGCGACACCGTGACTTCGTCGCGGTTGTGCAGCTTGAAGACCACGCCCTTCAGGTTGAGGAGCAGGTTGACGACGTCTTCCTGAACGCCATCGATGGTGGAATACTCGTGGACGACCCCAGCGATCGTGACTTCAGTCGGCGCATAGCCGACCATCGACGACAGCAGGACGCGACGCAGCGCGTTACCAAGCGTATGCCCGTAACCGCGTTCAAACGGCTCCATCACGACTTTGGCGTGGTGGTCGCCCAGCGGTTCGACGGCGATGATTTTTGGCTTGAGGAGTGCTGTTTGCATTAGGTTGTCCTTTTCAATACCCTCGGCTCGTTACACCGATAAGGCTGACGTTTGGAACCTGAAAAAACCCATCGTATGATGGGCAATAAGCCCGGCGCGCCGCGTGGCGCGCCGGGCTGAAAGCGAAGCCTTGTGGATAAGGCAAGCGATGAACCGTTCGAATCTCGGTCCGCGATTAACGCGAATACAGTTCGACGATCAGGCTTTCGTTGATGTCGCCCGAAATATCGGCGCGATCCGGAGCCTGCTTGAACGTGCCTTCGAACTTCTTGGCATCCACGTTCACCCAGGTCGGGAAGCCCGACTGCTCGGCCAGCGACAGCGCCTCGGCGATACGGACCTGCTTCTTCGACTGTTCGCGGATCGACACGATGTCGCCAGCCTTGACCTGGGCCGACGGCACGTTCAGCGGCTGACCGTTCACCAGGATCGCCTTGTGCGAAACCAGCTGGCGCGCTTCGGCGCGGGTCGAGCCGAAGCCCATGCGGTACACGACGTTGTCCAGGCGCGATTCCAGCAGTTGCAGCAGCTTCTCGCCGGTGTTGCCCTTGCGGCGGTCGGCTTCAGCGAAGTAGCGGCGGAACTGACGCTCCAGCACGCCATAAATGCGCTTGACCTTCTGCTTTTCGCGCAGCTGGTTGCCGTAGTCGGACGTACGGGCACCCGAGGTGCGGCCGTGCTGGCCCGGCTTGCTGTCCAGCTTGCACTTGTCAGCCAGCGAGCGACGGGCGCTCTTCAGGAACAGATCGGTGCCTTCGCGGCGGGAAAGTTTGGCCTTCGGGCCGGTATAACGTGCCACTTTATCTTCCTTTGATCGATCACGGCGCCATCAGGACGCGCCGCGAGTCCGTCACCTGTCGTGACGGACGGTGGGCTTATGGTTCTTCATCCGCAATGGCCACAGCCACGCGGAGGCAACGCAAAAGCATGATGAATATCGTCCTCGCCGAGGCGGCAGCCTCAAGACGCGGACGCAAAACGAAAGCCCGCCGCAAAAAATTGCAGCAGGCCAACGTGGGATACTACCACACTCCGGAGATACGGGGTAAGACCCTGATCGTATCCCCGGCAAGCCTGGCGCTTAGATACGGCGGCGCTTCGGCGGACGGCAGCCGTTGTGTGGCACCGGCGTCACGTCTTCGATCACCGAAATCTTGATGCCCAGCGCGTTCAGCGCACGGACAGCCGATTCGCGACCCGGGCCCGGGCCCTTGATGCGCACTTCCAGGTTCTTGATACCCTGGTCTTGCGCAACGCGGCCGGCGTTTTCGGCGGCAACCTGGGCTGCGAACGGGGTCGACTTGCGCGAACCCTTGAAGCCCTGGCCACCAGCGGTCGCCCACGACAGGGCGTTGCCCTGACGGTCGGTGATCGTGATGATGGTGTTGTTGAACGAAGCGTGGACGTGCGCAATGCCGTCGGCAACGTTCTTCTTGACCTTCTTACGCGCGCGCTGGGCGGCGTTATTCGGACCTTTTGCCATTCGTCTATTCCTCTGCCTTCGGCTTTACTTCTTCAGTGCCACGCCGGCCTTGCGCGGACCCTTACGGGTACGGGCATTGGTGCGGGTACGCTGGCCGCGGAGCGGCAGACCTTTGCGGTGACGCATGCCACGATAGCAACCAAGGTCCATCAGACGCTTGATGTTCATCGTGGTTTCACGACGCAGGTCACCCTCGACCGTGACCTTGCCCACTTCGTCACGAAGCTTTTCCAGGTCGGCGTCGGTCAGATCCTTGACCTTCTTGTCAAACGGTACACCGGTGGCCTCGCAAATCTTGCGGGCGCGCGAGCGGCCGACACCATAAATAGCCGTCAGGCCGATTTCGGTGTGCTTGTGGTTCGGGATGTTAACCCCTGCGATACGTGCCATTCGTCAATCCTCTTTCCGATTAGCCTTGGCGTTGCTTGTGGCGGGGATCCGACGAGCAGATCACGCGCACGACACCGTTGCGCTTGATGATTTTGCAGTTGCGGCAAATGCGCTTAACAGAAGCCAGCACTTTCATGATTTTCCTCTTCCTTCAATTCCAGTTCGCTTCACTTCGTCCGGAAGACGATACGTGCGCGAGACAGATCATATGGAGTCAGCTCAACCGTCACCTTGTCACCCGGAAGAATCCGGATGTAGTTCATTCGCATCTTGCCGGAGATGTGGCCGAGTACTACGTGGCCGTTCTCCAGTTTGATGCGGAACGTCGCGTTGGGGAGATTTTCCAGGACCTCCCCGTGCATCTGGATGACGTCGTCTTTTGCCATACCTGGTGCCCGCCCCGACCCCAGCTTTCCTTAGCGCAAGGTCAGGTTACCCTTGAAATTCGCCTTCTTCAGCAGCGACTCGTACTGCTGCGACATGACATAGGACTGTACCTGTGCCATGAAGTCCATCGTGACGACCACGATGATCAGCAGCGAGGTTCCGCCGAAATAGAACGGAACGTTCCAGCGCAGCACCAGGAATTCCGGCAACAGGCAGACCAGTGTGATGTAAATCGCACCGGCCAGCGTCAGGCGCACCAGGATCTTGTCGATATAGCGCGTCGTTTGCTCGCCCGGACGGATGCCCGGAATGAAGGCTCCACTTTTCTTCAGGTTGTCTGCCACTTCCCGGCTGTTATAGACCAGAGCCGTATAGAAGAAGCAGAAAAATACAATCGCAGTCGCATACAGCAGGATGTAGACCGGCTGGCCCGGCGACAGCGTGGCAGCCAAGTCCTTGATGAACCGGCCAACCGCACCCGTCGAGTCAGACGTGAACCAGCCTGCAATCGTCGCCGGGAACAGGATGATCGACGATGCAAAGATCGGCGGAATCACCCCTGCCATGTTCAGCTTCAGCGGCAGGTGCGACGACTGACCGCCGTACACCTTGTTGCCGACCTGACGCTTGGCATAGTTCACCAGGATCTTGCGCTGGCCACGCTCGATAAACACCACGGCGTAGGTCACACCAGCCACGATCGCCACGATCAGGATCGCCGCGATGATGCTCATGGAACCCGTACGGACCAGTTCGAACAGTCCGCCGATCGCATTGGGCAGGCCCGCCGCGATACCACCGAAGATGATGATCGAAATACCGTTGCCCAGACCGCGCTCGGTAATCTGCTCACCCAGCCACATCAGGAACATCGTGCCGGTCACCAGCGTGATTACCGCCGTGGCCCGGAACATCAGACCCGGATCGATAACCAGCCCTGGCTGCGACTCCAGCGCCACCGCAATCGACAACGCCTGGAACGTGGCCAGAACCACGGTGCCGTAGCGTGTGTACTGCGTAATCTTACGTTGCCCTGCCTGCCCTTCCTTCTTCAACGACTCCAGCTGCGGCAGCACGATCGTCAGCAATTGCATGATGATCGACGCCGAGATGTACGGCATGATGCCGAGCGCGAAGACGGTAAAGCGCGACAGCGCACCGCCCGAGAACAGGTTGAACATCCCGAGGATGCCACCCGACTGACTCTGGAAAAGCTTCGCAAGCTGATCCGGATCGATTCCCGGCACCGGAATATGTGCACCGATGCGGTAGACGATCAGGGCCAGCACCAGGAACATCAGCCGGCGCTTGAGATCGCCGTACTTCGCCGTATTCCTGGCCTGCGCGCTTGCATTGGGTTTCGCCGTGGCCAAACGATGCTCCGACTGTGACTTCGCCTATGCTGCGAATGCTACTGCGTAATTACGCTTCGATCTGGCCGCCAGCGGCTTCGATCGCAGCCTTGGCGCCAGCGGTGGCACCCAGACCCTTGATCGTCACCTTGCGGGACAGTTCACCGGCCTTGATGACCTTCGCGCTCTTGACCAGCTCGCCCACCAGGCCAGCTTGCTTCAGGACCAGCAGGTCCACTTCGGCAGCTTCCAGGCGTTCGATGTCGCGCAGGGTCACTTCAGCGGTGAAGGCCTTGGTCAGCGAGGTAAAACCACGCTTCGGCAGGCGACGATACAGCGGCATTTGACCGCCTTCGAAGCCAACCTTGTGGAAGCCGCCCGAACGCGACTTCTGACCCTTGTGACCACGACCAGCCGTCTTGCCCAGGCCGGAGCCGATACCGCGGCCGACGCGACGCTTGGCGTGCTTCGAACCGTCGGCCGGTTTCAGGTTGTTCAGTTGCATGTTGCTCTCCGAGTCCCGATCAGGCCAGAACCTTGACCAGGTACGAGACCTTGTTGATCATGCCGCGCACGGCGGGCGTGTCCTGCAGCTCCGAAACGGAGTTCAGGCGACGCAGGCCCAGGCCACGTACGGTGGCGCGATGATCCTCGCGCGTACCGATCAGGCTACGCACGAGTTGCACTTTTACGGTTTTCTGCGACATTTCGTTCACCTTAGCCGAGGATGTCTTCGACCGACTTGCCACGCTTGGCGGCGATCTCGCCCGGCGTGCTCATCTTGGTCAGACCATCGATGGTGGCGCGAACCATGTTGTACGGGTTCGTCGAACCGTGCGACTTGGTCACAACGTTCGTCACACCCATCACTTCGAAGATCGCGCGCATCGGACCACCGGCGATCACGCCGGTACCTTCCTTGGCGGGCATCATCAGCACCTTGGCGGCGCCGTGACGGCCAACAACTTCGTGTTGCAGCGTGCCGTTCTTCAGCGAGACCTTGACCATCTTGCGACGGGCTTCGTCCATTGCCTTCTGCACGGCCACCGGAACTTCCTTGGCCTTGCCCTTGCCCATGCCGATGCGGCCATCGCCGTCACCCACCACGGTCAGCGCAGCGAAACCGAGGATACGGCCACCCTTCACCACCTTGGTGACACGGTTGACCGAGATCATCTTCTCGCGGAGGCCGTCGTCGCGTTCGTCCTGTTGGACTTTTGCTTGCATCTTTGCCATGACGTATCTCTCTTTGAGCGCTTAGAACTTGAGGCCGGCTTCACGCGCGGCGTCAGCCAGGGCCTTCACGCGGCCGTGGAAGCGGAAGCCACCACGATCGAACGCGACGGTTTCCACGCCAGCTGCCTTTGCCTTCTCGGCAACGCGCTTGCCCACCAGGGTGGCGGCGGCAACGGTAGCACCGCTGCCAGTCAGTTCCTTGCGCACTTCTGCCTCGGCGGTCGAAGCCGAAGCCAGCACTTGCGTGCCGCACGGCGAGTACACCTGAGCGTAAATATGCGTATTCGTACGGAACACGGTCAGACGATTGATCTTCAATTCCGCGATTTTCGCGCGGGTCTGACGTGCACGGCGCAAACGAGCGTCTTTCTTGTTCATCTCTGGACCCCTTACTTCTTCTTGGTTTCCTTCAGGATGACGCGCTCGTCAGCGTAGCGAACACCCTTGCCCTTGTAGGGCTCGGGCGGACGGTACGCGCGGACTTCCGCGGCAACCTGACCGACTTTCTGCTTGTCAGCACCCTTGATCACGATTTCGGTCTGCGTCGGCGTTTCGGCCTTCACGCCTTCCGGCATTTCGTGAATCACATCGTGCGAGAAACCAAGCTGGAGCTTCAGCGCGGCGCCTTGCAGTTGAGCGCGGTAACCCACGCCAACCAGCTGCAGCTTGCGCTCGAAACCGGTGGTCACGCCCTTGACCATGTTTGCCGCCAGGGCGCGCATGGTGCCTTGCAGGGCGTTTGCTTCACGCGATTCGTCAGCCGGTTCGAAAGTCAGCGTGCCATCGGCAACGTTGGCCTTCACCAGGCTGTGAATCGGCTGGGTCAGCGTACCGAGCGGGCCCTTAACGGAGAGCACGCCAGCCGCCACATTTACTTCCGCGCCTTTCGGCAGCGCGATGGGAGCCTTACCTACACGGGACATGTTTGCTCCTTACGCGACGTAGCAGAGAACTTCGCCGCCCACGCCAGTGGCACGTGCCTTGCGGTCGGTCATCAGACCCTGCGGGGTCGAGATGATCGCCACACCCAGCCCGTTCATCACTTGGGGGATGTCGCTGCGGCCCTTGTACACGCGCAGACCGGGCTTCGAAACGCGCTCGATGCGCTCGATCACCGGACGGCCGGCGTAGTACTTCAGACCAATGGTCAGTTGCGCCTTGCCGCCATCTTCCTGAACCGAGTAGTCATCGACGTAGCCTTCGTCCTTCAGGACTTTGGCGATCGCAACCTTCAGTTTGGACGAGGGCATGACCACCGACGCCTTCTGCACGCCCTGGGCGTTGCGAATGCGCGTCAGCATATCGGCGATAGGATCGCTCATGCTCATACTGTTTCTCCTGTAGCCTGTGCGTAATTACCAGCTGGCTTTCGTCAGACCCGGGATTTCGCCCTTGAAGGCGATTTCGCGGATCTTGTTACGCGCCAGGCCAAACTTGCGGAAGGTACCGCGGGGACGACCGGTGATCGCGCAGCGGTTGCGCTGGCGAGTCGGGTTAGCGTTGCGCGGGAGCTTCTGCAGCTCGAGACGCGCCAGATAACGCTCTTCTTCCGACTTTTCTTGGTCGTCAATAATGGCCTTGAGGTTTGCGCGCTTGTCGGCGTACTTCGCCACGAGCTTTGCGCGCTTCTTCTCACGTTCAATCAGAGCCAGTTTAGCCACGGTTACCCCTTAATTACGGAACGGGAACTTGAACGCGTTCAGGAGAGCCTTGGCTTCCTCGTCGTTCTTAGCCGTCGTCGTGATGCTGATGTTCAGACCACGCAGTGCGTCGATCTTGTCGTACTCGATTTCGGGGAAAATGATCTGCTCTTTCACACCGATGTTGTAGTTGCCACGACCGTCGAACGATTTGCCCGACACACCACGGAAGTCACGCACGCGCGGCAGGGCCACGGTCACGAAACGGTCCAGGAATTCGAACATACGCTCACCGCGCAGGGTCACCATCGCGCCGATGGGGTAGCCCTGACGGATCTTGAAGCCGGCGATGGCCTTCTTGGCCTTCGTCACAACGGGCTTCTGACCGGCGATCTTGGTCAGGTCACCGACTGCCAGCTCAATGACCTTCTTGTCATTGATCGCTTCGCCCAGGCCCATGTTCAGGGTGATCTTGGTGAAACGCGGCACTTCCATGACCGACTTGTAGCCGAACTGCTTCATCAGCGCCGGCACAACCTGTTCTTTGTAAAACTCTTGCAGACGTGCTGTCATGCTCAACTCCTATCTGTGCCCAGAATCAAGCGGCCAGGACGGCACCGGTCGTCTTCAGCACGCGCACGCGCTTGCCGTCTTCGACCTTGATACCGACACGCGACGGCTTGCCATTGGCATCCACGAGCGCAACGTTGGAAATATGCAGCGGCATCAGCTTGTCGACCACGCCACCGGTGGTGCCCAGCATCGGGTTCGGGCGAGCGTGCTTCTTGGCAACGTTCACGCCTTCAACCACGACCTTGTCGCCTTGCACTGCCTGGACGGCACCGCGCTTGCCCTTGTCCTTGCCGGTCAGCACGATGACTTCGTCGCCTTTACGAATCTTGTTCATGGCGGCTCCTTACAGCACTTCCGGAGCGAGCGACACGATCTTCATGAATCGCTCGGTACGGAGTTCACGAGTCACCGGCCCGAAGATACGGGTGCCGATCGGCTCGAGCTTGTTGTTCAGCAGTACGGCGGCATTGCCGTCGAACTTGACGAGCGAACCGTCAGCGCGGCGCACGCCCTTGGCGGTACGCACGACGACTGCGTTATAGATGTCGCCCTTCTTCACGCGACCGCGCGGCGCTGCGTCCTTCACGGTCACCTTGATGATGTCGCCCACGCTCGCATAGCGGCGCTTGGACCCACCCAGTACCTTGATGCACAGCACTTCGCGCGCACCGGTGTTATCGGCCACTTCGAGCCGGCTTTCTGTCTGAATCATGGTGTTATCTTCCCAACTTAATCCGTCAGGTCTTCGGATATGAAGCCCGTCGGTCAGTCTTGGTCCCGTCGGAGCCAGGCATTGCGCCAGCGCCGCTTGGGTTGATCAACTTGGAAGTCGGTAGTGCCCGCACCCTGAATTACCGGATGCCAGCCCTTGCTCGCTCAACAGGCCCGCCCGGGTGGTACTGCTAAGGCGAACGCAATAAAGCGGAAGTCCAGGATTATAGCAACATAATCCTGGACTTGCAAGTCAGCAAAGTACTGTTGTACTTAGATGACGCGCGCAGCTTCTACCAGCCGGGAAACCACCCAGGACTTGGTCCGCGACAGCGGACGCGTTTCCTGGATTTCGACCTTGTCGCCTTCCTTGTACTGGTTGGCTTCATCGTGTGCGTGGTACTTCTTCGAACGCAGCACGTACTTGCCGTACAGAGGATGCTTGACGCGGTTTTCGATCAGGACCGTGACGGTCTTGTCCATCTTGTCGCTCACGACACGGCCCACGAGGGTCCGGTGAAGCTTTGCTTCAGTCTTCGCAGCTTCGGTCATTTCGCGTTCGCCTTCTCGTTCAGCACGGTTTGCACGCGCGCGATGTCCTTGCGCACCTTCTTCAGCTGGCTGGTGTTCTGCAGCTGTTGGGTGGCCTTTTGCATGCGCAGGCTAAATTGGGCCTTCAGCAGCTCGGAGAGCTCCTGGTTCAGGCCTGCGGCGTCCTTGCCGCGCAGTTCGGATGCTTTCATCCCAATCTCCTTACGTACCGACCTGACGCACCACGAAATTCGTGGCGATCGGCAGCTTGGCGGCGGCGAGGCGGAACGCCTCACGTGCCAGCTCTTCGCTCACGCCATCCATTTCGTACAGCATCTTGCCCGGCTGAATTTCAGCCACGTAGTATTCCGGGTTGCCCTTACCGTTACCCATACGGACTTCGGCAGGCTTCTTCGAAATCGGCTTGTCCGGGAAAATCCGGATCCAGATGCGGCCGCCACGCTTGATGTGACGGGTCATCGCACGACGTGCCGACTCGATCTGACGAGCGGTCAGACGGCCACGGCCCATTGCCTTCAGGCCGAATTCGCCGAAAGACACGGCGTTACCACGGGTAGCCTTACCCGTGTTGCGGCCCTTCTGCTCCTTGCGATACTTCCTACGCTTCGGTTGCAGCATTCTTATTCTCCACTCTTCGCGTCTGCGCCAGGCGCAGCGCGACGACCAGCACCGGCACCACCGCGGCGGTTGCCCGACGGACGGCCTTCGCCTTCACGGCGGCGGCCTTCCGGGCGACCCGGACGACGACGACGGTCTTCTTGCGGCTCTTCCACCACAGGCGCGTCGTTGCGGCCCAGGTGATCGCCCTTGTAGACCCACACCTTGACACCGATGATGCCGTAGGTGGTTTCGGCTTCCGAGAAGCCGTAGTCGATGTCGGCGCGCAGGGTGTGCAGGGGCACACGGCCTTCGCGGTACCACTCGGTACGTGCGATTTCAATACCGTTCAGACGGCCCGAGCTCATGATCTTGATGCCCTGGGCACCCAGACGCATCGCGTTCTGCATCGCGCGCTTCATGGCGCGACGGAACATGATGCGGCGCTCGAGCTGCTGCGTGATCGAATCGGCGATCAGCTGCGCATCGGTTTCCGGCTTGCGGATTTCCTCGATGTTCACGTGCACGGGCACGCCCATGCGACGTTGCAGCTCGGCCTTCAGCAGTTCGATGTCCTCACCCTTCTTGCCGATCACCACGCCCGGACGCGAGCTGTAAATGGTGATACGTGCATTACGGGCCGGACGCTCGATCACAACACGGCCAACCGATGCGTTCTTGAGCTTCTTCTTCAGGAAGTCGCGAACTTCGATGTCTTCTTTCAGCATGCCGGCGAACTTCGTGTTGTTGGCGTACCAACGCGAAGCCCAGTTACGGCTGACGGCCAGACGGAAGCCAGTCGGATGAATCTTCTGTCCCATCGTGACTCCTTAGTTGCCGAGCGTCACAGTGATGTGACAGGTTTGTTTCTCGATGCGGTTGCCGCGGCCCTTCGCCCGTGCGGTGAAGCGCTTGAGCGAGGTTGCCTTGTCGACGAAGATCGATTTGACCTTCAGTTCGTCGATGTCGGCGCCTTCGTTGTGCTCGGCGTTGGCGATGGCCGATTCGACCACCTTCTTCACGATCCCGGCAGCCTTTTTCGGGCTGAACGTCAGGATGTTGAGCGCGCGCTCGATCGGCAGACCGCGGATCTGGTCAGCGACCAGACGCGTCTTCTGGGCGGAGATACGGGCACCGCGATGAATCGCTTTCACTTCCATGATGGCACCTTACCTCTTCGCTTTCTTGTCAGCCGCGTGGCCCTTGAACGTGCGAGTGATCGCAAATTCGCCGAGCTTGTGGCCGACCATGTTTTCCGTCACGTACACCGGCACGTGTTGACGGCCGTTGTGCACGGCGATCGTCAGGCCGATGAAATCAGGCATGATCGTCGAACGGCGCGACCATGTCTTGATGGGCTTCTTGTCCTTGCCGGCTACGGCCGTTTCCACCTTCTTCAGCAGGTGGTCGTCGCAGAACGGACCCTTTTTTGCGGAACGAGTCATATCTTTAGCTCCTACCTACCGATTAGCGCTTGTGGCGGCGCTGGACGATCATGCTGTCCGTGCGCTTGTTGCTGCGGGTACGGTAACCCTTGGCCGGGGTACCCCACGGCGAAACCGGGTCGCGACCAGCAGCAGTCTTGCCTTCACCACCACCATGCGGGTGGTCCACCGGGTTCATCACCACGCCGCGAACGGTCGGGCGAATACCGCGCCAGCGCGTGGCACCGGCCTTGCCGATCACACGCAGGCTGTGCTCTTCGTTGCCCACTTCACCGATGGTGGCGCGGCATTCGATATGCACGCGACGCACTTCACCGGAGCGCAGACGAACCTGAGCGTACAGGCCTTCACGGGCCAGCAGCACGGCGGAACCACCGGCGGCACGGGCAACTTGCGCGCCCTTGCCAGGCAGGATTTCCACGTTGTTGATCGTGGTACCAACCGGGATGTTGCGGATCGGCAGGTTGTTACCGGCCTTGATCGGGGCTTCCGAGCCGTTCATCAGGGCCTGGCCAGCTACCATGCCCTTGGTGGCGATGATGTAGCGGCGCTCGCCGTCGGCGAACAGCACCAGCGCGATGTTCGCGCTGCGGTTCGGATCGTATTCCAGGCGCTCGACCTTGGCGGCGATGCCGTCCTTGTCGCTGCGCTTGAAGTCGACCACGCGGTAGTGGTGCTTATGACCACCGCCCTTGTGGCGGGTGGTGATATGACCGTTGTTGTTACGACCCGACTTCTGGAATTGCTTTTCCAGCAGCGGAGCGTGCGGGGCGCCCTTGTGAAGGTCCTTGTTGACCACCTTCACCATCGAGCGACGACCCGGGGAAGTCGGCTTGGTCTTGACGAGTGCCATGATTACTTGGCCTCCGCTTCAAAATTGATTTCCTGACCCGGCTTCAGCGCCACGTATGCCTTCTTGACGTGGTTGCGACGGCCCATGAAGCGGCCAAAGCGCTTTTGCTTGCCCTTCTGGTTCAGGATCTGAACGGACTGCACCTCGACCTTGAACAGCAGTTCGACGGCGGCCTTCACTTCTGCCTTGTTGGCATCGCGAGCCACTTCGAACACAACCTGTTCGTTCTTGTCGGCCACCAGGGTTGCCTTTTCGGAAACCACCGGCGCGAGCAGCACCTGCATCAAACGATGATCGTTCTTGGCGACTTGCGTCATTTCAGCAACTCCTCGATCTGCGCGACAGCTGCCTTCGTCACGAGCACCTTCTTGTAGTGCACCAGCGACAGCGGATCAGCGTGACGCGGCTCCACGACTGCCACGTTCGGCAGGTTGCGCGAAGCCAGGTAGAGGTTTTCGTCGAGGCTGTCGGTAATGATCAGCACCGAGTCCAGGCCCATGGCCTTGAACTTGTCGGCCAGCAGCTTGGTCTTGGGTGCGTCGACAGCGAAACCGTCCACTACGTTGATACGACCTTCACGTGCGAGCTGCGAGTAAATCGAGCGCATACCGGCACGGAACATCTTCTTGTTGACCTTCTGGCTGAAGTTCTCTTCCGGCGAATTCGGGAAGATACGGCCACCGCCACGCCACAGCGGCGAGGACGACATACCGGCACGAGCACGGCCCGTACCCTTCTGGCGCCACGGCTTCTTGGTCGTGTGCTTGACCTCTTCGCGGTCCTTCTGCTTGCGGTTACCGCTACGGGCGTTAGCCTGATAGGCAACGACGATCTGGTGAACCAGAGCTTCGTTGTAGTCACGGCCGAACACTTCGGCCGAGGCTGCAACGCCTGCGCCGACTTGACCGTTGTCCTGGAGGAGCTTGAGTTCCATTACATGCGCTCCTTAAGCTTTGGCCTTGACGGCCGGGGTCACGATGACCTTGCCGCCCTTGGAACCGGGGATGGCGCCCTTGACCAGCAGCAGCTTGCGCTCTGCGTCGATCTTGGCGATCTCGAGGTTTTGCACCGTGCGGGTGACGTCACCGAGGTGACCCGTCATGCGCTTGCCCGGGAACACGCGGCCCGGATCCTGCGCCATACCGATGGAACCCGGCACGTTGTGCGAACGCGAGTTACCGTGGGTGGCACGACCCGAAGCGAAGTGGTAGCGCTTGATGGTACCGGCGTAGCCCTTACCGATGGTCACGCCCTGCACGTCGATCTTCTGACCGACCTGGAACAGGTCGACCGACAGCGAACCGCCAGCTTGCAGTTCGGCAGCCTTGGCTGCATCGATGCGGAATTCTTTGATGATTTCGCCAGCTTCCACGCCGGCTTTGGCGAGATGACCCGCCAGCGGCTTGGTGACGCGGCTTGCGCGCCGGCTGCCGAAGGTGACTTGAACCGCGGTATAACCGTCGGTCTCGTCCGTCTTGATTTGCGTCACGCGGTTGTCGCCGACCTCGACCACGGTAACGGGAATCGAATCACCGTCGTCCGTGAAAATACGGGTCATGCCAACCTTGCGACCTACAAGGCCAAGGCTCATGGTTTGCTCCATTCCCAGCTGCGATTGGCCGGGGCTGATTGATACACGAAACTGTGCGATTTGCGGGTTGCGCGAAAAGGATTGCGCTGACCAAAACGGTCCCCACTACCCGGAGAAACGGGTAGCCTTACAATATAACCCAGCGGTTTGGAAAGGGCAAGATGATTTGCCGATTTCCGCGCCTGACCGTGTGCCTGGCGACAGAATTTGGCGAAATTGCGGCGCGAAGCCGACTTGGCGCGGCGCGATGTCCGCCGAAGCAGGCAATTCAGGGGGCCACGCGGGCGAAATCGCCGCAATTTGACAGCAGGGGATAGCCGTCGGGGGCCGAAACCCATCGCCAGACACGAGCGGATCGGCATTGACCCATCGTTGGCGCCCACAAAAAGAAAAACGGCGAACCGAAGCTCGCCGTTTTTTGCTGCATCAGGCCGCCGGAGCGGTCCGAAACATACTTACACCTTGATCTCGACGTCCACGCCGGCCGGCAGGTCGAGCTTCATCAGCGCGTCGACGGTCTTGTCCGTCGGATCGACGATGTCCATCAGGCGCTGGTGAGTGCGGATCTCGAACTGATCGCGGCTGGTCTTGTTGACGTGCGGCGAACGCAGGATGTCGAAGCGCTGGATGCGGGTCGGCAGGGGCACCGGGCCCTTGACGATCGCGCCGGTACGCTTGGCGGTATCCACGATTTCGGCGGCCGACTGGTCGATCAGGCGGTAGTCGAAAGCCTTCAGGCGGATACGGATCTTCTGGTTCTGCATGATTGTTCCTTAAAAGAGCGATGGGCAGTGAGCCCGGATTATAGGGGACATGCCCGCAGGCATGTCCCAGGAAGGTTGCTTAGTCGAGGATCTTTGCCACAACGCCGGCGCCGACGGTACGGCCACCTTCGCGGATTGCGAAGCGCAGGCCTTCTTCCATGGCGATCGGGGCGATCAGCTTGACGGTGATCGACACGTTGTCACCCGGCATGACCATTTCCTTGTCCTTCGGCAGCTCGATCGAGCCAGTCACGTCGGTCGTACGGAAGTAGAACTGCGGGCGGTAGTTGTTGAAGAACGGCGTGTGACGGCCACCTTCGTCCTTCGACAGGATGTAGACCTCACCCGTGAAGTGCGTGTGCGGCTTGATCGAGCCCGGCTTGCACAGGACTTGACCACGCTCAACGTCTTCGCGCTTCGTGCCGCGCAGCAGCAGACCCACGTTGTCGCCGGCTTGACCTTGGTCCAGCAGCTTGCGGAACATTTCCACGCCCGTGCAGGTCGTCTTCACCGTCGGGCGGATACCCACGATTTCGATTTCCTCACCGACCTTGACCACGCCACGCTCGATACGGCCGGTCACCACCGTGCCGCGACCCGAGATCGAGAACACGTCTTCCACCGGCATCAGGAACGTACCGTCAACGGCGCGCTCCGGCGTCGGGATGTACGAGTCCAGTGCGTCGGCCAGGTTCATGATGGCCACTTCGCCCAGCTCGCCCTTGTCGCCTTCCAGCGCCAGCTTGGCCGAACCCTTGATGATCGGGGTGTCGTCGCCCGGGAAGTCGTACTTCGACAGAAGTTCGCGCACTTCCATTTCCACCAGTTCCAGCAGCTCGGCGTCATCGACCATGTCGCACTTGTTCAGGAACACGATGATGTACGGCACGCCAACCTGACGGGCCAGCAGGATGTGCTCGCGCGTTTGCGGCATCGGGCCGTCGGCAGCCGAGCAAACCAGGATCGCGCCGTCCATCTGCGCGGCGCCCGTGATCATGTTCTTCACATAGTCAGCGTGGCCCGGGCAGTCAACGTGGGCGTAGTGGCGGTTGGCCGTCTCGTATTCCACGTGTGCGGTGTTGATCGTGATGCCGCGTGCCTTCTCTTCCGGCGCTGCGTCGATTTCGTCGTACTTCTTGGCCGCGCCGCCGAACTTCGCAGCCAGCACCGTGGCAATCGCTGCCGTCAGCGTCGTCTTGCCGTGGTCAACGTGACCAATCGTACCTACGTTCACGTGCGGCTTGGTCCGCTCGAACTTTTCCTTTGCCATGTTTCAGCTCCTAATGGAATACAGTCAGATTCAATTCTTTGCGCCGCCACGCAGGTCATGCGTGGCGGCGAAGCTTTATTACTTGCCCTTGGCCGTCATCACAGCTTCGGCGATATTCTTCGGTGCCTCGGCGTAGTGCTTGAATTCCATGGTGTACGTGGCGCGGCCTTGCGTGGCCGAGCGCAGCGCGGTCGAGTAACCGAACATTTCCGACAGCGGAACTTCGGCCTTGATGATCTTGCCGCCGCCAACCATGTCGTCCATGCCCTGCACGATGCCGCGGCGGGACGACAGATCGCCCATCACGGTACCCGTGTAGTCTTCCGGCGTTTCCACTTCCACGGCCATCATCGGCTCCAGCAGAACCGGGCTGGCCTTGCGCATGGCTTCCTTGAAAGCCATCGAGCCGGCCATGCGGAACGCGTTTTCGTTCGAGTCCACGTCGTGGTACGAACCGAACGTCAGCGTGACCTTCACGTCCACCACCGGGAAGCCAGCCAGGATACCGGCCGGCAGCGTGTCGACGATACCCTTCTCGACCGCCGGGATGTATTCGCGAGGAATCACACCGCCCTTGATGGCGTCGATGAACTCGAAGCCCTTGCCCGGCTCTTGCGGTTCCAGCGTGATCACGGCGTGGCCATACTGGCCGCGGCCGCCCGACTGCTTGACGAACTTGCCTTCGACGTCCTCGGCCTTCTTGCGAATGGTTTCGCGGTAGGCCACCTGCGGCGCGCCGATGTTGGCTTCCACGCCGAATTCGCGCTTCATGCGGTCGACCAGAATTTCCAGATGGAGCTCGCCCATGCCCGAAATGATGGTCTGGCCCGATTCTTCATCGGTACGCACGCGGAACGACGGATCTTCGGCGGCCAGGCGGTTCAGGGCGATACCCATCTTTTCCTGGTCAGCCTTGGTCTTCGGCTCGACAGCCTGCGAGATCACCGGCTCCGGGAACACCATGCGCTCGAGCACGATCGGGGCAGCCGGATCGCACAGCGTGTCGCCGGTGGTCGCGTCCTTCAGGCCCACGGCAGCGGCGATGTCGCCGGCCAGCACTTCCTTGATTTCTTCGCGCTGGTTGGCGTGCATCTGCAGAATACGGCCCAGACGCTCCTTCTTCTGCTTCACCGGGTTGTACACGGTGTCGCCCGAATTGATCTTGCCCGAGTAGACGCGGAAGAAGATCAGCTGGCCGACGAACGGGTCGGTCATGATCTTGAATGCCAGCGCCGAGAACTTCTCGTTGTCGTCGGCCTTGCGCTCGAGCTTCTTCTCGTCGTCGCTTTCGTCCACGCCCTTGACCGGCGGAATGTCCACCGGCGACGGCAGGAAGTCGATCACGGCGTCCAGCATACGCTGCACGCCCTTGTTCTTGAACGCGGTGCCGCACAGCATCGGCTGGATTTCGCAGGCGATGGTACGGTCACGCAGCGCCTTGACGATCTCGGCGCGGGTCAGCTCTTCGCCGCCCAGGTACTTTTCCATCAGCTCTTCGCTGGCTTCGGCGGCGGACTCGACCATCTTCTCGCGCCATTCGTCAGCGACGGCCTGCAGTTCGCCCGGGATGTCCTGGTATTCGAACTTCACGCCCTGGCTGGCTTCGTCCCAGATGATCGCCTTCATTTCCAGCAGGTCGATCACGCCCTGGAAGCCGTCTTCAGCGCCGATAGGCACCACGACGGGCACCGGGTTGGCCTTCAGGCGGGTCTTCAGCTGGTCGTAAACCTTGAAGAAGTTCGCGCCGGTACGGTCCATCTTGTTGACGAACGCCAGACGCGGCACGCCGTACTTGTTGGCCTGACGCCAGACGGTTTCCGACTGGGGCTGCACGCCACCCACTGCGCAGTACACCATGCAGGCGCCATCCAGCACGCGCATGGAACGCTCCACCTCGATGGTGAAGTCCACGTGCCCCGGGGTGTCGATGATGTTGAAGCGGTGCTCGGGATAGTTGCCGCCCATGCCCTTCCAGAAGGCGGTGGTAGCAGCGGAGGTAATCGTGATGCCACGCTCCTGCTCCTGCTCCATCCAGTCCATGGTGGCCGCGCCATCATGCACTTCACCGATCTTGTGGTTCACACCGGTGTAGAACAGGATCCGCTCGGTCGTGGTGGTTTTACCCGCGTCAATGTGAGCCGAAATACCGATGTTACGGTAACGCTCAATGGGAGTCTTACGAGCCACTTTAATCCTCTATTCGTCCATGAGGCGCAGAAATCTCATGGTCTGCGCCTTTAACACAAACGGGCGAGATGTGTGAAAACACAGCCCGCCCGGCAACCAACAGCGTTTTTCGCGCGCTTTAGAAGCGGAAGTGCGAGAACGCCTTGTTGGCTTCGGCCATGCGGTGTACTTCGTCGCGCTTCTTCATTGCGCCGCCGCGGCCTTCTGCAGCTTCCATCAGCTCACCTGCCAGGCGCAGCGCCATCGACTTCTCGCTGCGTTTTTTCGCGGCCTCGCGCAGCCAACGCATCGCCAATGCCAAACGACGCGACGGACGGACTTCGACCGGAACCTGATAGTTGGCGCCGCCCACGCGACGGCTCTTCACTTCCACCACCGGCTTCACGTTGTTGATGGCAACGGAGAACACTTCGATGGGGGCCTTGCCTGCCTTCTTTTCGATCTGGTCGAACGCGCCGTACACGATACGTTCGGCAACCGACTTCTTGCCGTCCAGCATCAGCACGTTCATGAACTTGGCAACTTCAACGTTACCGAACTTCGGATCAGGCAAAACGTCCCGCTTGGGGACTTCACGACGACGTGGCATCTTCTTTCCTTAAGATTCAGTTGAGAGGCGGTCTGAATAATCGCGCTCTCCGGCCACCAACTAGCTTGCCAGCACGACTGGCTGGACAAATTCGCCGGGTGACCACTTACTCGACGGCACGGCGCACAAAAAACGCTCCGTTGTACCGCCGCCTGGTGACAGCTCCATGACGCCCTGTCATGGCTGTCGGATATTGCTTTGCGTAAAAGCTTAGGCAGCCTTCGGACGCTTCGCACCGTACTTCGAACGGGCCTGCTTGCGGTCCTTCACGCCTTGCAGATCCAGCGAACCACGGACGATGTGGTAACGCACACCCGGCAGATCCTTCACACGGCCGCCGCGGATCAGCACGACCGAGTGTTCCTGCAGGTTGTGGCCTTCACCGCCGATATACGAAATGACTTCGAAACCGTTGGTCAGGCGCACCTTGGCAACCTTACGCAGTGCCGAGTTCGGCTTCTTCGGCGTCGTGGTGTACACACGGGTGCACACGCCGCGACGCTGGGGGCAGTTCTCAAGCGCCGGGCTCTTGCTCTTGACGACTTCAGAGACGCGCGGCTTGCGAACCAGTTGGTTGATAGTTGGCATTGTTCAATCCAGCTTGGTTTTACAAAAACACCCCTTCGCCAGGCTCTGACCAAGGGGCAACTACGGGTTTTGGACGGGAAAGGTGAGCGGACGCTCTGAAGGAAGGGCTGTGAAGTGACAGACTTGCCAAAGAGCGCGAGCTCGCCCGGATCCCGCTGCCGCCTGCCTGGTTGCGCCGCTGAGGGCACAATTCCGAGGGACGTGCGAAATCCAAAGCCAAAAACTCGAATCTGGCACTCTAGCAGGGGCGCTGGCAACGGTCAAGGGGTATACGCGACGTATACCTTGCATCCTCTGCGTCGCCCGGGCCGACCCGCCTGCTCAGCCGCCGCGCAGCGTTTCGAGGATTTCCTCGCCGTAACGCTCGAGCTTGGATGCACCGATTCCGGGCACCTCCGCCAGTTCATCGAGCGATTCCGGCGCGCTGCGCGCCAGCTCGGCCAGCGTGGCGTCGTGGAAAATCACATAGGCCGGCACGCCGTGCGATTTGGCGGTGGCCGTGCGCCAGGCCCGCAGCGCCTCCCAGTTGGACAGCGTGTCGGCATCCATCGTGGCCGTGTGATCGGTACGCGGGCCGCCGCGCCCCGCCCGTTCGCCGGACTTGCCCGGCTTGCTGACCTGCCGGCGCAGCGTGACCGACTGCTCGCCCTTGAGCACGGCCCGCGCCGGATCGCCCAGCAGCAGCGCGCCATGGCCGCCGTGATCGATCACCAGCAGGCCGTGGGCAATCAACTGGCGGAAGATGGCATGCCATTCGGCCACCGACAGATCCTTGCCGATGCCGAACGTCGACACCTTGTCGTGGCCCCACTGCCGGATCTTCTCGCTGGCATTGCCGCGCAGCACGTCGATCAGGTGGGTCGCGCCAAAATGCACGCGGCTGGCCTGCGCCGTGCGGTACACGCAGGACAGCGCCATCTGCGCCTCGCGTGTGCCGTCCCAGGTGGCGGGCGGCTCCAGGCAGGTATCGCAGTTGCCGCAAGGGCCCGCCGATTCTTCAAAATAGGCCAGAATCCGCACGCGCCGGCAGCCCGCCGTTTCGCACAGTCCCAGCAGCGCGTCGAGCTTGGACGACGACACGCGCTTGTGCGCGTCGTCGGCCTCCGACTCGTCGATCATGCGCTTCTGCTGGACGACATCGCCAAGCCCGTAGGCCATCCAGGCATTCGCCGGCAGGCCGTCGCGGCCGGCGCGCCCGGTTTCCTGGTAGTAGCCTTCCATGCTCTTGGGCAGATCCAGATGCGCCACGAACCGCACATCGGGCTTGTCGATGCCCATGCCGAAGGCAATGGTGGCCACCATCACGATGCCCTCTTCCTCGCGGAAGCGCGCCTGGTGATGCTGCCGCACCTGGGCATCCATGCCGGCGTGGTAGCCCAGCGCGTTGATGCCGTGACTGGCCAGCCATTGCGCGGTGTCTTCGACCTTCTTGCGCGACAGGCAATAGACAATGCCGCTGTCGTAGCCGCCGTCGCCGTTCATGTGCTCGGCCTTGATGAACGCCAGCAGCTGGTTCCGCGCGTTGTCCTTTTCGACGATGCGGTAGCGGATATTGGGACGATCGAAGCTGGAAATAAAGACACGCGCATCGTCGAGCGCCAGCCGCTCGATGATCTCGTTACGCGTCAGCGCGTCGGCCGTGGCGGTCAGCGCAATGCGCGGCACATTCGGGAATCGCTCGTGCAGCACAGACAGCTGGATATATTCCGGCCGGAAGTCGTGGCCCCATTGCGACACGCAATGCGCCTCGTCGATGGCGAACAAACCCACGCGCGTGCGATCCAGCAGATCCAGAAAGCGCGGCGTCATCAGCCGCTCGGGCGCCACATAGAGGATGTCCAGCCGCCCGGCCAGCAGGTCGCGCTCGACCGCCGAGGCCTCGCTGCTGCTCAGCGTGGAGTTCAGCACCGCGGCGCGCACGCCGGCTTCGGTCAGCGCCGCCACCTGGTCCTGCATCAGCGCGATCAGCGGCGACACCACGATGCCCACGCCCTGGCCGGCCTGCTGGCGCAGCAACGCCGGAATCTGATAGCAAAGCGACTTGCCACCGCCGGTCGGCATCAGCACCAGGCAATCGCCGCCGTCCGCCACATGGTCGATGATCTCCGCTTGCGTGCCACGGAATGCGTGGTAGCCGAAGACTTCTTTGAGGATCGCCAGGGCGCGCGACATGGGACAGCAGCAGATCGGAAAGCGGGAAAGGCGTAACCATACCACTCCATGCCCGATCGGACGGAATGTGTCTGCGCCGGTGTGGCACTGGCGCCAATCGCCACACGCGATTTGGCCGCGCCGCCGACAGTCTTGCGCCAGCACAAGCACCGTGCGGCACGCCGGTCATAGGATGGCAGGCGAGGTCCCCAACATCGCAACATGCAGCGCCATTCCTTTTCCCTGCCCATCGAGATCCTGCGCGATGGATCGGAACCGTACAAGCGGCAGATCATGCGGCAGGTGGAACACATGATCCTGTCCGGCCGTCTGCAGCCGGACGATCGGCTACCGTCCATCGCCTGCCTGGTTGCCATGCTGCGCGTCTCGCGCAACACCGTGGTCGGCGCCTATGAAGGCCTGACCGACGCCGGCCTGCTGCGGGGCGAGCCGGGTCGCGGCTTCTATGTGGCGGAAGCGATTCCGCGCGCATCGCCGGCGCCACCGCCCGTCCCGGCCATGCCCGAAGCGCCAGCGGTGCCTCCCCGATCCTCGCAGGCGAGTGCCGGCATATCGCCGCCCGGCGTGCATGCCGCACCGCCTCGCTATCCCGTGACGTTCGATTTCAAGATCGGACGTCCCGCGCCGGATGCCTTTCCGACGCGCCGCTGGGCCATGTTGTCGAACCCGCTGCTGCGCCAGATGCGGCACGCCATCAGCGAATATCCGCCGGCGGAGGGCCTCTGGGGCCTGCGCATGCAGATCGCCGACTTCCTTGCCGCGACGCGTGCGCTGGCCGTCGATCCGACGCAGATCCTGATCGTCGCCGGAGTCCAGGAGGCACTGCACCTGCTTGCCGCGCAACTCGTCCACCATGGTGACCGCGTCGTGGTGGAATCGCCCGGCTATGCGGGCTTCTGCAATTTGCCCCACCTCCGGCACGCGGTACGCATCGCGGTACCTGTCGACGCGGACGGCCTGTGCACGCACGCGCTGCCGCATGGGCCGGTGCAACTGGCGTACACCACGCCGTCGCATCAGTATCCGCTCGGCTACACGATGTCGACGGACCGGCGCCGCGCGTTGCTGGATTGGGCCGCGCAAGTCGGCGCCTGCGTGATCGAGGACGACTACGACGGCGACTTCGCGTACGACAGCGCGCCGCCACCGCCGCTCATGGCGCTCGATCCATCGCGCGTGGTCTACGTCGGATCGTTCTCGAAGGTACTCGGGCCGGGCCTGCGACTCGGATTCATGGTGTGTCCGCCCTGGCTGACCGACGCCATCGCGCGTCGCAAGGCGCTGCTGAATCATGGATGTCCCTGGCTCGAGCAGGCCGTGCTGGCACGGCTGTTCGAGTATGGCGACTACAGCCGGCATCTGTACCGGCTGCGCCGCCGCTATCGCGAGCAACGCGATGCCCTGCTCTCCGGCTTGCGCGACATCTGGGGCGCCCACTGCCAGATCAGCGGCGCCGGCACCGGCATGCATGTGGCACTGCACTTGCCGCCCGGCACCCCGGACGCCACCAGTATCGCGAACCGCGCCCTGGCGCAAGGCGTGAGGCTCTACACCATGGAAGAAGCCGCCTGTGCCCACATTCCTGCAGCCGGCAACCGCGTGCTGCTGCTGGGCTACGCCTCGCAGAACGTTGCTCAGATCCGCGAGGCAATGTCCAGGGTAAAGCTGACGGTGGCCGGTTGCCACGCGCGACAACCGGCTTCCAGCACATCGGTCAGCCTGGCCGGGGATGCCTCAACGCGCCCCGGGCATCGTGCCGAAATGGCGTGACAACGCGTCGATGGCGGCGTCGTCCAGCGGCTCCGCCATCGGTCGCATCACGGCATCATCTCGCCGCGCGGCCTTGAAGTCGCGCAGTTGCTTGGCCAGGTATTCCGGCTTCTGCCCGGCAAGATTGGGATACAGGGCGACGCTACTGATGCCGTCGATCCCATGGCAAGACGCGCACAGCGGCAGGATGGCCGCCACCTGATCGGGCAGCTTCTGCGCTGCCGGCGCAGTCGGTGCGGACGGCGCCGCAGCTGTGGCAGGCGTCGCCGCATGCACGCTCATGGCCGCCGTCATCAGGGCGAGCAGCGCGGCCGGCTTGTTCCATCGAGACTTGATCATGGCCACTCTCCTCAGTTCTTGCGCGTCGCCGGCAAACCCACCGAGATCCACTGCGTGCGCGCACGCGAGAAGATGCCGGCAGGGCTTTCCATCTTGTGTTCGGCCACCAGGGCAAGCGTCTTGCTGTCGTACACGCGCAGGCGATCGCCGTAGTAGCCGGCGCTGACGTACAGGTACTGGCCGTTCCGGGTGTATTCCGGGAAGAACGCATGGCCGCCGGCATCCAGCGTGCGCACGACTTCGAGCGACTGCTTGTCGATCAGCTGGATGTGCGCGGCCTTCTTGTCCTTCGAGACGATGTCCACGGCCACGTAGGGTGCGTCGGGATGCGCGGCTGGCGATTCCGTTGGGCCATCCACCTTGATGTTCTTCACCACCGAGAAGTCGCTCGTGTCCCACACCGTCACGACATCGCCCTTGTCGCATTTGCCGATATTCGTGCCGAACGCCAGCATCCGGCCACCCACCGGGGTCACGGCTCCGGAGCCCACATGGGGCTGGCAGCCCGCCGGAATATCGCGCGCCACCTTGTTTTCCTTGAGGTCGATGGCCACGATCTTGTTGTCGCCGTAGGACGCCACCATCGAGTAGCGCCCATCTGGCGTCAGGAATGTGTCGTGCAGCATGCGGCCCACGCCTTCCAGCTTCGTCACCGGCATGCCTTCGCGGTCCGGATCGACGATCCAGATCTGGCCCGCCTGACGCAGCGTCAGCGCAAACTTGTTATTGATGCGGCTGCCGATGACCGGGCCACCCGCCGACTGGATGAACTTGCCGTCGGGGTCCTTGCCTTCGAGCCGCAGGTACTTCACGGGCTCCAGCGTGTCCGCCTTCAGAATCACCACCAGGTTCGGCACGAAAGAACTGGCCGCCAGCCATTTGCCGTCCATGGACACGGCGATGCCCGGCCCGGTCAACCCTGTCTTGACCTTGCGCACGACCTTGAGCGAGTAGAGGTCGATCTTGTAGACGTGGCCGTCATCGCTCTTCAGCCAGGCCCATCGCTCGCTGACGGGGCTGAACTCCATGATGTGCGGTGCGATCGGCGTAGCAATTTCGCCAACTACCTGGTTGGTCGTGCCATCCAGGAAGACCGTCTTCGCGTTGTCGCTGCCCGTACCGCGCCCGTAGCGCCCGCGCGCCATGACCACCATCAGGTCATAGACCGAGCCGATCTGATATGTGGGCTTCGACGGGAGCGTGGATTCATCCACCAGCACTTCGAGGCTGTCGCGAATCTGCTGCATCGACCATTCCGGCTTGCCCACGGGCTGGGTCCGGATGTACTCGGCCACCAGCCGGATGTCCTCATCGGACATGCGCGAATGGAACGGCGGCATCAGCGTATCGGGGATGCCGGTCATGATCGCGCCCCGCAGCGCGGCATCGCTTTGCACCAGCCGGTCCTTGTGCAGCGCGGGCCCGACGTAGCCGCCCCGGCTGGCGGAATGGCAGACCGCGCAATTGGCCTGGTAAAGGTCGTCAGCGCGTTTCAGCGCGTCTGCCGTCATGGCGTACAACGCGCCAGACACACTGGCGAGCATGGCGGCAACAAAAGTCCTGGCAAGCATCGTCCGGATCCTCCGTGGGTAGTTTGAGTAGTAACGATGCGATCAATGTGCCATCGCGTTTCCTCCACGCCTGGGGGATGCAACGGGAATTCCGATGGGTACGGTTTCGCCGATGTCGCGGATCGGCATCATTCCCCGGACTTACGCCCGAGCAATCCTGAAGAATTTGCGATAGCGCAAGCGCGGGTCTGCCGACGCGGACTACGATCCCACGATCTACGCCCGTGCCATTTGTATGCCCGCCCTGAATCCCCCGTCCCTTTCGCCCTGTTCCGCACCTGCCAGCCGCGAAACACTGTTCGTCAGCGGCAGCGATCTGTTCGCGCTCGGCCACTACCCCGGCCACCCGGTGTACCCCGGGGCGCTCATGCTTGACCGGATGCTGACGATGGCCGCCAACCTAGCAGGCGCCACGCTGGGCCAGGCCGCCCACGCCGCTTCCGTCCAGCGCGTGCAGTATCTGGGGGCGGTTGTGCCCGGCGACGTGGTGGTGCTGGAAGTCACGATCCCGTCGCGCGCCGGTGACGACCTGACGTGCGAGGCCGTTGCCAGCGTGGCGGGCGATGCGCGCGTCCGGGCGACCATCGTGTGCCGTATCGGCACGCTCGATGCGACGCCGGCCGCCGTGCCGCCGGTAGGCACGGTTGCACCGGCGCTGACGCACCAGCAGATCGCGAGCCTGCTGCCGCATCGCCATCCGTTCCTGCTGCTCGACACCGTGGCAACCTATCGGCCGGGCGAGCACATCCTGGCCACCAAGGTCGTCAACCGCGAATCGCCAATACTCGGACGCCAGCCACCCACGGCATATCCCGCGACGTTGGCCATCGAGTCATTCGGGCAAGCCGGCGTCACGCTGTTCTATCTGGGTCAGACACCCGACACCCCGACGCACGCATTGGTGGGGTTGATGCGCGATGTCACGCTGCATCGGCCTATCCCTTACGACACGGTCCTGACGCTAGACGTCAGGATCGACCGACTGCGGTCGAACATGGTGGTGTTCGGAGGGCGCATCCTGATCGCCGATGAACCGGTGATCGACGTGGGCAGTCTGGTGGTCATGATCGCGCCGGCATCTTCGGCGGATGCCTGACGCGTGGATACGCAGATGCGGTGGCCTTACTGAAGGCCACCAGGCAGCGGGATGCCCCGCCCGGACAGCGGATGGGGATCGACGGGACGAGGCATGGCGGCCGGCGATGTGTCTCGACGCACGGCGTCGATTTGCTGCTGCCGCGCCTGCTGCTCAAGCATGGCGCACAGATTCGCATTGCCCTTGCCGGCGGCGCAATCGTGCTGCTGCGTGAAGCGCAGTTGGCGCTCGTCTTCCATGGTTTGTGGCGGATTTAGGGGCAGGTCCAACGGAAACGCATGGGCCACCGACGCCGTGGCGATCATGGCACCGCATGCGGCCGCGTTCAGCAGGCGACAAATCCAACGTGCAGGCATCTGTAGCGTCATGATCGAAGCGCTGCCGGGCGAGCGGAATGAAAGATTCCACACCGTATCGCTGCTTCCGATCTGCTGGTTTGATCCATACCAAGCGATCGAACCGATCGGCGCGAGACGAAAAAAAACCCGGCTCGATCGAGCCGGGTTCTTCATTGCTGCGTAACTGCGAGGATCGCGATCAGACTGCGTCGCCGTCGCCCTCGGTGGCTTGCACCACCGGCGGCTCGATGAAGAGCGATTGCTCTTCGTCGCTGATCGCCTGGGCGCGTTCGCGCTCGGCTGCCTCGCGTGCCTTGCGGGCACGGTGGTAGGCCAGGCCGGTACCGGCCGGGATCAGACGACCCACGATCACGTTTTCCTTCAGACCACGCAGGTCGTCGGTCTTGCCCATGATCGCGGCTTCGGTCAGCACGCGCGTCGTTTCCTGGAACGATGCCGCCGAGATGAAGCTGTCGGTCGACAGCGACGCCTTGGTAATACCCAGCAGCAGGTTCTCGTGGATGGCCGGACGCTTGCCCTCGGCGATCACGCGATCGTTTTCGTCCAGCAGTTCCGAACGCTCCACCTGTTCACCCGGGATGAACTTGGTATCGCCCACGTCCTGGATCTGCACGCGGCGCAGCATCTGACGAACAATCACTTCGATGTGCTTGTCGTTGATCTTCACGCCCTGCAGACGGTACACGTCCTGCACTTCGTCCACGATGTAGTGCGCCAGCTCTTCGATGCCCTTCAGGCGCAGGATGTCGTGCGGGTCCGCCGGACCTTCCACGATCATTTCGCCCTTGTTCACCACCTGGCCGTCGTGCACCAGCACCTGCTTTTCCTTCGCGATCAGGAACTCGTGGGCGTTGCCGTCCAGGTCCGTGATCACCAGGCGCTGCTTGCCCTTCGTGTCCTTGCCGAACGACACCGTACCGGTGACTTCCGCCAGCACGGCGGCGTCCTTCGGCGAACGGGCTTCGAACAGCTCGGCCACTCGCGGCAGACCACCGGTAATGTCACGGGTCTTCTGCGATTCGGTCGGGATACGTGCCAGCACTTCACCCACGTGCACCTGCTGACCATCCTTCACGGTAATCAGCGCGCCCACCTGGAAGCCGATGGTCACGGAGTGGTCCGTGCCCGGAATCTTGACTTCCTGGTTGTTCGCGTCGAGCAGCTTCACCTGCGGGCGCAGGCCCTTGGTGGCAGCCGTACGGCGCTTGGCGTCGATCACCACGAGGGTCGACAGGCCCGTGACTTCGTCCATCTGCTTGGCAACGGTCACGCCTTCTTCCACGTTCTCGAACTTGATCGTGCCCGAGTATTCGGAAACGATCGGACGAGTCAGTGCGTCCCAAGTGGCCAGCTGCGTACCGGCCTTGATGGCCTGGCCGTCCTGCACCAGCAGCGTGGCGCCGTACGGGATCTTGTGGCGCTCGCGCTCGCGGCCGTGGTCGTCCGTGATCAGTGCCTCGCCCGAACGCGAGATCACGATCAGTTCGCCCTTGGCGTTCGTCACGTAGCGCATGGTCGCCGTGAAGCGCACCGTACCGGTGGCCTTGGCTTCCACGCTCGATGCCACTGCCGCACGCGATGCCGCACCACCGATGTGGAACGTACGCATGGTCAGCTGGGTACCCGGCTCGCCAATCGACTGTGCAGCGATCACGCCCACCGCTTCGCCCGAGTTCACCAGCACGCCGCGGCCCAGGTCGCGGCCGTAGCACTTGGCGCACAGGCCGTAGCGCGTGTCGCACGACAGCGGCGTGCGGACCTTGACTTCGTCCACGCCGATGTTGTCGATCAGCTCGACCAGGTCTTCGTCCAGCAGCGTGCCGTTTTCGATCGCGGTTTCCTGGGTTTCAGGGTTCACCACGTCACCCACCGTCACACGGCCCAGAATACGGTCGCGCAGGGCTTCGATCACTTCACCGCCTTCGACCAGGGCCTTCATGGCCACGCCGTTGGTCGTGCCGCAATCGTCTTCCACCACGACCAGATCCTGCGTCACGTCGACCAGACGACGGGTCAGGTAACCCGAGTTTGCGGTCTTCAGTGCCGTATCGGCCAGGCCCTTACGCGCGCCGTGGGTCGAGATGAAGTACTGCAGAACGTTCAGGCCTTCACGGAAGTTCGCCGTAATCGGCGTTTCGATGATCGAGCCATCCGGCTTGGCCATCAGGCCACGCATACCTGCCAGCTGACGAATCTGGGCCGCGCTACCGCGAGCACCCGAGTCCGCCATCATGTAGATCGAGTTGAACGATTCCTGCTTGACGGTATTGCCGTTGCGATCGACCGTATCTTCGTGCTGGAGCTGCTCCATCATCGCCTTGCCCACCTGGTCGCCAGCGGCACCCCAGATGTCCACGACGTTGTTGTAACGCTCCTGGTCCGTCACCAGACCCGACATGTACTGCTTGTCGTATTCCTTCACCTTGGCGGCCGCGTCGGAGATGATCTTCTCCTTCTGCGGCGGCACCAGCATGTCGTCGATGGCGATCGAGATACCGGCGCGCGTTGCCAGGCGGAAGCCCGACTGCAGCAGCTTGTCGGCGAAGATCACGGTCTCGCGCAGACCGCACTTGCGGAATGCCGTGTTGATCAGGCGCGAGATTTCCTTCTTCTTCAGCGGCTTGTTCAGCACCGAGAACGGCAGGCCCTTCGGGAGGATCTCGGACAGGATCGCGCGGCCGACCGTGGTGGCCTGCAGCGTGATCTTGGGTGCGAAACGTGCGTCGCCGTCGGCGTCCTTGTTCACCACTTCATACTCGGTGATACGGACGTTCACGCGCGATGCGAGCTCGACTTCCTTGTTTTCGTAGGCACGGATGACTTCGCTGATGTCAGCAAACGTCATGCCTTCGCCCTTGCCGTTGATCTTGTCGCGGGTCGTGTAGTACAGACCCAGCACAACGTCCTGCGACGGCACGATCGACGGATCGCCGTTGGCCGGGAACAGCACGTTGTTCGACGCCAGCATCAGCGTGCGGGCTTCCATCTGGGCTTCCAGCGACAGCGGCACGTGAACGGCCATCTGGTCACCGTCGAAGTCGGCGTTGAATGCCGCGCAGACCAGCGGGTGCAGCTGGATGGCCTTGCCTTCGATCAGCACCGGCTCGAACGCCTGGATACCCAGGCGGTGCAGCGTCGGCGCGCGGTTCAGCATCACCGGGTGCTCGCGGATCACCTCTTCGAGGATGTCCCACACCACCGGCGTCTGGCTTTCCACTTCCTTCTTCGCCGCCTTGATGGTGGTGGCGATGCCCATCGTTTCCAGCTTGTGGAAGATGAACGGCTTGAACAGCTCCAGCGCCATCAGCTTGGGCAGACCGCACTGATGCAGCTTCAGCGTCGGGCCCACCACGATGACCGAACGGCCCGAGTAGTCCACGCGCTTGCCCAGCAGGTTCTGACGGAAACGACCGCCCTTACCCTTGATCATCTCGGCCAGCGACTTCAGCGGACGCTTGTTGGCGCCCGTCATCGCCTTGCCGCGACGGCCGTTGTCCAGCAGCGAGTCGACGGCTTCCTGCAGCATGCGCTTTTCGTTGCGCACGATGATTTCAGGGGCCTTCAGCTCCAGCAGGCGCTTCAGACGGTTGTTACGGTTGATGACGCGGCGATACAGGTCGTTCAGGTCCGACGTGGCGAAACGGCCACCATCGAGCGGCACCAGCGGACGCAGTTCGGGCGGCAGCACCGGCAGCACTTCCAGAATCATCCACTCGGGCTTGATGCCCGAACGCTGGAACGCCTCCAGCACCTTCAGGCGCTTGGCGAACTTCTTGATCTTGGCTTCGGAACCGGTGGCCTGCAGCTCGGCGCGGATCTGTTCGATCTGCTTCTCGATGTCGATGCCGCGCAGCAGTTCACGGATGCCCTCGGCACCCATCATGGCCACAAACTCGCCCTCGCCGTACTCGTCGCACTTGGCCAGGTAGTCGTCTTCCGACATGATCTGGCTCTTCTTGAGCGGGGTCATGCCGGGTTCCAGCACCACGAACGCTTCGAAATACAGCACGCGCTCGATGTCGCGCAGCGTCATGTCGAGCACCATGCCCAGACGCGACGGCAGCGACTTCAGGAACCAGATGTGCGCGGTCGGCGCGGCCAGTTCGATGTGGCCCATGCGCTCGCGGCGCACCTTGGCCAGCGTCACTTCGACGCCGCACTTCTCGCAGATCACGCCACGGTGCTTCAGGCGCTTGTACTTGCCGCACAGGCACTCGTAGTCCTTGATCGGGCCAAAGATCTTGGCGCAGAACAGACCATCGCGTTCCGGCTTGAACGTACGGTAGTTGATCGTTTCCGGCTTCTTCACTTCGCCGTACGACCACGAACGGATCTTCTCCGGCGAGGCCAGACCGATCTTGATCGCGTCGAACTGCTCTTCCTGCTGAACCTGCTTAAAGAGATCGAGCAATGCTTTCATTGCAACTCCTTGTTTCGCCGCCGGTCCGGAGTCTGTCCGGAGCGGCGGCATTCAATCCTGTGGGAAACCTGCGCTGGTGGGTGCCCGCCGTGGCCGGCACCCGCATCAATCGGCGAATCAGTAGCGATCCAGATCGATGTCGATACCCAGCGAGCGGATTTCCTTCACCAGCACGTTGAACGATTCCGGCATGCCGGCATCGATCGAGTGCTCGCCCTTGACGATGTTTTCGTACACCTTGGTACGGCCGTTCACGTCATCGGACTTGACCGTCAGCATTTCCTGCAGCACGTACGATGCGCCGTAGGCTTCCAGTGCCCACACTTCCATCTCACCGAAACGCTGGCCACCGAACTGGGCCTTACCGCCCAGCGGCTGCTGCGTCACCAGCGAGTACGGGCCGGTGGAACGGGCGTGCATCTTGTCGTCCACCAGGTGATGCAGCTTCAGCATGTGCATCACACCCAGCGTGACCGGACGCTCGAACGCTTCGCCGGTGCGGCCGTCGTACAGCGTGACCTGCTGCTTCGATGCCGTGAGGCCCTTCTCCCGGGCGATCTCGTCCGGGTAGGCCAGGTCCAGCATGCGGCGGATTTCGGCCTCGTGCGCACCATCGAACACCGGCGTGGCGAACGGCACACCCTTTTTCAGGTTGCCTGCCAGCTCCAGCACTTCGGCATCGCTCAGGCTGTCCAGGTCTTCCGCCTTGCCGCTCTCGTTGTAGATCTGCGCGAGCAGCGGACGGAGTTCCTGCGCCTTGGCCGACGCCTTGAGCATGTCGCCGATGCGCTGGCCCAGACCGCGCGCGGCCCAGCCCAGGTGGGTTTCCAGAATCTGGCCCACGTTCATCCGCGACGGCACGCCCAGCGGGTTCAGCACGATGTCCGCCGGCGTACCGTCGGCCATGTACGGCATGTCTTCGATCGGGACGATCTTCGACACGACACCCTTGTTACCGTGACGGCCGGCCATCTTGTCGCCAGGCTGCAGGCGGCGCTTGACGGCCAGATACACCTTGACCATCTTGATCACGCCCGGCGGCAGTTCGTCGCCCTGCGTCAGCTTCTTGCGCTTCTCTTCGAAAGCCAGGTCGAACTCGTGACGCTTCTGCTCGATGGCTTCCTTCACGGCTTCCAGCTGGGCAGCCACTTCCTCGTCGGCCGGACGGATGTCGAACCAGTGGTACTTGTCCAGGTCGGCCAGGTACTCGCGGGTCAGCTTGGCGCCCTTGGCCAGCTTCTTCGGACCGCCGTTGACGGTCTTGTCGAGCAGCAGGCGCTCCAGACGCTGGAAGGCATCGCCTTCCACGATACGCAGCTGGTCGTTCAGGTCCAGGCGGTAACGCTTCAGTTCGTCGTCGATGATCGACTGGGCGCGCTTGTCGCGCGTCACGCCTTCACGCGTGAAGACCTGCACGTCGATCACGATACCGCTCATGCCCGACGGCACGCGCAGCGACGTGTCCTTCACGTCCGAAGCCTTCTCGCCGAAGATCGCGCGCAGCAGCTTCTCTTCCGGCGTCAGCTGGGTCTCGCCCTTCGGCGTGACCTTGCCCACCAGCACGTCGCCGGCTTCCACTTCGGCGCCGATGTACGTGATGCCCGACTCGTCCAGACGCGCCAGTTGCGCTTCGGCCAGGTTCGAGATGTCGCGCGTGATTTCTTCCGGTCCGAGCTTCGTGTCGCGGGCCACGACCGACAGTTCCTCGATGTGGATCGAGGTGTAGCGGTCTTCGGCAACCACACGCTCCGAGATCAGGATCGAATCCTCGAAGTTGTAGCCGTTCCACGGCATGAACGCCACCAGCATGTTCTGGCCCAGTGCCAGCTCGCCCAGGTCGGTCGAGGCGCCGTCAGCGATCACGTCGCCGCGGGCAACGATATCGCCAACCTTCACCATCGGACGCTGGTTGATGTTGGTGTTCTGGTTCGAACGCGTGTACTTGATCAGGTTGTAGATGTCCACGCCAACTTCGCCGGCCACGGCTTCGTCGTCGTTCACGCGAATCACCACACGCATGGCGTCGACGTAGTCCACCACGCCGCCACGCATCGCCTGCACGGCCGTACCCGAGTCAACGGCCACGGTGCGCTCGATGCCGGTACCCACCAGCGGCTTGTCCGGACGCAGGCAAGGCACGGCCTGACGCTGCATGTTCGCGCCCATCAGTGCACGGTTCGCGTCATCGTGTTCCAGGAACGGCACCAGCGATGCGGCGGCCGACACGATCTGCGACGGCGCCACGTCGATGTACTGCACGCGGTCCGGCGTGACCATACGCGTTTCACGCTCGGAACCTTCACGCGCCGACACCAGTTCGTCGGTCAGGTTGCCGTCGGCGTCAACGGTCGCGTTGGCCTGCGCCACCACGTACTTGCCTTCCTCGATGGCCGACAGGTAATCCACCTGGTCGGTCAGCTTGCTGTTTTCCACCTTGCGGTACGGCGTTTCCAGGAAGCCGTATTCGTTCAGGCGGGCATACAGTGCCAGCGAGTTGATCAGACCGATGTTCGGGCCTTCCGGCGTTTCGATCGGGCACACGCGGCCATAGTGGGTCGGGTGCACGTCACGGACTTCAAAGCCGGCGCGCTCGCGCGTCAGACCGCCCGGGCCAAGGGCCGAAACACGGCGCTTGTGGGTGATTTCCGACAGCGGGTTGGTCTGGTCCATGAACTGCGACAGCTGCGACGAACCGAAGAACTCGCGAATCGCCGACGAAATCGGCTTCGAGTTGATCAGGTCGTGCGGCATCAGGTTCTCGGTCTCGGCCTGGCCCAGACGTTCCTTGACGGCGCGCTCCACGCGCGACAGGCCAGCGCGGAACTGGTTCTCGGCCAGCTCGCCGACGCAACGCACGCGACGATTGCCCAGGTGGTCGATATCATCGACTTCGCCCTTGCCGTTACGCAGGTTCACCAGGATCTTGATCGTCTCGAGGATGTCCTCGTCCTGCAGCACCATGCTGCCCTCGCCGCTCGGGCGCGACAGACGGCTGTTGACCTTCATGCGGCCAACGCGCGACAGGTCGTACGACTCTTCGCTGTAGAACAGGCGCTGGAACAGGGCTTCCACGGCGTCCTCGGTGGGCGGCTCGCCCGGACGCATCATGCGGTAGATGGCAATACGCGCGGCCGTCTGGTCGGCGGTATCGTCCACGCGCAGCGTCTGCGAGATGTACGGACCCTGGTCGAGATCGTTCGTGTACAGCGTCTGGATCTGCTTGACACCGGCTTCGCGCAGGTTTTCCAGCAGCGTCTCGGTCAGCTCGTCGTTGGCGTTGGCAATCACCTCGCCGGTATCCGGGTCGATGATGTTCTTGGCCAGCACGCGGCCCAGCAGGTAGTCCTCGGGCACGCTGATCAGCTTGGTGCCGGCGGAATCCAGGTCACGGATGTGCTTGGCGTTGATACGCTTGTCCTTCTCCACGACGACGCGGCCGTTCTTGTCGGCGATGTCGAAGCGCGCGACTTCACCGCGCAGACGCTCGGGCACGAACTCGAGTTGCGCGCCTTCGCCCTGCAGCGTGAAGTTGTCGAACACGAAGAAGTGCGCCAGGATCTGTTCCGGCGTCAGGCCGATCGACTTCAGCAGGATCGTCACCGGCATCTTGCGGCGGCGGTCGACGCGGAAGTACAGGATGTCCTTCGGATCGAATTCGAAGTCGAGCCACGAGCCGCGGTACGGGATGATCCGTGCCGAGAACAGCAGCTTGCCCGAGCTGTGCGTCTTGCCCTTGTCGTGCTCGAAGAACACGCCCGGCGAGCGGTGCAGCTGGCTAACGATGACACGCTCGGTACCGTTAATCACGAAAGAACCGGTCGACGTCATGAGCGGAATTTCGCCCATGTAGACTTCCTGCTCCTTCACTTCCTTCACCTTGCCCGGATTTTCGCGATCGTTGATGATCAGGCGAACCTTGGCACGCAGCGCCGAGTGGAACGTCAGGCCACGCTGCTGGCATTCCTTGACGTCGAACGGCGGGTTGGACAGGTGATACGAGACAAACTCCATACGGGCAAGCCCGTTATGGGAGGAGATTGGGAAAATCGCGTTGAAAGCGGCCTGCAGACCCTCGCTTTTGCGACGCGCGGTCGGCGTTTCCGCTTGCAAGAACTGGGTGTAGGATTCAATCTGTGTGGCAAGCAGGAATGGAACCTGATGAACCGTCGCGCGCTTCGCAAAGGATTTGCGAATGCGCTTCTTTTCGGTGAAGCTGTACGCCATGGGATCTCCGAATCATCGCAGGGCTGGCTGGACCTGGCCGGCACCTGAGGTGTTCAGCGACTGGGAGGGGATTTGGCGGTTGGCCGCTACCAACCTCTGGCTGACGGTGCCCGCACGCTGCGGACGGTGTGGTCATTGCACGGCGCAATGCCTGCACACGTCCGGGGGACACCCGACCAAACTTGTCTTCTGCAGTCGGTTCAGAAGACAAACATCAGCAACCACCTAGTGTGCCACTGATGTTTGGCTTCTGCTGAGGCAGCGATGGATTATCGCCTGCCAAGCAAAGCTTAATTCACATTTCACCCATCCGGGCCGGTTTGCGCCGCTTCTCGGGTGCCGGATCGAACACCTCCGCAGAAGCGCAAAAAGGCTGGCGCCGGGAATTTCCCTTTGCCAGCCCCTGCCGCGTGCCACAGAGGCACGCGCGGTACCACTTACTTGACGTCGACCTTGGCGCCGGCGTCTTCCAGCTTCTTCTTGGCTTCGTCGGCAGCGGCCTTGTCCACGCCTTCCTTCACGGGCTTCGGTGCGCCATCGACCAGGTCCTTGGCTTCCTTCAGGCCCAGACCGGTGATTTCGCGCACGGCCTTGATCACGCCAACCTTGTTGGCGCCGACTTCGGCCAGGATCACGTTGAACTCGGTCTTTTCTTCAGCAGCGGCAGCACCGCCAGCGCCCGGGGCAGCAGCCACAGCCATGGCAGCAGCCGACACGCCAAACTTCTCTTCGAACGCCTTGACCAGGTCGTTCAGTTCCATCACGGACATCGCGCCAACGGCTTCCAGGATGTCGTCTTTAGTGATTGCCATTTGGATTACTCCTACTAGATTTGATTCGGGATCGGTATTGCGATCTGTCTATGCGGCAGCTCAGGCGGCCGGGGCTTCCGCTTCCGCGGGAGCGCCTTCGGCGTTCTTGGCAGCCAGTGCGGCCAGCAGGCGGGCGAAGCCCGACACCGGCGCCTGCATCACGCCAAGCAGCTGCGAGATCAGTTCTTCACGGCTCGGGATCGAAGCCAGGGCCTTCACGGCACCAGCGTCGAGCACCTTGCCGTCGTACGACCCAGCGCGCAGGACCAGCTTGTCGTTGGTCTTGGCAAAGTCGTTCAGAACCTTGGCCGAGGCCACTGCATCTTCGGAAATACCGTAGATTAGCGGACCGGTCATCTGCTCTGCGAGGGCTGCAAACGGCGTACCTTCGACGGCACGGCGAGCCAGCGTGTTCTTCAGAACGCGCAGGTACACGCCTTGCTGACGAGCGTTGGCACGCAGCTTGGTCAGATCGCCAACCGCAATGCCGCGATATTCGGCCACGACGATAGTCTGGGCCTTGGCGACTTGCGCCGAGACCTCAGCAACGACGGCCTTCTTATCTTCAATATTGAGTGGCACGGTTAAGCTCCAAAACGATGCGTATTCGACGGTTGCCCGCCAAACGGCGCATCAGTCCAAACGAACGGCGTCCGATTGGCCCGAATCCACAGGATTGCTCCGGCGTCATCAATCCCTTCGGGTGCGCCATCTGCGCTGGCGGGCCGGCTGCCATCGGGGCAAGCCCCGCATGTGCCGACCGATTAAGTCCACGCTGCCAGAGGCGGTGTGAACACCAGCGGTCTTTGATAACCAGCAGCACCTGCCGCGCGCCATGCGCGCCGCTGATGCCACTGCCCAAAGCCTTGCGACGATCGCGGCACTGCCACGATCCTCAATTCCTGCCCTGGCCGGTGTTATCGGGATCCGGTCAGAGGATTGCCGTCAGCTCAGGCCGACAGCGAGGTCTGTTCGACGCGAACACCAACGCCCATCGTCGACGACACGGCCACCTTGCGCAAGTACACACCCTTGCTGGTTGCCGGCTTGGCCTTGACCAGGGCGTCCAGCAGGGCGCTCAGGTTGCTCTTCAGAGCGGCGTCGTCGAACGAACGGCGACCGATGGTGGCGTGGATGATACCGGCCTTGTCGACACGGAATTGCACCTGACCAGCCTTGGCGTTCTTCACGGCCTGGGCCACGTCCGGCGTCACGGTGCCAACCTTCGGGTTCGGCATCAGGCCGCGCGGGCCGAGGATCTGGCCCAGCGTACCGACGATACGCATCGTGTCCGGCGAAGCGATCACGACGTCGAAGTTCAGGTTACCGGCCTTGACTTGCTCGGCCAGGTCTTCCATGCCGACCACTTCGGCGCCAGCAGCCTTGGCGGCCTCGGCCTTTTCGCCCTGGGCGAACACGGCCACACGGACGCTCTTGCCGGTACCAGCCGGCAGCACGACGGAACCGCGAACAACCTGGTCCGACTTCTTGGCGTCGATGCCCAGTTGCACGGACACGTCGATCGACTCGTCGAACTTCGCCGAGGCGCAGCTCTTCACCAGGCCCAGGGCCTCGTCGATCGGGTAAAACTTGGTACGCTCGATCTTCGCCTTGTTGGCGGCGACGCGCTTCGAAACCTTAGCCATTTACAGACCCTCCACGGTGATGCCCATCGAACGCGCCGAACCAGCGATCGTACGCACGGCGGCGTCGAGGTCGGCGGCGGTGAGGTCAGCGTTCTTGGCCTTGGCGATTTCTTCAGCCTGGGCGCGGGTAATCTTGCCAACCTTGTCGGTATGGGGCTTCGGCGAACCCTTGGTGATGCCTGCTGCCTTCTTGATCAGCACGGTCGCCGGCGGCGACTTCATCACGAACGTGAAGCTCTTGTCGGCGAAGGCGGTAATCACCACCGGCACCGGCAGACCGGGTTCCATACCCTGGGTCTGGGCGTTGAACGCCTTGCAGAACTCCATGATGTTCAGACCACGCTGACCCAGTGCGGGACCAACGGGCGGGGAGGGATTTGCCTTACCAGCCGGAATCTGCAGCTTGATAAAGCCAATGATCTTCTTGGCCATCTTTACTCCAATCCGGACCTGTTCCTGTTGCGGAAATCAGATCCTGTTGAGTCGTAACGCGCTATCGCCATGCCGGGGCAGGGCCTCACGCTCCTCTTCGGGCCGGCCTTCCGGCCGCCCTATCCTTCCGCCGCCACCCTTGCGGGCCGCCGCGGAGAAATCCTTAAACCTTTTCGACCTGGCCGAACTCGAGCTCGACCGGCGTTGCGCGCCCGAAGATCGTGACCGTCACGCGCAGGCGCGACTTTTCGTAGTTCACTTCTTCGACGTTGCCGTTGAAGTCGGTGAACGGGCCGTCCTTGACGCGCACCATTTCGCCCACTTCGAACAGCGTCTTGGGACGCGGCTTCTCGACCCCTTCCTGCATCTGGGTCATGATCTTGTCGACTTCCCGCTGGGAAATCGGGCTCGGACGGTTACGTGCACCGCCCACGAAGCCGGTCACCTTGCTGGTGTTCTTCACCAGGTGCCAGGTTTCGTCGGTCATTTCCATTTCCACCAGGACGTAGCCGGGGAAGAAACGACGCTCGGTCACCGACTTGTGACCGCCCTTGATCTCTACCACTTCTTCCGAAGGCACCAGGATGCGACCGAACTTGTCTTGCATCTCGGCGCGCTCGATGCGCTCCTGCAGCGCGCGCTGCACGCTCTTTTCCATGCCGGAGTAGGCGTGCACCACGTACCAGCGCTTCTTCGACGAAGGCGATTCTGCGGCCGTGGTTTCCTGCTGAGCGTTATCCGTCATGTGCTACCTCTTATTTCCAGCCCAGGACAAGGGAGAAGATCACCCACTCGATGAGCTTGTCGGCCGACCACAGGAACAGCGCCATGATCACCACAAAGGCAAACACGAGGCCCGTCATCTGACCGGCTTCCTTGCGCGTCGGCCAAACGACCTTGCGAACTTCCCGGTACGATTCACGTGCGAATCCCACAAAGTCCTTGCCCGGCGCGGAGACCAGCGCCACGACGACGCCCAGGGCGAGGCCGGCAAAAAGCGCGGCGCCACGTACGTACGACGGCTGCTGAGCCAGCGCGTAGAAACCGATGACTCCGGCAACCACCAGGAGCACCGCAGCGACGAGCATCCACTTGCCGCTCGAGGCGCCTACGGTTTCGACATTGGGATTAGCCATGTTTCGCAAACGAGACTAAGCCGCGTCACAAGTCTTACTCGCGACGCGGCTGATTGATTTGGCAGGGGCAGAGGGAATCGAACCCCCAACCTTCGGTTTTGGAGACCGACGCTCTGCCAGTTGAGCTATACCCCTAAAACAACTTTGGGGCCGGCTTCAAGCCAACCCCTCTGGCAAACGAACGCGACAGGTTGGTATCGCGCTCGCCAGTTCGACCAATTGCTTAGTCGAGGATCTTTGCCACAACGCCGGCGCCGACGGTACGGCCACCTTCGCGGATTGCGAAGCGCAGGCCTTCTTCCATGGCGATCGGGGCGATCAGCTTGACGGTGATCGACACGTTGTCACCCGGCATGACCATTTCCTTGTCCTTCGGCAGCTCGATCGAGCCAGTCACGTCGGTCGTACGGAAGTAGAACTGCGGGCGGTAGTTGTTGAAGAACGGCGTGTGACGGCCACCTTCGTCCTTCGACAGGATGTAGACCTCACCCGTGAAGTGCGTGTGCGGCTTGATCGAGCCCGGCTTGCACAGGACTTGACCACGCTCAACGTCTTCGCGCTTCGTGCCGCGCAGCAGCAGACCCACGTTGTCGCCGGCTTGACCTTGGTCCAGCAGCTTGCGGAACATTTCCACGCCCGTGCAGGTCGTCTTCACCGTCGGGCGGATACCCACGATTTCGATTTCCTCACCGACCTTGACCACGCCACGCTCGATACGGCCGGTCACCACCGTGCCGCGACCCGAGATCGAGAACACGTCTTCCACCGGCATCAGGAACGTACCGTCAACGGCGCGCTCCGGCGTCGGGATGTACGAGTCCAGTGCGTCGGCCAGGTTCATGATGGCCACTTCGCCCAGCTCGCCCTTGTCGCCTTCCAGCGCCAGCTTGGCCGAACCCTTGATGATCGGGGTGTCGTCGCCCGGGAAGTCGTACTTCGACAGAAGTTCGCGCACTTCCATTTCCACCAGTTCCAGCAGCTCGGCGTCATCGACCATGTCGCACTTGTTCAGGAACACGATGATGTACGGCACGCCAACCTGACGGGCCAGCAGGATGTGCTCGCGCGTTTGCGGCATCGGGCCGTCGGCAGCCGAGCAAACCAGGATCGCGCCGTCCATCTGCGCGGCGCCCGTGATCATGTTCTTCACATAGTCAGCGTGGCCCGGGCAGTCAACGTGGGCGTAGTGGCGGTTGGCCGTCTCGTATTCCACGTGTGCGGTGTTGATCGTGATGCCGCGTGCCTTCTCTTCCGGCGCTGCGTCGATTTCGTCGTACTTCTTGGCCGCGCCGCCGAACTTCGCAGCCAGCACCGTGGCAATCGCTGCCGTCAGCGTCGTCTTGCCGTGGTCAACGTGACCAATCGTACCTACGTTCACGTGCGGCTTGGTCCGCTCGAACTTTTCCTTTGCCATTTCGCGACTCCTGTCTCGGTAGCAATTGCCAGTGCGGGTATTGATGGTGCCCATGGGCAGGATCGAACTGCCGACCTCTCCCTTACCAAGGGAGTGCTCTACCACTGAGCCACATGGGCGAATCTTGACTTACTTTTGCGACGGCAACCTGGAGACTGGAGCGGGTGAAGGGAATCGAACCCTCGTCGTAAGCTTGGAAGGCTTCTGCTCTACCATTGAGCTACACCCGCCCGGTTACTTCCTGCTTCACCGGCTTTCGCCAGGTTGTTGTCTTGCATTCTGGTGGAGAGGGCTGGATTCGAACCAGCGTAGGCGTAAGCCAACAGATTTACAGTCTGCCCCCTTTAGCCACTCGGGCACCTCTCCGCAGAGAACTTGTGATTATGGTGTAACTTACCGGGGCTGTCAAGTGCTTTCCGTTGAAGAAAGCAACTTTGCGGATCGCTCCAGAAGCCTGCAATACGTCGCCAGAAGGCTTCGTTTGCGGACCAGAATCATCGATCTGAAATCGACGCTCTCACCCTATAGGGCACGCTGGAAGCCGCTTCCGGCGCCTCTGAGAGGCCGATCTGTCGCTTTTGCGTTTCACGCCCGCAAAAGCAAAACCCCCAAGCTTTTGGGGCTTGGGGGTTCTGGGTATAAGAGCCTGGCGATGACCTACTTTCACACGGGTAGTCCGCACTATCATCGGCGCAAAGTCGTTTCACGGTCCTGTTCGGGATGGGAAGGGGTGGTTCCAACTCGCTATGGTCACCAGGCATGAGGGGTTGCCGCGCTGACATGCATCAGCGCAGCGAATCTGGGGTGTAGTAAAGGGGTTGTGTTGTATGCCTGTGGCACACGCGGACTCTGGTCCAACCAGGTCAAACACACTGGTTATAGGATCAAGCCTTACGGGCAATTAGTACTGGTTAGCTTAACGCATTACTGCGCTTCCACACCCAGCCTATCAACGTCCTGGTCTCGAACGACCCTTCAAGGAGGTCAAGCCTCCAGGGAATCCTCATCTTCAGGCGAGTTTCCCGCTTAGATGCTTTCAGCGGTTATCTCTTCCGTACATAGCTACCCTGCGATGCCTCTGGCGAGACAACAGGTACACCAGCGGTACGTCCACTCCGGTCCTCTCGTACTAGGAGCAGCCCCCGTCAAGATTCCAACGCCCACGGCAGATAGGGACCAAACTGTCTCACGACGTTTTAAACCCAGCTCACGTACCTCTTTAAATGGCGAACAGCCATACCCTTGGGACCGGCTACAGCCCCAGGATGAGATGAGCCGACATCGAGGTGCCAAACACCGCCGTCGATATGAACTCTTGGGCGGTATCAGCCTGTTATCCCCAGAGTACCTTTTATCCGTTGAGCGATGGCCCTTCCATTCAGAACCACCGGATCACTATGTCCTGCTTTCGCACCTGCTCGACTTGTCGGTCTCGCAGTTAAGCACGCTTTTGCCATTGCACTTTAGGTACGATGTCCGACCGTACCAAGCGTACCTTCGAACTCCTCCGTTACACTTTGGGAGGAGACCGCCCCAGTCAAACTGCCTACCATGCACTGTCCCCGACCCGGATTCACGGGCCAAGGTTAGAACCTCAAACAAACCAGGGTGGTATTTCAAGGACGGCTCCACGTGAACTGGCGTCCACGCTTCAAAGCCTCCCACCTATCCTACACAGATCGGCTCAAAGTCCAATGCAAAGCTACAGTAAAGGTTCATGGGGTCTTTCCGTCTAGCCGCGGGGAGATTGCATCATCACAAACACTTCAACTTCGCTGAGTCTCGGGAGGAGACAGTGTGGCCATCGTTACGCCATTCGTGCAGGTCGGAACTTACCCGACAAGGAATTTCGCTACCTTAGGACCGTTATAGTTACGGCCGCCGTTTACCGGGACTTCAATCAAGAGCTTGCACCCCATCATTTAATCTTCCGGCACCGGGCAGGCGTCACACCCTATACGTCCACTTTCGTGTTTGCAGAGTGCTGTGTTTTTATTAAACAGTCGCAGCCACCATTTTATTGCAACCCCTTCACCCTTCTGGCGCAGGCCAGTCAAGCTACCAGGGCGTACCTTATCCCGAAGTTACGGTACCAATTTGCCGAGTTCCTTCTCCCGAGTTCTCTCAAGCGCCTTAGAATACTCATCTCGCCCACCTGTGTCGGTTTGCGGTACGGTCTCGTATGACTGAAGCTTAGAGGCTTTTCTTGGAACCACTTCCGATTGCTTCGCAGCACTAGGCCGCTCGCCCCACATCCTTGAATTCCGCGCCCGGATTTGCCTAAGCGCCTTCTCCAATGCAGGGACCGGGACTTCCAACACCCGGACAACCTTCCGCGATCCGTCCCCCCATCGCATCATACGACGGTGCAGGAATATTAACCTGCTTCCCATCAGCTACGCATCTCTGCCTCGCCTTAGGGGCCGACTCACCCTACGCCGATGAACGTTGCGTAGGAAACCTTGGGCTTACGGCGAGGGGGCCTTTCACCCCCTTTATCGCTACTCATGTCAGCATTCGCACTTCTGATACCTCCAGCATCCTTTACAAGACACCTTCACAGGCTTACAGAACGCTCTCCTACCACGCACATTGCTGTGCGTCCGCAGCTTCGGTATATAGCTTAGCCCCGTTACATCTTCCGCGCAGGACGACTCGATCAGTGAGCTATTACGCTTTCTTTAAAGGGTGGCTGCTTCTAAGCCAACCTCCTGACTGTTTTAGCCTTCCCACTTCGTTTCCCACTTAGCTATATTTGGGGACCTTAGCTGGCGGTCTGGGTTGTTTCCCTCTTGACACCGGACGTTAGCACCCGATGTCTGTCTCCCGTGATTGCACTCTTCGGTATTCGGAGTTTGCTATGGCGGGGTAATCAGCAATAGACCCCCCAACCATGACAGTGCTCTACCCCCGAAGGTGAGACACGAGGCACTACCTAAATAGTTTTCGGAGAGAACCAGCTATTTCCAGATTTGTTTAGCCTTTCACCCCTATCCACAGCTCATCCCCTAACTTTTCAACGTTAGTGGGTTCGGTCCTCCAGTACGTGTTACCGCACCTTCAACCTGGCCATGGATAGATCATCTGGTTTCGGGTCTACACCCAGCGACTCAACGCCCTGTTCGGACTCGCTTTCGCTACGCCTTCCCTAATCGGTTAAGCTTGCCACTGAATGTAAGTCGCTGACCCATTATACAAAAGGTACGCCGTCACCCGTTGCCAGGCTCCGACTGTTTGTATGCATGCGGTTTCAGGATCTATTTCACTCCCCTCCCGGGGTTCTTTTCGCCTTTCCCTCACGGTACTGGTTCACTATCGGTCGATCACGAGTATTTAGCCTTGGAGGATGGTCCCCCCATCTTCAGACAGGATTTCACGTGTCCCGCCCTACTTGTCGCACACCTAGTTCCACAAATCTGTTTTCGCATACAGGGCTATCACCTGCTATGGCCGGGCTTTCCATCCCGTTTTGCTAACAGTTCTGCTAAAGAGTGCAAGGCTCTTCCCATTTCGTTCGCCACTACTCTGGGAATCTCGGTTGATTTCTGTTCCTGCAGCTACTTAGATGTTTCAGTTCGCCGCGTTCGCTTCCCTTGCCTATGTATTCAGCAAGGGATGACCCATTCGGGCCGGGTTTCCCCATTCGGACATCTCCGGATCAAAGCTTGTTTGCCAGCTCCCCGAAGCTTTTCGCAGGCTACCGCGTCCTTCATCGCCTGTGATCGCCAAGGCATCCACCACATGCACTTGTTCGCTTGACCCTATAACGAGTGTGTCTAACGTCTCCGCTATCCACGCTGGCTACAGGTCTGAGTTCTCGCGTTTGTGCCGTATTCCAAGTCATCTTTCGATCACTTAAATACATTTTGGTTGATACAATCACAACCCGGTATCGCGTTTGTACTGCAGCGTCTCATCAACGCTTCGCGACACCTTTACTACATCCCATATTGTTAAAGAACAGCCGACTTATCGTCGCTTGGCAATGCCAAATGAAAGCACTCGGCACTGAATGCTTTCATTTGACTACCAACCAGGTCGTCTCGTTACCCCGATCCTCGATCAAGGTAAGTGGTGGAGGATGACGGGATCGAACCGACGACCCCCTGCTTGCAAAGCAGGTGCTCTCCCAGCTGAGCTAATCCCCCGCGTAGATAACTTGGTGGGTCTGGTAGGACTTGAACCTACGACCCCCGCCTTATCAAGACGGTGCTCTAACCACCTGAGCTACAGACCCTTGGCTGTAACAGCAAACAAACCGATAAGTGTGAACGCTTGACTTGTGAACACAAGCCTCTGGAAAGGAGGTGATCCAGCCGCACCTTCCGATACGGCTACCTTGTTACGACTTCACCCCAGTCATGAACCCTGCCGTGGTAATCGCCCTCCTTGCGGTTAGGCTAACTACTTCTGGCAAAACCCACTCCCATGGTGTGACGGGCGGTGTGTACAAGACCCGGGAACGTATTCACCGCGGCATGCTGATCCGCGATTACTAGCGATTCCAGCTTCACGTAGTCGAGTTGCAGACTACGATCCGGACTACGATGCGTTTTCTGGGATTAGCTCCCCCTCGCGGGTTGGCAACCCTCTGTACGCACCATTGTATGACGTGTGAAGCCCTACCCATAAGGGCCATGAGGACTTGACGTCATCCCCACCTTCCTCCGGTTTGTCACCGGCAGTCTCTCTAGAGTGCCCTTGCGTAGCAACTAAAGATAAGGGTTGCGCTCGTTGCGGGACTTAACCCAACATCTCACGACACGAGCTGACGACAGCCATGCAGCACCTGTGTCCACTTTCCCTTTCGGGCACCTGATGCATCTCTGCTTCGTTAGTGGCATGTCAAGGGTAGGTAAGGTTTTTCGCGTTGCATCGAATTAATCCACATCATCCACCGCTTGTGCGGGTCCCCGTCAATTCCTTTGAGTTTTAATCTTGCGACCGTACTCCCCAGGCGGTCAACTTCACGCGTTAGCTACGTTACTGAAGAAATGAATCCCCAACAACTAGTTGACATCGTTTAGGGCGTGGACTACCAGGGTATCTAATCCTGTTTGCTCCCCACGCTTTCGTGCATGAGCGTCAGTGACGTCCCAGGGGGCTGCCTTCGCCATCGGTATTCCTCCACATCTCTACGCATTTCACTGCTACACGTGGAATTCTACCCCCCTCTGACATACTCTAGCCTTGCAGTCACAAGCGCAATTCCCAAGTTGAGCTCGGGGATTTCACGCCTGTCTTACAAAACCGCCTGCGCACGCTTTACGCCCAGTAATTCCGATTAACGCTCGCACCCTACGTATTACCGCGGCTGCTGGCACGTAGTTAGCCGGTGCTTATTCTTCCGGTACCGTCATCCGCCCCAGGTATTAACCAGAGCGTTTTCTTTCCGGACAAAAGTGCTTTACAACCCGAAGGCCTTCTTCACACACGCGGCATTGCTGGATCAGGGTTGCCCCCATTGTCCAAAATTCCCCACTGCTGCCTCCCGTAGGAGTCTGGGCCGTGTCTCAGTCCCAGTGTGGCTGATCGTCCTCTCAGACCAGCTACTGATCGTCGCCTTGGTGGGCCTTTACCCCACCAACTAGCTAATCAGACATCGGCCGCTCCTGCTGCGCGAGGCCTTGCGGTCCCCCGCTTTCACCCTCAGGTCGTATGCGGTATTAGCTAATCTTTCGACTAGTTATCCCCCACAACAGGGTACGTTCCGATGTATTACTCACCCGTTCGCCACTCGCCGCCAGACCGAAGTCCGCGCTGCCGTTCGACTTGCATGTGTAAGGCATGCCGCCAGCGTTCAATCTGAGCCAGGATCAAACTCTTCAGTTCAATCTCTGTGTGGTGCCGAAGCACCTCGCTCTTTCGAGCGGTCGCTCACTCTCAGAAAACTGACTGGTTCACGTCTCGCGACGCAAACCAACATGTTTTACTGTGCGAGCACTGATAACTTTTGAAGCATCACGAAGCCGAAGCTCCGTGGCGTTCGCCATCAAGCGCCCACACTTATCGGTTGTTTGTTTGTTAAAGAACCCGAGCGACCGGCTTTGCCGTTCGCTGTCGCCGCGTCTTTCGTCGCAGCGGAGAAACGAGATTATGCAGAGCATTCAACGTTTCGTCAACAGTTTTTGCAGAACTTTTTTCTGCCGGCCGGTGCCGCGAACCTCGCAACCCCAACCTTCTGCCAACCCCGCAACCGTTGTCGCCGCTGCGTTTGCAGCGCGCTTTGTGTTGCGAGGGGGCGAATATTAGATGGGATTGGCCGGGGGCGCAAGCGCTTTCCGCGAAAAGTTCAAAGCGCCCGAATCGGCCCAACTGTCACGGGGGAGACAGCCTTGGTTTCGGAACTGTCCTAAGCTGGCAGCCAACCTATCAGAAGACGCTGTTGAAGGAGACACCCATGAAGCCATCCGTGCCCATCGACCGTTCACACGTGGTTGGTGCGACCGATATCCCGCTGTCCGACGATACGATCCCCGCACTGCTGGCGCGTGCCGTCACGGCAAACCCCGACGGTGACGCAGTGGTCTTCCGGGAGCAGTCCATCCGCTGGACCTGGCGGGAATTTTCCGATCAGGTCGACCGGCTGGCCACCGGCCTGCTGGCCAGAGGGATCTCCCCCGGCGACCGGGTCGGCATCTGGTCGCCAAACCGGGCGGAATGGCTGGTGACGCAATTCGCGACCGCCCGGATTGGCGCGATCCTGGTCAACATCAACCCCGCCTACCGTCAGGCAGAGCTGGAATACGCGCTAAACAAGGCCGGCGTGCGGATGCTGATCACGGCGACGCGATTCAAGTCGAGTGACTATCTAGGCATGCTGCAGGCGCTGGCACCAGAATTGTCCGATGCGACGCCTGGCCAGTTGCGCGCCGCCCGCCTGCCCCATCTGAAGTCAGTGGTTCGTCTGGGCGAAGACCCGACGCCGGGCATGCTCAACTATGCCAGCCTGCTGCAGCCGCCCGAACGCGGCGTGCTCGATACCGTCACTCGCCAGCTGGATGCCCAGGACCCGATCAATATCCAGTTCACCAGCGGCACCACCGGCAACCCCAAGGGCGCGACGCTGACGCATCACAACGTGGTCAACAACGGCCGCTTCGTGGCCATGGCCATGCGGCTGGGTGCCGCCGACCGCCTTTGCATTCCCGTCCCGCTATATCACTGCTTCGGCATGGTCCTGTCCGTGCTGGCCTGCGTGTCAGTCGGCGCCTGCATGGTCTTTCCGGGCGAGGCATTCGATCCACTGGCGACCATGCAGGCCGTTTCCGAAGAGCGGTGCACCGCGCTGCATGGCGTGCCGACCATGTTCATCGCCCAGCTCGATCATCCGGACTTCCGCCAGTTCGATTTCTCGACCCTGCGCACCGGTATCATGGCTGGCGCCCCGTGCCCGATCGAAGTGATGAAGCGAGTGGTCAATGACATGCATATGGCGGAGGTGACAATTGCCTACGGCATGACGGAAACCAGCCCGGTGTCGTTTCAGAGCGCCACCGACGATCCGCTCGACAAGCGCGTGGCCACGGTGGGCCGCGTCCAGCCGCACCTGGAATGCAAGGTGGTCGATGCCACGGGCGCCATCGTACCGCGCGGCGAGACCGGCGAACTTTGCACCCGTGGCTACTCCGTGATGCGGGGCTACTGGGACGACGACCAACGCACGCGCGAGGCCATCCGCGACGGCTGGATGCATACGGGCGACCTGGCCACCATCGATGCGGACGGCTATTGCAACATCGTCGGACGCGTCAAGGACATGCTGATCCGTGGCGGCGAGAACATCTATCCGCGCGAGATCGAGGAATTCCTGTTCCGCCATCCCAAAGTGCAGGCGGTACAGGTGTTCGGCGTGCCCGACCCTAAATACGGCGAGGAAGTCTGCGCATGGATCGTGCTCAAACCCGGACAGTCCGCCACCGAGGACGATATCCGTGCCTTCTGCCGCGACCAGATCGCGCATTACAAGATTCCGCGCTATATCCGCTTTGTTGAAGAAATGCCGATGACTGTGACGGGAAAGGTGCAGAAGTTTGTCATGCGTGACACCATGATTCACGACCTCGGGCTGCAGCAGGCCGTCACGGCGTAATTCTTGAGATTCTGGAGAGATTACGATGACCATCCGCATCGTCAGGCTCGGCGAACCGCGCACCCAGGGCGAAGGCCTGCGCATGGGCACCGTTCGCCGCCCGCCGCGCGGGGTGCCGAAAGCCGAATTCGCCAGCCGGGATTTCTACGATGTCTGGTATCCCGTGCTCTCGCCGTCCGCCGAACTGGTGTGTGAAGCCCTGGCAGCCCAGGCTACCAACGATCCCAAGGCATGGCGCGCCTTCGAGAAGCACTTTCGTGCCGAGATGGCCCAGCCCGATGCCAGCCGCACGCTCGATCTGCTGGCCGCCTTCTCCCATCAGACGAATTTCTCGCTCGGTTGCTATTGCGAGGATGCGTCGCACTGCCATCGCTCGATCCTGCGGGCGTTGCTGGCGGAACGCGGGGCCGACATCGCGTGAGACCGGCAGGCTATGATGCTGGGCTTCGCCGCGACCCACGTGGCGAAGTCCTCCACTGGCCTTATTTACGTCGATGGCACTGAACCTCGTCTGGCTCGGATTCTTCCTACTTTCCTTCCTGGCCGCCTGTGTGCGGCTCATTGGCGGCGACACCACGGTGTTCCCGGCCCTGCTGACCAGCCTTTTCGACAGCTCCCGCACTGCGTTTGAGATTTCTCTCGGCCTGGTCGGCGTGATGAGCCTGTGGATCGGCATCATGCGGATTGGCGAACGCGCCGGGGTCATCGACCTGTTCGCGCGGCTGGTGAACCCGTTGCTGCGCCATTTCTTCCCGGGCGTGCCGCAGGGGCATCCGGCGCAGGGCGCGATGATGATGAATGTGTCCGCCAATATGCTCGGGCTGGACAACGCGGCCACGCCGCTGGGGCTGAACGCGATGCGCGAACTGCAGTCGCTGAACCGGCAGCCGGACACGGCGACCAACGCCCAGATCATGTTCATCGTGCTGAACACGGCCGGTCTGACGCTGATTCCGACCTCGGTCATCGCCATTCGCCAGGCCATGGCCGTCAAGCAGGGGTTGGTCAATTTCAATGCCGCCGACATCTTCCTGCCCACGCTGCTGGCCACGGGCGCGTCGTGCCTGGCCGGGTTGCTGGCCGTGGCGTGGGTCCAGCGACTGAACCTGCTCAAGCCCGCCGTGCTGGTCGCCTTTGCGGTGGCGGGCCTGGGCGTGGCCGGCCTGTTTGCCTGGCTGCGGCACGCCCCGTCCGAGCAGGTCAGCCAGATGACGGCGCTGGCCGGTAGCGGCTTTATCCTGTCGCTGATCACGCTGTTCCTGGTCTGCGGCGCGCTCCGGCGCGTCAATGTCTACGATGCCTTTATCGACGGCGCCAAGGAAGGTTTCGGCGTGGCCGTGCAGATCATTCCTTATCTGGTCGCGATCCTGGTGGCGATAGGACTTTTCCGGGCCAGCGGCTGCATGGACGTGGTCATGCATGGGCTGACCGCCGGCTTTACGTGGCTCGGGGTCAACACCGATTTTGTGCCGGCACTGCCCGTGGGGCTGATGAAGATCCTGTCCGGGGCCGGCGCCCGCGGCCTGATGGTCGATGTGATGACCACCTACGGCGTGGATTCCTTCCAGGCGCGGCTTGCCGCCATCATCCAGGGATCGACGGAAACCACCTTCTATGTGCTGGCGGTCTACTTCGGCAGCGTCAATGTGCGTAATACCCGGCACGCCCTGGGTTGCGCGCTGTTCGCCGACATCGTCGGCATGGGTGCCGCGGTGTGGATTGCCTACCTGTTTCGGTGACGTTCCCGCCCGTGTTGTACGACAACAACGGTGATTGTGCTGGTTTGCAGTCATTTTTTTCGATGCTGCTTGGTGCGTCGCAACAAGTCGTGTATAGTGAAGTCTGTCTCCTCCACCACCTCGGTGGATTCCAACCCGCGCACAACCTGCGCGGGTTTTTTTTACCCAAAATCTGGGGAATCCCGCCCCGACCGAAGTTCTTTCAATCGTAGAACTTCGGAAATGTGACAATTGCACCGTGTTGCGTCACATTTCCCGCCGCTGGTGCGATACCGCACACTTGCCGGGCAAAGGCGTCCGGATTGACGGAAATGTTGCGACGCAGCAATAGTCCCCGTAGAGTGGACTCCGTACTCACCCTGAGACGTCCACGCCAACGCCCCCGACCATGCGCCGCGTCCCGCGCTCACTCTCCTTCTGGCCCGATTCCGCCTTCCTGCAGCGCGGCGTGGTCTATGCCGTTTCGTTTTTCGCCCTGGCCAGCATTGCCTGGCTGACGGGAGACAACGGCTATCTGTGGTCGGCCACGGCTTCGATCTGGACGTGTCTGGCAGATCGGCAGGGTACGGCTGGCGCTCGCATGCGGGGGCTTGGCGCGGTGGGGGTCGGCGGGGCCGCGGCCAGCGTGCTCGGCGCCAGCCTGGCGTCGTCGCCTCTGATCGCGCTGGCGGTCGTGGTCTGCGCGGGCCTGGTCGCCGGTCTGGCGGAAATACGCGGCCCCGCCGCCGCACTGTGCTTCAAGCTGCTCTATGTCGTGCTGATCGCCGCGTGCCTGCAGCCGGTGGCCGAACCGTCGGTGCTGGTTCATGCCTGGACGGCGGGCGTGGATTATCTGCGCGGCGGCGTGTTTGCGTGCCTGATTTCGCTGGTGCTGATTCCCTCGCAGCGCGATGCACGACCCCGGCCCGAGATCACCGCCGTCTACGACGCGCTCCGGCGCTTTGCCGAGCACCTGGCGGCGCCGGGGCTGCAAGACACCTCGCTATACAAGAAAGAAATCCGCCTGCGGATCGAAGCCGCGCGCACCGCCGTCATGGGCCGGCGCGGCATGGTCGATCCGGTGGGCATGCTGCACTACGCCTACGCGGTCACGGTGGCCGACGCCATCTTTGCGCTGCTGATCGTCGCCGGCGAACTGCGCGAGCGGGCGGGCGGAGAGCACAGCCTGCCTCTGGCATATGCCGCGCGGTGCCTGGCCGATACGCAGGCGCAGGTACGGCAGGCGCTGACCCGCCATGCGCCCGATCTGCCCGCCCTGAGCGCCATGCTCGATCGCGATGTGCGCAGGCTGATCGGCCAGCGCGCCAACGCCGGCGCCCCGCCGGCCTATCAGTCCGCCCTGGCGGCGCTGGCCCAGCATCCTTCATTCGATCGCTGGCGCGAATCGTTTGCCTGGCCCAATGCCGGACTGGCCGGAATCGTCGACCGGATCGGCCATACGCTTGCCGATATCGCGGCACGTGATGCCAGAATCACGAGACATGCGCTGCGGATGGCGTTCGCCGGCGGCCTGAGCCTGCTGCCATCGCAACTGCTGCAGGTCGATCATGGCTATTGGGTGGCCGTCACGGTGATCATGGTATTGAGTCCGCGCCTGCAGACCACGCGGCAGATCTCGTTCCACCGCTTTGCCGGCTCGCTGGCTGGCGCCTTGCTGGCTTGCCTGGTCGGCCTGGCCCATCCGAGCCCGACACTGGCGCTCGGGCTGAGCGCCATGTTCCTGGCCGCCGCCTACGCCCTGCGGCTCGCCGGCAGCGCCGGCGGCTTCGCATTCTGCCTGACGCCGGCGGTCATTCTGTTTTCGGGGCTGGGCGAGCCCGCGTCGAGCAGCAGCCATGTGGCCGCGCTGCGCGGCATGGATACCGCCATCGGCTGCCTGATCGCGCTGGCCAGCTATTACATACTGGCCCCGCGCGCCGAGTTGTCGCGCGCGTACCGGCACAGCCTGGACGCGCTGTCCGTCAATGCCGTCTACCTGCGTGCCGCGATCAGCACTGCCCGCAGCGTCACGCCGGCCCGCATGCGGCTGGAAGCCCTGCGCGTGGCGGCCGGCCGGGCTTCCACCCGTGCCGAAGACACGCTGGCCCAGTGCGCCGCAGACCTCGACCCACGCCTTGGCGCGGCCCATGCCGCCCTGCACGTCACGGCGCGACGCATGGCGTCGCTGGCCGGCCTGGTCCGGGCGGGCGCGGAATCGGGAGAAGTGCATGCCGCGCCCGGTGCCGCCATGCAGTCGTTGCTGACCGATCTGGAAGCCCGCCTGGCCGAAGTGGCCGTGCGGCCGGGTCGCACCGGGGTCAGTGCCGCGATTGCCTCCGCGCGCATGGCGCCGCTGACGCCGTCCGATGCCCCGTTCGAACACTTCCTGGCCGAACAGTGCGCCTACGCGGATGCGCATATCGATAGCGCCCATCAAACCGTTTCGCACCTGCGCGCGCTGGCGGCCGAGCAGGCCGAGGCGGGGCGCGTCCGGCTGCCGGGCGCGCGGGCCGGCTGACGCAGCGGATCGGGGCTTGCCCTGAGACACGGGCCTGCCCACTTGCCTGGCCACCGCGATTGCCTATATTGAACGGATATCCGCGATTTCCCCGTTCCCGGCAAGACGAGGTACGCCATGGTCGATATCACCTTCCCCAGCGCCGTTCCCACCTATTGCGGGGCCAGCCTGACGCTGTCCTGCCCCGCCACCGTGAACGGCACCCGGTCGCAATACTCGGTCACGGCAGAAGCACTGGAAGCCTATTGCGGGGCGCAATCGGCACGCGAGGAGGATCTCGTCCGCGCCTTCACCAGCAACCGCAGGCGTATCGAACAGCTCGCGGAAACGCTATTCGAGCTGACCGAAGCCCGCGAGATCGTGCTGCGCGGCGGCCATTTCCGGTTCGCCGGCTGACCTCCGCGCTGGCGCCGGCGGCCCGGCATGGCTGGCTGCCCGCCGACGGTCAATCGGCGGATGCCTGGCCGCGCACCAGCAGCACCGGCGTCGTCGATTGGCGAATCACGGCCTCGGCCACGCTGCCCAGCACCAGACGACGTACGCCCCGGCGGCCATGGGTGCCGATGACCAGCAGGTCCGCGCCCCATTCGCTGGCGGCCGCATTGATCGATCCCGCGATGTCGCCGATCACGGCCGGATCGGTCACCAGCTTCGTCTCGAAGGGCACGCCGGCATTGCCGAGCACCCGGCTGGCGGCCTCGAGCGCCTTCTTGCCGCTGTCCACATAGGGCCGTTCGATCTGCGTGGGATCGTAGAAACCCGCATCGAACAGCATCACGCCGTTATCGACCACATAGAGCGCCAGCACGGTGCCGCCGCCGCTGGCCACCCGAATCGCCTCCTGCAGTGCCAGATCCGACGTGCTGCTGCCATCCACAGCCACCGCGATCTTGCCGTAAGCCTTGCTCGACATAGCCTTGCCCTCCATTAAGACGTGGAAGCTCGATACTACACGTGGCGCCGAATCCACGTGTCCATCAGAAAACTATAAATTGACCGACCAGTCGGTTTATATTTATATTTAGCCGACTGACCGACCCCACAACAGTCCGCGCCGTTCTCGGCCGTATCGCGCCCGCGCACCCCAAACAGGTCGGCCCCCGCCCAAGACGAACGTCAAGGAGACGTGATGTACACACAGAGCCTCGACCTGCCAGGCCAGCCGCAGCATGGGCCCATATCGGCCGACGCCGACCAGGCCACGCGGCAGGCCGCCTTTGACGCGCGCATCGCCGAAGACGCCAAGATCGAGCCGATGGACTGGATGCCCGAGGCCTACCGCAAGACGCTGGTGCGGCAGATCTCGCAACATGCGCATTCGGAAATCATCGGCATGCAGCCCGAGGGCAACTGGATCAGCCGCGCCCCGTCGCTCAAGCGCAAGGCCATCCTGCTGGCCAAGGTGCAGGACGAAGGCGGCCATGGCCTCTATCTATATAGTGCGGCCGAAACGCTCGATGCATCGCGCGACGACCTGCTCGATGGCCTGCACAGCGGCCGCGCCAAATATTCGTCGATCTTCAACTACCCCACGCTGACCTGGGCCGACGTCGGCGTGATCGGCTGGCTCGTCGATGGCGCGGCGATCATGAACCAGATCCCGCTGTGCCGCTGCTCGTACGGCCCTTACGCGCGGGCCATGATCCGCATCTGCAAGGAAGAGTCGTTCCACCAGCGCCAGGGCTTTGACGCGCTGCTCAGCATGATGCGCGGCACCGAAGCCCAGCGCGCCATGGTGCAGGACGCCGTGGACCGCTGGTGGTTTCCGGTGCTGATGATGTTCGGGCCGCCGGACGCGGCGTCCACCAACAGCACCCAGACCATGGCCTGGGGCATCAAGCGCATTTCGAACGACGACCTGCGCCAGAAGTTTGTCGATGCCACCGTCGAGCAGGCCAGGGTGCTTGGCGTGACGCTGCCCGACCCCGGCCTGGTCTGGAACGACGAGCGCGGCCACTACGACTACAGCCCGCTGGACTGGGAAGAATTCTGGCGCGTGATCCATGGCGACGGCCCCTGCAATCGCGAGCGGCTGGCCACGCGCGTGAAGGCGCACGAAGACGGCGCCTGGGTACGCGAGGCGGCGCTGGCCCATGCCGAAAAGCGCGCCAGGCGCGCATCCCCGGCCAAGGCGGCCTGACCCGGAGACCACCATGACACAACAAAAGGAATGGCCGCTGTGGGAAGTTTTCGTCCGCAGCAAGCAGGGCCTGGAACACAAGCACTGCGGCAGCCTGCACGCCGCCGACGCGCAGCAGGCGCTGCACATGGCGCGCGATGTCTACACGCGCCGGCAGGAAGGCGTGTCGATCTGGGTGGTGCCGTCGGCGGCCATCACGGCCAGCGCGCCGGCCGAAAAGGCGGAGCTGTTCGACCCGGCCGCCGACAAGATCTACCGCCACCCCACGTTCTACCAGTTGCCCGACGAAGTGAACCATATGTAAGGCCGGCCCCATGACGCAACCCAACGTAGCCGACGGCATCGCCCTGGCACGCCTGCCCCTGGTGCAGACGGCCCCCCTGCAATACGTGCTGCGCCTGGCCGACAACGCGCTGATCCTGGGTCAGCGCAACGCCGAATGGTGCGGCCACGGCCCGGTGCTGGAAGAAGACATCGCGCTGGCCAATATCAGCCTCGACCTGATCGGCCAGGCACGCCTGCTGTACAGCCACGCCGGCGCGCTGGAAGGCCGGCTGACCGGCCGCGTGCGCCACGAGGACGACTACGCCTACTGGCGCAGCGAACCGGAATTCCGCAACTGGACGCTGCAGGAACTGCCGCACCACGGCCCACTGGCCGGCACGGCGCGCGCCGACCGCGACTACGCGGTCACCCTCATGCGCAACTTCCTGTACAGCGCGCTGATGGCCGAACTCTGGCCGGCGCTGGCGCGCAGCACCGACACCGAGCTGGCGGCCATCGCGGCAAAGTCGGCCAAGGAGGTGCGCTACCACCTGCACCATGCCGCCGACTGGGTGGTGCGCCTGGGCGACGGTACCGATACGTCGCACGCGCGCATGCAACGGGCGCTCGATCACCTGCTGCCCTATATGAACGAGTGCTTCGTCGATGACGCGGTGGAGCAGCAAGTGGCGGCGCAGGGCGTGGGCGTGCTGACGTCCAGCCTGCGTCCGGCCTGGGAGGCCACCGTTGCCGCCACGCTCGATGACGCCACCCTGCGGCGGCCGGCCCCGTCGGCCTTCGTGTCCACCGGCAAGCACGGCGTGCATTCCGAACACATGAGCTACCTGCTGGCCGAACTGCAGGGGCTGGCGCGGGCCCATCCGGGCGCGCAGTGGTAATGCGAGGCCGGCCATGCGCACCGTTCCCGCACCGATGACACCGGCTCCGGCATCGCCATTCGCGCCGACATTCGCGCCAACATTCACCCACGGCGGCGCCTCCACGCCCGCCGGTTCCGCGGTTTCGCCCGAAGACCGGCTGGCCCGCGCCTGGGCCGCGCTGGAAGCCGTGCCCGACCCCGAAATCCCGGTCGTGTCGATCCGCGACCTCGGCATCCTGCGCGACGTGGCGCTGGCCGATGACGGCCAGACCATCGAGGCCATCATCACCCCCACGTATTCGGGCTGCCCCGCGATGTCGCAGATCGAGGAAGACGCCGGCCGCGCGCTCGAAGCCGCCGGCCTGGCGCCGTGGCGCGTGCGCACCGTGCTGGCACCGGCCTGGACCACCGACTGGATCACCGAAGCCGGCCGCGCCAGCCTGCGCGCATTTGGCATCGCGCCGCCGGGCCGGTGCGCCAGCCCGGCCACGCACGGTGGCAACGTCCAGCCATTGCGCTTCGTGGCGCGCCAGCCGCAGGCGCCGGCCATTGCATGCCCGCGCTGCGGCAGCGTCCACACGCAGGAGCTGTCGCGCTTTGCCTCCACGGCCTGCAAGGCGCTCTACCGCTGCCTGGATTGCCGCGAGCCGTTCGACTACTTCAAACCCTATTGAGCACCGCCGGCCCATGACCCCACAGTTCCATCCGCTACGCGTGGCGCAGGTTCGCCCCGAGACGCCGGACACGGTTTCGATTGCCTTCGATGTCCCGCCGGACCTGCGCGATGCCTACCGCTTCACGCAGGGCCAGTTCCTGACGATCAAGGCCCCCGTCGAGGGCAAGGACGTGCGCCGCTCGTACTCGATCTGCTGCGGCGTGCAGGATTACGACGATCACGGCGAACTGCGCGTGGCCGTAAAGCTGGTGGACGACGGCGTATTTTCCACGTGGATCCATGACACCGTGGCCGTCGGCCAGGTGCTCGACGTCATGACACCCGATGGCCGCTTCCACGTGCCGCTCGATCCCGATGCATCGCGCCATTACGTGGCCTTTGCGGCCGGCAGCGGCATCACGCCGGTGCTGTCGCTGATCCGCACCACGCTGGCGCAGGAGCCGCGCAGCCGCTTCACGCTGGTCTATGGCAACCGCAGCGTCGATTCGATCATCTTCTCCGAGGCGCTCGAAGACCTGAAGAACCAGTATCTGTCGCGCTTCACGCTGTACCACGTGCTGTCGCGCCAGCCGCAGGAGGTGGATCTGCTGCATGGCCGGCTCGACCGCGACCGCGTGACCACGTTCCTGCAAACCCTGCTGCCCGTGGACGACATCGACGCGGCCTTCGTGTGCGGCCCCGCATCGATGATCGACGAAGTCGAGGAAGCCCTCAAGGCCGCCGGGCTGGACCCGCACCGCATCCACGCCGAGCGATTCGGCGTGCCGCTGACCCAGCCCCGCCCGGCCCCGCCCGCCCATGCCGACCAGGCGGGCACCGCCGAACTGGTGGTGGTACTGGACGGCAAGCAGCACAAGATGCGCCTGCCTTTGACCGATGGCAAAGTGCTGGACACCGCGCTGGCGGCCGGGCTGGACCTGCCTTATGCCTGCAAGGGCGGCGTCTGCTGTACCTGCCGCGCCAAGGTGCTGGAGGGCAAGGTCGAAATGGAAAAGAACTACACGCTCGAACCGTGGGAGATGGAAAAGGGCTTTGTCCTGACATGCCAGGCGCGCGCGCTGACGCCCCGGGTGGTGGTCAGCTACGACGAACGGTAAGAGCCGACCAGCGGGGCTGACCGATGTCAAGGGTGTCGGGCCTATGGCGGGAATCCCACATGTCAGACTGCCGCCGATGCCCGGCCGGCGTCGCACCGTGATTACAATGGCGGAACACGCTTCATGCGTCGCATCGCCCGCCGGGCGGCCGCCTGCCGGCGGTGGCGGCGGCCGCATGCGGAGGTCCGGCACCCGTCGCACCCTATACAATCACGGTCATGCAATACATACATGTCGTCAACGGCGATGTCGCGGGCAACACGCTGCGCCAGGCGCTGGCCCAGGCTGCCCGGCCCGACCCGGTGGTCGTCCTGCGCGACGATCTTGCCGTGGGCCCGATCGCCGATATCGACAGTACCGGCCTGATCCGCTCGGGCTTCTGGCAGCGCGTGGCGCCGCACACCGATATCGACTTCGCGGCCGAGATGCGCCAGGCGCTGGATCAGCTCCAGCAACTGCGTCGCGACGACATGGAAGTGGCCATCTGGCATGGCCAGAGCGCATCGGACCAGCTGATGCTGCGCCGGGTGGTGTTCCACCTCTACCAGGCCCCGCAGCGCATCAACGAAGTGGCGATGGACCTGCGCGAGCTGGAAGCCCCCACGCACGGCAGCCTGACCGCCATCGGCATGTATCCGTCCGCCCGCCTGGCACGTCGCTTTTCGACGATCGCGCCGGTCTCGGTGCTGCGCCTGGGCCGGCTCGGCTACGAGTGGCAGCAGAACGTCAAGGAAAACGCCGATGTGCGGCTGTGGAAGGGCAATACGCTGGTGCCGGCGGCCTATCACAACGTCGACGACGTGATCCTGGAGCGCGCCCCCGACGACTGGACGCCGGCCGCGCAGGTGGTGGGCAGCGTGATGGGTGCCATCGAAGGCCTGCTGGCCAGCGACTGGTTCGTCTTCTGGCGCTGCCGCGAGCTGGTCAGCACCGGGCCGCTGGCGCTGCGCGGCGACCCGCAAAGCCTCGAATCATGCGAGATCCGCCGCAACCGTCTCGCCGCCCACACCGATTGACGCCGTACCGATAACAGAACAACAGGCGGATCGATCCGACCCCTATGGCACGAACCAAGGCGCCCGATTTCGAGGCGCAACGCGAACAGATTCTCGACCTGGCGGCCGCCGCCTTTGCCGCCTCCAGCTACCCCAGCACCTCGATGGCCGACCTGGCTGCGGCCTGCGGTACGTCCAAGGCCCGGCTCTATCACTATTACGAGAGCAAGGAAGCGATCCTGTTCGACCTGCTGGACCGCTACACCCGGCAGCTGATGCAGATCGTCACCGATGTGGAGGCCGAAGGCACGCGCCAGTCGCGCAGTCATCGCGAGACATTCGGCCATCTGCTGCGCGCCTTCCTGGCGGAATACGAGACATCGCAAACGCGCCATATCGCGCTGATCAACGATGTGAAGTTTCTGGCCGAGGAGCAGCGCGACCAGATCCTGCAACGCGAGCGCGACGTGGTGGCGGCGTTCGCGCGCCTGCTGCAGCGCGCCTATCCGGAGCGCGTGACACGCGACAACCAGACCGCGCTGACCATGACCGTGTTCGGCATGATCAACTGGACCTTCACCTGGCTCAAGCCCGGTGGCCGGCTGTCCTATGCGGCCTTCGCCGAGATGGTGGTCGGGCTGCTCGAGCACGGCCTGGCACCGGGCATGCCGGGCGCCCGCTGAGCCCGTCGGGCCGGCCGGGCGCACGGCTGCCGGGGCAGCCTCAGGACCATTCGGCGTCTTCCAGCTTGCGCCGCTGGTCGCGGTCCTGGCGGAACATCTCCTCCAGTTCGTCGCGCGCCTGCTTGGCCATCGAGACCAGCTTTTTCTGATCCTTGTAGTACGGGTAGAAGCGGTCGATGGCCTCGATATTGTGGCGCCGGAAGCGCAGCGCCACGCTGCGCGCCTCCACCCGGTCAAAGCCCAGTCCCTCCAGCACCTTGCGTCCCAGCATCAGCGAACCTTCAAACATCTCGCGCTCGTAGTTGTCGATGCCGATGCCGCGATCCATGAGCTGGTAGACGTGCGACACATGCCGCGCGCGCGTGTAGATCTTCAGGTCCGGCCAGCGGTGGCGCACCTTGTCGATCAGGCTCAGGTTGTCGTCCAGGTCCTCGATCGCCACGATCATGATCTTCGCCTCGCCGGCGCCAGCCGCTTCGAGCAGGTCCATGCGCGTGGCATCGCCATAGAAGATCTTGAAGCCGTACTGGCGCAGGAATTCGATCTGGTCGGGATCATGGTCCAGCACGGTCACGCCGATGCCCTGCGCATACAGCAGGCGCCCGATGATCTGGCCGAAACGGCCAAACCCGGCAATGATCACAGGATTGTGATGATTGGTGATCTCGTCGTCGGGCCGCTTCGACATCGCGTTCAGACGCGGCGCCAGCAACTGGTCGAACAGCAGCAGCAACAGCGGCGTGGCCACCATCGACAGCGCCACGATCAGCACCAGCAGCGCCTCGGTTTCCTTGGGCAGCAGGCCGACCGTACGCGCCTCGGCAAACACCACGAACGCAAACTCGCCGCCCTGCGAGATCAGCAGGCCAAACAGTAGCCACTGCCCGCGCGACACCCTGAAACGCTTGGCCAGCAGCGTCAGCACCGCCGTCTTGATCAGCACGAACGCCGCCACGAAGCCCATCACCTTGCCGGGCTGCTGCGCGAGGATGGCGAAATCGATCGACATGCCCACCGCCATGAAGAACAGTCCGAGCAGCAGGCCCTTGAACGGCTCGATGTCGGCCTCCAGCGCATGGCGATATTCCGAGTCCGCCAGCAGCACGCCGGCCACGAAGGTGCCAAGCGCCATCGACAGGCCCACGGCGTCCATCATCAGCGCGATGCCGACCACCAGCAGCAGCGAAAACGCGGTGAACATCTCGCGCATGCCGGTGCGGGCAATCACGCGCAAGGCCGGCCGCACCAGGTAGCGGCCGCCTACGACCACCGCGCCAATCACGGCCACCGCCTTGGCGGCGGTCTGCCAGTTCTCCGGGCCGTGGGCCGTGGCACCCGCGCCGTCCGCGGCCAGCAGCGGCAACAGCGCGATCATCGGAATCGCGGCGATATCCTGGAATAGCAGAATGCCGAAGCTGGCGGCGCCGGCGCCGGTCTGCATCAGGTTGCGCTCGGCCAGCGTGGCGAACGCAATCGCCGTGGACGACAGCGCCAGGCCCAGCCCGGCGACGATGGCCACCTGCCAGGGCGCGCCGAACAGCGCCGCAACGATGCCGATGGCCAGCGCGCACGCCGCCATCTGTATCGAACCGTAGCCAAAGATGCTCTGCTTCAGCGCCTTGAGCTTGCGCGGCTCCAGTTCGAGCCCGATCACGAACATCATCAGCACGACGCCGAATTCCGAGAAATGGAGGATCGACTCGACGTTGGTCACCAGGCGCAAGGCAAAGGGACCGATGGCGGCACCCGCGATCAGGTAGCCCAGCACCGCGCCCAGCTGGAACCGGCGCGCGACCGGCACGGCCACCACGGCCGCCACCAGGAACACCAGCAGGGCAATCAGGAAGTCATGCTGGTTCATGGCGCGTCCTCCCCGCTGACCTCGGTTGCGGGCCAGTCCTGTGTTTCCGGGGGCAGCGGCGGGGCTGCCAGATGGCGCGCCACATGTTCGATGTGCAGCGCCACGGCGTCGGTGTCGGCGCGGTCGGCATCGTGCAGCACGACCGGGGGCATCCAGCTCATGCCGCACTGCAGGGCGGTCTGCTCCAGCGGCAGCAGGAAATCGCCGATCGGATGGCCATGGGCGCCGTCGGGACCATAAGCATCGGCCTGGCCGCCCGCGCTGACCACGGCCAGCATCGACTTGCCGCGCAGCGCCGTGCCGCCCGGACCGTAGGCCCAACCCAATTCGAGCACGTCGTCGAGCCAGAGCTTCATCAGCGCCGGCACGCTGTACCAGCGCACCGGAAACAGCAGCACCACGGTCTCAGCCGTGGACAGCAGCCGCTGTTCCGCTACGACGTCGATGTCGTAGTCGACATAAAGGTTGTAGAGCTCGCGCACTGCCACATGGGGCAGTTGGGCAAGCGCTTCGGCAAGGGGATGGTTGACGCGCGAGCGTCGAGGCGCGGGATGCGCATAGATCACAACAATCGGTGGCTCGTTCATGAATGGGGCGTTGTCTTTCCCTTGAGGGATCGATGCGACAGACAAGCCAGCCGGTGCGGCGTTGCAGCAAATCCACAACCCACACACCAGCGGCGTCCCAGCCGCGTTCATAACCTGTTGAATTGTCAGCGTTTTTTGATATGCATCGCTTTCGCGCCACAGTTCGGCGGACGGGTAGCTTACGCGTTACTGACAATTCCACTACAATACTTTTCGCGCCGCAGCAACCTAGTGTTTGCCCGAATCCCGCATTCTGGATCACAAATCCAACGCATGCCGCACAGAGTTTGATGAAAGAGCAGGGACGACCACCGCGACGGTGCTATTTTTATACCGATCACTGAAGAAGGAAACCAAGTGAACCCGCTCGAACTGAGCAAGGCCGTCGGCGCAGTCACCGACGAAGATCTTCGCCGTGCCGCCGAGGCGAGCCAGGCAACCCAGCGTCCCACCACCCTGGTGCGCGAACTGGCTGCCCATCATCGCTCGCGTCTGCAGAAGCATTTTCTCGCCCTGGGCGAGGAAGATCGCCTGCTCCGTTTTGGCCAGTCGGTTGGCAACCACGTGATCGAGGCGTATGTGGAAAGCATCGATTTCGACCACGACAGCGTGTTTGGCGTCTATGACGAGCACCTGGAACTGGTGGGCGTGGGCCACTTCGCAAACCTGCGCGACAACGCCCAGGGCCGCGTGGCAGAGTTCGGCGTGTCGGTGTCCAAGAGCGCCCGGGGACGCGGCATCGGCAGCGCCCTGTTCCAGCGCGCCGCCATCCATGGCCGCAATACCAACGTCCGCACGCTGTACATGCACTGCCTGTCGCGCAACGCCGCGATGATGCATATCGCCAAGAAGGCCGGCATGAAGGTGCAATATGCCTATGGCGAGGCCGATGCCTACCTGGAACTGCCGCCCGCCGACACGGTGAGCCGCCTGACCGAGGCCATCGACGAACAGGTGGCCGACCTTGACTATATGGTCCGCCGCAACCTGCGCGATGTCCGCCGCTTTGGCCTGCGCTTCTGGCGCTCGCTGGTGCCGCAGAAGGGCACCGCCTGACCCGTTCCGGCCGCCCCGAATGAAGAACGGCGCACCCGCAAGGTGCGCCGTTTCTGTTTGGTGCGGAGCGAAGCGCAGCCTGAGCCGCTGTCAGGCGCCGCCGGCCACGGGCAGCGCCGTGGTGTCCTTGATCGATTCCAGCGCAAAGCTGGAACGCACATCGATCACCGACGGATGCGCCAGCAATTGTTCCTGCATGAAGCGCGCAAAGTGCTCCATGTCTTCGACGTAGACCTTCAGCAACAGATCCATCTCGCCCGTCATGGCGTGGCAGGCGGCCACTTCCGGCCAGGTCTGGATGGCGGCCCGGAACAGGTCCAGCGGCGCCTTGCCCTTGGGTGTGCCGCCCTGCTTTTCCAGCCGCACATTGATATAGGCAAGCAGGCCCAGCCCGATCTTGTTCGGTTCGAGCAGCGCCGCATACTGGCGAATCACGCCAATTTCCTCAAGCCGACGGATGCGGCGCAGGCAGGGGCTCGGCGACAGATTCACGCGCTCCGCCACTTCCAGATTGGTCAGCCTCCCGTTGGTCTGCAGGACCTCCAGAATCTTCCGGTCGATCTTGTCCAGCTCCACCTTGCTCACGTTTTGTTGCTCCGCAATATGTTTGTCGGCAATTTTTTTGCGCAAATTTAGCAAGTCGTGCACAAGTCCGCAATTTATTTCATGCAGGGACGAGTACGGCAGCCATTTGCAGCGGGCGCATGCGTCACGTGGGGGGAGGCAAGGATGGTGCCAGCCAAACAAAAAAGCGCGGCCCGAAGGCCGCGCCTGGCAGTGCCGGGGCGATGGCTTAGTTGCCGCTCGGCGACGGAACGGCCGGAGCCGAGGCGCCGTCAGGGCCGCGACGCTGCATGCGATCCATCCGGTCCTTGTGCATCTTCTGCATGTCCGACTGGATTTCAGCCATGGTCACCTTGCCGTCATGGTTCGCGTCGAGCTTGTCGAAGCGGTCGGCCATGCGCGGGAAGGCGGCCTTGAACTCGTCGCGCGTCAGCGCACCGTCGTTGTTCTTGTCCGCCGCCTTGAACTTGGCTTCGAATTCGGCCTTCATCTCGGCGCGACGCTGCTCCCAGGCGGCCTTGCGATAGGCAGCCAGTTCGGTCTTGTCGAGCTTGCCGTCGTGGTTGGTGTCGATCTTGTTGAACAGCGCGTCGGCTTCGGCCTTCGAGATCGCGCCATCGCCGTCGGTGTCGACCGACTTCATCCACATCATGCCGCCATGATGGTGCTCGCCCGGTCCGCCCATGCGGTGGTGAGGCGCGGGACCACCCTGCGGGGCAGCCGGGGCTGGCGTGGTTTGCGCGAAGGCGGCACCGGCAGCCATGAACACGGCCGAGGCAGCAATAAGGCTCTTGAGGATGTGCGTCTTGTGATTGCGTTGCATGTCTGTGCTCCTTGTCATCACGTTGGGCATGTACGGATTAGAACGCAGACAACCACGCCAAGTTGGCAGTTTTAATACGATGTTACTGGCCTCACAGAATCGACTCGGGCCGTAAACCGCCGCAATACAGTCAAAGATTGCGCAATATTGTGAAACTCGTATTTTTACGATTTGATCAGTCTTTCGGCAGCAGGTTCTCGGCCCCGTGCGGCGGCATTGACTGGAAGTCCTGCGGCGCGAAGCCCTGCTGTTGGGGTGCCGGCGGCTGGAACTGCTGAGGCTGCTGAGGCTGCTGTATCGGCGCACTGGCCACCGGCGGCGGCGACTGCATGGGGGGCGGCATCGGCGTGGACAGCGGTGCGGCCGCACCGGACGGCGGCGCCGCCGGCGCATTGCCCGGACGACCGACCGATACGGTGTTCTGTAGCGGCAGCGCAATTTCCTGGCGCACACCATTGCGCTCGATCACGATATTGCGGCCATGAATTTCGGTCAGGCGGATCTGGGGCGAAAGCGAGGCACCGGCGCGCACGGCCTTGGGCGGCCCGCCATCCAGCGACAGGATGGCTGCCGCCGGCCCCACGCCATCGAGGTCCGCCACCACGCCGATCAACTGGATATCCCGCACCCCCGCTTGCGCACTGCCGCCGAACAGCGTGGCCACCGCACCGGTTTCCACGGCCTCGGTCTGGGCGATACGCGCCGATTTGGGGACGGGAATCGTCCGCATCGCGCTGAACGCCAGCACCCAGTGCGTGGCCAGTGCGCACAGTGCGACAAATAGCAACAGACCGGCTGCGCGCGGCAGCCAGGCGGCGGAAAGGTCGAAGCGGAAGGCAGGCCGGGTCAGGGTTGGCACGAGCGGTACGCCAGGCGGCGGAATGCAGGAGGTCGCCTAGCGTACCAGACGCCGGTGTCGATTGTCTGTCCGTCGTGCCCGCCCGCGGCTGGCCGGGGCGACCAGGATCAGAGCAGGTCGTCGAGCAGGTCGGGACCGAACACTTCGCGGTGGATATGACCCACCGGAATCCCCGCATTGATCAGCGCATGACGCTGGGCTTGCATGAAGCCCAGCGGGCCGCACAGATAGAAGCGCGCATCGTTGAATGCCGAGGTGTCTTCGGCCTTGAGCAGCGATTCGATCGGCATCGTGCCGGCGTGGTCGTAGTCGCGGCCCGATACATCGGCAGCCTGCGGGGTTTCGTAGCTGATGTGGGTACGCAGGTTCGGCATCCGTTCGCGCGCCCAGCTCAGGTCGTCGCGATGTGCGTGGTGCCGGCCATGGCGCGCCGCATGCGCGAACAGCACGGGGCGGTGCGGATTTTCCCTGGCCAGCGTGCGCAGCACCGACACCATCGGGGTGACGCCGATGCCGGCCGACATCAGCACGATCGGGCGGCGGTCGTCGATGGCCGGCGCAAACTCGCCCCACGGCGTGCTGACATGCAGCGTGGTGTCGACATGCGCGTTGTCGTGCAGCCAGTTCGATACCGCCCCGGCCGGGGTTTCGGCGCTGCCGTCCTCGCGCTTGACCGAAATGCGCCACGTGGGCAGGCCGCGCTCGCCAGACAGCGAGTACTGGCGCAGCTGGCGATGACCGTCGGCAAGCATGGCTTCCACGCTGATGTACTGGCCCGGGGCAAAGTCGCGCAGCGGCTTGCCGTCGGCGGCCGCCAGCGTGAGCGAGACCACCTGCTCGTCTTGCTGCTCGCGGGCGATCACGCGCACACGCTGCAGTTCGCCGGCCTTGACGCCGTGCCGCTCATACAGGCGCGCTTCGGCCGCGATCAGTTCGCCGGCCAGCAGCCAGTAGGCTTCGTCCCAGGCGGCCAGTAGCGGCGGGGTGGCGGCATCGCCCAGCACGGCGGCAATGGCTTCGAGCAGATACTTGCCGACGATCGGATAGTGGGCCGAGGTCAGGCCGACAGCCACGTGCTTGTGGACAATGCGCTCCACCACGGGCGCCAGCACATCGGCACGGTCGACATTGGCGGCATAGGCAAACACCGCGGACGCCAGCGACTGCTGCTGCGAACCGTTGGCCTGGTTGCCCATGTTGAACAGACGCCTGAGCTCGGGGCGCGCCGCGAACATCTCGCGGTAGAAGTGCGTGGTAATCGCAAGACCGTGCTCGCGCAGCACGGGGACGCTGGCATCGATATAGGGGCGGGAAGCAGCGGACAACATCAGCAAAAACTCCTGTGTATTCATGCATTGCAAATGCATGTTTTTGGGCACGATAAAGCCGGCTTTAGACTGCGGCTGGGGTCTCGCCCCGCTGCCTCAGGCCACGCGCCGGCTCAGGAAATCGCGATGCAGACTGATGATCGACTCGGCCGTCCGGCTGTTGCCGGAGACTTCGGCCAGCGTGACACCGTCCAGCGCCTGGTAGAACGCCTCTTCGGCCTGCTCCAGCGCCCGCTTCAGCCGGCAATTGCCGTGCAGCGCGCACGGCGGGTCGGCACAGTCGATCACCGACTTGTGCCCTTCCAGCTCGCGCAGGATCGTACCGATCGACAGCGTCTCCGCGCCCGGGCCCAGTTGCAGCCCGCCATGCCGCCCACGCGTGGCCGAAATCCAGCCCAGCTTCGACAGCCGCGCCGCCACCTTCACGAGGTGATTGTGCGATATGTCAAACTGCTGGCCGACTTCGGCAATCGTGATCGGACGGGTGCCGTCGCCGCGTGACACATACATCAGCAGGCGCAAGGCATAGTCGGAGAATCGGGTCAGTTGCATCGTGCCTCGAATCATAGATAACATGCATCTTGAATGCAATATTTTTATTGCAGTTGCACATTGGTACATTTATCCGGCCCGGATACCCCGGCAGCACACCAAACGGTCATCTGGCGGGGGTTATACTCTCCGACCATACCTCGACCCTCAAGGCATACAACCGATGCGCAGAACCGTGACCCAGACTGCCGCCCTCCGGACGCAACTTCATCGCCGCCTCGCCCGCGGCTTCACCCTGATCGAAATCATGGTGGTGATCGTGATCCTGGGCGTGCTGGCGGCGCTGGTGGTGCCCAAGATCATGAGCCGTCCCGACGAGGCACGTATCGTTGCCGCGCGTCAGGATATCTCGTCGATCATGCAGGCGCTCAAGCTCTATCGCCTGGATAACGGCCGCTACCCGACCACCGAGCAAGGCCTGGCGGCGCTGGTCAACAAGCCCACGACCGAGCCGATCCCCAACAACTGGAAGGGCGGCGGCTATCTGGAAAAGCTGCCCAAGGACCCCTGGGGCCATCCGTACCAGTACCTGAACCCGGGTGTGCGCGGCGAGATCGACGTGTTCAGCTTTGCCGCCGACGGCCAGGCCGGCGGCAGCGGCAACGACGCGGATATCGGCAACTGGGAATAAACCCCACCCCTTCCCTTCATGACTCCGGCGACGCCGCGCGGCCAGTCCGCCCTACTCCAGCGCCGCCGGCTGCACGGCTTCACGCTGCTCGAACTGCTGGTGGTCATGGTGATCGCCGGCATCGTCATCTCCCTGGTGGCGGTCAACGCCACCCCCAATGATCGCGGCCGCGTACTCGACGATGGCCAGCGCATCGCCCGCCTGTTCGAACTGGCCCAGGAAGATGCCCAGCTCGGCGCCCGGCCGCTGGCCTGGGAAGGCGACGCTTCGGGATGGCGTTTTCTGGAATCCACGCCGCAAGGCTGGGTGCCGATGCGCACCGACGTCTTTGCGCCGGGCCACTGGCGCATTCCGCTGGATGGCGCGGTCGTGGTACAGGGCGGCCGCCAGCTGGGCACCGGCCCGATACGGCTGGTCTTCGGACGCGAACTGATCGACGAACCGCAGCGGCTGGTGCTGACGCGCGGCGACATCCGCGTGGACGTGACCGGCGACGGCAGCGGCCGCTACGTGGCGACGGTGACGCAATGATCCGCCCGCCCTTCCCCAACCGCCCCCCGGCCCGGGGCTTCACGCTGATCGAAGTGCTGGTCGCGCTGACCATCCTGGCCGTGGCGCTCACCGCCGCCATGCGCGCGATGGGATCGATGGTCGAGTCCAGCGCGTCGCTGCAGCAGCGCATGCTGGCCGAGTTCAGCGCCGAAAACCACCTGGCCACGCTGCGGCTGTCCAAGACCTGGCCCGAACCGGGCACGCGCGGCTACGACTGCCCCCAGGGCGGCGTGGCATTGTGGTGCGAGGAATTGGTCTCGGCCACGCCCAACCCGTCGTTCCGTCGCGTGGAAGTCGCCGTTTATCCATCCGCCGGCAACAAGTCGGTGCGGCTGGCGTGGCTGGTCACGCTGGTGCCCAATGAAACCCGCAATGTTCTCTGAGCGCCGCATGCGGCCCGGTGCCCGGCGCGGGTTCACGCTGCTGGAGATGCTGGTCGCCATCACGCTGCTGGCGGTGATGGCCGTCATCGGCTGGCGCGCGCTCGATTCCCTGACCCGCAGCCGCGAACGGCTGACCGACCACGACGCCCGGCTCGATGCGCTGAAGGTGCTTTACGGCCAGTTCCAGTCCGATTGCGAGCACCTGGCCCAACCGGCCCAGCTGCAGGCCAGCCCCGTGGAGATCGGCGCCAACCAGCTGCTGCTGGTGCGCGACCGCCGCGACGAAGGCCAGCCGCCGTCCTGGCAGGTGGTGGCCTACCGGCTCGACGGCAATACCGTCGTACGCGCGGCCAGCCGCGCCGCCTATTCCCGCAACGACGTGCAGGGCGCGCTGATGGCCCTGCGCCAGCCGGGCAGCGCAGGCCTGCAGATTCGCCCGCTGCTGGGCAACGCCGACCAGTTGTCGGCGCGTGCCTGGGTCGAGCCGGCAGGCTGGCTGATCGATACCGGCCGCATACGTGCCGCGCTGATGCAGGGCAGCGCCGTGGCCAACGCGGCCGAGGCGGCGGCAGCGGCCGCGGCGGCCGCCACGGGCGCCAGCGATGCCCAGGCCGGACTCGGCACGATCTCGAACAGCGTGGCCGTGCGTGCCGTCGAACTGAACGTGTTTGCGCGCATGGGCGACGGCGATGCCACGCGGCAGTTCCAGAAAATCTGCATGACGGGGATGTGATGACACGCGCGCCCTTCCCCGCATCGTTTCGCATGCGCCCGCGCCGCCAGCAAGGCGCCGCCGTGGTGACGGCCCTGCTGATGGTGACGCTGGCCGTGGTGGTGGTATCCGGCATGCTGTGGCGCCAGCAGGTGCAGATCCGCTCGATCGAGAACCAGCGGCTGGTGGCCCAGGCTGCCTGGATCGAACGGGCGGCGGTGGACTGGTCGCGCCTGATCCTGCGCGACGACCAGCGCCGCTCGCAGGTGGACTACCTGGGCGAACCGTGGTCGGTGCCCGTGGCCGAGACCCGGCTGTCCGACTTCCTGGGCGCGGGCGTCAGCACGTCCGAAGGCGGCGAGACATCGTTCGTGTCCGGCCGCATCCTCGACGCGCAGGCGCGCTTCAACCTGACCAACCTCTATATCTGGCAGGCCGATGGCACGGGCCGCGTGGCCAATATCGACCAGCCGTCGCTGCTGGCCTTCCGGCGCCTGCTTCAAACGCTGGGCATGAACGCCGGCCTGGCCGAGCCGACCGCGCAGTATTTCCTGCGCGCGGCCCGTGGGGTTTCGGCGAATGGCCAGCCCGCGCCGCGTCCGCCCGACAGCGTGGAAGACCTGCTCGCCGTGCCCGGCTATACGCCGGCAATGGTGGCGGTGCTCGAGCCGTTCGTCACGGTGTTGCCCGAACGGTCCAAGGTCAACGCCAACACCGCCGAAGCCGAAGTCCTGTCCGCCGTGATCGACAAGTTGCCGCTCGACCGGGCGCGCGAGCTGGTGCGCCAGCGCGACCGCAGCTACTTCAACAACACCGGCGACGTGACGTCCCAACTGCAAGGTATTGCCCCACAGGCGGTCAACCCCGGCGACGCGGTGGACGTGCGCACGCACTATTTCCTGATCTACGGACTGGTCCGGCACGAGCGGGCGCGCCGCCTGAAGGTGTCGCTGGTGTTCCGGGCCGACGTGCTGGGCAGCGGAAACACCACCAGGATCATCTGGACCCGCGACGCCGACGCCATGCCCGAGCAACGCTGAAACGGGGCCAGCCCGCAAGCCGTTTTTGCCCGGATGCGTGTAGGAATCAACGTTCTGCAGAATCAGTCGGACCACTATTGACGCGCGTAAGTCACACAGGCAAGGTATGCTGCTGCGCCGAGCCGGGTCCGGTGCCGCCAACTGCCGCCAGCCCGGGGATTGTGCCCGCCAGCCTGCGCCGGCGCATGGCGCCAGGGGCGCCAGCGGGCGGCTGACCGGCCCGTCACGCGCCTCCAGCGCATCTTCGCCACAGACAACAGGGAAATCTTGAGTACCACGCTCTACGTCCGCCTGCCGCACCGGCCGCATGACCAGCCGCAACCGTGGCAGTTTGGCGCGATGCCTTTTGCGCTGGTACGGGCATCCGCGGAAAAAAGCCGCGCCGGCGGCCTGTCTGCGGCGCCCGAGCTGTTGCGCGAAGGCCACGCCCTGGCGGCGGAAATGCCGGCGGCGGACCGCCTGGTCCTGATTGTGGCCGCCAGCGATGTGCTGCTCACGGCAGCCATGGTGCCGCCGCTGCCGCCCGCCCGGCTGCGGCTGGCCCTGCCGAACCTGGTGGAAGACATGCTGGCCACGGACGCCGCGCCCTGCCATATCGCCCTGGGCCCGGCGCTCGATCCCGCCGCCCCGGCGCGCGGCCCGCGCCGTCGCCTGCTGATGGTCACCGACCGCGCCTGGCTGCGCGCCGCGCTCGACCAGTTCACCGAACACAAGCACCGCCGGCGCAACGTGCTGCCGGCCCAGTTGTGCCTGCCACTGGAGGAAGCCACCGCGCCGGCGCCGGCACCCGCCGATGTCGTCGATGTCGTCGATGTCGTCGATGTCCCGGCGCCGACACCGACACCGGAACCGGCGATGGCCGGAGACGCCGCGCCCGCCCCCGCACCGCAGCCTTCTGTCCCCGAGGCGCCCGCCACGGCCGATGACGCGGCCCAGCCGGCCACGCTGGTGGTGGAAGCCGCGACATCGGCGCTGGCCCAGTCGGCCTCGCTGCTGGACGCCGCCGCGCCGCCGCCGGCCGCCGCCGACACGGCCCGACTCTGGCAGCTGACGGTCCGGACCGGCCCTTACGACGGCTACGGCCTGTTGCTCAATGACCAGGCCCTGGCCGCCTGGCAGGTGCTGGCCCCGGCCGGCGTATGGCACGGCGACCCTGCCGCACTGGCCCACGCGCCGGTCCCCGCGCTGCGTGCGCAGCGGCCGGTCGCACGTGCATCGCGGATTTCCGAAAACTGGCGCATCTGGCTGGCGGGCGCCGAAGCCTGCCTGCGCGATCCGCAGGTCGACCTGGCGCAGTTCGAGTTCGCGCAGGGCCGCATGGACCGCTGGAACGTGCTGGCCTGGCGCCTGCCGGTGGCGCTGGCCGTCGGGCTGGCACTGGTGCAGATCATCGGCATGAACGCCCAATGGCTGATGTTGCGGCAGGAGTCGAAGCGCATCGATGCCGCCCAGATCGATATCCTCCATACCGCCTTTCCGAACGTGCCGCCGGTGGCCGAGCCGCCGCTGCTGATGCGCCGCCAGATGGAACAGCTGCGCACCGCCAGCGGCCGCAGCACACCGAGCGATTTCCTGCCGCTGGCCGATGGCTTCGCACGCGCCGCCCACAGCCTGCCCCCCGACGCGCTGCTGCAGCTCGACTATCGCGCCGGGGCGCTCTATGTCACGCTCAAGCCGGGCACCAATACCAATGCGCTGCGCAGTGCGGCGCGGCAAGCAGGCCTGCAGATGGAAGAAGACAAGACGCCGCCGGACGCCGCCGTGCGTGCGGGCGGCGCCCCGACCCCGCCCGGCTCGCGCTGGACGATCAAGAGCGAAGCGCGCGCCGACAGTCCGGCGCAAGGCAGGGCCGGCGCATGAAGTTCGGTCCATCCGCCAAGCGCCCCGCCGCCGGCACCGCCGCAACGGGTACGTCCGCTGGCCGCCTCGGCCGCCTTGGCCGGCTGCGCCCGCGCGTGCCCGACGCGTGGCGCGAACGCTTCGACACGTTCTGGAACGCCCGCAATCCGCGCGAACAGGCCATCCTGGGCGGTGGCGCGGTGGTGCTGGTGCTGGTGTTCGGCTACCTGGTGCTGTGGGAGCCGGCCGCGACCGGCCGCGACCGCCTGATGCGCAACCTGCCGGCGCAGCGCGCCGACCTGGCCGAAATGGAAACGCTGGCGCAGGAAGCGCGCGGCCTGCAGGCCAGCCCGGCGCCGTCGCTGCGCGGCGATGCGCTGACCCAGGCGCTGCAGGACAACCTCGGGCAGCACGGCCTGAAGGCCACGCGCCTGGCGGCCACCGGCGACAACGCCGTGCAGGTCCAGCTGGACAAGGTGGCCTTTGGCGCCGTGGCCAGCTGGCTGCAGGATGTGCGCGCCCAGCAGCGGCTCAAGGTCACGGACGCCCGCATCAGCTATGTCGGCGCCACGGCGCTGGTCAATGTCACGGCAACGCTGCAAGGCCCCGGTGCCGGTGGCCGCAACTGATGGCGCGGCTCGAGGCCCTGCGCCTGCCCCGTCGGCGCGTCCGCGCGTCGCGCGGCTCGCTATGGCTGCGCTGGGCGCTGCTGGGCGCGGCAACCGTGGTGGTGACGGTGACGGCTTCGTTGCCCGCCACGTGGATGGCCGAACGCATTGCCACGGAAAGCGGACGCCGCGTGCTGCTGGCCGATGCGGCCGGCACGCTGTGGCATGGCAGCGCCACGCTGGCGCTATCCGCCGGCGCGGGCAGCCAGACATCGACCGTGCTGCCGGGCCGGCTGACCTGGGACGTGGCGTTCTGGCCATTGCTGACCGGCACGCTGCGGCTGGTGCTGGAACAGGACATGACGATGGCCGCGCCGGTAGCGGTGGCGGTGACGCCCGCCGGCTGGACCGTGCAGTCGGGCGGCATCCGCCTGCCGGCGTCGCTGCTGGAAGGCATTGGCGCCCCGTTCAACACGCTGCGGCCGGACGGCACGATGCGGATCGACTGGACGGCGCTGCAGGGCAAGTTTGCCGGCAACCAGACATTCGGGCATCTGACCTTGCAACTGGATCAGATGTCGGCGGCGGTGAGTCGCCTGCGCCCGCTGGGCAGCTATCGCGCGGAAGTCGACCTGGCCGGCGCCGCCGGCCGCCTGCAATTGAAGACCACGGCCGGACCGCTGCATCTGGAGGGCAGCGGCACGCTCGGCCGGCAGTCCCGCTTCGAAGGTACGGCCCATGCCGACCCCGAGGCGGCCACCCAGCTGGCGGGCCTGCTGAGCCTGCTGGGACGAACAGAAAACAACGTGACAAGGCTGCGCTTCTGATCGCCGAAGCCCGGGCCTGAAACCGATGATGACAACGCAAGCACACCACCACCTCGTCCGCACCGTCTGCGCCCGCGCTACCGCGCTGCTGTGCACCCTGTCGCTGCTGTCGCCCGCCATGGCGTGGGCGCAGCCGCAGCAGCAGGTACCGCAACCCAACGACATCTCGCCACGCAACCGTGACCAGGTGGTGTTGAACTTCGTCAACGCCGATCTCGAATCGGTGGTGAAGGCGGTGGGCCAGGCCACGGGCAAGAATTTCGTGATCGACCCGCGCGTGAAGGGCACCGTGAACCTGGTGACCGAGCAGCCGGTGTCGCGTGCCCAGGCGCTGGAAACGCTGGGATCGGTCCTGCGCATGCAGGGCTACGCGATGGTGGAATCCAACGGTTTCACGAAGGTGGTGCCCGAAGCCGATGCCAAGCTGCAGGGGTCGCCGACCGTGATCGGCGCCGGCGTCGGCCGCGGTGACCAGGTGGTGACGCAGGTGTTTCGGCTGAACTACGAGTCGGCCAACAACCTGGTGCCGGTGCTGCGGCCGATGATCGCGCCCAACAACACCATCACCGCCTACCCGGCCAACAACACGCTGGTGATCACCGACTACGCCGACAACCTGCGCCGCCTGGCCCGCATCATCGCGGCCGTGGATGCGCCGGCATCGGGCGAAGTCGAACTGGTTCCGCTCAAGAACGCCGTGGCCAGCGATGCGGCCGTGGTGCTGCAGAAGCTGCTCGACCCATCGGCGGCCGGTGGTGCCGGGGGCGGCGCGGCAGCCGGCGATGCGTCGCTGCGCACGACCGTCGTCGCCGAGCCACGTAGCAATTCGCTGATTATTCGCGCCACCAGCCGCGCCCGGGTGCAGCAGGCGCGCCAGCTGATCGAGAAGATCGACCAGCCCTATGCGCGCCCCGGCAATATCTGGGTGGTGCCGCTGAAGAATGCCGATGCGGTGAAACTGGCGGCCACGCTGCGCGCCATCGTCGCGGCGGATAGCAGTTTCACGAGTTCGACGCAGGGCGGTCAGGCCGGCGGCATCGCCGGCGCCACGGGGGCCATGTCGCAGACCACCTCGCTGCCGCAAGGCGGCCAGTACACCGGCGGCAGCAGCAGCGGCTACAACCGCAGCGGGTCGGGCTCGTCGGGCTTTGGCAGCTCGGGCGGCGGATCGAATGCGTTCTCGTCGTCGTTTGCCGTGAACCAGCAGCCCACCACGGGCGGCATCATCCAGGCCGATCCGTCGACCAATTCGCTGATCATCACGGCCAGCGAACCGGTCTACCGCAACCTGCGCGGCGTGATCGACGATCTGGACGCGCGCCGTGCCCAGGTCTACATCGAATCGATGATCGTCGAGGTGACGTCCACGCAGGCCAGCGAACTGGGCATCCAGTGGCAGGGCCTGGTCAACAGCGGCGGCAGCGTGACCGGCTTTGCCGGCACGAACTTCGGGACGGGCGGCCAGAACATCGTCAACCTGACCGCGGCCGGCGTGCTCTACGGCGAGAACAAGACCGCCGGGCTGGCGGCGATCCAGCAGCTGCTGCCCACGGCGGGCGGCCTGAACCTGGGCGTCGTGAACAAGGCCCTGGGCCTTGGCGCGCTGCTGCGGGCGCTGGGCACCAATGGCAGCGTCAACCTGCTGTCCACGCCGAACCTCATCACGCTCGAGAACGAAGAGGCCAAGATCCTGATCGGCCAGAACATTCCGATCACGACCGGTTCCTATGCGCAGACCGGCAGCAGCGCCTCGGTGACGCCGTTCCAGACCTTCGACCGCAAGGACGTCGGTATCACGTTGCGCGTGCGCCCGCAGATCAGCGAAGGCGGGCTGGTCAAGATGCAGATCTACCAGGAATCGTCGTCGGTGGTCGCCGGCACGCTCGCCAATACCTCGGGCCCGACCACCAACGTCCGCTCGATCGAGACGAACGTGCTGGTGGACGACGGCCAGATCATCGTGCTGGGCGGCCTGATCGAGGACAACTACGGCGACGGCGTGCAGAAGGTGCCGCTGCTGGGCGATATCCCCTGGATCGGCTCGCTGTTCCGCTACGAAAACAAGAACCGCGCCAAGACCAACCTGCTGGTGTTCCTGCGCCCATATGTGATGCGTACGACGGCCGCCACCGACCGCCTGACGCAGGACCGCTACGACTACATGCGCACGCAGCAGCAAGGCTTCGTGTCGCCTAACATGATCGTGCATGACGCGGTGACGCCGGTGCTGCCGCCGGCCAACGCGCCGACCACGCCGTTCGTGGATCCGCGCGGCGGCACCCTGCAGCAGGGTCCGCTGCCGCTGGACCAGACACCCGGCCAGCCGGGTTCGCAGCCGGGTTCGCAGCCGGGTTCGCAGCCGGCGCCGCAACCGCTGCCGCAACAAGCGCCGCAACAGGCGCCCCAGTCCGCGACACCGCGGCCGCTGTCGTTCAATGACAAGTCGTTCGCGACGCGTCAGGCCTCGCAGAGCTGAGCATCATCGACATGGCCACCGAAACACTCGCCACCGCCGCCGGAGCCGAAGCGCCCCTGGAGCCGCCGTCGCCGATGGCGGCGCGGCTCGTGCCGTATTCGTTCTCGCGCGAGGCGCCGCTGCTGATTGCGCACCAGCGCCCGGACGGGCTCGAAGTCTGGGTCAGCCGCCAGACGTCGCCGGCCGCGCTGGCCGAAGTGGCACGCGTGCATGGCGCGCTGCACCTGCGCGTGCTGGAGCCGGCGGCGCTGGACGCGGCGATGTCGGATGCCTACAACCGCCAGGATGGTTCGGCCGCGCAGGTGGTGGGCGAGGTCGAGGGCGAGGTGGACCTGTCGCGCCTGATGCAGGACATTCCCGCCGTCGAAGACCTGCTGGAATCCGAGGACGACGCGCCGATCATCCGCATGATCAATGCGCTGCTGACCCAGGCCGCGCGCGAGCAGGCATCGGATATCCACATCGAGCCGTTCGAGTCGTCGTCGGTGGTGCGATTCCGCGTGGACGGCACGCTGCGTGACGTGGTGCGGCCCAAGAAGGCGCTGCACGGCGCGCTGATCTCGCGGATCAAGATCATGGCGCAGCTGGACATTGCCGAGAAACGCCTGCCCCAGGACGGCCGCATCACGCTGCGCGTGGGCGGCCGCCCGGTGGATGTGCGCGTCTCGACACTGCCCACCGGCCACGGCGAGCGCGCGGTGCTGCGTCTGCTGGACAAGGAAGCCGGCCGGCTGGACCTGGCCAGGCTGGGCATGGCACCCGAAACGCTGGCCGGTTTCGACCACCTGGTACGCCAGCCCCACGGCATCGTGCTGGTGACGGGGCCGACCGGCTCCGGCAAGACCACCACGCTCTACGCGGCGCTGTCGCGGCTCGATTCGCACACGACCAACATCATGACCGTGGAAGATCCGATCGAGTACGACCTCGACGGCATCGGCCAGACGCAGATCAACCCGCGTATCGACATGACGTTCGGCAAGGCGCTGCGCGCCATCCTGCGCCAGGACCCGGACGTGGTGATGATCGGTGAAATCCGCGACCTGGAGACCGCGCAGATCGCGGTGCAGGCATCGCTGACCGGCCATCTGGTGCTGGCCACGCTGCACACCAACGATTCGGCATCGGCCGTCACGCGGCTGGTGGACATGGGTATCGAGCCGTTCCTGCTGTCGTCGTCGCTGCTTGGCGTGCTGGCGCAGCGGCTGGTACGGCGCCTGTGCCCGCACTGCAAGCGCGAGGAAGTGATCGAGGTCAAGGCGACGGAGTCGGAAGCCTTGCACGCGCAGGGCAAGCCGCTGCAGCGCGTGTGGCACGCGGTGGGCTGCGACAAGTGCGGCCATTCGGGCTACCAGGGCCGGATGGGCGTCTACGAGCTGCTGACCGTGGACAACGAGATCCAGACCATGATCCATCGCCAGCAGCCGGAATCCGAGATCAAGCAGGTGGCGCTGACCAAGGGCATGCACACGATGCGCGGCGATGCGCAACGCTGGATCGACAGCGGCGCCACCTCGCTGGAAGAGGTGCTGCGCGTGACGCGCGAATAATCCGGGGACCGCAGCATGCCTGCCTATCGCTACGAAGCTGCCGATGCCACCGGCCGCGCCGACCGGGGCGTCGTCGAGGCCGACAGTCCCAAGCAGGCGCGCGCCCAGTTGCGTGCGCGCGGCCTGACGCCGCTTACCGTCGATCCGCTGGCCGGTGCCGGCCTGGCCCAGCGCAGCAGCAGTACCCTTTTTGTGCGGCGACTGTCGACGCAGGAGCAGGCGCTGTTCACCCGCCAGCTGGCCAGCCTGATCGTGTCGGGCCTGCCGCTCGACGAAGCGCTGGGCGCGCTGGCCGACCAGGCGGAGCGCCAGTACGTGCACGAACTGCTGGCTGGCATCCGGGCCGAGGTCATGGGCGGCAGTTCGCTGTCCGTGGCGCTGGCCCAGCATCCCAAGGACTTCCCGGATATCTATCGTGCGCTGGTGTCGGCGGGCGAGCACTCGGGCCATCTGGGCGTGGTGCTGGAGCGGCTGGCCACCTATATCGAGACGCGCAACCAGCTGACGTCGAAGATCCGCCTGGCGTTCACCTATCCGGCCATCGTCACGTTCGTGGCGTTTGCCATCGTGATCTTCCTGCTGTCGTACGTGGTGCCGCAGGTGGTCAGCGTGTTCGCCAACACCAAGCAGAAGCTGCCCATGCTGACCATCATCATGCTGTGGCTGTCCGATTTCGTGCGCAACTGGTGGTGGGCCGCGGTGGCCGTGATCGCGGTGATTTCGGCGATCATCCGCAGCTTGCTGAAGCAGCCCGACATCAAGCTGTCGTGGCATCGCTGGCTGCTGACCGCGCCGCTGGTGGGCAAGCTGATTCGCGGCTACAACACCGCGCGCTTTGCCAGTACGCTGGCCATCCTGGTGTCGGCCGGGGTGCCGATCCTGCGCAGCCTGCAGGCCGCAGGCGAAACGCTGACGAACGTGGCGCTCAGGAACAACGTCGACGACGCCACCACGCGCGTGCGCGAAGGCGCGTCGCTGGCCCGCGCGCTGGCCGCGCAGAACCAGTTTCCGCCGGTGCTGGTGCACCTGATCCGATCCGGTGAAGCCACGGGCAACCTGCCCATCATGCTGGAGCGCGCCGCCATCGGAGAAGGGCAGGAACTGGAGCGCCGCACGCTGTTCCTGACCAGCCTGCTGGAGCCGCTGCTGATCCTGACGATGGGGGTGGTGGTGCTGCTGATCGTGCTGGCGGTGCTGATGCCGATCATCGAGATCAATCAGCTGGTGCGGTAAAGCGGTAGCCGTTCAAGCGCCTGGCCCTCTCCCCCAACCCCTCTCCCGCATGGCGGGAGAGGGGAGCAAACCACCAGCATTCGAAATACCTCGTGGGTTCTCCCCTCTCCCGCACAGCGGGAGAGGGGCCGGGGGAGAGGGCGCGGCGCCCGCGCGGGCCCGCTAACGCTTATTCCGCAGCCTTGGCCGCCTTCTTCGCCGGCGCACGCTTGCGCGGGGCGGCCTTCTTGGCGGCGGGCTTCCGCTTGGCGGGTGCCTTGGTCTCCGTATCGGCTTCGGGCGACGATGCCTCGGCGACATCGGCGGCAGGCTCGGCCGAGACCGCCGGCGCTGCCTCCGTCACCTGCGCCGCCAGGACCGTCGTGCCCGGTGCGGCGAATACCGACTGATCGATCGGCCATGGCGTTTCGCTGAGCGTCACGTCCGGACGCCGGGAACGCCTGCCGCGCGGTGCCGGCATCTCGTCGGCGGCTTCCACGGTCTCCGGGATCAGCGTCGAGGCCGAGCCGGCTGCCTCGTCGTCTGCCGACAGCGCGGGCGCGGGTTCGGGAAGGGCTTCCATGTCCACCACCGGCGCGGGCGTTTCCACCGGGGGCACCGGCTGCGCCACGGTCTGCGTGGGAATGGGTGCCGGTGCCGGCTTCACCTGAGCCGGGCGCTGGGCCTGGGGTTGCGGCTGGGCCTGCTGCGGCTGGCCGCCCTGCTGGGCCTGGCCACCCTGCTGGCCGCCTTGGCCGCCCTCGCCCTTGCCTCGCTTCTTCAGCCGCACCCAGATCGTCTTGTTGTTGCCGCCGTTGCGGGCTTCCACTTCGAACAGGTTGGTGGCGGCAACCAGCTCCGACAGCTTGCCGTAGCCGTAGTTGCGCGAATCGAATTCGGGGGCCTGCTTGGCGATGTAGTTGCCGATGCCGCCCAGCGTGGACCAGCCGTCCTCGTCCGATACGGCCTGCGATGCGCTCTGCAGCAGCCGCACCAGGCGCGAGTCCTGCCGCAGCTCCTGCGAACTGCGGCGGCGCGTCGGCGCCGTGCCGGTGTCGGTGTCGGCATCGGCGTCCGTGTCGGCATCGCCGCGCAGCACGTCCGCGTAGATGAACTTGTCGCAGGCGGTGACGAACGGCTTGGGCGTCTTGCGCTCGCCGAAGCCGTAGACGGTCAGGCCCTGCTCGCGGATGCGCGACGCCAGGCGGGTGAAGTCGCTGTCGCTCGACACGATGCAGAACCCATCGAAGCGGCCCGTGTAGAGCAGGTCCATGGCGTCGATGATCATGGCGCTGTCGGTGGCGTTCTTGCCCACCGTGTAGCGGAACTGCTGGATCGGCTGGATCGAGTGGGCCAGCAGGCGGTCCTTCCAGCCCGACAGGTTCGGGCGCGTCCAGTCACCGTAGATGCGCTTGACGGCGGCCACGCCGTACTTGGCCACTTCGGCCAGCAGGCCTTCGACGATGGCGGGCGCCGCGTTGTCGGCGTCGATCAGCACGGCCAGGGTAGCGCCCTGGCGGGGGGAATTGGTCATGTTCGGTTCTTCTGGATGGGGCCGGGTTGCACCATGGCGGCGTTCCCGGCGTGTGGCGCGCAGACATCATCGATCTGACGCGCGCGCCATTTGGATGCACCGCAGTGTACACGTGCAGCATAGGCGTATACGGGAAAGCACGGGGGTATCTGGCGCGTTTTATGCTGCATCGCACGGTACCGCGGCCTGCACGCCGGTGCTACCATGCCGCGCAGAGACACGGCCGCCCGACGCCTCCACAAGAGACCACGGACGGCTGCCCATCAATGATGTGTCGGTGATCCCGACAGCATGCCCCACGCAGGGCCCAAAGAGGAGCACATATGAATGCCCCCCTGACCCCACCGGTCAGCGACGCCATCCGCCGCGCGCTCGAAAACGTTTCCCTCGAAGACAAGTACACGCTGGAGCGAGGCCGCATCTACATCAGCGGCACGCAGGCACTGGTACGTCTGCCGATGCTGCAGCAGGAACGCGACCGCGCCGCCGGCCTGAATACCGCCGGCTTCATTTCCGGCTATCGCGGTTCCCCGCTCGGCGCACTCGACCAGTCGCTCTGGAAGGCCAAGAAGCACCTGGCGGCGCACAACGTCGTGTTCCAGGCCGGGCTGAACGAAGACCTGGCCGCCACGGCGGTGTGGGGCTCGCAGCAGGTCAACATGTATCCGGACGCCAAGTTCGATGGCGTGTTCGGCATGTGGTACGGCAAGGGCCCCGGCGTCGATCGCACCGGCGACGTCTTCAAGCATGCCAACTCGGCCGGTTCCAGCAAGCATGGTGGCGTACTGGTGCTGGCCGGCGACGATCACTCGGCCAAGTCCTCCACGCTGGCGCACCAGTCCGAGCACATCTTCAAGGCCTGCGGCCTGCCCGTGCTCTACCCGTCCAACGTGCAGGAATACCTGGACTACGGCCTGCACGCCTGGGCCATGAGCCGCTACTCGGGCCTGTGGGTGGCCATGAAGTGCGTGACCGACGTGGTGGAATCGTCCGCCTCGGTCGAACTCGATCCGCACCGCGTGCAGATCGTGCTGCCCGACGATTTCATCCTGCCGCAGGGCGGGCTCAATATCCGCTGGCCCGATCCGCCGCTGGAGCAGGAAGCCCGGCTGCTGGACTTCAAGTGGTACGCCGGCCTGGCCTACGTGCGGGCCAACAAGATCGACCGTATCGAGATCGATTCGCCGCACGCGCGCTTCGGCATCATGACCGCGGGCAAGGCCTACCTCGACACGCGCCAGGCGCTGTCCGACCTGGGCCTCGACGACGCCACCTGCGCCCAGCTGGGCATCCGGCTGTACAAGGTGGGCTGCGTCTGGCCGCTGGAAGCCCACGGCGCGCGCGCGTTTGCCGAAGGCCTGCAGGAAATCCTGGTGGTCGAAGAAAAGCGCCAGATCATGGAGTACGCGCTCAAGGAAGAGCTGTACAACTGGCGCGACGACGTGCGCCCCAAGGTCTACGGCAAGTTCGACGAAAAGGACAACGCGGGCGGCGAATGGTCGATCCCGCAGAACAACTGGCTGCTGCCGGCGCACTATGAACTGTCGCCGGCGATCATCGCCAAGGCCATCGCCACGCGCCTGGAAAAGTTCGACCTGCCCGCCGATATCCGCGCGCGGATCGAATCGCGGCTGGCCATCATCCACGCCAAGGAACGCGCCCTGGCCACGCCGCGCGTGACCGCCGAGCGCAAGCCGTGGTTCTGCTCGGGCTGCCCGCACAACACGTCCACCAACGTGCCCGAGGGCTCGCGTGCGCTGGCCGGCATCGGCTGCCACTACATGACGGTGTGGATGGACCGCAACACCAGCACTTTCAGCCAGATGGGCGGCGAAGGCGTGGCCTGGATCGGCCAGGCGCCGTTTGCCGGCGACCAGCACGTGTTTGCCAACCTGGGCGACGGCACCTACTTCCATTCGGGCCTGCTGGCGATCCGGGCATCGATCGCGGCCGGCGTGAACATCACCTACAAGATCCTCTACAACGACGCCGTGGCCATGACCGGCGGCCAGCCGGTGGACGGCCAGCTGTCGGTGCAGGACATCGCGTTCCAGGTGGCCGCCGAAGGCGCGAAGAAGATCGTCATCGTCACGGACCAGCCCGAGAAGTACAACAGTGCGATCAGGCTGCCCGAAGGGCTGACCGTGCATCCGCGCGAACAGCTCGACACGATCCAGCGCGAACTGCGCGAGGTGCTGGGCTGCACCATCCTGATCTACGACCAGACCTGCGCCACCGAGAAGCGCCGCCGCCGCAAGCGCGGCACGTTCCCCGACCCGGCACGCCGTGCGTTCATCAACGACGCCGTCTGCGAAGGCTGCGGCGACTGCTCGGTCAAGTCGAACTGCCTGTCCGTGGAGCCGCTGGAAACCGAACTGGGCACCAAGCGCCAGATCAACCAGTCGTCGTGCAACAAGGACTTCTCGTGCGTGAACGGCTTCTGCCCGAGCTTTGTCACGGCCGAAGGCGCGCAGGTGCGCAAGCCCAAGGCCAGTGGCGTGTCGATGAGCGGCCTGCCCGACCTGCCGCTGCCGGCGCTGCCGCAGATCCGGCGCGCATACGGCATCCTGGTGACGGGCGTGGGCGGCACGGGCGTGGTGACCATCGGCGGTCTGCTGGGGATGGCGGCGCACCTGGAAAGCAAGGGGGTGACGGTGCTCGACATGGCGGGCCTGGCGCAAAAGGGTGGCGCGGTGCTGTCGCACGTGCAGATCGCGGCCAGGCCCGACGACCTGCACGCCACGCGCATCGCCATGGGCGAGGCCGACCTGGTGATCGGCTGCGATGCCATCGTGTCGGCCACCGACGAGGTCATCTCGAAAACGCAGTCGGGCCGCACGCGCGCCGTGGTGAACACGGCGCAAACCCCGACCGCCGCATTCATCAAGGACCCGAAGTGGCAGTTCCCGGGCCTGTCGGCGGAGCAGGATATCCGCAACGCCGTGGGCGAGCAGTGCGACTTCCTCAACGCCAGCGCGCTGGCCGTGGCCTTGCTGGGCGACACGATCTACACCAACCCGCTGGTGCTGGGCTACGCGTGGCAGAAGGGCTGGATTCCGCTGACGCTAGAGGCCCTGGAGCGCGCCATCGAACTGAACGGCGTGTCGGTGGACAAGAACAAGGCCGCCTTTGACTGGGGCCGCCACATGGCCCACGACCCGGACCACGTGCTGTCGCTGGCCGGCAAGCTCAAGACGCAGACCGAGGGCGCCGACGTGGTGAAGCTGCCGACGTCGAGCGGCGCGCTGCTCGAAAAGCTGATCGCCAACCGCGTGGACCTGCTGACCAAGTACCAGAACGCGGCCTACGCCGAGCAGTATCGGGATGTCGTGAACCGCGTGCGTGCGGCCGAAAGCGCGCTGGTGGGCACCGGCAAGCCCCTGCCGCTGACCGAGGCGGCGGCGCGCAACCTGGCCAAGCTGATGGCCTACAAGGACGAGTACGAGGTGGCGCGGCTGTACACCGACCCGATCTTCCTCGACAAGCTGCGCGCGCAGTTCGAGGGCGAGCCGGGCCGCGACTACCAGCTGAATTTCTGGCTGGCGCCGCCGACCACGGCCAAGCGCGACGACAAGGGCAACCTGGTCAAGCGCCGCTTCGGCCCATCGACCATGACGCTGTTCCGCATCCTGGCCAGACTCAAGGGCCTGCGCGGCGGTGCGCTCGACATCTTCGGCAAGACCGAGGAACGCCGCACCGAACGCGCGCTGATCGGCGAATACCGGGCGCTGCTGGACGAGCTGTCGAAGGGCCTGACGGCCGCCAACCACGGCACCGCCGTGGAGCTGGCCAACGTGCCCGACGACATCCGCGGCTTCGGCCACGTCAAGGACAACAACCTCAAGGCCGCTCGCGGCAAGTGGGACCGCCTGCTGAAGCGGTTCCGCGATCCGCAGGCAGGGCAGCAGGCGGCGTAGTCGATCGTCGTGGGGTCTCCCCTCCGAATGCCAACGGTTTTCGCCCTCTCCCGCCTCGGCGGGAGAGGGGCCGGCGAAGAGGGGCCGGAGAAGAGGGGGGCCTTTCAACATCCGTTCGGCCATGGCTACACTGGGAACCCGTATGACTCCCGGCCGACCCATGCAACTCCGCCCCTACCGCCCCGCCGATGAAACCGCCGTTGTCGACCTGTGGAAGGCCTGCGGCCTGACCCGGCCGTGGAACGACCCGCACAAGGACATCGCGCGCAAGCTGACCACCCAGCCCGAGCTGTTCCGCGTGGGCGAAGTGGACGGCCAGCTGGTAGCCACGGCGATGATCGGCTACGACGGCCACCGCGGCTGGGTCTACTACCTGGCCGTGCATCCCGGGTTCCAGGGCCGCGGCTACGGGCGTATGCTGATGGCGCACGCCGAGGCCCTGCTGATCGAGCGCGGCTGCCCGAAGATCAACCTGCTGGTGCGCGAGACCAACGACGCCGTGCTGGCGTTCTACGACCGGCTCGGCTATGGCCGCGATGCGGCGGTCAGTCTGGGCAAGCGGCTGATCCCGGACCAGTGACCCCCATCACGAGACACGGCAAACCGGAGACACCATGACCACGTATCAGGGAAGCTGCCACTGCGGCCGCGTCGCCTTCGAGGCGGACGGCGAGCTCACGCAGGTACTGCAATGCAACTGCACGATGTGCCGCCGGCGCGGCCACCTGCTCTGGTTCGTGCCCAAGGCGAACTTCCGGCTGAAGACGCCCGACGCGAACGCGTCCACCTACCGCTTCAACACGATGAAGATCGCCCACCGCTTCTGCCCCACCTGCGGCGTCGGGCCGTACTCCGAGGCCACCGATCCGCAGGGCAATCCCACGGCCGCCGTGAACGCGCGCTGCCTGGACGGCGTGGACCTGGCCAGCCTCAAGGTGATCGAGTACGACGGGCTGCACAAGTAGCCACGCACGGGATTCACGCGCCATGTTCGCGATCCGGGGCATCGACCACCTGGTGTTGCGCACCGCCGACGTCGCGCGGCTGGTGCGTTTCTATGTCGATGTGCTGGGCTGCACGGTGGAAAAGGAACAGCCCGCCTTTGGCCTCACCCAGTTGCGGGCCGGCGGCAGCCTGATCGACCTGGTGTCGCTGGACGGGCCCATCGGCAAGGCCGGCGGCGCAGGGCCGGGTACGGAAGGCCGCAATCTCGACCATTTCTGCCTGCGTATCGATCCGTTCGATGCCGATTCGGTTTTTGAACACCTGCGTATTCATCATGTAGATGCCAGTCCGGTGCAACGCCGTTATGGCGCCGAAGGCGAGGGTCCGTCGATCTACGTGAAGGACCCCGACGGCAACACCGTCGAACTGAAGGGCCCGCCGGACAGCGGCGGTTCTGGCGGCTGACTGCTCGATACCCCCCGGCGTGCGCCTTCCCTCACCCGTGGCTGCGCCGATACAATTTCCGCTCCACTGACCGCACCGCCACCGGCGCCCCCCATCGCGCCGGGCGCGCCATGACCGCTTCCGCCGCCCCCGATTCCGCCGCAGCCCCGGCCCAGCTATCGCCTCGCCAGATCGTCTGGACCCTCGGCATCACCGAAATCATCAGCTGGGGCACGCTGTACTTCACGTTCACCGTCTTCATCGGCCCGATGAACGACTCGCTCGGCTACGGCAAGCCGTTCCTGGCCGGCGGTTTCTCGCTCGGACTGCTGGTGTGGGCGATGTGCTCGTTCGCGGTGGGCCGCCTGCTCGACCGCGTGCCGGCGCGCAAGGTGATGGGCATCGGGTCGGTGCTAGCCGCCATCGGGCTGCTGCTGTGGGCCTGGTGCCCGTCGCCGGCGCTGTTCCTGCTGATGTGGCTGCCGCTGGGGCTGGCCATGGCGTCCACGCTCTACGAACCGGCCTTCGTGGTCCTGCGGCAGGCGTTCGGCGATGGCTACCAGACGCCGATTGTCCAGGTGACGCTGTTCGCCGGCTTTGCCAGCACCATCTTCATTCCGATCGGGCAGTGGCTGGTGCTGCATCTGGGCTGGCGCGAGACGCTGGTCATCTTCGCGGCGCTGAACCTGTTTGTCTGCGCGCCGCTGCACGCCCGGCTGCGCTACGCGGTGCACCCCAGCTATTCACATACCGGCGCACACACCCCGCTGGCCGCCGCCGCGTCGCCCAGCATCACGCGCACCACGCTGCGCCAGCCCGTATTCTGGGCCGTGGTACTGGCCTTCACGGCCACCGCCGTGATCGCGTCGCTGCTGGGCGCCCACCTGATTCCGATGCTGACCGAAAAGGGCCTGCCGGTGGGCCAGCAACTGGTCGTGGCGGCGCTGATCGGTCCGGCCCAGGTGGCGGGCCGTCTGGCCATGGCGCGGTTGCCCATCGATCATCCCGTGCGGCTGTCGATGCCGGTGTATATCGTCATGAGCCTGGGCCTGCTGTGCCTGACGCTCGGCGACGGCTACTGGCTGATGGTGGCGGCGGTCTGCTATGGCTGCGCCAACGGCGTCAACACCATGCTGCGCGCGATGGCCATGCCCGAGTTGATCTCGCGTCATCACTATGCAACGCTGAACGGGCTGATGATGACCCCGGTGTTGCTGATGCAAGCCGCCGCGCCGTGGATTGGCGCCCTGCTCTGGCGCGTGGCCGGCGGCTACTGGCTGATGCTGTGGGTCATGGTGGCGCTGGCCATCGGTGCACTGGCCGCATTTGCCTTCGCCCTGCACCAGCGCGGCCTGCTGTGGCCTGGCGCCGCGCCGGCCTGAATGTTTCCGATCCGTGCCTCGGTGCCTCGTTGTCCCGGCCGAACCCGGCCGAACCCGGCCGTAGCCGATTGTCCTGATTCCTGATGTCTGATTATTCGATCGAAACCCCTTCGCCCTCCGTCTCCGTTCCCGCCCCGTCCCCGTCGGCCGTCTCGCGCGCCACGCGCGGCACCATGGCGCTGTTCTTTGCCAATGGCGCCACGTTTGCCACCTGGGGGGTCCACATTCCCACCATCAAGGCCCGTTTCGGGCTGTCCGACGCCATGCTGTCGCTGGCCATGCTGGCCGTGGCCGGCGGCGCGATCCTGGTCATGGGGCCGGTGGGCCGCTGGGTGGGCAAAATGGGCAGCGCGCGGGCGTCGATGCTGGGCGGTGTCGCGTTTGCCTGCATGACGCTGATGATCCTGGCCATGCCCAGTTTCGCGCTGCTGCTGCCCGCGCTGCTGGTATTCGGCATGGCCAATGCGATGTTCGATGTCGGGATGAATGCGCAGGCCGCCACCGTCGAGGCCAGCCGCAGCACGCGGCCCGTGATGTCGGCGCTGCACGGCATGTTCAGCCTGGGCGGCATGATCGGCGCGGCATTTGGCGGGCTGATGCTGAGCCTGCAGGTGCCGCCGCTGCTGCACACGGCGCTGATCGCGGCCATGACGGCGTCCGTGGCGCTGGGCACGCATCGCGGGCTGCTGGCCGACCATCCGGTGCTGCCCACGGCCGATCATCACAAGGACCACGCCACGCGCGGCCTGTGGCTGCTGGGCCTGATGGCGTTTCTGGGGCTGGTGGGCGAAGGGGCGATGTACGACTGGACCACGGTCTACATGCGCGAGGTCACCGAGGCGCCGCTGGCATGGATCAGCTTCGGCTACGCGGCCTTTTCGGGCGGCATGGCCTGCGGCCGCTTCGGCGGCGACGGCCTGCGGGCCCGTTTTGGCGATGCCCGCACGCTGACCGGCAGCGCCTGGCTGGGCTTTGCCGGTATCGCCCTGGCCATTGCCGTGCCCTGGCCGCTGGCCGCGCTGATCGGCTTCAGCCTGATGGGCCTGGGCGCCGCCAACATGGTGCCGATCTTCTTCGTGGCGGCGTCGCGCCTGCCCGGCGTGACCGCTGCCGAAGCCATCGCGCGCGTGGCGCGCTTTGCCTACGTGGGCCTGCTGCTGGGCCCCGTGATGATCGGCGGCGTGGCGCACCTGGCCAGCCTGCGCATCGGCATCGCCGTGGTGGCGCTGACGATGGGCTATATCGCGCTGTTCGGCGCGCGGTCGGTGCGGCGCTATCTGACGACCTGACCGGCGCCAGCGCGGGGCCGGCCGGGATCAGGCAGCCATCAGGCCGCCATCAGGCCGCCTTGGGCAGCGGTGCGTGGCCGGTGCCGATGCCGTCGAACACGAAGGTGTCCATGGCCAGCACGCCGTACGTGACTTCGTCGGCCACACGGGCCACGCTGGCGTCCTTGCCTGCCGTCGCGGCCGGGCCAATGGCCGCACCCAGCGTCACGTAGAACGGCAGCAGGTGCTCGTCGGTCGGATGGGCCCGGCGCGCAAACGGCGCCTGCGCGCGGTAGTCGGCAATCCGGCTCACGTCGCCGGTGGCCAGCGCATCGTTCAGTGCATCGGCCATCCAGTCACGGAAGGCGTCCACATAGGGCTCGGTCTCCGGGCCATGCTGGGCCTTGCGGGCGCCGCCGCCGAACACTTCCTGCAGGTTATGGGTGAAGCTGCCCGATCCGATCACCAGCACGCCTTCGGCGCGCAGCGGCGCCAGCGCGCGGCCGATCTCGATCTGGGTCGCCGGGCTCAGGTAAGGGTTGAAGGCCAGCTGCACCACCGGCACATCGGCATCGGGGAAAAAATGGCGCAGCGGCATCCAGGCGCCGTGGTCGAGCGGACGTTCCTCGTCTTCCGCCACGAATCCGGCGCCCGGAATGGCGGCGGCCTCGATCAGCGATTTCACGCGCGCGGCCAGGTCGGGCGATCCCGGGGCGTCGTAGCGCAGCGCGTACAGCTCGCGCGGAAAACCGCCGAAGTCGTGCCAGGCTTCCTGGCGCGCGCGCGTGCTGACGGCCAGCGTGCTGTAGATCCAGTGGGCGGAAATCACCAGCACGGCCTTCGGTTTCAACGCGCGCAGGCGCACGCCCAGCGCGTCGAACGCGGCGCCGGTGGGGCCGGGATCGATCGCCAGCATCGGCGATCCGTGTGACACATAGATGGCGGGCAAGAGGGTAGTCATGGCGTCGGGCCGTTCAGCGGAGATATCCAATGGACGCAGTGTGGCAAAGATGTCACGCCGTGACACATGGCTTTTGCGGACAAGTCCTGCAAAAAACTTGAAGGTCCGGCGCCCCTGGGCGTTGGATACCGCACACACCCCGAACGGTTTCCCCAAACACCGACAGCGGCCGTAACAGGAATCGGCCTATGATGTGCTCCAGAGATGCGGCTCACGCATCCGCCGGAGAAAGCCCGTGTCAAAGCGTTTCGATCCCCTGCACGCCCTGCCCCACGCGCTGTGGTGGCAGCCCGGCGTTTACGGCAGCGGCCCGGCCGTGCTGCTCTGGATCGTCGCGCGCCTGCCGGCCGAAATGCTGGCCGACGCGTTCGGCACGCCGCTGGCGCCGGCCCTGCTCAACCATGCCGGCGACACCGTCTTCGTCATCGGCTGGCTCTCGAGCGCCGCCTGGCTGTGGTTCACGCGCAAGCGCCCGTTGCCGGCCCGCGACATGACCCCGCTCGACCTGACCGCGCCCACCCAGACGCCCCACACGCCCAACCATCATGGGCACGGCGCCGGCTAGGGCCGTCGCGGTTCGGGAGCCTGGGCAACAGGTGATGCATCGACAACCTTTGTCGGAACATCCGTATGACGAATCGATGTAAGGAATCCCTTAAGATGCTGGCTTGCGTCACCGCCGGGGCACACTGGCGGGGGCATCCACCGGTTCCTTCATCGTTGTAGCCAGCCTTATGTCCGTTACTGCAGCATCCGCCAACGACCTGTCCAAAGCCACCCGACGACGCGCGATCATCGCCGCCACCATCGGCAATGGCCTGGAATGGTTCGATTTCACCGTCTACAGCTTCTTCGCGGTCATCATCGCCAAGCTGTTCTTCCCCACCGGCAACGACCTGACGTCGTTCCTGCTGACCGTGGCCACGTTCGGCGTGGGCTTCTTCATGCGCCCGGTGGGCGCCATCGTGCTGGGCGTCTACGCCGACCGCGTGGGCCGCAAGGCCGCGCTGACGCTGACCATCCTGCTGATGGCGCTGGGTACGGCCATCATCGGCCTGGCCCCCACCTATGCATCGATCGGCCTCTGGGCACCGGCGCTGATCGTGCTGGCCCGCCTGATCCAGGGCTTCTCGGCCGGCGGCGAAGTGGGCGGCGCCACGGCGTTCCTGATCGAGCATGCGCCCGACGAGGAGCGCGGCGCCTACGCCAGCTGGCAGCAAGCCAGCCAGGGCATTTCGTTCATGCTCGGCGCCGCCATGGGCGCGCTGGTCACGAACGGCCTGGACCAGGCCCAGATCGACGCATGGGGCTGGCGCATCCCGTTCCTGTTTGGCCTGCTGATCGGCCCGGTGGGCATGTACATCCGCTCGCACCTGGAAGAGCCGCCCGAGTTCGAGCAGCGCCAGGCCGAGCGTCGCGCCAACAATGTGAAGTTCTCGCCGCTGTCGCAGGTGCTGCGCGACCATCCGCGCGAAGTGCTGGCCGGCCTGGGCGTGACCATCCTGTGGACGGTCTGCACCTATGTGCTGGTGTTCTACATGCCGTCGTACGCCAAGCAGCAGCTGGGCCTGCCGCTGGGCGCGACGTTCCAGTCCACCGCCATCTGCGGTGCCATCATCCTGGTGCTGTGCCCGCTGATGGGCATGCTGTCCGACCGCGTGGGCCGCAAGCGCATGCTGAGCGTGGTGGCGCTGGCCATCCTGGTGCTGGCCTACCCGCTGTTCCACTGGCTCAACGTGTCGCCGACCACCGCCACGCTGCTGCAGGTGCAGATCGTGCTGGGCATCCTGCTGGCCGCCTTCACGGGCCCGGCGCCGGCCGTGCTGGCCGAGCAGTTCCCGACCGAAGTGCGCTCCACCGGCCTGTCGCTGGCCTACAACTTCGCCGTGACGATCTTCGGCGGCTTCGCCCCGCTGATCGTGACGTGGCTGATCGAGTCCACCCACAACAAGCTGGCCCCGGCGTACTACGTGATTGCCGCCGCGGCCATCAGCCTGGTTGCGCTGGCGTTCATGCACGACCGTACGGGCAAGAAGCTGGCCTGACCCGGCAGTTTCCCCACCACAAGAGAAGCCAACCTCCGGGTTGGCTTTTTTTCGCCCGCGATGCGCCGCCGTATGTCAGTTGGATGTCCGGATCCGGCCGGTCGCGGTCTTTACGGCGTGGCCTTCCGGGCGCATGATCGCTGCGGCGCCGTGTGCGCCATGGACCCAAGGAGCGAAGACGAATGACGACGACATCCGCGCCGCAGACCCCGGTACGCTGCGGCTGGTGCGGGGATCTGGAGGACTACTGCCACTATCACGACAACGAATGGGGCTTTCCGGTGGACGACGACCGGCGCCTGTTCGAAAAGCTGTGCCTGGAAGGCTTCCAGTCCGGCCTGAGCTGGCTGACCATCCTGCGCAAGCGCGAGGCCTTCCGCAAGGCCTTCGCCAATTTCGAGATCGACAAGGTGGCGCGATTTACCGAGCGCGACGTGGAGCGGCTGCTGGGCGATGCCGGCATCGTGCGCCATCGCGGCAAGATCGAGGCCGCCATCCACAACGCCAAGTGCGCCCAGGAACTGCTGAAGACCGAGCCGTCGCTGGCGGCCTATTTCTGGAAGTTCGAGCCCGACCCGAAAAGCCGACCCAAGACGCTGACGCCCGACGTGCTGCGCACGATGGCCGTCAGCCCGGAATCGACGGCGCTGTCGAAAGATCTCAAGAAGCGCGGCTGGAAGTTTGTCGGCCCGACCACGATGTACGCGCTGATGCAGGCCATGGGGCTGGTCAACGATCACATGGACGGCTGCTCGACGCGTGCCGCGGTGCTCCGGGCGCGCAAGGCCTTCAAGGTGCCGCGCTAGGGGTCTATGGGTGGGCGGCGGGCTGCCCCGGCGCGTTTCGCGCAACGGTCCGTATACGTATACCGATATTGTTTACGTATACATACATAGTAGTAGTAATGGTTAACACCAGTCCGCGGCCGTGGATAACCCCGCTTCTTCCTTTTCAATCAATGGGTTACAGAACAGATAACCCTATGGGAAACCGTGCGGCGCGGACGTGGACGGGGGTGGGTAACCGCAGGATTGGGCCAGGGCGCTGACGTATACGTGCCGGGTTGTGCGTATACGTCCACAGCCACCCCACAGCCGTCCCACAAGCCGCCCCCAGGCCCGCCCACAGGTTTGTTCACGCGGTTATCCACAGGAAGCACGTGCATATCGGCGCAAATCGGCTCACACTGACGCGTCGCCAATGCGGCGCCTTTCCGGAGCGCGTTCGATGGACAGCACAACTCTCTTTCTCTACCTGATTGCGGTAGCCGCCGTCATGGTCACACCGGGCCCGACGATGTTGCTGGCCCTGAGCAACGGCGCCACCCGCCCGATGCGCGTGGCCGCCTGTGGCATCGCCGGGGCCGCGCTGGCCGACCTGATCCTGATCGGCGCCGTGGGCTGCGGGCTTGGCGCGGTGCTGCAGGCATCCGAGCACCTCTTCACGGCGATCAAGTGGATCGGCGCCGCCTACCTGTTCTTCCTGGCGGTCTCGATGTGGCGGGCGCCCACGCGGGAACTGGTGGCAACGTCGGACGCCACGTCGGCCAGCGGCCGCGCGGCCTTCCTGCGCGCGCTGTTCGTGGCCCTGTCGAACCCCAAGACCATCCTGTTCACGTCGGCCTTCGTGCCGCAGTTCGTCCACGCGGACAAGCCCGTGGCCATCCAGTACGTGATCCTGGCCGTGATTGCCGCGCTGATGGATATGGTGATGATGGCGATCTACGCGTTCGGCGGCCGCCACGCGGTGCGGACGCTGTCGGCGCGGGCCGTGCAGTGGATCAACCGGGGCTGTGCCGGCATGCTGGCCTTCCTGGCCGTGGGCCTGAGCCTGTACCGGCGCAGCGACCTACGCTGACGCGGCCGGCGCCGGCTGCGTGCGTGGCACCCGGACCGGGTCCACATGCGTCATGACGTTCAGGACGTCGTCGCGCGCCATCGCGCGACGGCGCGCCTCGGTGGCAATCGCGTGGCCCTGCTCGACGGTCAGGTCGGCCTGGATCTCCAGGTGCACGTCGACCAGGATCATGTCCCCCATCTTGCGGGTCTTCAGGTCATGCAGGCCCAGCACGCCGGGGGTAGCCAGCATCGCGTCGCGCAGGCTGGCCACTACATCCTCGTCGGCGGCGCGGTCCATCAGGTCGTTCATCGCATCCCAGCCAAATCGCAGGCCCATGCGCGACACCATCAAGCCCACCACGATGGCCGCCACGGGATCGAGCACGTGATACCCGAGCAGGTTGCCGCCAATGCCCAGCGCCACCACCAGTGACGACGCCGCATCGGACCGCGCATGCCAGGCATTGGCCACCAGCATGCTCGACCTGACCCGCTCCGCCACGCGCAGCATGTAGCGGAACAGCCCCTCCTTGGCCGCCAGCGCCGCCAGCGCCACCCACAACGCCACCGTCTGCACCGGCTGCGCCCCGTCCGGATGCTGGATCTTGCCAACCGCCGCCCACAGCATGCCCACGCCCACTGCCAGCAGCAGCGCGCCCAGCGCCAGCGAGGCCGCCGTCTCGAACCGCTGATGCCCGTACGGGTGATCGGTATCGGCCCCCTTGCGGCTGTGATGGCCGGCAAACAGCACGACAAAATCGGAAACGAGGTCGGACAGCGAATGAAGCGAATCGGCCACCAGCGCCTGTGAGCCGGCGACGACCCCAATCACGCCCTGGGCAATCGTCAGGCCAATATTGACAAAAACGCTGACCAGCGTGGACCGCCGCCCAGCCAGATGGCGGGCTTCGGCATCAAGGTTGTCGGCGCCAAGGGCGGGAGCGACGTGCGGTTCACGCATGGGTGAAGACAGAGGGTGGGCGATAGGTGGAACGGTAGCATTTCTTGTGCGAACCACGAATCGCGGGATGAAAATGCACAAGAATTGACGGTCGGGTCCGCTGCCACCCCGCCGTCGTCACAATACCTGCGGACGCACGAATCGCAGGATTTGCATCGCCAGGCCATAGGTGCCGACGAGCGCAACCAGGGCGAGCCCCGCAATCAGGCAAGCCTTGCTACGTTCGGCTGGACTCACCCACAGCAAGTGCAGGAATCCGGCCAGGCCTGCAATGCCGATGACAAGGTCCAACAAGAGTACCAGCGCCGTATAGAAGCCAACGGGCCCGACGAAGAAGTCGTTCTTGGTTGGCCTTGCGGCGATGTAGTAGAGCGCCAGACCGATAAAGGACCCCGGAATCAGGGTGGCTGCGAGCAGGAAGAGCGATCGTCCCATGGTCAGGCAACCCCTTCGGCAACGATTCGCGCTGCAAGCGCATCAAGCCTTGCTGGCAGGTCTGACGTCATGTCTGCATAGTAAAAATGACCATATCCTGTGCGCGCTCGCATCTGAGCCGCGAGCACCGGCGAAACTGCGATCAGTTCCAATTGCGATATTCCTGCGTAGATCGGATCGCCGTGCTCCAGAAGATCGATCACGATCACCTTGCGGATGTGCTTGTGAGTGCGCAGCTTGCGCAGAAACTTCGCATCGATCGGACTACCAATCAAGACCAGATGATCCACAGAGTGACCACGTGACGCGTAAAAGTTCGCAGTCTGCGCAGCCAGGAGAGAGCCATAGCTGTAGCCGATCAAATTGAACTGCTCGGCCGATGGGCTCATCCCCGACTTGATTACCCACTCGCCGCTATCCTCGTACCGGATGGTGAGGCCAGCCCGGAGCGCATCGACAAACGTGCCAGCATCGCCCAGGAAAGTCTTTGTGGCGGTATTCGTGAGCCCGACACGAAACGAGGAAATACCGGCCAATTTGAACGCCTTCGCAGTCGGCGATATGTAGTCCCCATCGAGACCCGCGCCATCCCAATACAAGGTGCCCCGAGGGCGGAGCACATAGACCTGGGCCGGAGCTCGGTCTTGCGCGGGGGTGAGGCGAACCTGAATTGTCTTGATCGGTTGCATCAGCCTTCCTTACCGAAGATCTCGACGTTAATCGTTGCCGCGTAATCGGCCGCGATGCGCGCTGTCATTCCTTGTTCGTCCGTGATGCCTTCAAGCGTCTCGATTTCATATGACAGGCGGTAATGCAGGCCCGCCAGTGGTCGGCCGGAGAGTTCGTCGAGTATTTGAATACGCTGGTCGTATGGCTGCGGTGTGTTAGCGACGGTTTTGGAAGGCTCCTCCGTCGCTGCCCGGCGATCGGGTAGATCTCCAAGTTGAAGAAACATCCCAGGCGCCACACCGACCATGACGCGATTCTTTCCGCAGGGGCAAAGCACATGGTCACCGTCGACTACGACATCCCGCCCTTGCTCTGATATACCCTTGCCAGTCCCCAAAATGCGGTGCGTGCCTTTACATTTGCCACAAGTGGCTTCATCCCCGCTCAGTGCAACACGCTTTCCGTCGTCAAAAATGGTCGATGAAAGAGCGAGCACGACACCGCCTGTGGTGGTTGGGTCAGCATGTCTGATAGCGGCTTTACGCATCCCCGCCTCCGATCTCCGTACTGGTGCGCGATGGCGAGACATAGGACGGGTCGAACAGACCAGGGATCGATTCACCATCGCAGACGGCAATTCCGGCGCCGTCCTGCGCACCCTTTGTCATTTTGTCGCCGTTACTCAGAGTCGAGCCGACGAGCGCCACCGGCTTGCCTTCCCAGACGGCGGCCGAGCCCGCACCATCGCTAATGAAGGCCGTGGTCCCATCGGCGTATGTCACGGTGTCGCCGACGCACGCAAGTCCAAGTCCATTGATCGCGGCTTGCGTGCTGACCTTGGTTACGGTTCCACCGCGTTCCGTCTGTGCGCCGATCGTGGCGAACGCATAGGTGATCGATTTAGCAAGCTTTTCGTTCCACATTGGGATCCTCCGGTTGTGCGCTGAAGAGCGCCCTCTATGCGACCGGAGGAATGCAGAGTGATCAATCGCCGTTCGCTTGAATAGTGACGGAGGGATGGTGGAATGACGGCGGCGGCGTCGGGCAGATCAAATGCGCGCCATTGGCACCTGACAATGAGCAAACACCTTGCCCCCAAAGCAAAACAACGCACCACATCTTTCGACGTAGTACGTTGTTTTACAAGGAAAATCCTGGTGGACCGAAGGAGGATCGAACTCCCGACCTCTGCATTGCGAATGTAAAAATAGAGCCAATAGAATCAATGGATCTAGCCATATAGAGCCTTATTTACCACAATCTTGCCACACTAACTGGAAGATTCTAAGAAATTGGCAACCATCCGTAAGCGAGGCCAGTATCAGTGGGAGGCCCAGATACGCCGACGTGGATATCCGGCCCAAAGTAAGACATTCAATACGAAGGCCGAAGCGGAGGCTTGGGCCTGCATGATTGAATCTGAAATGTCGCGCGGCGTATGGCTTAGCCGCGGGGAGGCGGAAGCGACTACCTTCTATGAAGCGCTAACTCGCTATGAAGAGGAAATTTCGGCCGCCAAGAAGGGCGCAGGCCCCGAAACTTCGGTCCTCAGGACTCTCAAAGCCACAAATCTCGCCGCACGCCCCTTGGCGTCAATTCGTAGCGCCGATGTGGCGAGGCTTCGCGACGAATGGTTGAAAGTGTATCGGCCAGCAACGATTCTTCGCCGATTGGCTGTGGCATCGCACGTGTTCAGCATCGCCCGCAAGGAATGGGGAGCCTGTTTAACCCGGTAGAGTTGGTACGTAAGCCGCAGCCCGACAATGCGCGGACGCGTCGCATTGTCGTTGGTAATCCCGCTGCCGATGCACCTGGGGCGGACGATGTCGACTCGGATCGTGGCGCGCAGGATGGTGAGCTTGAACGTGTTGTGGCGGCTAGTGGCTCGGTTCTGCTGCCATCTATCATCTGGCTGGCCGTCGAAACGGCAATGCGCCGCGGCGAAATCGTAGCGTTACGCTGGGAACATGTGGACTTGAAACGGCGTGTCGCACATCTGCCTTCTACAAAGAACGGCAGCGCTCGGGACGTGCCACTGTCCTCGCGCGCCATTGCGGTGTTTCAGACCCTGCAAATCACATACGGTGAGGCCAAGGATATAGCCCGCGATGGCGAGGGGGCCGACCTAGGCCGCGTGTTCAAAATTCGCGGTGATGCTGTTACTAGGTAAGCGTGTCCTGAAGGCCGTCTGTTCACATGGGGATTGCTTAGGCATTCTGATTCCCACCAGATCTGGTGGGAATCAGAAAAATGGAAGCACGTGCACGAGGGCGGCGCCCGGGTTCGAAGAACTACTCCAGGGAGTTTCGGGAGATGGTTGTCTCCGAGGCAAACCATCCAGAGCGCTCGATCTCCGAGGTCGCCAAGGAGCATGGGCTAAACGCGAACCTGGTGGCCAAGTGGCGACGTGACCGGGCGGGCCGCGCCCAGCCGGAAGCGTTACCGCAAGCCCCAGAGCAATCGTTCCTTCCTGTACAAATTGCACCGCTGTCTACGCGGCAATCGGTTGTCATAGTTGAATGCGGAGTCCTTCGCGTGCGCTTTGAAGGTCCCACCGACCTCGATGCATTGCGCGTCGTTCTGGCCAGTCTGCGAGACGTGCCATGATGCTGGGATTGCCTGCTGGCACACGGGTCTGGCTAGCTGCAGGCGTGACGGACATGCGAGCCGGCTTCAATAGTCTTGCCGCAAAGGTTCAGACTGTTCTCGAGCGTGACCCATTCAGCGGGCATGTCTTTGTCTTCCGCGGTAGACGCGGGGACCTTCTGAAGGTTCTGTGGTGGAGCGGCGATGGAATGTGCCTGCTTATGAAACGGCTCGAGAAGGGCCGCTTCATCTGGCCACAGGCAACGAGTGGTACGGTGTGCCTGAGCCCCGCACAACTCGCGATGCTTCTTGAAGGTATCGACTGGCGCCAGCCGATGCGCACTGCGCAGCCCATCTCGGCGTTGTAAACCTCGGCACTGGCACCTAGACTGTCGGCATGACTTCTGCCGACATCCTTCCCGACGACATCGAGACCCTCAAGAGTCTCCTGCTCGAACGCGACGAGAAGCTCAGGCAGTTGCAGGATGTTGTCGACTCCCAGCAATGTGCCATCGCGACAAGCAAAGCCGAGATCGAGCACCTGAAGCTGCTGATCGCAAAGCTGCGTCGCATGCAATTCGGCCGCAAGTCGGAGAAGCTGGACCATCAGATCGAACAGCTCGAACTACGACTGGAGGAACTCGAGGCGGATGAGGGCGCGGTGCCGAACAAGATTCCCCGTACGCCCCGCATACTGGCTGAACAGACACAGCGCAAGCCGTTGCCCGCGCATCTCCCGCGCGACGTCCAAGTGCACCTTCCCGTGTCGGCTGAGCGTTGCGCAGACTGCGGTGCTCCAATGAAGCCGCTAGGTGAGGACGTCGCCGAGCAACTCGAGTATGTGCCGGCAAGCTTCCGCGTCATCCACCACGTGCGCCCGAAGTTCGCATGCTCTTGCTGCGACAGCATTGTGCAGGCACCGGCCCCAAGCCGACCGATCGACCGAGGCATGGCGGGTCCTGGTCTGCTAGCCCACGTATTGGTCTCGAAGTTCGCCGACCACCTTCCGCTCTATCGGCAATCGGTCATCTACGCACGCGAAGGTGTGGAACTCGATCGCTCGCTGCTTGCGAAGTGGGTGGGTCACAGCGCCGCGTTGTTGCAGCCGCTAGTGGAGGCGCTGCGCCGTCACGTGATGGCGGCGTCGAAGTTGCATGCTGACGATACGCCGGTTCCTGTGCTTGCCCCGGGTAACGGCAGGACGAAGACGGGACGACTGTGGGTCTACGTCCGCGACGACCGAGCATCGTGTGACATGACGCCGCCAGCGGTCTGGTTCGCCTACACCCCGGATCGCAAGGGCATCCACCCTCAGCGGCACCTCGAATCGTTCAGCGGTACGCTGCAGGCCGACGCCTACGGCGGATACCAGGCCATCTATGAGAGCCAGCGAGTGTCCGAAGCCGCTTGCTGGGCGCATGCAAGACGACAGTTTTACGAGTTGCACGCGGCCCGGCCCAATGCCTTGAATACCGAAGCACTACAGCGCATAGGCGAACTGTATGGAGTAGAGGAAACGATCCGTGGCAAGCCTCCTGACGAGCGACGGGCCTACCGGCAAGAGCACGCAGGACCTTTGCTTGAACAATTCCGCGCATGGTTAGCGGCGACACTGGAGACACTCTCCAAGAAGTCCGATACGAGTCGGGCGATCCTCTACGCCTTAAACAGGTGGCAGGCGCTGACTCGCTATTGCGACGACGGTAGGTTGGAAATAGACAACTTGCCTGTCGAACGTGCGTTGCGCGGTGTTGCCATAGGCCGGCGCAACTATCTCTTCGCTGGCGCAGACTCCGGTGGTGAGCGCGCCGCTGCAATCTACAGCCTGGTCGGAACGGCCAAGCTCAACAACGTCGATCCCGAAGCCTACCTCCGCTTCGTGCTGGCGCACATCGCCGACCATCCAATCAATCGCGTCGACGAACTCATGCCTTGGGCTGTGACTGACCAGCTTCCGGCCCGCTCATAACGCTGCTCTCGACTACGTCAATACGGTGCTCACGCACCGCTTACGTTACTAGGGCCTTTGAGCGGGCAGTAGCGCGAGCCCGTAAGCTCTACGTCGATGAACGCAAGGCGGCCAAGCAGCCGCCGGATGGGAAGTTCCTAACCGACCTGCGCTTTCACGACTTGCGGCATGAAGCGACATCGCGCCTGGCCTCGATTTTCCCAATGCACGAACTGAAGAAGATCACTGGCCATAGAGACCCACGCATGTTGATGCGCTACTATCATCCGCGCGCCGAGGAGTTGGCGAAACGCCTCGCCTAATCTTGGCCCTTTCTGATGCCTGATGGAATAAGTGGGATTCTGGCACCTGGCGGCCGCCAGGTAGCTCCAGAGAAACTTTACCCTTACCGTCCTATCAGACGAGGCGGGCTCACTGACCTAACTCGGCGCTACGGAATGAGGATACCCTCCAGGAAACCGTGCCGAATAACTCTCTCGCGCTTGTTGTTGACGGCCTCTTTTGCTGCAAGGGCATAGTCGTCCGGAATTCTCTTTTCCGCTTTCTTTAGTGCCGAGTGAGTATCTGCAGGCTTCATGCTTTTCAATGCCGCCAAATTTGCGTATAGGACGACAATCAACGAGTATAGATTAGCCTTATTGAGCCAATAGGAGTCTTCGTTCAGACCTATTGCATTGATATATCGAGCGGCATTGTCTAGATCCTTTGCCACCTTGGAAAGTTCATCAAAGTCCATGGTACAAGAATCCAGAAGCTGCGTCACACCAGAATTTCTGTTATACCATCCAATTATCACCGTTGCCATCACGTTGAGCGCGAAATTCAGATGAACTTTTCTGGATATCTCGTGTGGCGAGAATACCCCCGAATTAAGCAAGAGATGCTGGAAATCGGTTGGCTTGAAACGCTTCGCCTTTCTTACGACTTCTTTTGATATTAGCGGATCAATATCACGGTGCTTGCTGTTTTCTTCGTCATCCTTGTCAATTATGAAAAGTTGATCAGCCAAGATTTTGGCTACGATCATGAAATCAGATGCCGCATATTCGGTTGACAGCTTTTCGATGTTCGATAGCGCGTAGAATGTGCGATTAAGTCTCTTGAAAATCTCTTTCAGCGTCGGATCGTTTTGCTTGATGTCGAGGTCAATGATTGGGACTTGGTACTTCAAAAACTCCTCTTTATCACCAGCCCCTAGATCGGCGAAATGCTTTCCGTCGACGTCGAACTGCCCGGCAATGAACTCTTGGATTGCCGTTAGTCGTTGCTGTCCATCGACGACGCATGAGTATGTTGTCATCGAATCGACGTCAATTTCACCTTTCGCGATGAATATCTGCGGAAATGGCAGGCCCATTAGAATGGTTTTTATGAAATCCACCTTGTGAATTTCGCGCCAAACCAAGTCGCGCTGAAAATACGGCGATTTTACTAATCGACCTTCACGAAGATCATTGGCGATATCAATGAGTTCTTTTGATCTGACTTGATATCTAATCATTTGGATTTGCTGATTAAGTTGATGGTTTTGGAAAATTTCAACTCAAATATTTTTTGGGTTGAATATATCCAGCAATTTACATTATCGAAAAGATCGGCGTAGCCGGCCGAGACGTTATTGAAAAAACTGTTCCATTCCAATTTTTCAGCGCAGCTCGGCATAGATTCCGGAATCAATATGCCACGATGGAGATAACTGATGAACCTCTTGAATTCATCAACATCCGCGAATTTTGTCCTGTCTCTGAACTCGTCCGTCACCTCCGAGGCGACTTCTAGATACTTCAGATAAAGTTCTGGACTGATGATTGCCGCGTCAAGGTCAGATTTCCCCGGTGAAAATGTGCTTTCTTTGTGATAGCTCTCCCCTGTCTTTCCGGAGCCGCAAAAGTGAATCGAGAAGATGTCAATTTTGTATTGATCGGAAATTTTGTCTTTTAATTCAAACTCCCGCTCCGGGCATTCGGAAAATGCGAAAGTCGGATACGATAGATAAATTCTACGTGCGATTTTCGAGCTTGAATCTTTTTTCGCTGCGGCATCTAGAGCGTGCTTTTTATAGTCTAAAGTTGCCATATATCTGGTGTGTGCCGCACGATAGTCTCAATAGAAATTCGTTCAGTCGAGTGTGTAGCAGGTGCAGATCTGTTGCGGTACCGAACCCATCGTACACAAACTGTTCGCGAGCTGCGGGGGCGCCAATACCTCGACAACAATGGGCACACGAGTATAACCGGTCAACTCCTTCCGAAGCGGATCCGATGCGTTCTCCGTTCGGCCGGTAAGCAGGCTGCGCCCGTCGCGACTAACATATTCCATCCAATCGATTGCACCGGCCGGCGATTTCACCGCAGGGAAGTTACGTATGGCGTTGGCGAGCGAGTCGGCCTCTCCTCACTACTGAGGCATTGATTACGCGGATCGGATGACGTGTCGGCCTGTTCTGGATGCTAGTAACTTCTCACCTTGCCGCTTGGCCCGCCTGCACCAACAACGGAGGCACTTGCTCAGGGGCGTTGTCCAGCGAGAATTTTAGCGGCTAGAAAGTGGTCCCTCGCGGAGCGAGGATCCACCCGTTGAGTGCCACCGGCGCGAATAAGCGAGAGTGAAGATAGCTAACCGGCTCCGGTTAGCTATCTTCACATATCCTGCCCACGTTCGTCGCTTTGCATTATCTTTGTCCTTCTTGAGGCCATCGCCCGGAAGCTTTATCGAGCCCACATCGCAGCTTTAGCGGGTTGGCACTTAGCCTTTGCAGCGGCTTTATCGGCGACTCACACACTGCCAAACCTCGCTGAGCGAACTGACGTCCCGGGATAGGGCACACAGGGGGGTGGATTCGGCGTGGGATGATGGTGTCACGTGTGCACGGGCGGATTCGCGTACGTGCGCTTCTTTCCACTCCGCCTAGGCGCATCGGTGCCACCCAACAAAATGACCACTCGCAGACACCTGGCGGAACGCATCCGCGAAGAACGGGAGATCCATCAACTGCTTGGCCCGAGAGTCTTCAAAAAGAAGCGCAGCGGCCTGTCGCGTTGGCTGCGCCAACATTCGCGCCGACGGGTGGTCCTCCGCACGAAGCACGTGCTATTGCAACTCCGTGAGAGACAAGCAAAGAGGGGACGCCATTGAGGTGACACGACGCTTTTTGAACGCTCATCCGGCTTCAATCTGCGTAGGGCGCCCTTCCATCCAGGTCGCCATGTACACGAGGAACCGTCGCTCCCGCAGCCTTCATGGCGTTCGATCCAGCGTTAATAGATATGTAGTTCGTTAACCGCGCGCGTGTTACGGGTGCGGGATCCCGCCAAGACACGACCTTTGCCGGCCATCTGCGTCCGTGAACGTACGTGTAGGAGCGTCCCTGAACGTACGTGCCAATTCACAGGTCTAGCGTCCGTAAAGGTACGTGTCTTTCACAGACGCATCTACTTATCCACAACCTCGCTTTGTTGATTTCTTCAGAGAACTCATGAGATCTGCGAGCTGTGCTTTTCGGCCGGCTGTGGATCGCGGATAGAAGGTAGCCGTGTCGGTGTGTGGATCCAACGCGAGCAGATAGACTGGCAACTCATTTCCTTCGGCAGTTGCCTTGATAGCTGCTCGAAACTTGGGAAGGGTGTCCGTGCTCCCGCTTTTGGCATGGAGCGTCGACAGCCTGGCTCGCCATCTTGCCTGGGACCCGCAATGCTTGCGTGCTAGTTCGTAGATTCGCCTGTCCAGCGGCTTGCGCAACCGAAAATAGTCGCGGCTCAGGGTGAGGACGCGGCGTTCCCTGATGCTGTGCCAGAGCCAATCAGGAAGGATGACCTCAATGGCTGGTGAGCGCTTGTTGAGAACTTCGGCCGCACCGTATTCATCTATCATGTTGAAACCGCGCTGCTCTCGTTTGCCGTCAGTGGCTATGTTCGTCTGAATCACCGTTCCTTTTAGGCGTTCAAGTGCCCCTAGCAACCGTCGATAGCCAACGCCGGAAGTCGGACGATTCGTCGTAACAAGGAAATCGTACGCGGTGAAGCGTACAGTTGCTCCCACATCTGTTCGGCCCCGATTTATGGCCTCGACTAACTGGCTGATGCAATAGATCCAAAGATCCTTGTCAAAGATGGTAGCGCAGCCGTCTGCGCCTGGCTTGATCGTTATGGAATTGCCATTGCGTTCGTAAGTACGGATACGCCGGTCGCCAGCGCGCAATGCAAAAAACGGATGCTCAATGCTGAGGAGGTCGTCCTTGGGGGACGCATCAGCAATGTCCGCAAGAAAGAAGTCACCTTGAAGATGGCGGCGTGGTGCAAGGCGAGCCGAAGATGCGGGGAGAGAAAGCCATTGCTCATCTTCCGTTGACGGAAGCCATGGCGCGCCCAAGTTAAAGTCGTCGGGCATCGATCAATCCCCGACATTGGCTTGCTGGTTAGCTGCGGAGCCCTGTAACCGCAGTTTGGCGACCTGCTCGGTCTTTGTTGGCCTTCCCCTGCGCCGATGCTTAACACCGTCGCTAGGAGCATGAAGGACTGTGGGGACACCGGCGACATGTTCGGCCAGCCAACGCTCGACATCCTCCGCACGCCACAGCAGCCGTTTCGTACCAAGCAGACGACAAATCGGAGGAAGGGATCGCGGATTGCGCGTAGCGTCGCTACGAACACTTGCGACGGACTTGTGGAGGCATTGCGCCAGTTGATCGACCGTCAGGAGGACGGCCGGCATCGCGACAGATGGCTGTCTCATTTCGATAACCCAATAAGCCGGCTAGGGTCATCGAGCAGTTGCGCCGTTGGACTACTCGGTGATTGACCAGGGCGACACCGGGGCCCGGCCTTGTGTGTGTGAAATCACGATGTCGAGGCGAGCCCGCAATGCAACAGGGGCTCTGTAGTCATCGAACCAACCGCGCAGAGCGCAGCTGGCCGGTAGTTGACCTGGGCGACACCGAAGCCTGGCCTTGTGGGTGTGAAGTCACGGTGTCAGGTACAGACGCTCGCGCGTGGCGGGCGAGCAAAGTCTAGCAGCAGTGTTGCGCAGTGTCATGCATCGCGTCAGATGTGGCGCGTTGGTCAAATGCCACAAATCTGCCACGCCCGAAGTGCTAAAACCCGCATTCCAAAGCAAAACAACGCACCACATCTTTCGACGTAGTGCGTTGTTTTACAAGGAAAATCCTGGTGGACCGAAGGAGGATCGAACTCCCGACCTCTGCATTGCGAACGCAGCGCTCTCCCAGCTGAGCTATCGGCCCGTCGCGACTGATTGTAGCCGAATCGCGAGCGGCCTTTCAATCGCATCGAACCAACACTTTGGCCCGCGTTTCAGGTCGCCGCCATGCCGGGATTGCCGTCCATGCCGCGCACCGTGGGCAGGTTCAGTGGGCGGGCGCTGACTTCCTTGGTGGCGCGCAGCCACTGGGCCATCACGTCCCAGATCGGGGCGCCGCCGGTCTGGCGGGCTTCCTCGGACACCGGGGCCCAGCCGGCTACCTTGTACGTCTTGCTGGCGTCCAGCGGCTGGCCGGCCAGGCGCATGTCGGTGATGCGCTTGCCGATCGGCTGGTTGGGGTCGATCGTGTATTGCAGGCCGCCCACGCGCACCATGTCGCCGCCCTGCTGGTAGTACGGATCGGGGTTGAACAGGTTGTCGGCCACGTCTTCGAGGATGGTCTTGATCGTCTCGCCGGTCATCGGCGTCACGGTGGTGTACGGGTACGTGATGGCGGTCTGGTCCATCAGGGCTTCCATCGTGATGTTCTGGCCCGGCAGCAGCGTGGTGCCCCAGCGGAAACCTGGCGAAAATGCGATCTGGGCGTCTTGCACGGCCATCAGGCCATCCAGGATCAGCTGGTCGAAGGTGCCATTGAAGTTGCCGCGCCGGTACAGCAGGCCGCGATTCACGGCCAGCACTTCGGCCAGCTTGCTCTCGTAGGGCGCGCGCACCTTCTGGATCAGCGCGTTCATCGTCGGATCGGCCGGCAGGTAATTGGCGAAGACCGGCAGCAGCTTGTAGCGGAAGTCGGCCACCTTGCCATTGCGCACGTCGAAGTCCAGCACGCCGAGGAACTTGCCATTGGACCCGGCATTGGTCACCAGCGTGACACCGCCGGCGTTCTTCACCGGCACCGGGGCCGGCACGCCGTCGTGGGTGTGGCCGCCCAGGATGGCGTCGAGCCCGCGCACGCGCGACGCCAGCTTCAAATCGACATCCATGCCGTTGTGCGACAGCAGCACCACCACCTTGGCGCCCTTGCCGCGCACTTCGTCGATCACCTGCTGCAGGTTCTCTTCCTGGATGCCGAAGGTCCAGTCCGGCACCAGGTAGCGCGGGTTGGCGATGGGCGTGTACGGAAACGCCTGGCCGATGATGGCCACCGGCACACCATTCATCTCGCGAATCACGTAAGGATCGAAGACCGGATCGCCGAAGTCGTTGGTCTTCACGTTCTGGGCCAGAAACGCCACCTTGCCCTTGAAGTCGTTGTCGACGATCTGCTTCACGCGATCCGCGCCGAGCGTCATTTCCCAGTGCGGCGTCATCACGTCGACGCCAAGCTGCAGCGCGGCATCGACCATGTCCTGCCCCCGGGTCCACAGCGCCGTGGCCGACCCCTGCCAGGTATCGCCGCCGTCCAGCAGCAGCGCGCCGGGCCGGCTGGCCTTCATGCGCTGGATCAGCGTCGACAGATGGGCAAACCCGCCCACCTTGCCGTAACGGCGCGCCGCTTCCGTGAAATCCAGATATGTGAACGCGTGCGCGGTGGCGCTGCCCGGGGCGATGCCGTACTGGCGCAGGAACGCGTCGCCCACCAGATGCGGCGGCTTGCCGGCCCACTGGGCCACGCCCAGGTTCACGTTCGGCTCGCGGAAATGCACGGGCCGCAACTGCGCGTGGCAATCGGTGAAGTGCAGCAGGTGGACGTTGCCGAAGCGCGGCACGTCGTAGAGCCGCGTGGCGGCCTGGGCCGCCTGGGCGTCGCCGCCAGGGAATGTCATGCCTCCGGCGCCGGCCACCGCCAGCACCTGCAGGAACTCGCGTCGGTTCATGCTGTTGTCCGTTGATTCGCCGGCGCGCCGGCTCAGGGCTTGCCGTAGCGTGCCAGCGCGGCCACGTCGTCGTCGATCATCTCGCCGACTTCCTTCTGCACCACACGCCCTTGCCCATCCAGCACGTACAGCTCGGGCAGGCCCTTGCGGGCGCCAAAGGCGCGGCGCAGCGCGTCGGAATCCATCGTGGCCGGGAAGGTATGGCCGCGCTGCTTCAGGTACGCCAGGGCTTCCTGCGGCTGCCGGTCGATGCTGACGGTCAGCACCTGCAGTGTCGTGCCGCGCGTCTTGTCGTAGAGCGCCTGCAGGCGCGGGTTCTGCAGCGCGCAGAACGGGCACCACGACGCCCAGAACTCGATCACCACCGGCTTGCCCGCCCATTGGGAGGCAGGCACCGTGCGGCCGTCCAGCAGTTTTACGTCGGGCAGGCGGATGGTGTCGCCCACCTCGGCGGCATGGGCGAGCGCGCTGGCCATGCCCAGCACGGCCAGCAGCCATATCATCGCCACGCGCCACGCCCGCATCATGCCGCCCTTACTGGTTGACCGGCGAGGCCGGGTCCAGCAACAGCGCCATGACGTCGCGGATCTGCTGTTCGGTCAGGATGCCCTTGTGGCCAAAGCGTGGCATGTTCGAGCACGCGCTGTACGCGTTCGAATCCCAGATCTTGCCCCACGTGTAGCGCACCACGTCCGGCGCATTGCCGCGCAGCTTGCCGTATTGATAGAGCGACGGGCCGATATTGCCGAACGAGATCTCTGCCTTGGTCAGCTGGTGGCAGGCGTAGCAGTTGGCACCGTTGGGCGCGCCCGCCTGGTCCGAGAACTGCATGCCGCGGCCGTTCTGGGCGATCTTCTCGCCTTCCTTCCAGTCGCCGATGAAGTGGTTGTCGGCCGGGTACTTCACCTGCTTGAGCTCGGCGGCCTCGACCTTCTTGGACACGGCGGCGGGCACGTGCAGGCGGTCCGGGTACTGGCTGCAGGCCTTCTGCGTGGCGTCCTGGTGGATCACGCCCTCGACCGTGGCCGGGCCCTTCGACGTGAACGACGATTCGATCATCTGGCGCACGTCGGCGTCGGTGACCTTGACGGGCTTGTCGGCCCTGGCGCCCTTGGCGGCGGTCTGCGCGTGCGCGCCCGAGGCGGCCAGCAGCACCAGCGCGGCGGCGGCCATCGTATGGAGTGTCTTCATGTTGTTCTGCTCCGTGCTCAGCGCTTCATGTTCGGGCCGTCGTACGTGCCGCCGTTGGCGTTCTTCGCCAGGAACATCGTCAGGGCGGTAATCACGTCGGAGCCGTAGGCCGGTTCGGGGAATCGCTGCTGGCGCAGGCAGTCGTACAGGCGGTGCTGCATGGTGCGGACCTCGCCCTGCGACACGCGGTACGCGGGCCAGGTGGTGTACGCAGCCTGGGCGCCCTTCTGGGTCATCAGGTTCGGCAGATCCTGCAGGCGGATGCGCTGGCCGTCCACGGCGTGGCAGGTGGCGCAGGCAAAGTCATAGGCGCCGGCACGGTAGAAGAACATCTTCTGCCCCAGCGCGTAGACGCGCTTTTCCTCGGGGTGCGTGAGCTGGACGTTCATCGTCACGCCGCGCGATTCGCCGGTCAGAAAGGCGGCCAGTCGTTCGATGTCGGACGGCTTGCCCTGCGACGCGAACGGGTTCCTGGTAGCCTCTTCCTGCGTCAGGCCCTGCAGCGTCACGCGGCAGTACGCCAGGCGCTGTTCCAGGTCCATCACCTTGTTGGCGTCCTTGAAGTAGCGCGGCAGTTCGGCGTAGGCCCCCTTGGTCACGCCCGGGCCCTTGCCCAGGTCGCATTGCTCCAGCGATGCGTTCTTCGGGCCGGCCGGCTTTTTCCACAGTTCCTCGCCAGCGGCTTCCCACAGTTCGGCGGGATTGCCTTCGGCCAGCATCTGGCGGTACTTGGCGATTTCCTCGGCGGTGTTGTCCTGCGCCAGCGCGGGGCCGGACAGCGTCGCGGTGACGGCGGCCGCCACGGCGCCCAGCGCCACCAGCGCGGGGGCCACGGTGCGGCGCAGACGGCGAATGTTGCGCACGGTAACCATTGGGGGATTCTCCTCGCCATCGCGCCGCATGGCTGGCGGGCGGACGGCCTTCTTGTGCGGGTCCGGCGGCTCGTTGCCGGACGGCTTGTCAGTGAACCCGGGCAGGCCGCGACAATACGCAGCGGCCGCCCTGGTCCGTCACGGCTTGATGTAGGCGTAGCCTTCGTCGAACTGCAGGCGCGCGATTTCCACCACGCCCGCGGGCACCACCTTGGCGTCCATCAGCAGGCTCTGCTCGGAGATGCGCCGTGCGGTCAGCGTGTTGCGGCAGGCGCGGAATTCCACGCCTGACGACGTCAGCGACGCCACCGCGGCCTCGAACGTGTTGCCGCGCGCATCCTTGGCGCCTTCCACCAGGAAGTCCACCCCATAGCCGAATGCCACGACCACGATCTTCGTATCGGGCGCCCCGTTCAGGTGGTTGCGCAGGTTCGACATGGCGCGCACGGCCTGGTCGATACCGTCCGACAGCTGGTACACCACCTTGACGCGGCCCTTGCCCGACGCCGCGGACGTGGCGGCCGGAGCCTGCTGGGCCCCCGCCCTGGCGGACAGTCCGATGGCGGCCAGGGCCGCCGTGGCACGAATGAATGCTCGACGCATGCTGCTTCTCCTTCGCCCGTATCAGGCCGGTTTCAGGCCATCAGGCGATGGTGGCTTCGTCGGTACGCTTGTCGCCGCGGTTGTCGACCCAGGTCACGGTGACCTTGTCGCCCTTGGCGCCGCCCTTGAACTTGAAGTTCAGGAACGGGTCCTTCGACACCGCCGCGCCGAACTGGGCGTGGAACACTTCCTTGCCCTTGCACGATGCCACCACGGTCTGGATATGCCAGGCCGGAATGGTCTTGCCGGCCGAATCCTTGCGCTGGCCGGTCTCCATGTCGTGCTTCATCAGAATCTTGACGTCTACGACGCCGCCGTTTTCGGTGGCGCGAACGCGCATCGGGTCTGCCATGTGTTTCTCCTGTCAGCAGTCATCTGGAAATCTGGTCTCGAACGGTGCAACGGTCCGGCGGCGCCTAGCCGCCGCAGCCGCCCAGCGTGACCTTGATTTCCTTCGATGCGACGTACCACTTGCCGCCGGCCTTGACCGCGGCATGCACCACCGACGTCTGGCCCATCTTCACGCGCGTGGACACGAATGGCTCGGTGCCGGCCGGGATCGTGAAATCGGCGGCCAGCGTGTTCGGGTTCTTTTCCACCAGGATGGCGATCTGCTCGGTATCCGGGATGTTGCTGGTCACCGCCACGGGCACCACGGCGCCGTTTTCGGCGATGTCCGGGGCGTTGAAGGTGATGGCGCTGCTCTTCTCGGTGCCGCTGCCGCCCAGTGCCTTGATCACGTCGGCCACGCTCTTGCCGTCGAAGGCAGTCTTGTTCCATTCCGCGGCCTGTGCCTCGCTGATCAGGCCGGTGGCGGCCATCAGCGACAGTACGGCGGTCATCCGCAGTACATCTCGTCGTTTTACGTTCATCTTGCTGTGTTCCCGTACTACCCGGTTTCCTGTCGACCCCTGCCGCGCCGGTGCGTCGCCGGCCCATGCATGCATCTTGCGAATACGTCAAACGTGGCGGGCGCCCGGCATTGCCAGCCGCCCGCCCAGGCCATAGCCCGGATTACTTGGCCGGTGCGCCGGCCAGAACCCACTCCACCACGGTCTTGATATCGGCGTCGCTGACGGCGGCGTTGGCCGGCATCGGCACCGGGCCCCAGACGCCCGAACCGCCGTTTTTCACCTTGGCCGACAACTTGGTCAGGGCGTCCTTGTCACCCTTGTACTTGGCGGCCACGTCCTTGAAGGCCGGGCCAACCAGCTTCTTGTCCACCTGGTGGCAGCCCATGCAGGCGTTCTTGTTGGCGATGGCCTGGGCCTTGGCGGCGTCGACGGCGGCGTGCGCGGACGCGGCGGCGGCCAGCAGCGCGGCGGCGATGACAAACTGCTTCATGTGTTGTGCTCCAAACTGAATGAGAGCCGTGGGGACGGCAAATGCCCGCGCTCGGATTGCTCCACGGCGCGGCGCGTGCTGGCCGCCGTTGGGGCGGGCTTCTCAGGAGCGCCCTGCGGTGATCGTCGAGGGCTCCCGGGCAGATGCGGCCAGGCCGCTATTTTGCCTGAAGTCAAAGCCCGTATACGGACGCGACAGTGATAACCATATGCACAAAACAGGTGGGAATTGTCGCCTTATTACGGGTTAACCCTTGGATCGGCTGGCACCGTACCCGCAGGTGCCGCTATCGGCGTGCCAGCGTCCTGCCCGCCCAGAGCCGGTTGCCGAACACGTTCAGCAGCAGGCCGGCCATGACCACCACGGCGCCGGCCCATTGCGCGGCCGCCAGGTCTTCGCCCAGCAGCAGGTGGGCCGACAGCAGCCCCACCACCGGCACCAGCAGCGTCAGCGGCGCCACCTTGCTGGCCGCGTAGCGCGTCAGCAGGCGGCCCCACATCGTGTAGCCGAAGAGCGTGGCGGCAAACGCCAGGTAGGCGACCGCGAACACGGCCTTGCCCGAGACATGGGTCAGCGCGTCGGCGATGCGTGCCGGCCCCTCGAACCAGAGCGACAGCAGCGCAAACGGCACGATGGGGATCAGCGCGCCCCACACCACCAGGCCCAGCAGGTCCACGGGGCCGATCTTCTTGCTGACGATATTGCCGGTGGCCCAGCACAGCGCCGCGCACAGCGTCAGCAGGAAGCCCGCCGCCGTCATGCCGCCGGGGCCGTGCGCAGCGGCGCTGCCGATCAGTGCCAGCCCGCCGGCAGCAATCGCCATGCCGGCCAGGTTGTGCCAGCGCAGCGGTTCGCCCAGCCACAGCGCGGCGATGGCCACCGTGAAGAACACCTGCGACTGCAGCACCAGCGATGCCAGCCCGGCCGGCATGCCGACGGCCATCGCATAGAACAGGAACGCGAACTGGCCCAGGCTGATCGACGCGCCATAGGCCACCAGCATGCGCAGCGGAATGCGCGGGCGCGGGATGAAGAAGATGGCCGGGAATACCACCAGGCTGAACCGCAGCGTACCCAGCAGCATCGGGGGCACGCCGGACAGGCCCACCTTGATGACGACGAAATTGACACCCCACACCACGATGATGGCGAGGGCGAGCAGACGGTCTTTGGCTTGCATGATCGTGGAGAGAAAGCCGCGTCCTGGTTGTGGCCAGACAAGGGGGCATGGACGTTCGGCACGACTAGCGTAGCAGCCCGCGCCGGCCAGGCATTGCACGATCCTGCGGTTTGTTTGTGGCGCCCGCGTCCCTTCCGGTCTTCTGCGCTCCTGCTGTTCCGAGCTGTGCCGCGTTACGCCAGCATGTCGGCCCAGACGCTGCGGGCCCATGCGAATCCGTACTGGCCTTCCAGGGCGCTTGGGGCCGTGGACAGCCCGCCCGATCCCGGCACCGTCAGCATCGTCCGCTCGGCGGGGTCGTAGCGATGCACGCTGGCGATGTGGATGGCCTCGGTCGACGACGTGAAGCTGTAGCAGGTATTCGTATAGAGCGGCACCGGATCTGGCGCCCGCCCGGCCAGCAGCTGCAGGATGGCCGCGGCGGCCACCTTGCCGTGCTGGTTGGCCATGGTGCCCGATTTTGGCATCAGCGGCGCGATCTGGACCGCGTCGCCCAGCACATGGATGTCCGGCGCCACCCGCGACGCCATCGTCAGGAAATCGACCTCGCACCAGCGGCCGTTGGCGGTGGCCAGTCCGGCCGCGACCGCGATGGCACCGGCCCGCTGCGGCGGCAGCAGGTTGAGCACGTCCACGCGCTCGTCGTCCTGCACGTCGAACCGGATGGTACGGGTGGCCGGGTCGACGCCCACTGTGTCGTGCTGGGGCCGGTACTCGATCATGCCCGCGTAGCGCGTCTGCCAGACCTGGCGGAACAGCGCGCCCTTCGACGTGATATCGGGATTGGCATCGAACACCAGCACCTTGCTGCGCGGCTTGTGCTGCTTCAGGTAATCCGCCACCAGGCAGGCGCGCTCGTAGGGGCCGGGCGGGCAGCGGTATGGCGCCAGCGGAATGGTGATGGCAAAGGTGCCGCCGTCCGGCATGGCCGCCAGTTGCCGGCGCAGGACATCGGTCTGCGGACCGGCCTTCCAGGCATGGACGATCTGCTCGCCGCCGGGCGCCGACAGGCCGTCGATCGCGCCGGACTGCATTTCCACGCCGGGCGACAGGACCAGCCGGTCATAGGGCAGCGTCGCGCCGCCGGCCAGCCGCACGGTGCGCCGGCCAAGGTCGATGGCGGTCGCCGTATCGCGCACGTGCTTCACGCCGTGACGCCTGACCAGCGCGTCGTAAGGCACCGTGATATCGGCCATCTGGCGATAGCCGGCCACGACGAGGTTCGAGAGCGGGCACGACACGAAGGCGGCATCGGGTTCCACCAGCGTCACGTCCACCGCGCCGCGGCTCCAGGTGCGCAGGTAGCGGGCCGCCGTGGCGCCGCCGTAGCCGCCGCCGATGACCACCACCCTGGCCGGGGCGGCGGCGCGCGCCTGGCGCACGGTCAGTCCGCCCAACGCCGTGGCGGCCAGCGCCGCCTTCAGTACGGAGCGTCGGTGCATCGGTCTATTTCTGGTCCGCGAACCACGCGGAAATGGCGATGATCTCGGTGTCGCTATAGCCCTTGGCAATCTGCGGCATCACCGTGCCGGGGCGCCGGCCGTTCTTGAAGTTGAGCATCAGTTCGACCAGTTCGGCCTGCGGGCGGCCAGCCAGGCCGGGCACGGGACTATCGGCGGGCGCGCGGCCGTCCGGGCCATGGCAGACGGCGCATGACGCCGCCTGGTTGCGCGCCTGCTCGGTACGCGCGCGCTGGACCTCGATCGACATCTTGCCCGCGTCGGCGGGGCCGGTGGTCATCGGTGCCGAAGGCGCTGGGGCAGGCGCGGATGCCGGCGACTGTGCCAGCAGCGGCGCGGCACACAGCCCGGCCGCGACACCGGCCATCCAACGCAGGGAGATCGGGAATCGCGACAGGGTTTTCATGGCACTTTCCTTAAAAGGATCAGGGGAGATTGCGTCCCGGCGGCAGCGCCACCGGCGACGATACCGGGGCGGCCACCGGGCTGGTGGTGGCGCCCGACGTGCCCATCGACGCCGGCGCATCCGACGTGACCGGCGCGTTCGGCTGGCTGCCCGGCACGGTTTGCACCGGCGCAGGCGTCCCCACGGCATCGCTGCCGGCGTTGCCGTTCTGCGACGATGCGGCTTGATCCAGGCGCGCACGCTCGGCTTCGCTCACGTAGTCGAACACCTTGACCACCTTCTGCACGCCGCTGGCGTTGCGGGCCACGTCGGTGGCCTTGTCGCCCTCGGCCGTGGTGACCACGCCCATCAGGTACACGACGCTCTTCTCGGTGGTGACCTTGATCGAATTGGCCGGCACGCCATCGGCCGTGACCAGGAACGTTTTCACCTTGCTGGTCAGGTAGGTGTCGTTGCTACGGGTCATGAAACCCGGCGACGCCGTGATTTCCAGTTCGTTGACCACCTCGCGCGTGTTCGACAGCCCACGCACGTACTGCTCGATCTGCTGCTTGATCTGGGCGTTCGCGGCCTCGCCGGTCAGCAGCACCTTGCGGTTGAACACGGTCGTGCTCACGCGCGCCTGGCTGTCGCTGTAACGCTGGCCCAGCGTGCTGTCGATCTCCACCTGCAGGCCGCGGTCGATGGCTTGCGTGCCGGTCGGGCGGCGATCGGTGGCCATCACCACGCCGGTGCCCACGGCGCCGGCCAGGACGGGGAAGCAGCCGGCCAGCTGCGTGGCGGACACCAGCAGTGCGGCCACGGTGACAGCGGTACGGGCCAGGCGGGCGGGAGAGGTCTTGTTTGGATGGGTCACGTTCGTCATGCGGTTCTTGGGTTCTGGGTGGATGCCGAAAGGATGCGTGAAACAGGTTGCAGTTTCAGGTTTTTGCCATGTCTGTGGATAAGGCTGTGGAAGACATGGCGATTCCTGTGCATAGATTGTGGGCAGCCTTGTGGATATCCCGGGATAACACTTGCCGGTCCGGGCTGCCTGGGCGTCATGCTTCGCCCAGCAACGCTTCGTCGATGCCGTCGCACAGGCAATGCAGTGTCAGCAGATGCACTTCCTGGATGCGGGCCGTGCGGTCGCTGGGCACGCACAGGTGGATATCGAATTCGTCGAGCAGGGTGGCGATCCGCCCGCCGCCCTTGCCGGTCAGCGCCACCACGCCCATGTCGCGCTGGTGGGCGGCCTGGATGGCGGCTACCACATTGGCCGAATCGCCAGACGTGGACAGCGCCAGCAGGATGTCGCCGGGCTGGCCCAGCGCCTCCACCTGCTTGGAAAACACCACCGAGAAATCGTAGTCGTTGCCGATGGCGGTCAGGATCGAACTGTCGGTGGTCAGGGCGATGGCGGCCAGGCCCGGGCGCTCGCGCTCGAAGCGGCCGATCAGTTCGGCGGCAAAGTGCTGCGCGTCGGCAGCCGACCCGCCGTTGCCGCACACCAGGATCTTGTTGCCGCTGGTCAGCGCCGTCACCATCCGCTCCACCGCGGCATCGATATGCGGCGCCATCAGCGTCGCGGCCAGCCGCTTGGTGTCGGCACTGTCCAGGAAATGCTGCTCGATACTTTCAATACTCATGGTCTGGTGACATCTGCACAATCCTGCGCATTATGACGCAGCGCCCGCGCCGCTGTGCCCATCGGCCGACGTGAGATCGAACGCGCCGGGCAGCCAGTCGATCCGGCCGGCGTCCATGGCCACCACGTCCATGCGGCAGGGCGGTACGCCGTCCAGCGTGGCCAGATAGTGCGCCGCCGCATGCAGCACGCGCCGCTGCTTGGCCGGCGTCACGCTCTGCGCCGCCCCGCCAAACCCCCGGCTGCGGCGCTGCCTGACCTCGACGAACACCAGCGTACCGTCGGCGGCACGCATGATCAGGTCGATCTCCCCGCCTTTGCAGCGATAATTGCGGACGACTGGCGCGAGCCCCTGCCGCTGAAGATAGGCCAGCGCGCGGTCTTCGGCCAGCGCGCCGCGCTGCGTCGTACTACGCACGTCGGCGTGCGTGGTGGATTTGAATGAGTGATTCAACGGAAGTTCTCAAGCATGAGTGACTGGACCCAGCTGGCCGCCGGCCAGACGTACCCCGCCGGCACGCTTTACGTGGTGGCCACGCCCATCGGCAACGTGGCCGACCTGTCGCTGCGCGCGCTGCACGTGCTCGGCCTGGCCGACGCCATTGCCTGCGAAGACACGCGCAACACCGGCCAGTTGCTGTCCCGGGTGGGGCTGCAGCGGCCGCTGGTGGCCGTCCATGAGCACAACGAGCGCGAGGCGGCCGTGCGCATCGTCGAACGGCTGTCGGCTGGCGAGCGCATTGCGTATGTATCCGATGCCGGCACGCCCGGCATTTCCGATCCCGGCGCCCGGCTCGTCGAAGCCGTGCGCGCGGCCGGCCTGAACGTGGTGCCGCTGCCGGGCCCCAGCGCGGCCGTGACGGCGCTGTCGGTGGCCGGCGCCATGCTGGAGGCCGGCGAAGGCCGCTTCACGTTTGTCGGCTTCCTGCCCGGCAAGCCCAAGGCCCGCCAGGACGCCATCGCGGGGCTGGCGGCGCTCGATCACGCGTGGGTGTGTTACGAAGCCCCGCACCGTATCGCCGAAACCCTGGCGGCGCTGGCCGCCGGCCTGCCCGGCACGCGGCGGCTGCTGATCGGGCGCGAACTGACCAAGCTGTTTGAAGAAACGCCGGTGCTGACGGTGGCCGAAGCGCCCGCCTGGCTGGCCGCCGAAGCCACGCGCGGCAAGGGGGAGTTCGTGCTGGTGGTGGAAGGCGCGGGCCGCGCCGACGGCGGCGACACCGATACCCCTGACGCGGAGGCCCAGCGGGTGCTGAAGCTCCTGCTGGCGGAGCTGCCGGCCAAGCGCGCCGCCAAGCTGGCGGCAGCCGTGACCGGCGCCAGGACCGACGCGCTGTACAAGCTGGCGCTGGCGCAGCGCGCTGACGGGGCGGGCGGGGCGGACGACGGCGACAACGACGCCTGAAAGCACAAAAGGCACGATCGGGGAGATCGTGCCTTTTGAGAATTTTCTTACTTGCGAGGGAAGCAGCGGGCGGAGGGTCGGGAGCGCGAGAATCGGGTTCCGGCCGGTGCCCATCGCCTTACTTGTGCTTGTGCTTGACCACGGCCTTGCCGGACCTGGCCCTGGCCTTCGATTTCGCCGGGACCAGCGTATTGGCGGTGTCGGGCACCTCGTCGGCGCCGCTGCCGTCACCGGCTTCCATGCCACCCGCTTCCAGGTTCGGACCCAGCGCCGCCACCTCGGTGCGCGACAGCCGGCGGATTTCCACCTGGGTGGCGCCGTGGTCGACAAAGCTCAGGCGCTTGGCCGCGGCGTAGGACAGGTCGAGAATCCGGTTGCCGTGGTACGGGCCACGGTCGTTGATACGGACCACGGCCACCTTGTTGTTGCGCAGGTTGCGCACCAGCACCCAGCTATCGAGCGGCAGCGACGGGTGCGCCGCCGTCATGGCGCGCATGTCGAAGCGTTCGCCGTTGGCCGTCTTGCGGCCATGAAAGCCCTTGCCGTACCACGATGCCGTGCCACGCTGCTCGAACGTACCCATGTCAGCGCGCAGGCCGTCGATCGACGACTGCGACGGGGCATTCTCGTCCTGCCAGCCGAACAGGTTCCAGTTGCCGCGATCGTCGGTCTTCGCGACGTTGGCGCTGGGTCTCGCCGGCTTGGCCGCCTTCGTGGACAGCGCGCCGGTGGTGCCCGATGCGTTGTCGGTGTCGCCGCCCGGCGGCGTCGCGCACGCAGCCAGCACCAGCGCCGATACGAGGATCGCGCACTGACGCAGGAAGCGGTTGGAGCCGGGCGCTGTCTCGCGCACGGACCCCGGACGGGAAAGGGGCAGGCTGAACATAGGCGCGCAGTCTAACACTGGTCGTTTGAAGCTAGTGCCTTGATTTTGTTACGAAATCTGTTACAACGCCGCGCAATTCCCCGCAATCCACCGCCTGGCAAGGGATTGCGCCGTTGCCGCGGCGCAAAATCCGGGTGCTGGTAACGCAACTTTCAGACGACTCTCATCGCCGATTCAAACGTTTCACCATCTGTCGGGCGCGTGTTCGGCGGCTACAATGGACCACCCTCCGGGCCCCCTTCACCCCCTCGAAGGCACCCGCCCGAACAGGCTTACCGATCACAAAAATGAAAGTCCTTCTGATCCCCGTGACGCCTTTCCAGCAGAACTGTTCGCTGCTGATCGATGAAGCCACGCAGCGCGCCGCCGTCTGCGATCCCGGGGGCGACCTGAATCGCATCACCGAGGCCATCAACGAACAGGGCGTGACGCTGGAGAAGATTTTCCTGACCCATGGGCACGTGGACCACTGCGCAGGCGCCGCCGCGCTGGCGCGTCAGTACGGCGTGCCGATCGAAGGCCCACAGGAAGACGAACGATTCTGGATCGAGCAACTGCCCGAGCAGACGCGCCGCTTCGGCTTTGGCCACGCGGAAGTCTTCGAACCGGACCGCTGGCTGGAGAACGGCGACACCGTGACCTTCGGCAACGAAACGCTCGAGGTCTACCATTGCCCCGGCCATACGCCGGGCCACGTGGTGTTCTTTTCGCGGGCAAACCGGCTGGCCATCGTGGGCGACGTGCTGTTCGCCGGATCGATCGGCCGCACCGACTTTCCGCGCGGCAATCACGCCGATCTGGTCCGCTCGATCCGCACGCGGCTCTGGCCGCTGGGCGATGACGTGACCTTCGTGCCCGGCCACGGCCCGGCATCGACGTTCGGCCAGGAACGCCGCAACAACCCGTTTGTGGCCGATCACCTGATCGACGTGGCCTGACGCATGGCCAAGAAGCAGCCGCCCGACACGCGACCGGAGATTTACGTCAGCACCGACGTCGAGGCCGATGGCCCGATTCCGGGGCCGCATTCGATGCTGTCGTTCGCGTCGGCCGCGATGCTGGCGGACAAGACCGTGATCGGCACGTTCTCCGCCAACCTGGAAACCCTGCCGGGCGCGGCGGGCCATCCGGTGCAGATGCAGTGGTGGAAAACCCAGCCCGACGCCTGGGCGGCTTGCCGGCGCGACCTGGAGCGCCCCGAGGACGTGCTGCCCCGCTACGTCGAATGGGTGGAGAAGCTGCCGGGCAAGCCGGTGTTCATCGCCTTTCCGGCCGGGTTCGATTTCACCTGGATGTTCTGGTACATGATGCGCTTTGCCGGCCGCTCGCCGTTTGGCTGGGCCGCGCTGGACATCAAGACGCTGGGCTTCGCGCTGACCGGCCGGCCGTACCGGAAGTCGGTCAAGGCAGCCTTCCCGGCGCACTGGCACGACCCGTTGCCGCACACCCATGTGGCGCTGGACGATGCCCTGGAACAAGGCGCCCTGTTCTGCAACATGCTCGCAGAACTGCGCACGCGCGAAGCGCGTCTGGCGGCGCTTGCATCATCGCCTGATGCATTATCTGACGCGGACGGCAGCGAAAGCGAAGCCTCACATCCATCGTCCGGCCCGGGTAAATCGGTGCGCTAGCCCACAAGCGCCGGGGGCCATCGGCGGCCGCCAGTGGCGGCAAGGGCACCACATTTGCGCGGCGTCTCCTATATTGGAAGTGTGCGGTGGCCCACCGGGGCCACGAGAACGGCCGACCCCGATGCGCGGCGGCATGCCCAGGAGGTGTGACCATGCGTTTCCATCCAGACCTTCATCTCAAGGACCTGTCAGGCAGGCTGCATTGGCCGCATCGCTCCCACGCGCGCACCAACGTCGTTTCGCATTTCCATTCCTCGACGGAAGATGCCGAAGTCGCCAAGGCGCTGATCTATGTGAGCGCGGTCACCGCGATCGTGCTGCTGGTCGTATTGGCAGGCATCAGTTTCGGTCAGGAGGCCATGCACTGGCTGGGTGTTGAATAAACGACGACTCGCCTGAAGCGAATCGCCAACTGACCGGCCGGCCTCCCCTGGGGAGGCCGGTTCTATTTTGTGCGCCGCAACATCATGGATCAGGCCAGCAGCGGGGCCACGTTCTCGGGCGGGCGGCCGATGACGGCGCGGCGGTTGCGCACCACCACCGGACGCTGCAGCAGGATCGGGTTGTCGGCCACGGCGGCCAGCAGTTCGGCGTCGGTCAGGCCCGAATCGGCCAGATCCAGTTCCTTGTAGACGGACTCGCCGTCGCGGATCATGTCGCGCACCGGCACGCCCAGCATCGTATGGAGCTGGCGCAGCGTGGACAGCGAGGGCGGCGACTTCAGGTATTCGACGATCTCCACCGGCTCGCCCAGCCGCTGCGCAGCGGTCTCCACCAGCGCCAGCGTTTCGCGCGACTTGGAGCAACGGGGGTTATGGTAGATCGTGATCATGGCGGCTTCCTCCTGCCCGCTTGCCGGGGCGTTCAAATATCCCGCACTATACCGCCGCGACGCGCGCATGCACCACGCTGGCGCGCTCAGGTACGGGATGTGGCGGGCATGCATCCTGCATGGGCATGACCACCCGTCTTCCAGGGTCGCCGGCACCTTGCCGGCGCCGCCCTGCACTAATTAGAGAAACCGTGTCCGCGCTGCCCGAAACCACTGCCGTGCCCGTCCGCAAGCCCTTCAGCCTGCGCGATGCCACCCCTGCCGACGTGCCCGCCATCCACGCCATCTACGCCCACCACGTGCAGCACGGCCGTGCCTCGTTCGAGGAGGTCGCGCCCACGCCCGACGACATGCGGATGCGCTTTGCCGAAGTCTTGCGCAAGGGCCTGCCCTATATCGTGGCCGAGCGCGATGGCGAGATCCTGGGGTACGCCTATGCGTCGAGCTACCGCGCCCGCAGCGCCTACCGCTTCGCGATCGAGGACTCGATCTATATCGACCACCGCCATACCGGCGAAGGCCTGGGCCGCGCGCTGCTGGCCGAGCTGATTGCGCGTTGCGAGACCGGACCGTGGCGCCAGATGGTGGCCGTGGTGGCGCTGACGTCCAGCGGCGAAGGCGCGGGCTCGGTGGCCGTGCACGAGCGGCTGGGGTTTCGCACCGTTGGCCGGCTGGAATCGGTCGGCCTCAAGCATGGCCAGTGGATCGACACCCTGCTGATGCAGCGCCCGCTCGGGGCGGGCGACGCGACGCTGCCCGACCCGGACGCCCTGCGCTAGCGGCCCGGCCGCCAGGCCGGGAGCGTCGGCACCACGGTGGTGCACCAGGACTGCAGCTTGTCGAAAGCCCGGGCCACGTGGTCGGGGCCGCGCGACGTACTTTCCATGCGCAGGATCTCCACCTGCTTCAGCCCGATCGTCTCCAGCACATAGGTCAGGTACGGGCTGAAAAAATCGCGCTGGCTCGCGGCATCGTCCGAGAACCGGCCGCCGCACGACACCACGGCCAGCACCGGGCGATCGCGCAGCAGGCCCTGCTTGCCTTGCGGCGTCCGGGCGAACGTGCGGTCGGTCCGGACGACCAGGTCGATCCACGTCTTCAGCGATGCCGGCACCGTGAAGTTGTGCATCGGCGTGGTGATCAGCACCACGTCGGCGGCCTGCAGTTCGGCGATCAGTGTTTCCGAGAGCGCCAGCGCGGCCGGATCGGCGTCGGTGCGGCCGGCGGCCACCGCCATGTTGGCGTCGGTAAAGGCCGCGTCGATGGGCGGCAGCGGCTGGGCGCCCAGATCGCGTTCGATCACGGTCAGTTCGCCATGTCGGGCAGCCAGTTCCGCGCGCACGAGCTGGCCCGCGCGGCGGCTGGTGGAGGCGTCGCCACGCGGGCTGACGTTCAGGTGAAGCAGGGTTGCCATGTGTTGCTCGGGTGGACCGGATCAGCCGATCGGAAAATAGAAGCGCAGGGCCCGCGCCAGCAGGCCGTTTCGGTAATAGAAGCGGTGCCCCAGCACATTGGTCAGCGGGGTATCGAGCACGAGCTGGGTGCAGCCTGCCGCTTCGGTCTCGGCCTTGAGCCAGTCCATCAGTTGCCGGCCGTACCCACCGCTGCGCGCGTTGGCATCGGTGACCAGATCATCCACGTACAGATGGTGGCCGACGATCAGGTTGTCGGCGAAGCGATAGCCGGCCAGGGCCACCAGGCGGCCGTCGTCCCACAGTCCGGCCAGATGGTAGCCATCGCCGGTCTGGCGGCGCCAGCGCGTGACCAGTTCGGCGGCATCTGTCAGGTGCGGGCGCAGCTGGTGCATCAGCGGGAAGGCATCGGCCACCTCGGCGGCCGTTTCCAGCCGGCGGATTGCGATCTGCCCGGTGCTCATTCCGGTGATGTGCCCGGCGGCCGCGACGGTGGTGGTGCTCATGCCGGGCTCCGATGCGGTTCGGCGGCCGGCGGCGGAAAGTGCAGCCCGACGGCGATACGGTTCCAGGCGTTGATCGACGCAATGGTCGCGGCCAGGAACACCAGCTCCTTGTCGTCGAACACCGCCCGGGCCCGGGCCAGCGCGGCGTCGCGGGCCGATGGATCGGTCAGCTGCGTCAGGGCCTCGGCCCAGTCCAGCGCGGCCATTTCCCGTTCGGCATAGATGCCGGCGTCACGCCAGCCGGCCAGCAGGTCGAACTTGCGCGGGTCGATGTCGAGCTTGCGCGCGATGTTCAGGTGGAACTGCAGGCAAAAGGCACAGCCGTTGATCTGCGAGACGCGCAGCTTGACCAGTTCGGTCAGCGCCTTGTCCATGCCGGACGCGGTGACCGCCTTGCTGACGCCCCCCAGCGACGCGTACACGTCGGGCGCGGTCTGCGTGAAAGCCTGGAAATCCATGTCGAACTCCTTCGGGTAAGATGTCAGAGTTCGAAGATTAATGTAAGAGCTCTGATATTATGGCAAAGACCCTGCCGTCCAAAGGGAAAATCGAGGGGAAGCACCCGGCGCGACGGGACAGCGAGCCTGCCCATGCCGTGGCGATTCCGGCACCGGGCGAAGGCAAGCGCGGCGAAAGCGGCTATCTGGCGTACCTGCTGCGGCAAGCCAGCGCGGCCAACCGGCTGCATATGGAACGCGCGCTGGCCGACCTGGGCGTGACGCTGCCGCAGTTCTTCGTGCTGACGATGCTCGGGGCCTACCCCGGCATCTCGGGCGCCGAGGTGGCGCGGCTGGCGATGCTGACGCCGCAGACGGTCAGCGTCATCATGGGCAATCTGGAGAAGATGGGCGCGATCGTGCGCCAGCCGCATCCGGTGCATGGACGCATCCAGACCATCGCGCTGTCCGATGCCGGCCGCGCGTTGCTGGCGCAGTGCAAGGTACGCGCCACCGAGGTGGACAAGCAGTTGCGTGCGGGGCTGACGCCCGACGAGGAAGCCGTGGTGCGGCGCTGGCTGGTGAGCCTGGCCGTGCCCGGTGAGGATCTGGCGGAATAGCGATATCGACCGCCCATGAAAAAAGGCCCGCCGGCAAACGCCGTACGGGCCATCATCACAACAAGGGGGTGCTACAGGGTTCTGCGTGGTTGCCGATGCCGGCGGCTCAGCCCATCAGGTCGGACAGCGCCAGGGCCACCACCTTGGTGGCGCGGTTCAGGTCGTTCAGGCGCAGGTTCTCGTCGGAGTTATGGCCACGGGCTTCCATCAGCGTGCGCGGGCCGGCGCCGTACAGCACGGTCGGGATGCCACGGCTCGTGTAGTGGCGCGCGTCGGTGTAGAGCGGCACGCCCTGCACCGGAATCTCCACGCCGAACACCGATTCGGCACGCGTCTTCAGCGCACCGATCAGCTTGTCCACGCCCGGCAGTTCCGACAGCGGCTCGGCCAGGATGATGCGCTCGACCTTGACCTCGATGCCCGGACGATCCTTGGCGGCCTTTTCCACCACGGCGCGCAGTTCGCCTTCGGCGTCGAAGCCGATCTCCTCCGGAATCATGCGGCGGTCCACGCGGAACGTCACCAGGTCAGGCACCACGTTGGTGTTGATGCCGCCCTTGATCAGGCCGACGTTCAGCGTGGCGGTGTCGATACCCGGCACCTTGCTCTTGCGCGTGGCCAGTTCGGCGCGCAGGCCGTAGACCGCGTGCAGGATGTGCGTGGCGGCCTCGATGGCGTCCACGCCGGTGTGCGGCATGGCGGCGTGGCCCTGCTTGCCCTTGACGGTCACTTCCACGTGCAGGCAGCCGTTGTGCGCCGACGTGATGCCGTACGAGAAGCCGGCCGAGATCGCATAGTCGGGCTTGGTCAGGCCTTCGTCGAGCAGGAACTTCGGGCCGATGTCGCCGCCGGTTTCCTCGTCGTACGTGAATTGCAGTTCCACGGTGCCGTTGATCTTCGCGCCCTGCTTCTCGGCTTCCTGCAGCGCCAGCACGGCGTAGGCGTAGGTGGCGAAGTCCGACTTCGACACGGCCACGCCGCGCCCGTACATGACCGGGCCGTGTTCGCTGTCGGCGATCTCGCCGCCGTACGGGTCCTTGGTCCAGCCCAGGCCCGGCGGCACCACGTCGCCGTGCGCGTTCATGGCGATGGTGGGGCCGCCGCTGCCGAACGTCTTGCGCACCAGCAGGTTCGTGGCGCTGATCATGCCGGCCGCCTTGACCAGTTCGTCGGGCACCTTGTGCGCTTCCACCTTGAAGCCCAGCCCTTCCAGCAGTTCCTTGGCACGCTTGCCGTGGGCCGCGCAATCGCCGGCGGGGTTGTCCGACGGCACCTTGACCAGTTCGGCCAGGAACGCTTCCTGCTGCGGACGGTGCTGGTCGATGTACTGGGTCAGCGTGGATTCGATCGGGTTCATGTTGTCTCGTGCGGTCATCTTCGTATCTCGGGAGTCTTCGGGTTGCAGGCAGGCTTATTGGGGACGGTGAAAGTGCTCGACGAAGTCCGCGAACACGCGCGCGGCGGTCTGGGCATCTTCGGCCGTCATGGTCTCGGTGGGATGGTGGCTGATGCCGCCGTTGCCGCAGCGAACGAACAGCATGGCCACATCGGCGATGGCGGCGATGGCCATGGCGTCATGGCCGGCACCGGAGGGCAGGTGGCGCACGGGTACGCCCTGGCGCGCCACGGCGGCAGCCCATTGCGACTGCAGCCACGGCGCGCACGGCACGCTGGCGGCCTCGTGCGTCTTGCGGATCTGCGCGCGCACGTTGCGGCGCGCGCAGACACGTTCGATTTCGGCCAGCACGTCGTTGACGGCGGCCTCGCGCTCGGCATCGATGCCGGCGCGGATGTCGATGGAGAACGTCGCGCGGCCCGGCACCACGTTGGTGGCGCCATTCGGCACGTTGAACTGGCCCACCGTGCCCACCAGGCCCGGCTTGCCGCCGCAGCGCTTCTCGATGAACAGGCCGATCTCGGCGCCGGCCATCGCGGCGTCGCGGCGCATGTCCATCGGCACCGTGCCGGCGTGGCCGGCCAGGCCTTCCAGTTCGACGATGAAGCGCGTGGCGCCCGAGATCGCGGTGACCACGCCCACGGGGAGGCCCTCGTTCAGCAGCACGGGACCCTGTTCGATATGCACCTCGACAAAGGCCAGCACGCGGCTGCGATCGTGGCGGGCGGCGGGCAGCTGGTCGGGCTCGAAGCCGGCGGCGCGCATTACTTCGCGCATGGTCTTGCCGGAGTCGTCCACGTTGTCGAGCACGTTGGCGTCGAACGTGCCGGCGATGGCGCGGCTGCCCAGCAGCGTGGCCTTGAAGCGCACGCCCTCTTCCTCGGCAAACCCGACCACTTCCAGCGCGAACGGAAAGCGCCTGCCCTGGCGGTTCCACTCGGCCACGCAGGCAATCGGCAGGATCACGCCCAGGTTGCCGTCGAAGCGGCCGGCGTCGCGCACGGTGTCGAAGTGCGAGCCGGTCAGCAGCGCCGGGGCATTGGGTTCGGTGCCTTCGTAGCGCCCGATCACGTTGCCGGCGGCGTCGCGGCGCACGGTCATGCCGGCCGCCTGCATCCATTCCGTCAGCTGCGCGGCAGCGCCGTGGTGGGCGTCGGTCAGGTAGGTGCGGGTGAGCAGTCCGGGCTGATCGGTATGGACGGCCAGGCTGTCGGCCCAGGCCATGATGCGGGTGCCGGTGTCAGCGGACAACGGCGTAGGGGTTGCTGCCATGTGCGTGTCTCTCCTGCTTGGTGCCTGAGCCCGGTTCAAGGATGCCTGGCAATCCTGCCAGTCCGGGCGGGCGCCCGGGACCGTGCTCTCTATTCTGTGCGATTCATGTTAGCACAGTGAATTCAAAAATTGCATACAAAAATGATATGCACTATATTGGCTTCCACGCACCGACAATCCGCCGCGGACAATCCGGTCCGGACAAGTGGATGGCGTGGATTCCGCCTCAACAGGGGGGCTTTCCGCGTGGGGCAAGGCGGGCGGGCCGATTGGCCCCCGGTCCTTCCAGCAGTGCAACCATCCCGGCGTCGGCAGGCATGTGACGGCGGGCACCCCTGAACCAGATCAGGGCAGGCCGATGGCAACCGATGCGCCACGGACCCGCCCGGCACGGAGACAACAATGCAGCATGCCGTACCCACGCAGCGCGCCGCAGGCCGCCTGCACACGCGCTTCACCCGTTCGTTGTTTGGCCAGGTACTGATAGCCCTGGCGCTCGGCACCCTGCTGGGCCTCGCCTTTCCCGAATTCGCCGCCAAGCTCAAGCCCCTGGGCGACGGCTTCATCAAGCTGATCAAGATGCTGATCGGCCCGGTGGTCTTCTGCGTGGTGGTGGCCGGCATCTGCGGCGCCGGCGAACTCAAGAAGGTGGGCCGCGTGGGCATCAAGGCGGTGGTCTACTTCGAGATCGTCACGACCATCGCACTGGCGCTGGGCATCGTGCTGGCCTACGTGTTCCAGCCGGGCACCGGCATGAACGTGAACCCGCGCAGCCTCGATATCTCGGCCATGGCGGCCTACATCGAATCGGCCGACAAGGTGAAGAGCGCCGGCACGGTGGACTTCCTGATGAAGCTGATCCCGAACACGATCATGGGCGCGTTCACCAGCGGCGACGTGCTGCAGGTGCTGCTGGTGTCGGTGCTGTTCGGCTGCGCGCTGTCGGTGGTGGGCGAACCGGGCAAGCCGCTGGTGCGGATGATCGACAACTTCTCGGCCACGCTGTTCAAGATGATGGGCTTCATCATCAAGCTGGCGCCGCTGGGCGTGCTGGGCGCGGTGGCCTTCACGGTGGGCAAGTACGGCATCGGATCGCTCAAGCAGCTGGGCTTCCTGGTGATCCTGTTCTACGGCGCCGTGGTGGTCTTCGTGCTGGGGGTGCTGGGCCTGATCCTGCGCCTGTGCGGCTTCTCGGTGCTGAAGCTGATCCGCTACCTGCGCGCCGAACTGCTGGTGGTGCTGGGCACGGCGTCGTCGGACAGCGTGCTGCCGCAGGTCATGAAGAAGCTCGAATTCATGGGCATCAAGAAGTCGGTGGTGGGCCTGGTGATTCCGACCGGCTATTCGTTCAACCTGGACGCGTTCTCGATCTACCTGACGCTGGCAGCCGTGTTCATCGCGCAGGCCACCAATACGCCGCTGGCGCTGGGCGACCTGCTCGGCATCCTGGCCGTGGCGCTGGTCACGTCCAAGGGCGCGCACGGCATTCCGGGGTCGGCCATCGTGATCCTGGCGGCCACGCTGTCGGCCCACCCGGCCATCCCCGCCATCGGCCTGGTGCTGGTGCTGTCGGTGGACTGGTTCATCGGCATCGCCCGCGCCGTGGGCAACCTGATCGGCAACTGCGTGGCGACCGTGGTGGTGGCCGCCTGGGAACGCGATATCGACCGCGAACGCGCCCACGGCGTGCTCAACGGAACCATCCCGGCCAGCGAACTGGACGAAGGACTGTCGGCGCTGGTGGACAGCGTCGGGGAAGTCCCTGTGCCGGCGCCGCTGCCGGGGGCGGCGTCGGGGCGGTAGAATCGCGCCATCCCAGTCAACGCGCAGGTCCGGCAAGAGACGCGCACACCATGCCCGAGCACATCGATCCAGACATGACCGCCGAGGCGATTGCCGACGATATCGTCGCGGCCATCGTCTCGCACCGGCTGCCGCCCGGCACCAAGCTGCGCGAGGAAGCCCTGGCCAGCGTGTACCGCGTCAGCCGCACCAAGGTGCGCGCGGCGCTGCTGATGCTGTCCAAGGACAAGGTCATCCAGATCGTGCCGGACAAGGGTGCGTTCGTGGCCAAGCCCAGCGCCGAAGAGGCGCGCGAGGTCTTTGCCGTGCGCCGCATCCTGGAAGCCGCACTGGCGCGCGAATTCGTGGCCCGCGCCACGCCGGCCGACTACAAGCGCATCGAAAAGCATCTGGCCGCCGAACGGAAGTCGCTGGCCGGCAACGACGCGCAGACGCGCACGCGCCTGCTGGGCGATTTCCACATCGTGCTGGCGGAAGTGGCGGGGAACAACGTGCTGACGGAAATCATGCGCGAGCTGTCGATGCGCAGCGCGGTCATCACCATGCTCTACCAGAGCCGGCGCGATGCCACGTGCTCGTCCGACGAGCACCGGGCATTCATCGAGGCCGCCCGCGCAGGCGACGCCGACCGCGCCGTGGCGCTGATGGTGGAGCACCTGAATCACGTCGAAAGCGCGCTGCACTTCGAGGAAGTACCGGCCGCCGCACGGGGCAAGGATCTGGTCGCCGCGCTGCTGGCGTAGGACAGTGCATCTGGCTTGATCGCCATCAAGGACGAGGACGGGATGGGAGGCGCATCATTCCTCTCGCCATGAAGTTGCGGGGGCGCACTTCATGAGCTCTCCCCGTCCTTCGCAAGAAGGGCTGCCCGCAGACCGCAATGGCTGCGGGCTTTTTCTTTTGGGCTGCCCTTCCGGCATCGCTGCTGTCTCCGCTGCTTCCCGGTCTTCGCCTTCTTTCCCGCCCGATCTCCTGGCCTCAGGCCGACTGCCGCTGCGCGGCGTCGGTCCAGCTGCTGCCGCGCTCGGTCCAGTAGCCCGGCTTGGCGAATGCCTGCTTCAGGTGTTCGATAAAGAAGCGGATCTTGGCCGGCACCGGCCGCTGTTGCGGGTACACCGCCAGGATGTCGTAGTCGGGCAGCGCGAATTCATCGAGCACGGTGATCAGCTCGCCGCTTTCGAGCTGCGGCAGGATTTCCCACGTCGAGCGCCAACCCAGCCCCAGGCTTTCGCCGGTCCAGCGGTGCAGCAGTTCGCCGTCGTTGCAGTCGAGGTTGCCGCGCACCCGCACGGTCACGGTCTTGCCGTTCTGCTGGAAGTACCAGCCGCGCTGCTGCCCGCCCTGCAGGTTGAACGCCAGGCAGTTGTGCTTTTCCAGGTCTTCCAGCGTATGTGGCACGCCATGCCGGGCGAAGTAGGCCGGGGTGCCGCACACCACGCGCTTGTTGGTGGCCAGCTTGATCGCCACGAAGTTCGGGTCGATGGCGCCGCCGATGCGGATGCCCAGGTCGTAGCCCTCGCGCACCAGGTCCACCACACGGTCGGTCAGGTTGAACGAGATCTGGACTTCGGGATTGGCCGCCAGGAACGCTGGCGCATGCGGCGCCACGTGCTTGCGGCCAAACGCGGCCGGCGCCGACACGATCAGGTGCCCGGTGGCCTTGTGCTTGCCCTCGGCGATCAGCATCTCGGCGCGGTCCAGATCCGACAGCGCCTTCTTGCACTGCTCCATGAACGCCGCGCCCTGCTCCGTCACCACGATGCGCCGGGTGGACCGGTGCAGCAGCTTCACGCCGATGCGCGCTTCCAGCGCGTTGATGCGCCGGCCGATCATGACCGGCGTCACGTTCTGCGTGAGCGCCGCGGCGGCCATGCTGCCGTGTTCCACCACGGCGATAAATGCTTCGATTTGTTTGAGTTTGTCCATAACGCCATTTGTCTCCTGCCGACACATTGTGAGGCATGGACGCCATGGTGCGCATCCCCGCACAGCGATGCCGTGCATCCGTCGCACGCCATGCAGGGCGCCGAGGATGGCGCCTGGACGCGGCTGGACGTACCGCGCCTGGCTAGCGGCCCAGCTTTTCGTTGATCTCGGCGGCCTCGCCCAGCACGTGGGCCAGGCGCCGCAGTGGCGCGCTGCATTGCAGCTGCGCGAACAGCGCCAGCGCGCCGCCGCCGACCAGCACCACGCCGTAGAGCGCCACCACCGACGGGCCATGGCCCGGGGCCATGACCGCCAGGCCATCGGCCAGCACGACGGCGGCCGGCAACAGCGCCACGATCATCGCCACCGTGCGCGCGCCGCCTTCCCACAGCCGCGCCTGCAGCAGCACGCGCCGCTGCCGCGCGCGCAGTTGCAGCACCGGAATGCGGCCCAGGCGCAGCAGCAGCGCATTCTCGACTTCGCTTTGGGCATCGACACGGCGGCTCAGCCAGCGCAGCGGATGACGCAGTGCATCACGGCCGGCCAGCAGCCGCGACAGCCACGCGCCGGCATAGAACGCCCCGCTGACGGCCAGCAGCACGTGGAACGCCTGCGGCAGCCAGGCGGGCGGCGCCTGCACCAGTACGTGGTGCCACCAGACCAGCGCCCCGCCGGCCGCCAGCGTCGGCACCAGCGCCAGGACGAAGGTGGCCCACAGGACCCCAGGCAGCCGGCCGTCGGGCGATTTTTCGGCCGGCGCCGTCTGCAACGCTTCCATCAGTTCGTAGGTGGTCGGCAGCCGCGTGTACATGGCGAAACAGGGCAATTCCAAACCCGCTATTTTGACCCGGGCCCCGTTGCCGCCGATAGGGGAAAACCGTGGCAAATCATCCCAACCCCACGTATCGGGGGGTGCCGTGTGGCCGTCCCGACGTGTCTCTGAAAATGCACATTTCCGGGCGAGTTGCTGCGGAATTCCTTACCCCAGGTATCGAATCAACTGATCGCCCTTCTGTTTATCCGCCCCCCTCCCCGGGCATAAAGTCAACGCCAGAACGAAATCCCAACCATTGTTTTTGAGCGTACTGGAGAGAGACATGCCGAAGATGAGAGCAGTCGACGCGGCCATTGCCGTGCTGGAAAAGGAAGGCATCACCACCGCGTTCGGCGTGCCCGGCGCCGCCATCAACCCGTTCTACTCGGCCATGCGCAAGGCTGGGTCGATCCGCCACCTGCTGGCCCGCCACGTGGAAGGCGCCTCGCACATGGCCGAAGGCTACACCCGTGCCGAACCCGGCAACATCGGCGTCTGCGTCGGCACGTCGGGCCCCGCCGGCACCGACATGATCACGGGCCTGTACTCGGCCTGGGCCGATTCGATCCCCATCCTCTGCATCACGGGCCAGGCGCCGCGCGCGCGCCTGTACAAGGAAGACTTCCAGGCCGTCGATATCGAATCGATCGCCAAGCCGGTGACCAAGTGGGCCGTCACCGTGCGTGAACCGGCGCTGGTGCCGCAGGTATTCCAGCAGGCGTTCCACCTGATGCGCTCGGGCCGCCCGGGTCCGGTGCTGATCGACCTGCCGTTCGACGTGCAGGTGGCCGAGATCGAATTCGATCCGGAAACGTACCAGCCGCTGCAGCCGTACAAGCCGGCCGCCTCGCGCGCCCAGATCGAGAAAGCCATCTCGATGCTGAACCAGGCGGAGCGTCCGCTGATCGTCTGCGGGGGCGGCGTGATCAACGCCAACGCCGACGAACTGCTGGTCGAGTTTGCCGAACTGGTCAACGTGCCGGTCGTGCCGACCCTGATGGGCTGGGGCGTGCTGGCCGACGACCACCCGCTGCAGGCCGGCATGGTGGGCCTGCAGACGTCGCACCGCTACGGCAACGCCACGCTGCTGGCGTCGGACTTCGTGATGGGCATCGGCAACCGCTGGGCCAACCGCCACACCGGCAGCGTCGATGTGTACACGAAGGGCCGCAAGTTCGTGCACGTCGATATCGAGCCCACCCAGATCGGCCGCGTGTTCGGCCCGGACCTGGGCATCGTGTCCGATGCCAAAGCCGCGCTGGAGCTGTTCGTGGAAGTGGCGCGCGAAATGAAGATGGCCGGCCGCCTGCCATGCCGCAAGGCCTGGGTGGCCGACGTGCAGAAGCGCCGCCGCACCATGAAGCGCAAGAGCGACTTCGACAACGTGCCGGTCAAGCCGCAGCGCGTGTACCGCGAGATGAACCAGTACTTCCCGCGCGACGTGCGCTACGTGACGACGATCGGCCTGTCGCAGATCGCCGCCGCGCAGTTCCTGTCGGTGAACCAGCCGCGCCATTGGATCAACTGCGGCCAGGCCGGCCCGCTGGGCTGGACCATTCCGGCCGCCATCGGCGTGAAGACCGCGTCGCCGAACTCGGACATCGTGGCCATCTCCGGCGACTACGACTTCCAGTTCATGATCGAGGAACTGGCCGTGGCCGCCCAGTTCAAGGTGCCGTACATCCACGTGGTGGTGAACAACTCGTACCTGGGCCTGATCCGCCAGGCGCAGCGCAACTTCGAGATGGACTACTGCGTGCAGCTGGCCTTCGACAACGTCAACGCGCCCGAACTGGAAGGCTACGGCGTGGACCACGTCAAGGTCGTGGAAGGCCTGGGCTGCAAGGCGATCCGCGTGTTCAAGCCCGAGGACATCGCCCCGGCCTTTGCCGAAGCGCGCGACCTGATGGCCGAGTTCTCGGTGCCGGTCGTCGTGGAGGTGATCCTGGAGCGCGTGACCAACATCGCGATGGGCACCGAGATCGACAACATCAACGAGTTCGAGCCGATCGAAGACCTGGAAGACGCGGAAGAAGCGATCCTGGCCGAAGAGACCGTCACCGCGTAAGTCGCGGGCAACACGCCCCAGGCACCCGCCGTTTCAGCAGTCCGCCCACCGCCCCGCTCCACCGGGGCGGGCGGGCCACCGTTTTTCCCAACACCGAGAGAGACATCACAATGCCAAAGCTCGCAGCCAACCTGACGATGCTGTTCAACGAAGTGGGCTTCCTGGACCGCTTCGAGGCCGCCGCCCGCGCCGGATTCCGTGGCGTGGAGTTCCTGTTCCCGTTCGCGTTCCACGCCGACCAGATCGCCGACCGCCTGAGCCGCTTCCAGCTGGACCTGGTGCTGCACAACCTGCCGGCCGGCAAGTGGGATGCCGGCGAGCGCGGCATCGCCTGCCACCCCGACCGCGTGGGCGAGTTCCAGGACGGCGTGGGCGAAGCCATCAAGTACGCCAAGGTGCTGGGCGTGCGGCAGCTGAACTGCCTGGTGGGCATCCTGCCGCAGAACGTCAAGCGCGAGCAGGCCAACGAGACGCTGGTCGAGAACCTGCGCTTTGCCGCCAACGCGCTGGCCAGGGAACAGATCGACCTGCTGGTCGAGCCGATCAACACGTTCGACATTCCCGGCTTCTTCCTGTCGCGCACGCAGCAGGCCGTCGACCTGATCGGCCAGGTCAACGCGCCCAACCTCTACGTGCAGTACGACATCTATCACATGCAGCGCATGGAAGGCGAGATCGCCAACACCATCCGCGCCCACCTGCCGAAGATCCGCCACGTGCAGCTGGCCGACAACCCGGGCCGCAACGAACCGGGCACCGGCGAACTGAACTACCCCTACCTGTTCCGCTTGCTCGACGAGATCGGCTACCAGGGCTGGATCGGCTGCGAGTACAAGCCGAAGACCACGACCGAAGCCGGCCTGGGCTGGCGCGCCGCGCACGGCGTCTGAAGAACGGAATGTTCGCTCCCCTCTCCCGCCTTGCGGGAGAGGGGTTGGGGGAGAGGGCAACAAGGCTCTGCTTGCCGATCGTCGCAACTTGAACCGCTGGCCCTCTCCCCCGCCCCTCTCCCATGAATGGGAGAGGGGAGAAAAGACCTACAGATTTTTTTACTTACTGGAGACAAACATGGCAAACCAACGCAACGTCGGCTTTATCGGCCTGGGCATCATGGGCGCGCCCATGGCGGGCCACCTGCGCGCCGCCGGCCACACGCTGTTCGTGCATGACGTGAACCCGGCCCCGCAGGCCCTGGTCGATGCCGGCGTCACCGTCTGCACCAGCGCCGAGGAAGTGGCCAAGCGCGCCGACATCGTGATCGTCATGGTGCCGGACACCCCGCACGTGGAAGCCGTGCTGTTCGCCGAAAAGGGCATCGCCGCCGCGTTCAAGGCCGCCGGCAAGGAAGCCACCTACGGCAAGATCGTGGTCGACATGAGCTCGATCTCGCCCATCGCCACCAAGGACTTTGCCGCGCGCATCAACAAGCTCGGCGCTTCGTACCTGGACGCCCCCGTGTCGGGCGGCGAAGTCGGGGCCAAGGCCGCCTCGCTGACGATCATGGTGGGCGGCCCGTCGGAAGCGTTCGACGAGGTCAAGCCGCTGTTCGAGCTGATGGGCAAGAACATCACGCTGGTGGGCGGCAACGGCGACGGCCAGACCACCAAGGTGGCCAACCAGATCATCGTGGCGCTGAACATCCAGGCCGTGTCCGAGGCCCTGCTGTTCGCCTCCAAGGCCGGCGCCGATCCGGCCAAGGTGCGCCAGGCACTGATGGGCGGCTTTGCGGCATCGCGGATTCTTGAAGTTCATGGCGAGCGCATGGTCAAGCGTACGTTCGATCCGGGCTTCCGCATCGAACTGCACCAGAAGGACCTGAACCTGGCCCTGCAGGGTGCCAAGACGCTTGGCGTGTCGCTGCCGAACACGTCGGCCGCGCAGGAACTGTTCAATGCGTGCGCCGCCAACGGCTACGGCAAGCTCGACCACTCGGCGCTGTGCCGTGCGATCGAGATCATGTCGAATCACGAAATCGCCAAAGCCGCGAAGTAAATGCAATAGCAGTATTGCAATCGCCTTCGCGTGAAGGCGATTGCATCGTTTTTCCCAAGATTCCTCAGGATTCGCATGTTCGCCACCGACGCCAACGCCGCCCTGCTTTCGCCCCAGCGGCAGACCGACTATCGCAACCCTGCCCAGGCCCGCGCGTTGCTGCGCGATCTGTTCGATACGGCCGTGGCCGCCGTGAGTGCCAGCCACTGCCTGCCGCCGCACCTGCCGCCACCGCCGAAGGGCCGCACCGTGGTGATCGGCGCGGGCAAGGCCGCCGCGGCGATGGCGCAGACGGTGGACGCGCACTGGCAAGGCGACCTGTCGGGGCTGGTGGTGACGCGCTACGACCATGGCGCCGATTGCCACCGCATCGAGGTGGTCGAGGCCGCCCATCCGGTGCCCGATGCAGCGGGCCAGCAGGCCGCGCAGCGCATGGTGGAACTGGTGCAGGGCCTGACGGCCGATGACCTCGTACTTTGCCTAATTTCCGGTGGCGGCTCGGCACTGCTGGCCGCGCCCGCGCCCGGCATCACGCTGGCCGACAAGCAGGCCGTGAACAAGGCGCTGCTGCGCAGCGGCGCCAGCATCGGCGAGATGAACTGCGTGCGGAAGCACCTGTCCGCGCTCAAGGGCGGCCGCCTGGCCCTGGCCTGCGCACCGGCCCGTGTGGAGACGCTGCTGATTTCCGATATTCCCGGCGACGATCCGACGCTGATCGCCAGCGGCCCGACGCTGCCCGACGCCACCACGTGCGCCGACGCGCTGGCGGTCATCGCCAAGTACGACATCGACGTACCGGCCAACGTGCGTGCGCACCTGGAGTCCGGCGCCGGTGAAACACCCAAGCCCGGCGATGCCCGCTTCGCAGGCCACCGCAGCGTCACGCTGGCCAGCGCGCAGCAGTCGCTGGAAGCTGCCGCGGCCCGTGCCCGCGAACTGGGCCTGACCGCGCACATCCTGTCGGACAGCATCGAGGGCGAGGCCCGCGACGTGGCCGAAGTGCATGCCGCCATCGCGCGCCAGATCGTCGCGCAAGGGCAGCCGTTCCAGAAGCCATGCGTGATCCTGTCCGGCGGCGAGACCACGGTCACCGTGCGCGGCAACGGCCGGGGCGGCCGCAACGCGGAGTTCCTGCTGTCGCTGGCGGTGGCACTCGACGGCCTGCCCGGTGTGCACGCGATGGCGGCCGACACCGACGGCATCGACGGTTCCGAAGACAACGCCGGTGCGCTGCTGGGCCCCGACACGCTGACGCGTGCCGCATCGCGTGGCCTGTCGGCCCGCGCGCACCTGGACAACAACGACGGCTACGGCTTCTTTGCCGGACTCGACGATCTGGTCGTCACCGGCCCGACCCGTACCAACGTCAACGATTTCCGCGCGATCCTGATCGTTTGAGATCGCGAGCTGCAGCATAAAAGAGGATGGAGAAGGAGACTTTCATGAGACGCCAGCGCAAAGCCAAGATCGTGGCCACCCTGGGCCCGGCCAGCTCGGACATCGCGGTGATCCGCCAGCTGTTCGATGCCGGAGCCGACGTGTTCCGCCTGAACTTCAGCCACGGCACGCACGATGACCACCGGGCCCGCTACGACGCCGTGCGGCAGGTGGAGGCCGAGACGGGCCGCCCCATCGCGATCCTGGCCGACCTGCAGGGCCCCAAGCTGCGCATCGGCACCTTTGCCGTGGGCAAGGTGGCCGTGCGCGCCGGCGACACGTTCGTGCTGGACAGCGACCCCACGCCCGGCGACGCGACGCGCGTCTACCTGCCGCACCCCGAGCTGTTCAAGGCGGCCAGCGAGGGCCAGTCGCTGCTGATCGACGATGGCAAGGTGCGCCTGAACATCGAGGCGGTGTCCAGCGGCAGCATCACCACGCGGGTGGCCAACAACGGCACGCTGTCCGACCGCAAGGGCGTGAACGTGCCCGACGCCGTGATCCCGATTCCCGCGCTCACCGACAAGGACCGCCGCGATCTGGCATTTGCGCTGGAACTGGGCGCCGACTGGATCGCGCTGTCGTTCGTGCAGCGGCCGTCGGACATCGTCGAGGCGCGCGAGATCATCGGCACGCGTGCCGGCGTGCTGTCGAAGATCGAGAAGCCGGCCGCGCTGCAGCAGCTCGACGAGATCGTGCGCGTGTCCGATTCCGTCATGGTGGCCCGTGGCGACCTGGGCGTGGAACTGCCGCCAGAGCGCGTGCCCGGCGTGCAGAAGCGCATCCTGCGCATCTGCCGCCAGCTGGGCAAGCCCGTGGTGATCGCCACGCAGATGCTGGAGTCGATGATCGATTCGCCGGTGCCCACGCGCGCCGAAGCGTCGGACGTGGCCAGCGCCATCTACGACGGCGCCGATGCGGTGATGCTGTCGGCCGAGTCGGCCAACGGCCGCCATCCGGTGCCGGCCGTGTCGATGATGGATCGCATCATCACCGAGGTGGAGCGCGATCCGCTCTACCGCAACATGATCGACGCCCAGCACGAGGTGCCGCTTTCCACGCGCCAGGATGCGATCTGCGCCGCGCTGCGCGAGGTCACGCATATCATCGGCGCCAAGGCCACGGTGACGTACACGTCGTCGGGCGCCACCGCGCTGCGCGCCGCCCGCGAGCGGCCGTGCGCGCCGATCGTCAGCATCACGCCGAACCTGGATATCGCTCGCCGCCTGGCCATCACCTGGGGCGTGCATTCGACGGTGAGCCCGGACGTGCAGAGCGTGGACGAGATGGTCGAAGCCGCGGCCCGCGCCGCGCTGGTGGAAGGCTATGCCGCACCGGGCGACCAGATCACGATTGCGGCCGGCATGCCGTTCGGCCAGGGCGGCACGACCAACCTGCTGCGCGTGGCCGAGGTCGGCACGGAGGTGGCCGGGCTGGATATCAGCAAGGCGCCCGCCACGGCCACCGCCTGACGACTGCTCCCCACATCGCCGGTTTCCCTTGCGTCGGACGGGCTGACCCCCCGTTCACCCGCCGCCCGCGCCAATCCTCAGCCCGATTGGCGTGGGCGGCGCTCTTTTTTACGCATCGCGATGCGCGCGGGGCATCCTTGCGGGTGTGCCTGGGGGCGCCGGAGCCGGTGGCATAGCCGTTGCTATACTCCATTGGCATAACAGACCCCGGAGCGTAACAACATGCGTCTCGATGACGAAGCCGAAAGCCAGAATGTGGAAGACCGCCGTGGTGGAGGTGGCGGATTCGGCATCGGCGGCAAATCGATCGGCATCGGCACGATCATCGTCGCGCTGGCCGCGTCGTACTTCTTCGGCATCGACCCCAGGCTGATCCTGCAGGGCGGCTCGGCGCTGCAGCAGCAACAGCAGGAGGCACCGCAATCGCAGTCGCACCGGCCGCCGGCCACCGACCAGCTTTCGGTGTTCACGCGCAAGGTGCTGGGCAGTACCGAGCGCACGTGGGAACACATCTTCGAGACCGACCTGAACCGCCGCTATGCGCCGCCGACGCTGGTGATGTTCACGGGCGCCACGCCTACCGCGTGCGGCACGGGCCAGTCGGCCATGGGGCCGTTCTATTGCCCCGCCGACCAGAAGGTCTATATCGACCTGTCGTTCTATAACGAACTGCGCCAGCGGTTCGGCGCGGGCGGCGACTTCGCCCAGGCCTATGTGATTGCCCACGAAGTTGGCCATCACGTACAGAATCTGCTCGGCGTGTCGAACAAGGTGGACGCCGCGCGGCGTCGCATGAACGAGGCGCAGGCCAATCAGCTGTCGGTGCGCATGGAACTACAGGCCGACTGCCTGGCCGGCGTGTGGGCCGCCACGGCGGGCAAGCTCAACCAGCAGCTGATCGAGCCCGGCGATATCGAACAGGGTCTGAAAGCCGCGGCCGCCATCGGCGACGACCGCCTGCAGAAGCAGTCGCAGGGCTATGTGGTGCCCGAGGCGTTCACGCACGGCACCAGCGAACAACGCGTGCGCTGGCTGCGCCAGGGCCTGACGACCGGCGACATCCGCAAGTGCGACACCTTCGCGCAGCGGCAACTCTGACGGTACTTCGGAAAAATCAGGAAAGAACTACGGGAAGAAATGCGACAGCGGCGGGGGCGGGCGGGGGAAAAATCACCTGCGCGACTTCAGAGAGAAGGAGGAGGTCGGCCGCGCAGGTGGGAGAGAAACCGGAAATCAGAATCGGCGGCCCGGAGGTGACCCGGGGCCGCCGATTTGCGTTCTGGCGGGCTGGCAGGTCATCAGACCTTGTAGCCGTACAGATCGCCGTTGCGCGAGTTGTCCAGCGCGGAGCCGGAAATCTCGCCGCTGAAGCTGCGTGCGCCTTCGCCGAAGCTGTCGAACTTGCCCTGGCGGGCGCCGTCCGTGAAGCTGTCGAACTTGCGTTGGCCGTCGGTGAAGAAATCGTACTTGCCGATCTTCGAGCCTTCACTGTACGTGTCGAACTTGCCTTGGCGCGCGGCATCGGCATACACGTCGAACTTTCCGACCTTCTTGGTCGTGGCGGGCGCGGCAAAAGCGGCCGACGCCGCCAACGTGGCAAGCACAAGAGCGCCGCCAAGGATACGTTTGGCGTTCATCTGGGACTCCTTCAACTGATTCACAACTTTTTTATGGATACAGCTGACTACTGCCCGGACGCGCCATCTGTGTAGCGATGCGAGCACGGACTGAAGGTTAGTGGCTAGCACTTCCACGAGAAACACCGCTGCGACGAATGGTGCGTTGCTCGCCGTGAAATGCCGGGTCTGTGGATGAACGGTAGGGGTTGGCGACCGGATGGCGGCCAGGAGGGGTATTCCGCTGTACGGAACTGGCCACCTACCCCGCGGTACGCGCTGGGGCAGGCGGCGCGCGCCGCGGGACGTCTGGCGTCACGCAGCGCGGGCGTGGGTTCAGAGCGTGTACTGGCCGCTGGCCTCGGGCTGGAACGCGATGCTGACAATGGTCACGCGCTGCGCGCCGCCGTTAGGCAGGCGATAGTCCACGGTCTTGCCGGCGCGGGCGCCGAGCAGCGCCTGACCGATGGGCGACAGCACCGACAGGCGGCCCGCCGCCAGGTCGGCGTCGTCGGGATAAGCCAGTGTCCACTCACGTGGCGCGGCTTCACCTTCCAGCGTGCAGACGACGCGCGAATTCATCGTCACGACATCCTTGGGAATGGCATCGGGCGACACGATGGCCGCGCGGGCCAGCAGGTCGTCGAGCATCTCGTCCAGTTCGGCCGTGCCGGCACGGCTGGCGATGCCCTCCAGGCGGGTCACGTCGAGTTCGGTCAGGTAGAGGGTCGGGTTCTTGGTCTTTGCCATGGCAGTGCCTCTCGCAAAAGCGGCGGCCGCGCGTCGGGATGAAACCCCGGCGCAGGCGGCAGCCGTGGAAATGTCGGTCGGGCCGGCGCGCAACTGGCACCGGCGGCGTTACAGCGGATTCGCGTGGTGGCTCGGGCCCGGTTCGGCACCGGACCCTTGCTGCTCAGGAGTGGGGTCGGTCAGGCCGGGAACCGGGCAGGATCAAGCGGGGCGTTGATCCGGCGGGTGGCGGTGATGGGCTGCGCCACCATGCGCGCGCGCGCCGGTCGCATGGTGCGAACCAGGACAAGGGCGGCGGACGGAAGGTGGCGAGACATCGTAGGAAATTTCTGAGAAAAAGAGCGTCTCTGGGACGCGAACGGCCATGCTAGCACAGCCATCGCGACATGGCCGATGAGAAACATCCCTGCTCTGGCGGGGATGGGTTCGCGTGGACTGCCAGGCAGTTCAGTGTCGCGCCGGCGCCGGATGGCACTCGCAGCCGGCCCCTTCGGCCGCCTGCTGCAGGTTCTGGAGGATGCCGCACTCGCTGGCCGGATGCGGGTGCGGGTTCTCGCAGGTATGGCGCAGCGTACGGAGTTGCGCCTCCAGTGCCTCAAGCGCCACACGCTGCGCGTGGATCTGCTCGATCTGGCGATCCAGCAGCGTGTTGATATCGTCACATGCGAGCGACGGGTTGCGCTGGAAGTCGCGCAGCCGGCGCACATCGGCCAGGCTCATGCCCAGCGAGCGGCAGTGCCGCACGAAATTCAGCTGCACCAGATGACCGTCGCCATAGCGGCGGTAGCCGTTGTCTTCGCGTTGCGGGGCGTCGAGCAGCCCTTCGCGTTCGTAATACCGGATGGTTTCCACGTCGCAGCCGCTATGGCGCGACAGTTCGCCGATGCGCATGGCCCAAATCTCCGAACTGGATCGATGATCCACCCTGTAGCCATTACAGGGTTTCCCGATAGTGTAGACCTGTCGCGCCGGGCTTGCAGTACCGGGCGTCGGCACGGCAATCGCTTCCCCTGCGGCCGGCGAGCCATCCTGTAGAATCGACGCCATCGTTTCTTGTCTTGCGCATCACCCGCCCCCGTGCATCCGCTTCGCCTCCTGATGATGATCGTGCTGCTTGCCTTCCTGCCGCTGCAGGCTTGGGCCGGCATTGGCATGTCCACGGCAGGCCCCGGCATGCAGGCGCCGCACGCGGCCGTCATGGCGCCAGGCAACGTGGCGGTGGCCGCGGACCCCGCTGAGGTTTCCCAGCCATCTGCCACACCGGTTTCGTCCGATTCCTCGCTGCCTGCCGATAGTGCGGAGCCGACGCCACCCGGCGCCGACTTTGCCGAGCAACTGCTGCCCGCGCCCCTGCCGCGCGTGGTGACATCGGCGGCGCGCGGCGCCGTGCCGCGCTACGCGGCCGCCCCGCTGCCCGATCCCGACCTGCCCCGGCTGCCGCGCCCGCCGCGCGGCTGATCCCGCTTTCGCGCGGCCGACATGGGCCGCGCCGATCCTTGTCGCGTGGCACGCCCGATGCGTGCCGTGCGCGCCTGCGGCCCTGTCCGCGTCCTTACCTGCACTGCCCCACAACCATGAAACGCATTTTCCTGTTCCTGGCGACCAACCTCGCCGTCATGCTCGTCCTCAGCATCACCGCCAGCCTGCTGGGCGTGAACCGCTTCCTGACGTCCAACGGCCTGAACCTTGGCATGCTGCTGGCCTTTGCCGCGCTGATGGGCTTTGGCGGCTCGTTCATCTCGCTGCTGATGTCCAAGACCATCGCCAAGTGGTCCACCGGTGCCCAGGTCATCACCCATCCGAGCACCAGCACCGAACTCTGGCTGGTGCAGACCGTCCAGAAGCTGGCCACGCGTGCCGGCCTGCCGATGCCCGAGGTGGCCATCTACGACGGCGAGCCCAACGCCTTTGCCACGGGCGCGTCGAAGAACAGTTCGCTGGTGGCCGTGTCCACGGGCCTGCTGCAATCGATGTCGCATGACGAGGTGGAGGCCGTGCTGGCGCACGAAGTGGCCCACATCGCCAATGGCGACATGGTCACGCTGACGCTGATCCAGGGCGTGGTGAACACGTTCGTGATCTTCATGGCGCGCGTGGTCGGCTACTTTGTCGACTCTTGGCTGCGCCGCAATGACGAGGAGTCCAGCGGCCCCGGCATCGGCTACATGATCACGGTGGTGGTCTGCGAGATCGTGTTCGGCATCCTGGCCAGCATCATCGTGGCGGCCTTCTCGCGGCATCGCGAGTACCGGGCCGACGCCGGCGCGGCGGGCCTGATGGGCACGCCCGTGCCGATGGTGGGCGCGCTGCGCCGCCTGGGCGGCCTGAACGCCGACGGCCTGCCGCAGAACATGCAGGCCATGGGCATCTCGGGCGGCAAGTCGTGGCTGGCGCTGTTCGCCAGCCACCCGCCGATCGAATCGCGTATCGCCGCGCTGCAAAACGCCCGCTGATGCGGGGTCGGCCGGCGGCGTGGCCCTTACCGCTACGCCGCCAGCCCGTCTTCCCCCGCCGCCGCGTCAGACCGGAACGCCGCCCGGTAGCGTTCGGGCGTGGTCTGCACATGGCGCAGGAACGCCTGCCGCATGACATCGGCATTGCCGAACCCCGTGGCGTGGGCGATCGCTTCCAGCCGGCGGTCGCTGCCTTCCAGCAGCCGCCGCACGGCTTCCACGCGCAGCCGCTCCACATAGCGCGCTGGCGTTTCTCCTACCTGCTTGACGAAAACCCGGGCAAAGTTGCGGGGGCTCATGGCCGCCTGCTCGGCCAGCACGCCCACCGACAGGTCGCGGCCGAGGTTGTCGGCGATCCACGTCTGCAGCGCGCGCAGCTCCGGGCTTTGCGCGGCCTGCGCGCGCAGCACGGTGGAAAACTGCGCCTGGCTGCCGGGGCGCCGCAGGAACATCACCAGTTCGCGCGCCACTTCCAGCGACACCGCGTGGCCCAGGTCTTCCTCGACCAGCGCCAGCGACAGGTCCATGCCTGCCGTGACGCCGGCCGACGTGTAGAAGCGTCCGGCGCGAATCCAGATCGGATCGGCATCGACGGTCAGTTCGGGGTGACGCTGCGCCAGCCGCTCGGCGTGGCGCCAATGCGTGGTCACGCGCTGGCTGTCGAGCAGGCCGGTGCGGCACAGCGCGAAGGCGCCCGTGCACACGGCACCCATGCGCCGCACCGTGCCGGCCTGCTCGCGCAGCCAGTCGATCAGCCGCGCGTCGTCGGCCGCGGCGCGCGAGCCCGCGCCGCCGGAGATCAGCAGCGAATCGATGGGCTTGCCGATCCGTCCGGCGATCTGGTGGTACGGCGCCTCGGCCAGCAGCCGCAGCCCGCATTCGGTATGCACGATGGCATCGTCGCTGACACTGGCCACGTGCACCGCGTACGCCGGCTGGTCGCGGCCGCACAGCTTGTTGGCCGTGCTGAAGACTGCCGTGGGCCCGGTCACGTCAAGTTCCTGCGACGGATCTGGCGCGACGATCACCACCACGCGCGGCGGGTCTGGGACGAGATGCATGATGGCTTGCGGGATGGGTGAGTGACGGGCTGCGCTGGCGTTCCCAAGATCATACTGCCGCGGCCATCGCCGCTGCCCGTTCCCGGCGCTGCCACGCCAGCGTCACCGCCAGCGCGATGCCCAGCGCCGGCAGCACCGCCAGGTTCACGCCCTGCCAGCCCCAGACGGTCAGCACCTGACCCGCCGCCAGCGTGGCCGCCGCCGTCAGCACGGCCGACGAAAACTCGCTGGCCGACTGCGTGCGCGCCCGTTCGCTGGGCCGGTAGCTGCCAGCCAGCAGCGTCGTGCCGCCCACCGACATGAAATTCCAGCCCATGCCCAGGCACAGCAGCGCCACGTAGAACGCCACCAGCGACGTCGAGCACAGCGCCACCCCCGCAGCCAGCGCGGACAGCGCGATGCCCGCCACCAGCATCACCGGATTGCCGAACCGCTGCAGCAGCCACCCCGAGAAGAACGACGGTGCGTACATGCCCACCAGGTGCCATTCGATGATCTGCGCGCCCTGCGCGATCGTGTGGTTGCAGGCGATGGCGGCAATGGGCGTGGCCGTCATCACGAACATCATCACCGCGTTGCCGATGCCGTTATTGGCAAACGACGCCAGGAACACCGGCTGCCGGACGATCTCGCCCAGCGGGCGCGCGGGCCGGGTATCGGCAGCGGCGGCGGCCAAGGCGGCCGGCGATTCGCGGTACGCCAGCATCAGCAGCATCACGGTCAGCGCCCCGAAGGCCGCCACCACGGCGTAGGAGCCGGCAAATGGCGTCGGCAGCATCATGTCGGCACTCCACGCGGCGATGGCCGGCCCGCACACGGCAGCCACCACACCGCCGGTCAGCACCACCGAAATCACGCGCGGCTTTTCCGGTAACGGTGCGGCGTCGGCGGCGGCCAGCCGGTAGAAGCGGGCAAACGACTGGAACACGCCGACCAGGGCCGTACCGGCGCAGAACAGCCAGAAATCATGGCGCCAGATTGCCGCCACCGACACCCATCCGCCGAGCATGCAGGCCACGCCGCCCAGGCAGAACGCGAAGCGGCGTCCGAATCGTTCGATCACGAACGGCACGCCCAGCGCCGTGGCCGCGCCCGCTACCGTAATCAGCGCGAACGGCAGCGTGGCCAGCGCCTTGGCTGGCGCGAGCGTGTAGCCGACCAGCCCGGTCAGCGTCAGGTCGACAGATATGGCGGACGTGAACAGCGCCTGGCACAGCGCCAGCACGCGCGCCTGGCGCATCGCGGGGGAAGCCATCGGGGGTCTCCGGATTCTGGAATGGGGATGGATTCCAGCGTACGGGCCCGGCCGGGCGGCCGACTGACAATGTTCAGTGGAATCCTGCCAAACCCGGCGGACTGTCCGGCAGGCCGTCCGATACCGCGTGGTTGTCAGTTGAATACGTCCTGGCGGTAGCGGCCCTGCGCCACCAGACCGGCGAACCAGTCCGATGCCGCGTCGGCTGTCATGCCACCCTGCTGCGCGCCGATCTCGATCAGCACCTGCCGCACGGCGGGCGCCATGCGGCGGCCGTCGCCGCAGACGTAGACCATCGCCCCGGCCCGCAGTTGATCCCAGACCTGCGCGCGCCGCTGCCAGAGCAGATCCTGCACATAGCGCGCGGCGCCCGGCAGCACCGAGTACGCGGTGTGGACCTCGGCGACACCCGCGTCGGCCCAGGCTGCGATGTCGTCGTGGAACAGCCAGTCGTGCCGGGGATGGCGGCAGCCGAAATACAGCTGCACCGGCGTGATGGCCTGCCCGGCCGCCTGCTGGGCGGCGCGCTCTTCCAGGAAGCCCCGGAACGGCGCGATGCCCGTACCCGGGCCGATCAGCAGCATCGGCACCGATGGATCGTCAGGCGGCGCGAACGGCGGATTCGGCGTGCGGATCGACGCCGATATTTGCGCGCCCGGCGGCAGGCCCTGCAGCCACGTGGACGCAACGCCGCGGAACTGGCCGCGCCCTGACAGCGCCGGGGCCCAGACCGTACCCACCAGCAGCGTGGCCACATCGGGCGACACCCGCGGCGACGATGCAATCGAATAGAAGCGCGGCCGCATCGGCACCGTGCAGGCCAGCAGTTGCGGGAGCGTGAGGGCGATGGCCGGAAAGCGGATCAGCACATCGAGCAGGTTGAGCCGCCGCGCGGCCACCTGGGCGGCATAGCCGGAATCGGCATCGTCGGCGGCAAGCTGCTCCAGCGACTGCCGTGTGAACGGGCAGCGCGTGGCCTGGGCCAGCGAACGGAGCGTCTGGCGCGACACCACGTCCTGCAGTTCGACGAAGTGCGTCAGCAGTTGCCGCAGCGGCAGCGTCTCGCCGATCGGCAGCCCGCGCCCGGCGCCCTGGCGGGCCGACAGCGTGACCAGCGCCTCGGGGTCAAGGTCGAGCCGCTCGCAGAGCGTCGTCACCGCTGCCGCGTCATTCTGCGGCCAGACCGCAACGTGATCGCCGGTCCGGTAGGTGGCACCGGGTGGCAGTTGCAGCCGGATGTCGCGCGTCGATGTGCGCGGCGCTTCGATGGCGAAGTCCCATAGCCCGGCGGGATCGGCAACCAGCTCGGCATTGGCCAGCACCGTGAAGGTCTGCGTGCCGGCCGGCAGGGTGTCGGCACGCATGGCTTCGACACTGCGCCACTGCACGTCCACGCTGATGCCGCCCGTGCTGGCGCCATCGGCCTGCAGCGCCTGCCACAATTGCGCCAGCCAGCGTTCCGCCGCCCGGTCGAAATCGGCATTGCCATCGGCCTCGCCGCGCGGCAGCAACGGCACCGCGCCGGCGGCCGTGAAGAAGTCGAACACGCGGCGCGGAAAGGCCTGGTACGTCGCCCATTGCGAGTTGCCGCAGCCAAGCAGCGCCAGCCGCAAGCCCTCGGCGCGGTAGCCGCTGGCACCGCCGGCATCGAGCATGGCTTCGAACCGACGGCCGGAATCCGGTGCGCGGCCGTTATAGGTGGCCGCCACCACCACCAGCAGGCCCGATGTGGGCAGGGCATCCGCCACGTCGTCCAGATCGGCCAGTGTGGCCTCGAACCCCACCGCCACCGCGCCGTCATGGATCTGCTCGGCCAGCTCGCGTGCCGTGCCCAGGCTCGACGCGCACAGCACGGTCATGGCCTGGCCATTGCCGCGTACGTCGGCCTGCGCGGCATCGGCCACCACTTCGGCGGCCGCCTGGACCGCGATCCGCTCATGCGGGCGCCGGCGCCGGGCGCGCAGCACGAAGTTGTCGGGCTTGATCGTCAGCGTTTCCTTGAGCCGGAACTGGTAGTCGTACGGATCGTGGAAGGCGAAGTTGCGCAGCATCAGCGCCAGTGCCAGCTTGGCCTCGGTCAGCGCGAACTGGCGGCCGATACAGGCGCGTTCGCCATGGCCGAACGGCATATAGGCGTGCGCCGGCAGCGCCGCTTCATTCTCTGGCAGGAAACGGTCGATATCGAACCGCTCCGGGTGCGCCCACACCTTCGGATCGCGATGCAGCGCCGTCAGCACCACCGAGACGCGACGGTTCTGCCGCAACCGGTAGCGGCCGCCGATCACCACATCGTCGAACGGCGCCACGGCGAAGGCCGGCGCGGTCGGCCACAGGCGTAGTGTTTCCTTCAAAACGCGATCCAGCACAGGCAGGCGGGCCAGGTCGGCATGGACGGGCGGGGCGTCGCCGGGCAGCACGGCATCGACTTCGGCATAGGCCTGCGCCAATACGGCCGGGTTGCGCAGCAGTTCGTACAGCGCGAAGGTCAGCAGGCCGCTGGTGGTCTCGTGGCCGGCGATCAGGAATGTGATGACCTGGTTGCGGATATTGGCGTCGTCGAGCTGGCGGTCCGTTTCGGGGTCGCGCGCTTCGAGCATCAGGTTCAGCAGGTCCATGCCCGGCCGGGGCGCGGCCCGGCGCTGGCGGATCACGTCGTCCACCAGGTTGCGCATGTAGGCCACGTCGTCGGCGAACTGGCGGTGCGCGCGGCCCATGAAGCGGTCCTGGATCGGCAGCCGCGTGAGCTTGCGCATCGCCTCTTCCAGCGCGCCCACCATTGCCACGATAAACGGGTCAAGCTGGTCGCTGGCGAACGACTCGAAGTCGTAGCCAAAGCCGGACAGCGCGATGGTGTCGAGCGTCAGCCGCGTCATGTCGTCGGCCACGGCGATATCGGCATCGGGCCCCTTGTGGTCCCACTTGTCCACCAGCCGGTTGGCCACGCGCAGCATCACGTCGAAGTAGCCCTTCATGGCGCGCTGGCTGAAGGCCGGCATCAGGATGCGGTGCGCGCAGCCCCAGTTCGGCTCGTCGCTGTGGGCGGTGAACAGGCCGTCGCCGGCCATGTCGCGCAGATACGACAGCGGCGGGCCGATGATCTTGCGAAAGCGCGCCGGGTCGCACACTTCGGCCGCCAGCGCCACCGACGACACGAACGGCACGCGCCGCCCCGCGAAATCCAGTTCGAAGATGCCGTCGTGATGACGGCTGCGCGCCAGCAAGTGCTGCCCGACTTCGCCGGGCGTGATCTGGAACAGGTTGCCGACGAGGGGCCAGCCCGGATCGCGCGGAATCGGTTCCAGGGTAACGGCGGGCGTGACGGATGACATGGATGGGGGCATTCCTTGTCGAAATCGGAAATGGCTGGGCAGCGCGATGCCAGAGCATGCCTGTCTATCGCCGCCTTGTCCCGCCCGGTCTCCCTGCGTTTGAAATATTTGTTCGACTTCCGAGGCGCCCCGCTAATCGACCACCCGCCCCCGCAGCGCCTTGATCTGCCCGCGCTGCACCTTGGCGTCGAGCCGGCGCACCTTCGACGCCCGGGTGGGCCGGGTGGCGCGCCGGACGCGCGGCGGCTCGGCCACGCTGCGTACCAGGTCATGCAGGCGCCGGATGGCTTCCTCGCGATTCATCTCCAGGCTGCGATGCTGCTGCGCCTTGATGACGATCACCCCGTCTCGCGTGATGCGGTGGTCGTGCAGCGCCAGCAGGCGTTCCTTGTGATCGGCGGCCAGCGAGGATGTGCGCACGTCATAACGCAGGTGTACCGCATTGGACACCTTGTTGATGTTCTGCCCGCCCGCGCCCTGGGCGCGGATGGCGGTGATCTCGTACTCGTGGTGAGGGATGAACAGGTCGTCGGCCATGCGCCGCATCATAGCAATGCATGGTCGGGCGGTGTGCGGCGCATCGTGTCACGGCGCCGGCTTGATGTTCTGGTTCGAGCAGAACAGGTTCTGCGGATCGTAAGTGCGCTTGGCGCGCGCCAGGCGGTCGAAGTTGTGGCCATACGCGGCGTTGACCCGCGCGCCTTCGTCCTCGGTCATGAAATTCACATACACGCCGCCGGTGGCATAGGGCGCGGTGGCGTCGAAGAAATCGCGCGCCCAGCCGATGCAGGCAGTGTCCTCGTCGGTACGGTCCCAGCGCGAATGCACATTCATCACATAGCGCGCGTCGCGATGATGGTATGCCGTGGCGTCGGGTGCCACGCGGTTGGCCACGCCGCCCACCTGGCCGATAAAGATCTCGGCATGGGCCGACGGCCCGCGCGCCGCGTAATCGGTCATCAGGTCGATGGCGGCATCGTCCAGCCGCGTGAAGTTGTGCGACTTCCAGTAATTGCGCGCGCCCGGTGTCAGCAAGGGGTCGAACGCCTGTTGCCAGGCCGTGTAGGGCATCTGGCCCACGTGCTCCCCGATGGGCTGGCCGAATCGGCGCAGCGGGTCGATCGCCCTGTCGGCCTTCCCCGGGTCGCCGGTATAAAAGACCGCCAGCACCACCACATTGGCGCCGTGTGCCGACGACGGCAGGAACGGCAGCGGCGGCGCCTTGCGCAGGACGACCCAGACGTTCATATCGTCGGGCATGGCCGATTCCGTAAAGGCGCGGTACTGGCGCAGCACCGACTTGCCTTCGACGGCGGGGAACACGATCAGCCCGGCCGTCACCAGCGGTCCCACCGCATGCAGCTGGAATTCGAACAGCGTGACCACGCCGAAATTGCCGCCGCCACCGCGCAGGGCCCAGAACAGTTCCGGCTCGTGGTTGGCATCGGCCCAGCGCCGCTGGCCATCGGCCGTCACCACCTCGCAGCCCCGCAAGTTATCGACCGTCATGCCGTACTGGCGCGTCAGCCAGCCGAATCCGCCGCCAAGCGTCAGCCCCGCCACGCCCGTCGTCGAGTTGATGCCGAGCGGCGTGGCCAGACCGAGAGCCTGTGCCTCATGGTCAAAATCACCCAGCGTGGCGCCGGGGCTCACCCACGCAACCTTGTCGCGCGGATCGATATGGACGCTGCGCAACCCTGACAGGTCGACCACCAGCCCGTCATGACAGATGGCGCTGCCGGCAATGTTGTGGCCCCCGCCGCGCACGGCGACCGGCAGGCCATGATCGCGCGCGAAATTGACGGCCTGCATCACGTCGGCCGTGCCCGTGCATTGGACGATGACCGCAGGCCGGCGATCGACCGTGGCGTTCCAGACGGTGCGCGCCACGTCGTAACCGGCGTCGTGCGGCAGCAGCACCTTGCCGCGCACGGCCTTGCGCAGCATATCGATGTGGTCGGCGGCAAGCGTGGGCATGATGAACCCTCCCCTTTTTCAACAACGGTCTTCCCGGGCGAGGATACGGATGCAAGGCACGCGCCAGGCACCGGCGAACGGCTTCGCAGCAACGGTTGCGGCAATGACGTGCGTGCTGACGATCGTGCGGGTAGCACAATTTGTTGCAGTCTTGAGGCGGCGTGGGCGAGACACGGCCGTGCAGATGACACACATGTTTACTTGGCCTGGGGTGTGGCTGCACGGTATGGTCGCCTTCATGCCGGATCACAAACAAGCACGCAGAACAGAGGGGTCGCCATGTGGAAATTCTGGAAGCGAGAGAACTGGACGAAATACGATGCGAGAGCGCATGACGGGAAGGCGCTGGCCGTTGCCCAGTACATGCTAAAGCGCCGTCAGGACGCGGGAGCGGGACTGACTCCCTTGCAGTTGACCAAGCTTACGTACATCGCACACGGTCATATGTTGGCGAGGCACATGCGGCCGCTCTTCGACGAGGAGGTTCAGGCGTGGCCGCTCGGACCCATGGTGCCGAGTGTCTACTACGCCGTGCGGCACTATTGCAGCCGGTTCATCGACGCGGTGCCTGGCGCGCCAGTTGTCGATTTTGATCCGCATGAGATCGCTCTCATGGATTGGGTTGCCGACATGTATGGTCGTCTTGACGGAATTGCCCTGGCCGGCGCCATGCATCATCCAGGAACACCCTGGCGTATCACGCGTGACGAAATAGGGAAGAACGGGCCCATTTCCAATAACCTGCTTGCCCATTTCTATAGGCAGATCTTGCGCAAAGGCCGGCATCACGCGCTGTGAGGTCCAGGATGAACGACGAAGCCATGAGGATCTCCGCATTCCCTCAGGATCTTGAGTTTGACGGAGGCGAAACGGACGGTGCTCCAGCGGGCTATCCGGAAGAGCATGGACTGATGGGTCCCGGCGACCTGGCGCATGACGGCCGTGTCCGCGAGCACAAACGCCACCAATCATTCCGCGACCAGGTCAACTGGGCGATGATCGGCATGTTCTGGATCCTCTGCACAGCCCTGGCGGGCGGCATCGTCGTCTATAGCTGGCATTTGATGACCCCGCTGCTATGACACTTTCTTGATGACTCGCAGCAGGTGCGCTTGCAAACCTTGCTGGCGCCGGCCGTGCTATCGAGTTCGCTGACGGGGTATGTCAGCCGGCGCATTGAATAGGACGGAGCGACATCTGCCCGCCGCCCGGCCCCGCCTACCCCTTCACGCAGACCACCTGCCGCAGCGTGTGGACGACTTCGACCAGGCTGCTCTGGGCGGCCATGACGGCGTCGATGTCCTTGTAGGCCATCGGAATCTCGTCGATCACGGCGGCGTCCTTGCGGCATTCCACGTGCGCGGTGGCCTGGACCTGGTCTGCCACCGTATAGCGGCGCCTGGCTTCGTTGCGGCTCATGGTCCGGCCGGCGCCGTGGCTGCAGGAGCAGAAGCTCTCGGCGTTCCCCAGCCCGCGCACGATGAAGCTCCTGGCGCCCATCGACCCCGGGATGATGCCGAGCTGTCCCTTCTGGGCCGAGACCGCGCCCTTGCGCGTCACGAAGACATCGGCGCCAAAGTGGCGCTCCTTCTGCACATAGTTGTGGTGGCAGTTCACTGCGTGTTCATCCATCGCGAATGGCTTGCCGATGACAGCCCGCGCCGCCTCGACCACGGCGGCCATCATCACTTCACGATTTCGGCGCGCATATTCCTGCGCCCAGCCCACGGCCTCGACGTAGTCGTCGAAATGCGCGCTGCCTTCTTCGAAATACGCCAGGTCGCGATCGGGCAGGTTGGCAATGTGCTGCCGCATGTCCTGCTGCGCCAGTTCGATAAACTGCGTGCCGATGGCATTGCCCACGCCACGTGACCCGCTATGGAGCATGAGCCAGACCGTGTCGCTTTCGTCGAGGCAGACTTCGATGAAGTGATTGCCCGTGCCGAGCGTTCCCAGATGGACATGGTTATTCGTCCGCGTGAGCTTTGGGTACTTCTGGCAGATTCGCTCGAAGCCCGGCATCAGCGTCTTCCACATTTCGTCCACGTGGTGGGGCGGACGATCCCCCCAGGCACCCGGATCGCGCCGTCCCGGCGCCCGGCCGTGCGGCACCGCGCGCTCGATGGCGCTGCGCAGCCGGTGCAATGAATCGGGCAGGTCCGCCGCCTTCAGCGTCGTGCGCGCAGCCATCATGCCGCAGCCAATATCGACCCCGACCGCCGCCGGGATAATGGCTCCCTGGGTAGGAATAACCGTCCCTATCGTCGATCCCTTACCCAGATGTACGTCCGGCATCACGGCCAGATGGCGGAACACGAAGGGCATGCGCGCCGTGTTCTGCAACTGCCGCCGGGCATCTTCCTCGACGGGCACGCCAACCGTCCACATCTTGACTGGCTTGCCGTTGGCCAGCGCCATCACCTGGTAGTCGGTCGTTTCACTCATCCTGGCACCTCTCTGTCCCTTTTCTGTCCCGGCCTCGATGCGCGGTGCATCGATTCCCCTGTCCATTGGGCCTGCCGCTTGCCGGGCCGTTCCGCATCCGGGCCTTCCGCCCAATATCCAGCGCCCCCGCCCTGGTGCTAGAACGGAAACTCGGCGCCGACAGATTGAAGGGGATGCCATGAAACGCCTGCCATTGATCCTTGCCCTCTGGACGGCCCTGCTGCTTGGCGGCTGCTATTACGGCTATCCGCCCGCGCCAGGGCCGGGACCGACCAGCTTCGACCGCTCGTTCTACGCGGCGGCCGACGCCATGCGCGATCAGGGTGTGGCGGTGCAGACGCAGGAGCCGACCACCGGCAATATCACCGGCTACTACGGCAGCACCCCCGTGGCGGCCATGATCCGGCAGCAGTCGGATGGCAGCGTGCGCGTGGAATTCCAGGCGGCCGATTCCCGCGACCCGGGGCTGGTCAACCGGATCACGCAAAGCTATCAGCGGCGGATGGGGCGGTAACGCGGCGCGGCGGCGTGGCCGGGACTCGGCGGCGCGATTTTCCGAATCTTTATCCCTCCCCATGAGGGATTTTCTCGGCACATCGAGATTCTTATTATGTCGGGCTTGAAGATTGCCAGTCGTGGCTTCACCCGGGTACTCAAAGAAGTGCCCTGAGAAAATAGAACATGAAATTCGGTCATCCTGTCGCGGAATCCTCCTCCTTTTCCCTTCTGCACGCGCCGCATCACGGCGCCGGCAAATGCCCGGCTGCACGTGATGGGGTCGCGCATCCTCATTCCAGCCACTGAAGACATGCAGATCCGGCCGTCGCCGGACCTGCAATGCCCTTTGCACGCACGGTTTTACACGCGCCAAACGCACCGTTAAGTCAGTGAGGTGACTGACTTGAACAGTGCGTTGGCGTGCGGGCGGCTTCCCTTTGCACGGGTTGCTGTCCCCTCCCCGGTAATCCAATGTCAGCCCAAGCATTATCAGATCAGCCGGCAAGTGTTGCCGGACAAAAAGCCCACGTCTGGGCGCTAGACTATCGGCCCGACATCGACGGAATGCGCGCACTGGCCATCTTGGCCGTGGTGGGCTTCCACGCCTTTCCAGACCTGATTCCAGGCGGCTTTGCCGGTGTGGACATTTTCTTCGTCATATCCGGGTACCTGATTACCCGGCACATTCTCAAGGACATCGAGGACGGCCGGTACAGCACCGCCCGGTTTTACGCCAAGCGCGTCAAGCGGATTTTTCCGGCCCTGATCTCGGTGCTGGCCGCATCCGCCGCGCTTGGATGGCTCATCCTGACCCCCGAGGAATATGAGTCGCTGGGGCGGCACATGATTTCCGGCGCGGGCTTCTTTGCCAATATCCAGAACTGGAAGGAAGCCGGCTATTTCGATCGCGCGGCGGACACAAAGCCGTTACTGCACCTGTGGTCGCTGGGCGTGGAGGAGCAGTTCTATATTGCATGGCCGCTGATCCTGGCGGCGCTGTCCCGCAAACGCCGATGGCTGGTCAAAGGCATCGTCGTGTTGATCGTGCTGTCGTTCGCTTACAGCATGGCCACGGTATTCCGCGACATCACCGCCGATTTTTATTCCCCGGTCACGCGATTCTGGGAATTGGCCGTGGGCGCATGGCTGGGCCAGGTCACGCTGCACCGGCCCGCATTCGGCTCGGCACATCGGCGTTGCGCGGGCTGGATCGGCGCGGCGTTGATCCTTGCCGCTCTCGTCGGCCTGCGGCCGGCGTCGGCCTTTCCTGGCGCCTGGGCGCTGTTGCCGACGGTCGGCGCGGCTTTGCTGATCCTGGGCGGTACGAGGGCGCCGTTCAACCAGCGCATCCTGGCCGCGCCACCGCTGGTCTGGATCGGCCTGATCAGCTATCCGCTTTATCTCTGGCATTGGCCGCTGTTTGCCTTCGCGCGTATTCTGCGCGGCGAGACGCCCGCCGCCGAAGCGAGGCTGTGGGCCATCGCAGCCAGCGTTGTGCTGGCCTGGGCAACTTATCGGTTTATCGAGCGGCCCATCCGGGACCGCCGCGGCAGCGCCGCGAACTGGGCAATCGGCGGCTTGTGCCTGGCCATGGCCGCGGTCATCGCGGTGGGTGTGGCAATCAAGAAACGGGACGGCTTTCCAGGGCGTCTGGATGACCTGGTGAATGGCGACCTGAAAACGCTGACCTTCGGGTCCGAATTTGGACATTATCGACACGAATGCGGCGTCTCTGCCGAGCATGCAAGGCATTTGGCCTTCTGCCAGACAAGCGGGCAAGGCGCGCCGGCTTTCGCGGTGCTGGGCGATAGCAAGGCGCAGGCGCTTTATTTCGGCCTGGCGAATGAACTGGCGTCCGACGGAGCCGGCGTGCTGATGGGCTCCTTCGTCGCACCTGGCGCCGACAGTTCCGTGGCCGAAAACAAGAAGGCGGCCATACATGCCGCGCTGGAATCCGTCCTGGCGTCCCCGTCGATAAAGCTCGTCATCTGGGCGGTGGCGCTACGGCACACGCTCCCGGCGGATGAAAACGGCCATGTGCGTGGACATCCATCGATTGACACACCGCTATCGGCCTATGGCGAAGTCATCCGGAAGGCGCATGCCGCGGGCAAGCGGGTGATTTTCGTCATCGATAATCCCACCCTCCCGGACCCAACCAGCTGCGTGTCGGGTGGGCTGACGTCGAGCCCGCTGCTGAACCGAATATTCTGGCGACATCAGAATCCGCGTTGTTCCAGCAGCTACACCGGGCATTTGGCGGGCACCGCGCCGTACCGGCATTTCGTGGCCGAGCTGGGGCGGCAAAATCCTGGTCTTTTCGTCTACGATCCCACGCCGTTGCTTTGCGATTTGCAAAAGGACCGCTGCAACATCATGCGGGAAGGAAATTTCCTGTACAGCTATTCGGACCACCTCTCGTATTACTCGAGTTCCATGATTGCCCGGGACATGGCGTCCGACATCCGGAAGGCGATCGGCGGCGCGGCCGCAATGTCGGACCGACAAGCGCATACCCCGGGACAGGGGCAACAGGCCATGTGACTGGAAACAGGCGGGAAACAGTGGCCGGGCGCCGGTGATCGGCCGGCCATTGTGGCTTGCTGAAAGCGGGAAAATTCTTGGCGCGCCCGGCTGGGATCGAACCAGCAACCCCTGCCTTCGGAATTTTGGTGACGCGCTAAAGGGCTTTATAAATCAATGCCTTGCGCAACTCGCAACTCGCAACTCGCAAAATCAAGGCTAACCTAGGGCACTCAAGACCAATCAATCGTGCCCTAGGTGAAATCTAGCTACAGTCGCGCGGAGCCGGACTTCGCTGCCGACGACTTTGTTCTGGCCTTCGTGCCACCTTTCCCGCAAGCAACGCTGCATTGAGCGAGTAGGCCCGAGGACGCGTGGAGCGCGTGGTCGATGGACGGAAGCTTGGAGCTCACCGGCAAGCTGAGATCGTCCGAGAAAACGAAAACCTCTTTGCCCTTGTACACACGGGATGCGTTGTACTGGAGGTCATAGAGGAAGGAGCGGCGGTTGGCGTAGTACGCAAGGATCTCGGGCGCACTGTCGTAGGATACAACCCATTTTCTCACGAGGTCTTTCTGAATGATTTCAGAAATTCTTTCATGATCAGACGGGTGGTAAGAATTTAGGTATAGCCGGCTCGCCTTTTCAAAATATGGCGGATCGCAATATACCAGAGAGTTTTCCGGCAATTTAGGGATATGCTCCTGAATGAAACGCTCGGCATCCCAATTTTTCAGAACAATTGAATCACTGCGTGTCGCAATGACTTCAATGCGCCGAATCAGTTCATTTCTTGGAAAACGGGCATCCATTCTCCACTCACCGTCTTGGGCCAACCCGCCAATGAGCCCTCCAGAAAGAACGCCCGATCGATTACAGCGGTTCAAATAAAACGTACTGAATCCAACCTCCAACTGGCAGTGACCTCGTGGATTCTTTACGATTTCCCTACGCCGACGCCATTCCTCTACCGTAAGTGATGCACTGGATATGAGACGGCACAGTTCTTCCGGTTTTGTAAGCACTGACTTCCAAAATGCATACACGGGTACTGAGGAGTCGTTTAGGTGAATCTTGGTGACCAAGTTGTCCAGCAGCAGTTCAAGCGCGACGCCCGCACCGCCAGCGTAGGGCTCGGCATAGTGGCCGCCGACAAGATCGTTCTCCCTCAACAACTCGACGATGAATGGGGCCAACTTTTGCTTGCCACCAGGATATCGAAGTGGGGTGCGGAATCTACTCATAAATATTGTTCGTACGGGTTATTCGCACATTGCTTCTAGCAACGGAAAGACGGAGGCGAAAAGGATGGCGATGTCCCGCTCTTGCTGGGCAAACCTTGGATTGTGCACCAGTTGATTCATCGATGTCACCGACAGAATTCCCTCTGGGCGCCCGAGTTCCACCATAGCGCCATGCAACCGGCGGGTCGCCTCTTTGTCCTTCTTGTTATTGGTGAGGTGGGCGGTGATATCGCGCAGCACATCCACGAGTGATCTGTCGTTACCGTCGGACTTTACCGCTGCTAGGCCGTCAGCTGCATGGTCCTTGCAATACGCCTTTGCTGCGATTTCGAACATGCTGCGAAACAGGAAGCAAAAGGCAATCGGGTTCGTATCCAGCTTCAGCTTGCGGATTTCGATCAAGAGAGACACCACCTTCTCCCTGTTCGGGCCACGGGGTACGAATTTCTTCAGGGCGCGAGCAACGTTTCGGGGATCTTCAAGAGGGATCGCCCGTTCTTTCGGCTTCCCGTTCCCATTCGTTGCGCCAGTTCCAGCACTTGAGCCAGCGCCTGCGGCCGCGTCGGCGGTGCCAACCTTGCCTTTGCCATCGCCCTTCCCTGCACCGCTATCGCCAGCAGTGCCACTTGTCCCGTTACCGGCAGCGTCAGCCTTACCTTTACCCTTACCAGCGGCAGAAGCAGCCTCGGGAATACCGTACATGGTAAGCACGTCACCGTGACGCAGCGAGTCGAACCTGACCACACTCAAGCCGATATCGCGCAAGATGTTCTCAACTTCGGTCTTGAACTTGATCTTCGGGTAGCCCGCTGCAAGCTCATTTCCCGAGGAAAGACCGATACGCGGTGCACATTTCTTGATCGCTTCCGCCAGGACGGTTAGCGGATACTCGCCTGCCCATCTTTGGGCCTGCTGTGCCGTATGGTTTTTGCCCTGGGCCAGGTACTTTTCCAGAAGATCTAGCGCCGGCTCGGACACCCCGTTTTCTTCCCTGTTATGACGCGCGCGAGCCACCGCGGTCCATCCATCGCGACCAGCTTTTTCGCCTTTGCCGTGAGTGAGACTTCGTATCCGATTTACTGTGTCGGCCTCTTCAGGCTCATAAATGGCGCAAGGGACTTTCGCGTTTTCTCGTTTCCACTTCGGCGAGATATTCTGGATCGCCTCGGCGATGTGCGATGGCACCGGTAGTCCGTCCAACGGGACAATTCCGTGGATGAGCTTTAGGGCGGATACCCGGCGATTTCCTTCCTTGACCTCAAATGAGGGGCGAGACCCACCGCTCTTTTGGACGAGGATATTTTCCGTTGGGAGATAACCAGTGTCCAAGAGACTTTCAGTTAGCGCCCAAAACCAGTCAGGCTTGATGGCAATTATGGCCTCAATCGCCTTTTGCTCCCCGTTCTGCCGCATCGTTCGATAATTAGCGAGGTCCAGCTTGAGTTTTGTTACTGGCATCAGTTCTGTCGCTGGCATAGCACCTCCCGAATCGAATAATTCGCGATTCTATCGAAATCTGCGAGATGTAATACATACAAAGGTCAAAGGACTGCCCCTGCGACAGTGGGGTGTTCCAACGGCCTCGCCTTTGCACTAGCCCGCCCGGCGCCGGACTGAATGGCCGCCGAGTCGTTTGATGACCCGCGCGGCCGCACGGATTCCTTATCAGTTCCGGCGCCGCCTAGCCTCACGCTTGAGTGCCCACGGATCCTGCCCGGCCAGCTTGGTCGACCAGTCTATTTCCGCCTGGCGCTGGCGCTCTTCCTCCAGGCACGGCCCCCCCCCGTTAATTTGCGGCGCAACGCGCCAATCACTATCTACAGCGCCGTGGCCGTCGACGTGCCGGCGGACGCCTGGAACACGACAGCAGCTGATCTGCGCGTCGAACGATGCTGTGGATCCGATCAACGCCCCCTCTTCCCTAGCATCGCTTGAGCTTCTTCAGAAGGAGCGTGCTCGCGTTCTGTCGGGACTATAAAAGGCGTCATGGTTGTCGCTTTAGACAATGACGGTAGCTACTCCTGCAATTCTGCAGATGCGCTCTATGACAATGACAAGGTTCACATGACCCTGGGGCAGTGGCTCATGGGGCTAGTCGTGAGCAAAGGGATGGACCCCAGCAAAGAGCAAGGCTGACTCAGATTCAACTGACCGGGGATACACCACTTCGGAAGCACGTAGTCGCATCGATATTCGGATCGCACCGTTTCCGTCGAATGCAATACCCGATGCGCCACCGTGCAGAGAACAGAGAGCGCGCGGCAGCCTACGGTCAGGCGGCGGCCACATTTGTCGCATTGCCATGCTTACGACAGTGAACATTGTGACGATGGAAGACAAAGTAATTGATCTCCAAGCCGCCGCACTATTTCTCGGCGCCCACCCCGAAAACCGTGCGGCTCAAGGCGAAGGCCGGGGAGCTTCCAGGCTGCAAAGTCGGCAAACGCTGGACGTTCTCGACCATTGCTCTGGAGAGTTACCTAGCTGGAGAATGGGTCCCGCGAGTTGCGCAAGGCGACTAGGCAGAGGGAGGGGAGCCATGTCGCTCTTCAAACGCAAAGGTGGCAACAACTGGTATTACAAGCTGCACCCCCGGGCGGCGGGCCTCCGGTACAAGGAAGCACTCGCACCGGCAACCAAAGGCAGGCACAGGAACTGCACGACCGCCTGAAGGTGCATCTGTGGAATCAGGCGAAGCTGGGGACGCGGCCCCGCTACACGTGGAACGACGCCGTGGTGCGCTACGTCGAGGACCGGGCCGGCCTGGCCAGTCTGGAAACCAGCAAGATTCACCTGCGCTGGCTCGACGCGCACCTGAGTGGCTTAGAGCTGGACCGGATCGACCGCGACCGCGTGGATGCAATTGCCCGGGCCAAACGGGCAGAGCGCCGCACGGTACGGACGCAGCAGGGCCTGAAGGAGCTGGAAGGCACTGTGAGCGCCGGCACCGTACGGCGCGTGATCGGCGTGCTAACGGCGGTGCTCAATGCCGCGGTGGAGTGCGGGTGGCTGGACAGCGCGCCCAAGCGCATGCGCACGAAGGTGGCCAGCAAGCGGATCCGCTGGCTGACTACCGCCGAAGCCGAGCGCCTGCTGGCCGAGCTGCCCGAGCATCTGGGTGACATGGCCCGCTTCAGCCTCGAAACGGGGCTGCGGCGGGCCAACGTGACCGGGCTGCAATCGTCACAGGTGGATCTGGCGCGGCGTGTGGCGTGGATCCATCCCGACCAGGCGAAGGCGCGCAAGGCCATCACCGTGCCGCTGTCGGACACGGCGGTGGCCGTGCTGCGCCGGCAGCTACAGAAGAAGCGCGAGGCCGAGCACGTCGCGGCGGTGTTCCTCTACCGGGGCAAACCGGTGCATCAGACGAGCACTGCCGCGTGGGGCAAGGCGCTGGACCGCGCCCGGATCCGGAACTTCCGCTGGCACGATCTGCGGCACACTTGGGCGAGCTGGCACGTGCAACGGGGCAACGCCGCTGCAGGTGCTCAAAGAGTTGGGCGGCTGGGAAACGATGGAGATGGTGCAGCGGTATGCGCACCTGTCGGCGGACCATCTGGCGCAGCGGGTGGCGCCGCTAACGGAGGTGCCAGCACCGAAGTTAGCTACAGTCGCCTTCGCGGCGGTGCTGGTAAAAGCGGGAAACACTTATGGAGATTGGCGCGCCCGGCTGGGATCGAACCAGCAACCCCTGCCTTCGGAGGGCAGTACTCTATCCATTGAGCTACGGGCGCGTTGTGAGCTGCGTTGACAACGGCGAGTGCCATCGTCGGAAAGTCGCATAGGATACCCGACTTGTCCGTGGCCGTCCATGCGGGATGCGCCGGGGGCCGCCGAACCCGGGTTTTCACAGGTCTCTGAGCCGTCGCTTTTGGCCCCCGTGGCCGAGTCTTGGGTCTATAATCGGCAGCTATTTGCGTCGTACCAGAGACGTAGCGGGGCTGGAGACGCCCCGGACGCGAAGACCGACAGATGCATCCCCGAAGACAGGGCCAGACAAGCAAGCCGCCCCCACGTGCTGTGCAATAGGTTTCCCGCAAAATCGAGAGTTCTGTATGAGTGACGTCCATCAAAACGACCACCACGAGTCGCCAATCAAGACCCCTAAGCAGCTTGTCGCTGTTGTGATCGCCGCCTTTCTGGTGCCGATCATCGTCATCATCCTGCTGGTCAATTTTGTCGGACATGGCACCCGCGAGGGCGCCGGCTCCACCCAGAGCGTGGAGGCGGTGAACACCCGTATCGCGCCGGTAGCGTCACTCGAAATCAAGGATCCCAATGCCCCGCGCGTCTTCAAGACGGGCGAGCAGGTCTACAAGGAAGTTTGCGCCGCGTGCCACGCCACGGGCGCGGCCGGTGCGCCGAAGTACGGCACGGCGGGTGACTGGACGGCCCGGATCGGCCAGGGCTTTGATGGCCTGCTGAAGTCGGTGCTGAACGGCAAGGGCGCGATGCCCGCCCGCGCCGGCACGTCGCCGGACGATCTCAGCGATTACGAACTGGCCCGCGCCGTGGTCTACATGGCCGATGCCGGCGGTGCCAAGTTCCCCGAGCCGGCTGCTCCGGCCCAGGGTGCCACCGCCCAGGCTGCGGCCTCGGCGCCCGAGGCGGCTGCGGCACCGGCCGCCGCAGCGCCCGCACCCGCGGCAGCCCCTGCTCCGGCAGCCGCAGCACCGGCTGCACCCGCCGCTGCCCCGGCTGCGGCGTCGGCCGACACGGGCAAGAAGGTCTACGAACAGGTTTGCGCCGCGTGCCACGCTGCCGGCGTGGCCGGTGCGCCGAAGTTCGGCGACAAGGCCGCCTGGGCTCCGCGCCTCAAGGAAGGCATGGACGTGGTTCACAACTACGCGCTCAAGGGCAAGGGTGTGATGCCGCCCAAGGGTGGCTACGCCGGTCCGGATGCGGACGTGATCGCCGCATCGGACTACATGGCCAACGCAGCCAAATAAGCGTCGCTTCAGACCAGGCCCGGCCCACCGGGCCCGCGCCCAGCAAAAAGCCCGCGAATCTGTCGCGGGCTTTTTCGTTTCTGGCGTGGCCGCTGTCGCTAGACCACGCGCGAATAGCGCACCAGCGGAATCGCCTGGGCATCGTTGGCGGCGCTGGGCGCCGGTTGCGGGCGGGCGGCGTCGTCGCGCAGGTAGCGGTCGAAGACCATGGCCACGCGGCGTACCAGCAGGCGTCCCAGTTCGGTAATGTCGATGCGGGCCGGCGTGCGGCGTACCAGGTGGTCCTCCGCCAGCCTGTCCAGGTCGGCCAGCTCGGCGGCGAAGGTGGTGGCAAAGTCGATGCCGTAGGTCTTTTCCACCTCGGCAATGTCCAGCGTGCCGTTGCACATCAGCGCGCCGATGATGGCCTTGCGCAGATGATCGTCGGCGGACATCTCGAAACCGCGCACCACCGGCAGGCGCCCGGCATCGATCGCGGCGTAGTAGTCGTCCGTGGTGCGGGCGTTCTGGACATAGTGCCCGGCCACGGCGCCGATGGCCGATACGCCAAGACCGATCTGGTCGTAGCCGGCGTGCGTGGCATAGCCCTGGAAATTGCGTTGCAGCCGGCCTTCGCGCTGGGCGATCGCCAGGTCGTCGTCGGGCAGCGCAAAGTGATCCATGCCGATATAGACGTAGCCGGCGGCGGTCAGCCGTTCGATCGTCGACACCAGGATGTCGAGCTTCTCGGCCGCCGGCGGCAGTGTTGCGGCATCGATACGGCGTTGCGGCTTGAACACATGCGGCAGGTGGGCGTAGCTGTACACCGACAGCCGGTTGGGCCGCAGCGCCAGCACCTTTTCGATGGTCTTGCCAAAGCGCGCCGTGGTCTGGTGCGGCAGGCCGTAGATCAGGTCCACGCTGACCGACTGGAATCCCAGGCGCCGCGCCGCCTCCACCACGGCGCGCGTGTCTTCATACGACTGCACCCGGTGCACGGCTTCCTGCACCTCTTGGTCGAAATCCTGCACGCCCAGGCTGATGCGGTTGAAGCCGAGTTCGGCCAGCAGGTCCATGCGTTCGTCGGTGACGCGGCGCGGATCGATCTCGATCGAATGTTCGCCCTCCGGCAGCAGCACGAAATGTGTGTGCAGCGCCGCCATGACCCGGCGCATTTCATCGGGGTCGAGGAAGGTCGGCGTGCCGCCGCCCCAGTGCGACTGCATCACGGCGCGTCGCTCGCCCAGGCGCCCGGCGACCATCGCCATTTCGCGCGACAGGTAGTCGACATACTGCGCGCTGCGGCTGTGATCCTTGGTGATGATCTTGTTGCAGCCGCAGTAGTAGCAGATGTTTTCGCAGAACGGGATATGGAGATACAGCGACAGCGGGGCCGGCGAATCGGCGCGGCACGCCTGCAGCGCAGTCTGGTAGCCGGCGTCGCCCACGTCATGGTGGAAGCGGTCGGCGGTGGGATAGGAGGTATAGCGGGGGCCGTTGCCGTCGATACGGCCGGCCAGGCTGCGGAAATCGGCAAGCGCGCGGCGGTCGAAAGCCGTGCCGGCGGCGTCTGGAATGGGGGCGGACATGCGGAAACTCGATTTGTGGGCGGAATGACAATCGATGCTATGCCTCGCACGGTGCAACAACCTTGATGCGCATCAAGATCATGGCGCCCCTACACCTGCCAGCCCCGCCAACGGGGGGCCTCATGTCGGGCAAAAGTCACGGAAGCGTCATGAAGGGCCGATAGTCTCGGGCCCGGCTCGCCGAGTACCAAGTCCAGCCGCACTCGCTTCCGCCGTACATCCTGTCCATCCGACTCTCAATGCCATGCGCCCAGCCTTGCCGCAGTCGCCCCCCGCGTGTCCGCCCGCTTCGACGGGCCGCCGCCGCGCCTTGCAGAGACTCGGCGCCCTGACGTCCGCCGCCGTGCTGCCCGCGATGGCGCAGCCGGCTGGCCAGGTCCTGCGCCGCCAGCTCGTAGTGGGCCACCTGGTGGACCGCGTGGGGCCGCAGGCCGATCAGGCGCGCGATTATCTGGCCGGCGCCAAGGTGATGTTTGATGCCTTCAATGCGTCGCCGGCCGGCAATGGCGGGCTGCGCATCGTGCACGTGGTGCGCGATGCGGACGCCTCGAACCCGCGCGCCGCCGTCGCACAGGCCGTGGCGCTGGCCGACAACGAACGTGCCGAGGTGCTGTTCGGGCCTGGCGACAGCCTGCTGCCCACGCTGGCCGGCTCGGCCGACCTGACGCGGCGCGGGGTGCAGATCGTCGCGCCGCTGTCGGGGCTGGCGCTGAGCGCCGACAACGTATGGTTCACGCGCGCCGACTATCAGGCCGAACTCGACGCCGCCGTGCATCAGCTGCGCAGCTACGGGCTGACCGGCATCGCATTGGCGGTGTCGCCCGACTTCGCGGCCGGCACGCTCGGCGTCGGCACCCCGTGGCTGGCGCGCCTGGAAAAGGACATCTCGACGCGCGCCGTGGCGCTGATTGGCAATGTCGACGACAGCGCACGGCGCATTGCCGCGGCCCGGCCGGGCGCAGTGATCGTCGCGGGCGACACGCTGGCCTATGGCAGCCTGGGCCGCGCACTGGCGGCGCAAAACTGGTACGGGTTTCTGGTCGGCCTTTCGGCGGTCAGTCCGTCGGCGGCGCGCGAGATCCTGGGCGCCGGCTACGCGGGCGGCATGGTCGTGACGCAGATAGCACCGGGGCCGCAGGAATCGACGCTGCGCGTCGTCAAGGAGCACGTGGCCCGCATGAAGCAGTACCTGGACGAGCCGCCCTCGCCTGCCACGCTGGCCGGCTATATCGGTGCGGCCTGGCTGGTGCGCGCGGCTGCCGGCATGAAGGCGTCGGGCCCGGCGGAATTGCGGCGCGCGCTGCAGGCCCGCATCGACGTCGGGGACTTCACGCTCGACTTCACGCGGGGCCTGCGTGGGTCGCAGTACGTGCAGCTGGCGGCGATCGGCAAGAGCGGCCTGCCGCAGCGCGCCTGAGCGTGGGCTGGCTCGCTTCGATCAGGCGCGCGGCAGTGTGATGCTGACGCGCAGCCCGCCCTCCGCCCGGTTGGTCAGCTTCAGTTCGCCACCGTGGCGCGCCACGATATCGGCGGCGATCGACAGGCCCATGCCCACGCCGCCGGTGGCGCGGCTGCGCGAGGACTCCAGCCGATAGAACGGCTCCAGCACGCGCTGCAGTTCGGCCGGCGGAATGCCGGGCCCGTTGTCGCAGACGTCGATCGAGACGCGCTCGGGGGTGTCGGTGAGGATGATGTGCGCGGCGCCGCCATAGCGGTGGGCGTTTTCCACCAGATTCACCACGGCGCGCCGCAGTTCGGCCGGATAGGCCAGCAGCGGCGCCGCTTCGCCAGACAGGCGCACGTCCTGCCCGATTTCCTGGGCGTCGTCGACCACCGCCTGCAGCAGCGCCACCATGTCCACCCGCTGGCGCGGGCCGGTGCCGTCGTCGCGTTCGCGCAGGTAATACAGTGTGGCGTCGATCAGGCCATTCATCTCGGCCAGATCCTGCCGCAGGCGATAGCGCACGTCGTTGTCCTCGATGCGTTCGATACGCAGGCTCATGCGCGTCAGCGGCGTGCGCAGGTCATGCGACACCGCCGCCAGGAAGCGCGACTGCTGCGCCAGCTGGGTGCGGATGCGCTGCTGCATCAGGTTCAGCGCGTGCGTGGCGTCGCGCGCTTCGGCGGGGCCGGTGTCTTCGTCCAGCGGCGGGGCATGGACGTCCTGCGCCAGACGGTTGGCGCCGCTGGCCAGTTGCTGCACCGGCCGCGCCAGCAGGCGGGCACCCACCCACGAAGCGATCAGGATGGCCGCCAGCTGGAAGATCAGGCCCAGGTGCGGCGGCCAGATGCCACGGATATGAAATCCCTTCGGCGGCCCGGGGGGACGGTCGAATGGCCGGCGTTCGCCGAACGCTTCGGGGCGCAGCGGCGGGCCATCGAAATCGAACGGTTCATTGCCGCGCATGCCGGCCGGCGCGCCAGGCGGCCGGTCGGGCATGAACACCCCTTCGAGCGGATGCGCGGGCGTGCCGCTGGGCACCAGCTGGCCCGCCGCCTCGGCGTCGGACGCGGCGCGGCGCATGCGCTCCATGTAGCGTTCCGAACCCGGGCGCGGAAACACGCTCTCGATCACGGTCACGCCCAGCACATGCACGGCCAGCATGATGGCGGTCATCACGAAGAACAACCGCATGAACATCGAGTTGAACCGGCGGCGTCTGGCCGGCCCGGGGGCGCGCGGTTCGGCCCGTATCGCCGAAGCACCGCCGGTGGTCGGCGGAATCGCAGCAGCCATGCCTTCAGTGCTCCACGTTGCCGGTGAACACGTACCCTTCGCCACGCACGGTGCGGATCAGCGACGAGTCGCGCGGGTCGTCGCGCAGTTTCTGGCGCAGCCGCGATACCAGCAGGTCGATGCTGCGGTCGAAGACGTCCAGGTCGCGGCCGCGCGCATTGTTGATCAGCATCTCGCGGTCGAGCACGCGGTTCGGATTCTCGATGAACGTCAGCAGCAGGCGGAATTCGGCGTTGGACAGCGGCACCACGGTGTCTTCCGCATCGACCAGCTGGCGCAGCGTGGCATTCAGGCGCCAGCAGCCGAAGCGCATCTCGTGCCCGCCCGGGGCAGGCGTCGGGCGGCGTACGTCGCCACGGCTGCGGCGCAGCACCGTGTGGATCCGCGCCACCAGCTCGCGCATCTCGAACGGCTTGGTCACGTAGTCGTCGGCCCCCACTTCCAGGCCCACCACGCGGTCGGCCAGTTCGGCACGCGCGGTCAGCATGATCACGGGCAGGTTGCTCTGCTCGCGGATCTCGCGGCACAGCGTCAGGCCGTTTTCGCCCGGCAGCGACAGGTCCAGGATCACCAGGTCGTAGTCCTGCCGGCCCATCGCCGTGCGCATCGCCGCGCCGCCTTCCGCGCCCTCGGCCTCCATGCCGAACGTGGCCAGGTATTCGGCCAGCATGGCGCGGATCTGGGGGTCGTCATCGACGATCAGCAGACGAATGGGCAGGTTGGGCGACAGGTCCATGGGGGAAAAGTGAGGAATACGCGGGACATCCGATCGGCCAATGTACCAGCCGGCAGATAACAGGCGATGCCCGCTTTGTATCAATTTTGATACGTGCCGCGCACGGCACCTGGGGCGCAGCACGAACGCCCGGGAGAAAAATACGCCCCCGGTGCTGCCGCATCCGGGAGCGTTCAACAGGGAAGAAGCCGGGCTCGCATGCGCCCAGCCACACCGCAGCCGAAGGGCGGGCGCGGTGCGTCGCAGGAACGTCCGAGGGACGTTTCCACGCGCCGCCAATCGTAGTGAGCCCGACCCCGGCCGTCTTGTCGGCCTTGTATCAAGTCAGGCCGCGACGGGCTTGTTCAGCAGCGCCTTCAGGCCGGCGAGCCGGTCCTTCGGACTCATCGCCGGCGTGGTGTCCTGCGGTGCTGGCGCTTCCTCCAGCTTCATCTCGGCGATAAAGCGCGACGGCTCGACCGAATAGGTTTCGCGCGCCCGCTTGCGCTTCTTGCACCAGCTGATCTGCAGGGTGCGCTGCGCGCGCGTGATGCCCACATACATCAGCCGGCGCTCTTCCTCGATCTTCTCGTCGTCCAGGTCTTCGTCCTCGCGCGTGTGGGGCAGGATGCCCTCTTCCACGCCCACCAGGAACACGTGCGGATATTCCAGGCCTTTCGACGCGTGCAGGGTCGACAGCCGCACCGCGTCGGGATCTTCGTCGCGGCCTTCGAGCATGCTCATCAGCGCCACGGTCTGGGTCAGTTCGAGCAGATTCTTGCCTTCGTCGCCGAAGCCGTCGGCCGTGTCGGCGCCCGTGGCCTCGCCGTCGCCTTCGGCCTCCGGACGCGTGCCCTTGCGCTTGAGCCAGTCCAGGAATTCCAGCGTATTGGTCCAGCGCGACTGCGCCTGCCGTTCGTCGAAGGTGTCGTACAGATAGGCCTCGTAGTGGATACCTTCCATCAGGTCGTCCAGCACCACGGTGGCCGGGTCGCTGGCCGCGCGCTCGGCCAGGCGCACCATCGATTCGCAGAACGTGCGCAGCGGCTCCAGCTGGCGCGGCTGCAGCCTGGCCTCGATGCCGCCCATCATCGCCGCCTCGAACAGCGACACCTTGGCCTGCCCCGCAAACGTGCCCAGCACCTCGAGCGTGGTGTTGCCCACCCCACGGCGCGGCGTGGTAATGGCGCGAATGAACGCGGGGTCATCGTCCGGATTGGCAATCAGGCGCAGGTAGGCGCAGATGTCCTTGATCTCGGCCTTGTCGAAGAAGCTCTGGCCGCCCGACAGCACGTACGGAATGCGCTCGCGCCGCAGGATCTGCTCGAACAGGCGCGCCTGGTGGTTGCCGCGATACAGGATGGCGTAATCGCGAAACTGCGCGCGGCGCTCGAACTTGTGCGCGGACAGGCGGAACACCACCGACTCGGCCTCGTGCTCCTCGTCGTTCATCGGATGGACGGCGATCGGATCGCCCATGCCGTGTTCCGACCACAGCTTCTTGTCGAACAGCTTCGGATTGTTGGCGATGACCGCGTTGGCCGCTTCGAGGATGCGCACGGTCGAGCGGTAGTTCTGCTCCAGCTTGACCACCTTCAGGTCCGGAAAATCGGTCTGCAGCAGCCGCAGGTTGTCCAGCGTGGCGCCACGCCAGCCGTAGATGGCCTGGTCATCGTCGCCCACCGCCGTGAACGCCGGCGCGCGCAGGTGCGAGCCGCCGGCCAGCAGCTTCAGCAGCTGGTACTGGCACGCGTTGGTGTCCTGGTATTCGTCGACCAGGAAATAGCGCAGCCGGTTCTGCCACTTCAAGCGCACGGCCTCGTCGCGCGCGAACAGTTCGGCGGGCAGGCGGATCAGGTCGTCGAAGTCCACCGCCTGGTACGCGTTCAGCGTGGCCACGTAGTTGCGATAGACCATCGCGGCCTGGTGCTCGTCGGCATTGGCCGCCTGCGCAAGCGCGGTCTCGGGATCGACCATGCCGTTCTTCCACAGCGAGATGGTGCCTTGCACGCTGCGGATCAGCTTCTTGTCGGTGGTGCTCAGCTGCTCCTGGACCAGCCCGAAGCAGTCGTCCGAATCCATGATCGAGAATTGTGGCTTCAACCCGACATGCTCCGCCTCCATGCGCAAGATTTGCACGCCCAGCGAGTGAAACGTACAAACCGTCAGCTGCTTGAGTGGAATGCGCTTCCCTTCGCGCGTGGTCTTGCCTTCCATCAGCTTGGCAATGCGCTCCTGCATCTCTTTCGCCGCCTTGTTCGTGAACGTGACGGCGGCAATGTGACGCGGCTCGAACCCCTTGTCCTCGATCAGGTGGGCGATTTTCTGCGTGATCACGCGGGTCTTGCCTGATCCGGCGCCCGCCAGCACAAGGCAGGGGCCGTCGAGGTAGCGCACCGCTTCGGATTGCGCGGCATTGAGTCCGAGAGTCATGAGGTTGGGGAACGTGGCAGGCGGAATGGCGCATGGCGCACCTGGGGGTGGCGCGCCGAAGGCGTCGATGTTAACACGCGCCGCAGGCGCGCACGGGCGTGTCGGGCGGCGTCCGACAAGAGGCGTTTCAGGCTGGTAACAATCGTAAAGCGGCGGATCCCGGGGCATGGAGCTTGCCTCTTATCTCACAGGACCGCACGGGTCTTGCGCGTGGCGCGACCGGTCCGGGACATATCAACAAATCGGAAACGATGATCTCGATGACAACAAAGGAGCCAATCATGAAGACGCTTCGCACCCTTTCGAAAGTTGCCCTGATCGGCGTGACGCTGGTGGGCTTTGCGGGCTGCGCGGACATGACCCCGAAGCAGCGTAATACCGCCATTGGCGCGGGCGCCGGTGCGCTCGGCGGTGCCGTCCTGACCGACGGCAGCGCGCTGGGTACGCTGGGCGGCGCGGCCGTGGGCGGCGTGGTCGGTAATGTCGTGACGAAGGACCGTCGCTAACCGACCCGCGGGCGATTCCAATCCCGGGGGCGGGACCGCCGGCCGGCGTCGGGCGTAGGTTTGACAAAGGCTGACCGGTCCCGTACATTCTCGCGCATCCGGCCGGGAGAGCGCGCATCGATTGCGCCGCCGAAGGGGAACCACCCGCAAACTCTCAGGCACCATGGACCGACCGGATCGGCATGCAACATGCACACGATGCATGCCGCACTCTGGAGAGCGACATCCGCCACTGCCCTGATGCCGTGGTGAGCATGTCCACCGAAGGGGCGCACGAAGTTCCGGCTTCGTAATCTCTCAGGTATCGAGGACAGAGGGGTCATCCGCCGCAGCGGATTGGATGCACATTGGTGCGCCCGATCGTTGCGGCGGATGACCCTTTTTTCGTTTTCGAACCGCCCCCGAGGATATCCATGACGCTCCAGGCCACGCCCCTCAACGCTATCCACCGCGCCCTCGGCGCCCGCATGGTCGACTTTGGCGGCTGGGACATGCCGGTCAACTACGGTTCGCAGATCGAGGAACACAATGCCGTGCGTGCCGATGCCGGCATGTTCGACGTGTCGCACATGTGCGTGGTCGACCTGCACGGGGCCGGCACGCGGGCCTTCCTGCGCGGCCTGCTGGCCAACAACGTCGACAAGCTGCAGACGCCGGGCAAGGCGCTGTATTCGTGCATGCTCGACGAAAAAGGCGGCGTCATCGACGACCTGATCGTCTACTTCTTTGCCGAGGACCACTTCCGCCTGGTGGTGAACGCCAGCACGGCGCTTGGCGACATCGAATGGATCCAGTCGCGCAATGCCGCCACCGGCAGCGGCGTGACGATCACACCGCGCCGCGGCGACGTGGCACCGGCCGGCACCGGCAAGCTGGCCATCGTGGCCGTGCAGGGCCCCAACGCCCGCGCCAAGGTCTACCAGGCCTTCCCCTCCACCCAGCCGGCCGATGCGCTGAAGCCGTTCAACGCGCTGGTCGTGCAAGACCCGGAAATGGGCGAACTGATGGTCGCCCGCACCGGATACACGGGCGAAGACGGCTTCGAGCTCGTGGTACCGGCCGAGAACGTCGCCGGCATCTGGGAAAAGCTGATCGCCGCGGGCGTACGTCCGGCCGGCCTGGGCGCGCGCGACACGCTGCGCCTGGAAGCCGGCATGAACCTGTACGGCCAGGACATGGATATCCATACTTCGCCGCTGGACGCCGGCCTGGCCTGGACGGTCGACCTGCAGAGCGAGCGCGACTTCATCGGCAAGCAGGCCCTGGTGGCGGGCGGCCAGAAGCAGACGTTCGCGGGCCTGATCCTGCGCGACAAGGGCGGCGTGCTGCGTGCGCACCAGAAGGTCATCACGGCGGCCGGCACCGGCGAAATCACCAGCGGCACGTTCAGCCCGAGCCTGCAGCAGTCGATCGCGTTCGCCCGCCTGCCGAAGGGCGTGGCGCCGGGCACCGACGTCCAGGTCGAGATTCGTGACCGCAAACTGACCGCGACTGTGGTTAAACTGCCGTTTGTGCGTAATGGCAAGGCACTCGTGAGCTGAGGCATCGCCCGGCTTCACATCAAACGGTCGCCCTTCCGCCCGTCCGCTCGAGCCCAACCTGCTGCGGACCGGGTGAATGAAACAAGAAACAAACTGTATCCCGGAGAACCTCATGAACTTCCCCGCTGACCTGAAGTACACCGAGTCGCACGAATGGGTGCGCGTCGAAGCCGACGGCACGCTGACGATCGGCATTACCGACCACGCACAGGACGCCCTGGGCGACATCGTCTTCCTGGAACTGCCCGAAGTGGGCAAGTCGGTGGGTGCCGGCGACGCCCTGGCCGTGGTGGAGTCCGTGAAGGCAGCTTCCGACATCTACGCCCCGGTGGCTGGCGAAGTGATCGCCGTCAACGACGCCGCTTCGGCAGCGCCCGAGTCGGTCAACGCCAACGCCTTCGACGCCTGGCTGTTCAAGCTGAAGCCGGCCAACGCCGACGACGTGAACGGCCTGATGAACGTCGACGCCTACAAGGCCAGCGTCGGCGCCTGATCGCGCTGACTGTTTGATGCCGCGCGCGGCGGACAGGCCGACCACCTGCCCGCCGCCCGCTCCCCGAGATTCCTTGCCATGAACGCCCCGCTTCCCATGAATGCCGCCGCCCAAGGTACACGGCCCACGCTGGCCGAACTGGAGGCGCGCGACGCCTTCGCCGCCCGCCACATCGGCCCCGACAGCGCCGAACAGCAACACATGCTCAAGGTGCTTGGCTTCGACAGCCGCGCCGCGCTGATCGACGCCGTGGTGCCCGCCGCCATCCGCCGCCGCGACGGCATGTCGCTGGGCGAGTTCACCGCCCCGCTGACCGAAGAAGCCGCGCTGGCCCGCCTGCGCGGCCTGGCCGGCAAGAACCGCGTCCTGAAGAGCTTCATCGGACAGGGCTACTACAACACGCTCACGCCGGGCGTGGTGCTGCGCAACATTTTCGAAAACCCGGCCTGGTACACCGCCTACACCCCGTACCAGCCGGAAATCTCGCAGGGCCGCCTGGAGGCGATGCTGAACTTCCAGCAGATGATCACGGACCTGACCGGCCTGGACATCGCCAATGCGTCGATGCTCGACGAAGGCACGGCCGCTGCCGAGGCCATGACGCTGCTGCAGCGCGTCCACAAGCATGCGTCGAACACGTTCTACGTGGCCGACGATGTGCTGCCGCAAACGCTGGAAGTGATCCGCACGCGCGCGCTGCCGCTGGGCATCGAGGTGAAGGTCGGCCCGGCTGCGGACGCCGCGCAGTCCCACGCCTTCGGCGTGCTGCTGCAGTATCCGGGCGTGAATGGCGATGTGGCCGACTACCGCGCCATTGCCGACGCCGTGCATGCGGCCGGTGGCCGGGTGGTGGCCGCCGCCGACCTGCTGGCGCTGACGCTGATCGCCGCGCCGGGCGAATGGGGCGCCGACGTGGCCGTGGGCAACTCGCAGCGATTTGGCGTGCCGCTCGGCTTTGGCGGTCCGCACGCGGGCTACATGGCCGTCAAGGATGAATTCAAGCGATCGATGCCGGGCCGCCTGGTCGGCGTCACGATCGACGCGCAGGGCAACAAGGCTTACCGCCTGGCGCTGCAGACGCGCGAGCAGCATATCCGCCGCGAGAAGGCCACCTCGAACATCTGCACCGCGCAGGTGCTGCTGGCCGTGATGGCGTCGATGTATGCGGTCTACCATGGCCCGCAGGGCCTGAAGCGCATCGCGCAACGCGTGCATCGCCTGACCGCCACGCTGGCCGCCGGCCTGAAGGCGCTGGGCCTGCCCCCGGTCAACGAGACGTTCTTCGACACGCTGACGCTGGAAACCGGCTTCAACACCGAGGCGTTCCACGCCACGGCCACGCAGCGCGGCATCAACCTGCGCCACGCCGGCGCGTCGCGCATCGGCATCTCGCTGGACGAAACCGCGTCGCGCGACGACGTGGTCACGCTGTGGGAGATCTTCGCGCACGGCAAGCCGGTGCCCGACTTCGACAAGATCGAGGCATCGGTCGGCGACGGCTTCCCGGGCAACGTGGCGCGCCAGAGCGCCTACCTGACGCATCCGGTGTTCAACACGCACCATGCCGAACACGAGATGCTGCGCTACCTGCGCTCGCTGGCCGACAAGGACCTGGCGCTGGACCGCACGATGATTCCGCTGGGCTCCTGCACGATGAAGCTCAACGCCACCAGCGAGATGATTCCGGTGACGTGGCCCGAGTTCAGCAACATCCACCCATTTGCCCCGCTGGACCAGACGGTGGGCTATCGCGAGATGATCGACCAGCTGGAGGCCATGCTCTGCGCCGCCACCGGCTACGCCGCGGTCAGCCTGCAGCCGAACGCCGGCTCGCAGGGCGAATACGCCGGCCTGCTGATCATCCACGCGTACCACGCCAGCCGTGGCGAGAGCCATCGCGACATCTGCCTGATCCCGTCGTCGGCCCACGGCACCAACCCCGCGTCGGCGCAGATGGCCGGCATGAAGGTCGTGGTGGTGGCCTGCGACGACAACGGCAACGTCGACCTCGACGATCTGGCGAAGAAGGCCGAGCAGCACAGCAGGAACCTGGCCGCGATCATGATCACGTACCCGTCCACGCACGGCGTGTTCGAGCAGGGCGTGCAGCAGATCTGCGACATCGTGCACAAGCACGGCGGCCAGGTCTATGTCGATGGCGCCAACATGAACGCGATGGTCGGCGTGGCCGCGCCGGGCCAGTTCGGCGGCGACGTGTCGCACCTGAACCTGCACAAGACGTTCTGCATTCCGCACGGCGGCGGCGGCCCGGGCGTCGGTCCGGTAGCCGTGGGGGCGCATCTGGCCGACTTCCTGCCCAACCAGGACAGCGTCGGCTACCGTCGCGACGACAACGGCATCGGCGGCATCTCGGCCGCGCCGTTCGGCTCGGCCAGCATCCTGCCGATCTCGTGGATGTATATCGCGATGATGGGCTCGGCCGGCCTGACCGCCGCCACCGAGAACGCAATCCTGACCGCCAACTACGTGGCGCGCCGCCTGTCGCCGCACTTCCCGGTGCTGTACACGGGCCAGCATGGCCTGGTGGCGCACGAGTGCATCCTCGACCTGCGCCCCCTGCAGAAGACCACCGGCATCACCAACGAGGACGTGGCCAAGCGCCTGATGGACTACGGCTTCCACGCCCCGACCATGAGCTTCCCGGTGCCGGGCACGCTGATGATCGAGCCGACCGAGAGCGAATCGCTGCACGAACTCGACCGCTTCATCGACGCGATGATCGCCATCCGCGGCGAGATCGCGCGGGTGGAAGACGGCAGCTTCGACCGCGAGGACAACCCGCTCAAGCACGCCCCGCACACCGCGGCCGTGGTGGTCGGCAACGAGTGGACGCACAAGTACACGCGCGAGGAAGCGGCCTACCCGCTGGCATCGCTGCGCACGCAGAAGTACTGGCCGCCGGTTGGCCGTGCCGACAACGTGTATGGCGATCGCAACCTGTTCTGCTCGTGCGTGCCGATGAGCGAGTACGCCGAAGAGTGAGCGCCAGCCCGTCAGGCGGCGTCCGATACACGCGGATGCCGCCGACGGACTATGCTCAGGGAGCGGGCGCCGGTATCCGGCGCCGTCCTTGAGCGGAGGCCTCATTCATGTGGAATCTCAGCGCGCCCTGGTGGGAATTCGTCCTGCGCGGCCTGATCGTCTATGGCGCCATTCTGTTGCTGATGCGCATTTCGGGCCGGCGGCAGATCGGCCAGCTCACGCCGTTCGATCTTGTCCTGCTGCTGATCATCTCGAACGCGGTTCAGAACGCGATGAATGCCGGCGACAACTCGGTGCTGGCGGGGCTGATCCTGGCGGGCACGTTGTTTGGGACCGATGCGCTGCTCGGGTATGTCACGTGGCGTAGCCGTCCGCTCGAAATGCTGGTCGACGGCCGTCCGCAGATCGTGATCCACCAGGGCGAGGTCTACGAGGAAGTCATGCGCCGCGAACGCATCAGCACGCACGAATTGCACAAGGTGTTGCGCCGCAACGGCTGCGCCCGCGTGGAAGACGTGCATTTCGCGATTCTGGAAACCGACGGCTCCATCAGCGTGAAGATGAAGGAGCCGCCGCCGGCTTCCGGTCCCGCCGAACCCGGCGCACTATGGCGTCATCCGGCCCATTCCGATCAGGACAAGCCGGCCTAGCGGCCTTACGGCAAACGGTCCCACAAACCGCGCCGGCAACCAATCTGGAGTTCAGCCGTGGCAGTCAGCGTCTTCGATCTGTTCAAGGTGGGCATCGGCCCGTCGAGCTCCCACACCGTGGGCCCGATGCGGGCGGCCCTGATGTTTGCGCATGGCCTGGAACGCGACGGCCTGCTGCCTCGGGTGGCCAGCGTGCGCGCGGAGCTTTACGGATCGCTCGGCGCCACGGGCAAGGGGCACGGCACCGACAAGGGCGTGATCCTGGGATTGATGGGCGAATCGCCCGACACGGTCGATCCGGAGGCGATCGACGCCAAGCTGGCGGCGCTGCGCGCCAGCAAGCAGCTGTCGCTGCTGGGCCGGCACACCGTGCCGTTCGTGGAACGCGAGCACATCGTGTTCTATCGGCGCGAAGCCATGGCCGAGCATCCCAATGGCATGAAGTTCCACGCCTATGATGCCGATGGCGCATCGCTGCGCGAGGCCCGCTACCTGTCGGTGGGCGGCGGCTTCGTCGTCACCGCCGGCGCGCCCAATACGCAGGTCCTGGCCGCCGGCAAGCAGTTGCCGCACCCGTTTCGCACGGGACGCGCGATGCTCGACATGGCCCATGCCAGCGGCAAGTCGATTGCCCGGCTCATGCTCGAGAACGAACTGACATGGCGGCCGGAGAACGAGGTGACGGGCGGACTGCTGCATATCTGGGATGTCATGCAGCAGTGCGTGGCGCGCGGTTGCCGCACGGACGGCGAACTGCCCGGCCCGTTCAAGGTCAAGCGCCGGGCACCGGAGCTCTATCGGCACCTGACGTTGCGCGCCGAGCGCACGCTGTCCGACCCGCTGTCGGTCATGGACTGGGTCAACCTCTACGCCATCGCCGTCAACGAGGAAAACGCCGCCGGGGGTCGCGTGGTCACGGCGCCGACGAACGGCGCGGCCGGCATCATCCCCGCCGTGCTGCATTACTACGACCGTTTCGTGCCTGGCGCCAACACCCAGGGTGTGGTCGACTTCCTGCTGACAGCCGGGGCCATCGGTCTGCTCTACAAGCTCAACGCGTCGATCTCGGGCGCCGAGGTGGGCTGCCAGGGCGAAGTCGGCGTGGCCTGTTCGATGGCGGCCGGGGCGCTGGCCGCCGTGCTCGGTGGCACGCCGGAGCAGGTGGAGAACGCGGCCGAGATCGGCATGGAGCACAACCTGGGCCTGACCTGCGATCCGGTCGGCGGCCTGGTGCAGATTCCGTGCATCGAGCGCAACGCCATGGCATCGGTCAAGGCCGTCAACGCGGCGCGCATGGCCCTGCGCGGCGACGGCACGCATTATGTGTCGCTGGACTCGGTCATCAAGACCATGCGCGAAACCGGGGCCGACATGAAGACCAAATACAAGGAAACCGCGCGCGGTGGCCTGGCGGTGAATATTGTCGAGTGCTGACGCACGTGGCATCCGTTGGCCGGCGCTGGCCGGCGACGTATCATGGAAGCACTTCCGGTTTGCCACAACAATACCGCCATGCAGACCTTTCACCAGTTGTTCGACGAGGCTTCGTCCACGTTCACTTACCTGCTCATCGACGCCGACACGCGCGAGGCCGTGCTGATCGACCCCGTCGATCGCCAGTCCACACGCGATCTCGCGCTGCTGGAGCAGACCGGCGCCAAACTGGCCTGGGTCGTGGAGACCCACGCGCACGCCGATCACATCACGTCAGCCGGCCATCTTGCCCAGTTGACGGGCGCCAGCACCGCCGCGCCGTCGGGCTGCGACATCAAGCCCGCGCTGAAACAACTGATCGATGGGGATACGATTCCGTTCGGCCGCCAGGTGCTGCGCGCAATCCACACGCCCGGCCACACCGCCGGCAGCATGAGCTATCTCTGGGAGGAGCCGTCGCCCGAAGGCATGACGCGGCGGATCTTCACCGGCGACGCGTTGCTGATCGACGGCTGCGGTCGTACCGACTTCCAGTCGGGCGACGCCGGCACGCTGTTCGACAGCCTGACGCAGAAGCTTTTCCGCCTGCCCGACGACACCCGCGTCTACCCCGCGCACGACTACAAGGGCCGGACCGAATCAACGATCGGCCACGAGCGCGCCACCAACAGCCGGGTAGCCGGCCGCACGCGCGACGAGTTCATCATGATGATGCGCAACCTGAACCTGCCGCGGCCCAAGCTGATCGACGTCGCCGTCCCGGCCAACAAGCAGCTCGGGCTGGCCAGCGGCCGCGACGGGGACAGCGTGCCGCACGGCATCTAGCGCGCCGGGGAGGCTTGCTGCGGGCTGGTCCAGGATCGGCCCAGCCCTGGCCCCGGCCTCAGCCCGGGCAATGCGTCAGGATTCCCACAATTCGCAGGTACGGCGCACCGTGTCACGCAGGCTGTGCGCCTCGTCGTTCACCGTGCGCACCAGGCGTGCGTCGTTGTCGCGCGCCGCCGCCTGGGCGCGGATATTGGCCAGCGCCTGGAGCGACCCCAGCGCCTCGGCGTGAGGCTCCAGCGCGTCGCAGATCGACAGGATATGGTCCGCGATCGGCATCCGGGTCAGTTCGTTCGGATGCACGTATTCGCCTTCCAGCCCGAAGCGGCACGCCTGGAAGCGATTGAAGGTGTACACCAGGTAGTCGTCTTCCTGCGGCATGAATGGGCGCGACAACAGCAGGTAGCGCGCCAGTGCCTGGATATAGGCCGCGATGTCGCAGGCGCGCTGAACGGTCAGCGGGGTATCCATCACGCGCACCTCGATCGTGCCGAACTCCGGCTTGGGACGGATATCCCAATAGAAGTCCTTCATGCTTTCGATCACGCCGGTGGCGCGCATCTTGTTGAAGTACGCCTCGAAGCCGTCCCACGTCAGCACATGCGGGGCGCGGCCGCTCATCGGGAACGCCGCGACCGAATTCAGGCGCGCCGATGCAAACCCCGTATCCACCCCCTGCACGTAAGGCGACGAAGCGGCCAGCGCGATAAAGTGCGGCACGTATCGCCCGATGGCATGGAGCAGGAACAGCGACTCATCGGGGGTCGGGCACCCGATGTGCACGTGCTGGCCAAACACGGTGAACTGCTTGGCCAGATAGCCATAAAGTTCGGAAATGTACTGGTAACGCGGCGAATTCGAGATCGTGCGTTCCGACCAGACCTGAAACGGATGCGTGCCGCCGCCGCAGATGCCAAGGTTCAGCCCGCGCGACGCATTGACCATCAGGTCGCGCATCACGGTCAGTTCCTCCAGCGCCTGCGCATAGTCATGGCAGATGCCGGTGCTGATCTCGATCATCGACGGGCTGATTTCCGGCTTGATGTCGCCGGCATGCTGCGCGCCTTTCAGTGCGCGCAGCAGATCCGGAGCGAACGGCGCCAGGTCATAGTCGTGCCGGTTGACGAGCTGCAGTTCCAGCTCGACGCCGAAGGTCAACGCCTCGGAATGCTTGAACGGTTCGAGCGACATCAGCGCCCTCCTCCATGGTCACGCGTCTCGCCGGCGAAGCGCAGCGCCCATGCCGCGATGATCGGCGCAAGCAGCTGCTCGATCGCGAGCGCGCACAGGATGATCGATGCGAGCGGCGCCCCGGTGCCAGGGTACAGGCGGGCAACGTCGCTCATCAAAAGATAAGCCAGGCCGGACATCGGCGCCAGCGCAAGCCCCAGTGCCGCGCACTGGCGCAGGCTCAGGCCCGAGAACGATCCCAGCGATACCACGCCGGCCAGCTTGGCGACGTGACGGAAGAACACCAGCGCCACGGCCAGCGACCCGCCCACCACCCAGTCCCTGGCGGTCAGCGGCAGGCCCAGCGACACCACCATCACGATGATCAGCAGGCTGCCCGCGCTGCCAAAGTGCGTAGGCCACACATGTGGCTGGCGGTCCTGGTGCTTGAATACCACCCCGGCCAGCATCAGCGTCAGCGGCATCGACAGCTTCAGCACCCGCGTCAGCGCCAGCGTGAACAGCACCAGTCCCACCAGGACCAGGAAGCTGTAGTGATCGTCGGCCGACATGCGCGCGTAGATCGCATGCCCGAACTTGCCCACCACCCACGCCAGCAGGCACGAGCCCACCAGCAGGTACAGCGGATGCAGCAGCGCCGCGCCCAGGTTGCCGTATTCGGAATGGAGCCAGCCCGTGGCCACCTGCACGATGGCCGCGGCGTAGATGGAATTGAGCGCCGACATCGCCATCAGGCGTTCGGTGACCTGCCCATCGGCACGCAGCTCGTTCTTGAGCTGGAGCACGATGGTGGGCGACGTGCTGACCGCGATACCGCCGGCCAGGATGGCCACGCCCGGCGAAGCCCCCATCCACTGCAGCACCGTGGACACCAGCCCCCAGGTCAGCAGGCTTTCCGCGGCGCTGGTGATCAGCAGCCAGGGATTGGCGCGCAGCCAGGACAGCGACAGCCGGTGGCCGAGTTCGAACAGCGCCAGGGCCAGCGCCATGTCGATCAGCACCCGGGTCTGCGCGATCATGTTGTCATCGACAATGCTGCGGCCGAGCATGCCGGCGAACAGCCCGATCACCGCGTAACCGACGATACGCGGACAGCCCAGCCAGCGGCGGCAGACTTCCCCGGCCAGGCCCGCTCCAACCAGCGCAAGGCCCACCCAGAACAGTCCGCCCGGCGCCAGCGGCAGCGAGGGGAAAAGTTGGCTCAATCCGTTCATGCGCGACATGGTAACGGAAGGACACGTCAGTAAATGTAAGTGCTTGTCCGACACTTTCCAGAACATGCCAGCAACTTACGGCTTCTGCACAGAAAAAGCGCCATCTTCTTCGATAGCGCTTTTGTAGCTCTTGCAAAATCAGAATCGTCTCTGGTGCGATGGGTCACATTTTCCGACCCGACATCAAACGCCCCAGAGTTTCCATTTTGGCCGTGTGGCCTTCAGTGCCGTTTCCACCTTGGCGAACAAGCCACGGGTGGGGCCCTTTTCGGCATCGAGACAGCGTGCGCGCTCGAACCATCCCAACGCCGTTTCGCGCTGTCCCATGCCCAGCGCGGCCTGTACTGCGGCTAGCCAGGTCTGTGCGTCCCAGTCGTCGCGCGCGGCAAAGGCGAGCTGGAAGTCGGTCAACGCCTCGGGGTGGCGCTCCAGATCCACCAGCAGCCGGGCGCGCTGCACGCGCGCCAGCGCCTGCTGCCGTGCGTCGCCCTCGCCCAGTTGCACGGCCTGTTCGAGCAACGGCATGGCGCGCGCGTTGTCGCCGAGGTCGCGCCAGATCTGGCCGAAACGGCCCGATACCCAGGCATCCTCTATCAGCAGCGAGCGCCGTTGCAGGGCTTCGAGTTCGGCAATGGCATCCGCCTTGTCGTGCTCGTCCATCGACGCCATGCCGGTCTGCAGCAGCGCGCCGTAATGGGCACGCGCGTGGGCCATCGCGTGGGCGCCCTCGGTGCGCGCCTCCACGGGCAAGGCATCGAGCCGGGCATCCATATGCGCCAGCGCGGCGCTGGCCGATTCGGTGGCTTCGCGCCCGCCGATCGCCGCCCAGGCCGCCACCAGACGGCTGAAGGCCCAGCTCACGCCGGCCGGATTGCGCTCCACCGGATAGCGGTTCAGCACCTCGCCGGCCATATCCACGACCTGCTGGTGCTGGCCCGCCGCCGCGTAGGCGTCGAGCAGGTCGATCCAGTGGTCGATGAAATCGCTGGCCGCCACGCCCTTGCGGTGCAACGCGACCTTCTCGTCCAGATGCGCCGCATCGGCCGGCAGCGTACGGCCCAGCAGGCGGCACAGCAGCGAATAGAGATGGGGGTCGGCATTGCCGCCGTGACCCTGGACATCGCCCTCGCCAGTCTCGAAATACCTCTCGAAGCACGACAGGCCCTTGCGGCACATGGCCTCCAGCGTCGGCTTGAGCGCCGCCTGCGAAGCGGGGACTTCATCGAGGAAACTGCCCAGCGCGGTCGCCGCATGGAAATACAGCGCGCCATCGTCGGCATCCGCCGTCACGGCGAACCCGGTCCACGCGGGCTGCGCCGGGGCGTTGGCGCCGGCGGTCACATTGGCCTGGTGACGCCACGTCAGCGCACGGACCTGCGCGAGCGGGTCGGGCCGCTGGCGCAGATAGGTCTCCAGATCGTCGAGCGCCGCGGCGGGTTCGGAACCCAGCCGCAGCGGCGCCCGCAGGCGCCGTGCCTCGGGATGATCGGGCTGTTCGGCCAGCACGCGCTCGGCCTGGGCCGCAGCCAGCGCATCGCCTTGTGCAGGCGTCAGGTCGAGCAGTTCCGGGGAATCGAGCGCGATGCGCCCCAGGCAGATGCGCAGCAGCGGTTCGCCCAGCAGCTCGGCGGCATCGCTGCGCGCCACGTAATCCTGGACCAGCGGCAGGATGTCGCTGGCGCCCAGATCGGGGGCCCGGTACAGCAGGTCGTGCCAGTACCGCCCGGCCAGCGCGAAGTCGTGCAGCCGGAACGCGACAAAGCCCGCATAGAAGTGCGCGGCCCATTCGCCGGTGGCCAGCCCATTGCGGCGCGCCGCCTCGTGCAGCCATGGCTGCGCCTCGGTGTCGCGCCCATCGCGCATCAGCAAGGTGCCATACATATGGACCAGCGCCCCGCGCGACGCCCAGCGGTGCATCGGCGCCAGCGCCAGCTCCGGCAGGCGTGCCATGGCTTCGTCCAGCGCAGCCAGCGCCGCGGCCACGTCGCCACGGTCGGACTGGATCTGCGCCCGCAACGCGGCGTAATCCACCACCTCGGGGTGCGCCGCCCACAGCTGGTCGGCAACCTGCAACGCCTCGTCATGGCGCCCGGCATTGGCCAGCGCGATCGCGTGCTCGTAACGGACATCCTGCACGGTCCGCTCCTTCATCAGAATTCGGCAAAGGCGGAATTATGCGCCATTGCCGTGGCACGCTTGGGAGAGAACAGGGGCGGAAAGGGGTCTGATTTGGGTTGACGGGGGTGGGAAGTGGGTCTGCGGAGCGCGGGATCGTCGGATCGAAGGGCCGGAATGCCGTGGCTTGCGTCGGTGCACCAGCGAGTCCTCATTGACAGCAATCGTTGGGGCAGGCGGGAAGCAGGGACACCTCAACTCGCTTGCCATTGCTGACGTCGCCTGTTCGATATACGGCTGCCGATGTTTCCATCGGGATGCTGTTGAACCGGAGCTCGACAAGCAATCGTTCGACTTCCGCGGCCCTTCGGCTGGCAAGCGCGCGCGGGGCAGACTCGACTTCTTCCGCATAGCCGTCCAGGTAGATCGCCTGCTGATTCGGATAGTTTTTGCGTTGCTCCAGCGCCCAATCCGTTAATCTGCGAAATTCGACCGCCGATATTTCGGCCGAGTCGAACGCAAAATAGATATCGACGTTCCGGCTTGGCACGCACGCAAACGCGATCTGGGTTGACAGCATCCCAACGAGCCAAGCCAAGTAGCATTTAACGCTCATAGATGACATACCCGGTAATGCTGTCCGCGTTTTGCGTTGGTAAAACAAGCGCTTAGTTATCACTCGTGACTTACCGCACAGTCGCGCGTTCAATAACAGCGCCGAGCAAGATCACCGTTTCCAGCAGCCGTTGGCAACGGCAAGACGGCCCCGTCCACCCCCCCGACAATTACAGCATCATCATCCCAAAACGGGCCGCCTGCGGGGTGAAGACTCCCATCCCAGCGATGTATCAGATTGCCGTATTTGTCGAATATAAGGATCCATCCGGTCTCAAAATCGGGCTCCGAGATGACGGCCGACGTCAAAGTTTGCCTACGCACCAGGAAGTACTCGCCGTTCGGGCTCCAGCAGTTGCCGCCAAGCGGAATGCCCTGCCGACTGTTGTAGGCGACAACGCTTGCGCCAAGCAGTAAAGCCGCCAACAGCCAGCTGCGCTTACGCCAGAGGGACATGATCAATATGCGGCTCGATCCAGAGAATGTCTGAAAAGACATAGAAATCCCCACCCTCGTTTCTCGCTTGCTGCCAACGCCGAAAATCGACATTGCGCAGGGGCACAAAGCCAGGGAATCGCGCGGCTCTAAAAGGGACGGGTGCGCTGACATAAGCAGCCATTTCTGCTTTCGCAGGTAGCGCGCCGGATCGGCCGAGCCGGCCTTGATCATGGCGGTCATCATCGCGGCGGCACCGTCATAGCACTCGCGTCCACCAGGCTTGGCATGGCCGAGCCCCAAGCGTGGCATCAAAAACAGACGCCTTTCAGGCGGCTGTCACCAGCATCCGTCGGCAACTCCAGCATGGCCTCGGGCTTGTTCATGATCAGGATTTTCTTGCCGAGCCACCATGGTCCGCCCAGCTTGCTGAGCGGACCATCGTAGCGGTGGTAAAGACGCCCATGCTTGTCATAGACGAAAATCCAGCCCTCTTCCCTGTCCCTGGAAAAAAAGACCTTCGATAACCAGCTCTCTCGCATTTCCATGAAATACTCGTGATTCGGGCTCCAGCATTTTTCGCCGTGGGGAATGCCCAGGCGACCAACGCCGAAAACCAGAAGGGGCACCGTCACCAGAAGCAGCACGGGCCAGCTGCGCCTAATCCAGCGGTACATGCTCGATTGTCGAATCGATCCAGTGCACGTCGGAGAAGACGAAAAAGTCTCCTCCCTCGTCTCGCGCTTTTTGCCATCGACGGAAATCGGCATTTCGCACCGGCACGAATTTGCCGTAGGTCAGTGCCCGCAATGGAACTGGCATCCCTACGTACGCGGCGATCTCGGCCTTCGACAAGCACCGATCACGACTCCATATGCCCAGGCCGAATGTGTTGTCCATGTGCCAGTCCGCAGCAAAGTCATATGTGTCGCGGCAGTAAATGCCGATCCGTTCTATCTCAAATGCGTCGCGCCCGGACAAGGGCAATCGCGTGGTGGATCCCCTGACGCAGATTTTGAGCACACCCTTGTTGATCGCTCCAAAAAGGTCATCGAACGTATCGACGTAGGACCCGAATTCCTGAATATTTACTTGGCTCAGACTGTCTGCGGTACTCGCTTTTTCAAATCCGTAACCAAGGCTCGTGCATTTCCCGGGCTTCCAGCCAGCTTCCTCAAGCCGCTTTCGAAGCAACGCCCGACCGTTAAGCGAAGCCCAGTTCTGAACGAGTTGCTCGGCCGCAGACCGCACCGATGGATATCGAAGCAACCAGTTCATTTTCACCAGGTTTTCCTCAAGTCGACTGGGTGGCACACCGGCAAAATCATCCCTTACCCTCTCTCCAGCCTCCATCACCCAAGCCGGCTTCGTTGCAAACCATCTGCGCATCAATGCGGCAGACACCCGCCAGCCCATCTTGTCCATGGCGCCGGGTATCTCGTCGAGATACATCTGGTCAACCTTCACAACCGTGCCTTGACGGTTGTCTTTCGGGCTGAGATTGGACGTAGCGATGCTCATGATCGAATCCCCATTTCCGTTTGCGCGACCCATGAGAGGGTGATTTGCGCAGCAGGCTAGCGACGCCCGTACCCGGAGCACAATCGCCGTACCCTTGAAACGGGTTGCGCCCCGCCCCAAAACAAAAAACGCCACCACGGGCCAGGCCCGGGTGGCGTCCTGCTACTGGGCGGCCATCGGCTAGCGCGGGCTACAGTGGCTCACAGGGGTTGGGAAAGGTTGCCCGATACATGCAAAAACACATCTTCGCGGCGCCGTTCGGTCCTGCTGCGGCATAGAGGGACAGCCGGGTAGATTCGCCAATCCATAAGGCATCGTCTTTCCACGTCGGCCTGTTGTAAGTGAGGAAATCCCCATGCCAGTGATATAGCCAGCGCCCCTTCTGGTCGAACACCAAAATCCATCCAAAGCCCGTGCCGGGCGAATACAGTGCCGACGACAGCAGGCTTTCCACCTGTATCAAATAGTATTGACGATTGGGACTCCAGCATCGCTCGCCAAACAGGAGGCTGTAGGAGAAATTGGCGGCCATGAGAAGGAATGGGATGAGTGGAAGGAAATACCACCATTCCCGTTGTAAAGTCCGGCGCAGCGAACGTTTGGCGGTCATAGGCTAATAGCAAATGCGATTCAAATCGCCTTCGCCTGCATCGGTGGGCAAGCGCAGACTGGCCTCCGGCTTGTTGAGGATCAGCACTTCGTTGCCCGCCCAGAATGGACCGCCTTGCGTGGTAAGGTCTCCGTCCCATCGATGCACAAGGTTGCCGTACTTGTCATAGACGAGAACCCAGCCTTCCTCGTAGCCGAATTGAGAGAACATCGCAGACCACAAACTCTGTTTCCGGACCATGAAATATTCGTGATTCGGACTCCAGCAGTCGTCGTCGAACAAGATGCCGCGCTTTACAGCAAAGCTCACGCCACCAATGAAAATGGCCAGAAGCATCCACCACAAGCGTCGCTTAATCCAGTGGAACATGGTCGATATGCGGCTGTACCCACAATATGTCGGAGAAAACGTAAAAATCGCCGCCTTCGTTTCGGGCTTTTTGCCAGCGCCGGAAGTCCACGTTTTTCGTTGGAACGAACCCCGGAAATCTGGCGGCTCTCAATGCGGGCGGTGATCCGATATACGCGGCCATTTCTGCTTTCGACAAGCACCGGTCTCGACTCCACACCCCCAAGCCAATCGCCATATCTGTGTACCAACTCGCGTTGAAGTCGTACGTATCACGGCAATAGATGCCCACCTTGTCGATCTCGAAAATGTCACTGCCTGTTACCGGAGAGCGCATCGCCTGACCTTTGACAGCCAGCTTGAAGGTTCCCTTGTTGACCGCTCCGAACAGGTCATTGAAGGTGTCGTTGTACGCGCCGAAAGGCTTGAGATTGACCTGGCATGTGGCATCCGCCATCACGGCGCTTCTCACGCCATACCCCAGGGTTGCATGTAACCCGGGGGACCATCCGACGGCACGTAGCCGGTCCCGCAGCAAAGCGAGGCCCCTGGGAGTATTCCAGCCCTTGCGCAACGCCTCGAATGCCGGAAGCACCGATTCGAAGCCCAGTAACCATTTCATGGTCACCAATCGACTTTCAACGCGAGACGCTGAAAGCACGGCCACATCGGTCCTTGTTCTTTCCTCCGCACTCATCACCCAAGCCGGCTTCGTTGCAAACCATCTGCGCATCAATGCGGCAGACACCCGCCAGCCCATCTTGTCCATGGCGCCGGGTATCTCGTCGAGATACATCTGGTCAACCTTCACAACCGTGCCTTGACGGTTGTCTTTCGGGCTGAGATTGGACGTAGCGATGCTCATGATCGAATCCCCATTTCCGTTTGCGCGACCCATGAGAGGGTGATTTGCTCGCGGTCACAGCCGCAAATGGTGGCCGTCTTGCCGTCTGCCCCCGTGCACCCTTCGCGTGGCCCGTCCGGTGTATCGATGCCCCATGCGAAGCCCGCCAGTGGCAGGCCCGTGCGCACGTCCGTCAAGACAAAGTGCTCGTCGTAGTCGTCGGGGTTTCCTGCGGGACTGGCTCGTGCCGCGGCCGTCTCCACAGCGGGGCCGGAATCGGGAAGAATCATCGAGCTGCGGCCATGGACGGCAATAATGCGAGCCGGTGACTTGCACTTGCACATCACGAGATCACCGCCCAAGGCTTCCCGCGCTCCGCCTGCCACGAAATCCACCATCCTGTTGTGATATGGCGATCCGGGCGCCTCCACTATCACGCCAACGCTCTTGCACGCATCGCACCATGCCCGGTGTCCGAGCAGTGCGACCGGGCGACTCCGACCATCCGGGCCCTCGATCGTGTTGTCCTGCGCGCCTTCGATGATTTGACTGTTGCCGCCCGTATCGAGCGGATCGCCCATCACTGCCGTATAGAAGATCCCCATGCCGCCGCCCCCATGACGAAATGCCATCGCCCTCGACGGCATTGCGCAGCAGGCTAGCGACGCCCGTACCCGGAGCACAATCGCCGTACCCTTGAAACGGGTTGCGCCCCGCCCCAAAACAAAAAACGCCACCACGGGCCAGGCCCGGGTGGCGTCAGTGCTACTGTCAGAACACCCCGTCCGTAGGAAAGCCGTCCGGGGTGCTGAGGTACTACAGGAAATGCATCAAAACTGTCGCAATTGGGGCGATTACTTGCCGCCGACCGTTTCCAGCACGGTCCACTTGCCGCCTTCGACCTTGTAGACGGTGATACCGCCGTCCTTCAGGTCGCCGCGTGCGTCGTAGGCCAGGGTCTTGGTCGTCACGCCCTGCATGTTCGTGGCGGCCAGCACCGGCAGATAGCGCGCCGGATCGGCCGAGCCGGCCTTGATCATGGCGGTCATCATCGCGGTGGCACCGTCATAGGCGTACGGCGAGTACGTCTGGACCTTCGAGCCAAAACGCTTCTCGTACTTCTTTTCGTAGGCGGCGCCACCGGGCATCTGTTCCAGCGGCAGGCCGGCCAGCGACACCACGGTGCCTTCGGCTGCCGGGCCGGCCAGCTTCAGGAAGTTGTCGGTCTTGGACATCTCGCCCGACACGATCGGGGCCTTCATGCCCAGTTCCTTGACCTGCTTGGCCATCGGGGCCGACTGGGTCTCGGCGCCGCCATAGAAGATCACGTCCGGGTTGCTGCGCTTGATGTTGGTCAGCACGGCCTTGAAGTCCACGGCCTTGTCGTTCGTGAATTCGCGGCGCACGATCTTGCCGCCGGCGGCCTTGGCGGCCTTTTCGAACTCGTCGGCCAGGCCCTGGCCGTACGCGGTGCGGTCGTCGACGATGGCGATGTTCTTCGCGCCCAGCTTCTTCACCACGAAGGCGCCGATCACCGAACCCTGCTGGGTATCGGACGTCATCATGCGGAACGTGGTCTTGAAGCCCTGCTTGGTGTATTCAGGCGCCGTGGCCATGGCGATCTGCGGAATGCCGGCGCGGTTGTAGACCATCGACGCCGGGATGCTGGTGCCCGAGTTGAAGTGCCCCAGCATGCCCTGGATGCCGGCGTCCACCAGCTTCTGCGCCACCACCGAACCGGTCTTCGGGTCGGCCTGGTCGTCTTCGGAGATCAGGACGAACTTGACATCCTTGCCGCCGATCTTCGGCTTGGTGGCGTTCATGTCGTCGATGGCCAGGACGATGCCGTTCTGCATGTCCTTGCCGTACTGCGCCTGGCCGCCGGTCAGCGGGCCGGCGTAGCCCAGCTTGATTTCCTGTGCCTGGGCGAAAGCGGCCGAGGCGGCGGTCAGGCCTGCAACGGCCATGGCAACGGTCATGGCCGTCTTGCGGAATGTCGAGCTCATCAGTTCTCCTTGGGTCCCATAGGGTGCCATATGGTGCCGGTGTCGGCATATTTGCGGATCGGCGTTGGCAGCACCGTTCCGTTCCTGGGTTGCGCGGCAGGGTCGGGATCGCCGGCCCCCGCCACGCGCTTTGCTGACGATCCGCCTGGCCCCTGGCCTCAGCCGATCGTCATCAGACTTGCATTGCCGCCCGCCGCCGCCGTATTGACGGACAGCGAACGCTCGATCAACAAACGCTCCAGCGCGATATTCGGTTCACCCTGCGCCAGGCCCTGCACGCTGACGATCGGGCCGGGGCGCGTGGCCACCTGCTCGCAGACCGTGCGCAGTTGGTCGGAATCGCCGTGGTGCAGCACCGCGTCGAAGGCGATATCGGTACCCAGCCAGTCGGAAACCACGCGGACGCGCGATTGTACTGCGGCAGGCAGGCGCGCCAACAGGGTCTTTGCGACGGGTGTGTCAGTCCACAACGCTTCGGAGCCCACGGCCAGCACGGCCGCCAGTTGCAGCGCCAGATCCGATTCCTGCTGGGCCAGGCACAGCACGCGTTCGCGCGGCAGCAGCGAGTACGTATTGCGCTCGCCCGTGGGGCCCGGCAGCGTCACCGACAGGCCCGAGGCGGAAGCGGCGGCAAAGCGCCCGCACGCTTGCGCCACGTCCGGCAGGCTGGCCTTTGCCCAGGCCTGCAGGGCCGCCAGCGCGGAGTTTTCTGGCGCGGCCGGCGTGGCGCCGCCCATGTCGGACGTGCGCACGCCACGTACCACGGCGTCCTGCGGGCACACCGACAGCAGGCGATGCAGGTACAGCGGGCCGCCGGCCTTCGGCCCGGTGCCCGACAGGCCTTCGCCGCCAAACGGCTGCACGCCCACCACGGCGCCCACGATATTGCGGTTCACATACAGGTTGCCCACGTGCGCGCGGTCAACGATATGCGCGATGGTTTCGTCGATCCGCGTATGGATGCCCAGCGTCAGGCCATAGCCGGTGTCATTGATCTGGCCGATCATCGTGTCCAGCGCGGCGCGCGGGTAGCGCACCACGTGCAGCACCGGGCCGAACACCTCGCGCTTCAGTTCCGCGATCGAATCGAGTTCGATCAGCGTCGGCGGCACGAACGTGCCGTTGCGGCAGGCGGCCGAGCCGGCGTCGGCCTGGTGTACGCGGCGGCCCTTGGCGCGCATGGCCTCGATATGGCGCACGATATTGCCGCGCGCCTCCTCGTCGATCACCGGGCCCACGTCGGTCGACAGGCGATCCGGGTTGCCCAGCGTCAGTTCCCCCATCGCGCCCTTGAGCATTTCCAGGATGCGGTCGGCCACGTCTTCCTGCAGGCACAGCACACGCAGCGCCGAGCAACGCTGGCCGGCGGAATCGAACGCCGAGTTCACGACGTCGCCCACCACCTGTTCGGCCAGCGCCGACGAATCGACGATCATCGCGTTCTGGCCGCCGGTTTCGGCAATCAGCGGGATCGGTCGGCCCGCCGCGTCCAGGCGACCCGCCACGTTACGCTGCAGCAGGCGCGCCACTTCGGTCGAACCGGTGAACATCACGCCCTTCACGCGGGCATCGCCCACCAGCGCGGCGCCCACCGTTTCGCCACGGCCCGGCAGCAGCTGGACGGCGCCGGCCGGCACGCCGGCATCGCGCAGCAGGCGCACGGCGGCGGCGGCGATCAGCGGCGTCTGTTCCGCCGGCTTGGCCAGCACCGGGTTGCCGGCGGCCAGGGCCGCGGCCACCTGGCCGGTGAAGATCGCCAGCGGGAAATTCCACGGGCTGATGCAGACCACCGGGCCCAGCGGACGGTGCGTGTCGTTCGAGAACGTCTCGCGCACCTGCACCGCGTAGTAGCGCAGGAAGTCCACGGCTTCGCGCACTTCGGCGATGGCGTTCGAGAACGTCTTGCCGGCCTCGCGCATGATGATGCCCATCAGCGACTGCATCTGGGCTTCCATCAGGTCGGCGGCACGTTCCAGCGCGGCGGCACGCACTTCCGGCGGCGTCGCCTGCCAGATCGGCGCCGCATTGACGGCGGCTGTCAGCGCGGCTTCGATCTCGGCCGGCGTGGCTTCGCTCACGTGACCCACCACGTCGCGGTGGTCGGCCGGGTTCAGCACGGGCTCGGACTTCGCGCCGGCGCGGTCCACCTCGGCGCCCAACAGCGGATCGGCGCGCAGCACCTCGCTGGCGCCCGCCAGCAGCGCCGACGACAGCGACGCCAGGCGATGCTCGTTCGACAGGTCGATACCGGCCGAATTGGCGCGTGCCTTGCCATACAACGCGCGCGGCTGCGGAATGCGCGGGTGCGGCAGGCCCAGCGTACCTTCGGCCTTGTGCATCTGCTCGACCACGGCCACCGGGTCGGCCACCAGTTCGTCGAGCGGAATCGATTCGTCGGCAATCCGGTTCACGAACGACGTGTTGGCGCCGTTTTCCAGCAGCCGGCGCACCAGGTACGCCAGCAGCGTCTCGTGCGTACCCACCGGGGCGTAGATGCGGCACGGCCGGCCGAACTTGCCGTCGGCCTTGGCGCCCACCACCTGGTCGTACAGCGGCTCGCCCATGCCGTGCAGGCACTGGAACTCATACTGGCCGGGATAGTAGTTCTGCCCCGCGATCTGGTAGATGGCCGACAGCGTGTGCGCATTGTGCGTGGCGAACTGCGGATAGATCGCGTCCGGCACCGACAGCAGCTTGCGCGCGCAGGCCACGTACGACACATCGGTATAGACCTTGCGCGTGTAGACCGGATAGCCCTCCAGGCCATCCACCTGGCCGCGCTTGATTTCGCTGTCCCAGTAGGCGCCCTTGACCAGACGGATCATCAGGCGATGGCGGCTGCGGCGCGCCAGGTCGATCAGGTAGTCGATCACGAACGGGCAACGCTTCTGGTAGCCCTGCACCACGAAGCCGATGCCGTTCCAGCCGGCCAGCTCGGGCTCGAAGCACAGGCGTTCGAGCAGGTCGAGCGAGATTTCCAGGCGGTCGGCTTCCTCGGCGTCGATGTTGATGCCGATGTCGTACTGGCGGGCCAGCATCGTCAGGCTCTTCAGGCGGCCGTACAGTTCGGTGATCACGCGCTCGTGCTGGGCGCGGCTGTAGCGCGGGTGCAGCGCCGACAGCTTGATCGAGATACCCGGGCCTTCGTAGATGCCCCGGCCGCGCGACGCCTGGCCGATGGCGTGGATGGCCTGCTCGTACGAGGCCAGGTACCGCTGGGCATCGGCCTCGGTCATGGCCGCTTCGCCAAGCATGTCGTACGAGTAGCGGAAGCCCTCGGCCTCGTACTTGCGCGCGTTGGCCAGTGCCTCGGAGATGGTCTCGCCGGTGACGAACTGCTCGCCCATCAGCCGCATGGCCATGTCCACGCCCTTGCGGATCAGCGGCTCGCCACCCTTGCCGATGATGCGCGTCAGCGCCTTCGACAGGCCGGCTTCGGTATGGGTGGCCACCAGGCGGCCGGTCAGCAGCAGGCCCCAGGTAGCCGCGTTGACGAACAGCGACGGGCTCTGGCCCAGGTGCGACTGCCAGTTGGCGCCGCTGATCTTGTCGCGGATCAGCGCGTCGCGCGTGGCCTTGTCCGGGATGCGCAGCAAGGCCTCGGCCAGGCACATCAGCGCCACGCCTTCCTGCGACGACAGCGAGAATTCCTGGATCAGCCCCTGCACCAGGCCTTCGCGGCCGGTACCTACCTTCTGCTCGCGCAGCTTTTGCGCCAGCGCCTTGGCCATCTTGATGGCGGCGTCTGCCTGCGCCTGCGGCAGGCGGGCCTGCTCCAGCAGTACCGGCACGCATTCGGTTTCGGGCCGGCGGTAAGCCGAGGTAATGGCGGCGCGCAGCACCGACTGCGGCTGGATGCTCTGGGCGAATTCCAGAAACGGCTGAGGCATGGCGTCGCCCTGCGCGGCGTCGCCGGCGTCGGCCGCCTCGCCATCGGCCGGCGCGGCCGAACCGGCCTCGTGGGGCAGATGGCCGCGTTCCACCTGTTCCAGATACGTGAAGATCGCCTGCTTGATCAGCCAGTGCGGGGTGCGGTCGATCGATTGGGCAACACGTTTCAGGCGTTCGCGCGATGCATCGTCAAGCTTGACGCCAAGGGTGGTGGTGGCCATGCGGGCAGTTCTCCAGCGGATCTTGGTAAGACGGTTGGCAGTCCTGGCGACACGCGCAAGCGTAGGGGGCCAGACTGCGGGGCTGGCGCGATCTTACTCTCGGAGATTTACTAGGTGCAACCTAGTGCAACCACTTAGTTCCACCGCCGCAAGAAGGTTGCACTGACGCAACATTTTCGGCGCGGGACGGCGGGCCCTCAGATCCGCAATGGATCGATTTCCAACTGCCAGCGCACGCTCTTCACCCGCGCGCCGACTTCTTCGAAAGTTGACACCCACTCACTCACAAAGCGCTGCAGGACGGGGCGCGAGCCGGCTTCCACCAGCATCTGAGCGCGTTCCTTGTTGAACAGCCGGACCATCGACATCGGCACCGGGTCGTGCAGTTGCACCTCGGGTGCCATCGAACAGGCGTCGGCCTGTTCGCGCGCCGCCTGCAGGAACGCCAGGGCCCGCTCCAGCTGGCCGTGCTCGGCGGTAATCAATACCTGGTAGGCAAACGGGGGCAACCCGGCCTGCCGCCGCTCGCGCAACTGGCTGGCCGCGAATCCATCATAGTCATGGCGCGCCAGCGCCTGCAATGCGGGGGCATCGGGGTAACGCGTCTGGATCATGACTTCGCCGCCCAGCCCCGCCCTGCCCGCACGGCCGGACACCTGCATCAGCGACGCAAACAGATGCTCGGCCGCGCGGAAGTCGTGGCTGAACATCGCGGCATCGGGGTGGACGATACCGACCAGCGTCACGCGCTGGAAGTCGTGTCCTTTGGCCACCATCTGCGTGCCCACCAGGATATCGACCTCGCCGGCATGCACCTCGTCGAACATCGCCTGGGCACTGCCCTTGCGGCGCGTGGAATCGGCGTCGATGCGGGCGATACGCGCCTGGGGAAAGCGCGCGGCCAAGGACTCCTCGATCCGCTGCGTACCGCGTCCAAGTGGCGCAATATCCACGTTGCCGCAGTCCGGGCAGTGGTGTGGCACCGGCGATTCCAGGCCGCAGTGGTGGCAACGCAGGCGCCGCTCGGGACGATGCAGCACCAGGTACGCGGAACAGCGCGGACAACCGGACAGCCAGCCGCAGCTGTCGCACGCCAGCACGGGCGCATAGCCGCGCCGGTTCAGGAACAGCAGGCTTTGCTGGCCACGGTCCAGGCGCTGCTGGATGGCATCGAGCAGCGGCACCGACAGCCCTTCGTACAGGGCGCGCTGCCGTTGCCGCTCGTGGTTGAGGTCGATCAGCCGCACGGCCGGTAGCGCCGCATCGGCCTGGGCGCGCTCGCGCAACACCAGCTTGCGATACGCGCCCTGCTCCGCCCGGTACCACGTCTCCATCGAAGGCGTGGCCGACCCCAGCACCACGGGGATGCCAAGCTGGTTGGCGCGCCACACGGCGAGGTCGCGCGCCGAGTACCGCAGGCCTTCCTGCTGCTTGTAGGACGTATCGTGCTCCTCGTCGACCACGATCAGGCTCAGGTGCGGCATCGACGCCATCACCGCCATGCGGGTGCCCAGGACGATGCGTGCCTCGCCGCGATGGGCCGCCAGCCATTGCAGGCTGCGCTCCTGATCGGCCAATCCGCTGTGCAGCACCGCCAGCGGCAGATGGGGAAAGCGTTCGGCGATGCGCGATTGCAGCTGAGGCGTGAGATTGATCTCAGGCACGAGCATCAGCACCTGGGCCGTGGGATCGGCGGCAAGCCGCTGGGCCATGGCATGGAGATAGACCTCGGTCTTGCCGCTTCCCGTTACGCCGTGCAGCAGGAAAGCCGCGTAGGCTTGCGCCGCCGCGATGGCGTCCACCGCCTGCTGCTGCTCGGCGTGCAGGGTGGGCGCCACGGATGGCGCGCGGGTCGTATCTGTTTCCAGCACGGGCCGGTCGGCATGCATGCATTCGACCCAGCCGGCCGCGGTCCATTCGTCCAGACGTGCCGGCGCCGCCGTGCACAGTTCGCGGGCGTCAGCCAGGCGTACCCAGTCCTGCGTATCGATCAGGGCATCGGCCAGCGCACGGACGGTGCGCGCGCGCGCCGGGGCGGCCTCGCGCAGCGTTTCGGCGTGGCCCGGGCGTACCCGGTACTGCGTGGTGCGTGCGCGCTGTCCCAGGCGGTCCCACGTGTCGGACTCCCGGAGCGACGGCGGGAGCGCAGGCAGCATCACTTCACCGAGCCTGCGATGGTAGTAGCGTGCGGCGAAGCGGGCCAAGGCGATCCATTCGGCGCTCAGCGGCGGCATCCAGTCGTTTCGTTGCACGATGGGGCGCAGCTTGTCTTCGGGCACGTCGGAGTGGTCCACACGCGCGACGGCCACACCGACCGCCTGGCGCCGGCCAAACGGCACCACCACGAGTTGGCCGGGCTCCACGCCGTCGTCGGCCAGATAGTCGAAGCAGTCGTCGGCCGGGGTATCCAGTGCGACACGGACGATGGGGCGCAAGGACGGCTGTGGGGAAGACGCCACGAACGCGGCGTCGGCAGCGGCTTCCGGCATGTCCGGGGTCATGCGCAGCCCCCTGCATGGTGCAGCCCGTTTGCGCTGATCTTGTGCATGCGCATGAGGTCAGGAAGGGAGACGAATGTCTGTGTGCGGCGCAACATCAACTTAAAGTAAAACTTCAAATGTGACCCTAAGTCGATGATCCACGGATGGTTTTCCATCCTCCCAATCGGCCCTGTGGATAACTTTGTTGAAAAGTCGCACCGACTACCCGGCAAGGCGCTTGGCACAAGGCTTTCATCGCCCTTGCAACCACCTTTGCAGAACATTCAAAGCCTTATGAATCAAGGACTTGCAAAGACCCCCCAACTGAGTTAAGGGGTTACCCGCTCGTGCAGTGCCGCAAACCTATCGGTGTGCATAAGTCAAGCCTTGACAGCAAGCCCCTGGCACCTTTTTGGCGAAATATCGCTAAATAGTTTACTTGACAGGACGCGCGCTGCGCCTGCCGCGGCACCGCGCGGCAGATACCCATCACATCGTTGCGTCGCGAGGTAACCGGCCGGTCAGGCGACAGGTGCAACCGTTGCAGCCCGCAGCTTGCGGCTGTGACTGTGCACTTCATCCACGAGCACCGAAACATTTTCGGGCGGTGTGAACTGCGAAATGCCATGTCCCAGGTTGAACACATGGCCGTCGCTGCCGCCACCTGCCGCGTAGCTGTCGAGCACGCCGCGCACCTGTTCCCGGATTGCCGCTTCCGATGCAAACAGTACGGTGGGGTCGATGTTGCCCTGGAGGGCAACCTTGTCCGCCGTGCGACGGCGCGCCTGGGTCAAATTGACCGTCCAGTCCAGCCCGATCGCATCGGGCTCGATCGCCGCGATCTGCTCCAGCCAGATGCCGCCGCCCTTCGTGAACACGATGACCGGAATCTGCTGGCCGTTGTGCTCGCGCTTCAGCCCCTGCAGCACACGCCGCATATAGGCGAGCGAGAACGTCTGGTACATGCCGTCGGCGAGCGCACCGCCCCAGGTGTCGAACACCATCACGGCCTGCGCGCCGGCTTCGATCTGGGCGTTCAGGTAGGCGGAAACGGCCTGCGCGTTGATTTCGAGGATGCGGTGCATCAGATCCGGCCGGCCGTACATCATGGCCTTGACGGTGCGGAAGTCGTCCGAACCGCCGCCCTCGACCATATAGCAAGCCAGCGTCCACGGGCTGCCCGAGAAGCCGATCAGCGGCACGCGCTGGGCGCCGTCCTGCACCAGGGCACGACGGATTTCGCTGACCGCGTCGAATACGTACTGCAGCGACGACATATCGGGCACGGCCAGCCTGGCCACGTCGGCTTCGGTACGCAGCGGATGGGCGAAGCGCGGCCCTTCCCCCTGGGCGAACGACAGGCCCAGACCCATGGCGTCGGGCACGGTCAGGATGTCCGAGAACAGGATCGCGGCATCGAGCGGATAACGATCCAGCGGCTGCAGCGTCACTTCCGTGGCATATGCCGGGTTCTTCGCCAGCCCCAGGAAGCTGCCGGCGCGAGCGCGCGTGGCGTTGTACTCGGGCAGATAGCGGCCCGCCTGACGCATCAGCCAGAGCGGCGTGTATTCGGTGGGTTGCCGGCGCAGCGCGCGCAGGAAGGTGTCGTTCTGCAGTACGGTCATGGTCATCCTCGTAAGACCGCCATTCTACGGGAACGCCGACCCCAGCTGCCGCCCCCGAGGCTGATGGCCGTCATATCCGCGCCAGCTTCCGGCCCCGTCCGTCAGATTTCGTCGAAGGCGGCGACGAAGGCCTGGGCCGCGCGCCGCATCCACTCGCGCGCACGCGGGGCGTCGGGCTGGAGCCTGGCGAATCCGTGCGTCATGCCGCTGGCCTCGATCGTGACCACGGGCGCATCGTGGCGCACCAGGAAATCGGCGTACGCCAGGCCATCGTCGCGCAGCACGTCGTTGGACGCCACGATGACCACGCTGGCCGGCGGCACATGGCGCGGCGGCGTGGCCATCAGGTGAATGCGCGGGTCCGCTTGCGCGGCGCCAAGCGCCAGGGCATCGGCGCCGATGTACTGGGTCCAGAACCATGCCATTTCATCGCGCGTCAGGCCGGGGCCATCGGCAAAGGCGCGGTAGCTTTCGGTGGTCAGTACGGGTGCGGCGACGGGGTAGATCAGCAACTGGGCGTTGACCACATGACGGCCGGCAGCGTCGTTGAGATGCCGGGCGGCAACCGCGGCCAGGTGGCCTCCGGCGCTGTCCCCGGCAACGGCCAGGAACTCTGGCGCGAAGCCCAGGCGCTCGCGTGCATCGGCAAGCCACTGGACCGCTCCAATGGCATCGTCGCAAGGCTGGGGAAATGCCTGTTCGGGTGCCAGGCGATAGTCGACGCTGGCCACGGCGCAGCCCGTATCGGCCGCCAGCAACGCGGCCACCGTGTGGTGTGTGTCGGGCGAGCCGACGACCCAGCCGCCCCCGTGAAAGTAGACGATCAGGCGTGGCCGGTCGGCATCCATGGGCCGGAACAGCCGCACGGGCAGCACGGCGCCATCCACTGGCAGACCGATCTCGGTGATCGCGAGCCCATCGGGGTCCGGCAGCTGCGAGCGCGCGGCCGCATCCTCGAAACGCGCACGGCGCTCGACGGGGCTCTCGGCAACGGGTTGGCCGGCATACAGTTCCGCCATCTGGCGGTAATAGGCTTGCAGCTGGGGGTCGATGGCCATGGTGAGGAATCTAGCGGAATCACGAACGTCCGCCAGTGTAGCGGCAGCGACGCGCGCGGCGAGGGTCTCGTTGACAGCGTCGGAATGTGCACTTGGAACCGTTTCGAATCGTAACGCTCAATGCGCCAGCGAACACAATTTTCACGGCTGCATTTCGGACACCCCACGAAAGCGGGGAGTGTATTAAGCGTCGGCCGAAAAAACGTAATGCATTCAGTACACTACGCACACAATGTCTTAACATTTCTGGCTAAAGAAATTGCCAGCCGGTGTCGTGAAAACGCTTTCAAATACGAATAAAAGTGTCCAAAACGCCGGATTTTTCCCGGGCGGGCTTTCATCTTCTTGCAAAAGGATACATTTTGTTACTGCCATGCCCAGCAGTTTCCCCCACAATGCATTGACAGACCTGAGCTTGGTGTGAGGCACCCCCGCCGCTAAAGCCTTGAAAAATAAGGGGTGTGGAAGAAAGCCTGAGCAGTTCCCCGATTTATCCGGACCAGCCGAGCACCGTCGACTGATCCGGACACCAGGAAGACCTGTAGCGCGCGGCTTGAGGTTCCGATGATTGGAAACTCGCCGATGGTGCGGACAAGACGGTCCGCTGCGCTTTTCAGTGAAACCTGGACCGAACCCGTTCCTTCGAATTGACCCCTCGAAGGGATTTTCCCGTCCGCGCGGAGCCTCCCCGGCCCGCGCGCTTTTTTTTGTGGTCCAGGCAACGAAATATAGCGTCCGGAAGAAAAAAAGGCAGCCGATTGGCTGCCTTTTTCATTTGCCACGCCGAAAAAACAACAGCGTGGCGACTACAGTGCCTTGCTTACTTCTTACGACGCAGTCGGGCGATAGCAGCCAGTTGCGCTGCGGCCACGGCCAGCTCGCTTTGGGCGCGAGCCAGGTCGAGATCGCTGCTCTGGTTCTGCATCAGTTCCTCTGCGGCGCGCTTGGCTTCCTGCGCCTTGGCTTCGTCCAGGTCGCTGCCGCGGATGGCGGTGTCGGCCAGAACAGTCACGTGCTGAGGCTGCACTTCGAGAATTCCGCCAGCAACGAACACGAATTCCTCGCTGCCGTCTTCCTTCTCGATGCGCACCGCACCCGGCTGGATGCGGGTGATCAGCGGCGTGTGGCCCGGCAGAATACCCAGCTCACCCGTCTCGCCCGGCAGCGCCACGAACTTCGCCTGACCGGAGAAGATCGACGATTCCGCGCTGACGACGTCTACAAGAATGGTTGCCATATAAGATCCTTTCTCCAGAAAGCGTTGGCTTCCCGCAAATCAGGAAGCACGATCTTCGCCTTCGCGCCGGCCGTGGCCGCGTGCCGGAGCACGGCAGCCACGCCTGGCGCCAAGACGAAAGACGCCGCTTACTGAAGCTTCTTGGCCTTCTCGAAGGCTTCGTCGATCGAACCGACCATGTAGAAGGCCTGTTCCGGCAGGTGATCGCACTCGCCATCCACCAGCATCTTGAAACCACGGATGGTTTCCTTCAGCGGCACGTACTTGCCCGGCGAACCCGTGAACACTTCGGCCACGTGGAACGGCTGCGACAGGAAACGCTGGATCTTACGAGCGCGCGACACGGCCAGCTTGTCTTCCGGCGACAGTTCGTCCATGCCCAGAATCGCGATGATGTCTCGCAGTTCCTTGTAACGCTGCAGGGTCTGCTGGACGCGGCGGGCCACTTCGTAGTGCTCCGTACCCACGACTTGCGGATCCAGCTGGCGCGAGGTCGAGTCGAGCGGGTCGACGGCGGGGTAGATACCCAGCGCGGCGATGTCACGCGACAGCACGACGGTCGAGTCCAGGTGCAGGAAGGTCGTAGCCGGCGACGGGTCGGTCAAGTCATCGGCAGGCACGTACACGGCCTGGATCGACGTGATCGAGCCAGTCTTGGTCGACGTGATACGTTCCTGCAGCTTGCCCATTTCTTCAGCCAGCGTCGGCTGATAGCCCACGGCCGAAGGCATACGGCCCAGCAGTGCCGACACTTCCGTACCGGCCAGCGTGTAGCGGTAGATGTTGTCGACGAAGAACAGGATGTCGCGGCCTTCGTCGCGGAAACGCTCGGCCATCGTCAGGCCGGTCAGCGCCACGCGCAGACGGTTGCCCGGCGGCTCGTTCATCTGGCCGAACACCATGGCCACCTTGTCGAGCACGTTCGAGTCCTTCATTTCGTGGTAGAAGTCGTTCCCTTCACGGGTACGCTCGCCCACGCCGGCAAACACCGACAGACCGCTGTGCTGCTTGGCGATGTTGTTGATGAGCTCCATCATGTTCACGGTCTTGCCGACGCCGGCGCCACCGAACAGGCCCACCTTGCCGCCCTTTGCGAACGGGCACACCAGGTCGATCACCTTGATGCCGGTTTCCAGCAGGTCAACCGACGGCGACAGTTCGTCGAACTTCGGTGCCTTCTGGTGAATCGCGCGCTTTTCATCGGCGGCGATCGGGCCGGCTTCGTCGATCGGGCGACCCAGCACGTCCATGATGCGGCCCAGCGTACCGTGGCCAACCGGCACGGAGATGGGGGCGCCGGTGCTCTTCACCGACATGCCACGGCGCAGGCCGTCCGACGAGCCCAGGGCGATGGTACGCACCACGCCGTCACCGAGCTGCTGCTGCACTTCGAAGGTCAGACCCTTCTCGGCGAACGACTTGTCGTTGCCCTCTTCGAGCACGAGTGCGTCGTACACCTTCGGCATTGCGTCGCGCGGGAACTCGATGTCCACCACGGCGCCAATGCACTGCACAATATTTCCGATACTCATTTCGTATCTCCGATAGCTTGAATTCTTGACGCCTTAGACCGCAGCTGCGCCGCTGACGATTTCCGACAGTTCCTTCGTGATCGCGGCCTGGCGGGTCTTGTTGTAGACCAGCTGCAGTTCGCCAATCACGTTCTTGGCGTTGTCGGAAGCCGCCTTCATGGCCACCATGCGCGCGGATTGCTCCGACGCCATGTTTTCGGCCACGGCCTGGTACACCAGCGCCTCGACGTAGCGGACGAGCAGCTCTTCCACAACCGTCTGGGCGTCGGGCTCGTAGATGTAATCCCACGAGTAGGCGCGCTTTTCATCTTCGGTCTGGCTCAGCTTGTCTGCGGCCAGCGGCAGCAGTTGCTCGACCATCGGCTCCTGCTTCATCGTGTTGATGAACCGGGTATAAGCCAGGTACACCGCGTCGACTTCGCCGTTGGTAAAGGCATCCAGCTGGACCTTGATCGCGCCGATCAGCTTTTCCAGATGCGGGGTGTCACCGAGATGCACCACGTTCGAGACCACCTTGGCGCCGATGCGACCCAGGAACTGCATGCCCTTGGTACCGATGGCGGTCGCTTGCACGTCCACGCCGCGGTTCTGCAGGGTCTTCAGTTCATTGGTCACGGCTCGCAGCACGTTCGTATTCATGCCGCCGCACAGGCCCTTGTCGGTCGTCACCACGATCATGCCGACGCGCTTGACATCGCGCGACACCATGAACGGGTGCTTGAACTCGGGGTTGGCGGTGGCCAGGTGCGCTGCGATATTGCGCACTTTTTCAGCATACGGACGGGCGTTGCGCATCCGTTCCTGCGCCTTGCGCATCTTGGATGCGGCGACCATTTCCATCGCCTTGGTGATCTTTCGCGTGTTCTGCACGCTCTTGATCTTGGTTCGAATCTCTTTCGTTCCGGCCATATCTTTCCTCTCCATTCGTGCCGCGCCGCATGCCTTGCGGCAGCCACGGCGCGGTCCGTGGAATCACGCGGTTAGAACGCGGCGGACTTCCTGAAATCCTCGATCGCGGCACGCAGGGCGGCTTCGTCGTCCTTCGACAGATCCTTGGTATCTTCGATGCGGTTGACGAGGTCGGCGAACTTGGTCTTCAGATGATCGTGCAGGCCCTTTTCGAACGGCAGGATGTCCTTCACGTCGACGTTGTCGAGGAAGCCATTGTTCGCGGCATACAGCGACGCGGCCAGTTGCCACACCTGCAGCGGCTGGTACTGCGGCTGCTTCAGCAGTTCCGTCACGCGGCGGCCGCGCTCCAGCTGCTTGCGGGTGGCATCGTCCAGGTCCGAGGCGAACTGCGCGAACGCAGCCAGTTCACGGTACTGGGCCAGGTCGGTACGGATACCGCCGGACAGCTTCTTGATGACCTTCGTCTGGGCAGCACCACCGACGCGCGACACCGAAATACCGGCGTTGATAGCGGGGCGGATACCGGCGTTGAACAGGTCGGTTTCCAGGAAGATCTGACCGTCGGTGATCGAGATCACGTTGGTCGGCACGAAAGCGGACACGTCGCCGGCCTGTGTTTCGATCACGGGCAGCGCGGTCAGCGAACCGGTCTTGCCGGTGACGGCGCCGTTCGTGAACTTGGCCACGTAATCTTCGTTCACGCGGGCTGCACGCTCCAGCAGACGCGAGTGCAGGTAGAACACGTCGCCCGGGTAGGCTTCGCGGCCCGGCGGGCGGCGCAGCAGCAGCGACACCTGGCGGTAGGCCCAGGCTTGCTTGGTCAGATCGTCATAAACGATCAGTGCGTCTTCACCACGGTCGCGGAAGTATTCGCCCATCGTGCAGCCGGCGTAGGCAGCCAGGTACTGCATGGCGGCCGAGTCCGAAGCCGATGCTGCCACGACGATCGTGTATTCCATGGCGCCGTGCTCTTCGAGCTTGCGCACCACGTTCGAGATCGTCGAAGCCTTCTGGCCGATTGCCACGTACACGCAGAAGACGCCCTTGCCCTTCTGGTTGATGATGGCGTCGACGGCCACGGCGGTCTTGCCGGTCTGGCGGTCGCCAATGATCAGCTCGCGCTGGCCACGGCCGATCGGCACCATCGCGTCGATCGACTTCAGGCCGGTCTGGACCGGCTGGCTCACCGACTGACGTGCGATCACGCCCGGTGCCACCTTCTCGATCACGTCCGTTTCCTTGGCGTTGATCGGGCCCTTGCCGTCGATCGGCTGACCCAGCGTGTTGACCACGCGGCCCAGCAGTTCCTTGCCAACCGGCACTTCCAGAATGCGGCCGGTGCACTTGACCGTATCGCCTTCCGAAATGTGTTCGTAATCGCCCAGCACCACGGCACCCACCGAGTCACGCTCGAGGTTCAGTGCCAGGCCAAACGTATTACCCGGGAATTCCAGCATCTCGCCCTGCATCACGCCGGACAGGCCATGCACGCGGCAGATACCATCGGTCACGGAAATCACCGTGCCGGTGTTGCGCACTTCAGCGTCGGCGCCAAGACCCGAGATGCGGGACTTGATCAGCTCGCTGATTTCTGAGGGGTTCAGTTGCATCACAATGCTCCTAATTCTTCAATCCGTCGGCCGTTGCGGTCAGGCGGTCAGCGTGGCTTGCATGGCAGCCAGGCGCGCGCGCACGGAGGTGTCGAGCACTTCGTCGCCGACCTTGACGCTCACGCCGCCAATCAGCGACGGGTCCACCGCCACCTTTGCGTACAGCTTGCGACCGAACTTGCGTTCGAGTGCGGCGACCAGTTCCTTCGTCTGCGAATCGTCCAGCGGGAATGCGCTGGTGATCTCGACGTCGGACGAACCCTCGCGGGCATTCTTGAGCGCATGGAACTGTTCGGCGACTTCCGGCAGCACCGTCAGGCGGTTGTTCTCCACCAGCAGGTTGACGAAGCGACGGGCTTCATCGTTCACCGGGCTCTTCAGCACCGAAAGGAACAGTTCCTGGAGCTTTTCGCCCGGGACGTTCGGATCGGTGGCGAGCGCCTGCATGTCGGGGTTGGCGGCAACCTGCCCCATCTCCGACACCAGTTCAGACCATGCACCCAGGTTGCCTGCACCGGCTTCGCTCGCGACGCGGAACAGCGCCTCAGCGTAGGGACGGGCAATGGTTGCGGTTTCAGCCATGATTAGAGCTCAGCCTTGAGTTGATTGAGCAGGTCTGCATGCACCTGCGCGTTCACTTCACGCTTGAGGATCTGCTCTGCACCCTTCACGGCAAGCACGGCGACCTGGTCGCGCAGCGTTTCGCGGGCGCGGGTCACTTGCTGCTCTGCCTCGGCCTTGGCCTGGGCGATGATGCGTGCGGCTTCTGCCTGGGCGTTCTGCTTGATCTCGTCAGCGGCGGCCTGGGCGCGCTTTTCAGCGTCGGCCACGCGTTGTGCGCCTTCGGTGCGGGCTTCGGCCATGGCCTGGTCCACACGCTTGTTGGCGAGTTCAAGCTCCGCCTTGCCCTTTTCGGCAGCGGCGAGGCCATCGGCGATCTTCTTTGCGCGTTCGTCGAGCGCCTTCACCAGCGGCGGCCAAATGAATTTGGCAACAACCCACCACAGGATGAAGAACACGACCATCTGCGCAAAAAACGTTGCGTTCAGATTCATGGTGTGTTCCTTTCGGTAATCAAACTACAGATAAATGCACAAGGGCGGCCAGGCCATCGGACTGAGGCCTACGCCGCCCGTCAGCATCATGCAGACCGAAAAGACTTACTGAATGACCGACAGCAGCGGGTTGGCGAAGGCGAACAGCATTGCAACACCCACACCGATCAGGAATGCAGCGTCGATCAGGCCAGCCAGCAGGAACATCTTGGTCTGCAGCGGGTTCATCAGCTCGGGCTGACGTGCGCAGGCTTCGATGTACTTGCCACCCATCAGGGCGATACCCAGGCAGGCGCCGATAGCGCCCAGACCGATGATGATGCCGATACCGATTGCGGTCAGACCCTGGATGTTGGCGAGATATGCTTGCATGATGACTCCTTTAATTTAGAGAGACTTAGAACCAAAAAACCAAAAAACGAAGAACCGGAAAATCAGTGGTGATCGTGAGCCTGGCCGATGTACACCAGCGTCAGCATCATGAAAATGAATGCCTGGAGCAGCACGATCAGAATGTGGAAGATGGCCCATACGGTGCCGGCAACCACGTGCCCGATGAAGCCCAGTGCCGACAGGTCGGCGCTGAACGTCCAGATGGAACCCAGCAGCGCGATCAGCAGGAACACCAGTTCGCCGGCGTACATGTTGCCGAACAACCGCATGCCCAGCGACACGGCCTTGGCCAGGAATTCAATGATGTTCAGGATCAGGTTGAACGGGGCCAGGTACCACTTGGCGCCGAACGGGGCCGAGAACAGCTCGTGCATGAAGCCGCCCGCGCCCTTGATCTTGAAGCTGTAGTAGATCATCAGCACCAGAACCGAGCACGACATGCCCAGCGTGCCGTTCAGGTCGGCCGTGGCCACCGCGCGGTGGTGCGGAAGATGGATGTGGAAGATGCCCAGCACGTTGTTCAGGCCGGTGACCCAGTCCACGGGGATCAGGTCGATCGCATTCATCATGGTGATCCAGCAGAACACCATCAGCGCCAGCGGAGCGATCCACGAGCGGTCGCCGTGGATGATGCCCTTGGCCTGGTCGTCGACCATCTCGACAATCATTTCGACGAAGGCCTGGAAGCGGCCCGGCACGCCGGCCGTGACGCGGCGCGCGGCCATGTACAGGAACAGCACGGCGATGGCGCCGCACAGCACCGACCAGAACACGGTGTCGTAGTTGAGGACACTGAAATCGACGACGGAATGCTGCTTGCCGCCGACCGAATTAAAGTTCTGCAGGTGTTCGGCGATATAGCCTGAGGGTGTGAGCGTGTGCCCAGCGCCTTGAGTAGCTTCAGCTGACATGTCGAAACGATCGGTATATTGCGAAATCTTTGTTTCCGGCAACCGCTTTGGCGGTCGCCCGGCATGCGTCTTGCTCTGGCCTTCGGTCACATGACCGGTCACCGCCTGGGCAAGCCCGCGCTATTGTTCTGGGCAAAACCTTACTCACGCAGCACTTCACGGTTGTGACGCCCTGCGCGTAAAACCACTTGATATTCCGGATGGGTGCCTCATCTGAGACCGAATCCCACGCCGTGGCCCTGCTTCACGCATTGCCAAGGGCGACGGGATTCGCGTATCTCCGCTTAGCGGATCGCGAGCGCCACCCAATAAGTCTTGAGCGCCAACAGGAACGTGACCAGCATCGGCACCCAGCGCAGATCCCGGTACAGCACGATCACCAGCACCAGCAGTGCCATCGTGCCGAAGACCTTGATCGCCTCGCCGGCCACCAGGCCGCCGACCGACGGCTGCTTGCGCGACATATACAGACGCAGCGCAAAGAAGCCGCTGGGCACGAAACACGCCATGCCGCCGAAGAAGGCCGACCAGCCCGACGGTGCATGCTCATGCGCGAACACCGCCCAGGCAATCGCGGACAACAGCGTCACGACGACCTGCGCCAGCACGACCTTGCCCGGTGTCATGCGCGACGGACGCAACGCGCGCTCGCCAAGCAGCTTCACCGCTTCGGCACGCGACAGCGGATCGACAGCTTCCTCTTCGCGCGCGGCGCTATCATCCCAGTCATCGCGCCAGCCATCGTCTCGATGATTGTCGCGGGATGCCGTACCGGCTTGCGATTTTTCCTGCTGACGGTCTCGTACCACCACCTGCCTGGCCTCGTTCCAGGCCGGAACTTTTTGGGTCCGGCCAGAATTCAAACCGCACGATTCTATTAGCAATCGCCGACACGCGTCAATCTGCTTTCAGTTAGCTTGCAGGGAATTTCGCACAACGGTTGCTATCACGCGTTCATGATGGATGGTGCGAAATTGCGCGCCAATGATGCGTAACGTAATTGGATTGCGCACGCCAATGCGTGCATGATGGCTGTTCGGCCATCGTTGGCAGCCGTTAGGGCGTGCATTCCGAAAGGTCATCGCAGGGGGGCCGTGCGGTTATCGCGCAGATTCATGCCGCGACACGGTGCATGGGCGGCGGGCTGTCGCGCGATGCCGACAGCCCGGCAATTTCATCGGTAAAACGATTGCCGTAACCCCGGTAAACGTATACGGCGCCCGTGTCCGACCCCGCTGGCCGGTATCAGGCGCTGGCCGCCGGTTCGCGCAGGCGGATCAACACGCCATCGAGCGCGTCGTTGCTGGTGAAGTGGATGGTCAACTGTCCCTTGCCGCGTGCGCCGAGCTTGATCTGCACCGCCAGCCCGAGCGTGTCGGACAGTTCCTCTTCGAGCCGCGCCACATCGCGGGTGCCGTTGCCCTGCTTCTGCTTGAGCGACTTCAGGTCGAACGGCTTCAGCGTCGAGGCGACGAGCTTCTCGGTTTCGCGTACCGACAGGCGCTTGTTCACGATCTGGTTGGCCAGCGTGATCTGGTTGGCCCCGTCCACGGCCAGCAGCGCGCGCGCGTGGCCCATGTCGAGATCGCCGGCCATCAGCATGGTCTGCACCGGCGACGCCAGGTTCAGCAGACGCAGCAGGTTCGAGACCGCGCTGCGCGAGCGGCCCACCGATTCGGCGGCCTGTTCGTGCGTGAAACTGAATTCGCGGATCAGGCGCATGATGCCCTGCGCCTCTTCCAGCGGGTTGAGGTCTTCGCGCTGGATGTTCTCGATCAGCGCCATCGCGGCGGCGGCCTGGTCGGGCACGTCCTTGACCAGCACCGGCACCTTGTCGAGCCCCGCCAGCTTCGACGCGCGGAAGCGGCGTTCGCCGGCGATGATCTCGTACCGGTCGGGTTCGGCCACGCGGCGCACCAGGATCGGCTGCATCAGGCCCTGCGCGCGGATGCTTGCCGCCAGCTCCTGCAGCGCGCCTTCGTCCATGCGGGTGCGCGGCTGGTACTTGCCCGGCTGAAGCTGATTGACGCCCAGCACCGACGGCGCGCCTTCCTGCTTTGCGGTTTCGACAATCTCGGCGGGCCCGCCGAGCAGTGCTTCCAGTCCCCGGCCCAGACCCTTCTTTTTAGCGGTCACCATGCTCGCCACCCTTCCCTGTCTGTTCGTGCCGCTCAACCGAGCTGGCGTACGCGCGCAATCATCTCCGCGCCAAAATCGAGATACGCTTTGGCGCCCTTCGAGGACGCATCGAATGCCACGCCCGGCATGCCATATGACGGCGCCTCGGCCAGCCGCACATTGCGCGGAATCACGGTCTTGAATACCTTTTCCGCGAAGTGGGCCTCCAGCTGCGCCGACACCTGCTGCTGCAGCGTCACGCGCGGGTCGAACATCACGCGCAGCAGGCCAATCACCTTGAGTTCGCGATTCAGGTTGGCATGCACCTGCTTGATCGTGTTGACCAGATCGGACAACCCCTCCAGCGCGAAGTATTCGCACTGCATCGGCACGATCACGCCATGCGCGGCACACAGGCCGTTCAACGTCAGCAGCGACAGCGACGGCGGGCAGTCGATCAGCACGAAGTCATACTGGTCGTCCACTTCGGCCAGCGCCTGCTTGAGGCGTCGCTCGCGCTGGTCCAGTTCCACCAGCTCCACTTCGGCACCGGCCAGTTCGCGATTGGCCGGCAGCACGTCGTAGCGGCCCGACTCGGACCGCCGGGTTGCCTGCGACACGGATGCCAGGCCCACCAGCACCTGGTACACACTGTGTTCCAGCGACTGCTTGTCGATACCGGAGCCCATCGAGGCATTGCCCTGGGGGTCCAGGTCGACCAGCAGCACGCGCTGCTCCTGCGCGGCCAGACCGGCGGCCAGATTCACCGTAGTGGTGGTCTTGCCGACGCCGCCCTTCTGGTTTGCGATCACGAATACCTTGGCCATATGCGCTTGCAGCTCCCTGTGCGTGTCTTCGTATTCATGCGACGAATAACACTTACCAAATTCTAAAACAGCGAATTCAACGCCGCGATAGCACTACGAGATGCCGTTCCGCATCGAGTTCTGGAACGATCAGTTTGGGCACCGCTTCCACCTGCCATGTCTGCATCAGGCCGGCGGCTTCCATCCGGTCAATCTCGGCCTGGGGATAAACCCCTTTCATGGCGAGCAGCTTCCCGCCGGGGGCCGCCAGGTGGCCGGACAGGTTCACAAAGTCCGTCAGCTCGGCAAACGCGCGCGACGTAATGACGGCATAGCCATCGGCATCCTCGATCTTCTCGACCGGGCCCCAGTGTGCCGCGGCATTGGTCAGGTGCAGCTGCGCGCGGCACTGCGTCAGGAACGCAGTCTTCTTCTGAACGATATCGACCATCAGCACCGACACATCGGGGCAGGTAATGGCCAGCGGCATGCCCGGCATGCCGCCACCCGAGCCCACGTCCAGCACCCTGCCCCGTGCAGCATCAGGTACGGCCGAGCTGCGCGCGGCCTCGGCCAGCGCAGGCACCGCTGCCAGCGAATCGAGCAAGTGGTGGGTCAGCATCTCGTCGGGATGACGGATGGCGGTGAGGTTGTAGACGCTGTTCCACTTGCGGAGCAGCGTCAGGTACGCGAACAGCGTTTCGATCTGGGCAGGCGCCAGTGCCAGGCCGATGGCGCCAAGCCCGGCTTCCAGGCGCTGACGCTGGGCGGCCTCGTCGACCACGGTGTATCGGAAGCCTCCCACTCAGGCAGCCTCCTGACCGTTGCCGGCCTTCCCGTTGGTCTGCCCCGTACGCCCCATGCCCTTCTTCTTCAGATGGACCAGCAGCAGCGAGATCGCTGCCGGCGTGACGCCCGAGATCCGCGATGCCTGGCCCAGCGTTTCCGGACGGTGTTGATTCAGCTTCTGGCTGACCTCGAACCCCAGGCCGCGAACTTCGGTGTAGTCGAAGTCGAGGGGCAGCCTGGTCGCCTCGTTGGCGCCCAGCTTGTCCACCTCGGCCGCCTGGCGCGCGATATAGCCGTGATATTTGATGCCGATTTCGATTTGCTCGCGAATCTGCTCGGCCAGCATGGCATCGTCGGCAAGCGGCGTTTCCGGCGCGTAGCGGCCGTCCTGCAAGGCGACCAGTGCCTCGTAACGGACTTCCGGACGACGTAGCAGATCGGCCAGCGAGTATTCGCGCTCGATTGCCTTGCCGAGCAGCGGTACGGCGTCAGCTTCCGGCAGCAGCGTCGGATTGACCCACGTGGACTTCAGTCGCTCTGTTTCACGTGAAACAGCGTCACGCTTGCGGTTGAATGCATCCCAACGTACATCGTCCACCACACCGAGTTCGCGGCCGACTTCGGTCAGGCGCATGTCGGCGTTGTCCTCGCGCAGGCTCAGACGGAATTCGGCGCGGCTGGTGAACATCCGGTACGGCTCGGTCACGCCACGCGTGATCAGGTCGTCGACCAGCACGCCCAGGTAGGCCTGGTCCCGGCGCGGCGTCCAGGCGTCGCGCTCGCGCACGAAGCATCCCGCATTGATACCGGCCAGCAGGCCTTGTGCTGCGGCCTCTTCATAGCCGGTCGTGCCGTTGATCTGACCGGCGAAGAACAGCCCCTGGATGGCCTTGCTCTCCAGCGATGCCTTCAGGCCGCGCGGGTCGAAGTAGTCGTACTCGATGGCATAGCCTGGGCGCAGGATATGCGCGTTCTCCATACCGCGGATCGAATGGACGAGGTCCAGCTGCACGTCGAATGGCAGGCTCGTGGAGATGCCGTTCGGGTAGAACTCGTTGGTGGTCAACCCTTCTGGCTCAAGGAAAATCTGATGGCTTTCCTTGCCCGAGAAGCGGTGAATCTTGTCCTCGATGCTGGGGCAGTAGCGCGGCCCTACCCCTTCGATGACGCCGGTGTACATCGGCGAGCGATCGAGACCCCCGCGAATAATGTCGTGGGTACGGCTGTTGGTGTGGGTAATCCAGCACGGCAGCTGCTGGGGATGCTGCTCCGGCCGCCCCAGGAACGAGAAGACCGGCACCGGGTCCAAATCGCCGGGCTGCTCTTCCATGACGGAAAAATCGATGGTCCGACCATCGATGCGCGGCGGCGTCCCGGTCTTCAGCCGTCCCTGCGGCAGCTTCAATTCCTTCAGACGTGCCGACAGCGACACGGCGGCGGGGTCGCCCGCACGACCGCCGGTGTAGTTGTCCAGGCCCACGTGGATCTTGCCGTCGAGGAATGTCCCCGCCGTCAGCACCACGGCCCGCGCACGGAAGTCGATGCCCGCCTGGGTACGCGCTCCCACGACGCGGTCGCCCTCCACCATCAGGTCATCGACGGCCTGCTGGAACAGCATCAGGTTCGGTTGATTCTCCAGTCGCGTGCGGATCGCCTTGCGGTACAGCACACGGTCGGCCTGGGCGCGCGTGGCGCGCACGGCCGGGCCCTTGCTGGAGTTGAGGATGCGGAACTGGATACCGGCCTCGTCCGTGGCGGCGGCCATCGCACCGCCCATGGCGTCCACTTCCTTGACCAGGTGTCCCTTGCCGATGCCGCCGATCGACGGATTGCAGCTCATCTGGCCCAACGTCTCGATGTTGTGCGAGAGCAGCAGTGTCTGGCAGCCCATGCGCGCGGCGGCGAGGGCAGCTTCGGTGCCGGCGTGACCACCGCCGACGACAATGACGTCGAATTCTTTCGGGTAAAGCATGGGACACCTCCTCCGGGAGGCTAGGCGGGAAAATTCGGGATGTCGAATTATAGCGGCATTCGTTTGGCGGACTCTGCCCTCGGCGATGTTTCACGTGAAACATGGCGCCGAAGATACTCAGGAAATGGGTCGGTGTGTTCCACGTGAAACACTCAAGCCGTCCTGTGGACAACCCGCGACAAAAAGAAAAGGCCCCGCTTGCACGGGGCCCTTCCCTACCGACTCTGTTTCACGTGAAACATCCTCAGATGCGGCTACGGATATACATCGCGATGCGCTCCGAAAGCCGTGCCAGATCGCGCTGCAAGGTCGCGAATCCTGCGTTCGGCGCCTTGGTCGCCTCGTCCATATACAGCGGGCGACGGATCTCGATCTGCAGGCTGTTGCGCCGCTCGGCCGGGCGGCCGATTTGCGCGATCAGTTGCACCCCCTTGTACGGGTCGTTGCGCGCCACCGTGTAGCCCATCGACTTCAACTCCCGCTCCACCAGATCGACGATGCCGGGCTCGCAGGTCGTACCATCGCGGTCGCCCAGCACAAAGTCCGCCAACGGATGTGGGCTATCGATCTTGAGCCGCTCGTAGGCGTTGTTCGGCATCGAATGCAGGTTCAGATGCCAGAGTGCGCCGAATTGCCGATACGCGGTCTCCACTGCCTCGGCCAGTGCGGCGTGGTACGGGCGGTAGTAGCGTGCGATCCGGTTCTCTACCTCCGCCACCGACAGCTGGCGGTCGTAGATCGGCGTGGCCGCGTCGAGCTTCCGCCAGATCAGCCCATAGCCCAGGCGCGTCTTCTCGCCCGGCGACAGCGGCGTGGGCCACGGCGCGTCCAGCAGTTCCGGGTCCAGGTCCTCCAGCATCCGGTTGGGATCGATATAGACGCGCGGGAAGGTGGCGCCAATCAGCGTGCCGCCGACCTTGGGGATGGCCGACCACAGCGTATCGATATGGGTGTCCTCGCCGCCACGCAGCCGCGCCAGGGGCACGGCAGCCCGGAAATCGTCCGGATAGTAGACGCCGCTGTGCGGCGAATCACAGACCAGCGGCAGTGGCAGCCCTTCCGGCAAGGCCAGCGTATAGGGGCCGTCGGGCGCATCGCCCTGTACCGCGCGGTACGGTGTATCGAACGTCGTCATGGCTCAATCCAGCTTGATATTGGCAGCCTTGGCCACGCGGGCATAGCGCGCCATGGCCTGCTGAATCTGGGCCTTGAACTGGTCCGGCGTGGTCGGCACCAGCGTGCCGCCCGATTCCTCGATCTTGCGCTTGAACTCGGGGTTCAGCATCGCCTTGTGGATGGCGGCATTGAGCTTGTCGATGATGGGCTGAGGCGTACCCGCCGGGGCGACGATGCCGAACCAGCCACCGTCACCCATATCCTTGTAGCCAAGCTCGCCGTACGTCGGCACGTTCGGCAGTTGCGGGGACCGCTGCGCCCCCAGCAAGGCCAGTGCGCGCAGCCGGCCCGCCTTCACGTGCGGCAACGTGGTCGACAGGTTGTCGGTAATCGCATTCACCTGCCCTGCCAGCGCATCGTTCAGTGCCAGGCCGGCCCCCTTGTACGGCACGTGCAGCAGGTTGATCTTGGCCAGCATCATGAAATTCTCGATGTTGGCGTGCCCGAGCGAGCCGGCGCCGGGCGATGCGAAGGTGTACTTGCCCGGGTTGGCCTTGGCCAGTGCGACAAACTCCTGCATGGTCTTGGCCGGTACGCTCGGATGCACGGCAAAGACGCTGGGAACGGCCGCCACGTTGGTGACGGGCGCAAAGTCCTTGATCGGGTCGTAGCCCAGCTTCGGGTATACCGCCGGGTTGGACCCATGGGTGCTGACCGTGGCCATGCCGATCGTGTACCCGTCCGGCGCGGAACGGGCCACCTGCTCCATGCCGATCGAACCGCCTGCCCCACCCTTGTTATCGACCACGATCGTCTGGCCCAGCTCGCGTCCGGCGTACTCGGCAACCAGGCGCGCCGACAGGTCGGTGGTGCCACCTGCGGCGAACGGCACGACCAGACGGATCGGCTTGTTCGGGTAGTTCGATTGTGCTGCCACAGGCATCGCCATACCGCCAAAAGCGGCGCCGATGGCTGTGGACAACATTGTGGAAAACATCAGGCGGCGGCGCGTGGCGCGGACAGGCAGGGCTCGATTCATGGTGTGAAACTCCTCGTTTTATCGTTCTCGAATCCGGGGACCGAGCTGGGGAGTTTCGGCAGTTTACCGGCCCTGCACAAACGACTATATTGCACGCTTCCATTACCAAAGCTCATGCTCACGTCCTCATGCGTATACGCTCACCTTCGATGTCCGAGCTACATGCATTTGTGACGGCTGCCAGGCTGGGCAGCTTCACCCGTGCCGCGGAAACGCTGTGCGTCACGCAAGGCGCCATCAGCCGGGCCATCTCCCGGCTGGAATCGCATTTCGGCCAGCCGCTGATCCATCGCAACGCCCACAAGCTCACGCTGACTGACGCGGGGCGCCAATACCTGGACGCCATCTCGGCCCCGCTGGCCGCGATCGAAACCGCCAGTGGGGCGATGCTGGGGGAAGATCGCCAGCATCACCTGACGCTGTCTGCCGTGCCCACACTGGCCAGCGTATGGCTGGTCCCGCGCCTGCCTGACTTCCACCGCAAGCATCCCGATATCCGGCTCGACTTCGTGCCCTACCGACGTGACGAAGACTTCGCCGGCGCAAAGCCCGATGCGGCGATCCTGACCGGGGAAGCCAGCCACTGGCCGAACCTGCAGGTTGACTATGTGATCGGACGCGAAATGGTGCCGGTCTGCCACCCCGCGCGGGCCCATGCGCGGCAGGCTGCCAATCTGTGGAAAACTCCGTCGGACCTGATGGGCGAACCGCTGCTTTTCCACACAACTGCCCCCAGGAACTGGGAGAACTGGCTGCGTGCCTCGGGCGTACCCAACGCTGCGCCCGCGCTGGCCCGTGGATTCGATCAGGTGTCGATCCTGCTGGAGGCCGTGAAGGCCGACATGGGGGTGGCCGTTTTGCAGCGATGCCTTGTCAGGGATGCCTTGCAGGCCGGTCAGGTGGTGGCGCCGTTCGATCTGCCGGTCACGTTGAACCGGGGCTATTTCCTCTGCGCGCCACGTGAAAAAAGCGACCATCGGGCCCTGGCGGTCTTCCGCGAATGGCTGCTTTCGGCGGCGGCGGCCGATATCGTCGAACTGGTCCGCCCGTAGTTATCCACACTGTGGATAGTTTTGTGAACAACATCGGCTGGGAGAATAAAAACGGTGCCTAAACTGGCACCATTATTTTCCAAACCGATGTATACGTACCGCGAAACGTCCGCGGGGCATCCACAAGGTGCCTTTACGCCGCCTTCTTGGCCAGCCCCAGATACGTCTCGATGACCTTCGGATTGCTGGCCAGCGCGCCGGCCTCGCCCTCCATGGCCATATCGCCAGTCTCGACCACGTAGCCGTAGTCGGCCACCTGCAGCGCCGCCCGCGCGTTCTGTTCGATCAGCAGCGTCGCCACGCCGGTCTGGCGCAAATTGCTGATGATGTGGAAGATCTCCTTCACGATCAGCGGTGCCAGGCCCAGGCTGGGTTCGTCCAGCATCAGCAGCTGTGGCTTGGCCATCAGCGCCCGGCCCACCGCCAGCATCTGGCGCTCGCCGCCGGACAGCGTGCCGGCCTCTTGCCTGGCACGCTCCCTGAGGCGCGGGAACAGGTCGTAGACCACATCCATCTGATCCAGATAGTGGCGCTCGCCGGCACGCTTGCGGCGGAAGGCGCCGAGCTGCAGGTTGTCTTCGACGGTCATCGTCGAAAACAGCTCGCGCTTCTCGGGCACCAGGCACATGCCGCGCGCCACCCGCCCCTCCACCGGGATGCCGGACATGTCATGGCCCAGGTAACGGACCGTGCCGCTGGACGACCCGCTGACCGGCAGCGCGCCCATGATCGCGTTGAGCATGGTCGATTTGCCGGCGCCGTTCGGACCGATCACCGTGACGATCTTGCCGGCCTGCACCTGCAGATTGGCGCCATGCACGGCCTCCACCTTGCCGTAGCGCACATGCAGGTCCTTCACCTCCAGAATCAGACTCATCTCATTTCCTCACTCGACGCCGCCGAGATAGGCTTCCAGCACGGCCGGATTCCTCTGTACCTCTTCCGGTACCCCTTCGGCAATGCGCGTGCCGAACTCCATCACCACCAGCCGATCTGTCAGGTTCATCACGAAGTCCATGTCATGCTCCACCAGCAGCACGCTCATGCCCTCGCCCTTCAGCTTGCGTAGCAGTTCCGCCAACGCCTGCTTTTCCTTGTAGCGCAGGCCCGCCGCAGGCTCGTCGAGCAGCAGCAGCGCGGGGTCGCAGCAGAGCGCGCGTGCGATTTCCAGAATGCGCTGCTGGCCCAGCGCCAGGCTGCCGGCTTCCATGTACATGCAATCGGCCAGACCCACACGCTCCAGCTGGCGCCTGGCCTCGAACAGCAGCTTCTGTTCCTCCGCGCGGTTCATGCGCAGGATTGCCGCCGATACGCCGCCCTGGGCGCGGAAATCGCCGCGCAGGTGCGCGCCGATGGCCACGTTCTCGAGCACGGTCATCGTCGGCAGCAGATGCACGTGCTGGAAGGTGCGGCCCACGCCCCGCTTGACGATCTCGCGCGACGGCAGGCCCGAGATCACCTCGCCGCGATAGCGCACCTCGCCGCGCGTGAGCGGCAGCACGCCGGTCACCAGGTTGAAGGTCGTGGACTTGCCCGCGCCGTTCGGGCCAATCAGCCCGACGATCTCGCCGGCACGCACCTGGAAGCTCACGTCGTTCACCGCTACCAGCCCGCCGAACTGCTTGCGCGCCGCGCGCACGTCGAGGATCAGCTCGCCGGCCTCGGGTTTCTGCCGTACCGCCAGCGCCTCGGCCTGATCCGGCGCAACCACCGGCGGCCCCGATGGCATCAGCCTGCGCAGGAACGGCCAGATGCCATCTCGCGCGTACTGCAGCAGCAGCACCAGCAGCACGCCAAAGACGATGATCTCGAAGTTGCCGGTGCTGCCAAGCAGCCTCGGCAGCAGGCCTTGCAGCACGTCCTTGAGGATGGTCAGAATGCCGGCGCCGAGCACGGCGCCCCAGACGTGCCCCACGCCGCCGACCACGGCCATGAACAGGTATTCGATGCCGTAGTTGAGCCCGAACGGCGTCGGATTCACGGCACGCTGCAGATGCGCGTACAGGAAGCCCGACACGCACGCCAGGATCGCCGCCACGACGAAGATCACCACCTTCATCCACGCGGTATGCACGCCCATCGCCTCGGCCATCGTGCCGCCGCCCTTCAGCGCACGGATCGCCCGGCCCGGCCGCGAATTGAGCAGGTTCTGCATGGCCACCACGGCCAGCAGCACCACGGCCCAGATCAGGTAGAACATCGACCGGCCCGACTGCAGCTCGATACCCAGGAACGACAGCACCGGAATGCCGTTCAGGCCATCGTACTTGCCCAGGAATTCAAGGTTGCCGAACAGGAAGAACAGCGACAGGCCCCAGGCAATCGTCGCCAGCGGCAGGTAGTGGCCCGACATCCGCATCGTAATCAGGCCAATCACATAGGCCGACGCTATCGTGATGACCAGCCCGACGATCAGTCCCAGCCATGGCGACAGCCCGAACTGCGTGGTCAGGTACGCCGTGCTGTAGGCGCCCAGCCCCACGAATGCGGCCTGGCCAAACGACGTCATGCCGCCCACGCCCGTCAGCAGCACCAGGCCGATCGCCACGATGCTGTAGAGCCCGATGTAGTTGCCCAGCGTGATCCAGAACTCCGGTGTCGGCAGCACCGGCAGCAGCGCCAGCACGACAGCAAAGCCCAGCGCCAGCACGCGGTTGCGCATGACGCCGCGCAGGTGGCCGTCACGTCGCGATTGCGGCCGGCCTGGCGAATTCCCGTTCTGCGGCACCACGTCTTTCTCCAGCGGCTTGTCGGTCAGCATCGTCATGGCTTACTCCTCTTCCTCGACATGCTTGCTGGTCAGCGAACGCCACAGCAGCACCGGAATGATCAGCGTGAAGACGATGACCTCCTTGAACGCGCTGGCCCAGAACGACGAATACGATTCGAGCAGCCCCACCAGCAGCGCGCCCAGCGCCGCCACCGGATAGCTGGCCAGCCCGCCGACGATGGCGCCAACGAACCCCTTGAGCCCCACCAGGAAGCCCGATTCGTAGTAGATCGTCGTCAGCGGCGCGATCAGGATGCCGCACAGCGCGCCCATCGCGGCGGCCAGCGTGAACGACAGGCGCCCGGCCTGCGTCGTGCCGATACCCACCAGCCGCGCGCCCAGACGGTTCACGGCGGTGGCGCGCAGTGCCTTGCCCTGCAGCGTGCGCTCGAAATAAAAATACAGCGCCGCAATCAGCACACCGGACACCGCCACGACCCACATGCTCTGCCCCGACACGCTGAGGCTGCCCACATCGAAGCGCGCATCGGAAAACGGATTCGTACGCGAGCCTTCGGCACCGAACATCACCAGCCCCAATCCCACCAGCGCGAAATGCACGCCGACCGACACGATCAGCAGCACCAGCGTGCTGGCCTCGGCCAGCGGCTGATAGGCCAGCCGATAGAGCATGGGGCCCAGCGGGATCACGATCAGCAGCGTCAGCGCGATCTGCACCAGCATCGGCAGCGGCATGCCGCCGTACTGCTGCACCAGGACATGCACGGCGCCCGGGAACAGCAGGTACTTGCCCGCCAGGATGAGGATGCGGCGCGGCGCGGCCAGCCGCAGTTCGGGGCTGCGCAGCACCGCCACCCCGTCGTAGAGGAATGTCAGCACGCCCATGGCCAGCAGCAGCCACGTCGTCTGCGGCGCGTGGCCCGCCTGCATCGCGGCCAGCGTCAGCGCGCCGTAGGCCACGAACTCGCCCTGGGGGATGAAGATGACGCGCGTCACCGAGAACACCAGCACCAGTGCCAGTGCCAGCAGCGCGTAGATCGCGCCGGAGGTGATGCCGTCCTGCGCCAGAATGGCCGCAATCGATAGGTCCATTGTCTGCCCGTGTGATGTGCGCGCGTGGTGGGCGCCAGCGCCGGAAAACCTGCCTGCCGCTACCGCAGCCTCAGCTTAGAGACTCCACCGCGCAATGCCTAGAGGGTGGCGGGAATTCACGGCGGCAAAAAAAGGGCGCATGGTCTGCCATGCGCCCTGCGTTGCTACGCTGCCCAGCGTGTGACCCCTGCCAGCCGGTCGGTTTGTGCCGGCTTACTTCTGCAGCTTCCACTTGCCATCGACGATCTGCACCATCACGCGCGCGCGCTGGTCCATGCCGAGGTGGTCGGTGGGGCTCATGTTGATGATGCCGTGCGATACCGGCAGGTTCTTCGTCTGCTCCAGCGCATCGCGCAGCGCCTTGCGGAATTCCTTCGTGCCGGGCTGGCCCTTCTTGAGCGCCTCGGGAATCGCGTTCTGCAGCAGCAGGCCCGCATCCCAGGCGTGGCCGCCGAAGGTGGATACCTGCCCGCCGAACGCCTTCTCGTATGCGGTCTTGTAGGTCATCGCCGGCTTCTTCACCGGATTGGTGTCGGGCAGCTGCTCGGCCACCAGCAGCGGGCCGGCCGGCAGGAACGTGCCTTCGCAATCCTTGCCGCATACGCGCAGGAAGTCGGGGTTGGCCACACCGTGCGTCTGGTAGATCTTGCCCTTGTAGCCGCGCTCCTTGAGCGCCTTGGCCGGCAGCGCGGCCGGCGTACCCGAACCGGCGATCAGCACGGCGTCCGGATTGGCGCCCATCATCTTCAGCACCTGGCCCGTCACCGAATTGTCGGTACGCGCAAAACGCTCGTTGGCCACCACCTTGATCTTGCGCATTTCCGCCACCTTGGCGAATTCCTGCGCCCAGCTGTCGCCATAGGCGTCCGCGAAGCCGATGAAAGCCACCGTCTTCACGTTGTTGCTGGTCATGTGCTCGGCCAGGGCGGTTGCCATGTGCGAGTCGTTCTGCGGCGTCTTGAAGACCCAGGCGCGCTTGCTGTCCATCGGCTCGATGATGCGGGCCGAGGCGGCCATCGAGATCATCGGCGTCTCGCTTTCGGCCGCCACATCCACCATGGCCAGCGAATTGGGCGTGACGGTGGAACCCACCACCACATCCACCTTGTCTTCGCTGATCAGCTTGCGCGTGTTCTTGACCGCCGTGGTCGTGTCGGTGGCATCGTCAAGCACGATGTATTCGATCTTCTTGCCGGCGATTTCCCTGGGCAGCAGCGTGAAGGTGTTTTTCTCGGGGATGCCGAGCGAGGCGGCCGGCCCGGTCGCCGAAACCGTGACCCCGACCTTTACCTGGGCGCCGACCGCGCCCGAGAACAGACTGGCGGCGGCAAGTGCCAGCAGGCTGGCGCGCTTGAACGTCATGGCTTGTCTCCTTCGATTCCAAAAACGGAAAAAGGCACCCGCCGGCTTCCGGCCGACGGATGCCTTCAGTTTTTTTGTGGCCCACTCTGGCAGGCTCTTTGGCGGATGCAACGCTGGCATCCGATCTCAGCCGGGAACATCGAAGTTCGTCCCGTTTTTTCCCGTCCTGCGCCATTACCCCCGGATTGCGCAGTTGCATTTCCCGACCGCCCGGTCGGGAATGCGAATCGAGTCTAACACAGCGATGTGATACGAAAAGGCCGGATTAACCCGCAGCGGCGCAGGCGCAACAGTCGCGGGTTTCCATTGTCCGACGGCGCTTCCAGCCCGGTGCGGACACTTGCCGTGGCCTAGCGCAGGAACGCGTCGTAGGCGGTCTTCAGGATCAGCGCGCTGACCACCGCGATGAACACCTTGCGCACGAAGCGGCTGCCGTGCCGCAATGCCAGCTTGCTGCCCACCTGGCTGCCGGCCACGTTGGCCAGGGCCATCACGATGCCGAGCTGCCACCAGACATGACCCTTCGCCGACAGCAGCAGCAGCGCCGCCAGGTTGGTGGCCAGGTTGACGATCTTGGCCGACGCCGACGCGTGCAGGAAGTCGTAACCAAACACGCGCACGAACACGATCATCAGGAAGCTGCCCGTGCCGGGGCCGAACACACCGTCGTAGAACCCGATCGCCGCGCCGGCCAGCAGCGCCGCCAGCCGCTCGCGCCCGCCCGACAGCACCGGCGCGTGCTCGGTGCCCAGGTCCTTCTTCACCACCGTATAGACCAGCAGGATCAGCAGCACGAAAGGCAGCGCCTTGCGCAGCGGATCGGCCGGGATCATCGTCAGCGTCCACGCGCCGGCCATCGAGAACACGAAGGCTGCCAGCGTCGCGGGCGCGGTGGCGCCCCAGTAGATCGGCACCTTGCGCGCAAAGCGGAAGGCAGCGTTGGACGTCCCGGCCAGCGACGCCACCTTGGTCGTGCCGATCAACGTCGCCGGCGACATGTTGGGATAGGTCGAGAACAGCGCCGGCACCTGCACGAGGCCGCCCCCGCCCGCCACAGCGTCGATCATGCCGGCCAGAAACGCGGCGGCGGCCAGAAATACAAACTCCATGGTTGAACAGTCCGAACGGTCGAAAAAGCGGTGAAAGGAATCGAGGGGATCGAAGAACCGAAGCAGGCGGCAACGCATCGCCTCGCCCGGGCGGGAAAACGGCCCTGCTGCGGGTCAGCCCAGCCGTTTCGGGGTGGGCATCAGGCTGCGCAGCCACAGGCCATCGGCATCGCGCTGAAAGCCCCGCGGCGGCCGCGCGGCGTCGGCCACCAGCCCCGGCGCCAGCCGGATATGGCGGATGCCATGGGCACGGCACCAGTCGGCCAGCAGCTGGCACGTCGCCTCGAGCCAGCCCGCCGCATCGGTGGCCGGCGGCCACCATTCGGCCACCATCGCCACGCGCCCGCCCAGCGACAGGCTGTGAACCAGTGTGACGGGCATCAGGCAGGCCAGCGCGGTATCGGCTTCACCGGGTTCGCGCACCGCGTTGGTGCCGACACCCAACACGCAGATGCCGTGGCCGCCCTGCTCCAGCAAGGCGTCCAGGGACAGCCGCCGGGCGCGCGCTTCGGGCACCGGCATCGGCGCGCGCGCGTTCAGCCAGGCCTCGATGGCGGGACCATCGGCGCTGCCGCCAACGCGTATCTGATACTGCACTTTCTGGAAACCGGGGGATTCGGAAGGGGTAGACATGGCACGGCCGAAGAAGCTGCCGGCATTGTCGCATGGGGGCTGGCGGGCGGTCATGCCGAAGATGCATCGGCCGCACATTCACTTGGGCGCGTGCCGCAGGCGGCGGTTTCGGGAGGCCAGAAATGAAAAAGGCGTTGCCGGGGATCACCCAGCAACGCCTCTTTATCGTATTGGCTGCTGCTACCCGACACCGGGTGCGCGCCTGTCGTCTCCTCGCTTCCGCCTCCAATTAACCTGCGAAAACCGTATATGCAATGTAACGAACCGGTGCGTATGAAACAAGTCAGCAATAACCCTAGCCCCAAAATCGGGCATGTCGCCCGATCTCCACTCGGGGTGGCCGGCTAGTGCTTGTCCGATTTTCGGCCAGTCAGCGCAATCAGCTCGCCCATGATGCCGCGTCGGAACGTCAGCACGCAGATCACGAAGATCACGCCGGTCACCATCGTCACCGACTCGCCCAGCGCGTTGAACCAGCCGATGCCGGTCAGGTTGGCCAGGAAGGTGCCGATGTCGCCGAGCTTGTTTTCCAGCGCCACCACCACGAAAGCGCCGACGATCGGGCCAGACAGCGTACCCAGGCCCCCCACCAGCGTCATCAGGATCACCGAGCCCGACATCGACCAGTGCACGTCGGTCAGCGTGCCGAAGCCCAGCACCAGCGCCTTGATCGACCCGGCCAAGCCGGACAGCGCCGCCGAGATGACGAAGGCCAGCAGCTTGAAGCGGTCGACGTCGTAACCCAGCGAGATCGCACGCGGCTCGTTCTCACGAATCGCCTTCAGAATCTGGCCGAACGGCGAGTGCACCGTACGCACGATCAGCGCAAAGGCAGCCACGATGATGACCAGCGCCACGTAGTACAGCGTCATGTCGTCGGCCAGCGGCAACACGCCGAACAGCTTGCCGCGCGGAATGCCCTGCAGGCCGTCCTCGCCGCCCGTGAACGGCGCCTGCAGGCAGAAGAAGAACAGCATCTGCGCCAGCGCGAGCGTGATCATCGAGAAATAGATGCCCTGGCGGCGGATGGCCAGCGAACCCACCACGTAGCCGATCGCCGCGCCGGACAGCGTGCCGAACAGCAGGCCCAGCTCCGGCGTCACGCCCCACACCTTCATCGCATGGCCGGCCGCGTAGCCCGCGCCGCCGAAGAACGCCGCATGGCCGAACGACAGCAGACCCGTAAAGCCGATCAGCAGGTTGAATGCGCACGCGAACAGCGCGAAGCACAGCACCTTGAGCACGAACACCGGGTAGGCGCCGGCCAGCGGCGCCACGATCAGGCCCAGCAGCAGCAGGCCGTAGAGCACCTTCTTCTGCAATCCCGTGCCTTCCTTGAAGCCCTTGGCCTCGACGGCCACAGCCGTTTGTCCAGTCGGTCCGCTCATCACTTTTCCCTCCCGAACAGCCCGGCCGGGCGCAGCAGCAGCACGATCACCATGATGAAGAACACCACGGTCGACGATGCTTCCGGATAGAACACCTTGGTCAGTCCCTCGATCACGCCGAGCCCCAGGCCCGTGATGATCGATCCCATGATCGAGCCCATGCCGCCGATCACCACCACGGCGAACACGATGATGATCAGGTTCTGGCCCATCAGCGGCGACACCTGGATCACCGGCGCCGCCAGCACGCCGGCAAACGCCGCCAGCGCCACGCCGAAGCCGTAGGTCAGCGTCACCATCAGCGGCACGTTGACGCCGAAGGCTTCCACCATCTTCGGGTTCTCGGTGCCGGCGCGCAGGTACGCGCCAAGCTTGGTCTTTTCGATCGTGAACCACGTGGCCAGGCACACCACCACCGACGCGGCCACCACCCAGGCACGATAGTTCGGCAGGATCATGAAGCCCAGGTCCGTGGCGCCCTGCAGCGCATCGGGTGGCGAATATGGCAGGCCCGACACGCCGTAGATCGAACGGAAGATACCTTCGATGATCAGCGTGATGCCCAGCGTGAGCAGCAGGCCGTAGATGTGATCGAGCTTGTAGATCCAGCGCAGCATCGTCTTCTCGATGATGACGCCCAGCAGGCCCACCACCAGCGGCGACAGCACCAGCATCACCCAGTAGTTCAGGCCGGCGTATTCCATGCCGGCCCACGCCAGCACGGCGCCGAGCATGAACAGCGCGCCGTGCGCGAAGTTGATCACGTTGAGCAGACCGAAGATCACGGCCAGACCCAGGCTCAGCATCGCGTAGAAAGCGCCATTGACCAGGCCCAGCAGCAGCTGGGACAGCATGGCGGGTAGCGGAATTCCGAAAATTTCCATGGGCTGATTTGCCTGTTGGTGTCTCCCCTCTCCCACGCGTGGGAGAGGGGTCGGGGGAGAGGGTTCAGCGGCTCAACCTGCCATCATCCGGCCCTGGTACGCCATCCCTCTCCCCCTGCCCCTCTCCCGCCAGCGGGAGAGGGGAGCAAACCATCGCTGATTTGCCTGCGACCTTACTTCTTCAGGATCGAGCACTTCGACTCGGCCACCGTCGTGAACGCCTGGTCGCCCGGAATCGTCGCCGCTACCTTCAGGTAGTCCCACGGCTTCTTCGAATCCGCCGGCGCCTTGACCTGCATCAGGTACATGTCGTGGATATTGCGGCCATCGGCGCGGATGTAGCTCTTGTTGTAGAAGTCGTTGATCTTCATCTTCTTGAGCTCGGCCATGACCTTGTCCGGATCATCGGTCTTGGCGGCTTCCACGGCCTTCAGGTACGTGCTGACGGCGGAATAGTCGGCGGCCTGCAGGCTGCTCGGCATCTTCTTCATCTTGCCGAAGAAGCGGTTCGCGAACTTGCGGGTGTCGTCGTTCATGTCCCAGTACCAGCTGTCGGTCATCAGCAGGCCTTCGGTGTTCTTCAGGCCCAGGCTGTGCACGTCATTGATGAACATCAGCAGGCCGGCAATCTTCATGGTCTTGGTGATGCCGAATTCCTTGGCGGCCTTGATCGCGTTGATCGTGTCGCCGCCGGCATTGGCCAGGCCCAGGATGTCAGCCTTCGATGACTGCGCCTGCAGCAGGAACGACGAGAAGTCCGACGCCGACAGCGGGTGGCGCACCTGGCCCACCACCGTGCCGCCATTGGCCTTCACCACCGCCGACGTATCGCTTTCGAGCGAATGGCCGAAGGCGTAGTCGGCGGTCAGGAAGAACCACTTCTTGCCGCCCTGCTTCACCACCGCGCTGCCGGTGCCCTTGGCCAGCGCCACCGTGTCATAGGCGTAGTGCACCGTGTACGGCGAGCACTCTTCATTGGTCAGGCGGGCCGTGCCGGCGCCGATGTTGAAGTAGACGCGCTTCTTTTCCTGCGCCACCTTGTTCATGGCCAGGCCGGTGGCGGAGTTGGTGCCGCCCACCAGCATGTCCAGACCCTGCTGGTCCATCCATTCGCGCGCCTTGGACGCAGCAATGTCGGCCTTGTTCTGGTGATCGGCGCTGACCAGTTCGACCGGCTTGCCCAGCACCTTGCCACCGTGATCCTCGATGGCCATCTTGATCGCTTCCAGGCCGCCCGGGCCGTCGATGTCGGCGTACAGGCCCGACATGTCGGTGATGTAGCCGATCTTCACGGTATCGTTCGATACCTGCGCCGAAGCGCCCCCTGCAAACGCGCCAAAGACAGTTGCCGCCACTGCGACAGCCAGCCGATTCATCTTCATGTCTTGTCTCCTGAGTTGCGGCGGCGTGCTGCCACCCGTTCCTGCCATCTCGTAAAAATACGATTCACACGATCCGGAATTACGACCCTGGCGCCGGTCGGGCGCAGCGGGTCAGACCCCGAGCAGTTCATTGAGCACCGGCATCTTGGCCTGCAGCTCGCTGGCGGCAAAGCGTTCGACGATGGTGCCGTGCTCCATCACGTAGAAGCGGTCGGCCAGCGGCGCGGCAAAGCGGAAGTTCTGCTCCACCATGACCACGGTGTAGCCCTTCTTCTTGAGCATCAGGATCATGCGCGCCAGCGCCTGCACGATCACCGGCGCCAGGCCCTCGGAGATCTCGTCGAGCAGCAGCAGGTTCGCGCCCGTGCGCAGGATGCGGCCCACGGCCAGCATCTGCTGTTCTCCGCCCGACAGCCGCGTGCCCTGGCTCTGCTTGCGCTCGCGCAGGTTCGGGAACATCTCGTAGATCTCGGCCTCGCTCATGCCGGGCGTGTCGCCACCCCGCGCACCTTTCAGCACGGGCGGCAGCAGCAGGTTTTCCTCGCACGACAGGCTGGAGAAGATGGCCCGCTCTTCCGGGCAGTAGCCGATGCCGTAGTGCGCGATCTTGTGCGTGGGCAGGCCGATGGTCTCGTTGCCGTTGATCTTGATCGATCCCTTGCGCGCGCCGGTCAGGCCCATGATCGCGCGCATGGTGGTGGTGCGGCCGGCGCCGTTGCGGCCCAGCAGCGTGACCACCTCGCCACGGTTCACGGTCAGGTCCACGCCGTGCAGGATGTGCGATTCGCCGTACCAGGCGTGCAGGTCCTTGATCTCCAGCGCCGGGACATTGGATGCGTTCGTGCTCATCTCAGTGCGCCCCCTGCAGTTCGGCGTCGGCGGTGCCCATGTAGGCTTCCATCACGCGCGGGTCTTTCGACACCTCGGCGTACGGCCCTTCGGCCAGGATGGCGCCCCGTTGCAGCACCGTGATCTTGTCGGCGATCGACGACACCACGTTCATGTTGTGCTCGACCATCAGGATGGTGCGGCCGGCCGAGACCTTCCTGATCAGCTGCGTCACGCGGTCCACGTCCTCGTGGCCCATGCCCTGCGTGGGCTCGTCCAGCAGCATCAGCTCGGGCTCCATCGCCAGCGTGGTGGCAATCTCCAGCGCGCGCTTGCGGCCGTACGGCAGGTTGACGGTGGTGGTCTCGGCGAATTCGGTCAGCCCCACCTGGTCCAGCAGGTCCATGGCGCGCGCGTCGAGCACGTCGAGCGACCGCTCGCTGCGCCAGAACTGGAACGCGGTGCCCAGCTGCCGCTGCAGGCCGATGCGCACGTTCTCGCGCACGGTCAGGTGCGGGAACACGGCCGAAATCTGGAACGACCGGATCACGCCGCGCCGCGCAATCTGTGCGGGCTTCTCGCGCGTGATGTCGATACCGTTGAAAAGGATGGTGCCCGTGGTGGGCTCCAGGAATTTGGTGAGCAGGTTGAAGCAAGTCGTCTTGCCCGCGCCGTTCGGTCCGATCAAGGCATGGATCGAGCCGCGCCGCACCTGCAGGTTGACGTCGCTCACCGCAGTGAACCCCTTGAATTCCTTCGTGAGGTTCTTCGTTTCCAGGATGATTTCCTGAGTCATAGTCTCCTGCCCGCCCTCTTGCTGCTGCCAGGTTGTGCCCGGCTACTGACAATGGTCCGAACTGCGGCGCTTTGTCGCCATGTTTGCCGCTTTAGGTATGAGTGGGAACGGTGCGGCTACCGTGGATACGCGTGCGCGAAGTGAAGGCGGCGGCACCGTATACCGGCGACTATTGTGTGCGCCTGCTGCGTCGCAAAACATCGGGGTTTGCACTAGGCGTAATACATTAGCGACGTGACGGCAATGCGATGTGCGAAGCCGTACCGACGTCTGCGCCGTCGGCTTCGCCAGGTATCGTGGAAGACCCTTATGCCGACACCGACGTGACGATTTGCGGGGTATTTGCTGCACCGCTCGCGCGCGCCTTGCGGTCGGCGCGGATCATGTCGCTGGCCCGCTCGGCAATCATGATCGTCGGCGAGTTGGTATTGCCCGAGGTAATCAGCGGCATGACCGAGGCGTCCACCACGCGCAGTCCGGCGATGCCGCGTACGCGCAGCCGGTTGTCGACCACCGCCTCGGCGTCGTCGCCGGCGCCCATGCGACAGGTGCCCACCGGATGGAAGATCGTGGTGCCGATGGCGCCGGCCGCCTCCGCCAGCTGCTCGTCGGTCTGGAACGCGGGGCCAGGCAGCCATTCGCTGGGCTGGTACGGTGCCAGCGCCGGCGATGCGACGATGCGCCGGGTCAGGCGGATCGAATCGGCGGCCACCTTGCGGTCGGCCTCGGTCGACAGGTAGTTCGGCGCGATCCGCGGTGCGCGGCGGAAGTCCGCATTGTCGATATGCACGCTGCCGCGCGACGTGGGCCGCAGGTTGCAGACGCTGGCCGTGAAGGCATTGAAGTCGTGCAGCGGGTCGCCAAACTTGTCCAGCGACAGCGGCTGCACATGATATTCGACATTGGCGCGCGCCTGGCCCTCGTCGCTGCGCGCGAACGCGCCCAGCTGCGACGGCGCCATGCTCATCGGCCCGCTCTGGTTGAACGCATACTGCAGGCCGATGCCAAGCTTGCCCCACCACTTCGACGCGCGCGTATTGAGCGTGCGCACTCCCTGCACCTTGATGACGGTACGCAGCTGCAGATGATCCTGCAGGTTCTCGCCCACGCCGGGCAAGGCATGGCGCACGCGAATGCCCAGCGCCTTCAGCCGTTCCGGCTGGCCGATGCCCGACAGTTCCAGCAATTGCGGCGAATTGATCGCACCGGCGGCCAGGATCACCTCTTCGGTGGCCCGCGCTTCCAGCTGCTGGCCGCCGCCCACGTACTGCACGCCCGTGCAGCGCCGGCCGTCGGGCGAATCGAAGACCAGGCCGCTGACCTGGGCGCCCGTGACGATGGTCAGGTTGGGCCGGTCCGACGCCTTGCGCAGGAATGCCTTGGCCGTGTTCCAGCGAATGCCGCGCCGCTGGTTCACCTCGAAATAGCCCACGCCGAAGTTGTCGCCGCGGTTGAAATCGCTGGTGCGCGGAATGCCGGCCTGCTCGGCGGCGTCGATGAACCGCTCCAGGATGTCCCAGTGCAGCCGTTGCCCTTCCACGCGCCACTCGCCGCCAGCGCCGTGGAATTCGTTGGCGCCGCGATGATGGTCCTCACTACGCTTGAACAGCGGCAGCACGTTGTCCCAGCGCCAGCCGTCGTCCCCGGTGATGCGTGCCCAGTCGTCGTAATCCTCGCGCTGCCCGCGCATGTAGATCATGCCGTTGATCGACGAACACCCGCCCAGCACGCGGCCGCGCGGGTATCCCAGCGAACGGCCATTGAGGCCGGCCTCTTCGACGGTGCGGTACAGCCAGTCGGTGCGGGGATTGCCGATGCAGTACAGGTAGCCCACCGGAATATGGATCCAGTGGTAGTCGTCCTTGCCGCCCGCTTCGAGCAGCAGCACGTTGACATCGGCGTCCTGCGTCAGGCGGTTGGCCAGCACGCAGCCGGCCGAGCCCGCGCCCACGATGATGTAGTCGTACGTCTCCATATCCCTTGCTTCCTTTGCCGGCCCTGAGGGCGCTTCTTTTTCTTGTGGAATGCCGGGCATCATCGCACGACTTGGCAGCGGCCGTCGTCAGGGCTTTGCCGGATTCTCCAGGTGCCGGCGAAGCCAGTCGGTCAGTGCCGCGAAGACCGCGCCGCGCAACGGCTCGGCCTCGTTGAAAATCTCGTGAAAACCGGTCTCGAACCAGGCCATTTCGCGCAGGCCCTCCGGCGCGTGGCCGAAGAAGGTACGGCTACCCTGCGGATCGACGATGCGGTCTGCGCCGCCCACCAGCATCAGCATCGGCACTTCCAGCCGCGGCGCATCGGCCTGGGCCTGCGCCATGCCGCGCAGGAACGACTCCAGCACGCTGGCCCTGATCGATCCCTGCACCAGCGGATCGGTACGATAGGCCCGCGCCACTTCGGGGTCGTGCGACAGCAGATGGGCGTCGATGGGATTCGGCACGCGCATATGCGGCACCAGCGCCAGCAGCACGCGATGCAGCGTGAGCATAGTGTTGGACAACTTCAACGCCAGCGCCGGCGACGACAGGATCAGCGCCCGGATCGGCCGCACGCGGGCCGTCGCAAATCGTGCCGCCACCAGGCCACCCATGCTGTGGCCCAGCACGATCGGCAGTTCGTGCCATTGCCGCACTGCGGCATCGTGGATTTCGGCCAGATCGTCGAGATAGCTGTCGGGATGCGGCACCACCATGCGCGGGCCGCCGCTCGCGCCATGGCCCCGGTGGTCGTAGGCCCGCACGCGCAGCCCCAGCGCGCACAACGCGGCCGCAACATGCGGATAGCGGCCACTATGTTCGGCCAGTCCGTGCACGAGCAGGACGGTGCCAAGGGGCTCGGGAAATTGCTGCGGATCGGGCAGCCAGGTACGCAGCAGCAGTTCGGTGCCATCGCGCATGCGCTGGCGCGATTCGGTCGGCGCGATGGCGGGCGCCGGCGCGGAAGCCAGCGCAAAGGCGGTCACAGGCTCGTTCATCCCAATCTCTCCTTGTTGGGACCTGCTTGTCGTGATGCTGCGGAGGGCCTGCGTTCAGGCGTGGCATGCCGGACAACCCGACCCTTCCGACCCTTCCGACGCCTCCGACGCCATGTCGGACAGGATCGGGCAATCGGGCCGGTCGTCGCCGCTGCAGGCCTCGGCCAGTGCGCGCAGCGTGTCGCGCATGGCGGCCAGCTCGGCAATCTTGACCTCCAGCTCCGCCACGTGCCGCAGCGTCAGCGCCTTCACGTCGGCGCTGGCCCGCCCGCGATCATGCCAGAGCGACAGCAGGTTGCGAATCTCGTCGAGCGAGAAGCCGAGATTACGGGCGCGCCGCACGAAGCGCAAGGTATGCACCGCGCGTTCGTCGTAGCGGCGATAGCCGCCCTCGCTGCGCGGCGGCGCATCGACAAGGCCGATCGATTCGTAGTGCCGGATCATCTTGGCGGATACGCCCGAGGCGTCCGCCGCTTCTCCGATATTCATCTTGCCTCCTTGGCTTGCTGGCCCGCCAGCGGGTGCCAGCGGCGCAGCAGCAGCGCGTTGCCGACCACGCTGACACTGGAGAACGCCATCGCGGCGCCCGCCACCACCGGGTTGAGCAGCCCCGCCACGGCCAGCGGTATGCCGATCACGTTGTAGATAAAGGCCCAGAACAGGTTCTGGCGGATCTTGCGCACGGTGCGGTGCGACACCGCCAGCGCATCGGCCACCAGCGCGGGATCGCCACGCATCAGCGTGATGCCGGCGGCGTGCATCGCCACGTCGGTACCCGTGGACATCGCGATGCCGACATCGGCCGCCGCCAGCGCCGGCGCGTCGTTGATGCCATCGCCCACCATCGCCACCACGGCCTTGCCGTCAGCCCGCAGCGCCGTCACGCGGGCGGCCTTGTCCCCGGGCAATACCTCGGCCTGCACGTCGTCCAGACCCAGCACGCTGGCCACGCGGGCCGCCGCGCCGGCGTTATCGCCGGTCAGCATCACGGTGCGGATGCCGGCCTCGCGCAGCCGTGCGATGGCGGCCGCCGCGCCCGGCTTCAGCGCATCGCCAAACGCCACCAGCCCCAGCACGGAAGGCGTCGCGGCGTCGATCAGCCACGATACCGTGCGCCCTTCGCCGCGCAGCCGTTCGGCATCGGCCTGCAGCGCACCCGCATCGGCGTTCAGCGACGCGCGCAGCCCTTCGCTGCCCAGTTGCAGCGCCTGCCCCGCCACCACGCCGGCAATGCCGCGGCCCGGCAGCGCGCGCACGTCGCTGGCCACGGGCGCCGCGATACCGCGTTCGGCCGCCAGCGCCACCACGGCGCGTGCCAGCGGATGCTCGCTGCCGGCCTGCAATGCCGCGAGCTTTTCCAGCAGTGCGTTGTCATCGCCATCGGCGGCCTGCAGCGCCACCACCTCGGGCTTGCCGACGGTCAACGTGCCGGTCTTGTCGAACGCCACGATCGACACGCGATGCGCCACTTCCAGCGCCTCGGCGTCCTTGATCAGGATGCCCGCGCGGGCACCGGCGCCAGTGCCCGCCATGATCGCGGTCGGCGTGGCCAGGCCCAGCGCGCAGGGGCAGGCGATCACCAGCACCGCCACGGCGTTGAGCAGCGCCTGGCTCCAGTCGCCGGCAATCACGCCCCAGCCCAGCAGCGTGGCCAGCGCAATGCCCAGCACCACGGGCACGAACACCGCGCTGACCTGGTCCACCATGCGCTGGATCGGCGCCTTGGCCGCCTGCGCGTGCTCGACCATGCGGATGATCCTGGCCAGCACCGTCTCGGCACCCACGGCCACGGTACGCGCCACCAGCAGGCCCTCGAAATTGATCGATCCACCGGTCAGGCGGTCGCCCGGCTGCTTCGGCACCGGCAGCGACTCGCCGGTCAGCATCGATTCATCGGCATGGCTGGCGCCGGACACCACTTCGGCATCGACCGGAATCCGCTCGCCGGGCCGGACGATGATGTCGTCGCCCACGCGCACGTCGGCCAGCGGCACGGTCTGCTCCACGCCGCTGCGGACCACGCGCGCCGTATCGGGGCACAGGGCGGCCAGCGCGCGGATGGCATCGGCGGTCTGGCGCTTGGCGCGCACTTCCAGCCATTTGCCAAGCCGCACCAGCGTGATCACGACTGCGGCGCTTTCAAAGTACAGGTGAGGCATGGCGCCGGGCTCGGCATCGAACATCTGCCAGATCGACAGCGCATACGCGGCCGACGTACCCAGTGCCACCAGCAGGTCCATATTGCCGGCACGGGCGCGCACGGCCTTGTAGCCGGCCTTGTAGAAGCGCCAGCCGAACACGAACTGCACCGGCGTGGCCAGCAGCCATTGCAGCCAGCCCGGCAGCATCGCGTGGATGCCGAACCATTCCAGCACCATCGGCGCCACCAGCGGCAGCGACAGCACGGCGGAGATCGCCACGGGCCACGGACCGGACCAGAAATCGGTGCGCCGCGCTTCCGTACCCGATGCAGCGGCTGCCGCATCGACCACCGGCCTGGCGCCATATCCGGCGCGCGCCACGGCCTCGGCAAGTGCCGCGGCATCGGCTGTGCCGCGCAGCACCGTCACCGTGGCGCGCTCGGTCGCCAGGTTGACCTGGGCGTCCTGCACGCCCGGTACGGCACGCAGCGCACGCTCCACGCGGCCCACGCATGACGCGCAAGTCATGTCCGCGATGTCGAGCTCGACCTCGTCGCGCGGCACGTCGTAGCCCGCATCGGCCACGGCCTGCGCGGCGGCGGTGAGTGCGGCGCCGCTGTCGACATGGAGCGTGGCCTGCTCGGTGGCCAGGTTGACGGCCACGTCATGCACGCCGGGCACCTTCGCCAGCGCCCGCTCGACACGGCCCACGCACGACGCGCAGGTCATGCCCTCGACAGGCAGGCGCCACTCGGCCGCGCCAACGGCATGCCGGGCCGCATTCGGCGTGGTGTTCGGGACGGGACTCAGGGACGACGCAGGGGTGGACATGGGCGAAATCCGGCAAGGCGCACGGGGGCGCGACAACTGTACTGTGGACCTTACCATCATTGGAAGGTCAAGGCCGGCGGCGTTATTTCCGCGTCACCATCGCGGGCTTGCGCTTCCCACGGTGGGAAGGTTCATACTGCTTCCGAAGTCGTTTCTGGTCTCAAATCGTTCACAAGGAGTCACACCATGATCCAGTTCCAGGTCGAAGGCATGTCCTGCAACCACTGCGTCGGCGCGATCACCCGCGCGGTGCAGGCCGTCGATCCGGCCGCCCAGGTGGCCGCCGACGTGCCGGCCCAGTCGGTCAAGGTCGAATCGGCCGCGGATCGCCAGGCGCTGCAGCAAGCCATCGAGGATGCCGGCTATCCGGTGAAGTCGGCGGCCTGATATCGGGTCGCGCCAATGACAAAGGGCACCCTCGGGTGCCCTTTTCGCCATCTGGCGTCTGGTCCGTGACGGATCAGAACTTGTAGCCGACGTGCAGGAACGTCACGACCGGATCGATCTTGATCTTGGTGTGCGACTCGACCTTGGCGCCATTGGCCAGCGTGGTCGTGAAGTGGGCCGTGGACGAGATCGGCACGTACGACACCGAGAAGCCGAGGAACCACTTCTCGTTGATCGCGTAGTTCGCGCCGACGTTGAACACCGGGTTCCACGACGAACTGGCGGTCGCCGTCATGGTCGAGCCCGGGCCAAACTCGCGCTGCACGAAGGTCTGGTTGGTAACCGTCTCGCCGGTGAACCAGGTGTAGTTCACACCCACGCCGACGTACGGGCGGAACTTGGTCTTGGCGTCAAAGAAATGCCACTTGGCGACGATCGCCGGGCTCCATTGACGCACTTCGCCGAGCTTGCCGTACTGGGCATAGCCGCGGTCGCCGCTGACATCGTGCTGGGGCGGGATGCCCACGACGAATTCGGCCGAAATGTTGTCGGTGAAGAAGTGCCCGAACGTCAGGCCGGCGGTATCCGCGCCGTCGATCTTGGCGCCGGTGTTCGGGCGCTGCACACCAGCCGGACGGCCACCGATCGAATCGATCGTCAGCAGTTGCGAGTCGCCCGTCGGCATCACGCGCATCCAGCCAAGACTCACCACGTTCGTGCCCGCGGACTGGGCCTGTGCGGCGCCAGCCATTGCCATGGCGGCACCCGCCATCAGCATGTTCTTATAGATCTTTTTCATTGTTCCTCTTACTCCGTCCTCTTTCTTCTGAATACAGCCACTGCTGGCGGCAATTATCCTGCGGCGCTTGCGCGGACTGTTTCATACACGGGGCGGGATGATAGAAGAAATGCCCTAAAGACAGGGTTAACCCAAAAGGCGGACACGGATTTCGGCGTTTTTGCATCCAAAACGACGCGTCAGCACAACGGTTCTGTTTCACAAATGAAAAACCACTCACTGCGAGTGGTTTTTTGACTGCATAGCCGAATGCTCAAACAGCCGTTCGGACGGGAGGCGGGCGCCAGCCCCGCGTCACTTCTGGCTGGCCAGGATGCAGGCAGCCAGGTCCCACAGCGCATAGCCCACGCTCTTGAACACCAGCGGACTGCCCGTTCGCGCACGCAGGGTGTCGGCGTCGAGGATGGCCGTCTCGAACGGCTGCACCGTGTTCCAGTCGATGCCCGCCTGCAGCAGGTCGCCTGCTTCGTCCTCGATACCGAACAGCGTGTCGGCCAGCAGGCGGCCCCGCGCCGATGCCGTTTGGCACAGTTGCGGCGGCAGTTCGCACATGTCGGGCCGGAATGCGCCGACGGCCGCCACGAAATGGCGGTCGGTCCAGAGGCCGCTGTCCAGATCGGGCAGCACCGGCGTCCGGCTCGATGTCACGGTGACCACCATCGACACCCGGGGCAGCACCGCCGCGACATCGTCGATCACGTCGGCGGCCACGCCCAGCGCCCGCGCTTGCGCAGCCAGCGCGTCGGCCTTGTCGCGCGTGCGCGACTGCAGCCAGACCTTGCGCACGGGCAGGCCAGCCACGAACGCTTCGAGATGGGTTTGCGCCTGCACGCCCGCGCCGACGATCAGCAGTTCCCCGTCAATCATCGGTGCGAACGATTGCGCTGCCAGCAACGATACGGCGGCGGTGCGCCGCCCGGTGACCGTCGGGCCGTCGAGCATGGCGATCCGCTCGCCGGTATGCGCGTTGGCCACGACCACTTCGCCGAGGATATTGGGCAGGCCCCGCTGCGGATTGCCGGGATGCACGGTGATGTTCTTGGTCATCACGATGTCGCGATTGCACGCCGGCATCACCAGCAGCGTGCCCTGCCCGCGCGCGGCGTCGCCCACGGGCAGCGCAATGCGCGGCGGCGCCATCGCGGTGCCGTCGCGCAGTTCGCCCAGCATCGATGCAATGGCCCGGGCAAGCGCGGGATACGGCAGGCGTGCCGCCGTGGCGGCGGCATCCAGGGCAGACAGGGGGGCGGTCGGCTCGACAGTCATCGGTGGGGGCCCGTACAGGCAAAAAGAGGCGAAAGCCGACATTGTCACCCGGCCGGCCCCGTTGCCGGACACCGATCATCGCGACAGCAGCGACATCACCTGTTCGGCGTAGCGCGTACCCGCCGCCGCGCCCAGCGGGAACACCGCCTCGATGTCGGCCAGATCCCGCGCCGACAGTGTGACGTTCAGTGCGCCCAGGTTGTCGTCGAGATTGGCGATACGGCGCGTGCCGGGAATCGGCACCACCTGCTCGCCGCGCGTCAGCACCCACGCCAGCGCCAGTTGCGCCGCCGTGCATCCCTTGGCTGCCGCCAGCTCGCGCACGGCATCCACCAGCTTCAGGTTGCGCGCGAAGTTTTCGCCCGTGAAGCGCGGATTGGTACGGCGGTAGTCGTCCGGCGCGAAATCGTCGGGGGTACGGATGGCCCCGGTCAGGAAGCCGCGCCCCAGCGGGCTGTATGGCACAAAGCCGATGCCCAGCCGCTGGCAGGTGGCCAGGATGCCGTTCTCGTCCACGTCGCGTGTCCACAGCGAGTATTCGGTCTGCAGGGCCGTCACCGGATGCACCGCATGGGCGCGCTCGATGGTGGCCGTGCCGGCCTCGGACAGCCCGATCCACCGCACCTTGCCGGCCTTGACCAGATCAGCCATCGCGCCGACGGTCTCCTCGATGGGCGTGTCCGGGTCCACGCGATGCTGGTAGTACAGGTCGATATGATCCACGCCCAGCCGCTTCAGGCTGGCATCGCAAGACGCCCGCACATACTCGGGACGCCCATTGGCGCCGCGCGCCCCCGGATTGGTGGGATCGCGCACAATGCCGAACTTGGTGGCCAGCACTACCTTGTCACGGCGTCCGGCCAATGCCCGGCCCACCAGCTGCTCGTTGGTGTGCGGACCATAGATATCCGCCGTATCGATAAAGTTTACGCCTTTATCGATAGCGTAATGAATCGTACGAATGGATTCGGCGTCGTCGTGGTCGCCATAGAACTCGCTCATGCCCATGCAGCCCAGGCCCAGGGGAAAGACTTCGGGGCCAACCTGCCCCAGTTTGCGCATTGCGGTCATCGGGAAACTCCTTGTGGTTTCAGGTCACGGCGGGCACCAGCACAACGAGAGCGTCCCAACCGGATGAGCGCCAGTATCGCCATCCCCCGCATTGGGAAACAGCGTGCTACGCTGCACGCATCATGAAGCCTGACTTCACAATCGACCCCGATTCCCTGCCCGCACTGGCCGCCTTCACGCGCGTGGCGCAGCTTGGCGGTTTCACCGCGGCCGCCGCCGCCCTGGGCGTCAGCCCATCGGCCATTTCGCAGACCGTGCGCCATCTGGAAGACCGGCTTGGCGTGCGCCTGCTGCAACGCACGACGCGCCGCGTGGGCCTGACGGAGGCTGGCGCGGCCCTGCTGGCGCGCGTGGCACCGGCGCTGGCCGAAATCCATGCCGCCACCGACGACGTACGCCAGCAGCGCGACGTACCGGTGGGCACGCTGCGGCTCACCAGTTCGCATTCGGCCGTGGTCATCGCGCTGCGGCCCATCCTGACCGATTTCATGCGTGCGTACCCGTCGATATGCGTCGACCTGGTGACCGACGACCGCTTCATCGACCTGATCGCCGAAGGGTTCGATGCCGGCCTGCGCCTGGGCGAAGCCCTGCAGCAGGATATGGTCGCGATTCCTGTCACAGGCCCGCTGCGCATGGTGGTAGCCGCCTCGCCCGACTACCTGGCCGCCCATGGCACGCCGGAAACGCCCCATGACCTGCATCGGCATGCCTGCCTGCAATATCGTTTCGGGCCCACGGGGTCGATGTACCGCTGGGAGTTTTCGCGCGCGGGCGGCCGCCCGTTCACCGTCGACACGCGCCCCGCGCTGATCGCCAACGACAAGACCATGCTGCATCAGGCCGCGCTGGCAGGGCTGGGGCTGGTGTACGAGTTTCCGCACCATATCGCCGGGGCGCTGGCGTCGGGGGCGCTGGTCACCGTGCTCGATGCCTGGACGCCGCCGTTCTCGGGCTTCTACCTCTACTACCCGAGCCGCGCGCTGATGCCGCCCAAGCTGCGCGTGTTCGTCGATTTCCTCAAGGCGCGCGAACTGCCGCAATCCCCGCTGTAGCCTCCGGCCGGCCGCGCGGCATCAGCGGGCATCAGCGCCGCAGCGACGCCTTCTGCGCCGTGGTCTCGCGCACGCTGGCGCCGCGCACTTCGATGCCGATCTCGTGCACCACCTTGCCGCCGGCATCCACCAGCTGCACACGATGCCGTCCCGGCCATGGCAGCCAGCCCACTTGGCCCCCCTTGCCCAGCGGCTTGCCGTCCATGCGCCATGTCACGGCGTTGGCGGTCTGGCCGGTCAGCCCGTCGGCATGGAACCAGACCCGTTGCGCCGCCGGCGGGATATCGGGATCGAGCGCGAAGATCGTGCCGTCCGCCGGGCTGGCAATCGCCGGCGTGCCTGATGTCTTGCCGGGTTTGCCGATGCGGATGTGCGGCACGGCCGTACCCGTCAGAAACACCTCGTCACGCGCGGGCTCCAGGTCGTCCTCGAAATCCAGCGCCACGCGCTCCACACCGGCCGGCATCGCCGGCGCCCGGCTCGGCTTGCCCCGGTGCAGCGCCTCCATGACTTCGTGCCACACGGGCGCCGCGCCCGATACACCGGACACGTCGTGCATGCTCGCGCCGCTCGCGTTGCCCACCCATACGCCTACCGTATAGGCCTGCGACCATCCCACGCACCAGTTATCGCGCATGTCCTTGCTGGTGCCGGTCTTCACCGCCGTCCAGAAACGCGTTGTCAGCGGACTGTCGAGCCCGAACGTGCGCGCCCGCGCATGGCGGTCCGACAGCACGTCGCCGATCACATACGTCGCATCGGCTGTCATCACCGCACGCTTCGCGGGCATCGCGGCACCCGCCGTCATGCGCGGTGCCGAGTACGCGCCCGCATTGGCGAAAGTACGATACGCATTGGTCAGCGACAGCAGCGACACATCGGCACTGCCCAGCGCCAGGCTGTAGCCGTAGTAATCGCCCGACTGCGTTAGCGGCAGCCCCAGCGACACCAGGCGGCGATGGAAGCGATGCGGGGTCACCATGACCAGCGTGCGCACGGCAGGCACGTTGAGCGACGACCCCAGCGCGGCACGCAGGCTGACCCAGCCGGCATAGCGATGATCGTAATTCTGCGGAATATAGAGGCCGCCGCCGGTCGGCAGGTTGACCGGGCGATCGTCGAGCAACGATGCGGCGGTAAGCCGGCGTTCCTCGATCGCCTGCGCATAGAGGAACGGCTTCAGCGTCGATCCGGCCTGCCGCAGTGCGGCCGCATGATCGACCTGTGCCGCCGCCGACAGCACGCCCGACGACCCCACATAGGCCAGCACGTCGCCGCTGGCGTTGTCGATCACCACCACCGCACCGTCCTCGGCATTGCGGCCGGCCAGTTCGCGCAGATGCCGGCCGAGGCTGTCCGCCGCCACGCGTTGCAATTCGGCGTCAAGCGTCGATACGATGCGCGGCGGCAGCGGCTTTCCGGCCGGCGTCGCAGCCCGCGCCTGGGCCACCAGTTGCCGCGCCAGATGCGGTGCCAGCTGGATGTCGCGGCGCGCGTTCATCGCATCGGCCGCCGCGCCCGATGTCTTTGCCAGCACCAGCGTGGTAAAGCCGTCGAGCCCGTCGCATTCGCGCGGCAGCTTCATGTCGCGCAAGATGCCGCAGGCCCGCCTCGACACCTGCAGCGGAGACGCATTCGGGCTGCGCACCAGCGCCACCGCCACCGCCGATTCGCGCGCATCGAGCCCGCTCGGCACCTTGCCGAACAGCGTCTGCGACATCGCCGACAGCCCCACCAGTTCGCCCCGGAACGGCACCAGGTTCAGGTAGGCCTCCAGGATCTGATCCTTGCTCCAGCCGCGCTCCAGCGACGACGCACTGACCACCTGCCCCATCTTCTGCCCGAAACTGCGGCCACGGCCGGCGCGCAGATCGGCATCGAGCAACCCGGCCAACTGCATCGTCAGCGTCGATGCCCCGCGCGTGCGCGTGTTCCAGAGGTTGGCCCACGCCGCCGCGGCCACGCCCTGCCAGTCCACCCCGCTATGCGCATAGAAGCGCCTGTCCTCGGACAGCACGATGGCCGTGCGCAAGGCCGGCGAGGTATCGGTCAGCGTCACCCAGTCGCCACGCCGTGCCTGGAAGTCGTCGCGCACGCGCGCCACGGTCTGCCCGTGCCGATCGGTGACCACGATATCGGCACTGCGCCAGTTGTCGCGCACCTCCCGGAAACCGGGCACGGCATGGGCCGCGCCGGCCGACCACAGCAACAGGCTTGTCACCACCCATGCACTTCGCTTCCATCGCATGCTTCGTCCCGCCTTGCCTCACCAGATGCCTCAATCGTGCGCGTCGCGCCCCGCCACCACACCGGCCACCAGCAGCAGCTGCGCGATGGCGTAGGTCCACCAGATGCCGAGCTGGTATGTGTCGAACGGCGACAGGAATTTCGCCGTGCCGATCAGCGCGTCGGACACCACAAAGCACAGCGCCCCGAGCGCCGTCAGCGGCGTCGGCAGGCGCGCCAGCAGCGCCGCGCACGCCATGGCGGCCAGCACGCCGATATAGACCGTCACGGGCCACATCAACGGTCCGAGGTTAGGCCAGAAGCGCCCCAGCAACGCACCGGCCGCACCGAGCACCAGCCCGCAGCCCACCAGCCGCTGCGGACGCATGTCGCCGCCCAGTGGCACGAACAGCCGCAGGTAGGCCAGATGCGCCATCAGAAAGGCGCCCAGCCCACCGACGAACGACACCCGGAGCCCCGGCAGCGCCAGCAGAAAATCGCCCAGGCCCGAGAAGACCAGCGCGATCACCAGCCAGCGCCGCTCGGCCGACGGGCGATGGAACCACGCCGCCCGCGCCAGCAGCAGCACCATCGCCGTCTTCCAGACCGGCTGGTACGCGATCTGCCCGGTCAGCGGCGTATTGGGCGGCAGTTCCAGCGACGCCTGGAACAGCAGCACACCGTAGGTGATGCCGGCCAGTGCGCCGGCCATCCACCATTCGCGCACGCGTGGGGGCATCCGCATGGCGATCCAGCTCACTTGGCCGCTCCCACCGTCAGCTTCGCGTTGGGGGTTTCACCGAACACGTCCGGGGCGTACATCGCCTCGACGCGTGTCGGCGGCAGCGCGAACTCGCCCGCGTTGTTGAGCCGCACCGTGTACTCGACCGACAGCCCGCCCTTGGGCACATAGCTGAAGTACTCGCGATAGGCCTCGGGCGTGCGCTCGGTGAAGTCGGACCATGCCGATTTCTGGTCGCGCGTGGCGATCACCGAATCGCGACCCAGGCCGCTGCCCAGGATCGTCGCCCCGGTGGGCACCGGATCGCTGACCACCACCCAGGTCATGCCGGCTTGCGCGTCGATGTCGAGCTTGACGCGATAGGTGTCGCCACGCGACCACTTGCCCGCAACGGCCTGCTCCACCGGCGTGACGCTGCGGCGGATGCGATAGCCCGCCGCCACCGGCTCGCGCAGCGGCACGGCGGCCAGCACCCGCACCGTGGCCCACGGACGGCCCGTGCCCTGCTGCTCCACCTGCAGCGCAGCGGGCGCGCTGGCGGAGGCCGCCGGCCACGGCAGCTCCACCATGCCGCTGGCCACGCCGTCCTGATGCGTCGCCCTGGACCAGTCGAACGTGCGCGACACCTCGCCAAGCGTGGCACGCGCACTGCCCGCCACGGGCGTCTTCTCGTAGGCCTGCGCATAGCGGCGGATCGCCATCACGCCCCAGGCGTTCGAAGTGGTCGTCGACCACGCCCCACGCGTCTGGCGGCCCAGCAGGCCCGTTACCAGCTGCGGCACGTCTTCCTTCCAGGCCGGTAGCTGCGACGCCAGCGCCAGCAGCTTCGCCGCGTTGACGTCGCCGCCCGCCATCAGCCACCACCAGTTGTCGGCGCGCTCGGTCGAGAACACCAGGCGTGTGCCCTGCACCGTCAGGCGGCTGCGCAACAGTTGCGTGGCATCGGCCATGCGCTTGTCGCGCTCGGGGATGTCCTGCACGCGCGACAGGATGCCCAGCCAGTCGATCAGCGCCGACGTCGGCCACTGATCCGGCAGGATCTGGATCGATCCCAGCATGCGGCCCTGCGCCTTGCCACTGCGCGACAGCGCCTCGATGGCCGCCAGCTTGCGCACGTCCAGATCCATCGTCGCCGACGACGGGGCCCAGCGCGGCGGCGCGATGCGCCCTTCGACAAACGCCGTCAGGCCACGCTCCATCTGGTCGCGCTGTGCGTCGGGAATGCGCATCGGCAGCCCTGCGCGCGACGCCTCGTCGGCAATCGCCAGCAGGTAGGCCGTCAGCACTTCGCTGCCCGACTCGCTGTCGCTGCGCAGCGGGAAGTACGACGCCAGCCCGTTCGTGTCGAGGTACGACGGCAGCTGCGCCATCAGCGCATCCCAGGCCGCCGCATCGCCCAGCCCGAGCGATTTCGACGATCGCTGCTCCAGGCAGCTGAACGGATAGTTGCGGAACCATTCCCGCACGCCAGGCATGCCGCCGGCCAGTGAGGACTGCAGCGTCACCTGCATGCCGCCGCGCAGCTTGCCGGACGGATCGGCCAGCGCACCGGCCGGCCCCTGCACCGGCACCGACAGGTTCGGCGTCAGCTGCGCCAGCGTCGCCTGCTGCACGGTCACCGGCACGGCCGGCACGATCTGCTGCGACACCTTGAGCTTGTCGCTGGCGCCGCCCGTGCCCTTCTCGGCGGCGGCCACCTCCCACAGGATCGTGCCGCTGCGGCTGTACGCCAGCAGCGCGGGCGCGGTGACGTCCCAGCCGATCTCGCGGGCCTCGCCGGCGGGAATCTGCACGGTCTGCGCCGGCAGCGTCTGCGCGTCCACCAGCGTGGCGCGTGCCGTGGCTTCCACGGTCATCGCGCGCTGCGTGGTGTTGCGCAGCGTGAACATCGCGCGATACTTGTCGTCCTCGCGTACCAGCAGTGGCAGGCCCGAGATCATCTGCAGGTCCTGCGTCGCGGCGATGCTGGCGCTGCCGCTGTCGAAGCGGTTCACGCCCAGATCGGCCACGGCGACGATGCGGAAGCTGGTCAGCGAATCGTTGAGCGGCACCTCGAGCGTGGCCTTGCCTTCGCCGTCCAGCTGCACGCGCGGATTCCACAGCAGCAGCGTGTCGAACAGCTCGCGCGTGGGGCTCTTGCCCCCGCCGCCGCCCGCCGGCACCGCCTTGCGCCCATAGTGGCGGCGGCCAATGATTTCCATCTGGGCCGTCGAGGTTTCCACGCCATAGCTGCGCGGCTGCACCATGGCGTCGAGCAGGTTCCAGCTCGTGTTCGGCATCAGTTCCAGCAGCGCCTGGTCCACGGCGGCCAGCGCCACCTCGCCGTTGGCCGCCGGCTTGCCGTCGGGCAGCCTGACCTGCACCGTCACGCGCGCCTTGCCCCGCACCGGGTAGCTCGCCTTGTCCGGTGTCACGCTCACGTCGAGCCGGTACGCCTCGTTGCCGACGTGGATCTGCGCCAGCCCCAGCCGGAACGCCGGCTTCGACAGATCAACCAGCGGCGACGGCGCCACGTACTCGCGCCCTTCGCTGCGGAACGCGTGCCACCAGTCCAGCGGCTGGCGCCATCCCCACTGGAAGAACGAGTACCACGGCACTTCGCGCAGTCGGCCACGCAGGCTCAGCACCGACACGTAGACGTTCGGCCCCCATTCCGGCTTGACCTTGAGCTTGATCGTCGGATCGCTGCCGTTCAGCTCCACCACCTGCGTATCGAGGATGCCCTCGCGTTCCACGGCCACCAGCGCCGTGGCGCGGCGGAACGGCATGCGCACCTGGAACACGGCGGTGTCGCCGGGCGCGTACGCCTTCTTTTCGGGCAGCACGTCCATGCGGTCGTGGTTCTCGCCACCGAACCAGAGTTCGCCCTGGCGCGTGACCCATACCGTCGTGCCGGCTTGCGCCGAGCGGCCGTCGGCATCGCGCGCACTGGCGATCAACTCCACTTCACCGGCCTGGGATAATTCCAGCTCGCAGCGTGCGCGGCCCTGGGCATCGGTACGCGCATCGCACACCACGCCAAGGTCCTTGGTCTCGCTGCGGTTGTCGTAGCGGTAGAAGCCGCCCACCACGCGCTTGCGCGCCGACGTGGTGATGCGCGCGCGTGCCTTGATTTGCACCGGCGATTCGGCCACCGGCTTGCCCTGGGTATCCAGCACCACGGTGTGCGCCGCCAGCTTCTGGCTGACCGATACCCAGTTGGCCGCGCGAATGCCCACCACCACGGCCGACGGCCACAGCGGCACCGTCTGGCGTAGCGTCTGGATCTCGCCGTTCGGGTCGGCAAAGCCGGCCTCCAGCACCAGATCGCGCGGGGCATCGACCTTCGGCAGGTTCTTCACCGTCAGCTTGCCGTTGCCATCCTTGTCCAGCGTCAGCGGCAGCTTGTCGGCCACGAGCTTTTCGGATTCGTCGTGCGATCCTTCGCTGTCCTGGTCGTCTTCCTCGTCGCCACTGCCGCTCTGCCGCTGCGCACGCGGCGGGTTGAACGCGTAGTCGTCGTAGTCCGGGAAGTCCACCGCCTTGCTGCGCATCAGCGCGGACAGGCGCACCGGCAGGCCGGCCGCACCGCCGCCGTTGAGGTAGTGGATCTCCACGCCCACCGGCACCTCCGCAGGCGCCACTAGCGCATTGCCCTTGGCCTTGGGGTCCTTGGTCACCGACAACGTGCCGGACAGCACCGGCAGCCGGAAGGCCTCGACGCGGAAACTGCCGCTATCGAGCGTGCGGTCGTTGTCGTAGACCAGCGCCACGCCGTAGACGCCCAGCTTGGCCGACGACGGCACCTGGAATGCGTTCTCGGCACTGCGCCCGCCCGTGGCGGTGGTGCGCCAGGCGAGCGGCATCTCGTACTTCTGGCCGGTGCCTACATGGGTGATCAGCAGCTTCGCCGGCATGGCCTGCGGCAGCGCAAAGCCCTGCGCGGTCTCGTTACGGATCAGGTGCTTCATCGATACCGTTTCGCCGGCGCGCAGCAGCGTGCGGTCGAACACGGTATGGGCACGCACGGTCTGCTTCGGGCTCAGATCGGTGGGCACGTTGAAGCGCCACGTCTCGATGCCGCGATTCCAGTCCGACATGACAAAGGCCATGTCGGCCTTGCCGCGCGCCTGGGCATGGTCGGCCGCGATGCGGGCCGACACGAAATAGCCGTCCATGCCGTTGGCGCAGTCCTTGTAGCGACGGTCGGCCAGCTTGGCGAAGCGCGCCACGCCGGTGGCGTCGGTGGTGCCCTGCCCCAGCAGCTCGCCCTCGCAACTGCGGACGGCTACCCTGGCGTTGGCCACGGGCTTGCCGTCATCGAGCGTGGTCACCCACGCCAGGCCGCTCATGTCGCCGTCGCCCTCGCCACGTGCCAGCTTGAAATGCACGCCAAGGTTGGTGACCAGTGCCGCCGTACGCACGTACATCGGCGCCTTCTTGCCGAGCAGCGCCTCGCCCAGCATCGGCGAGGCGATCTCCACCACGTGGAAACCGGGTTCGGGCAACGGAATGCCGACCACCTCGAACGGGCGCGGCGTGGTGTCGGTGGACTTCGGAATGGCCAGTGTCCTGGCGCCAGCCACGCCTTCGAGCAGCGACACCGAGCGCGTCTCGATGGACGGGGCGTTGCGCGGGCTCTGGACGGAATACGGTGCCTGACCCGCGCGGATGGCGGCGATCTGCTCGCGGGTCCAGCTGTTCTCGTGCATGCGCTTGACCATGCCGAACCAGCGCAGGATGGCGCCGTCGTCATCGACCTTGAGCCGCGCCACGGTGCCGGCCTCGGCGCGCACGGCCAGTGTGGGCAGGTCGGCTTCGACATTGCGCAGCGTCACGGGCAGCAGCGGCGGATAGTCGTTTGCCGATTTTCCGCGCGGCAGGTCGGCAAAGCGTTCGACCACGCCAAACGGCGCGGCGGCGAACTTGGCCAGCGGCGGCAGCGCCGCCGTGGTGAGCTTGATCGGGAACAGGTCGGCGTTGCTGAGCGTCCGGCCGCTTTCGTCCTTGAGATCCTTCGGCGCCTCGATCGTCAGGCTGGCCTTTTCCGGGAACGGACCCTTGAACGTGACGGTGGATACCGGCGCATCGGGCGCCTCGTCCGGATCGAACGACGGGGTCTTCGGACCGGACGGCGTCTTCATCACGATGCCTTCGGCCGCCTTACGCGAAATCGGCGCGGTGAATGTGACGGTCATTGGCCGCAGCGGCGTGCAGGGAGCTTCGGCACGCTCGCGCTCGCAGGTAAAGCCCGCAGCAAAGGGGTCGCGCACCTGGAAGTCGAAGCGGCGGGCCGCCGTGGTGGCCAGGCCCGACGGGGTGGCAATGCCCGCATCGAGCACCAGTTGCATGCGTGCGCCCGCAGGCAGGCGCTGCTGGCAGGCCAGCAGATGCACGGCATCGCCGTCGCGCTTGACCACTTCCTTCCAGTGCAGCGCCTCGATGACGCTGTCGCGTTCCTTGCCCGCCAGCAGCCGCACGGGAATACGTTCGCCCAGCCCTTCGGCCTGGCACCAGGCATGGGACCGGATCGACCCGGCCGTGGCCGCGCCGTTGAAGCGCAGCGCAAAGACCTGGTCTTCCTCGACCTGGCCGCCCGACGGGCGCGCGGCGATCACGATCGGACCGCCCGTTTCGAACCGGTATTCGGATTTGCCGGCGAACGCCTTGCCAGCCACGCTCTTGAGGGCCGGGGTGATCTGTACGGTGCATCGCACGCCGGGCGGCAGGTCACGCTCGAAGTCGTAGACCCAGTTCGTGGCATTGACCCAGCGCCCGCTGCCGCCGACGCCGCCCACGCACGACACCGATGCCGGCGCGGCAGCCTTGAGGTCGCCCATCGGCACCATCGGTTCGTCGAACCGGATGGCCACCTGGCGCACCTGCGGGTTCACCCCTTCGGGTGAGAAACGCGTGATCTGCGCGGCCGATGCGGCCGGCGCCCATGTCAACGCACTGAATACCAGACCTGCTGCGGTGGCCGTGGCCGCCGTGGCGATCCTCCCGATCATGCTGCCTTCTCCCGAATTGGCTCCGCGCGAGCGTGACATGCGCGGGTGGCAAGCGCAAGCCTCTGCACATTTCAGGAGAAGTCCTTTGGTTTAACGCAAATGTGACAGTGGAAGCGGTCCTTCGCGCTTGAGCGCGGTCAGGACGATGTTCGACCGCACGCTCTCCACGCCCGGCACGCGCATCAGCCGCTTCATCGTGAAATCGGCCAGCGTGGGCAGGTCGGCCACAACCACCCGAATCAGGTAATCGGCCTCGCCGGCGACCGAATAGCACTCCTGCACCTCTTCGAGCAGCAGGATTTCCTCGGCGAAGCGTTCGACCATGGTGTCGCCATGATGCGCCAGCTTCACGCTGATAAAGACCATCACGCCCAGCCCCAGCGCCTGTGGCGACAGGTTCACCCGGTAGCCGGTGATCACGCCGTCGGCTTCCAGTCGGGCCAGGCGCCGGCCTACCTGGCTGGCCGACAGGTGTACCCGTTCGGCCAGTTGCTGATGGGTGGAGCGGCCGTCAGCCTGCAGGGCGGCCAGCAGGGCCAGGTCATAGGGGTCCAGGTTGGCTTGGTTCATGTCCGCATATATCCCGCATCGATCTTTGTGTATGTGCGGATTATATGCACGGAGACGGCGGATAACGTGGATTTTGCGGCCATCCTGCGGAGTCCGCTCGCTAGACTATGCATAAATTCCGCATCCGATCGGAACACAGACCACAAGTTTGGAGACGCAACGCATGACGCCCTCGGCCGCCACCCTCGACACCGGCAACTTTGCCGGCACGATGACCGCCAAGCTCAAGGAACAGTTCGATGCCGGCCTGCTGTCCGGCCAGGAACTGCGCCCCGACTTCACCATCGCCCAGCCGGTGCACCGCTATACCGACACCGACCACGCGATATGGCGCAAGCTGTACGACCGCCAGGCGTCGATGCTGCAAGGCCGGGTTTGCGACGAATTCCTGCAGGGCCTGGCCACGCTGGGCATGGCGCGCGACCGCGTGCCCGAGTTCGACCAGCTCAACGACATGCTGATGCGCGCCACGGGCTGGCAGGTGGTGGCCGTGCCCGGGCTGGTGCCGGACGAGGTGTTCTTCGAACATCTGGCGAATCGGCGATTCCCGGCGAGCTGGTGGATGCGCAAGCCGGAACAGCTCGACTATCTGCAGGAGCCCGACTGCTTCCACGACGTGTTCGGCCACGTGCCGCTGCTGATCAATCCGATCTTCGCCGACTACATGGAGGCGTACGGCAAGGGTGGTCTCAAGGCGGCGCGGCTGGGTGCGCTGGACATGCTGGCGCGCCTGTACTGGTACACGGTGGAGTTCGGCCTGATCCGCACGCCGCAGGGCCTGCGCATCTTCGGCGCGGGCATCCTGTCCAGCCAGGGCGAGTCGGTCTACAGCCTCGATTCGGCCAGCCCGAACCGCATCGGCTTCGACCTGCACCGGATCATGCGCACCCGGTACCGCATCGACACGTTCCAGAAAACGTACTTTGTGATCGACAGCTTCGAACAGCTGTTCGATGCCACGCGCCCGGACTTCACCGACATCTACCCGGCGCTGCGCGCGCTGCCGACGCTGGGCGCCGGCGACATCGTCGCGGGCGACCAGGTCATCAACGTTGGCACCCGCGAGGGCTGGGCCAGCAGCGACGATATCTGACGCGCCGCGCGGGGCGAAGGCCGCTGCCCGCCCGCGGCCCCGCCCGTTATCCCACTTTGTGAAACAATGCCGGCATGCCCTGGCCGCCGGTCATCCGGTGTGCGCCGGGGCGGGCCGGCTTTTGTCGTGTTCCCCGTGCAGCCACAGACAACCCTTCAGATCGAGCCCATCATGACCCCTCTTTCGCAAGACGCCCGCCAGCCGCTGCTGGCAACCCTGCCGGGCTGGACCCCGGTCCAGGACCGCGATGCCATCCGGAAATCGTTCAAGTTCGCCGATTTCAACGCGGCATTCGGCTTCATGACCCGCGTGGCGCTGCAGGCCGACAAGGTGGACCATCATCCCGAGTGGTTCAACGTGTACAACCGCGTGGACATCACGCTGTCCACCCACGACGCCAACGGCCTGACCCAGCGCGATATCGACCTGGCCCGCTTCATCGAACAGGCCGCCGCCGGCCTGGCACGCTGAACGCGGCGCCGGGGCCCGGCTGTAGGGCAACTGAAAGGCAGGCCGCGGGCCTGCCCTGTACAATCGGCGACATTGTTTTCCATCCAATGTCACCTGTACCGCCATGCGTATCCTGCTGATCGAGGACGACCGTCAAATCGCCAGCGGCGTGGAAGCCGGGTTGGCCCGCGCCGGCCATCAGGTACGCGTGGTGCATGACGGCGTCTACGCCACCGACCACCTGCTCAAGGAGCAGCACGACCTTGTCATCCTGGATCTGGGCCTGCCCGGCATCGACGGCATGACGCTGCTGGCGCGCTACCGTGCCCGCAATCGCACGACCCCCGTGCTGATCCTGACCGCGCGCGACGAGCTCGAAGACAAGCTGTCGGGCCTGAACGCGGGCGCCGACGACTACCTGGTCAAGCCCTTCGCCCTGCCCGAACTGGAAGCCCGCGTGCGCGTGCTGCTGCGCCGCAGCCAGCACGGCGAAGCCGCGCCGGAACGCGACGTGCGCCTGGGCCGGCTGCGGCTGTCGGGCAACGACCGCCGCATGTTCGTCGATGGCCGCCCGCTGGAACTGTCGCCGCGCGAGTTTGCCGTGCTGGAACTGCTGCTCCAGCGCCAGGGCCGTGTGGTCAGCAAGGCGCAGCTGCAGGACCACCTGGCCACCTTCGCGCACCCGGCCGGCGAAGGCGGCGACACGGTGGGCGACACCGCGATCGAGGTCTACGTGCATCGCGTGCGCAAGAAGCTCGAGGATGCCGACGTCGAGATCGTGACGGTGCGCGGCTTCGGTTATCTGCTACAAATCCGCGCGGGCCACTGAGCCCGACCGGCACGCGCCGCCCGGGTGGCGGCCGCCTTCAACGGAAGTCCTGACCCGCCATGTGGCCGCGTTCGCAATCTTCTTCTGCCCCGCCTGGCGATGCGAGCGCCACGGGCAAGCGCACACGCGGCGGACGCAGCCGTGCCGGCGCGGCGGCCCGCGGCACATCGAACCCGAGCCTGCGCATCCACCTGCTGCGCGCGCTGGCCACGCCGCTGTTCGCGCTGGTGCTGACCAGCGGATCGCTGTCGTACTGGCTGGCGGCGCACTACACCACGCAGGTCTTCGATCGCGCACTCTATGGCGTGGCCAACAACATTGCCCAGCAGATCCGCATTGCGGGCCCGCGGCTGGAGCAGGACATCCCGATCATCGCCCAGACGCTGGTCGAGGCCGAGGGCACCGACCGCATCTACTGGCGCATTCATGGTCCGGACGGGCTGATCGGCGGCATGGACACCTGGCTGGGCTACGGCACGGGCCAGACGTCGCTGCACGATGCCCGCCTGTTCTACGCGTGGTTCAGCGGCCGCCAGGTGCGCGCGGTGCGCCTGCCGGTGAGCCTGCCCAGCCCGGCCGCCGACGAACTGGCAACGACGCCGTCCGAGGCGCAGATCCCGCGCGGGCCGATCGTGGTCGAGGTGGCCGAACTGCTGGACCGGCGCGAAACGGCCGCCAACGAGATCCTGCTGTCGGTGTCGGTGCCGCTGATCCTGCTGCTGCTGGTGGGCAGCCTGATCTTGTCGCACGTGCTCAAGGAAGAACTGGTGCCGCTGCAGATCCTGACCGACAAGCTGAACCGCCAGACCGCGCGGTCCCTGGCGGCGCTGGACGAGACCCAGGTGCCGGCCGAGGTGGAGCCGCTGATCCGCGCCCTGAACGCGCTGCTGTCGCGCCTGCGCGATGCCCTGGATGCCCAGCGCAAGTTCATCGCCGACGCCGCACACCAGTTGCGCACGCCGCTGACGGCGGTGAAGCTTCATGCCGACCGCGCCGTGGAAGCCGATTCGCTCGATGTGGCGCGTCATGCGCTGCGCGAGGTGCAAACCGCCGCCGACCGCGCGGTGCGGCTGTCGAACCAGCTGCTGTCGCTGGCGCGCGCGGAGCCCGGCCTGTCGCTGGAGCGGCTGGGACCGGTCGAACACTTCGACCTGGCGGAACTGGCGTTCGAGATTGGCGCGGAATGGGTGCCGCAGGCACTGGCGCGGCGTGTGGACCTGGGCTTCGAGGTCCTGCCCGGCCCCACGTTCACCGGCGGCGCCCCGGCCGTGGTGCGCGGCAACCGGCTGCTCATGCGCGAGGCGCTGTCCAACCTGATCGATAACGCGGTGAAGTATGTGCCGGCCGGTGGACGCATTACGGTGCGCGCCGGCGGCGAGGCCATGGGCCACCGTGGCATGGCCGTGGTGATGGTGGAAGACAACGGCCCCGGCATTCCGCCGGCCCGCCGCGAGGAGGTCTTCAAACGCTTCTTCCGCGGCGATCACACACCTGGCACGCCCGCCCTGCAGGCCTCGCCCGGTGGGGCCGGCCTGGGTCTGGCCATCGTGCACGAGATCATCACGCTGCACCAGGGCACGATCCGGATCGAGGATGTGCCGGCGTCGGCCGGGTCCGCCGCTTCCGCCCCGGTCACGGCCGCCATGGCCGGCGGTCTGGACGATGGCGCCGGCGCGGTTTCGCCGCATGCCCCGGCATCGCCGGAAGCGTCCGCCTTGTCGAATGCGCCGGCACGCCGCGCGTCGATGCGCTTCGTGATCCGGATCCCGTGCGAGGCACCCGGCACCACACCGGCCTGATCCGGGCCGGGCGGCTTCTTATTTACCCGACTTCTCCTTGGGCGCCAGCATCGTGCCGCGGCACTTCGGGCTGCCGCAACGGCATTCGTATTCCTTCTTCAGCTTCTTCGTATAGCGCGCATCAATGACCAGGCCGTAGTCATAGAACAGCTCTTCGCCCGCGGCGATATCGCGCAGGGCGTGGATGAAGACGCGCCCCTTCTTCTCGCGCGCTTCGCAGTTCGGGTCGCAGGCGTGGTTGATCCAGCGCGCCCGGTTGCCGCCGAACTTGGCATCGATGACGTTGCCGTCGTCCAGGCTGAAATAGAACGTGTGGTTTGGGTCCGCCGGATCGTGCGGGTGGCGCTTCAGGGCTTCCTTCCAGGAAATGTGCTCGCCCTTGTACTCGATCACGCGCTCGCCTGCCGCAATGGCGCCAATCGCGTAGACGCCCTTGCCATGCACGCCCGACTGGCGCACCTCGATACGGTCGCTGGCGGTCTTCTTCCTGCCCGCCTGCCCTTTCTGTTCCTTGGCGTCGTTGGCCTTGTCCGACATGTCTGATGTTCCTGCGGTGGTGGGCCGGTCCAGTCCGGCGAACCGGATGATACCCGTGCGGCTGTGTCAGGTATACGCATCGGCGCTTGACCAGGCCCGGCACGTTTACCAGGGCCGGCGACGTATACCGGCCGGTGCCAATGTGGATAACCGGGGCCATTTTTGTGGATAAGCGCATGGGTTTGGTGTGGGCTGCCTGGGGCTGGCATGGGGAACGTATACGAACAACCTGGCAGGTATACGTCCCTCATCCCATCCCGAAGGATGAGTCATCCACGCGCGCCAACATGTCATCCCTGTCCTTTCGGTATACGTAAACGGTTGATCTGATTGGCGTATACCGGGTTATCCACAGAAAGGCAGGGGGTTTACCTATCACTACTATCTGTATACATGAAAGAAAGATGTAAACCATACGCAGGAGTACCGCCGCCGGGGCGTATACCGCGAATGTCCGAAGCCACGCGCGCGCTCCCCTTGCGATCGGCACGTTTTCACGCACGATGAAAAATTGGGCAGGCCCCAAGGGGCATGAAGGCAGCGGTATACGTCGTCGCCTGAGGCCTGGTCGCCACAATGAGGCGCTCGACAGCCTTGCGGCGCCGTATACGGCCCTCTCCGGGCCTCTCGGGGCGTATACGCGCTCCCGACCTACCCGAGGCTGTCCTCGCTGCCAGAACGCGTTCTGGAGCGTCCTGGGGCGTATACGTGGCTCCGAGGCCGTATACCGCGCCTCGCCGCCCCCTGCCGAACCCTGGCGTATACCGGCGCGCCAGGCGCGTGCTTCTTCGTAAAAAACCCGCCAACGTTGACCTGACGCGGCCTGCACGCCAGGGGCCGGTAACAAACTGTTCCCGGTGCGGCGTGTCCGACACGGTATGATGTGGCCCGCGGCGTCTTTGCCGGCGCGGCTTCCAGCGAAGTCGCCGGCCCGGACGTCAGTGTTTTTTCAACTCGATACGGAGTGAAGCATGACGAAAACTGAACTGATCGACGCGATCGCAGCAGGCGTGGACGGTCTGACCAAGGCCAAGGCCGAACAGGCCCTGAATGTGACCCTGAACGCCATCATGGATGCCGTGGCCAAGGGCGAGACCCTCAGCCTGATCGGCTTCGGTACCTTCAGCAAGGGCGAACGTGGCGAGCGCATGGCCCGCAACCCGCGCACCGGCGAAGAAATCAAGGTGGAAGCTGCGAAGACCGTGAAGTTCAAGGCAGGTCAGAAGTTCAAGGACGCCGTCAACCAGTAATGCCGACGGGCAAGCTTGTCGCCCGGTTCGCATGACCCCGCCGTGCCGCCGCCATAGCCCGAAAGCGGCGCAGGTGCGCAGCGCGCGGGGACGTTATCCACACCATTTTTCCCCCAGCTCCGCGTGGAGAATCGCACAGTTGGCCAGGTCCCTTCACAGGCCTGCCGCGACCACGCGAAAATGTCATCCACGCTTGGCTAATCAAGGCCTTGCGCGAGATCAGGAATCACGAGCCTGACATGTCGTTCCGCTTGCCGCAGCGCACATTTCCACAGCCTTATTCACAGCAGTTTCCACACAAACTTCCACAGCATTCTCCACAGGCACGCACGCGTACCTGGCAGGGTGTGATGGCGGTGGTGGCGCTGGCCGTCCTGTGCGGTTGCAGTACCTCGCCGACGCGTACGGCCCGCCCGCAGGCCGTGCCCTTGCCCGACTACGGGCGCGTGGCCACGCCGCCCGGCGCCACGGCGCGTGAGCGGATCGTCGATATTGCCCTGCAGGAATGGCGCAAGTGGGGCAGCCAGGTGGTGCGCATCGGTCGTGACGATTCGGCGTGCGTCACCCAGAGTCCGTTGCCCGCCCCGGCGGCCGCGCTGCCGGCCAATGGCGCCGGGGGCCAGGGCACGGCGATGCAGCCGTCGGCCGACATCGATATGGAAGAGGATGGCGACAGCCAATGCCTGCGGTTTCCCGACGGCACCGGCATGGAGGCCACGCCGCAGGGATGCCGGATGGCCCAGCGTTACTGGGCCATCGTCGGCGAGGCGCCGGACTGCCGCCAGGTCACGCAGGGCGCGTGGGCGTGGTCGGCCGTGTTTATTTCCTGGGTGATGCGCAAGGCCGGGCTCGATAACGACCAGTTCCTGACGGGCCAGTCCCATTCGATGTACGTGGTGGACGCGCGCGATGGCATCCTGCCGCGTCCGGCGTTCCATGTGGAGCGGGTGCCCGCCGTGCCGCGCCCTGGCGACATGATCTGCGCGGGCCGCGGGCGCGACAAATATCTTTCGGATCCGTCCGAAATCGGCTTTGGCACCACGCCCATGCATTGCGACATCGTGGTCGAGGTGGATCGTGCCGCCAATGTGGTCAAGGCCATCGGCGGCAACGTCCAGCAGTCGGTGTCGATGGATGTGATCGACCTGAACGACGCGGGCCAGCTTGACGGCTTTACGAATTCGCACATGCCGTGGCTGCTGATCCTGCGTAACGACCTGCAGTGAACGCAGTCATCACTGCCGCCGCCAGGCCGATTCGGTACCGGCGGTAGTTTCTCAACATCGCCCCGTTGCATTGACGGGCCGTCCCCCGCCGCGAAACACTGCGCGATCGTATTTCGACGATCTTTCGCATGTCCGCCGCAGCGCCTCCTTCTACTTCTTCGCCCGTCCCCCATTCCCCGCCCGATCTCGCGCGCCGCCTGGTGGCCGAAGCACTGGGTACGGCCCTGCTGGTGGCCATCGTCGTAGGCTCGGGTATCCGCGCGGAACGCCTGGCCGCCGGCGATACCGCGCTGGCCCTGCTCTGCAACGCGCTGGCCACCGGGGCCGGCCTGGTGGCGCTGCTGGTGTCGCTGGGGCCGGTGTCCGGCGGCCACTTCAACCCGGCGGTCAGCCTGTCGAACCTGATCCAGGGACGGCTGTCGCCGCGCGAAGCCGCCGGCTATGTGGGGGTGCAACTGATGGGTGCCGTACTGGGCGTGATGGCCGCGCATGCGATGTTCGGCCTGCCCGCGCTGTCGTTGTCGACGCAGGCGCGCACCGGGGCGCCGATGTGGTGGAGCGAATGCCTGGCGTCGTTCGGGCTGATCGGGCTGGCCATGGCCACCGGGCGGTCGCGGCCAGGCCTGGTGCCGTTTGTCGTGGCGGGCTATATCACGGCCGGCTACTGGTTCACGTCCTCGACGTCGTTCGCAAACCCGGCCCTGACACTGGCCTGCGCGCTGACCAATACGTTCACGGGTATTCGCATGATGGATATTCCCGCGTTCATTCTGGCTCAGATATTTGGTGCGATGAATGCAACGCTATTGTTCCACTGGCTTTGTCCGCCGGTGACGACGGCGCCGGGCGTCCTGTCCAGGCGTCGGTGGAAGGGCCATCCGGGGCTTACCAGCGCCGATTGAGCTGCACGCCGAAGATCGAGCCGCTGGTCTGCGAAGCCCAGGCGTCGGCCGGGGCCGCGAAGGTAATGCCGTCCACGTCGCTGGCACGGCTGTACGTATAGAACGCGCGCAGGTTGGCATTGCCGGTGGCCTTGCCCAGCGTCATCGTGGGGGCCACCGTGAACGCGGTGCGCTGGCCACCCACGCCAAACCCCGACGAGATCTGGTCGTGCGCCACCTCGAAGCTCAGCTTGAACTGGTCGTTGGCCACAAAGGCCGGCCGCACGCGGGTGGCGGCCCACTGCAACGTGCCGATGCCCGACCGATCCAGCTGCAGGCTCGATTCCACCGAGCCGGCCAGGCCCGAGCGGCCTTTCCACTCCATCGATTCCGACACCCGTACCCGCGACAGCGCGTTGCCCATGCCCGAATAGCCGGTCATGGCCGTGCGCGACCCCTGCCCGTACTGGAAGCCCAGCCGGTTGGTGCCATACAGCACGCCCTTCTGCTCGTGCATGGCCGATGCCCACCATGCGCTGCCGGTGTCTTCGATTTGCGAGAGCGGCTCTACCCGCGTAAAGCCGACCCGTACCGAACCCTTGTCATTGGTGTCGATCGGGGTCGAGAGCACCGAGTGATAGCTGGGAAGCTTGGCGCCATTTAGGTCGTTACGCGCGGTGTATTGATAACTCACGCCGAATTCGCCCAGTTTGGCGTTGTCGATGCCAAAACGCATCGATGGCGAGTTCGGCGGCAACAGTCCCGACGACATCAGGAACGGATTGCTGTCGCGACGCCCTGCCCAGACACTGGCGCCGTCGAGCACGGTCAGCCCCGACAGGCCGCTGACCGAGGTATAGAAGTTCGGCACCAGCGCGTACGGATCGACCGCGGCCGCATTGCCGTTGACCGATGTGGCGTTGGTCCCCTTGGCCTGGGCGACCAGCTGCACCTGTGCGCCGCCGCCGATATCCGCCACCGATTCGCGGATCTTGACCTCGCCCGAACTGGTGCAGGCCAGGCCTTGGCCAAACCCTGCCGAGGGCGTGCCGCCACCGGGACACGCGCGCTGCGTGCCGGAGCGGTCTTCCACCGCTGCGCGGCCGCTGTAGCCCAGGCGCCAGACCGAATCCCCGGCCGGGTCGTCGGCGGGAAGTTGCGAACGCAGCACTGGCGGCGCGTCGGATGGGGTTTCCGATGCAACATCGGCGTTTTCCGAATGCCGCGTTGGTGTTGGCGATCCGTCCTGTGGCAGTGCCGGGAATTCGCCGAGCCGATGCGGGAACAGCACCACCGGCGGTGGCGGCGGGGGCGGCGGGGCCAGCGAATCGGGCGGACCCACGAAGTCCGGATTCTCGTTGGCTGGCGCCTGGGCAACCGTGGCGGTGCCCTCGGCGGCCGCAGGCGTTTCGCCACCCTGGGCCGCCAGTGCCGTACTGGCAGGTGCGGCAGCCCGGTCGTTTGCAGCATCGGCACCCTCGACAGCATTGGCCGACTGGATCAGATCCGCCAGTGGATCGGCGGACGCAGCGGCGGGTACGGTCGCCGGTACGCTGGCAGGTTGGGCGGCAGGTACGGCGACAGGTGGGGCGGCAGGCACGGCCCCGGCCGCCACGGCGGAGGTCACCAGCTGGGTCGTGCTCTCCGCGATCATCGGCGGCGGCGCTACCGAAGTGCCTGGTTGCGCGCACGCGCTGAGCCCCCAGGCGGCCAGGACGACAAAAGTCAGGCGGCGACGGGCAAATGGGCGGGCGGGAGGCAGTACGGATTGCAGCATGGACACAACAGGGCCGGCGTGGAAGAACTCCGGAGGGAGGGCTCAGTTTTTAACAGGCGAACTTTTTGACCGCAAGCCGGGTTACAAAATCCCGCGATCGCGTCACAAAGCGTTGGAAATGCGTCCGGATTCCCACATTGCGGAACGCGAAATGCACCGCATCGAAGCATGCCCGGGCGGCATGGCAAAACCGTTGCGGAAGTGCCGAATTCCTAGCGAAAACCCCCATCCCCGAGGGCATCCGTGCTGAAAACGCCACCGCTATAATCGTCCGACCTGTCTTCCGGGCAACGCATAACGGGTGCAAGGCAGTCACGCCTATATATCTATAAAAGAGGAGATGTCCATGGAACGTCGTTCCTTCCTGTTGAAGGCTTCGGCCGTAGCCGCCACGGGTGCACTTGCCGCCTGCGGCAAGGAAGAAAAGCCCGCGGCCCCGGCCGCATCGGCCAGCGCGCCGGGCGCGCCCGCCGTGGTCGGCAGCAACCCGGCGGTGGAATGGCGCCTGGCGTCCAGCTTCCCGAAATCGCTCGACACCATCTATGGCGCGGCCGAACTGCTGAGCCAGCGCGTAAAGGAACTGACCGACGGCAAGTTCAACATCAAGGTGTTCGCCGCCGGTGAAATCGTGCCGGGGCTGCAGGTGCTGGACGCCGTGCAGAACCAGACCGTGCAGATCGGCCACACGGCCGGCTACTACTACTTCGGCAAGAACCCGACGCTGTGCTTCGACACGACCATCCCGTTCGGCCTGACCGCGCGCCAGCAGAACGCCTGGATGATGCAGGGCAACGGCATGAAGCTGATGCGCGAATTCTTCAAGGAATACAACGTCGTCAACTTCATGGGCGGCAACACCTGCGCCCAGATGGGCGGCTGGTTCCGCAAGGAAATCAAGACCGTGGCCGACCTGCAGGGCCTGAAGTACCGCGTGGCCGGCTTTGCCGGCGTGGTGCTGGCACGCCTGGGCGTGGTGCCGCAGCAGATTGCCGGCGGTGACATCTACCCGGCGCTGGAAAAGGGGACGATCGACGCGGCCGAATGGGTGGGTCCGTACGACGACGAAAAGCTCGGCTTCTACAAGGTGGCGCCGTACTACTACTACCCGGGCTGGTGGGAAGGCAGCGCGCAGCTGTCGTTCTACGCATCGCAGCCCGAGTACGACAAGCTGCCGGCGCTCTACAAGCGCGCGCTGGAAACGGCCACCATCGAGGCGCACACCAACATGATGGCCAAGTACGACACCGTGAACCCGCAGGCGCTGGCCCGCCTGCTGGAAAGCGGCGTGAAGCTGCGTCCGTTCTCGAAGGAGATCATGGAAGCCTGCTTCAAGGCCACACAGGAAGCGTACGCCGACGAAAGCGCCAAGAACCCGTCGTTCAAGAAGATCTACGACGACTGGCGCGTGTTCCGCAACAACGAGGCCGCCTGGTTCAACGTGGCCGAGCAGGCGTTCGCGCAGTTCAGCTACGCGCGCAAGCTGTAAGCGAACCGATGATTTGGCCATTCGGCCATTTCGCTCACGACAAGCCCGGCTCCGGCCGGGTTTTTTCATGGCGCCACGCGCCTGCCCACACCCCGGTAGAATCCGCCCCACAACCGGACTCTACCGGGAACATTCCCATGCAACTCGGCATCTTCTACGCCTTGCTGGCGTACATCATCTGGGGCCTGCTGCCCCTCTATATCAAGTCCCTGCACGGCGTGGCGCCGCTGGAAATCCTGCTGCACCGCATGGTGTGGTCGCTGGTATTCCTGGGGGCCATACTGTTGTGGCGCCGTCATTTCGGCTGGCTGCGCGACGTGGCGGCCAATCCGCGCCTGATCCTGAACTTCGCGGCCAGCGCGGGGCTGCTGTGCTGCAACTGGTTCCTCTATATCTGGGCGGTGTCGGCCGATCGCGTGGTCGATGCCAGCCTGGGCTATTTCATCAATCCACTATTCAGTGTGCTGCTGGGGGTGTTGCTGCTGCACGAGCGGCTGCGCCCGGGCCAGTGGCTGTCGATCGCCATCGCGGCGGCCGGTGTGCTCTGGCTCACGTGGTCGGCCGGACAACTGCCGTGGATTGCGCTGGGCCTGGCGGCGTCGTTTGGCGGCTATGGTCTGCTGCGCAAGACCGGCGCGCTGGGGGCGCTCGAAGGCCTGTCGCTGGAAACGCTGATCCTGTTTCCGCTGGCCGCCGCGGCGCTGGGCTTCCTGCTGCTGACCGGCCACGACACCACGCGCAGCGCAGGCACGGGTACGCAGATACTGTTGCTGCTGGCCGGCCCGCTCACGGCGGTGCCGCTGCTGTTCTTTGCCGCCGGCGCGCGCCGTATCCCGCTGTCGCTGCTCGGCCTGCTGCAATACGCGGGGCCGACCATTCAGCTGGTACTTGGCATCTGGCTCTACCACGAGCCGTTTCCGGCACAGAAGCAGATCGGCTATGCCCTGATCTGGATCTCGCTGGCAATCTACGCGGCCGAGGGTTTGCTGGTCACGCGTCTGAATGCGAAGCGATCCATCCGTGCGAAAAATGAACTGGCTTAAAAAATAGCCACTTCTATCCGTGATGTGAATATACGTGGCAACCGCGCGCTATTCCGGAAACAACGTCGCCACACTATACTGTACGGATATACAGTATCGATCGCCTCTCCACGCTCATGCCCCCGAACGCTCCCCGGCGCATTGCCCATCTCGACATGGACGCGTTCTACGCTTCGGTGGAACTGCTGCGCTATCCGGACCTGCGTGGCCAGGCTGTCGTGATCGGCGGCGGCCGCAATGCGGTGCCCGAGGTACTCCCCGACGGCTCGCGCCGCTACGCCCGGCTGCGTGACTATGTGGGGCGTGGCGTGGTCACCACGTCCACCTACGAGGCCCGCGCCCTTGGCGTGTTCTCGGCCATGGGCATGATGAAGGCCGCCAAGCTGGCGCCCGACGCGATCCTGCTGCCGACTGACTTCGACGCCTACCGCCGCTACTCGGGACTCTTCAAGGCAGCCGTCCGAACATTCACCGGACAAATAGAAGATCGCGGGATCGACGAGATATATATCGATTTGAGTGATATAGAGGGCGAGGCGCACGAGGTAGCCGCCCGCATCAAGGCGGCTGTCCATGAAGCGACAGGCCTGACGTGTTCGATCTGCGTGGCCCCCAACAAGCTCCTGGCCAAGATCGGGTCCGAACTGGACAAGCCGGACGGGCTGACCATCCTGACCCCGGCCGATATTCCCACGCGCATCTGGCCGCTGCCGGCGCGCAAGGTCAACGGCATCGGCCCCAAGGCCGCGGAGAAGCTGCAGGCCATCGGCATCGACACCGTGGGAGACCTGGCCGAGGCCGACCTGGCGCTGCTGCAGGCCCACTTCGGCCGCAATTACGCGGGCTGGCTGGTGGAAGTGGCCCATGGCCGCGACGACCGCCAGGTGGTGGTCAGTTCCGAGCCCAAGTCGATGAGCCGCGAAACCACGTTCGAGCGCGACCTGCACCCGCGTACCGATCGCCCCGTGCTGTCGGAGCAGTTCACCCGGCTGTGCATGCGCGTGGCCGACGACCTGCGCCGCAAGGGATACGTGGGCCGCACGGTGGGCATCAAACTGCGCTTTGACGATTTCCACACCGTGACCCGCGACCTGACCATGACGGCCCATACCGCCGATGGCGCGATGATCCGGCGCGGTGCCACCGAGTGCCTGAAGCGGATCCCGCTGGAGCGGCGTATCCGGCTGCTGGGCGTGCGCGTCAGCGCCCTGCTCCCGGCGGCCGAGCAAGGCGACGATCCCGCGCCGGTGCAGGAGGAATTCCGCTTCGACGACGAGGCGGAAGGCTGAACGGCCTTCCGCCGGGCGAATCGGGCCGACCCGAGGCCAAAAACCCCCACGTCATACGGCCCTATCTATCTCCCGGTAGAATCGGCGGCTTCGACGGGCGCCCCATCGAGAGCTCGAGAGCGCCACGCCCCACCCTCCGCCCACGCGCGCCCCATGACAACCGCCGCTCCCGCCCAACGTACCGCCGCCCCGGCCGCCTGGATCACGCCCCTGCTGGCCGTGGCCTGCGGCATGATCGTCGCCAACCTGTACTACGCCCAGCCGCTGGTCGGGCCGATTGCACGCGCGCTGCAGCTGTCGCCGGAAATTGCCGGCCTGATCGTCACGCTGATCCAGATCGGCTACTGCGTGGGCCTGCTGCTGCTGGTGCCGCTGGGCGATATCGTCGAAAACCGCAAGCTCGTGCTGACGCTGGTGGGCGGCTGCGCGGCGGCCCTGCTGGCGGCGGCGCTGGCCACGCATGCCAGCGTGTTCCTGGTGGCGGGCTGCGCGATTGGACTGTGCTCGGTGGCGGTGCAGGTGCTGGTGCCGTTCGCGGCGCACCTGGCCCCCGAGCATGCGCGCGGCCGTGCGGTCGGCAATGTCACCAGCGGACTGCTGATGGGCATCATGCTGGCGCGTCCGGTGTCGAGCCTGGTGTCAGACCTGTTCGGCTGGCACGCGATCTTCGCGGCGTCGGCCGTGGCGATGGTGCTGCTCGGCATCGTGCTGGCGCGCAAGCTGCCGCAGCGCCGGCCGGCGCCGGGCGTCAACTACATCCAGATGCTTGGCTCGATGAGCCATCTGTTGCGTACCCAGCCGATCCTGCGCCGCCGGGCCGCGTACCAGGCCGCCATGTTCGGCGTCTTCAGCCTGTTCTGGACCACCACGCCGCTGTACCTGGCCGGGCCCGCGTTCCATCTGTCGCAGACCGGTATCGCGATCTTCGCGCTGGTCGGTGTGGCCGGTGCCATTGCCGCGCCGATGGCGGGCCGCTACGCCGACCGTGGCCACAGCCGGCAGATGACCGCGCTGGCACTGGTGCTGGGCGCGGCATCGTTCCTGCTGAGCCGGGTGGGTACGGAGGGATCGCTGCTGTCGTTGCTGTCGCTGACGGTGGCTGCCGTGCTGCTCGACTTCGCGGTGTCGACCAATCTGGTGATCGGCCAGCGCGCAATCTTCTCGCTGTCCGACGAACACCGCAGCCGCCTCAACGGCCTGTACATGGCTATCTTCTTCGTGGGCGGCGCCATTGGATCGTCAGTGGGCGCGTGGGCCTATGCGCGTGCGGGCTGGCCCCTGGCCAGCTGGATCGGCTTCGCCCTGCCCGCCATCGCGCTGCTGTACTTCCGCACGGAACGTCGTTGATCGGCCAATCCGGGGGGCTACGCGGCCACTGCGTGCTGCAATGCCGCGCGCGCGAGCAGGCGGGTTGAATCGAGCGTCGGCAACGATGAATTGCCGTCGTCGATGATCAGCGGAATCTCGGTGCAGCCCAGCACCACGGCGTCGCAACCGTTGTGCCGCAGGTCATCGATCACGCGCCGGAACGTCGCTACCCCTTCAGGCGTGGCGATGCCGGGCACCAGCTGGTTCATGATCACGTGGTCGATCAACGCGCGGTCTTCCACCGGCGGGCGCACCGCTTCCAGCCCGCGTGCGGCCAGCGCGGCCGGATACACCTCGCTGTCCACCAGCCACCGCGTGCCGGTGATGCCAAGCCGATGGAAGCCGCGTGCCACGGCGGCGTCGGCCACCACCTCGGCGATATGAAGCCACGGCAGCGGCGACGTGGGCCGCACCAGGTCCAGCGCCGCATGGATGGTGTTGTCGGGGCAGATCACGAAATCGGCGCCGGCCGCGGCCAGCTTGTACGCCGAACGCAGCATCAGGTTCGCCACGCCCTGCAGGTCGCCGCGCTCCAGGCAGGCCACATAGGTGGCAAGCGATGGCGTATGCATCGTAATTTCCGGATGTCCGTGCGCGCCGAGGAATCCGGCCCCTTCCATGCAGATCGTGCGATAGCACAGTGCCGCGCCTTCGGCGGAACAGGCAGCGATACCGATGTGCCGTGGCATGAGAAATCCCCCTTGATGGTTGTCAGGCTTTCATGATGGCATGCGCCGCGCGGCTGCACTACACTGAGCCGGCGCGCCACGCCCTGGCGTGCCCGCCGTCGATGTAGCAGGTAAAAGTCGCCGTTTTACTACCCGTCCCGTGGGCGGGCCTTGCCGGGGAGACGATCGATGTCATGGCGCAAACTGCTGCCGAGGCCGCGCTGGCTGCCGCGCGCGGCGCTCATGCACCCGCAGCGCGTGGTCATCGTCGGCTTCAGCCTGGCGATGCTGCTGATGCTCATCGTCGGCGCGCGTGACCTGTACCTGCTGCGCGACCGTGTCCTGTCATCGCGCCACCACGACCTGACATTGCGCGCGCTGGGCGGCGAAGCGGTCTTCGCCGCCGAACGCTCCAGGCTCGTTTTCGTGCGCGACTATGCGCAGCAACTGATCACCCTCTACGACAACGGCGCGGCCCAGGCAGAGCCCGCCGTGGAGCGGGCCTTCGCGCAGCGCAACGAGCGTATCTGGCAGATGGAGGTGCCGCTTGGCGATTCTCCGGTGATCGGCACGGCGCCCGCGGTGCTCGACGAACTCGAAGGCTTTGAACGGCGCGACGCCGACCTGCGGGCCGACCTGTACGCGGCGCGTCAGCTCAGCCATGTGCTGGGCCTGAGCCTGCGGCTGCGCGACGACGACAATGCCGGCGGTACCGTGAGCTATATCTCCAGCAACGGGCTCTACGTCACCTACCCGCCGCTGGCGCCGGACAAGGCGCCGGCACTCTTCCGGCGGTTCAGCGATATCTCGTATTACCGCGACATGCTGCCCGAGCGCGACGCGTCGCGCGACATTCGCTGGACGCGGGTCTACACGCAGTTCGAAAGCACGCAGTTGCGCACGACATTGAGCATTCCGGTCTATGTGAAAAACCGTTTTCGCGGCGTGGTGGCCATCGACGTGGAACTGGCACGTCTGCGCGACCTGATCGGCGTGCCGGAAGACGCCGGCACCACGCGATACCTGATGGACTATCGCGGCGGCATCATCGCGTCGAGCCAGCACAACGTCCGCATCGACATGCACTGGCCCGACGATGTGAACCGGGCCTGGCGCGGTGTTCCCGTGCAGGACCTGTTCCACGCAGGCGCCGGCATGCGGCACGCGGATGGCCAATATCTGATCTACCAGCCGGTGGGCCAGCGCGGTACGTGGCTGCTGGTGGAATCCTTCAGCGATGCCGACGTATGGCGCGCGGTCCTGCAACGCACCAGCACACCGCTGTTGTCGATCTGGCTGGCCCTGCCGCTGTTGATGTTTGTCACATTGCGCGTGGTGACGCTGCTGTTCCGCCATTACGTGGCAGCCGGCGAGACACTGCAGCGCCTGGCCGAGACCGACCCGCTTACCGGGCTGGCCAACCGGCGGCACTTCGGCGAGGCGTTCGGCAGGGAATCGGCACGACGCCGGCGCGAGGGCGAGGCGGCCGGCGCGGACGAAAGCCTGGCCGGCGGCGCCCCGGCTCGTGTCGATGCATCACCCCCCGCACCGCTGGCGATGCTGATGCTCGACATCGACTTCTTCAAACGCGTGAACGACCGCTGGGGCCATGCCAGCGGCGATCACGTGCTGGTGGCGCTGGCCGACGTGCTGCGCCGGAACCTGCGCGAGATCGACCTGCCTGCGCGGCTTGGCGGAGAGGAATTCGCGGTGCTGCTGCCGCAGACCACGCTGGCCGATGCCGAGGCAACGGCGCAACGGCTGCGCGCCGCCGTGCAGGCCACGCCCGTGAAACCGGCACCCGATGCGCCGTCGCCCGGCGAGGGCGACGGACGCATTCATTTCACTGTATCGATTGGCGTCGCAGAAGCCGTGAGCGACGGTTGCCCGACACTCGATGCCATGCTGGCGACGGCCGACCGCCGTCTATATGCCGCCAAGCAAGCGGGCCGTAACCGGGTGTGCGCGGCTGATGCGCCGGTCGGCAATACTGTGGCGCCATCTGTTCAGGGATAAGACAGTTCATGGACGTCTCCGCCGCGGTTTTGCCTAGCGCAACAGGAATGCGATGTCGTCGGCCGTGATGACCGACACCGGAATACCCTTGCGACGCTGAAACAGGATGTGTTGCTGCACGCGGCTGCGCTGCTCGGCAAACGTGGCCGGATCGATCGGCGTGCCCGCGCGCGCGTAGTGTTGCACCAGCAGCTTGTAGGCGCGATGCCGGATCTGCAGCGTCTCGTTGTCGGCGCGCAGGCGCTGCCATTCGGAAGGGCTCAGGTCCAGCGTGTGGTTGAGTTCGTCGACGGTGCGCGCATGCAGGTCGCGATACATGTCGCGCTCGGCTTCGGCGCGATGCAGTTCGTCGCGCAGCGCCATGATCTTGTGCTGCAGCTTGAGCGTCTGCCCCACGGCCGCCTGCATGCCCTTGGCCGCCTCCAGTGCCTGGTTGGCGGCCGCAACGGTGCTTTTCCACAGGCCGCGGTCGGCGCCTGCGTCGCGTTCCGGCGACCAGACGTCCGACGCCTTGATCGTTGTATCCATGATTGACCCCTGAGACTTCTTGTTTGTCACTTCACCCGAAAACCGGAAAGACCGGATATCCCGAATCGGCCAGCGCCTCGTTGGGCGATGGTCCATCTCAATTTTGTTGCATTTGTGTCTGGCCGCCGTGCCGCCATGCAGCTTCAGCAAGACGCTGTCGGTGCGGCAGGCAACTGAGATAAATCGTAGTGAGATGTCCGACCTGAGCCAAGTCAAAGATGTGCAGATCTGATCTGGCAGATACAACGATGCCAAAAAACGACAGGCGCCTGGTACGGCCGGGACGGGAGAGAGGCAGACAAAGCAGACAACACCACGTAAACCCCGAGCATCAAGCAGACGTTTTGACAGGGTTTTGACAGTTTCACGCTTCTAGAATTCGGGCCATGGCTACTGCTGTCTCTTTGTGGATGGTGGTCAATAGCCAAAAACCTAAAAGCACAACCCAAATTCCAATAAGACAGGAGACACGCGATGCCTCGCACGCTTGCCCGCTTTACCCATGTCTTCGTCGCTTCGGCTGCGCTGGCTGCTGCCGTGGTGGCCGCACCGGCTTATGCCGTCGACAACCTCAAGGTGATGATCGGCGCCAACCCCGGCGGCGGCTTCGACCAGACCGGCCGCTCGCTCGGCGCGGCCATGGTGGCGGCTGGCACGGCCAAGTCGGCGTCGTATGACAACAAGGGCGGCGCGGGCGGCACCATCGGCCTGACGCAGTTCGTGAACACCGACAAGGGCAACCCGAACGCGCTGATCGTGACGGGCGCCGTGATGGTCGGTGCCATCGAGACCAACCACCCGCCGGTGACGCTCAAGAACGCCACGCCGATCGCACGCCTGTTCGCCGACACGATGGTGATCACGGTGCCGGCCAGCTCGCCGATCAAGTCGATGAAAGACCTGACCACGCAGCTCAAGGCCAATCCGGGCAGCGTCAGTTGGGGCGGCGGTTCGAAGGGGTCGATCGACCACATCCTGGCCGGCCTGATCGCCAAGGACATCGGCGTGGATCCGAAGAAGATCAACTACGTGCCGTTCCAGGGCGGTGGCGAGGCCTCGGCGTCGATTCTCGGTGGCCACGTGACCGTGGGCATCGCCGGCGTGTCGGAATTCCTGCCGTTCATCAAGACCGGCAAGATGCGCGCGCTGGCCGTGACGTCGAAGGACCGCACCGCCGACATCCCGACCCTGAAGGAACAGGGCGTGAACGTCGAGATCTACAACTGGCGCGGCGTGTACGGCGCGCCCGGCATCACCGCCGACCAGCGCAAGGCCCTGATCGATGCCGTGGTGAAGGGCACCGAGAACCAGGTCTGGAAGGACGCGCTGCAGAAGAACGACTGGACGCCGTTCCTGCTGACCGGCGACGAGTTCGGCAAGTTCGTGGAAGCGGAATCCGCCCGTCTGGGCGCCACGCTGCGTGAACTGGGCGTAGCGAAGTAAGACCTGCCCGCAGGGACCGGGCGCACGCCGCGCCGTATCGGCACGGCCGCCTCGGTTCCGCATGTCGACGACCGGCCAGCCACCGCCGCCGGCGCCGCCAGTGAAGTCGTAGAAGTACGAAAAAGTAATACGAGACAGCAGTACGAGACAGCAGTACAGGATTTCGTTACCCGCGTCGCGGAAGTTTGCTTCACCCTGTCGTTCCCGCCCGGCCGCCGATCCAAAATCGGCACGCACGGCGGACGGCACGGGGCCCCGGTGCCGCCATCCCCTGCGCAACACCGAAAAAAACAGACCATTACGTCACCGGGCCCCGTGACCGCGCGGGCGGCAGGACCATCCGAGAGCCCCACCATGAAACCATCCCATGTATCCATCGGCGTCGCCGTCCTGGCGTTGTCCGTGTTCTTCTTCGCCGGCATACCGGGCATTTCGGGCGACGAGGGCTATGCCGGCCTGTCGCCGCGCTTCGTGCCCACGCTGGTGGCCATCGGCCTGGCCGTCTGCGGCGCGCTGCTGCTGTGGCAGGGCGTGCGCGGCGGCTTCCGGAACATGCCCGAGGAAGATGCCGAGCTGCCCGCGGCGCCGCACAACTTCAAGGGCTTCCTGTGGGTGGCCGCCGGCCTGGTGGCCAACATGGCGCTGATCGGCACGCTGGGCTTCGTGTTTTCGTCCACGCTGATGATGGTGTGCGTGGCGCGCGGCTACGGCAGCCGCCGCATCGTGCGCGACGCGCTGATCGGCCTGATGCTGACGCTGCCGATGTGGGCGCTGTTTGATTTCCTGCTCGGCATCAACCTGCCGCTGCTGCCCGTCGCGGGCTTCTGATCCACGCCTACGGGAGACACTGACATGGATACCCTGAACCAGCTGATGCACGGCTTTGCCGTGGCCATCACGCCAATCAACCTGATGTGGGCCCTGGTGGGCTGCTTCCTGGGCACGGCCATTGGCGTGCTGCCCGGCATTGGTCCGGCCCTGACCGTGGCCATGCTGCTGCCGCTGACAGCCAAGGTGGAGCCCACGGCCGCGCTGATCATGTTCGCCGGCATCTACTATGGCGCGATGTACGGCGGCTCGACCACGTCGATCCTGATGAACACGCCGGGTGAATCGTCGACGATGGTCACCGCGATGGAGGGCAACCTGATGGCCAAGAACGGCCGCGCAGGCCCCGCGCTGGCCACCGCCGCCATCGGCTCGTTCGTGGCCGGCACGATCGCCACCGTGCTGCTGTCGATGTTCGCGCCGGTGGCGGCCGACGTGGCGCTGCAGTTCGGCCCGGGCGAGTACTTCATGATCATGCTGCTGGCCTTCACCACGGTGTCGGCCGTGCTGGGTTCGTCGCTGCTGCGCGGCATGACCAGCCTGTTCCTGGGCCTGGGCATCGGCCTGATCGGCATGGATTCGCTGTCTGGCCAGACGCGCTATTCGATGAACGTCCAGGAACTGTACGACGGCGTGGACATCGTCGTGGTGGCCGTGGGCCTGTTCGCGGTGGGCGAGGCGCTGTTCAATGCGTTCTTCCCGCAGCCGGAGGGCTCGTTCAACAAGCTCAGTTCGGTGCACATGAGCAAGTCCGACTGGAAGCGGTCGATCCCGGCCTGGCTTCGCGGCACGTTCATCGGCTTCCCGTTTGGCCTGATCCCGGCCGGCGGTGCCGAGATCCCGACCTTCCTGTCGTACGCCACCGAGAAGAAGCTGTCGAACCACAAGGCGGAATTCGGCAAGGTGGGTGCCATCGAAGGCGTGGCCGGCCCCGAGGCGGCCAACAACGCCGCCGTGACGGCGACGCTGGCCCCGCTGCTGACGCTGGGTATCCCGACCTCGAACACCACGGCCATCCTGCTGGCGGCGTTCCAGAACTACAACCTGCAGCCGGGTCCGATGCTGTTCCAGACCTCGGGCGACCTGGTCTGGGGCCTGCTGGCGTCGCTGTACATCGGCAATGTGATGCTGCTGGTGCTGAACCTGCCGGCGATCGGCCTGTGGGTGCGCATGCTGCGCGTCCCGACGCCGCTGCTGTACGGCGGCATCCTGATCTTTGCCGGTCTGGGTGCGTACGGCATCCGCCAGTCGTGGTTCGACCTGCTGCTGCTGTTCGTGATCGGCCTGCTGGGCATGGCCATGCGCCGCTTCGACTTCCCGACCGCGCCGGTGATCGTCGGCCTGATCCTGGGGCCGATGGCCGAGAAGCAGCTGCGCAATGCGCTGTCGATCGGCCAGGGCGACTGGACCCTGTTCGTCAAGCAGCCGATCTCGGCCACGATCCTGGCCATGACGGTGGCCGTGGTGGTGGTGCCGCGCGTGCTGCGCTGGCACGCCAACCGTTCGACGGCGCGCGCCGAGGCGGACAACGCAGCCTGACGCCCGCGCGGGCGTTCCTGGCAGGAATCGGCAGGGGGCTTCGGCCCCCTGTATCATTGGCGCAAACAACATGCCGCGCGCCGAGGAGACCGGGACGTGCCTGCCACTTTCACCATCGCGGATGTCGATGCCACGCTCGAACGCGTGCTGGCGCCCTGGGTGCGCCAGCTGGGCCTGCGTGCCGAGGCCGCGGACGCCACCGGCGTGACCCTGCGCCTGCCCTTCCAGGAGGCGTTTCGCCATGCCGGCGGCGTGGTCTGCGGACAGGTGCTGATGTCGGCCGCCGACACCGCGATGATCGTCGCCATCTCTGCCGCACTGGGCGAATTCCGGCCAATGACCACCGTCACGCTGACCACCAACTTCATGCGTCCCGTGATCGACGGCGATGTGCTGGTGCGTGCCAGCGTGCTGCGGCTGGGCAAGACCGTGGTCTTCGGCGAAATCGCGCTGACCGGCCAGGACGGCAAGGTCGCGGTGCAGGCCACCACCACCTACGCGCTGCTTTGAATTCCAGGATGTCCGACCTCACCCCCCAACCCTTTGACCAGATTGTCTTTGCCGGCGGCGGCAACCGCTGCTGGTGGCAGGCTGGATGGTGGGATACCGTGGCGCCCGAACTGCACCTGCGGCCGCGTGTCATCGCCGGCATCTCGGCGGGCGCGGCCACGGCGTGCATGGTCTATGCGCACGATTCGCATCAGACCATGGCCTACTACCGCGAGGTGCTGGCCAACAATTCGCGCAACGCATACTGGGGCAACCTGCTGCGCCGCGAGCGCGTGTTTCCGCACTACGGCATCTATCGCAACGCCCTGCTCTCGCTGTTTGGCGATAACCGCCTGCACCGGCTGCAACAGGCGCCCGAGATCCGCATCGGCGTGGCCCATATCCCGCGCTGGACCGGCCCGCGCCTGGCCGTGGCCGCTGGGCTGCTGGCGTACAACATCGACAAGCACCTGCTGAAGACGCTGCATCCGCGCCTGGGCCGCAAGCTTGGCTTCCATCCCGAATTCGTGCTGGCGCAGGACTGCGGCTCGCCCGAGGATCTGGCCGATCTGCTACTGCAATCGGCCTCCACGCCGCCCTTTACGCCGGTGCTGCGCCGCAATGGCCATGCGGTGCTGGACGGCGGGCTGGTGGACAACGTGCCGGTCGATGCGCTCGATGCCACGCCGGGCAATGTCCTGGTGCTGGTGACGCGGCTGTATCCGCGGCCGCGCCGCTTCCTGATCGACACGGGCGGCCAGCGCCGCCTGTATCTGCAACCTTCGCAACGCGTGCCGATTTCGAGCTGGGACTACACCAGGCCCGAAGCCATGACGCATGCGTATGACCTGGGCCGGCGCGACGCGGAATCGTTCCTGCGCGACTGGCCCGTCATCCAGCAGGATCTGTTGCCGGCGTCATAGCCAAAGCGCCACGTGGCGCCGGTCAATTGTTTGGCATGCGGCGATGGTGCCGCGCAGGCAAGGAGGATTGAATGACAAAGCGTCAGGCATCAACCGAAACCGCAACCCAGGCAAGGACCGTGAAGGCGCGTCGGCGCGCCAGCGAGGCCAGCGCCGAACCCGTTGTCGAACGGGTGCCCCGCAAGCGCGATGCCCGCCCCAAGACACGCGAAGCCGACTTCGTGGTGATCGGTGCGGGCTCGGGCGGCGTGGCTGCCGCGCGCCGCGCCGCATCGCACGGTGCGCGCGTGATCCTGGTGGAGCGCGATGCCGTCGGCGGCACCTGTGTCAATCGCGGTTGCGTGCCCAAGAAAATGCTGTCGTACGGCGCGGGATGGGCATCGATCCTGTCCACGTGCCTGTCGCACACGGGCGGCAAGGAAGACTGGCGCGATGCGATCGTGCGCGTGAATGCCGAGGTGGCGCGGCTCAACGCATCGTACAAGCAGCGGCTCAACGAGGCCGGCGTGGAGATCTGGCACGGCGAGGCAGGTTTCAACGCGCGCGGCGATGTCGTCGTCGGCAATGAAGTCATCCGCGCCCGCAAGACGCTGATTGCAACGGGCGCCAGCCCGATCGATCTGCCGGTGCCGGGGGGCGAACTGGTCAGCTCGTCGGACGACCTGTTCACGTGGCAGACCGTGCCCGCCTCGATTGTCGTGATCGGCGGTGGCCATATCGCCGTGGAGATGGCATCGATCCTGTCCCGCTACGGCGTGAAGGTGGACCTGCTGGTGCGTGAGGACCGGCTGCTGCCAAAGTTCGATCACGATATTGCCGCTGCCCTGGCAGAAGCCCTGATCGCCAAGGGCATACGCATACATTTCCGCACAGAGGTCACAATGGTGTCGCAGTCGAACGGTGCATTCGACGTCTGCTACACGCAGGAAGACAATCGGGGCCGCACGCAGACCGTGCGCACTCAGGCGGTGCTGGCCGCGATTGGCCGAAAGCCGAATGTGGATGGACTGGGACTCGATGACCTGGGCGTGAAGCGCGACGCCAAGGGTGGCATCGAGGTGGACCGGCAATTCCGCACCAGCGTGCGGTCGATCCACGCCATCGGCGATTGCATGGCCGACAACGTGCACCTGACGCCGGTGGCGATTGCGCAAGGCCGCTGGCTGGCGGATCGGCTATTCGGCCGGCGCGGTGACATGACGGACTTCGAATTCCTGCCCACGGCCGTATTCTGCGAGCCGGCAATTGGCGCCGTGGGGCTGACCGAAGCCCAGGCCCTGGAGGAAGCCGGCGGCAAGGCCGACCGCATCCGCACCGAGATCAGGCGTTTTGTCTCGCTGGAAAGCCGCTTCGGCGGCGTGCCGCAGCAGTCGGTCTTCAAGCTCGTGTTCAACGCGCGTAGCGGCCGGGTGCTCGGCGTCCACCTGATGGATGGCGCCGCACCGGAAATCGTCCAGACGATGGCCTTGGCGCTGCGGCTCGGCGCGAAGGCCTCGCACCTGCAGACCACCATGCCGCTGCATCCCACCGTGGCCGAAGAGCTGTTTGGCTAATTAGCGAAGGGTGGTAGGCCCGAGCCAGCGCCAGATGCCATAGGCCACCACCGCCCACACGCTCACCACCAGGACAATGCCCCAGCGACTGCGCGGCTTCGCGCCGCTGGCGGCCATCCACGCACTCGCCTGTTCCCGCGACGAAGCCAGCACGGCGGCCGGCATCAGCCTGACCGCCAGCCAGATCAGTGCAGGCAAGAGCAGCACGTCATCGACATAGCCGAGCACCGGGATGAAGTCCGGCACCAGGTCAATCGGACTCAACGCATAGGCCACGACGAACGCGCCCAGCGCCTTTACATACCAGGGCGTATCGGGATGCCGGCACGCGAACCAGAGCGCAACGCCATCGCGCTTGATGGCACGCGCCCAGGTGCGCAGGCGTTGGGTCAGGGGGAGTGGTGATTCGTTTTGGGGGTGCAATGGCGCGGCTCCGGCTGGCGATATTGTGACCCGAAGCCGGATTCGATAGGCGAGGCAACAAAAAACGGAGACCACAAAAACAAAAACGGACGCCTGAGCGTCCGTTTTCTTGAATCTGGTGGCCTGGGACGGAATCGAACCGCCGACACAAGGATTTTCAATCCTCTGCTCTACCGACTGAGCTACCGGGCCAAAGAAGCGAAACTATAACCGGGGGATTGGCCCTCGTCAAGCGATTTCTGCGCCACGGCCTACTGTTCGGTCGGTTCGGGCTTGTTGCGGCCCAGCTCCACACCCAGCTGCTTGAGCTTGCGATACAGGTGGGTGCGCTCCAGGCCGGTCTTTTCCGCCACGCGGGTCATGCTGCCGTGTTCGCGTACCAGGTGATATTCGAAATACGCGCGTTCGAACAGGTCGCGCGCCTCGCGTAGCGGCATGTCGAACGAGAACTGCATTTCGCCCTCGGGCACGCCGCGCGATGGGTTGCCGTTGGCGGCCACCTCGGCAGGTGCCTCGGCCGGCGCGACGGTCGCGGCGGCCGCTTCCGGCATGCCGGTCGCCGTCAGCGGTGCGGGGGCCGCAGGCGCGGTGCGTGGGCGCTCGATGCCGCGGGCCAGGCCTGCTTCCACGGCAGACAGCAGCTTCTGCAGCGCGATGGGCTTCTCAAGGAAATTCAGCGCGCCGATTTTCGTGGCTTCCACCGCGGTATCGATCGTGGCGTGCCCCGACATCATGATGACCGGCATCGTCAGATAGCCCTGCGCCGACCACTCCTTGAGCAGCGTTACGCCATCGGTATCCGGCATCCAGATATCGAGCAGCACCAGGTCAGGCGTGGCGTTCGCACGGAATTCACGCGCCTTCTGGGCGTTTTCCGCAAGCTCGACCACATGCCCTTCGTCACTGAGAATCTCCGAGAGCAGCTCCCGGATTCCCATTTCGTCATCGACTACGAGGATGGTTGCCATACTTCCCCTCTTAACCCCACCGCAGCGCAACCGGAGGCGCCGGCGCGCAAGATTTAAGCCAGTTTAACGAACAGGATCGAGATCTGCGCTCCGGCGATCTCGGTACCGTTCATGCGATTGCGCAACTCAATGCGCGCGCCATGTTCGTCAATGATCTTTTTCACCATCGCAAGCCCGAGACCCGTACCCTTGGCTTTGGTGGTCACATACGGTTCGAACGCACGACTCAGGATGCGTGGTGCGAATCCAGGACCATTGTCCGTAATGGACAACTTGACGGCTTGCCGGTCTTCGCCGGCGGAATCTTTGTATTCTACAGTCTCGGTGTGCAGAGTGATATGGGGCGCCGCCCTACCGGCCGCCACGTTGTCCGCAGCCGCATCCTGCGCATTCTGTAACAGGTTGTGGATCACCTGCCGCAACTGTGTCGGATCGCCCTTTATTTCAGGCAGATCCGGGCCCAGCGCAGCATGAATCACCGGGTGTTCATGCACGGCGGGATCGTCGATGCCGTACAGATGCAGGACTTCCGCGGCCAGGGCATTCAGCGACAGCGACTGCATCACCGCGGGCGGCGTGCGCGCATAGTCGCGGAAATCGTCCACCATGCGTTTCATCGCCGCTACCTGGTTAACGATCGTCGTGGCCCCGCGCTTTAGCACTTCGGCATCGGCCTGTTCGAGCTTGGGCGACAGCTTCATCTGCAGGCGCTCGGCCGACAGCTGGATCGGCGTCAGCGGATTCTTGATTTCGTGCGCCAGCCGGCGTGCCACCTCGCCCCATGCCACCGAACGCTGGGCCGAGATCACATCGGAGATATCGTCGAACACCACCACGTAGCCGGGCTCGTCGCGGCTGCCGCCCGGCAGGTGTGCACCGCGCACCAGCAAGGTGAGCGGCTGTTCTTCGTCGCCCTGTGGCAGTTCGATCTGCTTTTGCCAGTGCTGCGAGCCGCCCAGCACCTCGCGGGTGGTCTGCTCGGAGAATGCCTGGCGCACGATGTCGGCAAAGTTGCCCATGCCCGGAATCTGTTCCACGGGCTGGCCCAGCACGCCCGAGAACGGCTGCCGGAAGATGCGTTCGGCACCGGGGTTGGCCGTGATCAGCGTGAAGCGGCGGTCGAACACCAGCACGCCGGCGGTCAGATTCTGCAGCACGCTCTCCAGGTAGGCCTTCGACTGTTCCAGCGCCACGCGATTGTCTTCCACGGCGATGCGCGCTTCGGACAGCTGGCGCGTCATCTGGTTGAACTGCTGCGTCAGCTGGCCCAGTTCGTCGCGGCTCTTCAACTCGCGTTTGGGCGACAGGTCGCCCTCGGCCACTTCCTTCGTGCCCTGAAGCAGCATCAGCAGCGGCCGGGCCAGCTGCCCGCCCAGCAGCAGCGCCAGCATCACGGCGATGAACACGGCCAGGAACAGCGTCAGCGTCAGCGTGCCGATGTACATCTTGCGCAGGCCCGTGCGTCCGAGCGCCTTTTCCTGGTACTCCTGGTAGGCGCGCTGGACCTCGTCGGCATTGCGCGCCAGCACCGCCGGCACAGGGTGCAGCACCTGCAGATAGCGCTCCTCGCGGACCGTGTCGCCAACCAGCCCGAAGCCCGTGGCCGGGGCATCCTCGGGGCGGCGTTCGATGGAAAGCCCCGAGCCGGCCCAGCGGCTGCCCGGCGGCGCCAGCCGCGTGCGAGCCCGCGCCGCCGCGGCCGCGGCCGCCGCACTGGCGCTGATGCTGACCGAAGCCTGGGCCGCTTCATCGGGCGTGGTCGCGGCCGGCGCGGGGCCGAGCGGAATGATCACGCGGATCCGGTACAGGTGGCTGCTGTCGAGATTGACCGGCGCCTTGTCGCTGCCGGTGGGGTCCGAGCCGCCTTCCACGGCCGCGTATCCGCCCGCCATGCGCGCCTGTTCGGCCAGCACGCCCGATGGAATGTCCGGGACCAGCGTGGCGTAGCTGCTCGACGCCGTGGCCAGCACGCGGCCGCTGCCGGTGAAGATCGCGGCTTCCTGGATGCCGTACTGCTCGCGCAGCCGGTTCAGCTGCAGCGACGACGCCATGGTCGACGCGCCGGTGAGCTGGTCGGCCATCAGGCGCGCCTTGCCCTGCAGATCGGCCAGCTGGCTGTCGATGGTGGAGCGGCCCAGGTTCAGCCCCGCCTCCAGCGCGTTTTCCACGCGCACGTCGAACCACGATTCGATGCTGCGCGATACGAACTGCAGCGACACCAGGTAGATCAGCACGCCCGGCAGCACGCCCACCACGCCGAAGAACACGGCCAGCTTGCTCATCAGCCGCGTACCGAACTTGCCGCGCCGGTAGCGTACCCACAGCGTGAACGCGAGCGCGCCAACCGTCAGAACCAGCAACGCCCCGACGACGAGGTTGATCTTGAACAGCAGCGTGAAGTAGCGGTCGAAGAATTCGGTATTGGCCGACGCGCCGGCCAGCAGGCCCACCAGCACCAGTGCCAGAAAGACGATGATGCCCACCACCACGCGGTACAGCACGCGGCGGAAGCGGCTATCCCACGGATTGCCGTTCATGGCTGGCTGGCCGGCTGGACCAGTTGGCTCGGCGACAGCACGTTCGACACCGTTTGCGCGAACGGGGCGCGCAGTTCGGCGGAGGCGGCCGACGCCGCGGACGGCGCGGACCCGGGCATGGCCGGCGGCGCGGGCGGTGCCACCGGCGGTGGCGGAGGCGGCGGCGGCGGTGCGTCCAGGTTGGTCGGCACCGTGTAGTTGAAGCGTTTCCACTCCGACGACAGGTTCCACTCGCGCGTGTTCACGGCGTTGATCTGGAACGGCTTGGGCAGTTGCGACAGATCCAGCCGCATGCGCGTCTCAGCGTGATACGTCTCGCCAGCCTTCACGTCGCGGCGTTCGAAGACGCGCCAGCCGCGCACCTGCTGGATGAACTGCAGCGCGCCCTTCAGGCGGTTGAACGGCAGTTGCAGCCCGCCGGTCGATACGCGGTATTGCCGCGTCAGCGGTTGATACGACAGGCGCACCGAACGCGAGGTGTTGACCGGCTTTTCATCGAACCAGTACCAGCGCGCCCGCGACAGCTGGAAGTCGACCACGAAATAGAGCGAGATGCCCTTGTGCAGGGCGTCTTCGAGCGCGGGCGGGAGATCGAAGTCGAACGAGGCGCCAAGCTCGAAGCCGCCGTCCTGATAGTCGATGCGAGCCTCGGTGGTTTCAATCAGCTGTGCGCCAGCATGGGGCATGTACACCAGCAGCGCCAGCAGCAGCAAAGCGGTGGCGTACCACGTGCGCAGGATGCCGGCCAGCGGTGCTGCCGGCCATTCGCGCACCGCGCGGCCGGGGGCACGTAGGACGAGCAGGCGCTGCAGGTTCGGCATTGGTGGAAATATCAGGCGCGTTTCTGGAAGCGGGCGTAGTAGAAGCCATCGTGATCCGATGGCAGGCTTGCCTTGCCGGCGGTCCCGCTGCCGGTCGTCTCAGGCGCCTTGATGCCGGGCAGCAGCTGCCCCGGCGCCTGCAATCGTATCGCATCTGGAAGCTGCGCACCAAACCAGAGCGCCTGCTCCTCGCCTTCCGTTGGGAAAATAGAACAGGTCACGTAGACCAGGATGCCGCCCGGTTTCAGCAGCGGCCACAGTTGCGAAACGATGCGGCGCTGCTCGGTCATCAGTTTGGCCACGTCGGACTCGCGGCGCAGCCAGCGGATATCGGGGTGCCGGCGCACGATGCCCGACGCCGAGCATGGCACATCGGCCAGGATGCGATCGAATGGCTGGCCATCCCACCAGTCCTTGGGGCGGCTCGCGTCGCCCACGATCACTTCGGCGCGTTGTCCCAGGCGGGCCAGGTTGTCGTGGATGCGCGCGGCGCGTTCGGCGTCGCTTTCCACCGCCGTCACGTGGATGTCGGCAAGCTCCAGCAGATGGCCGGTCTTGCCGCCAGGCGCCGCGCAGGCGTCCAGCACGCGCATGCCGTCGGACACTTCGCACAGCGGCGCGGCCAGTTGCGCGCCGGCGTCTTGCACGGAGACGTCGCCCTGTGCAAAGCCGGGGATCTGCGATACCGGAAAGGCCCGCGCCAGGCGCACGGCCTGCTCGCCGACGGCGGTGCCGGCCAGGCCGGCATTGGCCAGCGCCTGGAGATACGCCTGCACCGAAATGCGCTGCGGATTGATGCGCAGGGTCATCGGCGGGCGTTCGTTGACGCTTTGGGCCAGGGCCATCCACTGGTCGGGGTAGGCCCGGCGCAGTTGCGCGAGCCACCACGAGGGCAGGTTCCAGCGCGCTTCCTCGTCCTGCATGATCTTCGGCATCAGCGCGCGGCGCTCGCGCAGGAAGCGGCGCAGGACGGCATTTACCAGCCCGCGCGCATGCGCGGTCTTGGGCTCAGAGGCCGCCGCGCTGACCGCCTGGTCCACCACGGTGAAGTCGGAATAGCCGCCGCGCCCCACCTTGCTGCCATCGCCCTCCTCGCCCTCGATCAGCAGCGCCAGCGCCACGGCCAGCAGGGAATCGACCAGCGCCCCGGGCGGACGCGTCACCAGTTGCGTGACCAGGGCGCGCGTGGTGCCGAACAGGCGCACGGAGCGATACGCCAGATCCTGGATGGCGCCGCGCGTGGCGGCGTCGCGCACGCGGTCCAGCCGCAAGTGGGTGGCAACATCTTCGATGGCCTGCGGCAGGGCCGCGCCTTCGTGCACGCCGCGAACAGCCGCGGCAGCACCGAGCATCTGGAAGGCAAGGGAATCGTGAGGCAGGCGCATACGGAAAATCAGACAGGCAACGTAGGAAAAGGAGTGACGCAACGGGCGTCGGGCCGGGCGGATACAAGAATGCCCGCCGGTCCCCGGGGGAACACAGCGGGCAGTTTACCCGTTGTCGCGGACTGGCCGGTCAAACTGGCCAAATCCCGCGCCGGCGCCGGCATCAGGCCGGATAGCTGCCGGTCTGCGCCATGTGCATCAGGCGAGAGATGCGCTCCTCGGTGGCCGGGTGCGTCGAGAACAGGTTGGCGATGCCGCCGCCGGACAGCGGGTTCATGATCATCATCTGCGCGGTGGCCGGATGTTCCTCGGCCGCCTGGAACGGGATGCCCTGTGCATAGCGATGGATCTTGTCCAGCGCACTGGCCAGCGCCTGCGGGTCGCCGCTGATCTCGGCACCGCCCCGGTCCGCTTCGAACTCGCGCGCCCGCGAGATCGCCATCTGGATCAGCGATGCGGCCAGCGGGGCCAGGATGGCCACGGCAATCGCGGCAATCGGGTTGGTACGGTTGCCGTTCTCGTCGCGGCCGCCGAAGAACATCGCCATGTTGGCCAGGGCCGAGATGGCACCGGCCATGGTGGCGGCGATGGTCGACGTCAGGATGTCGCGGTGCTTCACGTGCGCCAGTTCGTGCGCCATCACGCCGCGCAATTCGCGGTCGGACAGCACGCGCAGGATGCCGGTGGTGGCGGCCACGGCCGCGTGTTCGGGATTGCGGCCCGTGGCAAAGGCGTTGGGCGCGTCCTCGTTGATCAGGTACACGCGCGGCATGGGCAGGCCCGCGCGCTGGGACAGCTCCTGCACCATGTTGTAGAACTGCGGCGCGGTGCTGGCATCCACTTCCTGCGCGTTGTACATGCGCAGGACCATCTTGTCCGAGAACCAGTAGGAAAAGAAGTTCATGCCCAGCGCGATCAGCAGCGCGAACATCATGCCGCTGCGGCCGCCGATCATGCCGCCGATGACGATGAACAGCGCCGTGATGGCGGCCATCAGCATGAAGGTCTTGACCCAGTTGAACATGGCTTGGTCTCCAGAGAGATCGATTGGGGCGCGTACCCGCCCCTGCGGGACGCGATGTTCGTTAGATAGGGCCAGGACCGCAGGAATTCAATGCGGATGACAGGGTTTTACGATGCAAAGCGGCGCAAGCGTAACTTATGCCGCGGCGCGCACCAGGCAGCGCGTGCCCGGCGGCAGCGGCATGGCTTGCAGGAACTGCTGCGCCAGCTGGCGGCGGCCGCCGGCCTTCTGCAATTCTGTTACCTGCAGGGCGCTGCCGTCGCCACAGGCGATGATGACCCCGGCGGCATCCGCCGCCAGCACGGTGCCGGGCGCATGCGGCAGGCTCGTGGCGGCGGCCAGCGGCAGCGCCTGCCAGCACTTTATGACGGTGTCGCCCACCTGGATCGTGGCCCCCGGGAACGGATTGAAGGCGCGCACCTGGCTGGCCAGCGCGGCGGCCGGGCGGGTCAGGTCCAGCGGCGCTTCGTCCTTGGCGATCTTCTCGGCGTAGGTGATGCCGGCTTCGGGCTGGGGCGTGGCCACCAGCGGCTGGCCGGCGGCCAGCTGGCGCAAGGCATCGACGATCATGCGGCCGCCCAGTGCGGCCAGCGTGTCGTGCAGGCTGCCGGTACTGTCCTCCGGACCGATCGCCACCGATTCTCGCGACAGCATCGCGCCGGTATCGAGCCCTTCGTCCATCTGCATCAGCGTGATGCCGGTCTCGGCGTCGCCGGCCTCGATGGCGCGGTGGATCGGTGCCGCGCCGCGCCAGCGCGGCAGCAGCGACGCATGGATGTTCAGACACCCATGGCGCGGCAGATCGAGAACCTCGGCCGGCAGGATCAGGCCATAGGCGGCCACCACCATGACATCGGGGGCGATCTGCGCCAGCGTGTCGACGGCGGCGCCGGCTTCCTCGGGATACTTGCCGTTGCGCCGCAACGAGCGCGGCTGCAGCACGGGGCCGAGCCCCGCTTCCAGCGCGAACTGCTTGACCGGGCTGGCCTGCAGCTGCATGCCGCGGCCAGCAGGCCGGTCGGGCTGGGTCAGGACGGCCACCACCGGAAAGCCGGCGGCGTGAATGGCCTCCAGGGCAACGCGCGCAAATTCGGGCGTGCCGGCAAACGCGACGCGCAGTGGCTGGGCTTGAGTCATGACGGAAATCCGCAGGTGGAAACGACACCGGCCGCATAGCGGCCGGTACGTGATGTGTCTTGGAAGATGTAACGATAGCAGACGCCACCCGCGTGGCACGCCCCTGTTACATCCTTACATGCGCGAGCGGACGCGCTTCTGGAGCTTGCTCTTGATGCGGTTCAGCTTGAGCGGCGACAGGTATTCCACGAATACCTTGCCGTTCAGGTGGTCGATCTCGTGCTGTATACATACGGCCAGCAGGTCGTCGGCATCGAGCTCGAACGTTTCGCCCTTTTCATTGAGCGCGCGCACCTTGACGCGGTCGGGGCGCTCCACGCGGTCATAGACTTCGGGCACCGACAGGCAGCCCTCTTCCCAGACCTTGCGGTTGTCGCTGGCCCAGACGATTTCCGGGTTGATGAACACCATCAGTGCGTCGCGCGTCTCGGAAACATCGATCGTGATCACGCGCTCGTGCACGTCCACCTGCGTGGCGGCCAGGCCGATGCCGGGCGCGTCGTACATGGTTTCCGCCATGTCCTGGACCAGCTGGCGGATACGGTCGTCCACCACCGCCACGGGCTTGGCCACGGTATGAAGGCGAGGATCGGGGTAGGTGAGGATGTCGAGTTTGGCCATGATGCTCGGGCGCAACGCCGGGTGCTGTCCACTGCCCGACCGCCGTTGCGGCGTGCGGGGTTTCCATGCAGAATCGGGGCGCTAGTACAAAAATTCAAGGCGCGCCGCAGCAGGCACGCTCTACCTAGGGTCAATCCGGTCGTTCTCCCGACCGGTCAGGAAAATGCGCGATCTTACCAAAGAACAGGCGGCGTCGGGCCGCAGGCTGCACGCGTTCACCCTCGCCATGCTATGTGTCGCCGGCGTCACAGCCGGCGCCGGCATGGCGGTTCAGGCGGCCGATCTGAATGTCTCGGCGGCACAGCTCGCCCAGGCCGATGCGACCGCCCAGCAGGGTATCCCCGTTTCCGAACTGGCGCCCAACGCGCCAGGCCAGTACACCGTGCGCTCGGGCGACACGCTGTGGGGCATTTCGGGCCAGTACCTGCGCCAGCCGTGGCGCTGGCCGGCGCTGTGGGGCATGAACCGCCAGCAGGTTCGCAATCCGCACCTGATCTACCCGGGACAGATCCTTTACCTGGTGCAGCGCGATGGCCGCGCGTACCTGTCGACCACGGCGCCCGGCGGCGCCCAGGGCGACACCCGCCTGTCGCCGCGCGTGCGCGGCGAGGGCGGCAACGGCGAGGCCATCCTGAGCATCCCTGCGTCCGACATCGAGCCGTTCCTGACGCGTCCGCTGGTCGTGGAAAAGGATGCGGTGGATTCGTCGGCCCGCATCGTTGCGCTGACCGATGCCCGCGTCTACATGGGGCGTGGCGATACCGGCTACGTGCGCGGCATCGCATCGGCCGACGCGGCGATCGGCAGCGACTGGCAGGCGTTCAAGCCGGCCTTGCCGGTGCGCGACCCGGTCAGCAATGCCGTGATCGGCTTCGAAGCCCAGTACCAGGGCAGCGTGCGCGTGATGCGCGGTCCGGAAGGCCCGGACGCGGTCACCACGGTCCAGGCCACCCAGTCGCCGCAGGAAATGGGCGCGGGTTCGCTGCTGCTGCCGCAGCCGGCGCGCGAACTGGTGCGCTACGTGCCCCATGCGCCGGAAGGCAACGTCGAGGCCCGCATCGCCGCCGTCTATGGCGGCGTGGAATACGGTGGCGCCAAGCAGGTGGTGGTGCTGAACCTGGGCGCCAACGGTGGGCTGGAGCCGGGTCACGTGCTGGCGCTGTCGCGCGTGGGCGGCGTGGCCAAGGATCCGACCGACGGCAACCGCAGCATCACGCTGCCCGATGACCGCTATGGGCTGGCCTACGTGTATCGCGTCTTCCCGGGCATTGCCTACGCGCTGGTGACCGATGCCAGCAATGTGATGAAGGTTGGCGACCGCGCCACCAGCCCGCAGTAACCGGCGGGCGCGTGCGCGAGCGCGCGCCGCCGCGTTGTTCGATGACCGATTCGACTCGCAACCCAGCCGAAGTGGCTGCCTGGGTGCGGCTGACGGCTACCCCCGGTGTTTCGGTGCAGGCCGGCCGCCGGCTGCTGGCGGCTTTCGGACTGCCCCAGGCCGTGCTGGCCCAGGACCTTGCCAGGCTCCGCGACGCCGCGGAGCCCGCGGTGGCGCGCGTGCTCGCCGCGCCGCCCGACGCTGACGTATCCGCCCGGATCGATCGCACGCTGCAATGGCTCGACAGCCCTGGCCACCATCTGGTCACGATGGGCGACGCCGCCTACCCGGCGCGCCTGCTCGACCTGGCCGATCCGCCGCTGGTGCTCTACGTGAACGGGCAGGCCGCACGCCTGCAGGCGCCGTCACTGGGCATCGTCGGCGCGCGGCATGCCACGGCACAGGGCGTGCGCAATGCGCAGACGTTCGCTTCGGCGTTTTCCGATGCCGGCTTGACCGTGGTGTCGGGGCTCGCACTCGGCATCGATGCCGCAGCGCATGCCGCGGCACTGGACGGGCCCGGCGGCACGGTCGCCATCGTGGGCACCGGCGTGGACATCGTCTATCCCGCCCGCCACCACAAGCTGGCGCACCAGATCGTCGATACCGGCGGCGCCATCGTCAGCGAATTCCCACTGGGTACGCCGGGATTGCCGAACCATTTTCCGCGTCGCAACCGCATCATCGCGGCGCTGGCGCGGGGCGTGCTGGTGGTGGAAGCCGCCGAGCGGTCGGGTTCGCTGATCACCGCCCGCCTGGCGTCCGAAATCGGGCGCGAGGTGTTTGCCATCCCCGGTTCGATCCACGCCGAGCTTTCGCGCGGCTGCCACAAGCTGATCCGCCAGGGCGCCAAGCTGGTGGAGTCGGCGGCCGACGTGTTCGAGGAATTCGCCGACCTGGCCCCGCCAACCGGGGCCGGCCGCGCAACCAGGACGCCGGCGGGGACGAAGGCCAGCCCGGCATCGGTATCGGCCACCCCGCAGCCGGGGGCGGCCGACGCGCTCGGGGCGGCGCTCGCCTATGATCCTGTCACGCTCGATGCATTGTGCGAGGGCACCGGCATGGCGGCGGAGGCGGTATCGGCCGCACTGCTGCAACTGGAACTGGCCGGCGCGGCCGAGCGTCTGCCAGGCAACCGTTTCCGGCGTCTGGCATGATCCGGTATCGCCTTTGCCTCACTTTTCGACTGGAATGGCCGTTTACTTCCCCGAGCAGGATGCCGCAGCCCTGCGCCAGGCGCTTCATGCCCGTCCGCAGGGACGGCTGGTGGCCTGTCTTTGCGCCGCATGGTGCGGCACGTGCAAGGACTACCTGCCGGGCTTTGCGGCGTTGGCGGCACGTTATCCGGACGACTGTTTCGTCTGGATCGATGTCGAAACCCACTCCGACTATCTGGGAGAGGACATCGACATCGAAAACTTTCCTACTGTATTGATTCAGCCCGTCGCTGGCGGCGCACCGCAGTTTTACGGAACCGTGCTGCCCCACCTCGATGTGCTGGATCGGATGCTGTCGCGTGGGGGTACCATGTCCGGCACGGCGCCAGACATCCCTGAAGTGCTGCCCTGGTTGCTTGGCGGCGGTGCCGATAACGGTTGAGCGTGGTCAGGGCGGGCGGCGGCGGTCGCTTGCACGCCCGTCGGAACCGCGCTTATTATTGGCGCCTCAAAGCCCAGGCCTGCTGTTTACATAGTTTGCCGTGAATTTCAAGAGGCGCCCACTGCACTTCACGCGGTGGCGCCACAAGGACCCGTTGAATGTCTAAAGCCCTCATCATCGCGGAAAAGCCATCGGTCGCTGCCGATATTGCGCGCGCCCTCGGGGGCTTTACCAAGCACGACGAGTATTTCGAGAGCGACGACTACGTGCTGTCCTCGGCGGTTGGCCACCTGGTGGAAATCGCCGCGCCCGACGACTACGAGGTCAAGCGCGGCAAGTGGAGCTTCGCCAATCTGCCGGTGATCCCCCCGCATTTCGACCTGCGCCCGATCGCCAAGACCGAATCGCGCCTGAAAGTGCTCAACCGCCTTATCAAGCGCAAGGATGTGACCGCGCTGATCAACGCCTGTGACGCGGGGCGCGAAGGCGAACTGATTTTCCGGCTGATCGCCCAGCAGGCCAAGGCCAAGCAGCCCGTGCGCCGGCTGTGGCTGCAGTCGATGACGCCGCAGGCGATCCGCGACGGGTTTGCCGCGCTGCGCGAGGACGAGGAAATGCTGCCGCTGGCCGACGCGGCCCGCTGCCGTTCCGAGGCCGACTGGCTGGTCGGTATCAACGGCACGCGCGCGATGACGGCTTTCAACAGCAAGGGCGGCGGTTTCTTCCTGACCACGGTGGGCCGGGTGCAGACGCCGACGCTGTCGATCGTGGTGGAGCGCGAAGAGAAGATCAAACACTTCGTGCCGCGCGACTACTGGGAAGTGCGCGCCGAGTTCATTGCCGCCGCCGGCCTGTACGAGGGCCGCTGGTTCGACCCGAAGTTCAAGAAGAACGACTTCGACGCCGAGGCACGCGAGTCGCGCCTGTGGAGCGAAGCCGAGGCCAAGAGCATCGTGGCGGCCTGCCGCGACAAGCCGGGCACGGTCACCGAGGAATCGAAGCCGTCCACGCAGCAGTCGCCGGCCCTGTTCGACCTGACCACGCTGCAGCGCGAAGCCAACTCGCGTTTTGGCTTTTCGGCCAAGAACACGCTGGGCCTGGCGCAGGCGCTGTATGAAAAGCACAAGGTGCTGACGTACCCGCGTACCGACGCCCGCGCGCTGCCCGAGGACTACCTGGACACGGTCAAGCAGACCATGGACATGCTGGCCGACAGCTCGCCGAACTACCTGCCGCACGCCAAGAAGATCCTGTCGCAAGGCTGGGTGAAGCCGAACAAGAAGATCTTCGACAACAGCAAGATCAGCGATCACTTCGCCATCATCCCGACGCTGCAGGCGCCGAAGAACCTGTCCGAGCCCGAACAGAAGCTGTACGACCTGGTCGTGCGCCGCTTCCTGGCCGTGTTCTTCCCGGCGGCCGAGTTCCAGGTGACCACGCGGATCACGGAGGTCGCGGGCCATCACTTCAAGACCGAAGGCAAGGTGCTGGTCAATCCGGGCTGGCTTGTGATCTACGGCCGCGAAGCGCAGGGCAAGGACGACAAGGACGCGAACCTGGTGCCGGTGCAGAAGGACGAGCGCGTCAAGACCGACAAGGTCGAGTCCGTCGGCCTGAGCACGCGCCCGCCGGCCCGCTACAACGAAGCGACGCTGCTGTCGGCGATGGAAGGTGCCGGCAAGCTGGTGGACGACGACGCGCTGCGCGAGGCCATGGCCGGCAAGGGCCTGGGCACGCCGGCCACGCGCGCGGCCATCATCGAAGGCCTGCTGACCGAAAAATACCTGGTGCGCGAAGGCCGCGAACTGATTCCGACCGCCAAGGCGTTCCAGCTGATGACGCTGCTGCGCGGCCTGGGCGTGCAGGAACTGACCCAGGCCGAGCTGACCGGCGAGTGGGAACACAAGCTGTCGCAGATCGAGCGCGGCCGTCTGAAGCGTGATGAATTCATGCGCGAGATCGCGCAGATGACGCAGCAGATCGTCAAGCGCGCCAAGGAATACGACAGCGACACGATCCCTGGCGACTACGCCACACTGCACACGCCGTGCCCGCAGTGCGGGGGCCAGGTCAAGGAAAACTACCGTCGCTTTGCCTGTACGGCGTGCGACTTCTCGATCAGCAAGATCCCGGGCGGACGCCAGTTCGAGATCGACGAAGTCGAGGAACTGCTGCAGAAGAAGGAAATCGGTCCGCTGCAGGGCTTCCGCAGCAAGATGGGCCGTCCGTTCGCCGCCATCCTGAAGCTGGCCAAGGACGACGAAGGCCACTGGAAGATGGAGTTCGACTTCGGGCAGAACGACGAGGAAGACGACGAACCGGTGGACTTCAGCGGACAGACGCCGGTGGGCCACTGCCCGAAGTGCAACGGCCGGGTCTACGAGCACGGCATGAAGTACGTCTGCGAGAACGCCGTGGGCAGCGAGAAGACCTGCGACTTCACGACCGGCAAGATCATCCTGCAGCAGGAAATCTCGCGCGAGCAGATCGGCAAGCTGCTGACCGCCGGCAAGACGGACCTGCTGACGGGCTTCAAGTCGTCGCGCACGGGCCGCAATTTCAAGGCGTTCCTGGTCAAGCAGCCGGACGGCAAGATCGGCTTCGAGTTCGAGGCACGCGAGCCCAAGGCGGGCGCCAAGCCGGCGGCGAAGTCCGCGGCGGCGAAGTCGGCAGCCAAGGGCGACGAAGCCGAGGGCGCGCCGGCCAAGGCCGCCGCAAAAACGGCGGCAAAAACGGCTGCCAAGAAGGCGCCGGCCAGGAAGGCTGCCGCCAAGACCGCACCGGCAAAGAAGGTAGCCACGAAGACGGCGGCAAAGACGCCGGCGGCCAGGAAGGCGAAGCAGACGGCGGAAGCCGAGGAGTAAGCACTCGCCAGGCTCTCGGGGTGGCAAACTAAAAAGCGAGGCAGGTGCCTCGCTTTTTTATTGGCTGGCCAGCTTGACGAGATTCTCGCCGGCCCGCTGCTTGCCCTCGTCGAGCAGGAAGTCGATGAAGGCGCGCACCTTGGTGGGCAGGAACTTGCGGCTCGGGTAGACCACGCTCACGTCGCGGCGCGGCAACTGGTACTGCGGCAGGATGTGCATCAGCCGTCCCGCCTCGATATTGGGCCGGGCCAGGTACGACGACAGCATGGCGATGCCCATATTGGCCAGCGCCGCCTGGTGTGCCAGTTCGGCGTTGCTGCAGAGCAGGCCCGGGCGAATCGGCACGGTCACCTCCCCTTCCGGGCCGGACAGTGTCCACTCATGCTCGGCCGTGGGAATGCGCATGGCGATGGCGCGATGATTGGACAGGTCGTGGGCGGTGCGCAGCGGCGGATGCTCGCGCAGATAGCCCGGCGAGGCGCACAGGATGATTTCGGCCGAGATCAGCGGCCGGGCCACCAGGTGGGAGCCGAGACCCAGGTCGGACAGCACCACGCCGACGTCGCGCCCTTCCTCGACGATATCGATCACACGGTCGGACAACTGCACGTCGAAGACCACGTCCGGGTAACGCTGGTGGAACCGCTCCAGGGTTTGCGGCAGCAAGTGCAGGCCGAACATGACCGGCGCCACCAGCCGCAGCGTGCCGGACAACGACTGGCTACGGGCGGTGACGATCGACTCCGCCTCTTCGACGTCTTCAAGAATCTGGGCGCAACGCTGCAGGTAGGTTTCGCCGGCATCGGTCAGCGACAGGCTGCGCGTGGTGCGGTTCAGCAGCCGCGTGCCGAGATGGCTTTCCAGGTCGGCCACATAGCGCGTGACCACGGCGTTGGACATTTCCAGTTGCTGCGCCGCACGGGCGAAGCTGCCAAGTTCGACGACCTTGGCGAAGACGCGCATCGATTGCAGCCGATCCATGACATAGTCTCCCGCTTCCGCCGTGAACTTTTACACGGTACGGGTAGTTTATTGTTGAAACCACAATCAATCATTGTGGACGCGGCTATTTATTCATATCAGGGGAATGCCTAATATCACGCTAACCGATGCCGCGACGCAGCAATAGTCAGAACGGCGGCATCCTCGAATAAAGTGAAGGATTCGCCATGAACCGCCAAATCGCCCTGATCGCTGCAGCCGTTGTTGCCCTGTCCGCCGCACCCGCCTTCGCTAAGGCCGGCAAGTTCGACCCTTACACCGATGGCGCCAAGGCCACCCGCTTCGACCCGTACACCGACGGCGCGAAGGCCGGCAAGTTCGACACGTTCACGGACGGTGCCAAGACTGGCAAGGTCGATTCGTTCACCGACGGCGCCAAGTCGTTCGACGTCTACTCGGACGGCGCCAAGATCTGATCCGCCAGGCATTCCGAAAAAAACCCGTACCAATCGGTACGGGTTTTTTGTTTTCTGAGGCCGGTGTCACACGACCCGCGTGGTTGGCGGATTTACCCAAGCCCGCCTTGATGCCGATTTCCCACAGACTGACCTGATCCGCCAGGCGTACCTTCTGAAAGTCGGAGGGCGGATGTAAAAACGGGCCCCGCAGGGCCCGTTTTGGATTAATCGTGGTGATGACGATGCTTGCTGCGCTTGTAGTAGCGGCGGTCATCGTCGTACGAGTTGCTGCGCGACACATTGCCGCCCAGTGCGGCGCCGGCTGCACCGCCCAGACCCGCGCCGACCAGGCCGCCGGTACGGCCGCCCATGGCGTTGCCGGCTGCGGTGCCTGCGCCGCCGCCCAGTGCGCCGCCGATGATGGCGCCGGTGCGTTCGCGGCGGTTCGAGGTCAGTGCGCCGCCGGCGCCACCGCCGACTGCGCCGCCGATGATCGACCCGGTGCTACCGCCCAGGGCACCACCGACAGCGGCACCTGCCACGCCACCCAGGCCACCGCCGAGTGCGTTGTTCAGATCACCTCCTGCAAACGCCGGCAGCGTAGCCGCCGAGAGGGCAAGAGCCAGAGTCAGATTGCGGAGAGGATGGCGAGACATCGTGTTTTCCTTATGTGGTGTGTATCTGGAAACGGAGTGTAGAGAAGCAGCCCTACCCTTGCTGTAACCAGTTGTGAGGTGCTGTAACCCGCTGCAGAAACGGTATCGAACCGTTAAAAAACGATGTTCCGGCGCAACAGCGCGCCATGATACGTCACAAGCCAGCGCCGGGGACGGGCATGAAAAAGCGGCCCCGCAGGGCCGCTTTCTCCTTTTACCCGGGGGGGCCGGGCCAGTGCCGCCGTCAGCAGCACTTGCCCTGTCCGCCCCCGTACCGGGCTTCCTGGCGTTCGCGGAAGAATTCCTCGTACGTCATGGGCGCGCGGTCCGGATGGGTGCTTTCCATATGGGCCACGTAGGTCTGGTAGTCGGGCAGGCCCACCATCAGCCGCAGCGACTGGCCCAGGTAACGTCCCATGTTTCCGATCTGATCCAGCATGTGTGGCTCCTTTGGGTCAGTGCGAGGCGGCCGATGCCTGGGCCGGCAGCGGTTCGAACGGCGTTTCGCGGTCGGTGCGCTTGCCCTGGTTGCGGGCCGACATGGCGGTCTTGAAGCCGTAGAAGACGATCGACAGCACCACGAACATGAACAGCGCGCACAGGCCGGCGTCCAGGTAGTCATTGAAGACGATGCGGTGCATCTGCTCCATCGACTTGGCCGGCGCCAGCACCTTGCCTTCGGCAATCGCGGCGCTGAACTTCGACGCGTGCGTCAGGAAGCTCACCTTCGGGTCGGCATCGAACAGCTTCTGCCAGCCGGCGGTCAGCGTGCAGACCAGCAGCCAGCAGGTGGGCAGCAGCGTCACCCAGGCGTACTGGCCGCGCTTCATCTTGACCAGCACGCAGGTGCCCAGCACCAGCGCCACGGCGGCCAGCATCTGGTTCGAGATACCGAACAGCGGCCACAGTGTGTTGATGCCGCCCAGCGGATCGACCACACCCTGGTACAGGAAGTAGCCCCAGGCCGCCACGGTCAGCGCGGTGGCGATCAGGTTGGCCGGCAGCGATTCAGTGCGCTTCAGGGACGGCACGAAGCTGCCCAGCAGATCCTGCAGCATGAAGCGGCCGGCACGGGTACCGGCGTCAACCGCGGTCAGGATGAACAGCGCCTCGAACAGGATGGCGAAGTGGTACCAGAACGCCATCATGGCCTGGCCGCCCACCACCTGGTGCAGGATGTGCGCGATACCCACGGCCAGCGTCGGCGCGCCACCGGCACGCGAGATGATCGTATTTTCGCCAACATCCTTGGCGGTCTGGATCAGCACGTCCGGCGTGATCACGAAGCCCCAGGTCGACACGGCCTGGGCCACGGCCTCCGGCGTGGTGCCGATCACGGCCGCCGGACTGTTCATCGCGAAGTACACGCCGGGTTCGATCACCGACGCGGCCACCAGGGCCATGATGGCGACGAACGACTCGGCCAGCATTGCGCCATAGCCGATGAAGCGCGCGTGCGTTTCGTTTTCCAGCAGCTTGGGCGTGGTGCCCGACGAGATCAGCGCGTGGAAACCCGACACCGCGCCGCAGGCGATGGTGATGAAGAGGAACGGGAACAGGTTGCCCGACCACACCGGGCCGCCGCCCTGCGCGAACTGCGTGAACGCCGGCATCTTCAGTTCCGGCGCCACGATCAGGATGCCGATGGCCAGCGCGATGATGGTGCCGATCTTCAGGAAGGTCGACAGGTAATCGCGCGGTGCCAGCAGCAGCCACACGGGCAGCACGGCGGCGATGAAGCCGTAGATGATCAGCATCCACGTCAGCGCCTTGCCGTCGTAAGTGAACAGCGGCGCCAGCGCGGCGCTTTCGTGCACGTACTGGCCGCCGATGATGGCCAGCATCAGCAGCACGAAGCCGATCACCGACACCTCGCCGATGCGGCCCGGACGGATATAGCGCGTGTAGATACCCATGAAGATGGCGATGGGGATGGTCACCGCCACGGTGAACGTGCCCCACGGCGAGCCGGCCAGCGCCTTGACCACGATCAGCGCTAGCACCGCCAGGATGATGATCATGATCATGAAGCAGCCGAACAGCGCGATCAGGCCGGGCACGGTGCCCATTTCGGACTTCACCAGGTCGCCCAGCGAGCGGCCGTCGCGGCGCGTGGAGATGAACAGGATCATGAAATCCTGCACCGCGCCGGCAAACACCACGCCGGCCAGGATCCACAGCATGCCGGGCATGTAGCCCATCTGCGCGGCCAGCACGGGGCCCACCAGCGGCCCGGCGCCGGCGATGGCGGCAAAGTGGTGGCCGAACAGCACCGCCTTGTTGGTCGGCACGTAATCCAGGCCGTCGTTGTGGCGCCACGCGGGCGTCATGCGTTTGGGGTCGAGCTGCATCACCTTGTCGGCGATGAAGCGGCTGTAGTAGCGGTAGGCGATCAGGTAAATGCAGAGCGCGGCAACCACGATCCACAGTGCGCTGACGGCTTCACCGCGCGACAGCGCGACAGTGGCGAAGGCAAACGCGCCGAGTACGGCGACGGCCAGCCACAACAGGTGTTGTCCGATGCGATTCATGTTGAAGGGTCTCCTCAGACCGGCTGAAAGAACCTGCGGCGACAGGGAGCCCGGGCAGCGGGGGCGGTGCCGGATGGCGCCGAACGACGATCGCGCGGAAAGGGAGTCTCCTGGATGTCTGCGGCGTCCGGTCTGTTTCTCGTCTGGACCCGGATCTTGTCGTGCAGGCAGGCAGTGCCCCCCAGGGGCGGGATCGCCTGGGCCAGGAAGCACCTACTGCGTCGGATTTGCGCCGCGGGCGGGCCCGGGCGCGTGTCCGGCGTGTAGTATTGACACCCGCCCATGTCGACACAAGCGCGAAACTACGCAACACCCTTGCGTAGTAGTACTTAGACCGACGAAATCAAGCGGCCTTCCCGGCATCGGTGTTTACCCCCGGTTCAGATGAAACTCCGCCAAAAGATACTTTTGCTCGCCGTGGCGCCCCTGGCTGTCGCGATGCTGGGCATTGCGCTGGCCGTGCGCTTCCAGGCCACCGCGCTGGCCCGTCACGAGCGCGCGCTGGTGGAAGCCGCCTACCTGCAGAGCAAGGAAACCGAGCTGCGCCACTATGTGGATCTGGCCCAGAGCGCCATCGCGCCGATGGTGCAGTCGGGCCGCACTGACGACGCCACGCGCCAGGCCGCCATGGCAGCCCTGGCCAGGCTCGACTACGGCCCCGACGGCTATTTCTTCGTCTATGACCTGCAGGGTCGGAATCTGATGCATCCGCGCCAGCCGGAACTGGTGGGCCAGGACCTGTGGCTGATGCGTGATCCGCAAGGCGCGCTGACGATCCAGAAACTGGTCACGGCGGCCAAGGCGGGCGGCGGCTCGGTGCGCTACATGTGGCAGAAGCCGTCGTCGAAACAGACCGTGCCCAAGCTGGGTTACGTGGTGGCCGTGCCCGGCTGGAGCTGGATGCTGGGCACCGGGATCTATCTGGACGATGTGGAGCAGACGCTGCGCCAGCTCGATGCACGCGCCGAGACCGATATCCGCGAGACCATGGCCTGGATCGGCGTGATTGCCGCCATCAGCATCCTGCTGGTGGCCGCCAGCGGGCTTGCGCTCAATATCAGCGAACACCGCGAGGCCGATGCCAAGCTGCGCCAGCTGGCCCAGCGCGTGGTGCAGTCGCAGGAGGAAGAGCGCGCGCGGTTGTCGCGCGAACTGCACGACGGCATCGGCCAGTTGCTGGTGTCGGTCAAGCTGGTGCTGGAAGCCGCCGCCAACCGGATTCGGCTGGCGCCGTCGGAAGGCGCCTCCGTGGCCCCCATCCTGGGCATGGCACTGAACCGGCTCGATTCCGCTTTCAATGAAGTACGACGCGTATCGCGCAACCTGCGGCCGGCCCTGCTGGACGACCTGGGCCTGTACGCGGCCCTGCAGCACCTGGCGCGCGAGATGCAGGCGGGCAGCACGCTGCGGGTGGAGGTCACGCAGACCGGACAGCCCCGCGAACTGGCCGATGAGCAGGCGACGGCGCTGTTCCGCATTGCGCAGGAGGCGTTGACCAATGTCGAACGCCACGCGCATGCCTCGCGCGTGGACGTAGAACTCGAATTTTCTCCATCGGCCACCCGCCTGACCGTGCGCGACAACGGCACCGGCTTCGACGTGGCCCGCATGCAGCACGACCCGCAGCGCGGCATCGGCCTGCGCAACCTGCGCGAACGCATGGCGGCGCTGGGCGGCCAGTTCGACATCGTGTCGATGCCGTCGGGCACGCGGCTCGTGGCGATGCTGCCGCTGGTCAATCTCCCTTCCGACATTCCGCTGTCCTGACCCCTATGACCGTTGCACACGACGACGAGCCCGTCATTCCGCCACCGACCGCCCAGGCCAGGGTCCTGCTGATCGACGACCACGCGCTGGTGCGCGACGGCATGCGCATGCACCTGACGCTGCAGCCCGGCCTGGAGGTGGTAGGCGAAGCCGACGACGGCGAGGCCGCGCTGGCGTGGCTGGCCGGCGCCGGACCGGCAAACCTGCCCGAGCTGGTGATCACCGATATCGGCATGCGCGGCATGGGCGGCATCGCGCTGGCCGGGGCGCTGCACGATGCCTATCCCGAAGTGGCCGTGCTGATCGTGTCGATGCACGACAACCTGGAATACGTGCGCCAGGCCATCCGGGCGGGCGCGCGCGGCTACGTGCTCAAGGACGCGCCGGCCGACGAACTGATGGCCGCCATCCAGGCCGTGCTGGCCGGGCGCGTGTTCTACAGTGCGCGCATCGCCCGGGGCATGGCCGAACATGCGATCAGCCCGCTCGACGCCCTGACGCCGCGCGAACGCGACATCCTCCACGGCATTGGCCGCGGCCAGTCCAACAAGGACATCGCGGCGCGCCTGGGCGTATCGGTGCGCACCGTGGAAACCCACCGCCTGAACCTGAAACGCAAGCTCGGCATCGAAGGCCGCGCCGAGCTGGTGAAGTACGCCGTCCAGCAACTGGGGATAGAGAACGATCCGGCGTAGTTTGGGGTAGCCCTGCGCCGCCACGCCCAGGTCCGTGGACGGCAACACTTCCAGAATCGTCCTATCTACAAGCGAACGCTTGCTGCGTAACGTCGCGGGATGCTGACGTGCGTTGCGCTTTTGCCGAGCCTTGCCTCGCACGTCGTGATCTGTTATAAAATCAAAATTGATCCGATAAATGATCGCGACACCAAACTATAAACGGCCTTTCCGGGACTTCGTCAAAAAGGCGCGCATGGCGTTGCAGAAGGCTATCGAAGACGAGGTGGAACTCGTTTGCGAAGACCCGGCCGCCGGCGAATCCAAAACGGGCGACCTGGCAGGCATCCGGGTACACAAATTCCGGTTTCAGCGGCAGGAATACCTGATGGCCTATCGCTCGCCTACACCCGAGCTGGCGGCTGAAGGGATAGACATCGATTTCGTCATGATCGACTTCTATCAGGTGGGGCCGCACGAAAATTTCTATGACCTGCTGAAGAGGTATCTCAGAGCAGAGAGGAACGCATGAAGACCATGACCGCACAAACCTTGTTCAACGACCTGCGCCAGTTGCCGGAAGTCGAACGCGAAGCCTTCTTCGTGATGATTGGCCAACAGGCCTTTCGTGACGAGAATTTCAGCCACGACGAAGTGTTCGGCGACCTGGCCCATGCCGAATTCACGGCCAGCGAGGCTGCGGAGTATCTTGAAGTCTCGATGGCCACGTTTCGGCGCCTTGTCCGCGATGGGAAGCTGACGCCCCATGCCGAGGTTGGGCGTAGCCAGTTGTTTGCCGTGGCGGCGCTGGCGGCGTTCAAGCGCCAGCGCAAGGCCATCAAGGGCTGACCGCGCGGCGCTCCGGGCAAACAAAAAAGCCGACCGGCAAGGCCGGTCGGCTTTCGATGCAGCGGGTGCAGCAGGGGATCAGCCCAGACGCTTGGCCAGTGCGGCCTTGGTTTCCACCAGGGCTTGCGGCAGGTTGTGCTGGAGCTGGGTGAACAGTTCGTCGTGCAGGGCCAGTTCCTTCTGCCAGGCGTCCTGATCGATCGAGGTGACCAGGTCGAATTGCTCGGCCGTGAACGGCAGGCCGTCCCAGTTCAAATCGGCGTAGCGCGGCGACGTGCCGAACACGTGGTCCACACCCTGGCCGCGGCCTTCCACGCGGTCGATCATCCACGACAGCACGCGCATGTTTTCACCGAAGCCCGGCCACACGAAGTTGCCGTCGGCGTCCTTGCGGAACCAGTTCACGCAATAGAACTTCGGCAACCTGGCGCCTGCCGCTTCGAGCTTCTTGCCCAGCGCGAGCCAGTGGCCGAAGTAGTCGCTCATGTTGTAGCCGCAGAACGGCAGCATCGCGAACGGGTCGCGGCGCACCACGCCTTGCTGGCCGGCCGCGGCGGCGGTGGTTTCCGAACCCATCGTGGCGGCCATGTACACGCCTTCGGTCCAGTTGCGGGCTTCGGTCACCAGCGGCACCGTGGTGCTGCGGCGGCCGCCGAAGATGAATGCATCGATGGCCACGCCAGCCGGGTTGTCCCAGTTTTCGTCGATCGACGGGCATTGCGAGGCCGGTGCCGTGAAGCGCGCGTTCGGGTGGGCAGCCTTGGCGCCGGTTTCCTTGGCGATGGCGGGCGTCCAGTCCTTGCCTTGCCAGTCGATCAGGTGTGCCGGGGCCTCCTTGGTCATGCCTTCCCACCACACGTCGCCGTCGTCGGTCAGCGCCACGTTGGTGAAGATGACGTTTTCCTTCAGGGTCGCCATCGCGTTGAAGTTGGTCTTCTCGCTGGTGCCCGGGGCCACGCCGAAGTAGCCGGCTTCGGGGTTGATCGCGTACAGGCGGCCGTCCTGGCCCGGCTTGATCCAGGCGATGTCGTCGCCGATCGTGGTGATCTTCCAGCCGTCGAAGCCCTTGGGCGGGATCAGCATGGCGAAGTTGGTCTTGCCGCAGGCCGACGGGAACGCGGCGGCCACGTGGTACTTCTTGCCTTCGGGCGAGGTCACGCCCAGGATCAGCATGTGCTCGGCCAGCCAGCCTTCGTCACGGCCCATCGTCGACGCGATGCGCAGTGCGAAGCACTTCTTGCCCAGCAGCGCATTGCCGCCGTAGCCCGAGCCGAACGACCAGATCTCGCGCGATTCCGGGAAATGCACGATGTACTTCGTCGGATTGCACGGCCAGGCCACGTCCTTCTCGCCGGCCGCCAGCGGCTTGCCCACGGTGTGGACGCACGGCACGAACTCGCCATCGCTGCCCAGCACGTCGTACACGGCGCGGCCCATGCGGGTCATGATGCGCATGTTCACGGCCACGTACGGCGAATCGGACAGTTCCACGCCGATGTGGGCGATCGGCGAACCCAGCGGGCCCATCGAGAACGGCACCACGTACATGGTGCGGCCGCGCATGCAGCCGTCGAACAGGCCGGCCAGCGTGGTGCGCATTTCGGCCGGGGCGGTCCAGTTGTTGGTCGGGCCCGCGTCTTCCTTCTTCTCGGAGCAGATGAAGGTGCGGTCTTCCACACGGGCCACGTCGGACGGATCGGACAGGGCCAGGAACGAATTCTTGCGCTTGGCCGGGTTCAGGCGGCGCATGGTGCCAGCGGCCACCATTTGCTCGCACAGGCGGTCGTATTCTTCCTGCGAGCCGTCGCACCAATAGATCTGGTCGGGTTTGGTGAGAGAGGCGATTTCTGCAACCCAGGCGACCAGTTTCTGGTTCTTGACCCAGGTCGGCACGTTCAGTGCCGGGGTGCCTTGCATGGTGGGGTGGTTCATCTGACTGCTCCAAAGCAAAAGGGAAACCTTGTCATGCCCGATCCGGGTCGTGGCCGGGTCTCGCGGGGAAAGGCGGACGCCGGCGCGGCTTGCCACGTTGGGCATGGCGCACTCGTTCCGTGACCGTCACATCCCGTTACAACTCGGCGACGACCGATTCCGCGCAAATGGTCGCGGGGGCCCCTGCGGCTGCGCTACAGTTGCGCTTCGCCCGCTTTTGGCGGGCGGCAGGGTCCGGTCGGGCATTGTCCGGCGGCGAACAGGGGGCGGGAGCTGGGCTCGACCGCACTGTTGCGCCGCGGAGGCGGGCAAGAATACCACTGTACGGACGCCCTGTTTTTTGCTGCGCAGCATTGTCTCCCCTGCCGGAATGCCTGGAACGACCCGCGCAACTGGCCGCGCGGGGCTGGCCCGCCGGGACTGTCATCTGTCAATGTTGCGTCAGGGTAGTCAACAATACTGTCGGTCGCGCGCTGATTCTGTGGCCGCGCGCACCAAGCCCCCGAGGTCAAAGAGTCACCCATGAAGATTGCCGTTCTCGACGATTACCAGGACGCTGTACGCAAGCTGCCGTGCTTTTCCCTGCTGGAAGGGCACGACGTCAAGGTCTTCAACAACACCGTCAAGGGCGTGGGCCAGCTGGCCGCGCGGCTTTCGGACGTGGAGGCGCTGGTCCTGATCCGCGAACGCACGCGGGTGACGCGCCAATTGCTGGAAAAGTTGCCCAAGCTCAAAATCATCAGCCAGACCGGACGTGCCGGCAGCCATGTGGATCTGGAGGCCTGTACCGACCGTGGCGTGGTGGTGCTGCAGGGTGTCGGGTCGCCGGTGGCGCCGGCGGAACTGACCTGGGCGCTGATCATGGCCGCCCAGCGGCGCATTCCGCAGTACGTGGCCAGCCTCAAGCACGGGGCGTGGCAGCAGTCGGGGCTGAAGTCGACCACCATGCCACCGAACTTCGGCCTGGGCCAGGTCCTGCGCGGCCAGACGCTGGGCATCTGGGGATACGGCAAGATCGGCCGCCTGCTGGCCGGCTATGGGCGCGCCTTCGGCATGAACGTGCTGGTCTGGGGGCGCGAGGCGTCGCAACAGGGCGCCCGCGAGGACGGACTGAATGTGGCCGAATCGGTCGAACAGCTCTTTACCGACAGCGATGTGCTGTCGCTGCACCTGCGCCTGGCCGACGAGACGCGCGGCATCGTCAAGCTGGCCGACCTGCAGCGCATGAAGCCCACGGCCCTGTTCGTCAACACGAGCCGCGCCGAGCTGATCGAGGAAAACGCGCTGGTGGCGGCGCTGAACCGGGGGCGCCCGGGCATGGCGGCCATCGATGTCTTCGAGTCGGAGCCGATCCTGCAGGGCCACGCGCTGCTGCGCATGGAAAACTGCATCTGCACGCCGCACCTGGGCTATGTGGAGCGCGACAGCTACGAGCTGTACTTCCGCACCGCCTTCCAGAACATCCTCGACGTGCTGGACGGCAAGCACGACAGCATCGTCAATCCCAAGGCCCTCACGCCCGCGCTGAACCGCTGAACCGCTGAACCGCTGAACCCGACGGACCGGGCGCCGTTTCCGCGGCGCCGGCCACCCCGGACAGACGCCGCCGCATGCCCCCCGCATGCCCCCCGCGTGCGTCTGTTTGCCCACATTCCACCCCTTCCAGCGCGCGGACGAGCCGGTACACTCGGTTCAAAACGTCAGCGCGTGGCACCTGCGTCCCGGTGCATGCGCGCAGGCCCCGCACACGCAAGGAGGGCGTCCCGTGGCCGAATCCGATCCGCGTCCCAATCCCGCAGGCGCCGGTGGCACGGCCGTTGGCCGTCTGCTGGCGATCAATGTCGGCGTGGCCCTGCCCCTGGTGGTGGCCGGGGCCGGCACCGAGGCCGTCGTCATGTCGGCCATCCGCAAGCATCCGCTCAGTACCCTGCATCATCCGATTGCCGTGGGCGTGCACCGCCTGGGGCTGGCGGGCGACGAGCAGGTGGACCGCACCATCCATGGCGGACCGGGCCGGGCCGTGTATGCCTATCCGATCGAACACTACACATGGTGGAACACGCGCCGCCGCGAGGCCGGCGTGGAAGAAGCCGAGCGGCCGCTGGCCTTTGGCGCGCTGGGCGAAAACCTGACGACCCAGGGCCTGCTGGAGACCGCGCTGTGGGTGGGCGACCGTGTGCGCGTCGGTGAGGTCGAATTTGTGGTGGAATCGCCACGCCGCCCGTGTTACAAGCTCAACGCCGCGATGGGCTATGCGCAGGCCGTGCGCGACATGACGCACAGCGGCTTTTCCGGCGTCTATCTGAGCGTGGCGCGGCCGGGTGTGATCCGCGCCGGCGACACCCTGCTGCTGTTGCCCGGCCCCCGCCAGATCCCGCTGGCCTGCCTGAACCCGCGCCCCGGCGCGTGATTCGCCGCCCGGCGGGCGCATCCCCGGGCAAGACCGCGTTAGTCCCAAGTTGAGTCGTCACGCTTTTCTGATAATGTTTTGCTTCAGATACAAGCAATTCGACCGACTCTTTCCCGCTGGTCCGGACATCCTCCCCGAGATGCTGTAATGGCTTGTAATACATCGTACTTTGCCTAGAAGGCGCAATGCGGTACTAGTAGCGATTTGCGCGGGCATGACCGGGTCCAAGAATCCGGGGCCATTTGGGGAGCGCGCCATGCGGCATTTGAGGGTCCTCACATGAAAACAGACGGGATCGACCAGCCGAAAGGCTTCGTCGATGGCAACTGGAGCGCGTCCACTTCGACGGGACGCGGCCGCGCTTTGCCCTGGGTGGCTATCGCAGGGCTGGTGGTGCTGGCCCTGGCAGGCTGGTTTGGCTGGAAGGCGTGGCTGGCGCCGAAACCGGCGGCCAAGGGGCCGGCCGTCACGACGGTGAGCACCGCTGTGGTCCGGCAGTCAGACGTGCCCGTGGAGGTCACCGCCAACGGCACCGTGACCGCGATGCAGACCGTGGACGTGCGTCCGCAGGTTTCCAGCACCGTGCGTACCGTCCATATCAAGGAAGGCCAGTCCGTGAAGCCGGGCGACCTGCTGTTCACGCTGGACACGCGCATGGACGAGGCCAACCTGGCCCGCGCACGCGCCCAGCTGATGCGCGACCAGGCCGACCTGGCCGATGCACGCCGCACGCTGGCCCGCAGCCAGGAGCTGCTGCAGCGCAATTTCATCTCGCGCAGCGCGGTGGATACCGCCCAGGCCAAGGTGGACGGCTTCGAAGCCACGATCCGGGCCGACCAGGCGGCCATCGAGGCCGGGCGGGTCGCCGTCAGCTACGGGCAGATCCGCGCCACCATCGGCGGCCGGACCGGGGTGATCAACGTGTTCCCGGGCTCGCTGGTGACCCCGGCCAACACCACCACCACGCCCGCGATGGTGACGATTGCCCAGATCGCGCCGATCACGGTCATGTTCACGCTGCCCGAGCGCCAGCTGGCCTCGCTGCGCGAGGCGCTGCAGGCGGGCCCGGTGACGGTGTCCGCGCAGCCCAACGACGGCAATCCGGCCCCGGTGAGCGGCAAGATCACGTTCGTCGACAACACGGTGGACCCGCAATACGGCAGCATCCGCGTCAAGGCGATGTTTCCCAACGACGAGCACCGGCTCTGGCCCGGCACCTACGCCAACGTGAACGCCACGGTGCAGGTGCTGAAGAACGCGCTGAGCGTGCCGCCGCAAGCCGTGGTGACGGGGCCGGAAGGCCGCTTTGTCTATATCGTGCAACCCGACAGCAAGGTGGCCCGCGTGCCGGTCAAGGTGGTGGTGACCACCGCCGCCGCCGCCGTGGTGGAAGGCGTGCAGCCGGGTGCCCGCGTGGTGACCGAAGGCGCGCAGAACCTGCGTCCGGGCACGCTGGTGCGCGAGGCCGCCGCGCGGGGCGCTTCGGCGCCGGCCGCCGCAGCGCCGGCATCGGCCAATCGCGGACATTAAGACCATGTCGCTGTCCGAGCTCTGTATCCGCCGGCCCGTGATGACGGTGCTGCTGTGCCTGGCCGTCATCGTCACGGGCATCGTGCTGTACCCGACGATTCCGATCGCGGCCCTGCCCAGCTTCAACTCGCCCGTGATCCAGGTCACGGCCACGCTGCCCGGCGCCAGCCCCGAGACCATGGCCGCGTCGGTGGCCACGCAGCTGGAGAAGCAGTTCGCCACGATTCCGGGCGTGACGGTGATCAGCTCGTCGAACACGCTTGGCAATTCGAGCATCACGATCGAATTCAACAGCGACCGCAATATCGACGACGCGGCCGTGGACGTGCAGGCCGCGCTGTTCCGCGCGCAGCGGTCGCTGCCGATCGAGATGACGGTGCCGCCGTCGTACCGCAAGGTGAACCCGGCCGATGCGCCGGTGATCCTGCTGGCGATCAACTCGCCGTCGATGAGCCTGGGCGAACTGAACGCGTTTGGCGACAACCTGATCTCGCCCACGCTGGCCACGCTGCCCGGCGTGGCGCAGGTGCAGATCTTCGGCCAGAAGCGTTTTTCGGTGCGCGTGCGCGCCCACCCCGACGCGCTGGCGGCCCGTGGCATGACGCTCGACGAGCTGGCCACCGCACTCAATCGCGCCAACGCGAACACGCCGGTGGGTACGCTGGACGGCGCGCGCCAGACGCTGACCATCCAGGCCAACCGCCAGATGACCAGCGCCGACGCGTTCCGCAACATCATCGTGGCCAGCCAGCCCAGCGGCGCCGTGGTGCGGCTGTCTGACGTGGCCGACGTGGAAGACAGCGTCGAGACGATCAAGACCGGCAGCTGGCTCAACAACGAGCGGTCGATCGTGCTGGCCGTGCTGCGCCAGCCCGACGCCAACACGGTGGCCGTGGTCGATGCCATCAAGGGCGCGCTGCCGCGCCTGGTGCAGCAGATGCCGGGGTCGGTCAACGTGAGCGTGGTGAACGACCGCTCGAACTCGATCCGCGAGTCGATCCACGACGTGCAGTTCACGCTGGCGCTGACCGTGGCGCTGGTGGTGATGGTGATCTTCCTGTTCCTGCGCCGCGCGGCGGCCACGCTGATTCCCACGGTGTCGCTGCCGATTTCGCTGATCGGCACCGTGGCGCTGATGAAGGCGTTCGGCTACAGCCTGGACAACGTGTCGCTGCTGGCCATCACGCTGGCCGTGGGCCTGGTGGTGGACGACGCCATCGTGATGCTCGAGAACATCGTGCGCCACATCGAGGAAGGCGTACCGCCGCTGAAGGCGGCGCTGGTGGGGTCACGCGAGATGGGCTTCACCATCCTGTCGATCTCGATCTCGCTGGTGGCGGTGTTCATCCCGATCTTCTTCATGCCGGGCGTGATCGGCCTGCTGTTCCACGAATTCGCCGCGGTGGTGTCGCTGTCGATCCTGGTGTCGGCGCTGGTGTCGCTGACGCTGATTCCAATGCTGTGCGCGCGCTTCCTGTCGGCCGAAAACGTGCCGGTGGACGAATCGCAACATGCCTATGGCGATCACGCGCCCGGCGCGCCCGTGCATCCCGTGCAGCAGAAGCAGACCATCGGCCTGCGTGCCACGCAATGGTTCGAAGACCTGTTCGAGTGGACACTGCACAAGTATGCGCATGGCCTGGACTGGTGCCTGGCGCACCGCCGCGTGGTGCTGGCGGCAGCGGGTTTGACGTTCGTGCTGACCGCCGTGCTGTTCGTGAAGATCCCCAAGGGCTTCTTCCCCGAGGAAGACATCGGCCAGATCCAGGTCAACGCCGAAGGCCCGCAGGATATCTCGTTCGACGCCATGTCGGACCGCCTGCGCGATGCGGCCGAGCGCATCCGCGCCAACCCCGCGGTGAAGAGCGTGGTGGCGTCGATTGGCGGCGGCCCGTCGCCGGCCATCAACACGGGCCGCATGTTCGTGGAGCTGAAGCCGCTGGGCGAGCGCCCGAAGATGCCGCAGGTGGTGGAATCGCTGCGCAAGGATGTGTCGGGCGTGCCGGGCCTGCAGGTGTACTTCTCGCCGGTGCAGAACCTGCGCCTGGGCGGCCGCCAGAGCAAGAGCCGCTACCAGTACACGCTGCAGAGCGTGAAGTCGGGCCAGTTGCAGGAGTACAGCGACAAGCTGATGGCGAAGATGCGCGCCGAGCCGGTATTCCGCGACGTGACCAGCGATTCGCAGCAGTCGGGCCTGGAGGCCCAGCTGACCATCGACCGCGACAAGGCCAACGCGATGGGCGTGCAGATGCAGGACGTCCGCGCGGCGCTGTACACGGCCTTTGGCGAACGCCAGGTATCGACGATCTATACGCCGATCGACAACTACTACGTGATCCTCACCGCCGCCGATGTCGATCGTGTGGACGAGACCGCTTTCTCCAAGCTCTACGTGCGCAGCAAGACCGGGCAGATGGTGCCGGTGTCGGCGTTTGCCACGACCGAGCGCCGGGTGGGCCCGATTGCGGTGAACCACCAGGGCCAGCTGCCGTCGGTGACCGTGTCGTTCAACCTGGCGCCGGGCGCGGCGCTGGGCGATGCCTCGAAGCTGATCGACCGCTTCAGCCGCGAAATCGAGATGCCGTCGTCGATCTTCACCAGCTGGGGCGGAGACGCCGCCGTGTTCCAGTCGTCGCAGGCCACGCAGGTGGTGCTGCTGGTGGCGGCCATCGCGGTCATCTACACGCTGCTGGGCGTGCTCTACGAGAGCTACATCCATCCGCTGACCATCCTGGCCGGGCTGCCGTCGGCGGCCATCGGCGCGTTGCTGACGCTGTTCCTCTTCAACGTCGAACTGTCGCTGATTGCAACAATCGGCGTGCTGATGCTGATCGGCATCGTCAAGAAGAACGCAATCATGATGATCGACTTCGCGCTGGCGGCCCAGCGCGAACAAGGGATGGCGCCAAGCAGGGCCATTCGCCAGGCCTGCCTGCTGCGCTTCCGCCCGATCATGATGACCACGTTCGCCGCCGTGATGGGCGCCCTGCCGCTGGCCCTGGGCCTGGGTGCCGGCGCCGAACTGCGCCAGCCGCTGGGCCTGGCCGTGGTGGGCGGCCTGCTGTTCTCGCAGGTCATCACGCTGTTCATCACGCCGGTGATCTACCTGGCGCTGGACCGTTATTCGGGCACCGGCCCGCTGCAGATCGACTCGGAAGGCAATCCGCTGGAAGCGAAGCAGCCCGAGGCGGTTGCACACTGACTGACACCAGGGGTGCGCCCCCCGCCCCGCGCGGGACGGGGGGCCATTCCGGTCCCTTATCCGCGGCTTCCCCCACTGATTCCCGTAAACAGGTGCGCAAGTCACCTGGCACAGCCATCGTGCCGGTGCTATCTTGGCTGGCCGGGGCCTTGCCCCTGGCAACTGCCCGCCCCGGCCCGGGCCGGGCGGGCAGATCCGCACATCGATCTACAAAAAGAATTGCATTTTGAAATACATGCGTCTCGTTATTCGTCGCATGGATATCCGCGCTTGACCATGACCCCTACCCTGCTTGAAACCTTGATGTACGACGTTGGCCAGCTGTTCCTGTATCCGACGCTGGCGCTGATCGGGCTGCTGTTCCTCTATGCGTTCTGGGCGCTTGGCGATTTTGCGATGCAGGCCTGGTTGCGCGGTCGCCATCCCGTCAGCTCGGGCCGCGGTTATCCGCTGGTCGCCTGGGCGCGCCGGCACAAGGTGAGCCACCCCGACGCGCTGGACGTCACGGCGCACAAGCTGCTGGAACGTCCGCGCATTGCCACGCGCGTGGCACCGATGCTGGGCCTGGTGGCCACGATGATCCCGATGGGGCCGGCGCTCAAGAGCCTGTCCGGCGGGAATCTGGCCAATGTCGGCGAGAACCTGACCATCGCGTTCTCGGCCGTGATCCTGGCGCTGATCGCGGCCAGCATCACGTTCTGGGTGGTCAATGTGCGCCGGCGCTGGCTGGCCGAGGAACTGGTCTGGCTGGGCCAGTCGCAGCCGCAATGGGAGTCCGAGGCATGAAGTTCCTGGAGGAGAGCGAGGCCGACGATCCGATCCTGTCGGTCGTCAACCTGATCGACGTGTTTCTGGTGGTGATTGCCGCCCTGCTGGTGACCATCGCCCAGAACCCGCTCAATCCGTTCACGCACCAGGACGTGACGATCATCTCCAACCCGGGCAAGCCGAACATGGAAATCGTGTCGCGCCAGGGCGAGAAGATCGTGCGCTACCAGGCCAGCGGCCAGGTGGGGTCCGGCGACGGCATCAAGGCCGGCGTGGCCTATCGCATGAAGGATGGATCGATGGTCTACGTACCCGAGACGCCGGCGGCAGCGAACGGCGGCACCCAGGCACAAACGCAACCGGAGCCCGCCCGGCCATGATGCGCACACCCGTTGTCCTGCTTGCGATGGCGGCGGCGGTGGCGCTTGCCACCGGCTGCGCATCGACCGCCACCCCGCCCCCTGCCACGCCGGCCGCGATCGGCCAGATGTTCGCCGACAAGTCCTACGTGCTGCTGGGCGAAGTCCACGACAGCGCGCCGGCCCAGCAGCAGCGCCTGCAGGCGCTGACGCGTGCGGTGGAAGCGGGCTGGCGTCCGGCCATCGCGATGGAGCAGTTCGACCGCGAGCGTCAGCCCGATATCGAGCGCGCCCGGCGCGAACGGCCGCACGATGCCGACTACCTGATCGAACAGGCGGCCGGCAGCCCGAGCGGATGGGACTGGGCGCTGTACAAGCCCGTGGTGGCGCTGGCGCTGCAGTACGACTTGCCGCTGCGCGCGGCCAACCTGTCGCGGGCCGATGCGGCAAGGATCGTGCGCGGTGGCTATGGCGATGTCTTTCCCACGGACCAGCAGGTGGCGTTGGGGCTCGATGGCGCGTTGCCCGCCGACATCGTGACGGCACAGACTGCCGTGCTCGACGCCGGCCACTGCGGCCATTTCCCGCAGGCCATGTTGCCGGGCATGCTGAACGCGCAGGCTGCACGCGACGCCGTGATGGCGCAGACGCTGCGGCCCTACGCCAGCCGGGGCGCAGTGCTGATCGCGGGCAACGGCCACGTGCGGCGCGACATCGGCGTGCCGCGCTGGCTGCCCGAGCACGGTTCGCGCGTGCTCAGCGTCGGGTATATCGAATCGGATTCGCCCGACAAGGGCTTCGACGTCGTGGTGCGCGTACCGGCGAAGGAGCGCGACGACCCGTGCAAGGGGGCGGTGATGGGGAGGCCGATGAAACAGTGAGCCGCCTGCTTGCATTGCTCCCCTCTCCCATGAAATGGGAGAGGGGTCGGGGGAGAGGGCATTGAGGTTCTGCTTGTCGAATACGGGATTGGATGCGCCACGCCCTCTCCCCCAGCCCCTCTCCCGCTCGCGGGAGAGGGGAGCCGGACAGCGCTAAGTATCCGCCAGCGCGAAACTCAGTTCCGCGCGCAATCCCCGGCCCTGCGTGGCATCGCGCAGCGTCACCTTGCCGCCAAACCTGGCCGCCATCTCGCGCGTGATCGCCAGCCCGAGGCCTGACCCGGGCTCGGTGTTCTCCACGCGCCGGTAAAAGCGCGCAAACACCTTCTCGCGTTCGCGCTCCGGAATGCCGGGGCCATCGTCCTCGACCACCAGCAGCGCGCGGCCGTCGCGCTGTGCGGCCGATAGCGTGATACGGCTGCCGCGCCCCGAGTACTGGATCGCGTTGTGTACCAGGTTGGCCAGCGCCTCGCGCAGCAGGGCGGCGTCCGCGCGGACCGGCAGCGTCAGGCCGGCAGGCCGCTCCCATCCGAAATCCTGCTGCTTGCCGCGCGCCAGCGGCAGGTAGTCCAGCGCCACCTGTTCCGCCACCGTGACGGCGTCGATGATGCCCGCTTCGTCGTCCTGCGTGGCGCCTTCGCGCCCCGGCTGCCGCACGCGCGCCAGGGCCAGCAACTGGTTGGTCAGGCGCGCGGCCTGTTCCAGCTGCGTGACGATGCCGCCGACGGCTTCGGCGGCGGCTTCGCGGGCCGGCTCGTCCTGCCGCAGCTGCAACTGCCGCTGCGCGAATTCCGCCTGGGTCTTGAGGATGGCCAGCGGCGTGCGCAGCTGGTGCGCGGCGTCGGCAATGAACTGCGCCTGCGATTGCGCCATGGTCTCCGAGCGCGATACGTGCAGGTTGACCGCATCGACCAGCGGCCGCACCTCCACGGGCACCACGTCGAAGGCCAGTGGCGCGAGATCGTCGGGCGAACGGGCGCGGACGTCGTCGCGTACCCGTTGCAGCGGCTTGAGCACGTAGGTGATGCCGCCGACCAGGATCACGGCCGACAGCACGATCAGCGCGATATCGCGCAGCAGTGCGCTGCGCCAGACGTTGCCGATCAGGGCGGCGCGCGGCTCTGCCGTTTCGGCCACCTGGATGATGACGCGCATGTTGGCGTCGGGCCGGTAGATGGGCCGCGCCATCGTGGCAACGCGCACCGGATCGCCGTGGTAGATGGCGTCGTTGAAGCGCGGCACGTTGTTGGCCAGCGGGCCCTTGGGCAGCGGCAGGTCGTCGTAGCCGGTCACGGTCTCGATGCCGCCGCCGCGCTCCATCGACACGCGATAGAACACGTGGGTCTGCGCGGCCGTCTCGAACATCTCCATCGCCGCGTCGGGCAGCGTGAGCTGCACGCTTTCGCCAGCCATGCCGATGGCGTTGTCGATGGTGCGGATCGAGCCGTACAGCGAGCGGTCGTAGGCCGTATTGGCGGCATCGCGCAGGGTGCCGTAGGTGAACCAGGTGTCGACAGCCATCATCAGCGCCAGCGCCGGTACCAGCAGGATCAGCAGCTGGCGACGCAGGCTGCCGCGCAGCCACAGCCGCACCGGCAGGCGCGCGCGCTGGCGCAGGTGGCGGCGCCACATGTCAGGCTCCGGCCCGGGGCGGTTCCGTGGCTTCGGGTTCCAGCAGGTAGCCGAACCCGCGCAGCGTGACGATGGTGACCCCGTGGCCGGTCAGCTTCTTGCGCAGGCGGTAGACCAGCACTTCGATGGCGTCGGGGCTCACGTCGGCATCGAGCGAGAATACCTTGTCCAGCAGTTGCGCCTTGGTCAGCGGCTGGCCGCTGCGGGCCAGCAGGGCGCCGAGCAGCGTCGATTCGCGCGGCGTCAGCGACAGCGGTGCGCCGCCCAGCGTAAAGCTGCGGGTCTCGCCGTCGAACACCAGCGTGCCGCATTGCAGGCGCGGATGCGCACGGCCGCGGCTGCGGCGGATCAGGGCGAGGATGCGGGCTTCGAGCTCGGCGATGGCGAACGGCTTGGGCAGGTAGTCGTCGGCGCCCAGGTTCAGGCCGCGCACGCGTTCATCGAGCGTGTCCTGGGCGGTCAGGATCAGCACCGGGGTGCGGTCGTCGCGGCCGCGCATGGACTTGAGCACGGCCAGGCCGTCCTTGCCGGGCAGACGCAGGTCCAGCACCACGGCGTCGTACTCCTCGGCCATCAGGCGCGCTTCGGCCTGCAGGCCATCGGCGACGTGCTCGATCACGAAGCCGCCCTGCTCCAGCGCACGTGCCACCCAGCGGGCCAGTTCCACTTCGTCTTCCACCAGCAGGATGCGCATGCCGGACCTCCTCTGCCCGCTCTTGTCGTGTCTCGCGGGCCGCCCCTGCGTGCCGCGGGCGCCTATAATACCCCCGCCCTGCCCGCAGGTGTCTGCTGGCTGCCTCGCTCACGTCCGCACACCATCGTCCTGTCTTCTCCGCCGCCCGTGCCGCCCCCACCCCCGGAACCGTCCTGCTTCACGCGTCGCCAGTTGCTGCTGGCAGGTGGTGCCATGGCCATGGGGGTCCCGGCGCTGGCCCAGCCAGGGCCGCGTGTGCCGGATGGATATCCGGGCGACTACGCCGACGTCATCGCCCGCGCCCAGCGCGAGGGAGGCGTCACGGTGTACGCATCCACCGACCTGGAAGTGGTGCAGCCCCTGATCCAGGGGTTCGAGGCGCGATATCCCGGCGTGCGCGTGCGTTACCAGGACCTCAACACGCTCCAACTGCATGAGCGGTTCCTGGCCGAGAGCGCGGGCATGGGCCCGGCGCCGCCCAGCCGCGACGCCGCCTACGCCGACGTGCTGTGGAGCACGGCCATGGACCTGCAGATCAAGCTCGTCAACGATGGCCATGCGCAACGCTACGAGTCGCCCGAGCGCCCCGGTCTGCCCAGCTGGGCGGTGTGGCGCGACGAAGCCTGGGGCACGACGTTCGAGCCGGCCGTCATCGTCTACAACCGCAAGCATTTCGCGTCGGCGCATGTGCCGGGCAGCCGCAGCGGCCTGGCGCGCCTGCTGCAGGAGCATGCGCCCCAGTGGCGCGGCAAGGTGGTGACGTACGACGTGGAGCGTTCGGGGGTGGGCTACCTGCTGGCGCAGCAGGACGCCCGCATGGGCAACGAATTCTGGTACCTGGCGCAGGCGCTGGGGCGTGCCCAGGTGCAGATGTCGGCATCGACGGCCGACATGGTCGAGCGCATCGCCAGCGGAGAACTGGTGCTCGGCTACAACCTGCTGGGGTCGTACGCGCTGTCGCTGATGGAGCGCGGCGCCGGGATCGGCGTAATTGCGCCGCGCGACTACACGCTGGTGATGTCGCGCGTGGCATTTATCGCGCGGCGGGCGCCGCGGCCCAATGCCGCCCGGCTATGGCTCGATTACCTGCTGTCGCGCGCAGGACAGGCGTTGCTGGGGCAGTCCACGTCGCAGCTCTATACCATCCGCACCGATACCGACAGTGCGCATACGGCCAATGCCCTGGCCGAGCGGCTGGGCTACGCGCTCAAGCCGATCAGCGTGGGGCCGGGCCTGCTCGCCGCGCAGGACGCCCTGCGCAAGAAGGCCTTCCTCGCGCGTTGGCGCGAGGCGCTCAAGGGTTGAGCCGGGCGGGGTCGGTGGTTGGGGGCGGCCGGGCTGAAGCGGCCGGCGCCGGATGCTATTCGGCGACGACCTGCGGCTGGCGCTCGCACAGCGCCGCCATTTCCTGGTCCAGCGGCGCCATCGGGCGCGGCACGTAGCCCACGCGCAAGGCCGGGGACAGGCGCAGCGTATCGATGAAGGTGTCCGCCAAGCGCTCGGCCTCGCGGTTCAGGTCGAAATCGGTCGGAGAGAACAGCCAGTGGGCCAGCACGCCGCCGATCGCGGCGTGGAATGCCATCACGGCCAGGTCCAGATCCAGGTCTGCCGGCAACTGGCCGCGCTCCATGGCCAGGCGCAGATGCTCGCGCATCTTGACCGTGCCGTCCTGGTGCGACGCGCGCTGGCGTTCGAAGATGGCGCCGTTGTCCTCCACCATCTCGCACTTGTGGAAAATGATCTCGAAGACGCGGCGCCACTGGGGATTGGTGACGGTCTGACGGAACACGAAGGCGCAGATGTCGCGTATGCCGCCGAGCGGATCTTCCTGCAGCGCCAGCCGCTCGGGCGCGCACAACGCTTCCACGGGCAGGTTCACGCGGTCCGCCATGGCGGCGAACACGTCGCTCTTGTTCTTGAAGTGCCAGTAGATCGCGCCGCGCGTGACACCGGCCGCCTCGGCGATGTCCGCCAGCGACGGGCGCGCCACGCCACGGGCGTGGAACACGGCCTCCGCCGCGTCCAGAATCCGGTTGCGCGTCTCGAGTGCTTCTTCCTTGGTACGTCTGACCATTTCCTCTTTTCCCGGGGCCAGTGGATGGCCGTCCGGGTCTCCTATGCCAACGCGCAAATGCGCCGAAGGGCTTCTTTCCAAATTGCTCTACCGCACCGGCGGCCGCATCGTACCTTGAATGGAACAATCGTGCTCACAGGGGCGGAACATTCCAATGCACACAACAGGTGCCATGTGTTGCTAACTGCGCTAATTTGGTAAGCGGGACTTACATACATGCGCGAATGTATCTATACTACTCGCCTGTCCGGATTTCGGCCAAGCCGTTTTTTTGGCCGCCTGCGGTGATCAGCCACCCGCAAGCGCTGGCGTCCGTTTGACTCAAGCATCACTTTTTTAGCCGCCGCGCCCCGCTCCCGGGGCGCGCCTGCTTCCAGCCCAGCCCAGTGTTGGTGTTGGGGGCGGCGCGGCAGATCTCAAATTTTCATCATGGGGTTATCGATGAGGAAGTCCCAACGTATCCGTAGCGCAGCCGTTGCTGCCGCCGTCACTGCCGCTGCCCTGGCGCTGTCTGCCTGTGGCCAGAAGGCGGCTCAGGGCGGCGCGATGCCGCCGCCGGAAGTGGGTGTGGTCACCGTCACGCCGTCCGCGGTTGCCGTTGTCAATGAACTGCCGGGCCGGCTCGAAGGTGTGCGCACTGCCGAAGTGCGTGCGCGCGTCGAAGGCATCGTCCTGTCCCGCAATTACACCGAGGGCGGCGAGGTCAAGGCCGGCCAGGTGCTGTTCCGCATCGATCCGGCCCCGTACCAGGCGCAACTGGCCTCGGCCAAGGCGCAACTGGAGCGCGCCGAAGCCAATGCGGTCTCCGCGCGCCAGAAGGCCGAACGCTACAAGCCGCTGGTGGCAGTAAACGCGGTCAGCAAGCAGGAATATGACGAGGCCGTGGCCGCCGCCGGCCAGGCCAATGCCGACATCGCCGCCGCCAAGGCCGCCGTGACCACGGCCCAGATCAATCTTGGCTACACGACCGTGACGTCGCCGATCTCCGGCCGCGTGGGCCGGGCGCTGGTGACCGAAGGGGCGCTGGTCGGCAAGGGCGAAGCCACCAAGCTGACCACCGTCGAGCAGGTTGACCCGATCTGGGTAACTTTTACCCAGCCGGCTTCGGAAGTGGCGCGCCTGCGTGCCGCCATCGAATCGGGCAAGGTCAAGGGGGTGAACGGCGGGGCCAAGGTGCATCTGTACCCGGAAGCCGGCGACAAGGAATACGCCGCGACGGGCAAGCTGCTGTTCTCGGACATGACCGTCGACCCGACCACCGGCGCCATCACGCTGCGGGCCGAATTCCCGAATCCGAAGCGTGAACTGCTGTCGGGCACGTTCGTGCGCGTGAAGATCGAGCAGGGTGTCGACGAGAACGCGCTGACCGTGCCGCAGCGCGCGCTGATCCGCAGCGCCCAGGGCGCCAGCGTGCTGGTGGTGGGCGCCGACGGCAACGTGGCCGCGCTGCCGGTCAAGGCGCCGCAGGCCATCGGCGACCGCTGGGTCGTGACCGAAGGCCTGAAGGGCGGCGAAAAGGTGATCGTGGAAGGCCTGCAGAAGGTGCGCCCGGGCGCGCCGGCCAAGGCCGTGCCGTTCCAGGCCCCGAAGACGGCCGATGCCCCGGCATCGGCGCCGGCCGCCACCGCGCAGGGCGACAAGCCCGCCGCGGACGGCAAGGACGCCAGGGACGCCAAGGCCGACGACAAGTCGGCCGCCAAGCAGGGCTGATCGGGCCCTCGACCAAAGCCATAAAAGGGAGCCAGTTTCATGGCGAAGTTTTTTATCGACCGGCCGGTGTTCGCGTGGGTGCTCGCGCTGATCATCGCGCTGGGCGGTCTGTTGTCGATCGTGCAGTTGCCGATTGCGCAGTACCCCAATATCGCCCCGCCGATCATCACGGTGACCACCACCTACCCCGGTGCGTCGGCCAAGACGATCGAGGACTCGGTGATCACGCCGATCGAGCAGGAGCTCAACGGCGCACCCAACCTGCTCTATTACGAATCGCAAAGCGAATCGTCGGGGCTGGCCACGATCAACATCTCGTTCGCGCCGGGCTCGAACGCCGACCTGAACTCCGTGGAAGTGCAGAACCGCCTGAAGCGCGTGGAAGCGCGTCTGCCGGCGGAGGTGCGCCAACAGGGCGTGCGGGTCGACAAGGCCGGCAACAACTACATGATGTTCATCACGGTCTCGTCGAAGTCGGGTAAATCCGACGCGATCGAGCTCGGCAACTTCGTGTCGGCGCAGGTGGTGGATTCGATCCGCCGCGTGCCCGGCGTGGGTGCCGCCGACCTGTTCGGCACCGAGTACGCGATGCGGATCTGGCTGGACCCGGCCAAGCTGACGGGCTACAACCTGACGCCGCTGGACGTGACCGCCGCCGTGTCGGAGCAGAACATCCAGGTGGCCGTGGGCGAACTCGGCGGCACGCCGTCGCCGCGCGGCACCGAGCTGAACGCCACGGTCAACACCGAAAGCCGGCTGACCACGCCCGATCAGTTCGCCAACATCCTGCTGCGCGTGAATCCGGACGGCTCGTCGGTACGCATCAAGGACGTGGGCCGCGTGGAACTGGGCGGCGCCGACTATTCGACGCTGGCCCGCATCAACGGCAAGCCGGCTTCGGCCATCGCCATCAAGCTGTCGCCCACGGGCAACGCGCTGGCCACGGCCACCGCCGTGCGCGCGAAGATGGACGAGCTGCAGCGGTTCTTCCCGCCCGACTACGAATTCAGCGTTCCCTACGACACGTCCGCGTTCGTGAAGATCTCGATCGAGGAAGTGGTCAAGACGCTGCTGGAAGCCGTGGTGCTGGTGTTCCTGGTGATGTACCTGTTCCTGCAGAACTTCCGGGCCACGCTGATTCCGACGCTGGTGGTGCCGGTGGCGCTGCTGGGGACGTTCGGCGCCATGCTGGCGTTCGGCTTCTCGATCAACGTGCTGACCATGTTCGGCATGGTGCTGGCCATCGGTATCCTGGTGGACGATGCCATCGTGGTGGTCGAGAACGTCGAGCGGATCATGAGTGAGGAAGGTCTCTCGCCACGCGAGACCACCCGCAAGGCCATGAGCCAGATCACGGGCGCCATCGTCGGCATCACGCTGGTGCTGACCGCCGTGTTCATCCCGATGGCCTTCTTCTCGGGCTCGGTCGGCAACATCTACCGCCAGTTCTCGCTGTCGCTGATCTCGTCGATGGTGTTCTCAGCCATCCTGGCCCTGACGCTGACCCCGGCCCTGTGCGCAACGCTGCTCAAGCCGGTCGAGGCAGGCCATCATCACGAGAAGAAGGGGTTCTTCGGCTGGTTCAACCGGACGTTCGCCACGGCGTCGACCGGCTACCAGGGCATCGTGGCGCGCATCCTCAAGCGCTCGGGCCGCTACCTGATCGTGTACGCGGTGATCATCGCCGGCGTGGTCCTGCTGTTCCAGCGCCTGCCGTCGTCGTTCCTGCCTGACGAAGACCAGGGCTACATGATCACGGTGGTGCAGCTGCCCACGGGCGCCACGCAAGAGCGCACGATCGGCGTGCTCAAGCAGATCGAGGACTACTACCTGCAGAAGGAATCGAAGGTGGTGGACCAGATGATCACCGTGGCGGGCTTCTCGTTCTTCGGCCGTGGCCAGAATGGCGGCATTGCGTTCGTACGGCTGAAGGACTGGAAGGAGCGTCCGGGTGCGGACCAGACCGCGCAGGCCCTGGTGGGCCGTGCGTTCGGCGCGCTGTCGTTCATCAAGGACGCGATCATCTTCCCGCTGAACCCGCCGGCCATTTCCGAGCTGGGCAACTCGTCGGGCTTTGACTTCCGCCTGCAGGACCGTACTGGCCAGGGCCACGCGAAGCTGATGGAAGCGCGCAACATGATGCTCGGCATGGCCGCGCAATCGCCTGCCCTGGTGGGCGTGCGTCCGGAAGGCCAGGAAGACGCGCCGCAGCTGCGCATCGACATCGACCGCGAAAAGGCGCGTGCGCTGGGCGTGGCGGTGGCGGACATCAACCAGACGCTGTCGATCTCGTTTGGCTCGTCGTACGTGAACGACTTTATCTACGAAGGCCGCGTGCGCCGCGTGATCGTGCAGGCGCAGGGGTCTGACCGCCTGCTGCCCGACGACCTGGGCAAGCTGCGCGTGCGCAATGCCAACGGCGACATGGTGGCGTTCTCGGCGTTCTCCACGTCGCAATGGGTGATGGGCTCGCCGCGCCTGGAACGCTACAACGGCATGCCGGCCGTGAAGCTGGCAGGCCAGGCCGCGCCGGGCAAGTCCACGGGCGAGGCGATGCGCGTGATGGAAGAGAACTTCGCCAAGCTGCCGCCTGGCTTCGGTTTCGAGTGGTCGGGCCAGTCATATGAAGAACGCCTGGCCGGATCGCAGGAACCGATCCTGTACACGCTGTCGCTGATCATCGTGTTCCTGTGCCTGGCGGCTCTTTACGAGAGCTGGTCGATCCCGGTATCGGTGCTGCTGGTGGTGCCGCTGGGTGTGATCGGTGCGCTGCTGGGCGTGACGCTGCGCGGCATGCCCAACGACGTGTACTTCAAGGTGGGCCTGATCGCCACGATCGGTCTGTCGGCCAAGAACGCCATCCTGATCGTGGAGTTCGCCAAGGACCTGCAGGCGCAGGGCCGCAGCCTGGTCGATGCCACGCTGGAAGCGGTGCACCTGCGGTTCCGCCCGATCCTGATGACGTCGATGGCGTTCATCCTGGGCGTGCTGCCGCTGGCCATCTCCACGGGCGCGGGCTCGGGCAGCCAGCGCGCCATCGGTACCGGCGTGATGGGCGGCATGATCACGGCAACGTTGCTGGCCATCTTCCTGGTGCCGGTATTCTTCGTCGTGGTGCGCAGCCGGTTCAAGGGCAGCCGCGCCCAGCACGAACGTGAGCAGGCGCGCCTGGAAAGCAGCCAGAGGGAAATCTGACAATGACCAAGACTTTGACCACATTGCTGCTGGTGGCCGGGGTGATGAGCGGCTGCACGCTGGCGCCGCACTATGACCGCCCCGCCGCCCCCGTGGCTGGCAGCTATCCGGCTGCGCCGGAGGGTTATGCCACGGCCGAGGTGAAGAGCGGCGAAACGCGCCAAGCCACCGATATCGGCTGGCGCGAGTTCTTCACCGATCCGCGCCTGCAGACGCTGATTGCCACGGCGCTGGAAAACAACCGCGACCTGCGCACGGCCGCGCTGCGGATCGAGGAAGCGCGCGCGCAGTACCAGATCCAGCGCGCCGACCTGCTGCCGACCATCAACGGCAACGCGAGCTTCCAGCGCGGGCGGTTCTCGGGCACGACCTCGGGCGTGTCCCAGTCGTTCACCGGCAACATCTACCAGGTGGGCCTGTCGGTGACGCAGTGGGAGCTGGACTTCTTCGGCCGCGTGCGCAGCCTGTCGAATGCCGCGCTGGCGCAGTACTTCTCCACCGAGGAAGCGCATCGGGCCGCCTATATCTCGCTGGTCTCGGAAGTGGCCAAGTCCTATCTGGCCGAACGCGCCGCCGCCGAGCAGTACGACCTGGCGCGCGAGACGCTGGAGGCGCGCCAGAGCACGTACGAACTGTCGAAGAAGCGTTTCGATGCCGGTGCCACCTCGGCGCTGGACCTGCGCGACAACGAATCGCTGGTGGCCCAGGCGCGCGTCTCTGCCGCGCAGCTGGCGCGCCAGCGTGCGCAGGCCCAGAATGCGCTCGAAGTGCTGGTGGGCAAGCCGATCGCCGAGATCCCGAACCTGCCGGCGCCAATGCGCCTGTCCGACGAGCGCATCATCAGCGACATTCCCGAGGGCCTGCCCTCGGAACTGCTGACGCAGCGTCCCGATATCCGCCAGGCCGAACAGGCGCTGCTGTCCGCCAACGCGAACATCGGGGCGGCCCGCGCGGCGTTCTTCCCGCGGATCACGATGACGGCCAGCGCCGGGAACATCAGCACGTCGTTCACCAGCCTGTTCGACAACGGTGCCGGCGTGTGGTCGTTCTCGCCGCAACTGGTGCTTCCGATCTTCGACTACGGCCGTAACCTGTCGAACCTGGATCTGGCCAACGTGCGCAAGAACATCCAGGTCGCCAACTACGAGAAGACAATCCAGACCGCGTTTGCCGAAGTGGCCGATGCACTGGTGGCGCGCGGCACGCTCGAAGAGCAGGTGGCGGGCCAGGAGGCGCAACGCAATGCGGAAGCCGCGCGCTACGAGCTGTCGCGCCTGCGCTTCCGCAGCGGCGTGGCCAGTTACCTGGACGAACTCGATGCGCAGCGCCAGCTGTTCTCGGCCGAGCAGGCACTGGTGCAGGCACGCCAGCTGCGCCTGACCAATGCCATCGACCTGTATCGCGCACTGGGCGGCGGGCTGAAGGAAACCGGCGCAGTGGCCCAGGCGGCGCCGCAGCCGGCGACGCAGACCACGCAGTAACGCGTCGGTCCGGAAGCAGAAGTGAAAAGGGCGAGGCCGCGATGGCCTCGCCCTTTTTCTTGCGCGCGTGACAGCCGCTCAGAACTTGTACGTCGCCGCCAGGAAGAAGACCAGCGGATTGGGCCGCAGCGTGGTCTTCGACGTCGACAGCACGGTGCCGTCCGACGCCTTGATCGTCATCGTCGATTCCGATTTCAGCGGAATGTACGTCACCGCGCCGGTCACGCCCCAGTGCTCGTTGACGTTGTACGTGCCGCCGACGTTGAACACCGGCGCCCAGGACGACGAGGCATCGGCGCTGACCGAAGTCTGCCCCGGGATGCCGGCCCCCGCCGCCAGGATGGCGCCAAGGTTGTTGTTGACCGACTGGGCGAAGGCCGGATTCACCTTGATATCGGTGAAGAAGTTATACGACACGCCGAGGCCGACGAACGGCCGGAACGTTACCCCGGGCGAACGGAAGTGATACTGCACCATGGCGGCCGGGCTCCATTGCCGCGCCTGCGTGATGATCGGATTCAGCGACGGGTCCCCCAGGCTCTGGTGGCCCAGTGCGCCGGCCGGTCCCGGCGGAATCAGCTCGCCATGGCCGTAGATCTTGAAGGTCGGCGGAATGCCGCCCACGGCGGTAATGGCGATGTGGTCGGTCACGAAGTGGCTGAACGTGAGACCCAGCGTGTCGGCGTTCGACGACGACAGGCCGCTGCCCGGAGCCGAGAACGTGGATGGCAGTCCCAGCGGATAGTTGATCGGCACATCCACCACGTTGGTGGTCAGCGGCCCGCTGGTGCCGAAGGTCTGGATATGGAACCAGCCGGCCGACACCACGTTGTCGCCCGCCTTCTGGGCGAGCGCGGGCGCGGCAAGGCACGCGGCAACGGTGGCGCCCAGGGCAAGAAGGTGCTTCACGGCAAGTCGCTTGTTCTGCATGGTCATGTCTCCCCGGTTCCTGTTATTCGACGAACGCGCCGATCGTGAAGTACGGGCTGCCGTTGCGGTTTTCCAGGAATCCGAACACGCCGCCGGTGAACATCAGCTTGCCGGTGATACCGGGTGTGCCCTCCTTGCGCGTGGTGGTGATCACGCCGGCCGTGGTCTGCGAGAAGTCGAGCTTCAGCGCCACGGCGCGCGTGGCGTCCGACGCGTGGAACGGGTCGAGCATGGCGGCGTCCGCGCCCACCAGTGCCGTGGTCTTGTAGTCGAAGTTGCTGTCCACGCCGACGTACTCGCCATTGACGGTGCCCTGCGTGGCGGCCACGGCGGGCGCCATCATGCCGATGCCGATCTCGTCGTCGGCGCCCAGCGGCAGCTTGTCGGCGCTGGCATAGCCCACGCGGATCATCACCGGCACCAGTTGTCCGCGCAGCTTGCCGACAATCAGGTACGCGCGCCCCATCACATTGCCCAGCGTCGGCGGCTGTTCGCCTTCATAGTTGGTCGACACCAGTGCGCCATCCGATTGCGCCACGAACTTGTTGCCCTTCTGCTTGCAGGTGCCGCCCGCCTTGTTGTCGCAGACCGTGAACGAGCCATCGGCAGCCAGCGACATCCGGTAGTCCTGCGCCACCTGGGCGAAGTTCTTCGACGGGATCTCGTGGAAGCCCGATCCGTTGTAGAGCCCGGCGATCTTGCCCAGGTCGGTCTCGGTCTGCGCGAAGCCGATGAACTGGAAGTACGGGAACGTGGTGTCGGGCACCGCGCCCGCACCGAGCAGGCCGTTGAACTGGATGCGGGCGCCCGGGATGGTGCCGCCCATCACGCCCTCGCCCAGGAACAGCTTGGCCGGGCGGGCCGGGTCCAGGCTCGCACCCTGCAGCACGAAGGCGCACTGGTTCAGCTTCTGCGTCGGCAGGCCGGTTTCCTGCGCCAGCGTGCCGGTCATCACATTCTTGCCGCCGGTGGGGTCCGAACGCGTCGGCGACACGGTGCCCGTGGTGCGCGGCACCGACGAATCGAGGAACGTCACGGCCCAGGTCTTCTGGGTGGTGTCGATCTGCACCTTGACCAGCTCGCCGGAGCCGGTGCCGCCGATGTACGGCGTCGAGTAATCGACCGATGCGGGGCACAGGCGCGGCGTCACCGCGGCGGGCGTGCTGCTGCCGCCGCCATCGCCGCCACCGCCGCCGCAGGCGGCCAGCAAGGCGGTGGTGACAAGCGCCAGCGCCAGGCGCGGCATCCAGGTCCGCTGCGAGGGGGCGCCGGCGGTGCGCGGCGAATGCGTTTGCGGCAGCTGCATGATGATGTCTCCTTGGTGCTTTCTTATGTGTGAGGCAGGGTTCTGGATACGCGGCGCGCGCTAGCGGTTGGCCACCGCGCTGACGCGGAAGGTCGGAGCGGAGGCGTCGCCGAACAGGTGGGCGTACACGGGGCCGGTGGTGATCAGCGCACCGGCCTTGCCGCTGTTGTCGACGGTGCTCACCACGCCGGGGCGCGTGGCCTGCGTGAGATCCATCTGGAAGCCGCCGAGCGGCGTGAGCGACGGGTCTTGCGGATCGAGCCAGGCACCGACGTTGTCGTGCAGCGACGACGCCACGTACTTGAAGTCGCTGCCCGAGCCGATGTAGCCGCCCTTGAGGGCGGCGGCGCTGGTCGCCGTGGTCGGCGACATCAGCGCGATGCCCGATTCGTCGTCGACGCTGAGGATGATGTTGGACAGGTCGGAGAAGTCGACGCGCGCGTAGCCCACGCGCACCAGCAGCGGCACCAGCTTGCCTTCGAGCTTGCCCACGATCAGCACGCCTTTGGCCAGCGTCTGGTTGCCGGCCGCGAACGTCTGGGTGAAGAAGAACGGATACGGTTTCAGGCCGCTGGCGTCGAAGCTTTCGAAGGCGCCGTCGGTGCCTGCACGCAGCTTCCAGGCCTTGCCGGTGGTCACGCAGTTGCCCGAAGCCACCGTGCAGGTGCCATCGGCGTTGATGGTCTCTACCTTGTTGGCGACCGTGGGCACGAAGTGGTTCGTCGAGAGCGGATTGCCCCCTGACGGAATCAGGTGGTAGCCCAGCACGTTGTAGCTGCCGGCCACCTTGCTGAAATCGGTCTCGGTTTCGGCAAAGGCCAGCACCGGGTACATCGCGAAGGTCGTGGCGGGGATGGCGCCAAAGCCGGGAAGGGCGTCGGTGCCGCCGAGGCCGTTGTACTTGATCGTGGCACCCGGAATGCCGCCGCCGGCCACGCCATTGCCGACGAACAGGATGGGAGGATGGGCCGGATCGATGAGCGCCTGCGAGGTGCCGTCCGATGCCGTCGCGGTCTTCAGTTCGTATGCGCAGTTGTTCTGGGCTGCAGTGGGCAACGGCCGGGTGGGATGCGACATCGTCCCGGTGATGGTGACGCCGGCGCGCGTCGGGTAGATATCGGCCGTGGTCTTCGGCACTGGCGATTCCAGGAACTGGATGCGATACGTGCCCTGGGTGCTGTCGAGCTGGATCTTCACGAATTCGCCCGCGCCCGATCCGCCGGTGTACGTGGTGCGGTAGTCCAGCACGCTCGGGCAGATGGGGGCCACGGGCTGGTTCACCGTGGGGCCCGACGGGCTGCACGTTCCGTTGGTGGCGCATTGCTGCGCAGTGGCTTGCGGCGTGCTGCCGCCGGGTTCTCCGTCGCCGCCGCCGCAGGCGGACAGCGCGATCGTCAGGCTTACCCCAGCCAGGCAAAAGGCGGTGCGTCGAAAGTTCGACTGTTTCATGGTGGTCTCCTCGTTCTTATGACGGGCGCACCGGCACTGGCCGAGGTGTCGCACGGTGGTCGGAATCTCGCGTTTCAAGCGCCTGCGCGCAATAGAGCGCATGTTCCAAACATTGCCGCTGTGCCGTCTGCCGTTGTCCGCCAAGCGCCTCGCGCCCTTGTTCAAACCGTGTGCGCGGCCCGATGTGCGCCTATTCAAACGGGGGGTGGCGCCTGGTGCCGGCGGTATCAGAACTTGTATTCGCTGTTGGCCGGGTCGAACGCCGAGGCATCGAAGGTCTTCTTCACGGCCTTTTCGAAGACGATCTTCTCGACCATGTTGCCGTCGGTGTCCCAGGCCGTTTCCATGCGCGGCCACGGATGCTTGAGGTCGAACATCAGCTGCACCTTCTTGGCGTAATACCTGGGCGCGCCTTCGGGCAGGTCCCAGGTCAGCGCCACCATGCGCGTGCCCTGCTCCTGCACGATCTCGGTGCGGGTGTACTTCTCGGACAGGCCCGCGGCGCGCAGCGTCTTGGCGTCGCGTTCCAGCATCGACAGCACGAACTGGAAGCCCAGGTCGCGCACGGTATGGTTCGATTGCGATTTCGCCAGCGTGCCGTCGATGGCCGTCCAGATCGACGTGAAGCCCATGACGCCACCCAGGTGGCCGTACATCTCTTCCTTGCGCCGGGTCTCGTCGTAGATGATTTCCTGCCCGGCCTGCACGCCGTTGGGCAGCCACTTTGCATAGAGCTGGCGCGGCATATGGCGGTAGCGGATCATCATGCGCGCGGGCTTGTCCTGCCACTGGCCGTTGAGCCGCTCCTGGCGCGTCATCCAGTATTCGTATTCGGGATAGCGGTTGATTTCCTGCCGCGCCCACGTCAGCAGCGCCTCCGGCTGCAGGGCGTCGAACACGGCCAGCACCTGCGCATCGGTCATCGCCGCCAGTTCACCGCTGGCAATCTGCTTGCCGAGCAGCGCCGTCTGTTGCGATGTGGGCAGGCCGTCGTACGGCGTGGGCGTACGGGCCGATTGCGCGGCCGGTGCGCCCTGCGCGTGGGCTTCGAACAGGCTGCCCGGCGGCGTGGCCAGGAATCCGAGGATGCCGCCGAACGCGGCGATCACGAACATCTGCTTCATGGCGAGTCTCCAGTGTGTTTTGCTTTCTTCAGGCAAGACGGGGCCCCTCCGGCCGTGCGGAACACGGCAGGCTGGATGCGCACCGGAACCGCGGCGCGCAGCGGGTCACGCCTCGCGGTGGGCGTGGCGGATCGACAGGTCGGTAGTGAAGGCGACGGTTACCGTCGCGGCTCGCCGCAGCGCGCGCCGCGGTCCCGGTGGAGACCGCGGCGGCGTGCCGCTATGTCCTGGGGCGGGTACGCATCCAGTCGTCGAGCGGATTGCTGGGGAAGGTGGCGCAATGCTCGCGGCGCACCGTCATGCTGGCGGTGGGCGGGCGCGTTGCGGTTTCGCTGCGCGCGGCCCGCGCGCTGCGCCGTGCGCGGCCCATTGCGGCAGCCGTCGCGGCAGCCAGCTCCTGGGCCTCGTTTTCGGCCGTGGCGGCCATCGCCGCGATGCTGGCCTGCTCGTCGGCCTGCTGGGCCTCGCCGATCTCGAATACTTCCTGCAGGGCGCCAAGCTCCTGCACCGCCGGCGATGGCGCCTTGAGGGCGGCCACCACCATCGATGTCAGTTGCGCCAGCACCTGCGCATCGCTCATCCGCTTGCCTTGCGTGAACGCGGGCATCAGGTTGCCGAGCTCGTCGCCGGCCAGCACACCGGCCAGCGCCTTGAGGGCGAAGTGCAGCCGCCAGCCAAGCTCCTGCCGTGGCACGTCGGGCAGCGCGCGCGCAAACGCTTCGAAGAAGCGTCCGAACACGGGGGCGTAGTGCCCCATCAGCCAGGACTGGATGAACGGTGAGGTATCGGAATACACGCGCCCGAGCAGGCGCAGGAATGAGGGGCCGCCAATGTCGGGCTCGCGCGCCATCTGCAGCGCGGGGACGAACAGGGCGCCCATCACGTGTTCGCAGCGGATGGCGTTGCCGGGCCAGCGTGCCTCGCAGGCATCCAGCAATGCAAGTCGCCGCGTGTTGAGCGGATCCAGCCGGCGGCTCAACACCGACTGCATCATGATTTCCTTGCTACGGAAGTGATAGTTGACGGCGGCCAGATTGACGATCGCTCGGGACGTGACCTGCCTGAGCGAAGTCGCTTCATAGCCAACCTCAATGAACAACTTCTCGGTCGCATCGAGGATGCGAGCCTTGGTATCTCCTGCCGTGGTTTTCCCGGTCTTCATGGGGGCGTCTCTCGCTGAAAAACCGCTGTGGACCCCTGCAAAAAAAACTACAAATCCACAACCGTCCGCTCCTTGCTCTGTTGGCATACGGATGCTTCAAACGGTTGTAGGGAGCCTATCCAGCGCCCCGAGCGTTTCACAAGACCATTTTTCGAAGACATGCTCTAAATTGCAAGTCCCTGCCACGCACCGCGTTGCCTGGCAGTCCTCCGGTCACGCCATGATGGTCTTGCGCAACACAGAGGCATTCTGCGCCGTCAAGGCGAAGACTGACAACTGCGGGTTGGCCCCGATGCTTGTCGGAAACACCGAGCCGTCGAATACGTACAGATTCTGCAGATGATGGTGGCGGCCGGCGCTGTTCACCACACCGCGCGCAGGGTCTTCGCTCATCGCGCAGCCGCCCATCAGGTGGGCGCTGAACAGCAGCACGCGGAATTTCTTCAGCGGCAGCTGGCCGATGGCAGCGCGCGCCTGCGCCCACGTCGTGTAGTCACTGCCATCGAGGTGGGCCGGCCGTACGCGAACGGCGCCGGCCGCGAACTGGGCCTCGGCCATGCTGAGGTAGGCGCGGCGGACGCCATCCCATAGGTAGTCGCTCACTTCGTAATCCAGGATGGGGCTGCCGTCGTCGGCGATTTTGACGCGGCCGCCGGGGCTGTCGGGTACGAACCCGTCGCGCAGCAGGGCCAGCATGGCGTTGGTATGCGGCAACGCGGCCATTTCGCGCTGCAGCGTCTGTCCCATGCCATTGAACACGCCGGCGCTGATGCCTGGAAACATCGGCGGTACTTCCAGCTTGTACCCCATCGGGCCCGTTGCGCCGTCACGCCACTGGAAATGATCGGAAGCCACCGATTGGGGCGCGCCATAATATGGATCGATTTTTTCCGGCATTTCCGCGATGCTCAAATTCACTGGATGAATAAAAGTACGCTGCCCAAGCCGGTCATGCGGATCGGGAACGCGCGAGCGCAGCAGCAGCGCCGGCGTGTTGATGGCCCCGCCGGCGGCGATCACGTACCGAGCCCGTACGCTGACACTGACGCCGGTCGGGGTGTAGCCGTCCTGGCCCAGGGCATCGCCAGTCAGCCCGCTGACGACCTTGCCGTCGTGGTCGATGGTCCGGACGCGCAGCCGGTGCACCAGTGTGGCGCCGCGCGCCAGCGCGTTCGGCAGGGTGGACACCAGCATCGACTGCTTGGCGTTGACCGGGCAGCCGAGCCCGCAATAGCCGGAATTCCAGCAGCCCTTCACGTTGCGCGGAATCACGTGCCATTCCCAGCCCAGCTTTTCGCAGCCACGCCGCAGCACGGCGTTGTTCGGGTTCGGGTCCATCGCCCACGGCGCCATGCCCAGGCGTTCCTCGATCTGCGCGAACCAGGGTGCCATGTCGGCCTGGCTGTGGCCGGCAACCGTGTGTTCGGCGGCCCAGTGCGCCAGCGTCTGCGGCGGCGTGCGGAAGCTGGACGACCAGTTCACCGTGGTGCTGCCGCCCACGGCACGGCCCTGCAGGATCGAGATCGCGCCATCTGACGTGGCGCGGGCGGCGGCCTCCTGGTACAGGTCGCGATAGGCGCGCGCTTCGTCCATGTCCCGGAAGCTGTCGGACGTATGCAGGCCGCCCTCCTCCAGCAGCAGCACGCTCAGCCCGGCGTCGCTGAGCACCTCGGCGGCGATGCCGCCGCCCGCGCCGGTGCCGACGATGGCCACATCGGCGTCAAACGTACGGGGCGCGGTGAACGTGGCGGCGTCGAGCACCTTCCAGCCGGACGCGATGCCGGCGCTGTAGATATCGTTGATCGGCATGGGGAATTCCGCTGGAAACTCAGCTGTGAAGGGCGCGATAGATCGCGGGATTGGGGCCGGGGTAGCCGCTGGCCGCCCAGGTATCGGGCAGCACGTAATAGGCGACGCTGGCCAGTTTCACCAGCACCACGCCGCCGGCATTCAGGGTGGCAAAGCGGCTGCCGCGCCAGCGCGCCAGAAAGGCTGTCGCCTGTTCGGGCGTGGCCTGGTCCCAGGGCGTCCGCATGCCTGCCAGCGCCCATCGCAGCGGCGTGCTCGCCAGCAGATCCAGCAGCTTGCGCAGTTCGCGCTGGCCGTTCTGGCCCATGGCGGCGATCGTGCCGTCGATGTTCTTCATGGCTGCATCGATGCGTCGGCCGCGTGTGGCGCCGTCGTGGGCTTGCAGGTCGATCGCCACGGCCGGCAGCAGCGCGCGAAACAGCGTGATATCGGCGGGCCGCAGAAAGGCCATGCCGGGCGCCGGCGGCGTGTTGGCCGGCGAGCAGCCAGTCAGCGCGGGCAATAGCGTCGAGCACGCGATGGCCGCCGAAAAGCCTGTCCCCACCTTCAGGAACAGGCGGCGGGAGGCGTCATGCGGTTCGTTTCGATCCGGTGACTGGGGCGGTGCGGCCGCGCGGGCAGGTGTGGGCATCGTGTCTCCGTGATGGGTGTCTTGTGGTGGCGGCGTTGCGATTCTGCCGAAGCGCCCGAAAATATTTCGCCCTGGTGCACGGGTTTCAAACGCACGACCGAGCCGTGCGCCCGAAGCGGGTCTTGCGGCGCTAACGTCGTTTAATGTGATGCCAACGACGCTGGAAAACGGCCAAAAATAGAACGATTCTTCAAACCATCGCATTGACCGGCAAAATCTCGGTGCCTACGATGACATCGTTCAATGTCACGATCAACGGTGTCGACGACGTCCCGCCAACCGGCCACAACCCGTCGCGCCGCACCGGAAAGCCGCCCCATGAATGCACCTCTGGACCTGCAGGCTCATCTTCCGACCGAAGCGGAGCAGGCCTGCGACATCGCCATCATCGGCAGCGGCTTTGCCGGGCTCGGCATGGGTATCCGTCTCAAGCAGTCGGGCGTGGATGACTTCCTGATCTTCGAGAAGGCCGATGCAGTGGGCGGCACGTGGCGCGACAACCACTACCCCGGGTGCGCCTGCGACGTGCAATCGCATCTCTATTCGTTCTCGTTTGCACCGAATCCCGACTGGTCGCGCATGTTCTCGACGCAGCCCGAGATTCGCCGCTACCTGGAACATTGCACCGACCGCTTCGCGCTGCGTCCGCATCTGCGGCTGGGCCATGAACTGGCGCATGCCGAATGGGACGCGCCTGCCGCGCTCTGGCGCCTGCGGATGCGCGATGGCCGCCGTGTGCGCGCCCGCGTGCTGATCGCCGGCATGGGTGGGCTGAGCCGGCCATCGATTCCGGATATCCCCGGGCTGGATCGCTTCGCCGGCACCGTGTTCCATTCGCAGCAGTGGCGCCATGACTATCCGCTGGCCGGCAAGCGCGTGGCCGTGATCGGCACCGGCGCCAGCGCCATCCAGTTCGTGCCGCAGATCGCGCCGCAGGTGGCGCAGCTCGACCTGTACCAGCGCACGCCGCCGTGGATCATGCCCAAGCCCGACCGTCGGGTGACGGCCGCCGAGCAATGGCTGTTTCGCCATCTGCCCTTCACGCAGGCGCTGTTGCGCACCAGCCTTTACTGGAGGCTGGAATCGCGCGTGCTCGACTTCGTGGTGCACCCCAAGTTGATGAAGGCCGTGGAACGCGTGGCGCGCCGCCATCTGAAAAAGCAGGTGCGAGACCCCGCGCTGCGGCAGACGTTGACCCCGAACTACACCATCGGCTGCAAGCGCGTGCTGATTTCCAACGACTATTACCCGGCGCTGACGCGCAGCAATGTCGATGTGGTGACCACGGGGATCGACCACGTGGCGCCCGACGCCGTGGTGCTGCGCGACGGCACGCGCCGGCCCGCCGACGCGATCATCCTTGGCACCGGCTTCCATGCCACCGATCCGCTGCCGCGCGGCGTGATTGTCGGCCGGGACCGGCGCGACCTGCTGGACGCCTGGCGCGATGGCGCCGAGGCATACCTGGGCACCACGGTGGCCGGCTTTCCGAACCTGTTCATGATCGTCGGCCCCAACACCGGCCTGGGTCATAGCTCGATGGTCTTCATGATCGAGTCGCAGGTGAACTACGTGCTCGATGCGCTGCGCCAGATGCGCCAGGCGCGCGTGCAGGCCGTGGACGTGCGCCCGGCCGTGCAGGCCGCGTTCAACCGTGGCATCCAGCAGAAGCTCGGTCACGCGATCTGGGCCGCCGGCGGTTGCGCCAGCTGGTACATCGACCCGCGCAGCAAGAAGAACACCACCCTGTGGCCGGGCTTCACGTTCCAGTTCCGCCGTGCCACGCAATCGTTCCGCATGAGCGACTACGAACGCTGGCCCGTGCGCCACGCCAGCGTCGAACCGCTGGCGGACACCGAGCCGACCGAACAGGCAGCGCCAATCCGCGCCTGACCAGGGCGCCCGCGCACCCGCAGGCCATTACGCATCCGAACCAGACACAAGAACTCAGGAGGCAAGGCATGAAGGATTTCCGCAACAGGGTTGCCGCGATCACCGGTGCCGGCTCCGGCATGGGCCGCTGCCTGGCGGTGCAGCTGGCGCAGGCGGGCTGCCACGTGGCGCTGTCCGACTGCAACGAAGCCGGGCTGGCGCAGACGTTGGCCGACGTGCAGCGTGCCGCGCCCGGTGTGCGCGCCACGGTCGCGCCGGTAGACGTGGCCGATCGTGCGGCCGTCTATGCCTGGGCCGACGCGGTGGTGCGCGACCACGGCCGCGTGAACCTGATCTTCAACAACGCCGGCGTGGCGCTGTCGAGCACGGTCGAGGGCATGAGCTACGACGACCTCGAATGGATCATCGGCATCAACTTCTGGGGCGTGGTGTATGGCACCAAGGCGTTCCTGCCGCACCTGAAGGCCAGCGGCGAAGGCCACGTGGTCAATACGTCCAGCGTGTTCGGCCTGTTCGCACAGCCCGGCATGGGCGCCTACAACGCCAGCAAGTACGCGGTGCGCGGCTTCACCGAGGCGCTGCGCCAGGAACTGGATCTGATGGACTGCGGCGTGTCGGCCACCACGGTTCATCCGGGCGGCATCAAGACCAATATCGCGCGGGCCAGCCGGGTATCGCCGAGCGTCAACGGCCTGCTGGTGCGCGACGCGCAGCAGGGCCGCGATGAGTTCGAGAAGTTCTTCATCACCACGGCCGACAAGGCCGCGCGCGTGATCCTGGACGGCGTGCGTGCCAACAGGCGTCGCGTGTTGATCGGCCCCGATGCCGTGGCCGCCGACGCGATGGCGCGCCTGCTGCCGGCCGCATACCAGTCGCTGGTGGTGCGCGAGACGCGGCGCAAGCGCAAGCAGCTCGTGCCGGATGCCGCCACGGCACCCGCGCGCGGCGGAGAGCGCGCATGACCCGCGCCACGCTGTCCCGCGAGGCCGCGCTGCAGTCGCCCCCGGGCACGTTCACGCGCTGGTTCGGCCAGGGCCGCCTGGGCCTGGTCAGCCTGTCGCGCGATGCGCTGGCGCGCCGCTACGCACTGCCCGCGTCACGCTGGGTGCAGGTGATGGGCGCGCTCGTGCACTACACCGAGGAAGGCGTGCCGGAGGGCGAGCCGCTGGTGCTGATCCACGGCTTTGGCGCGTCGTTGCACACGTGGGAAGGGCTGATGCCCGCGCTGCGCCAGCAATACCGGGTGATTCGCCTGGACCTGGCGCCGTTCGGCCTGACCGGGCCGCTGCGCGACGCACATGGCCGTATCGCCACGATGGATATCGACGTTTACCGCCGCTTTATCGACGGCTTCCTGGCCGCGCTGCACCTGTCGCGCGCCACCTTCATCGGCAACTCGCTGGGCGGCCTGATCGCCTGGGACCTGGCCGCGCGCCGGCCGGCCATGGTGAACCGGCTGGTGCTGATCGACGCCGCCGGCTTTCCGATGAAGCTGCCGATCTATATCGACCTGTTCCGTCACGCCGCGGTGCGCTGGTCGGCGCCGTGGCTGCTGCCCGAATGGATCATCCGCGCGGCCACGCGCGATGTGTATGGCGATGCCGCGCGCGTGCCCGAGGCCACGTTTCGCCGCTATGTCGATTTCTTTTACGCAGCAGGCAGCCGCGAAGCGGTGGGCCGCATGGTGCCGAAGCTCGATTTCGATCAGCTCGACACCGAGCGCCTGCGCGGCGTGCGTCAACCCACGCTGGTGCTGTGGGGCGACCGCGACCGTTGGATTCCGCCCGCGCACGCCGCAGAGTTCGCGGCACGTATCCCCGACGTGACGCTGCACCGCTACGCGGGTCTTGGCCATGTGCCGATGGAAGAAGACCCGCAGCGCGTGGCGGCCGACCTGCTGCGCTTCCTGGACGGCGCCCGCGCGGCGCCAGCCACCCAACAACCGGAGCCCACACCATGATGCCAGTCCGACGCGACGTGCATCCCCACCTCCCGCCAGAACGCATCTGCGACTGGCACGAGCGCGGGCAGCACGTGACCCACTTCATCAACGCGCTGTCGATCTTCTTCCCGGCCGGCGAACGCTTCTTCATGGACAGCGTGCGCAACTACCGCGACCGCGTGACCGACCCCGAACTCAAGCAGGCCGTGGCCGGCTTCATCGGGCAGGAAGCGATGCACACGCGCGAGCACATCCTCTACAACCGGCTGCTCGACGATGCCGGCCTGCCCGCGTCGAAGCTCGACCGCGCGGTGGCGACGCTGCTCAACCTGCTGCGCAGGGTGCTGCCGAAGTCGTGGCAGCTGGCGCACACCATCGCGCTGGAGCACTACACGGCAATGCTGGCCGGCGGCATGCTGTCCGACCCCCGCCACATGGGCGAATCGGAACCCGGCTACCGGCAGGTGTGGACGTGGCATGCGCTGGAGGAAACCGAGCACAAGGCCGTGGCCTACGACGTCTGGAATACGGTGATGAAGCCGGGGCCGTATCGCTACCTGCTGCGCACGTTCACGATGCTGACGACCACCGTCACGTTCTGGGCGATGGTGTTCGTGTTCCACGTGCGGCTGGTGATGGCCGACAAGACGTGCCGCAACAAGCTGTTGGGCTTCGGCCGCGTGGTGAACTTCCTGTGGGGCTCGCCCGGCGTGCTGCGCAAGATGATTCCGGAGTGGTTCGACTACTTCCGCCCGGGCTTTCATCCGTGGGACGAGGACAACCGCGCCGAACTGCATCGGATCATGCCGTTGATCGCAGAAATTGAAGATACGGCGATTCGCGCAGGGGCCAGCACGCGCGCGCCGTCGATCCGGAGCGCCGCGTGAGCCGGTAGTGCTTCAGGCGCATGCCCCCTCCCCCGGCCCCTCTCCCGCTGGCGGGAGAGGGGAGACAACCACGGGTGGTTGAAATGCAGCGGGTTTGCTCCCCTCTCCCGCAAGGCGGGAGAGGGGTCGGGGGAGAGGGCCGGCGCGTCAATCGCCTGCCACGCGATCCTTGTCGTGCAGGTGTTCCAGAATCGCCGCCACCCGGTCCCCGAGATACTTGTTCGCCGAGATTTCCAGCGCTCGCATCATCTCGGTTTCCAGCGCCACGAGCGCCAGCGGGCGAATGCGCCAGAGCACATCGACGATGCGCGGCACCTCCGATGGCGGCGGCAGCTGTCCTTCCCCGAACTTGTCGAGTTCGCGCACCACCATGCCGACGATACGGTCCGACACGGTCTGGAAGTGGCCGCGTGCGTGGTCGATGATGTCCAGCACGTCTTCGAGCGCAAAGCCGGCGCGGGCCATTTCCGCACCGGCGGCCAACGCGCGCGGGCTGCGCGCCAGGTAGCCGATCCCATCGGGCTCCAGCAATCCCAGTGAAATGGCCTTGGCCAGCGCCGGGCGCGAGATTGCGCGGCCGAACAGGCGGGCCAGCGCCAGATATGAATAATGACGCGGCGCCTCGCTGTTCCATGGGCTGCTGATGGCCGTTTCCAGGCCCAGGATCGAACGCAGGTCGTGGCCTTCGACGATGGCCTTGAGCAGCTCCATGATGTTGGCCAGCGTGTAGCCGCGTGCCAGCAGATGATGGATCAGCCGCAACCGGCCCAGGTGGGTCTGGGTGTAGATGCCCACCCGGCCGCGCCGCTCGGGCGGGTCGATCAGACCACGGTCCTGGTACGAACGGATGTTGCGCACCGTGGTGCCGGCCGCGCGGGCCAGTTCGTCGATCGTGTATTCGGGAAAGGCGGCGCGGTCCGATGGCGTCGCATCGGACGGGCCGGCAGCGGAGGAGGTTGGGCTGGCGCCGCGTTTGGGTGGAGGCATGGCGAAAATTCTAACCGAGCGGCTGGCGGCACGACCGGCGGCACGTCGCGACAGCGACGTTACAATGCGCCCACAACATTCCCGGTCCCCATGCATATCCGTTGGCTCGAAGATTTCGTCTGTCTGGCCCAGGCTGGCAGCCTCGCGCGTGCTGCGGAGCTGCGCAACGTCACGCCGCCGGCGTTCGGGCGCCGCATGCAGGCGCTGGAAGTGTGGGCCGGCGCGCCGCTGATCGACCGCAGCGTGTTTCCGGTGCGGCTCACGCACGAGGGGCGGCAGTTTCTTGAGGCCGCCCAGTCCGCGCTGCGCACGCTCGACGACACGCGCGTGGCGCTGCGGGCTGCGCACCGGGCCGACGCCAGCACCATCACCATCGCTACGGGCAAGACGCTGGCGCGGTCGATGGTGCCGGCGTGGCTGGCGGGCCTGCGCGACGCCTTGCGCGAGGATCCGGTCGGCGCGGGCTTCCGCACGCGGCTATCCACGCACGCCACGCACGACGCGCTGGAAATGTTCACCGAAGGCGACGCCGACTTCCTGCTCTGCTACAGCCCCCACGACCTGCCGATCATGCTCGATGACGCGCGCTACCGCTTCCACGCCGTGGGTGTGGAGCGGCTGGTCTGCGTGTCGGCCGCCACGGCGCGCGGCGCGCCCGCGTTCCGGCTGCAGAAGCCCAAGCCCGGGGCGCGGCCGGTGCCGGTGCAGATGATTGCCTATGCCGAGACCTTGACCATGGGCCGCATGGTCAACCAGGAGATCGCACGGCGCAAGCTGGCAAGCTGGCTCGATGTGATTGCCGTGAGCGACTTCGCGGAGTCGGTTCACGAGATGGTGCGCCAGCGGATGGGCCTGGCCTGGCTGCCGGCGCGGCTGATTGCCGACGACCTGCATGCCGGACGCCTGGTGCGGGCCGACCTGCACGGTGGGGACAGCGCCGACCTGGCGCTGGACATCCGCCTGTACCGGCCGCGCGCGGCGATGCGTCCGCTGGCCGAAGCGTTCTGGCAGGCCGCCTCGAAGTAGTGCATGTGCGCCGGCGCGCACCATTTTCGTCCTTGCCGAAATGGCAATCCCGATTGCCAAAGCCGCATGCCGCAGCCGTGCGCGCTCTCTACCATCGCCGGAAAACATTCATAGACCATAGACCTGCCGGAGAAATCATGAACCCGATGCTGCGCGCGCTTGCCGCCGTTTCCCTTGCCAGTAGTGCCCTCGTTCCGGCCAGCGCCGGGGCGGCCGGCGGCTATCCGACCAAGCCGATCACGCTGGTGGTGGGCTACACCGCCGGCGGCAGCGTCGATCTGGTGGCGCGTACCGTCGCGCCCGAACTGGGCAAGCGCCTGGGCCAGAGCGTGGTGATTGAAAACCTGGGCGGCGCCGGCGGCACCATCGGGGCACAGAAGGTGGTCAAGGCCGAAGCCGATGGCTACACGCTGCTGATGGGCTCGGGCAGCGAGGTGTCGATTGCCCGCCTGACCAATCCGGCGGTGCGCTACGACGGCGAGAAAGACCTGGCGCCGATCACCTTCGTCGGCACCCAGCCGATGGTGCTGGTCGGCAAGCTGCAGCTGCCGGCCAAGGACGCCAATGAACTGATTGCGCTGGCCAAGGCCAAGCCGGGCACGCTGTCGTACGCGTCGTCGGGCGTTGGCACGCCGCTGAACCTGGCCGGCGAACTGATCAAGCAGCAGGGCAAGGTCAACATTACCCACGTGCCATACAAGGGCGCCTCGGCCATGGCCACCGACCTGCTCGGCGGCCAGATCGACCTGGCGGTGATGGTGCTGTCGTCGGCGCTGCCCCATATCCAGGCCGGCCGCGTGCGCGCCTATGGCGTGACCGAGTCCAAGCGCGCCAGCGTGGCGCCCAACGTGCCGGCCCTGGCAGAGACCCCGGCGCTCAAGGGCGTGGACATGGGAGTATGGTTCGGATTGATGGCGCCTAGCGCCACGCCTAAGCCCGTTATCGATCGGCTGAATACTGAAATGCAGGCCGTGCTGGCGCTGCCGGACGTGCGCAAGAAGCTGGCCGAGGCCGGTGTGGAAGTGCAACCGGCCAATCCAGCCCAGTTCGGCAGCTTCGTGAAGCGCGAGACGGCCAAGTACAAGACGATCGTGCAGGCCGCCGACATCCGGGAATAAATGTGAAGAATAATGGCTTGGCGTAATAGCCAAGCCTGATAGGTCATAACAATAGTTGCCCCCGCCCGAGGCGAGGGTAGCCAAGGAAGTCCAGATGACACAGAGTGCCCCCGCCTTCGACGCCTATCCGGTCGAAGTCGAATTTCCCGATATCCGGCCCTATGCCCAAGGGAACACCGGCATCGCCTACGTGCATACGTTCGACAGCGGCCTGCCGGGTCCGCATGTGATGATCAATGCGCTCACGCACGGCAACGAGGTTTGCGGCGCGATTGCCGTGGCCGGCCTGCTCGACCACGGCCTGCGGCCTCGGCGCGGCCGGCTGACGCTGGCCTTTGCCAATGTCGAGGCGTATGCCACCTTCGACGCGGCCCGGCCCGACGCCTCGCGCTTTGTCGACCAGGATTTCAACCGCGTGTGGACGGCTGCCGTCTTGGACGACCTGTCGCGCGATTCGTCGGAACTGCGCCGGGCCCGCGCCATGCGTCCGGTGATCGACACGGTGGACCTGCTGCTCGACCTGCATTCGATGCACGAGAAAAGCCGCCCGCTGATCGTATCGGGCCCGCTGGACAAGGGCATCGCGCTGTCCCGCGCCGTGGGCGCGCCGGCCGACATCATCGTCGACGAAGGTCACCCCGAAGGCCGCCGCATGCGCGACTACGCCGATTTTGGCGATGCCGCCAGCCCGCGCAATGCGCTGCTGATCGAATGCGGCCAGCACTGGGAGACCGCCGCCGTGGATGTGGCGCGCGACAGCACCGCGCGCTTCCTGCTCAATGCCGGCATCATCGACGAAGCCGACCTGCCGGCCGGCTGGGTGCGGCCGCTGCCCGCCACGCAGCGTGTGGTCCGCGTGACGGAGCCCGTGGTGGCCAGCAGCATGGACTTCCGCTTTGCGGGCCCCTACACCGGGCTCGAAACCTTTGCCGACGCCGGTACCGTGATCGGCTGGCGCGATGGCGAGCCGGTGACCACGCCGTACGCCAACTGCGTACTGGTCATGCCGTCGCTGCGCCAGTTGCGTCCCGGCGTCACGGTCGTACGCCTGGGGCAGCTCGAAAGCTGAACCACGCGCGCGACAGGAAAAACCCGAAAAACCACGTCCACGATCAAAGCACTGAAACGGGTTGCATAGCGGTGTTTCAGCGGTCAGCACCGGCAAGCGGCCCCCACAAGAGGCCGCGCCCGGTGCCCGTTTTTCCTGTCATGCCGTGACATAGGTGGCGACGGCTAGATTAAGCATTTCTTTAATTCAAGGGTGTTGTCTCGTCATCCGATAACTGCGATGTGACGATCTGCCGTCAGAGCGGACGTCGCCCGTGCGTCACAACGGCGCATGGCGTTATTCACGGAGCGCCCCTTGTCTTCTACCTCATCCCTTACCCTGCCCCGGCAGGCTGCGGCGGACCGCGTGCGCGCGGTTGCCGGCAGTTGGAGCATCGGCACGCGCATTGCGCTGGTTGTGCTGGCTGTTCAGATCATTGCCTTCTGCGCGTTCTCGCTGGCGCTGTCGCTGAGCAGCATGAACCAGCTCGAATCGCAGGCCCGCGACGCCATCGGCGCCGAAAGCCAGACCCTGCGCGAACTGGTGGCCCAGCTCGACGACACCATGCTGCAGGAGGCCGACCGCTTCCTGCTGAACTTTGCGTCGGTGCTGCCCGGCCCGTACGCGGTGGACCCGTCCCAGACCATCGAAGTGTCGGGCAAGGCCACGCCGGCCTTCCGTAGCGGCGACCTGCTGCTGAACAACAGCTTCGAGGTGCCGGATCGCTTTTTCGCCAATACCGGCGGCGTCGTGGCCACCGTGTTCGCCCGCACCGGCGACGACTACGTTCGCGTGACCACGTCGCTCAAGAAGCAGGACGGACAGCGCGCGGTAGGCACGCTGCTGGACCGCACCAGTCCGGCCTATGCCGCGGTGGCGTCGGGCAAGTCGTACCGATCGCTGGCCTGGCTGTTCGGCAAGCCCTATATGAGCAAGTACGAGCCCGTGCGCGACGCCGCAGGCAAGATCGTTGGCGCGCTGTACGTGGGCGTGAACGTCGAGGCCGAACTGGCCGCGCTGAAGAACCGCATCCGCCGCAAGACGATTGGCGCCGACGGCCAGTTCATCGTCATCGATGCCAAGGCCGGCGCCGACCAGGGCAAGATCCTGGTGGACCGCTCGGGCTCCGAAGGCACGGTGCAGATCGACGCCAGGGACGCCGACGGCAAGCCGTGGATTCGCGACATGATTGCCGCCAGGGACGGTGCCGTGGTCGGCACGGTGGCCATCGGCAACAGCGCGCCCGCCGAACGGCTGACCGCCTTCGTGACCTACCCCGAATGGCAATGGCTGATCGCGGGCACGGTGCCGATGGCTTCGCTGCGCGATGGACTCGTGGCCAGCCGCAACCGCTTCCTGGCGTTTGGCCTGCTGGTGGCGCTGGCCGTGTCGGCCGCGTTCTGGTGGCTGCTGCGCCGGATGGTCAGCCATCCGCTGGGCGAAGCCGCCGACGCGGCGGGCCGGCTGGCGTCGGGCGACCTGACCGCGCGCCTGGATACGCGCCGCAACGACGAGATCGGCCAGCTGATGCGCGCCATCGACGGCGTGGGCCAGGGCCTGACCGGCATCGTCGACAAGGTGCGCAGCAGCATTGGCGCCATCGCCGGCAGCACCAGCCAGATTGCCAGCGGCAATGCCGATCTGTCGGCGCGGACGGCGTCGCAGGCCGGCAGCCTGGAACGCACGGTGGCCAGCATCGAGCAGCTGTCCGCCACGGTGAAGCAGAACGCCGACAACGCGCACGACGCCAACGCGGCCGTGGCCAGCGCCGCCGATGCAGCACGCGCGGGCGGCAGCACGGTGGGCCGCGTGGTGGGCACCATGGCCGACATTCATCGCAACGCGCAGCAGGTGGTGGACATCATCGGCATGATCGACGGCATCGCGTTTCAGACCAACATCCTGGCGCTCAACGCCGCCGTGGAAGCCGCGCGTGCGGGCGAGCACGGGCGCGGCTTTGCCGTGGTGGCTGGCGAGGTGCGCGGCCTGGCGCAGCGCAGTGCCAGTGCGGCGGGCGAGATCAAGCAGCTGATCGAACGGACCGTGGCTGACCTGAAGAGCGGTAACGAGGCCGTGCAGCAGGCCGGAACGGCGATCGACGACGTGGTGCGCCGCGTGGAAGGCATTGCGGCGCTGATGGGCGATATCAGCGTGGCATCGCGCGAGCAGTCACAGGGGCTGGCCCAGGTCAGCGGTGCCGTGGCCGAGATGGACGGGGTCACGCAGCAGAACGCGGCCCTGGTCGAAGAGGCGGCCGCAGCGGCCGAAAGCCTGCATCACCAGGCGCAGGAATTGCGCCAGGCGGTGGAGGTATTCCGGCTGGCCTGACCAGCCGGCGCTTCCCGGCGGCCCCTCGGCGTCAGGCCGCGGGGGCCGCTGCCGGTGCCGGGGCGGGCGACGCCTGGGCCGGCGCCGGCTGGGGCTTCAGGCCCGGGAACAGCCGGTCGACCAGTTCCTCGATCTTCGCATCGGGCTGGATCAGGTGGCTCAGGTTGATGCCGCCCGCGCTGCGGTTGGCATTGAAGACGGCCTTGCCCACGCGCTCGCCGTTGCGGAACACGGTGATATCGGCCGATACCAGGAACGGCGTGATGTAGGTCTGGCGCTGGGCCGTGTAGACGGCCGTCATCGGGCACGACGCCACCGACGAATACGGCGGCAGCATCTTCACCTCGAAGTTGCGCGCCCGCAGCGAATTGGCAAAATCTTCCACATACGCGTTGCCATTGACCTGGTGGGTAATCACGCAGAACAGCGCGCCATCGGCGCCCACCACGCGATTGCCGCCCACGCGAAACTGCGCCGGACCACCATAGGCACCGTTCTGGTAGCCGGCGATCGGGTCGACCTGGTCTGCGCGGTCGACCGGCGTCACGCTCTGGTAGGTGGAACAGCCCGTGGCCAGCAGGGCCAGCGTGGCGGCTATCGTTGCTCTCTTCATCTTGGATCCTGGATGCGCGTCGGCGAGGGTGCCGGCCGTCCGGATCCGCTTCAGACTTCGACCGAGGCGGTTCAGGGACGCATTGCCGGCAGCATGCCTGCGTAATGTAGGCGTGCCGGCGGGCAGTCAATGCGGGGAACAGCGGGCGACAGATGCCGCAAATCGCAAAAGTGCCTCGCAAATCATGTGTGGGGCACCGCCCGCCCGGATGCGGAGGGCCGGGCCGTTGCGTCAGTTCGCGCCGCCCCGGAGCAGGCACTCGGACAGCAACGGCGTGCCGCCTTCGCCCTGGCCCGCCCCCGTGCATTCCACGGCCACCTTCTGGCCGCGCCGGACCATCGTGGCACGGGCTTCGACTTCGCAGGCGCGCGTGCCCGGGCCGCAGATCTGCTGGCGCAGCAGCGCCGCGCGGACCACCTGGCCGGGGTTGTCGGTACGGATTTCCAGCACCAGGTTGTCGCCGTCGCGGCGCACGCCACTGGCTACGCCTTCGACGATGAAGTAGCGGCCGCGATAGCGGTCGTCCGCCGCGGCGGCGTCGCTGCGATAGTCGTCGGCCAGACCGTCTGCCTGGTACTGGGGCAGCAAATCGGCGGGGCGATTGGGATCGATGCTGATCGGGTCGAGCGTGCCGTTGCGCGGAATGCCGCGCGGCACGCTGGCGGGCTCGTCGGGAGCGGAGACGGAGGCAAGCGGCGCGGTGTCGTGCTTCTCATTGCCAACGAACCACAGCAGGAAAAGGACGACGACAGCAACAACGGCGATCAGGATTTGTCTGGTGCGACTCAACATCGGGCGGGCTTCAGGGGGGACTTCAGGGGGCTTCAGGGGCGTCGGACCGGAATGCGGCACGGCGAGGTCCGCCAGTGTAGCGCGCCCGGCGCCGCGTCAGCCTTCCGCCAGTAGCCGGGCGCGGGTGGCGGCGAGAATCTCGTTGGAAAGCGGCGTGCCTTGCGTGGCCCGCGACAGGATCAACGCGCCGGCCAGCGTGGCCATCTGCGCCAGGGCCGCACTGCGGCGTGTGTCGGCATCGGCATCGGGCTGCACCTCGGCCAGGATGTCGATCAACGTCTCCAGCCCTTCGTAGAAGGCGGCGCGCACGGGCTTGTCGTCGCCCTCGCGGGCCACATCATTGGCCAGTGCCGCCACCGCGCAGCCGGTGCCCGCGTTGTTCCGGTTGCGCGTGGAAAGGTAGGCCTCGATCAGCGACGACAGCGCCGTGGCGTGGTCCGGCGCTTCGTTGACGCGCTTGCGCCAGCGCGCCTCGGATTCCTCGAACGCCCGGGTACAGGCGATGGCCGCGAGCGCGTCCTTCGATTCGAAATGGCCGTAGAAGCCACCATGCGTGAGCCCGGCGGCGCCCATCAGGTCTGCCACGCTGATGCCGTGGAAGCCCTGCTCGCGAAACAGCCGCGACGACACCTGCTCAATGATGGCGCGGTTCTTCTCCGCTTCCGCTTTCGATACGCGGGGCATGATCTACTCCAGATGGCAATGGGGACGATGGTCCGCCACATCGCCATGCAAGTCAACGCGACGCCATGGAGGCTGCCTTCGCTCGCGATGCCATCGACGCATCACACGATGGTCGGCCCCCCACTGCCCAGCGCGGCCAGGTACTGCGCGGTGGTGTACGGCGTGGGCAGGCCCTGCCGGGCCAGAAAGACATGCCGCAGGATCTCGCCCTGCTGTTCCAGCTTGTACTGGGAGAGCGCCTTGCCCGATTCCAGCCGGTACCGGTACTGGTTGAAGCCGCAGAAATGCCGCACCTGCTCCAGCGCGCCGCGCACCAGTACGTTGATGCCCTGCTGGTGCTGCCACACATGCGCCATCTCGTGGATGAACAGCCCCTGCATCGCCAGGCCCGCCGCACTGATGTCGGTCAGCCCGCGCAGCTTGCGGCCCAGATAGATGTGACCATCGGGCGTGATGATGTAGTTCGCACCCTGCCAGAAGACAAAGTTGCGATGGTGAATGCGGACAACGGCGTAGTCGATGGCATCGCCAAAGACAGAGCGGGCGAGGGATTGTTCGCCGGGGGTGAGGGGGCGAGACATGTTGGTGGGTCGCGGAGGCATGACGGACACGTATGCGGCCAGCGTGTCTTAAAGGACAACCTGTTCGAACCGCCCTTTTCCGGAAAAATTGTAAGGAACCTTGAAGGCAGCCCCGCCTCGCATGCCGCCAGATTGATCGATGATCCGCGGCCACCACCGCACCAGGTTATGCGCCTTATCCCAGAACGTGTGATTTGACCATCCTCTGTCCAGCAGAAACACGATCAAGCCCGCTCTGCGCAGAGCTTCCCGTTCCAGGCCCTTGTTGAGCTTGTCGTGTGTAACGATCGACCAGCCGCCTTGCCTGGACAGCGTTTCGATCCACGCCTCGTCGGTAGTGTTGGGTGGAAACATGTCCTTCAGATGAGCCGCCGAGTGTCCATGGGGCTCGGACAGGGCGTGAAGTGCTTTTGCCAGGGCCGGAGGCAGATTGTTGTCGACGAAGAACTTCACGATGCCAACCCTTCCTCAAAGGCGATGGCTGCATCGACGGCGGCAACAGGTACGTCGTAGAGCTTGGCAACAAGACCCTTGTCGCCTTCCGCGAGGTAGGCTTCATGAAGGACTGAGGTTTTGACGGCGCCGTCGGTCACGACCGGCTTGCCGAAGGCAATCTGCGGGTCCAGAACGACGGCCTTGCTGCGCGGGGACGGATACCAGCGTGCGGCACATTCGTCGGGACCGAACTCGATCCCCCGATACAACGACGGCTCGATGACCTTGCGGAATGCGTACTGTTGCCTTACCAGGTCCAGCAGTTCGGTCTCGCCGGTTTCGCGCATCGCGGACGCAAAGATCGTGCGTCCATCCGTCCTGAATTGCCGGGACGTGAATGGATAGTCGCTTGCGAACAATTCACGTGCACGCACACTGGCCACCCGGATTGTCTGCAGGCTTACGCCATGCTGTCGGAATGCCTTTACGAAACGGACCTCCAGGAGATCATGGAAACTGATGCCATCGAGTTCCGCGCGCGAAAGCTCTGTATCCCAGAGCGGCGGGACAGCGGCGGCTGTCTGGCTTCGCTTGTGCTGGTACGCGTAGCCGTCGAGCCAACGGCGAAGATCGCGGACGGGAATCCTCGTCAGCCGGGCGGCTTCTGGAAAGGTATACAGGCCGATGCCTGTCAGCTTCATAAATCCTCCCCGTAGAAATGCGCCGTTGTGACCTGAGTTCGATCGAAGCCGATTCTACCGAAATCGGCGATGGCGCAGCGGGCGTTGCGCGGGATACCTGCTTGACCCCGCTCAGTGATCGCGCAGGTTCTGCCCACGGCTTGGACCACTGCCCCGCGCTCACTTCCCAATACAGAACCGCGTAAAGATCGTCCCCAGCAAATCGTCGCTGGTGAACTCGCCGGTGATGCTGTTCAGGTGGTCCTGCGCGAGCCGGAGTTCTTCGGCGAAGAGGTCCAGGGCCTGGGCGTTTTGCTCGGCGCGTTCGACGGCGCAGTCCAGGTGTGACTGTGCGTTGCGCAGCGCGGTGAGGTGGCGTTCGCGGGCCAGGAAGGTGCCTTCGTTGCCCGACTGCCAGCCGATCAGGCGCAGCAGTTCGCGGCGCATCAGGTCGATGCCGGCGCCGGTGCGTGCCGAGATCCAGATCTCGGTGGGATTCGGGCCGTTGGCGGCCACCACGTGCGGGCGGTTGCCGCCGAAGCCCATCTGGCCGGCCGCCGGCGCCACGTCGATCTTGTTGACCACGCGCACGATCGGCGATCCCGGCGGCAGCTGGCCGCTCAGACGGTCGTCGATGTGATCGTCGATTTCCGAAATGCCGTGTTCCAGGTAGTCGGCCGCGTCCACCAGGTGCAGCACGATGTCGGCGCGGCGGATGGCGTCCCAGGTGCGTTCGATGCCAATGCGTTCCACCTCGTCGGCGGCATCGTCGCGCAGGCCGGCGGTGTCGATGATATGCAGCGGAATGCCGTCGATCTGGATGGTTTCGCGCACGCGGTCGCGCGTGGTGCCGGCGATCGGCGTGACGATGGCAAGCTCCGCGCCCGCGAGCGCATTGAGCAGCGACGACTTGCCGACGTTCGGCTGCCCGGCCAGCACCACCGACAGCCCTTCACGCAGCAGCGACCCCTGCCGCGCCTGCTTGAGCACGCCAGCCAGGCTTTCGCGAATGCGCGTGAGCTGGCCGCGTGCGTCGGACGCTTCCAGGAAGTCGATTTCTTCCTCGGGGAAGTCGAGTGTGGCTTCCACCAGCATGCGCAGGTGGATGACCTGTTCGACCAGCGCGTGGATGGCCCGCGAGAACTCGCCCTCCATCGAGCGTGCTGCCGAACGGGCGGCGGCCTCGGTGCTGGCTTCGATCAGGTCGGCCACGGCCTCGGCCTGCGCCAGGTCGAGTTTGTCGTTCAGGAACGCGCGGCGCGTGAATTCGCCGGGCTCGGCCACGCGCAGTCCGATGGCCTTGCCGGCCTCCAGGCAGCGCGCCAGCAGCATCTGCATCACCACGGGTCCGCCGTGGCCCTGCAGTTCCAGCACTTCCTCGCCGGTGTAGGAATTGGGTGCCGGGAAGTACAGCGCCAGGCCGTGGTCGATGACCTTGCCGTGGCCGTCCAGGAACGGCAGGTAGGTGGCATGGCGCGGCTGCAGCGCGCGGCCGCAGACGGCGCGCATGACGCTGCCGACATCGGGGCCGGATACGCGCACGACGCCGATGCCGCCGCGGCCCGGTGCGGTGGCGATGGCGGCGATGGGAAGCTGGGTTGCTGTCATGTGCGGTATTGTCGCAGATCGCCCAGCCGGCAGGATGGGCCGCGGCTCATGCCGGCGAGTCGCCCGGGGGATCGACGGACAGGCACTCGCACAGCAGCCGCCGCGCCACGGCACCGTCGATCACGGCGCCAAGTTCCGACTGCCGCGCCACCAGCTTCTTGCGCAGGCGTTTGCGGTAGCGGCCGGGCAAGACGTCCGACAGCGCCTCGATCGCATAGCGCAGCCGCTTGTTGCCGATGCGCAGCTTGTGGACGTGTTCGGTCTTCCCGTCCCGGGCGATGCGAGCCCGCTCCCGAACCTTGTCGCGCGCCTTGCGGATCCGTTTGGGTGCGAAATTCTCCAGCCTGCCCTTGGCATCCTGTTCCGACAGATGCAGCAGGTCGCGTTTCAACGTCGGGAGCGGGGCTTGCCGGTAACGTGACAGTTTTGTCATCATCTCGGCGTGGGCGATCGTGCGCCTGGCCTGGGCGGTGTCGATCAGTGCCACCAGCATGGCGTCTTCCGGCTGCTTCACCAGGGCCGGGGCCAGGGTCTCGGCGATAAAGACGTCCCAGTCGCGCACATTGCCGGCGGCGTCGGCGACATCGTGCAGCACCTGTTTCCAGCGGGCCTTTACCTGGCCCTGCAGCACGGGCCCGAACGCCCAGGCCACGGCACGAAGATGACGTACGGCGACGCGCAGCGCGTGAACATCCTCGACCTCGTCGCGATGCTGCAGTGCGTCCAGACGATCGTGAACGGCCCTCAGGCCCGCTTCGCCCAAGGCAACGAACGCGGCGGCGGGACGCATTTTCCGGTGCAGCACAGGCTGACGGCTCATTGCGATGTCTCTGAAGTGGAAAGAGAGTTACTGCGCAACGTCCGTCTAGTGTAGGCGATGGCGCACGCCGCCGCCGTCCGCCGCCGTCTGATTCCTAACGCGTCGCCACGATGAACACGCGCGGGAACGGCAGCAGCACGGTGCCGTCGGGCATGGCGGGAAACACCTGGGCCAGCGCGGCTTCGTACTGCCGCAGGTATTCGGCACGCTCGGCCTCGTCCAGCGGCGCCAGGAAGGGCCGCAGGCCGCTGCCCTTGAACCATTCGACAACCGCGGCCGCCCCGCCCTTGAGCGGGTGCTGGTAGATCGTGCGCCAGATATCCACGCGCGAGCAGTGCGGCTTCAGCTGTTCGTAATACCAGCGTTCCGATGCCAGTGCGGTGCGGGCATCGGCGGCGGCCGCCAGCTTGGGCGCCCAGGGGCCGTTCAGCGCCGTTTCGCGCATCAGCAGGTGCGGCGGCTCGTTGAGGTTGTCCGGCATCTGCACGGCCAGGCTGCCGCCCGGCGCAAGCTTGCCGACCAGCGACGGAAACAGCGTGGCGTGATCGGGCACCCACTGGAATACCGCATTGGCCAGGATCACGTCCCAGGGGCCGCCATCGGCCCATTGCGTGACGTCGGCGATCTCGAAGCGCAGGTTTGGCAGCCGCTGGCGCGCGGCGGCGATCATGTCGGCGTCGCTGTCCAGGCCGGTGACCTCGGCGCTGCCGTAGCGGGCCGCCAGCACCTCGGTCGAGTTGCCGGGCCCGCAGCCGATGTCGACCACGCGTGCGGCGTTGGCGGTGGGGATGGCCCCGACCAGGTCCCGCACCGGGCGGGTCCGTTCATCCTCGAATTGCACGTACTGGCTGGCCGACCACGTCATGGCGTATCCCCTTGTTCTGTTGCGGGCTCAAGTCTTATATAAGACATAAGACTGGAAGCATACGCGGAAAAAGAAAAACCCGGCTGGCAGCCGGGTTTTTCGTGGGTCGGGTTTGCAACCGCCGGATCAGCTCTTGGCCACCGCCGCGGTCTTGCCCTTGCCGAGCATGCGGTTGATCTGCCACTGCTGGGCGATCGACAGGATGTTGTTCACCACCCAGTACAGCACCAGGCCGGCCGGGAAGAAGAAGAACATGAACGAGAACACCAGCGGCATGATCATCATGACCTTGGCCTGGACGGGGTCCGGCGGCGTGGGGTTCAGCTTGGTCTGCACGAACATCGACACGGCCATCACGATCGGCAGGATGTAGAACGGGTCCGGCACCGACAGGTCATGGATCCAGCCCAGCCACGGCGCACCGCGCATTTCCACCGACGACAGCAGCACCCAGTACAGCGCGATGAACACCGGGATCTGGATCACGATGGGCAGGCAGCCGCCGAGCGGATTGACCTTCTCGGTGCGGTACAGCGCCATCATTTCCTGGTTCATCTTCTGCGGATCGCCCTTGTAGCGTTCGCGGATGGCCGTCATGCGCGGCTGCAGGTCCTTCATCTTGCCCATCGACTTGTAGCTGGCAGCCGACAGCGGGAAGAACACCAGCTTGATCAGCACGGTCAGCGCGATGATCGACCAGCCCCAGTTGTTCAGGAAGCCGTGCAGCTTTTCCAGCAGCCAGAACAGCGGCTTGGCCAGGATGGTCAGCCAGCCGTAGTCCTTCACCAGTTCCAGGCCCGGCGTGATCTGCTCGAGCATGCGCTCTTCCTGCGGGCCGGCGAACAGGCGGGCATCGGTGCTCACCGTGGCGCCCGGCGCCAGCTGGCCCAGCGGCTGCTGGATACCCACGCGGTACAGGTTCGGGTCGATCTGCTCGGCGTAGAAGCTGTGCTGCTTGCCGTTCTGCGGAATCCAGGCCGACGCGAAGTAGTGCTGCACCATCGCCACCCAGCCGTTGTCGGTGGCAGCCGGCACGGAGGCCTTGCCCTTGGCGATGTCGTCGAACGTGATCTTGTGGTACTTGTCGGCGTTCGTGTAGATGGCCGGGCCCGTGAACGTGCTGTAGAACTGCGACTGTTCCACCTTGGTGCCGTCACGTGCCAGTTCCAGATACAGCGTCGGCGAAACCGGCGCGGTGCCGGTGTTCGTCACGTCGAAGCGGGCGTCGACCACGTAGCTGCCCTTGCGGAACGTGTAGGTCTTCACGAACTTCACGCCGCTCTTCTCGGCGGTCAGCACGAGGTCGAGCTTGTCCTGGCCCGGTGCCAGCGAACGGGCACCCGGGGCGGCCGTGAACACCGTGGTGTGGTTCGGCAGGTCGCCGCCGATCAGGCCCGAACGCGCCAGGTAGGTGCGCTGTGCATCACGTTCGAACAGTACAACGGGCTTGCCGTCCTTCTCGTGCTCGTTGAGCAGTTCCAGGCGCGACAGGATGCCGCCTGCGGTGTCGATCTCGGCACGCACTTCGTCAGTGGTGACGATGACCTTCTCGCCCGTGGGCTGGGCAGCCGCCTGCGGCGCGCCCGGCACGGCGCCCGGGGCCGACGCGCTGGTGGCGTTGGCCTTGGGCACGTCACCCTGCGCCGTGGCGCCGCTTGCGCCAGCGGCCGGGGCGGCCTGCTGTTGCGTGTTGGCGCTCGGGAAGAACATCGACGCGTGGCCGTTGGCGCGCTGCCAGTTGTCGTAGAGCAGCACGAGGGACATCGAGAAGATGACCCACAGGATGGTGCGTTTGATATCCATGTCTCGCTATGGTCTGGGGGAATCAGGGTCTGGGAAGCCGGACCGTGATGGACGGGCGGGCGGATGCGGTGGCTGCGGGAGGCACCGCTGAGGCCTTTCCGTGTACTACAGGCTCGGGCACGGGATCATACCCGCCCTTTGCGAAAGGATGGCAACGGCAGAGTCTGCACGCGGTCATCCACGTGCCACGCGCGGGGCCATGGCTGATGATGGCGTCGCGGGCATAGTCGGAACACGTTGGCAGGAAGCGGCACTGCGAGCCCAGGTAAGGACTCAGGGCGATCTTGTAGACGCGCAGCAGGGCAAGCAGGATTCGCTTCATGATGATGATCAGGCAGGCGCGGGTGGCGCGGCAGGTGCGGCCGCCGCAGGCGGCTCGCCGGATGCCGGGACGGTTGGCGCAGGTGGCAGCGGCCGGGCGGCCACATCCAGCAAGCTGCCAAGTTCGGCCTGGCAGGCGCGCCGTATGGCCGACCGGCTGGCAAAGTCCGCACGCGGAAACCTTGCCTGCAGCCGCAACAGGATATCGCGGCCCGCGAATTGGTCCTGCCGGCTGCGAAACAGTTCCCGCACCATGCGCTTCACCAGGTTGCGCTCCGCGGCACGCGGCGCGAACTTCTTGCCTACGACGATGCCCAGCCGGCCCTGAGGCTGGCCATTGGCCCGCACGTACAGCACGAAATGCGTACTGCGACGCCGGGGCCGCAAAGCAAAAACGGATGAAAATTCATCCGTCTTTGTCAGCCTCGCGGCTTTGGGAAAGGCATGGGTCGACACGCTGGTCAAAGCTAGCGGACAAGCCGGGCTTCGGCGGCGGCGGTCCTGGCCATCCTGAGTGCGAGGCGCTGGACCGGACGACGGATGCAACGCGGACGACAAACCGTCACGCTGCCTGCCATCCGGGCCGGTCGCCCGGCCCTCAGATTGCCAGGCGCTTGCGGCCCTTGGCGCGGCGGGCGTTGATCACGGCACGGCCGCCGCGGGTCTTCATGCGCACGCGGAAACCATGGGTACGCTTGCGGCGGGTAACGGAAGGTTGGTAGGTACGTTTCATGTTGCACTCTCTGGTTGATCCGGGCTTTCCGGGCGTCGGCCGTTGCCGGGACGCCTTGGCCGCCGCGTATGGTTCGCATGGGGCTGCCGCAATGCAGACGCTCGGTATCCGTTGAGGTTGCTGCGGCGATGCCGACGATTCTGGTTCTGTCTTGCTGCCGGCCGCCGCTGGCCCTTGGCCGTATGGGCCGGGGGCGCTGGCGGGGATCAGGCCGCTTGCCTGATGCCGCACATGTTTGACATGTGGCGGTACGGGCCAGACCCGGCGATGCGCATACGTGATCCCCTGCCGCATCGCAGAACCCGCCATTTAACCGATTTTCGACGCGAGTGTCAAGGCGCTGGACGGCCACTTCCGGCATGCGCGCGACATGTGCGGTACAGGCCCCTGTTCACCGCAGTGCTTCATTGTCCACAACGGTCGGTGGGTAACTCTGTGGGTATTCCCGGTCACCTATCGGTGGTAGCGCAGCGGGTCAAGTCCTTGTTTCCGATGGATTATCGGGTGCGGAAGGCCTTTGTCTGGCGCGGCTTCCGCGTCGGTTGTGCACACAAATCCACTGAATTTTCACAACTTGTCCACAGGGTTATCCTTTGTGGATAACTTGGGGCGGGGGGTACAATCCGGGTCCAAACACTACACGGGCCGCGTGGCGCACGCGCAACCCGGGTCTGCCTGCCTCGGTATACCGCGATGTATACCCGATAAAGCTGCCGTTTCGATGCCTTGCATCCGTGGACGGCCTATTGCCTTTCGCCGTCGCGACATGACGCACAAGGCATGTGCAGGGGCCCGGAACGCAAGCGCCGCGTCCACCCGTGACGTGGCATCGGCACGATGGCACGGTCACTCAGAAGAACACATGCAAGATTTCTGGCAGGCAGCAGCCGCGCAACTCGAGCGCGAACTGACGCCCCAACAATTCAAAACCTGGATCAAGCCGTTGGCGCCCGTCGCCTTCGACGAGGAAGCGCATGCGCTGCGGATTGCCGCGCCCAACCGCTTCAAGCTCGACTGGGTCAAGAGCCAGTTTTCGGGGCGGATCACCGCGCTTGCGTGCGAATACTGGGAAACGCAGGTTAGCGTTCACTTCGTTCTGGACCCCGCGGCCTCGGGCCGTGCGGCCACCTATACGCAACAGGCCATGCAGCAGGGCGGCCACGATGGCATGACGTCCGCTGCAATGGGTACGGGCGGCGGCGCCTATCCCGGCGCCTCGGCCGGCATGCCGGGCCAGGCATATGGCCATGCGCCGGCGCCGCATCCGCAGTCGCTCCAGGCGGGCGGCTATCACGAGCACGCCGGCCAGCCAAACGGCGGCCAGCCCGGCTATGGCGCGCCGGCCGGCCAGGTGCCGTACCCGGCCGGCCCTGGCGGCATGCCGCATCGCGGCGCCGCGCCGACCGGGCATCCGCTGCAGGCGGCCTCCAATATGCCGATGCAGGACATGGGCGACATCGACGTGGCCCAGATGGATGCGTCCGAAGCCAGCGCGCGTTCCTATCGCGTGCCGGCCCAGCAGCCGGCCGCGGCCGGCACGCAGCCGACCGACACGGTGCACGAGCGTTCGCGCCTGAACCCGATCCTGACGTTCGACAACTTCGTGACCGGCAAGGCCAACCAGCTGGCCCGCGCCGCGGCCATCCAGGTGGCCAACAACCCGGGCAAGTCGTACAACCCGCTCTATCTGTACGGCGGCGTCGGCCTGGGCAAGACCCACCTGATCCATGCCATCGGCAACTTCATGCTGATGGAGAACCCGCGCGCGCGCATCCGCTATATCCATGCCGAACAATACGTGTCGGACGTGGTGAAGGCCTACCAGCGGAAGGCGTTCGACGAGTTCAAGCGGTATTACCACTCGCTCGACCTGCTGCTGATCGACGATATTCAGTTTTTCTCGGGCAAGAACCGCACGCAGGAAGAATTCTTCTACGCGTTCGAGGCGCTGATCGCCAACCGCGCGCAGGTGATCATCACCAGCGATACGTATCCGAAGGAAATCACCGGCATCGACGACCGGCTGATCTCGCGCTTCGACTCCGGCCTGACCGTGGCGATCGAGCCGCCCGAGCTGGAAATGCGCGTGGCCATCCTGATGAAGAAGGCCGCCGCCGAGAACGTGAGCGTGCCGGAAGAAGTGGCGTTCTTCGTCGCCAAGCACCTGCGCTCCAACGTGCGCGAACTGGAAGGCGCGCTGCGCAAGATCCTGGCGTTCTCGAACTTCCATGGCAAGGACATCACGATCGAGGTTACGCGCGAGGCGCTCAAGGACCTGCTGACCGTGCAGAACCGACAGATCTCGGTGGAGAACATCCAGAAGACCTGCGCCGATTTCTACAACATCAAGGTCGCGGACATGTACTCGAAGAAGCGGCCGGCCAATATTGCGCGGCCGCGCCAGATCGCGATGTACCTGGCCAAGGAACTGACGCAGAAGAGCCTGCCGGAAATCGGCGAGCTGTTCGGCGGACGCGACCACACCACGGTGCTGCATGCCGTGCGCAAGATCGCCGACGAGCGTGGCAAGGACGCGCAGCTGAACCACGAGCTGCACGTGCTGGAACAGACGCTCAAGGGCTGATTCGCGGGAATTGCAGGGCGGCCTTGCCGGGCTGGCATACTACTGGGTGCGCGTCCGGCGGCAAGCGGGCGCCAGAGCAACTGTTGCATCGCGGGAAACCGGCCTCAGATAAGGCTTTGCGGTGAGTCGGGACGAATTGGCGGACGTAGGCGCCCGGAGCGTGGCTTTTTGTGCACAGCCCGGCGCCCCGCCGGATTCGCCCCGCTTCACCGCAGCGGCTTATCCTTGGTACAATCCGGCATTAACTCTTTGATTCCAAAGTGGAAATTGGATATCGGAGTTTTACCTGATTCCGCGGTCGCCGACGACAAACGACGAAGGATAAATTCAATGCAATTGGTCAAAACCTCGCGAGACAACCTGCTGCGTCCGCTGCAAATCGTGAGCGGCATCGTGGAGCGCCGCCACACCCTCCCGATCCTGGCCAACCTGCTGATTCGCAAGTCCGGCTCGAACGTGTCCTTCCTCTCGACCGACATCGAGATCCAGATCACCACGCACGCCGAGTGCGGCGTGGGCAGCGACGACGTGGCCACCACCGTGGCCGCGCGCAAGCTGCTGGATATCCTGCGCGCGATGCCTGACGGCGACGTGGCGCTGTCGCTGAACGACAAGCGCATGACCGTGCAATCGGGCAAGAGCCGCTTTGCACTGCAGACGCTGGCCGCGGAAGAATTCCCGACCGTTGCCGAGGCCGCCGAATTCAATGCGAGCGTGAGCCTGCCGCAGAAGACGTTCAAGCATCTGCTGGCGATGGTGCACTTCGCGATGGCCCAGCAGGATATCCGCTACTACCTGAACGGCATGCTGCTGGTGGTGGACGGCAAGAAGGTCATGGCCGTGGCCACCGATGGCCACCGCCTGGCGTATTGCGGCGTGGAACTGGAAAACGAGGCGACTGGCGTGGGTTCGCGCCAGGAAGTCATCATCCCGCGCAAGACCATCCTGGAACTGCAGCGCCTGCTGGAAGACAACGACGATCCGGTCCAGGTGCAGCTGGCCGCCAACCAGGTCAAGTTCTCGTTTGCCAACGTGGAACTGATCAGCAAGCTGGTGGAGGGCAAGTTCCCGGACTTCCAGCGCGTGATCCCGAAGGGCTACAAGAACGCGTTCGCGATCGACCGCGTGCAGCTGCAACAGGCGCTGCAGCGTACCGCCATCTTGACGACCGACAAGTTCAAGGGCGTGCGCTGCATTCTCGACACGCACGTGCTGAAGATCAGCTCGACCAACGCAGACCAGGAAGAGGCGCAGGAAGAACTGGAACTCGATTATTCGGGCGACGCGCTCGATATCGGCTTTAACGTGACTTACCTGCTCGACGTGCTCGGCAATCTCAAGAGCGAGCAGGTGCAGGTCAGCCTCGGCGACTCCAATTCGAGTGCGCTGATTACCGTGCCGGAAGACGACAACTTCAAGTACGTCGTGATGCCGATGCGCATTTGATGGCCAGCATCAAGTCGCCATCCATACACAATCGGGCACACACCGCAGCAGGGGCCGGGTCCACGGGATCCGCCCCTTTTGCCGTTTTTAAGTAACCCGCGAATGCGGATGTTCCGCACCCGTCGCCGTCCGGCGCAGGTTCGGATTTCTCCGCATTTGCCGTGAGTATCGTGAGTAGGAAAACATGACCGATCAGCAGAAACCGCAGCAGGAAAACACTTACGGCGCCTCTTCGATCCAGATCCTGGAAGGCCTGGAAGCGGTGCGCAAGCGTCCCGGCATGTATATCGGCGATACATCGGACGGCACCGGCCTGCACCACCTGGTGTTCGAGGTGCTCGACAACTCGATCGACGAGGCCCTGGCCGGCTACTGTACCGAGATCCAGGTCACGATCCATAGCGACAACTCGATCTCGATCGTCGACAACGGCCGTGGCATTCCGCCTGCCGTCAAGTTCGACGACAAGCACGAGCCGAAGCGCAGCGCCGCCGAGATCGCCATGACCGAGCTGCATGCCGGCGGCAAGTTCAACCAGAACAGCTACAAGGTGTCTGGCGGCCTGCACGGCGTGGGCGTGTCGTGCGTGAACGCGCTGTCGAAGTGGCTGCGCCTGACGGTGCGCCGCGATGGCCAGGTCAACCTGATCGAATTCGCCAAGGGCGAGGTGCAGAACCGCATCATCGAGACCGTGGCCGGCCCGGATGGCCAGCCCGTGGAAGTCTCGCCGATGAAGATCGTGGGCGCCACCGACAAGCGCGGCACCGAAGTGCACTTCCTGGCCGACGAGGAAATCTTCACGAACGTCGAGTTCCACTACGAAGTGCTGTCCAAGCGCATCCGCGAACTCTCGTTCCTGAACAACGGCGTCCATATCAAGCTGCTGGACCAGCGCACGGGCAAGGAAGAGGATTTTGCCTTCTCGGGTGGCGTGAAGGGCTTCGTGGAGTACATCAACCGCGCCAAGACCACGCTGCATCCGAACATCTTCTACGCGAACGCCGAGAAGGACGGCATTGCCGTGGAAGTGGCCATGCAGTGGAACGACGGCTACAACGAGCAGGTGCTCTGCTTCACGAACAACATTCCGCAGCGCGACGGCGGTACCCACCTGACCGGCCTGCGGGCGGCGATGACGCGTGTCATCAACAAGTACATCGAAGAAAACGAGATCGCCAAGAAGGCCAAGATCGAAACCAGCGGCGACGACATGCGCGAAGGCCTGGCGTGCGTGCTGTCGGTGAAGGTGCCCGAGCCGAAGTTCAGCTCGCAGACCAAGGACAAGCTCGTCTCGTCCGAGGTGCGCCTGCCCGTGGAAGATCTGGTCGGCAAGGCGCTGACGGACTTCCTGCTGGAAACGCCGAACGACGCCAAGATCATCTGCGGCAAGATCGTGGATGCCGCCCGCGCGCGCGAGGCCGCCCGCAAGGCCCGCGAAATGACGCGCCGCAAGGGTGTGATGGACGGCATGGGGCTGCCCGGCAAGCTGGCCGACTGCCAGGAGAAGGATCCGGCCCAGTCCGAACTGTTCCTGGTGGAGGGTGACTCCGCAGGCGGCTCGGCCAAGCAGGGCCGCGACCGCAAGTTCCAGGCGATCCTGCCGCTCAAGGGCAAGATCCTGAACGTGGAGCGTGCGCGCTTCGACAAGATGCTGTCCAGCCAGGAAGTGCTGACGCTGATCACGGCGCTGGGCACGGGCATCGGCAAGGACGACTACAACCTCGAAAAGCTGCGCTACCACCGCATCATCATCATGACCGATGCGGACGTGGACGGCTCGCACATCCGCACGCTGCTGCTGACGTTCTTCTATCGCCAGATGCCGGACATCATCGAGCGTGGCTACGTCTATATCGCGCAGCCGCCGCTGTACAAGATCAAGCACGGCAAGGAAGAACGCTACATCAAGGACGACACCGAGCTGAACGCGTACATGCTGAAGCTTGCGATGGAAAAGGCGGGCCTGGTGCGTCCGGACGGCAGCGAGATCAATGGCGATGCGCTGAGCGAACTGGCCCGCCAGTACCAGCTGGCCGAAGGCGTGATCGGCCGCCTGTCGCGCATCGTCGATGCCGAGGCACTGCGGGCGATCGCCGACGGCGTGTCGCTGGACCTCGACAGCGCCGCAGCCGCCGAGGCCTCGGCCGTGGCGCTGAAGGCCAAGCTTGCCGAGATGCACGCCAAGACGCTGATCGGTGCCGCCGTGAACGATGACGGCACGGCCGACGTCTACGCGCAATTCGACGAAAAGACCGACAAGCATCGCCTGATGATCGCCCGCCGCCACCATGGCAATGTGCGCCTGTCGCACCTGGATGCGGACTTCGTGCATGGCGCCGACTACGCGGCCCTGTCGCGCGCGGCCACCACGTTCCAGGGCCTGATTCCGGACGGCACCAAGGTCAAGCGCGGCGAAGGCGAAAAGCAGCGCGAGCAGACCGTGGCGGATTTCCACCAGGCCATGCAGTGGCTGCTCAGCGAAGCCGAGCGCGGCGTTTCGCGTCAGCGCTACAAGGGCCTGGGTGAAATGAACCCCGAGCAGCTGTTCGAAACCACGCTCGACGTGACGCAACGCCGCCTGCTGAAGGTACAGATCGAAGACGCCATCGCGGCGGACCAGATCTTTACGACGCTGATGGGCGACGAAGTGGAACCGCGCCGCAACTTCATCGAGAGCAACGCGCTGGTGGCGCGTAATATCGACGTTTGATGGGTTGCAAACGCTCAGGAATCCCGGCTCAGGCCGGGATTTTTTTTGGCGCTTTCACCACACCCCCGGCACCATCCGCCATGTCCGCGCGCAATAGCGCGCATATTCGTCTCCGAATGTCTCGCGCAGCAGGGCCTCTTCGGCCCGGATCCGCGCGATCAGCGGCCATAACATCAGCGCAGTCAGCATCACACCGATCAGCGATCGGAACACCAGTACCCACCCTAGCGAACCGATCATGAGCCCCAGGTAGCTGGGATTCCGGATCACGCCGTAGATGCCTGTGGTCACCAGGGTGTGGCCGGGCTGGATGGCAACCAGTCCGCTGAACCGTTTGCCGAGGACGAATACGGGCCAGAGCCGCAGCGTGCCGCCGCCGGCAAACAGCGCCAGGCCGATCCAGCGCACCGCTTCGTCGCCGATTGTCCAGAAGTTGAGCCGATCGGACAGTGCCGGTACATAGCCTGTCAGCAGTCCGAGGACGCCGAACGCCATCAGCACCCAACGGTTGCTGCGATCTTCGCGCTCGCCGGTACTGATATTCCCGCCGGAGAAGATGGCGATAACGGCCATGGCCAGGGTGCCGACGACAGCGGCGGTCCGGACGGGGTTGGCGAAGCAGGCGGCGACGCCGCCCCATCCGGCGATGGGCAGCGCCAGATACGCGAGTGAACCGGTCAGGGTGAAGAACACCAGGCGGGGGGAAGGTCGCATGTGGCCTCCGTCTGCGGTGGGATGAGTCTGGCAGGGTATGCCTGCCGGCATCGCGCTGTCGAGCCGTAAATCGTCCACGATCAATGGGACAATGCCGCCTGATCCCGAATTCGCACCAGGCAGACCATGGCTCTTATCGACCTCAGCAACCTCCAGCAAGCGGCGCTCGCCTTCGGCGAGGCGCGGGGCTGGGGCAAGTATCACAGCCCGAAGAACCTGGCGATGGCGCTCAGTGTGGAAGTGGCCGAGCTGGTGGAAATCTTCCAGTGGCAAACCGAGGAAGAGTCGCGCGGCATCATGTCGACGACCGAGCGTGCACACGTCGAGCAGGAACTGGCCGATATCACGATCTACCTGACGCAATTGGTGACGGCGTTGGGCGTCGACCTCGATGCGGCGGTGCGCGCCAAGATGGAGATGAACGCGCGCAAGTATCCGGCGCCGGACGAGGGAAAGTAGGCCAGGGCGCGAAACAGCATGCCGCGCGCGAATCACGTGTCCGCATCCTGACAGCCGCGTGCGGCAAATGCGGCTAGACTTGGTCCATCGTCTTTCGCGGAGATGGCGCCATGGCAGTGCGCAAGCAAGGCAAGTCATTTGGCAATGTCCACATTGGTATCGGCGGCTGGAATTTCGCGCCGTGGCGCGACAATTTCTATCCGGCGGGCCTGCCGCAGGCCCGCGAGCTGGAATATGCGAGCCGCCACCTGACCGCGATCGAGATCAACAGCACCTATCACGGCACGCAGAAGCGCGCGTCGTTTGCCAACTGGCGCGATGCCACGCCCGATGACTTCGTGTTCGCCGTCAAGGCGTCGCGCTTCGCCACCAACCGGCGCATTCTGGCCGAGGGCGCCGATTCGATTCATCGCTTTATCGACAGCGGCATCGCCGAGTTGCGCCACAAGCTTGGCCCTGTCGTCTGGCAGTTCGCACCGACCAAGCAGTTCGTGCCCGATGACTTCGAGGCCTTCCTGAACCTGTTGCCGGATGCCGTGGAAGGCGTGCCGCTGCGCCACGTGCTGGAGGTGCGCCACGCCAGCTTCATGTGCGACGAATACCTGAAGCTGGCACGCAAGTTCAAGGCGGCCACGGTATTCACCGATTCTCCAAAATTTCCGTCATTTGCCGATCTGACCGCCGACTTTGTCTACGCGCGCCTGATGAATGCCCAGGAGAAGCTGGCGACCGGCTACGCGCCGAAGGACCTGGACCAGTGGGCCGGGCGCGTCGCAAGCTGGGCCGAAGGCAAGGCGCCCGACGACCTGCCGGCGGTGGAAGACAAACCGGGCGCGAAGCTCAAGCCGAAGACGGTCTACCTGTTCTTCATCAACGGTGCGAAGGAGCGGGCGCCGTCTGCGGCCGGCGCGCTGCTCGAACGGCTGGGCTGGACACCGACCGAGGAGGTCCCGGTGAAGGTTGCGGTGTCGAAGCCGGCTGCCGTCGGGGGATCGGCGGAGGCCCCGGCAACAAAGGCCCGCGCAACAACGGCCACCGCAAAGAAGTCCTCCGGAGAGAACACTCCGGCAAGGAAGGCCGCTGCAAAGCAGGCGGCAACGAAGACGGCGACGAAGAAGCCCGCAACGAAGAAGGCCGCCACCAAGCCAGCCGCGCCCACGCCGCCGGCAAGGAAGGCGCCCGCGAAGAAAGCCGCTGCCAGGAAAGCCGCCACCCGCGCCGCCGCGTAAGGCCATGCGTGCCAGCCGGCCCCCATCCCCGGTGATTGCGCTTCGGCGCGAACCCTTTTCGGTGCTGCCGCTGGAACCGATGTGGCTCGACGCGCTGGCGCAATCGGGCCACGTTTCGATGACGCCGCTGCAGGCCGCCGCCCTGCCCCTGGCGCTGGCCGGGCACGACCTGATCGTGCAGGCGCGCCAGGGCGGCAGGGCCACCACGCTGGCGATCGCCCTGCTCCACCGGCTCGATCCGCAACGCTTCGACGTGCAGGCGCTGGTGCTGTGTCCCACGCGCGATCGCGCCGACATGGTGGCGCGGCGCATCCGGCAGCTGGCGCGCGTGGCCGGCCAGGTCAAGGTAGCGCTGCTCTGCACCGGCATGCCGATCCGGGCACAAATCGATAGCCTGATTCACGGCGCGCATATCGTTGTGGGCACCCCGGGACGCCTGCTCGACCATATCGATGCGGCGAGCCTGGATCTGCGGGCAGTGAACACGGTCATCTTCGAAGCCGCCGACACCATGCTCGACATGGGGTTTGCCGATGACATCGCCTTCGTGGCCAGCCGTTGCCCGAAGTCGCGGCAGACGCTGCTGTTCCATGCGTCGCCCGACGCCGATCCGCCGCCGGACATCGTCCGTCTGGCACGGCAATGGCAGCGCAAGCCGCGCGCCGTCCGGCTGGGGATGGGCGAGCCGCCGTCTGTCTGACGCCGCGCGCCATGCCAACACCGCCCGACGAAGATTCGTGAAAGTCACCCTGTAAGGCGGCGCTTTCGTTTGCTAATCTGGATAGACGCGGCCAGGCCCCCGGGGGGTGCGGGCTATTGCGCAGCACCGCAGATCGATCGCGTCTGGGCAGCGACTGTTTCCAAAACGGCAACAAGGAGTCGGTGACATGAAGACCGCACGGCAGGTTCTGGAAAACAAGGCAAATCACGCCATCTACAGTATTCCACCCACGGCGACGGTGTACGCGGCGCTGCAGCTGATGGCCGACAAGGGCATCGGCGCACTGCTGGTAATGGAACACGACAAGATCGTCGGCATCCTGAGCGAACGGGATTACGCGCGCAAGGTGATCCTGATGCAACGCACGTCGCGCGAGACGCTGGTCAAGGAAATCATGACCACCGCCGTGATTTACGTACGTGCCGATCAGAGCACAGACGACTGCATGGCGCTGATGACCAGGCATCGCCTGCGTCACCTGCCGGTGATGGATGGCGACACGCTGATGGGGATGTTGTCGATCGGCGACCTCGTCAACGACATCATCAGCGAGCAACGCTTCACGATCGAACAGCTGGAACACTACATCACGGGCGGCTCGCGCTAGCCGCCCCCACCGCGGGCGAATCCAACCGTCTCACCCCGGGCACGTGGCGAACGTGCCCGGGCGTCGCTTGGCCTGTGGTTTTTGTCCCATCGCCGCCTTTTGCGGGCAATCGGCTCGAGCGAAAAAATACTAAGCATGCATATAATTATGCGGTCACTGAATAAGGCCGCGTCGATGCCGTGCGGCCTGTCGTTTTTGTGATCTGTGCAGCACCATCGGCGCCCCCACACCCTCCGCATCCCATTGCATGTCATCGCCCTCGCCTTCCCCGTCCGTCACGCTGGACGCCGCTCCCGATGCCCACGACCACGCCGCGATCATGCGCGTAATTGGCGGCATCGTGCTCTGTATCCTGCTCGCCGCGCTCGACCAGACCGTGGTCATTCCGGCCGTGCCGGCCATCGCCAACGACCTGAACGGTTTCGGCCATCTGTCGTGGATCGTCACGGCCTATCTGATCGTGTCGACGGTCACCACGCCGCTCTACGGCAAGCTGTCGGACAGTTTCGGCCGCCGGCGCCTGCTGATGCTGGCGATTTCGCTATTTATCGCCGCATCGGTGGCCTGCGCGCTGGCGCAGTCGCTGACGCAGCTGATCCTGTTCCGCGCGCTGCAGGGCGTGGGCGGCGGCGGGCTGATGTCGCTGGCCCAGGCGGCCATCGCCGATGTGGTGGCGCCGCGCCAGCGCGGCCGCTACCAGGGCTACCTGGCGACGGTGTGGGCGGTCTCCTCGATTGCGGGGCCGCTGGTGGGCGGCTGGGTGTCCGACCACATGTCGTGGCGCTGGCTGTTCTGGATCAACGTGCCGCTGGGCCTGCTGGCGATGGCCATGTGCTATCGCGGTCTGGCGCACCTGCGTGCCCGGGGCGGCCGGCCGCAGGTGGACTGGCTGGGCGCCAGCCTGCTGGCGGTCGCCATCGTCGCCTTTCTGCTGGCGATGAGCTGGGCGGGCGAAGCCTTCGACTGGATCTCGCTGGAAATGGGCGGCCTGCTTCTGCTGACGCTGGTGGCCGTGGCGCTGCTGGCCTGGCAGGAACGGCGCGCCGCCGATCCGATGCTGCCGCCGCGCCTGTTCGCCAACCGCGCCTATGTGATGGGCGTGGGCGCCTCGTCGCTGGCTGCGCTCAACATCTTCCTGTGCATCTTCGCGCTGCCGCTGCACTTCCAGCTGGTGCGTGATGCCGATGCCTCGACGTCGGGCCTGCTGGTGGTGCCGTTCCTGCTGTCCACGGTGGCCGGCAACTTCGTGGTGGCGTGGCTGGCGCCTCGCCTGGGACGCATGCGCGAGATCCTGACCGGCGGCTACGTGGCCGCCGCCGTGGGGCTGGTGTCGCTGGCCACGGTCACGGCCGCCGTGCCCACGACGCTGGTACTGGCGGCGATGACGATTGCCGGCATCGGCCTGGGCATGTCGATGGTGGGCACGCTGATTTCGGTGCAGAACGCGCTGGAGCGCCGCGACATGGGCGCCGGCACCGGCGCGCTGCTGGTGATCCGCTCGCTGGGCAGTGCCCTGGGCGGCGCACTGGCCGGCACGCTGCTGGCGATGGAATTCCGCGACGCGCTGGCGCGCTCGGGCGTGAACCAGGCGCTGGACCTGGGCTCGCTGCGCCATGGCAGCGAGGCGATGGCCCATCTGTCGCCGGCCGTGCATCAGGTGCTGGCGGGCGGCGTGGAAGCGGGCTTTCACATGATCTTCGCGGCGGGCGCGGTCGCGGCCATCATCGCGCTGGTCATCGTGCGACGCATGCCGGACCTGGAACTGCGCAGCAGCGTGACCGAACACGCGGCCAAGATTCATATGGATTGAAGGTCGTCCGGGGCCGGGGGCGCCTGCCGCTGCCGCCCCGCGTCATGACGCGAATCGCCCGAGGGCGTAGACTTTGCTGCACTACAGGAAACCGGAGCCCGTACCCATGTCTCGCGAACGCACCCTGGCAACTGCAGTCCACATGGACCGGATGCGGCAACACTTCCAGCGCACCGCCCTGCTGGGCGCGTTGGGCCTGGCCGCCGCGGCCGCCATGCTGCCGCACCCTGCCCGCGCGGCAGACAAGTCTGCCACGGTGTCGGCACAGCCGGCCGGTAACTGCCCGGCGTCGCTGAATTTCCGTTTCCCGCGGCTGCAGGACGAATCGCCCCAGAACCTGTGCCAGTACGCCGGCAAGGTCGTGCTGGTGGTCAATACGGCCAGCTATTGCGGCTTCACGCCGCAATACGAAGGCCTGGAGGCGCTTTACGCCAAGTACCGCGAGCGCGGCCTGGTGGTACTGGGCTTCCCGTCGAACGACTTCTCGCAGGAGCCCGGTTCGGCCAAGGAAATTTCGGACTTCTGCTACAACACCTACGGCGTCAAGTTCCCGATGCTCGGCAAGTCCCACGTGCGCGGCGGCGAAGCCAACCCGATGTACGTGTTGCTGACCAAGGAAACCGGCACCGCGCCGAAGTGGAATTTCTACAAATACCTGATCGACCGCAAGGGCCAGGTCGTGGGCAGCTACAACAGCATGGTCAAGCCCGACGACAAGCAGTTCGTGGCCAAGATCGAAGAATTGCTGTCCACGCGCTGAATGGCCCCGCAGCCGGCGCCCGTCCGGCTTTTTCGGCCCGCTTTCCATGATTTTTGATTCACATCAATTGAAAACACTGCGCAACTGAGTACTTTCGCCGCTTAAAAATAAACACAAGCGGTTGAGGGAGTCATGAGCAAGGTGCTTTACGAATGCAACGGGCATGTCTGCCTGGCGTTTACGGACCTGGTCGACGATACGCATGGCGATGCGGTGCAGAGCAACCAGTTCCTGGTGGTCAATCACGGGCACGCGGCCCTGATCGACCCGGGCGGGCAGATGACCTATAGCGAGCTGTACATGACGATCAGCCGCTATTTCCCGCCCAAGCAGCTCGATTACGTACTGGCGTCGCACGCCGATCCCGACATTGTGGCGTCGGTGGGGCGCTGGCTGACGGCGTCCGACAGCCGCGTGCTGATCTCCGAGGTCTGGGCGCGCTTCCTGCCGCATTTCTGCCAGACCGGCAAGACCGCCGGGCGCATTGTCCCGATTCCCGATGCGGGCATGGTGGTGCCGCTGGGCAAGTCGTCGATCATGGCCGTGCCGGCCCATTTCCTGCATTCCGAGGGCAATTTCCAGTTTTTCGATCCGATCAGCAGAATCCTGTTTTCGGGCGATCTCGGGGCGTCGATGACCTCGACGGAAGACGCGCGCGGCGACGTGACCGATTTCGATGCCCACGCGGCCCGCATGCTGGGGTTCCACCGCCGCTACATGAGCGGCAACAAGGCCTGCCGGCTATGGGCGGCCATGGCGCGCACGCTTGATATCCAGTGCATCGTGCCGCAGCACGGGCCGTCGATCCGGGGGCGCCAGATGGTGGCGCGGTTCATCGACTGGGTCGAGCAGCTCCAGTGCGGGCTGGACCTGATCGACGCCAGTCACTATCAGCTGCCCACGCAGGTCCTGCGCTGATCCTGCGCTGAACCTGCGGGCGCGCCGTCAGTCGCGCACCAGGCCTTCGGCCCGCATTGCCGCCTGTACGGCCGCGCGCGCGGCCACGCGCGACAGATATTCCTGCAGCTTCGGGTACGCATCGAGCTTCAGGTGCAGCAGCCGGGCCCAGCTGACGATCGTGAAGCAGTACGCATCGGCCACGCTGAACTGGCTGCCCAGCAGGTAATCGCGCGACGCCAGGTGTTCGTCCAGTTCGCCAAAACGCTTGTGCAGCTTGGCCTTGCAGGCCTCGACGGTGCTGGCGTCGGTTTCCTTGTGCCACAGCCACGGGCTGAACACCTTGTGCAGTTCGGTGGAGATCAGCGTCAGCCAGCCCACGGCCTCCAGCCGGGCCTGGCTGCCGGGCGCGGGCAGCAGGTTGCGTGCCGGCACCTGGTCGGCGATGAACTGGAGCAGGGCGGACGCCTCGCTGTGGCGCGACCCGTCATCGAGCTGCAGCAGTGGCACATAGCCGCGCGGGTGGATGGCGTAGTAGTCGTTGGTGCCGTTTTCGGGCTCGGCCAGCGTGTGATGGATCAGGTCGACGCGGGCCAGCGTGACGGGCAGGCCGGCTTCGCGCAGGGCGATATGAACGGCCATCGAGCAGGCGGCGGGCGAGTAGTAGAGCTTCATGGGATTCCTTGGGAGACGGCACGGCGCGGAGTGCGGCGTGCGGTGATGGCAGTCTAGGCAGCGGCCCGGGCCCCCACAATGCGTGGCGATGCACAGCGGGTATGCAAAGATGCATGGCCTGCATGATGTGTCAGAAGAACGCCGACGCAGGCCGCTCGGGGACGGGCGTGCGGGGCCGCGCGCGGGCCGCTGGCTTGCGATATGCTCGCGAGGCTGACCTGACCCCCATAGGAGACAAGATGAAGCTAGTCCGTGTAGGAAACCCCGGCGCCGAGCGTCCGGGCCTGGTTGACCGTGATGGGCGCGTGCGCGATCTGTCCGGTGTCGTCGGCAATATCGGCCCGGGCGAGCTGGCGCCGGCGGCGCTGGCCCGGCTGGCGGCGATCGACCCGGCCACCTTGCCCGTGGTGGAGAGCCAGCGCCACGGCGTGCCCTGGACCGGCATCGGCAAGATCATCGCCATCGGCCTGAACTACGCCGATCATGCCGCCGAGGCAGGCATGCCGCTGCCGGCCGAGCCGATCGTGTTCCTGAAGGCGAATACCTCGCTGAACGGCCCGAACGACGCCGTGATGCTGCCGTTCGCGTCGCAGAAGTCGGACTGGGAAGTGGAACTGGGCGTGGTCATCGGCACCACGGCGCGCAATGTGTCCAAGGCCCAGGCGCTGGAGCACGTGGCGGGCTACTGCGTGGTGAACGATGTGTCCGAGCGCGAATTCCAGCTCGAACGCGGCGGCACGTGGGACAAGGGCAAGGGCTGCGACACGTTCTGCCCGGTCGGCCCGTGGCTGGTCACCCGCGACGAGGTGCCCGACGCCCAGAAGCTGGGCATGTGGCTCGACGTCAACGGCGAGCGCATGCAGAAGGGCAGCACCGCGACGATGGTCTTCGACGTGGCCACGGTGGTCAGCTACGTCAGCCGCTTCATGACGCTGGAACCCGGCGACCTGATCGCCACCGGTACGCCGCCCGGCGTGGGCATGGGCTTCAAGCCGCCGCGCTACCTGAAGGCCGGCGATGTGATGCGCCTGGGCATCGAGGGCCTGGGCGAACAGAGCCAGAAGGTTGTGGCGTACGGCGAACGCTAGATTCTGCGATGTGAAAAATGCGGGGCGACCGCGTGGCTTCGCGAGGTTCCCCGCTGAAACATCGTCTTGCAAAGCGTCGCGTTTTCAAACAAAGCGTCCGTTAAGGGCAACAGTTTTGGGACCATATGGGGCGCTTTCGCACGAAATTCCCATTCGGGGTTTTACCTCACGGGGGGGCGTGAAATACTGTTCTTACATGATGTCTGCCAAACAAGAGCAATGCCATGTCTGAACACGCCCCCGAAATCGAGTCGATATTGAAGACCGTCCCGGTCAGCCTCGCCCGGAACGGTCCCACCCGCACCTTCTGCACCCTGCATGACACGCTCGACTCGCGTGACGAACTGCAGGACATCCGCCGCAGCATCCACCAGCATCCCGAACTCGCCTTCAATGAAGTCCGTACCGCCGAGCTTGTCGCCAGCAAGCTCGAAGGGTGGGGCTACACCGTGACGCGCGGTGTGGGCGGCACCGGGGTGGTGGCCTCGCTGCGGTCGGGCAGCAGCCAGCGCAGCGTCGGCATTCGCGCCGACATGGACGCGCTGCCGATCCACGAGCGCACCAACCTGCCATACGCCAGCGTCAACGAAGGCAGGATGCACGCCTGCGGCCACGACGGGCACACCGCCGTGCTGCTGGGCGCAGCCCGCCAGCTGGCGCGCACGCGCCATTTCAACGGCACGGTCCACCTGATCTTCCAGCCTGCCGAGGAAATCGGCGCCGGCGGCGGGGCCGAGCGCATGCTGGCCGATGGCCTGTTCGAACGGTTTCCGTGCGACGCCATCTTCGGCCTGCATAACCACCCTGGCGTGGAAGCCGGTACGTTCATGTTCCGCGCGGGGCCGTTCATGGCCGCGTGCGACACGGTGACGATCACCATTCGCGGCAAGGGCGGCCACGCGGCCCGCCCGCACCAGTCGATCGACCCGATCCTGGTGGCCGGCAGCCTGGTGATGGCGCTGCAATCGATCGTGGCACGCAATGTCGATCCGAACGAGACCGCCGTGGTCACCATCGGCACGCTGCACGCCGGCCACGCGCCAAACGTGATCCCGGACAGCGCGCGCATGGAAATCAGCGTGCGGTCGTTCAGCGCCGAGGTGCGGGCGTCGATGGAAGCGCGTATCCGCCAGCTGGTCACGGCGCATGCCGAGGGCTATGGCGCCGCCGCCGATATCGACTACGTGCGCGGCTATCCGGTGCTGGTCAACAGCGAGGCGGAGACCGAATTCGCCCGGCAGGTGGCCGAGGAACTGGTGGGCCCGGAGCGGGCGATCGGCAATTTCCATCGCATCGCGGGCAGCGAGGACTTCGCGTACTTCCTGCAGCAGCGCCCGGGCTGCTTCGTGCGGATGGGCAACGGCGCCAACCAGCCGCTGCTGCACAACGCCGGCTACGACTTCAACGACGACAACCTGACCGTGGGCGCGGCGTACTGGACACGCCTGGTGGAACGATATCTGGCGGAATAACGATCGATCCGCCGCAGGTTTGCGGATCGACGGCCGCCAGGGCAGGGCGGGTCACTTGAAGAAGGCGCTCGGCGGCACACCAAACTGCCGCCGGAACATCGTCGCAAAGGCGCTCGGGCTGTCGTAGCCCATGTCGAGCGCCACATCCACCACCTTGTCGCCGGCTGCCAGGCGCTCCAGCGCGGCCAGCAGCCGCGCCTGCTGGCGCCACTGGCCAAAGGTCATCCCGGTTTCGCGCGCAAAGCGCCGCTGGATCGTCTTCGGGTCCACGCCCAGCCGCGTGCCCCAGTCGGCCAGGGTCAGGCCGGTATCGGGCTCGCCGACGATCTGGTCGCAGATCGTGCGCAGGTCCGGGTCGGTGGGGCGGGGCAGGTGCAGCGGCAGCGTCGGTACCAGCTTCACTTCGTCGAGCAGCAGCCGCATCAGGCGGCCATCGCGCGAATCCATCTCATATAGAGCGGGCACGTCGATGGCGGCCAGGATCAGCTCGCGCAGCAGCGGCGATATGCCTAGAACGGTACATGCCGTGGGCAGATCGGGCGCGGCGTCGGGGCGGATATAGGCGGTGCGCATCTGCACCCGGCCCACCATGCGGATCCAGTGCGTGGTGCCGCCCGGCATCCACATGCCGCGCGTGGGCGGCACGGTCCACTGGCCTTCGGCCGTCGAGACCACCATCACACCATGCATGGCATGAATCAGCTGGGCATGCGGATGCTGGTGGGGCTTGGTGACGTGGCCCGGCACATAGTCGGCAGCCATGGCCGTGACGGGCATCGGGCTGCGGTCGTACTGGATATAGGCGGGGCGCTCGGCATAGGTGTCGGCGCGGGCGTCCATGGCGGGATCGCGCGGCGCATCGGGGGGCAGGGGTCTGCTGCCCGGGGTGTCGTGATCGACCCAGGCGATGCGCGGGGCAGGGTGGGCGGCGAATGCCGGCAAGGCGGATTGCTTGCGGCGCTGTGGCGGTCGCGGGGTACCCGGCATGTCCTTTTCTCCAAGGTTGCGGCCTCATTCTCGCAGGACAGGCGCAGATTTGCCAATTAGCATCGTCACACTTCCTTTAATCCCGTCGAAACGGGTCCCGGAAGATTCCCGAGAAGAAAACTGGCCAATGCGCCCCCGACCATGAGCACAACCGTCAATTCCGCCGCCGCCGCGGCGCCTCGCGAGGAGGGCACGCGCTTTCGCGTGCTGTACGCGATCAGTTTCGCGCACTTCCTCAACGACATGATCCAGTCGCTGATCCTGGCCATCTATCCGATGCTCAAGGGCGGCTTCCACCTGAGCTTCGCCCAGATTGGCCTGCTGACGCTGACGTACCAGATCACCGCATCGCTACTGCAGCCGATCGTCGGCCTGTACACGGACAAGCACCCGAAGCCCCATTCGCTGGCCATCGGCATGGGCTTCACGCTGGGTGGCCTGCTGCTGCTGTCGGTGGCGCCCAGCTACGGCGTGCTGCTGGTGGCGGCGGCGCTGGTCGGTACCGGATCGTCGATCTTCCATCCTGAGTCGTCGCGCGTGGCGCGGCTGGCGTCGGGCGGCCAGCATGGCCTGGCGCAATCGATCTTCCAGGTGGGCGGCAATGGCGGCAGCGCCATGGGTCCGCTGCTGGCGGCGTGGATCGTCCATACGCAGGGCAGCGTGGCGTGGTTCTCGCTGGCGGCGGTGCTGGCCATTGCGGTGCTGTGGCAGATCGGCGGCTGGTACGGCCGCCATCTGGCCGAGCGCGCCGCAAAGAAGAAGGCCGCCGCCGGCGCGCTGGCCAAGCTGCCGACATCGACCGTCGTGCGCGCCATGACGGTGCTGCTGCTGCTGATCTTCTCGAAGTATTTCTATATGGCCAGCCTGAACACGTACTACACGTTCTATCTGATGGAGAAGTTCGCGCTGACGCGCCAGACGTCGCAGGTCTATCTGTTCCTGTTCCTGTTCGCGGTGGCGGCGGGCACGATCCTGGGCGGCCCGATCGGCGACCGCATCGGCCGCAAGCGCGTGATCTGGGCGTCGATCCTGGGCGTGGCGCCGTTCACGCTGATGCTGCCGCACGCCAACCTGTTCTGGACGGCCGTGCTGACGGTGATCATCGGCTTCATCCTGGCGTCGGCGTTCTCGGCCATCCTGGTGTTTGCCCAGGAACTGATTCCGGGCAAGGTCGGCATGGTGTCGGGCCTGTTCTTCGGCTTCGCGTTCGGCATGGGCGGCATCGGCGCCGCCGTGCTGGGCAAGCTGGCCGACGCCCATGGCATCGAATCGGTCTACCGGTTCTGCGCCTACCTGCCGCTGTTGGGGCTGCTGGCGGTGTTCCTGCCAGACCTGCGGGCGCGCGCGAAGGCGGCTTGATTTGAATCACCCGCCGGTTTTCTCCCCGCTCCCGCGAGCGGGAGAGGGGCGGGGGAGAGGGTACAGCGGTTCAGATTGAGACGGTTGGCAAGCAGAACCTCATTGCCCTCAACCCCAAGCCCCTCTCCCCACTGCATGGGAGAGGGGAGCAAAACCAAGGGGACTTATTTACTTGCCGGCCTTGTCCTGCGACACATCCATGATCATGCGCGTCAGCAGGTACAGGCGCGGCGTGACCGAGTTCAGGTCCACATACTCGGCGTCGTTCGAATGGGCGCCGAACCCGCGCAGGCCGAAACGCTCGATGACCGGGGCCTTGGTGGCTGCCGCGGCGAATGCGGCATCGGTGCCGCCGCCTTCGGCCGTGTCATAGACGGCCAGCTTTTCACCGATTTCCGCATAGATGCCCTGGGCATGGGCGGCCAGGGCGCGCGCGGCCGGCGTGACTTCCAGCGGCGGGCGGCGGCGCTCGAACTTGACCTCGACCTTGGTGTCGGGAATCAGCGTCTTCCTGGTCCGCTCCTGCAACGTCTTTTCCAGGCCGTCATAGTCGGTGGTGCGCAGCACGCGCACATCGGCCTGGGCCGTGGCCACGGCGGGAATCACGTTGCGATTGGTGCCGGCCTGCGACAGTGTCCAGTTGACCTTGAGCCCGGTATCGGGATTCGACAAGTCGCGCATCTGCAGGATCTGGTGCGACATCTCGTACAGCGCATTGCGGCCCAGTTCCGGCGAACTGCCCGCGTGCGACGACTTGCCGTCCACCTTGAGCGCGATAGCGCCGATGCCGCTGGTGGCCAGCGACAGGCGGTCGCCGGTCACGCGCGTCGCCTCGCACGAGAACACGGCGTCCTGCTCCGAACCGAGCCTGGTCAGCATCGCGCGGGCGCCCGGCGAGCTGATTTCCTCGTCGCCGTTGATCAGCACGGTCAGCGTGCCGTAGTCCTTGAAGTTCATCTTCTGCAGGATCGCCACGGTGTGCAGGATCACCGCCACGCCGTTCTTGTCATCGGCGATGCCCAGCCCGTAGGCCTTGTCGCCTTCCACGCGGAACGGCTGCTGCGCCAGCATGCCGCGCAGGTACACGGTGTCCATGTGGGCGATCAGCATGATCTTGCGCTTGCCCGTGCCCTGGAATGTGGCATGCACCATCTTGCCCACGGTCTCGGGCGTGTCCTCCATGCGGTAGACCTCGGCCGGCGCCACCAGCCTGGCGTCGCCACCCATGGCGGCCAGCCGGTCGCGGATCAGGTTGGCGATGCGGTCCAGGCCTTCGATGTCCTTGCTGCCGGATTCGATCGACACCAGATCCTTCATGGTGCCGATGAGCGCGGGCTTTTCCTGCTGGGCAAGCCGGTAGACAGGTTCGACCGGCGCGGCTGCGGCGGTGCCGGCAAACAGCGCCGCGGCCAGGGCGACCGACGACAGGGTGACAGGACGATGACGAAACACGGGGCGGGGGACGGACACGGAACGACTCCTCTTTCTTCCTGGTGGTGTGGAGCCCACATGTTGCGCGCGCAACGCGCACGGGTCCAGTACCCTGGCATCGGTTTTGCGGCATCATCTGGGTCATGAAGTCCGCCGTGCCCCAGCCCTCCGCATTACCCGCCATGTCTGCCCGTCCCGCCTGCGCCCACTGCCTTGCCCTTGCCGACGATCCGCGCCGCCGCGAGCCGCATCCGTGCCTGGCGCTGCGCAACACCGCGCCGCTGGTCAGCCAGAGTGCGGCTGGCGTGCCCTTCAGCATGATGTCGTTCACCTGCCGCGAGTGCGGTACGGGCTGGCGGCTCTACGACCGCGCCAACGAACTGTTCGTGTCGTGGGTGCCCGAGCACCCCCTGGTGCGATAGCCGTCCCTGCACCCCCTGGTGCGATAGCCGTCCCGACACCCGCTGGTGCGATAGCCGCCCGCCCGGCCCGGGTGGCATAGCCGATCAGCTAAGATAGCGGCTGCCCGGATGCCGCCGACGCGCGCCACCCGGTACCCAGACGATGTCTTTCGCGCGCCGCGTACGCGCCCCTCCCACGTATTTCCCGCTTTCAAGCCCGACCATGGCCGTTTTCCGTCTCCTGCCGCTGCGCGCCGCCTGCCTCGCCGTTACGCTGATGGCCGCCGCCGCTGCCCCCGCCCTTGCCGCCGACAACTACCCGAGCCGGCCGATCCGCATGATCGTGGCCTATCCCACCGGCGGCATCAGCGACGCCGTGGCGCGCGCGCTGGGCGAAAAGCTGTCGGTCCAGATGGGCACGTCGGTGGTGGTGGAAAACAAGGCCGGCGCTGGCGGCAGCATCGGCATCGACGCCGTGGCCAAGGCCGCGCCCGATGGTTACACGCTCGGTTTCGCCTCGACCAGCCCGCTGACGCTCAATCCGCACGTGGGCCGCGTCAACTATGACCCCCAGCGCGATGTGGCGCCGGTCATGAGCGTGATGTACTCGCCCGTGCTGGTGATCGCCACGCCCAGCTTCACCGGCAAGGCGTTTCCGGACCTGATCGCCCAGTCGAAGGCCAGGCCGGGCTCGGTGCGCTGGGCCACGTCGGGCCTGGGCACCGTGGGCCACGTGATGCTGGAACAGGTGCGCGCGAAGTCCCGGGCCGACATCACGCTGATTCCCTACAAGGGCGCGGGCCAGCAGATGAACGATGCGCTGGGCGGCCAGTTCGAGGTGATGAGCACCAACGCCAGCCCGATGCTGACGCAGCATATGCAGGCCGGCCGCCTGCGGGCCATCGCCGTGGGCGCACCCAGGCGGCTCGACAGCCTGCCCAACGTGCCGACCTTCGACGAACTCGGCTATCCGAAGGCCAACCTGACCTCGACGTTCGGCATTTTCGCGCCGGGCAAGACGCCGGCGGCCATCATCGACAAGCTCAACGCCGAACTGAACAAGGCGCTGGCCGAACCCGAGGTGCGAGACCGCCTGCTGCGCGGCGGCGAAGTGCCTACCGGCGGCTCGGCGGCGCAGTTTGCCAAGGCCATTCAAGCCGAATCGCAGGAAAACGCCCGCATCGTCAAGGAAGCGGGCATCAAGGCGGACTGAGCGAAACGAGGGGCCCGGGGGCAGGGGGTTTCGCCCAGATCGCCCCCATGGCGCCTTCCTCACACCGTCCTCGCACCTGCCTCGCGCCTTCATCGTATTTTCTTCAAGCCACGTCGAGCCGGCTGCCCAGCCGGTAGACCGTGCGCAGCATCACGCCGTTGAACGGCCATAGCGCCAGCTTGTTCCGGATGCGCGACAGATGGCTGTCGATGGTGCGCGACTGTTCTTCCATGTCGGCACCGCGCCAGACCTTGTCGATCATCGTCCGGCGCGTCACCAGCGTGCCGAGGTTGCGGAACAGCAGCAGTGCCAGCGCATACTCCTTGGGCGACAGCGTCACCGGCATGCCTTTCACCCAGACCTGGCGCTCGGCCACCGCGAAGCGGAATTCCCCGCAGACCAGCTGGTCGGGACCGTCGTCCAGCACCCCGGCCGGCGCGGTGGCCGGCCGCACGGGCTGCGTGGCGGCGCGCCGGCCCAGTGCCTCGATGCGCGCAAGCAGTTCGCCGTCGCGCACCGGCTGCGGCACATAGGCATCGGCACCGGCCATCAGGCAGCGCGCCACATCCGATTCGGCATCGCTGGCGCCGAACATCATCACGGGCAGGGCGTGTCCGAGCGTGCGTCGGACCCAGTCGAGCAATTCCTCGGCATCGGCCTCGGCCACGTCGCGGTCCAGCAGCAGCATGTCGAAGGGCTCGGCATGGATGGCGTCCACCAGGGGCGGCCCGCAGCGAAAGCGTGCCAGATGGTGCCCGCCCCGTTGCAGGGCGCGCTCCAGCACCATGATGCGAGCCGGATTATCTTCAAGCGCGGCGATCTTCACGTTGGGTTCCTTGCAGGTCCTTGCCAGTCGTTCCATGCGGCCCATGGTAGGGTCTCGGCCCGCCCAGGACGAAGTAAACATTTGTGGCGGACACAAAAATGAGCATCGTCTTATAGGGTTTGTGCGCAACTCCGCATCTAATGGTCGTCGGACTTATTCACCGGGGCCCCGAAGCGGGGCGCGCGACGACGCATGACGAAGACAGGACTGAGGGTGGCTTCCCTGGAGAACGACAGCGCCCAGGCGGCGATGATCCGCGCCATCGTGAACGGCGCCGGCCATGAATGCGTGACCTTTACCGACGGCCGCCGCATGTTGCTGACCCTGCGCAAGGTCACATTCGACCTGCTGCTGCTGGACTGGGACGTGCCGCAGGTATCCGGGCTGGAGGTGCTGCACTGGGTGCGCACGCACCTGGACCCGCGCCTGCCGGTGATGTTCGTGGCCCGGCGCCAGGCCGAGGCCGATATCGCGGTGGCGCTGGCGGCCGGCGCCGACGACTACATGGTCAAGCCGATCCGGCCGGTGGAACTGTCCGCGCGCATCCAGGCGCTGCTGCGGCGGGTCTATCCCGATACGCGCCAGCGCGACGACGACCGCCTGAGCTGGGGCCGCTACGCCTTCGACATCGTGACGCACCAGGCCACGCGAGACGGCGCGGTGGTGCCGCTCACGCCCAAGGAATTCGAACTGGCGCTGCTGATGTTCCGCCATGCCAATCGGGTGGTGCCGCGCGACCACATGGTGACGGCGGTGTGGGGACGCGAGTTCTCGCCGATGTCGCGCACCATCGACACGCACATCTCGCGCGTGCGCAACAAGCTCGGGCTGTGGGACGAAAACGGGGTGCGCGTGGTGCCGGTGTACACCTACGGCTACCGGCTGGAACTGCTGGACGACGGGCCCGCCCGCGACACGGCCGCGCAGGCGGCAGGGGCCGGGGCCGGACGAAAAAAAAGGCACCCGAAGGTGCCTTTCCCAGAACAGCCGATCGAGTGAACGATCAGAAAATGTGGCGGATGCCAGCGGCGATACCGGTCTGGTTGTTGCGGCCCGGCAGTTCGGTCTTCACGCCACCGGTCACCTTGTTGAAGTCGACCGTGCCGTAGACCTGCGTGCGCTTCGACAGCGAGTACTCGGCCAGCAGAACGCCGGTGTATCGCTTGCCGTTGCTGTCGGCGATGCCGTTCTTGTTGTCGATGAAGTCGGCGTAGAACACGCCGGTCAGCACCAGGGCCGGGGTGGCCTGATACGTGGCACCAACGTAGCCGATCGTGTCCTTGCGCGGGTTGGCCGACGCATTGCCGCCCGTGGGGATCGGGTTACCCGTGTTGGCCGGGGTGAAAAAGTTCGAATCGATCATGCCGGTGCGGTCCTTGCCACCGATATAACCCAGGAACAGCTTGGCCGGGCCGACGCCGTACTTACCAGCCACGCCCCACATTTGCTGGCGGTTCTTGGCAGCAGTCGTGTCGCGGATTTCCTGGTACACGGCGCCGATGCCGAACGGTCCGATGTCGTACGAAGCACGGGTGCCCCAGTACTGGCCCTTGGTCATGCTGCCGGCCTGCTCACCGAAACCGTAGCTGGCGCCGACGTTCAGGCCGCTAAACGAACCCGAGTAGCTGACCACGTTGTCCGAACGGAACTGGGTCAGGAAGAACGGCCAGGCGTTGTTGTCGTAGTTGCCGATGGTCAGCGGGTCGAAGTCGCCGAACAGGTTGAAGCCTTCCGTGTACTGACGGCCCAGCTTGACCGCGCCGAAATCGCCGGACAGGCCGACGTAGGCCTGACGACCGAACAGGCGGCCACCTTGGTTCGCCCTGCCGGTATCCGGATCAAAGCCGTTTTCCAGCTGGAAGATCGCCTTCAGGTTGTTGCCGAGGGCTTCCGAGCCCTTCAGGCCCCAACGGCTGTTGGTGATGGCGCCGTTCGTGACCTGGGTCTGGCTGTGGTTGCCGGCATCGGCATTGGTCTGGAAACGGACGCTTTGGTCAACGATACCGTACAGCGTCACCGACGATTGCGCGAACGCGCTGCCTGCGCACAGCGAACCAACGGCGAGGGCCAGTAGCGATTTCTTCATGGTGCTCCTTTTCTGTCTTGTGGTCGGATCGCCCCGGATCACGGCGCGTCCGTCTTTGTGGATAACGTTTGCACTAAACGCCGCGAAAATTTAACAAAAGGCGGCTGCTTCGGACATAAATCCGAAGCGCAGGCGCGTTCCGGGAAGACATTTGGTGCAAATCCGTTGGTTTGCCGCTACACAATGTGGGGAGGCCCGCGAATTGGTGCATGGCACCATGCGCCAGGGCGGTGCAGGTCAGGCGGGGAGCGGGAAGGGAGGCGGGCGGCAGCGCGCCATACAACCGCCGCGCCGGGCGGTTGTTGCGCTGCAATATCCCCAACGAATGTGGGGAAGGGTTATCCCTCGGTGGGGATGGCCATGGCCGCGGCGCCGACGCTGCCGGCGCTGCGGCAGGTCAGGCCTGCGGAATCTCGATCTTGACCTCGAGCACTTCCAGGTTGTCCTGGCGCTCAAGGCTGACGCGCAGATCCTGGTCGCTGATCTTCACGTACTTCGAGATGACGGCCACCAGTTCGCGCTGCAGGGCCGGCAGGTAATCGGCCGGCGCCGAATGGCCGGTTCGTTCGTGGGCGAGAATGATCTGCAGCCGCTCTTTGGCGACCGACGCGGACTTCTTCTTCTCCCCGAGCAGGAAGGACAGGATCGACATATGGATGAGCCCTCCTTTTACTTGTTGCCGAAGATGCGCGAGAGCAGGCCCGGCTTCTGGTAGTCAGTGAAACGCAGCGGCTTGTCCTTGCCCAGGAAGCGGTCCACCACGTCGCCATAGGCGTCGGCCACATCGGTGCCTTCCAGATGGATGGCCGGCGTGCCCTGATTCGAAGCATGCAGCACGGCTTCCGATTCCGGTACCACGCCGATCAACTTGATGCGCAGGATTTCCTGGATATCGGTCAGCGACAGCATCTCGCCGCCATGCACGCGCTTGGGGTTGTAGCGCGTGATCAGCAGGTGTTCCTTGATGGTCTCGCCTTCGCTGGCGCGCTTGGTCTTCGAGGCCAGGATGCCGAGAATGCGGTCCGAGTCACGTACCGACGAGACTTCGGGGTTGGTCACGATCAGCGCCTCGTCTGCAAAGTACATGGCCATCAGCGCGCCGGTCTCGATGCCGGCCGGCGAATCGCAGACGATAAATTCGAAATCCATGGCCTTCAGGTCGTTGATGACCTTTTCCACGCCCTCGCGCGTCAGCGCCTCCTTGTCGCGCGTCTGCGACGCCGGCAGGATGAACAGGTTCTCGCACTTCTTGTCCTTGATCAGCGCCTGGTGCAGGTTGGCTTCGCCCTGCACCACGTTGATCAGGTCATACACCACGCGGCGCTCGCACCCCATGATCAGGTCGAGGTTGCGCAGGCCGACGTCGAAATCGATCACGGCAGTCTTGTGGCCACGCAGGGCCAGGCCGGCGGCGAAGCTCGCGCTGGTGGTGGTCTTGCCGACGCCTCCCTTGCCGGAGGTCACTACGATGATTTTTGCCATGGCTCTTGGTCCGGTATGAAAGTGGTTCGTCGTGATGGGCGCGGCGGCGTTATTTCATCCGCAGCGGTTCAAGAATCAGCTTCTCGTCGGCCAGGCGCACCTGGGCCGACTTGCCGAGCACGTCGGCCGGGAGCGTCTGCTCGGCGGTCCGGTAGATGCCGGCGATGGAAATCAGTTCGGGCTCCAGGCACGTGCAGAAGATGCGCGCGTCCGGGTTGCCCTTGACGCCCGCCAGCGCACGGCCGCGCAGCGGGGCGTAGATATGGATGTTGCCTTCGGCGATGACCTCGGCGCCGTAGCTGACCAAGTCCAGGATCACCACGTCGCCCTGCGCGTACACCTGCTGGCCCGAGCGCAGCGGCTTGTCGATCAGCAGCGTGGGGATGGCGCGCGGCGTGGCGGCCGCGGCGTTGGCGGCGGCCATGATTTCGGCGATTTCCGATGCGCTGCCGTTGGCCGCGCCCGCCTCGGCGCCCTGCGCGCCGTTGCCGGCCGGGCTGGCGCTGGCGGACGCGTCATCGGAAGCACCCTGTCCGGAAGCCGATTCTGCACCCTTTTCGGCCCCCTTTTCGGCGTCCGGCCGGTCCCGGGCCGCGTCGTCCCGGCCGCCGCGCCGGCTCTGGCTGTCCAGCAGCGGCAGCCCGAAGCCGCCCGCCCAGCCGCGCTGGTCGGGGCGCGCCACCACGCCGATGGCGCGCGCCTTCAGGGTGGAAAGGGTGTCGATCACGCGGTCCAGCGCCAGCGCGCTGTCGCCGTCCAGGCGGCGCAGGTCCAGCGCCACCACGTCGTCGGAGAAGAAATCGGGGGTCGATTCGAAGCGGGAGAGAAGGTCATCCCGCAGCGCGTCGATGTCCGCGGTCTGCAGGGCGAGAAGGAGGGCGTCGACATTGCCACTGCGCAGCTCGAAGCGTGGCGATTTCTTCTGGGACATAGCCGGGTGACCGTGGAAATGGGACATTCTAACGTCGGATTTCTCGGGAACTGTAACAAATCTTGGTCGGCCCGCAGGGGGTGAACCATGCGGACCATATGCCCCCCGCAAGGGCGCGCGCATGTGGCGGGCGGGGCGGTATGGGTACCGGGATGGCCCGGCTTCGGGTACACCCTGATGTCAGCAACGCCTATCGCACGGTTCTGCCGCCCTTGTTACGATTGCGCATCTTGATCGCGGAGGAGCCATGGGCGCCATCGTCAACTGTGCGGCGTATCGCAATGGCAAGAAGCTTGGCAAGGTGGACTTCGCCGATATCGGCCAGGTGCTGGCGGAACCGGGCACGTTCGTCTGGCTGGGCCTGCACGAGCCCGACCTGACGCTGCTGCGCCGGGTGCAGCAGGCCTTTGGGCTGCACGACCTGGCCGTGGAAGACGCGCTGGACGCCCACCAGCGGCCCAAGCTCGAAACCTACGGCGATTCGGTGTTCGTGGTGCTCAACACCGCGCAGCTGGCCGGCGAGGAGGTGGTGGTGGGCGAGACCCACCTGTTTGTCGGCCCCAATTACGTGGTGTCGGTGCGCCACGGGGCCAGTTCCACCTACGCGCCCGTGCGGCAACGCTGCGAGGAAGACCCGCAGGGGCTGGCCAATGGCCCGGGCTATGTGCTGTACGCGCTGATGGACTTCGTGGTGGACCACTACCTGCCCATCGTCACGCGGCTGGAAGACACCTTCGAGCAGCTGGAGCAGGGCATCTTCCGCGACGAATTCGACCGCGAGGCCATCCAGCGGCTCTACCACGTCAAGCACCAGGTGCTGCGGCTGCGCAATGCCGTGTACCCGGTGGAGGACATCTGCGGCCAGCTGATCCGGCTGCATGAAGACCTGGTGCCCAAGGAACTGCGCGCGTATTTCCGCGATATCGAGGACCACTGCAGCCGCATCGTCCGGTCGCTGGACGTGGTGCGCGAGATGCTGACCACGGCCGTTCAGGTCAACCTGGCGCTGGTGACGGTGACGCAGAACGAGGTGGTCAAGCGGCTGGCCGGCTGGGGCGCCATCCTGGCCGTGCCGACGGTGGTGTTCTCGCTGTACGGCATGAACTTCAGCGACATGCCCGAGCTGAAGTGGCACTACGCGTATCCGGTGGTGCTCGGCTTCACCGTCACGGCCTGCGGACTGCTCTGGCGCAAGCTGCACCGGGCCGGCTGGATCTAAGGCGGCTGTTTCTCCCCTCTCTCGCGCCGGGCGGAGGCGCACCATCGCGCCCGGGCGGCACGGCGCCGCGCGCCTTTGTATTTCGCCGTTTTTATATTTCCGTTTTTATATTTCGTTTACACGCCCTCTCCCCCTCTCTACCCCGTTTTTACCCCCCGATCCCTAACCTCCTATCCGTGAATCACTCTGCAGGCGACCCGCCTGCACCCACATCATGGACGGGATCTATTTCCTCGTATTGCTGGCCTTCGGCGCGTTGACGGGCGCGCTGCTGGCCCTGTGCGCCGCGCTGGGCGCCAACCTGCCCGCTGGCCGGGGCGGCGCCGACGACACCGGCGCGAAGCCCGCCCAGCCCAAGCATTCGGCAACCGACCGGAGGCTCTGATGGACTGGACCGACCTGCTCAGCGGCGGCCTGGCCGTCGCCATCTTCGTTTACCTGCTCGTTGCACTGTTCCGGCCGGAGAAATTCTGATGCCCACGTCAACCTTCTCCCAGTTTCTGGGGCTGCTCGCCCTGTTCCTTGCCGTGCTGTTCGTGGTGGCCCCGTTCCTGGGCCGCTACATGCGCCGCGCCGTCGAAGAGGGCAACTATGGGCTGACGGCATGGGGCCGTCCGCTCGAACGCGTGCTGTACCGCCTGGCCGGCGTGCGCGCCGATGCCGAAATGGGCTGGAAGCAGTACGCCGTCGCCGTGATCGTGTTCAACGTGATCGGCGTGATGGCCGTGTACGCCATCCAGCGCCTGCAAGGCATGCTGCCGCTGAACCCGCAGGGGTTTGGCGCGGTGTCGCCCGATTCGTCGTTCAACACCGCCATCAGCTTCGTGGCCAACACCAACTGGCAGGGCTATGCCGGCGAGTCCACCATGAGCTACCTGACGCAGATGCTGGCGCTGACGGTGCAGAACTTCGTTTCGGCGGCCACCGGCATTGCGGTGGTGTTCGCGCTGATTCGCGGCTTTGCGCGCCACAGCGCCCAGACCATCGGCAACTTCTGGGTCGATCTGGTGCGCAGCACGCTGTATGTGCTGCTGCCGCTGTCGGTCGTCATGGCCGTGGCGCTGGTCGGGCAGGGCGTGATCCAGAATTTCGACAGCTACAAGGATGTGCCGCTGGTGTCGGCCGTGGAATACACGCAACCGGTGGTCGATGCGGCCGGGCAGCCGGTGCTGGACCGCGATGGCAAGCCCGTGACCGAGGACAGGAAGACCGCCACGCAGACGCTGGCGATGGGCCCGGTGGCGTCGCAGGAAGCGATCAAGATGCTGGGCACCAACGGTGGCGGCTTCTTCAACGCCAACTCGGCCCATCCGTTCGAGAACCCGACGCCCCTGGCGAACCTGATGGAGATGCTGGCGATCTTCCTGATCCCGGCCGCGCTGTGCTTCACGTTTGGCGAGATGGTCAGGGACCGCCGCCAGGGCGTTGCCGTGATCGCGTCGATGACGGTGATCTTCGTGGTGATGGCGCTGGCGGCGATGGCGTCCGAGCAGCAGGTCAACGCCGCGCTGTCGGCGCTGCCGGTTGACCATGTGGCATCGGCGCTGCAGGCCGGCGGCAACATGGAAGGCAAGGAAGTGCGTTTCGGCATTTCGGCCAGCGCGCTGTTCGCGACGATCACCACGGCCGCGTCCTGCGGCGCCGTGAACGCCATGCACGACTCGTTCACGGCCATCGGCGGGCTGGTGCCGATGCTGCTGATGCAGCTGGGCGAGGTGGTCTTCGGCGGCGTGGGCTCGGGCCTGTACGGCATGCTGGTCTACGCGGTGCTGGCGGTCTTTATCGCGGGCCTGATGATCGGCCGCACGCCCGAATACCTGGGCAAGAAGATCGAGGCCTACGAGATGAAGATGACCGCCGTGGCCATCCTGGTGACGCCGCTGCTGGTGCTGGTCGGCACGGCCATCGCGGTGATGGCGGAGCCGGGCCGCGCCGGGGTGTTCAACCCCGGCACGCACGGCTTCTCGGAGATCCTGTACGCGCTGTCGTCGGCGGCCAACAACAACGGCAGTGCCTTTGCCGGGCTGTCCGCCAACACGCTGTTCTACAACGTGCTGCTGGCCGCGGCAATGTGGTTCGGCCGCTTCTGGATCATCGTCCCGGTGCTGGCCATGGCCGGATCGCTGGCCGCCAAGCGCCGCACGTCGGCCACGTCCGGCACGATGCCCACGCACGGCCCGCTGTTCGTGGTGCTGCTGGTGGGTTCGGTCCTGCTGGTTGGCGCACTGACCTACGTGCCCGCGCTGGCGCTGGGCCCGGTCGCAGAGCAATTGCAGCCCGCCGCCGTTGCGGCGGCCGCCAAGTAATTCGCGGAGATTCTCATGCAACAACAATCCCCGGCGACGCGTAACACCCCGGCCGCGCCGTCACGTCCCGCCGGCCCGGCAGCCAATGCGACCGCCACGGCGGCCGGCGGCGGCATGCCGCATCACCCGCGCCCCGCACGCGGCATGTTCTCGCCCGAACTGGTCAAGCCGGCCATGATCGAGGCGCTGCGCAAGCTCACGCCGCGCGCGCAGTTGCGCAACCCCGTGATGTTCGTGGTCTACGCGGGCAGCATCCTGACGACGATCCTGTTCCTGCGTGCGTGGCTCGGCCACGCGCAGGGCAGCGAATCGGCGGGCTTCATCCTGGCCGTTGCCGTTTGGCTGTGGTTCACGGTGCTGTTCGCCAACTTTGCCGAAGCCCTGGCCGAAGGCCGCAGCAAGCAGCAGGCCGCCGCGCTGCGCGGGCTCAAGACCACCACCATGGCGCGCGTGGTGCGCCCGGGCCGTGGCGACGCGCGCGCCGCCGGCGCCACCGAGCCGGTGATCGCCACCGACCTGCGTCGCGGCGACATCGTGCTGGTCGAAGCCGGCGAGATGATTCCCGGCGACGGCGAGGTCATCGAAGGCGTGGCCTCCGTCGATGAAAGTGCCATCACGGGAGAATCGGCGCCGGTGATCCGCGAATCGGGCGGCGACTTCTCGTCGGTGACCGGCGGCACGCGCGTGCTGTCCGACTGGATCGTGGTCCGCATCACGACCAATCCGGGCGAAAGCTTCATCGACCGCATGATCAGCATGGTCGAAGGCGCCAAGCGCCAGAAGACCCCGAACGAGCTCGCGCTGACGATCCTGCTGGTGGGCCTGACGCTGGTGCTGCTGTTGGCCACCGCCACGCTGCAACCGTACTCGCTCTATGCGGTGCTGGTGACCCAGGCCGGCGTGCCGGTATCGGTGACGGTGCTGGTGGCGCTGCTCGTGTGCCTGATCCCGACCACGATCGGCGGCCTGCTGTCGGCCATCGGCGTGGCGGGCATGAGCCGCATGATGGAAGCGAACGTGATCGCCACGTCGGGCCGTGCGGTGGAGGCCGCCGGCGACGTCGATGTGCTGCTGCTGGACAAGACCGGCACGATCACTCACGGCAATCGCCAGGCCGCGCGCTTCCTCTGCGCCCCGGGCGTGAACGAGCGCCAGCTGGCCGAGGCTGCCTGGCTGTCGTCGCTGGCCGATGAAACGCCCGAGGGCCGCAGCATCGTCGCGCTGGCGCGCCAGCAGCCCGGCGTGGCCGCGCCGGAGATGGGCGCGCGCGGACTGGCCGCCCCGGTCTTCGTGCCGTTCACCGCGCAGACGCGCATGAGCGGCGTCGATGTGGCGCAAGGCAACGTCGTGCGCAGCGTGCGCAAGGGTGCGGCCGATGCGGTGCGCCGCTACGTGACCGAGCGCGCCGGCAAGTTCCCAGACGCCGTCATGCAGGCCGTGGACGATGTGGCGCGCGCCGGCAGCACGCCGCTGGTGGTGGCCGAGGCCATCTCCGAAGGCACCGAGGACAGTGTGCGCGTGCTGGGCGTGGTGGAGCTCAAGGACATCGTCAAGACCGGCATCCGCGAGCGGTTCGGCGAACTGCGCAAGATGGGCATCCGCACCGTGATGATCACCGGCGACAACCGCCTGACGGCGGCATCGATCGCGGCCGAGGCCGGCGTCGACGACTTCCTGGCCGAGGCCACGCCCGAGGCCAAGCTTGCGCTGATCCGCGAATACCAGGGCCAGGGCCGCCTGGTGGCGATGACCGGCGACGGCACCAACGACGCCCCCGCGCTGGCGCAGGCCGATGTGGCGGTGGCCATGAACAGCGGCACGCAGGCCGCGCGCGAGGCCGGCAACATGGTCGACCTGGACAGCAACCCGACCAAGCTGATCGAGATCGTCGAGATCGGCAAGCAGATGCTGATGACGCGCGGGTCGCTGACCACCTTCAGCGTGGCCAACGACGTGGCCAAGTATTTCGCGATCATCCCGGCCGCGTTCGCCACCACGTATCCGCAGCTGAACCTGCTGAACGTGATGCACCTGTCCACGCCGGCGTCGGCCATCATGTCGGCCGTGATCTTCAACGCGCTGATCATCGTGGCGCTGATTCCGCTGGCGCTGCGTGGCGTGGTGTACCGCCCGCTGGGCGCCGCCATCCTGCTGCGCCGCAACCTGTTGATCTACGGCCTGGGCGGCATCCTGGTGCCGTTTGCCGGCATCAAGCTGATCGACATGTTCCTGACGATGTTCGGCTGGATCTGAATAGGGAGAACTGCAATGCCTTCACAAGCCCAAATCAACCTGCCGGCCGAGCCGGCGCGCCAGACCGGCATGCTGCGCCCGGCGCTGACCGTGTTCGTCGGCCTGTCCATCGTCACCGGGCTGCTCTATCCGGGCGTGGTCACCGGCATCGCGCGCGCGGTGTTTCCGCACCAGGCCGCCGGGTCACTGATCGTGCAGAACGGCAGGACGGTCGGCTCCGAACTGATCGGCCAGCCGTTCTCGGACCCGAAATACTTCTGGGGCCGCCTGTCGGCCACGGCGCCGATGCCGTACAACGGCGCGGCGTCGGTGGGCTCGAACCTGGGCCCGACCAACCCGGCGCTGACCGATGCGGCGAAAGCGCGTATCGATGCGCTGCACGCCGCCGACCCGGACAACAAGGCAGCGATCCCGGTGGATCTGGTGACGGCCTCCGGCAGCGGCCTCGATCCACACATCAGCCCGGCCGCGGCGCAATACCAGGCGGCGCGCGTGGCGCGCCTGCGCGGCCTGCCGGAAGCGAAGGTCGAGGCGCTGATCGCGGCGCACACCGAGGGCCCGGGCCTGGCGGTGCTCGGGGAGCCGGCGGTGAACGTGCTCAAGTTGAATCTTGCGCTGGATGGGCTGAAATAGATTCCGTGGTGGTCGATGCGCTTGCCCTCTCCCCCGCCCCTCTCCCGCAGGCGGGAGAGGGGAGAACACCCGGGGTATATCAAATGCTGGCTGTTTGCTCCCCTCTCCCGCGCGCGGGAGAGGGGCCGGGGGAGAGGGCCGGCGCATGCACACACCGCGAATGCCTGCGTGGCACAATCCACACACCATGACTGACGCCGCCCGCCCGGACCCCGACGCCCTGCTGCAAACCATGCAGGCGGAGAGCGTGCGTGCCGCGCGTGGCAAGCTGCGGGTCTACTTTGGTGCATCGGCCGGCGTGGGCAAGACCTTCGCCATGCTGACCGCCGCGCGCGCCTTGCGCGAACAGGGCGTGGACGTGGCGATCGGCGTGGTGGAAACCCACGGCCGCGCCGAAACCGAATCGCTGGTGAACGGCCTGGAGCGCCTGCCGCTGCGCGATGTGCCCTATCGGGATCGCGTGCTGCAGGAATTCGATCTCGATGGCGCACTGGCGCGGCGCCCGGCGCTGGTGCTCGTGGACGAACTGGCGCACTCGAACGCGGCGGGCAGCCGCCATCCCAAACGCTGGCAGGACATCCAGGAGCTGCAGGCCGCCGGCATCGACGTCTGGACCACGGTCAACGTCCAGCACCTGGACAGCCTGAACCAGGCCGTGGGCGGCATCACCGGCGTGCGCGTCTGGGAAACCGTGCCCGACGCCGTGTTCGACGGCGCCGACGAGGTGGTGCTGGTGGACCTGCCCGCCGACGAACTGCTGCGCCGGCTGCGCGAAGGCAAGGTGTACCTGCCCGACCAGGCGCGCCACGCGGCCCGGCATTTCTTCCGCAAGGGCAATCTGATCGCGCTGCGCGAACTGGCGCTGCGCCGCACCGCCGACCGCGTCGATGACGACGTGCGCGCCTACCGCCATGCCGAGGCGATCCAGCCGGTCTGGCGCACGCGCGAGGCCGTGCTGGCGTGCATTGGCACCGGCGACGATGCCGAACAGGTGGTGCGCAGCGCGCGGCGCCTGGCCAGCCAGCTCGATTGCGACTGGCACGTGGTCACCATCGCCACGCCACGGCTGATGCCGCTGGCCGACCCGGTCCGCGTGCGCGTGCGCGCGGCCATGCAACTGGCCGAGGAACTGGGCGCGCGCACCGAAACCCTGGCCGGGCACGACATGGTCAAGGCGGTGGCCGGCTACGTGCGCCGCCACAACCTGACCAAGGTGCTGGTGGGGCGCGCCCGCAACGACTGGCACGCCGAGGGCAGCCTGATCGATCGGGCACGCATGTGGCTGGCGCGCGCGTTGTCGCCGGTGCTCGGGGCCGGCAACCGGCTGATCGGCAGGCAGACATTTGCCGATGCGCTGGCGGCCGGCTGCCCCGAGATCGACGTGATCCGCGTGGCCGCCGACACCACGCGCGCCGACCTGCGCCCGCGCGCGCCGCAGATCGCGGAGTCCCATCCCGATGCCGACGCCCAGGCCGCCGCCGAACTGGCACGCACCCGCCGGCGCGACTACGCGTTCGCCGTGGTGTGGTGCGCCGGGGCCACGGTGCTGTCGATGCTGGCGCGCCCGTGGTTCGACCTCGTCAACATCGCGATGCTGTTCCTGGCGGGCGTGGTCGGCGTGGCCTTGCGCCATGGCCGGGGACCGGCGGCGCTGGCATCGGTGCTGGCGGTGGCGGCGTTCGATTTCTTCTTCGTGCCGCCCCGGATGTCGTTCGCCGTCAGCGACGTGCAGTACCTGCTGACGTTCTTCGTGCTGCTGACGGTGGGGCTGGTCATCGGTCAGTTGACCGCCGGCCTGCGCGAGCAGGCGCAGGTGGCCGTGCGGCGCGAAACCGATGCGCGCACGCTGTACGAACTGGCCCGCGAGCTGTCGGCCGCGCTGACCACCGACCAGGTGGTCGAGATCGGCAGCCGCTTCATGCGCGCCGCGTTCGAGGCCCATGTGACGTTCTTTCTGGTGTCCGAACAGGGGCGGCTGCTGCCGATGGCGGGCGGCCCGCCGGGCGGGCCTGGTGACAAGTCCGACAAAGGCGAGGCCATCGACACGGTGCTGGCGCAGTGGGTGTTCGACCATGGCCAGCCGGCCGGCACCGGCACCCATACGCTGCCGGGCAGCACGGTGCTGTACCTGCCGCTCAAGGCGCCGATGCAGACGCGCGGCGTCCTGGCCGTGGAGCCGCGCGCCTGGCACGCGCTGGCCGAGCCCGGGTTGCGGCGCCAGGCCGACGTCTTCGCCACGCTGATCGCCATCGGCATCGAGCGGCTGCACTACGTGGAAGTGGCGCAGCGCGCGCTGGTGTCGATCGAATCGGAGCGGCTGCGCAGTTCGCTGCTGGCCGCCGTGTCGCACGACCTGCGCACGCCGCTGACCGGGCTGATCGGCATGGCCGAGACACTGCAGCGCGCCACGCCGCCGCTGGCCGGTGACGTGGCCGAGACCGTGGACGCCATGCGCGGCCAGGCGCTGCGCATGCGCACCATGGTGGTCAACCTGCTCGACATGGCCCGGCTGCAGCAGCATGACGTGGCACTGCAGCGCGGCTGGCAATCGCTGGAGGAACTGGTGGGCGCCGCGCTGGCGTCGATGCGCGAGGCACTGAAGGCGCATCGCGTTCAGGTGGCCGACCTGGCCGCGCTGCCGCTGGTGGAATGCGACGGCGTGCTGATGGAACGCGTGCTGTGCAACCTGCTGGAGAATGCGGCCAAGTACACCGAGCCCGGCACGGTCGTGCGCATCCGTGGCGCGCTGCTGGACGACGAAGTGCGGCTGATCGTCGAGGACGAAGGCCACGGCGTGGCGCCGGGCCAGGAGCGCCATATCTTCGAGAAATTCACGCGTGGCCAGCGCGAATCGGCCACCGCCGGCGTGGGCCTGGGGCTGGCCGTGTGCGACGCCATCATGCAGGCCCACGGCGGCCGCATCTGGGTGGAGTCGGCCGGCCCCGGCGCCCGCTTCACGCTGGCGCTGCCGCGCGGCAATCCTCCCGCCGTCGAGCCCGAGCCGCTCGACGCCATCCTTCCCGATCCGCACTGAGATGCCATTCGATTATTCGCCGACCGTCCTGCTGGTCGAGGACGAACCCCATATCCGACGCTTCGTGCGCGAATCGCTGCAGGCAGATGGCTGCACCGTGCACGAGGCCGACACGCTCAAGCGCGGGCTGATCGATGCCGGCACGCGCCAGCCCGACATCGTGATCCTGGACCTGGGCCTGCCCGATGGCGACGGCATGACGCTGATCCGCGAAATGCGCACCTGGACCGAGGTGCCGGTGCTGGTGCTGTCCGCCCGCACCGACGAAGCCGACAAGATCGCGGCGCTGGATGCCGGCGCCGACGACTACCTGACCAAGCCGTTCGGCGTGGGCGAACTGGTGGCGCGCGTGCGCGTGCTGCTGCGCCGCCACGCCAGGACGAACCCGCAGGGCACGCCGCAGATCACGTTCGGCGATGTGCGCGTGGACATGGCCAACCGGCTGGTCACGCGAGGCGACGCGCAGGTGCATCTGACCCCCATCGAATACCGGCTGCTGGCGGTGCTGATCGCCCACCGCGGCAAGGTCATGACCCATCGCGAACTGCTGCGCGAGGTCTGGGGCCCGGCGCACTCGGAAAGCAGCCACTACCTGCGCGTCTACATGGGACACCTGCGCCACAAGCTGGAGCTGGACCCCGCGCAGCCCGTGCACCTGCTGACCGAGGTAGGGGTCGGATACCGGTTCGCCGGGTAGGCGGGTAGGCGGGTAACCGGGTAACCGGGTCGCCGCGTCCGCGCGGTGCCGCGCCCCGCCATCACAGGACGCCAGGCAGCGCCATGGAACCGTCCTGGCCTACCAGATTCCATGGCCCTGTACGTCGCAGTTTGAAAGGATCGGATCGCCATCCGTGACAGCCATGGCACGCACGCCGGCTGTCGGGGAGGCATTCCGAAACTGATATCTGGAGCGACGCAATGACACAAAACGTATCTCAGCCCGCTGCCGCACTGGCCGCAGGCGTTCAGTACTTCCGCGCCAACAGCACCGGGCCCGACGCCAACGCCAGTGGGGGGAACGCGATTGCCATCGGCCAATCGGCCGCCGCCACCGGGGGCGACTCGATCGCCATCGGGGACACCGCCCTGGCGGATGGCGATAACAACACGCTGGCCATTGGCACGGGCGCCCACAGCGGCAGGAGCTATAGCGCGGCGGTGGGCCGGGAGGCCACGGCCACCGCAGTGTGGTCGACGGCGCTGGGCGCCCGCAGTGCTGCCACCGGCGACAGCAGCACGGCACTGGGCAGTTCCACCGTTGCATCGGCGGTCAACACCACCGCCGTGGGTATCAAGGCCGTGGCCGCCGGCGACAGCGCCTCGTCGTTCGGGCGCCTGGCCAATGCCACCGCGGCGTACAGCGTCGCCATTGGCGTGGCCAGTACCGCCAGTGCCAGCGATGCCGTCGCCATTGGGACGAAAGCCAGCGCATCGGGCGTCACCAGCGTTGCGCTTGGACTGGCCGTGGTGTCGGGCGCCCGGGGCGTGGCGATCGGAGACCAGGCGTACGCCAGCGGCGCACAGGGCCTGGCAGTCGGCGCCAGCGCGTCTGCGGCCGACGCGCTGGCTACCGCCGTGGGATCGGGGGCACTGGCAGACCAGGTCAGCGCGCTGGCACTGGGCGACAACGCACGGGCCACCGCCGCCTTCGGCACCGCGCTGGGCAGTGGTGCGCGCGTGGAAGTCAAGGCCGGCGTCGCGCTTGGCACCAATTCGGTTTGCGACCGCCCGGCTTCGGTATCCGTGGGCAGTGCAGCCGAACGCCGGCAGATCGTGAATGTGGCGGCTGCCACCCAGGGCACCGATGCGGTGAATCTTGACCAGCTCCGCCAGGAACTGGTCGCCATCAACCGTCAGATCGCCGCGCTGGCCACGCGGGTATCGGCACTGGAAGGTCGCTGATCTGGGGCGGCGTGCTGGCACAACTGGCGGTCATGGGGGTGCCAGCACGCCTCTGTGTTGGATTATTCATGAAAAGAATATTTTCTAGCAATAAACACGGAACTACATCCTTAATATGGATGGGCGGCGCGCGGAATCGCCAACTACACTGAATTCACCGTCCCGCTATCCAGCCAGCCTGCCAGCCTTGCCGGCCTTCGGAGTTCACCATGCCCGCGACCGTTACCTCGAAGATCCGTCTGGCGGTGCTGGTGCTCGCCGCAGTCGCCGGCTTCCACGCCCACGCGGCCCCGGAACCGCCCGCGCCGGCCCAGGCGCAGACCCGCGAAGCGGTTGCCGCCTATGAAGCCGGTCATTTCGATGCGGCGATCAAGGGTTTCGCCGAGGCGGCCCAGAAGGGCAACCGGCTGGCCCAGTTCAACTACGCGATGATGCTGCTGCGTGGCGAAGGTACGACAGCCAGGCCGCAAGAAGCGCTGGTCTGGCTGCGCCGCGCGGCCGACAACCAGATGACACATGCGCAGTACACAGTCGGGGATCTCTACGAGCGCGGCAAGCTGGTGCCGAAGTCGCTGGAGGAGGCCAACCGCTGGTATGAGCGCGCGGCGCAGGGCGGCCATATCCAGGCGCAGATGGCGCTGGCCACCAACTACTTCACCGGGCGCGGGGTGCCGCTGGACTACGGCCGCGCGTTCACCTGGTACGCGAAGGCGGCCACCGCCGGCGACGGCGGGGCGCAGTACATCGTCGGCAGCTACTACGAACGCGGCTACCCCGGCATCGTGGACAAGGATATCGAGCAGGCCAAGATCTGGTACGCCCGGGCGGCCGCGCACGGCGATCCCGGCGCGCTGGCCAAGCTGCGGTCGTTGCTGGAAGAGGGCCTGCGCGCGAAGAACCAGATGTAGGCCGGCGCGGTTGCCGGCCGCCGTCCGTGGGCAGGCACGGGCAGGCGGTACAAGTCTTGCTAAGCCTGACGCTACACACAACCCCGGGGGTCGCCAGTGGTCACGCACGTCGCGCTGAGTCATGTCACACACTACCGCTATGACCGTCCGGTGCAGTTGTCGCCGCAAGTCGTACGCCTGCGCCCGGCACCGCATTGCCGCACGCCCATCCTGTCCTACTCGCTGCGCATCGAACCGGTGCAGCATTTCGTCAACTGGCAGCAGGACCCGTTCTCCAACTACCTGGCCCGCCTGGTGATTCCGGAGCCGACCACGGAATTCCGCGTGACGGTGGACCTGATCGCCGAGATGGCGGTCTACAACCCGTTCGATTTCTTCCTGGAGCCGTCGGCCGAGAAGATTCCGTTTGCCTACGATGCCGGGCTGGCCCACGACCTGGCGCCCTACCTGGCGAAAGACCCGCTGACGCCGCGCCTTGCCGCGTTCGTCGACAGCATCGACCGCGCGCCGCGCGCCACGCTGGATTTCCTGGTGGACCTGAACCAGCGGCTGCAGCGCGAGATCCGCTACCTGATCCGCATGGAGCCGGGCGTGCAGTCGCCGGAGACCACGCTCGAAAACGGGTCGGGGTCGTGCCGCGACACCGGTTGGCTGCTTGTACAGACGTTGCGGCATCTGGGGCTGGCCGCGCGCTTCGTGTCCGGCTACCTGCTGCAATTGACCCCCGACGTGAAGGCCGTCGATGGCCCGGTCGGTGCCGAGGCCGATTTCACCGACCTGCACGCCTGGTGCGAGGTCTACCTGCCCGGCGCCGGCTGGATCGGGCTCGATCCCACATCGGGACTGCTGGCCGGCGAGGGCCATATCCCGCTGGCCTGTACACCGGAGCCCAGCAATGCGGCACCGGTCAGCGGCGCGGTGGACGAATGCGAGGTGACGTTCGGGCACCATATGTCGATCTCGCGGATCTACGAGTCCCCGCGCGTGACCAAGCCCTATACCGATGCGCAGTGGACGGCCATCGACGCGGCCGGCCTGGCCGTGGACCGCCAGTTGCAGGCGCTCGACGTACGGCTGACGATGGGCGGCGAGCCCACCTTCGTCGCCGCGCGCGACCGTGACGGCGCCGAGTGGAACACCGATGCGCTGGGGCCCACCAAGCGCGGGCTGGCCACCGAACTGGTGCACAAGCTGCGTGCGCGCTACGGCGAGGGCGGCTTCCTGCATTTCGGGCAGGGCAAGTGGTATCCCGGCGAACAGTTGCCGCGCTGGGCGCTGTCGATCTGCTGGCGCGCCGATGGGCAGCCGTGCTGGCAGGACCCGGCGCTGTTTGCCGACGAGCGCGAGCCCGATGCCTACACATCGGCCGATGCCCGGCGGTTTCTCGAAACGCTGACGCGTCGGCTGGGCCTGGAAGCCGACACCGTCACGCCCGGCTACGAAGATGTCTGGTACTACCTGTGGCGCGAGCGCCGGCTGCCGGTCAACGTCGATCCGTTCGAGGCCAGGCTCGACGACGAACTGGAGCGTACGCGGCTGCGGCGCGTGTTCGACGCGGGGCTGTCCAGCGTCACCGGCTACGTGCTGCCGCTGGCGCGCGACGATCATGGCAGCTGGCTGACCGGCCGCTGGTTCATGCGCGACGAACGCATGTACCTGCTGCCCGGCGATTCGCCGATGGGCTACCGGCTGCCGCTCGATTCGCTGCCGTGGGTGTCGAAGGCGGACTACCCGTGGCAATTCGAGCAGGACCCGTTCGCGCCGCGCGCACCGCTGCCGGCCGCGGCGCCGCTGCGCGCGCAGTCGCCGGCCGCCGCGTACAGCCCGGCGGCGATGGCCGCGCGCCGGGCCGAAGCGCGAGGCCAGCCCCGCCCGGGTGGCCAATCCGCCACGCCGGCCACGGCGCCAGCGCGAGGGGTATCGTCCAGCGACACCATCCGCACGGCAGTCTGCGTGGAGGTGCGCCACCCGAGCCGTGCCGCCGGCCCCGCCGTCGAAGCGCGGTCGATGGATGACAAGCGCGGCATCCTCTATGTCTTCATGCCGCCCCTGACCGTGCTGGAGGATTACCTGGCGCTGGTGGCCGAGGTGGAGGCCACCGCCGCCGAACTGGGCGTCCGGATCGTGATGGAAGGCTATCCGCCGCCGCGCGACCCGCGCCTGAAGCTGCTGCAGGTGACGCCCGATCCGGGTGTGATCGAAGTCAACATCCATCCCGCCGCCAACTGGCCGGAACTGGTGGACCACACCGACTACCTGTACCAGGCCGCGCACGAGACGCATCTGTCCACCGAGAAATTCATGCTCGACGGGCGCCACACCGGGACCGGCGGCGGCAACCACTTCGTGCTGGGCGGCGCCACGGCGGCCGACAGCCCGTTCCTGCGCCGGCCCGACGTGCTGGCCAGCCTGATCGCGTACTGGCACAACCATCCGTCGCTGTCGTACCTGTTTTCGGGGCTGTTCATCGGCCCGACCAGCCAGGCGCCGCGCGTGGACGAGGCGCGCAACGACCAGGTCTACGAACTCGATATCGCGTTCGACGAACTGCGCCGCCAGCTTGACCTGAGCCAGGTGGTCGGCAATGGCGAGGTGCCGCCGTGGCTGATCGACCGCATCCTGCGCAACCTGCTGGTGGACGTGACGGGCAACACGCACCGTTCGGAGTTCTGCATCGACAAGCTCTACTCGCCCGACGGGCCGGCTGGCCGGCTGGGCCTGCTGGAACTGCGCGCGTTCGAGATGCCGCCGCACGCGCGCATGAGCCTGGTGCAGCAACTGCTGCTGCGGGCGATGGTGGCACGCTTCTGGCGCACGCCGTACACCGCGCGGCTCACGCGCTGGGGCACGGCGCTGCACGACCGCTTCATGCTCGGCACCTTCGTGGAGATGGATTTCGACGATGTGCTGGCCGAAATGCGCGCCGCCGGCTTTGTCTTCGAGTCCAGCTGGTTCGCGCCGCACTTCGAATTCCGCTTCCCGCGCGTGGGCGAGATCGACGTGGCCGGGCTGTCGCTGACGCTGCGCACGGCGCTGGAGCCGTGGCATGTGATGGGCGAGGAGGGCGCGCCCGGCGGCACGGTGCGCTATGTCGATTCGTCGGTGGAGCGCATCGAGGTGACCGTGCTGGGCATGAACGACAACCGGCATGTGGTGACGGTCAATGGCCAGACCATTCCGCTGCAGCCCACCGGGCGGGCCGGCGAGTACGTGGCCGGCGTGCGCTATCGCGCCTGGGCGCCGCCATCGTCGCTGCATCCGACCATCCCGTCGCACGCGCCGCTGACCTTCGACGTGGTGGATACGTGGATGGACCGCAGCCTGGGCGGCTGCCAGTATCATGTTTCGCACCCGGGCGGCCGTAATTACCAGACATTCCCGGTCAATGCTTACGAGGCGGAAAGCCGGCGCCTGGCGCGGTTTTTCGCGATCGGGCATACGCCGGGGCGGTCGGTGGCGCCGCCGCCACGCCGCAGCCTGGAATTCCCGTTCACGCTGGACCTGCGCGATATTGCCTAGCGCACCTGGCGTGCCCGCCCCACAGGAGAACCGTCAGCCGTGCCGTTGCAGTCGTCGCTGCCTTTCGATGGATCGGATATTGCCGACGCGCCGGCCGCCCTGGCGGGCCGGCTGGCGCTGCCCGTGCCCGACGGCCATCGCGACGAACTGCGGCTGCCCGACGGCACGCTGCGCGAGCCGTGGGCGCGCTTCTTCGGCATCCTGGACGACCTGCGCCCCGCCGCGCTGAACGCCCATGCGGCGGCCGTGTCGCGCCGCATCCGCGACAACGGCGTGACCTACAACGTCTACGCCGACCAGGGCGGCGCGCGGGCCTGGCAGCTGGAGGTCTTTCCGTTCCTGGTGTCCGAAGCCGACTGGGCGGTGATCGAGGCCGGCGTCACGCAACGGGCGACGCTGGCCAACGCCATCCTGGCCGATATCTACGGGCCGCAGACACTGCTCACGCGCGGGCTGCTGCCGCCGGGGCTGGTCTACGGGCATCCCGGCTACCTGCGCCCGCTCAAGGGCTACCAGCCGCCGGGCGGCAGCTTCCTGCAGACCGTGGCGGTGGACCTCGTGCATACCGACAACGGCTGGACGGTCATCGCCCATCGTACCGAGACGCCTTCGGGCATGGGCTATGCGCTGGAAAACCGGCTGATCGTGTCGGGCCAGTATGCCGAGGCGTTTCGCGAACTGCGCGTGCGGCGCCTGCCGCCGACCTTCGCCCAGCTGATCTCGACCCTGGCCCACGCGGCACCGGCGGGTCTGGCCGAAGAGGGCGTCAGCGCGGGCATGGGCGCCGGTATGGGCGCCGGCATGGGCGCCGGTATGGGCACGGGGCGGCAGATCGTGCTGCTGTCGCCGGGGCCGTTCAACGAGACCTATTTCGAGCACACGTTCCTGGCGCGCTACCTGGGCATCACGCTGGTCGAAGGCAAGGACCTGACCGTGCGCAACGACGTGGTCTACCTGAAGACCTTCGGCGGGCTGGAACGCGTGGACGTGATCCTGCGCCGCCTTGACGATGTGTTCTGCGATCCGCTGGAGCTGCGCAGCGATTCGATGCTGGGCGTGCCCGGCCTGCTCGAAGCGATGCGCGCGGGCAACGTGGCGGTGTCGAACGTGCCGGGATCGGGCTTTCTGGAGTCGCCCGCGATCCACGGCTTCCTGCCCGGCATCGCGCAGGCGCTGCTGGACGAGCCGCTGGCGCTGCCATCGGTCATGAGCTGGTGGTGCGGCGAGGCCGCCGCGCAGGAAGAGGCGCTGCGCCTGCTCGACGAAGCGTTCGTGATGCCCACCTATCCGCGCACGCCGGCCGATACGCTGCTGGGCATGGAAAAGGGTCTGCAGCCGCTCGATGCATGGCGTGCCCGCATCGCCGAAACGCCAGATCGATTTACGCTCCAGGCGCCGCTTCCGCTCTCGCACACGCCTTGCTGGGAGCCCGACGGCAAGGGCGGCGGACGGATCGGCTCGCGCGCGGCCATGCTGCGCGTGTTCGCGGTTGCCGATGGCAATGGCGGCTGGCAGGTCATGCCGGGCGGCTTCACGCGGCTCGCACCGCCCCATCTGGAAGCGGTGTCGATGCAGCTTGGCGGCACCAGTGCCGACACCTGGGTGCTGTCGAACCAGCCGGCGCAGGGCTTGATGCCGGCGCCGGCCGGCCATGCGCGCAGCGGGCCGGCATCGGCGCCGCCATCGCCACCGCGTACTGCGCTGCCGTCGCTGGGCCCGGCGGCGGTGCCCCGGCCGCTGGCGGTATCGAGCCGCGCGGCCGAGAACCTGTACTGGGCCGGCCGCTATGCCGAGCGCGCGGAAAACGTGGTGCGCGTGTGCCGACAGATACTGGGTTCGATCGAATCGAACGACGAGACCGACGACGGCACGCTGAACATGCTGGGCCTGCTGGCGCAGTGGTTCGGGCTGGTGGCCCCGAACACGCCGTCGCCGCAGGCGTCGCTGCGCGTGTTCGAACGCAGCCTGGTCTCCACGCTGGCCGATCCGCATGCCGCGACGGGCCTGATGCCGACGCTGGCCAGCCACGCGCGTGCCGCCAACGAGATCCGCAACCGGTTGTCGAACGATCACTGGCGCACCATCCTGGCCGCGCGCAACGACTTCCAGGACGCGATGGCCGATGCGGCCTGCCCGGCCGGCACGGCAGCCCACGGCGACGGGGCCTACGACCGCTCGAAGGTGCTGGCCGCGCTGGAGCATCTGGCGATGCAGCTGGGCGCGATCAGCGGCGCGCAGGGCGACCGCATGACGCGCGACGAAGCGTGGCGGCTGGTCTTTATCGGCCGTCATATCGAACGGCTCGGCACGCTGGCGCTGTTCCTGGAACTGGCCGAAGGCAGCGGCGCGCTGGCGTCGCGCAGCGGCTTCGACATGCTGCTGCACCTGTTCGACAGCACGCTGACGTACCGCTCGCTGTTCCCGGGGCGGAGCGACGTGGCCGCGCTGGTGGATCTGCTGGTGCTGGAGCCGACCAATCCGCGCGGCCTCTACGGCGTGCTGGACCGCCTGCGCGACAAGCTCGCGCAATTGCCGACCGGCGCCACCGGGCAGACGCGCGTGCCACTGGCCGAACTGCTGCCGCCGGCAACCGCGCTGCCGTCGCGCTCGCTGCTGTGCGAGCGCGACAAGGACCGCTATCCCAAGCTGGCGGCGCTGTGCGATCAGCTTGGCGCGCGCATGGCCAGGCTGTCCGACGAAATCGGCGGCCGCTACTTCAGCCATGCCGGCGTGGCACCGGAGACGGACCTGCCATGAGCAGCCTGCCGGCCAATCCCCACGCTGAAGCCGGGCCGCCCGGGCCGGCCGGCGCCCCGCCGGTCACGCCATCGGCCACGCCATCGGACTTGCCCACCACGCTGGACGTGCACCACGTCACCACCTACCAGTACGCCTGGCCCGTGGAACATGCGCAGCAGCGTGCCGTGGTGACGCCGCCGTCGTACCCGTGGCAGGCCGTGGGGGCGCACCGGACCGATGTGGAACCGGCGCCGACGCACCAGCACATGCGAACCGACGCGTTCGGCAACAACGTGCTGCACTTCATGCTCGACGTCCCGCACGAGACGATGCGCCTGACCACCCGCAGCACGGTCACGCTGATGCCGCGCTGGGCCGGGTTCGATGCGGCGCAAGGCACGCCTTGGGAAGCGGCGGCGCAGCAACTGCGCTACCGTGCCGGCCAGCCGTTCCATCCCGAGACCGAGTTCGTCTATGCATCGCCGAACGTGGCGCTGCACGCCGACCTGCGCGACTACGCGCTGCAGAGCTTCACGCCGGGCGTGACGGTGGCCGCTGGCGCCATCGACCTGATGCATCGCATCCACGCCGACTTCGCCTACCACGGCGAGACCACCGAAGTGCATACGCCCGCGCTGGAGGCCTTTGCGCTGCGCAGCGGCGTGTGCCAGGACTTTGCGCAGGTGATGATCGGCTGCCTGCGCTCGATCGGCCTGGCCGCGCGCTATGTCAGCGGCTATCTCTGCACCGATCCACCGCCGGGCGAGCCGCGCCTGCTCGGCGCCGATGCCTCGCACGCGTGGGCCGGCGTCTGGTGCCCCGCCAACGGCTGGATCGACCTCGATCCCACCAACGACGTGCTGGCCGACACCCGCCACGTGACGCTGGCCATCGCACGCGACTACAGCGACGTGCCGCTGCTGCACGGCGTGATCGTGGGCGGCGGCGAACATACGGTGGAGGTGGAGGTCAGCGTGGTGCCGGTGGCGGGGGCCGTCCGGCCCGTGGCCTGACCGGTCCACTGCGACCGCGCCAGGTCGGTGTCGGTCGGCAGCGCCCGAATCCGCATGACCGGCGCCGCCCGCTGAGCGGACCAAAAAAAACGGCCACGTGGTTTTCCACGTGGCCGTTTCTTTAGAAAAGGAGACGGATCTGATCGGCGATCAGCCCAGCTTCTTCTTCAGCAGTTCATTGACCTGGGCCGGGTTGGCCTTGCCTTTGGTGGCCTTCATTGCCTGGCCCACCAGCGCATTGAACGCCTTTTCCTTGCCGGCGCGGAATTCCTCCACCGACTTGGCGTTGGCGGCCAGCACGTCGTCGATGATCTTTTCCAGTTCACCGGTGTCGGACATCTGCTTCAGGCCCTTGGCCGCGATGATCGCGTCGGCGTCGCCGTCCGATTCGCCGGCCCACATCGCCGGAAACACATCCTTCTTGGCCGTGTTGTTCGATACCGTGCCATCGGCAATGCGCGATAGCAGTTTCGCCAGTTGAGCCGGGCTCACCGGCGCGGCGTCGATCGTGATGCCGTCGCGGTTCAGTTGCGATGCGATCTCGCCCATCAGCCAGTTGGCGGCAGGCTTGGCGCTGGCGGCACCCACTTCCTTGACCACGGCCTCGAAGTAGCTGGCCAGGGCCTTGGTCGCGGTGATGGTGCTCGCATCGTAGGCGGACAACCCATATTGCGACACAAAGCGTGCCTGCATGGCGGCCGGCAGCTCGGGCAGCGCGCCCTTCACGCGGTCGATCCACGCCGCATCGATTTCCAGCGGCATCAGGTCCGGGTCGGGGAAGTAGCGGTAGTCGTGCGCGTCTTCCTTGGTGCGCATCGCGCGCGTTTCGCCGGTGTCCGGGTCGAACAGCACCGTCGCCTGGACGATCTCGCGGCCATCCTCGATCTCGGCAATCTGCCATTGCACTTCATAGTCGATGGCTTGCTGCAGGAAGCGGAACGAGTTCAGGTTCTTGATCTCGCGCCGCGTGCCGAACTTCTCCTGGCCCACCGGACGCACGGACACGTTGGCGTCGCAACGGAAGCTGCCTTCCTGCATGTTGCCGTCGCAGATGCCCAGCCACACCACCAGCGAATGCAGTGCCTTCGCATAGGCCACGGCTTCGGCCGAGCTGCGCATGTCGGGCTCGGTCACGATTTCCAGCAGCGGCGTGCCGGCACGGTTCAGGTCGATGCCGGTCATGCCCGCGAAGTCCTCGTGCAGCGACTTGCCGGCGTCTTCTTCCAGGTGGGCGCGCGTCAGGTTGATGGTCTTCTCGTAGACCCCCTGCTTGCCTTCCACCTGCACGGTGATCTGGCCGCCCTGCACCACCGGAATCTCGTACTGGCTGATCTGGTAGCCCTTGGGCAGGTCGGGGTAGAAGTAATTCTTGCGCGCGAAGATGCTGCGCGGCGCGATCTTCGCGTCGATCGACAGGCCGAACTGGATGGCGCGCTCGACGGCACCCTTGTTGAGCACGGGCAGCACGCCCGGCAGCGCCAGGTCCACGGGGCAGGCCTGCGTATTGGCCTCGGCACCGAACGCGGTGGAGGCGCCGGAGAAAATCTTGGAGGCCGTGGAGAGCTGTGCGTGCGTCTCCAGGCCGATCACCACTTCCCATTGCATGGCGGTTTTCCTAATCTGAGTGCTTTACTGTGTAGGTTGCTTCGGTTGCCGAATTCCAGGCCCTGCGTTGTCTGTGTCGTCAGGGATCGGGACTCGTCAGCCAGGAATCGAGTTGGGCCAGCGCGGCCACGCGCGCCACGGCGTCGCCGCCGACGGTGACCCCGGAGCCATGGCGCGCGGTGATGTCGCGCCGGACGTGCAGCTCGCTGGTGCCGTCGAAGCCATGGTACGCGCCCGGATAGATTTCCAGGCGGAAACGGGCCTTGGGCTGCCGGCTTTGCACCGCGTTCTGCAGCATCGCGCAGCGCGTGGCGGGCGTCCAGTCGTCGGCGCCGCCGATCATCAGCAGCAATGGCGACCGCAGCCTGAAATCGTGCTGCTGCACGGCGCGCTTGCAGCCCGGGTAGAACGCCACGGCGCGGTCCACGTTCGGCGCATCGGCGGGCCAGGGCCGGCTGGCATCGATGGTGGCCAGCACCGCCTGCGCGCCGTTGGACCAGCCCAGCAGCACGATGCGGCGGGTGTCGATGCCCGGCTGCTTTGCCACCCAGCGCAGCGCGGCGAGGGCGTCGGCACGGCGCGTCTTGTCGTCGATCGATCGTGCGTCGAACGATTCCGTGCAGATGCCCTGGGCCTTGCCGCGCGCGCTGAAACTGTCGGGCATCAGCACGGCGTAGCCGCGCTCGGTCAGCCAGTGCGCGTATTCGCGATAGCGGCCCTGCAGGCCGGCCGCCGGATCGATCACTTCCTCGATTGTCCCGGCGCGCCTGGCCGCCACCTTCATGTCCACCAGGCCGCCGCAGCCGTGCAGCGCCACCACCACGGGCAGCAGCTGGCTGCGGGCCACGGAGCCCTCGCGCGGCATGAACCAGTAGGCGGTCAGCGCGGGCGACCCCGGATCGGCGGGCAGCCGCACCCGCGCGGTGGCAGGCTCGGTCGCGGGGGCCGGCGCGGCCACCACCGCGGCGCTGGCCGGGCCGACCGGGGCGGTCAGGGGCGACGGCGGCGACAGCGGGGCCATCGACACCGCCGGCTGGGCCGGTGCGGCCGGCATCAGCGCCGCCACCACCGCCACGCCAGCCAGCGTCCCGCGCAGCCAGCGGCCCACCGTGGTCGGAACCAGCGGCGAGGCCTTCGGCGGCAAGGTGGGCGGGAACAGGCGTGGCATGGTCGATCGACGAATTCAGCCCGGGGTCAGCGCGTGCGCGCGCATTCGCCGGTGCCCGGTTCGAACATCACGGGCCACGCCTCTTCATAGATGCCGGGCGTGCAGTGCGACTGGCAGCTGGCGTGCGCCAGCGTGACGCGGCGCGGGTCCTGCCAGACCATCAGCTTGCAGGCGCTGCCGTCGTTGGCGCGCAGCTCGATATGAGGCGTCTTGCGCACCTGGCGGAAATCGGCCAGGTTGAAGCTGCACGAGCCACGCTTGCCCACCCACAGCTTCCACTGCAGCTGCTGCACGGTGTTGTCGGCCACGCGCAGCTGCGCGTCCTCGCGGAAGCCGTCGTCCTCGGTGCGCTGGCAGTTGCCAGCCAGGTCGATGTCGCGCGCCGCGATGGGCGTGGAGCGGCCAGCGAACGGAATCTGGCAACCGGCCAGCGTCACGGCCACCGCCAGGGCGGCGGCCAGTCTCAGCGGGATGCGGGGCAGGGCGTGCATGCGCATGATGGCTCGGGGCAGTGGGCGGTTTGGCGGATGCGCGATCAGGCCGGACGGCGCAGGTGCCAGTCGGTGGCCTGCTGGAACGCGTGGGCCGCCTGCAGCAGGCGCGCTTCGTCGAAGTAGTTGCCGATGATCTGCAGGCCCACGGGCATGTTGCCGTCGCCAAAGCCGGCCGGCACGCTCATGCCGGGCAGGCCGGCCAGGCTGGTGGACAGCGTGAAGATATCGGCCAGGTACATCTGCACCGGGTCGGCGGTCTTCTCGCCCAGCTTCCAGGCCACGCTGGGCGCCACCGGGCCCATGATCACGTCGCACTCGGCAAACGCGCGCTGGAAATCGTCGGCGATGATGCGGCGGATCTTCTGCGCCTGCAGGTAGTACGCATCGTAATAACCGTGCGACAGCACGTACGTGCCCACCATGATGCGGCGCTTCACCTCGGGGCCGAAGCCTTCGGCGCGGCTCTTCTTGTACATGTCGAGCAGGTCGCGGTATTCGGCGGCGCGGTGGCCGTAGCGCACGCCGTCGAAGCGCGACAGGTTCGACGAAGCCTCGGCCGGCGCGATGATGTAGTACACCGGGATCGACAGCTCGGTCTTGGGCAGCGACACGTCCACCAGCGTGGCGCCAAGCTGTTCATACTCGGCCAGCGCGGCGCGCACGGTCTTTTCCACATCGGCGGACAGGCCCTTGCCGAAATACTCGCGCGGCAGGCCGATACGCAGGCCGGCCAGCGGCTTGTCGGCGGTGGCGCCGGCGCGCGGCTGGCCCAGCAGGCGCGTGAAGTCCTCGTCCACGCCGCCCAGTTCCGGGGTCAGGCTGGTGGAATCCTTCGGGTCGAAGCCGGCCATGCCGTTGAGCAGCATCGCGCAGTCCTCGGCCGTATGGGCCATCGGGCCGCCCTGGTCCAGCGACGACGCGAACGCGATCATGCCGTAGCGCGACACGCGGCCATACGTCGGCTTGATGCCGGTGATGCCGGAGAACGATGCCGGCTGGCGGATCGAGCCGCCGGTGTCGGTACCGGTGGCGGCCGGCGCCAGGCCCGCGGCCACGGCAGCGGCCGAGCCGCCCGACGAGCCGCCCGGCACGCGGTTGGTGTCCCACGGGTTGCGCACGGCGCCCTGGTACGCGTTCTCGTTGGACGAACCCATCGCGAATTCGTCCATGTTGGTCTTGCCCAGCGTGACCATGCCGGCCGCGCCCAGGCGTTCCACCACGGTGGCGTCGAACGGGCTTTCGTAGTTGGCCAGCATCTTCGAGCCGGCGGTGGACTTCCAGCCGCGCGTCACGAAGACGTCCTTGTGGGCGATGGGCACGCCGGTCAGCGGCGTGGCCTGGCCGTTGGCGCGGCGCTCGTCGGCGGCGCGGGCCTGGGCCAGCGTCAGGTCGGGGTTGACGTCGACAAAGGCATTGAGGTGCCTGGCGGCGTCGATGCGGGCCAGGTAGTCGCGGGCGAGTTCCTCGGCGGACACGGAACGGGCGGCCAGCGCATCGGCAATCTGGCGCAGCGAGGTCTGGTGATCAGCGGAAAAGGTCATATCGGGTCGGATGGCGTCTGGATGGGCGACAAGGCAGGGCAGCGCGCTGCCGTCACTCGATGACCTTGGGCACCAGGTACAGGCCGTTCTCGGTGGCCGGGGCGGGGCGCTGGTAGTCCGCGCGGCGGTCGGATTCGGTCACGGCGTCGTCGCGCAGGCGCTGGGCGATGTCGCGCACGGCCGACAGCGGATGGGCCAGCGGCTCGATGCCGGTGGTGTCCACCGCCTGCATCTGCTCGACCAGGGAGAAAAAGTTGTTCAGCTGCACAAGCGTATGCTCGGCCTCGGCATCGCTGGTTTCGATGCGGGCCAGGTGCGCGATGCGCTTGACGTCGGAAAGTTCGAGAGCCATGGCGTGGTGCGGCGCTTCTCGCCGGATTCAGTCCTGCGGACTGGAGATGTTGCGGCCGGGCGGGGGAGCGGACGCCGGTTCGGAACCGGCGTCCACCCAACCGTCGTCGGGTGGCCGTCGGGGTGCCTGGAAGGGCGCCATGGGCCCGGCGTCTGGCGGGGTGGCCAAGGCGTGCCGGACGGGTGCGCCCGGGGGGCACCCCAGGATCGTCGAAGTTACAAGTTTTTCAGGGTCCAAACGCCCCGAAACAGCGTGAATTATAAGGTATCATTACGCGCTGCTGTCTTCCCGCAACGCGCGCGCCACTTGGGTTGCGGCAAAGCGGGCGGGTGGTGATGCCGTCGGCACAGTCGCAGCATCCAGGACCGGGTTCCGGGCGCGCATCGCCGGGGTGCCAGGGGGCTGGATCGGGCGGCATACCGTGGCCGGCGTCGCAACCATGCAACAGTAATGTGCCAGCATCAGGGCAACGCCGCGGATTAGCGGCCCGTTTTCATCGTATTTTCAGTCGTAGGAAACTGGTTCCTCCGATTAGGCTACTGCCACACGTCAGGCGTGTTCCTGCCCTGTCCCGCGCATCTGTCCGCGAACTTTCGCGCAGAGTCTAATCAAAGGTTCCCGTAGGTCCGGCGTGCAGGCATGCGCCGGCGAAGCGGATTCCCGCTGGCGCACCGGGGCTTGTCCGCGCCAGGGGTACCGGGGCGCGCCGGCTTGTGCCGGCGGCAGCCGCACGCACCGGGGGAGCCGTGAACCATCACCCTTGCAAACGTATTCGTGGCCGGGCCGCTACAGGCACCGGCCGCTTCGCATACCCGCGAACCAACAGAAGACAGGATTCCTGATGTTCGGATTTCTCCGCAGCTATTTCTCCAACGACCTGGCCATCGACCTGGGCACCGCCAACACCCTGATCTACATGCGCGACAAGGGCATCGTCCTGGACGAGCCGTCGGTCGTGGCCATCCGTCAGGAAGGCGGTCCCAACGCCAAGAAAACGATTACGGCGGTGGGCAAGGAAGCCAAGCAGATGCTGGGCAAGGTGCCCGGCAACATCGAGGCCATCCGCCCGATGAAGGACGGCGTGATCGCCGACTTCACCGTGACCGAGCAGATGCTCAAGCAGTTCATCAAGATGGTGCATGACACCAAGCTGCTGCGTCCGAGCCCGCGCATCATCATCTGCGTGCCGTGCGGTTCCACCCAGGTGGAACGCCGCGCCATCCGCGAATCGGCGCTGGGCGCCGGCGCCAGCCAGGTGTACCTGATCGAGGAGCCGATGTCGGCCGCGATCGGCGCCGGGCTGCCGGTGTCGGAGCCGTCGGGCTCGATGGTCGTCGACATCGGCGGCGGCACCACCGAGGTGGGCATCATCTCGCTGGGCGGCATGGTCTACAAGGGTTCGGTGCGCGTGGGCGGCGACAAGTTCGACGAAGCGATCGTCAACTACATCCGCCGCAACTACGGCATGCTGATCGGCGAGCAGACCGCCGAAGCGATCAAGAAGGAAATCGGCTCGGCCTTCCCGGGCTCCGAAGTCCGCGAAATGGAAGTGAAGGGCCGCAACCTGTCCGAGGGTATCCCGCGCGCCTTCACCGTGTCGTCCAACGAAATCCTCGAAGCCCTGACCGATCCGCTGAACCAGATCGTGTCCGCCGTGAAGATCGCGCTGGAACAGACCCCGCCCGAACTGGGCGCCGACATTGCCGAACGCGGCATGATGCTGACCGGCGGCGGCGCACTGCTGCGCGACCTGGACCGCCTGCTGGCCGAGGAAACCGGCCTGCCGGTGCTGGTGGCCGAAGATCCGCTGACCTGCGTGGTGCGCGGCTCGGGCATGGCGCTGGAGCGCATGGACAAGCTCGGCAGCATCTTCTCCTACGAGTAATACGAGGCAGGGACCGTGGTGACCTGCGTCGCCCCGTCCCCGCGACCTTTGATGTCTTCCCCCGCCAGCCCGGACCGCCATGCCCACCAAGGGGCGGGCGGACGCGCTGGCGGAATGGTTTCGCCTGCGCACCGGTAAATGGATTACTCTCCACCGCCGCTCTTCAAGCAAGGCACATCCGCCGTTGCACGCCTGGTCATCTTCGTGGCGATCGCGCTGGCGCTGCTGATTGTCGATGCGCGCTTTGACGCCATGCGCGTCGCGCGCCAGGTGGCCGCCACCGTCCTCATGCCCGTGGAACGCCTGGTGCTGGTGCCGCGCGACGCGCTGCGCGGCGTCCTTGACTACGCCCAGTCGTCGGTCACGCTGACCAATGAAAACCGCGAACTGCGCCGCAGCTCGGTGGAGCAGGCCAATGCGTCCGTGCGCCAGGCCCAGCTCGAAGCCGAGAACAACCAGCTGCGCAAGCTGCTGAACCTGCAGCAGCAGTCGGCCACGCCGGTCACGGCGGCCGAGATTCTCTACGACGCCCGCGACCCGTACAGCCAGCGCATCGTCATCGACCATGGCAGCGCGCACGGCCTGCGCGCCGGCTACCCGGTGATCGACGAACGCGGCGTGATCGGCCAGGTCACGCGCGTGTCGCCGTTCCAGTCCGAAGTGACGCTGCTGACCGACAAGGACCAGGCGATTCCCGTCCAGGTGGTGCGCAACGGCCTGCGCAGCGTGGCATTCGGCGGCTCGCGTGCCGGGCTGCTGGACCTGCGCTTCATGGCCGCGTCGGCCGACCTGCAGCAGGGCGACCTGCTCGTGACGTCCGGGCTGGACGGCACCTATCCGCCGGGCCTGCCGGTGGCGAAGATCGTCCAGATCGAGCGCAAGGCCGACACCGCGTTCTCGCGGGTGTACTGCGAACCGGTGGCCGGCGTGCGCTCGCATCGCCAGTTGCTGGTGGTGCGCTACGAGTCCGGCCTGGGCCCCCGCCCGCAGGAAGAAGCTGCCCCGACCAAGGCCGAGAAGGGCGCCCGATCGGCCGCGGCCCGCGCCGGTGCCGAGCAGAAGGCGGCGGACAAGGCGGCCGACAAGCCCGCCGACAAGGCCACCGACAAGCAGAAATCCCCGGAGCGTTCCCAGTGACGACATCCCAATACCTGCTGCGACCGGTCAATCCCGCGTTTATCACGCTGACCTTCGTGCTGGCCTTCCTGTGGAACCTGATGCCCTGGGGCACCACGCTGTGGATTCCCGACATGGTGGCCCTGGTGCTGGTGTTCTGGAACATCCACCAGCCGCGCAAGGTTGGCATGGGCGTGGCGTTTCTGCTAGGCCTGCTGATGGACGTGCACGATGCGCGGCTGCTGGGCGAGCACGCGCTGGCCTATACGCTGCTGGCGTACTTCGCGATCACGATCCACCGCCGCGTGCTGTGGTTTTCGGTCTACACGCAGGCGCTGCATGTGATGCCGCTGCTGTTCATCACCCATGCCGTGCCGGTGGTGATCCGCCTGGCGATGGGCGCGCCGCTGCCGGGCTGGCAACTTCTGGTGGCGCCGCTGATCGAAGCCGTGCTCTGGCCGATGGCCACCGCATTGCTGCTGGCGCCCCAGCGCCGCTCGGCCGACATCGACGAAACGCGTCCGATCTAGCCCTTCATCCCTCCCTGACACCGCCACGCCGCCCGCAGTACCGCCATGACCGAAATCCGCAACGTCGAACTGGAAATCGGCCGCTTCCGCATCCGCGTGGCGGCGGCAGCCCTGTTCACGGTCATCTGCTTTGGCCTGCTGCTCTCCCGCTTCCTGTGGCTGCAGTGGTACAAGCACGACCAGTACTCGGCCAAGGCCGAGGACAACCGCATCTCCGTGGCGCCGATCGAGCCGAACCGCGGCATCATCATGGACCGCAACGGGGTGATCCTGGCACGCAACTATTCCGCGTACACGCTGGAAGTGACGCCGTCCAAGCTGACCGATACGCTCGACAACACGATCGACGAACTGGCCAGGCTGGTGGATATCCAGCCACGCGACCGCCGCCGTTTCAAACGCCTGCTGGAAGAATCGCGCAGCTTTGAAAGCCTGCCGATCCGCAGCCAGCTGACCGACGAGGAAGTGGCCAGGTTCTCGGCGCAGCGTTTCCGCTTTCCCGGGGTGGACGTGCGTGCGCGCCTGTTCCGCCAGTACCCGCTGGGCGAGTCGGCCAGCCACGTGGTGGGCTACCTGGGCCGCATCTCGCAGCGCGACCAGGAGCGGATCGAGGCGATGGACGAGGCCAACGACGCCGACCCCGCCAAGTACGATCCGCGCAAGGATATCGACAACTACAAGGGCACCAATTACATCGGCAAGATCGGCCTGGAGCAGAGCTACGAGACCGAACTGCACGGACTGACCGGCTTCGAGGAAGTGGAAGTCAGCGCCGGTGGCCGCCCGATTCGTACTTTGTCCACGTCGCCGGCCACGCCGGGCAACAACCTGATCCTTTCGCTGGACATCCGGTTGCAGCAATTGGCGGAACAGCTATTCGGCGACCGCCGCGGTGCGCTGGTGGCGATCGAGCCGGAAACCGGCGACATCCTGGCCTTCGTCTCGAAGCCGACCTTCGATCCGAACCTGTTCGTCGAGGGGATCGATTCCAAGACCTGGGACGAGCTCAACGGATCGCCGGACAAGCCGCTGCTGAACCGGCCCCTGCGCGGCACCTATCCGCCGGGCTCGACGTACAAGCCGTTCATGGCGCTGGCGGCACTGACCACGGGCAAGCGCACGGCGGCCTGGGGCATGCACGATCCGGGCTTCTTCACGCTGGGCAACCACACATTCCGCGACGACAAGCCGGGCGGTCACGGCTGGGTGGACATGCAGGCGTCGATCGTGCAGTCGTGCGATACCTATTACTACGCACTGGCGCGCGACATGGGCGTCAATGCCATCCACGATTTCATGAAGCCGCTGGGCTTCGGCCAGATCACGGGCATCGACATCGAGGGCGAAAGCCGCGGCATCCTGCCGTCCACCGAGTGGAAGCGCAAGGCCTACCGCAAGCCCGAGCAGCAGAAGTGGTATGACGGCGAGACCATCTCGCTGGGCATCGGCCAGGGCTACAACAGCTTCACGATCCTGCAGCTGGCCAATGCGGTGTCGATCCTGGTCAACAACGGCGTGGCGATGAAGCCTCACCTGGTGAAGGCCGTCGAGGATTCGGTCAACCGCAAGCGCACGCTGACCGTGCCCAAGGAAAGCTACCGGCTGCCGTTCAAGCAGGCCGATATCGACGTGATCAAGCGCGCCATGGTGGCGGTGACCCACAACGGCACCGCGGCCCGGGTGTTTGCCGGCGCGGCGTACGAGTCGGCGGGCAAGACCGGCACGGCCCAGACCTATACGCTGGGCAAGAACGAGAAGTACAACCACCACGCGATCGACGAACGCAAGCGTGACCACTCGCTGTACACGGCGTTCGCGCCGGCCGACCATCCGAAGATCGCGCTGGCGCTGATCGTCGAGAACGCCGGCTTCGGTGCCGCCGTGGCCGCGCCGATCGCCCGCAAGGTGATGGACTACTACCTGCTGCGCAAGTGGCCCGAGGAATTGCAGGCCACCGCGCCCCCGCCCGAAGAGGCGCTGCGCGCCGGCAACCGGCCGCCGGTGGATACGCCGAGCGTGTTCACCACGGGCGACACCGCCAACGCGGCAACCGCCACCGTGATGCAGACCGCACCGGCTGCCGTTGCGGCAGCCTCGGGCGCCGAGGCCGCCGCCAGCGCGCCGGGGGCCAGCGCCGTGGCCGGGGCATCCGTGCCGGTGCCTGCGGCCCGGGCGACTGGCGCATCCGAGTCGATCGCCACGCAGCTCGATCCGGCCGCCATCGCGCCGGCATCGGCAGTGGTCACGCTCGACGACCGCATGCTGCAGGCGCTGGGCCACAGCAAGCCGCCGGCATCGGCGCCCAAGGCACCGCCGCCGCATGTCACACCGGCATCGGCACCGGCCCCGGCACCGCGCACCAGGCCGGCCAGGACCGCCAACCTTGCCCAGGCCGACGCAGCCGGCAAGAAACCCGTTTCAGAGTAAAAGGAGACGCGCCATGGACAAACGCCGCGTCGCATCGACGATCAAGACCGCCCTGACCGGCTTCGACAAGCCGCTGGCGCTGATCGTCTTCCTGCTGTTCGCCACGGGCATCGTGGCGCTGTATTCGGCCGCGATCGACATGCCGGGCCGCGTGGAAGACCAGCTGCGCAACATCCTGCTGTCGTACGTCGTGATGATCGTGATCGCCTACATGCCGACCCAGCTGCTGATGCGGATCGCCGTGCCGCTCTATACGGTCGGGGTGGCGCTGCTGATCGCGGTGGCCATGTTCGGCCTGATCCGCAAGGGGGCGCGCCGCTGGCTCAATGTGGGCATGGTGATCCAGCCATCGGAGATCATGAAGATCTCGATGCCGCTGATGCTGGCGTGGTACTTCCAGAAGCGGGAGGGGGTGATCCGGTGGTTCGACTTCGTCGTGGCGCTGATCATCCTGGGCGTGCCGGTGGGCCTGATCGCCAAGCAGCCCGACCTGGGCACCGGCCTGCTGGTGCTGGCCGCCGGCCTGTACGTGATCTATTTCGCCGGGCTGTCGTGGAAGATCATCCTGCCGCTGCTGGGCCTGGGCGTCGTGGCGATCACGCTGCTGATCAGCTATGAAAGCCAGATCTGCGCGCCGGGCGTGAGCTGGCCGATCCTGCACGATTACCAGCAGCACCGCGTGTGCACGCTGCTGGACCCGACCACCGACCCGCTGGGCAAGGGCTTCCATACCATCCAGTCGATCATCGCGATCGGCTCGGGCGGCGTCACCGGCAAGGGCTGGCTCAAGGGCACGCAGACGCACCTGGAGTTCATCCCCGAAAAGCACACCGACTTCATCTTCGCGGTGTTTTCGGAGGAATTCGGGCTGATCGGCAATGCCGTGCTGCTGGTGCTGTATCTGCTGCTGATCTTCCGCGGGCTTTATATTGCGGCCAACGCGCCGACATTGTTCTCGCGGCTGCTGGCCGGCTCGATCACGCTGATCTTCTTCACCTACGCCTTCGTGAACATGGGCATGGTGAGCGGGATCCTGCCCGTGGTGGGTGTGCCGCTGCCGCTGTTGAGTTACGGTGGTACCGCGCTGGTGACGCTGGGCATGGGGATCGGCATCCTGATGAGCATTTCGCGACAGAAGCGGCTCATCCAGACCTGACCCGCTCGCGCCAACGTCACTTTGCTACACTGCCAACCGAAAAAATGGAATCGGTAAAAGCTTATGAACGCCCAGGACGTCGCCGCTTATCTGCAAAGCAACCCGCAGTTCTTTGAGGACCATGCCGAACTGCTGGCCACGGTGCAACTGACCAGTCCGCACAGCCACCGGGCCGTGTCGCTGCAGGAGCGCCAGATGGAAATCCTGCGCGAGAAGAACAAGGGGCTGGAACTGAAGCTGGCCGACCTGGTTCGGCACGGCCACGAGAACGACCGCACGCAGCAGCGCATGCACGCCTGGCAGCTGCGCCTGCTGGCCGAGGCCGATTCGCACGCGCTGCCGTACGCGGTGCAGGACGGCTTGCAGCAGGTGTTCGATGTGCCGGCCGTGGCGCTGCGCCTGTGGAACGTGGGCGAAGCGTTTGCCCATATCGAAGTGGCGCAGGGCGCCAGCGACGACCTGCGCCTGTTCGCCGAAGGCCTGCGCGCACCGTACTGCGGCGCCAACAGCGGCTTCGAGGCCGCCAGCCTGCTGGAGCGCGACGACATCGCGTCGCTGGCCATGGTGACGCTGCGCGTGCCGGCCCGCCCCGGCGACGATGGCCCCGGCGCCGCGTTCGGCCTGCTGGTGCTGGGCTCGCCCGAGCCGCGCCGCTTCCACGAAGGCATGGGCACCGCCTACCTGGGGCAGATCGGCGAAGTGGCCGGCGCCGCCCTGAACCGCCTGCGCGACTGAATTTTCGCTATTCCGCCATGCGCAAGCGCCAGCCGGGCAAGGGTGATGCCGTGACGGCCCCAGCGGCCACCACGGCCACCACGGCTACCATGGCCGCCGCCGTGGCGGAGAAGCCAGTTCCCGATCCGCTGGTGCTGCGCTACCTGGACTGGCTGGCCACCAATCGCAAGCTGGCCGACCACACGCTGACCAGCTACGCGCGCGATCTGTCCGTGCTGCAGGAATCCGCCACGCGCTTTGCCGCTGGCGTGCCGCTGCTGTCGCTGGAAACCAGACATATCCGATCCTTCGCCGCCCGGCTGCACGGCAGCGGCCTGTCGGCGCGCACCATCGCGCGCACGCTGTCCGGCTGGCGCGGCTTCTTTCTGTGGGCGGCGCGGCATGGCCATGGCGTGACCGCCAATCCGGTGGACGGGGTGCGGGCGCCCAAGCGCGGGCAGCCGCTGCCCAAGGCGCTGTCCGTGGAACACGCCGTGGCGCTGGTGGCGCACCGGCGCGGCGACACGGCCGAAGCCATCCGCGACCAGGCCGTTTTCGAACTGTTCTATTCCAGCGGGCTGCGGCTGTCGGAGCTGATCCAGCTCGACGTGCGCTATACCGAAGAAGGCGAATACCGGTCGGCGGGCTGGCTCGACCTGGCGGGGGCCGAGGTCACGGTGATCGGCAAGGGATCGCGCCGGCGGACCGTGCCGGTGGGCAGCAAGGCGCTGGAGGCGCTGAAGGCCTGGCTTGCGGTACGCGAGACACTGCTGCGGCCCGGCGCCTTGCCGGAGGACCAGCACGCGCTGTTCCTGGGCACGCGCGGCAAGCGGTTGTCGGGCAGTACGGTACAGATGCGGATCAAGCAGCAGGCGCTGGCTGCCGGCGTGCCGGCCAATGTGCATCCGCATATGCTGCGGCACTCGTTCGCCACGCATGTCCTGCAGTCGTCGGGCGACTTGCGCGCGGTGCAGGAGATGCTGGGCCACGTGAGCATCACCACCACGCAGGTCTACACGTCGCTCGACTTCCAGCATCTGGCCAAGGTCTACGACCAGGCCCATCCCCGGGCCGGCCGGAAGAAGAAAGGCGTACCCGGATCAGCGCCGGCGGGGGCCGATGACCGGGACGGGGCCGGCGGCACCGGCAGCGCCGACAGTACCGACAGCTCCGACAGTACGGACGCCCCGGACCGCTAGGTCCATTGCGAAAGAATGTTCCGGAACCGCTCCATCTCGGGCAGCAGCCAATTCCGGAAGGCCTGCACCTTCGGCGTGGCCAGGCTGGCATGGGTGCAGACGAAATGCAGCAGCCACGGGCACGGAATGCTCACGTCGAACAGGCGCACCACGCGGCCCGACAGCAGGTCGTTATAGGCCAGCGACGAGCGGATCAGCGCAATGCCCTGGCCCTCGGCGGCCGCCTGCAGCAGCAGCGACGAGTCCTGCATCATCAGGCCCTTGGTCGGCTCGGACCAGGCCAGTCCGGCCGCCTCGAACCAGGGCTTCCATGGATCGCCCTCGCCGCGCAGCAGCGGCATGCCGGCCATGTGCGCGGGCTGCTCGGGCAGGCGCCCGCCATTGAACCTGGGGCTGCAGACCGGAAAGAACACATCGTCCAGCAGGCGTTCGACGTAGAGACCCGGATACTGGCCGCCGCCCATGCGCAGGGCCACGTCCACCTCTTCATTGGCAAAATCCACGAGCGAGTTCGACGACAGCAGTTCCACGTCGAACTCGGGATGCTGCTCGATAAAGCTGCCGATGCGCGGCGTGAGCCAGCGCGCGGCGAACGACGGCATGGTGCTGATGGTCAGCCGCTTTTCGCGGTTGCCGGCCTGCAGCGCGCGCGTGGCGTCGGCAATCTGCAGCAGCGCGTCGCGCACGCGCTCGGCATAGAGCCGGCCGTTGGCGGTCAGCATCACGCGCTTGCCGCGCCGCTCGAACAGCGGCTGGCCCAGCTCTTCCTCCAGCGCCCGGATCTGGTGGCTGACGGCGCCATGGGTGACGAACAGCTCCGCGGCAGCCCGCGAGAAGCTCTCGTGGCGGGCGGCCGCCTCGAACGTGCGCAAGGCGGCCAGGGCCGGCAGGCGCGGAAATTCGCGTTTCCAGCTACGGGGATCGTCCGGGTTCCAGGTGCCGCTCCAGACCATGATGGACCTCGTCTATGTGAGATGAGCTAACAAGACCCAAGAATATATATCGTTTTGCCAGCGGCGGGGTCATCACTAGAATTCACTTCACCGGACCCCGCCAAACAAAGCCCTGAACTGTGCTGGTCCAATGACCAAGCCAGTTCCGGCGACGCCGACAACACGGTGGGCCCCCGGACTCACGGAGAAGCCATCATGAAAGCCCTACTCACAACGACCGTCTTTACGCTGAGCCCCGGCGAGGTTGCCCCGCTGTCGGTGCATGCCGCCCAGCGCCTGTTTGTGGAAGATGCCAAGGGTGTCGATGTATGGGTGACCCGCGAGAATGATTCCGAGGATTACTGGCTGCGCTGTGGCGGAAGTCTGCTGTTGCGTCGCGGCGACGAGATCGTGCTCAGCGTGGACCCGCGCGCCAAGGGCCCGGTGCGGCTGGCACTGATTGCCGAGGCCCGGCGCCCGGTGCTGACCCTGGCCGACCTGCCGCACCTGGTGTTGCGCGCCGTGCGGCGCTTGGTTCGAGGCACGGAATGGACGCCGGGGCAGGACAAGATCCACGCCTCATGACCCGGCGGCGCGGCGGCTGAGGCGCGTATGGCCGCCGCCAGACAAGACTTGACCGGAAACAGGGCCGGTCTGCCTCAGCGCAGACCGGCCCTTTTCGTTACACTCTCGGGCATGCATCCGATCCAAGTCATCGATCAGGGCCGCCAGCCGTACGAGCCCTGTTTCGACGCGATGCGGGCATTCACCGCCGCCCGCACGCCCGAGACGCCCGACCAGATCTGGCTGGTCGAACACCCGCCGGTCTATACGCTCGGGCAGGCCGGAGACCCCGCACATCTGCTGGCCCCCGACGACGCGATCCCGGTCGTGAAGATCGACCGTGGCGGCCAGATCACTTATCACGGACCCGGCCAGGTCGTGGCCTACCTGCTGCTCGATTTGCGGCGCCGGCACCTCATGGTGCGCGAGCTGGTCAACGACATCGAGCAGGCCGTGCTGGACACGCTCGCGGCGTATAATCTCGCAGCCGAACGCAAGCCCGGCGCGCCCGGCATCTACCTGTCCGAGGGTCCGCACCAGGGCGCCAAGATTGCCGCGCTCGGCCTCAAGATCCGCAACGGCTGCAGCTACCACGGTGTCAGCCTGAACGTGCAGATGGACCTGGACCCGTTCCTGCGCATCAACCCCTGCGGCTATGCCGGACTGGAAACGGTCGACATGGCCACTGCGGGCGCCACCTTCGCGGCGGCGCACGATGCCGGCCCGCTGCCCGTCACCGCGGCACAACAACCCGCAATCGCACAACGCCTGGCGGCGGCCCTGTGCGAGGTCCTGACCGCACGCGAGGCGCGCGCACAGGCCCACGGGAATGCCGCTGCCGAGGCTGCCTGAACCGTGGCACGCCCGGCCCCGAATCAACGCCAAACATGCACGCGGCTGCGCGTGCGGAGAACAGTATGAGCGACGCCCTGATCGCCACGTCCAGCGAAGCCCCGCAAACGCCTGAATACGACGCCACCAAGAAGCAGAAGTCGGCCGAGAAGACCGCACGCATCCCCATCAAGATCGTGCCGGCCGAAAAGCTCAAGAAGCCGGACTGGATTCGCGTCAAGGCCGCCACCGGCAATTCGCGCTTCTACGAGATCAAGGACATCCTGCGCGCCAACAACCTGGTCACCGTGTGCGAGGAAGCCAGCTGCCCGAACATCGGCGAATGCTTCGGCAAGGGCACGGCCACGTTCATGATCATGGGCGACAAGTGCACGCGCCGCTGCCCGTTCTGCGACGTGGGCCACGGCCGCCCGGACCCGCTCGACGTGAACGAGCCGGGCAACCTGGCGCGCACCATCGCCCAGCTCAAGCTGAACTACGTGGTGATCACCAGCGTGGACCGTGACGACCTGCGTGACGGCGGCGCCCAGCACTATGTGGACTGCATCTCGCAGACGCGCGCGCTGTCGCCGAACACCCGCATCGAAGTGCTGGTGCCCGACTTCCGTGGCCGCCTGGACAAGGCGCTGGACATCCTGCTGACGGCCCCGCCGGACGTGATGAACCACAACATGGAAACGGTGCCGCGCCTGTACAAGCAGGCCCGCCCGGGCGCCGACTACGCGCACTCGCTGAAGCTGCTGCAGGAATTCAAGCGCCGCAACCCGGACGTCGCCACGAAGTCGGGCCTGATGGTGGGGCTGGGCGAGACCGACGAGGAAATCCTGGAAGTCATGCGCGACATGCGCGCGCACGACATCGACATGCTGACAATCGGCCAGTACCTGGCCCCGTCGAACCACCACCTGCCGGTGATGCGCTACGTGCATCCGGACACGTTCAAGATGTTCGAGGAAGAGGCCTACAAGATGGGCTTCACCCACGCCGCTGTGGGCGCCATGGTCCGCAGCTCGTACCACGCCGACCAGCAGGCACATCAGGCGGGGTTTGCGTGATATCGCCGGCTGGCTCCCGGTCGGCCCGTCGAGCGGGCCGGGAGCCATGCAGCAGAACTGTCGCAATGTGTGCCGACGGACGTTTCAATCCTCGTCACACTGGTTGATCGTCTTGATGGGGTCAACGCCGGGCGCGTTCTCTCTTGGAATGAGCGCAAAGTCTTTCCAAAAGGGCTCCGTTACGTTCAGGCGCCCCTTCGATTGACAGTCCATATAGGCAATCCTGGGCGTTTCCGAACACGTCATCGTGCCGCTCAGGACGCAACGTTCCCATTGGTGGATGGGGACGACCTTCGAATAATCCCCTTCGTAGTAAATCCCTTCCACGTCCCTGGTTGCAATGACCATGTGCGGGTGGCTTCCGTCCGCCCGGATCAGACTCGTCCGGTACATGCCGGCAAGCTCCCGAAACGTTTCCATGAAGTAGAAGGCGCCCAGCGCGACAGTTATCGCCAGGCAAACGGTGCAGGACAACATCAAGTACGACCGGCTGCTGGCCAGGCTTCGCCAGTTCAGCGCCATACAGGTCAGTACCAGGCCCACGCAGCCAGCCAACGCCAGCAGAAACAATGTTGGCAGCGGCGTGCCATAGCGCATATTCCATGTGAAGCTGCTCGACGCAAGATACAGCGGCACGATCATCAGCACGGCAAACAGGCAGACCGCGATCAGTCGTTGGACGAGAATTGGCGTTTTCATTTGATATCGAGGCACAGGATGTCTGCACGGGCCCAGACCTGTTTTTTCAACGAGCATTCGTCAAATAAGCGATGATGCCCGGTCCTGCGTATGAGAGATAATAGAATGCCATCGCTAGCAGGCCTCCTATACCCGTCGACCACGCCCAGTTCTTTAATGACCACTTGCGATACGCAAGACCATTGATCGTGGAAAAGTATATGGCGGGCCATAGTAGAAATAGCGTCAAATAGACATAATCGGTCGCATGGGGGTTGGCGCAGTGTTCGAGATCCCAACAATCGCTTTTCCTGTCTCTGACGATGGCCCCTGATACCGGCCAATCGAGCCGACTGAAAACATACAGACATATCCACGTGAGAGTGATTCCGCTGGGAAATCCTGCGGCAATGGCGAGCAGGCGTTTCACTTGATTTCCCAGAACAATATTTCAACGGAAGCACCGAGATCCGAGTAGCCGATATTCGTGAACGGCACGAAGGCGGTGCGTATGCCTGCCCATCGCCCCATTGTGTAAATCGCTCCCAATGGGCTGGTGATGGTCAATCGCGAGCCATTCCACAGGTCAATGTGGCCACCCGTGAGCTGGCCGCCGCTGTCCCCCTCCTGTCGCCAATATCCAAAGAAATAAATAATCCCGGTGCGGCCCCGTACCTTCGTCTGCCAATCCTGGCCTGTAATGTCTTCCGGCTTTGCTGGCATGCCACAGAACTGCGGCCGTTGCTTCAGCCACGTGGCCATTTCGTAGGCACGTAGGGCGACTGGTTTGTCGGGATCCCGCGGTTTTTTGCCGGGCTTACGGTACACGTCGCGACCGAGTTGCTTCTTGCCAGGCATCTTCGGCACCGTCCGCTCGGAGAAGGACTTCATATCGACCTCAACACCGTGTAGCGCAATGCTAAGTCGGATGGCGCACTGGTTCGTGTAATTGGCGTTCTTGTGTGGGTTGGACTCGTCGGGATAGCTTGCCCACAATTGCGCAAATGTCACCGGCTCGACTTCCAGGCAGACCAGGGAATCCTCGGTACGCGTTGTCTTGACCTTCGCCTTTCCCGTGGCGGGAACCCGATGGCGGGCGACGACGACTGTCATGCCTCGTCCTCCGCAGCTGCCGCATCTCCCCAGAGCACCGTATAGGTCGTCTCCGACGACGTGAAGATGCGCGGCAGCATGCCGTCAGCCGGGACGGTGCCACGGTTCACCGAACCGTCCGAGCCCTTGATCAGATAGCGCATGCCGGCGATCTCGTATCCGGGTGGGGCTACCAGCTGCACCTGTTCGTCGAAGCGGTGCTGGCCATCGTTGCTTGTGCGCGCCGCGCGGGGAAGGGGCTTGCCGAATGGGTCCAATCCCATCGTCGCAAGCTCGTCAGGCCCGAACTGGTGATACACCAAGTTCTGGGACGCAATCATGATCGGCGACGGGTCGCACTTGCAGACGCATAGATCTCCGTCCAGGGCCTCCTGCTGACCCATAAAGTCGCTCAGATGCCGCGGTCCCACCCCGACAATCTGCCCGGTCGTCCTGCACGCGGGGCAATAGACCCTGGCGCCCAGGAATGCCATGCGCTTGCCGTTGATGGTGTCCTGCGGCATCCCTTCCAGCGTCACGCCGTTGGCGCTCGACCGATCTCCCTCCACCAGATTGCATCGGATCATCGCGTTCCCCTTGGGTTAGAAGCGACGCCAATCTAGCAGCGCCATCCGGGGTGGTCGTCTCAGGTTCGCCTTCGTTTGCCTGGTGTCAAAAGCTCACGGCCTTCAGGCCCGCGGCTGGATGTCTTCTGGTCGCCTTTCAACGAACTTTCAGCGCTAGCGCTTTATCCGTCATATTGATGCGCTTTTGGTGCGAAATTGCCGCTAACGGTGCATAACTACATAGGGTCTACCCCGAGTGCCGGGCATTGCCATGTTTCGATATGATGAATTTATCGATAAATCGTTGATGAAATTCGATTGAGTCACATCGGGTTCATTGGCGAGCCATGTCGCGGTCCGTGCGGTGCCTACACTGCAGGGATCGAAGCCCCGCCCCCAACCAGCGAGCCCGTCCATGCCTCAATGCTCCGTTCACCGTCTGGCCGAACAGGCGCTGCTCTACAGCGTCGCGCCGCCAGCCTCGCTGGAAGTTCAGCGCCGCATCTGGGCCATGGCCGAACGTGCGGCCGACTGGCGTGGCGTGGTGGACGTGGTGCCGGGCATGAACAACCTCACGCTGACCTTTGACGACACCGCCGATGTGGCGGCGCTGGAGCGCAACCTGAAGCTCGCGTGGGCATCGGGCGAGACGCGCAACACCACGGGCAAGCTTGTGGAGATTCCAGTGCGCTACGGCGGCGAGTTCGGTCCCGATATTGCCGATGTGGCCGCGCATACCGGCCTGACGCCGCACGAAGTGGTGCGTCGCCACGCCGCGGGCGAATACGTCGTGTATTTCCTGGGATTCCAGCCTGGCTTTGCCTATATGGGCGGCATGGCGCCCGAACTGGCCACGCCGCGCCGCCGCGAGCCGCGCCTGGCGGTGCCGGCCGGTGCTGTGGGCATTGGCGGCGAGCAGACCGGCATCTATCCGGCCGTACTGCCCGGCGGCTGGCAGCTGATTGGCCACACCGACGCGCAGCTGTTCGTGGCGGACCGCGATCCGCCATCGCTGTTCGCGCCCGGCGACACCGTGCGTTTCGTTGCCGAGGAGGTGCTGCTGTGATCGAGATCCTCCGACCTGGCGCGCAGGCGTCGGTGCAAGACCTGGGCCGTACCGGATTCCGCCGCTTTGGCGTGGGCCGCTCGGGCGCCGCCGACGGGCTGGCGCTGAAGGTGGGCAATCGGCTGCTGGGCAACGACCCGAATGCGGCGGCCATCGAATTCACGCTGGGCCGCGCGGCGCTGCGCTTCGAGGCAGACATGCGCGTGGCGTTGACCGGCGCCGAGTGCAGCGCGAATGTCGATGGCGTGCCGGTCTGGTCCTGGCATGCCTTCGATGTGCGACGTGGCGAAACGCTGACGCTGCCCGCGCCGCGCGGTGGCTCGCGCACCTACCTGTGCGTGGCGGGCGGCATCGATGTGCCGCTGGTGATGCATTCGCGCAGCACCGATCTCAAGTCCAGCTTCGGCGGCTTCGAAGGCCGTGTGCTGAAGGAAGGCGACCATCTGCCCGTGGGCCGCCCCGGCATCGACGCCGAGCAGGACTGGGTCGGCGTGGCCGCGCCGGGCTGGGCGCTGCCCGTCAACCGCGAAGGCAATGCGCTGGTGATCCGCATGCTGGCCGGCCCCGAGTATCCCGATTTCGAGCCCGAATCGCAGGCGGCGCTGTGGTCGTCGGACTGGTCGATCACGCCGCAGAGCAATCGCATGGGCCTGCGCCTGCAGGGCCCCGTGCTGGCGCGCCGCGCCGACCGTTCGGGCGATCTGCTGTCGCACGGCGTGGTGCCGGGCGTGATGCAGGTACCCCCGAATGGCCAGCCGATCGCGCTGATGAGCGACGCGCAGACCACCGGCGGCTATCCGAAGATCGGTACCGTGATCGGCGCCGACCTGTGGCGCCTGGCCCAGGTGCCGCTGGGCGCCACGGTGCGCTTCCGGCAGGTGACCGTCGAAGAGGCCGCCGCCGCCCAGGCCGAGGTGGATCGCTACCTGCGCCAGATCGACCAGGCGCTGCGCTGGCAGAGCCAGGGCCTGCAGATTGCCGCGCGCCGCCGCACGACCACCCGGTTCGTCGCATAACCCTTAAATCGCCCCACACATCCGGAGAACGCCCATGCAAATCGACCTGAATGCCGACCTTGGCGAAGGCTGCGGCAATGACGAAGCCCTGATCCAGCTGATCAGTTCCGCCAACGTGGCGTGCGGCTGGCACGCGGGCGATGCGGCAACGATGCTGCAGACCGTGAAGTGGGCGCTGGACAACAACGTGGCCATCGGCGCGCATCCGAGCTTTCCGGACCGCGAGAATTTCGGCCGTACCGAAATGCAGCGCGACCCCGAGGCGGTCTATGCCGACGTGCTGTACCAGATCGGCGCGCTCGACGCGATGGTGCGCGCGCAGGGCGGCCAGTTGGCCCACGTGAAGCCGCATGGCGCGCTGTACAACATGGCCGTGCGCGACGCCAGGCTGTGCGACGCGATCATCCGCGCCGTGCGCGACTACGACTCCGACCTCGTCTTCTTCGGCCTGGCCAACAGCCAGATGATCACCATGGCGCGCGACGCGGGCCTGCGCGTGAAGGAAGAAGTGTTCGCCGACCGCGGCTACAACCCCGACGGCACGCTGGTCAAGCGCGGCACGCCCGGCGCGCTGCATGACGACGAAGACGTCGCCCTCAACCAGACGCTCTCGATGATTCGCGACAAGCAGGTGCGCGCGATCGACGGCACCTGGGTACCGATTCGCGCCGAAACCGTGTGTCTGCACGGCGACGGCGCCCACGCGCTTGCCTTTGCGCGCCGCATCCGGGAACGGCTCGGCGCGGAAGGCATCGCCATCCGGGCCGGCAACTGACGGCCCCCCGTCAGGCGCAGGCTTTGCTTCACTCGCTATCAGGTGTTTCCCATGGAATCGGCTGTCAATCTTTGGCCCCTGCTCGGGGTCGGCGTCATCATCCTTGGCTTCGTCCTGCGGTTCAATCCCATGATGGTGGTGGCGGCAGCCGCCATTGTCACGGGATTGGCCGCGTCGATGCCGGTCATGCAAATCTTCACCGCCATCGGCACGGCCTTCGTCAAGGCACGTAACCTGCCGCTGATCATCCTGCTGCCACTGGCCGTGATCGGCCTGCTGGAACGCCACGGGCTGCGCGAGCATGCGCAGGCGTGGATCTCGCGCATCGCATCGGCCACGGTCGGCCGCCTGCTGATCGTCTACCTGGCCGTGCGCGAGCTGACCGCCGCCGTGGGCCTGACCAGCCTGGGCGGGCATCCGCAGATGGTGCGCCCGCTGCTGGCCCCGATGGCCGAAGGCGCGGCGGAGACCCGCTTCGGTCACCTGCCCGAGCCGGTGCGCCAGCGCGTGCTGGCCTTCTGCGCGGCCACCGACAACGTGGGCCTGTTCTTTGGCGAGGACATCTTCGTGGCGTTCGGTGCCATCGCGCTGATGCACACGTTCCTGCTGTCGTCGAACATCGACGTCGAGCCGCTGCACATTGCCGTGTGGGGCATCCCCACCGCGATCTGCGCCTTCCTGATCCATGCCGTGCGCCTGAAGCGCCTCGATGGCTGGCTGGCCCGCGAACTCGGTGGCAAGCAACCGGCCGGCACGTCGGCCACCGTCGCCGCCGCGGCCAAGGGGGAGTAAGCGATGATTATCTCGATCGAATACCTCTACTGGCTGGCCGGCTTTGTCCTGCTGATCACCGCGCTGATGACGTTCGCGGACAAGACGCATCCGCGCCGTCTGACCACGGGCCTGTTCTGGCTGCTCTATGCGGTCATCTTCCTGATCGGCGACAAGATCCCGCCGGCCGTGGTCGGCGTGGGTGCCGTGGTGATGGCGCTGATCGCCGGGTTTGGCGGCGTGGGCCATGGCAAGCACGGCACGCTGCCGGAAGACAAGCGCCGCGCCAGCGCCCAGCGCCTGGGCAACAAGCTGTTCATTCCGGCGCTGCTGATTCCGCTGATCACGGTGCTGGGCACGGTGCTGTTCAAGGACTTCAGGATTGCCGGGCTGCCGCTGCTCGATCCGAAGAACGTCACGTTCGTGTCGCTGGGTGTCGGCTGCCTGGTGTCGCTGTTCGTGGTCTGCTGGCTGACGCGCGACACGCCGGCGCAGAGCATGCGCGAATCCCGCCGCCTGATCGAGGCGCTGGGCTGGGCGCTGGTGCTGCCGCAGATGCTGGCCATGCTGGGCCTGGTGTTCGCCGATGCCGGCGTGGGCAAGGCCGTGGCGCACCTGACCACGTCGTACATCAACATGGACTTCAAGTTCGTGGCGGTGACGGTCTACTGCGTGGGCATGGCGCTGTTCACGGTCATCATGGGTAACGGCTTTGCCGCGTTCCCGGTGATGACAGGCGGCGTAGGCGTGCCGATCCTGGTGGGCATGTTCCACGCGAACCCGGCCGTGATGGCGGCCATCGGCATGTTCTCGGGCTACTGCGGCACGCTGATGACGCCCATGGCGGCCAACTTCAACATCGTGCCCGCCGCGCTGCTGGAACTGGAAGACAAGAACGCCGTGATCCGCGCGCAGTTGCCCACCGCGTTCGGCATCCTGATCGCCAATATCTTCCTGTTGTACTTCCTGATGTAAGGAAACTGCCATGTCCGTTCGTACCGTCCTGCTGACCGGCTTCGAGCCGTTTGAACAAGAGCCGATCAATCCCTCGTGGGAGGCGGTGCGAGCGCTCGATGGCCAGCGCGTTGGCGATGCGGTGATTGTCGCGCGCCAGTTGCCGTGCGTGTTCGGCAACGCCATCGACGCCATGGCGCAACTCGTAGAATCTTTAAATCCAGAGGTGGTGATTGCGGTGGGTCAGGCTGGCGGCCGCACCGAGATGTCGATCGAGCGCGTGGCGATCAATGTGGACGATGCCCGCATTGCCGACAACGCCGGGGCGCAGCCCATCGACCACATCATTGCGCCCGATGGCCCGGCCGCGTATTTCTCGACGCTGCCGATCAAGGCCATCGTGCGCGACATGCGCGCAGCCGGCGTGCCGGCGATGGTGTCGCAAACTGCCGGCACCTTTGTCTGCAACCATGTGTTCTACGGGCTGATGCATGCGCTGGCGCAACGCCACGCGGCGGCCCCGGCCACACGCGGCGGCTTCATCCACATTCCGTACCTGCCCGAGCAGGCCGCCCGGCATCCCGGCGCGCCCAGCCTGGCGCTCGATACGCTGGTCGCCGGCCTGCGCGTGGCGGTGGCCACGTCGCTGTCGACCGATGCCGATATCCGCGAGCAGGGCGGCCAGCTGCACTGACACGTCGCCAGCGGCAATGCGCCGCTGACGCCTACTTCGATTCCTGCCGGGTTTCCGTCGCGGCGGCCACGGCCCGCGCCGTCGCGCGGCGCTGGGCGCGCTTCTGCAGTCGCCGCCGCAGCGTGATCTGCTCGAAGCGCCAGACCACGTAGAAGAAGGCCAGGAACGGCCAGACCCAGCCCAGCCATTGCGCGAGGCTGTTGAAGTGCACCAGGCGGCCCATGCGCCAGCCTTGCTCCGAAATCCACGCATACGGGTTCGGCGGCAGGATATTGGTCAGTATCACCAGCCCGGTCAGCGACACCACCGCCAGCACGGCGCGCAGCCAACGTGGCACGCGCAGCAGCAGTACCAGCACCAGCGAGCTGGTCAGCAGGGCAAAGCGTCCGCCTTCGGACAGCCAGTTGAACGCGTTGTCGTCGGGAAACTGCAGTTCCGCCACGCCGGCCTTGATCATCAGCGCGGCGGTCAGCAGCGCCGCCAGGATGCGCAGCATCGGCGCGGTACGCCGCATGGCCACCGATGCAAACAGGCCGGTGCCGATCCAGCTCGATGCCGTCACCATGGTTTCCAGCAGCAACTGGTTCTGCAGGTCGTCGGGCCGCAGGTTGATGCTGTCCTGCCAGGCGATCAGCGCCGGGAAGTAGGCCTGCACCCACATCATCGGCCAGGAATCGGGATCGGTCAGCCATTCGCGCACGATGCCGCCCATGCCGAACAGGTGTTCCTGCGGAAACACCTGCGCGAACGGCCACAGCACGATCAGCACGATCGCAAAGCTGGCATGCGGCTCGAACCACGCCATGCGCAGGCGGGTCAGGTTGCCGCGGTCGATCAGCGCGCTGGTGAACGGCGCCACCACGGCGGCCCCCAGCAGCGCGCCCAGCGCGTTGGTGATCAGGTCGATGTTCGACGGAATCCGGGTGGGCAGCCACGTCTGCAGGGCTTCCATGACCGACGACAGCAGCGCGCCGGCCACCAGCGCGATCAGCGTGGCGCGCGCGCCCGATACGCGCGGATGCAGCGACAGCACCACCAGCGCGCCGAACGGGCAGTAGCCCAGCACATTGGTCAGCAGGTCGAATTCGGTGATGTAGCGCGGCTTGGGCGCGGTCAGGAAGGCGAACGGCGAGATGCCGTTGTTCAACCATCCCGAAAACGGATACAGGCTGGCGTAGACCACCAGCAACGTGAAGCAGATCAGCCCCACACGCGCCAGCGGCGAATGACGTGGCAACCAGCCCTCGAGCTCCGGCTGCGGCGGGGCCTCTGGGGGCGTCGGGGGCGAAGGAGGCAGGGGCGTATCCGGTGCCATTGACTGCGTGAAACCTTACGGCCTGATTCGCACTATAGGCTTTCCGTGCCTCATTGGCGCGGGGGCGTGGGCGTGGGCGTTTCGTCGGTCGGCAGCGGCACCGCGTTGCGCCCGGGCGGGTTCGCGCGCGGCAGCGGCGCCGGGCCGGCTGCGGCGGCGGCTTCCAGCGGCAGCGTGGCGGCCCAGTCGAGGATGGCGGCGATCACCGCATCGCTGCTGGCCGACAGCGCCTTCACGCCGCCGGCGCCGTCGGCACTGGGCGCCGGCAGCTCGGCGACGAAGGTCTTCTGTCCGATCAGCGACTTGTGGAATACCGTGGCGCGCGCGCGCACCACGCCGCGGCTGCTGGTAGGCGAGTCGAAGACCTGCTCGAAGCCCAGCAGGTCCACCTTGACGGCCGGCACGCTGGTGTCGCCGTACCACGTGAGTTCGCCGCGCCCGGACACCGCGTCGCGCAGGCGGTCGTCGAAGAGCCGTGTCGGGGCGTCCACCCAGCGTTGCGTGGCGTAGGCCTGCAGCCGCTGGGCCTGGGTGTATTGCAGCCGGTAATAGATGCCCCGGCCGTCCATCCACGTCGGCCCGCCGGTATCGGCCACGCGCAGCTTGGGCAGGCGGGCGGGCGGCTGGGACGGTGCGGCGGCAAGCGGGCCCAGGTCGTAGGTGGTGCTTGGCTTGGCGGGCGACAGCACGCTGCAGCCGGACAGGGCGGTCAGGGCGGTCAGGGCGGACAGCGCCATCAGCATGGCCAGCGAGGCAAGGGCGGAACGGGTTTTCATGGTGGATTCCCGACGGTGGGTCTGACGCATGGCGTGGCGGCGGTTCAGGGGGCCTGGAAGCCCGGCTCGCCGGGTCCGGGGGCCACGGCCGAGCCGCCGAACAGCACGCTGCTGGGCTGGTCGTTGAACTGGCCGGCCGCACGGTCGATGCTGCGCGTGGCCTGGCGGGCATCGCGCGCCAGCCCGTTGATCTGCGGCAGCGTTTCCTGGGTGAAGATGCCGGCCGCCTGCTGCACCGAATCGGCGGCGCCCTGCATGTTCTCGCCCACGCGGTTCACGGTGCTCATCACCGTGCCATGCGGGCTGGCCAGGTCATCGGCCAGCCGGCGCGTGGACGCCAGCGTGGCGTTCAGGTTGTCCACGGCCTGCGGCAGGCGGGCGGCGGCGGGCTGCAGCGACGCGGCCAGCTTCGAATAGTCGTCGGCGGTCTTGTGGACCGACTTGATGGCGGCCATCAGCTCGTCGCGGTTGGTGGTCTGGAACATCTCGTTGAGCGACGACATCAGCGTCTCGGTCTGGGTCAGCAGCGAGTCGCCGCGCTTTTCCAGTTCCTCGAAGAAGCCCGGCCGCATCACGATGCGCGCCGGCTCGCGTGCCGACGTATGCAGCGGCGGCGAACTGGCGGCAGCGCCATCCTCGCGCGCGGTGTCGTCCAGCTGCACATAGGCGATGCCGGTCACGCCCTGGAAGCCCAGCGTGGCATAGGTGGTGCGCGTGATCGGCGTGTCCTGGTTGACGCTGATGCGCACGATGATCTGGCCCGGCACCTGCGGATCGAACTTGATCGACAACACCTTGCCGACATCCAGGCCCCGATACTTCACGTCGGCCTGCGGTCCCAGCCCGTTGACCGTCGAACGCGTGATCAGGTCGTACGGCACGCGCACGGCGTGGTCACTGCTGAACCAGAACAGCGAGAACAGCACCAGGATCGCCAGTCCGATGGTGAACACGCCTGCCAGGAAGGCGTTTGACTTGTTTTCCATCAGGTCTCTCCAGTGTTTCCAGTGGGCGCGGCCGGGCTGCCGGGGCCCTTGAGGGCGGGCAGCGCCTGCAGCGCGCGCTGGGCGCGGTCGCCCAGAAAATATTCGCGGATGAACGGGTGATCGACCTTGATCACCTCGGCAATGGGCGCGGCGGCCAGTACCTTGCGGTCGGCCAGCACGGCCACGCGGTCGGACAGCGCCACCAGCGTGTCCAGGTCGTGCGTGATCATGACCACCGTCAGGCCCAGTTCGCGGCGCAATTCGCGGATCAGGGCCACATAGTCGTCGGACGCCATCGGATCGAGGCCCGCCGTGGGTTCGTCCAGGAAAACCAGCTCGGGTTCCAGTGCCAGCGCACGCGCCAGCGCCACGCGCTTGATCATGCCGCCCGACAGGTCCGACGGCATCTTGTCGGCGTCCCTGGCCGACAGCCCCACCAGCTGCAGTTTCAGCAGCGATGCCTGGCAGATCAGGTTGTCGGGCAGCGCGCGCATTTCGCGCAGCGGCAGCGCGATATTGTCGATGACCGACAGCGCCGAAAACAGCGCGCCGCGCTGGAACTGCAGGCCCCAGCGGTTGCGCAGCGTCTGCAGCTGCGCGGCGTTCAGGCTGGCCGGGTTCTCGCCGAAGACCTTGATGGTGCCCGACGTCGGCCGCTCCAGCCCCACAATCTGGCGCAGCAGCACCGTCTTGCCCGTGCCCGAGCCGCCCACGATCGACAGCACCTCGCCGCGATAGACGTCCAGGTTCAGGCCGTCGTGCACGACGTTGTCCCCATAGCGTTTGACGAGGTCGCGCACCTCGATGATCTTCTCGCGCGGGGTGTCGGGGCCGACTTGCGGCGTGGCGATGGTATTCATAGCCCCACGTTCTTGAACAGGATGGCAAAGACCGCATCGGCCAGGATGACCACGGTGATCGACGTCACCACCGATGCCGTGGTGCCCTGGCCCAGGCTCTGCGTGTTGGGCTTGATACGCAGCCCGAAGTGGCAGGCGGTCAGCGCAATCAGCATGCCGAACGCCACGCCCTTGCCCAGGCCCAGCCACAGGTTCGCCACCGGCACCGCATCGGGCAGCTGGCGCAGGAAGAACGCGTAGCTGATGTCGAGCTGGTAGCGCGCGGCCACCATGCCGCCGGCCAGCGCCATCACGTCGGTCCACGCCACCAGCAGCGGCATCGAGATGGACAGCGCGATCACGCGCGGCATGATCAGCCGGAAGCCGTGCGAGATACCCATCACGCTCATCGCGTCGAGCTCCTCGGTCACGCGCATCACACCGATCTGGGCGGTAATGGCGGAGCCGGAGCGGCCGGCGATCAGGATGGCGGCCAGCACGGGCCCCAGTTCGCGGATCACCGCCATGCCCAGGATGTTGACGATAAAGGTGCTGGCGCCGAACGTGCGCAACTGGTTGGCCGACAGATAGGACAGCACGATGCCGATCAGGAACCCGACCAGCGCCGTGATCCCGAGTGCCTTATAGCCGACGTTGTAGACATTCGCGGAGATCTCGCGCCACGGGCCGCGATGCGGCGCGCGCGCGAAACGCAGCAGGTCGAATGCCAGCTGGCCCAGCATGGTGATGCCGTTGGCCAGCTGGGCGAAGAACGACAGCAGTTTGGCACCCAGCAGGGTCACCGGATTGAAACGGTCGACCATCGTCTTGCGCCAGCCGTCGGTGCGCAGGTTTTGAATGCGCTCGAACACCCGGCGCTGGCCGTCGTTCAGCGCCACGCGCTCGGGCATGCGGCCGTTCCAGGCCTGCCAGATCAGTTGCGCGCCGATATGGTCGAGCCGCGTCACGCCGGCCAGCGACCATTCGGCATGCTGGGGCGCCTCGGTCAGTTCATGCAGCTGGGCGCGCAGGCCGCGCGCCTCATGGCAGCCGGCAAGTGCAAGAGCCGTCCAGTCCCCTTGCAGCTGTATGCTGCAGGCTCCGTCCTGGCGCGAGATATCAATGGCGGGCGTCGGCTGGCGATCCAAAAGCGGCGATGATGTGATGGCGGAGTCTCGATTCTATGCTACCAACCGGGGACACGCGACCGGACATCCGCTGACACGGCCACGGCTACAATCTCGCCAGACTCCGCGCCATGCTTCGCCCCGCCGGATGAATTCCAGATGCCTGCCGTCCCCATGCCAGACTTTCCCGATGCCGCCGCCAACCACCGTGCCGCCGATGCCGCCAATGCCGCCACCCTGCCGGCATGGCGGATCGACACCGACACCCTGCGCCAGGCGCTCGCCGGCGGCCCCGCCCGGTCATGGCAGGTCGAGGTCGTGGCGGAAACCGGCTCGACCAATGCCGACCTGACCCAGGCCAGCCGCAGCGCGCCATGGGCCGACGACGCCGCGCGCGTGCGCGTGGCCTACCGCCAGACCGCCGGCCGTGGCCGGCAGGGGCGGCCCTGGCAGGGCGCCGGGCTGATGTTTTCGGTGGCGATGCCGCTGGCGCTGGCGCCGGCACGGCTCAGCGGCCTGAGCCTGGCCGTGGGGCTGGCCGTGGCCCAGGCGCTGGAAGACTGCGACGCCGCCTGCGGCGCGCGCGTGGGCCTGAAGTGGCCCAACGACCTGCAGATCGACGGTCGCAAGCTGGCCGGCATCCTGATCGAATCGGTGCCGGCCGGGCCGCAGCGGCTGTGGGCCGTGATCGGCATCGGGCTGAACCTGATGCGCGACACCGGCATGGAAGCGGCGCTGGGCCGCGAACTGGCGGGTGTGTCCGAGGCCATGGCGTCGTTCGATCCGCAGCGCGACCCCACGCGCATCCTGGCCGCCGTGCTGAACCGGCTGGCGGCCATGCGCGCCACGTTCCTGGCCCAGGGCTTTGCGCCGCTGGCGCCGGCGTGGTCGGCGCGCGATGCCTTCCGCAACGAACCTGTGCGGCTGCTGCATGACGGGCAGGTGCTGGCCGAAGGCCTGGCGCGCGGCGTGGACAGCGACGGCCACCTGCTGCTGGAAACCGCCGATGGATTGCAACGCATTGCCAGCGGCGAGGTGTCGCTGCGCGGAGCCACCGCATGAGTACGCTGCTGATCGACATCGGCAATACACGGCTCAAATGGGCCTGGTGCGACGATGACGTGCCCGCTCAGGCCCCCGCGGCCGGCGCACTGCCCACGCCCTGGCAGCACGCCGGCGCGACCGCCCATGCCGCGCCCGCCGAGCGGGCTGCGCTGCTGGGCACGTGGCAGCAACTGGCGGGCGGCCGCGTGCCGGCGGTGTGGATCGCCAACGTGGCCGGCCCGACGCTGGCGGGCAAGGTCGATGCGTTGCTGGTGGAGGCCTTCGGCAGCGCGGCCGCGCTGACATGGGTACGCACCACGGCCGCGCATGGCGGGCTGGCCAACGGCTATCGGGAGCCGACGCAGCTTGGGGTGGACCGCTGGGTGGGCAGCATCGGCGCGCATCGCTGGCTGCCGGATCAGACATTGCTGATCGTCACGGCGGGCACGGCCACGACACTCGACATCGTGACCCCCACGCCCGATGGCGCCCGGTTCGAGGGCGGCCTGATCCTGCCGGGCCTGCAACTGATGCTGGGCACGCTGGCGCGCAATACCGCGCAGCTGCCCGAACTGGATGTGCGCGATACCGGCGCCGGCGCCACGCGCGCGGTGCGGGCGTTGGGCGCAGACAACACTCACGACGCGATTGCGGCGGGCTGCCTGGCCGCGCAGGCCGGCGCCGTCGAGCGGACATGGCGGGTGCTGGCCGAACACGGCCCGGTACGCTGCCTGCTGTCGGGCGGCGCGCGGCACGCGGTGGCCGGGGCGCTCGCGATGCCGTTCGAGATGCACGATAATCTTGTGCTGCTTGGGCTGCATGCGATGGCGCTGCCCGCCTGAGCCCCTGTCATCCTCGCCGGCCAGCCTTTGCCGGTGCCCATCACTCGACCGACTCGCGCCAAATGTCCCGGAGAGGCCTGACTGTCCTGCTGCTGATCCTGCTGATCGCCAATCTGCTGATGCTGGCGGCCGTGCTGGGCGTTTTCGGGCCGCATCCGCTGGGCGGCACGCTGGAGAGCCCACGCGAGCCGCAACGTGTGGATCAGCAGGTGCGCCGCGAGCGCATGGAGGTGCTGCCGCAGCCCGCCGAGGCGTCGGCGCCTGCGCCACGCGGCGAGATGCCCGCCGGCGCAGCGCCCGCGGGCAAGGCGGCGCCGGGCAGCGTGACGCTGGCCGCCGCGCCGGCCGATGCCTGCCTGGAGATGGGCGGCTTCACGTCGCAGACCGTGCAACGCGCCAAGGAAGACCTGGCCGCCATCGCGGCGGGTTCGCCGCTGACGGTGGAACAGTTCGAACGCAGCGAGCAGGTGCGCTGGTGGGTCCATCTGCCGCCCCAGCCCACGCGCGAGAACGCCGACCGCAAGCTGGCCGAGCTGCGCCGCCGCAAGGTGACCGATGTGTCGGTCGTGAGCGCCGATGACCCCGAGTCGTACACGGTGTCGCTGGGCCTGTTCCGCGAGCGCGAACGGGCCGACCGATTCCTGGAAACGCTGCGCGGGTTGGGGGTGCGCACGGCGCTGGTCAGCGACGCGCCGCGTGCCGTGTCGCGCCACTGGCTGCGCGTGGCGCACGCCGACGACGCTGTGCGGACTCGCATGGATGAAGTCCGCCTGCGCTACGGCGCGGAGTTGCTGCAGTCGTGCAAAGGGATGACGCAGGCGCGCGGCGAAGGGAGCGCCGCGCGGGCGGGGTAGGGGGAGCCGCGTAATCAGGGCCCCGTCAGCAGGGCCGTGTCGCTAGGGCGGCGGCCAGGGTGTCAGCCGTGCGCCCGCACCTTCGTCAGCAGCTTGGTCGTCGAGCGGTCGTGCAGGAACGGGATGGCATAGGCCTGGCCGCCCCAGCTGCGCACCAGGCGGGTTTCTTCCAGCGTGTCGATGTCGTAGTCGCCGCCCTTCACGTAGATGTCCGGACGCACCAGGCGGATCAGTTCCACCGGGGTCTGCTCGCGGAACATCGCCACCAGGTCCACCGATTCCAGCGCGGCCAGCAGGGCCATGCGGTCCGCTTCGTGGTTGAGCGGGCGGTCGTCGCCCTTGCCCAGCATCTTCACCGACGCATCGCTGTTCACGCCCACCACCATGCTGGCGCCCAGTTCGCGCGCCTGGGCCAGGTACGTGGCGTGGCCGCGATGGAGGATGTCGAACACGCCATTGGTAAAGACCAGCGGACGCGGCAGCGCGGCCACGGCGGCGTGCAGCGCGGCGATGTCGTCGGCGGGTACCAGCTTGGATTCGAAGGCGGGTGCGGTCATGGATCGGGTCGGGAGAGGGGCGGCGGCGCCCGAAATGAAAAACCCCATCGTAGCCGACGGGGTCTCGTTGCAGCGGCTGGAACCGGAAAATCCGTCAGGCCTGGGCGGCCTGCAGGTTTGCGTTCAGTTCCTTGCGGTAGCGGTTCAGGTCCTGCACCGATTCGAACGTGCGCTCGAACAGCAGCGACATATTGTGCAGAATCCGCTCGATGACCTTCTTTTCCCAGACTTCGTCGAAGCGGATCTGCTCGTCGAGCCAGTGTTCGAGCCAGTCGGGGTCCGGCAGGCGCGACTGCACGGTGTCGTTCGGGAACAGCGCCTTGTTCACGTGCAGGTTGGTCGGGTGCAGCGGCTTTTCCGTGCGGCGGGCCGATGCCATCAGCACGCCGATCTTGGCGAACGCCGCACGGGCGTTGTCGCCGAACTGGTGCAGGTACTTCTTCATGTAGCGCAGGTAGGCGCCGCCATGGCGGGCTTCGTCCTGCGACAGCGTGCGGTAGATGTGCTTGATGACCGGTTCCGAGTGCCATTCGGCGGCACGGCGGTACCAGTGGTTCAGGCGGATCTCGCCGCAGAAGTGCAGCATCAGCGTTTCCAGCGGCGGGGCCGGGTCGAACTCGAAGCGCACGGCGTGCAGTTCCTCTTCGGTCGGCACCAGGTCCGGGCGGAAGCGGCGCAGGTACTCCATCAGCACCAGCGAATGCTTCTGCTCTTCGAAGAACCAGATGCTCATGAAAGCCGAAAAGTCGGAATCGTGGCGGTTGTCGCGCAGGAACATCTCCGTGGCGGGCAGGGCCGACCACTCGGTGATCGCATTCATGCGGATGGTCTTCGCCTGGTCGTCAGTCAGCAGGCTCGGGTCGAAGGTATCCCAGGGGATGTCCTTGTCCATGTGCCAGCGGACCGCTTCCAACGATTTGAACAGTTCGGGGTAGAGCATGCTAAGCCTTTGAAATTACGGGCGGATTCTACCAGACAAGAATCATTCTCGAATGTTTTCTCTACTCCGTTTTAGCCCTGATGCGATGGATTGCCCAGGCGGAGTCCCTGGCGGGCGTCGAAAATGTCGCTGCTACGACACTTCCGACATTTCCTGTGCCGTGGGCTTGGTTTCCGGCACCACGCCGTACAGGAAGGCGGCAATCTCGTCGGCCTGCGCGGCCGCGTCGCGTTCGCCCAGCGCCAGCAGCGCCTGCGTGAATTCGGGCTCGAACAGCAGGTAGCTGGCGAACGCGGCGCCGCGTGCCTCGGTGCCGCCCAGCGGCGACAGCAGCGCGCGCACGGTGCGCGGCAGCCGGTGCAGGTGCTCGGCGGCAATGGCCTCGATGGGTTCGCTGGGCGAGACGGTCATCACCTGCACGGGGCGCCAGCCTTCGGCATCGTTGGCCATCTCGGGCATGCGCGACAGCAGCCGGTTGATATGCATCAGCCGTTCGATATCGGCCTGCAGGCCATCCAGGAAGATGCTGGCCAGCGCCTGGCCGCCCACTTGCGCCAGCGACGGGTAGCCGCCTGAGGGCACCGTATCGAACCACCCCGCGCGCTGGCGCGACGCCGCGCCGATGGCCAGGATGCGCGAGGCGCCCAGATGGATGGCCGGCGACAGCGGCGACATCTGCCGCATCGTGCCGTCGCCGAACCATTCGTGATGGCCTTCGATTTCCAGCGGCATGGCCGGGAACAGGAACGGGATCGACGACGAGGCCAGCAGGTGATCCACGCCGATGGCGGCCTCCACGGCCAGCCGCTGGCTGCGCTGCCACGGATGGATGCGCCGGTGCGACTGGTAGAACGTGATGTGGCGCCCGGTGCTGTACGACAGCGCCGTCACGGCGAACGCGTGCAGCGCGCCGCTGTCGAGGCTGGCCTGCACCCGCCCGGGTTCGAACAGTTCGGTCAGGAAGCCGCCCAGCGGCGCGTTGTCGAACAGCGCGCGCGGTGCGCGGCGGGTGATCCAGCCGAAGGCCAGCGACGACAGCCAGCGTGCGCCCGACACGCCCATCTGGACGGCATCGGTCCGGTACACGTCGTCGGCATGCAGGCTGTGCCAGAGCGCCGCCAGCGTGTCGGCCGCGGTGCGGAAATCGGCCGCGCCGGTAGCCAGCCCGGCGCCGTTGATGGCCCCGGCCGACGTGCCGGCAATGATGCCGAACGGCAGCGGGCAGTGGTCCAGCCCATGGCGCGCCGCGATCTTTGCGATGCCTGACAGCACGCCGGCCTGGTATGCGGCGCGGGCGCCGCCGCCCATCATCACCAGCGCCGTGCTCTGGCGCTGGCTGGCACGTGCGAAGGCGCTGGCGGGCGTGGCCGTGGTCACTCGGAGCCGTCCTCGGGCGCGTCCGGCGTGCCGGTGTGGGATCGGGTGGCGGCACCCTTGGCCGGCGCCTTGCCTGCGGCGCGCTTGGCCGTACCCGTCGCAGCGGCCTTCTTCGCTGCAGGCTTCCTTGCCGCAGGCTTCTTCGCGGCGGCCTTGCCCGCTGCAGGCCTGGCCTTGCCATTGGCGTCCGGCTTGCGCTGCGCGGGCGGATCGCCTTTCACGCCGGGCTCCACGCCCTCGGCCCCGGGGGCTGCCCCCGCGCCGAAGCCGGCCATGCCGGCAAATGGCGTGGCGCCGGCTGCCGCGGCACTGGCGGCCGCCGCGCTGCTGGCGATCTGCGAGAACTGCTGCTGCAGCAGGTTCCACCACAGCGACGCGTTGGGCGGCAGCGGGGCCGCGCCGGGCTGGGCCGATGCCGCGTCGCCGTCAGCCTGGGCCGCGGCCTCGGCGGCTTCCGCGCCGTCGGGTGGCGCGTCATCGTCGTCCGGCTCGTCGTTTTCGGCGTCGGCCTGTGCCTCGGACACGGTCTGGCCCGTGCCGAACGGGTGGTGATGCTGCGGGGGATGCGCGCTGGGCGCGTTGGCGGCGCGGGCGACGTTTTCCATCGCGTTCTGCATGGCCTCGGGCGACAGCGCGTTGCCGAACGTCTGCAGGGCGACCAGCGTGGCGCGCTGTACCTCCAGGCCCTGGATGGTCGTGCGCAGCAGGTTCGCGTTCAACTGCAGCCAGCTTTCCACGGCCTTGAGGTCGTGGATGCGCTTGTCCACCTCATCGAGATCCATCGGCGGCGTCATGGCGCCCAGGCCTGGCATCAGGCCGCCGGGCATGCCGCTGCCGGTGGCCCAGAGCTTGCGCAGGAACTCGAAGCTGTTGCCGAAATCGGGAATCTGTCCAAACATGGTGCGGCACCCCTGTCGTGTGGGCCATCCGCGCGCAAGGGCGACGGCCGGTTACTGGAATTCGGGCGGCCGCTTCTGACGCAGGCTCGCCATGCCTTCGTGCACGTCGGGGCCGGCAAAGCCCATGAATTCGAGCGCCAGCGAGGTATCGAACGCGGGACCGGCCATGCGCAGCCAGTTGTTGAGCGCGTACTTGGTCCAGCGGATGGCGGTTTGCGACCCCGCCGCGAGACGGTTGGCCACCTCGAACGCCTTGGCCACCAGTTCGTCTTCTTCCACCGCGAGCGATACCAGGCCGATCCGCTCGGCTTCCTCGCCGCTGACCGACTCGCACAGCATCAGATAGTACTTGGCCTTGGCCATTCCGCACAGCAGGGGCCACACGATGGCGGCATGATCGCCGGCGGCCACGCCCAGACGGGTATGGCCGTCGACGATGCGTGCGGTTTTCGACGCGATCGAGATATCGGCCAGCAGCCCCGCCACCAGCCCCGCGCCCACCGCCGGGCCGTGCATGGCGGAGACGATCGGCTTGTCGCAGTTGATGACGTTGTAGACCAGATCGCGGGCCTCGTGCCAGACCCGGGTGCGGGTTTCGAAATCGTTGGCCATGTCCTCGACCAGCGCCAGGTCCCCGCCGGCCGAAAAACCCTTGCCTTCGCCACGGATCAGGGCCACCCGGATGTCGGGATCGGCCGAGACGTCGCGCCAGATCTCGGCCAGCTCGCGGTGCATGTTGGCGTCGGCCGTGGCCAGCTTCTGGTTGGCCGACTGCGCCGCGCCCATGATCACTTCCAGGACCGGGCCGTGGCGGCGCAGCGTCAGGGCCTGGTAGCGGGCCAGGCGGGGGGAGAGCGTGTTGGCGTCGGCGGTCATGGGGCGAATTCCGGAAAGAAGGCGCCGGCAAGGGCGCGGGGCAAGGCGATGATCCGGTCGATTTCCCGACCGGGCGGTCGGGAAATTATAGGCGCAACCGTGCGGTCTGCCGCAAGCCGGGGTTTGGCCTGATGCGCCCGCCTGCGGTGCCGGGAGGCCGGCCCGGTCAGCGGGCCGCCACCACCTGGTCGATGGCGCCGAAAATCGACTTGCCGTCGGCATCGAACATCTCGATGCGCACGGCGTCGCCGAACTTCATGAATTCGGTCTCGGGCTTGCCATGTTCGATGGTCTCGATCATGCGCTTTTCGGCGATGCAGGCGTACCCCTTGCTGCGGTCGACGTTCGAGATGGTGCCCGAGCCGACGATGCTGCCGGCGCGCACGTTGCGGGTCTTGCAGATGTGGGCGATCAGCTGGCCGAAGTCGAACACCATGTCGGTGCCGCAGTCGGGCGCGCCCACCTTCTTGCTGTTCCAGTGCACGATCATGGGCCGATGGACCTTGCGGTCGCGCCAGGCGTCGCCGAGTTCGTCGGGCGTGACCGCCACGGGCGAGAACGCGGTGGCCGGCTTGCTCTGGAAGAAGCCGAAGCCCTTGCCCAGTTCGGCCGGAATCAGGTTGCGCAGCGACACGTCGTTGGCCAGCATCACCAGGCGGATGGCCTCGGCGGCCCGCTCGGGCGTGGCGCCCATGCGCACGTCGCCGGTGATCACGGCCACCTCGGCCTCGAAGTCGATGCCGAACGCCTCGTTCGGGCAGACGATGTCGTCCTGCGGGCCGATGAAGTCGTCGGACCCGCCCTGGTACATCAGCGGATCGGTCCAGAATTCGCGCGGCATCTCGGCGCCGCGCGCGCGGCGTACCAGTTCCACGTGGTTCACGTAGGCGGAGCCGTCCGCCCACTGGTAGGCGCGCGGCAGCGGGGCCATGCAGTCCTTCGGCTGGAACGGGAACGGATGGCGCGCCCGGCCCGCGTTCAGCGCGTCGTACAGGTCCTGCAGCTGCGGCGCGTAAAAGGGCCAGTCGTCCAGCGCGGTCTGCAGCTTGCCGGCGATTTCGGTGGCAAAGTGCGCGGTCTTCAGGTCACGCGAGACAACGACCAGCTGGCCGTCGCGCGTACCGTCCTTCAGGGTGGCGAGTTTCATGCGAAATCGAACATTGGCAGCAAAGAATGGCCGGTAGTCTACCGGAGCGGCCCGGGCTGGCCGCGGGCCGCGTATAGAATGGCCGGCATCACATTCCTGTTTCCCGAGCTGCGCATGACCGCTGTGGACGATGACGATTCCCGCGACGACCTGGCACAAGAGGATGGCCGCGACGACGCCAAACGCGCCGGCATCCAGTCCATCGAGGTGGGATTCCGGCTGCTGCAGGCGCTGGCCGCCTCGCCGCGCGCGATGATGCTGCGCGACCTGGCCGCCGCCGCCGGCATGAGCCCGGCCAAGGCGCATCGCTACCTGGTCAGTTTCCAGCGCCTGGGTGCCGTCACGCAGGACGCCGTAAGCCAGCGTTACGACCTGGGGCCGTTCGCGCTGCAGCTTGGCCTGGCCGGGCTGAACCGGCTGGACCCGGTGCGCAAGGCGCGGCCCATCCTGTCGCAACTGCGCGACGAGATCGACCAGACCGCCGGCATTGCCGTGTGGGGCAACCATGGACCTACCATCGTCCACTGGGAAGAATCGAGTCATCCGGTTAGCGTGAGCCTGCGGCTGGGCGATGTGATGCCGCTGCTCAATTCCGCCACGGGCCGGCTCTATGGCGCGTACCTGTCCCGGCGCCAGACACTGCCGCTGATCGAGCGCGAACTGGCCACGCGTGGCGATGTCGCCCTGCCCGACATGCCCGCGTCGCTGGCCGACTACGATGCCATCTGCGCCGACGTGCGCAAGCGCGGCGCGGCGCGTACGCGCGGCGGCGTGCTGCCGGGCATCAATGCCATCTCGACGCCGGTGTTCGACGCCAACGGTCATTTGGCGATGGCGCTGATCGTGCTGGGCGCGCAGAGCGTATTCGATGCAGAATGGGGCGGCGCGGTAGACCGCCGTGTGCGCGATATCGCGCGACAGATTTCGTCGGAACTTGGTTATCTTGGCGACAGCCAGCCGTCCGCAAGGGACGGAGACCCCTCGTAAGCGTCCACGGCGCCTGCGCCGATGGATGGCGGTGATCGCACTGGTGGCGATCGTGCACGGGCTGTTGCTGTTCAGCCTGGTGCGCGTGCCGATCCCGGCATTGCCCGATCCGCGCGAGACGCCGCCGGTCGAAGCGGTGCTGCTGCCTCCGCCCAAGCCCCCGGCGCCGCCCGCCCCGCCGCGTCCGGCGCCAAAGCCCGCGCCGAAGACCCAAACGCCCGTTCCAGCCCCCGAACCTGCCAGGGAGCCTGCCGCGCCGGCGCTGGCCACGGCCGAGAGCGGCGATACTTCGGCCAGCACGGGCGCCGGCGGCACCGGCACGGGCACCGCCAGCCCCAGCGCCCAACCGGCGCCGGCCGAGACGTCGGCGCCCCCCGCGCCGCCCGCGCCCCCCGGGCCGCGCTACATGGCCCCCCCTTCGGTCACCCTGCGCTACGCCAGCTTCGTCAACGGCGTGCAAAACCCCGACGGCATCATCCGATGGGAACAGGACGGCAAGCACTACCGGCTGGCCGTTGAAACGCGCGTGCTGTGGTTCCGCTTTGCATTCCAGAGCAGCGGCGACATGACCGATCGCGGACTGGCACCCACGCGCTACGAGGAAGCGCGCCGCAGCAAGGTGGAAGTGGCACGCTTCGACCGCACGGCCAATACCGTGGTGTTTGAAACGCGTGGCGGCCAGGTGCCGATGCCCACCGCCTTCCAGGACCGCTTCAGCATCTTCCTGCAAGTGGTGGGCTGGGCGCGCGGCGACCCGCAGCGCTATGCCACGCCGGGCGTGGTGGAGTCGTTCAACGTGGCCGACACCCGCGAAGTCGAGCCGATGCAGGTCCAGTACGTGGGCGAGGAAGATATCGACATCGGCACCGACGTGGTGCGCGCGCGACACTTTGTGAGGCTTGCGCGTCACGCCAACGACAAGCGGCGCGTGGAAATCTGGCTGGCGCCGTCGCTGAACTGGATGCCTGCGCGGCTTCGTCAGACGGAGCCCGATGGCACTCAGATCGATCTGGTCTATCGTAGTAGTGAAGGGCGGTGATGCCGTAGCCGCGGTGACACGTGTTGACCACGCGGGAGACTGAAACATGCCTGACACATTGGCGCAGCGAATACGGGCTGGCGACGTCCAGCTGCAGGCGCGCATCGATGGCCGGGAAGGGCCATGGGTGGTCCTGATGCATGCGCTCGGTGCGAATCTGACACTGTGGGACGATACCGCCCGTCATTTGTCTGACCGCTATCGCGTGTTGCGCTTCGACCTGCGCGGCCACGGCGGCAGCGACGCGCCGGTGGGCGCCTACACCATGACCCGGCTGGCCGACGACGCCGTGGCGCTGATGGACGCGCTCGACATCGGACAGGCCCATGTCTGCGGCGTATCGGTCGGCGGCATGGTGGCCCAGACGCTGGGGGTACGCCATCCGGACCGCCTGCTGTCGCTGACCCTCGTGGACACGATCGACCATACGCCGATGGAAGCCCACCCGATGTGGGCCAACCGGATCGGGCAGGCCGAGGCGCACGGCATGGCGGGCATGGCCCCGGCGACGATGGAACGCTGGCTGACGCAGCCGTTCCGCGCGCAGCATCCCGACCAGGTGGAACGTATCCACCGGATGCTGCTGGCCACCCCGGTCCAGGGTTTTGTGGGCGTGGCGCAGGCCATCGTGGCCTTCGACCTGGCGGACGCGATCGGCCGTATCCATTGTCCGACCCTGGTGGTGACAGGGGATCAGGACGAAGGCGCGCCGGTCTCGATGGCCCAATCCATTGCGCGGAAAATTCACGGTGCGAAGCTGGAGGTACTACCCGACGCCGCGCACCTGTCGTTTATCGAACAACCGGAACGCTTCCATGCGATCTTCGATGCGTTCCTGGGGCATGCGGCATGTGGCGGGCAGTGTGATATTCCGTAACGCCATTGGGAAGATCGCAACACAGTAATGTCAGGCGCTCAAGAAACTTGCGGCGGGCGCCGATGCCCAAACATAGGAGGGAAGCAACGGCACGCAAAGGTTCGTCCGGGCAGCAAAAACTTGAATTACGGACGACTACCCTCAGCTTGGAGAGGAAATCGCGTCATCCCGGCAGGCTTGGGACCGGCGCCAACCATACGCCAGGAGGTAGTGCGATGCAAATGATCTACAACAGCGACAACTATTGCATTGTCGAGTTTGGCGCAGATGTCGAGCATGCGACCCTTGCCTCGGGCGGCTACGAAATCGTCGACAAGAACCTGAAACGCGAAATTTTCCTCGGCGGTCATATGGCCGAGACCTTCCGCGCCGACGTGACGCGTCTGATCGAAAGCGAGCCATCCGTGGAGGAAGTCGACGAGTTTCTGGGCAAGTTCGACACCGTCATGAACAATCCGCTGGTGATGCACTGAGCATTGCCAGCACGGCCCAAATGAAAGCCGCCCGCTTGCCAAGCGGGCGTTTTTTATTGGCGCGTCAGGGCGGCGGGGTGGTTCAGTATTGCTCCCACGGCAGCCCTTCGTGCCGCCAGCCGTTGACGGTATTGCGGTGGCGTTGGGCGTCGAGATCGCCCTCGAAACCGTGCAGCACGTTGTAGACGGTGGTGAAGCCGGCCCCCTCCAGCGCCCGGGCGGCCGCCGACGAGCGGTTGCCGCTGCGGCAGATCAGCACCACGGGGCGCGCCGATACCTGTCCGGCCAGTTTCTTCACGGCCTGGACGAAGTGCGGATTGACCTCCCAGTCGGGGCCGTCGTTCCAGGGCACGTTGTGCGCGCCTTGCGGATGGCCGACGAACAGGTATTCCATTTCGCTGCGGCAGTCGATAAAGAGCGCATCGGGCTCGGAGCCGAGCAGCGCCAGGGCATCGTTGGGGCTCAAGTGTTGCATGGGAACTGACGAAAATCGGACAAAAGCGAACGATAGCCGACGGGAACGAAGGTTGGTTCGTGGCGAATACGTCTCCTAGTGTAGGCGCGCTGTCTCCGGCTGACAACCGCGCCAGGCGCAGCAGGCCGGGGCCGGGCGCCCGCCCGCAATCCCTTGATCTACCTGATAAAATCGCCCTCTTGCCCAAATTTGCGCATTCGGCCCGCCGGCCGGGCGCGCGCATCACGACCAGGCCCCACCATGAGCGCAGTCCATTCCGCCCCCCGCCCCTATACCCGGGCCGCCAGCCTGCCCCGGCTGCTGCGTGAACGCATCCTGATTCTCGACGGCGCCATGGGCACGATGATCCAGCGCTACAAGCTGGGCGAGGCCGAGTACCGTGGCACGCGTTTCGCCGACCATCCGGTCGATGTGAAGGGCAACAACGAACTGCTGCTGCTGACGCGTCCGCAGGTCATCAGCGAGATCCACGAGCAGTACCTGGCCGCCGGCGCCGACCTGATCGAGACCAATACCTTCGGTGCCACGGGCGTGGCGCAGGAAGACTACAAGATGGCGTCGCTGGCGTACGAGATGAACGTCGAGGCGGCCCGCCTGGCGCGCGCCGCCTGCGACAAGTACAGCACGCCCGAGAAGCCGCGCTTCGTGGCCGGCGCATTCGGCCCCACGCCGAAGACGGCCAGCATCAGCCCCGACGTCAACGACCCCGGCGCGCGCAATATCACCTTCGAGGAACTGCGCGATTCGTATTACGAACAGGGCAAGGCGCTGCTCGAAGGCGGCGCCGATGTGTTCCTGGTCGAGACGATCTTCGACACGCTGAACGCCAAGGCCGCGCTGTTCGCGATCGACCAGCTGTTCGAGGACACCGGCGAGCGTGTGCCCGTGATGATCTCGGGCACCGTGACCGACGCGTCGGGCCGCATCCTGTCGGGCCAGACCGTGGAAGCGTTCTGGAACAGCCTGCGCCATGCCAGGCCGGTCACGTTCGGCCTGAACTGCGCGCTGGGCGCCACGCTGATGCGCCCGTACATCGCCGAGCTGGCCAAGGTGTGCGACGCCGCGGTGTCGTGCTATCCGAACGCCGGCCTGCCGAATCCGATGAGCGACACGGGCTTCGACGAAACGCCCGATGTCACGTCCGCGCTGGTGGAGGAATTCGCCGCCTCGGGCCTGGTGAACCTGGTGGGCGGCTGCTGCGGCACCACGCCCGACCACATCGCCGCCATCGCCCGCCGCGTGGCCGACAAGACGCCGCGTGCCTGGCCGGGCCAGTATCGCGAAGACGCCGAACAGGCCGCCTGAACACATCGTACGCACCGAGCATTAGAGAAGACACATCATGAGCCAGAGCAAGCTGCCCCCGCGTCCGATGCGCCTGTCCGGCCTGGAGCCGTTCCTGATCGATGACGACACGCTGTTCGTCAACGTCGGCGAGCGCACCAACGTCACCGGTTCCAAGGCATTCGCCCGCATGATCCTGAACGGCCAGTTCGACGAGGCGCTGGCCGTGGCCCGCCAGCAGGTCGAAAACGGCGCCCAGATCATCGACATCAACATGGACGAGGCGATGCTCGATTCCAAGGCGGCGATGGTCCGGTTCCTGAACCTGATCGCGTCGGAGCCCGACATCGCGCGCGTGCCGATCATGATCGATTCGTCGAAGTGGGACGTGATCGAGGCCGGCCTGCAGTGCGTGCAGGGCAAGGCCGTGGTGAACTCGATCTCGCTCAAGGAAGGCGAGGAGCAGTTCCGCCACCACGCCACGCTGATCCGTCGCTATGGCGCTGCCAGCGTGGTGATGGCCTTCGACGAAAAAGGCCAGGCCGACACCTTCGAGCGCAAGACCGAGATCTGCAAGCGCAGCTACGACGTGCTGGTGAACGAGGTGGGATTCCCGCCCGAGGACATCATCTTCGACCCGAACATCTTCGCGGTGGCCACGGGTATCGAGGAACACAACAACTACGCGGTGGACTTCATCGAAGCCACGCGCTGGATCAAGCAGAACCTGCCCTACGCCAAGGTGAGCGGCGGCGTGTCGAACGTGTCGTTCTCGTTCCGCGGCAATGACACGGTGCGCGAGGCCATCCACACCGTGTTCCTGTACCACGCGATCGAAGCGGGCATGGACATGGGCATCGTCAACGCCGGCCAGCTTGGCGTGTACGACCAGCTGGACCCGGAACTGCGCGAGCGCGTGGAAGACGTGGTGCTGAACCGCCGCGACGACGCCACCGACCGTCTGCTGGAGATTGCCGACCGCTTCAAGGGCGGCGGCCAGAAGAAGGAAGAGAACCTGGCCTGGCGCGGCACGCCAGAGGCGCCGGTGCCGGTGGGCGAGCGTCTGGCCCATGCACTGGTGCACGGCATCACCACGTTCATCGTCGAGGACACCGAGGAAGTGCGCCAGCAGGTGGCGGCGCGCGGCGGCCGCCCGATCGAGGTGATCGAGGGCCCGCTGATGGACGGCATGAACATCGTCGGCGACCTGTTCGGCGCGGGCAAGATGTTCCTGCCGCAGGTGGTCAAGAGCGCCCGCGTGATGAAGCAGGCCGTGGCGCATCTGCTGCCGTTCATCGAGGAAGAAAAGCGCCTGCTGGCCGAGGCCGGCGGCGACGTGCGCGCACGCGGCAAGATCGTGATCGCCACCGTGAAGGGCGACGTGCACGACATCGGCAAGAACATCGTGTCGGTGGTGCTCCAGTGCAACAACTTCGAAGTGGTGAACATGGGCGTGATGGTGCCGTGCAACGAGATCCTGGCGCGGGCCAAGGTCGAGGGTGCGGACATCGTCGGCCTGTCAGGGCTGATCACGCCGTCGCTCGAGGAAATGGCCTACGTGGCCTCGGAGATGCAGCGCGACGACTACTTCCGCGTGAAGAAGATTCCGCTGCTGATCGGCGGCGCCACCACGTCGCGCGTGCACACGGCAGTCAAGATCGCGCCGAACTACGAGGGCCCGGTGGTCTACGTGCCGGATGCCTCGCGCTCGGTCAGCGTGGCGTCGAGCCTGCTGTCCGACGAGGGCGCGGCGAAGTACCTGGACGACCTGAAGTCCGACTACGACCGCATCCGCGCCCAGCACGCCAACCGGAAGGCCACGCCGATGGTGTCGCTGGCCGAGGCGCGCGCCAACAAGACGCCGCTGGACTGGAGCACCTACGTGCCGCCCAAGCCGAAGTTCATCGGCCGGCGGGTATTCCGCAACTACGACCTGTCCGAGCTGGCCAATTTCATCGACTGGGGCCCGTTCTTCCAGACATGGGACCTGGCCGGAAAATTCCCGGACATCCTCAACGACGAGATCGTCGGAGAGTCGGCCCGCCGCGTGTATTCGGACGGCAAGAGCATGCTGGCCCGCCTGATCCAGGGCCGCTGGCTGACCGCCAACGGCGTGATGGCGCTGCTGCCGGCCAACACCGTCAATGACGACGACATCGAGATCTACACGGACGAGTCGCGCAGCAAGGTGGCGCTGACCTGGCACAACCTGCGCCAGCAGAGCGAACGCCCGGTGGTGGACGGCGTGCGCCGTCCGAACCGCAGCCTGGCCGACTTCGTCGCGCCGAAGTCGAGCGGCGTGGCGGACTACATCGGCGTGTTCGCGGTCACGGCGGGCATTGGCGTGGACAAGAAGGAAGCACAGTTCGAAGCCGACCACGACGACTACAGCGCGATCATGCTCAAGGCGCTGGCCGACCGGCTGGCCGAGGCCTTTGCCGAATGCCTGCACCAGCGCGTGCGGACCGACCTCTGGGGCTACGACGCGGCCGAGACGCTGAACAACGACCAGCTGATCGCCGAGGCGTACCGCGGCATCCGCCCGGCGCCCGGCTATCCGGCCTGCCCGGAGCACACGGTCAAGGCGCCGATGTTCGAATTGCTGGACGCCGCCGAGATCGGCATGGGCATTACCGAGTCGCTGGCCATGACGCCGGCCGCGTCGGTGAGCGGCTTCTACCTGTCGCACCCTGACTCGACGTACTTCAGCGTCGGCAAGATTGGCCAGGACCAGCTGGACGACATGGCGGCGCGGCGCGGCGAAGACCGTACGACGCTGGAACGCGCGCTCGCGCCGAACCTGTAAGCAGCTTCGCCGCAGCTGTAAGCAGTTGCAATGACCGGGGCGCCGCGTAACAGCGGCGCCCCGGTTTTTTTATGGCGCGCGCCCGCTGCCGAAACCACGGCGACGGCCGTTGAAACATAAGGGAAATACGATGAAATCGTTGCCCGGCCGGCGTGCGGGGCGATCGGCAGGCCATGTTTGCAATGTCTTCACGACTGCTTACAGAAGCTGACAAGTGCTCACACCCGGCCCGGGGCGGCTCCATAGACTGGAACCCAGTTCACGTGACACCGCGTGAATGCCGCAGCGAATGTTTCGCTGCGGAGCATTCAGTAAAGGAGTCTCTCCCATGAAGAAGCTGCTGATCTCCCTGTCCGCCCTGTCGATTGCTGCCGCCTCGTCGTTTGCGATGGCCCAAGGCACTGGTGCCTCGGTTGGCACCCAAGCGGGCGTCGGCGCCTCCGTGAACGCCACCTCGCAGAATGCCAGCCCGAATGCCGGGCTGAATGCCGGCGGCGCGGCCGGTGGCGCGGTGACCCCGGCCAGCCCGAGTTCGGCGGATCCGGGCAGCAAGGCCGGCCTGGGTGCGAAGTCGGGCGCCGACACCTCGCTGTCGTCGACCCCGACCGACAAGGAAAACAAGGGCAAGCACACCGGCCACGCCAAGGCCAAGTCGAAGAAGGGTGACCTGGGCGCCAATGCCGGAGCCGGCGCGGACGCCGGCACCAAGATCCAGTAAGCGCCGGACGGGATGCGGGCGGGCCCCTCCAGACCGCCCCATCCCGGCAGTATGCAAATGGACTGACGGACGCCTTCGGGCGTCCGTCTTGCATTTGGGGGAAGCGTCACGTGGGTACGCGTCGCACTGCAGCATTTTCCGGCCGCCTGCGCCGGCGCGCGGCGCGGCGCGGCCCGGGTTGCGGATGTCGCCGTGGCGCGTCATGTCAGCCTGACACCGACATATTCGGCGTCGCGCCGGCACTACAATGCAGGAAACCGGCCCGGGCCGTGCTTCGGCAGGCGGGCCGCCCCCCTCACCGTGGAGACACCGATGATCCGCGTCTTGATCGCCGACGATCATGAGATCGTGCGTGCCGGTCTGCGCCAGTTCATTTCAGAGGAACCCGACATCAAGGTGACGGGCGAAGCCGCCAGCGGCGACGAAGTGATGGCGCAGTTGCGCGACAGCGAGTTCGACGTACTCGTACTCGATATTTCCATGCCGGACCGAAACGGCATCGATGTGCTGAAGCTGATCCGGCAGCGGTTGCCCAACCTGCCGGTGCTGATCCTGTCCACCTATCCCGAAGACCAGTACGCGATCAACCTGATCCGTGCCGGCGCGTCGGGCTATCTGACCAAGGAATCGGCGCCGGATGACCTGGTAAAGGCCATCCGCACGGTGGCCCAGGGCCGCCGCTACGTGAGCCCCACCGTGGCGGACCTGCTGATCGGCGGGCTCGACAAGCCGACCGAACAGCCGGTGCACCAGACGCTTTCCGAGCGCGAATTCCAGATCTTCTGCAAGCTGTCACGCGGCCAGTCGGTCTCGGTGATCGCCGACGAACTGTTCCTGAGCGTGAAAACCGTGAGCACCTACCGCTCCCGCATCCTGGAGAAGATGGGCATGAAGACCAATGCCGACCTGACCTACTACGCCATCAAGAACGGGCTCGTGGAATAGGGCGGACCTTGGATTTCTCGTGCCAGAACCGTTGATCGTCCATTTCTTCGCCTGACAGGTGCCAAGCGCCATGCCGGAGCAAGCCACGGCCTCCTCGAACCGTTCGCTGCGGGTCCTCCTGATCGAGGACTCCGAAGTCTTGCGGGGCATGCTGCTGGAATATCTGACGGCCTTTCCGTTCGTCGAGTCGGTGGACTGGGCCGATACCGAGAGCGGGGCGGTGAAGCTGGCCACCCATGGCCGGTACGATGTGTCGATCGTCGACCTGCAGCTGCGCCAGGGCAACGGCATCAACGTGCTGCGCGAAATGCAGAAGGCCGGCCTGTCCGGCATCCGCATCGTCTACACCAACCATGCGCAGGTGTCGATGTACCGCCGTCAATGCGCCGAGGCCGGCGCCGACTATTTCTTCGACAAGTCGCTCGAACTGGAACAGGTGTTCCGCGTGATCGAGGACTACGCGACCTCCGCCTCCTAGCTTGCACTTGTGGATAGCCGTTTGACGAAGCGGGCCCACGCCCCCGGCTGCGGATCCGCCCTGGCCGGGCACTCAGATTTCGGTGGTCTCTTCCGGCGGCGCCAGGACCGACGTGGTCAGCGGCACCTCGACGCGGATCGATACCCCCTGGCCAGGCGCCGAATCGATGTGCATCGTGCCGCCGAGCGCCAGCACCCGCTGTTCCATCCCCAGTAGCCCATGATGGCCGGCGGTGCTGCCCGCGTCGAAATCGGGCGGCAGGCCGCGGCCGTCGTCGCGGATGGTCAGCGTCAGCTGCTGCGGCGTGCAGGCCAGCGACACCGAGATATGCCGGGCCTCAGCGTACTTGCTGGCGTTATTCAGCGATTCCTGCACGATCCGGTACAGCGCGATGGCGGCGTTGTCGCGCAGCGGCGGCAGCGACTCGGGCAGGTCGACCTGGGTTTCCCACTGGTTGCGGGCGCCCACGTCTTCCACCTGCTGCACGATGGCCTCGCGCAGCCCCAGGTTCAGCAGCACCGTGGGCCGCAGGTCTTCGATCAGCCGGCGCTTGATCTGGATGGCCTGGTCGGCATGCTGCATCACGCGCGTGATCTTGTCGCGCGCCTCGGGGTGTGTCTGCTGCACCCGCATCTTCACCCAGTGCAGGTCGAGCTTGATGGCGGTCAGGATGGCGCCCAGTTCGTCGTGCAGTTCGCGCGACAGCCGCGTCTTTTCGTCCTCGGTCACGCGCTGCAGGTGGGCCGCCAGCGCGGACAGCTGGCGCGTGCGCGCGCGCACCTTGCGATCCAGCCGCGCGCTTTCCTCTTCCAGTTGTTCGCGCGCGGCCTCGGCCATCGTCATGCGGCGCTGATGGCCCATGCCCACGGCCACCAGCAGCAGGATGTTGATGGCCGTCAGCAGCCCGATGCCGTAGCGCGACAGCTGCAGGTCGTGCTCGGCCGCTTCGAGGTTGTGGGTGACCGTGCCCGATTCGCGCACCTGCAGGTGTTCCAGGCCGCGCCGCGCGCTTTCCATGGTCTGCTTGCCGAAGTCGGTGCGAATCATGTCCAGCGCCACATCGACGTCGCGCTTGCCATAGACCAGCGTCAGCGCCATCTCGTTGAGCTTGCGCGTGACGAACTGCGACGCCTCGCCGAACTGGCGCAGCCCTTCCGGATCATTGGCGTAGTGCTGGCGGATGCGCGACATCAGTTCGCTGATATGGGGCAGCGCCTTGTAGTACGGGTCGAGGTAGCTTTCCTTGCCGGTCAGCAGGTATCCGCGCTGGCCGGCCTCGGCGTTGACCAGTTCGGCGATCAGCTCGCCCAGGTCGCTTTGCAGCTGCTGCGAGCGGATGGCTTCGGTGTAGCCCTCGCGCAGGCGCAGGTTGCCGGTCTCCGACGCAATCAGCACGGCCAGTGTCAGCACGATGCCGCCGGCGAGCAGCAGGGTGTTTCTCAGGAGTAGGGAATGCTTGGCCATCGGAGGTTGCTGGTGGATGCGCCGCCGCGCCGGGGCGGAAGAGCGGCCATGGAATCACATCGTCATGGTGCGGTCAATCGTACCCGGGCGGCTGGCGTACCGCATCCGGCGCGAAGCGGCGCGCGCTGTAGGACTTGGCTGACATCTGAATCGGTCTCGAATCGGTGTGCGGTCCAAGGGTGGAACCCTACGATGAGGCTATGAGCTTGCGCACCGTGGCGCAAGCCGAACGCAGCACCGGCCGCCAGGCGGGTGTGCTCGCTAACCTCGGGAGACTGGTCATGCTGTACTACGCACTCGTCTTTTTCATTGTCGCCCTGGTGGCGGCGCTTTTCGGCTTTGGTGGTATTGCGGCCGGCGCGGTGGAAATCGCGAAGATCCTGTTCTTTATCTTCCTGGTCGTGGCGCTGGTCGCCGCGGTAATGGGGCTGGTGCGTCGACGGTAAGCGCAGCAGCACGCGTTGCCTGACCGGGGGACCGGCGGGCAACTCCGCCAGGGACTGGACATAGGAGTACCCATGCTCACGCAGAATCCAAAGATCCGCAAGGAAATCAATCATTTGCAGGACAGCGCCGATTCGGCTGTGCGCCAGATCCGGAATGCCGCGCGTGATACCCGCGATGCGGTCGGGCCGGTGTCGGGCGAGGTCAAGGCGCTGATCGCGCAACTGCAGCAAACGATCGACGTGCTGGCGCACGAAGGCTCCGCCGAAGGCATGGCCGCTGGCCGTCGCCTGCGGGCCCGCGCGCAGGAGCTGAGCGGCCGCGTTCGCGATCGCAGCCTCGACGGCATGCACTGGGCACGCGATCAGGTGGATGTGGCCGTCGACCACGGCCGGCAGCGCGTGGTGGATTCGCCACTGAAGGCGGTCGGCGTGGCCGCGCTGGTTGGCGCCTGTATCGGCCTGCTGCTGGCCGGCCGGCGCAACGGCGAATAGATCACCGGCGGCTGGCGGCCCAGGTCGCCGGCGCCCCAGGGATACGCAGGCAGAACAAAACGTTCAAGGGTCTCTCCCCTTACCCCTGCAGCAACCCCCTTTCCGGATATATCCCTGATCCGGGACGCCCGGGCACCAAGCGGTGTCCGGGTTCTTTTTTTTGCGCGCCACCCATCGATGGCGACAACCTTTCAGTTTGCTTTCTGCGGGGAGGCAAGTCGGGGCGGGCGGCGCGGACGGGCCGCCGTTCGGCGACGCGTACCGGCGTCGCGCATGGCGCGCCGGTGGGGCTGACGATCAGGCCGGGGGTGGCGGCGATGCGGGCTCAGACGCCCCACATCACGTCGGAGCCTTCCTTCTGCGACAGGCGCAGCATGTCCAGGAACGGGTAGGCGCGCTGCCCCAGGTGCAGGGGCTCCTCTTCCCGGTCGTCTTCCGGGCCCGGGTGTATCGTGGTGTCGGCCGGGTGGACCTTCCTGGCGTCCTGGACGGCGGCTTCCAGCTTGCGGATTGCCGCCGGCAATTCCTCGGTCGTGATCACCCCACGTTCGCCCAGATGCTTGCCGATGATGCCAAGCAGCGTGATGGCAAGATCCTTCATCATGATCAGGTCTTGCGCCGCGTGGGATTTGAAGGTGATCAGCATGATGTTTCCTTTCACGAGTGGCGACATGGGTGGCGCGGGGCGCAGAGGTCGTCGCATGATGTCAGCATAGCACCTGATAAAATTCCGCGTTTCCCGATTTCCACTGCCGGCGCACGGGGCGGGGCCTTCACTTTTTGGCCCGCCCGAGCCCCGGCGGCATTTCCGCTTTCGAAGGCCCAGACATCCATGCTGCCTGTTCAGACCTCCCAACTCGCCGCCGCATTCACCGATGCCGTACGCGCGCTCGCCCCGGCCGACGCCGCCCTGCCCGCGGTCACGTTCGAGCGCCCCAAGCAGGCGGCTCACGGCGATCTGGCGTGCAACATCGCCATGCAGGTGGCCAAGGCACTGAAGACCAACCCGCGCGAACTGGCGCAGAAGGTGGTGGACGCGGTTGCCGCCGATCCGCGCGCATCGGCGTTGGTGGCGGCGCTGGAGATCGCCGGTCCCGGCTTCATCAACCTGCGCCTGAGCCCGGCGGCCCGCGCCGAGGTGCTGCGCGCGGTGCTGGGCGACGGTGACCGCTACGGGGCCCGTCCGGCCGGCGAGCATGGCCAGGTGCTGGTGGAGTTCGTGTCGGCCAACCCGACCGGCCCGCTGCATGTCGGCCACGGCCGCCAGGCCGCGCTGGGCGACGCGCTGGCCAACCTGCTGGCCTGGCAGGGCTGGAAGGTCCATCGCGAGTTCTATTACAACGACGCCGGCGTGCAGATCCACACCCTGGCGGTGTCGGTCCAGGCACGGGCGCGCGGGCTGAAGCCGGGCGACGCGGGCTGGCCCGAATCGGCCTACAACGGCGACTACATCGCCGACATCGCCGCCGACTTCCTGGCCGGCAAGACGGTCTCGGCATCGGACGGCGAGCCCGTGACGGCGTCGGGCAACGTCGAGGATCTGGAGTCGATCCGCAAGTTTGCCGTGACCTACCTGCGCAACGAGCAGGACATCGACCTGCAGGCGTTCGGCGTGAAGTTCGACCGCTACTACCTGGAATCGTCGCTGTACAGCGACGGCCGCGTGGAAGCCGCCGTGCAGTCGCTGATCGGCCGCGGCAAGACGTACGAGAGCGAAGGCGCGCTGTGGCTGCGCACGACCGACGACGGCGACGACAAGGACCGCGTCATGAAGAAGAGCGACGGCACCTATACGTACTTCGTGCCGGACGTGGCCTACCACACCACCAAGTGGGAGCGCGGCTTCGCCAAGGTCATCAACGTGCAGGGCAGCGACCACCATGGCACCATCGCCCGCGTGCGCGCCGGCCTGCAGGGCCTGGATATCGGCATCCCGCAGGGCTACCCCGACTACGTGCTGCACAAGATGGTCACCGTGATGAAGAACGGCGAGGAGGTGAAGATCTCCAAGCGCGCCGGCTCGTACGTGACCGTGCGCGACCTGATCGAATGGAGCAACGGCGGCGACGAGACCATCCGCGGCTGCCTGGAAGCCGGCGTGGCCGACTGGCCGGCGCACTTCACGCGCGGGCGCGACGCCGTGCGCTTCTTCCTGCTGTCGCGCAAGGCCGACACCGAATTCGTGTTCGACGTGGACCTGGCGCTGAAGCAGAACGACGAGAACCCGGTGTACTACGTGCAGTACGCCCACGCGCGCATCTGCTCGATCTTCGAGGCCTGGGGCGGCGCCGACTGGGAGGCGCGCCTGCCGGAACTGGCCAGCGTGGACCTGGCGGCCGTGACCGCCGCCGACGTGAGCCCGCAGGCCATCGCGCTGGGCCGCCGCCTGGCCGAGTTCCCGGACATGCTGGCCGCCGCCGCCGGCGAACTGGCGCCGCACGCGGTGGCGTTCTACCTGCGCGACCTGGCGGGCGACTTCCACGCGTTCTACAACGCCGACCGCGTGCTGGTGGACGATGAAACGGTCAAGCGCGCCCGCCTGGCGCTGCTGGCGGCCACCCGGCAGGTGCTCAAGAACGGCCTGGCCGTGATCGGCGTATCGGCGCCGCAACGGATGGACCGTGCCCCCGAGCAGGAAACGCCCGCGGCCTGAACTGCGCGTCATCGGACTGGCTCTATAATCCCCGGCAACACCGAAGAGGACTCCATGCAACACAATGCAAAGCGCGCCCCGCGCGCCGTCCGCCATCGCCAGACGCAGCGTGGCGGCACGTTCCTGGGCCTGGTGCTCGGGCTGATCGTCGGCCTGGCCATAGCCGTGGTCATCGCGCTGTACATCACCAAGTCGCCCGCGCCGTTCAAGGGCAATGGCAACAGCGGCCCGGCGCCGCGTCCGACCGAGCCCGGCAACGTGGCCAGCACGCTGCCCAACCCGACCCAGCAGGCGCAACAGGCCCAGCCGGGCGCCGAGCCGGCCGATCCGAACAAGCCGCTGTGGAGCAAGACGCCCGCCAAGCCGGTGGGCCAGCCCGAACAGCCGGCCGCACAGCCGCCCGTGGCCACCAGCCGTCCGGCCGAGGCGCCCGCCAGCAATGGCGCGGTGGCCAGCAAGCCGGCCGAGAAGCCGGCCGAAAAGCCCGCCGCGCGTCCGGCCGAAAAGCCGGTGGCCGACCCCATCGCCGAGATTGCCCAGGCCGATGCCAACAAGGTGGGCTACCTGCTGCAGGTGGGCGCGTTCCGCTCCCAGGACGACGCCGACCGCCAGAAGGCCAACCTGGCCATGCAGGGCTTCGAGGCCAAGGTGACCGACCGCGACGTCAACGGCGTCAAGATGTACCGCGTCCGGCTGGGGCCGTTCAACCGGATCGAAGACATGAACCGTGCGCGCGACCGCCTGCAGTCGGCCGGCTTCGACGCTTCGGTGATCCGTTTCACGAAGCAGTAATCCGGCGAAATATTCTGTCCGGGGCGGGCTGGCGCGAACCATGTGCCGCCGCCCCGGTCTTAGACGCTATCCCATCGCTCGTCGAGCACGTTCAACCCGTAAGGCCCTTCTGACATGAAGAAAATCGCCGCACTGATCGCCACCGCTGCCGCCGTAGGCGGCCTGCTGATGTCCGCGCCCGCCGCCATGGCCGCGCCGACCGAAGGCAAGGACTACACGGTTCTGAAAGCCCCGCAGCCGGTGCCGGCCGGCAAGATCGAGGTGACCGAGTTCTTCTGGTACGGCTGCCCGCACTGCTACGATTTCGAGCCCGAGCTGGAAGCCTGGGTCAAGAAGCAGGGCAAGGACGTGGTGTTCAAACGCGTGCCGGTGGCCTTCCGCGACGACCTGCTGCCGCATACGAAGATCTTCTATGCGCTGGAGTCGCTGGGCAAGGTCGATGCCATGCACACCAAGGTGTTCGACGCCATCCACAAGCAGCGCAAGCGCCTGCTGACCCCCGATGACATCGCCGATTTCATGGCCGCCAACGGCATCGACCGCAAGCAGTGGCTGGACACCTACAACTCGTTCTCGGTGACCACCGCCGCGCAGCGCGCCAACAAGATCGCCGACGCCTACAAGATCGATGGCGTGCCGACCGTGGTGGTGCAGGGCAAGTACGAGACCTCGCCGTCGATCGCCGGCACCAAGTCCGCCGCCGTCCAGGCCATGGACTTCCTGGTCACCGGCGTGCGCGACAAGAAGCTCTGATCGACCGCCGTCCCGGCCGGATCGATACCAACAGCCCGGTGCAGCCGATGCACCGGGCTGTTTTGCTTCTGGCGCTTCCGGCACCTTGACGCGCCGGCCTCTCGACGGCCACCCGCGCTATATTCGCACCCATGAACCCCCAGAAAATCTTCCTGACCGGCGCGTCCAGCGGCATTGGCCAGGCCCTGGCGCGCGCCTATGCCGAACAGGGCGCGACGCTTGGCCTGGTGGGCCGACGTGAGGACGCGCTTCGCGCCTTTGCCGCCAGCCTGCCCGATCCCGCCGCCGTGCGCATCTACGCCGTCGATGTCCGCGACGCCGACGCCATGAACGCGGCGGCGTCCGACTTCCTGGCCAATGTCGGATGCCCTGACGTGGTCGTCGCCAACGCCGGTGTCTCGGTGGGCACCGTCGCCAGCGAGCGCGAAGACCTGGAAGTCTTCCGCACGGTGATGGATACCAACTGGTTTGGCACGCTGACCACATTTCAGCCATTTCTGGCGCCGATGCGCGCGCAGCCGGTCGGGCCGGACGGCTGGCGCGGCACGCTGGTCGGCATTGCCAGCGTGGCGGGCGTGCGCGGCCTGCCGGGGGGCGGCGCGTACAGCGCATCGAAATCGGCCGTGATCAAGCTGCTGGAAAGCTTGCGGCTGGAACAGTCGCGCGAGCGGATTCGCGTGGTGACGATCGCGCCGGGCTACATCCGCACGCCGATGACCGCGCATAACCCGTACAAGATGCCATTCCTGATGGACGCCGACGTGTTTGCGCAGAAGGCCGTGCGCAAGATCGGCGCCGGTACGCGCTTTGCGGTGATTCCGTGGCAGATGGGCGTGGTGGCGTCGCTGCTGCACGTGATGCCGCGCTGGCTCTACGACGCGCTGTTTCGGCGCGCGCCGCGCAAGCCGCGGCAGTCCAGGCGCGCATGATGTGGACCGATGCGGTTGGCCAGTCTCACGGCCCGGCCGAAGGCGCCGTGCGCATCGCGTCGCTGGTGCCGTCCATCACCGAATTGCTGTTCGACCTGGGGCTGGCTGACCAGATCGTGGCGCGCACCGGCTTCTGCATCCATCCGGAACCGGCAGTCCGCGCGGTAGCGAAGGTGGGCGGCACCAAGGACGTCAAGCTCGACCGCCTGCGCGCGCTGGCGCCGACGCATGTGATCGTCAATATCGACGAGAACCGGCGCGAGACCGTGGACGATATCCGAAGCTTCGTGCCGCATGTGATCGTCACCCATCCGTGCCGGCCCGCGGACAACTTCGCGCTTTACGCGCTGCTGGGCGGCATCTTCGGGCGGCAGGCCGAGGCGGACCGGCTGGCGGCCGACCTGCGGGCCGGGCTCGATGCATTGCGCAGCCGCCCATGGCCCGCGCGGCGGGTGCTCTACGCAATCTGGCAGGACCCGTGGATGACGGTGTCGCGCGATACCTATATCAGCCAGATGCTGGCGCTGGTGAACTGGGCCACCTGGCCGGACGCCACGCCGCAGGTGTGTGTCGATGGCGATTGCAGCCGGCCCAACGCGGCTGGCGACCGGTATCCGACCTTCCGCTGGAGCGATGCGCTGGTGCGCGACCTGGACGCCGTGCTGCTGTCCACCGAGCCGTACCGCTTCACCGAGGACCACGCCGACGCGCTGGAGCGGCAGATCGGCAAGCCGGTGCTGCTGGTGGATGGCGAGATGCTGTCGTGGTACGGCAGCCGCGCCGTGGCCGGCGCGCGCTACCTGAAGACGCTGGCGGAAGGGTTCTAGGCCTTCGTAAAGCGGATGACGCCGTCGTCGCCCACCTGCCGCACCAGTTCGCCGCGATGCCACAGCGCGTGCAGGTGCGCCAGCGCCTCGCCCATCGCGAATGTCAGCTGGTGGATGTCGAACTGGCGGCGGAAGATCACGCCGACGATGTCGTGCGCGTTGCACGGTTTCTCGGCGCAGGCGGCCAGCGTCTCGGCCAGGCGGTCGACATGGTGTTCGCGCAGTTGCTGGATCCGCGTGTGGAGATTGCGGAACGGCCGGCCGTGCGACGGCAGGATCAGCACGTCTTCGGGCAGATCGAGGTACTTGCCCAGCGAATCGACATAGCGCTGCAGCGGATTGGCCTCGGGCTCCATGTCGAACACGCTGACATTCGTCGAAATACGAGGCAGCACCATATCGCCCGAGATCAGCACGTTGGTGGCCGCGTTGTACAGCGCCACATGTTCGGGGGCGTGGCCGTAGCCCGTGATCACGCGCCACGCCGCGCTGGCCGGATCGGCGCCGATCTGGACGGTGTCGCCGTCCATCAGGCGGCGGTACTGGGTCGGCAGGTCCGGCACCAGCGACGGGTAGTAGCTCTTGCGGGCCCGCAGCTTTTCGAGATTGTCGGGGTCGGTCAGTCCATGGCGCGCGAAGTGGCTGGCCGCGAAGTCGCCGCCGGCATTGGAACCGACGCCCGAGCCGCCTGCCATCACGCGGGCCGACATGTAGTCGCCCAGGCTCATCCACAGCCGCACATCCCACCGCTTGCAGATCCAGTGCGCCAGGCCGACGTGGTCGGGGTGGCAGTGCGTGACCAGCACCCGCAGCACGGGCAGGCCTTCCAGCTCATTGGCGAAGATGGTTTCCCAGTGCGCCTGGATGGTGTCGTTGGTGATCCCGCAATCGACGATGGTCCAGCCGTCCCGGCCGTCGATGCGGTCGCGCAGCAGCCACAGGTTGATGTGAGCCAGCGCGAAAGGCAGCGGCATGCGCAGCCAGTACACGCCCGGCGCGACTTCCTGGCGCGTGCCGGGTTCGGGCATGGTGTCGCCAAACGGATATTGGAGCTGATGTTCGAGTGCGTTCATGGGGTTTGTCTCGTCGATAGCGGCGTACTCGGCCGGCACGCTCTTGTTCGGATTGTCATGCGCGACAGTTGACGCTAACGTTAACGTCAATTCGCAAGCCATGCACGTCATCTTAGACGAAAAAGTTGATGATGCAACGAATCCGCGAACGACCGTTCATTTTTGCAGGACGCCATATGTCGGCTCAGCCATCTTCCGCCACCTACACGATTACCGATCTTGCGCGCGAATTCGAAGTGACGCCGCGCGCGATCCGCTTCTACGAGGACCAGGGCCTGCTGTCGCCGGACCGGGAAGGCCCCAGCGGCCGCAAACGCGTCTACAACGGCCGCGAGCGCACGCGCCTGAAGCTCACGCTGCGTGGCAAAAGGTTAGGGCTTACTCTCAATGAAATCCGCGAAATTCTGGATCTCTACGAGTCGCCGCGTGACACCGCCCCGCAGCTTGAACGCTTCCTGCACCTGCTGGCCCAGCATCGCGGCACGCTGGAGCGGCAGCTCGACGACCTCCAGGCCCAGCTGGCCGAGATCGACCAGCACGAACGCCAGTGCAAGGCGCTGCTGGCGGCACACCATGACACGGGCCACACCCACACGGCCTGATCCCGCCGCGAAGCCGACACTTCGTGGCAACGCCAATTGACGTTTACGTAAACGTCAATAAAATAGCTCCCGACATCCCGATACCGAACCTTGCGCCGACCGCGACCGCACTGGCGACAGAACCGGCGACAGAGACAGACCCAGCGACAGAACCAGGAGACCACACCATGACCGAACTTCCCGGCCTCAAATTCGACCTTGGCGAAGACATCGAAATGCTGCGCGAATCGGTGCGTAGCTGGGCCCAGGCCGAACTGGCGCCGCGCGCTGGCGAGATCGACCGGACCGACCAGTTTCCGATGGACGCCTGGAAGAAGATGGGCGACCTGGGCGTGCTGGGCATCACCGTGGCCGAGGAGTACGGCGGCGCCAATATGGGCTACCTGGCCCACATGATCGCGATGGAGGAAATCAGCCGCGCATCGGCGTCGGTGGGCCTGTCGTACGGCGCCCACTCGAACCTGTGCGTGAACCAGATCCACCGCAATGGCACGGCCGCGCAGAAGGCAAAGTACCTGCCCAGGCTGGTGTCGGGCGAATGGATTGGCGCGTTGGCCATGAGCGAGCCGAACGCCGGGTCCGACGTGGTCAGCATGAAGCTGCGCGCCGACTTCAAGGGCGACCGCTTCGTGCTGAACGGCACCAAGATGTGGATCACCAACGGCCCGGACTGCGACGTGCTGGTGGTCTACGCCAAGACCGAACCCGACCTGGGCGCGCGCGGCATGACCGCCTTCATCGTCGAAAAGGGCATGAAGGGGTTCTCGGTGGCGCAGAAGCTCGACAAGCTCGGCATGCGCGGGTCGCACACCGGCGAACTGGTGTTCCAGGACGTGGAGGTGCCGGTGGAAAACATCCTCGGGGCCGAAAACGGCGGCGCCAAGGTGCTGATGAGCGGGCTGGACTACGAGCGCGCCGTGCTGTCGGGCGGGCCGGTCGGCATCATGCAGGCCTGCATGGACGTGGTCACGCCGTATATCCACGACCGCAAGCAGTTCGGCCAGAGTATCGGCGAATTCCAGCTGATCCAGGGCAAGGTGGCCGACATGTACACGACGCTGCAGGCCGCCCGCAGCTACCTGTACACGGTGGGCAAGAACCTCGACGCCCTGGGCACCGACCACGTGCGCCAGGTGCGCAAGGACTGCGCGGCCGTCATCCTGTACACGGCCGAGAAGGCGACCTGGATGGCTGGCGAATCGGTGCAGATCCTGGGCGGCAACGGCTATATCAACGAATATCCGGTGGGCCGCCTGTGGCGCGATGCCAAGCTGTACGAGATCGGCGCCGGTACATCGGAAATCCGCCGCATGCTGATTGGCCGCGAACTGTTCGCGGAGACGATGTAAACCGAGGTAGAACGCAGAAAGTGCCTCATAAGGCGTTCGTGGATGACTCCCGGGGGTCGCTCCCGAACGCCGTTACAATTTCGACTGCCAGCCGTCTCTCGCGCCCGTCCGGAACCTTCGCGTCATGTCCCACTTCCCCAAGCTGCTCGCCTCGCAGATTGCCTACGATGTGGCGCGGACCCTGCTCGACGGATTCGACAAGCACTACCGGCTGTTCCGCGAGGCCGGCGTCACGGCCAAGGCGCGTTTCGAGGCCAGCGACTGGCACGGGCTGCAGGCGCTGCAGCGCGACCGCATCGCGTTCTACAACGACCGGGTGCACGAGGCCGTGGTGACGCTGCAGGACGAATACGACGCCGAGCAGCTCGACGACGATATCTGGCAGCAGATCAAGCTGCACTACATCGGCCTGCTGACCAACCACCACCAGCCCGAACTGGCCGAGACGTTCTTCAATTCGGTCTGCACGCGCATCCTGCACCGGTCGTACTTCAACAACGACTTCATCTTCGTGCGTCCGGCCGTCTCGACCGAGTACATCGAGAACGAGGAATCGCCCACCCGGCCGACCTACCGGGCCTACTACCCGGGCAGCCGCGAGGGCATGGCCGCCTGCTTCGAGCGGATCGTCCACAATTTCCAGCTCGATACGCCGTTCGAGGACCTGAAGCGCGACGTCGGCTATGTCCTGCGCGCGCTCGACGCGCATGCCGGCGAATTCCGCGTGGCGCCCAATTTCCAGGTGCATACGCTGTCGTCGCTGTTCTTCCGCAACAAGACCGCGTTCATCATCGGCCGGGTGCTGAACGGCGACCAGACCTATCCGATGGCGATTCCGGTGATCCACGGGCCGTCCGGCAAGCTGGTCCTCGACACCGTGCTGCTGCGCCCGGAACAGCTGCTGGTGCTGTTCTCGTTCGCGCATGCCTATTTCCTGGTCGACATGGAAATCCCGTCGGCCTACGTGACCTTCCTGGCCGACCTGCTGCCGCGCAAGTCGCGCGCCGAGATCTACACGTCGCTGGGCCTGCAGAAGCAAGGCAAGAACCTGTTCTACCGCGACTTCCTGCACCATCTGCAGCATTCGTCGGACAAGTTCGTCGTGGCGCCCGGCATCCAGGGGCTGGTGATGCTGGTGTTCACGCTGCCGTCGTTCCCCTACGTGTTCAAGGTGATCCGCGATGCATTTCCGCCGCCCAAGGAAACCACGCGCGCGCTTGTGAAATCGAAGTACCAGCTCGTGAAGCAGCACGACCGCGTGGGCCGCATGGCCGACACGCTCGAATACTCGAACGTGGCGTTCCCGCTGTCGCGCTTTGACGATGCGCTGCTGCGCGAGCTGACCCGGCACGTGCCGTCGATGCTCGAATACCAGCGCAGCAGCGACGGCAGCGACGAAATCGTGGTGCGCCACCTGTATATCGAACGGCGCATGACCCCGCTGAACATCTGGTTGCACGAAGGCACCGACGCCCAGGTGGACCACGGCATCCGGGAATATGGCGACGCCATCAAGGAGCTGATCGCCGCGAACATCTTCCCGGGCGACATGCTCTACAAGAACTTCGGCGTCACCCGGCACGGCCGCGTGGTGTTCTACGACTACGACGAAATCGAGTACCTGACCGACTGCAATATCCGCCGCGTGCCCGAGCCGCGCAACGAGGAAGAGGAAATGTCCGGCGAGGTGTGGTACACCGTACATCCGCACGACATCTTCCCGGAGACCTATCGCACGTTCCTGCTGGGGGACCCGCGCGTGCGGGCCGCGTTCCTGCGGCACCATTCCGATTTCTTTGACGCCGCCATGTGGCAGCAACACAAGGACCGGCTGCTGGCCGGCCATGTACATGACTTCTTTGCCTATCCACAACAAGAACGCTTCATCCATCGCTACGGCGCAGCTCCAACCGACGACGCAAGGAGGGCAGCATGAGTGATGCCATCGCCCAATTGTTCCGCAACAATCGCGAGTGGGTGGATCGCGTCAACGCGGAAGACCCGACATTCTTCACGCGCCTGGCCAACCAGCAGGCGCCCGAATACCTGTGGATCGGCTGCTCCGATTCGCGCGTGCCCGCCAACCAGATCCTGGGCCTGGCACCGGGCGAGGTGTTCGTACATCGCAATATCGCCAATGTGATCTCGCACAGCGACCTGAACGCGCTGTCGGTGATCCAGTTCGCCGTGGAAGTGCTGAAGGTGCGCCACATCACCGTGGTGGGCCACTATGGCTGCGGCGGCGTGAAGGTGGCGCTCAAGCGCGAGCGCGTGGGCCTGTGCGACAACTGGCTGCGCCACGTGCAGGACGTGGCCGACAAGCATTCGGCCTACCTGGGCACCGTGCTGCGCGAGGACGACGCCCACACGCGCCTGTGCGAGCTGAACGTGATCGAGCAGGTCAACAACATCTGCCAGACCACCGTGCTGCAGGACGCCTGGGACCGGGGGCAGCAGGTGACGGTGCACGGCTGGATCTACGGCGTGTCCGACGGCCTGCTGCGCGACCTGGGCATGGCCGCCAGCAGCAACGAGGAACTGCAGACGCAGATTGCCGCGGCCCTGCAGCAATACGGCGATCCGCCACAAGCATCGATTCGCTGAAGTACTACGACTGAAGCCCACCTGCTTCGAGGAGACACAGACATGCAACACCCGAACGACCCGATCGTCATCGTTTCCGCGGCGCGCACCCCGATGGGTGCGTTCCAGAGCGAACTGAGCAGTCTGACCGCGCCGCAGCTTGGCGCCGCCGCCATCCGCGCGGCGGTGGAGCGGGCCGGCATCAAGCCGGAGCAGGTGCAGGAAGTGGTATTCGGTTGCGTGCTGCCGGCCGGGCAGGGGCAGGCGCCGGCCCGCCAGGCGGCGCTGGGCGCGGGTCTGCCGCTGGACGTCGCCTGTACCACGGTCAACAAGATGTGCGGCTCGGGCATGCGCGCGGCCATGTCGGTCTACGACGGCCTGCTGGCCGGCTCGTTCGACATCGCCGTGGCCGGCGGCATGGAAAGCATGACCAACGCGCCGTACCTGATTCCGAAGGGCCGGGGCGGCTATCGCATCGGCCACGGCATGATCTACGACCACATGATGCTGGACGGGCTGGAAGACGCCTACGACAAGGGCCGCGCCATGGGCACCTTCGGCGAGGACTGTGCCGCCAAGTACCAGTTCACGCGCGCGCAGCAGGATGCCTTCGCGATGGAATCGGTGCGCCGCGCCCAGCGTGCCACCGAGGGCGGCGATTTCCGCTGGGAGATTACCCCGGTCACGGTGTCGGGCAAGGGCGGCGACACGGTCATCGATACCGACGAAGGCCCGCGCCGCATCAAGGTGGACAAGATTCCGTCGCTGAAGCCGGCCTTTGCCAAGGACGGCACGATCACCGCCGCCTCGTCTTCGTCGATCAACGATGGCGCCGCCGCGCTGGTGATGATGCGCGAATCCACCGCGAAGCAGCTGGGCCTGGTGCCGGTCGCGCGCATGCTGGGCCATACGTCGCACGCACAGGCGCCGGGCTGGTTCACGACCGCGCCGGTGGAGGCCATCGCCAAGCTGTACCGCAAGCTGGACTGGACCACCGACAGCGTGGACCTGTTCGAGATCAACGAAGCGTTCGCCGTCGTACCGATGGCTGCCATGCACGACCTCAAGATTCCGCATGACAAGGTCAATATCCATGGCGGGGCCTGCGCATTGGGCCATCCGATCGGCGCCTCGGGCGCGCGCATCATGACCACGCTGATCGGCGCGCTGCGCAAGACCGGCGGCAAGCGCGGCGTGGCCAGCCTGTGCATCGGCGGGGGCGAGGCCACGGCCGTCGGCATCGAAATCGTCTGATCGACACACGCCACAGCAAACGACAACGAGAAGGAGTCTCGCCATGCCTGCCGCGCTCATCCTTGGGGCTTCCCGGGGTCTCGGCCTTGAATTCGTCCGGCAGTACCGTGCCGATGGCTGGCGCGTGGTGGCTGCCGCGCGCAGCGCCGACGGCGTGGCGGCGCTCAAGGCGCTGGGCGCCGAAGCCCACCAGCTTGACCTGACCGACGCCGGTGCGGTGGCGGGGCTGGGCTGGAAGCTCGATGGCGAGTCGTTCGACGTGGCGATCTACAACGCCGGCGTGATCGGCCCGCGCACCGAGGGCGCGCAGCCCATCGCCCAGCCCGAATTCGACGCCGTGATGCACACCAACGTGCTGGGGCCGATGATGGCGCTGCCGCTGCTGCTGCCGTTCGTCGAGACCGGCAACCACGGCCGGGGCGGCGTGCTGGCCGTCCTGTCGTCGAAGATGGGCAGTATCGGCGGCATGGACAGCAATGGCGCGTGGATGTACCGCGTCAGCAAGGCGGCGGCCAACGCGGTGCTCAAGGGCGTGTCGCTGGATGCCCGCCACGCGATCTGCGTGGCGCTGCATCCGGGCTGGGTGCAGACCGACATGGGCGGCCCGAACGCCGACCTGACGCCGCAGCAGAGTGTGGCCGGCATGCGCCGCACGCTGGCTGGCCTGACGCACAACGACAACGGCAGCTTCCACAACTACGATGGCACGACCATCCCCTGGTAAGGACCGACGCTCATGCTGCTGACCCCCGAGCAGGAAATGATCCGCGACGCCGTGCGGCAGTTCGCGCAGGAAGTCATCGCGCCGCAGGCGGCCCAGTGGGACCGCGACAAGACCTTTCCCAAGGACGTGCACAAGGAACTGGCCCGCCTGGGCGCCTACGGCGTGGCGGTGCCCGAGGCACTGGGCGGCGCGGGGCTCGACTACCTGTCGCTGGCGCTGATCCTGGAAGAGATCGCGGCCGGCGACGGCGGCACGTCCACCGTCATCAGCGTCAACAACTGCCCGGTGTGCAGCATGCTGATGGCCTTCGCCAACGACGCGCAGAAGCAGCGTTGGCTGGTGCCGCTGGCCCGTGGCGAGATGCTGGGCGCGTTCTGCCTGACCGAGCCGCATGTGGGCTCCGATGCCTCGGCGCTGCGCACCACGGCCACGCGCGATGGCGATCACTACGTGCTGAACGGCGTGAAGCAGTTCATCACCAGCGGCAAGCATGCCGACGTGGCGATCGTGATGGCTGTGACCGACAAGGCGGCCGGCAAGCGTGGCATCAGCGCCTTCCTGGTGCCGACCCGCACGCCGGGCTACATCGTCGCCCGTCTGGAAGACAAGCTCGGACAGCATTCGTCCGATACGGCGCAGATCGTGTTCGAGGACTGCCGCATTCCGGCCGACTGCCTGCTGGGCGAGGAAGGCGCCGGCTACAAGATGGCGCTGTCGGGGCTGGAAGGCGGCCGCATCGGCATCGCGTCGCAGAGCATCGGCATGGCGCGCGCCGCGTTTGACGCCGCGCTGGCCTATGCCAAGGAGCGCGAGAGCTTCGGCCAGCCGCTGTTCCAGCACCAGGCCGTGCAGTTCCGCCTGGCCGACATGGCCACCCGGATTGACGTGGCGCGGCAGATGGTGTGGCACGCGGCATCGCTCAAGGACGCCGGCCGGCCCTGCCTGAAGGAGGCCGCCATGGCCAAGCTGTTCGCCAGTGAAATGGCCGAGCGCGTCTGCTCGGACGCCATCCAGGTGTTCGGCGGCTACGGCTATGTGAACGATTTCCCGGTCGAGCGGATCTATCGGGATGTGCGGGTGTGCCAGATCTACGAAGGCACCAGCGACATCCAGAAGATTCTGATCGCCCGCGCGCTTGGATGACAGACCAGCCGTTCCCCCAAACCGTCGCCCCCTGAACCGGAGCCACCCGCGATGACCGCACCGATCGATTTCTACTTCGACTTTTCCTCGCCCTACGGCTACTTCGCCAGCACCCGCATCGACGAACTGGCCCAGAAGTATGGCCGGGGTGTGATGTGGCATCCGGTGCTGCTGGGCGTGGTGTTCAAGACCACCGGCTCGTCGCCGCTGCCGTCGATTCCGCTCAAGGGCGAGTACTGCTGGCGCGATTTCGAGCGCACCGCGCAGTTCCACGGCATCGAGTACAAGCGCCCGACGCACTTCCCGCTGCCGACGCAGCACGCCGCCCGCGCCATGCTGTGGCTGCAGAACCACCACGGCGCCGACCTGGCGGCCGCGTTTGCCAAGGCGGTGTACCGCGCGCTGTTCGTCGACGACCTGAACATCGCGGAGCCGGCCGAACTGGCGAAGCTGGCCGAGGCGCTGGGCGTCGATCCGGTGGCGATGAACGAAGGCGCCACGAGCTACCCGATCAAGGACCAGCTCAAGGCCGAGATCGACGTGGCGATGGCCAAGGGCGTATTTGGCTCGCCGTTCGTGATCATCGACGGCGAACCGTTCTGGGGCTTCGACCGTTTCGATCAGATCGAGGCCCACCTGAAAAGCCGGCGGCAGACCGAACTGCGCGCCGTCGGCGGCAACGAACTCAACAAGGAAAAGAAACCCGCATGACCGCAGCAAACCAGGCCGCACGCTTCGATTGCGTGATCTTCGACTGTGACGGCGTGCTCGTCGACAGCGAGCCGATCGTCCATCGCGTGCTGAACCGCGTGCTCAACGAGCTTGGCATCGAGATCACGCTGGAGGAATCGATGAAGTGGTTCCTCGGCCGCGCGGTGCGCGACGAGCTTGGCAATATCGAGGCGCGGCTCGGCAAGCCGCTGCCGCGCAATTTCCTGTCCGAATGGTTCGTGCGCCGCGATGCCGCGCTGATCGAGGAACTGGAAGCGGTGCCGCATATCCGCCAGACGATCGAGGCAATCAAGGCAAGCGGCCTGCCGGTGTGCGTGGCATCGGGCGCGGACCGCATCAAGGTCAAGCTCCAGCTGACGCATACCGACCTGCTGGGGCTGTTCGTCGATCCGCACGACCAGCGCGAGCACATCTTCTCGGCCACCGAAGTCGAGCACAGCAAGCCCGCGCCGGACGTCTACCTGCTGGCCGCACGCACGATGGGCGTGGAACCGTCGCGCTGCGCCGTGGTGGAAGACAGCCCCACCGGCGCCACCGCCGGCGTGGCGGCGGGCATGACCGTGTTCGGCTATGCCGCGCGCACCGACGCCGACGAACTCCGGGCAGCGGGCGTAAAGACCATCTTCACCGACATGCGCGACCTGCCGGAGCTGATCGCATGACAAGAAAGCGCCAGTCCGGTGCCGGCGTGGAGCCTTGCCCGTGCGGCAACGGCGCCTACGCCACATGCTGCGGCCGTTTTCATCGCGGCGAGGCGGTGCCGCCCACGGCCGAGGCGCTGATGCGCTCGCGCTACAGCGCCTATGTGCTGGGCGACGAAAGCTGGCTGCGCCAGACCTGGCATGTGTCGACGTGTCCGGAGGACCTGTCGGCCGATGCCGGCACGCGCTGGCTCGGGCTGACGGTGAAGTCCCACGCGCAGCAGGACGACACGCACGCCACGGTGGCCTTCGTGGCGCGCTACAAGGTGGGCGGGCGCGCGCACCGGCTGGAAGAGCTGAGCCGCTTCGTCTTCGAGCCGCGCGAGCCCGGCACCCCGGCCCGCTGGCTCTACGTGGATGGCGACCTGAAGGAACAGGAAGGAAAGGAATGACGTGCGGCGCCCGCGCGGCGCACGTTACCGGCTGAACTGGCACGACAAGCAAGAGAACACAGGAAGAGACATGCCCACGCTGGAAACCAAACTGAACGCACGCTCGGAATCGTTCAAGGCCAATGCCGAGGCCATGCAGGCGCTGGTGGCCGACCTCAGGCAGAAGATCGCCAGGCTGGCCGAAGGCGGCGGCGAGGACGCCCGCGCCAAGCACCTGGGCCGTGGCAAGCTGCTGCCGCGCGACCGCGTGCAGCAACTGCTCGATCCGGGCACGCCGTTCCTGGAGCTGTCGCAACTGGCCGCGTACGACATGTACGACAATGCCGCCCCGGGCGCGGGCGTCATCACCGGCATCGGCCGCGTGGCCGGCCAGGAGTGCGTGATCGTCTGCAACGACGCCACGGTCAAGGGCGGCACCTACTACCCGATGACGGTCAAGAAGCACGTGCGGGCGCAGGAGATCGCCGAGCAGAACAACCTGCCGTGCATCTACCTGGTGGACTCCGGCGGCGCGAACCTGCCGAACCAGGACGACGTGTTCCCCGACCGCGACCACTTCGGCCGCATCTTCTACAACCAGGCGAACCTGTCGGCCAAGGGCATCCCGCAGATCGCCGTGGTGATGGGCTCGTGCACGGCCGGCGGCGCCTATGTGCCGGCGATGAGCGACGAGTCGATCATCGTGAAGAACCAGGGCACGATCTTCCTGGGCGGCCCGCCGCTGGTGAAGGCCGCCACGGGCGAGGAAGTCAGCGCCGAAGACCTGGGCGGTGCCGACGTGCATACGCGGCTGTCCGGCGTGGCCGACTACTTTGCGCAGAACGACCACCATGCGCTGAGCCTGGCCCGCAATATCGTGCAGCACCTGAACCGCCGCAAGCCGGACCAGATCCGCCTGCACGAACCCCAGGAGCCGCTGTACCCGGTGGAAGAACTCTATGGCGTGATCCCCACCGACACGCGCAAGCCGTACGACGTGCGCGAGGTCATCGCGCGCATCGTCGATGCATCGGAATTCGACGAATTCAAGGCGCGCTACGGCACCACGCTGGTCTGCGGCTTCGCGCGGATCTGGGGCTACCCGGTGGGCATCATCGCCAACAACGGCATCCTGTTCTCGGAGTCGGCGCTCAAGGGCGCGCACTTCATCGAACTGTGCTGCCAGCGCAAGATCCCGCTGGTGTTCCTGCAGAACATCACCGGCTTCATGGTGGGCCGCAAGTACGAGAACGAAGGCATCGCCCGCAACGGCGCCAAGATGGTGACGGCCGTGGCCACCGCCCAGGTGCCCAAGTTCACGGTCATCATCGGCGGCTCGTTCGGCGCCGGCAACTACGGCATGTGCGGCCGCGCCTATTCGCCGCGCTTCCTGTGGATGTGGCCGAACGCGCGCATCTCGGTGATGGGCGGCGAGCAGGCGGCCAGCGTGCTGGCCACGGTGCGCCGCGACGGTATCGAAGCAAAGGGCGGCCAGTGGAGCGCCGACGACGAAGAAGCGTTCAAGGCGCCGATCCGCGACCAGTACGAGCGCCAGGGGCATCCGTACTACGCCAGCGCGCGGCTCTGGGACGATGGCGTCATCGACCCGGCGCAGACGCGCACCGTGCTGGGCCTTGGTCTTTCCGCCAGCCTCAATGCGCCGATTGGCGACATGAAGTTCGGCGTGTTCCGCATGTAGTTTTTTTGATTGGCTGATCGGTTTTTTTCTGGAAGGTTGGTTGTTGTCATGTCCCGAGTTGTCCCCACCACCTGCCGCGCAGTGGTTGCGCTGGCCGCGCTGGCCTTCACCATCGGGTGCGGCCCGGCCATCGCGCAGGTGGCGATGCCGGCGCAGTCGGTCGAGCAGGTGGTGATGGTGCCGAAGGTGGGGGTGGACGCCACCGTCGACCTGGAAACCACGATCTTCCGGCCGGCCGGCGAAGGACCGTTTCCGATGGTGGTGATCAACCACGGCAAGGCGCCGGGCAAGCCCGCGTTCCAGGGCCGCGCGCGCTTTGCGGCGCAGACCGCCGAGTTCGTGCGGCGCGGCTATGTGGTGGCACTGCCGATGCGGCAGGGGTTTTCGAAGTCGGGCGGCCAGTACGTGGGCGGCAGTTGCGACGTGCGCCGCAACGGCATGATGCAGGCCGAGGATGTGGTGGCCGCGCTGGACTACCTGGTGCAGCAGCCCTATGTCGATGCCACGCGCATCGTCGTCATCGGCCAGTCGCATGGCGGGCTGTCGACCATGGCGCTGTCGGCCATCGGCTACCCCGGCGTGGTGGGCGTGGTCAATTTCGCGGGCGGCCTGCGCAACGACAACTGCGTGGGCTGGGAAAACAACCTGATCGACGCGTTTGGGGATTACGGGCGCGGGGCGCGTTATCCGTCGCTGTGGATCTACGGCGACAACGACAGCTACTGGCCGTGGCCGCTGCCCGAGCGCATGTTCAACAGCTACAAGGCCAACGCGAGCGGGGCGGCAAAGGATGCGCGCTTCGTCGATGTGGGCGAGTTCGACGGCGATTCGCACCGCCTGTTCAGCAACCGCGCGGGCGTGGCGGTGTGGCTGCCGGCGGTGGATGCGTTCTTCCGGCAGCTGGGTCTGCCGTTCGACGAGATACCCGAACGGACCCAGCCCGCCAGATCGAAGACCGCCGGCCAGACATCCTGACAATCGAAGAACCCGGAGGAGACATGCAATTCACGACGCTTTCAGTGACCGCCGAGCGCCATATCGCCACGGTCACGCTGAACCGGCCCGATGTCCGCAATGCGTTCAACGAGACGGTCATCGCCGAACTGACCGGCGCCTTCCGGGCGCTGGGCGACACCCCCGAGGTGCGCGCGATCGTGCTGACCGGCAACGGCCCGGCCTTCTGCGCCGGCGCCGATCTGAACTGGATGAAGAAGATGGCCGGCTACTCGGACGACGAGAACCGTGCCGATGCGCTGACGCTGGCGCAGATGCTCCACACGGTCTGGGTCTGCCCCAAGCCGGTGATCGCACGCGTGCAGGGCGACACCTACGCCGGCGGCATGGGCCTGGTGGCCACCTGCGACATCGCGGTGGCGTCGGCCACGGCCAACTTCTGCCTGTCCGAGGCGAAGCTGGGCCTGCTGCCGGCCACGATCAGCCCGTATGTGATCCGCGCGATGGGCGAGCAGGCCGCGCGCCGCTACTTCATCACGGCCGAACGCTTCGACGCCGCCGAGGCGCTGCGCCTGGGCTTCCTGCACGCGGTGGTGCCGCCGCAGGACCTGGACGAAAAAGTGGCCGAGATTGCCGCCACGCTTGCCGCCAACAGCCCCAACGCCGTGCGCGAAAGCAAGCGACTGGTGCAGGAAGTGGCGGGGCGCGAGATCGACAGCGACCTGCTGGCCGACACCGCCAACCGCATCGCCGCCATCCGCGCGTCGGAAGAAGGACGCGAAGGCGTACGGTCGTTCCTGGAAAAGCGCGCCCCATCGTGGAAGCCGCAGTAGGGGGATGGCACATCTGCTCCCCTCTCCCACTTGTGGGAGAGGGGTTGGGGGAGAGGGCGAGCCGCTCAAGATTCGACGGTGGCAATTTGAACCGCAATGCCCTCTCCCCCGCCCCTCTCCCGCTGTGCGGGAGAGGGGAGAACACGAGCAGCGTTTCATCGCCACATTTTTTTAACCCCCATTTACCAGACGTTACCCGCGAGAAGCAGGATTCCAGGTGCCATGCGCGGCACGGCAGCCGGCAACATCGCGCTATTTCGCTCAACCTGACGCCAACGCGCTGACAGCGCCTGGTTTGCCAAGACAAGACGGACCTTCCTAACATGAGCCTCCCCAATCCGCCCGCAGCCCCAGCGCGTCCCGGCCTTGCCGTGACCGGCGCCGGCATGGGCGGACCTGGCAATCAAAGGAGGGTCCCCTTGACACATCCTGTCCCCAATCCCGCCGGCGCAGCAGCCGATGACATGACGCTCGCGGCACGCAGCCAGCGGGCTGTCTGGCATCCGTGTACGCGCCTGCGCCCCGATGCGGCTGCCAATGAGCCGCCGCTGGCCATCGCCCGTGGCGAAGGGCCGTGGCTGATCGATGCCGATGGCCGCCGCTATTTCGACGCCATCAGCTCGTGGTGGGTCAACCTGTTCGGCCACGCCAACCCGGCGATCAACGCCGCGCTGGTCGCGCAGCTGAACACGCTCGAACACGTGATGCTGGCCGGCTGCACCCACGCGCCGGCAGTGGAACTGGCCGAACGGCTCGAAGCATTGACCGGCGGCGCGCTGGGCAACGCGTTTTATGCGTCCGATGGCGCCTCCGCCGTGGAAATCGCGCTCAAGATGAGCTTCCACTACTGGCGCAACACGGGCCTGTCGGCCAAGCGCGAGTTCGTGTGCCTGCGCCATGGCTACCACGGCGAAACCGTGGGCGCGCTGGCCGTGACCGACGTGGAGATCTTCCGCGACGCCTACGACCCGCTCACGCGCCGCGCCCATGTGGTGATGTCGCCCGATGCCCGGCAGGCCGGTCGTGGCGAATCGGCCGCCGAGGTGGCCCGGCGCGCACTGGCCGAACTGGAAACCCTGCTGCGCGAGCGTGCCGGCCAGATCGCCGCGCTGATCGTCGAGCCGCTGGTGCAGGGCGCCGCCGGCATGGGGATGTACGACCCGTCGTACCTGGAAGGCGCCCGCGCGCTATGCGACCGCTACCGCGTGCACCTGATCGCCGACGAGATTGCTGTAGGCTGCGGCCGCACCGGCACGTTCTTCGCCTGGGAGCAGGCCCGCGACGGCGATCCGGTTCCGGCGCATGCCTGGCCCGACTTCCTGTGCCTGTCCAAGGGCATCACGGGCGGCTACCTGCCGCTGTCGCTGGTGCTGTCGCGCCCGGAAATCCAGCGGGCCTTTGTGGCCGACGACATCGCGCGCAGCTTCCTGCATTCGCACTCGTACACGGGCAATCCGCTGGCCTGCCGCGCCGCGCTGGCCACGCTGGACCTGTTCGATGCCGACGACGTGCTGGCCCGCAACCGCGAGCGCGCGCAATGGCTGGCTGACGCGATGGCCGGCATTGCCGCCGATGCCCGCGTGACCCACGTGCGTCAGCGCGGCATGATCTGGGCCGCCGATATCGAGCCGGAGGCGGCCGGCGCCGACTTTGCCGCGCGCTTCCACCTGGCCGCGCGCGAACGCGGCGTGCTGGCGCGGCCCATCGGCAATACGCTGTACGTGATGCCGCCCTATGTGTTCGACGCCGCGCTGGCCAACTGGCTCGGCGCGCAACTGCTGGACACGCTGCAGGCAGTGCTGGCACCCGCCGAGGAGGCCCGCCATGCTGCTTGACCACCTGAAACGCGCGGCCGCCGAGCGCGAAGCGCAGTCGCTGACGCGCCGTCGCCGCATCGCGCATACGGCCTGCGCCCCGCACCAGTCGGTCGGGGCCGTCGGTGCCACGCCCACGCCGCTGCTGACCTTCTGCAGCAACGACTACCTGGGCCTGGCCAACCACGCGTCGATCGCCCACGCGCTGGCCGAGGGCGCGCACCGCTACGGCGCCGGCAGCGGCGCCTCGCACCTGGTCAGCGGCCACTCGCTGGCGCACGCCGAGCTGGAACACGCGCTGGCGCGCTGGCTGGCGCCCTATATCCCGCAGGCGCAGGCGCTGTACTTCTGCGCCGGCTACATGGCCAACCTGGCGGTGCTGACGTCGCTGGGCACGGCCGAGGCCACGCTGTTCTGCGAGACGCTCAACCATGCGTCGCTGATCGATGGCGCGCGGCTGGCCCGTGCCGACGTGCAGCGATATCCGCACGGCGACACCCAGGCACTCGGTGCGCTGCTGCAGGCGAGCCAGAGCAGGCTGAAGCTGATCGTCACCGACAGCGTGTTCAGCATGGACGGCGACCTCGCGCCGCTGGCCGCGCTGCTGGCACTGGCCGAGCGCCACGACGCCTGGATCATCGTCGACGATGCGCACGGCTTCGGCGTGCTGGGCGACAACGGCCACGGCGTGCTGGAGCATCTGGGCCTGCGCTCGGAACGGCTGATCTATATCGGCACGCTGGGCAAGGCCGCCGGGGTGGCCGGTGCCTTCGTGGCGGCGCACGAGACCGTCATCGAACACCTGGTCAACACGGCGCGCCCGTACATCTATACGACGGCCGCGCCGCCGGCCGTGGCGCACGCGCTGCTGACCAGCCTGGAAATCATCGCCGGCGACGAAGGGCGCCGCCGCCGCGCGCACCTGGCCGGACTGATCGCGCAATTGCGCCAGGGGCTGGCGACGCTGGCCGCGCAGGCCGGCTGGACGCTGGGCGACAGCGATACCGCGATCCAGCCGCTGATCGTCGGCGATAACGCCGCATCGCTGGCGCTGTCGGCGGCGCTGGAAGCCGATGGCATCCGCGTGGGCGCGATTCGGCCGCCCACGGTGCCGGCCGGCACGGCGCGGCTGCGCATCACGCTGTCGGCCTCGCATACGGCCGCCGACGTGACGCGCCTGCTCGACGCCATCGCGCGCGCCATGCCGCGCCGGCACAAGGAGGCCGCATGATCGCCAACAAGCCTGAACGCTTTGCCTGCTTCGTCACGGGCACCGACACCGGCGTGGGCAAGACCCACGCCACCGCCACGCTGCTGCACGCCTTGTACGGGGCCGGCTACAGCACGGTGGGCATGAAGCCCGTGGCGGCCGGCGGCGAGTGGCTCGACGACCGCTGGCAGAACGACGATGTCGATCAGCTGCGCGCGGCGGGCTCGGTGATCGTGCCGCAGGAAGAGATGTGCCCGTTCTTCTTCCGCACGCCGGCATCGCCGCACCTGGCCGCTGCGCTGGAAGGCGAGCGCATCACGCGCGGGCCGATCCGCGCCGCCTTCGATTCGCTGTGCACCAGGGCCGATGCGGTGGTGGTGGAGGGCGTGGGCGGCTTTGTCGTGCCGCTGGACGTGGGCGCGGTGCGCTGGAATACCGCCGACCTGGCCGTGATGCTGGACCTGCCCGTGATCCTGGTGGTGGGGGTGCGGCTGGGCTGCCTCAGCCACGCCATGCTGACCGCCGAGGCGGTGCGCGCACGCGGCCTGAAGCTGGCCGGCTGGATCGCCAACCGCATCGACCCGGACATGCTGCTGCTCACCGAGAACATCGTCACGCTGCAGGACGCGCTGGACGCACCGATGCTGGGCGAGCTGCCCTGGCAGGTGGCGCCGGCCGTCGCCGCCCAACACCTGGACCTTGCGCCGCTGCTGGCCAGCATGCCGCCGGTTGCACCGTCCAACCTTGCCGCGCCGCGTCACGCCTGACCCGCGCATCGTGAAACCGAATACGACTTCCCAGAACATGACCCAAATCGCTGAAACCCAGACCGTCGCCACCATCTCCGCCGAAGCACTGCGCCAGTCGGCCCGCAACATCGCCGCCGCCGCACCCCGGGAGGGCGACGCCTGGCGCGTGGACGACGTGGCCGCGCTGTTTGCGCTGCCGTTCAATGACCTGCTGTTCCGTGCGCAGCAGGTGCATCGCGAGAACTTCGACGCCAACACGGTCCAGCTGTCCACGCTGCTGTCGATCAAGACCGGCGGCTGCGAGGAAGATTGCGGCTACTGCCCGCAGAGCGCGCACCATGACGCCGGCGTGACGGCCGAGAAGCTGATGGACCTGGAGGCCGTGCTGGACGCCGCCCGGTCCGCCAAGGCCAACGGCGCCACGCGCTTCTGCATGGGCGCCGCCTGGCGCAGCCCGAAGGACCGCCATCTGGAGCCCGTGATCGACATGGTGCGCGAGGTGAAGGCGATGGGCCTGGAAACCTGCGTGACGCTGGGCATGCTCAAGGCCGAACAGGCGCAGCGCCTGAAGGACGCGGGCCTGGACTACTACAACCACAACCTCGATACGTCGCCCGAGTTCTACGGCAAGATCATCACCACGCGCACGTACCAGGACCGCCTGGACACCATCGGCCATGTGCGCGATGCGGGCATCAACGTCTGCTGCGGCGGCATCGTGGGCATGGGCGAAGCGCGCGAGGCGCGGGCCGGCCTGATCGCGCAGCTGGCCAACATGGACCCGTACCCCGAGTCGGTGCCCATCAACAACCTGGTGCAGGTGGAGGGCACGCCGCTGGCGGGCACCGAAGCCCTGGACCCGTTCGAGTTCGTACGCACGATCGCCGTGGCACGCATCACGATGCCGCGCGCGATGGTGCGCCTGTCCGCCGGCCGCGAGGCCATGGACGAAGCGTTGCAGGCGCTGTGCTTCATGGCCGGCGCCAATTCCATTTTCTATGGCGAGAAGCTGCTGACGACCGGCAACCCGCAAGCCGAGCGCGACCGCGCCCTGCTGGCACGTCTCGATATCCGCACCGAAGGTTACGCGGGGTAAGCGACGTACAACCTGCCGATCGGAAGGAGCCTGGCTCGCCTTGACCCGGAGACAAAGGGAGGAGCCATGTTCAACAAGATCCTGATCGCCAACCGTGGCGAGATTGCCTGCCGTGTGGCGGCCACGTGCCGCCGGCTCGGCATTCGTACGGTGGCCGTCTATTCCGACGCCGATGCCGACGCGCGTCACGTCGCGTTCTGCGACGAAGCCGTGCATATCGGCGGTGCGGCCGCGCGCGACAGCTATCTGCGCGCGGACCACATCATCGAGATGGCAAAGGAGACCGGCGCCCAGGCCATTCACCCGGGCTACGGCTTCCTGTCGGAGAACGAAGACTTCGCGCGCGCCTGCGCCGAGGCCGGGCTGGTGTTCATCGGCCCGCCGGCGGATGCCATCCATGCGATGGGCAGCAAGAGCGCGGCCAAGCAGCTGATGGAAAAGGCCGCGGTGCCGCTGGTGCCCGGCTATCACGGCGAAGACCAGGATGCGGCGCTGCTGCGGCGCGAGGCCGACCGCATCGGCTATCCGGTGCTGCTCAAGGCCAGCGCCGGCGGCGGTGGCAAGGGCATGCGCGTGGTGGAGGCGGGTGACGGCTTCGAGGCCGCGCTGGCGTCGGTCAAGCGCGAGGCGTCGGCCAGCTTTGGCGACGACAAGGTGCTGGTCGAGAAATACCTGACGCGCCCGCGCCATATCGAAATCCAGGTGTTCGCCGACACGCAGGGCAACTGCGTCTACCTGTTCGAGCGCGACTGCTCGGTGCAGCGCCGCCATCAGAAGGTGCTCGAAGAAGCGCCGGCCCCCGGCATGACCGAAGAGCGCCGCCGCGCGATGGGCGAAGCCGCCGTGGCCGCCGCGCGCGCCGTGGGCTACGTGGGCGCCGGCACCGTGGAGTTCATCGCCAACCAGGACGGTTCGTTCTACTTCATGGAGATGAACACGCGCCTGCAGGTGGAGCACCCGGTCACCGAAATGATCACCGGCCAGGATCTCGTCGAATGGCAGCTGCGCGTGGCGGCCGGCGAGCCGCTGCCGCTGTCGCAGGACCAACTGAAGATCGACGGCCACGCGCTGGAGGCGCGCATCTACGCCGAGAACCCGGACAAGGGCTTCCTGCCTTCGACGGGCACGCTGCGCTTCCTGCGCACGCCGCCGGCCGTGCAGTTCATGCGCGGCGGCGACGCCCATGGCCCGGCCGGCGTGCGCATAGACGCCGGCGTGCGCGAGGGCGACACCATCAGCCCGTTCTACGACCCGATGATCGCCAAGCTGATCGTCTGGGGCCGTGATCGCGACGAGGCGCTGTCGCGCATGGCGCAGGCGCTGGCCCACTATCACGTGGTGGGCCTGTCCACCAACGTGGCGTTCCTGCAGCGGCTTGTCAAGTCCGAGGCCTTCCGTACCGCCGATCTCGATACGGGCCTGATCGAACGCAACCAGACCGTGCTGTTCCCGCCGCAGAAGTCGGTCGGCATCGAGGCCATTGCACTGGCCGTGGCGGCGCTGCTCGAACGCGAGACGCGCGAGCGCCGCGTGGACGAGGCCGACCGCCACTCGCCATGGACCCACGCCGGCGGCTGGCGCCTGAACGCGCGCGACGTGCGCACGCTGTACTTCGAGGGCGCCGGCCACAAGCTGGAAGTGGTACTCAAGGGCGATGCGCGCGCGATACCGGATCAGCGCCGCAACACGCTGATCTACGCCGACCAGGCCGCCCCGTTCGCCTACACCTTCAACGCCGATGACATCCGTGTGGATCTGGGCACGCGCCGCACGCACGGCCAGGTGCACCTGGAGGGCGACACCTTCCACGTGTTCCACGCGGGCCGCCATACGGTGCTGGAGTGGCTCGATCCGCTGTCGCACGCCGGGGAAGCCGAGGGCGAGGGCGGCAAGCTGACCGCGCCGATGCCGGGCAAGGTCATCGCCGTGATGGTCGAGCCGGGTAGCAAGGTCACGCGCGGCACGCCGCTGCTGGTGATGGAAGCCATGAAGATGGAACACACCATCGCCGCCCCGGCCGACGGCGTGGTCAGCGAGGTGCTCTACGGCGTGGGCGAACAGGTGACCGAGGGCGCCCAGCTGCTGGCATTCGCGCAGGCGGAAGACGCGACGGCCTGACGGTTTGCTCCCCTCGCGCAGGCGGAAGACGCTGCTGCCTGACGGTTTGCTCCCCTCTCCCGCCTGGCGGGAGAGGGGCGGGGGGAGAGGGCGCGGCGGTGCAAAAGTCGACAAGTCGGCAAGCAGACCCTCGATGCCCTCTCCCCCCACCCCTCTCCCATTGCATGGGAGAGGGGTGCAAAACCGCCGGTCCAGACGCTGCTGCCCGACGGTTTGCTCCCCTCTCCCGCCTGGCGGGAGAGGGGCTGGGGGAGAGGGCGCGGCGGTGCAAAAGTCGACAAGTCGGCAAGCAGACCCTCGATGCCCTCTCCCCCCACCCCTCTCCCATTGCATGGGAGAGGGGAGCAAAACCGCCGGTACAGACGCGCCTGCCAAAGCCTCGATGCCCTCTCCCCGCTCGCATTGCATGGGAGAGGGGAGCAACACCGGGGCGCGCATCCTCCTGCCGGTAATCGCACACCCGCCCGACGGCGAAACCGAAAGCGCGCATAATCGTTGGCCTAACCCGTATAACGATGGAGTCGAGATGAAGTTGCAGCTGTACGTGCCGGATGGCCGCTACGCGCCGTGGATCGAGGGCTTTGCCGAAGTGTTGCCCGAAGCGCAATGCGTGACCTGGGAGGAAAGCCAGGGCCAGCGCGCGGACTACGCCGTGGTGTGGCGCCCGCCGCTGGAAATGCTGCGCGGCCGCACGGACCTGAAGGCGGTCTTCAATCTCGGCGCCGGCGTGGACGGCATCCTGCGCCTGCGCGACAACGACCCCGAGGCGCTGCCCGCTGGCGTGCCGATCGTGCGCCTGGACGACGCCGGCATGGCCGCCCAGATGAGCGAATACGTGGCCGCCGCCGTGCTGCGCTACTTCCGCAAGCTCGATGCCTACGCCGCGCAGGAACAGGCCGGTACGTGGAAATTCCTGAAGCCGCACCGCCGTGCCGATTTCACGATCGGCGTGATGGGCATCGGCACGCTGGGCTCGCACATCGCGCGCACGCTGGCCGGCTTCGGCTTCCCGGTGCGCGGCTGGAGCCGGTCGGCCAGGACGGTCGAGGGCGTGCAGTCGTTCCATGGCGCGGACGGCCAGGCGGCGTTCCTGGATGGCCTGAAGGTGCTGGTCAACGTGCTGCCGCTGACGCCCGACACCGAGGACATCATCGACACCGGCCTGCTGTACAAGCTGGCCAGGGGCGCCTACGTGATCAACGTGGCGCGTGGCCAGCACCTGGTGGAAGCTGACCTGCTGGCGGCGGTGCAGGACGGGCAGATCGCAGGCGCCACGCTGGACGTGTTCCGCACCGAGCCGCTGCCGGCCGAGCATCCGTACTGGCAGGAGCCGCGCATCACGATCACGCCGCATATTTCCGCGCTGACGCTGCGCGAGGACAGCATCGCGCAGATCGCCGGCAAGATCCGCCTGCTGGCGCAAGGCAAGCCGATTGCCGGCGTGGTGGACCTGCAGCGCGGCTACTAGACCACGGCCGGGCCAGGAACGCCACGGCGGCAGGACAAGAGGACAGAGGGACCGAGGAGACAACCATGACCATCCCCCAATACGTGAAGATCGTCGAAGTGGGGCCGCGCGACGGCCTGCAGAACGAGAAAGCGATGGTGCCGGCCGACGTCAAGGTGGCGCTGATCAACAAGCTGACCGACGCCGGCTTCGTCAATATCGAGGCCGCGTCGTTCGTGTCGCCCAAGTGGGTGCCGCAGATGGCCGATGGGGCCGAGGTGATGGCCCGCATCGAACGCCGGCCCGGCACGCTGTATTCGGTGCTCACGCCGAACATGAAGGGCTTCGAGGGCGCGGTGGCGGCCGGTGCCGACGAGGTGGTGATCTTCGGCGCGGCCAGCGAGGCGTTCTCGCAGAAGAACATCAACTGCTCGATCGCCGAATCGATCGCGCGTTTCGAGCCGGTGGCAGTCGCCGCCAAGGAGGCGGGCATCCGCCTGCGCGGCAGCATCTCTTGCGCGCTGGGCTGCCCGTACCAGGGCGAGGTGCCGGTGCATGCCGTGGTCGACGTGGTTCGCCGCATGCGCGAGCTGGGCTGCGACGAGATCGACATTGCCGACACCATCGGCGTGGGCACGCCGCTGAAGGTGCAGGAAGTGATGCGCGCGGCGTCGGCCGAATTCGCGATCGACCGGCTGTCCGGGCACTTCCACGACACCTACGGGCAGGCGCTGTCGAACATCCTGGCCAGCCTGGAAGTGGGCATCGCCATCTTCCACGCGTCGGTGGCGGGCCTGGGGGGCTGCCCCTATGCCAAGGGCGCCACCGGCAACGTGGCCACCGAAGACGTGCTGTACATGCTGCAAGGCATGGGCTTGCACACCGGCATCGATCTGGAGGCCGTGGTGCGGGCCGGCGACTATATCTCGCAGGCCATCGGCCGCGCCAACAGCTCGCGCGTGGGCAAGGCGCTGCTGACCAAGTGGGCGGCAGCGGCCGACGCCACGGTCTGTGTCTGAACCAGGAGAACAACAAGCATGAGCGAAAACCCGACGCTTCCCGAATCCGCGCAACGCGTGGCGGACCTGCTGGCCGGCATCGGCCACGACCGGCCGGTGGTGATGCTGCCGGCCACCGGCAAGACCTCGGCCGAGGCCGCTGCCGGCCTGGGCTGCACCGTGGCGGAGATCGCCAAGTCGATTATCTTCCGCCGCGTGGAGGACGATGTGCCGGTGATGGTGATCGCCAGCGGCAGCAATCGCGTGGACGAGTCGAAGGTGGAAGCCCGCGTCGGCAAGCTGGGCAAGGCCGACGCGAAGTTCGTGCGCGAGAAGACCGGCTACGCCATTGGCGGCGTCTGCCCGATCGGCCATGCGGTAAAGCCGGTGATGCTGCTGGACGCCGACCTGTTCCGGTACGACAGCGTGTGGGCCGCTGCCGGCCATCCCCATGCGGTGTTCAACCTGACGCCGCAACAGCTTCAGGCCATGACCGGCGCCGAAGTGGCCGACGTGGCGCAAGGCCCGCAGGCCCAGGCATGACGCCCGCCCGTCGCCGGCTGCTGGCTGACCTGTTGCGCGGTGCGGCGGCGGCGCAGATCGTGTCGCCGGTGCCGTCACCGTGCCGCAGCATCTGCAAGATGGACCGCGACAGCGGTTACTGCGAGGGCTGCCTGCGGACCATCGCCGAGATCGCCGCCTGGTCGGGTGCCGATGACGAAGAACGCCGCCGCGTCTGGGCCTTGTTGCCGGCGCGCGTGCCGCGGCTTTGCGAAGGCAGCGCGGCATGAGCGCGACGAGCGCGACGAGCGCGGGGGCGCCGTTGGGGCTGCCTGCCACGATGCGCGTCTTCGAACGCGGCTGGCTGTCCGCGAACAACGTGTTGTGGATCGATGATGCCACGCAGGACACCACGCTGGTCGATACCGGCTACGTCACCCATGCCGCCCAGACCGTGGCGCTGGTGGAAGCCGCGCTCGACGGCCGGCCGCTGCGGCGCGTGATCAACACCCATCTGCATTCCGACCACTGCGGCGGCAACGCGGCGCTGCAGCAACGCTGGCAACCGCGCACGGCCATCCCTGCCGCCGAGGCTGCGGCGGTCTCGGCCTGGGACACCGATGCGCTGACCTTCGACGCCACGGGCCAGCAGTGCGCGCGCTTCACGTTCGACGACGTGCTGCACGACGGCGACACGCTGCAGCTGGGCGGCATCGACTGGCACGTGATCGCCGCGCCGGGGCACGACCCGCACGCGGTGATGCTGTTCGCGCCGGCCGAGCGCATCCTGATTTCGGGCGACGCGCTGTGGGAAAACGGCTTTGGCGTGATCTTTCCCGAGCTTGACGGCGAAAGCGGGTTCGCCGAGCAGGCAGCGGTCCTGTCGCGGATCGACACGCTGGACGTCCGGCTGGTGATTCCCGGCCATGGCCGCCTGTTCGACGATGTGGCCGGCGCCGTGGCCCGTGCGCGAAGCCGGCTCGACTACCTGCGGGCCGATCCTCTGCGCAACGCCACGCATGCGATGCGCGTGCTGGCCAAGTTCAAGTTGCTGGAAGCCCAGGCGCTGCCGCGCGACGCCCTGTTCGCATGGTTCGCCGCCACGCCGCTGATGCAGCGCATGCATGCGCGCTTTACGCCTGGCCAGTCGCTGGAAGCGGTGTTCGACCAGACCCTGCAGGCGCTGGAGAAAGTGGGCGCGCTGCGGCGTGACGGCAACCTGGTGGCCAACCGGGACTGACCATGCAGCCGCTGCGCAGCCAGGCATTCCAGCTCAGGCCGTTCCGGGCCAGCGACGAGGCCCAGTTCGTGATGGCGGTGCGCGAGTCGATGCCGACGGTGGGGCTGTGGATGCCGTGGGCGCGGGCCGACTACAGCATCTACGATGCGCGCGAGTGGTTCGAGCGGTGCGCGGCGATGATGGACGAAGGGGCCGCCTACGATATCGGCGTGTTCTCGCCCGATGGCCGCGAGCTTTACGGCGGGGTGGCCATCAATCAGATCCGCCGCGAGGACAACACGGGCAACCTGGGCTACTGGATCCGGCAAAGCCAGCAGCACAAGGGGCTGGCTTCGGGCGCGGCGGCGATGATGGCCTGCTACGGCTTTCACACGCTCGGGCTCACGCGGCTGGAGATCGTGGCCGTCGAGACCAACCTCGCAAGCCGCGCCGTCGCCGAGAAGATCGGTGCCGCGTTCGAGTGTATCGCCCGCAATCGCCTGATCCTGCGCGGGCGGCCCGTGCCGGCGGCGGTGTATTCGCTGGTACCCGAGTCATTTTCGATAGGGCGATAGCGCCCGTGGCGCGTTCGCGCACTGCCGGTTTGCGCCCCTCTCCCATGCAATGGGATCGAGGCCCTGCTTGCCGACATGTCGTCAATGGAAGCGCCGCGCCCTCTCCCCCGGCCCCTCTCCCGCCTGGCGGGAGAGGGGAGCAAAAACCAAGCCGCCGCAATTGCGTCCGCACTCCGATCCGCAAGCTGCCAGGTTTGCTCCCCTCTCCCATGCAATGGGAGAGGGGTTGGGGGAGAGGGCATCGAGGCCCTGCTTGCCGACATGTCGTCAATGGAAGCGCCGCGCCCTCTCCCCCGGCCCCTCTCCCGCGATGCGGGAGAGGGGAGCAAACCAAGCCGCGGCAATTGCGTCCGCACCCCGATCCGCAAGCTGCCCGGTCGCAGCGTCCGCGTCCCGATCCGTACGCTGCGTCCGGGCAGTGGCGCGTTCGCGCACTGCTGGTTTGCTCCCCTCTCCCATGCAATGGGAGAGGGGTTGGGGGAGAGGGCATCGAGGCCCTGCGTGCCGACATGTCGTCAATGGAAGCGCCGCACCCCCTCCCGCGATGCGGGAGAGTGGCGCAAACCAAGCCGCCGCAATGCAGCCGTCAGAACTGCGTCCGCATCCCGATCCGCACGCTGCGGCCGGGTAGCGGTGCGATATCGCGCAGGATCGACGTGGCGCTGCGTGCCTCGGTGTTGGTCAGGTTGTCGCCGCGGACATAGAACAGCGTCTGCGTGCCCGACAGCTTCATCTTGTAGGTCAGCGCCACACCCAGCATCGTGTACGCGTCGGTCGGCGTATCGCCGGTCGGCACACGGCTCTGGCGCGCATTCCAGTCCACGTTGACGCGGGCGCCCCACGGGCCGGCGGCGTAGACCAGCGACCCGCCCAGGCGCAGCGGCGACAGGCGCGGCAGCGGCTGGCCGTTGCTGCGGTTCTCGCCATGGACGTAGTCGGCGCGCGCTTCGAAGTCCAGCGAATCGCTGGTGGTGAGCATCTTCTGCAGCAGGCGCGTCTTGCCTTCGGCCTCGAAGCCGTACAGCGTGGCCGGCACCCCCATGTACTGCAGTTCGGGCAGCGCGCCGTCGCTGCCGGCAGCCACCACGTTGCCTTCGGCGTCGCGATAGCCGCCCGTGTTCAGCAGCGCCAGGTAGTTCTGGAAGCGGCTGTAGTAGCCCGACAGGCTGCCGCTATGGTTGCCCTGCTTGAAGCGCATGCCAAGGTCGATCGACGTGGCGCGTTCCTTGGCGGCGTTCGGGTCGCCCACTTCGAACGATCCCGTGGCCAGGTGCGGGCCGTTGGCGTACAGCTCGTAGAACGTGGGCGCGCGCTCGGTGTACGACAGGTTCGAGGTGACCGTCCAGACCGGGTTGAGCTTGTAAAGCAGGCCGGCCGATGCGCTGCCGGCGTTGAAGCTGCGCTCGGCATCGCTGAAGCGGTCGTTGCCGTTGGCGCTGGACTTCACCTTGCTGTGGTCCAGGCGGCCACCGAAGTTCAGCTTCAGGTCGCCCGACGGGATCAGCGGCAGTTCCTCGAACACGAAGAACGCGGCGTTGTCGGTGGTCGTGCTCGGCACGAACGCCTCTTCGCCCAGGGCAGAGAAGTCGGTATGGCCGAACTGCGTGCCGATCACGCCGGTCATGTTGCCGATCTTGCCGTGCGTGGCTTCCAGGCGGGCGTCCCAGCCGTGGTTCTTGAAGGTCGTGCCGGTTTCGCCGCCCTCGATCTCGCGGTGCTCGTAGTCGGTGTAGCTGAACTTGCCCTTGACCGATTCGAAGATGCCGTTGGTGGCACCGGCCAGGTTGCGCGACTCGCCCTCCAGCGCAAAGCGGTCCTGCCGCATCTTGATGCGCGCGTGTTCCTCGGCCGGCGTGCCGTAGTCGTTGCGATAGGTCGACCAGTTGGCGCCCACGAAGCCGTCTGCCCACGTGTAAGAGCCGCCCATCGAGCCGCCTTCCTGGTGGGCGTTGGTGTTCGGGATCTTGCCGTAGGCTTCGCTCTCGCCTTCGGGCAGCGGCTGGTTGGCGCGCTGCGTGCCGCTGCGGGCGTAGCCCGGAATCCGCAGGTCGCTGGTCTGCCGCACGAAGGCATCGGCGTGCACCGCGAACTTGCCGTTGCCGGCTTCCAGCAGGCCGCTGGCATTGCGGCCCTTGTCGCCGCCAATGGTGCCGCTGACGTCGGCCGCGCCGCCGACGCCGGTAATCGGATCGCGCGGAATACGGTTGTCGATCACGTTGACCACGCCGCCCACGGCGTTGCCGCCGTACATCAGCGCGGCCGGGCCACGCACCACTTCGATCTTCTCGGCCACGAGGGGGTCGATGGGCACCGCGTGGTCATAGGACAGCGTGGAGGCGTCCAGCGTCGAGCCGCCGTTCTGCAGCACCTTGATGCGGTCGCCGTCCAGGCCCCGGATGATCGGCCGGCTGGCGTTCGGGCCGAAGTAGCTCGATGTGACACCGGGCATGCTGTTCAGCGTTTCGCCCAGCGTGCTGGCCTGGCGCACGGCCAGCGCGTCGCCGCCCAGCGTGGACACCGGGGCGACCATGTCGTTCAGGTCGCTGCCAAGCGGGTTGGCGGTGACTACCACTTCCTTCAGTGTCGGGGTGGCGGGCTGCGCGGCAGGTGGTTGTGCGGCAGCGGCCGGTGCGGCCGGTTGGGCCTCGGGCGCGGCCGGAGCGGTGGCCTGGGCGATGGCGTGCGAGGACAGGCCCGCGGTGATCAATGCGGCAAGGGCCGCCAGCGGGGTGCGGCGCACCGCCAGAGTACGGTTGGAGTTCGAGTACATGGCTCGCGATTCGAATTCGGTATGGGCGGGCGCGGCCACGGCAATGCGGGGCGCGCCCGGTCAGGCGTGCGCGGGCGCGGGGTGTCACCCCGCACACGCGGCTGCAAGTCAGGCGAATGCGAACGCGGCCGGCGGGGCGCGGGACTGGAAGGCGTGTGCCGCAGGCAGATCGGGCCAGCGGTAGGCCAGGTTGGCCGGCTTGACCGGCTTGCCGAAGGCGAGGGACGGCAGCGCAAAGCTGCCGAAATGGGTGTCGGCCAGCGTGGCGCCGTCGAACAGCACGCACGAGTGGAGGCCGATTTTCACCGTAAACGGTTCGGCATGGCCCGCGTCGGCGGCGCCATCCGGGGCATCGGGGGTGCCGGTGGATTCGATGGAACCGGCGGATTCGAGCTGGGCGGCGGCCTGCGGGGCGTTCAGCAGCCCGCCGTGCACCACGCGGTGGACCAGGCCCACGTGCTGCGCCAGCAGCAGGCACGTAACCAGCCACAGCGCCGGCCAGAAGCCGATGCCGCGCGCGCGCCAGCGAGAGAGGAGCGGGAATTCAGTGCGCATGCCCGCAGTCGCACGGCCCGTCGCCATGCTCGTGGTCATGATCGTCACCGTGGGCGTGGTCATGATCGTGATCGTCGTCGAACGCATCGCCCCAGTCCGGGAACGGATCGGGATACGCCGCCCAGGCTTCGGGGCCGGCCGCCATTTCGTCGTCGGTCAGCAGGCAGGTGTCCAGGCGGGCTTCCAGCGCGGGCGCGTCCAGGTCGGCGCCGATCAGCACCAGTTCCTGGCGGCGGTCGCCATAGGCGGCGGGCAGGCCGTCTTCGAGCAGGTCGGCCTCGATGGCGGCGCGGGCCAGACCCTCGGCCGGCCATTCCTCGGCATCGATCGCGGCCCACCACGCACCGGCCGCGCCAGGGCGGCAGACACCGCCGGCCTGGCTCCAGTCCCCGGCAATGTCCATGCGGCTGGCTAGCCAGAACAGGCCCTTGGAACGCAGCACGTCGCCATGCTCGCGCATCCATTCGGTGTGGATCAGGTCGGCAAACCGCTGCGGATGGAAGGGGCGCCGGCGGCGGTACACCAGCGTGGCAATGCCGGCGGCATCGGGCACCGCGTCGTTCTGCAGCGCCGCCTGCCATCCGGCCGCGTTGGGCGTGGCTTCCATGTCGAAGCGGCCGGTGCCCAGGACCTGCGCGGCCGGCACGTTGCCATGGCTGGCATCGACAATGCTGGCGCGCGGGTTCAGCGCGCGCAGCACCACGTGCAGGCGGCCCAGCTGGCCGGCATCGACCAGATCGATCTTGTTGATGACGATGACGTCGCAGACTTCGATCTGGTCGATCAGCACATCCACCACGGTGCGGTCGTCGTCATCGTGGGCGGCCAGGCCGCGCGCCGACAGGAAGTCGGCGTCGTGATAGTCGGTCAGGAAGCGGCTGGCATCGACCACGGTCACCAGCGTGTCCAGGTGCGCCACGCCGGGCGACTGCTCGCCGTGGGCGTCCTCGAACGCGAAGCCTTCGGCGATACCGAGCGGTTCGTCGGTCGGATCGGCCTCGATCACGGCGAAATCGTACTGGCCCGTCTGGGCCAGCCGGTCCACTTCGGCCAGCAGGTCGGCACGGCTGTCGACCACGGCCAGGCGTACCCCGGGCTGCGACATCAGCTGATGCAGCACGGTGGTCTTGCCGGCGCCGGTGAATCCGGACAACACGGTGACAGGCAGGCGAGCGGCCATGACGAAAGGACGTTGTTATTGCAACAAAGTTGCGACTGTAACAGAAAGCCGGCCGCGGCAACAGGCTGGCGGTATTCCGCAATGGTAGTGCCGTAGCCGTGACGCCACAAAGGCAATTGCAATCGGGACGATGCGGGCGCGCAAAGCAAAACGGCCCGGAAGACCGGGCCGTTGGGCGTCGGAGCGGGTCAGCCGCGCGGGGTGACCGCCGGAGACGATCAGTCGCCGAACAGCTTCTGGCGCAGTTCGCGGCGCTGCTGGGCTTCCAGCGACAGCGTGGCGGTCGGGCGGGCCAGCAGGCGCGGCACGCCGATCGGCTCGCCGGTTTCCTCGCACCAGCCGTAGTCGCCGGACTCGATGCGCTGCAGCGACTGCTCCACCTTCTTCAGCAGCTTGCGCTCACGGTCGCGCGTGCGCAGCTCGAGTGCGTGTTCTTCTTCGATCGTCGCGCGGTCCGCCGGATCCGGCACGATGACCGTCTCGCGCAGGTGTTCCGTGGTCTGGTCCGCATTCTTGAGGATCTCGTCGCGAAGCTGCTCAAGGCGATTCTTGAAGAAGGCGAGCTGCGCCTCGTTCATGTAATCCTTGTCGCTCATCTTCAGGATTTCAGCTTCAGTCAGAAGTTTGTTGCTGCTCATGGTTCCTGCTGATTCTCTTGTTGATGCGACCGGCGGCGTCTTCGTCCGCTCGGGTGCAGTGGCCGCCCGCTTGCGCGGAGCGGCTGTTTCACTCTGGCTGGCTGCAGTCTTGCTGCTTCGCGTGCCTCCCTTGGCCTCGCCCGCATCGGCGTGCGCCGTACTGCCGCGGGGAGCTGGCGTTGCCTTTTCGGGCGGCGCCTTGAGCGTCTCCGCCGCAGCGGTACCTGTCTTGCTGCGGCTTTCCTTGGTCTTTGTTGCGGCTGTCATGGGGACACCTCTCTCAACGCGTCGAAGAGTGACGGCGCATCGATCGTTGGTCCCCACGCGGAGGGCGGTCTCCGCACGAAGCCAACGACCGCGCCTGCTGGCGGCTGTGCCTCATGCTGACGACGACCGCCGCCCTGCAAATACCGGCTACGCCCAGAGGTGCGCCGCCCGTATCAAATCCGGCCTATTGTACTTGAACAAATTTTTCGGAGATATGGGAGAAAGACCGACAAGAGACAGGAGTTTTCCCGATATTCCCACCCATGGGGAGGGTAGCGGGCGCTGCCGGGGGTGGCACTGCGCCCGGCCGCCCAAGCGGCGGCGGGCGCACCTGGCGGCGCGCCCGGGGGAAAGTCAGGCCAGGCAGGCAGCCAGGCCCTTCAGGATGGCGTCGCGCGGCAGGTCCACGCCGATGAACACCATCTTGGTGCCCGGGGTTTCGTCTTCCCACTTGGCGCCCACGTCACTGCCCATCAGCTGGTGCACGCCCTGGAACACCACCTTGCGGTCCACGCCTTCCATATAGAGCACGCCCTTGTAGCGCAGCAGCTTTTCGCCGTAGACCGACAGGATGCCCGACAGGAATTCCTCCAGCTTGCCGTAGTGGAACGGCTTGTCGCTGCGGAAAACGAACGACGCGATGCGGTCGGTGTGGTGATGGTGGTGATGGTGGTCGTGCGCGTGGCCATGGCCGTGATCGTGATCGTGGTCGTGCCCGTGGTCGTGGCCGCAGTCGGTGCCGCAGTGCTCGCCATGCTCGTGGTCATGGTCGTGCGCGTCGGCGTGCAGGAATTCCGGGTCGATCTCCAGCTTCTCGTTCAGGTTGAAGCCGCGCAGGTCGAAAATCGTGTCGATCGGCGTTTCGCCAAAATTGGCCGTGCGGATCGGCGCGCGCGGGTTCATGTGCTTCAGGCGGTGGCGCAGGTCGTCGATGCCGGCCGCGTCGACCAGGTCGGACTTCGTGATGAAGATCGCGTCGGCAAAGCCCACCTGGCGCTGCGCCTCTTCCTGCTTGTCCAGCTGCATGTTGCCGTGCTTGGCATCGACCAGCGTGATCACGGCGTCCAGCAGGTAGCGCGAGGCGATTTCCTCGTCCATGAAGAAGGTCTGCGCCACCGGGCCCGGATTGGCCACGCCGGTGGTCTCGATCACCACGCGGTCGAAGTCGAGCTTGCCTTCGTCGCGCTGGGTGACCAGGTCGGACAGCGCCTGCACCAGATCGCCCCGGATCGTGCAGCAGATGCAGCCATTGCTCATCTGCACGATCTGCTCGCGGCCGTCCTGCACCAGGATCTCGTTGTCGATGTTCTCCTCGCCGAATTCGTTTTCGATCACGGCGATCTTCATGCCGTGCTGCTCGTTGAGGATGCGCTTGAGCAGCGTGGTCTTGCCGCTGCCTAGGAAGCCGGTCAGGATCGTGACCGGAATCAGTTTGGACATATTGTTCTGCTCCGAGGAAAGCCGGGATCGAGAGGTCGCCCGTATCTATATCTAATATCTATTCAGTGATCGGCATGGCCGCCGGGCTCCGCGCGCACCTTGCCGCATTCCGCGCAGACCCCGTTGACCGTCAGTTCCACGTGATCGACCGCGAATCCGCTGGGAACCTTCGGCGCCACGGACTTTCCGGCCGATTCCAGGCAGAACGTGCGGTCGCAGCGCGTGCAATGGAAATGGCTGTGCTGGCGATGCACTTCGGCGCGCGCCGCCTCGTGCTCCAGCAGCGTGAAACGGAAGACGCGGTCGTTGCCGGCACGCTTCTGCGCCAGGCCCTGGTCCACCAGCCAGTCCAGCACCCGGTACACCGTCACGCGGTCCACGTCGCCATCGGCCGGCAGGCGGTCGATCACTTCCTGGTGCGTCAGCGCCGCCTGGGCGTCGATCAGGCACGCCAGGATGGCCACGCGCGGTTGCGTCACACGTGCGCCAAGCTGGCGCAGGCGCGCCTGCGCCGCGTCAAGGCGGCCGGCGCCGGCGCTGGCGTCGTCGGGCGGGGGCGCGGGCGTGGCGGGCGGATGAGGGGTGGGGCGGTTCATGCCGACGATTTAACCATAGCCCCCGGCGAGTTGCAATTCAGTTGCACAAACAGGGTTTTTGGCCAGGGCGGGAAGCCGCCGGGCGGCGTCCGGGGGCGCCTGGGAAGTCTTCAGGCGGTATCCGGGCAGCTTCTGGGCCGCGGAAAAAAGCCTATGATCGGCAGGCAGGCCAGACCACAACCCCGGAGACCATGTCATGCAGAACGACGCCAGCGCGTTGCTGTTTCCCAATTTCGAGTGGTTTCGCCTGAAGGTGGGCGACGTCGAGATAGGGGGCGTCCGGGGCGGGTCGGGGCCGCCGCTGCTGCTATTGCACGGCTTCCCGCAGAGCCACCTGATCTGGCACAAGGTGGCGCCGGCGCTGGCCGACCGCTTTACCGTCATCGCCACCGACCTGCGCGGCTACGGCAGCAGCAGCGCGCCGCCGGGCAGCGCCACCCACGATGTCTACAGCAAGCGCGCGATGGCGCAGGACCAGGTCGAGGTGATGCGCCAGCTTGGCTACCGGCGCTTTGCGCTGTGCGCCCATGATCGCGGTGCGCGCGTGGCGCATCGGCTCTGCATGGATCATCCCGACGCGGTCAGCCAGTTGATGCTGCTGGACATCGCGCCGACGCTGGCCATGTACGAGGCCACCGACATGGCATTCGCCGTCGCCTACTGGCACTGGTTCTTCCTGATCCAGCCGGCGCCGTTCCCCGAAACGCTGATCAATGCGGAGCCCGCGTTCCTGATCGAACGGCTGCTGGGGCTGCGACATCCGGGTGCGGGCCCGAGCCCGTTCGTGCCCGATGCCATGGCCGCCTACGTTGCCGCGATGCGCGAACCGGCGCGCGTGCATGCCATGTGCGAGGACTATCGCGCCGCCGCCACCATCGACCTCGACCACGATCGCGCGGACCGCGAAGCCGGCCGCAAGCTGCAGATGCCGGTGCGCGTGCTGTGGGGCGAGCACGGTGTGGTGGCCCGCTGCTTCGAGCCGCTGCAGCTCTGGCAGGAAGTGGGGACAAACGTCACGGGCGGCCCGCTGCCGTGCGGTCACTACCTGCCCGAAGAAGCGCCCGAGCCGCTGCGTGAAGAAATCCTCAGTTTCATTACATTCTCGTAAGAAACGCCACTTTCTCGCGGGTTAGCCCCTATATCTGGGGCTTGTTCGCGATTGCTAACATCCACCTCCGGCTCCGCCTGTCGGCGGGGTTTGACGCTGTCTGGAATCCATACATCGTGCCGATGGTCACCGCGTTTTTCCGATATGGATCGACGCGCTCGGGGGTCGCGAACCACGACGAAGCCCGGCGGCACCCGCAGCGTTGGAACGGGGAATCCAAGAGGGAACAGGAGAGACGTAATGAAACGAGTGGCATTGAATATTGCAGCCGCGCTGGCCGTTGCCGGCGTGGGTGTCTTCACGGGAGCGCAGGCGCAGGAATACCCGGGCGGCAAGCCGGTGCAGGCGGTGGTGCCGTTTGCCGCGGGCGGCCCGACCGACAAGGTGGCGCGCGAACTGACGATGATCATGTCCAAGCACCTGGGCACGACCATCGTGATCGAAAACCTGGGCGGTGCCGGCGGCACCATCGGCGCCAAGAAGGTGGCGCAGGCCAAGGGCGACGGCTACACGATCCTGATCCACCATATCGGCATGTCCACGGCGCCGGCGCTGTACCGCAACCTGGGCTTCGATCCGCTGAAGGATTTCGAGATGGTCGGTGAAGTGGCCGACGTGCCGATGGTGATGGTGGGCAACAAGCAACTGCCGCCTGCCACGTTCAAGGACCTGGTGCCGTACATCAAGGCCAACGCCAGCAAGCTGTCGCTGGCCAACGCCGGCATCGGCTCGGCCTCGCACCTGTGCGGCCTGCTGTTCCAGAGCGCGCTCCAGACCGAACTGACCACCGTGCCGTACAAGGGTACCGCCCCGGCGCTGACCGATATCCTCGGCGGCCAGGTCAACCTGATGTGCGACCAGACCACCAACATCGCCGGCCAGCTGAAGGCCGGCGCGCTGAAGCCCTACGCCGCGATGCAGTCGCGCCGCGTGGAAGCGTTCAAGGACATCCCGACCGCCGCCGAACAAGGCATGCCGGGCGTGGAAGTGAAGATCTGGCACGCCATGTACGCACCGAAGGGCACGCCGAAGCCGATCATCGACAAGCTGTCGGCCGCGCTGCAGAAGTCGGTGCAGGACCCGACCTTCCGCGCCAAGATGGCGGAACTGGGCGCCGAGGCCGTACCCGCCCAGCGCGCCACGCCGGATTCGCTGCGCACGTTCCTGACGTCGGAAATCAACAAGTGGACGCCGGTGATCAAGAAGGCCGGCGTGTATGCCGACTGACGGCTGGCGGGTTCGCTGACCGATCAGCCGATTGCCCTCCGGGAGTTGCTCCCGGTGCCGAAAAGGCCACGCCATGCGTGGCCTTTTTTCCATTTGCGGGTGCCTGCCGCGGCGCCATGTGCTGCCGGCGCCGGTCGGGCCCGATCCGACGTCCGGATCGGCGATTTCCTATATTGGAAGATCGTCGCCGGCATAGCCGCCTCTTGAAAGACGGTCATGTGGCGCCACCTAGCCGCAGAACACCTCTCACGCAAAGGCACCATGGAACAGTATCACGGCACCACCATCGTCAGCGTCCGCCGCGGCAATCAGGTCGCACTGGGCGGTGACGGCCAGGTCACGCTCGGCAATATCGTGATGAAGGGAACGGCCCGCAAGGTCCGGCGCATCTATAACGGCAAGGTGCTGGTCGGGTTTGCCGGCAGCACGGCCGATGCCTTCTCGCTGCTCGACCGCTTCGAGGCGAAGCTGGAGAAATACCAGGGCAACCTGACCCGCGCGGCAGTGGACCTGGCCAAGGACTGGCGTTCGGACCGCGCGCTGCGCCGTCTGGAGGCCATGCTGATCACGGCGGACCGCGACACCACGCTGGTCATCACCGGCAACGGCGACGTGCTCGACCCCGAAGGCGGCATCGCGGCCATCGGCTCGGGCGGCGCGTATGCGCAATCGGCAGCCAAGGCGCTGGTCGAGAACACCGAGCTGTCGCCGAAGGACGTGGTCGAAAAGGCCCTGACCATCGCCGGCGAACTCTGCATCTATACGAACACCAACTTCGTCATCGAGACCATCGACTGACGCGCCCCAACGGATTCCCATGTCGCAAACCATGACCCCGTCGGAAATCGTTTCCGAACTCGACAAGCACATCATCGGCCAGAACAAGGCCAAGAAGGCCGTGGCCGTGGCGCTGCGCAACCGCTGGCGCCGCCAGCAGGTGGAAGAGCCGCTGCGCCAGGAAATCACGCCCAAGAACATCCTGATGATCGGACCCACGGGCGTGGGCAAGACCGAGATCGCGCGCCGGCTGGCCAAGCTGGCCGACGCGCCGTTCATCAAGATCGAGGCCACCAAGTTCACCGAGGTGGGCTATGTGGGCCGCGATGTCGATACGATCGTGCGCGACCTGGCCGAAATGGCCGTCAAGCAGACGCGCGAATCGGAAATGAAGAAGGTGCGCACCAAGGCCGAGGACGCCGCCGAGGACCGCCTGCTGGACGTGCTGCTGCCGCCGCCGCGTGACATCGGCTTCCAGCAGCAGGAGGACAAGGACTCGAACACGCGCCAGGTGTTCCGCAAGAAGCTGCGCCAGGGCGAACTCGACGACAAGGACATCGAGCTGGAAGTGGCCGCCGGCATGCCGAACATGGACATCATGGGGCCGCCGGGCATGGAAGACATGACCGAGCAGATCCGCACGATGTTTGCCGGGCTGGGCCAGGGCAAGAAGGCGCGCCGCAAGATGAAGGTCCGGGAAGCGTTCCGGCTGCTGATCGACGAAGAGGCCGCCAAGCTGCTGAACGAGGAAGAGCTCAAGCACAAGGCCATCGCCAACGTCGAGCAGAACGGCATCGTGTTTCTGGACGAGATCGACAAGATCGCTAGCCGCAGCGACGTGGGCGGCGGCGAGGTGTCGCGCCAGGGCGTGCAGCGCGACCTGCTGCCACTGGTGGAAGGCACCACCGTCAACACGAAGTACGGGATGATCAAGACCGATCACATCCTGTTCATCGCGTCGGGCGCGTTCCATCTGTCCAAGCCGAGTGACCTGATCCCCGAACTGCAGGGCCGCTTCCCGATCCGCGTGGAGCTGGAATCGCTGTCGGTGCAGGATTTCGAGGCCATCCTGACGCAGACCGACGCGAGCCTGACCAAGCAGTACCAGGCGCTGCTGAAGACCGAAGAGGTCGACCTGCAGTTCGCGCCGGACGGCATCCGCCGCCTGGCCGAGATCGCGTTCTCGGTCAACGAGAAGGTCGAGAATATCGGCGCGCGCCGCCTGTACACGGTGATGGAGCGTCTGCTCGAAGACCTGTCGTTCCACGCCACGAAGTCGTCGGGCAATACCGTGACGATCGACGCCGCGTATGTGGATGAACGCCTGGGCGACCTGGCGGGCAACGAGGACCTGTCGCGCTACGTGCTGTAACGCGCGGCGCTTCGCCGCAAAACAGAAGAGCCGGACAATTTGCACTGTCCGGCTCTTTTTTTTTGCCTGCGCGGGGCCGAGCCGCCCCGGTCAGTGCGCGTGGCCGGCGTGCCCGGCATGGGCATCGACCGGGATCACCTCAAGCGCCGGCGCGGGCGACTTCAGTTCGCGCGGGTTCTGGCCTTCGGCCGGCACCTGGGTCCATTCCGACTTGCCGTTCTCGCACTCCTGCACCACGGGGAAGTACAGCTTGCCGCCTTGCTCGGGCAGCTTCATCAGCAGGCGGAACTCGTCGAAATGCTGGTCGGCCAGCGTGTTGCCATACCAGCGGATGGTGCGCACATCGTCCTCGACCGTCTTGCCATGCGAGGCATAGGGCCTGGCCAGCTTCGCGCGCTGGACGTCGAGTTGCCAGCCCGGCTTCGGCTGCGGATGCGCGCCCTGCACGCCTTCGGGGATGGTCACCGTGACCGACTTCGTGGCGCTGCCATTGCAGCCATGGCCCACCATCAGCACGCCCTTGAAGTAGCTGCCCGCGGGCGCCTGCTTCTGTTCGAAGACGATATGGGCAGAGGCCAGCGGCGCGGCGACAAGCAGGGCCACGGACAGCGCGGTCGGCAGGGCGGAGGGCAGGGCGGCAGCGAGGAGGCGCGGGATCATGGAGCGGGAGTCGTCCGAGAATGTGACAAAGTGCATCAGTCTAACTTTGCGCATCGTGCGCCGGCGTGCGACGTGGTGCCGCAGCACGGCCGGCGGTCGCGCGTGGCCGGTTTCAAGTCAGCGGTGTTTCAAAGGCGGCCCGCCCGTTGTCGCGCCCGTAACCCGCGTAAGCATTGGTAAGCACACTGGCGCCGATCCTGAAGAAAATGCGACCCTTGCGCACCTTGTCTGTCACCGTCCTGGTCGATGGGACCGATGCGGGAGCCACCGCATCCTGCGCAAACACCTAAAAGGGAGTCAGCCATGCGTACCACCTTCTTCAAGCGCAACCGCGTGCGCAAGCGCCGGGTGGCCATGGCCGCCACGGGCGTCGTGGCGGCCATTACCGCCGCCACCGTATTTCTCTGCATCCGCCCCGGCGTGATGACCGACGCCCATGCGGCGGCGGTGCCGGCCGCCAACGCGGCCCGGGCCGCGGACCAGACCGAGCGCAGCGCCGTCGTGGCCGCCACGGCCATGGCCTCGGGCGCGCTGGTGACGCTGGCCGACCGCCACGCCAGCGATGCCGTGCGCATGGCCGATGCGTCGGACGACGACCTGGGCTGGGACTACGTGCAACTGCGCCTGTAACGCCGCGCGCCAGGCCGGCAAGTCAGTCCAGCCGGAATCAGCGCGACACCGGCCGCTTGCCCAGCTTGCGCTGCAGCGTGCGTCGATGCATGTTCAGCGCGCGCGCCGTGGCGGAGATATTGCCGCCATGCTCGGTCAGCACCCGCTGGATGTGCTCCCATTCGAGCCGGGCCACCGACAGCGGCACCGGTTCTTCCAGCGCGGCCTCGGCCGCCTCTTCCGACACGCCTGCCATCAGCGCGGTCAGGATCGAATCGACGTTGGCCGGCTTGGCCAGGTATTCGTCGGCCCCCTGTTTGACCGCTGCCACGGCCGTGGCAATGCTCGCGTAGCCCGTCAGCACCAGGATGCGTGCGTCGGGCAGCGCCTGGCGCAGCGGCGCCACCAGATGCAGCCCCGATTCGGCCGGCGCGGTGCCGCTGGCCTCCGGCGGCGGCCCCAGATGCAAATCCAGCGTGACATAGGCGAACGGCGTTTTCGCGGCCAGGGCCAGCGCGCTGCCGCCGTTGTGCGCCACCTGCACGGCGTAGCCGCGGCGCGTCAGCGCACGGGCCAGCGTGCCGGAAAACACCTCGTCGTCATCGATCACGAGGAAGGGCGTGGCGTCGGGTGCCGGTACGGCGGCCAGTGCGTCGGCAGGTGCGTCGGTCATTACGGTTGGAAATCGGATTGCGGGGAGAGCGGGTTTGCGGCCGCGCCGGCCAGCGGCAGGCGCAGCTCTGTCACCGTGCCGCCCGCGGGGTTGTCGAGCCATGCCAGCCCGCCCCCAAGCTGGCGGGCGGCGCTTTGCGCCAGATACAGGCCGATGCCCTGGCCGCCGTGGCTGCTGGCCACCGGCGCTTCGCCCAGCTGCGCGCGCAGCGCGGGCGCAATGCCGCTGCCGTGGTCGGTCACGCGCCAGACCAGCGCGTCGTCGTCCACCGATACGGTCAGCGCCAGCGGCGGGGCCTGACGGCTGGCGCCGCCCTCGCCGTACTGGCTGCGCGCGGCGTTGTCCAGCACGATGGTCAGGATCTGGCTCACGCGCGCCGTATCCACGGCCTGCGCCGCGGCATCGGGCAGCACGTCGGCCTGCAGGCTGGCCTGCGGATGGCGCAACTGCCAGCGTTCCACAAACGAAGCGATCCAGGCGTCGATGCGCTGCGGGGCCAGCGTCTCGTGGTCCTCGCGCAGCCGCGCCAGGATCGATCGGCACAGTTCGAGCTGCTGCTCCATCGTGCGCAAATCGGGCAGGTAGCCGGCTACGGCGGTGGCGCCGCGCCGGGCGTCCTCGGCATCGGCGCGCAATTCGCCAGCGATCACGGCCAGCGTGGCCAGCGGCGTGCCGATTTCATGCGCCACGGCGGCGGCCTGGTCGTTGAGCGCCTCGACGCGCGCCTCGCGCAGCAGCAGTTCGCGCGCATGGTTGAGCTGGGCGTCGCGCTGGCGCAGCACGTTCGACAGCCGCGCCACGAAGAACGCGATCATCACGGCACTGGCCACGAAATTCAGCCACATCCCGGCCAGGTGATAGTTCACCGCGTTGTCGGGGTTGTGCAGGTGCAGCGGCAGGTATTCGAGCAGCAGCAGCGAATAGCAGGACAGCGCGTAGACCGCCAGCACCACCACCAGCCGCCACGGCAGGATGGCCGCCGCAATGGCCAGCCCGGGCAGGTAGAACGACACGAACGGGTTGGTGGCGCCCCCCGTATAGAACAGGATGGCCGACAGCGCGGTCAGGTCCACCATCATCTGCACCATCAGCTCGCCGTCGCCGGGCATGGCGCCGCGTGTGGCGTGCCAGCGCAGCCGCGCCACCGAATACAGGTTGAACGCGGTCTGGACCGTGAACAGGAACAGCAGCGGCTTGTACGGCAGCATGATGCCGGCCACCGATTCGCACGACACCAGCAGCATGGCCTGGCCGGCCAGCAGGGCCCAGCGCAGCCAGCACAGGCGGCGCAGGCTGACCAGGCTATGGCGTTGCGCCGGCATGCCGAAGATGGCCGGCAGCGGCGTGGGGGACAGGTCGATCGAGGCGTGCATGGCGCGAGTGTAGCAATGCTGCGGCGGGTTGCCCGTCATGCGACACCGTGCCGCATTCTGGGCCGTGGGCGGGGCTGCCAGACTGTGGGGTTACCGGGCGATGGGCAGGGCGACAGGCGGGCTCCGCCGAGCCATGGTCTAATGGTCGCCCCCAATATCGTCGTCTTCGATCCGAATCGTGGAGATGTTCCCCATGCAAGCCAAAATCCGTGCGGCGCGTGCCGCTTCCATCGTTACCCTTGGCCTGGCCGGGCTGCTGGCCAGCGCCCACGCCATGGCGCAGGTCGACGTCAGCGACGCCTGGGTGCGCGGCACGGTGCCGGCCCAGACCGCGTCCGGCGCGTTCATGACGCTGCACGCGCACGACGCGGCAAAGCTGGTGGGCGTGTCGTCGCCGGTGGCCACGGCCGAGCTGCACGAAATGAAGATGGACAACAACGTGATGCGGATGCGCCAGATCCAGGCGCTGGACTTGCCGAAGATGCAGGACGTGCAGCTCAAGCCGGGCGGCTACCACGTGATGCTGATGGGCCTGAAGCAGCAGCTCAAGGCCGGCGATACGGTGCCCATCACGCTGAAGATCGAACAGAACGGCAAGGTGACGGAACAGACCGTCAAGGCCGAGGTGCGCGACGTGACCGCGTCGGCCCAGTCGGGCGGCCACGCCGGCCACATGGACCACAAGCACTGACCGGGACCCCAGGCACTGACCGGCCCGGGCCGGCGGCGCCGGGTCTGGCCGGCCGGGTCAGCCGCGCAGGCTGATGGCGGCGGCTTCGGCGTCCGCGTCGGCCGACGTGGCGGCCTCGCGCACGCGTTCGCGCAGCCAGGTATGGCCGGGATCGGCCTCGGCCTTTTCGGGCCAGATCATGCTGTAGCTGAAGCCCGGAATCGTAAACGGCGCCTCGAAGATGGCCAGGCGCGGGTCGGCCAGGGCTTCCAGGCTGCGCCGTGCGGTGGTCAGGACCATGTTGGTGCCGACGATCAGCCCCGGCGCCACGCTCCAGTGCGGCACCGCGCAGGCAATCTTGCGCCGGCCGCCCAGTCGCGTCACGGCGGCGTCGATGGCCTCGCCGCGCTCGGTGGCGGCCGTCACCAGCACATGCGAGCGCGCCAGGTAGGCCACGTGGTCGAGCCGGCCGGTGTCGCGCACCGTGGCCGCATCCACCGCGCAGGCGAAATCGTCATCGAACAGCACCGCCGTACGCACGCCCTCGGGCTCGAACGAGAAGGCGGCCAGCGCCACGTCCAGCTCGCCGTCGGCGATCTGCGCGGTCATGGTCTCGCGGCTGGACTGCGTCACCACCAGGTCGATATTGGGCGCCGCCCGGCGCAGGGCGCGCAGCAGGCGGGGCAACACCACCAGGGCGCCATAGTCGGACATCGCCAGGCGGAACGTGCGCCGCGCCGTGGCCGGCTGGAAGCCGCCCGGCCCCAGCAGGATGCGCACCTGCGCCAGCGCCTCGGCCAGCGGGCCGGTCAGCTCGTGGGCGCGCGGCGTCAACACCAGTCCGCCCTGGCCTCGCACCAGCAGCGGGTCGTCCAGCAACTGCCGCAGCCGCGCCAGCGAATGGCTCACGGCCGGCTGGCTCAGCTGCAGCCGCAGCGCGGCGCGCGAGATATGGCGTTCGGCCAGCAGTGCTTCCAGCACCACCAGCAGGTTGAGATCGATTCCGCGTAGGCTATTCATGTCGCGAATGTTAAACCGGACTGCGTCCGTTTTGTCATTCGCCGAACGCAGGAGCGAAAATTTTCATGATGAAGCGGGCGGTGTCTCGGCCTGACGACGTTTCAGGCAGTCGGGACACAGGCAATGCCGGCCCGGCACGATCTGGCGCGCCGGCAGCAGGGGCAGGCTGGCGCACCAGCATTCCGGCAGCCCTGCCGCATACCCGCAGACGAAGGCCGCCCCGCAGGCGCTGCAATGTTCCACGGGGCGCAGCCGGCCGGTCTGTATCGTCGAGGGGTCGGTCATGGCGTTGTATCCTTGTTGCATTGCCGCGATTGCAATGCCGCCGCCGGTTTCTTGTAGAATCGGCGCCTGCCCGCAATGCCGGCCCGCCCCGTACCGCCTTGTCAGGCGGACGGTTCGTCATGATACCTGCTCCAGATCACACGGAATGTCCGAAGCCATGAACGCTGACAATCCTGGGCCTGCCACCACGTCGGTAGCGGCCATCGCCCCCTCTCTCAAGGCCGAAATCCTTGCCGAGGCGCTCCCCTACATCCGCAAGTTCCACGGCAAGACCATTGTGGTCAAGTACGGCGGCAATGCGATGACCGAGGAAAAGCTCAAGCACGGCTTTGCGCGCGACGTGATCCTGCTGAAGCTCGTGGGCATGAACCCGGTGGTGGTCCACGGCGGCGGCCCGCAGATCGACGAGGCGCTGAAGAAGGTCGGCAAGGTCGGCACGTTCATCCAGGGCATGCGCGTCACCGACGAGGAAACCATGGAAGTGGTGGAATGGGTGCTCGGCGGCGAAGTCCAGCAGGACATCGTCATGCTGATCAACCAGTACGGTGGCCAGGCCGTGGGCCTGACCGGCAAGGACGGCGGCCTGATCCGCGCCAAGCGCCTGCAGATGCCCGACCGCGAGAACCCGGGCACCTTCATCGATATCGGCTACGTTGGCGATATCGAGGCGATCAACCCGGCCGTGGTCAAGGCGCTGCAGGACGACGCGTTCATCCCGGTGATCTCGCCGATCGGCTTTTCCGACGATGGCCAGGCGTACAACATCAACGCCGACGTCGTGGCTGGCAAGATGGCCGAGATCCTGAAGGCCGAGAAGCTCGTCATGATGACGAACATCCCGGGCGTGATGGACAAGAAGGGCAACCTGCTGACCGACCTGTCGGCGCGCGAGATCGAGGAACTGTTCGCCGACGGCACGATTTCCGGCGGCATGCTGCCGAAGATCTCGTCGGCGCTGGACGCCGCCAAGAGCGGCGTGCATTCGGTCCACATCATCGACGGCCGCATCGAACATTCGCTGCTGCTGGAAATCCTGACCGAACAGGCCTTCGGCACGATGATCCGCTCGCACTGAGCGCGTCCGTCAGGGAGCCCGCCGGGTGCGGGTTCCCGGTCTTCCTCTCCATTCAGGTTCACAATCCAGGCGTGTTTATCCGTCAGCCCACCCAGCGTCGCGGCAGGGATCGCGCACGCCGTCTTTCGTCCGGACAGGCTTCCGTCCACCGTCCGCGCCGGCATCTGCTGCGCGACGCGGCAGGGAATGCGTCCGGCGATACGGTGTGGCTGTTCGACCTCGACAACACGCTGCACGATGCCTCGCATGCGATCTTTCCGGCCATCAACCGGCTGATGACCGCCTACGTGGCGCGGGTACTGGGCAGCGACGAGGCCACGGCCAGCCGCGTGCGCGTGGACTACTGGCAGCGTTACGGCGCCACCCTGCTGGGCATGATCCGCCATCACCAGGTGGACCCGGCGGATTTCCTGCGTGCCGCGCACGACTTCCCCGAACTGGCGGACATGGTGCGCGTGCGCCGCGGGCTGGTGGCCGCGCTGCGCCGGTTGCCGGGCCGCAAGATCCTGGTGACCAACGCGCCGCGCGACTACGCGATGGCGGTGATGGCGGTGGCCGGGATCGACCGCTGCTTCGAGCGCGTGGTGGCGATCGAGGACATGTGGGTGCATGGCCATCTGCGGCCCAAGCCCGACCGGCGCATGCTGCGCCGGCTGCTGACGCAGATTGGCGTGGCGCCGCGCCGCGTGGTGCTGGTGGAGGACACCGTGTCGCACCTGAAGCACTATGCGGCCATCGGCATCCGCACGGCGTGGGTCACTGGCTTCCTGCGCACGCTCGCGCCGTCGCGGCCCCATGTGGTGCCGGCCCAGGCTGGCGCCGCGCGCGATGCCGCCACGCGGTCGATGCTGTCGGCCGAGGATCGCCAGCATGTGGGCCACACGGCCCAGGAGCGTTCCGTGACGCTGGTCGCGGCCGAGAGCCAGGACCCGTCGGCCGGCCTGGACGGCGAGTCAAGTGCCCGGACTGCGGCAACGGCGCCACAGATGCAGGCCGATCACGGCCCCAGAATGCGTGCCCGCGTGGTCAATCGCCCGGGATATGTGGACATAAAAGTACAATTGATGCATCAACTCCTACGACAAAAGCGGAGAATCGGGTCATGACGCAAACCATCGCTCGCGAGGCAGAGGCTCTCATGCCAGTCGCCCCATCGGCTATCGAGCCGGAGACCCCGGCGCGCAAGCGACCACGCCCGGGCGAACGCCGCATTCAGATCCTGCAGACGCTGGCCGGCATGCTCGAGCACCCGCGCGGGGAAAAGATCACGACGGCCGCGCTGGCCGCCAGGCTGTCGGTGTCCGAGGCGGCCCTGTATCGCCATTTCGCCAGCAAGGCGCAGATGTTCGAAGGCCTGATCGGCTTTATCGAGCAGACGGTGTTCGGCCTGATCAACCAGATCACCACGCAGGAAGAACATGGCTTGCGCCAGGTGCAGGCCATCGTGCGCATGCTGCTGACGTTTGCCGAAAAGAACCCGGGCATGACGCGCGTGCTGACCGGCGAGGCCCTGGTGGGCGAGCACGAGCGCCTGCAGGAACGCATCAACCAGATGGTGGACCGCATCGAGGCATCGCTGCGCCAGTGCCTGAAGGTGGCGGTCACGCAGGCCGCGTTTCCGGCCGACGCCGATATTCCCGGGCGCGTGGCGCTGATTACCGCCACGGTGCAGGGCCACTGGCACCGCTACGCCCGCAGCGGGTTCCGCAAGCTGCCGAGCGACAACATCGACGCACAGCTGCGCGTGCTGCTGGGGTAAATGCCCCGCGCCGGCAAGCGGTCATGCGTGCGGCCGGCGCTTTGCACTATAATGTGCGGGTCGCGCCGATTTGATGACTGGCTTGCGGGCGCGCGGCACCCGGGGAAGATGCTCCGGTTGCCAATATAAATGCGGCTAAAGAGGTTGGGTCGGTGCCTCGCGGATGGATCATCCACGCTCCAGCACCGACACGCGGAATCCCGCGAAAAGCCCGACTTGGCTGCGAACCCTACGCATTGGCCGGTCGGGTTTTTTTTCGCCTGCTGACTTGACGCGGGCCTGCTCCATGACCGATGTCGCTCCTCCCGCTGGCGTGCTCGATGTGCCGACCGATTCCGTCGGCGTCGTCACGCCCCAGCGCCTGCATTTCGCCGAACCGCTGAAGCTGCGCAACGGCAGCCAGATCGCCGGCTATGACCTGATGGTCGAGACCTACGGCACGCTCAACGCCTCGCGCAGCAATGCCGTGCTGGTGTGCCACGCCCTGAACGCCTCGCACCACGTGGCCGGCATCGCCGCCGACAACCCGCGCGATATCGGCTGGTGGGACAACATGGTCGGCCCCGGCAAGCCGCTCGATACCAACCGCTTCTTCGTCATCGGCGTGAACAACCTCGGGTCGTGCTTCGGCTCGACGGGGCCGATGAGCGCCAACCCGGCCACCGGCGCCCCCTACGGCGCGCTGTTCCCGGTGGTGACGGTCGAGGACTGGGTCAACGCGCAGGCGCGCGTGGCCGACCACTTCGGCATCGACCAGTTCGCGGCGGTGATGGGCGGCAGCCTGGGCGGCATGCAGGCGCTGGCCTGGAGCCTGATGTACCCGGACCGCCTGCGCCACTGCATCGTGGTGGCGTCCACGCCGAAGCTGTCGGCGCAGAACATCGCGTTCAACGAAGTGGCACGCAGCGCCATCCTGTCCGACCCCGATTTCCACGGCGGCAACTACTACGCGCACAACGTGAAGCCCAAGCGCGGGCTGCGCGTGGCGCGCATGATCGGCCATATCACGTACCTGTCCGACGAGGACATGGCCGAGAAATTCGGCCGGACGCTGAAGGCCGAGGACATCCAGTTCTCGTTCGACGTCGAATTCCAGGTGGAAAGCTACCTGCGCTACCAGGGCGACAAGTTCGCCGAGTACTTCGACGCGAACACCTACCTGCTGATCACGCGCGCGCTGGACTATTTCGACCCGGCGCTGGCTTTCCAGGGCGACCTGACCAAGACCATGGCCCAGACGCACTCCAAGTTCCTGGTGGTCAGCTTCAGCACGGACTGGCGTTTCGCGCCGAACCGCAGCCGCGAGATCGTCAAGGCGCTGCTCGACAACAAGCGGCAAGTGTCGTACGCCGAGATCGACGCGCCGCATGGCCACGACGCCTTCCTGCTGGAAGACCCGCGTTATCACAACCTGATGCGCGCCTACTACGAACGCATTGCCGAGGAGATCGGTGCATGAACGCCGCCAATCCCAATATCCTCGCGCTGCGCCCCGACTTTCGCGCGATTGCCCGCTGGGTGGAGCCAAACTCCACCGTGCTAGACGCCGGCTGCGGCGATGGCAGCCTGTTGCGCGTGCTGCAGGACGAGCTGGACGTGAAGGCCTATGGCATCGAGATCCGTGACGAAGAGGTGCTGGCCTGCGCCCAGAAGGGCGTCAACGTGATCCAGCAGAACCTGGAGGGCGGCCTGGCGCTGTTCGAGGACAAGAGCTTCGACACGGTGATCCTGTCGCAGACGCTGCAGACCATCCACAACACGGCGCAGGTACTGCGCGACACGCTGCGCGTGGGCCGCGAGTGCATCGTGTCGTTCCCGAACTTCGGCTACTGGCCGCACCGGCTGTCGGTGTTCCAGGGCCGCATGCCGGTGTCGGAGTCGCTGCCGTACCAGTGGTACAACACGCCGAACGTGCGCGTGCTGACGATCCGCGATTTCGAGGAACTGGCGCCCAAGGTGGGCCTGCGCGTGCTGGACCGCGTGGTGATGCACGAAGGCGTGACCGTGAACTGGGGCGTCAACTGGCGCGGCAGCCTGGCGGTGTACCGGGTGACGGCCACCTGACATGGGTATCCCCAGATTCCGCCCGGCGCGCTGCAGGGCGGAATCGAAGCGTCCCTAGCTTGACGCAAGCTTCTGGCGGGCATACCGTACGTCGTTACCGAACGACCGTACTTTTTTCCTGCATCCACCGCCATGACGCAAGCGCCCCTGCATCCGCTCGATCACGCCCTGCAACTGGAACCGGCCGGCGAACACCGCTTCCGGGGACATACCAGCCAGGCCTACTGGAACATGATCGGGCCGTTCGGCGGCGCCACGGCGGCAGCGATGCTGCAGGCGGCGCTGATCCATCCCGAGCGGCTGGGCGATCCCAGCGCGCTGACCGTCAACTTTGCCGGCCCGATTGCGGAAGGGGCGTTCGAGATCGTCGCCCGGCCGGCGCGGACCAACCGGTCGACCCAGCACTGGCATCTGGAAGTGCTGCAGAACGGCGAAGTCACCACCACCGGCAGCGCCGTGTTCGCGGTGCGCCGCGAAACATGGAATTGTGGCGAAGCGGCGATGCCGGACGTGCCCGCCGCCCAGACGTTGCCGAAGATGGGTGGCTTCGCACCCGTGAAATGGATCAACAGCTATGACATGCGCGCGGTGCGGGGCGCCAAGCCCGCGGCCGCGCCGGGCACGGAGAATCCGGACAGCCTGACGCAATTCTGGATCCGCGACGAACCGGCGCGCACGCCGGACTATGCTGCCATGGCGGCCTGGTGCGACGCGTTCTATCCGCGCATCTTCCTCAAGCGGGCGGGCTTTGTGCCGGCCGGCACGGTATCGCTGACCACGTATTTCCACGCCGATGCGGCCACGCTGGCCGCGCTGGGCGACCGACACGTGCTGGGCAGCGCCCAGGCGCGCGTGTTCCGGCAGGGCTTCTTCGACCAGACCGCCGAGATCTGGAGCCCCGATGGCGCGTTGCTCGCCACCTCGCACCAGATCGTCTACTACAAGGAGTAAGTCCGGGGCCCGCCCCTGTGCGCCATGGCCGGACGGGCCCGGCGCCTTGAACTATGCCGGCCGGACCGCCGCCGCCTCTGCCGGCTCGCGCGCCTGGGCTTCGTAGCGGTGGACGGTGTGGCGCATGGCCCAGAGCAGCGCCACGCCGGGCACGGCCGCGATGACGGTGCCGAGGTAGAACGGCGCCCAGCCCCACGCCTCGACCATGTAGCCCGAGGTCGGGCCCACGTAGACGCGGCCGATCGACGCCAGCGCCGACAGCAGCGCGTACTGCGTGGCCGAGAACGAGCGGTTGCACAGCGTCATCAGCAGCGCCACGAAGGCCGCCGTGCCCATGCCGCCGCAGATGTTCTCCACAGCGATGGTCGCGGCCATGGTCCACAGGTGCGGCGGCGTCACCGCCAGGACCCAGTAGCCCAGGTTCGACACCCCCTGCAGCACGCCGAACAGCATCAGCGATCGATACAGCCCCAGCCGCACCATCAGCGACCCGCCGAACAGCGCGCCGATGATCGTGGCCGCCAGGCCCAGCGTCTTGTTGACGATGCCGACCTCGCCGGGGTCGAAGCCCAGCCCCCGGATCAGGAAGGTGGTCGACAGGCTGCCCGCGAAGGCATCGCCGAGCTTGTACAGCACGATCAGCAGCAGCAGCCACCAGGCGCCCTGGCGGCCGAAGAAGTCGCGCAGCGGGCCGAGTACCGCCTCTTCCAGCGACCTGGGCGCGCGCGCCGGGGTGTCCGGTTCGGGCGCCCACATCAGCGTGAGCAGGCCCACGCTCATCAGCGCGGCCATCAGCAGGTACATGTTCGACCAGCCCAGCACGCGGTCGGCCAGGTAGAGCGCCAGGCCGCCCGACACCAGCATGGCCAGCCGATAGCCCAGCACCTTGACCGCCGCGCCGGCCCCGCGTTCGGCGGGGCGCAGCACGTCGGTACTGTAGGCATCGAACACGATGTCCTGCGACGCGGACAGGAAGGCCACCAGCGTGGCCAGTGCCGCCAGCGCCCACAGGGCCTGGTGCGGCGGGCAGAAGGCCATCGCCGCGATGCTGCCCACCAGCGCCAGCTGGGTCACCAGCAGCCAGCCGCGCCGCCGTCCCAGCATCGGCGGCGTGTAGCGGTCCATCAGCGGCGCCCACAGGAACTTGAAGATATAGGCCTGGCCCACCAGCGAGAAGAAGCCGATCGTCTTGATGTCGAGCCCTTCGACGGTCATCCAGGCCTGCAGCGTGCCGGAAGTCAGTGCCAGCGGCAGGCCGGAGGCAAAACCGAGCGTCAGCATGGCGCCGATGCGGCGGTTGCGGAAGATGTCGAGATAGGTCTGGAAATTCATGATGGGGTGGCGCCAAGGCTGGCGTGTATTATTGCATCACCCGTTCGCGCTGCCCCCGAACCCGCCACGACTTATTTCGCATCGAGCCCCGCCGTGAATCCCATCATGCCCGAGACCATGCGTCAGTCCTGCCTGCGCGTCATCCTGGCCGCCGTGGCGCTGGCACCGGCGCTGCCCGTGGTGGCCCAGGACGTGGCACTGGTGGCGGCCCCCGACGACGGCGTGCGTGTGGAGCGGCGCTATTCGAAGGTGCGCGAGATCGTGCCGATGGAAGTCATCGACCAGCAGGCCGCCCGCGAGTACGAACAGGTCAAGCAGGAAGCCATCGCCAAACATACGCTGCTGGACGACGCCGATCCGCAGGTGCAGCGCCTGCGCGAGATCGGCATCCGGCTGCTGCCGCAGACCGTGCTCTGGAACCCGCGCGCCGGCCGCTGGCCGTGGGAGATCAACGTCATCCGCGCGAAGCAGATCAACGCCTTCTGCATGCCTGGCGGCAAGATGGCCGTCTATACGGGGCTGCTCGACGAATTGAAGCTGACCGACGACGAAGTGGCCGTGGTGATGGGCCACGAGATTGCCCATGCGCTGGAAGAGCACGCGCGCCAGCGCGCGGCGCAGGCGGAAATCTCGAATCTGGGGGCCAACGTGGTGTCGCAGCTGACCGGCTTCGGCAACCTGGGCAACATGGACATCGGGTCCAACGCCAAGATGTTGTCGCTGCGGTTCTCGCGGCTGGAAGAGACCGAGGCGGACCTGATCGGCATGGACATCGCCGCCCGCGCCGGCTACGACCCGCGCGCCGCCATCACGCTGTGGCAGAAGATGGGCAAGTTCCTGCAGGCGGGCGACGAATTCTCGTCGACCCATCCGTCGGGCCGCAGCCGCATCGCGGTGCTGGAGGCGCACATGCAAGAGGTGCTGCCGATCTACGCGAAGACCATGAACATGCCGATGGACAAGCTTGCGCCGCATCAGGCCAACATGGCTGGCCTGGCCGGCGCGCCGGTGGACGCTGGCGACGAAGACCAGCGGCGGCCACTAAAAAAGTAAACACTTCAATCTGGTTCGTGCAGCGGCGGATCGGGTAGCATCATCCGGGTGGCGTTCGAGGCGCGTGGCGCCGCCGATGCCGAGGATCGACTCAACCAGGGAGAGGCCCATGAACAAGACATTGCGCAGTGCCCTCGTCGCAACCGCTTTACTGGCATCGGGCGCCGCCAGCGCGGCCGACCAACTCATGAACATGCCGATCGATGCCGCCTTGAAGTCGCCCACGGCGGCGACCCGGATCGACCCGGGCATCCAGATGTCGTGGGGCTTCAACCGGCTCGACGGCGCACAGAATCCGGTGTTGTTCAAGACGGTGAAGCGCGTGCGCCGGCCTGTGAGCCGGGTGCAGGACACGCCTGTGCCGACCGATGCCGAACTGTGCCAGACCGTGTTCGTCGAGGCGCTGCAGGAATTGCAGCAACGGGCCAGCAGCACGGGCAACAACGCCTTGATGGAGATCCGCAGCAACTGGAAGGACGACGAAACGTCGAGCGACAAGACTTATGTGTGCGCGAAGGGCGCGGCCTATATCGGCGTCGCGCTCAAGGCCACGCTGGTCAAGGTGGGAGGCTGATCCAGCCTGCCGCCAGCCCGGCGCCCCATGAAAAAACCGGCTCCGCGGAGCCGGTTTTTTTTGCCTCACGCGCTCGCGTGCGGCCGTCAAGCCTTCAGGCCGCTGGCTTCGTCCGCGCCGATGCGCACGTTCATGCACTGCACCGCTGCACCCGCCGCACCCTTGCCCAGGTTGTCCAGGCGGGCCACCAGGTTCAGGCGCTCTTCGTTACCGAACACGAACAGGTCCACCCGGTTGGTGTCGTTGCTGGCCTGGACGTCGAAGAAACCGTGGTCCAGGTTGTCGTCGCTGTTGTACGGATGCACGCGGACGAACTGCTCGCCCTCGTAGTGCTTGCGGTAGATGTCGAGGATGGCTTCGGCATTGGCCGGCGTGCGCAGCAGCGACGGATACACCGGCACCGTCACCGACAGGCCCTTCAGGAAGTTGCCGACGATCGGGTTGAAGATCGGCGCCTGGGCCAGGCCGGCCTGCACGCGCATTTCCGGCAGGTGCTTGTGCGCCAGGCCCAGCGCGTACGGACGCGGGCTGTTCAGCTTCGGGTTACCGCCGGCTTCGAACTCGGCAATCATCGACTTGCCGCCGCCGCTGTAGCCGGTCAGCGAGAACGCCGAGATCGGGTAATCGGCCGGCATCAGGCCCGCTTCCACCAGCGGACGCACGGCCAGCACGAAGGCGCTGGCGTGGCAGCCCGGCACGGCGATGCGGTTGCTGGCGCGAATCTTCTCGCGCTGGCCGCGGGTCAGTTCGGGCAGGCCATAGGCCCAGCTGTCGGTGGTGCGGAACGCCGTGCTGGCGTCGATCACGCACGTGTCCGGATTGGTGACCAGCGACACCGCTTCGCGCGAAGCCACATCGGGCAGGCACAGGAAAGAGACGTCCGAGGCATTCAGGAAGCGTGCTCGCTCCTGCGGGTCCTTGCGCTTGTCATCGGCAATGCGCAACAGCTCCACGTCGGAGCGACCCGAGAGATAGTCAAGCAACCGGAGACCGGTGGTACCTTCCTGACCATCGACGAACACTTTGAAAACCATGGCGGACTCACTATGAAAAATGCGAAGAGTCTCCTGTCCTTGGGGGCGGAGAACCTGCATTGTAGCGAGATTGACTGCCGGACGCAGGGTTTACGCCAAAAGAGGCGTGTTGGCGCGGTGCGTTCCGGGCTGGTGAAAAATAACCAACTAGGTTAATCTCGCATGGAGAAATCGACGGCGCATTACAAGCTGGCCCAGGTGAGGGCGCTGATTGCCGAAAGGCGGGTCGTGTTTACCGCATCGGCCGCACAAGGACACCAGGCCATGTCGATGTCGCGTGCCGAAGCGTTGGCGGTGGTGGACAAGCTGGGTTCCGCTGACTTCTACAAGAGCATGACGACGTATCGGGACCACCGCGTCTGGCAGGATGTGTATCACCCACGCACACCCTATGGGAGCCTTTACGTCAAATTGACCGTTCAGGGCGACTTGCTGGTGGTGTCGTTCAAGATACGGTGATGGCGGGCCGGCAGCGGCCAAGGAACGGAAACGAAATGAAATGCCCGGAATGTGGCGGCGCCGAACTCGTCAAGGGACGGCGTGATCTGCCTTATGCCTATCGCGGCGAATCGACAGTGTTCGAGGACGTGGACGGCGAGTGGTGTCCGCTCTGCGGCGAAGGGATTCTTTCCCGGGAGGCGCATGAGAGGCTGGACGACCTTGCCCTGGCCTTCAACAAGCAGGTCAACGCGTCCCTTGTCGATCCCACCTTCATCATCGCGGTCCGCAAGAAGCTGCATCTGGACCAGAAAGAGGCCGGCGAAATCTTCGGCGGCGGCGTGAACGCGTTTTCGCGTTACGAGACCGGCCGCACCAAGCCGCCGCTGGCGCTCGTCAAGCTTCTGAAGCTGCTCGACCGCCACCCGAACCTGCTCGACGAAATCCGCTCCATCTGAGGCCGGAAACCGTCAGCCGCCCCGGCCTTGCGCCGGGGCGCCCCATCACAACGGAAAGTCGTAGTCGATGGACAGCGGGGCGTGGTCGCTGAACTTCTCGTCCTTGTAGATGGCGCAGGCTTTGGCCGTGGCGGCAATCCTGGCGGTGGTCAGGTGGTAATCGATGCGCCACCCGACGTTCTTGGCGTAGGCCTGGCCGCGGTTGCTCCACCAGGTGTACTGCTCGGGGCGCGGGTCGAGCTGGCGGAACACGTCGACGTAGCCGTGGGTGTCGAACAGGGCGCCGATCCACGCGCGTTCCTCGGGCAGGAAACCGGAGTTCTTGAGGTTGCCCTTCCAGTTCTTGATGTCGATTTCCTTGTGGGCGATGTTCACGTCACCGCACAGGACGATTTCGCGGCCGGTGGCCTTCAGTTGCAGCAGGTGGGGCAGGAAGGCTTCCATGAAGCGGAACTTGGCCGCCTGGCGCTCTTCGCCGCTCGATCCGGACGGCACATAGACCGAAATGACCGCAAGGTGCGGATACTGCACTTCCACGTAGCGCCCCTCGGCGTCGAATTCGGCACAGCCGAACCCCGTGACCACGCGTTCGGGCTGGTGGCGTGTGTACAGGCCCACGCCGCTGTAGCCCTTCTTTTCGGCGTAGTGGAAAAAACCGTGATAGCCGTGTGGCGCCAGAAACGCCTCGGTCATGTCGGCTTGCTGCGCCTTGAGTTCCTGGACGCAGACCATGTCGGCGTTCTGCTTGCCCATCCACTCGAAGAAGCCCTTCTTGTGGGCCGAACGGATGCCGTTGAGGTTGGCGCTGATAATCCGTAACATCTCGGGAAATTTTGAATTCAGAGAGAAAAGATGACGCAGCAGACGACGCCGGCCGACCTGAGCCAGACCTTTATCCGCTTTGCACTGGATGCAGGCGTGCTGTCTTTTGGCGAGTTCGTGACCAAGGCTGGCCGCAAGTCGCCGTATTTCTTCAACGCAGGCCTGTTCAACCAGGGTGCGATGCTGGGCCAGGTGGCGCAATTCTACGCGAAGACCCTGATCAACTCGGGGCTGCAGTTCGACGTGCTGTTCGGGCCGGCCTACAAGGGCATCACGCTGGCGTCGGCGACGGCCGTCGCGCTGGCCGGCATGGGCCGCGATGTCGGGTTTGCGTACAACCGCAAGGAAGCCAAGGACCATGGCGAAGGCGGCACGCTGGTGGGCGCCAAGCTGCAGGGCAAGGTGGTGATCGTCGATGACGTGATCTCCGCCGGTACCTCGGTGCGCGAGTCGATGCAGATGATCCGCGCCGCCGGCGCCGAGCCGGCCGCCGTGCTCATCGCGCTGGACCGCATGGAAAAGAGCGGCACCGCCGACAACATCGGCACCCATTCGGCCGTGCAGGACGTGCAGCGCGAATACGGCGTGCCGGTGATCGCCATCGCGTCGCTGAAGGACTTGCTGGCGTATCTGGATGCCTCGCAGGACCCGGCACTCGGGAACTCTCGCGACGCGGTTGCTGCCTATCGTCAGAAGTACGGCGTCTGACAGTTGCGTTGCACACGGCCCCGCCTTGGGGCCGTTTTCATTTTCAGGGGAGCAGGGGCGTGGCGGAAAAGCGGCGGCAGAATCAGGAAGCGATCCAGCGCGAGATTGGCGAACAGGGCGCGCCGCCCCAGGATTCGGCGGCCGACGCTGCCACACCGTCCAAGGCCAAACGGCCCGCAAACCGCCGCAAGGCGCTGCCGCGCGAACATTGCGCGCCCGACGCGCCGCCGCACGCGGGCCCGGCCCATGAAGCCTACGCCATCCGCGCGCTGGTGCTGCAGGGTGGCGGGGCGCTTGGCTCCTACCAGGCCGGCGTCTACCAGGGGCTGGCCGAAGGCGGCATTCATCCGAACTGGATCGCCGGGATTTCCATCGGCGCCCTGAACGCGGCGGTCATCGCCGGCAACCCGCCCGAAACGCGGGTCGCGCAGTTGCGGGCGTTCTGGGAATACATCTGCGCCCAGCCGTGGCTGCCCGGCCTGCCGCTGGACCTGCTGACCGAGGCCGCGCCGATGTGGCCGGAGCCCATGCGCATCTGGTTCGACGGCATCAACGCCACGCGCGCACTGCTGGAAGGCCAGCGCGGCTTTTTCTCGCCGCGCAACATCGCCGATCTCTGGTCGCGCTTCGACGATCCGGGCAGCGCCAGCTATTACGACACTGCGCCGCTCAAGGCCACGCTGGAGCGGTTTGTCGACTTCGACCGGATCAACAGGCCGAAGGAAATGCGCGTGTCGGTGGGGGCGGTCAACGTGCGCACCGGCAATTTCGCGTACTTCGACAACACCCGCATGACGCTGCGCGCCGAGCATTTCATGGCATCGGGCGCGCTGCCGCCCGGCTTTCCGGCCATCGAAATCGATGGCGAGTATTACTGGGATGGCGGGCTGGTGTCGAACACCCCGCTGCAGGAAGTGCTGACGGCCCAGCCACGGCGCGACGCGCTGATCTTCCAGGTGGATCTGTGGAGCGCGCGCGGCAAGCTGCCGCATAACCTGCTGGACGTGGCCGAGCGGCAGAAGGACATCCAGTATTCGAGCCGCACGCGCGCCATCACCGACGCCATGCGCGAACAGCAGAACTATCGCCGCATGCTCAGCGAATTGATGGCGCTGGTGCCGCCGTCAAAGCGCGACGACGCGTGGTACAAGCGCGCCGCCGAGCACGCCTGCGACGCGCGCCGCAACGTGATCCAGCTGATCTATCGCGACAAGAGCTTCGAAGGCAGCGCCAAGGATTACCAGTTTGGCGTTTTGACGATGCACGAGCACTGGTCCAGTGGGCTCGACGATATCCGCGACACGCTCAAGCATCCGCACTGGCTGGCCATGCCCGGCCCCGAACGCCCGTTCGTCACGCACGACGTGCATCGCGGCAACGGCGACGGCTGACCGCGGCTGACGGCATGGTCCGCCATGACGCGGGCCCTTGCGCTGACTCGACCCTTGGACCCTTACTCGACCACGACCTTGGCCAGCTCGGGCTTGGGCGGCGGGTAATCGGGCCGCAGCTTGTCGAAGGTGGCCCGCAGGATCTCCGCCACCATCAGGTTGCGATGGCTTTTCGAGTCGGCCGGCACGATATACCAGGGCGCCTCGGGCGCGGCCGTGGCCGCGATGGCGTCTTCGTAGGCCTGCTGGTATTCCTTCCAGAACTTGCGTTCGGCCAGGTCCTGCATGTCGAACTTCCAGTGCTTCTGCGGATCGGCGATCCGTTCCTCGAGCCGCTGCTTCTGCTCGCCCTTGGATACATGCAGGAAGCACTTGACGATGGTCGTGCCCGTCTCCACCAGCATCTGTTCGAATTCGCGGATCTGCCGGTAGCGCCGTTTGCATTCGGCTTCGTCGATCCAGCCGTGCACGCGCGTGATCAGCACGTCTTCGTAGTGGCTGCGGTTGAAGATCACGATTTCGCCCTTGCGCGGCACCTGGGCATGCACGCGCCACAGGTAGTCGCGCGCCAGTTCCTCGGGGGTGGGCGCCTTGAAGCTGGCGATGCGCACGCCCAGCGGATCGAAGCTGCGGAAGACCGATCGGACAGTGCCGTCCTTGCCGCTGGTGTCCATGCCCTGCAGCACGATCAGCAGCTTGTGCTTGTGCTCGGCATAGAAGATGTCCTGCACGGCGTCGAGCTGGCCGCTCAGTTCGGCCAGATGGGCGTTATCGGAAGTCTTGTTGCCGGTGGACAGCGGCTTGCTGGCGGCGTCGAAGGCGGCAAGCTTGAACTGCTTGCCCGTGGTGATGCGGAAATCGTCCAGGCTCATGGGCTCTCCGGTGGCGGGACCGGTGCCGTCCCGCGTTCCACACGGCCCCCGCCAGGCGCGGGGGCGAGCCCTTATGGTCAGGCAGGGAGCGTCGCCAGGTCAATAGACCCTTCGAACACGGTCGTCGCCGGACCGGTCATCTGCACCGGCTGCCCCACACCCTGCCAGGCAATGCTGAGGTCGCCGCCGTGCGTATGCACCTTGACAGGCGAATCGAGCAGGCCACGGCGAATGCCGGCCACCACGGCGGCACAGGCGCCGGTGCCGCAGGCCAGGGTCTCGCCCGCGCCACGCTCGAAGACGCGCAGGTGGATCGTGTGGCGATCGGCGATGGCCATGAAGCCGGCATTGACGCGGTTCGGGAACGACTTGTGATGCTCGATCACGGGGCCGTCCTGCAGCACCGGAAACTGCTCGACATCGTCCACCACCTGCACCGCGTGCGGGTTGCCCATCGATACGGCCGAAATCCACTCGCTGCGGCCGTTGACTTCCAGGCCGTACAGCGTGTCGTCGCCCTCGGTGCGCGTGGGCAGGCCGTCGGCGATGAAGGGCACGCGGGCCGGCGTCAATTCGGGCGCGCCCATGTCCACCGTGACCTGGCCGTCGTCCTGCAGCGTCAGGGTGATGACACCGTTCATGACTTCCACGCGCACGGACCGCTTGTCGGTCATGCCCTTGTCGGTGACAAAGCGCACGAAGCAGCGGGCGCCATTGCCGCAGTGCTCCACCTCGCCGCCGTCCGCATTGAAGATGCGATAGCGGAAGTCGACGTCATCGCGCGCCGATTTCTCGACGATCAGGATCTGGTCGGCGCCGATGCCGAAATGGCGGCTGGCCAGGGCGCGCCATTGCGCGTCGGTCAGGTCGAGCTTCTGGTGGATGCCGTCCAGCACGATGAAATCGTTGCCGGCGCCGTGCATCTTGGTGAACTGGAGTTTCATGGTGCCGATTGTAATCAGTAGATGTCCGGTTCGCCGGGCGGCCGGTGCTTGAAGCGTTTGTGCACCCAGTAATAGTCGGCGATGCGCGGACGGATCGCCTCTTCGAAGAACGCATTCATGCGCCGGGTGTCGTCCGTGACACTTTCTCCGGGGTAGTCCTCCCACGGCGGCAGCAGGTGCAGCACGTAGCCCTGGTAGTCGGGCAACTGCTCGGTGTAGATCGGCACCACCCGGGCGCCGGCAAGCCGCGCCAGGCGCGACACCGACGTCAGCGTCAGCGCCTGCACGCCGAAGAACGGCACGAATTCCGAGTCGCGCTCGCCGAAGTCCATGTCGGAAATCAGCTGCAGTGCCTCGCCCTTCTTCAGAACCCGCAGAATGTTACGCACGCTGTCATTGCGCGAGATCATGTTGGCGCCAAAACGGCCGCGCGCCACCTTCAGGAAATCGTCGAACAGCCTGTTCTTCTGCACCGTGTACAGCGACGCGCCAGAACGGCCCACGGTGTCGCGCAGGTGCATGGTCAGGCGGATGGCACCCGCTTCCAGGCCCGACAGGTGCAGCGTCACCAGGATATGCGGCGTGCCGTCCAGCGCCGGCAGGTTGCCGTGGTCCTGGATCTGCACCAGGCGGCGCATCTTGGCTTCGCCGCAGGTCCAGAAGATGCCGCCTTCGGCAAAGCTGCGGAACACCTTCCGATAGGTTTCGCGCGCCATGGCCTCGATCTCGGCATCGGACCGGTCCGGAAAGCACAGGCGCAGGTTGGCGCGCACCACCTCGCGGCGCGGGTTCGGCACAAGATAGAGGATGCTGCCCAGGGCCTCGCCAAAGCGCGCCACAAAGGCGTAGGGGAGTTTGCCCAGCACCGTCAGCAAGCCGATGCCGAGCCAGGTAAGGATGCGGCTCATTGATTCTCGTTGTTGGTGACCGCCGGCATGGCGGGGGCCATGTCCGGCGGCAGCCCGGCCCCGGCCGGATGTTTGTAGCGGTTATATCCCCACAAATATTGCGTCGGGTCGATGTGGATCAACTCTTCGATCGTTGCGTTGATGACAGCCGACGCTGCGGCCGGGTCTTCCGGCAGCATGCCGCCGCCGCACAGGACGCGCAGATGCCCGCGGTAGCCGGCGCCGCGCGGCAGGCGTTCGGCAAAGACCATCACGATGGGTGCCCCGGTCAGTTGCTGCAGCCGATGCACCAGCGTCATCGAATAGGCGGGCTTGCCATAGAACGGCGCCCAGGTGCCCTCTCCGCCGCTTGGAACCTGGTCGGGCAGGATGCCGATGGTCTCGCCGCGCTTGAGTGCCTTGACCAGCATACGTACCCCGCGCGGCGTGGCAGGCGCCATGGCCATATTGGGCCGGGTGCGCATGTGCTCGACGAAATCGCGCAGCCAGGGCTGGTGAGGCGGCTTGAACAGGCAGGTCACGCGCTGTTGCCGGGCATAGGCCTGCGGCAATACCTCGAAGCAGCCCAGGTGAGGGGTCAGCACGATCACGCCGTTGCCGGCTGCGCCGAGCCGTGCTGCTTCCGACCACAATGCATCGAAATCGTCCGTGCGCACGGTGATCGCCTTGCGGCTCCAGAAGTACGGCATCTCCATGATCAGGCGCCCCGTGTGGCGCGCCGACTCCGCAATCATGGCGTCGGTGGCCTGCGGGTAGGCATGGCGAAAATTCTCGGCCAGACGCCGCCCATAGCGGCCGGGCAGACGCGCCACGAGCAGCCCCAATGCACCGCCGATGGCGTGCAGCACGCGCAGTGGCAGGCGGGAGATGAGCCAGAACAGAAAGGTCATGTCGGTGCGGGCGAGACGAAGCCGGTAAAGCCGAAAGTAAAGCGTAATAACCGCAAAAGCAGTCAGGGATTTCTGAGATACGCCCGTTTCCTGCCGTTATTTGAAGAATTAGCGGCCTGCAACGGAAGCGGCAGGGCGGTATAATACCTGCCATCGCCGAGTTAACTGACAACTTGCGGGGCGATGCCGCTCTACCGGAGCAGCCTAAATACCGCTAAAGCGTCGCCGCATCGTTTCCGAAGGTGGCACGCAATAGCCGAAAAGCCAACCTGGAGAAACTAGATCGTGTCGAACGATTTCCTCTTTACTTCGGAATCCGTCTCCGAAGGCCATCCCGACAAAGTCGCTGACCAGATTTCGGACGCCGTCCTGGACGCCATCCTGGCCCAGGACAAGTACGCCCGCGTGGCCGCGGAAACCCTTTGCAACACCGGTCTGGTGGTGCTGGCTGGCGAAATCACCACGACCGCCAACGTCGACTACATTCAGGTCGCACGCGACACCATCAAGCGCATTGGCTACGACAACACCGACTACGGCATCGACTACAAGGGTTGTGCCGTGCTGGTTGCCTATGACAAGCAGTCGCCGGACATCGCCCAGGGCGTGGACCGCGCATCGGACGACTACCTGAACCAGGGCGCCGGCGACCAGGGCCTGATGTTCGGCTACGCCTGCGACGAGACGCCGGAACTGATGCCGTTCCCGATCTACTACTCGCACCGCCTGGTGGAGCGGCAGTCGCAGCTGCGCCGCGATGGCCGCCTGCCCTGGCTGCGCCCCGATGCGAAGTCGCAGGTGACCGTGCGCTACGTGGACGGCCGTCCGCACAGCGTGGACACCGTGGTGCTGTCGACCCAGCATTCGCCGGACATTTCGCAGGCACAGATCCGCGAGGCGGTGATCGAGGAGATCATCAAGCCCGTGCTGCCGGCCGACATGCTCAAGGAAACGAAGTACCTGGTGAACCCGACCGGCCGTTTCGTGATCGGTGGTCCGCAGGGCGACTGCGGCCTGACCGGCCGCAAGATCATCGTCGATACCTACGGCGGTGCTTCGCCGCACGGTGGCGGCGCGTTCTCGGGCAAGGACCCGTCGAAGGTTGACCGCTCGGCTGCCTACGCCGCCCGCTACGTGGCCAAGAACGTGGTGGCCGCCGGCCTGGCGCGCCAGTGCCAGGTGCAGGTCAGCTACGCCATCGGCGTGGCGCGTCCGATCAACGTGACCGTCTACACGGAAGGCACCGGCAAGATCTCCGACGAGAAGATCGCCCAGCTGGTGCAGGAACACTTCGACCTGCGCCCGAAGGGCATCGTGGCGATGCTGGACCTGCTGCGCCCGATCTACGAAAAGACCGCCGCCTACGGCCACTTTGGCCGCGAGGAGCCGGAATTCTCGTGGGAAGCCACCGACAAGGCCGCCGTGCTGCGCGCCGCCGCCGGCCTGTAAGCGCCCAGGGCGTCTTCACGGCTGCAAGACCCCGCCGGTCCTCACGGGCCCGCGGGGTTTTTTGTTGCGCGGGCGGCACCTGGGCCGGCGCCCGCATGGAGGTAAAATCCGGTCAACCTGAAATTATCGGAATTGCCATGTCCCTGGACCTGATCCGCACCCAGCCCTATACCGACTGGTCGCCCGAGGTAACGCCCGAGACGCGCGCCACGCTGCGCCGCGAACTGGAGCAGGGCGCCGTGCTGTACTTTCCGAACCTGGCGTTCCGCTTGCAGCCGGGCGAGGAGCGGTTCCTGGATCCGCGCTATTCCGACGGCAAGTCGAAGAACATCAACCTGCGCGCCAACGACCGCGCCGTGCGTGGGGCGGCCGGCACCGAGCAGGACCTGACCGATCTCTACAATCTGATCCATCGCTATGCCACGTCGAGCGAGACGCTGATCCGCACGCTGTTTCCCGAGTACGAGGGGCATATGACGCGTGCGGGCACGTCGCTGCGTCCGAGCGAAATCGCCGGCCGCCCGGTCAGCTGGCGCAAGGACGATACGCGGCTGCATGTGGATTCGTTCCCGTCGAACCCGATGCTGGGCAAGCGCCTGCTGCGCGTGTTCCACAACATCGACCCCGAAGCGCCGCGTGTGTGGCGCGTGGGCGAGCCATTTGGCGATTTTGCTGCGCGATTCGTGCCAAAGACGCACGGCATGTGGCCGGGCCAGGCCTGGCTGATGAAGACGCTGCACATCACCAAGCGCGAGCGCAGCGAATACGATCACCGCATGCTGCAATTGCACGACCTGGCCAAGGCCGACCTGGACTACCAGAAGTCCGTGCCGCAGCAGGAATTCCATTTCCCGCCGGGCGCCACCTGGATCGTGTTCAGCGACCAGCTGCTGCACGCCGCCATGCGCGGCAAGGCGATGATGGAACAGACGATCTACCTGGACCCGGCCGCCATTGGCGACCGTACCCATTCGCCCGAGGCCGTGCTGTCGCGCATGCTGGGCAAGCCGATGCTGGCTGCCTGAGTTCCCCAGCTAGCGCATCAGCATCTTCAGCATCGACGCGAACCGCTTGCCGTAGGGCGGCTTGAGCAGCCCAGCCCCGTTCAGGCCAGCCTGATAGAACACGGGCTTGAGTTTCGAGAACGTCTCGAAGCCGGCCGCGCCGTGATAGTCGCCCATCCCGCTGGGCCCCACGCCGCCGAAGGGCAGATCGTCCTGGGCGATATGGAACAGGGTGTCGTTGACGGTCACGCCGCCGGCCACAGTCTGGCGCATCACCCGATCCACCACGTCGCCGCCCTTGTCGAACACGTACAGCGCCAGCGGCCGGGGGCGCGCATTGACGAAGCCGATTGCGTCGTCGAGGTTGCGGTAGGTCACCACGGGCAGCACCGGCCCGAAAATCTCTTCCTGCATCGCGCGCACGTCGTCCGGAACGTCGGTCAGCAGCACGGGCGGCAGCTGCCGGACGGCAGCGTTGGGGCCGGCATCGGTCAGCGGCACCACGCGCGCGCCGGCCGACTGGGCGGCGTCGATCAGCGATACCAGCCGGTCGAAATGGCGCGGGCTGATGATGCTCGTGTAGTCCGGGTTGCGCGCGATGTCGGGATAGAGCCGGCTCACCACGCGCCGGGCGGTGTCGACCAGCCGGTCGCGCTGATCGGCCGGCACCAGCACATAGTCCGGCGCAATGCAGGTCTGCCCCGCATTGAGCAGCTTGCCCACCAGGATGCGCTCCACGGCGCGCTCGAAATCGGCGCCGGGGCCGATGATGGCCGGCGACTTGCCGCCCAGTTCCAGCGTCACCGGCGTCAGGTTCGCGGCGGCGGCCTTCATCACGTGATGGCCGACACTGGTGGAGCCGGTGAACAGCAGGTGGTCGAACGGCAGCGCGCTGAAGGCGGCGGCCACCTCGGCGTCGCCGTTGATGACCGCCACCTCGTCCGGCGCGAACGTGGCCTGTACCAGCCGCGCGAACAGGTCGGAAAACCGCGGCGTGAATTCGGACAGCTTGACCATCGCGCGGTTGCCGGCCGCCAGCGCGCCGGTCAGCGGCCCGATGGCCAGGTACAGCGGGTAGTTCCAGGGCACCACGATGCCGACCACGCCCAGCGGCTGCGGCATCAGGCGCGACTTGCCCGGCTTGAACCAGAGCCCGGTCTTTACCCGGCGCACGCGCATCCACCGCTTGCCATGCCGCAGTGCGTCATCGATGCCCGACATGCTCGGGAATACTTCCAGCAGCGCGGTTTCCTGGCGCGGCCGGTTCGTGAAATCGGCGTTGATCGCGGCCGCGATGGCGTCGTGGTGGTCGCGCACCAGCGCCTTGAGGCGCCGCAGCCGGTCGGCCCGGACCGGCCACGCCGGGGATTGGTCGTGGCGCGACGCGGCATGCATGGCGTTGAACACCGTGGACATGGCGGGCACTTCTCTCATCGGCGGTCTCCTTGAGGCGCGATCTGTTTTGCGTGGGCCATCGCGCACCATAAGGCAGAGCGTCGGTTATATCAATGGAGGACGGCTCCCAAACGCGGGGCGTGCGGCACCGCGCGCTGGCCGCCCGGATTCCGGGGCCGCCCCGCTTCACCACGCCGGCGGCAGCGCCTACACTGGACTTTCGCGGCGGGCGTCCGCAGGGAGACCGGACCGGCACCGGACACGCGGGGAGACAGATGGAAACGACCTTTGACTATCTCGTCGTGGGTGCGGGCTCGGCAGGCTGTGCGCTGGCTGGACGGCTGGCCGACAGCGGCAATGACACCATCGCGCTGCTGGAAACCGGCGCCCACGACCATCATGTGCTGGTACGCACACCTGCCGGCTGCGCGGCCATGCTGCCGCGCGCCGGCGCGCGCAACTACGGCTACCTGACCGCGCCCCAGCCTGGTCTGGACGGGCGGTGTGGCTATCAGCCACGCGGGCGCGGCCTGGGTGGGTCGTCGTCGATCAACGCCATGATCTATATGCGTGGCCGGCCCGCCGACTACGACGGATGGGCCGCGGCGGGCTGCGACGGCTGGTCGTGGGACGACGTGCTGCCATACTTCCGCCGCGCCGAATGCAATGAACGCGTGGCCGGCCATGACGACGATCCGCTGCACGGCGGCACCGGCCCGCTGCATGTCAGCGACCTGCGCTCGCCCAATCCGTTCGGCCAGCATTTCATCGATGCCGCGCAGCATGCGGGCATCGTGCGCAACGACGATTTCAACGGCGAGGAGCAGGAGGGCGTGGGCTGGTATCAGGTCACGCAGCACAACGGCGAACGGTGGAACGCTGCGCGCGCCTACCTGCACGGCGGCAATGTCCGCGACCGCCACTGCAACGGCGGGCGCAGCCATCTGCATGTGATGACCGGCACGCAGGTGCTGCGTATCCTGTTCGAAAAACGGCGCGCCGTGGGGGTGCTGGCGTGGCGCGACGGCCAGGAAATCGTGCTGCGCGCGCGCCGCGAGGTGATCGTGTCGGCCGGGGCATTCGGGTCGCCACAGCTGCTGATGGCGTCAGGCGTGGGGCCGGCCGCCCATCTGCGCGAGCACGATATCGACGTGGTGCATGATCTGCCCGGCGTCGGCGGCAACCTGCAGGATCATCTGGACATCATCCTGCACAAGCGCGTGCCGGCGTCCGACCTGTTCGGCATATCGCTGGGCGGCGCCAGGCGCCTGGTGGCCGAATTCCTGCGCTATCGGCGCGAGCGGACCGGCATGCTGACATCGAATTTTGCCGAAGCCGGCGCGTTCGTGCGCAGCCGTCCGGACCTGGCCGAGCCCGACCTGCAACTGCACTTCGTGGTCGGCATGGCCGACAACCACATGCGGCGCGTCAACCTGGGTCATGGCTATTCCTGCCATGTCTGCGTGCTGCGTCCGCGCAGCCGGGGCGAGGTCCGGCTGGCATCGGCCGACATGCGGCAGGCGCCGCGCATCGACCCCCGCTACCTGACGGACCCGCAAGACATGGCAACGATGCTGGAAGGCCTGCGCATCGTGCGGCGCATCTTCATGCAGGCGCCGCTGGCGGTGTTCGGCGGCCGCGAACTGTATTCGGACGCCTTGCGGCTCGATGGCAGCGACGACGAGGCCGCGTGCGCGCTGATCCGCCGGCACGCGGACACGATCTATCACCCGGTAGGCACCTGCCGCATGGGCATGGACGCGCTGGCCGTGGTGGACCCGCAATTGCGGGTGCGAGGCGTGGAGGGGCTGCGCGTGGTCGATGCGTCGATCATGCCGACGCTGGTGGGCGGCAATACCAACGCGCCGGCCATCATGATCGGCGAGCGCGCCCACGACCTGATCCGCTTCGCCCCCCATGTGACGCTGCGGATCCGCGAGGCGGCCGTCGCGGACTGAGACATATTTTCTCCGCTCCCACCCGTGGGGAGCGGAGAAAGGCACAACGCGGATGCCGGCCTTACCCGCGCATCTGGAACTGGCCCACCATGTCGCGCAGGCGGCCGGCTTGCTCGTCCAGCGATTGCGCGGCGGCGGCGGCTTCTTCCACCAGCGCGGCGTTCTGCTGCGTGACCTGATCCATCTGGCCCACGGCGTGGCCCACCTGTTCGATGCCGGCGCTCTGTTCCTGCGACGCGGCCGAGATCTCGGCGATGATGTCGGACACGCGCTTCACGGCCTGGCGGATGTCGGTCATGGTCTTGCCGACTTCCTCGGCCTGGCCGGAACCCGTCCGTACCGTATCGACCGATGCCTCGATCAGTTCCTTGATTTCCTTGGCGGCGCTCGACGAACGCTGCGCCAGGCTGCGCACCTCGCCGGCCACCACGGCAAAGCCGCGGCCCTGTTCGCCGGCACGCGCCGCTTCCACGGCGGCATTCAGCGCCAGGATGTTGGTCTGGAAGGCGATGCCCTCGATCAGGTTGGTGATCTCGGCGATACGCTCGGAGCTGCTGCTGATGGCGCCCATGGTGCCCACCATCTGCTGTACCGACTGGTTGCCTTCGTCGGCCACCATCGCGGCGTTTGACGCCAGCGACGATGCCTGGCGGGCGTTTTCGGCGTTCTGGCGCACGGTGGCCGTGAGCTGTTCCATGCTCGATGCCGTTTCTTCCAGCGACGCGGCCTGCTCTTCGGTGCGCGACGACAGGTCGACGTTGCCGGCGGCGATCTGCGCGGCGGCCACGCTCACCGAATCGGTGGAACGGCGCACTTCGCGCAGCGTGCCCGCCACGCGCTCGATCAGCGCGTTGAACGACTGGGCCGTCAGGCCGATCTCGTCGAGGCGGTCCACCGGGGCGCGGTGGTCGAGGTCGAGCGTGTTGCTGACGTGCGCGAGTGTGCCCTGAATTTCATGGAGGCTGGTGCGGATGCGCTGGTACAGGCCGAAGGCCAGGAACGCGGTCAGCGCCACGGCGACCGCGATGACGATCACGAACACGCGCACCGACGTGTGGTACTGGGCCTTGTTGAAGGCCACTGCCTCTTCGCCGAGCTTGGTGTTGTAGTCCAGATGCTCGTCCAGGGCCTTGCGCACGGCGGTCGAGGCAAGGTGCACCGGACCCGACGTGATCATTTCCCGCGTGGCATCGAAATCATTGCCGCGGGATTTTTCCAGGAACGCGCCCAGCGTCTCGCGATAGGCCTTGATGGCCGCGCGATCGGCTTCCAGCAACTTGCGGTCGGTCTCGTCCGAGATGTCTTCGCGCTCGTACTTGGCCAGCAGATCGTCGAAACGCTTGTTGGACCTGTCGAGCATGCCCTCGGCTTCGGTCTTGGCGCCGGCATCGGTGGTCATGGCATGCCGGTAAAGCGAGACGCGGATATTGGCCAGCGCGCCGCTGACATTGTTGAGGTCGCGCACGCTCGTCAGCGTGTTGTCGTTGAAGTACTCGAACCGGTCCTCGGCCCTGGACAGTTGCCAGATACCGCCCAGGCCAACGAAGAGTAGCGCGAGCAATGCAAGGGACAGCGTAAGAAGCAGACGTTTGCTGATATTCATGGGGGTGGCTTGGCGGCCACGTTACTTGGCGTGGACCGTCCGTTGTGACGACGACTTGGAAGGTTTCGCAGGCGGGCCGGGGCCCGTCGCCACAACGTTTACGGCAGGGGCCCTCCCCCCTGAAGGTGGGGATACTGCCACGCAGCACGCAATGTGCGATGTCCGCACACTATAAGTGTCAGGCGGGCCAGGCGCGGTTGGCGATACGGGCCAAAGTGGCGATATCGGCATCCAGCGTGCCGAACACGCGACCGTGCTGGCGCCCCAGGCGGCTTGCCACGAACTGTTCGGCCGATTCCCGATGCGCGTGGGCGATCATCAGCGCGGCCTGCGCGGTCAGCACGAGGCCCTGCGCAAACCGGCGGGCACTGGCTTCGAGCGCCTCCGCCGGACCGTGGAGCATCGCCTGAAGTGACGCAAGCTCCGCACGTACCAGCGCGTGGCCGTTCGAGAGGCGCGCCAGGTCGTGCAGGATGCGGGCGCCATCATCGGGATTGCGCTGCAGTGCGCGCAGCACGTCCAGGCACATGATGTTGCCCGAGCCTTCCCAGATCGAATTGACCGGCGCCTCGCGGTACAGCCGGGCCATCGGGCCTTCCTCGACATAGCCGTTGCCGCCCCAGACCTCCATCGCCTCGCCGGTGGCTTCCAGCGCACGTTTGCAGATCCAGAACTTGGCGGCCGGCGTCATCACGCGCTTCCAGGCGGCAGCCAACGGGTCTTCCCCGGCATGCTCGAACGCGTGCGCCAGCGCCATCATGATCTGCGTGGCGGCCTCGGATTCCAGCGCCAGATCGGCCAGCACGTTGCGCATCAGCGGCTGGTCGGCGAGCAGCCGGCCAAACGCCATACGGTGGCGCGCGTGATGCAGCGCCTGCACCAGCGCCGCACGCAGCAGCGCGGCGCTGCCGATCACGCAGTCGAGCCGGGTGTTGGTGGCCATCTCGATGATGGTGGGGATGCCGCGGCCTTCCGGACCGATCAGGATGCCGGTGGCGCCCCGGAATTCCACCTCGCTGCTGGCATTGGACTTGTTGCCGAGCTTGTCCTTGAGCCGCTGGATCAGGATCGGATTCTTGCTGCCGTCGTCCCGGAAGCGCGGCACGAAGAAGCACGACAGCGGACCGTCGGCCGCGCCCATGCGCGCCACCACCAGGTGGGCATCGCACATCGGCGCCGAAAAAAACCACTTGTGGCCGGTCAGCGCGTACTCGGCGCCACGGCCTTCGCCGCGCACCGGCATGGCCACGGTGGTATTGGCGCGGACGTCCGAGCCGCCCTGTTTTTCGGTCATGCCCATGCCGATCATCACGGCGGTCTTGTCGCGCCAGGGCAGGTCGCGCGGATCGTGCCCGGTCGAGAACAGCCGGGCCTGCAGATCCCGATAGAGCGCCGGTTCCTTGCTGAGCACCGGGATGCTGGCAAACGTCATCGTGGTGGGGCAGAGCGCGCCCGATTCCACCTGGGCCTGCAGGAAATAGCCGGCCGTGCGTGCCACCCACGCGCCCTCGCGCGGTTGCGCGAAAGGCAGCGCCTGCAGTTGCTGGCTGCGCAGCAGGGCCAGCAGGTGATGCCAGGCGGGGTGGAACTGCACCTGGTCGATCCGTTCGCCGGTGCGGCTGTGGGTGTGCAGCGTCGGGGTCAGGCGGTTGGCATCCGCCGCCCATGCCTGCACTTCGGGGTCGCCAAGCCGGGCGCCATAGCCGGACAGCGCGTCGGCATGCCACGTCCCGCCCAGCCGATCCAGCGCGGCACGCAGGCCGGGGTCGGCGTCGAACAGGTTGTAGTGGGCAAGGTCGGGCACCTGGTTGAACACGCTGTGGGTGTCTGCGATGCGGGCGTGATCGACGTCGGCGGCGGGTGTGGCGGTCATGGCATCTCCTGGGGCGGCAATGCTTGTCGGCACTTCGGCGGGCTGCGGCCATGGTACGGCAACTTCCCGGTTCGCAATGCTGCAAGGCACCATGATTCCGATACCGTGAAGCACGACAGCTGGAACCGAATTTCGGGTGGCGCGGGGCCGGGGCTTGTGCTTAAATTCACCCCGTTGGATGAAACAGGGGTGCCGTCCGGATGGGCCGGGCGCGCTGAGAGAGTCCCTTCGAACCCGATCCGGCTAGTACCGGCGTGGGAAGTTTCACAAAAACCGATTTGCCTCTTGTCCCGCGGGAAAGCCGCCTTTGCCGCACCGGGACGCCGCCGCCGGCCATGCCGCGCAGGCCGGCTCACAGGGCTCCTGGTTTCGTCCATCCCCGCAAGAGAGAGGACGACACCCATGGCCCGTACTGCCCCCGCCGCATCGTTTGAGTCGCTGGAAAGCGATCTCGACCAGAAATTTGCCTATCCGGCATCGACCAAGACCTACCTGACGGGCAGCCGCCCCGATATCCGCGTGCCGCTGCGCACGATCCTGCAGACCGCCACCCGCACCGAAAAGGGCGAGATGGCAAATCCGCCAATTCCCGTCTACGACACCTCGGGCCCGTACAGCGACCCCGACGTGCATATCGACCTGAAGGCCGGCCTGCCGCCCGTGCGCGCCAAGTGGATCGAAGAGCGCAACGATACCGAAGTGCTGTCCGGCCTGTCGTCGGAATATGGCCTGGCGCGCGCCAACGACCCCGCCACGGCGCACCTGCGCTTTGCCCAGCTGACCAACCCGCGCCGCGCCAAGGCCGGTGCCAACGTGTCGCAGATGCACTATGCGCGCAAGGGCATCATCACGCCCGAGATGGAATACGTGGCGCTGCGCGAATCGCTGAACCTGCAGGCGCTGTACGACAAGCCCGAATACAAGGCGCTGCTGCGCCAGCATCCCGGCAATGCGCTGGGCGCCGCGCTGCCGCTGCGTCCGGAAGACATGACGCCGGAATTCGTGCGCCGCGAAGTGGCCGCCGGCCGCGCGATCATCCCGGCCAACATCAACCACACGGAACTGGAGCCGATGGCCATCGGCCGCAACTTCCGCGTGAAGATCAACGGCAACCTGGGCAATTCGGCGGTGACGTCGTCGCTGGCCGAGGAAGTGGAAAAGATGGTCTGGTCGATCCGCTGGGGCGCCGACACCATCATGGACCTGTCCACGGGCAAGCACATCCACGAAACGCGCGAATGGATCCTGCGCAACTCGCCGGTGCCCATCGGCACGGTGCCGATCTACCAGGCGCTGGACAAGACCGGCGGCATCGCCGAGGACCTGACCTGGGAAATGTTCCGCGACACGCTGATCGAGCAGGCCGAGCAGGGCGTGGACTACTTCACGATCCACGCCGGCGTGCTGCTGCGCTACGTGCCGCTGACCGCCGACCGCGTGACCGGCATCGTGTCGCGCGGCGGCTCGATCATGGCCAAGTGGTGCCTGGCGCACCACAAGGAAAACTTCCTGTACACGCACTTCGACGAGATCTGCGAAATCATGAAGGCGTACGACGTGTCGTTCAGCCTCGGCGACGGCCTGCGTCCGGGCTGTATCGCCGATTCGAACGACGACGCCCAGTTCGGAGAACTGCGCACGCTGGGCGAACTGACCGCCAAGGCGTGGGAGCACGACGTGCAGGTGATGATCGAAGGCCCGGGCCACGTGCCGCTGCAGCGCATCCAGGCCAACATGGACGAGGAACTGAAGCACTGCTACGAAGCCCCGTTCTACACGCTGGGACCGCTGGTGACCGACATCGCGCCGGGCTACGACCACATCACCAGCGGCATTGGCGCCGCCAACATCGGCTGGATGGGCACGGCCATGCTGTGCTACGTCACGCCGAAGGAGCACCTGGGCCTGCCGGACAAGGAAGACGTGCGCGAAGGCATCATCACGTACAAGATCGCCGCCCATGCCGCCGACCTGGCCAAGGGCTGGCCCGGCGCGCAGCTGCGCGATAATGCGCTGTCCAAGGCACGTTTCGAGTTCCGCTGGGAAGACCAGTTCAACCTGGGCCTCGATCCGGAGCGCGCACGGTCGTTCCACGACGCCACGCTGCCGGCCGAAGGCGCCAAGATCGCCCACTTCTGCTCGATGTGCGGGCCGAAGTTCTGCTCGATGAAAATCACGCAGGAAGTGCGCGACTACGCGGCATCGCTGCCGGCTGCCCAGAAGGGAATGGAAGAGAAGTCGATCGAGTTCGTGAAGTCGGGCTCGAAGATCTACTCGTAAGCGTTGTCTTGCAGGACGGGCGGCCGCCCACGCGGCGCCGCCTGGCAGTACCGTAGCACCTGAGAGTTCCGCGCGCGGCGCCCCCACGCAGCGCGGCGGTATTCACCCAACCGGAGGCCGGTCGGCGCCACTTACCTGGCCAATGCCGCCGGCATACAAGCCCATGACAGCAGTACAGTCCTTCGATGTCGCCATTCTCGGCGCCGGCCTGGCCGGGCGGATTTCCGCCTGGCTGCTGGTGCGTGCCGGTGCCCGTGTGGCGCTGGTGGAGCGTGGCGGCCCCGACGGCAGCGGCTCGGCCGCGCACGTGGCCGCGGCCATGCTGGCGCCGCTGGCCGAATCGGCCATCGCCGAACGGCGCATCGTCGACCTCGGCATTGCCAGCGTCGACCTCTGGCGCACCTGGATCCAGGAACTGCCCGAGCCCGTGTTCTTCCAGGAGGACGGCACGCTGGTGGTCTGGCATGCGCGGGACCGCAGCGAAGTGTCGCTGTTCACCAGCCGCATGCGCGCCGTCGCCCCGCCGGAACTGGTGCAGGCGCGCCTGCGCGCGCTGGACGGCAAGGGCGTGGCCGATGTGGAACCCGAGCTGGCCGGGCGCTTCCCGCAAGGCCTGCTGCTGCAGGGCGAAGGCCAGCTCGACAATCGTGGCGCGCTGCGGGCCCTGCTCCACTGTGCCATCGACGAAGGGCTGCATTGCGTGTGGGAGGCCGGCGAGATCGACGCCGAATCGCTGCCATCGCTGGGCATCAAGGCCGACGTGGTGCTCGATTGCCGCGGCCTGGGCGCCCGGGGCGCCTGGATGGACCAGGACGCGCAGGGCAACCCCGTGCCGGGTCTGCGTGGCCTGCGCGGCGAAGTGGTGCGCGTGCATGCGCCCGACGTGAAGCTGCACCGGCCGGTGCGCCTGCTGCATCCGCGCTACCCGATCTACATCGCACCGAAGCCGAACGACCTGTACGTGATCGGCGCCACCGAAATCGAAAGCGAGGACGATTCGCCGATGAGCGTGCGCTCCGCGCTGGAACTGCTGTCGGCCGCGCACTCGCTGCATCCCGCCTTTGGCGAGGCGCGGGTGCTGGAACTGAACGTGCAGCGCCGCCCGACGCGCCCGGACCACCTGCCGTCCATCCGCGTGGACCAGCGTGCGCGCGTGGTGCGCATCAACGGGCTGTATCGCCATGGCTGGCTGATCGCGCCGGCCGTGACGGAAGCGGCCTGCCACGTGGTGCGTGCCCTGCTCAACGACGATCCCGCCGCCTATGCCGTGCCGTCCGCGCTGCGCTGGCCCGGCATGATCCAGCAGGTGCGCGAGGTGGTCTGCCCCGCGCCGAGCGTGGTCGTCAACACCGGCGGCGGCACGCTGCATTAACCGATAACCATCATGCAAATCCTGCTCAATGGCCAACCGCTCGACGTGCCGGACGCCGCCACGCTGGCCGACGCCGTGACGGCGGCAGCCATCGCGCCGCCGTTCGCCGCCGCGGTGAACGGCCAGTTCGTGCCGCGCGCCGCGCATGCGGCCACATCGCTCAATGCGGGCGACCAGATCGACCTCGTGCAACCGGTAACGGGCGGCTAAAGGGACTCTCCATGACATTCGAACCTGCTGAAACCCTGCGCGACCCGTTCGTGCTGTACGGCGAATCCTTCGATTCGCGCCTGCTGCTGGGCACCGCGCGCTATCCGTCGCCGGCCACGCTGCAGGCCGCGGTGGAAGCATCGCGCCCGGCCATGATCACCGTGGCCCTGCGCCGCCAGACCGCCATCGGCAGCGGCGACGGCCAGACGCTGGGCGGTGACACCTTCTGGCAGATGCTGCGCTCGCTGGGCGTGCCCGTGCTGCCCAACACCGCCGGCTGCTTCACCGCGCAGGAAGTCATCACCACGGCGATGATGGCGCGCGAGGTCTTCGAGACCGACTGGATCAAGCTGGAACTGATCGGCGACGACTACACGCTGCAGCCCGACACGCTGAACCTGCCGGCCGTGGCCGAGACGCTGATCAAGGAAGGCTTCAAGGTGCTGCCGTACTGCACCGAGGACCTGGTACTGTGCCGCCGCCTGCTCGACGTGGGCTGCCAGGCGCTGATGCCCTGGGCGGCCCCGATCGGCACCGGCCGTGGCGCCGTGAATCCGCACGCCATGCGCACGCTGCGCGACCGCCTGCCCGACACGCCGCTGATCGTCGATGCCGGCCTGGGCCTGCCGTCGCACGCGGCGCAGGTACTGGAGTGGGGCTACGACGGCGTGCTGCTGAACACCGCCGTGGCGCAGGCCGCGTACCCGGTGAACATGGCGCGCGCGTTTGCGCTGGCCGTGGAAGCCGGCCGCACCGCCTACCTGGCCGGGCCGATGCCCGAGCGCGAGGTGGCGCAGGCCAGCACACCGGTGGTCGGCATGCCGTTCTGGCACGCCGAAGGCGCGGAGGATCGCGCATGACGCGCCAGGGGGTTGCCGCGGCCATCGATGCCGCACTGTTCGAAGACGTGATGCGGCGCTTTGCCGCGATGTTCGGCCGCGACGAATCGCCGTGGCAGGTGTGGCCGCTGGCCAATGCCCCGGCCACGCTGGGCCGTCACGACGTGGTGCTGTCGGACGGCGAGGCTGCCGCCGACCTCATCGACCGCGTGGCGGCGGCCAATGCCGTGCTGATCGTGTCCGAGCGCGAAGGCGGCCGCTGGATCGACACGGTGCGCTCGTGGATGGGCACCTGGGTGTTCGATTCGCACGCCGACGATGACACCGTGCACTCGCCGGGCTTCGTGGCGGTGCTGGCGGCGGCGCTGTCGCTGCATTTTCCCGCGCACGACGCGCTGTGCATCGCCCGCGCCTGGGAGCCGGGCAGCACCGCGTGGCCCGGCGATTTCGCGCGCTTCCCGCGCGTGCGCCATGCCGCGCTGGTCTCGCCCGACCAGCCGGCGCCGGCCTTTGCGCCGTGCCCGCCCGATCTTGGCCTGTATGCGGTCATGCCAACCGCCGCCTGGATCGAGCAGCTCGTGCCGCTGCAGGTGCCAACCGTGCAGCTGCGCTTCAAGTCGGCCGACCCCGCCGAGGTGAAGGCCGAAGTGGTGCGGGCGGCCAACGCCGCCAAGGGTTCGACATCGCGCCTGTTCATCAATGACCACTGGCGCGTGGCGGTCGACCATCACGCGGCCTGCGGCGGCGACAGCGGCATCTATGGCATCCACCTGGGCCAGGAAGACCTGGACGAGGCGGATCTCGATGCCATCCGCGCCTCGGGCCTGCGCCTGGGCGTGTCGACGCACGGCTACGCCGAGATGCTGCGCGTGGCGGCGATCCGGCCCAGCTACCTGGCGCTGGGCGCGATTTTTCCGACCACGACCAAGGTCATGCCGACCCAGCCGCAAGGCATGGGCCGCTTCCAGTCATATGTGACGCTGATGAAGCCAGTAATGCCGTCGCTGGTGGGCATCGGTGGGGTGAACGCCGGCAATATGCGCGAAGTGCTCGATGTTGGCGTGGGCAGCGCCGCCGTGGTGCGGGCGATCACGGAAGCCAGCGATGTGCCGGCGGCGGTGGCGGGGCTCAACGCCTTGTTTGCCTGATGGTCGCTGGCTGAACGGTTTTACCCGCTCCCCAAACCGCGCTGAGGGAGCGAACCGCCGGCGCTTGATATTTCCTCGGTTTGCTCCCCTCTCCCGCGCGCGGGAGAGGGGCGGGGGAGAGGGCAGGCGCATGGGGTGCTAACGCGGCTCGGCAAGTGCGGACACGCTTGCCCTCTCCCCCAACCCCTCTCCCGCAGGCGGGAGAGGGGAGCCGCACCCTCCGGTGAGAGCAAGGGCCGCAATCTTCAAGCGCCCTGAAAGCAAAGCAAATCCGTCCCCCCTGCGCTGCCGCGACGGTTTTCTCCCCCGAAGATTCGCTGCCGCGTTTTTCTCCCCTCTCCCGCATGGCGGCCGGGGGAGAGGGCTGGCGTATCAAGAACTCACAGATTGGGCGCTGACCGGCCACCCCGGCTGGTCGCGACCGGACAATCCGCATATCCTCTCCATCCAGTCACCAATGGATAGAGGTTCCGCAGTACGGAACGGGACCCGCAGAGAGGAAACAGCAGTGAACGAGATCATCCCCGCCGCCCCGGGCACCCCCGACAAGCCCTATTTCGGTATCGAGATTCCGCTGATGCGCCTGCTGGGCCTGCAGCCGGTGCATATGGAGGAAGGGCTATGCCGTACGCGCCTGCCGGCCAGCCCGAACGTGGTGAACAGCCGTGGCGACGTGCATGGCGGCACGCTGATGGCCGTGCTGGACTTCACGCTGAGCGGCGCGGCGCGCTCGCATGCGCCGCTGGATGTGGGCGTGATCACGATCGACATGTCCACGCATTTCCTGGCCGCCGCGCGCGGCGCGCTGACGTTCGAGGCGCGCATCCTGCGCCGGGGCGCCAAGATCGCCTTCTGCGAGGGCGAGGCCCGCGACGCATCGGGCACGGTCTGCTGCGTGGCCCGCGCGTCGTTCAAGCTGGTGCAGCTGGCCGGCGGGAACTAGGCGTCCGGCCCGTCCGGCGGGCCTTCCGTGGGGCGATAGACCGCCAGGAACCTTGCGCGCTCGGTGATGCCATAGTCGCCGGGCGCGTATTGCATCAGCCAGTCGCCCGGCTTGCCGGTCAGCACATCGCCGCCGGCCGAGCGTTCCAGCGCGAACGCGACCGGCATTTCCTTGACCAGCACCGGCACCGGCTTGTTGCGATACGGGCCGGCCTCGCCGTGCGCGTTCGGCCCCACGGCCACATAGCGCGCGTCGAAACGCCCGCGCGACACCACCCAGCGGTCGCCCGTGGCGCCGGTCACGATGGCATCCCCGCGCTGGTAGCGGTTCGGCCCCTCGCGGCTGATCAGTTCGCCGGGCTCGGCGGCAAACGCCACCTGCACGGTTTCGTCCTTCACGTACCAGCGCGCGGCGGGATCGTCGCGCAGGTCGATGTTTTTCAGGGTTTCCATGTCGAATCCGATGCCGCGTCAGCCCAGCGGGCGCGGGGCGAAGCTGTGGTTGAGCGGGCCGTTGCCGGCACCCAGGCGCAGTGGCGCGCCAGCCGCGATGGCCCGGGCCACGTAGTCCAGCGCGGTGCCCACGGCGTCGGGCAGCGCGTCGCCGCGCGCCAGTTGCGACGCGATGGCCGCCGCCAGCGTGCAGCCGGTGCCGTGCAGGTTGGGGGTGTCGATACGCGGATGCGTGTAGATGCGCGTGGTGCCGTCGGCCAGCATCAGCAGGTCGTCCAGGCCGGTGGCGCCGGGGCCATCGTCCTCCAGGTGCCCGCCCTTGAGCAGCACGGCATGGCAGCCCATCGCCAGCAGGTCGGCGGCGGCGGCTTCCATCTCGGCCCGGCGCGCGATGCGGCGCCCCAGCAGGTACGAGGCTTCCGGCAGGTTCGGCGTGACCAGGATGGCGCGCGGGAAGAGCTGCTTCACCATGGCCTGGCTGGTGGCGTCGTCCGACAGCGTGGCGCCCGACGTGGAGATCATGACCGGATCGACCACGAGCTTGCGGATGCCGTGCCGGTCCACCGCGCCGGCCACGGCCTCGACGATGGCCGCCGTGCCGAGCATGCCGGTCTTGGCGGCATCCACGCCGATGTCGCTGGCCACGGCATCGATCTGGGCGGCCACCATGTCGGCCGGAATGGCGTGCACCCCGGTCACCCCGAGCGTGTTCTGGGCCGTGATGGCGGTGATCGCGCTCATGCCGAAGCAGCCGAGCGCGGCAAATGTCTTCAGGTCCGCCTGGATGCCGGCGCCGCCGCCGGAGTCGGAACCGGCGATGGTCAGGGTGCGGGGTGGCGTGGGGAGCATGTGCAAGGCAGGAACGGGACGGGAACGGTCCGAAACAATTAGGCGGGAAAAAATCTGGCATTTCTGCCTGCTCGGCGCGAACAGGCACGCTACAATACCGCCACTCCGAGGAGCGTTGCAACGGATGCCCTGCCATCCGCCAGGCTCGGAATGTCTCAACGGCGCTCGCTGTTCCGTGGTTCGCACGGGGCGCGAGTCGACCTGTCTGCCCGTCATGGCCTCACGTGAGGCGCCCGTGACGCGGCCAGGCCCTGGGTTCATGGGCCTTATCCGTCTCCCGTCCCGCGTATGCGCCACTCTTACATCGGAGTGAACATGAACGCTGTGACTGACCTGAAGCAAGACTACCTGATCGCCGACATCGGCCTGGCCGGCTGGGGCCGCAAGGAAATCGCGATCGCCGAGACCGAAATGCCCGGCCTGATGGCCATCCGCGACGAATTCGCCGCTGCGCAGCCGCTCAAGGGCGCCCGCATCGCCGGTTCGCTGCATATGACGATTCAGACCGCCGTGCTGATCGAAACGCTCAAGGCACTGGGCGCCGACGTGCGCTGGGCCTCGTGCAACATCTTCTCGACCCAGGACCACGCCGCCGCCGCCATCGCCGCATCGGGCACGCCGGTGTTCGCGTTCAAGGGCGAGTCGCTCAAGGAATACTGGGACTTCACCCACCGCATCTTCGACTGGGCCGACGGCGGCACGCCGAACATGATCCTGGACGACGGCGGCGACGCCACGCTGCTGCTGCACCTGGGCGCCCGCGCCGAGAAGGACGCATCGCTGATCAGCAAGCCGACCAGCGAGGAAGAAACCTACCTGTTCGCCGCCATCAAGGAGAAGCTGGCCAAGGATGCCACCTGGTACAGCCGCAACCTGGCCGCCATCCGCGGCGTGACCGAGGAAACCACCACGGGCGTGCACCGCCTGTACCAGATGGCCCAGCGCGGCGAACTGAAGTTCCCGGCCATCAACGTCAACGACTCGGTGACCAAGAGCAAGTTCGACAACCTGTATGGCTGCCGCGAATCGCTGGTGGACGGCATCAAGCGCGCCACCGACGTGATGATCGCCGGCAAGGTCGCCGTGGTTGCCGGCTACGGCGACGTGGGCAAGGGCAGCGCCCAGGCCCTGCGCGCGCTGTCGGCCCAGGTGTGGGTCACCGAAATCGACCCGATCTGCGCACTGCAGGCCGCCATGGAAGGCTACCGCGTGGTGACGATGGACTACGCCGCCGAGCACGGCGACATCTTCGTGACCTGCACCGGCAACTACCACGTGATCACGCATGACCACATGGCCCGCATGAAGGACCAGGCCATCGTCTGCAACATCGGCCACTTCGACAACGAGATCGACATCGCATCGGTCGAGAAGTACGAATGGGAGGAGATCAAGCCGCAGGTGGACCACGTCAAGTTCCCGGACGGCAAGAAGATCATCATCCTGGCCAAGGGCCGCCTGGTGAACCTGGGCTGCGCCACGGGCCACCCGTCGTACGTGATGAGCAGCTCGTTCGCCAACCAGACGATCGCCCAGATCGAACTGTGGGCCGAGCGCGACAGCGGCAAGTACCCGGTGGGCGTCTACACGCTGCCGAAGCACCTGGACGAGAAGGTGGCGCGCCTGCAGCTGAAGAAGCTGAACGCGCAGCTGACCGAGCTGACCGAGCAGCAGGCCGCCTACATCGGCGTGCAGAAGCAGGGCCCGTACAAGGCCGACCACTACCGCTACTGATCGGCCACGTCTGCCCCGACCCCCGGTTTGCGCCCCTCTCCCGCATGCGGGAGGGGGGCCGGGGCAGAGGGCATTGAGCCAGCTGTGCGACACCCCATCGCGCAGACCGTGCACAAATAGTGTCATCCCACCAATAACAAGGGAGTTGCAATGAGACTGTTGGCCGTCTGGATCATCAACGCCGCGTCGCTGTTCCTGGTGAGCTATCTGATCGGCGGGATCGAACTGCGCGGATTTGGCGCGGCGATGATTGCCGCGCTGGTGCTGGGTCTGGTCAATACGCTGATCCGGCCGATCCTGGTCATCCTGACCCTGCCGGTGACGCTGCTGACGCTGGGGCTGTTCATCTTCGTCATCAACGCGCTGCTGTTCCTGTTCGTCGGCAACCTGCTGCAGGGGTTTGTCGTGGCCGGATTTGGCGCCGCGCTGCTTGGCTCGATTCTCTATAGCGTGATCTCCACGATTCTCGCCAGCGTACTGCTTGGCGACCGGGACTAAGCGCGACTGAAATTCTTCGGGGCGCCGCGCGTGCGGCGTGCCAACCATGACTGATCGCTACTACAGCTTCGAATTCTTCCCGCCCAAGACGGCGGAGGGCGCCGAGAAACTGCGCAACACCCGCGCCCAGCTGGCACCGCTGCAGCCGAAGTACATCTCGGTGACATTCGGCGCCGGCGGCACCACGCAGCAGGGCACGCTCGACGCCGTGCTGGAAATCCAGCGCGAGGGTATCGAGGCGGCGCCGCACCTGTCGTGCGTGGGGTCGTCGCGCGAGAGCATCCGCGACATCCTCAAGACCTATCGCGACGGCGGTATCCGCCATATCGTCGCGCTGCGCGGCGACATGCCGTCCGGCATGGGCGAGATCGGCGAATTCCGCTACGCCAACGAACTGGTGGAGTTCATCCGCGCCGAAACCGGCGACTGGTTCAACATCGAGGTGGCGGCCTATCCCGAATACCACCCGCAGGCCCGTTCGCCGCGCCACGACCTGGACAACTTCGTGCGCAAGGTGAAGGCCGGCGCGAACTCGGCCATCACGCAGTATTTCTTCAACGCCGACGCCTACTTCCGCTTTGTCGACGATGTCCGCGCGATGGGCGTGGAAGTGCCGATCGTGCCCGGCATCATGCCGATCACCAACTACTCGCAGCTGATGCGTTTTTCCGAGATGTGCGGCGCCGAAGTGCCGCGCTGGGTGGCGAAGCGGCTCGAATCGTTCGGCGACGACAAGGAGTCGATCCGCGCGTTCGGCCTGGACGTGGTGACGGCGCTGTGCGAACGCCTGCTGGCTTCGGGCGTGCCCGGCCTGCATTTCTACACGCTGAACACGGCCGGCGCCACCAAGGCCATCTGGCAGCGGCTCAAGCTCTGATCGCATGCCCGCCGCGCGCCGTCCGGACCCGTTCGTCGAGCATCTGCTGGAACTGATGGCGCCGCTGGCGGCCAGCATCGGGCCGGTCACGGCCAGGCGGATGTTTGGCGGTCATGGCCTGTTCTATGACGGGCTGATGTTCGCGCTGGCCAGCGGCGGCCAGTGCTACCTGAAGGCGGACGACATCACGCTGCCCCGCTTCGCGGCCGAAGGCAGCGAGCCGTTCCGCTACCAGTCGGCCCGGCGCGAGGTGACGATGCGTCACTACCTGAGCCTGCCGGCGGCCTGCCTGGAGTCGCCGTCCGCCATGACGCCCTGGGCGCGCATGGCCGTGGAAGCCGCGCTGCGGCTGGGCAACGCGAAGTAGGCATATCGGCAACCGGGGGCGATGGTGGCATACTCGCCGCCATGGTCACCGCCACCTTCCGTTTCTACGAGGAACTGAACGACTTTCTGGCGCCATCGCAGCGCCGCCGGGACCTGTCGTGCCCCTGCGCGCGCGCCGCCACGGTCAAGCACATGATCGAGGCGCTAGGCGTGCCGCATACCGAGGTGGAACTGATCCTCGTGAACGGCGAATCGGTGCCGTTCGAGCGCCTCGTCGAGGACGGCGACCGCGTCGCCGTTTATCCAAAATTCGAATCCCTCGACGTGACGCCGCTGCTGCGCGTGCGCGAGCATCCGCTGCGCAACCTCCGCTTTGTCGCCGATGCGCATCTGGGCGGCCTGGCGCACCTGCTGCGCATGACCGGCTTCGACACGCTCTACGACAACCACTTCGAAGACAGCGAGATTGCCCGCATCGCGGCCGACGAGCAGCGCATCGTGCTGACGCGCGACCGCGAACTGCTCAAGCGCCGCGAAATCACGCACGGCTGCTATGTGCGGGCGATCAAATCGACGCCGCAGGCACAGGAGATCTTCGCGCGGCTCGACCTGGCACGCAGCGCCCGCCCGTTCTCGCTCTGCCTGACCTGCAACGTGCCGCTGCAACGCATCGACAAGGCCGACGCGCAGGGCCGCGTGCCGGACGGCGTGTTCGCGCGCCACGACCGCTTTGTCACATGCCCGCATTGCCGCAGGGTGTTCTGGGAAGGCTCGCACTGGAGGCGGATGCGCGAGCTGGTGGAGGGGTTGGTGCGCGCCACGGAGCCCGCCCCGGACGATGCGCCAGGCTGATCGGCCAGCCGGCTTGCCGGAGGAAACCCGGCGCGGGTGCTACCGCACCCCGCGCTCCGTCACCATCCAGTCCATCGGCAGGTCGTGCGCCTGTGCAACAAGCGGGATCTCGCAGGCGTCGAAGCCGATGCCGATGGCGATGGGCGTGACGCCAAGCCCGGCCAGGGCCGCCAGGGTGCGGTCGTAGAAGCCGCCGCCGTAGCCGAGGCGGAACTTGTTGGCGCTGAAACCGACACAGGGAATGAGCAGCGCGTCGGGCGTCACGGCCTCCGTGCCGTCGGGTACCGGAATGCCGTAGTGTCCGGCGCGCATCGTCGTGTCAGGGGTCCAGAAATGGAAATCGAGCGGCGTGCCCGGGGCCGAGACCACGGGCAGGGCGGCCACGCGGCCGGGCATCCCGGCCAGCCAGCGCGCCACCGTGCCGCGGGCGTCGAATTCCTCCTGGATCGGCCAGTAGAACCCCAGCTTCCGTACGCCCAGGCGTTCCAGCAGGGCGCCCAGCGCCTGGTCGATAGCGGTATCGGATGCGGCACGATCGGGCAGCGCGGCGCGCCGCGCCAGCAGGTCGCGGCGGAGGGCGCGCCGGTCATTGGCGGGGGCGGCAGGCTGGTCCGTGACGGCCTGGAATTGACGGGCGTCCGGCCCGTTGTCCGGGGCTTGGGATGGGGGCATGGCGTGCAATAATGACCGCGATCAGACAATCAGAAACAGATGAAGGATGCGTGCCTGTCTTCGTGAATGGGCACGCGCCACCACATAAGGGATAGCCAAGAATGTCGAAGGGAGTATATCTGCGCCGGGCCGGCCGCTTCGCCTGGCTCGCGTTCGCAGGCGCGGTGCTGGCCATGCCGGCATACGCGCAGAAGAAGCCGGCGCCGTCGCGTCCGGCGCCGCAGCAGCCGGCCGCGTCGACGATGATTCCGTCCAGCCCGGACGATGCCTTCGTGGCGCTGCGCGAAGCGGCCCGCAAGAACGACGTGGACCGCGCCGCCGCCATTTCGGCCACGCTGGTCGACTACCCGATTCCGTCGTACGTCGAATACTTCCGCATCAAGCCGCAGATGTTCGATACCGGCGGCCAGGCGCGCATCGACGCGCCCGACGCCGAAGTGGCGGCGTTCCTGCAGCGTTACCAGGGCGAGGCGATTGCCGACCGCATGCGCAACGACTGGCTGCTGGTGCTGGGCAAGAAGCGCGACTGGGCCAATTTCGATATCCAGTACCCGCAGTTCGTGCTCAAGGACGACACGCAGGTGGAGTGCTACGCGCTGCTGTCGAAGGCGCTCAAGGGCCAGAACGTGGCCGCCGAGGCGCGCGCCACGCTGGTGGATCCGCGCTACTACGGCGACGGCTGCGTCGATCTGGTGGGCTACCTGGCGCAGAGCCAGCAGATCCAGCGTAGCGACGTGGCGTTCCAGGCACGCCAGGCGCTGGAACAGAACTACACGACGCTGGCCGCGAAGATCGCGGCCGCCGTGCCCGATGCACGCGTGGACAGCGACGCGCTGGCCACCGTGGTCAAGATGGCCCGCAACGACCCGTCGCAGGCCGCGTCGTACCTGAACACCATCGCCGGCGGCCTGTCGCGCGACGAGCAAGGCGCCGCCTGGGGCGTGGTTGGCCAGTACGCGGCCAAGAAGCTGATGCCGGAAGCCGCGGGCTACTACCGCCGCCAGATGGACCTGGGCGGCAACCAGTGGCTGTCGGACGAAACGCAGGAGTGGCGCGTGCGCGCCGCGTTGCGCCAGGGCGACTGGAAGCAGGTGCGCCAGTCGATCGAACTGATGCGCCCCGAGCTGCGCGCCAAGGACCCGGCGTGGACATACTGGTACGCCCGCGCGCTGAAGGCCGACGGCCGTGGCGCCGAAGCCCAGGCGCAATTCCAGTCGATCGCGGGCCAGTTCCATTTCTACGGCCAGCTGGCCAGCGAGGAACTGGGCAGCCGGATCACGCTGCCGGCCCGCACCACGGTCAGCGACGCCGAGGCCATGGCCATGCGCACGCGACCCGGCTTTGTCCGCGCGCAGAAGTTCTATGACCTGAACCTGCGCTTCGAGGGCAACCGCGAGTGGAACTGGGAACTGCGCGGCATGAGCGATCGCGAACTGATCGCTGCCGCCGAGTACGCGCGCAAGATCGACCTGCTGGACCGCACGGTCAACACGTCGGACCGTACGAAGGCCGAACACGATTTCGCCCAGCGTTTTCCGATGCCGTATCGCGACATCATGCAGCGGGCCACCGATGACGTGGGCCTGGACATGGCCTGGGCATATGGCCTGATCCGTCAGGAATCGCGCTTCATCATGAATGCGCGCTCGTCGGCGGGTGCGCACGGCCTGATGCAGGTGATGCCGGCCACGGCCAGGTACGTGGCGAAGAAGATCGGCATGGCCGACTTCTCGCCGTCGATGATGGGTGACCCCAATATCAATATCCTGCTCGGTACAAATTACATGAGCATGGTACTGACGGACCTCGACAGCTCGTGGACGCTGGCGTCCGCCGGGTACAACGCCGGCCCGGGACGCCCGAAATCGTGGCGTTCGAGCCTGTCGCGGCCCGTGGAAGGCGCGATCTTTGCAGAGACGATCCCGTTCACGGAAACGCGAACGTATGTCAAGAATGTGCTTTCCAACGCGACGTACTATGCTGCATTGATGAGTGGCCGTCCCCAGTCGCTGAAAGACCGGCTTGGGGTGGTCGCGCCGTCCTCGGTCACGACGACCAGCCTGCCCTGACCCTGTAAGCCCCGCATGGGGCGGGGCGGCGGCTCCGTGACTGTCGGGACGCGTGCATCACGCAGCGTCACACGAATCGTCACGGAGCCCCAAGCATGAAGACCAGCAACGTCCTTGTCGTGGGGGGCGCCGGTTTCATCGGCAGCCACCTCGTGTCCCGCCTGGCCGGCGCGGCGACCGCTTCCGGCGCGCCGCTCGATCCGGCCTCCAATCCCGATAGTCCCATCGCGCCCGACCGCATCGTGGTCGGCTCGCGCAGCGTCGAACATGCGCAGCATCTGCTGCTGTTGCCGCGTGTGGAAGTGGCCGAGCTGGGCCTGGCCGACGCGGCTTCGCTGGACGATGCAATCGGCCCGCTGGGCGTCGATGGCATCGTCGTCAACCTGGTGGGCGTGCTGCACGGCGACCGCGGCGACCCGTACGGCCCCCAGTTTGCCGCCGCGCACGTCGATCTGCCGCGACAGCTGGTGGAGGCCTGCAGCCGCACCGGCGTTCGCCGGCTGATCCACATGAGCGCGCTTGGCGCGGACCCGCAAGGGCCGTCGATGTACCTGCGCAGCAAGGGCGAAGGCGAGCGCGTCGTGCGCGAGAGCGGACTGGACTGGACCATTTTCCGTCCATCGGTCGTGTTCGGCCCGGACGATCATTTTCTGAACCTGTTCGCCCAGTTGCAGCAGATGGCGCCGGTGGTGTCGCTGGCGTGCGCCCATGCGCGCTTCCAGCCCGTGTTCGTGATGGACGTGGTGCAGGCCTTCGTGAACGCGATGGCCAATGGATCGACCGTCGGGCAGACCTACGAACTGGGCGGCCCGCAGGTGTACACGCTGGAGGAGCTGGTCAAGTTCGCGGGCCATGCGTCGGGTCATCCGCGGCCGATCATCGCCCTGCCCGATGCGCTGGCGCGCATGCAGGCGGCCGTGCTGGAACACATGCCGGGCGGCACGGTGCTGTCGCGCGACAACCTCGATTCGATGCGCCTGGACAACGTGCTCGGCGCGCCCATGGCGGCGGAACTGGGTGTCCATCCGGTGAGCCTGGAGGTCGTGATGACCGACGTGCTGGCCGGCCGCAGCCGCGACACGTTCTTCCAGTCCTTGCGCGGCAGCGTGCATCGCTGAAGCGCCGGCGCCAGGGGGCACGCAATTTGCACCGATGTGATTGGCGCTCACAGCCTTGCGAGCGCAATTCATTTGGACGCCGGGCGCCGCATCGATAGAATGTCTGGTTCAGGGCGCCTGGCGATGGACCGGCGCCCGCGCCTTCGTATTTGCGCGTGTCGCATTTGTCCGCCTCTGTTTCCGCCCCCAAGGAATTTACGATGAAGCTCGTCATCGGCAACAAGAACTATTCGTCCTGGTCGCTGCGTCCGTGGCTGCTGCTGCGCCACGCCGGCATCGAATTCGAGGAAATCCCGCTGCGCCTGTTCACGAAGGATTTCGGGACGGAAATTGCCCGCTACTCGCCCGCCGGCAAGGTGCCGGCGCTGATCGACGGCGACGTGACCGTGTGGGATTCGCTGTCGATCTCCGAATACGCGGCCGAGCGGTTTCCGCACAAGCAGCTGTGGCCGGCCGACGTGGCCGCACGCGCCATGGCACGCTCGATCTGCGCCGAGATGCACTCGGGCTTCGGCAACCTGCGCAGCCAGATGCCGATGAACTGCACCGCCGTGCTGCCGGGCCTGGGCTGGAACGTGGCCGTGCAGCAGGACGTGGACCGCATTGCCGCGATCTGGACCGACCTGCGTGCGCGCTACGGCGCCGGTGGCCCGTTCCTGTTTGGCGAATTTACGATTGCCGACGCGTTCTACGCGCCCGTGGTGAGCCGCTTTGCCACCTATGGCGTGCATCTGCCCGAAGCCGCCAAGACCTACGCCGATTTCATCCTGGCCTTGCCGGCCATGCAGGAATGGGTGGCGGGCGCCCGCGAGGAGCGCGATTTCGTGCCGGCCGATGAACCCTACCGCACGCAGCCTGAACGGGCCGACGCGATCATCGTCACGGGCTGATCATGCAGGTGTACGCCGTCGGCGGGGCCATCCGCGACCAACTGCTGGGCAAGCCAAGCCAGGATCGCGACTACGTGGTGGTGGGTGCTACGCCCGAGCAGATGGAAGCCGCCGGCTACAAGCCGGTGGGCAAGGACTTTCCGGTCTTCCTGCATCCACAGACACGGGCCGAGTACGCGCTGGCCCGGACCGAGCGCAAGACGGCCGTGGGCTACAAGGGCTTTGCGTTCTATACCGGGCCCGATGTCACGCTCGAAGACGACCTGGTGCGCCGCGACCTGACCATCAATGCGATGGCGCAGGCCGTGGACGACCAGGACAACCTGGTGGGTCCGATCATCGATCCATACGGCGGCCGGCAGGACCTGCAGGCACGCCTGTTCCGGCATGTGTCCGACGCCTTTGCCGAGGACCCGGTACGCATCCTGCGCGCGGCACGCTTCGCCGCCCGCTTCGATGATTTCTCGGTGGCGCCGGAAACCGTCGCGTTGATGCGCAAGATGGTGGATGCGGGCGAGGTCGACGCCCTGGTGCCCGAGCGCGTCTGGCAGGAACTGGCGCGCGGCCTGATGGAGGCCCGGCCATCGCGCATGTTCGACGTGCTGCGCCAATGTGGCGCGCTGGCGCGGCTGTTGCCGGAGCTGGACCGGCTCTGGGGCGTGCCGCAACGCGCCGACTACCACCCCGAGGTGGACACCGGCGTGCACGTGATGATGGTGGTGGACTACGCCGCCGCGCAGGGCGCGTCGCTGCCGGTGCGCTTTGCGGCGCTGACCCACGACCTGGGCAAGGGCACCACGCCAGAGGACGTGCTGCCGCGCCATATCGGCCACGAGCAACGCAGCGTGGATTTGCTGGAGGCGGTGTGCAAGCGCCTGCGCGTGCCGAACGACTGCCGCGAACTGGCGCTGCTTGTGGCGCGCGAGCACGGCAACATCCATCGCTCGGAAGCGTTCGGCGCGGCCGCGCTGACACGGCTGGTGGAGCGCAGCGACGCACTGCGCAAGCCCGACCGGTTCGCCGAGGCGCTGCAGGCCTGCGAGGCCGACGCCCGTGGCCGGCTGGGGTTCGAGGATCGCGACTATCCGCAGACCGCGCGGCTGCTGGCGGCCCGCGAGGCGGCGGCATCGGTCGATGCCGGGGCCGTGGCCAAGGCGTGTGGCGATCGGGTGGATCTGATCAAGGATAAGGTGCACAAGGCGCGCGTGGCGGCCGTGGCGGAAAAACTGGGGCTGCCGGACTAGATCCCGTCCAACCAGGCCCTACAGCACTTTCCCGATCACCAGCGCCACCAGCGACAGCAGGATCGTCGAGGCGAACGGCAAGACGTATTCCTTGCCGAAGAGCCGGAAGCGCACGTCGCCGGGCAGGCGTCCGAGGCCGATCTTCTGCAGCCACGGCAGCGCCGCCGACAGCACGATCACGCACAGGAAGATGGTGAAGGTCCAGCGCAACATGGTGATGGCGTGTGGATCGGTCAGAGGGCGTAGCTGCGGTCGCCGCGCGCGAATCCGGCCAGCGGCAAGGCATCGTCGACATCGCGTGCCAGCGCGATGACCTTGAACAACTCACCCATTTCGGCCTCGCTGAGCAGCTTCTGCACCGCGTTGGCCTGCGGCAGGAAGTTGCGCGCGTCGGACGGGTCGAGCGACATCATCAGCTCGGTAATCCCGGCGTTCATCAGGAAGCGCGCCTGCGAGGCAAAGCCCGCCACGGTGAGCCCCGCATCGACCGCCGCTTCGGCAATGCCGCTGAAATTCACGTGGGCCGTGATGTCCTGCAGGCCCGGGTACAGGAACGGATCGGGGTGCGCATGATGGCGGTAGTGGCACATCAGCGTGCCGCCCACGCGCTGCGCGTGGTAGTACTCCGATGCCGGAAAGCCATAGTCGATAAAGAACGCCGCGCCGCGCTTGAGCAGGGCGCCCACGGCGCGCGTGAAGCCTTCGCCTTCGGCATGGGTCTCGGTGACCATATCGTGGTCGCCGGGCATTTCGTGGAGCTGCGCCGGCACGGCGGCGGCGTCGAGCCGCCGGTCTTCGTACGCGAACGTATCGCCTTGCCGCACCACGCCGCGCTCGTGCCATTGGCCGCCGATACGGGCGAAGAGCCGCACGGGCATTGCGTCGAGCACCTCGTTGCCGACGATGACGCCTTCGAAGCTGTCGGGCAGGGCATCGAGCCATTGCACGCGGCCCGCCAGATGGGGGGCGCGCTGCGCCAGCGTGTCCTGCTGCCGGGCGCGCAGTTCGCCGGACAGCTCGACGATGCGGTACGACTCGGGCAGCGCATTTTCCGATTCCAGGGCCAGCAGCAGGTCGGCGGCCAGCCGGCCGGTGCCGGCGCCGAATTCCATCACGCGCGGCAGCGACATCCGGACCAGTGGCGCGAACTGGCGGGCCAGCGTGCGGGCGAAGAACGGGGTCAGCTCGGGGGCGGTGATGAAGTCGCTGCCGTCGTCGGCGCCGCGCCCGAACTTGGCCGCGCCGCCACTGTAATAGCCCAGGCGCGGGGCATAGAGCGCAAGCGACATGTAGCGGTCGAAGCCGATCCAGCCGCCGGATGCCGCGATGGCGTCGCCGATCACGATGGAAAGGGCCTTGGATGCGTCAAGCGCATCGGCGGAGGGAAGGGGTAGACTAGCGACTTTCTGCATACCGCGAATTGTAGCAATGCCAGATTCGAATACTCAGGGCGCCGCGGGCGTCCAATCGCGCGGCGTGGCGCTGGTGACCGGCGCGGCGCGCCGGCTGGGCCGTGCCATCGCGCTGGAGCTTGCCGCGCAGGGCTGGGACGTGGCCGTCCACTGCAACCGGTCGCGTGACGAAGCCGAGGTGCTGGCCACGCAGATCCGCGCGCTGGGCCGCCGGGCCGCCGTGCTGCAGGCCGACCTGTCCGACGAGGCCGCCACGGGCAAGCTGGTGGCCGCCTGCGTCGATGCGCTGGGCGCGCCGACCTGCCTGGTCAACAATGCCTCGCTGTTCCAGTACGACGTGGCGACGAGCTTTTCGTATGGATCGCTCGACACCCATATGCGCACGAACGTGGCGGCGCCGCTGCTGCTGGCGCGTGAGATGCACAAGGCGCTTGGCGCCGACGGCAACGGAGCCGGCAATGCCGGCGAGCAGCGCGGGGTGGTGATCAACCTGCTGGACCAGAAGCTCAACAACCTGAATCCCGACTTCCTGTCGTATACGCTGTCGAAGGCCGCGCTGCAGACTGCCACGGTGCAGCTGGCGCAGGCCCTGGCCCCGCGCCTGCGCGTGGTGGGCGTGGCGCCGGGTATCACGCTGGTGTCCGGCGACCAGTCCGACCCTGGCTTCGTGCGGGCCCACGGCATGACGCCGCTGGGCCAGTCGAGCACCCCCGACGACATCGCCCAGGCCGTGGCCTACCTGGCCGGGGCGCGCGCCGTGACCGGCACCACGCTGTACGTCGACGGCGGGCAGCATCTGATGCCGCTGGCCCGTGACGTGATGTTTTTGACTGAATGAAGCCGTACCTTGATTGACCCTGCCATGACCTTTGCCGCCCTTTCCCATCCCAGCCTGCAAGACTGCCGCCGCATGTTCCTGCGCAACTACGAAGTGCAGATCAACATCGGCGTGCATGAATTCGAGAAAAAGGGCGAACAGCGCGTGCTGGTGAACATCGACCTGTTCGTGTCGCTGTCCGAAACCACCCCGCACGCCGACCGCCTGGAGGAAGTGGTCGATTACGACTTCATGCGCAACACGGTGGCGGCCCGCATGGCCCAGGGCCATATCCACCTGCAGGAAACGCTGTGCGACGACGTGGCCCGCGCCATGCTGCAGCATCCCAAGGTGCGCGCCGTGCGGGTGTCGACCGAAAAGCCCGATGTCTACCCCGATTGCGATTCGGTCGGCGTCGAGGTGTTCCACATCAAGCAGGCCTGACGCCGGCCGGGGCAACTCGGGACGCCTGCAGCGCCGGACGGGCCGGTCCAGTAGAATACCGCCCCGTCCATTCCGGCATTTCTATCGGGCGCGCGGCCATTATTCAGCGCCGCATCCGTTACAGGTACGTCTTATGAGTCACTCGGCTAACTTCTATCGCCTTGAAACCCGCTTGCAGTCGCTGACCGGCAAGGCCATCGGCGACTTCGGCATGATCGAGGACGGCGACACCGTCATGGTCTGCATGAGCGGCGGCAAGGACTCGTACACGATGCTGTCGGTCCTGATGGCGCTGCAGAAGCGGGCGCCGATCCAGTTCAAGCTGATCGCGATGAACCTGGACCAGAAGCAGCCGGGGTTCCCGGAGCACATCCTGCCCGAATACCTGAAGTCCACGGGCGTGGAATATGTGATCGTCGAGGCCGACACGTATTCGATCGTCAAGGAGAAGGTGCCCGAGGGCAAGACCACGTGCTCGCTGTGCTCGCGCCTGCGCCGTGGCGTGATCTACCGCACGGCCAAGGAACTGGGCGCGAACAAGATCGCGCTGGGCCACCATCGCGACGATATCGTCAACACGTTCTTCCTGAACATGTTCTTCGGCGGCAAGATGAAGGCGATGCCGCCCAAGCTGGCCACCGACGACGGCCAGCACATCGTCATTCGTCCATTGGCCTACTGCGCGGAAAAGGACATCGCGTCGTACGCGCGCGCCATGGAATTTCCGATCATCCCGTGCAACCTGTGCGGCTCGCAGGAAAACCTGCAGCGCAAGAAGGTGAGCGAGATGGTGCAGCAGTGGGAGCGCGAGCACCCGGGCCGCATCGACAACATCTTCTCGGCGCTGCGCAACGTGGTGCCGTCGCACCTGGCCGATACCGAGCTGTTCCCGTTCACGGGGCTGGCCACCGGCCTGGCCAAGGTGGACGAGGCGTCGCTGTTCGGCGAGACCACCTACAGCCAGCAGGCGTTGCAGTTCAGCGGCAGCGTGGAACCGAACCGCATGGAATTCGTGCGCTTCGACAAGATCCAGAAGGGGGCGGCGCCGGCCTCGGAGCCCGCCGCCGCACCGGCTTCCGAGCCGGCGGGCCAGCCAGCGGCCTGAGTCGCGCCGCCGCGCCGGGAAAAGATAAAGCCCCGTGGCCTGGCCCGGGGCTTTCCTGTCGATGGTGGGCGAACCCGGCGGCTACCTGGCTGCCTGGGGCGCCCGGCCGCTCTCGGCCATCAGCGAGCGCGTATCGTTGATCCAGCCGTCGAAGCGTTTGACGGCATGCGCCTTCTGCTCGGGCGTGGTCATGTTGGCGATCCGGACGGTCAGATCCACCCCGGCCGAGGTACTGCGCTGCTCGCCGCCGCCGGGCCGCTGCCAGTCGTCGGCATACTTGCGCAGCATGGCTTCCACCTGGGGTTTGGGCGGGCGGGTCGAAGAGACTTCGCGCGCCAGGGCCACCCATTCCTGCTGCCGCTTGACGCGCTCGGCATAGCGCGCGTCGGCGCTCTGCATATAGGGGCCCATCGCGTCGCGGATGGCGCGTTCCTGCTCGCCGGAGAACGACCCGTAGATCAGCTTGGCGTAGCTCATGATCTTGTCGAACCGGGCGTCGGTACGGGCGGCGGGGTCCGATTTCAGGAATTCCTTGCGGTATTTGGTGTTGCTTTCGGCAAATTTGGCCTCCATCCGCTGGATCTGGTCGGGCTCCAGCGTCAGCAGCAGGTCGGCCAGGTCGGGCACCGCGTTGTCGAAGGCCTGCCGGCCCAGGCGCTGGGAGTCCTGCTGGACCTGCCGCACCATGGCCGGGGTGACTTCGCCCGCGACTTCACCGCGCACGCGGGTCAGCACAGTGGCGATTTCGGGCAGCTGGCCGCGCCGGTGCCAGGCAAAGAAGCGCGCGATGGCTTCCTTGGTGGGCGGCTCCTGGGCGTCGGAGACATCGACATAGCGGTCCACCCACCAGTAGGCCAGGCGGTCGCCCTGCTGGTATCCGAGCTTCATGGCGTTGCATCCAGCCAACGCCAGGAGCATGGTAAATGCTGCAAACCATGCAAAAACGCCGCGTGACCAAATGTGAACAACGGTAACGCGAGGTGATGGACCCAATGCGGCACAGGCCCGCGTGCTAGAATCGGCGCGCATGTTTCCGGGGCCGGCGAATCGCCCGCCAGCCCAGTCGTGGCAACGGTTCAGCCACATCGGCCACAGTGCTCCCAGGCTCGGATTCTTCAGCTTCTTCTCAGACACACTCACTTAGGAACCTCCTTGTGAATATCGTCATTCTTGCCGCAGGCATGGGCAAGCGCATGAACTCCGCGCTGCCCAAGGTGCTGCACCCGGTGGCCGGCCAACCGATGCTGGCCCACGTGCTCGACACGGCGCGTACGCTGTCGCCGTCGCGGCTGGTGGTCGTGGTCGGGCACGGCGCCGGGCAGGTGCGCCAGGCGGTGGGTGCCGACGATGTTGCCTTTGCCGAGCAGGCGCAGCAACTGGGCACCGGCCACGCCGTCATGCAGGCCCTGCCGCTGCTCGATGACGCCCAGCCCACGCTGGTGCTCTACGGCGACGTGCCGCTGACCTCGACCGCCACGCTGCAGCACCTGGTGCAGGCCGCCGGCGGCGAACGCCTGGGCGTGCTGACCGTCGAAATGCCCGATCCCACCGGCTATGGCCGTATTGTGCGCGATGCGGCCGGCAATGTCGTACGCATCGTCGAACAGAAGGATGCCAGCGAGGAAGAACGCGCCATCCGCGAGATCAACACCGGCATCATCGTCTGCCCGACCGCCCACCTGCGCCGCTGGCTGTCCACGCTGCGCAACGACAACGCGCAGGGCGAGTACTACCTGACCGACACCATCGAGCGCGCCGCCACCGACGGCGTGGAGATCGTGTCGTCCCAGCCCGCCGAACTGTGGGAAACGCTGGGCGTCAACAGCAAGGTCCAGCTGGCCGAAATCGAACGCATCCACCAGCGCAACATCGCCCAACGCCTGCTTGAAGCGGGCGTCACGCTGCTGGACCCGGCACGCATCGACGTGCGTGGCCAGCTGACCTGCGGCCGCGACGTGACCATCGACGTAGGCTGCGTGTTCGAGGGCCGCGTGCACCTGGACGATGGCGTACACATCGGCGCGCACTGCGTGATCCGCAACACCGTGGTCGGCGCTGGCGCACGTGTGCAACCGTTCTGCCATTTCGAGGAAGCAAAGATCGGGCCGGATGGCCGCATCGGCCCTTACGCGCGTCTGCGCCCCGGCACCGAGCTGGGCCAGGACGTGCATATCGGCAACTTCGTCGAAGTCAAGAACAGCCAGATCGCCAACCACAGCAAGGCCAACCATCTGGCCTACGTGGGCGACACCACGGTGGGTCAGCGCGTGAACATTGGCGCGGGTACCATTACCTGCAACTATGACGGCGTGAACAAGCACCGCACCGTGATCGAGGACGATGTCTTCATCGGGTCCGATACGCAGCTGGTGGCGCCGGTGACCGTGCGCCGCGGCGCCACGATCGGCGCGGGCACCACGCTGACCAAGGAAGCGCCGGCCGACAAGCTCACGCTGTCGCGCGCGAAACAGATGACGATCGACGCCTGGCAGCGTCCGGTCAAGCAACCGAAAAAATAAAGGGGTTCCGTTATGTGTGGCATCGTCGGCGCGGTTTCGCACCGCAATATCGTTCCCGTCCTGGTTGAAGGGCTGCGTCGCCTGGAATACCGTGGCTACGACTCCTGCGGCGTGGCCGTGGTGCGCGACGCGATCCTGGAGCGTGCGCGCACGGTGTCGCGCGTGGCCGACCTCGACACGCAGACCCAGGCGTCGGGTCTGGGCGGCCAGCTGGGCATTGCCCACACGCGCTGGGCCACGCACGGCAAGCCCGATACCGTCAACGCGCACCCGCATTTCTCGGACGAGACCATCGCGCTGGTGCACAACGGCATCATCGAGAACTACGAGCCGCTGCGCGACGAACTGCGCGCCGTGGGCTACGGTTTCGAGTCGCAGACCGATACCGAAGTGGTGGCCCACCTGATTCACCAGGCCTACACCTATCCCAGCAGCGCCACCCGTGGCGACCTGTTCGGCTCGGTCCGCGCGGTGACCAAGCGCCTGCATGGCGCCTACGCGATTGCCGTGGTGGCCAAGGACCAGCCCGACGTGGTGGTCGGCGCGCGCGCCGGTTCGCCGCTGGTGGTGGCGCTGGGCAACGACGAGTCGTTCCTGGCGTCGGATGCGCTGGCCGTGGCCGGCACCGCCAACCGCATCATCTATCTGGAAGAGGGCGACGTGGTCGAACTGACCCGCGCCGGCGCGACGATCCGCGACGTCCATGACGCCGAAGTGCAGCGCGAGGAGCGCGTGGTGGAAGCGCATGCCGCCGCCGTGGAACTGGGCCCGTTCCGCCACTTCATGCAGAAGGAAATCTTCGAGCAGCCGCGTGCGCTGGGCGATACGCTGGAAGGCATCGCCGCCATCACGCCGGAGCTGTTCGGCGACAACGCCGCGCAGGTGTTTGCCGAGACCGACAGCATCCTGATCCTGGCCTGCGGCACCAGCTACTACTCGGGCTGCACGGCCAAGTACTGGCTGGAATCGATCGCCAAAATCCCGACCCAGGTGGAAGTGGCCAGCGAATACCGCTACCGCGATACCGTGCCGAACCCGCGCGCCCTGGTGGTGGTGATCTCGCAATCGGGCGAGACCGCCGACACGATGGCCGCGCTGCGCCACGCCCGATCGCTGGGCCATACGCACACGCTGGCCGTCTGCAACGTGGCCACCAGCGCGATGGTGCGCGAAACGGAACTGCGCTTCCTGACGCGCGCCGGCACCGAAATCGGCGTGGCATCGACCAAGGCGTTCACGACGCAGCTGGCCGCGCTGTACATGCTGACGCTGGCGCTGGCCAAGGTACGCGGCCACCTGACCGCGCAGCAGGAAGCCGATGCGCTGACCAACCTGCGGCACCTGCCTTCCGCGCTGCATGGCGTGCTGGCGCTGGAGCCGCAGATCATCGCCTGGTCCGAGGATTTTGCCCGCCGCGAGAACGCCCTGTTCCTGGGCCGCGGCCTGCATTACCCGATTGCCCTGGAAGGCGCGCTGAAGCTCAAGGAGATCTCGTACATCCACGCCGAGGCGTATCCGGCGGGCGAGCTCAAGCACGGCCCGCTGGCGCTGGTGACGGAAGCCATGCCGGTGGTGACGGTAGCCCCGAACGACGCGCTGCTGGAAAAGCTGAAGTCGAACATCCAGGAAGTGCGCGCCCGTGGCGGCCGCCTGTACGTGTTTGCCGATTCGGACACGCACATCCAGTCGTCGGACGGCATCCAGGTGATCCGCATGCCCGAGCACTACGGCGCGCTCTCGCCGATCCTGCACGTGGTGCCGCTGCAACTGCTGGCCTACCACACGGCGTGCGCCCGGGGGACCGACGTGGACAAGCCGCGCAACCTGGCGAAGTCGGTGACGGTGGAGTAATCCTCCCCGTCCGGCCCCCGGACATCGGGGGCACCGGGACATTGACCCATCGAACAAGGGCCGCCTCCGGGCGGCCTTTGTCTTTGGCGGGCCAGGCTGTCGGGCCGAAAGTGGCCGTCTGGAGAGCGTCCCGGCCAGCGCTGACGCAAGGCCCCGCACGATTGCGGCGTTGTCTCATAGCCGTGGTGTTTCCGGCGCGCTACAAAGCAAAAGGCCTCCCGCTTGGGAGGCCTTTTACTCCTTACGCCGGGGCGCCCTTGCGGGGTATGCCGATCGACGTCTCAGGAGGGATCCTAGAGAACCCAATAGGCACTGTCAATCGCTATGCGGACATCATCCATCGAGAACTTTGAACGCGTCGTTTCGTCGCGACGTCTGAACAGCTACCGAAGATACTTCAAGACAAAAACGATGGACGAAGCCATCGGTTTGTATTTGTGGAATGGCGAGGTTTCATCGTGCTTCGCGTCGCACCTTGCATACTTCGAGATCGTGCTGCGCAACAGCGTCCATCGCGCGATGTCGATGTTCTGCACAAGAGGCCGGAGCACAAGCGCGCACTGGTATGACCAGATCTGGAAGACCCTGAGCCCGACGACTCAGCGGCGCATCGAAGAGGTGCGCCAGCGCAGGTCCAAGGTGACACTTGACGCGGACGAGATGGTGGCAAGTCTTTCGCTGGGCTTCTGGCCCGCTGTCCTGCGCAATATCGATCATGCGCACGCCAATCTGATCCTGCCGGCCGTATTTCCCTTTCATCCGCTGAGTGCGCCGGTGCCGCAATGGCGTGACACGAAGGTGCGGCGTCGGGCGCTGGCGTTCGTCTTTGAACTGCACGCATTCAGGAACCGTCTTGCGCATCACGAGCCGTTGTGGAAATTTGGCGCGATGCGGGATGCCTCCGGGACCCCGGACGCCACGAACCTGCTCCCTTCCAGAAGTCCTGCGGAAAGCATCGACCGCCTGCGCGGGCTGTTGGCGTTGATCGAAGACGCCGCCGGTTTCATCGATCCCGCCATGCGGGACGACCTGCGGGCAGCCTCCTGGCGCCAACGCCTGGACTTCCTGCTCACCGAGCGCGGCCTGCAGCGGTATCGTTGCCGCAAGCATGTGCCCGATCCGGCGGTTCTGACGCCGGCCCAGTTCCGGTATCGCTTTACGCTGATCGGCCGGAACAACCAGCCGGTTCGGGTCCGCCGCGCGCGGTCGAGCGGCCTGTTCGTTCCCGATTGAGCCTTGCGTAACCCGCCTGCGGCCTACCGCCCGGTAACCCCTCTGCGGATGGCGGATTGCATTTCGCGGTATCCTTGCCGGCATGCCGCGTCGGCGCCTCTCCCAATCGGCGCTCCGTGGCGCGCCTGCCCCGCGCCCGCATCATGCCGCGCGGGCACCATGGCGCCTCCAGCGAACATCAATATGAAAGACCTAGAAAGTGAGCTGATCGGCTCCGCCCGGCTGCCGACCCGCTATGGCCAATTCACCGCCCATGCCTTCCAGGGCTTGGACACCGGCACCGAACACCTGGCGCTCTCGATGGGCGATATTTCGGGCGAGGACGTGCTGCTGCGCCTGCATTCCGAGTGCCTCACCGGCGATGTGTTCGGCTCGTGCCGCTGCGACTGTGGCGAGCAGCTCGATCTGGCCATGAAGAAGATCGCCGAGGAAGGCCGCGGCGTGCTGCTGTACCTGCGCGGCCACGAAGGCCGCGGCATCGGCCTGTCCAACAAGATCCGCGCCTATGCGTTGCAGGACACCGGCCTCGATACCGTCGATGCCAACCTGGCGCTCGGCCAGGCGATCGATTCGCGGACCTATGCGTTTGCCGCCGATTTCCTGCGCCAATGGGGGGTCACGTCGGTTCGCCTGATGAGCAACAATCCCATCAAGATCAAGGCACTGGAAGACGCCGGCATCAAGGTGACGGAGCAGATGCGTCACATCGTGCCGGCCAACGCCGAAAACGAGAAGTACCTGGCGACCAAGCGATCGCGCATGGGTCACTTGCTGGACTGACTTCGGGCGCGCTGCCGGCCTGTAGGCATAGGCCGACAGCGGCTTGCGAGGCCCCCCGACAGCCCGGCCGGGGCCACTCTTCTATCTTGGAACACAAGGGCCGCGTGGCGTCAGGCGCCGTGCGGGATGTTCCATGCGCGTCGCGCGGTGCGTGCGCGCCGATGAGAGGAGTCCGACATGGCTGACAACAACGTCTCTGTGCTTAACGACCTGATTGAAGTCTCGCGGGACGGCGAGGAAGGGTTTCGCAAGGCTGCCGAAGATGCCAAGAATCCGGAACTGAAGACGCTGTTTTCGAGCCGCGCCATGGAGATTGGTGCGGCGGTGCGCGAGCTTCAGGGGCAGGTGGCCGCGCTTGGCGGCAAACCGGAAGACCACGGCAGCGTGGCCGGTGCGCTGCATCGCGGTTGGCTGAGCCTGCGCACGGCGGTCACGGACCGCACCGATCTGGCCATTCTGGAAGAAACCGAGAAGGGCGAGGACGTTGCGAAGAAGAAGTACGCCGATGCGCTGCAGGAACCCGATCTCAGTTTCGATATTCGTGCACTGATCGAACGGCAATATCAGGGCGTGCTGCGCAACCACGACCTGATTCGGGATCTGCGCAATCGCTATCGTGCCAGCGGTGAATGAAGGGTCCGGCCAATATAAGGAAGGCGCCTCCATTGCGGGGCGCCTTTTTATTTCATCTGAATCGGAATCAGTATCACTCGCATAATCATCGTTGTGCGGTATTTTTTGGTTTGCAAGCCATGATCGACCGGAAAGCCGCACGGAGCTTGAAGTTCCGGTTGGGGGAATTACCATGAAAATCGTCGCTGGCCCGTATTGAGGATGGAAGGGGACCAAGGTCATGAAAGCCGACAAAAAGGTAATTCAGTTGCTCAACGGTCAGCTCAAGCACGAACTGACGGCGATCAACCAGTATTTTCTGCACGCCCGCATGTACCGTCATTGGGGGCTCCAGGCGCTGGGCAAACATGAGTATGAAGAGTCGATCGAGGAAATGAAGCATGCCGACCGGCTGATCGAACGTATTCTCATGCTCGATGGCCTGCCCAACCTGCAGGATCTGGACAAGCTCATGATCGGCGAGAACACCGAGGAAATGCTCGGCTGCGATCTGAAGCTCGAACTGGTATCGCAGGCCAGCCTGAAGGAAGCCATCAAGTACTTCGAATCGGTGAGCGACTACGTGTCGCGCGATATCGCGACCGACATCCTGGATGACACCGAAGACCATATCGACTGGCTGCAGACCCAGATCGAACTGGTGGCCAAGGTCGGCGTGCAGAACTACCTGCAGTCGGCCATGGGAGAGCCGGGGGAATAGCCCGGGGGAATAGTCGGCCGGCCCCGGCGCGAGCCCCTTCGCCGGCCGGCAGGACAGACTCGCGTCCAGCAGACTTTTCTGACTTCGGCTACACTGCGCCCCGCACCACAGCACGGCCCATTCGGGCCGGCATCCCGGGGCGGGGTGGCAGAGTGGTTATGCGACGGCCTGCAAAGCCGTTTACGACGGTTCGATTCCGTATCCCCGCCTCCACTCCCCGACGCGCATCCCGTCTTCTCTCCCCGGTTTTTTCCGCGGGGCGCCTGGCTGGACGAAGGTTTCCGCGCACGCATTATCTTCACGAAACATGCCGATACTGACGGGCAGGCCTGGCGCTATTTATGCTCCCTTTCCGGTCATGCATGGCACGCGTCGCATTCGGTGATTTCCCTCTGGAAACTCGTGCGCGATTGCGATACTGTGAGGCCCGCGTGCACCAATCGTCAGCAAATCACCGCTCTCTTTGGTGCCGTTGTCGTACGACCGGCGGGTCGTGGCGGCACGGCGCCGGCGCACACGTTTCACCATGCAGGGCTTCCATGGCGTATCCGTCGCAACGTGATGAGAGAAACAGAGGCTCCCAATGATTAAAGACCTGCGAATCCGGATGGCGCAGCCGTCGGATGCGCTCGCTATCGGTACCGTTCTTGAGCGGTGCGGCTTGCCGATAGACGATCTGCCGCGACTCGTCGGCGAATTTCATGTGGCCGTGCTCGAAGCGCAACTGGTGGGTTGCGCTTGCGCCGAGCTATTTGGCGATACGGCGATTATCCGATCGGTGGCCGTGTTGCACGAATGGCGCGACCAGGGCGTGGCCAGCCATCTGGTACACGCCGTGATGATGCGCGCGCGCGCCAACGGCAGCCGTCGCGCGGTCTTGCTGACGTCCACCTGCCCCAGTTACTTCGCGCGTTACGGTTTCTCGCTGATTCACGCGTCGAAGCTGCCGACCGAGGTACTGGAGAGCCAGGAGTTCCGGCGGCTGCGCGATACCAGCGCGCTGTGCATGAGCGCCGAACTGATCTGACGTGAGCGCCGGCAAGGTTTCGTAAAAGCGTCAATAATCGGGCCTTCACGTTCAGCCAGTCCATCGAGGAGACCCCATGCCGACGACCGTCCGCGCCATCCGCCTTCACGAATTTGGTCTGCCGCAGGTCATGCGGCTGGAATCGGTGGAACTGCCCGATCCAGGCCCCGGCGAGGCGCGCGTGCGGCACACGGCCATCGGCTTCAATTTCATCGATATCTACCAGCGCCGTGGCACGTATCCGCTGCCGGCCGGAACCGGGCTCGGCTTCGAGGCCGCCGGCGTGGTGGACGCCGTGGGCCCCGGTGTGGCCGACGTGGCGGTGGGCGACCGCGTGGCCTACATGAACGCGGGCCTGGGCGCCTATGCGGAAGGCCGCAACGTGGCCGCCGACAAACTCGTCAAGCTGCCCGGCAACGTCAGCGACGAACAGGCCGCCGCCACCATCTTCAAGGGCATGACCGCGCAGTATCTGGTGCGCCATACCCATGCGGTCAAGCCCGGCGACACGGTGCTGGTGCATGCGGCGGCCGGCGGCGTGGGCCAGATCCTCAGCGGCTGGGCCAAGGCGCTGGGCGCGCGCGTGATCGGCACGGCCGGTTCGGCGGCCAAGTGCGAGCGCGCGCGCGCAGCCGGTTGCGATATCGCCATCGACTACAGCCATGGCGACTGGGTCAAGCAGGTGCGCGATGCCACCGATGGGCGCGGCGTGACGGTGGTCTACGACGCCGTGGGCAAGGACACCTTCCTTGGGTCGCTCGACTGCGCCCAGACCTTCGGCATGGTCGTGCTGTACGGCGCGGCATCGGGGCCGGCACCGGCGATCGAGCCCGAACTGCTCAACAAGAAAGGCTGCCTGTTCCTGACCCGGCCGTCGGTGTTCCCGCATAACGCCGATGCGGCGCGCTTCCGCGCCAACGCCAAGGATCTGTTCGATGCCATCGCCGCCGGCCATGTGAAGGTCGATATCGGCGCCCGATTCCCGCTGGCCGACGTGGCGCACGCCCACGAGGCGGCCGAGCGCCGCGAGACGACCGGCGCGATCCTGCTGCAGCCCTGAATCCCTGACGTCGGCCGCGATCTAGTGGCGGTGCGAGGTCCGGCCCGGTGCCGGACCATCGTCGCACTGGTTGATCTCGACGCTGACATGCACCAGCTCCTCGTGCACTGACAGGGCCTGGCGCACGCGTTGCGGCGTCAGGGTGGCGTCATGGGTGACCAGGCTGGCGATGCAGGCAAACTGTTCGCGGCCCACGCGCCAGACGTGCAGGTCCGCCACGCGGGTGTGGCTGTCGCCGTGGGCGAATGCGTCGAGCACTTCGCGTACTTCCGCTACCACGGGGTGGTCCATCTCGCGGTCCAGCAGCACCGTGCCGCTCTGGCGCAGCAGGCCGATCGCCCAGCGACCCACCAGCACGGCGCCCACCAGACCCATCACCGGGTCCAGCCAGCCCCAGCCCAGCCACCAGCCGCCGGCCAGTGCCACGATGGCCAGCACGGACGTGGCCGCATCGGCAATCACGTGCAGGTAGGCGGCGCGCAGGTTGATGTCGTGATGCGCGTGGCCGTGATCGTGACCATGGCCATGGCCGTGGTGGTGGTCGTGCCCGTGGCTGTGGCCGTGATCGTGTCCATGGTGGGCGCCGCCCAGGATCAGCGCGCAGCCCAGGTTGACCAGCAGGCCGATGGCGGTCACGGCCATGGCTTCGCGGTAGTGGATCGGTGCGGGGCTAAACAGCCGTTCGATGGAACCGAAGGCCATCAGGCCGGCCACGCCCAGCAGGAACACGGCGCTGGCAAAGGCGGCCAGCACCTCGATCTTCCACGTGCCGAACGTGAAGCGCGCGTCCTGCGCCAGCCGCCGGGCCGCGGCATAGGCAAATGCCGACAGGCCGATGGCCACTGCGTGGGAACTCATATGCCAGCCGTCGGCCAGCAGCGCCATCGAATTGAAGCCCAGTCCGGCGGCAATCTCGATGGCCATCATCGCCAGCGTGATCCACATCACCAGGCGGGTGCCGCGTTCGGCGGCCTGGTTGCCGGTGTCGAAGACGTGGGAATGGGTCCAGGCCGAGAAATTGTGCGTATGCATGAGGAAGTCCGTGATGCGGGATGGATGCAGTCCCTAGGGTACCAGCCGCATCCGGACAGTCATCTGACAACCATGGGCGCCCGGGGGTTGTTGCGCCGCCGGCGCGGGGCCCGCTACCAGCCGTGATAGTCGGCCGCCGTGTCGTACCCGCCAAAGTGGTCGGCCATGAAGTCGACAAAGGCGCGCACGCGGGCCGACAGCTTGTCGCGCGAGAGATACACCGCGTAGATATCGGCCGACGGCGCCGACCATTCGGATAGCACCTGCCGAAGCCGCCCGGAGCGCAGCAGCGGCGCCACCTCCCATTCGGACCGCAGCACGATGCCGTGCCCCTGGAGCGCCCAGTTCACGGCCACCTCGCCATCGTTGGTGGCCGCCGCGCCGCGCACCTTGACCGTCTCCTGACGGCCCGCCGCCTGCAGGTGCCAGGTACCGTACGCGGTTTCGCTCTCGCGGATGACGATGCAGCGGTGCTGCTGCAGGGCGCGCGGCGACGCGGGCTCGCCATGGCGCGCCAGGTAGGCCGGCGCGGCGCACAGCAGCCGGCTGTTCGGCGCCAGTTTGCGCGCGTTGAGCCGGGCATCGGGCAGGTCGCCCACCAGGATGCCGACATCGAAGCCTTCCTCGGCCAGGTTCAGCGCGCGGTCGGTCAGCTGCAGCTGGACTTCGACATCGGGATACGCCTGCAGGAAATCGCCCACGGCCGGCGCGATATGCCGGCGGCCGAAGCCCAGCGTGGCATTCACCCGCAGCAGACCGCGCGGCGCTACCCGGCTGCCGCCCAGCCCCTGTTCCAGTTCCTCCAGTTCGGCCAGGATGCGCGCGCCCTGGTCCAGGTAGGCCTCGCCCTCGGGCGTCACCGACAGACGCCGCGTGGTGCGATTCAGCAGCCGCACGCCGAGCCGGGCCTCCAGCGCGGCCAGCCGCTTGCTGGCGGCCGAAGGGGTCAGGCCCAGCTGCTGCGCGGCGCCGGCCAGGCTGCCGCGCTTGACCAGCAGGATGAAGAAGGCGAGGTCCGAAAAGGTGTCCATGGTGGCGATCGTGCTGGAAATCCGACAGCGAGACTGGTGAATCCACGGCACGAATGACATGCGATTCGCGAAATTATAGCGATGGATTCCGCGATTAGACTGCCTGTCATTCCATCCCCCACAACAGGCAGGCAAGCAACATGGCCGGACGCACGCTGTATCGCAAGCTCGTGGAGTCGCACACCGTGGTCACGCTGGACGCTGACAACGTGCTGCTCTACGCCGATCTGCACATCATGAACGAGTACACCAGCCCGCAGGCCTTCGCGGGGCTGGCGGAGCACGGCCGCAAGGTGCCGGCGCCGGGCCAGCAGCTGGCCGTGGTCGACCACATCATCCCCACGCATGCGGAGTCGCCGCGCGTGATCCAGGACCCGGCGTCGGCGCTGCAGGCGCGCAACCTCAAGCGCAACTGCGACCTGCACGGCATTCCGCTATTTGATACCAATGACCCGCTGCAGGGCATCGAGCACGTCATCACGCCCGAGCACGGCATGATCCGCCCCGGCATGGTCGTGCTGTGCGGCGACAGCCACACCACCACGTATGGCGCCTTTGGCGCACTGGGGTTTGGCATCGGCACGTCCGAAGTGGAGCACGTGCTGGCCACGCAGACGCTGGTCTACCGCCTGGCGCGCGACATGCGCATCCGGGTGGACGGCCTGCTGCCGCCGGGTACCACGTCGAAGGACCTGATCCTGCACATCATCTCGCGCATCAGCGCCCAGGGGGCGCGCGGCTACGTGGTGGAGTTCACGGGCAGCGCCATCCACGCCCTGTCGATGGAGGCGCGCATGACCCTGTGCAACATGACGGTCGAGGCCGGCGCGCGTGGCGCGTTGATCGCGCCGGATGCCACGTCGGTGAACTATGTGCTGGGGCGCGCCGCCGATATCGACGGGGCCATGGCGCAGGCCGCGCGCACGGCCTGGGCGCAACTGGTATCCGATGCCGATGCTGGCTTCGACGCCGAACTGGTGTTCGATGCCTTGGCGGTGGAACCCTATGTGACCTGGGGCACGAGCCCGGACCAGGCCATCCCGGTCAGCGCCGCCGTGCCGCATCCGGCGGACGCCGCGGACGACATCGCGCGGGCTTCGGCCGAACGTGCGCTCGACTATATCGGCCTGGCGCCCGGCAGCCTGCTGCAGGGCCTGCCGGTGCAGCGGGTGTTCATCGGCTCGTGCACCAATGGCCGGATCGAAGACCTGCGCGCCGTGGCCGATGTGGTACGCGGGCACAAGGTGGCGGACGGCGTACGGGCGATGGTGGTGCCCGGGTCCGGTGCCGTGCGCGAGCAGGCCGAGGCCGAGGGCATTGCCGCGCTGCTGCGGGAAGCCGGTTTCGAATGGCGCAAGCCCGGCTGCTCGATGTGCCTGGCCATGAACGACGACGTGCTGGCGCCGGGCGAACGCTGCGCATCCACCACCAACCGCAATTTCGAGGGCCGCCAGGGCCGGGCGGGCCGCACCCACCTGATGAGCCCGGCCATGGCCGCCGCGGCCGCCATCACGGGCTGCATCACCGACGTGCGCCAGCTTGGCCTTTCCCGCTGACCGGAGACCCCACAATGTCCGCATTCACCCTGATCGAAGGCATCGGCGCACCGCTGCCGCTGCCGAACCTGGACACCGACCAGATCATGCCCAAGCAGTTCCTGCGCGGCATCGACAAGGCCGGGCTGGACCGTGGCCTGCTCTACGACATGCGCTTCGACGAGCATGGCGCGCCGCGCCCGGATTTCGTACTGAACCAGCCGGCCTGGCGCGATACCGGCGTGCTGGTGGCCGGCCCCAACTTCGGCTGCGGTTCCAGCCGCGAGCACGCCGTCTGGGGGCTGCAGCAGTACGGCATCCGCGCGGTCATCGCGCCGAGCTTCGGCGAGATCTTCTATTCGAACGCCATGAACAACCGCCTGCTGCTGGTGATGCTGCCGCAGGCCCAGGTGGATGTGCTGATGCGCGCCGTGAGCGACCCGGCGGCACCGGCATCGATCCGCATCGATCTGGACACGATGACCGTGGCCGCCGGCGACTTCACGGCGCCGTTCACGCTGTCGGACCGGCACCTCGACATGTTCCGGCGCGGCCTGGACATCATTGGCATGTCGCTGACCCACGCCGACGCCATCGCGGCATTCGCGGGCCGCCACCATGCGGCCAGCCCTTGGCTTCGCGATGTGGCCCGCACTACCATGGCGCGACTTGCGGGCTAAGGAGACAGGACGATGTTCGAAGGTTTCAAGACGCACCGGATCGACCATGATGGCGTGCAGATCCACGCCGTGGTGGGCGGAGAGGGGCCGCCGCTGCTGCTGTTGCATGGGCACCCGCAGACCCACGTGATCTGGCACAAGGTGGCGGGCGAACTGGCGCGCCATTTCACGGTGGTGGCCACCGACCTGCGCGGCTATGGCGACAGCGGCAAGCCGGCCGGGCTGCCGGACCACAGCAACTACAGCAAGCGCGTGATGGCGGCCGACCAGCTGGCCGTCATGCGCCAGCTTGGCTTCGAGCGGTTCCGGGTGCTGGCGCACGACCGGGGCGCCCGCGTGGCGCACCGGCTGGCGGTCGATCATCCGCAGGCCGTGGAAAAGCTGGTCACGCTGGACATCGCGCCGACGCTGGCCATGTACAACCAGACCACCGAGGCCTTTGCGCGTGCCTACTACCACTGGTTCTTCCTGATCCGTCCGGCACCGTTCCCCGAAACGCTGATCGAGGCCGATCCGACGCTGTACCTGCGCCAGACCATGGGCGGGCGCAGCGCCGGCATGACGCCATTTACCGACGCCGCACTGGCCGAATACCTGCGCTGCCTGAAGCTGCCGGGCGCCGCGCATGGCCTTTGCGAGGACTATCGGGCCAGCGCGGGCATCGACCTCGAGCACGACCGCGCCGACATCGAGGCCGGCCGAAAGGTCGAATGCGACATGCTGGCGTTGTGGGGCGCCAACGGTGCCGTGGAACAGTGTTTTTCACCTTTGGAAGAATGGCGCAAGGTCGCGCGCAATGTGACGGGTCACGCCATGCCCTGCGGGCACTACATCGCCGAGGAAGCGCCGGAACTGTTGCTGGCCGAAGTGCTGCCGTTCCTGCGCGACGGACGATGACAACTCTCTGATTTCTCAGAGATTTCTTTGCCCGCTGCGGCTGCCCGGCTGCGCGCGCGGCCCTGGACTGGCCGGTGTCGGCGGCCGCTGCGTGATGGGCTCGTGAGGCGCTCGCGACACATCTGGCAGCGGCGCGACACCATTTACGTCGATACACCTGTTCCAACTCCGGTCTGCACGGATGGCCATGTGCTGGCATCATCGCGAGCTGGAGGATGTTTTTAGTGGAATTGCCGCGTTGCCCGCACATCGGCAGCCTGCTCGGCGATTTACATGCATTCGTGAATGTATGTATAATCCGTCGCAAAAATTCCAGTTAAAACTTCTCCTCAGCTGTTAATTCCCACAATGACGTACCGATTTATTGCAAGCTGCCTCGCCATCTGGCTCGGGATCTGTGTTGCCGCGAGCTGGGTGGTAGAGCGGCTCTGGGCCTGACCCGTCCCTGGCGCCAAGGTGCTTCGGCGGGGCCGGCAGTCGATTTCGTCTAGTTGCCGAGTCACTCTCTTCGATGTCTTCACCATGAAGACAACACAACAAGAACGCCGCATGCATCTCGCCAAGTCACCCCGATCCCTGTTCGTCCTCCGTACCCTGGCCGTCGCCGCAGCCTTCGCTGGTGCCAGTTCGGCCGCCAGCGCCGAAGAGCTGGTGGGCTGGGCCCATCCGGCCGTGCACATGGCCTATGGCCGCGATACCAGCCACGACGTCAACAAGTACGAGTTGGGCGTCAACTTCAATACGCCGATCCAGTACGGCAACCCGCAAGGCTGGCTGTTCAGGCTGCAGGCGGAGTTCAATGTGGCCGGCTGGGACGCGCGCGGGGGCACCAACCAGCAAAACCTGTTCGAATTTGGCATTTCGCCGATCCTGCGCGTCGAAAAGCGCGGTGGCTACTTCGTGCCGTTCGCCGAGGCCTCGGTGGGTGTGCGCGTGCTGACGCACACCGGAACGTCCGACGAGCATCGCATGGGCAGCGCCTTCCAGTTCTCCGACATGCTTGGCGTGGGCGTGGGCTTTGGCAAGAACGCCAATACCGAAGTCGGTTTCCGGTTCCAGCACATTTCCAATGCCGGCATCAAGGAACCGAACCCGGGCAGCAACTTCTACACCGGCTACGTGCGCTATCGCTTCTGATTGCCTGCGTCAGGCGGCCCGGGTGCGGGCCCGGCCGCCGCGCAGCGCGTCGAAAAACGCCCACAGCTGGGGCGCATCGCCAGTGGCCACGTTGAAGCGGATCCACGGCGAATCGGTTTCATCGGGTTCGAAGTACGAACCGGGCGCCAGCCAGATGCCGTGTTCCAGCGCCAGCGTTGCCAGCTGGTTGCCAGTCAGTGCCGGCGCGCCATCTTGCTGCGCCAGGCGGGCCCAGGCGAACATGCCGCCGTCGGGCCGCAGCATGATCTCCAGACCATGCGCTTCCATTCTTTCCGCCACGCGATCCTGTTGCGCGCGTAGCCGTTCGGCCAGCGCGGCCACGTGCCGCCCATAGTGGCCGCTGGTCAGCACCGAATACACGAGCCGTTCGGTGACTTCCGATGAAGTCAGACCCACCGCCATCTTGGTCTGCGCAAAGGCCTTGGCCAGGTCCGGACTGGCCGCCAGGTAGCCCACCCGCAGCGACGGCGTGATCGTCTTCGAAAACCCGTTGACGTAGATCACCTGCGACAGGCCATCCATGGCCGCCAGCATTGGGGACCCGGCCGGCGCCAGTTCGCGATAGATATCGTCTTCCACCACCAGCAGCCGGTGCTGCTCGGCCAGTTGCAGCACGCGAAACGCGTTCATGCTGGTCAGACTGGCGCCGGTCGGATTCTGCAGCACCGTGTTGACGAACAGGGCGCGCGGCGCGTGCTGGCGGATGGCGTCTTCGAGCGCATCGGTGTCCAGGCCGGCCTCGGTACGATTGACGCCCACGGCGCGCAGGCCGGCCAGCCGCAAGATCTGCAACAGATTGCAATAGCACGGCGATTCCACGAGCACCGTGTCGCCGGGCCGGAGCAGGGTGCGCACCACCAGGTCCAGCGCCTGCGTGGCGCCCTGCGTCAGCACCACCTGTTGTGCCTGCACGGGCATGCCGTACTGGCTCAGGTGCGTGGCGATGTGTTCGCGCAAGGCGCCAAAGCCGTATGGGTGGCCGTATCCGGACACCTGCGCGGCCGGCACACGCGCCGCGCTGCGCATGGCCTGGTGCAGGCCTTCTTCGTTGAGCCAGTCGCCGGGCAGCCAGCCGGCGCCGGCCTTGATCGGCACGGAATGGTCGGCGAAGACATCGGACAGCAGCCACGCGGCGTTGAGCGCCGGGGCCTCCCATTGCGACGTGCGCGCCTGGCCGGCCGGCGTATGCCGATGCGCCACCGTGTAGCCCGAGCCGGGCCGCGCGGTCAGGTAGCCCAGCGCGGTCAGCCGGCCATAGGCCTCGGCCACCGTGAAGGTGCTGACGTTGTGCTGCTGCGCGAAGCGCCGCACCGAGGGCAGCAGGGCGCCGGCACGCAGGGCGCGCTGGTCCACCAGCCCGGCAATGCCGGCCACGATCTGTTCGGTCAGGGTTTCACCGCCACGGCGGCTTCGTGCGAGGTTCAGGTTCAACATGGGACGGCTGCAAGGTGCGAAACCTGTACAGTGTACTGGCTTGCGGGCAGGACGCCCGAATTGGTGCGCTGCAGCGTGCGGGCCTTGTGCCGGATCGGTTTCAGGGCTGTCACAGCGCACGGCCCGCCGTGCGGCCGTGCCGCCCGCGGCATGCATGCCTGTACGGTTGCCGATGCCTAAACTGTACGGTAAGGCGGCGATCTCGTGACCGTATATTCTTTACGCCGGACCCCGCCGGTAGAGTTGCCGGAAACCTCGGCGTCGCATTTCGCGCGCGCCACCCCGCATACCGCACCAGGAGAACGTATGGACGCCGCCAAGACCGTGATTCCCGATCTCGAAGCCCTGTGGATGCCGTTTACCGCCAATCGCCAGTACAAGGCCGCCCCGCGCCTGCTGGCATCGGCCAGCGGCATGTACTACACGACCCACGATGGCCGCAAGGTGCTCGATGGTTGCGCCGGTCTCTGGTGCGTGGCCGCCGGCCATTCGCGCAAGGAGATCGTCGACGCGATCGCGCAGCAGGCGGCCACGCTGGACTATGCGCCGCCGTTCCAGATGGGCCATCCGCTGGAATTCGAGGCCGCCACCAAGGTGGCAGCCCTGATGCCCAAGGGGTTGGATCGTATTTTCTTTACGAATTCGGGTTCGGAGTCGGTCGACACGGCGCTGAAGATCGCGCTGGCCTACCATCGCGCCCGCGGCGAAGGCCAGCGCACGCGCATCATCGGCCGCGAGCGTGGCTACCACGGCGTGGGCTTCGGCGGGCTGGGCGTGGGCGGCATCGGCCCGAACCGCAAGATGTGGTCGGCCAACGTGATGCCGGGCACCGACCACCTGCCGGCCACGCTGAACATTGCCGAGGCGGCGTTCTCGAAGGGCCAGCCGCAATGGGGTGCCCATCTGGCCGATGACCTGGAACGGCTGATCGCGCTGCACGATGCGTCGAACATCGCCGCCGTGATCGTCGAGCCGATGGCGGGTTCCGCCGGTGTGCTGATTCCGCCGGTCGGCTATCTGGAGAAACTGCGCGAGATCACCAGCAGGCACGGCATCCTGCTGATTTTCGACGAGGTGATCACCGCCTTTGGCCGCCTGGGCGCCGCCACCGCGGCGGAGCGGCTGAAGGTCACGCCGGACCTGATCACGATGGCCAAGGCCATCAACAATGCCGCCGTGCCGATGGGCGCCGTGGCCGTGCGCCGCGAAGTCCACGACGCCGTGATCAACGCCACGCCACAGGGCGGCATCGAACTGCCGCACGGCTACACGTATTCCGGCCACCCGCTGGCGATGGCGGCCTGTATCGCCACGCTGGACCTGTACAAGCGCGACAGGCTGTTCGAGCGGGCGGCCGAGCTGGCGCCGAAATTCGAGGCCGCCGTGCACGGGCTGCGGGGCGCGCCTTATGTGAAGGACATCCGCAACCTGGGCCTGGTGGCCGGCGTGGAACTGGAATCGCGCCCCGGCGCCCCGGGTGCGCGCGCATACGAGGCGTTCCTGAAATGCCTGGAGCTGGGTGTGCTGGTACGCTACACCGGCGACATCCTGGCGTTCTCGCCGCCGCTGATCATTGCCGAGGCCGAGATCGACCAGTTGTTCGATACCGTACGCCAGGCCCTGCAGAGCATCCAGTAAGACCTGCCCGAGACATAGAGGAAGACCGCAGTGAACATCGCAGAAAACCGGCAGATTGCCGAAATCCATCACTACATTGGCGGCAGCGTGCAGCGCGCCGGCACGGACCGCTTTGCCGATGTGTTCAACCCGGCCACTGGCGACGTGGCTGCCCGCGTGGCCCTGGGCACGCCGGATGACGTGGCTGCCGCCGTGGCCGCCGCCAAGGCGGCCTGGCCCGCCTGGGCCGAGATGCCGCCGCTGCGCCGGGCGCGCATCCTGTTCAAGTTCAAGGAACTGCTAGACCGCCACCACGACGACCTGGCCGCGCTGATCACGCGTGAGCATGGCAAGGTGTTTTCCGATGCCAAGGGCGAAGTCACGCGCGGCATCGAGGTGGTGGAGTTCGCCTGCGGCATTCCGAACCTGCTCAAGACCGATTTCACCGACAACATCGGCGGTGGCATCGACAACTGGAACCTGCGCCAGCCGCTGGGCGTGGTGGCCGGCATCACGCCGTTCAACTTCCCGGTGATGGTGCCGATGTGGATGTTCCCGGTGGCGCTGGCGTGCGGCAACACGTTCGTGCTCAAGCCGTCGGAGCGCGACCCGTCGCCGAGCCTGCTGATCGCCGACCTGCTCAAGCAGGCGGGCTTGCCCGATGGCGTGTTCAACGTGGTGCAGGGGGACAAGGTGGCCGTGGACGCACTGCTGGCGCACCCCGACGTGCAGGCGCTGTCGTTCGTGGGCTCCACGCCGATTGCCGAGTACATCTATACCGAAGGCACGAAGCACGGCAAGCGCGTACAGGCCCTGGGCGGCGCCAAGAACCACCTGGTGGTGATGCCCGATGCCGATCTGGACCAGGCCGTCGATGCGCTGGTCGGTGCCGCCTACGGTTCGGCCGGCGAACGCTGCATGGCGATCTCGGTGGCCGTGGCGGTGGGCGAGGTCGCCGACAAGCTCGTGCCGCGCCTGGCCGAACGTGCCGCATCGCTGAAGATCCGCAACGGCATGGAAGGCGACGCCGAGATGGGTCCGCTGGTCACGGCCGCGCACAAGGCCAAGGTCGAGGGCTATATCGCCAAGGGCGTGGCCGAGGGCGCGAAGCTGGTGACCGACGGCCGCGGCCACAAGGTGGACGGCCACGAGAACGGCTTCTTCGTCGGCGGCACGCTGTTCGACAACGTCAAGCCGGACATGACGATCTACAAGGAAGAGATCTTCGGCCCGGTGCTGTCGGTGGTACGCGTGCACGACTTTGCCGAGGCGGTGGACCTGATCAATCGTCACGAATTTGGGAACGGTGTGTCGTGCTACACCAGCGACGGCGGCATCGCCCGCGCGTTCGCGCGCCAGATCCAGGTGGGCATGGTCGGCATCAACGTGCCGATTCCGGTGCCGATGGCCTGGCATTCGTTCGGCGGCTGGAAGCGTTCGCTGTTCGGCGATCACCACGCCTACGGCGAGGAAGGCGTGCGCTTCTACACGCGCTACAAGAGCGTGATGCAGCGTTGGCCCGACAGCATCGCCAAGGGCGCGGAATTCACCATGCCGGTGGCGAAGTAGATCGCAGATTCTTTGATTTCTCTGATTTCCCGATGCCGGCCGGCATCGTCGTCTTGAAGGCGCCCTGAACAGGGCGCCTTTTTATTTGTTCGTGCGCGGGCACGGTGGCGGGCATCGCGGTGAGGCCGGTCCGCCATGACAACGCGGCCGCCGGCGCGTATCATCGCGCCCTTCCGCCGGCGCCCCTGTCTTGCCACCGTCCAAAAGATGTGCGGCCCAGGCCGCCGGTGCGACTTGTACAACCTATAGTCAATGCACGGACTGTCGCCCGGAGCCGCCCATGAGTCTCTTCCGCACCAAGAACATCGAATCCATGCTGGATGTCAGCGAGCATGATGGATTGCGCAAGGTGCTGGGGCCGGTGGATCTGGTGCTGATGGGCATTGGCGCCATCATCGGCACGGGCATCTTCGTGCTGACCGGCACCGGCGCGCTGACGGCCGGGCCGGCGTTGACTGTGTCGTTCGTGATTGCGGCCATGGCCTGCGGCTTTGCAGCGTTGTGCTACGCAGAATTTGCGTCCGCGATTCCGGTGTCCGGATCGATCTACACCTACAGCTACGCCACGCTGGGCGAGATCATCGCGTGGATGATCGGCTGGGACCTGCTGCTCGAATACGGGCTGGCGACCTCGGCGGTGTCGGTGGGGTGGTCGGGCTACTTCCAGTCGCTGATGGCCGGCTTCGGGCTGCACCTGCCCGCCGCGATCACGGCCGCGCCGGGCTCGGTGCCGGGCGTCCATACGCTGGTGAACCTGCCCGCCATCCTGATCATGCTGGCGATCACGTGGGTGGTGTCGTACGGCGTGCGCGAGTCGGCGCGGCTCAACAACGTGATGGTGGCCATCAAGATCACCGTGGTGCTGCTGTTCATCGTGGTGGGCATCTGGCACGTGAAGCCGGCCAACTGGCAGCCGTTCGCGCCGTTCGGCTTCACGGGCATCTTCAATGCGGCGGCGCTGGTGTTCTTCGCGTTCATCGGTTTCGATGCCGTGACCTCGGCGGCCGAGGAAGTGCGCAATCCGGGCCGCGACCTGCCGATCGGCATCATCGGATCGCTGGCGGTCTGCACCATCCTGTACGTGGCGGTGGCGGCCATCATGACCGGCATCGTGCCGTTCATGAAGTTCGAGGGCGTCGATCATCCGGTGTCGCTGGCGCTGCAGTACGCGGGGCAGAACTGGGTGGCCGGGTTTGTGGACCTGGGCGCCATCCTGGGCATGACCACGGTGATCCTGGTGATGACCTACGGCCAGACGCGCATCATCTTTGCGATGTCGCGCGACGGCCTGCTGCCCGAGGCGCTGTCGGCCGTCCACCCCGTTCACGCCACGCCGTTCACGGCCACGTGGGCGGTGGGCATCGTGTTCTCGGCCATCGCCGGGTTCGTGCCGCTGAACGTGCTGGCGGAGCTGATCAACATCGGCACGCTGTCGGCCTTCACGCTGATCTCGATCGCCACGCTGGTGCTGCGCCGGACGCAGCCGCACCTGCCGCGCACGTTCCGCTGCCCCGGCGTGCCCGTCGTGCCGCTGCTGTCCGTGGCGTTTTGTCTATTTCTGATGGCACACCTGCAGAAGCTGACGTGGATCACATTCCTCTGCTGGCTGGCGCTGGGCCTGGTGATCTATTTCGCCTATTCGCGCCGCAACGCCGTGCTGCACAACCACGGCGGCGACGCCCAGGGCTGATCAGCGCGCGGCGGCCTGCTCGAAAAAGGCGCGCGAGCGCGGCTCGCCGGCGTAGGCCGAGTTGATGCGCACCCAGGCCGACGTCTCGCCGCCTGGGCGGAAGAAGTGCCCCGGTGCCAGCGAGATGCCATGGGTCTCGGCCATCGCCACGAGGTCGCGCGAGTCCTCGATCGCGGGCGAGCGGGCCCACAGGAAGTTGCCGCCGGCCGGCTCGCAGAACACCTCCCAGCCGTACTGGCCCAGGATCTTCACGGCATCGGCCGTCACCTCGCGCGTGCGCACGCGCAGCCGCTCGACGTACTTGCGATAGGCGCCGCGCTCCAGCATCGTCGCCGTCACGGCTTCGGCAAAATGCGATCCCGCCACGCTGGTCAGCACCTTCACGTCGATCAGGTCCTTGATCAGCGCCTTGTCGGCGACGATATAGCCCACGCGCAGCGCCGCCGAGACCGTCTTCGAAAATCCGCCGATGTAGATCACGTGTTCGAGCTGGTCCAGCGTGGCCAGCCGGTCGGTGAAATTGAGCTGGAAGTCCGAAAAGATGTCGTCCTCGACGAAGCGGAAGTTGTGCCGGCGCGCCAGTTCGAGCAGGCGGAACGCCACGGGCGGCGCCAGCGTGGAGCCGGTGGGGTTCTGCAGCACGCTGTTGGTGAAGAACAGCTTGGGCTTGTGGTCGCGCAGCAGCCGCTCGCAGGCCTCGGGGTCGGGTCCGTTCGGCGTGTGCGGCACGCCCACCAGCTGCACGCCATGCATGCGCAGCAGCCCGAACAGGTTGTAGTAGCCGGGGTCCTCGACGAAAACCGTATCGCCGGGCTTGAGCAGGTGGCGCACGATCAGGTCCAGCGCCTGGCTGGCGCCCGACGTGATCAGCACCTGCGACAGTTCCGCTTCGATTCCCACCTGCCGCGCGCGGGTCAGCACATGCTTGCGCAGCGCCGGGTGGCCCAGCGGCGTGGCGTAGTGGATCACGCTGTCGATGTCGTGCCGCGTGATATGGCGGATGGCCTGCGTCAGCCCCTCCACATCGCGCCATTCCTCGGGCACGAAGCCGCCGGCCAGCTTCAGCGTGCCGCTGGGATGGTGGAACTGGTCGATGATATGCAGCGACAGGTCTTCGGCCAGGCTCGGGTCGGACCATCCGCGCCCACGGCGCCCCGTCAGCGCGCTTTCGGCCACGTAGAAGCCCGAACCCTGGCGCGAATCCACGAGCCCCTGCGACACCAGGCGGTCGTACGCCTCGATGACCGGAAAGCGGCTGATGCCGTGTTCGGCGGCCAGTGCGCGGATCGACGGCAGGCGGGCGCCCGGCGTGGCCTCGCGCGAGCGGATCCAGTCCTTCACGCCGAGCACGATCTGCTCGGTCAGGGGCACGCCGGTAGAGGAATCGATGACAAGTTTCATGGGTGACGGGAACGGCAACTGTCAGTCAAAACTACTGAACAGTTCAACGAAAACTGTTCGGAACTGTGCATGGGATTGTAGTCCCCGCCATGAATAATGGAAGCGTGGTGCGGCGCCCCCTTTTTGCCTCCGATCCCTTGATCCAGAGCGGCCGCACCGGCAAGACAAGGAGACACCCATGCGTGAACTCAGGACTTTCGAACTCGACGAACCGGGCCGGCCCGTCAGCTGGCGTGCGCGCCACGGCCAGAGCGTGACCGCGCTGGAAGGCAGCTTCTGGCTGACTTTGGAAGGGCAGTTGGCCGACATCTGGCTGCGCCCCGGCGATGTGTACGCACTGGTCGAAGGCGAGCGGGTCTGGCTGTCCGGCGAGGCGCCGGTTGCCCGCTTCCTGCTGACCGAGACGCCGGCGCCATGGTCGCTGCGCCGCGCCTGGTGCGTCGTCCGCCAGTTCAAGCGCCGCTGGGACGCCCGCAAGACCGACGCCTTCGGCGACTGCCCGCAAATCCACGCCTGACGGGCGTCAGGCACGTTCTCCTGGGATCCGGAGCCGCCTTCGTCACCTTCGCCGACCTCCCGCGGCGAAGCGGCGGCTTCCGGGCCCTTCTTCCGCATTCTTCCCCCGTATTCCCCGCATTCCCCCTTTTTCCGCCCCTGCCGCTGTGCGACGATGCCAGCCATGCCCTCGGTGCTTTCCCGCGCCCCTGGACTTACGTTAACGTAAACGTCATATAATCGTCCGGCCCCTGTCAGCGCGGTCGCAGAACCGCCGGCGCATCGCCAGCATGGGCAGCCAGCCACATAACAGAGCGGTGGAGACCATGACTGATCTTTCGGATGTGAGCAGGACGGCGGCCGCCCGGCCGCGGGCGACCCCGGCAACCCAGGGGCAGGGCCCGGCCAACAAGGTGCGCTTTGTCACCGCCGCGTCGCTGTTCGACGGCCATGACGCATCGATCAACATCATGCGGCGCATCCTGCAGTCGCATGGCTGCGAAGTGATCCACTTGGGTCACAACCGCTCCGTCCACGAGGTGGTGACCGCCGCCTTGCAGGAAGACGTGCAGGGCATTGCCATCTCCAGCTACCAGGGCGGCCACGTCGAATACTTCAAGTACATGATCGACCTGCTGCGCCAGCACGGTGGCGAACACATCCAGGTGTTCGGCGGTGGCGGCGGCGTGATCGTGCCCGACGAGATCCGCGAACTGCAGGCCTACGGCGTGGCGCGCATCTACAGCCCCGAAGACGGCCAGCGCATGGGCCTGGCCGGCATGATCGCCGACATGGTGCAGCGGTGCGATATCGACCTGACGCGCTACGCGCCGTCCACGCTCGATGCGGTGACCGCTGGCGACCGTCGCGCGCTGGCGCAGCTGATCACCGCGCTGGAAAACGGCAAGGCCGCGCCGGCGCTGGTCGGCGCGCTGCAGGAGCGGGCCGGGGCATCCACCACGCCGGTGCTGGGTATTACCGGCACGGGCGGGGCAGGCAAGTCGTCGCTGACCGACGAACTGATCCGCCGCTTCCGCCTGGACCAGCAGGACGCGCTTTCCATTGCCGTGATCTCGATCGACCCGTCGCGGCGCAAGTCCGGCGGCGCGCTGCTGGGCGACCGCATTCGCATGAATGCGATCAACCATCCGAACATCTTCATGCGGTCTCTGGCCACGCGCGATGCCGGCTCGGAGATTTCGCAGGCGCTGCCGGATGTGATCGCGGCCTGCAAGGCGGCCGCGTTCGATCTGGTGATCGTCGAAACGTCCGGGATCGGCCAGGGCGACGCGGCCATCGTGCCGCATGTGGACCTGTCGCTCTACGTGATGACGCCCGAGTTTGGCGCGGCAAGCCAGCTGGAAAAGATCGACATGCTCGACTTTGCCGATTTCGTGGCGATCAACAAGTTCGACCGCAAGGGCGCGCAGGACGCCTGGCGCGACGTGGCCAAGCAGGTGCAGCGCAACCGCGAGCAGTGGCACGCCCGGCCCGACGAGATGCCGGTCTACGGCACGCAGGCATCGCGCTTCAACGACGACGGCGTGACCATGCTCTACCAGGGGCTGGTGGCGTCGCTGGCCGGGCGCGGCCTGCATGTCGGGCCGGGCGTGCTGCCCAAGCTGGCTGGCCGCATTTCGACGGGCCAGAACGTGATCGTGCCGCCGTCGCGCAACCGCTATCTGGCCGAGCTTGCCGATACGGTGCGCGCCTACCATCGGCGCGTGGCCGAACAGAGCCGGCTGGCGCGCGAACGTCAGCAACTGCGCGCCGCCGGGGCAATGCTGAAATCGTCGAATAGCGATGCCGACGGGCAGGCGCTGGCATCGCTGGCCGCCGAGCGCGAGGCGTCGCTGGGCAGCGTGGAGCGCAAGCTGCTGGCGATGTGGCCGCAGATGCAGGCCGCCTACAGTGGCGACGAGTACGTGGTCAAGATCCGGGACAAGGAAATCCGCACCGGGCTGGTGACCACCACGCTGTCCGGCACGAAGATCCGCAAGGTCGTGCTGCCGCGCTTCGAGGACGAAGGCGAAATCCTGAAATGGCTGATGCGCGAGAACGTGCCGGGCAGCTTCCCGTACACAGCCGGCGTCTTCGCCTTCAAGCGCGAGGGGGAAGACCCCACGCGCATGTTCGCGGGCGAGGGCGACGCATTCCGTACCAACCGCCGCTTCAAGCTGGTGTCCGAAGGCATGGACGCCAAGCGCCTGTCCACCGCGTTCGATTCGGTCACGCTCTACGGCGAAGACCCGCACGAGCGCCCCGATATCTACGGCAAGGTGGGCAACTCGGGCGTGTCGATCGCCACGCTCGACGACATGAAGGTGCTGTACGAGGGCTTTGACCTGACCAGCCCCAGCACGTCGGTATCGATGACCATCAACGGCCCGGCGCCGACCATCCTGGCCATGTTCATGAACACGGCCATCGACCAGAATCTGGACAAATTCCGAGCCGATAACCAGCGCGAGCCGACCGCCGACGAAGAGGCCAAGATTCGCGCCTGGGTGCTGCAGAATGTGCGCGGCACGGTGCAGGCGGACATCCTCAAGGAAGACCAGGGGCAGAACACCTGCATCTTCAGCACCGAGTTCTCGCTGAAGGTGATGGGCGATATCCAGGAATATTTCGTCCACCACCAGGTGCGCAACTTCTATTCGGTGTCGATCTCGGGGTATCACATTGCCGAGGCCGGCGCCAACCCGATCTCGCAACTGGCCTTCACGCTGGCCAACGGCTTCACCTTCGTGGAAGCCTACCTGGCGCGCGGCATGCATATCGACGACTTCGCGCCGAACCTGTCGTTCTTCTTCTCGAACGGCATGGACCCCGAGTACAGCGTGCTGGGCCGCGTGGCGCGCCGCATCTGGGCCGTGACGATGCGCGACAGGTACGGCGCCAACGAGCGCAGCCAGAAGCTCAAGTACCACATCCAGACGTCGGGCCGGTCGCTGCACGCGCAGGAGATCGACTTCAACGACATCCGCACCACGCTGCAGGCGCTGATCGCCATCTACGACAACTGCAACTCGCTGCACACCAACGCCTATGACGAAGCGATCACCACGCCCACGGCCGAATCGGTGCGCCGGGCGCTGGCCATCCAGCTGATCATCAACCGCGAATGGGGCGTGGCCAAGTGCGAGAACCCCAACCAGGGCAGCTTCCTGACCGAAGAGTTGACCGATCTGGTGGAAGAGGCGGTGCTGCAGGAGTTCGAACGCATCGCCGAGCGCGGCGGCGTGCTGGGCGCGATGGAAACGGGCTACCAGCGCGGCAAGATCCAGGAGGAATCGCTGTACTACGAGCAACTCAAGCACGACGGCACGCTGCCCATCATCGGCGTGAATACCTTCCGGAACCCGAATGGCGACCCGACGCCACAAACGCTGGAACTGGCGCGGTCGAGCGAGGCGGAAAAGCAGAGCCAGCTGACCCGCCTGGCGGAATTCCACCGCCGCCATGCCGGGGATGCCCAGGCCATGCTGGACCGGCTGCGCCAGGCCGTGATCGACAATGGCAATGTATTCGCGGTATTGATGGATGCGGTGCGCGTGTGCTCGCTGGGGCAGATCACGCATGCGCTCTTCGAGGTAGGCGGCCAGTACCGTCGCAACATGTGAAAAAGCCGCCGTGAATGGCGGGCGGCCGGTTCACGGCGCGGAGCACTGGGGCTACACTCTTTGCTCCGTCGCCGTCAGGCCATCCATTCCCGAGACACCCATGCAAGCCGAGTACGACAGCAACAACATCTTCGCCCGCATCCTGCGTGGCGAACTCCCGTGCTTCAAGATCTACGAGGACGCCGACGCCATCGCGTTCATGGACATCATGCCGCAGTCCGACGGCCACGCACTGGTGGTGCCGAAGGAGGCTGCCGTGGATCTGTTCGGGCTTTCCGAAAAGGGCGCGGCCGCGGCGATCCGCGCCACCCAGATCGTGGCGCGCGGCGTGCGCGAGGCCTTCCAGCCGGACGGCGTGGTGATCAGCCAGTTCAACGGCGCGGCGGCCGGCCAGACCGTGCCGCACGTGCATTTCCATATCGTGCCGCGCTATGCGGACCAGTCCCTGCGCGGCCATGCCCGCCAGCAGCAGGACATGGAACTGCTCAAGCAGCATGCCGCACGCGTGGTGGCGGCCCTGGCGAAGCTGCAGGGCTGAACGGCCGCCCCTCGGCCGCCACTTGGCCGCCCCCCGGCAGCACCGAATCAAGCAGACCCATCCAATCAGTGAAATAGCAAGGAAGCGAGACATGGCAATCAAGACAGTGGGCATCGTGGGTGCCGGCACGATGGGCAACGGCATTGCGCAGGCTTGCGCGGTGGCGGGCCTGGACGTGGTGATGGTCGATATCAGCGACGCCGCCGTGCAGAAGGGCATCGCCACGGTGGCCGGCAGCATGGACCGCCTGATCAAGAAGGAAAAGGCCACCGAGGCCGACAAGGCGGCCGCGCTGGCGCGCATCCACGGCAGCACGTCATACGACGATCTGAAGCGCGCCGACATCGTGATCGAGGCCGCCACGGAAAACTTCGACCTGAAGGTCAAGATCCTGAAGCAGATCGACGGCATCGTCGGCCCCGACGTGATCATTGCGTCGAATACGTCGTCGATCTCGATCACGAAGCTGGCCGCCGTGACGTCGCGCGCCGACCGCTTCATCGGCATGCACTTCTTCAACCCGGTGCCGATGATGGCGCTGGTGGAGCTGATTCGCGGCCTGCAGACCAGCGACGCCGCGCACGCCGATGTCGAGGCCCTGGCGAAGCAGCTGGGCAAGTACCCGATCACGGTCAAGAACAGCCCCGGCTTCGTGGTCAACCGCATCCTGTGCCCGATGATCAACGAGGCGTTCTGCGTGCTGGGCGAAGGCCTGGCGTCGCCGGAAGAAATCGACGAAGGCATGAAGCTGGGCTGCAACCATCCGATCGGCCCGCTGGCCCTGGCCGACATGATTGGCCTGGATACGATGCTGGCGGTGATGGAAGTGCTGTACACCGAGTTCGCCGATCCGAAGTACCGCCCGGCGATGCTGATGCGCGAAATGGTGGCCGCGGGCTACCTGGGCCGCAAGACCGGCCGCGGCGTGTACGTGTACAGCAAGTAAGCCCGCCGCGCGCACGACGTGCTGGTGCTGGGCTTCAGCCGCGATCCCGACGACGTGCCGCAGCGCACGCGCCATCTGCGCTACGTCACGGCGACGGGCGAGGACGACAACGCCCGGCTGGTCCGTAGCAGCGGCATTTCGCGCGGCCTGCAGGCGCGCCGCGAGGCGTACTGGGCGTGGGTGCGCAGCGAAAGGTAGCCGCCTTGCGCCGTCATTCGCCGTACTGTCGCAGCCCCTCCAGGTCGAGCACGTCGATCACGCCATAGTCCACGCGCACCAGGCCCTGCTGTTCCAGCACCTTCAGGGCCTGGTTGGCACGCTGGCGCGAAATGCCGGCCAGCAGGCCGATCTCTTCCTGCGAGATTTCCAGCGTCGAGCCGATGCTGGGATACAGGTGTTCGTTGAACAGCGATGACACCGCACGGGCCACGCGCGAATCGATGTCGAGCAGCCGTTCGTATTCGACCGCCGCGATGAACTGGCCGAGCCGCTCGTTGAACTGCATCAGCAGGAAGCGCGTGAACGGCAGGCTGGTATCCAGCAACCACTGAAAAGTCTCGCGTGGGACGAAAGCGATACGTGAACGCCGCAGCGCCATCACGTCGTACTTGCGGATTTCCTGCTTGAGCACGGCGCCTTCGCCGAACCAGCCGCCGGTTGGCACGCCGGTGAAGGTGACCGACTTGCCCGACGGCGACACGGTGGTGATCTTGACGATGCCTTCCACCACGCCCAGCCAGTGCTCGGCCATTTCACCTTTGTGACAGACGTAATCACCTTGTGCGTATTCGCGCACGGTCATCACACGTTTGACACGGTCGCGCTGTTCCGGGCTGAGGTCGGCGGCCCAGGCACAGCGGTCGATGAACGAGAAGGGGTCGGCGGCAGGCATTGCGCTCCCGTAGGGATTAACCCGGAATTGTCGCCGGCGCGACAACCCGGCGGAATGGCATCGGCTATCTTACGATCACCCGGAACCGCCCCTGCCATCAATCCTCACCCAACAAGGCAAGGCGGGCGTGATGCGGTGCGGCAATCGTCGCACCGGACAAGGCGCCCAGTATAGCGACCGGTCTGGCGGCTTGATACCCGGCATGGTCCCTAGGCCATTCGAAGGGGAGAGGAGACAGCGATGCAGGAATCGTCGGCAACGACCTTTCCGCGATGGCTGCTGGCGCATGCCCGGCAGCGGCCCGATCATCCGGCCTATCGCGAGAAGGATCTCGGTATCTGGCAGACCTACAGCTGGCAGCAGGCAGCGGCCGAGGTGCGCGCGCTGGCCTGCGGCCTGGCGGCGCTGGGCTTTCGCCGGGGCATGAACCTGGCCGTGGTCGGCGACAACCGTCCGCGCCTGTACTGGGCGATGACCGCCGCGCAGGCGCTGGGTGGGGTGCCCGTGCCGCTGTACCAGGACGCCATCGCGGGCGAGATGGTCTACGTGCTCGACGACGCCGAGATCGAGTTCGCCATCGTCGAAGACCAGGAGCAGGTCGACAAGCTGCTCGAAGTGGAATCGCAGCTGGCGTCGCGCGGCCGCGCCGTGCGCCACGTCATCTACGAAGACCCGCGCGGGCTGCGCGACTACGATCATCCGTCGTTGCTGTCTTACGCACGCGTGCAGGAAATCGGCCGCGAATTCGATCAGGCAAATCCAGGGTTTTACGATGCGCAGGTGCAGGCCGGCGCGCCCGATGACACGGCGATCATCCTCTACACGTCGGGCACTACCGGCAAGCCGAAAGGGGTCTGCCATGCGCATGCCGGCCTGATCGGGGCCGCGCGCAACGGCTGCCAGTTCGACGGGCTCGGCGCCGATGACGACGTGCTGTCCTATCTGCCGATGGCCTGGGTAGGCGACAACCTGTTCTCGTACGCGCAGGCCATGGTGGCCGGCTTCACCGTGAACTGCCCGGAGTCGCGCGAAACGGTGATGACCGACCTGCGCGAGATCGGCCCCACTTACTACTTTGCACCGCCACGGATCTATGAGGGGCTGCTCACGCAGGTCATGATCCGCATGGAAGACGCGGGCTGGGTGAAGCGCCGGCTGTTCCACTGGGCGATGGACGTGGCGCGCCGCTGCGGGTCGGACATCCTCGACAAGCGGCCCGTGCCGGCGCTGGATCGCCTGCGCTACGGAATTGGCGAAATTCTGATCTACGGCCCGTTGCGCAACGTGCTGGGCATGAGCCGTATCCGCGTGGGCTACACGGCGGGCGAGGCCATCGGGCCGGACCTGTTCCGCTTCTACCGGTCGATCGGCATCAACCTGAAGCAGTTCTACGGCCAGACCGAGACCTGCGCCTATGTGTGCCTGCAGCCGGACGGCCAGGTGAAGTTCGATTCGGTGGGGCCGGCCGCGCCGGGCATGGAGATCCGCATCGCCGACAACGGCGAGGTGCTGGTGCGCGGCGTGGGGCTGCTCAAGGCCTACTACAAGCGCGACGATGCCACGCGCGAGGCCATCAACGACGAGGGCTACTTCATGACCGGCGACGCCGGCGTGATCGATGCCGACGGGCACCTGAAGATCATCGACCGCGCCAAGGACGTGGGCAAGCTGGCCGACGGGTCGATGTTCGCGCCCAAGTACATCGAGAACAAGCTCAAGTTCTTCCCGTACATCAAGGAGGCGGTGGCGTTTGGCACCGGCCGCGACCGCGTCTGCGCGTTCATCAATATCGACTTCGATGCGGTGGGCAACTGGGCCGAGCGCCGTCACCTGCCGTATGCCGGCTACGTGGACCTGGCGGGCCAGCCCGATGTCATCGCCATGATTGCCGAATGCGTGGAGCAGGTGAACGCCGACCTGGCTGCCGACGCGATGCTGGCCGGCTCGCAGGTGGCGCGCTTCCTGATCCTGCACAAGGAGCTGGACCCCGATGACGACGAACTGACGCGTACGCGCAAGGTGCGGCGTGGCTTTATCGCCGAGAAATACGCGGTGCTGGTGGACGCGCTGTTCGCGGGCAAGCCGGAGCAGTTCATCGACACGCGCGTGAAGTTCGAGGATGGCCGCGAGGGCAGTGTGTCGGCCACGCTGAAGCTGGTGGACGTCAAGCGATTCCCGCCCGTGGGCGGGGCGCGCGCGGCATGAGACAGGGAGACGCACAGATGACGGCAACCCAGACAGCGTGGCAGGGCGGCATGACCCGCGTCGATGCCACGGGCGCCATGGCGTCGCCCGGCACCCTGGCCCCGCCCGGCCATGCGGACACCGTCCACGGCGACAGCCCGCGCACCGGCGAGGCCCATCGGCCCGACGCCCCGGCCCACGCCAGCACGCGCGGCGACGTGATTCTGGACCTGCAGAACATCTCGCTGTCGTTTGGCGGCGTGAAGGCGCTGACCGATATCTCGTTCGATGTCTGCGAGCACGAGATCCGCGCCATCATCGGCCCGAACGGCGCCGGCAAGAGTTCGATGCTGAACGTGATCAACGGCGTGTATCACCCGCAGCAGGGTCGCATCGTGTTCCGGGGGCAGGAGCGCCGCAAGATGCATCCGACGGCCGCCGCCCGCCAGGGCATCGCGCGCACGTTCCAGAACATCGCGCTGTTCAAGGGCATGACCGTGCTCGACAACATCATGACGGGCCGCAACACACAGTTCCGCACCGGCCTGCTGGCCCATGCGCTGTGGTGGGGCCCGGCGCGCGCCGAGGAAATGCGGCATCGCCGCAAGGTCGAGGAAGTGATCGACTTCCTGGAAATCCAGGCCATCCGCAAGACGCCGGTGGGGCGCCTGCCGTACGGGCTGCAGAAGCGCGTGGAGCTGGCGCGCGCGCTGGCGGCGGAGCCTTCGATGCTGCTGCTGGACGAGCCGATGGCCGGCATGAACGTGGAAGAGAAGCAGGACATGTGCCGCTTCATCCTGGACGTGAACCAGCAGTTCGGCACCACCATCGTACTGATCGAGCACGACATGGGCGTGGTGATGGATATCTCCGACCGCGTGGTGGTGCTCGACTACGGCAAGAAGATCGGCGACGGCACGCCGGTCGAGGTCAAGGCCAACCCCGACGTGATCAAGGCCTACCTGGGCACTTCCCACTGAAGAAATCAGGAAACTACGATGACATTCTTCTTCGAAATCCTGATCGGCGGGCTGCTTTCGGGGCTGATGTACTCGCTGGTGGCGCTGGGCTTCGTGCTGATCTACAAGGCGTCGGGCGTGTTCAACTTCGCGCAGGGCGCGATGGTGTACTTTGCCGCGCTGGCGGTGGTGGGGCTGATGGACAAGGGCCTGCCGATGTGGGCGGCCGTGATCGGCGCCTTTATCGTCATGATCGTGGTCGGCATGAGCACCGAGCGGCTGGTGCTGCGCAAGCTGGTGAACCAGCCGCCGATCACGCTGTTCATGGCCACCATCGGCCTGTCTTTCTTTCTGGAAGGCCTGGGACCGCTGCTGTTCGGCAACGAGGTGCGGCCGATCCAGCTGGGCATCGTCGATGAGCCCATCGAGTCGATTCTGACCCACTTCAATATCGTGGTGTCGAAGTTCGACCTGGCCGCCGCGCTGATTGCCGCCGTGCTGGTGGCGGTGCTGGCGCTGTTCTTCCAGTACACCAAGGTGGGCCGCGCGCTGCGCGCGGTGGCCGACGATCACCAGGCGGCGCTGTCGCTGGGCATTCCGCTGCAGAACATCTGGGCCATCGTCTGGGGCGTGGCCGGCTTTGTCGCGCTGGTGGCGGGCATGCTGTGGGGATCGCGCAACGGGGTGCAGTTCGCGCTGACGCTGACCGCGCTCAAGGCGCTGCCGGTGCTGATCCTGGGCGGCTTTACGTCGGTGCCGGGCGCCATCGTCGGCGGGCTGATCATCGGCGCATCGGAAAAGCTGGCCGAGATCTATATCCCGCCCGTGTTCCAGTCGGCGTTCGGCGGCAACTTCGGCGGGATCGAAGGCTGGTTCCCGTATGTGTTTGCGTTGCTGTTCCTGCTCGTGCGGCCAGAGGGGCTGTTCGGAGAAAAACACATCGACCGCGTATAGCGCAGCAAATTGAAGTCGCGCAGCGACGGCCGCAAGCCAAGGCATCCGCGTTGCCGTCACGCATGCCGAGATCGGAGAATTTCATGCTCTACCGCGAATCCGGACAGTTCAAGACCAGCTACGTTGCCGACAGCCAGATCTTCCCGATCCGGCAAGATCGTATTTTCTTTGCTTTGTTGATGGTGGTGGCGTTCGTCGTCATCCCGTTCGCGGGCAGCGAGTACTGGTTCAACGCCATCCTGACGCCGTTCCTGATCTTCTCGCTGGCGGCGCTGGGCCTGAACATCCTGACCGGCTATGCCGGACAGCTGTCGCTGGGCACGGCGGCCTTCATGGCCGTGGGGGCCTATGCGGCCTACAACTTCCAGCTTCGGATCGAAGGCATTCCGGTGGTGCTGACGTTCATCCTGGCCGGACTGTCGTCGGCACTGGTGGGCGTGGCATTCGGGCTGCCGTCGCTGCGGATCAAGGGCTTCTACCTGGCCGTGGCCACGCTGGCCGCGCAGTTCTTCGTGGTGTGGGCGCTGACCAAGTTTCCCTGGTTCTCGAACAACAGCTCGTCGGGCGTGATCACGGCGCAGCGGCTGGACCTGTTCGGCGTGGCGATCGATACCCCGATCAGGAAGTACCTGTTCGTGCTGGCCATCGTCACGGTGCTGGCGATGCTGGCCAAGAACCTGGTGCGCTCGGCCACGGGCCGCGCCTGGATGGCCGTGCGCGACATGGACGTGGCCGCCGAGGTCATCGGCATCCCGTTGATGCGCACCAAGCTGCTGGCTTTCGCCGTCAGCTCGTTCTACTGCGGCGTGGCCGGGGCGCTGTACGCGTTCTGCTACCTGGGATCGGTGGAGCCTGACGGCTTCTCGCTGGACCTGTCGTTCCGCATCCTGTTCATGATCATCATCGGCGGCGTGGGCAGCATCCTGGGGTCGTTCCTGGGCGCGGCATTCATCCTGCTGCTGCCGATCTTTCTCGATAACGTGCTGCCGACGCTGGCCGCGCTGCTGCACCTGCCGTTCACCAACGCCACGGTGTCGCATATCCAGCTCATGGTATTCGGCGCGCTGATCATCTTCTTCCTGATCGTCGAGCCACATGGCCTGGCCCGGCTCTGGCAGATTGCCAAGGAGAAGCTGCGCCTCTGGCCATTCCCGCATTAGTCGTTCCCATAACAACGCCCGTTCGAGGTGAAGGAGACTGTGATGACAACCGTATTCCGCAATGTGCAGCGCGCCGCCCTGGTGGTCAGCGTCGCGGCTGCGCTGCTGGCGCCGGCCCTGCCGGCCCTGGCGCAGGCCAATGACCAGTTCGTGGCGCTGCCCAGCTACCGCGTCGGCCCGTATGGCTCGAACGGGCAATCGTTCTATGGCGGATTTGTCGATTACCTGAACTACGTCAACCTCAAGGAGGGGGGCGTCAACGGCGTGAAGCTGTCGTGGGAAGAGTGCGAGACCGAGTACAACAACGCCAAGGGCGTGGAGTGCTACGAGCGCCTGAAGGCCAAGAACGGCCAGAGCAAGGGCACCGCGTACCACACGATGTCTACCGGCATTTCGTACGCGCTGGTCGACAAGACCGCCGCCGACAAGGTGCCGCTGGTGATGATGGGCTACGGCCGCACCGATGCCGTCGATGGCTCGGTGTTCCCGTACGCGTTCCCGCTGGTCACCACGTACCAGATGCAGGTGTCGGCCATCGTCAAGTACCTGGCGTCGAAGAACGGCGGGTCGCTGGCCGGCAAGAAGATCGTCTACCTGTATCACGACTCGGCCTACGGCAAGGAACCGATCGTCGCGCTGGAGGCCGAGGCCCGGCTCGGCAAGTTCAACCTGGTGGAGATTCCGGTGGCGCACCCGGGCAACGAGCAGGGCGCGCAGTGGCTGAAGATCCGCCAGGAAAATCCCGACTACGTGATCTTCTGGGGCTGGGGCGTGATGAACCAGACGGCACTGAAGGCAGCCCAGAAGGTGGGCTTCCCGCGCGAAAAGATGATCGGATCGTGGTGGGCCGGCTCCGAGGAAGACACCACGCCGGCCGGCGACGCCGCCAAGGGCTACATGAGCGCCACGTGGAATGTGGCCGGCAAGAGCGTGCCGCTGATCGCCGATATCGAGAAGGTGGTCTACGGCGCCAACAAGGGCAACATGCAGGACCGCAACAAGGTGGGCTCGGTGCTCTATAACCGCGGCGTGTCGGCGGCGGTGGTGACGGTGGAGGCGATCCGCGTGGCGCAGGGCAAGTTCGGCAAGGGCAAGGTCATGACCGGCGACGAGATGCGCTGGGCCTTCGAGAATCTGAACCTGACCAGCGCGCGCCTCCAGCAACTGGGCGCCACGGGCCTGCTGCCCGAGATCAAGACCAGCTGCGACAACCACGAGGGATCGGGCAAGGTGAAGATCCAGCAGTGGGACGGCACCAAGTGGGTGGTGGTGTCGGACTGGATCGAAGGCAACAAGAACCTGATCCACCCGCTGTTCAAGGCCACGGCCGCGCAGTACGCGAAAGAGAAGGGCATCACGCCGGCCTGCATGAAGTCGTAGTGTCGGCTTGGTGGCGGTTTTCTCCCCTCTCCCGCAAAGCGGGAGAGGGGAGTGGACTAGCAGCATCTGAAGCACCATCAGTTTTTTCTCCCCTCTCCCGCTGCGCGGGAGAGGGGCCGGGGGAGAGGGTATTGAGGCTCAAATTGCGACGTGCCGAGTCTTGATGCGCCGGGCCCTCTCCCCCAACCCCTCTCCCACAAGTGGGAGAGGGGAGCGGATCAGCAGCATCTGAAGCACCATCAGTTTTTTCTCCCCTCTCCCGCTGCGCGGGAGAGGCGAGCAAAAACCAGTACAGGGACGAGACATGACCCTTCTATCCGTCAACAACATCGAAGTCATCTACGACCACGTGATCCTGGTGCTCAAAGGCGTGTCGCTCGATGTGCCAGAGGGCCGCATCGTGGCGCTGCTGGGCGCCAACGGCGCGGGCAAGACCACCACGCTCAAGGCCATCTCGAACCTGCTGCACGCCGAGCGCGGCGATGTCACCAAGGGGTCGATCGAGTACCGCGGCCAGCGCGTGGACCAGCTCACGCCCAACGACCTGGTCAAGCGCGGCGTGATCCAGGTGATGGAAGGCCGCCACTGCTTCGCGCACCTGACCATCGAGGAAAACCTGCTGACCGGGGCCTATACGCGCGGCCTGTCGCGTGGCGAGACGCGCGACGCGCTGGAGAAGATCTACGACTACTTTCCGCGCCTGAAGACGCGCCGCAAGTCGCAGGCCGGCTATACCTCGGGGGGCGAGCAGCAGATGTGCGCGATTGGGCGGGCCATGATGGCCAAGCCGTCGATGATCCTGCTCGACGAGCCGTCGATGGGCCTGGCGCCGCAGATCGTGGAGGAGATCTTCGAGATCGTGCGCGACCTGAACTCGCGCGAGCGCGTGAGCTTCCTGCTGGCCGAGCAGAACACGATGGTGGCGCTGCGCTATGCCGACTACGGCTACATCCTCGAAAACGGCCGCGTGGTGATGGACGGCGAAGCCGAATCGCTGCGCACCAACGAAGATGTCAAGGAGTTCTACCTGGGCGTGGCCGCCAACGACGCCGAAGGCGGCGCGCGCAAATCGTTCCGCGACGTGAAAAGCTATCGCCGCCGCAAACGCTGGCTGGCCTGAATCTCCCCTGGACACCGATATGGCTGAATACTTCGATTCGCTGGAGACGCGCGCGCCTGCGGAGCGCGAAGCCGCGCTGCTTGCCGCCGTGGCGCGCCAGGTGGCGCATGCGCAGGCACATGCACCGTATTTTGCCGAAATCCTGGGCGACTTCGATGCACGCGAGATCACCTCGCGCGATGCGCTGGCGCTGCTGCCGGTCACGCGCAAGTCCGAACTGAGTGCGCGCCAGCGCGTGGTGCCGCCGCTGGGCGGCCTCAATGCCACGGCGCTGGGTGGCCTGCGCCATGTGTTCCAGTCGCCGGGGCCGATCCACGAGCCCGATGGCTTTGCCGCCGACTGGTGGCGCACGGCGCGCGCGATGTTCGCGGCCGGCTTCCGGTCCGGCGAGCTGGTCTACAACACGTTTTCGTATCACTTCACGCCGGCCGGGATGATGATGGAGTCGGGCGCCCACAAGCTGGGGTGCTGCGTGTTCCCGGCGGGCGTCGGCCAGACCGAATCGCAGGTGCAGGCGCTGGCCAGCCTGCAGCCCACCGCCTACGCGGGCACGCCATCGTTCCTGAAGCTGCTGATCGAGAAAGGTGACGAGATGGGGCTGCCGTGCGCCAGCCTGTCCAAGGCACTGGTGTCGGGCGAGGCCTGCCCGCCCGCACTGCGGGGCTGGCTGCAGGACCACGGCATCACGGCGCGCCAGATGTACGGCACGGCCGATGTCGGCTTGATCGCCTTCGAGACCGACGGCGGCGACGGCTGGGTGGTGGACGAGGGCGTACTGGTCGAGATCGTCGAGCCGGGCGGCACGAAGCCGATGCCCGAGGGCGAGGTGGGCGAGGTGGTGGTCACCGTGCTGGGCAACGGCGACTACCCGCTGATCCGTTTCGGCACCGGCGATCTGTCGGCCATCGTGGCCGAATCGTCGCACCGCGCCAGCCCGTGCGGGCGGACCAATATCCGGCTGAAGGGCTGGCTGGGGCGCGCCGACCAGACCACCAAGGTCAAGGGCATGTTCGTGCATCCGGGCCAGGTGGCCGAAGTGGTGCGGCGCCACCCCGAAATCCGCGCGGCGCGGCTGGTGGTGACCGGCACGATCGGTGCCGACGTGATGACGCTCCATTGCGACACCACGCGCATCGACGAGGGCCTGGCGATTGCCGTGGCCGATTCGATGCGCGAGGTAATGCGGCTGCGGGGAGAGGTGCGCTTCGTCCCGCCGGGATCGCTGCCGCAGGACGGCAAATCGATCGAGGACGCGCGCAGCTACGACTGATTGCCGTGGCGCAGGGCCGGCGGCGGCCCTACGCTTGCGACGAAGGGCCGTCGCTGGCGTCGGGATAGCCGCCGCGCGGCCGAGTGGGCAGCCGTACCATCCAGACCGTTACGGCGATGCCGATGGCGATCAGCGTCAGCGACGACACGGGCCGTGCGCGCAGCAGCCAGGCCGTGATGCTCATCGACGTCCACATCATCGACAGCGCCAGGCACTTGGCGCGGAACGGAATGCTGCGGTGGGCCTGCCAGTCACGCACCAGCGGCCCGAATCGCTCGTGCGTGATCAGCCAGTTGTGGAATTTTTCCGACCCGCGCGCAAAGCACGCGGCCGCCAGCAGCACGAACGGCGTGGTCGGCAGCAGCGGCAGGAAGATGCCGATAAAGCCGAGCACCAGGCTGATGACGCCCAGCGTGACCCAGAACGCGCGGATCACGCGCTCCCGGTGCGTGAGCGTGCCGGGCAGGTCGGTGGGGCCGGTCGGTGTTTCGGGGTCGGAAGAAGGCAACGGTTCAGGAAAAGGGGCGCCAAAACGCCCTTATGCTACCAGCCCCAGCCGGGCGCGCGCCGCATCGTACTCGGCCTTCATGCGCGCCACGATCTCGCCGGCGGTGGGAATGTCGTGGATCTGGCCCACGCCCTGGCCGGCGCCCCAGATGTCCTTCCAGGCCTTGGCCTTCGAGCTGCCGCTCGAAAAATCCATCTTGCTCTTGTCGGCCACGGGCAGGTCTTCGGGGTCCAGGCCCGAATTGACGATGCTCTCGCGGATGTAGTTGCCGTGGACGCCCGTGAACAGGTTCGTGTAGATGATGTCCGAAGCGGCCGAACTGGTGATCGACTGCTTGTACTCGGCGCTGGCATGGCCTTCCTGCGACGCGATGAAGCGCGTGCCCACGTAGGCGAAGTCCGCGCCCATGGCCTGGGCGGCCAGCACGGCATCGCCGGTGGCGATCGATCCGGACAGCGCGATCGGACCGTCGAAGATCTTGCGCACTTCGCCGACCAGCGCGAACGGCGACAGCGTACCGGCATGGCCGCCGGCGCCGGCCGCCACCAGGATCAGCCCGTCCACGCCGGCCTCGATGGCCTTTTCGGCGTGGCGGAGGTTGATGACGTCGTGCAGCACGATGCCGCCGTAGCTGTGCACGGCGTCGATCATTTCCCTGGGCGGCGCCCGCAGCGACGTGATGAAGATCGGCACCTTGTGCTCCACGCACACCTTGACGTCATGTTCCAGCCGCGCGTTGGACGCGTGCACGATCTGGTTCACGGCGAGCGGGCCGACGGGCTTGCCGGGATTGGCAGCCCCGAATGCCGCCAGTTCTTCCTGGATCTGCGTCAGCCATTCGTCGAGCAACTCGGCCGGGCGCGCGTTGAGCGCCGGAAACGATCCGACGATGCCGGCCTTGCACTGGGCCAGCACCAGTTCGGGATAGCTGACGATGAACATCGGCGACGCGATGACGGGCAGGGCCAGGTTCTGCAGGGCTGGCGGAATGTGTTTGGCGGCAGGCATGGTGTCTCCTCGAATCCGTCTGATGAAATGACGCGGACAAGCGGTGCGAAATGCACGGTCGTTCGATTATAGGGAGTTTCGCTGGGGCGCGGAGTCGGGGTAGAGGCTCCAGTCTATGCGATGCCGGCGGCGATGCGCTCCCCTCTCCCATGCAGTGGGACAGGGGAGAAAGACGGGCGACGGGCAAAAAAAGCCCCGCTGGGTTAGCGGGGCGATTACCACGAAGACTGATAAGAAGAGACGGTCAGGCACCTGCCAATGCCTTACCGTGAGACGAATCTTAGGGGGTGAATATGACCACCGGAAGACAGTTCCGAGGCAATTCCGGAAAACCCGTCACCGCACGCGTTTCCCGGCCCTGACTAGATCTTTTCCAGCAGCAGACCCTTCAGGTATTCGCCTTCGGGGAAGGCCGCCGACATCGGGTGATCGGTGCCGGCCGACAGGCGGCGCAGGATGCGGGCGTCGGCGCGGGCATCGGTGGCGGCGCCGGCCACGATCTTCTGGAACAGCTCCATGCTGATGGCGCCCGAGCACGAGTACGTGAACAGCAGGCCGCCCGGCCGCAGCAGCTGCATGCCGACCAGGTTGATTTCCTTGTAGGCGCGCGCGGCACGGTCGATGTGCTGGGCCGACGGGGCGAACTTGGGCGGGTCCAGCACGATCAGGTCGAACTGGCGGCCTTCGGCGCGGAACTCGCGCAGCATCTTGAACACGTCCGCATCGAGCCACGTGGCGCGCTCGGCGTCGAAGCCGTTCAGCGTCACGTTGCTGGCCGCGATCTTGAGCGACTCGCCCGACGAATCGATCGACGTCACCGACTTCGCACCGCCACGCAGCGCGGCCAGCGAGAAGCCGCCCGTGTAGCAGAAGCAGTTCAGCACGTCGCGGCCTTCGGCCAGGTCGCCCACGAGCTTGCGGTTGTCGCGCTGATCGACGTAGAAGCCGGTCTTGTGGCCGTTGCGCACGTCCACGTAGTAGCGCACGCCGTGTTCGGTCACCGACAGCTGCGGATCGGGCTCGGCACCGGCCAGCACGCCAGTGACCAGTTCCAGCCCTTCGCGCTGGCGCACGGCCGCGTCGGAACGTTCGTAGACGTTCGGGCAGCCGGTTTCCTTGACCAGCGCCTGGACCAGCGCGTCCTTCCACTGCTCCACGCCCGCGGCGTTGAACTGGCAGACCAGCTGGCCGGTCTCGCCCTGGCCGTAGTAGTCGACGATCAGGCCCGGCAGGCGGTCGGATTCGCCGAAGATCAGGCGTACCGCGCTGGTGTCACTGACCCAACGCTGGCGGTGCGCCAGCGCGGCCGACACGCGGCGCTTGAACATGGCGTGGTCGACCGGCTCGTTTTCGTCGAATGTCCATACGCGCACCCGGATCTGCGATTCGGGGCTGTAGGCGCCGCGCGCCAGGAAGCGGCCATCCGCGCTGCGGACGACCACGGTCGAGCCGGCCTCGCAGCGGCCTTCGGTGGAGGCGATGCCCGTGGCGTAGACCCACGGGTGGCGCCGCAGCAGGGATTTTTCCTTGCCGGGCTTCAGGGTGATGACGTTCATGTGGTTACAGCACCACCTTGACCATCGGGTGCGACGTCAGCGCACGGTACACGCTGTCCAGGTGCTCGCGGCTCGTGACGTACACGGTCACGGTCAGCCCCAGGTAATTGCCGTTGCGCGACGGACGCATCTCCATCTTGCCGGCGTGGAAGTTGGGGTCGAATTCCTGGATCAGCGTCACGATGGCCTCGGCAAAGCCGTCCTGCATGGCGCCCATGACCTTGATCGGAAATTCGCTCGGGTATTCGATCAGCGACTGCTCGGGCGGGATATCACCCGGGATCAGCGGACCGTTGCTGGAATCTGTCGTCATCTTGCGTAACCTTGTGCGCGCTCCATGCGCCTGCTTGCGCTTACTTGCGCTTGAACCAGAGGCGGATCGTATCCCACAGCCGGCCGAAGAAGCCCGCCTCGGGCACTTCCTCCAGTGCCACCACCGGGAATTCGCCCACCTTGTTGGTGCCGTCCATCAGCTTGACCGTGCCCACCTGCTGGCCCGCGGCGATCGGGGCGATCAGCAGTTCCTGGCGCTCCAGCACCGGCTTCAGGCGGCCGCCCGTGCCCTTGGGCACCGTCACGAACGTCTCGTTGGCCACACCGATCTTGACCGTGCTGGCGCGGCCCTTGTAGATGTCGGGCGTGGCCAGCACCTGACCCTTGTCGTACAGGCGCAGCGTGTCGAAGAACTGGAAGCCGTAGTTCAGGATCTTCAGGCTTTCCTGGGTGCGGATCTGCTCGGTGGCCGTGCCGATCACGATCGACACCAGCCGGCGCGTGCCATTCGGCACATTGGCCAGCGGGCGCTGGGCCGACGAGATCAGGCAGTAGCCGGCGGACTTGGTGTGGCCCGTCTTCAGACCGTCCACGGTCGGGTCGATGTACAGCAGGCGGTTGCGGTTGGGCTGCCTGATCTTGTTATAGGTGAACTCCTTCTGCGAGTACATTCCGTAGTACTCGGGGAAGTCCTTGATCAGGCGCGTGGACAGCGTGGCCAGGTCGACCGCCGTGGTGTAGTGGTTCGGATCGGGCACCCCGTCGGTGTTCGTGAAGTGCGTGCCCTTCATGCCCATGCGCTGCGCTTCGCGGTTCATCATCGCCACGAAACCTTCTTCCGAGCCGCCCACGGCCTCTGCCAGCGCCAGCGACGCGTCGTTGCCCGACTGCACGATCAGGCCCATCAGCAGGTCGTTCACGCTGACCGGCTTGCCGGCCTCGATGAACATGCGCGACTCATCGCTTTTGACCTTGCGCACGATCTCGGTCGGCGTGACGGTCTGGTCCAGCGTCAGGCGCTTTTCCTTGAGCGCCTCGAACACCAGGTAGGCGGTCATCAGCTTGGTCAGCGACGCGGGCTCGATGCGCAGGTCGGCATTCTGCGACGCCAGGGCCTGGCCGCTGGTCACGTCGTACAGCATCCACGACTTGGCGGCCACCTGCGGCATCGGCACGCCCTGCGCCAGGACGGCGGCGGGGGCGGCGGCAAGCACGGTGGCAAGCGTTGCGGCGACGGCAACGGGAGCAAGGGCGGATGCGAAATGCGGCGTGGCTCTGTTCAGCATGGGTAGTGTTCCAACAATAAAGGGATGGCGCGGGCGGGACGGTTCACCGTTCCCACGCGTTGACGACAAGCTGCTTGATCAGGTGCAGCTTGCGGTGAAAAAAGTGGTCGGCGCCGGGAATGACGATGACCGGCAGTTCCTGCGGACGGGCCCAGTCCAGCACGCTGGCCAGCGGCACGGTGTCGTCCTGCTCGCCGTGGATCACGATGGTGTCGGCCGGCACGGCGGCCACGTCCCAGCGGCTGGTGGCCGTGCCCACCAGCACCAGCCGCTGCGCGGGCGTGCCCGCTTCGGCCAGGCGGCGTGCCACGTGGGTCTGCACGAAGCTGCCGAACGAGAAGCCGCCCAGCGCCAGCGGCAGCGCGGCCACGTCCGGCGACCACGCGGTCTGCGTGCGCATCCAGTCGATCACGGCCAGCAGGTCGTCCTGTTCGCCGATGCCCTGGTCATGCTCGCCGGCCGTGCCGCCCACGCCGCGGAAGTTCGGCCGCACCGTGGCATAGCCCAGCGCCACGAACGTGCGTGCCAGCGTCTGCGCCACCTTGTTGTCCTTGGTGCCGGCGAACAGCGGGTGCGGATGCGCCACCAGCGCCAGGCCACGCACCGGCTCGTTCTGCGGCAGATCGATCGAGATGTCGATGGCGCCGACGGGGCCGGCGATGGTGGTGACCTGGGTATGCGCGTTCATGGCGAGGGGGCAGGAAGGTTCGGCGACAACAGCACGACAAAAGCGGCACGACAAAAGCGGCACAACAAAAAACCGGGCAGGCGGCCCGGCACGGCCCGGCGGGTACCGGATCAGCGATCGACCATCAGGCGTTCGACGGGCTTGCCGTGAATCAGATGGCTGTCGATGATCTCGTCGATGTCCTGCTCGTCGACGAAGGTGTACCAGACGGCCTCGGGGTAGACCACCAGCACCGGACCAAGTTCACACCGGTTCAGGCAGCCGGCCTTGTTGATGCGCACGCGGCCCTCGGCGCCGGCGATGCCCAGTTCCTTGCAGCGCTTCTTGGCGTATTCCTGCATGGCCTTGGCATTGTGGTCGGCACAGCAGGCCTTGCCGTCGTCGCGCTGGTTCAGGCAGAAGAAAACGTGGTGTTTGTAGTAGCTGCTCATGGCGGCGAACTGGACTGCGTGGCGCCGGACCGCGGTAACGCGGGCGCCTGGCGCGGCATGAATCGAGGAAGCTCGGAATTATACGTGGTCGCGCGCGCCGTTCCGCGCGGCGGCGCCGCCCGGAATGCCGGAAATCGCGATGCGCGTGGCCGTCCGGCGCGGGCTCCGGCGGGCAGAGACGGCGTGCCGTATGCCGAACACACCACTTTTTGGGCCGAAATCGGCCCGTAGCCGTCCGAATTCCCGGAGGCACCGATTCCGGATTTCCGGACTCCCGGACCGATTCGCGCGCCGGTCCCGATGGTTTCCCTGGCAAATCAAGGACTTGGCGGCGCCGGCGTGCGTGGCACGGCGGTTGCAAATAGTTACTTCCAGACGCGCCGCCCGGTCATCGCGGGCCAGGCGTGCAACGTGGGCGCCTTCCGAGCGCCCGGCACCGGTCAAAACACCGAGGACGACATCATGAGGAAACCCTTTTACAAGATCCTGTACGTGCAGGTCCTGTTCGCGATTGCCGTGGGCATCCTGCTGGGACATTTCGCGCCGGCCACCGGCGTGGAAATGAAACCGCTGGGTGACGCGTTCATCAAGCTGATCAAGATGATCATCGGCCCGATCATCTTCTGTACCGTGGTGTCCGGCATTGCCGGCATGCGCGACATGAAGAAGGTGGGCCGCGTGGGCGGCAAGGCGCTGCTGTACTTCGAGATCGTGTCCACGTTCGCGCTGCTGATCGGCCTGATCGCATCGCACGTGCTGAAGCCCGGTGTGGGCTTCAACATCGATCCGGCCACGCTGGACACCAAGACGATCTCGCAATACGTGTCGAAGGCCCACGGCCAGAGCACGGTCGAGTTCTTCATGCACATCATCCCGGACACGATCTTCAGCGCGTTCGCCAATGGCGACATCCTGCAGATCCTGCTGGTCTCGCTGTTCTTCGGCTCGGCCCTGGCCATCATCGGCGACCGCGCGCAGATCATCCACGACATGGTGGACCAGGTGTCGAAGGTGTTCTTCCACATCGTGCACGTGATCACCAAGGTGGCCCCCATCGGCGCGTTCGGCGCCATGGCCTTCACGATCGGCAAGTACGGCCTGGGTTCGCTGATCCCGCTGCTGAAGCTGATCGGCACGTTCTACTTCACCGCCATCGTGTTCGTGCTGGTGGTGCTGGGCACCGTGGCGCGCCTGACCGGCTTCTCGATCATCCGCTTCGTCGCGTACATCAAGGAAGAGCTGCTGATCGTGCTGGGTACCAGCTCGTCGGAAGCCGCACTGCCGCACCTGATGGAGAAGATGGAAAAGCTGGGCTGCTCGAAGTCGGTGGTCGGCCTGGTGGTGCCTACCGGTTACTCGTTCAACCTGGACGGCACCAACATCTACATGACGATGGCCGTGATCTTCATCGCCCAGGCGACGAATATCGAGCTGACCCTGATGCAGCAGCTGACCATCCTGGCCGTGGCGATGGTGACGTCCAAGGGCGCCAGCGGCGTGACCGGTTCGGGTTTCATCACGCTGGCGGCCACGCTGGCCGTGGTGCCGACCATCCCGGTGGCCGGCATGGTCCTGATCCTGGGCATCGACCGTTTCATGAGCGAATGCCGCGCGCTGACCAACATCATCGGCAATGGCGTGGCCACCGTGGTGGTGTCGGCCTGGGAACGCGAGCTTGACCGCGCCCGCCTGAACCGCGTGCTGCGCGGTGGTGGCGATGACAACGTCGAACTCGCCGACGCCAGCGCCTGACATGTCTGGCCAGGTGCCCGCCGACCCGCTGAACGGCGTCGCGGGCACCCCGCAGCATCCCCCCGCTGGCCCGGGAGCCCCCCAGGGCGGCCAGCGGGTATCATCGGCGCCAGAGCTTTCGCCCGCGCCGATGCCCCATTCCGACGACTTCCTTGCCGTGCATGACCCCGCACCGCCTGACTCCGTGCACGCGCCGGAGCACAGTTCGCGCTGGTGGGGCTTTGCCGTTGCGCTGCTGGCCGGCCTGCTGGTGCTGTGCACGCTGACCTGGCTGCTGTCGGTGCAGCGCGGCATCGTCGCGTTGCAGCAGTCCACGGCCATGCGTGCCGACCGGTACGCGGGCACCCTCGAATCCACGCTCGACCGCTACGAATTCCTGCCTGCGCTGGTGTCGCTGCACCCGTCCGTGCGTGCGCTGCTGGCGTCGCCGCAAGACCCGGCACGCATCGCGGCCGTCAATGACTACCTGGTGGAGGTCAACCGGCGCGCCCGGGCATCGGCCACCTACGTGATCGCCGCGAACGGCCTGGCGCTGGCCGCCAGCAACCATGGCGAGCCGGGCAGCTTCGTCGGCACCGACTATCGCTTCCGTCCATATTTCCAGATGGCTTCGCGCGGCGAGGTAGGCCGCTTCTATGCCATCGGCGTCACCAGCGACGAACCGGGCTACTACATCGCCCAGCCGATCGAGGCCGGCGGCAAGGTGATCGGCGTGACGGTGGTCAAGCTGAACCTGGAATGGTTCCAGCGCGCCGGCTCGGGCCGCGGCGAGCCGCTGATGGTGTCCGACGACCACGGCGTGATCTTCCTGTCGTCGGTGCCCGGCTGGCAGTACCGCACGCTGCGGCCGCTGCCGCCGGCGCTGCAGGCGGAACTGCAACGCACGCGCCAGTACCACGATGTGGACGTCACGCCGCTGCCGATGCAGTCGCTGACGTCGCCCCTCATGCGCTGGCTGGCCGACAACACGCTCTCCGATGGCCAGCGGCTGGTGCGGGTGGGTCCGACCGACCGGCGCGATGGCGAGGGCGCGCCCGATGGCGGCGAGGGCGCCGGCCTGGGCTTCGGCCTGGCCGACACCGGCGGCGACCGCTACCTTGAAATCAACCGCACGGTGGGCCCGGCCGGATGGAACATGCAGGTCATGGCGCCGCTGGACCCGGTGCTGGCCAATGCCCGCAGCGCGACCATCGGCGCCGCGCTGGCGTACGCGTGCATCTGCCTGCTGCTGGTGAATCTGCGCCAGCGCCGCCAGCGCGCGCGCGACATGCTGTACAGCCGCCGCCTGCTGGAAGCCGCCTACGACGAACTGGAACGCCGCGTCGAGGCGCGTACCGCCGACCTGATGGCCATCAACGAACAGCTCGAAGGCGAGGTGGCCGAGCGCACCCGCGCCGAAGGCGAATTGCGCGCGACCCAGGACGAACTGGTGCAGGCCAGCAAGCTGGCCGCGCTGGGCCAGATGGCGGCGGGCATCACGCACGAACTCAACCAGCCGCTGGCGGCGCTGCGCACGTTCTCCGACAACACCCGGGTGCTGCTGGAGCGCGGGCAGCTCGATGCCGCGACGGGCAACCTGTCGGCCATCGCCGACCTGACCGAGCGCATGGGCAAGATCACGGGCCAGCTCAAGCTGTTTGCCGGCAAGGCGCGCCAGCGCCGCAATGCCGTGCGCGTGCGTGCCGCGCTGGATCATGTGCTGCAGCTGATCGCCCCGCGCCTGGGCCAGGTGATGCTGCGCATACGCGGGCTGGACGGCGAGTCCGCCGACCTGGCCGTGTGGGCCGACGAGCTGAAGCTCGAACAGGTGCTGCTGAACCTGGTGGGCAACGCGCTCGATGCTATTACCGCCGTGGGCCGCCCAGATGGCCGGGTGGAGATCGACGTCGCCGCCACCGAGGAACAGGTACGTATCGCGGTGCGCGACAATGGCACCGGCATTGCGCCGGACGCGTTGCCGCGCCTGTTCGAGCCGTTCTACACGACCAAGGAAATCGGCCAGGGCCTGGGGCTCGGGCTGGCCATCTCGTCGTCGATCGTGCGCGAGTTCGGCGGCCAGCTGGTGGCCGGCGATGCCGAAGGTGGCGGCGCGGAATTTGTGGTGACGCTGCGGCGGGCGCGCCAGCCCGTGGCGGCGTGATGAGGAAAAGCGAAATGATTGCGATGCAAGACGGGCTGCGCGTGCTGTTTGTCGAAGACGAACCGCTGGTGCGCCAGGCCACGGCACAGAGCCTGGAACTGGCCGGATTCGCGGTGCTGGCGCTGCCGTCGGCCGAGGCCGCGATGCCGCACCTGAGCGCCGACTTCCCGGGCGTGCTGGTCACCGACGTGCGCCTGGGCGGCGCGTCGGGGCTGGACCTGCTGCACCACTGCCGCAACGTGGCGCCGGGCCTGCCGGTGATCCTGGTGACCGGGCATGGCGATATTACGATGGCGGTGCAGGCGATGCGCGAAGGCGCCTACGACTTCATCGAGAAACCGTTCGGCGCGGACCGCCTGACCGACACCGTGCGCCGGGCGCTGGAGCGCCGCGCCCTGGAACTCGAAAACGTGGCGCTGCGCCGTGAACTGGCCGGCCCGGCGGCCGGCACGCGCATCATCGGCCGGTCGCCGGCCATTGCCCAGGTGCGCGGGCTGATCGCCAATGTGGCCGAAACCGATGTGCCGGTGATGATCAACGGCGAGACCGGCACCGGCAAGGAACTGGTGGCGCGCAGCCTGCACGCGCTGTCCACGCGCCGCGACGCGCCGTTTATCGCGCTGAACTGCGGCGCGGTGCCGGAATCGATCTTCGAAAGCGAGATGTTCGGCCACGAGGCGGGCGCGTTCACGGGCGCGGGCAAGCGCCGCATCGGCAAGCTCGAACATGCGTCGGGCGGCACACTGTTCCTGGACGAGATCGAGAGCATGCCGCTGGCGCTGCAGGTGAAGCTGCTGCGCGTGCTGCAGGAAGGCACGCTGGAGCGGCTGGGCTCCAACGCATCGCTGCCGATCGACGTGCGCATCGTCGCCGCCGCCAAGGGCGACATGGAGTCGCTGGTGGCGCAGGGCGCGTTCCGGCAGGATCTGCTGTACCGCCTCAATGTGGTGACGATTCCGCTGCCGCCGCTGCGCGAGCGTCGCGAGGATATCGTGCCGCTGTTCGAGCACTTCATGCTGGTGGCCGCCGTGCGCTACCAGCGGCCGGCGCCGATCCTGTCCGAGATGCAGCGCCAGCAGCTGATGCAACGCCCGTGGCCCGGCAACGTGCGCGAGCTGCGCAACGCGGCAGACCGCCTGGTGCTGGGCGTGCCCGAGGGCGGCCATGCCGGCAAGGCCGAAGGCGGCGACGAATCGATTCCGCTGCGCGAGCGGATGGAACGCTACGAGCGCGCCGTGATCGCCGATACGCTCGCGCGCACGGGCGGCGCCGTCAGCCAGGCCGCCGATCTGCTGCAAGTGGGCAAGGCGACGCTCTACGACAAGATCAAACGCTACGGACTGTAACGGCTGCGGCAGGGCGAATCGGGCGCGGTACACTCTCGCCCGGCCTTGAATCCCTACCGCACGCCCCATGACCCACACCGCATCCCAAGCCGCCATCGACGGCTACCAGCTCCGCCCCGAAGCCGTCGCCGCCATCGCCCACGGCAAGTTGACCGCGCAAGTTCCTGCCGACGTGCTCGACAAGGTGCGCGACGCCCGGGCCCGCTTCGAGCAAGTGGCGGCCACCAATGTGCCGATCTACGGCGTGTCCACCGGGTTTGGCGAACTGGTCCACAACTGGGTCGATATCGAGCACGGCCGCGCGCTGCAGGAAAACCTGCTGCGCAGCCACTGCGCCGGCGTGGGGCCGCTGTTCTCGCGCGATGAAGTGCGGGCCATGATGGTGGCACGGGCCAACGCGCTGTCGCGCGGCTATTCGGCGGTGCGCCCGGTTGTGATCGAGCAACTGCTCAAATACCTGGCCGCCGGCATCACGCCGGCCGTGCCGCAGGTGGGATCGCTCGGTGCCAGCGGCGACCTTGCGCCGCTGTCGCACGTGGCCATCACGCTGATTGGCGAAGGCAAGGTGCTGACCGCCGATGGCGGCACGGCGCCCACTGCCGACGTGCTGCGACAGCACGGCATTGCCCCGATCACGCTGGCGTACAAGGAAGGGCTGGCGCTGATCAATGGCACTTCCGCCATGACCGGGGTGTCGTGCCTGCTGCTGGAGACGCTGCGCGCGCAGGTCCGGCAGGCCGAAGCGATTGCGGCGCTGGCGCTGGAAGGGCTGTCGGCATCGGCCGATGCGTTCATGGCGCACGGCCACGACATCGCCAAGCCACACCCGGGCCAGGTCAGCTCCGCCGCCAACCTGCGCGCGCTGCTGGCCGGCTCGACGCGGCTGGCCGGGCACGACACGCTCAGCGCGGAGATGAAGCATCGCGCCGGCGACGAAAAGAACACCGGCACGGGCGTGTTCATCCAGAAGGCCTACACGCTGCGCTGCATCCCCCAGGTGCTCGGTGCCGTGCGCGATACGCTGGATCACTGCGCCAACGTGGTGACGCGCGAACTCAATTCGTCGAACGACAACCCGCTGTTCTTTGACGATGACGCGCTGTTCCACGGCGGCAATTTCCACGGCCAGCAGGTGGCCTTCGCGATGGACTTCCTGGCCATCGCCGCCACGCAACTGGGCGTGATGGCCGAACGCCGTCTGAACCGCCTGCTGAGCCCGCACCTGAACAATCGCCTGCCGGCCTTCCTGGCCGCCGCCAACGAAGGCCTGTCGTGCGGCTTTGCCGGCGCCCAGTACCCGGCCACGGCGCTGGTGGCCGAGAACCGCACGATCTGCAGCCCGGCCAGCATCCAGAGCGTGCCGTCGAACGGCGACAACCAGGACGTGGTCAGCATGGGGCTGATCTCGGCCCGCAACGCGCGCCGTATCCTCGACAACAACCAGTACATCCTGGCGCTGGAGCTGCTGGCCGCGTGCCAGGCGGCGGAACTGGCCGGCGCGGTCGAGCACCTGTCGCCAGCCGGCCGCGCCGTCTTCGCCTTCGTGCGCGAACACGTGCCGTTCCTGGACACGGACCGCTACATGACCGACGAGATCGAACGCGTGGCCGCGCTGCTGCGCGACGGGGCGCTGGTGGAGGTAGTGCGCCAGGCGGGGGTGGCGCTGGCCTGATGGCCGCCTATTTCCACATGTTGCGCATGCGGGATGCCAGATCGACCTGCGGCAAGGACGCCTTGTCCTGCCCTTCGCCCGGCATCGGCGGGGGCGGCCACGACCGGCTGTAGAAATTCGGCATCACGCGGTTCGGCAGGAAGCGCGTGCGCGACGCGTAGACGTGGCGGTCGCCAAAACCCACCTGGTTGTGCACGTAGAACCGCTGCGGGACGATCACGTCGAGGTGGTCGCGCGCGCGCGTCATGGCCACGTACAGCAGGCGGCGTTCTTCCTCGATTTCCTCGGTGGTGCCGGTGGCCAGGTCGGACGGCATGCAGCCGTCCACGGCGTTGAGCACGTACACGGCCTTCCATTCCTGGCCCTTGGCCGAATGGATGGTGGACAGGATCAGGTAGTCCTCGTCACGCGACGGCACGCCCGATTCGTCACTGGACGCGCTGGGCGGGTCCAGCGTCAGTTCGGTCAGAAAGCGCTCGCGCGACGCATAGGTGGCCGCGATGCGCTCGATCTGCTGCAGGTCGGCCTGGCGCGCGGCGGCATCGTCGTGCATGCGCTCCAGATGCGGCGCGTACCACGCCACCACCTGCTCGAACTCCGACGGCCACGGCGACGTGGGCGCCATCAGCGTGCGGGCCAGCGTCAGCAGGTCGTCCCACGCGGGCGCGGCAGCGGGCGGGGCCTCGAAGGCCTCCAGCGCCACCAGCGGCTCGGTGGCCGCTTCCAGCCCTTCGAGCACGCGCGCGGCGGTCTTTGGCCCGATACCGGGCAGCAGCTGCAGCGTGCGGAAGCCGGCCATGCGGTCGCGCGGGTTTTCCAGCCAGCGCACCACGGCCATCACGTCCTTGACGTGCGTCGATTCCAGAAATTTCAGGCCGCCGAACTTCACGAACGGGATATTGCGCCGGGCCAGTTCGATTTCGACCTGCGCACTGTGGTCGGCCGCGCGGAACAGCACCGCCTGCTGCATCAGCGCCAGGCCCGATTCGCGCCGCGCCAGCACCTGCTCGACCACAAAACGCGCCTGGTCGGCTTCGTCGTTGACCACCACCACGCCGGGCTTTTCAGCCGACTCGCGCAGCGACCAGAGGTCCTTGGTGAAGCGTTCGGCCGCCAGGCCGATCACTGCGTTGGCGGCTTGCAGGATCGGCTGCGTGGAACGGTAGTTCTGCGACAGCGTGACCTGTTCGGCCGCCGGCGTGAACTGCGTCGGGAAATCGAGGATGTTGCGCACGGTGGCGCCCCGGAAGGCGTAGATCGACTGCGCGTCGTCCCCCACCACGGTCAGGCCGCGGCCCTGCGGCTTCAGCGCCAGCAGGATCGACGCCTGCAGCGCGTTGGTGTCCTGGTACTCGTCGACCAGCACGTGGTCGAAGCGCGCGCCCATGTCCTGCGCCAGCGCGGGCTCGGTCATGGCCTGCGCCCAGTAGAGCAGCAGGTCGTCGTAATCCAGCACCTGCTGCTTCTGCTTGGCCTCGACATAGCCGGCGAACAGCGTCCTGAGCGCGTCGGCCCACATCGCGTAGCGCGGAAACTGGGTCTTGAGCACCATCTCGATCGGCAGCTGGGTGTTGACCACGCGCGAATAGATGGCCAGGCAGGTTTCCTTGCGCGGAAAGCGCGACGCCTGCTCGGACAGCCCCAGGTCGTGGCGCACCACGTGCATCAGGTCGGCCGAATCGCCGCGGTCGCTGATCGTGAAGCTCGGCGCCAGGCCAAGCGTCTCGGCGTATTCGCGCAGCAGCCGGGCGCCGATGGCGTGGAAGGTGCCCGACCACTGCAGCGCCGCACGCCCTGCGCCGGACTGGATGCCCAGTGCCTGATCGACAATGCGCTCCACGCGGCGGCCCATCTCGGACGCCGCTCGGCGCGAAAACGTCAGCAGCAGGATGCGCCGCGGGTCGGCGCCCCCCACTACCAGGTGCGCGACGCGGTGCGCCAGCGTATTGGTCTTGCCCGAGCCCGCGCCGGCAATGATCAGCAGCGGCGCCTCGCCGGCATATTCCACGGCGGCGCGCTGCTCCGGATTGAGCTTGGACAGGTAGGCAGCCGCGTCGCCTGTCTCGGGGGAGAGGTCGGCGGGCACGTCGGCTTCAGGGGCGAGATCCGGTAGCACAGCGGGAAGGGCAGAGGGGAGGATTGAGAAAAATCTGGCGCCCACTGTATATCCATACAGCTTCGACTGGCAAGCCGCACGTGCCTGCGCGGCGTGCGGGCAACAAAAAAGGTGCCGCATGGGCACCTTTTCGACCGGGACGGAAGGCAATCAGGCGGCGCTGGCCAGCGCACCGTCCAGCAGCTTGTGCAGCGCATCCCACTCGGGCTCGCCCACGTAGCGTTTCAGGATCTTGCCGTTCTTGTCGACCACGAACGTGGTGGGCGTGAGCTGGACGTCGCCAAAGGCCTTGGCCGCCGAGCCGTCCGAATCCATGGCCACCTTGAACGGCAGTTCGCGCGTCTTGGCGTAGTTGGCCACGTACATCGGCGGGTCATAGTTCATGGCCACGGCCACGAATTCCAGGCCCTTGTCCTTGAACTGCTTGTAGGTGTCGATCATCTGCGGCATTTCCTTGACGCAGGTGGCGCAGCTGGTGGCCCAGAAGTTGACCAGGTAGACCTTGCCCTTCAGATCGGCCGTGCTGACTTTCTGGCCCGACAGCAGCGTGAACGTGGCATCGGGCACCTTGCTGGCTGGCGACATGGCGCGATAGCCAAAGACGCCGAGCAGGGCGACGATCACGACCGCGACGGCGAGCGGCCAGCGTTTGCGCGGGGAAGTGGCGGAAGCAGCAGTATTGGACATGGGATAACGGTACCGGGACAGCCATCGGACAGCGGCTATTCTACTGCCGGGCGTGGAAGCCGGCATCGTGGACGGTCAAGCCCGCCAGCGCTGCGGCAATTGGCCGCAATCGGGAAGCGTGTGCCGGCGCTACTGCGGCGCGCCGGGCCGGGCGGCCACCTTGGCACGGGCCTCGTCGATGGCCTGCTCCAGATAGGCACCATAGAAATCGGGCTGCATGCCGCGCAGCGGCTTGGCCAGGTTGCGGCCGTGCGGGTCCAGGAACATCACGGTCGGGGCGACCGAGATGTTGTGGGCCTGCGCCCAGCGTTTGGCGGTGGTCATGGTGCCATCGACGTCACGGATCGGCGTATCGGCCGTCATGTCGATTTCCCGCGCGGCAATGTCCCCGGCCGCCACCTGCGGGCCCAGATAGTTGCGGCGCACCGTCTCGCAATAGGTACAGCCGGGCAGGCTGACCAGTACCACCAGCGGCTCGCCTTGCCTGGCGGCTGCGGCCGACTGGGCGCCAATATCGGTCACCGGAGGCAGGTGCACGGTGCCGGCCACGGCGCTGAAGCCGGCCACGGCGGCCAGGCTGGCCAGCCACGGTGCGGCAAGGCGGGGCAGGGAACGGAAGGGCATGGTCACCTCACGGGAAAACGGGCCGGCCGGCGCCTGGGTGGTCGGCAAGGGACGATGGGATGAAAGCCACGGGTCGGACATGCGCGGGCGGGCGGCTTCCCGGATAATACCGGCTTGCGCACGAATGCGCCGCCCATGCCGATGCCCCCATCCACGCTCCGCCCCCGTCCGCCCGGTTCGTCCAGCTTGTCCCGTCCCGGCCTGTTTCGCCCCGGTCATTGCCGGCTGCCGCTGCTCGCCCTGCTGTGGCTGGCGCTGGCCGGCTGCTCGCCGCGCTATGACTGGCGGACCATCGTCTCGAACGACGGCAAGTACACCGCCATGTATCCGGCCAAGCCGACCAGCGCCGCGCGCGATGTATCGATTGCCGGCCACAAGCTGCCGATGACCATGGATGCCGCCAATATCGAGGGCACGCTATTCGCGGTGGGCGTGGTGACCTTGCCCAGCGACGATGCCGCCATGCGCCGCGAAGCCATGGACGCCATGCAGGCGGGACTGGTGGCTAACCTGGGTGCGCACCCCGGGGCACCGGCCCAGGCGCACCCCGTCACGGTGATGTCGGCGGCCCAGCCGCCCGTGTCGCTCGCCGGCGTGGAAGTGTCGGTGGCCGGCGTATCGCCACAGGACAAGGCGCCGCGCCGCCTGACCGCGCGGCTGGTGGCGTCGGGCGCCCGCGTCTACCAGGCCGTGGTGCTGGAAGCGGGCGATGCCGCCCGCGATACGCGCCAGGCCGAGCAGGTCGAACAGTTCCTGACCGGATTCCACCCGTTCTGAGGCAGACTCGACCGCCTGATCCGATTGAACCGCTTTTAGCCGTTAACCGTTGTTACCTTCAGGAGTGCAGGGATGCGTTGGGAAGTGTGGCTGGCTTATTTTGCCGCGTGCTGGGTGATCGCCGTTTCGCCAGGATCGGGCGCGGTATTGTCGATGAGCCATGGCCTGTCGTATGGCCTGAAGAAGACGTCGACGACGATCCTGGGCCTGCAGACCGGCCTGGTCATCATCCTGCTGGTGGCCGGCGGTGGCCTTGGCGCGCTGCTGCTGGCGTCCGAGGAAGCCTTCCTGGTCGTCAAGACGATTGGCGCGATGTACCTGATCTACCTGGGCGTCCAGCAATGGCGATCCAAAGTGGAGACCACCCCGGAGGAAGGCGCCAACGGTGAGGGCGGCGTAGTACGCACCGCGGTCATGAGCCGTCGGCGCCGCTTTGCCACGGGCCTGCTGACCAATGTCACCAATCCGAAGGGCATCATTTTCATGGTGGCGGTACTGCCGCAGTTCATCGACCCGGGCCATCCGCTGGGCGTGCAGCTGGCCATCCTGGCCGCCACGATGTGCTTTGTGGACCTGATCGTGATGCACGGCTACGCGCTGCTGGCGTCGCGCATGCAGGGCCTGTTCCGCAACGCCCGCGCCGTGCGCTGGCAGAACCGCTTCTTCGGCGGCGTGCTGGTGGCCGTGGGCACCGCGCTGTTCTTTGTGCGCCGGCATCACACCTGAAGCCACGCCGGCGGCCGAATGGCTGGCGTAGTGCGGCAGCGTTTGCTTCAATGGGGAGTGACCCGGCGTACCTGGAGCCCCCGATGCACGATGTCCCCCTGACTGCCCACCGCGAACCCCCTCCCGACGAGCCGCCTCCGCCCGGCTTCCCGGCGGACCAGCCGCCCATCGAGGAACCGCCCCCGCCGCCGCTGGAACCGCCGGTGTGACATGACGAAGGCCCGCGATGCGGGCCTTTTGTCTGGGGATACGTCATGCTTAATGGGTCGGAGGGGTGTCGCTCATGTGGCATTCCTTTTGAATATTGAGACAAGGGCTGAGAATTCCGGATCCTGACGCACGCGCTCGAGATCGTCCTCGGACGTGAGCGCGGCGACAAGCCAGTCGCGCTGACTTGCCGTGGCACAGTGCCACGCTCGCAACAGCAGGGGTTTGATCTGGATAAATGGTGTATCGATTAGCGCGCGATAGCACGCGGCGTTGAAGAGCCAGCTAAACACCTCGCTGCCTTCCAGCGCCAGCGCGCGGTCGATGGCGGCTACTGCTTCGGCAGCCCGACCAAGACGCTTCAGACAGTAGGCACGCCATGCCAGGCAGCCCGCATGGTCCGGGTCTGTCGTCAAAACGCGGTCTGCTGCGGCAAGTGCGTCTGCATACTGGTCGTTGTCGACCAGCTGCATGACTTTCCACATGGCAACTGCACGATTGTTCGCGCGATGCGCATGATCTGTTGCACTTCGTGCCGTGCGTTCTGCCGTCTCTGCAATGGCTTTTGCCTCTTGCGATATCCTCAGGGCCCTGCGGCCGACCGAATCGATGAATTGCTGAGCGAAGTACGCTGCAGCAATGCAAAAGCCAATCAGTACGAAGAGCTTTTCCGGGTGTTCCCTGGATTGGGCGATCAAGGCGCTTGAAATCGAATTCAGGAACATCGGCACCAGGAATGCTGCGGCAACTCCCACGACGGCGCTGGCAATCCAGCCGGGCTCCCGGGTTCTGGTGCGCCATTGCATGAACCGCGCGATGCCACCGCCAATACCGGACAGCAGGATCGTCGCGAACACGATCCACCACCAGAATTCGGAAAACCATTCGAATGCAACGAAAGTAGTCATCGTTCAATCCCCAAGCTAAGCCGACCGCAGCACCCGCCGATACTGGATCGCCTCCGCCACATGGGCGGCGCTCAGTACCTCGGCGCCTTCCAGGTCGGCGATGGTGCGGGCCACTTTCAGCACCCTGAAGTACGCGCGGGCCGACCAGCCCAGCTTGTCCATCGCGCCGCGCAGCAGGGTCTGCGCGGTGTTGTCGAGCGGGCAGTGGGTGTCGATGGCGCGGCCGGACAGTTCGCTGTTGGGCATGCCCTGGCGCGCCAGCTGGCGGTCTCGCGCGGTCACGGCGCGGGCGCGGACCGTTTCGCTCGGTTCGCCGGGCGGGCCGTCCAGGATGTCGTGCTGGCCCTGGGCGGGCACCTCGATCTGCAGGTCCACGCGGTCGAGCAGCGGGCCCGAGATCCGCGATTGATAGCGTTGCACCTGGTCGGGTGTGCAGCGGCACATGCGGGTGGGGTGTCCCAGGTAGCCGCACGGACACGGGTTCATTGCCGCGATGAACTGGAAGCGGGCCGGGAAGTCGATTTGCGCCGCCGCGCGAGAAATCGTGATGTGACCGGTTTCCAGCGGTTCGCGCAGGACTTCCAGCACGCGGCGCTCGAACTCTGGCAATTCGTCCAGAAACAGCACGCCATGGTGGGCCAGCGAGATCTCTCCGGGGCGCGGATTGCCGCCGCCGCCCACCATCGCGGGCCCGCTCGCGGTGTGGTGCGGGCTGCGGAACGGCCGTCGGCCCCATTGCGATGGCTGGAAACCGCCCGGCGTCAGGCTCAGCACGGCAGCGGCATCGAGCGCCTCGGCCTCGGTCATGGGCGGCAGCAGCCCCGGAAATCGCTGGGCCAGCATCGACTTGCCCGTGCCGGGCGGGCCCACCAGCAGCACGGAATGCTGGCCCGCCGCGGCAACTTCCATGGCACGCCGGGCCTGCAGTTGCCCGCGCACGTCGCGCAGGTCGGGCGCATCGCCCGTATCGGCCACCCGTTGCGGTGGGCGGGCGCGCCGTAGTGCCTGCTCGGGCGGCAGCCCCACGTGATGGCACACCTCGCGCAGCGTGGTGCCGGCATGGACCGTCAGATCCTCCACCAGCGCGGCCTCCGGGCCGTTTTCCATGGCGACGATAAACGCGCGCGGCGGCTGGCCGGCGGCCACCCGTGCCCGGTTGTCGCGCGCCAGGCCCATCGCCATGGCCAGGGCGCCGCGCACCGGGCGCAGATCGCCAGCCAGGGACAGCTCGCCGGCAAACTCGAACGCATCGAGCCCTTCCAACGGCAACTGTCCGCCAGCGGCCAGAATGCCCAGCGCGATGGCCAGGTCGAAGCGCCCCGACTCTTTCGGCAGGTCGGCGGGCGCAAGGTTGACCGTGATACGCCGGTTCGGAAACTCGAAGTCGCTGTTGAGCAGCGCCGCCCGTACGCGCTCGCGGCTTTCGCGGACTTCGGTATCGGCCAGCCCGACGATATTGAATGCGGGCAGGCCATTGGCAAGATGGATCTCCACCGATACCGGCGGCGCGTCGATGCCGCTCAGCGCGCGGCTGCGCAGGACTGCAAGGCTCATACGTTTGCGGATTTGTTAAAGAAAAAGGCCACCGGGTGACGGTGGCCTTTCTGGCGATGCGGGGCAGGCGGCTGGCGCCTTGGGGTCATACCCCGGTCGAAGGTGGCGGATTGACGCCGGCGCGGGCTTCCAGGGCGGCCACACGGGCCTCCAGTTCCTCCAGCCGCGCGCGCGTGCGTGCCAGTACCTGCGATTGCACGTCGAATTCCTCGCGCGTGACCAGGTCCAGCCGCGCAAAGCCCTGGGTCATCATGCTGCGCACGTTTTTCTCGATGTCCTTGGCCGGCGAATTGCGCAGCGCCTCGCTGACCTTTTGCTGCAGGTCGTTGAAGAGATCGGTCGGTTTCATGGTGAAGCTCCTGTTGTGACCAATGGATCGTTCGGGTCGGGCCGCGCCAGGCAGGCAGTGGCCCAGGCGCCCGGCAGTGGCGAATCGGCCAGCCATGCACCGCATTGGGGCGGTGGCCCGGGGCGCCTGGCACACGGGACCAGCAGGCCGATGCACCCGACTGGGGCGTATCGCGCCGCTCGCTCGCCGGGCTGGCCCGGCTGTTTCACCGGGACGCCAAGCACGCAGCACTTGACCCGTCATGACGCGGATTATGGCGCTTCGGCGCCCGCCATGAAAGCTCTGACAAGGGCTGGTCACATCTTTTAACGCTTTCCGGGCGCGGCCAAGGGTACGGCGCGGTCTCCTTCCATGTGGTCCCGGCGCCCCGCGGACGCCGCTCCCGGCATGCGCCGCCGCAGGGCGACGATAGCTGGCACGGCAGTTGCAGTATCGATTGCCAGGAGCGTCAACACCACAAAGCAATAAAGCAGCAGATCCTCAAAACGAGCCCGCGAAGATTTCAAGGAAAAGGAGAGAACCAGATGAAGACGTCGAGCCTCGCAGTCAGCGCCGCTGCGGTCCTGTTGAGCCTGGCAGCCCCGGTGGCGTTCGCGCAGACCGCCCCGGACACCGCCGCGCCCGCAGCCGCACCCGCCGCCGAGCCGGCATCGCCCCACACATTCAGTGCCAACGTGTCGCTGGTGTCTGACTACCGCTATCGCGGTATCAGCCAGACCAACCTGCGTCCGGCCATCCAGGGCGGGTTCGACTATGCGCACGAGAGCGGCTTCTACGTCGGCAACTGGAACTCGAGCATCAGCTGGCTCGAGGACGCGGACTCGTCGGTCTCGGCGCCCGTGGAAATGGACTTCTACGGCGGCTACAAGAACAAGTTCGGCGTCGGCGGCGAGGAATTCAACTACGACGTGGGCGTGCTGCAGTACTACTACCCGGGCGGCTACACGACCACCCGCCCGTACACGACCGAACTCTACGCCGGCATCGGCTGGGGCCCGGTGTTCCTGAAGTACTCGCACGCGGTGACCAACCTGTTCGGCATCGACGACAGCAAGAACAGCTACTACGTCGACCTGTCCGCCAACGTGCCGCTGAATTTCTGGGATCTGACGCTGAACGCGCACGTGGGCTACCAGGGCGTGACGCATCACAGCGACGCGTCGTACACGGACTGGAAGATCGGCCTGACCAAGGACCTGGGCAAGGGCTTTGCGCTGTCGGTGGCCTATGTGGACACCAACGCCAAGGAGTCGTTCTACACCAGCGCCAACCGTGGCCGCTACCTGGGCAAGGCAGCCGCCTGGGCATCGATCACCAAGACGTTCTAACGCAAACAGCACACATCCCAGCCGGGCGGCCCGAGCCCATCGGGCTGCCTCAAGGAGAACCCCAATGAAACTGATCATTGCAGTCATCAAGCCGTTCAAGCTCGACGAGGTGCGCGAAGCCCTCTCGGACGTGGGCGTATCGGGCATCACGGTTACCGAGGTCAAGGGCTTTGGCCGCCAGAAGGGTCACACCGAACTCTATCGGGGCGCCGAGTACATCGTCGACTTCCTGCCCAAGGTGAAGATCGAGGTGGCGGTGCCCGACGATGTGGTGGAACGCGCCATCGAGGCCATCGAGAAGTCGGCCCGCACCGGCAAGATCGGCGACGGCAAGATCTTTGTCGCCCCCGTTGAACAGGTCATCCGCATCCGCACCGGCGAGACCGGCGGCGATGCGCTGTGACAACAGAACTACGAGAGACAGAGGTTAGACCCATGAAAACCTGGTTCAAGCGATTCCTGACGGCTGGCGCGATGACGCTGGCGCTCGGCACGGCCGGCCTCGGCCTGTCCACCCACGCCGTGGCGCAGGACAAGCCCGCCGCCGAGGCTTCGGCCCCGGCAGCGGCCACCGCGCCCGCGGCGGCCCCGGCTGCGGCGGCAGCGGCTCCGGCAGCCGCCGCGCCGGCCGAAGCCGCACCCGCCGCCGCGCCGGCCCCTGTTCCCAACAAGGGCGATACCGCCTGGCTGCTGGTGGCCACGGCGTTCGTGATCCTGATGACGCTGCCCGGCCTGGCGCTGTTCTACGGCGGCCTGGTCCGGTCGAAGAACATGCTGTCGGTGCTGATGCAGTGCCTGGTGATCTTCTCGCTGGTGGCGATCCTGTGGGCCATCTACGGCTACAGCTTCGCGTTCACCGAGGGCAACGCGTTCTTCGGCGGCACGGACCGGCTGTTCATGAAGGGCCTGAACGTCGATGCCGTGGCGGCCACCTTCAGCAAGGGCGTGGTGATCCCGGAACTGGTGTTCTTCGCGTTCCAGTGCGCGTTCGCCTGCATCACCTGCGGCCTGATCATCGGCGCCTTCGCCGAGCGCGCCAAGTTCTCGGCCGTGCTGGTGTTCGTGGTGCTCTGGTTCTCGTTCGCCTACATCCCGATGGCGCACATGGTCTGGTTCTGGCCGGGCCCCGACGCCTACACCGACGCCGCTGCCGCAACCGCAGCCACGGCCAAGTCGGGCTGGCTGTTCCAGAAGGGCGCGCTGGATTACGCCGGCGGTACCGTGGTGCACATCAACGCCGCCGTGGCGGGCCTGGTGGGTGCCTTCATGTTCGGCAAGCGTATCGGCTTCGGCCGCGAGGCAATCCGCCCGCACAGCCTGACCTTCACGATGGTGGGTGCGTCGCTGCTGTGGTTCGGCTGGTTCGGCTTCAACGCCGGTTCGGGCCTGGAAGCCAACGGCGGTGCCGCGCTGGCCTTCGTCAACACGCTGCTGGCCACCTGCGCCGCCGTGCTGGCCTGGACCTTCGGTGAGTGGATTGGCAAGGGCAAGCCGTCGATGCTGGGCGGTGCCTCGGGTGCCGTGGCCGGCCTGGTGGCCATTACCCCGGCAGCCGGCTTCGTCGGCCCGATGGGTTCGATCGTGATGGGCCTGGTGGCTGGCCTGCTGTGCCTGTGGGGCGTGACCGGCCTGAAGCGCATGCTGGGCATGGACGACTCGCTGGATGTGTTCGGCGTGCACGGCGTGGGCGGTATCGTCGGCGCGCTGCTGACCGGCGTGTTCGCGGCACCGAGCCTGGGCGGCGTGGGCATCTACGACTACGTGGCCAACAAGGTGGCCGACGACTATTCGATCGCCGGCCAGCTGTGGATCCAGTTCGAAGGCGTGCTGACCACGATCGTGTGGTCGGGCGTGGTGTCGCTGGTGGCCTACAAGCTGGTGGACATGCTGATTGGTCTGCGCGTGCCGGAAGAGGAAGAGCGCGAGGGCCTGGATATCACTTCGCACGGCGAAACCGCCTATGAAGGTTGATATCCACAACAGAGTTGTGCTGGAGAGCTGATTGGGAATCTTCTCTCAGGAGTTTTGCCCCGGCCTTGCGCCGGGGCTTTTTTATTGGCGGCGCCGAATGGGTGTGTGATCGCTGGCCGACATTCCGCGGTGCGGAACCGGCGATTGGCGCGCCTCCAGGCGGGACAAGGGCTGCCGGCCCTATTCGCAGGGTGCTTAAATCGGATCTTAAAAAGTCTCAATTGTATTTAATGGGGTGCGCGCATAGAGTGCCAGTGAGGCAGTTTCCTCCACCTGCAGAACGCTCCCCGTATCTGTCAGGCCATTTGAAAGCGCGGCACCACGCCGCGCTTTTTTTTTTGCTTTCGGCCTTCCGGCCCCGGGGGCCACCCCGGCCGGCCCGGCACCGGGGTTTGAAAACCGCCGATCAGCCCCATATCCCCATCCCTGGCCAGGTTCCGCATAAGGTTATGCAAGGCGAGCCTGCAGCCAGATAGCCGTTCCCTTACAATCGGGGCGGACAATAAAGCTGATTCCTTAGGATGGATATGGTCCCGCATCTCATCACCGCGCTGAACGGTCCGCTGCTCGAACTGGAAAAGAAGATCCTGGACGCCACCCCGTCCATCGAGCGTTGGTTCAGGCTGGAATGGCAGGAACATACCCCGCCGTTCTACTGTTCCGTCGACCTGCGCAATGCCGGCTTCAAGCTGGCCCCGGTCGACACGAACCTGTTCCCGGGCGGTTTCAACAACCTGGCGCCCGAGATGCTGCCCCTGGCCGTGCAGGCCGCCATGGCCGCGATCGAGAAGATCTGCCCGGACGCCAAGAACCTGCTGCTGATCCCGGAACGCCACACGCGCAACATGTTCTACCTGCAGAACGTGGCGCGGCTGTCGCTGATCATGCGCCAGGCCGGCCTGAACGTGCGGCTGGGCTCGCTGTCCGAGGAAATCACCGAACCGACCCCGATCGAGCTGCCCGACGGCCAGACGCTGGTGGTCGAGCCGCTGGCGCGGCTGGGCACCAAGGGCCGCCGCCTGGGGCTCAAGGATTTCGATCCCTGCTCGATCCTGCTCAACAACGACCTCTCGGCCGGCATTCCGCCGATCCTGGAGAACATCAACGAGCAGTACCTGCTGCCGCCGCTGCATGCCGGCTGGTCCACACGCCGCAAGAGCAGCCACTTTGCCGCCTACGACGAAGTGGCCAAGAAGTTCGCCAAGCTGATCGACATCGACCCGTGGATGGTGAACCCGTACTTCGCGCGCCAGTCGGGCGTGAACTTCCACGAGCGCATCGGCGAGGAAGAACTGGCCGATGCCGTCGAAGGCGTGCTCAAGAAGATCGCCAAGAAGTACCGCGAGTACGGCATCAAGGAAACCCCGTACGTGGTGGTCAAGGCCGACGCGGGCACCTACGGCATGGGCATCATGACCGTGCGCGACCCGTCCGAGATCAAGGGCCTGAACCGCAAGGAACGCAACAAGATGAGCGTCGTGAAGGAAGGCCTGGAGGTCTCCGACGTCATCATCCAGGAAGGCGTGCACACGTTCGAGAAGGTCAACGAGGCCGTGGCCGAACCGGTGGTCTACATGATCGACCGCTACGTGGTGGGCGGCTTCTACCGCGTGCACACGGGCCGCGGCAACGACGAGAACCTGAATGCGCCGGGCATGCATTTCGTGCCGCTGGCGTTTGCCCCGAACGGTATTCCGGACAGCCACGCCAAGCCTGGCGCGGCGGTGCCGAACCGCTTCTACATGTATGGCGTGGTGGCTCGCCTGGCGCTGCTGGCAGCCTCGGTGGAGCTCGAGAAGACCGATCCCAACCCGATCCTCTGACCTGCGGCGCCCGCCGCCTGTCACGCACGCCCCCGGTCCGGCGCGGTCCATCCGAATCCGCCGGACGCTTTTCACCTGACGCCAACGCGACGAGCCATCATGCGCATCCTTTTCATCACCGACCCGCTGGAAACCTTCAAGACGTACAAGGATTCCACCTACGCCATGATGACCGAGGCGGCGGCGCGCGGGCACGAGCTGTTCTTCTGCCTGCAGTCGCAGGTGTCGCTGTCGGCCGGCGTGGTCGAGGCCGTGGCGCGGCCGCTGACGCTGCTTGACGATGCGCAAGACTGGTTCCGCCTGGGCGAGGCCGCGCTGCTGCCGCTGGCCACCTTCGATGCGGTGCTGATGCGCAAGGACCCGCCGTTCGAAATGGAATACGTGACCAGCACCTGGCTGCTGGAACTGGCGGAAAAGCAGGGCGCGCGCGTGTTCAACAAGCCGCAGGCCATCCGCGACCACTCCGAGAAGCTGGCGATTGCCCAGTTTCCGCAGTTCGTCACGCCGACGCTGGTCACGCGCGACGCGGGCCGCATCCGCGCCTTCCACGCCGAGCACAAGGACATCATCGTCAAGCCGCTCGATGGCATGGGCGGCATGGGCATCTTCCGCGTGGGGGCCGACGGCATGAACCTGGGCTCGATCGTCGAGACGCTCAGCGACAACGGCGCCCGCACGCTGATGGTCCAGCGGTACATCCCCGAAATCAAGGCGGGCGACAAGCGCATCCTGCTGATCGGCGGCAAGCCGGTGCCGTACTCGCTGGCGCGCATTCCGCAGGGCAGCGAGATTCGCGGCAACCTGGCCGCCGGCGGCGTGGGCCGCGCCCAGGAACTGAGCGCGCGCGACCGCGAGATCGCCGAGACACTGGCGCCGGGGCTATTCAAGCAGGGCCTGCTGCTGGTGGGCCTGGACGTGATCGGCGACTACCTGACCGAGGTAAATGTGACGAGTCCGACCTGTTTCCAGGAAATCACGCAGCAGACGGGCTTTAACGTGGGCGCGATGTTCATCGATGCGCTCGAAGAGGCCGTGGCCAGCGACCGCCGCTGAGCCGGCAGGCAGGGCACGGTACACCGGGGCTGATGCGAAGGCGCCACAGTCGCGGGGGCGCACATAAACACGGGAGAGGCCGCAAGGCTGCCTGCTACAATTTGGGCAGTCCAACGGATTCACCATCATGGCAGGAATTCTGATCATCGCGCACGCGCCGCTAGCTTCGGCGCTGCGCGATTGCGCTGCCCACGTCTACTGTGGCCAGCCGCCCCGGCTGGCAGCCATCGACGTCGTCGCCGACGCCGATCCGGCCGCGGTGCTGGCCGAGGCCCAGCGCAGCCTGGCCGCGGTATGCGAAGAAAACGGTGCCCTGGTGCTGACCGATATCTTTGGTGCCACGCCCGCCAACATTGCCGCGCGCCTGGCCGAGCCGGGCCGCGTCAAGGTGTTGGCTGGCGTGAACCTGCCGATGCTCGTGCGCGCGATCTGCTATCGCGCCGAAAAGCTTGACCAGCTGGCCACCAAGGCATTGGCCGGCGGCTCGCAAGGGGTGCTGCAGATTGGCACGACCGCCGTCCAGAATCAAACCGCAAATCATCCCGACAAATATGCTGCAGAGGGACACCACCATCATCAATAAGCTCGGGCTCCATGCCCGCGCATCCGCCAAGCTGACGCAGCTGGCGGGCAATTTCAAAAGCCAGGTCAAGATGTCCCGCAACGGCCGCCAGGTGGATGCCAAGAGCATCATGGGCGTCATGATGCTGGCCGCCGGCATTGGCTCGACGGTCACCATCGAAATCGACGGCCCCGACGAGCAGGAGGCGATGGACGCCGTGCTGGCGCTGATTGCCAACCGCTTCGGCGAAGGCGAGTGAGGCCTGGCGCCACACCCAGAATTTCTTAACGTTCCTGACGGAGCGGGTCATGCCCTTTGCCTTGCACGGCATTCCGGTTTCTCGTGGGGTCGCCATCGGGCGGGCCCATATCCTGGCGCCGGCTGCGCTGGATGTTTCGCACTACCTGGTCGACGAAGACCGTCTCGACGCCGAGGTGGAGCGATTACGCGCGGCGCGCGCGGCCGTGCGGGCGGAACTGGTGACCCTGAAGCGCGACCTGCCGCGCGACGCGCCCGAGGAAATGGGCGCGTTCCTGGACGTCCACGCGATGATCCTCGACGACGAGGCGTTGTCGCGCGAGCCCGAGGAACTGATCCTCCAGCGCCGGTACAACGCCGAGTGGGCGCTGACCACGCGGCTTGAAGAACTGATGCGCCAGTTCGACGAAATCGAGGACGAGTACCTGCGCGAGCGCAAGGCCGATATCCAGCAGGTGGTGGAACGGATCCTGAAGGTGCTGGCCGGCGCGCCCGTGCTGGCCCCCGCGCCGGTGCCGGCCCTGGCCCCCGATGGCGAGGCCGCGCCCGGCGTGATCGTGGTGGCGCACGATATCGGCCCGGCCGACATGCTGCAGTTCAAGCACACGGTGTTCCACGGGTTCGTGACCGACCTGGGCGGGCGCACGTCGCACACCGCGATCGTGGCGCGCAGCCTGGACATCCCGGCCGCCGTGGGCGTCAAGAGCGCCAGCGAGCTGATCCGCCAGGACGACTGGATCATCATCGACGGCGATGCCGGCCTGGTCATCGTGGATCCGTCGGCCATCATTCTCGAGGAATACCGCCACCGCCAGAGCGAACGCGCGCTGGAGAAAAAGCGGCTGCAGCGGCTGCGGCACATGCCGGCCGTCACGCTTGACGGGCTGGAAATCGAGCTGCTGGCCAATATCGAGCTGGCCGAGGATGCCGGTGCCGCGCTGGCCGCCGGTGCGGTCGGCGTGGGCCTGTTCCGCTCGGAATTCCTGTTCATGAACCGCCGGAACGAAATGCCCGACGAGGACGAACAGTTCCAGGCCTACCGCAATGCCGTGGAGGCCATGCACGGCCTGCCCGTGACAATCCGCACGATCGACGTGGGTGCCGACAAGCCGCTGGACGGCCTGGGCGAAGACTTCGAGACGGCGCTGAACCCGGCGCTGGGGCTGCGGGCCATTCGCTGGTCGCTGTCGGAGCCTGCGATGTTCCTGACCCAGTTGCGCGCGCTGCTGCGGGCGTCGGCGTTCGGGCCGGTGCGGCTGCTGATCCCGATGCTGGCCCACGCCAGCGAGATCGACCAGACGCTGGACCTGATCGCGCAGGCCAAGCGCCAGCTGGACGCGCGCGGCCAGCCGTACGATCCGGGCATCAAGATCGGGGCGATGATCGAGATCCCCGCCGCCGTGCTGCTTCTGCCGCTGTTTCTCAAGCGGATGGACTTCCTGTCGATCGGCACCAACGACCTGATCCAGTACACGCTGGCGATCGACCGCGCCGACAACGCCGTGGCCCACCTGTACGACCCCCTGCATCCGGCGGTGCTGCAGCTGATTGCACGCACCATCCGTGACGCCAACCACGCCGGCGTGCCGGTGGCGGTCTGCGGCGAAATGGCTGGCGATCCGGCGATGACCCGCCTGCTGCTGGGCATGGGCCTGCGCGAATTCTCGATGCATCCGGCCCAGCTGCTGCGGGTGAAGCAGGAAGTCATCCACGCGGACTGCGAGCGGCTGTGCAAGGTCGTGGACCAGATCCTGACCTGCTACGAGCCAGAGGAACAGGCGGCGGCCCTGAAGCTGCTGTCGGCATAGCACAACCCTTAAACCCTTAGGGTTTTTGCCTCGTTGTTGGCGGACCTCGCGCCACTTTTTCGTGCGAAAAGTGGCGTGTCAGATGCCTTTTTGGGCCATTTCAACGACGCTGTGCACGACGCTTCCCATGTGGATTAATGGGAATTGTTATCATTTTCGATCTCTGTTATTCTGCCTCTCATCGCGTGCGGCATGCCGGTGCCGCCAGCCCTCAGGAGGCAAGTTGTGTACGTCTGCATCTGCAATCAGGTTACCGACCATGAGATTCATGGTGCCGCGCATCTTGGCGTGACCACGCTCGACGAGCTGGCCGAAACGCTAGGCGTGGGAACCTGCTGCGGCCGCTGCCGCGACTGCGCGAAACAAGTGCTTTGCGAAGGCGTTGCCGCCGTGAAGACCATCCAGCTCGTCGACATTTCCGCCTGTTCGCCGGCTGCGTCACATGCCATAATGGACGCTCGTGACCCGGCAGTCGCGAACGACCAGCGCACTGCGCTGGTTGCCTGATTCAGGAAGCGTTCACACCGAACAACGCGTGAATTGAAAAGCGCGCCCACGGATTCGTCCGCGGCGCGTTTTGTCGTTCCCGACCGTTGCATCTCGCTGCATTTCGTCGCCTTCGTCCATTCGCCGGGTCCGTTTGTTGTCTGCAACATCCGCATCAGGAGCCCCGAATGAAAGGTGACAAGAAGGTCATCCAGCATCTGAACGCCCAGCTCAAGAACGAGCTGACCGCGATCAACCAGTATTTCCTCCACGCACGCATGTACCGCCACTGGGGCCTGAAGAAGCTCGGTGATGTCGAGTACAAGGAGTCGATCGGCGAAATGAAGCACGCCGATCGGCTGATCGACCGCATCCTGATGCTCGACGGGCTGCCCAACCTGCAGGACCTGCACAAGCTGCTGATCGGCGAAGACACGCCTGAAATGCTCAAGTGCGACCTGAAGCTGGAGCAGACCGCGCACGCCACGGTCAAGGAAGGCATTGCGTACTGTGAATCCGTTGGCGACTACGTCAGCCGCGAACTCCTTGTCGATATCCTCACGGACACCGAAGAGCATATCGAGTACCTGGAGACGCAGCTGGACCTGATCGACAAGGTCGGCCTGCAGAACTACCTGCAGTCGCAGCTGGAACCGGGCGAGCAATAAGCGCGCTGGCTTCCGACCCCGTCGCGGCCTGAGCGATCACGGCAGGCGCGGCTGGGCAAGCGCGTGGCGCGGGATGGCGCCACGCCCCGGTGCGGAGCGGGTTGGTAACCCTTCTCATTCGGATTCTTGTCTCCATCCAGTCACATTGCGCCAAAAAAAAAAGGCGACCCGGCGGGGAGGGGGCTCCACCGCGGGTCGCCAGATTTCCAGGCGACATTCCTGCGTTTTTCCTTGTTCTTGCGCGGTTCGGCGCCCGTTCTGCGTCGCCGGGCCCTAATGCGCCTGTCCGCAGACCTCGCAGCCGGGCGTGCGCGCCAGGCGCATCGTGGTCCATTCCATCGTCATCGCATTGACCATCAGCAGCCGGCCGGCCAGCGTTTCGCCCACGCCGGTCAGCAGCTTCAGCGCCTCGGCCGCCTGCACGGTGCCGACCATGCCGACCAGCGGCGCGAACACGCCCATCGTGGCGCAGGCCGCTTCCGGGGCCGGTTCCGATGGCGGAAACAGGCAGCCGTAGCACGGCGCCGCGGGGTCGCGCAGGTCGTACACGCTGACCTGGCCGTCGAAGCGCAGCGCCGCGCCCGAGACCAGCGGCCGGCGATGCTTCAGGCAGGCCCGGTTGACGGCCTGGCGCGTGGCGAAGTTGTCGCAGCAATCGAGCACCACATCGGCCTGTGCCACCAGTGCATCAAGCTCCACATCGTCCACGCGTTGCGCCACCAGCCGGATATCGACGTCCGGATTGATGCGCAGCAGCCCTTCCCGGGCGGACTCCACCTTGGGCCGCCCCACGTTGGCGGTGGTATGCAGGATCTGGCGCTGCAGGTTGGTCAGGTCGACATCGTCGTCGTCGACGATCGTGATGCGGCCCACGCCGGCCGACGCCAGGTAGGGCAGGGCGGCCGCCCCCAGGCCGCCGGCACCGATCACCAGCGCATGGCCCGCCAGCAGGCGCTCCTGGCCCTCGATGCCCAGTTCATCCAGCAGGATATGGCGCGAATAGCGCAGCAGCTGATCGTCGTTCATGGTTTGGCGGCAAATGAAAAACGGCCCGACGGTGGCATGCCGCGGGCCGCAGGATGAGGGGAAAGCGCGCCGCGCGCCTGGGGCGGGCGGCGCGGATCCGTTACTTCTGACCGGTCGGCGTGCCCAGCGGCTGGCCGATCGGCGCGCTCGCGGGCGGCTGGCTGGCAGGCGCGGGCTTGGCCGGAGCCGGAGCGGGCTTGGCGGCCGGCTTGGCCGGGGCCTTGCCTGCCTTTTCTTCCTTGGTGTCGGGCTTGCCGGCCGTGCCCGTGGCTTCCAGGCGCGATTTCGACTTCTGCACCGGCTTGCCGTCGAGCTGGGCGATGGCCTGCTGGAGCATGAAGTCCTCGGCCGAACCGAATTCCACCGGCTTCTTCTTGCGATCCTTCTCGCGTTCTTCCGGCGTCTTCTTCGCGTTTTCCTCTTCCAGGCGGCGCAGCTCGTCCACGCGGCGCTGTTCGCGCTCGTTCATTTCCGGCTCTTCCGACTCCTGCTTGTTGTGCAGGTGGCGCTCGGTGTCGATCTCGCGCGTGATCAGTGCGTCATCCGGATCGCCTTCCGGGTTCTGGTCGACCGGGATGTCCGGGCGGATGCCCTTGGCCTGGATCGACTTGCCCGACGGCGTGTAGTAGTACGCAATCGTCAGCTTGATGCCGGTGTCGTTGGTCAGCGGGCGCACGGTCTGCACCGAACCCTTGCCGAACGTGGTCTTGCCCATGATCAGCGCGCGCTTGTGGTCCTGCAGCGCGCCGGCAACGATTTCCGAGGCCGATGCCGAGTAGGCGTTGGTCAGCACGATCATCGGCAGCTTCTTGAACTGCGCGGGCAGGTCCTTGAGCGGATCGTCCTCGAGCGACGACAGGCGGTAGTTGTTGAACGTGGCCTTGTAGACGCGCTTGGCATCGGGCACCTGTCCGTTGGTGGACACCACGGTCGCGTCGTCCGGCAGGAACGCTGCCGCCACGCCCACCGCGCCCTGCAGCACGCCGCCGCCGTTGTTGCGCAGGTCCAGGACGATGCCCTTCAGGTTCGGGTTCTTCTCCGCCATGTCCTTCAGGCGGCGGCCCAGGTCGGACACGGTGCGTTCCTGGAAGCTCGTCAGGCGCACCCAGCCGATGGTGTTGTTGTCGAGCATCCTGGTCTTGACCGACTGCACGCGGATTTCGGCGCGCGTGATCGAGACCGGGAACGTGCGTTCCTCGCTTTTGCGGTAGATGGTCAGCGTGACCTTGGTGCCCGGCTCGCCACGCATGCGCTTGACCGCCTGTTCCAGCGGCAGGCCGCGCACGGGCTTGTCGTCGATACGGGTGATCAGGTCGCCCGGCTGGATGCCGGCGCGGAAGGCGGGGGTGTCCTCGATCGGGTTGATGACCTTGACCAGGCCTTCTTCCTGCGAAATCTCGATGCCCAGGCCGGCAAAGCGGCCGCGGGTGCCTTCCTGCAGTTCCTTGAAGTCCTTCTCGTCCAGGTAGGCCGAGTGCGGGTCGAGGCTGGCGACCATGCCCTTGATGGCTTCGGTCAGCAGCTTCTTGTCGTCGACCGGCTCCACGTACTCGCGCTTGATCTGCCCGAAGATGTCGGACATCAGCCGCAACTGGTCGAGCGGCAGCGGCCCAGAGCTGTTCTGCGCGGTGGCCGAGATTTGCAGCGTGGCCAGCACGCCGGCGACGACGCCGACTGAGACGAGGCTAATGTTCTTGAGCGTCTTACGCATGAGGGCTGCCTGAGCTTTTGTGGATGATGCGAAAGGGAAATCCCTGGCCGGACGGGTTACGCCCGGCGCGGATTGACCGACAGTATAAGAGGGTGCGCAGAAAAAGACCTGCGGGCCACCACACCATGGTGGGGGCGCCCACACAGGGCCTTGGCGCGCCTACCCGGATGCCGCCCGGGCCGGCGCGTGCGCGCACCGGCGGCGGTCAGCGGGCCTTGCCCTGGTTGGCCACGGCGGCCAGCGACGCGGCAATCGCTTCCTGGTCGCCCAGGTAGTAGTGGCGCAGGGGGCGCAAGTCGGCGTCCAGCTCGTAGACGAGCGGGGTGCCATTGGGGATGTTGAGGCCGACGATATCGTCATCCGAAATCTGATCCAGATACTTCACGAGCGCGCGAATGCTGTTGCCGTGGGCGGCAATCACGACGCGCTTGCCGGATTTGATGTCGGGAGCGATGGATTCGTTCCACAGCGGCATGACGCGGGCGACCGTATCCTTCAGGCATTCGGTCAGCGGCACCTGCTCGCGCGGCACATTGGCGTAGCGCGGGTCGTTGAACGAGGCGCGTTCGTCGGTCGGCTCCAGCGCGGGCGGCGGCGTGTCGTAGCTGCGGCGCCACACCAGCACCTGCGCGTCGCCATACTTCTTCGCGGTTTCGGCCTTGTTCAGGCCGGCCAGGGCGCCGTAGTGGCGTTCGTTCAGGCGCCATTCGTTGCGTACCGGAATCCACATCAGGTCCATTTCGTCCTGGACGTGCCAGAGCGTGCGGATGGCACGCTTGAGCACCGACGTGTAGGCCACATCGAACGTGAAGCCGGCTTCCTTCAGGAGCTGGCCGCCCTGTTTGGCCTGCGCCACGCCGGTATCGGTCAGGTCGACGTCAACCCAGCCGGTGAAGCGGTTTTCGAGATTCCACGTGGATTCGCCGTGGCGGATGAGGACGAGCTTGTACATTGCAGCTTCCAGGGTAGTGAGTAACCTGCGGCGCGCGGCGCCTGCGTCACGCCCGGGCGTGGCAGGCGCCGCCCGAAATAATTGGCGCTGGCGCGAAACCGCGTATTTTATAATGCCGCCGACCCAACCCAACGGAATGCCAACGTGAATTTCTTCGCCGATTACAACAACCTGGCCCTGATCGCGATCGCCGTGGTCTCGGGCGGCCTGCTGGCCTGGCCGCAAATCAAGGCCGGCACGGGCGGCAAGCGCGTCAATACGGCTGCCGCCACGCAGCTGATCAACAAGCGCAACGCGGTGGTGGTGGACATCCGCGACGCCGCCGAATTTGCCAAGGGCCATCTGCCCCAGGCCAAGAGTGCGCCACTTGCCGATATCGGCAACCGCGCGGCCGGCCTTGCAAAGGACAAGGCGGTCCCCATCATCGTGGTGTGCCAGAACGGCCAGCGTTCGAGCAAGGCGCAAGCAGCCCTCAAGGAAGCCGGTTACAGTGAGGTCTATGCGCTGGAAGGCGGCATGGCTGCGTGGCAGCAGGCCGGCCTGCCGGTGATCAAGTAATACAACAGCCGCATTCAACATGCAGCACGCGGCGCGGTACTGCCATGGGCGGTCCGCGCCGCTGTTTTTTCAGTCAAGGAGAATCCGCATGGCCCGCGTCGTCATGTACAGCACGGTTGTGTGCCCCTATTGCCAGATGGCCGAGCGCCTGCTCAAGCAGCGTGGCGTGGAAACGATCGAGAAGATCCTGATCGACCGCGAGCCTGGCCGGCGTGAGGAAATGATGACCCGTACGGGCCGTCGTACCGTGCCGCAGATCTATATCGACGAAACCCATGTGGGCGGCTTCGACGACCTGTCGGCGCTGGATCGCCAGGGCGGCCTCGTCCCGCTGCTGGCCGCCTGAGCCGGCCGGAAAAGCTCGCGGCCGGGTGCAGGGCGCCGGCTTCGCTGCGCTGCAGCAGATCAAGCGATAAATCTGATAATGCCGCGGTACGGTGAATTCGCCATCGGCGTCATGTACCATATGCGCTTTCCAAACCGCCGCCGGGGCTTCGGCATCCGGCTGCGCATGGCGCCGCGCGCCCAAACCGATTCATCCGGAAGCCTTTCATGAGCGACCAGCAACAAGCCACCCAGCAGGACGATCAGCCCTTCTTCAACATCCAGCGCGTGTACCTAAAGGACATGTCGCTCGAGCAGCCGAACTCGCCGGCCATCTTCCTCGAATCGGAAGCCCCGTCGGTGGAAGTGCAGGTCAACGTCGGCGCGGCCCAGCTGCAGGAAGGCATTTTCGAAGTGGTGGTGACGGGCACCGTGACGACCAAGGTGCAGGACAAGGTGGCATTCCTGGTGGAAGCCCATCAGGCCGGCATCTTCGATATCCGCAACGTGCCGGCCGAGCAACTGGACCCGCTGCTGGGCATCGCCTGCCCGACCATCCTGTACCCGTACCTGCGCGGCAACATCGCCGACGTGATCACGCGTGCCGGTTTCCAGGCCATCCACCTGTCGGAAATCAACTTCCAGGCGCTGTACGAGCAACGCCTGCAGGCTGCCATGGAAGAGGCGCAAGCCCAGGGCGGCGACTCGGGCATCGTGCTGCCGGACGGCAGCCAGGCTCGCCACTGATCCGCGCCACGGCCGGATTGGACCAAAAACGGGGCTTCGGCCCCGTTTGCGCTTTCTGATGGCCCACGGTCCCGTGCCATCCATACTGTCTGCATGACCGCGCATCCGTGCGGCCCGATCCTCGATCTGCCATGAAACTGACCATCCTGGGCGCCGGAGCATGGGGCACCGCTCTGGCCAGCCACGCTGCCGCCAATACCCGCCACGACGTGGTGCTCTGGGGGCGCGATGCGGACCAGCTGGCCGGCATCGCCGCCACGGGCACCAACGCGACCTACCTGTCCGGCGTGACGCTGTCGCCCCGGCTGGCCTGCGAAGCCGATTTCGACCGCGCCGTCGACCATGCGCTGGCCGACGCACAGGGCCTGCTGGTGGTGGCCACGCCGGTATCGGGCCTGCGCGAGATGACGCGCCGGCTGGCGGCGCGCCGCCGCGGACCGCTGGCCATGCTGTGGCTGTGCAAGGGCTTCGAGGCCGATACCCACGCGCTGCCACACCAGATGGTGCGCGAGGAACTCGACGCGCTGGGCGTGGCGCCCGGCGAGATCGAATACGGCGTATTGACCGGGCCGAGCTTTGCCAGGGAGGTGGCGCAGGGATTGCCGTGCGCGCTCACCGTGGCGGGCTCGACGCACGCGCTGGCGGATCTGGCCCAGACGGCGTTCCACCATCACGCGATGCGCATCTATGGCAGCGACGACCTGATCGGCGTCGAGGTCGGCGGTGCGGTCAAGAACGTGCTGGCCATCGCCACGGGCGCCAGCGACGGGCTGGGGCTGGGCCTCAATGCGCGCGCGGCGCTGGTGACGCGGGGCCTGGCCGAAATGACGCGCCTGGGCCTGGCGCTGGGCGGCCGCATGGAGACTTTCATGGGTCTGGCGGGCATGGGCGACCTGATCCTGACCGCCACGGGCGACCTGTCGCGCAACCGCAAGGTGGGCCAGCAACTGGCCAGCGGCAAGACGCTCGAACAGATCCTGCATGACCTGGGCCACGTGGCCGAAGGCGTGCGCTGCGCGCGGGCGGTGGCCGACCTGGCCGCGCGCAAGGGCGTGGAGATGCCGATCACGCGTGCGGTGTGCGCGGTGCTGTTCGACGGCTTGCCGGCGGCCGATGCCGTGGACCACTTGCTGCAGCGCGACGCGCGGGACGAGTAACGCATCGAGGGATGGAACGGCCGCCAGCACATCGAGAACCGCATGGACATATTCACTCGCCGCCGGGTACTTCAGGCCCTGACCACCTGCGCCGCCGCGCTCGCGTGGCCCGCGCTCGCGCAGGCCGACACCTGGCCAGCCAGGCCGATCCGCATGATCGTGCCGTTTCCGGCCGGCTCGTCGCCGGATCTGATCGCCCGTATCGTCACCGAGAAGCTGGCTGCCGTGCTGGGACAGGCCGTGGTGGTCGAGAACCGGCCCGGCGCGGGCGGCAATATCGGCACGGGGCTGGTGGCCAAGGCCGCGCCCGACGGCTACACGCTGCTGTTCACGATCAATGGCCCGCTGGTGACGGCGCCGTCGCTGTATCGCCATTTGAGCTATGACCCGATGAAGCAGCTGGCGCCGGTGACGCTGGTGGCCACGTCGCCCAATGTGCTGGTCATCGATGCCCGGCTGCCCGTACACAGCCTGCGCGAGTTCGTGGCGCTGGCGAAGTCGAAGCCGGGCGTGATGAACTATGGATCAGTCGGTAACGGCAGCGCGGCGCATCTGGCGATGGAGCAGCTCAAGGCGATGGCCGGCATCGACCTGCAGCACGTGCCCTATGCGGGATTTCCGCAGATCACGACGGCAATCGTCGGCGGCCAGGTGCAGGCGGGCTTCATGGTGCCGGCGATTGCCATGCCGCTTGTGACGGCCGGCAAGCTGCGGCTGCTGGCGGTGACGTCGTCGGGGCGCACCGGCTTGCTGCCTTCGGTGCCGACGGTGGCGGAGTCGGGCTATCCGGGCTTCGAGGCGATCTCGTGGCAGGCAATCCTTGCACCGGCCGGGACGCCGGCGCCGATCGTGGACCGACTGTATCGCGAACTGGTGACGATCATCGGCAGCGCCGACGTGCGCGACAAGATGCGTGCGCAGTATTTCGTGCCGGCCGGTACGGCGCCGGCATCGCTGCGGCAGACGATGGTCAGCGAGAAGGCACGCTGGGACAAGGTGATCCGCACCGCCAACGTGCAGCCGGAGGACTGACGCCGGACGCGTCTGGCGTGGGCGCGCTCAGGCGCCGCCCGCGAAGCCGTTCTGGCGCCAGGCCTCGAATACGACCACGGCGACCGTGTTCGACAGGTTGAGGCTGCGGTTGTTGGGGCGCATCGGCAGGCGGATGCGCTGCGCGGCGGGAAACCACTCGCGCCGCTCGGGCGCCAGGCCGCGCGTTTCCGATCCGAACACGAACCAGTCGCCCGGCTGGAAGCTGACCTGGCCGAACGGCGTGGAGCCGTGCGTGGTCAGCGCGAACATGCGGGTGGGGTCGGGCTGTTCGGCGGCCATCAGCGCGTCCCAGCTTTCGTGCACGCGCATCGTCGCGTATTCGTGATAGTCCAGTCCCGCGCGCCGCATGCGCGCGTCTTCCAGCGGAAATCCCAGCGGTTTGACCAGATGCAGCTGCGCGCCCGTATTGGCGCACAGGCGGATCACATTGCCGGTATTCGGCGGGATTTCGGGTTCGACAAGGACGACGTTGAACATGGGATGGCAGCAAAAAACCGGAGCGCAGCTTACCGCGTGCGCCGCGTCGTGTCACGGCGTGCGCAAGGCCACCAGTGCGGTGACGCGGGCCGCACCGTGCGCTTTCAGCACCCGGGCGGCTTCGCGCAACGTGGCGCCAGTGGTCATCACATCGTCGATCAGGCCGACATGCAGCCCGCGCGGCGACGTGTTGTGGCTGACGACGAACGCCTGTCGCAAATTGGCGTGGCGCGCGGCCAGGTCCAGCGTGCGCTGGCTGAGGGTGTCGCGACGACGCGACAGCAGCGTGGCCGATGCGCGGATGCCCAGGTGACGCGCCAGCGGGCGGGCGATTTCCCACGCCTGGTTGAAGCCGCGTTCTGCCAGGCGGGCCGGTGACAGCGGAATCGGCACCAGCAGGTCCGGAAGACTGTGGCGGGCGCGGCCGGTGCCGGCCACCGTGGCCAGGCGGTCGGCGATCCATCCCGCAGCGGGCAGCCGGCCGCCAAATTTCAGCTGGAGGATCAGTTGGTCGAACGGTGCGGCGTAGTCGCCGAGCGTCAGCGTGGCATCGAGCGGATCGTCGTCCGCGCACAGCCCGCAGGCGCCGTGGCTGCCCGGCGTGGCACAGCGGGGGCAGCGCGATACGGGCCGCGTCAACGCATCGGCGCAAGCGGCGCACACCACGTCGCGCTGCACGGCGGCACAGACCAGGCAGGCCGATGGCAACAGCGCGCGCCACAACCGCGCGGCCGGTCCGGCAAAGACCCTTCGGGCACGCATGGGTCCTGGCGCGTATACTTCCGCCGGCCCGCCCCGTGCGGTCTCCGAGGGTGCGACACTTTGCCGCACCTGCTGATTCGACCCTTGCTGCCTCGCCTGTCCGTGTCCCTGCATGCCTCCGACTCCCCAGATGCCTGGTTGCCGCCCGCGCGGCTGACCCGGCTTGCCTTCGATCGCCGTAGCCCGCGCTTCGGCCAGCTCGATTTCCTGCTTGGCGAGATAGGCCAGCGCATGCAGGAGCGGATGGAAGTGGTCAAGCTGTCGCCGGGCCGCGCGCTCGATATCGGCTGCGGCCATGGCCAGGGTCTGGCGGGTTTGCGCGCGCGGTTTCCCGATGCGCAGATTGCCGGGATCGATATCTCCGGCGCGATGCTGCAGCAGGCCGCCGGGCGAGACCCACAGCGCCGGCCCGGCTGGGTGGGGCGCCTGCTGGGCAAGCGCCCGATGTTCGACCTGGTGCAGGGCGATCTTGCCACACTGCCCTTTGGCGCGGCCAGCTTCGACCTGCTGTGGTCGAACCTGGCGCTGCACTGGCATCCCGAGCCGCACCGCGTGTTCCCGGAATGGCATCGGGTCACCGCCGACGACGGGCTCGTCATGTTCTCGTTGTTTGGCCCCGACACCTTGAAGGAATTGCGAGCCGCATTTGCCGACGTGGACGTCGACGCGCACACGCTGCGCTTCGTCGACATGCACGACATCGGCGACATGCTCGTGCACAGCGGCTGGTCCACGCCCGTGATGGACATGGAGACGCTGACCGTCACCTACGAATCGCCCGAAAAGCTGCTGGACGAAGTGCGCGCCTTCGGCGGCATGCGCCGGCCGGGCCCGGTCGGGCTGCGCGGGCGCAAGTGGCTCCGCGCCGTGATTGCCGCCCTGCATCGCATGCGCAACGAGGATGGCGTGATCCCGCTGACGTTCGAGATTGTCTACGGCCATGCATGGAAAATCCCGGCCCGCGGCAAACAGGCCACCGACGATCAGGGCCGCGCGATCATCCCCGTCGACAAGATCGGCCGCGCCCAGGCGCGCCGCTGAAGCGCGCCAGCAGGACGGTTGCCCGACAATCGGGGCTTGCCGTTTGTGTTGCCTATCGGGGCTAAAAAGCTCATGCACAAATTTGTGCCGATGGCAAGCACTTCGGTCAAATCCTATGTTGTTCGAGTATGCGAAGCGCCATATAATGGGCCGGTTTGTCGCAGTGGTCCCCTGGCACAAGAACGTTCCTGGAAGGCACTCCGCACGTGCGCTCCTGGGGCGGATTTCGTCCCGGGCGTGCATCCGATGCAGAGTGGTTGGCGATGCAAGACTTGGGTATCGCATTCCAGACGGCAGTAGGTGACTCCGGCGGAAATCCCGGCGGACGTACCCCCTTGCCGGCCAACGACTGGCTGATGAAGCGGAATTGTTCGCTCTCTCCGCGCCAGGTCGGCTGGTTCTACTTCTCCATCGCATGTTTTTCCATTGCCATCGCGGCGTTTCTGACCGTGTGGCATGGGGCCTGGCTCGTGCTGCCGTTTGCTGGCCTGGAATTGACCGGGCTGGGGATTGCCCTGCTGGCGTATGCGCGCCATGCGACGGATCATGAACGCGTGAGTGTGACCGACGGCATGCTGGTCGTGGAGACAGCCAGCGCCAGTCGGGTCACGCGGGAAGTCTTCAATCCACAGTGGGTGCGGATTGAACTGGGTGAATCGTTCCGGGCGCTCGTGGTTCTGCGGTCGGGCAAGCGCACCGTGCGGGTGGGGTCGTATCTGGACCCGCACCGGCGGCGCAAGTTCGCGCAGGAACTCGCGGCGGCCCTGCATGACGTCCGGACCGGACGTGCTGCGGGGCAGGGCGGGGACAGATTTGAATCTGTAAATTGGGTAGATAAACAATGAAAATGTGGAAGAAGGCATCCGCAGCATGTCTTGCAGGCACGTCCCTGCTTGTCAGCCAGGCGGCCTCCGCGGTCAGTGACATGCCGGGTGGCCCAGCCGTCCGGCAGCTGAACCTGGCCGAACCCGTTACAAAGATCGCCGAACAGATTCACTGGCTGAACTGGATGATGCTGATCATCTGCACGGTGATCTTCATCGCCGTGTTCGGCGTGATGTTCTATTCCATCTTCAAGCATCGCAAGAGCAAGGGCGCGAAGTCGGCCTCGTTCCACGAGAGCATCACCGTGGAAGTGGTCTGGACCATCGTGCCGTTCCTGATCGTGATCGCCATGGCGCTGCCGGCGACCAAGACCGTGGTGGCGATGAAGGACACCACGAACTCCGACATCACGATCAAGGCCACCGGCTACCAGTGGAAATGGGGGTACGACTACCTCAAGGGCCAGGGCGAGGGCATCTCGTTCGTGTCCACGTTGACCACGCCGCGCGAGCAGATCAACAACCAGCAGGAAAAGTCGAACACCTACCTGATGGAGGTGGACAACGAGCTGGTGGTGCCCGTCAACAAGAAGATCCGCATCGTCACGACCGCCAATGACGTGATCCACGCCTGGATGATCCCGGCGTTCGGCGTCAAGCAGGATGCGATCCCGGGCTTCGTGCGCGACACGTGGTTCCGCGCCGAGAAGACCGGCGTCTACCGTGGCCAGTGCGCCGAGCTGTGCGGCAAGGAGCACGCGTTCATGCCGATCGTGGTGCGCGTGGTGTCCGATGGCGAATACGCCAAGTGGGTCGACGACAAGAAGAAGCTGATGGCCGCGGCCGCCGACGATCCCAACAAGACCTGGACGCTCGACGAGATCAAGGTGCGCGGCGAGAAGGTCTACGCCGCCAACTGCGCGGTCTGCCACCAGCCGACCGGCAAGGGTGCGGGCGCGTTCCCGGCGCTGGACGGCTCGAAGGTCGTCAACGGCCCGAAGGCCGGCCAGATGCACATCCTGCTGGAAGGCAAGGGCGGCATGCCGTCGTGGAAGCAGCTCTCGGATACCGAGCTGGCCGCGGTCATGACGTACACGCGTAACAGCTGGAGCAACAAGACCGGCGAAGTGATCCAGCCGGCGGACTTCTCGCAAGCCCGCGCCGGCAAGTTCCCGGAAGGTGGCGGCGCACAGGCCGCAGCCGGCGACACGGCCCCCAGGAAGGCCGCCACGCCGACCCACGACAAGCAGGCCAGCCTCGCGGGCAACCGCGTCGCAGGCTGACCCGCGGCAGCCCCGCATTCAGGAATTGATGGAGTCATTGCGATGAGTACCGCTACCCCGGAGACACTGGGCCATCCGCACGACCACGCGCACGATCACGACCATGGTCACGGCCATGACGATCACGCGCACGATCATCCGCATGGCTGGCGCCGCTGGCTGTTCGCGACCAACCACAAGGACATCGGCACGCTGTACCTGCTGTTCTCGTTCACGATGCTGCTGTCGGGCGGCGCGCTGGCACTGCTGATCCGCCTGGAGCTGTTCGAGCCGGGCCTGCAGTTCTTCCGCCCCGAACTGTTCAACCAGTTCACCACGATGCACGGCCTGATCATGGTGTTCGGCGCGATCATGCCGGCGTTCGTGGGCTTTGCGAACTGGATGATCCCGCTGCAGATCGGCGCCTCGGACATGGCGTTCGCGCGCATGAACAACTTCAGCTTCTGGCTGATGCCGCCGGCCGCGCTGCTGCTGGTGGGCTCGTTCTTCGCACCGGGCGGCGCCACCGCCGCGGGCTGGACGCTCTACGCGCCGCTGTCGGTGCAGATGGGCCCGGGCATGGACATGGCCATCTTCGCCATGCACATCATGGGCGCGTCGTCGATCATGGGCTCGATCAACATCATCGTGACCATCCTCAACATGCGCGCCCCCGGCATGACGCTGATGAAGATGCCGATGTTCTGCTGGACGTGGCTGATCACCGCCTACCTGCTGATCGCCGTGATGCCGGTGCTGGCTGGCGCCATCACGATGGTGCTGACCGACCGCCACTTCGGCACGAGCTTCTTCTCGGCCGCCGGCGGCGGTGACCCGGTGATGTACCAGCACATCTTCTGGTTCTTCGGGCACCCCGAGGTGTACATCATGATCCTGCCGGCGTTCGGCATCATCTCGCACGTGGTGCCGGCCTTCGCGCGCAAGCGCCTGTTCGGCTACAGCTCGATGGTGTACGCCACGGCGTCGATCGCCATCCTGTCGTTCATCGTCTGGGCCCACCACATGTTCACCACGGGCATGCCGGTGACGGGCCAGCTGTTCTTCATGTACGCGACGATGCTGATCGCGGTGCCCACGGCCGTGAAGATCTTCAACTGGATTGCCACGATGTGGCGCGGCTCGATGACGTTCGAGACCCCGATGCTGTTCGCGATCGGCTTCATCTTCGTGTTCACGATCGGCGGTTTCACGGGCCTGATGCCGGCCGTCGCCCCGATCGACATCCAGCTGCAGGACACGTACTTCATCGTGGCGCACTTCCACTACGTGCTGGTGGCAGGCTCGCTGTTCGCGCTGTTCGCGGGCTTCTACTACTGGGGGCCGAAGTGGAGCGGGTTCATGTACGACGAGATGCGCGGCAAGATCCATTTCTGGGGCTCGCTGATCTTCTTCAACGTGACCTTCTTCCCGATGCACTTCCTGGGCCTGGCCGGCATGCCGCGTCGCTATGCCGATTACCCCACCCAGTTCACGGACTTCAACGCCGTGGCGTCGCTGGGCGCACTGGGCTTCGGCCTGATGCAGGTGTACTTCTTCTTCGCGGTGGTGCTGCCGTCGTACCGTGGCGGCCAGGCCGCCGGCGACAAGCCGTGGGATGGCGCCGAAGGCCTGGAGTGGACCGTGCCGTCGCCGGCCCCGTTCCACACCTTCGAAGAGCCGCCGGTGGTGAAGTAAGCGCAGGGACGTCGTAGTTTTACGAAGTCGTGCGAAGTCGTGCCAATCGGCCGGATGCCCACGGGCGTCCGGCCAGCGAGATCCGAATCATGCAGCCCTCAGCAAAAAGCCCGTCGCAGCTGGAACGCCAGGCCAGCCAGAAAGCCGCCAACCGGCGCCTGGGTTGGATCCTGTTGTCGGTGGCGCTGGTTTTTTTCCTGGGATTTGTCGCCAAGATGAAGTTCCTGGGCGGCTGATCCGATAAGAACAAGGCAAATAGCCGGAGACAAGGCAGTGGACGCGCAGGACAAAGCCCTCGAAAAGCGTTTCAACCGCGGCATGATGATGCGGCTGCTGGTCGTGGTGACGCTGATGTTCGGCTTTGGCTACGCGCTGGTGCCGCTGTACAAGGCGATCTGCGACATCACCGGGCTGAACGTGGTGACCACGCGCGACCTGTATGGCGCCGGCGCGGCGGTAAAAAATACCCAGGTCGACACGACCCGCACGATTACCGTGGAGTTCGATTCGAATGCGCGCGGCCCGTTTGCATTCCGGCCGGTCAGGCATTCGATGGAGGTGCACCCGGGCGAGCTGACGACGATCGTCTACGAAGTGGCCAATGGCCAGTCGCGCGACATTTCGGCGCAGGCGATCCCGAGCTACGCGCCCAAGCAGGCCACGGAGTATTTCAAGAAGGTGGAGTGCTTCTGCTTCAAGCAGCAGACGCTCAAGGCGAACGAGGCGCGCGAGATGCCGGTGGTCTTCGTGGTCGATCCGAAGCTGCCGAAGGATGTGAAGGTCATCACGCTGTCGTACACGTTCTTCGAGATCGGCACGCCGGTGGCGCAGGCCCCGGAAGCCGGGGTGACGGCAACGCGGCAGGGCAGCTGAGGAGGCTGGGCATGGCGACGGACGATCCGGTGCATCGCAAGGCGTCATTCGTACAGACGGTGCGCGCGGTGCTGTGGTCGTTCATCGGGCTGCGCAAGGGGTCGGAGCATGAATCCGACATGGCGCGCCTGAACCCGGTGCATGTGATCATCGCCGGGCTGATTGCGGCAGCGGTGTTCGTGGCGGTATTGATCGCCATCGTGCGCGTCGTGGTCAGCCAGGCATAGCAGGGCAGCAGATACAAAGCGAGCACGCCGCCGGCCAGATGTCGGGGCCGGACGGGCGGATAACATGAATCGAGACTTTGAGCTGGAGATAGAAGAATGAGTGCGAATCGCGCAAACGCCCCGTACTACTTCGTGCCGGGCCCGTCGCGCCATCCGATCACGGCGGCGTTCGGCCTGCTGATGACCGGCGCGGGAGCGGCCGGTTGGGTCAACGGGCAGCCGTGGGCGCCGTACCTGTGCGGCTTCGGGCTGATCTGGTTCCTGTTCGTGCTCAAGAGCTGGTTCGGCGACGCCATCGGCGAATCCGAGGGCGGGCTGTATGGCAAGAACATCGACGTGTCGTTCCGCTGGTCGATGGGCTGGTTCATCTTCTCGGAGGTGATGTTCTTCGCGGCGTTCTTCGGTGCGCTGTTCTACGCGCGCACCATCGCCATGCCGTGGCTGGGCGACCTGAACAACAAGATCATCTGGCCGGACTTCTCGGCCGTGTGGCCGAACACCGGCCCGGCGGGCACCGTGGAAACCTTCCAGACCATGGGCCCGTGGCCGATCCCGACGATCAACACGGCGCTGCTGCTGACCTCGGGCGTGACGCTGACCTGGGCGCACCACGCGCTGCTGGCCGGCAAGCGCAACCAGCTGATCCAGGGCCTGGTGCTGACCATCCTGCTGGGCGCGATCTTCATGTGCCTGCAGGTCTACGAATACATGCACGCCTACCACGAGCTGAACCTGAAGCTCACGTCGGGTGTCTATGGTTCGACGTTCTTCCTGCTCACGGGCTTCCACGGCTTTCACGTGACGATGGGCGCGATCATGCTGGCGGTGGTGCTGGGCCGCGTGCTCAAGGGCCACTTCACGCCGGACCACCACTTCGCGTTCGAAGGCGCCGCCTGGTACTGGCACTTCGTGGACGTGGTCTGGCTGGGCCTGTACGTGGTCGTGTACTGGTTGTAACGCCGGGTGGTGGCTGCGCGCTCCCCCAGCCGCTCTGCCGCGCGGCGGGAGCGCGAAGCCAGCCACAAACGAAAAGCGCCGCGTGAGGTCGGTCTCAGCGGCGCTTTTTGTTTGGCATCCGGACGGCTCAGGGGGACATGTGGATGCCGGTGCTCTGGATCCAGCCCATCCAGTGCGAGAACAGGATGAACAGGAACAGTGCGATCGAGAAGCCGACGCGCAGCATCAGCGAGCGCATCATGTTGGGCGTGCGGCCACGGTCGCGCATCATGAAGAACAGCGCGGACGCCAGGCTGCCGATGATCAGGATAAAGGCGACGATGATGACAAAGCGCATGTGGGGGCTCTTTTCGGCAAGCGCCCATTATGGCATCGCCGCCGCCGGAGGAAACCCGTGACGACCCGCAGGCGGTGGCGCGCGCCGGGCGCGGTGCCGATGATTGCCGCGCTGGTGGTGATCGGGGTGACCTGCGCGCTGGGCAACTGGCAACTGGGCCGCGCGCACGAGAAGACCAGCCGCGCCGCGCGGCTGGCGGCGGCAGCGGCCCAGGCGCCGGTCGAACTGACCGCAGGGCAGGCCGACCCGGCGGCGTTGGTGGATCGCCACGTGCGCGCACGCGGCAGCTTCGACGACAGCCGCACCGTGCTGCTGGACAACCGGTCGCATGGCAACGGCACCGACAGCCGCGCCGGATTTCTGGTGCTGACGCCGCTGCGGCTGGCCACTGGCGGGCAGGTGCTGGTGCTGCGCGGCTGGCTGCCACGCGACGCGCAGGACCGCACGCGCATCGCGCCTTTCCCGACGCCGGCCGGCGAGGTCACCGTCGAAGGCACCGCGCTGGCCGCCGTGCCGCGCGTGTACAGCCTCGGCCAGGACCCCGCCGCGGAAGCCGGCCGCAAGATACGTCAGAATATCGACCTTGCCGCGTATGCGCGTGAGATCGGTACGCCACTGCTGCCAGTGGTGCTGGAACAGTCGAGCGATACGGGCGATGGCCTGGCGCGCGACTGGGCGCCCGCCGATTCCGGCGCCGACCGCCACTATGGCTACGCCGCGCAGTGGTTCGGCCTGGCCGCGCTGACCGTGGTGCTGGTGGCCGTGCTGGGGTGGCGCCGTGCCCGGCGCGAGGCCGGACCGGCCACGGCCACCGAATGACCCGAGAGTGATCAGATTGATCGAACGATGAACGTACAGACATCCTCCATGCCGCAGCAAGATCCCTCGGCCACGCCCGACCCCCGCATCGATGCCCGCACGCGCCGTGGCCGTCTGCAAATGCTGATGCTGCTGCTGGTGTGCGCATCGCCGGTGCTGTTCTCGTATTTCACCTATTACGTGATCAAGCCGACCGGCGGCAGCACCAACTATGGCGCGCTGGTGGACCCGCAGCGCCCGATGCCGGCGGTCGAACTGGTCAACGAGCGCGGCGAGGCCGTGCCGCTGACGTCGATGCGCGGCAAGTGGCTGATGCTGATGACCGATCCGTCCGCCTGCGACGAAGCCTGCGCGCGCAAGCTGTTCACGATGCGCCAGATCCGCGCGGGGCAGGGCGAGGACCGCGAGCGGATCGTGCCGGTCTGGCTGATCCAGGACGCCGGTAAAGTGGACGATCGGCTATCTACCGCCTACAACGAACCCTATGCCGGCGTGCGCTTCCTGCGCATGGACCGTGCGGCCATCGCGCAATGGCTGCCGGCCCAGGAAGGCGGCCGCGTCGAGGACACGCTGTTCCTGGTCGATCCGCTGGGTAATCTGATGATGCGCTGGCCGAAGGACCCCGACCCGAAGAAGGTGAGCGGCGACCTGAAGAAGCTGCTCAAGTATTCGCGCATCGGCTGACGCGCGCCGGAACCATCCTGGCGCACCGACCGATCCATCCCGATCGTTTTTTCATTGAATTACCGGCTGTACCCAAATGCTGCTCCAGCTCGCCATCATCGGCATCCTGATCGCCCTGCTGCCACTGTCCTATGTGATGGTGCGCGGCAGCCGTGACAAATATCGCAAGCTCGTGTGGATCACGGCGTTTCTGACGCTGGACCTGATCATGTTCGGCAGCTTTACGCGGCTGACCGACTCGGGCCTGGGCTGCCCGGACTGGCCGGGTTGCTATGGCCATTCGAACCCGCATGCGGCGATGGAGCCGATCCGCGCGGCCGAGACGGCGCTGCCGAGCGGCCCGGTTACGCTGGTCAAGGCCTGGATCGAGATGATCCATCGCTATTTCGCCATGGCAGTGGGCGTGCTGATCATCTCGCTGACGGTGCTGGCCTGGGTGAAGCGGCGCGAACTCAGGCAGTCGCCATGGTTTGCCACGGGCGTGTTCGTGCTGGTCTGCGTGCAGGGTGCCTTCGGCATGCTGACGGTCACCATGAAGCTGCAGCCGATCATCGTGGTCACGCATCTGATGCTGGCCATGCTGCTGCTGGCATCGCTGATCTGGCTTGGCTCGCGCAACGACCAGCCGCACGCGGTGGCGCCCCAGGCGGCGTCGCTGCGCCGGGCGGGGCTGCTGGCCATCGTGCTGCTGGGGGTCCAGATCTTCCTGGGCGGCTGGGTCAGCACCAACTACGCGGTGCTGGCCTGTACCGACTTCCCGCTCTGCAACGGCCAGCTGGTGCCCGAGATGGACTTCCGCCATGGCTTCACGCTGTGGCGCCAGCTGGGGATGACCGCCGATGGCGACTACATCCCGCACGCGGCGCTGGTAGCCATCCACTGGGTGCATCGCGGCTTTGCGTTCGTGGTGCTGGGCTACCTGCTGTGGTTCGGCCTGCGCGCCCGCCGGCTGGAAGGGCTGGCGCGGCACGGCAAGTGGCTGCTGGCCGTGCTGGCGCTGCAACTGGCCACCGGGATGTCGAACATCGTGTTCGACTGGCCGCTGGTGGCGGCGGTGGCACATAACGGCGGAGCAGCCCTGTTGCTGATGCTGTTGCTCCGTCTCAACTACAATATCGGCCTCGCGACCCGCTCCGCAGGCGCCGCCGCCCAGTCCGCCATCGCGGCGCGCGCCACATGAAGGACAAGATGCCCCCCGTGGTTACCGCTACCCACCCCCACTCTTCCGTGGGCCGGATTCGTCACCTGGCCCGCCAATACGCCGCACTGACCAAGCCGCGCGTGACGCAACTGGCCGTGTTCTGCTCGGTCATCGGCATGTTCCTGGCCACGCCGGGCATGGTGCCCTGGTCGGTCCTGATCGGCGGCGCCGCCGGTATCTGGCTGCTGGCCGGCGCGGCCTTCGCCATCAACTGCCTGGTGGAACAGAAGATCGACGCGCTGATGCGCCGCACGGCCTGGCGTCCGTCCGCCACCGGCGAGATCACCACCACCCAGACGCTGATCTTCTCGGCCATCCTTGGTGGCGCGGGCATGTGGCTGCTGCACGTGTTCGCCAACGACCTGACGATGTGGCTGACCTTCGCCACGTTCCTGGGCTACGCGGTGGTCTACACGATCCTGCTGAAGCCGGCCACGCCCCAGAACATCGTGATCGGCGGGCTGTCGGGCGCCATGCCGCCGGCGCTGGGCTGGGCCGCGGTGGCGGGCACCGTGCCGGCCGAGGCCTGGTTCCTGGTGCTGATCATCTTCACGTGGACGCCGCCGCACTTCTGGGCGCTGGCGCTGTATCGCCGCGCGGACTATGCCAAGTCCGGCCTGCCGATGCTGCCCATTACCCACGGCGAGCGCTACACGCTGCTGCATATCCTGCTGTACACGCTGGTGATGATCGCCGCCACGCTGCTGCCGTTCGTCTACGGTATGAGCGGCGTCATCTACCTGGTGGCCGCGCTGGCGCTGGGCCTGGTGTTCCTGGGCTACGCCTGGAAGCTGTTCCGCAACTACTCGGACCAGCTCGCGCAGCGCACCTTCCGCTATTCGATCCTGTACCTGTCGCTGCTGTTCGCGGCGCTGCTGGTGGATCACTACTTCAAGTTCGTGCCGCAGGTCTGATCGGTCTGCCTGCGGCATCTTGCCGCGCCCGGAGTCCACGGCCGGCGTGATCGGCGATACTTCCGGGCGTATCTTGCTTCCCATCGCTCCGACGCATGCCGACCTCCGCCTCTGGCTTTTTCGCCACATTTCGCCGCTTTTGCCTGCTCGCCCTGTGCACCGCGCTCCTGGCCGCCTGCGGCCAGCCGAAGCCGTCGTTCAAGAACGTCGATATCTCGGGCGCCAGCGACTTCGGCAAGGATTTCGCGCTGCAGGACCCCGCCGGCAAGACCCGCACGCTGGGCGACTTCAAGGGCAAGGTGGTGCTGATGTTCTTCGGCTACACGCATTGCCCGGACGTCTGCCCGACCACCATGGTCGAGCTCAAGCAGGTGATGGAGCAGCTGGGCCCCGATGCCGACAAGGTGCAGGTGCTGTTCGTCACGGTGGACCCGGACCGCGATACCGGCGCGCTGCTGGGCCAGTACGTGCCGGCCTTCGACGCGCGCTTCCTGGGCCTGCGCCCGGCTGACGAGGCCGCGCTCAAGCAGGTGACCAAGGACTTCAAGGTATATTACGCCAAGGTGCCCGGTTCGTCGCCGAACAACTACACGATGGATCACTCGGCCGGCAGCTACGTATTCGACCAGAACGGCCAGCTGCGGCTGTTCATCCGCCACGGCCAGGGTCCGGAGCCGATCGCCCACGACCTGAAGGCGCTGATGTCCTGATGTCCTGATGGACGTGCCGGGCGCGCGGCGGCGCTGCCGGAACGCCCGGGCAAACAAAAAGGCCGGTCAATCGACCGGCCTCTTCATTGTTGCGCTTATTGTTGCGCTTGTTGCGTTCCGCGTTACCGCACGGGCGCGGCTTAGGCAAATGCCGCCAGCGCACCCTTCATCTTCTTCATCGCGGCCGTCTCGATCTGGCGGATCCGCTCGGCCGACACGCCGAATTCGTCGGCCAGCTCATGCAGCGTGGAGCCGCCCGAGCCGTCGTCGTTCACGTCCAGCCAGCGCGCCTCGATGATGCGGCGGCTGCGCGGGTCGAGCTTGCTCAGCGCTTCTTCCAGCCCTTCCACCTGCAGCCGGTCGTTGTGCTTGGCCTCGATGACCTTGGTCGGCTCGTTGTGGTTGTCCGCAAGGTAGGCGATGGGGGCGAATTCTTCCTCGCCATCGTCGATCTGGCCTTCCAGCGCCATATCGCCGCCCGACATGCGGGTTTCCATCTCCATCACTTCCTCGGGCTTCACGTTCAGCTCGCGCGCAACGGCTTCGATCTGCTCGGGCGTGAAGGTATGCGCACCCTGCTTGTGGCTGCGCAGGTTGAAGAACAGCTTGCGCTGGGCCTTGGTGGTGGCCACCTTGACCATGCGCCAGTTCTTCAGCACGTATTCGTGGATCTCGGCCTTGATCCAGTGCATCGCGTACGACACCAGGCGCACGCCCTGCTCGGGGTCGAAGCGTTTCACGGCCTTCATCAGACCGATATTGCCTTCCTGGATCAGATCGGCGTGCGGCAGGCCGTAGCCCAGGTACTGGCGGGCGATCGACACGACCAGGCGCAGGTGCGACATCACCAGGCGGCGGGCGGCATCGACGGAATCGTTGTCGCGCAGGTCGCGGGCCAGCCTCAGCTCTTCCTCGGGGGTAAGCAGCGGAATGCGATGGACCGCCTGGATATAGCTATCCAGATTGCCCAGCGTGCCCGGAAACGTCAGCGCAAGGCTGTTCGCGGCAGCACTCTGGGGCGCCGTCGGCAGACGGCGGGAAACTTGGTTTTGATCGGCAGACAGGACTGCGTTCACTATGACTCCTTTCGCATCCGGCGGTGGGTTGCCGGTGTGTCCCGGAAGGACACCGCATTGCAACGCATATTAGCACTCGAACCGGACGAGTGCTAACTTAGAGGGCCGATGGGGTTAATAGTTCCGTCACATCGGGCGCGTGATCCCGATAGCGTCTGATCGTCGTCGGCTTCGGATCTCGCCCTAGTCCCCACAAGGCCTGGCGGGCAGCGTGATCCCGACAGGAATATTAGAGAAGGCGATGGTCAATCGGTTTCCCACGAATTCAATGCAAATTCGGGATGGTGAATTGCGGGATTCGCTACACTGAAGTTGTTTTCCAGCCGCATTGCACCATTCCTTGGAGACGTTTCCATGTCTGCTATCGAACACTTGCTGAAGCCGCATGTGCGGGATATCGGCGAGTTCACCGTCCGCCGCCTGCTGCCCGCCGCCACGACCCAGACCGTCGGGCCGTTTATTTTCTTCGACCACATGGGCCCCGTGGAGATGGCGCCGGGGCAGGGCATGGATGTGCGTCCGCATCCGCATATCGGTCTGGCCACGGTGACGTACCTTTTCGAGGGCGAGATCATGCACCGGGACAGCCTGGGCAGCGAACAGGTAATCCGGCCGGGCGACGTGAACTGGATGACGGCCGGCACCGGCATCGTCCATTCGGAACGTTCGCCGGATGCGGCCCGCGAGGCAGGCCCGCGCCTGCATGGCATCCAGACCTGGGTGGCACTGCCGCTGGCCCATGAGAACGATCCGCCGTCGTTTCACCACCATCCAGGCGCCACGCTGCCCAAGCTGGAACTGCCCGGCGTGCGGATGACGGTGATTGCCGGCGATGCCTTCGGCGCCGAATCGCCGGTGCGGGTGTACAGCCGCACGCTCTATGTGGCCATCGAGATGGATGCCGGCGCCAGCCTGGTGATTCCGGCGGAACATGTGCAGCGCGGCGTGTATCCGGTGGACGGCAACCTGGAAATGGATGGCGAGACGCTGCCCGCCGAGCATCTGGTGGTGTTGACGCCGGGCGAGCCGGTGACGATCACGGCGACTATCCCGTCGCGCGTGATGCTGCTGGGCGGCGACCCGACCGACGGCCGCCGCTTTATCTTCTGGAACTTCGTGGCCAGCAGCAAGGAGGCCATCGAGGAAGCGAGCCAGCGTTGGCAGGACGACCAGTTCCCGCACGTGCCCGGCGAAACCGAGCGCATCCCGCTGCCGGTGCGGCGTTAGGCCGCAGCGCGGCCGACGCGCGCCGGCAGCCGTTCAGCGCGCTGGGCGCACTGGGCGCGCTGGCCGGGCTGGGCGGCGGATCGAGCGATCAGACCGGGCTGGCCCAGGCCACGCGCGTCGCCTGCCGCAGGCAATCCTTGATCGTGGCGATCTGGGTGGCGATGGGGGCGGGCACCGGCTCGGCGCCATCGAGCACCTTGCGGATCCAGGCCGCCGTGTCGGCCACGTCGGTGCCGGCGGGCAGCGCCGGCACTTCGGCGATGGAACCGCCCACCGGGTCCACCATCGTGCGCTGGTGCCCGTCGTGCAGCCAGTCGATGCGCGTGCTGCGGCGGGCATCGGCCACCACCTCGCCCTCGGTGCCCCGGCCCAGCAGCACATTGGCCGGCTCGTGCGAGAAATAGTCGGTCAGTGTTTCGCGATATTCGGGGTGGGTGTAGCTGTACAGGCGCAGGGCTTCGGCCGGCGTATGGGCGCCTACCGGCTGCAGCATCTTGACGATCGTGTGCGACGAATTGCGCAGGCCGATGATGGCGCGCTTGTCGAGCAGGGCCGACAGCGCGGGCGACAGCACGTCGATCGGCAGCACGGCCAGCGGGTTCGATGCCGCACGCAGCTGGTCCTGCGCGGCCTGGGTGGTGGCGCACAGCGGCACGCCCAGCGCGTCGAACAGGGCCATGCTGGTCACGCGGCCGTGGAACGCGCGCACGCCATGCACCAGCGTCGGCACGCCATCGCGCGCCAGCAGTATCGCCAGCAGCGGCACCAGGTTGGGCTGCTTGCGCGCGCCGTTGTAGCTGGGGATCACCACCACGGGCTTGTCGGGCGGCGCCGCCAGCGGCTGGCAATGCTGGTGCGCGGCTTCGAGCATGCCGGCCAGTTCATGCGGGGCCTCGCCCTTGATGCGGTACGCCATCAGCACCGCGCCCATTTCGATATCGGAAACGCGGCCTGCCAGCATGGCGTCGAACAGCGCCTGGACATCCTCGCGCGGCAGCGCGCGGGCGCCGTTGACGCCGCGGCCGATTTCCTTGATGTACTTTGCCGCCAAAAATGGCGAATCTGCTGCTGTGGTCATGATGACTGCCGGAATCGTGGGGGTGGGGTTCATGATAGCCCACGATTGCCGCCGGCAATGGGTCCCGCAGGGCCTCAGGCGGCTTCCTGCAGCGCCGGGTTGCGCTGCTTGCGGTACAGGAAGTCCAGCACGGCCGTGCGGCAGGCGTGGTAGGTCTTGTCGTCGGCCAGCGCCACGCGGTCGCGCGGGCGCGGGATATCGACGCCGACGATCTCGCCGATGGTGGCCGCCGGGCCGTTGGTCATCATGACGATGCGGTCGGCCAGCAGCACGGCTTCGTCCACATCGTGCGTGACCATGACGACGGTGCTCTTCGTACGCGCCACGATCTTGATCAGTTCGTCCTGCAGGTGGGCGCGGGTCAGCGCATCGAGCGCGCCGAACGGCTCGTCCATCAGCAGCACCTTGGGCTGCATCGCCAACGCCCGGGCGATGCCCACGCGCTGCTTCATGCCGCCCGAGATCTCGTGCGGATACTTGCCTTCTGCGTGGGTCAGGCCCACCAGCGCCAGCGTGTCGTGCGTGCGGGCCTTCAGCTGCGCCTTGCTCTCCGTGGCGCCGAACACGCGCTCCACGCCCAGGTGGACGTTTTCGAAGCACGTCAGCCACGGCAGCAGCGAATGGTTCTGGAAGACCACCGCGCGCTCCGGCCCGGGCCCGGCGATCTCGCGCCCGGCGCAGATCAGCGCGCCGGCGGTGGGCGTGGTCAGCCCGGCGATCAGGTTCAGCAGCGTGGACTTGCCGCAGCCCGAATGCCCGATCAGCGTAATGAACTCGCCTTCGGCAACCGACAGGTTGATGTCGCGCAATGCCACGAACGGGCCCTTGCGCGTCTTGAACGTCTGGCCGACGTGTTCGATGCTGACGAATTTTTCCATGACGGGGCTCCGATCAGGTGTTGCCGTAGCTGAAGCGGCGCGCCAGGGCCAGCAGCAGGTGCTCCAGCACCAGGCCCACCACGCCGATGATGAAGATGGCGATGACGATGTGCTCGACCTTCAGGTTGTTCCACTCGTCCCACAGCCAGAAGCCGATGCCGGTGCCGCCGGTCAGCATCTCGGCGGCCACGATCACCAGCCACGCGGTGCCGATGGACAGCCGCACGCCGGTCAGCATGTACGGCAGCACGGCCGGGAACAGCACGCTGCGGAAGATCTTCCATTCGGACAGGTCCAGCACGCGCGCCACGTTCAGGTAGTCCTGCGGCACGCGGGTCACGCCGACCGCCGTGTTGATGATCATCGGCCAGATCGAGCAGATGAAGATGGCCCAGATGGCGGCCGGGTTGGCGGCCTTGAACAGCAGCAGGCCGATGGGCAGCCAGGCCAGCGGCGACACGGGCCGCAGCAGGCTGATGACCGGTGCCGCCATCGCGTTCAGGAAGGCGAAACGCCCCAGCAGGAAGCCGGCCGGAATGCCGATCACCGCCGCCAGGCCAAAGCCGGCCGCCACGCGTGCCAGCGACGCCAGCACGTTCCAGCCGATGCCCTGGTCGTTCGGGCCGTCGCGATAGAACGGATCGGCAAACAGCGGCACGGCGGCATTCCACGTGGCACCGGGCGTGGGCAAGGCCGGGATCAGCGTGGCGATGCCGTGCCAGACCAGCAGGAACAGCACGAAGCCGGCCAGCGGCGGCACGCACTTGAGCACGAAGCCGGCTACGGCTTCGCGCCGCGCGGCCTGCTTCGCCTGGATGGCAAGCTCCTGGGCGCGGCGGCGCGTCTGTTCCTTGGCTTCCGTATCGAGGACATCGGCATCCATGGCGGCTCCTTGCGCAGGAGTGGGGGTAACGGCAGGGGCGAGGGCATTCACGGCAGGCTCCTTTCCAGAGGGCGATCAGGTCGCGAACAACGCGTGCGGGGTCAGAGGGCGCCGGCTTTGATCTTGAAGCCGTCGGCGTAGGCCTTCGGGTCCTTGGCGGCGTCCCAGGTCACGCCGTCGATCAGCTTCGCGGTCCGGAAATCGCTCTTGGGCAGCGGCACCTGCGCAGCGGCGGCGGCCTGCTTGAACACGTCGATGCGGTTCACCTGCCGGGCCACGGCCAGGTAGTCGGGGTGGTCCTTCAGCAGGCCCCAGCGCTTCTGCTGCGTCAGGAACCACATGCCGTCCGACAGGAACGGGTAGTTGGCCAGCCCGTCCTGATAGAACTTCATCGAATCGGGGTCGTCCCAGGTCTTGCCCAGGCCGTTGCTGTAGCGGCCCAGCATGCGGTCCAGGATGATGTCCATGTCGGTGTTGACATAGGACTTGGCCGCGATGGTCTCCGCGGTCTTGCGGCGGTTCGAGGCCGATGCGTCGATGAACTTCGATGCTTCGAGGACGGCCGCCACCATCGCGCGGGCCGTGTTCGGATTTTTCTGGACGAAATCCGATGTGGTGCCGAGCACCTTCTCGGGATGATCCTTCCAGATGGCCTGGGTGGTTTCGGCCGTGAAGCCGATCTTGTCGGCGATGGCCCGCGCGCCCCACGGTTCGCCCACGCAGAAGCCGTCCATGTTGCCCACGCGCATGTTGGCTACCATCTGCGGCGGCGGCACGGTGATGGCCTTGGCGTCCTGCATCGGATTGATGCCGTTGGCGGCCAGCCAGTAATAGAGCCACATCGCATGCGTGCCGGTGGGGAAGGTCTGCGCGAACACGTACTCGCGCTTGTCGCGGGTCATCAGCGCCTTCAGGCTGGCACCATCCTTGACACCCTTTTCCGCCAGCTTCTGCGACAGCGTGATGGCCTGGCCGTTGTGGTTCAGGTTCATCAGCACCGCCATGTCCTTCCGCGGGCCGCCGATGCCGAGCTGCACGCCGTAGACCAGGCCGTAGAGCACGTGCGCGGCATCGAGCTCGCCGTTGACCAGCTTGTCGCGCACGGCTGCCCACGACGCCTCCTTGCTCGGCGTGATCTTGATGCCGTACTTCTTGTCCAGGCCCAGCGTCGACGCCATGACCACCGAGGCGCAGTCGGTCAGCGGGATGAAGCCGATCCTGACTTCGGCCTTCTCGGGCGCATCGGAGCCGGCTGCCCAGGCACCGCTGCGCACCAGCGGATCGACCAGCGTCATCACGCTGGCGCCGGCAAGGGTGGCCAGCGCGCGGCGGCGGCCGTGGCTGGCCGGAGCGCGGTCGGCGGCCGCGTTGTCGGCGACGTTGGGCTTGGCAATCTTGAGGCGAGAGGGCATTGCGATGGCTCCGAGAAGAAAAAAGGCGTCCCGACCGCAGCCCCAGGTTTCGACAGAAGCCGGGGGGTGCGGTGCAGGACGCCGTTGTCCGATGCCGCGCGTGCCGTCGTTGGCGCGCGTGCATGCATGTTGTGGTTGATACCGGGCACTACAGGGTGATGCCGGCCGTCGTTGGCCTTGCCAGCCACTACGCAAGCGTCATGCCATGCCCGTTGCGGTGCACAAAACCGTGCGTCCGGCGGCGCTTTTCACCAGGCCGAGGCGCCACGCGTGGGGACGGTGCATGCCGGGGCCTGCCGCGCGGGCCTCGGGGAGCGGAAAGTCGGCGCCAAACCGTGCGGGAAATGGGGCGGGAAAGCGGCGGGAGGCGGAACTGGTGCAGCGCCGCGCCCGCGCATGCACCGGGCTGGTGTTGGGGAGGGACGCGGGAGGCAGGGATGGCGGAAGGGATGGCGGAAGGTCGGCGGGGGATGGACAGGCCTCAGCCCATCACGTCGATCACGCGCTGGGCGGCTTCCACGAGCTTGATGCCGCGCTCCATCGCCATCGACCGCAGCCGCTTGTACGCCTCGTCCTCGGTGATGCCGCGCGACTCCATCAGCAGGCCCTTGGCGCGCTCCACGGTCTTGCGCTCGGCCAGCTTGAGTCTGGTGGCGTCCAGCTCGGCGCGCAGTTGCTGGTCGAGCTCGAACCGCGCATAGGCCACGTCCAGCACGGTCTTGACGCGCTCGGCGCGCAGGCCGTCGACGATATAGGCGGTGATGCCGGCCGACAGCGCGGCCTTGATGCGCTGGGAATCGTCGTTGTCGGTGAACAGCACGATCGGGCGCGGGGCGTGCTGGGTGGACACGCAGACATGCTCGATGGTGTCGCGGGCGGCCGATTCGGACGCGATGATGACCAGGTCGGGCAGCGTGGCCGCGATCACGTCGGGCAGCCGCAGGTCGGCGTCCACGGTCTGCACCGTCGTGAAGCCGGCCTGCGCCAATCCGGCGCGGATTGTCTCCACATTGAGCGGATCGGCGTCGTGCGGGTCGCGCACCAGCAGGATGCTCAGGGTGCGGGAGCCTGCGGCCGGCGGTGGACTGGCAGGTGGGGGCGAGGTGCGGCGGTTCATGACGGTCGCTGGGTTGCACTGCAATATGCAAGATTCGCGCCGGGGCTGCCTGCACTGTATGCCACCGTACGCCGGGTGTATGCTTTGGCCCTGCCGCGCCCCCGATTTCCGCATCGAAACCCGGGCACGCCGAATGCACCGGCGCGGCGTCCCATCAAAAAAGAGAAAGCAGGAGAGTTTGGATGACCGAGTTCGTATTCGCCCCGCAGGCCCCCGTCGGGGTGCCGGTCCGTGGCAGCAGCGCAGGCTTCCCCGTGCGCCGGGTCTATTGCGTGGGCCGCAATTATGCCGCGCATGCACGTGAAATGGGCTCGGATCCCGACCGCGAACCGCCGTTCTTCTTCTGCAAGCCGTCCGACGCGGTCAGCTACGTGGCCGACAACACCGAGGGCACGTTCCCGTACCCGCCGGGCACCGGCAACTGCCACTACGAGGTGGAACTGGTCGTGGCCATCGGCAAGGGCGGCAAGGACATCCCCGTGGAACAGGCCGCGAGCCACGTCTACGGCTACGCCATCGGCCTGGACATGACGCGCCGCGACCTGCAGAACGAGTCGAAGAAGACCGGCCGCCCCTGGGAAACCGGCAAGGCGTTCGACAAGTCGGCACCGATCGGCCCGATCGTGCCGGTGTCCGCCATCGGCCACCCGGAAAAGGGCGCCGTGACGCTGGCCGTGAACGGCGTGGAAAAGCAGCGCGGCGACTTGTCGGACCTGATCTGGTCGGTGCCCGAAATGGTGTCTTACCTGTCGAAACTGTTCGAGCTGCAGCCGGGCGACCTGATCTACAGCGGCACGCCCGAAGGCGTGGGCCCGGTGGTCAAAGGTGACGTCATGCAGTGCCACGTGGCCGGCGTGGGCGACCTGACCGTCAAGGTGGTCTGAGGCCATGCTTGCGCTCCACAGCTACTTCCGCAGCTCGGCCTCGTTTCGCGTACGCATCGCCTTGAACCTGAAGGGGCTGCCCTACGACTACAAGGGCGTGCACCTGCTCAAGGACGGCGGCATGCAGCTCAAGCCCGAGTACCGCGCGCTGAACGCCGACGGCGTGGTGCCGACGCTGGTGGTCGACGGCCGTCCGCTGATCCAGTCGATGGCCATCATCGAATACCTCGACGAGACCCACCCCGAGCCGCCACTGCTGCCGAAAGACCCGTTCGAGCGCGCCGTGGTGCGCGGCCTGGCCCAGGAAATCGCCTGCGAGATCCATCCGCTGAACAACCTGCGCGTGCTGAAGTACCTGAAGCATGAACTGAAGGTGTCGGAGGAGGCCAAGGACGGCTGGTACCGGCACTGGATCGAGCAGGGCTTCGCCTCGCTGGAGATCAACCTGCAGCAGCTGGGCCACGTGGGCCGCTACGCATTTGGCGATACGCCGACGCTGGTGGACCTGTGCCTGGTGCCGCAGGTGTTCAACTCGCAGCGATTCAACGTGGACCTGACCCCGTTCCCGACCATCGCGAAGATCCACGCCAACTGCATGGAACTGGAAGCGTTCCAGAAGGCGGCACCGGGGGTGCAGCCGGATAGCGAGTAGGCGTTTCGCCAGTTCGGAATAGTCCGATTTGCTTGTCCGAAGAGCCCGGCATTGATGCCGGGCTTTTTCATTCGCGGCATTGGTGCAGCTGTACCAATTTGCGACAAAAGCGGGACTTTCGATGTCGGTTTGGCTAAGCTTCGCACACTTACATGATAACGATTCTCGTTTGCATTATGTGGAGCCGTGCGATGTGGGTTTTACTAGGGAGTCTTGCCAGTACTGGAGAGGTGTCGGCGGCTGAAGTCCATGTGCGCCATCTCGGCGCGCACACGGCACTGACGGTCAAACCATGGACAAAGCTACGTGATGACAGCGTAGTGCGGCAGCAGCTCGACTATTCGTGCGGAGCTGCAGCACCAACAGTCAAGCGGTGCCGTGGCGACCGGCCCGATCTACATCCAGATCGGGCAGCAATTTATCCCGATTCGGCGGGCCCTGCAGATACGGTATGGAATCTGAAACGATTTCCGGATTATTTCTGGCGTACACGTCTGTCGTCTTTTTCGGCCTGATTCCGCGATACGTGTTAATCAAGGCCTTTGCCAAGCGCAGATTTGTATTTGTTGCCGTGATGACGCTGGGGCTATACGTCGTGAACGTTGTCGTCTGCGCACTGTATTTTCCTCATCCGCGGCTGTCGGCATTTGATACGGCGACCATGGGTTCATTCATGTCCATTGTGTTGTCATTGATATTCTGCGCGGCAGAGCGACGTGCGAGCCGAGATCTAGAGAAATGACTGGCGACACATTCACAGCCGCCTTCGGCGTTTACACAGGCGTAGCCTTCGTATTTCTCGCGCCGCGATATGTGTTGATTCGATCCCTGCGCGAGGATCGTTATGCCGCTGTGGCGTTTGCAGCGATGGGGATGTACGTCGCCAATCTGGCGATATCCGTTCTGGGATTCCAGCACGAATGGAAATTGGCTTTGGCAACCGCGCATTCGGGACCGCTGGTAGCGCTCTGGATCTCACTACTTGTCTGCGGCCTCCAGCACCATGAAGTCGTTCGTGAGGACGGAGATTAGCGTATCGCGGCAAGTCCACTGTTAGGACAAGGCGTCATCTGCAAAAGGCAAAGCCCCGCGTCAGCGGGGCTTCGCCTTTGCAGGGCCGGAACGCCGGCTGGGTATCACCCCAGCAGCGCTTCCGCAAACTCCTCGGCCTTGAACGGCTGCAGGTCTTCCACTTTCTCGCCCACGCCGATGAAGTACACCGGCACCGGGCGCTGGCGGGCGATGGCGGCCAGGATGCCGCCCTTGGCCGTGCCGTCGAGCTTGGTCACGATCAGGCCGGTCAGGCCCAGCGCGTCGTCGAAGGCGCGGGTTTGTGCCAGGGCGTTCTGGCCCGTGTTGGCGTCGATCACCAGCAAGCATTCGTGGGGGGCCGTGGGCATGGCCTTGCCGATCACGCGCTTGACCTTCTTGAGTTCTTCCATCAGGTGCAGCTGCGTGGGCAGGCGGCCGGCGGTGTCGGCCATCACGATGTCGATCTTGCGGGCGCGGGCGGCGTTCACGGCATCGAAGATCACGGCGGCCGGATCGCCGCTTTCCTGGGCCACTACGGTCACGTTGTTGCGCTCGCCCCAGATGGTCAGCTGTTCGCGCGCGGCGGCGCGGAAGGTGTCGCCGGCGGCCAGCAGCACCGACTGGTGGTAGCTCTGGAAGTGCTTGCAGAGCTTGCCGATGCTCGTGGTCTTGCCCGCGCCATTCACGCCGGCAATCATCATTACCAGCGGCTGCTCGCGGCCCAGCTCCATGGTCTTTTCCAGCGGCTTGAGCAGCTGCACCAGCAGATCCTTCAGCGCGGCCTTCACGCCTTCGGCGGTCTCGATGCGATCGCTCTTCACGCGGCGGCGCAGTTCGCCCAGCAGGTACTCGGTGGCTTCCACGCCGGCATCCGACATCAGCAGCGCGGTTTCCAGTTCCTCGAAAAGGGCTTCGTCGACCTTCACGCCGACGAACAGCACGCCGATGTTGCGGCTGGTCTTCGACAGGCCGGCTTTCAGGCGTGACATCCATCCACGCTTGGCCTCGGCGCTCTGCGCGGGCGGCGGCACCAGTTCCAATTCCTCGACCACGGGCGGCGCGTAGGCAACCGGGGCGGGCGGGGGCGGCGGCACCTGGGCCGGCACGGGCACAGGCACCGGTACGGGCACCGGGGCGGGTGCAGGCGCCGGGGCGGGCGCGGGCATCGGCACGGGGACCGGAACCGGCACAGGAACCGGCACCGGAACAGGCGCCGGCACAGGAGCGGGCGCAGGAGCGGGCGCAGGAGTGGGGGCGGGAAGCGGTGCGGGCGCAGGGGCCGGCGAGGGTGCCGGCGCGGGCGAGGGTGCGGGCGAAGGCGCAGCCGCCGGCGGCTCGACGGGCGCGGGAGCCGGCTCGGCCTTGCGCTTCTTCCAGAAACTAAACATTGGGAAAGGGGTCAATACCCCGGTAGAATCAATCGCCAAAATTCTAGCAGACGGGGTCGCATGAACCATTGCGCTGACTTGTCCCAGGCGGGCGCCGCCCGCGTTGCATCGCCGTCCACCGGCACCGCCCGATTCTCGCGGCGCCTTCTTTCCACCCTGATCGTCGCCTCGCTTGCCGCCCCGCTGGCGGGCACCGCCTGGGCGCAGGCCAAGGGGGAGACCGCTCGGGCAACCACGCCGCAGGGGCCGCCTTCGGGCATGGCCACGGCCGGCCAGATTGGCCAGTCCGAGGCCGGCACCACGGAATTCCGGCTGTCCAACGGCATGCGCGTGATCGTCAAGGAAGACCATCGCGCGCCCACGGTGGCGCACCAGATCTATTACCGGGCCGGCGGCAGCGACGAAGTCAGCGGCACCACCGGCGTGGCGCACATGCTGGAACACATGATGTTCAAGGGCACGCCCAAGGTGCCGATCGGCGAGTTCTCGCGCCAGATCGCCTTGCTGGGCGGCCGCGAGAATGCGCTGACCAACCGCGATTTCACGCTCTACTACCAGCAGATCGCCAAGCAGTACCTGCCAAAGATGATGGAGCTGGAGGCCGACCGCATGGCCAACCTCATCATCAAGAAGGAAGAGTTCGACCGCGAGATGAAGGTGGTGATGGAAGAACGTCGCCTGCGGACCGACGACTCCCCGCGCGGCAAGGTCTACGAGCAGCTGCTGGCCACCGTCTACACGGCCATGCCGTACCGGCACCCGGTGATCGGCTGGATGGATGACCTGGTCAACATGCGCGTGGAAGACGTGCAGGACTGGTACAAGACCTGGTACGTGCCGAACAACGCGCTGCTGGTGGTGACCGGCGACGTGAAGGCCGACGAGGTGCGCGCGATGGCCGAACGCTACTACGGCAAGCTCAAGGCGCGCCCGCTGCCGCTGCGCAAGACACAGCTGGAGGCGTCCCAGCAGGGCATCAAGCGGATCTGGGTCAAGGCGCCGGCGGAGAACCCGTACATCGTGCTGGCCTACAAGGTGCCGCGCCTGCATGACGTGGAAAAGGACGTCGATCCGTATGCGCTGGAGGTGCTGTCGGCCGTGCTGAACGGCTATGACAACGCCCGCCTGACGCGCGAACTGGTGCGCCAGCAGCGGCTGGCCGACGACGTGAACGTCGGCTACGACAGCATCAACCGCAACGAATCGCTGTTCGTGCTCGACGGCACGCCGGCCAGCGGCCACACCACCGAGGAAATCGAGAAGGCGCTGCGCGAGGAACTGCAGCGCATCGCAAAGAACGGGGTGTCCGAGGAAGAGCTCAAGCGCGTCAAGGCGCAGGTGGTGGCCGGACAGATCTACAAGCGCGATTCGGTGTTCGGGCAGGGCATGGAAATCGGCGTGGCCGAGATTTCGAACATCTCGTGGCGCCAGATCGACCGCATGCTCGACAAGGTCAAGGAAGTCACGCCGGCCCAGGTGCAGGCAGTGGCCGCGAAGTATTTCAGCGACGACAACCTGACCGTGGCCACGCTGCTGCCGCAGCCGATCGACCCGAACAAGCCCAAGACCGCCGCGCCCCAAGGGCTGCGCCACTGAGGACAGAGTCCAAGGAGAAACAATGTCCCTGTCCGCCATGACCATTGCATCCCCACGTCTGCTGCGCCGCCTGGCTGCCGCCGCATGCGGGGCGGCCGCGCTGCTTGCCGGCGCGGTGGCCCATGCCGCCATTCCGATCGAAAGCTGGACGGCATCCACCGGCGCCAAGGTGTTTTTCGTGCCGAGCCCGTCGATTCCGATGCTCGACGTCAATATCGATTTCGACGCCGGCAGCCGCTATGACCCGCCCGGCAAGTCCGGCCTGGCCACGCTGACCGCGGCGCTGCTCGACAAGGGCGCCAACGCGCAGGATGGCCAGCCCGCCCGCAACGAGGCGCAGATTGCCGACGCCTTTGCCGATACCGGCGCCGATTTTGGCGGCGCCGCCGGCGGCGACCGGGGCGGCATCGGCTTGCGTACGCTGACAGCGTCGCCGGAACGTGAGCAGTCACTACGGCTGGCGGGGCAGCTGATCAAGGCCCCGGCCTATCCCGATGCCGTCGTGGCGCGCGAGAAGCAGCGCCTGATTACCGCCATCCGCGAGGGGGACACGCGCCCCGGCGTGATTGCCGACAAGACGCTGTCGAAAGCGATCTACCCGAGCCATCCGTATGGCGTTTCGGCCACGCCGGAATCGGTGGGGTCCATTACGCGCGATGACCTGCTGAAGTTCTGGCGTGACAATTACACGGCCAGGCGCGCGGTGGTGACCCTGATCGGTGCCATCGACCGCAAGCAGGCCGAGCAGATTGCCGAGGACATGACGCGCGGCCTGCCCGAGGGCACCGGGGCACCGAAGCTGCCCGACGTGCAGATGTCGATTCCGGCCAGCGAGAAGCGCATTCCGCACCCGGCGCAGCAGGCCAGCGTGGCCATCGGCGCGCCAGCCATCGCGCGTGGCGACCCCGATTACTTTGCCCTGCTGGTGGGCAACTACGTGCTGGGCGGCGGCGGTTTCAGCTCGCGTCTGACCGATCAGGTGCGCGAGAAGCGTGGGCTCACCTACGGCGTGGACAGCTTCTTCGCGCCGTCCAAGCAGCCGGGGCCGTTCAGCATCACGCTGCAGACCAAGAAGGAAAACACCGACGAGGCGCTGGGGCTGGTGCGTCAGATTCTGGCCCAGTATGTGGCGCAGGGCCCGACCGATGCCGAACTGAAGGCCGCCAAGGACAACCTGGTCAATGGCTTCCCGCTGCGCATCGACAGCAACCGCAAGCTGCTGACCAACGTGGCCAATATCGGCTGGTACGGGCTGCCCCTCGACTATCTGGATACGTGGACCGCGCAGATCAACAAGGTGACGCGCGACCAGGTGCGTGCCGCCTTCCAGCGCCACGTGCATCCCGATGCCATGGCGACGGTCATCGTCGGCGGCCCGGAAAAGTGATCTTCGGGCCGGATCGTTGGGCAGGACACGCCGTGGCCCTGTGCCGGGGCGTGGCAGGCTCTACAATCACGGCATGAATCCGCAATCCCGACCTTCGCCCGCACCGCGCGGGCGAACTTCTCTGTCCCGCCAGGCACCGGCCCAGGTGCGCATCATCGGTGGCCGCTGGAAACGATCGCTGCTGCCCGTGCTGGAAGCCGAAGGCCTGCGCCCAACGCCCGACCGCGTGCGGGAAACGCTGTTCAACTGGCTCGGCCAGGACCTGGCCGGCCTGGTGTGCCTGGACCTGTTCGCGGGCTCGGGCGCGCTGGGATTCGAAGCCGCCTCGCGCGGCGCGGCCGCGGTGACGATGGTCGAAGCCAATCCGCGCGTGGCCAAGCAACTGCGCGACAACCAGTACAAGCTCGACGCCTCGCAGGTGCGGATCGTCCAGGCCGATGCATTCGCCGCGGCCGCACAGATGCCGGCCAGCGGTTTCGACGTGGTGTTCCTGGACCCCCCGTTTGCCGAGGACTGGATCGGACCCGCTCTGGAGCACGCGGCGCGCCTGACCCGGCCGGGCGGCGTGGTCTATGTCGAGTCGGACAAGGCACTGATCGGCGCCGATGCGCCCGTGCCGGCCGCGCTGGAAATCATTCGCCAGGCGCGCGCCGGCGCCGTGCATTTTCACTTGCTGCAGCACCGAACCGGCAACGGGGCGGACCAGTAAACCCGCATCGTCAGAGGATGCTGGTCATATGACGACTGCCTGGCGGGTTGCCGCGCCGGGCAAGCGTTTGCGGGCTGCTGCAATGCGGCAAAAAGCCGGCCGGGCGGACTTCCAAAAGCTGCGTTTGGGGTTACACTACGCCGCTGTTGTTTGTCCAACGCCCGTCACGCAGGCAGTATTCGAGAGCGGCCCCGGCATCGCGGGCCGGCAACGGGCAGCCCCAAAGGAGGAAACATGGTCGTCGCCGTCTATCCCGGTACTTTTGATCCCATGACCCGGGGACACGAGGATCTCGTCCGTCGTGCGTCGAATATCTTCGACGAACTCGTGGTCGGCGTGGCGCACAGCCCCAACAAGCGCCCGTTCTTCTCGCTCGAAGAGCGCATCGGCATTGCCCGCGAGGTGCTGGGCCACTATCCGAATGTCAGGGTCGAAGGCTTTTCGGGCCTGCTCAAGGATTTCGTGCGCAAGAACAATGCGCGCGTGATCGTCAGGGGCCTGCGCGCGGTGTCGGATTTCGAATACGAATTCCAGATGGCCGGCATGAACCGCTACCTGCTGCCCGATGTCGAGACGATGTTCCTGACGCCGTCCGACCAGTACCAGTTCATCTCCGGCACGTTCGTGCGCGAGATCGCCGTGCTCGGCGGTGATGTCAGCAAGTTTGTCTTCCCCTCCGTGGAACGCTGGCTTCAGGAGAAGATCGGCAAACCGGAATAAAATACGGGCTTCGATTCCGCCGACGTGGCCAGTCCGGGTGCGGGTGGGATCGCTGGAAGGAACCATCATGGCGCTACTGATCACCGACGACTGCATCAATTGCGACGTTTGTGAACCCGAGTGCCCGAACGAAGCCATCTCGATGGGGCCCGAGATCTATGAGATCGACCCCAACAAGTGCACCGAGTGCGTCGGCCACTTCGACGAACCGCAATGCCAGCAGGTCTGTCCTGTGGCCTGCATTCCGAAGGATCCGAACCGCATCGAGACGCACGAGGTGCTGATGCAACGCTACCGGCTGCTGACAGCGGCCAAGCATGTGGCCTGAAGCCGGAGACACATCCGGCCCCTTCGTTCCGGCCCCACAAAGCAGACAGGCAGAAACGAAAAACCCCGCACGACCGCAAGGTCGGCGGGGTTTTTTCATGGCGCCTTGCCGCGCGCCGGTCTAGCGGTTCGTGTGCAGTTCCATCATCGCGCGCTCGCTCTCGCCGCGCGCCAGGACGCCGAGCGGGCCCATGCAGCGGTCGATCGCTTCGTCGATCGCCTGCTGTTCTTCCTTGCGTGGCGGCTTCAGCACATAATTGACCACGTCCTCGCGCCCGCCGGCGGAGCCGCCCGGTGTGTTGCGGGGATGGCCCACCCCAAGGCGGAGGCGCCAGTAGTCCTGCGTGGTCAGATGGGCGGAGATGTCCTTCAGGCCGTTATGGCCGCCCGAACCGCCGCCGCGCTTGAGCTTGACCGAGCCGGCCGGCAGGTCCATCTCGTCGTGCGCCACCAGGATCTCGTCGGGCAGGATCTTGTAGAAGCGCGCCAGCGACACCACGGACAGGCCCGAGCGGTTCATGAACGTGGACGGCTTGAGCAGCCAGATGTCCTGGTCCCATAGCCGTGCGCGGCCGGCCAGGCCGTGGAAGCGGCCTTCCACGCGCAGCGTGGTGCTGCCCACGCGGGCGAGCTGGTCGACCAGCCAGAAACCGGCGTTGTGGCGGGTGGCCTCGTATTCCGCCCCGGGATTGCCGAGGCCGACGATGAGCTTGATCATGGGCTGAAAAAAGCGAAAAAGCAGGCGTGAAAGGATACGCGAAAACCGCGTACGAAAAAAAACCGCCGGCGAACCGGCGGTCTTTTCGTGAAGCGCGGGCAGCTTAGGCAGCCGGCGTTTCGCCTTCGCCTTCAGCGGCTTCCGACGACTGGGCGCCAGCCGGCAGCGAGATGCTGGCCACGGCCGGGTTGTCGTCACCGTGGGTGATGGCGGTCACGCCCTTCGGCAGCTTCAGGTCCGACAGGTGGATGGTCTGGTTCAGTTCGGCTGCGGCCAGGTCCACTTCGATGAACTCGGGCAGGTCGGCCGGCAGGCACGACACTTCCAGGTCGTTCAGGATGTGGTTCACGATGCCGTGGCCCAGCTTCACGCCAGGCGCAGTTTCCTGGTTCATGAAGTGCAGGGGCACCTTCACGTGGATCTTTTCCGTGGCCGACACGCGCTGGAAGTCAACGTGCAGCACCAGCGGCTTGAACGGGTGCATCTGGAATGCGCGCAGCAGCGCCTTTTCAGCCTTGCCAGCCACTTCCAGGTCCAGGATCGACGAGTGGAACGCTTCCTTCTTCAGGGCGTGCCACAGGGCGTTGTGATCCAGTTCGATCATCTTCGGCTCGGCGGCGCCGCCGTAGATGATGCCGGGGGTCTTGCCCGAATTGCGCAGGCGGCGGCTCGCACCCGTTCCCTGTACGCTACGCTCGAAAGCTACTACTTTCATGTTCAACTCCAGATGTGAAGAAGGCTGTCCGCGACCAGACAGCCTCGACTGACGATACGACACTCAAACCGTACCGCATGAATCACATTGGCCACCCTGAGGTGGCCAATGCGGTAAACCCAAAATTCTAGCAGGCTTTTGCCCGTCCTGCGCTTGCTTGCCGATCAGTGGTCGGCAAACAGCGACATGATCGAGTCACCCTTGACGATCCGGGTGAAGGTCTCGGCCAGCAGCGGGGCGGTCGAAACCTGGCGGATCTTGCCGGACTGGCGGGCCTCGTCGGACAGCGGAATCGTGTCGCAGACCACCACTTCGTCCAGTTCCGAAGCCGCGATGCGGGCGGCGGCACCGCCCGACAGCACCGGGTGCGTACAGTAGGCAAACACCTTCAGCGCTCCACGTTCCTTCAGCACCTGGGCAGCCTTGCACAGCGTGCCGCCGGTATCGATCATGTCGTCCATGATCACGCAGTTGCGGCCGGCCACTTCACCGATGATGTTCATCACCTCGGACACATTGGCCTTGGGACGACGCTTGTCGATGATGGCCAGGTCGCAGTCGAGCTGCTTGGCCAGCGCACGGGCACGCACCACGCCGCCGACGTCCGGCGAAACCACCAGCAGGTCGCCGTAGTTCTTCTCGCGCAGGTCGCCCAGCAGGACCGGCGAAGCGTAGATGTTGTCGACGGGGATATCGAAGAAGCCCTGGATCTGGTCGGCGTGCAGGTCCATCGTCAGGACGCGCTCCACACCGGCGACTTCTAGCATGTTGGCCACGATCTTGGCCGAGATGGCCACGCGGGCGGAACGCGGACGGCGATCCTGGCGCGCATAGCCAAAGTAAGGCATGGCGGCGGTGATGCTGCGTGCCGAGGCGCGCTTGAGCGCATCGACCATCACCATCAGTTCCATCAGGTTGTCGTTGGTCGGCGCGCAGGTGGACTGCAGCACGATGACGTGCTTGCCGCGAACGTTTTCCTGGATTTCTACCTGGACTTCACCGTCGGAGAAACGGCCGACCAGAGCTTTGCCCAGCGGAATGCCGAGGTGCTGTACGACAGCCTCCGCGAGTTTAGGGTTGGCATTGCCGGTAAATACCATCAAGCCTTCGACGCTCATTCGGGGCACCTGTCTTGCTGCTGGGGGAGCTTTGCGCCACCGGCCAGCGCCGGTAGCGATATCTGCATGTCCGTTTGGACACTATAGGAAGTAATGGCAGGGGAAGAAGGATTCGAACCTTCGAATGCCGGAATCAAAATCCGGTGCCTTGACCAACTTGGCGACTCCCCTACACAACCTTTAACGTCTGTCGCCGAACCGAACTTTACTTCAGTACTTCGCCAAACGAAAACCTGCTATGCGAACGTTGCGAGCGGGTGGTGAGACAAACTTTTCACACACCTGCCATCCCAATCGGACGGCAACCTTTCCATCACCTTCCGCGCATCCTGCTCGTCTTCGAAACGGGCAAATACGCAGGCTCCGGAACCGGTCATCCTTGCATGCGGACTATATTGTCTCAACCATTCAAGGGCTCGGGCAACTTCGCCGAACTTCGCTGTTGCTATCGCTTGCAAGTCGTTGCGACCGAAAGCGAATTTGTTTGTGCAAGCAGCGAAGTCCGCAACTATAGAGATAGGGGAATCCCTTGTCAAGCGTTCATCCGAAAAAATTGCAGCAGTCGGTACATGCTGGCGCGGATGGATAACCACGAACCAGCTCTCGGGCAGTTCCACGGGCGTCAGTTCCTCGCCCACGCCTTCGGCGAAGGCGTTCTGGCCGAACACGAAGACGGGCACGTCGGCGCCCAGCGCAAGACCGATGCGCATCAGTTCTTCGCGCGGCACGCCCGCGCCCCAGAGATGGTTCAGCGCCAGCAGCGTGGTGGCCGCGTCGGACGATCCGCCACCGATGCCGCCACCCATCGGCAGGATCTTGTCGATGGCGATGTCCGCGCCGTAGCGCGTGCCGCAGGCCTGCTGCAGCGCGCGTGCCGCGCGCACCACCAGGTCCGTATCGGCGGGCACGCCGGGGATATCCGTGACCCGCGCGATCACGCCGTCGTCGCGGCGGTGGAAGTGCAGGGTGTCCGACCAGTCGATCAGCTGGAACACCGTTTGCAGCGTGTGGTAGCCGTCAGGGCGGCGGCCCGTCACATGCAGGAACAGGTTGAGCTTGGCCGGCGCGGGGCAGTTGCGCAGTTCGGCGGGTGGCAGGGCGGTGCCTGCGGTCATGGCTTGCGTCATTGTTCGGATTTGGGATCGATCACCAGCCGCACGGACAGCGGCGCTTCGTTGCCGTCGCGCGCCATGTCGATGCGGCGCGGCTGGGCGGGAGGGGCAGGGGTGCCTTCTGGCGCGTCCTGCCAGGTCACGTAGCGCACCGTCCAGCCGCTTTGCTTTAGCGTGTCGGGCCGTCCGCTGGCGTCGCGCGTGACGCTGGAGGGCGCGCCGGGCGCGGGCCGCGCATGCAGCCAGTCGCGCATGCCGGACACCGGCAGCGAGAAGCCCAGCGCCTGCTCCATCAGGCTGTCCACCTCGGGGGCATTGCGCGGTTTTTCGTTGGGCAGGTCGAGCGTGGCGCCGGACGGGGTGCTGGTCACCACGGCCAGCGTCTGACCCAGCGGCGAGATCAGGTCGAGCCGCACGTTGCGGCCCTGTTCCTGCCAACGAAAGCTGCCTTGCACGCCCTCGCTGCGGCCGTAGCGCGTGTAGTTGGCGGCGAAGCGCCCGGTGTAGTGCTCGCTGCGCGCGGTCTCGCTGGCGTCGAAACTGCGGGATGGCGTGATGGTGCTGCACGCGGCAAGCCAAAGCGGGGCGGCCACGCAGAGCAGGGCCAGGCGTCGGGATCGGAGCATGGGCAAGATGTCGGGAGTTGGACGGCGTTCGATGTTCGCTGGCGACACAACGCGGTGGCCGGGGCGATGGCCCGGCACCGGATGGATCGCCAGAAAGCAGCGCCCGGGCGCGGGGCCCGGGCAGCCAGACAAGATACCAAATGCGGGCTACTTCGACAGCGATACGCTCTGGTTGTAGCGGCGCAGCGTGTCGACCAGCGTGGGGTTCTCGGGCTCCACCTTGGCCGCCTCGGTCCACGTCTTGCGCGCTTCCTCGTGCTGGCCCAGTTGCCAGAGCACTTCACCCAGGTGCGCGCCGATCTCGGCTTCGGGCGCCTTGCTGTAGGCGGTCTTCAGCAGGTCGGCGGCGGGCTGCAGTTCCCCCTGGCGATACTTTACCCACGCCAGGCTGTCCATGATGTACGGATCGTCGGGCCCCAGTTCCGATGCGCGTTCAAGCAGCTTGCGCGCTTCGGGCAGGCGCTCGTTGCGATCGGCCAGCGAATAGCCAAGCGCGTTGTAGCCCTGTTTCTGCTCGGGCTGCAGTGCGATGACCTTGCGCAGTCCCTTTTCCATGCTGTCGTAACGCTTTTCGCGTTCGTCTAGCATGGCCAGCTCATAGAGCCAGTCGGCATTCTCGGGCTCGACCTTCACGCGTTCGTTCAGCACCTTGCGCGCGCGATCGTAGGCCTTGGCTTCGAGCAGTGCGCCCACTTCGGCCTGGCGGATCGCGGTCATGCGCTGGGCGCGCTGCACCGGATCGGAAATATCCTCGGCATCGGCCAGCAGGTCGCCGAACACGGCCTGGGCGTCGTCGAGCTTGCCCATGCGCGCCATCAGCTGGCCGCGCTTGGCCTGCGCCGCGGTGGCCAGGCGGCCGTCCTCGATCCTGTCGAGCCATCCGATGGCCGCCGGGTAGTCCTTCTTTTCCTCGGCGATCTGGGCCAGGTACTGGTACGCGATGTCGGGGCTGGCGGCCGGCGACTTTTCGGCCATCTGCAGGTATTCCTTCAGATAGCGTTCGGCGTCGTCGTAGTTGCGGGCCTGCAGGCTGGTCAGGCCCAGCGCCAGCGGCACGCGCGGGTCGTTCGGGGCCACATTGCGCAGCACCTCGAATTCGGCGCGCGCGGCTTCCATGTCGTTCTTCTGCAGATACAGCCGCGCCAGCGTGATGTGACCATTGACCGACGACGGCGACTTGGCCAGGAACCGCTTGAGCACCTCGATCGACTTGTCGGTGGCCGACTCGGCCTGCAGTTCGGCCGCCATCAGTGCGGCGGGCTCCAGGTCGGGCTTGATGCGCAGCGCCTGGTCCAGTTCGGCCAGCGCGCCGGCATTGTCGCCGGCGGCCTCCCGCGCACGCGCCAGCGCCAGGTGCGTTTCGGCCAGCCTCGCGTCGTTGGCCGTGATGCGCTGGAGCACGCCCACTGCGCCAGCCGGATCGCTGGTGCGGGCCATCTGCTGCTGCATCAACAGGATCGCTTCGCCGCGATGGTTGGCCGGGGCGGCCGCCAGTTGCTGCACCAGCAGCGGTTCGGCGTCTTCCCAGCGGCCGTTGAGCACCAGCAGCGTGGACAGGACCTGTCGCGCCGCGGGCGACTTCGGTGCCAGGTCGGCCCAGAGCCGCGCCCCGTCGAGTGCCTGCTGCGCGACGCGCGCATTGAAGGCGATTTCCGTGGCCCGTTGCGCCAGGCGCGGATCGCGCGTTTCGCGTGCCAGGTCCATGTACGTGCGGTAGGCTGGTCCCACCAGCCCGCGCTGCATCGAGATTTCGGCAGCCAGCACGCGGTACAGGATGTCCGGGGTCAACGCGACGTTCGGCAGCGGCGTGCGTGGGGCCTTGGCGCCGGCTGACGGCGCAGGCACTTCGATGACTTCGTCATCGTCCTGCGCGACCGTTGCCGGGGCGGCGTGGGCCAGCGATGCAAACGCCAGGCACGCGGCCACGCCCAGGGCGCGCGCATGGCGACGGAAACGGAAAGTGTTCATCTGGATGGGTTCCGGGCGCATGGCTTGAGAGGGCAAGATGTTGTCCGGCATGAAAGCAAAGCTCCGGCGCACGGGGCGTGGGAATGGATGGGGGCATTGTAGCCTGCCGCTACAATGCGCTGCTTGCCCCGCGGGGCGCTTACGTATGGGAACCCGCACATGCAGGCATGGCGGCAGGGAATTCCCTGCGTCATTGGAGCGCAAAAGCCGTCCATAGGTTCTGCGAGGTTGGGAAAGCGGGGCCGGATTCCGGCCGAAAATCACGGGGTGCCATGCCAGAACTACCGGAAGTCGAAGTCACGCGGCGCGGTTTGCTGCCGCACGTGGTGGGGCGCCGCATCGTCCAGGTGACCGTGCGTCATCGCGGATTGCGCTGGCCCGTGGAGCCCGAACTGGAGGCGCGCCTGACCGGCCGCGTGATCGGCCGCATCGAACGGCGCGGCAAATACCTGCTGCTGGAATGCCTGCCGGCGCCCGCTGGCGGGCGCAGCCCGGGGCCCGGAGACGATTCGCCCGGCTGGCTGCTTGTCCACCTGGGCATGACCGGCACGCTGCGCGTGTACCCCGACGCGCCGCCGGCTGGCCCCCACGACCACCTCGACATCGCCCTGGCACCGGCCGGCGCCCCGGGTGACGCGCAAGACGGCCCGCTCATGGTGCTGCGCTTCCGCGACCCGCGCCGCTTCGGCGCGATTATCTGGACCCCGCTGTCCGAAGCGGCGCTGTCCGAACACCCGCTGCTGCGGCGGCTCGGCATCGAGCCCTTCGACCCGCGTTTCGACGGCGAGTGGTTCCACCGGCTCACGCGCGGCCGCTCGGTGGCGATCAAGCAGGCGCTGCTGGCCGGGGAGATCGTCGTCGGCGTGGGCAATATCTACTGCTCGGAAAGCCTGTTCCGCGCGGGCATCCGTCCCACCACGCCGGCGGGCAAGATCAGCCTGGCGCGGTACGACAAGCTGGCCGCCGCCGTGCGGGAAACGCTGACCGAAGCCATTGCGCGCGGCGGAAGCACGCTGCGCGACTTCGTGGGCAGCGACGGCAGCAGCGGTTACTTCCAGCTCGACTGCCTGGTCTATGACCGCGCAGGCGAGCCATGTCGCGTTTGCGGCACACCGATCCGGCAGATCGTCCAGGGCCAGCGTTCGACCTTCTACTGCCCGCATTGCCAGCACTGAAACGGCGCCCCAGAACTGCCGTCCGGCGTTGTTGAGCCTGCAACGGTCGGCGCGGTCGGGCACGGCGCCGACCATGGCAATCCGATGGCGAAACCTTGTGGCCATACATTGCCGATGGGTCGGCGCAACACTCCGGGCACAGAACCGTAACAAGGGACGTGAATTCCACAAAATGTGTCCGGAAACCTGTATCGTGTGCCCAGTCATAAAAAGTTACAAAACGGCCGGATTCGCCCCGATGACAACGGCATCCGGCAAAGACGAGTGGCTTCGGGTCCGCGGGTCAACGGACAAGCCCGGTGCCAGTCGTGCAGTACGCGCCCAACACCATAAATCCAAGCCGACACAGCGAATCCCTCATGACGAGCCTCGCCCAACAATTCGAACAATATGGCGCCTGGAGAACCGGGGTCCTTCAGTCACTCGCCGAATTCCAGTCCTGGCTGCAACAGTACGACCTGCATGACGCCACCGCGGACGACCGCGCCCAGCGCATCCAGAGCGTGCTCAAGAGCGACCGCCTCAAGGTGGCGTTCATTGCCGAGTTTTCGCGCGGCAAGAGCGAGCTGATCAACGCCATCTTCTTTGCCGACTACGGTCGCCGCATCCTGCCTTCGTCCGCCGGACGGACGACGATGTGCCCGACCGAGCTGCGCTACGACGAGCACGAGCCGCCCTGCATCCGGCTGTTGCCGATCGAAACGCGCCTGCAGGACGCCTCCACGGCCGACTTCATGGAGCCCGGCTCGTCCAATTCGCACTGGACCACGGTGCCGCTGGACCCGTCGTCGCCCGAGGGCATGCTGGCCGCGTTCCAGCACGTGGTGGAAACCACGCGCGTGACGCCGGCCATGGCCGAATCGCTGGGCCTGTACAACGAGAACGACCCCGATGCCGCCTATTCGGTCGATGCCGACGGCATGGTCGAGATCTCGCGCTGGCGCCATGCGGTGATCAACTTCCCGCATCCGCTGCTGCGACAGGGCCTGGTGATCCTGGACACGCCGGGCCTGAACGCGATCGGTACCGAGCCGGAACTGACGCTGCGGCTGATTCCCGATGCGCACGTGGTGGTGTTCGTGCTGGCCGCGGATGCCGGCGTGACCAAGAGCGACCTGGCGCTGTGGCGCAGCCACGTGGGCGCGGGCCATCGCCGGGGCTGCCTGGCCGTGCTCAACAAGATCGATGGCCTGTGGGACCCGCTGAAGTCGTCGCCCGAGATCGCGGGCGAGATCGCGCGCCAGGTTCGCACCACGGCGCAGACGCTCGGCATCGAGGAGCGCCGCGTGTATCCGGTGTCGGCGCAGAAGGGCCTGGTGGCCAAGGTCACGCACGATCAGCCCATGCTGGTGCGCAGCAACCTGATGCAGTTCGAGAACGTGCTGTCCGACCAGCTGATTCCGCAGCGGCGCGAGATCGTGTCCGACCAGGTGCATCGCCTGGTGCAGGAGATGTCGCGCGGTGCGCAGCAGCTGCTGCAGAGCCGCCGGCGCGATATCGTCGAGCAGCTGTTCGAACTGCGCGGCCTGCGCGGCAAGAACCACGCGATGGTCAAGCACATGCTGATGCGCGTGCAGAGCGAAAAGGAAGAGTTCGAGCAGAGCATCGCCAAGTTCCAGGCGCTGCGCCTGGTGTTCGGCCGCCACAGCGCCGACATCATCAAGAGCCTGCAGTTGCGCGACGTGCGCCGCACCATGCGCGACAAGCGCGAGCAGATGAAGGAGCGATTCTTCTCGCGCGGCCTGCGCGAAGACATGGAGGCGCTGTTCGGCCAGCTTGCCGGGCTGATCCGGGACGCCGACCAGAAGATCGCCGGCCTGCACCAGCTGGTGGACAGCATGTATCGCCGCTTCAACGCCGAGCACGGCTTCACGCTGCCGTCGCCGATGCAGTTCGTGACGTCGCGTTACGCGGCCGAGCTGCAGGAGACGCTGGCGCTGGTCAACGCGCACTTCGGCACCGTCAACATGCTGACGCGTTCGCGTCCGCAACTGGTCCAGAATGCGTTTGCGACGATGGCCAGCCGCGTGCTGGAGAACTTCCGCGACCTGAACCGCGACATCGAGATCTGGCTCAAGTCGGTGATGACGCCGCTGGAAGCGCAGGTGCGCGAGCACCAGAAGCAGCTGCGCCGCCGCGTGGATTCGATCGAGCGCATCCACGAGGCCACCGACACGCTGGAAAGCCGCATCGCCGAACTGGAGGATGTGCTGAACGGCCTGGACGAGCGCAGCACCCGGATCGAATCCTTCACGCGCAAGCTGGTGGAGGTTCCGGTCGAGGCTGCGGCCCGCGCTGCATAGCCGTTCCGCCATCGTTGGTATCATGTGGCGCCGCCTTCGAGCGGCGCCTTTTCTTTTCCAGACTCCCCGCAATGCCCCGCAAGCCTGCTGCCGTGCCCGTGCTCCCCGATGAAACCGCCGTACCCGCCGATTTCGGCATGCGTGTGGTCGCATGGCAGCGCCAGCATGGCCGGCATGACCTGCCGTGGCAGAACACGCGCGACCCATACCGCATCTGGCTCTCGGAGATCATGCTCCAGCAGACCCAGGTGGCGGCCGTGATCGAGTACTTCCGGCGGTTCGTGTCGGCGCTGCCCACCGTGGCGGCGCTGGCTGCCGCGCCGGCCGACGAGGTCATGGCGCTGTGGGCCGGCCTGGGCTACTACTCGCGTGCGCGCAACCTGCATCGCTGCGCGAAGGCCGTCATGGAAGACCACGGCGGCGTGTTCCCCACCGATCCCGACGTGCTCGTCACGCTGCCCGGCATCGGGCGCTCGACGGCGGCGGCCATCGCCGCGTTCAGCGCGGGCGTGCGCTCGCCCATCCTCGACGGCAACGTCAAGCGCGTCTTTGCGCGCGTGTTCGGCATCCACGGCTACCCCGGCGAACGTGCCGTCGAGGCGCGCATGTGGGCGCTGGCCGGCCAGGCGCTGCCGCCGGCCGGACCGAACCAGGCCGAAGACATGGTGGCCTATACGCAGGGGCTGATGGATCTGGGCGCGACGATCTGCTCGCGCGGCAAGCCGGCGTGCCTGGGCGATGCGGACAGCTGCCCGCTCGCGGTGGACTGCGTGGCGCGCCGGGACGGCCTGACGGCGCTGCTGCCCACGCCCAAGCCGCGTGCCGCGATTCCCGAACGCAGCACCGTGATGCTGATCGTGCGCCATGGCCGCGATGTGCTCGTCAACCTGCGGCCCGACAGCGGCATCTGGGGCGGGCTGTGGAGCCTGCCGGAGATCGCGGTGGACAGCCTGCCGTTCGACGCGGAAGCCGCCGAGGATGCCGCGCTGGAGTCGGCGCGGCAATTCGGCCAGCCCGTGCGCGCGCATCTGGCTGGGGAACTGACGCATGTGTTCACGCACTTCCGGCTGCTGATCCGTGCGGTTCGCGTGGACCTCGACGCGGCAACGCGGCCCGCCAACGGCGATATGGGCCAGGCGCGGCGCTGGCTGTCGCTGGACGACCTTGACGCGCTGGGCACGCCCGCACCCGTGCGGCGCCTGCTCGAAGACCAGGCGCGCATCGGACTTTTCTGAATTTCTGAGTTCCTGAGTTTCTGGCGTTCTGACGATTGATTGGTGCCGTCAGACGATGTGGTGCTGCCGCATGTAGCGGTGGACGATTTCGATGCGCATGCCGGCATCGGGCAGCGCCATCAGCATCTGCTTGGCCTTGAGCGGCACGGGCAGCAGTTCGCATAGCCGGTTGGCCACCCAGGTCGGGTCGTCCCAGAGATACGGTTCGGCAAACGGCAGCCGGGACTTGTCCGGCTGTTCGCTATGCACCGATGCCACGATGCGGCGCAGCGCCTCCAGGCACTCGCTCAGCAGCTCCAGCTTGCAGTCGATGACATCGTCGGGCAGCACTTCGGCCTGGGCCACCAGCAAGCCGTCGTCGCGCGTGGCGTGGGACAGCACGCGGAAGCGCCGCCGTCCGCGGGTCTCGATCAGCAGCACGCCCAGCTGCTCCATGTTGCAGTCGACGATCTGCGCCAGGCAGCCGATTTCCTCGGGCACCGTCTCGTGGCCGGCACGCGCGACTTCCTCGCCGCTGGTGATCAGGCAGACGCCGAACGGCGTGCCATCGCGCATGCAGTTGCGCACCATGTCGACGTAGCGTTTCTCGAACACCCGCAGCGGCAGGCGGCCGTCGGGGAAGAGTACCGTGTTGAGGGGAAACAGCGGCAGCGCCTCGATGATGGCGCCCGGGGATGCGGTGTCTGGGGGGAGTGTCGACATGCGATTGGCCGCTCCAGTGGCGGGACGGCGCCAGGGCCGTTCCTTCAAGCCCGCGTGTCAGCCGGCCGGGGCCAATTCGCGGTGTCTGACCAGCACATTACCATGGGCCCGGAAATAGTTGGCGAGTCGTTCGGCAATGAAGACCGACCGATGCTGGCCGCCCGTGCAGCCGATGGCCACGGTCAGGTAGCTGCGGTTGTCCGCAATGAAACTCGGCAGCCACTTCTCGACATAGGCGCGAATGTCCTCGGCCATGGCCAGCACCATCGGCTGGCTCTGCAGGAAGTCCACCACCGGCGCGTCACGGCCGGTCAGCGGGCGCAGGGCCAGATCGTAATAGGGGTTTGGCAGCGAGCGCACATCGAACACCATGTCCGCGTCGCTCGGCACCCCGTGCTTGAAGCCGAACGATTCGAACAGCAGCGTGAGCGACTGGCCGCTGGCGCTGTCGTTGCGAATCAGTTCCTTGACCCAGCTGCGCAGCGTGTTGGTGCGCACATTGCTGGTATCGATGCGATGGGCGGACTCGGACAACGGGCTGAGCAGCCCCCGTTCCATTTCGATGGCTTCGATCAGCGACGTACTGACCGTTGCGCCCGGTCCGCCTGGCCCGGCACCTTCCGGGACCCCCAGCGGCGCACCGTCCGGGCCCACGCCGACGCGGGTCGACAGCGGGTGGCGGCGGCGCGTCTCCGAATACCGCTGCACCAGCGCATCGGTATTGGCCGTCAGGAACAGCACCTGCACCTGATGATGGGCGGAAAGCTCGCGGACGGTGTCCGGCAGCCGCGCCAGCGACTCGCGGCTGCGAATGTCCGTGGCCACGCCAAGATGGGTATAGCCCTGGTCGGCCAGATAGGCCGTGAGCTCGGGGATGAACTGGGCCGGCAGGTTGTCGACGCAGTAGTAGCCTGCATCTTCCAGGACGTTCAGGGCGACCGACTTGCCGGAGCCGGAAATTCCGGTGATGAGAATGATCCGCATAGCGACGCAAGGATAGCACCGCAAGGTAACCGCGTCATGACAGCTTGCCCCAGACAAAAATGGCGAATCGCAGAGGATTCGCCATTTTCCGAGGGAACATTGCCCGGATCGGGCCGCGTAACGGTTTGTGAACCCCGGGGTCATGAACCGGGGTTGCGAACCGCGCCGATCAGGTTGCCGGCTTGGCCGACAGGCACTCGCTCTGTGCCTTCTTGTATTCGTCGCCCTTCTTGCCCTTGTTGGCCTTGGCGCACGCGGCCATCTTTTCCTGCTGGGTCTTCGGCTCGGCGGCGGGGGCGGGGCCGCTGGCCGACAGGCACTCGCTCTGCGCCTTCTTGTATTCGTCGCCCTTCTTGCCCTTGTTGGCCTTGGAGCAGGCCGCCATCTTTTCCTGCTGCGCGGTCTTGCCGGACTTCTCGGCAGCGGCCGGAGCGGAGGCGCCCTGGGCAAACGCGGCCGTGGCGAACAGGGGGGTAACCAGCAAACACATCGCGATCAGCTTTTTCATGCTTCTCTCCTGGCTGTGGAAACACATCGTGGCCGCGCGCCATGCCGGCGTCTGGCGGAACCTGGGCTCGGCGCCCATTACAGCACAAAACGGCGGCCGCCCGCAGTTCGTTGACGAAGGGCTATGCCAGGCTTGTAAGCAAATGAAAAACGCCCGCGAATGAAGCGGGCGTTTGCAGACGGGCGCGGTAGCGGCTCAGAGCAGCCGACCCTGGCCGCGCGATACCACGTCGGCCTGCATGGCCGCGCGCTGGCGGTCCATGAAGTCGCGCAGGGTGTCGATGCCGCGCAGCCGCAGGATCGTGTTGCGCACGGCGGCTTCGACCAGAACGGCCAGGTTGCGGCCGGCCGCCACCTGGATCTTCACCATGTGGATCGGCAGGCCCAGCACGTCCAGGTACTGGGAATCGAGCGGCAGCCGTTCGAATTCGCCATCGTTGCGGCGTACCAGCTGCACCACGAGCTTGAGCTTCATCTTCCGGCGCACCGCCGTTTCGCCAAAGATCGTCTTGATATCGAGCAGGCCCAGGCCGCGCACTTCGAGCAGGTTCTGCAGCAGCGGCGGGCAGCGGCCTTCGATGAAGTCGGGGCCCAGCCGGACGAAATCGACGGCATCGTCCGCCACGAGGCCATGGCCGCGCGAAATCAGTTCCAGGCCCAGCTCGCTCTTGCCCAGGCCCGATTCGCCCATGATCAGCACGCCCATGCCGAGGATGTCCAGAAATACCCCGTGCATCGTCACGCGCGGCGCGGAGATGCGCGACAGGTAGAGGCGCAGGTGATCGATCACGGCCGCCGAGGACACCGGCGTGGTGAACAGCGGGGTCGAGGACCGCGTGCAGCGCAGTTCCAGGTCGGGCGGGGGCTCCATGCCATCGGCCACCACCAGGAACGGCGGCTCCAGCAGGATCAGTTCCCCCATCTGGCGCTTGCGCGGTTCGTCGTCCAGGCGTTGGTAATACTGGATTTCGGGCTTGCCCAGCACCTGAATCCGGTTCGGGTGGATCAGGTTCAGGTGGCCCACCAGATCGGCGGCGGAAGTGGCTTCGCGAGCGAATTCGACGTCAAAGGCCCGGTCGGCACCTTCCAGACCGGCGACCCACGACAGTTTGATGTCGGCTGCGTTGTCGTCGAAGATCGACTGCGAGGTGACGCCGGTGAGTTCCATGCGGGGTGCTTTCTACGAGGGGGGCGGTATGGCTTCAGGCGGCCAGCCAGGCCGGCCTGCGGATCGTCACGGATGCCATTCGGTCAGCAACTGGTGGACGGCTTCGGGCGTGGGCAGCGTGGCCAGGCCTTCGCGCATCTCGCGGTCGGACAGCAATTGTGCGATTTCCGAGAGAATTTCGAGGTGCTGCTGGGTGGCCTGTTCGGGCACCAGCAGGAAAATCAGCAGAGAGACCGGCTTGCCGTCGGGCGATTCGAACGGAATCGGCTCGGCCAGGCGCATGAAGCCGGCCAGCGGCTGCTTCAGGCCCTTGATACGGCCGTGCGGGATGGCGACGCCGGCACCCAGGCCGGTCGAACCCAGCGATTCGCGGGCGAAAAGGTTGTCCGTGACGGTGGCGCGGGCCACACCATGGTTGTTCTCGAACAGGAGCCCGGCTTGCTCGAAGACCCGCTTCTTGCTGGTGACGGTGACGTCGAGATGGATGTTGCCGGGTGGCAGCAATTTGGCCAAACGATTCATGGGCGATGCACGAGAAGTCAGGTTGGCGATACGGCGCACAAATGCCGTCCCGCCGGATGGGGCAATTCAGGATATCGAGTGCTTGGTGGACGCCCGCATTGGAACGTCCGGCTCATTATAGAGCAGGGCCACAGCGCGCTTGTGCACTGCAGCGCCGGCGCCGCGGGTGGTGCCGCGGATTGGCCGGCCGGATTGCCCACCCGGATATTGCCGCCGGCGCCCGCATGATCTTCCGTCACGCGGCCTGCCGTCCGGGTCACCGGGACCGTTCTGCCTGTCGTTCTTGTATGGCGCAGCATACACCGAGCCGCGCAAGATGCGAACACCCCCGGCAAATCAAATGGTTTCGGCCGTGGTGCGAAGGTAACGGAGGATTTCAGTCCGACGCGGGCGCGCGCCCATCAAAAAAGCCGCGCAGATGCGCGGCTTTGCTCTCTTCCTGTCAGTCCTCTTCGGGGACGCTGACGTCCGCCTCGAGGGGCAGTTAAGGATTTGCCAGCCTATTGTTGCTGTAGCTGGGCTTCAGCCATCTGGTACTTGACCGCTTCCCGGTCATGACCCTGCACGCGGTCCTTGTAGCGGATCACCTGCCGGTCGAGCTTGTCGACCAGACAGTCGATCGCGGCGTACAGGTCTTCATGGTGCGCTTCGACGAAGATGTCCTTGCCCTTGAGATGCAGATTGATTTCCGCGTACTGACGCTTGTCCTTTTCCTTGTGGTTGTCGACAGATAGCAGCACGCTCACGCCAATGACCTGATCGAAATGCCTGACAATTCGCTCCAGTTTCGTTTCCACATACTCACGCAGCGGCGGCGTGATGTCGAGGTGGTGTCCACTGATCTTGAAGTTCATAGCGCTTCTCCTTCTGAAAGAGCCGCACCAGGCAGGCGGTTGCGGCTCGGCTACAAAGACTTGCGGAGATTGACTGCGGGGATCTTCAGTGCTTCGCGATATTTGGCCACCGTACGGCGTGCGACCACAAAGCCCTGTTCGCCCAGCAATTCGGCGATGCGGCTGTCGGAAAGAGGATTCCTGGGTTCTTCGGCTCCTATCAGTTGCTTGATCAGCGCGCGGATCGCCGTGGAAGAGGCCGCGCCGCCCGTCTCCGTGGAGACGTGGCTACCAAAGAAGTACTTCAACTCGAAAGTACCCATTGGCGTGGCCATGTATTTGTTCGTGGTCACCCGGGAAATGGTCGACTCATGTAAACCGAGTGTATCGGCAATTTCCCGCAAAACCAAGGGCCGCATCGCTATTTCGCCGTGCGAAAAAAAGTTCTTCTGACGCTCCACAATTGCCTGCGCCACCCGCAGGATCGTGTCGAATCTTTGCTGGATGTTCTTGATAAGCCACCGCGCTTCCTGCAGCTTTTGCTGCAGTCCCGCAGCCCCCGCTTCGCCTTTTGCACCGCGCAAGATCTGCGCGTACATGTCGTTGATGCGCAGGCGCGGCATCACATCCGGATTCAGCTGGGCAATCCAGCCGCTGCCGCTCTTGCGCACGAACACGTCCGGCACCACGAAATCGGCGTCGGGGCGGCTGTACGCATGCCCTGGGTACGGTGCCAGCGAACGGATCAGGTCGTGCGCCGCCTTTAGTGCAATTTCGTCCACCTGCAGCGCTTTCTTGAGGCGCGTGTAATCCCTGACCGCCAGCAATTCAAGATGATGATTGACGATGGACAGGGCCAGTTCGCGCTGCGGATGCTGGAGCCGTTTCAATTGCAGGCTCAGGCATTCGGCGGCATTGCGGGCGCCGACGCCGGGCGGATCGAAGCTCTGCAGCAGCGTCAGCATCGCCTGCACTTCTTCCACCTCGAATTCCAGTTCTTCGGGCAGTTCGGTGCAGATTTCCTCGAGTGACGCACTCAGGTACCCGTCGTCGTCGAGCGATTCGATCAGGAAGATGGCCAGGCCCTTGTCGCGCGCCGAAATCTTGAGCGGCGTCAGCTGTTCCATCAGGTATTCGCGCAGCGTGGGGTCCGCATCGCGCAACTGCATCGGCGTCTTTTCGTCTTCGTCGTTCTGCGGACGGCGCGCGAAGTCGTCGAGGCTCCAGTCGTTGCCATAGTCCTCGCCACCGGAATCGCTGAAGCCTTCTTCCTCGCCGCCGGACGCATGTTCGCCGCGGTCGTCGCCGTTGGCCTGCGGTTCGGACGGGGCCGGCGCCGGGGCGCTTTGCAGGTTGACGGAGCCGTCAGCCGCCACGCGCAGCGGGCTTTCGATCCAGTCGTTCTCGCGTTCCAGCAGCGGGTTTTCCGTCAGCGCCTGTTCCACCTCCTGTTGCAGTTCGAGCGTGGAAAGCTGAAGCAGCCGGATGGACTGCTGCAGTTGCGGCGTCAGGGCCAGATGTTGGGAGAGGCGGAGCTGAAGCGAAGGTTTCATGCGACCTATTCTATGCGCATCTTTCCGTTGTTGGAACGGAATTTGCTACAACCTATCGCTTCGGCTTCCTGATCGGCAACGGCTTTGAAATCGCCGTGGGCAAGTGCGGTAAAAATGACCTGCCGATGACCTGCCGAAAGCCTGTCGGCAGTGTGGCCGCGGAGGCGGCCGGGCCTTACATGCGGAAGTTTTCGCCCAGGTAGACGCGGCGTACCGACTCGTTGGCGATGATTTCCTCGGGCTGGCCGGCGGCCAGCACGGTGCCTTCGCTGATGATGTACGCGTGGTCGCAGATACCCAGCGTTTCGCGCACGTTATGGTCGGTGATCAGCACGCCGATATTGCGCGCCTTCAGGAAGCTCACGATGCGCTGGATTTCGCCCACGGCGATCGGGTCCACGCCGGCGAACGGTTCGTCGAGCAGGATGAAGCGCGGCGACGACGCCAGCGCGCGCGCGATTTCCACGCGGCGGCGCTCGCCGCCCGACAGCGACAGCGCCGGGTTGTTGCGCAGATGCGCGATCTGCAGGTCGTCGAGCAGCGAATCCAGGCGGCGTTCGATCTCGGCCTTGGGCAGCGGCTTGCCGTTTTCCACCTGCAGTTCCAGCACCGCGCGGATGTTCTCTTCCACGTTGAGCTTGCGGAATACCGACGCTTCCTGCGGCAGGTACGAAAGGCCCATGCGGGCGCGTTCGTGAATGGCCAGTCCGCTGATGTGCTCGTCGTCGAGCACGATGTCGCCTTCGTCCAGCGCCACCAGCCCCACGATCATGTAGAACGACGTGGTCTTGCCGGCGCCGTTGGGGCCCAGCAGCCCCACCACCTCGCCGCTTTTCACATCGAGCGATACGTCCTTGACCACCGTGCGCGTGCCGTAGCGTTTCTTCAGGTGACGCACGACCAGCGTGCTGCTGTCGGTGCGGACGGCGGATGCGGAGGACGTGGCAGAGGCGGTGAGCGTGGCGGAATCGTTCATCAGGACTGGCTGGAGGTAAGGCGTTAAGGCTTGGGCGCGGTGGACGGCTTCAGATCCAGCGGTGCGCCCGCGGCGGCGGGGGCGCTGGCGTCCGAGCGCGGCGACAGCACCGCGCGCACGCGGCCCGACGTATTGCCGGCCGTGGTGTTGTTGTCGCCGCCGGTGGCGGTGTAGTACTCGTTGCGGCTGTCGTAGGTGATCACGGCGCCGCGGATCTCGTCGATGATCTTCGCGCCGACGCCCGACACGCGCGCCGCGCGGGCATGCCCGATCAGCTTGTTGATCTCGGACTTGCCGTCGTATTCGATGCGGTCGCCCCAGCCGTCGATGTACTCGTCCACGCCGTCGCGCTTCTGGCGGATATACGCCTGACGGCCGGGCTTGGAGGTGGCGATGGCGTATTGGTAGCCCTCGGGGTCGGTGCGCAGCTCGGCCGCGTCGGACTTCAGCACCATGGTGCCCTTGGTCAGCACCACGTTGCCGGTCAGGGTGTAGATCTGCTTGACGTCATCGTAGCTGGCGTTGTCGGCCTCCAGCACCAGCGGCTTGCCCTGGTCGGCGCGCTCGGCAAAGGCCGGCGCGGCCAGCGTCAGGCCGAGGGCGGCGATGGACGCCAGCAGGGCGGGCGCGAGGCGGCGACAGGGCGATGTCGTCAGGGATGCAGTCATGTTTGGCGAATGGTGAGATAAAGACGGCGGCCAGGATGCGCCGGAGCGTTTGCGTCCCCCGGGGTCACTGGGTCCTGGCCTGCCCCTGCGGCGGGTTCATGATGATGGTGCCGCGTACGTTACCCAGCAATTGTACTTCGCGGGTGACATTGTTGAAGATCATGCCGTTGGCCGTCATGACCGACGGGCCGCGCGTCAGCTCCACCGCCTTGTCGGTCTTGACGATGTCGTCGTTGACCAGCAACTGGAAGTATTGCGATGCCGCGGTCATGCGCGGGTCCTTGGACGGGTCGACGCCGGCCTGGCGCACCACGAACGCATTGCCGTAGAGATCGATGATCGAGCCCTCGGCGTTCATGGTGCCGCGCTGGGAATTGGCGGTGACCGGCGGGCGGTCCGGCTCGTACGAACGCATGGCCGGGGTGGTCACCTCGTAGGTCTGGTCGTCCTCGAAGTGCACCATCTTCACGCCCGTGAAGCGCAGCTTGGTGGTGCCGTCCTCGGCCAGTTCGGTGGCCGAGAAACGGTCCATCCAGTAGTCGGGCTCATGGCGCTTGACGCGCGACTGCTCGCTGGCCTCGCGCGGCGAATTCAGCTGCACCAGCCAGAACGTGCTGCCGGCGACGATGGCCATCAGCAGCAGCGGCAGCAGCCGCATGATCATGCCGGTGAGTCTGGACAGGAAGTCCGGCATCGTTCAGATGACCTTGGCGCGCGTCAGGTCATGGATATGGAGCGCGCCCACCAGGCGGCCGTCGCCATCGACGACGAGCAACTGGTTGATGCGGTTCGTTTCCATGATCTGCACGGCTTCCACGGCGAGCTGGTCCAGATGGACCGTACGCGGGTTGTGGTGCATGACCTCGCCGATCGGCACGGTCTTCCAGTCGCGCGGGGTTTCCAGCAGGCGGCGCAGGTCGCCGTCGGTGAACACGCCCACGGCCCGGCCTTCGGGGTCCACCACGGCGGTCATGGCCATGCCCTTGCGCGTGATTTCCATCAGCGCCTGGGCCAGCGGCGTGCTTTCGCGCACCTCCGGCACGGCGTTGCCGGTGCGCATGACATCGCGCACGTGGGTCAGCAGCTTGCGGCCCAGCGCACCGCCCGGGTGCGAGCGGGCAAAGTCTTCCTCGCCGAAGCCGCGGGCGTCGAGCACGGCCACCGCCAGGGCGTCGCCCAGGGCCAGTGCGGCCGTGGTGCTGGCCGTGGGGGCCAGGTTCAGCGGGCAGGCTTCCTGTGCCACGGCGCCGTCCAGGTGGGCGTCGGACAGCTTGGCCAGGTTCGATTCGGCGTTGCCCGTGATCGAGATCAGGCCGGCGCCAATGCGCTTGACGATCGGGACGATCGACAGCAGTTCGGCCGTTTCACCGGAATTCGAGAAGGCGACCAGCACGTCGTCGCGCGTGATCATGCCGAGGTCGCCATGGCTGGCCTCGGCCGGATGGACGAAGAACGACGGCGTGCCCGTGGACGCCAGCGTGGCGGCCACCTTGCGGCCGATATGGCCGGACTTGCCGATGCCCGAGACCACCACGCGGCCCGTGCAGCCGAGAATCATCTCGACGGCCCGGGTAAAGGCGGGGGTCAGGCGGCCGGCCAGCGCCGAAACGGCGTCGGCCTCGATCTGGAGGGTGTGGCGAGCGAGCTCGAGTGCTCGATTCGCATCGAAATTGGCTATCATGGCGCTGGAGTATACCAACGAATGCGATGGCGTCTGGCCCGGCAACCCGCCCGGCTGCCACGACGACCGCCGCGCTTGCCGTCTTTTGCCGGCGGGGTGCAGATGCCGGCTCAGGCGCGTGCCCGGCCGTCGTTTTTGAAGCCTGCCGAATGCATTCTCCGCTGGAACTGACCCTCGTGCTGCTGGCCGCCGCCGTTTTCGGCGTGGTGGCCTTCCGCATGCTGCAACTGCCGCCCATGCTGGGCTACCTGGCGGTTGGCATCCTGATCGGCCCGCATGCATTGGGGCTGGCCAGCGATACGGGCCAGACCAAGTACCTGGCCGAATTCGGCGTGGTCTTTCTGATGTTCTCGATCGGCCTGGAGTTCAGCCTGAGCAAGCTGCGCGCCATGAAGCGGCTGGTGTTCGGGCTGGGCGGGTCGCAGGTGGCGCTGTCGCTGCTGGCCGTGCTGCCGGCCAGCTGGCTGTTCAGCTGGGCGTTCCCGCTGACCTGGCAGGCGTCGGTGGCGCTGGGCGGCGCGCTGGCCATGTCGTCGACGGCCATCGTCGTGAAAATGCTATCCGAGCGCATGGAGCTGGAAAGCGAGCACGGCCGCAACATCATCAGCGTGCTGCTGTTCCAGGATCTGGCCGTGGTGCCGCTGCTGATCATCATCCCGGCGCTGTCGCGCGACCCCGGCGACCTGGCCTGGGCGCTGGGGCTGGCCACGGTCAAGATCGTGGTGGCCCTGGGCCTGATCTTCTTCGTCGGGCAGCAGCTGATGAGCCGCTGGTTCCACATCGTGGCGGCGCGCCGGTCGCAGGAACTGTTCATGCTGAACCTGCTGCTGGTCACGCTGGGCATGGCCGCGCTGACCGAACGGCTGGGCCTGTCGATGGCGCTGGGCGCGTTCATGGCCGGCATGCTGATCTCCGAGACCCCGTACCGCCACCAGGTGGAAGAAGACATCAAGCCGTTCCGCGACGTGCTGCTGGGGCTGTTCTTCGTCACCATCGGCATGTTGCTCAACGTGCGCGTGGTGTTCGACCATATCTGGCTGGTGCTGGGCCTGCTGGTGCTGCCGATCCTGTTCAAGCTGGTGCTGATCACCGGGCTGGCGCGGCTGTTCGGGTCGCGCCAGGGCGTGGCCATCCGTACCGGCCTGGGGCTGGCGCAGGCCGGCGAATTCGGTTTCGTGCTGCTGAACCAGATCGACGGCATGGGGCTGGTGGACCCGGTGCTGATCCAGGTGATCCTGGCGTCGATGCTGCTGTCGATGCTGGCCGCGCCGTTCCTGATCCAGTACAGCGACGCCATCGTGCTGCGCTTTGCGGCCAACGAATGGCTGATGCAGTCGCTGAACATGACCCGTATCGCGGCCCAGAGCCTGCAGACCGAAAAGCACGCCATCATCTGCGGCTATGGCCGCAGCGGGCAGAACCTGGCGCACATGCTGGAGCGCGAGGGCATTACCTATGTGGCGCTGGACCTCGACCCCGACCGCGTGCGCGAGGCCGCCGCGGCCGGCGACACCGTGGTCTATGGCGATGCCGGGCGGCGCGAATCGCTGATCGCCGCCGGTATCCACCGGGCCGCGCTGGTGGTGATCACGTACGCCAATACGCCGTCGGCGGTGAAGGTGCTGCACCACGTGCAGGAACTGGCGCCCGCGATGCCGGTGATCGTGCGCACCGTGGACGATTCGGAGCTCGATACGCTGCAGAAGGCCGGGGCCACCGAGGTGGTGCCGGAAATCATCGAGGGCAGCCTGATGCTGGCGTCGCACGCGCTGGTGCTGCTGGGGGTGCCGATGCGCCGGGTGGTGCGCGGCGTGCAGCAGGCGCGCGACGCGCGCTACAGCCTGCTGCGCGGCTACTTCCACGGCCGCGACGACGAGGAAGACATGGTGGAGCGCGATACCGTGCGGCTGCATTCGGTATCGCTCGGGCCCGAGCATACGGCGGTGGGGCGGCGCCTGGGCACGCTGGGGCTGGAGCGCATCGGCGTGGAGGTCACGGCGGTGCGCCGGCGCGGCATCCGGGCCTTCGATCCCGAGCCCGAAACCGTACTGGAGCCGGGCGACATCGTCGTGCTGCGCGGCACGCCCGAGGCGCTCGAATCGGCCGAAGAACGGCTGGTGCGGCAGTAGGCGCCGGCTTTACCGTTACCCGTTCGGGACGGACTTAGGCGCTGCGCGTTTGCCGTCCGTCCCGCGGAGTGGGTCGGCGCGGGCTGCTACCCTCGACCCACGAGGCGGGTAGATCACTCAGCACCGACCGGGCATCGAGCGACCGGATCGGCACATCGGTATCGGCCGGGATGCGGCCTTCGTTCTGTAGCAGTAAGTAACGCATGCAGCACACGCGCAGGAAAGACGCGAAGTTGGCGGTGAGCGACGCCTCGCCGCGATGTTCGGCCAACTCGTCGTGCAGGCGCGCCAGCAGCTGGTTGACGCTCATGCCGTCACGCTGTGCCAGTTCTTCCAGCACTTCCCAGAACAGGTTTTCGAGCCGGATGCTGGTCGCCACGCCGTGCAGGCGCAGCGACCGCGACTGGGTCTGGTACGAATCCGGATTGGCCCGGATGAAAATCTCACACATGCGACCTCCCGTGCGCCGCGGCCGGGCTGGCCGCTTTCGGAAGCCTCTACTCTACGATCCGCGTTCCCAGCACGGCAAGAAACTGCGCCAGCCAGGCCGGATGTGCCGGCCACGCCGGGGCGGTGACGAGGTTGCCATCGGTATGGGCCTGGTCCACGGGGATATCGGCGTACTTGCCGCCGGCCAGCCGTACTTCGGGGGCGCAGGCGGGGTAGGCGGAGCAGGTGCGGCCTTCCAGCACATCGGCCGCTGCCAGCAGCTGGGCGCCGTGGCAGACCGCCGCGATCGGCTTGTTGGCCTGGGCGAAGTGACGCACGATCTCGATCACCCGGTCGTTCAGGCGCAGGTATTCCGGCGCGCGGCCGCCCGGAATCACCAGGGCGTCGTAGCTGGCCGGGTTCACATCGGCGAAGGTGGCATTGAGCGTGAAATTGTGGCCGCGCTTTTCGGTGTAGGTCTGGTCGCCCTCGAAGTCATGGATGGCGGTGGCGCAGGCGTCACCGGCCTTCTTGTCGGGGCAGACCGCGTGGACCGTGTGGCCCACCATCTGCAGTGCCTGGAACGGCACCATGGTCTCGTAGTCTTCGGCGAAATCGCCGACCAGCATCAGAATCTTCTTTGCCATAGCTGTCTCCTGTATGGTTACGGGTTGCGGACGCCCAAGCAGCCGGGCCATTGTGCGGCGGCAAGGCGGGGCGCGGGTGGTAGCCCGTTACCGCATGAACTCTTTCCAGACAGATTCCCCATGGCAGATCCCATCATCCAGTCCCCCGATCTCGGCGATGTCACCGGCTACCTGCGTGACCGCATCCGCACCGTGCCGGACTGGCCGCAGCCCGGTGTCCAGTTCCGCGACATCACCCCGCTGCTGCAGAACCCCAAGACGCTGCGCGTGCTGATCGACGTGTTCGTCCACCGTTACATGGACCAGCAACTGGACCTCGTGGCCGGCATCGACGCACGCGGCTTTATCTTGGGCTCGATCATCGCGTACGAGCTGAACCTGGGCTTCGTGCCCATCCGCAAGAAGGGCAAGCTGCCGTTCCAGACCGTGGCCGAGGAGTACGAGCTTGAATACGGCAGCGCCACCGTGGAAATCCACGCCGACGCCTGCAAGGCCGGCGACCGCGTGTTGCTGATCGACGACCTGATCGCCACGGGCGGCACCATGATGGCCGGCCGCAAGCTGCTGGAACGCCTGGGCGCCACGGTGGTGGAGGGCGCGGCAATCGTCGATCTGCCAGAACTGGGCGGGTCGAAGCTGCTGCACGGCAGCGGCCTGCCGCTGTTCACGGTCTGCAAGTTCGACGGCCACTGACGCCGGCGCAACGCTTAGGCGGACGTCGGACCCCGTCCAATTGCCCCACATGACAGCGGGGCGCATAATGCCCCCTTGATAACAACGCGATGACCGGGCGGCACGCCTCCTGCCACCCGCCGGCACCGGTCACAAGGGACGCACAATGGGCGTACTGCTTCATCTCCTCTCCGGCGTGGCGCTCCTGGTCTGGGGCACCAATATCGTCAAGGTCGGCATCCTGCGCGTGTACGGCGCCAATCTGCGCCATGTGCTGTCGGCCAGCGTGTCGAACCGCTTCAAGGCATTCGTGGCCGGCCTGGGCGTGACCGGGCTCGTGCAGAGCAGCAATGCCACCGCCGTCATCGTCAGCTCCTTCGTAGGCCAGGGCCTGATCGCCGTGGCCCCGGCGCTGGCCATCATGCTGGGCGCGAACGTGGGCACGGCCGTGATGGTGCAGGTGTTCTCGCTCGACCTGTCATGGCTGTCGCCGCTGCTGATCTTCGTCGGCGTGATCCTGCATCTGAGCTGGAAGGGCAGCAAGGCTGGCCACGTGGGCCGGGTGTTGATCGGGCTGGGCCTGATCACGCTGGCGCTGGAACTGATTTCGATTGCCACGCGCCCGGTGGTGCAGGCGGCCGGCGTCAAGGTGCTGTTCAGCACGCTGACCGGCGACGCCGCGCTGGACATGCTGATCGGCGCCTTCCTGACCATCCTCTGTTATTCCAGCCTGGCCGTGGTGCTGTTCTGCGGCGCGCTGGCGTCGGCCGGCGTGGTGTCGATCCACGTGGCGCTGGCGCTGGTGCTGGGCGCCAACCTGGGGTCCGGCATCTCGGCGCTGCTGACCACGTCGGGCAACAACCAGCCCGGCAAGCGCGTGACGCTGGGCAACCTGCTGTCGCGCCTGCTGGGCTGCGTGATCGCGCTGCCGCTGCTGACCCAGGCCGAGGACCTGCTGGCCCACATCGACGCCGACCCGCAACGGCTGATCGTCAATTTCCACCTGTTGTTCAATGTGGCGCTGGCCGTGGTGCTGCTGGGCGCCACGGCGCCGCTGGCGCGCCTGTGCGAAGCCATCCTGCCCGGCCGCAACACCGGCGACAGCCAGGTGACGCCGCGCCACCTGGACCCCGCCGCGCTGTCCACGCCCACGCTGGCGCTGTCGAATGCCGCGCGCGAGGTGCTGCGCATTGGGGACCGCGTGGAGCAGATGCTCGACAACCTGCTGCGCGTGCTGCGCACCAACGACCTGAAGCTGGCCAACGCCACGTGCCGGATCGACAACGAGGTGGACGACCTGTACACCGCGATCAAGCTCTACCTGACCCAGATCAGCACCGAGGCGCTGGACGAACGCGACGGCCAGCGCTGGACCGAAATCATCTCGCTGACCATCAACCTGGAGCATGCGGGGGATCTCATCGAGCGTGTCATCGTCGATGCCCGGGAGAAGAAGATCGCGCACAACCTGTCGTTCTCCGAGGCCGGCATGCAGGAAATCGCCGAAATGCACGCGCGCGTGGTGGGCAACCTGCGGCTGGGTCTGTCGGTATTCCTGACCGGCGACATCCGCAGCGCACAGCAGTTGATGGCCGAAAAGGCCAATTTCCGCGACCTGGAACGCAAGTACGCGCGCTCGCACCTGCAGCGCGTGGCCGTCCAGACCGTCGAAAGTATCGAGACCAGCTCGCTGCACCTGGATGTGATCAGCGAAATGAAGCGGCTCAATTCGCTGTTCTGCGCCACCGCCTACCCGGTGCTGGAGCAGGCCGGGCTGATGAACCGCAGCCGCATGAAGGAAGACACGCCGGGCAAGATCGGCGACGTGGCGGAGGCGCGCTAGGCACGCCGCCCGCCTGGACCGCCGGGCGCCTTCCGGGCGCCTTACTTCCGCTTCAGCAGCGGCGCCAGGTACTTGCCGGTAAAGCTGGCCTTGCTGGCCGCCACGGTCTCCGGCGTGCCCCTGGCAATCACCTGGCCGCCGCCCGCGCCGCCCTCGGGGCCCATGTCGATCAGCCAGTCGGCCGTCTTGATGACGTCGAGGTTGTGCTCGATGATCACCACCGTATTGCCATGGTCACGCAGCTTCTGGATCACCGCCAGCAGCAGTTCGATGTCGTGGAAGTGCAGCCCCGTGGTCGGCTCGTCCAGGATGTACAGCGTGCGGCCGGTGTCGCGCTTGGACAGTTCCAGCGACAGCTTCACCCGCTGCGCCTCGCCGCCTGACAGCGTCGTAGCCGATTGTCCAAGCCGGATATAACCCAGGCCGACGTCGAGCAGCGTCTGCAGCTTGCGGCGCACCACGGGCACGGCGCTGAAGAACTCGTGGGCCTGCTCCACGGTCAGGTCCAGCACCTCGGAGATGTTCTTGCCCTTGTAGAGCACTTCCAGGGTCTCGCGGTTGTAACGCTGGCCGTGGCAGACATCGCACGGCACGTAGACGTCCGGCAGGAAGTGCATCTCCACCTTGATCACGCCGTCGCCCTGGCACGACTCGCAGCGGCCGCCCTTGACGTTGAACGAGAACCGGCCCGGATCGTAGCCGCGCTCCTTGGCCGCCGGCACGCCGGCAAACAGTTCGCGGATCGGCGTGAACAGGCCCGTGTACGTGGCCGGGTTCGAGCGCGGCGTGCGGCCGATCGGGCTCTGGTCGACGTTGATGACCTTGTCGAAGTGTTCCAGCCCCTCGATCTGGTCGTGCGGCGCCGGTTCGGCCGTCGAGCCATACAGGTGGCGCGCCACGGCGTTGTAGAGCGTGTCGTTGATCAGCGTGGACTTGCCCGAGCCCGACACGCCGGTGATGCACGTCAGCAGGCCCACCGGGATCTCGGCCGACACGTTGCGCAGGTTGTTGCCCGTGGCATTGACGATGCGCAGCAGCCGGTCCGGGTCGGGCGCGGCGCGCTTCTTCGGCACCTCGATGCTGCGCTGGCCGGACAGGTACTGCCCCGTCAGCGACGCCGGCGACTGCTCGATCTGCGCGGGCGTGCCTTCGGCCACGATCATCCCGCCATGCACGCCGGCCCCGGGGCCGATGTCGACCACGTAGTCGCAGGCCCGGATCATGTCCTCGTCGTGCTCCACCACCAGCACGGAATTGCCGATGTCGCGCAGGTGCTTGAGCGTGCCGATCAGCCGGTCGTTGTCGCGCTGGTGCAGGCCGATCGACGGTTCGTCCAGCACGTACATCACGCCGGTCAGGCCCGAGCCGATCTGCGAGGCCAGGCGGATGCGCTGGGCCTCGCCGCCCGACAGCGTGTCGGCGCTGCGCTCCAGCGACAGGTAGTCGAGTCCCACGTTGTTCAGGAAGTTCAGCCGCGCCGAGATCTCCTTGACGATCTTGTCGGCGATCTCGCGCTTGGCGCCGTGCAGGTTCAGCGTCAGGAACCACGTCAGCGCGTCGCGCAGCGGCAGGCCGTTGATCTCGTAGATCGCGCGCGCCTGCTCGTCCTCGCCGATCTTCACGTGGCGGGCTTCGGTGCGCAGGCGCGTGCCGTGGCAGGCCGGGCAGGCCTGGTTGTTCTGATACTTGGCCAGTTCCTCGCGCACCGCTACCGAATCGGTCTCGCGATAGCGGCGCTCCAGGTTCGGAATGATGCCCTCGAACGCATGCGAGCGCACCGTGGTGCGGCCGCGCTCGTTGATATACGTGAACGGGATTTCCTGCTCGCCCGAGCCGTGCAGCACCACCTGCTGCACTTCGGCGGGCAGGTCCTCGAACGCGGCCTCGGTGTCGAAGTCGTAAAACGCCGCCAGGCTCTGCAGCATCTGGAAGTAGAACTGGTTGCGGCGGTCCCAGCCTTTGATGGCACCCGAGGCCAGCGACAGGTTCGGGAAGGCCACCACGCGCTTCGGGTCGAAGAACGTGATCTGGCCCAGGCCGTCGCAGCTCGGGCAGGCGCCCATCGGGTTGTTGAACGAGAACAGGCGCGGTTCCAGTTCCTGCAGCGAATACGAGCAGATCGGGCAGGCAAAGCGCGAGCTGAACATGTGCTCGCGGCCGGTATCCATTTCCAGCGCGAGCGCGCGGCCGTCGGCCAGGCGCAGCGCGGTCTCGAACGATTCGGCCAGGCGCTGCTTGATGTCGGCGCGCACCTTCACGCGGTCCACCACCACGTCGATCGAGTGCTTCTCGGTCTTCTTGAGCTTGGGCAGGCTGTCCACTTCGTAGACCTTCGCCTCGGCCTCGTGCGCCGTGCCGCCGCCCGAGCGGATGCGGAAGCGCACGAAACCCTGCGCCTGCATCGAATCGAACAGGTCGGAATGCTCGCCCTTGCGGTCGGACACCACGGGCGCCAGGATCATCAGCCTGGTGTCTTCGGGCAGTGCCAGTGCGGCATCCACCATCTGCGACACGCTCTGGGCCTGCAGCGCGATGTTGTGGTCGGGGCAGTAGGGGGTGCCGGCGCGGGCGTAGAGCAGGCGCAGGTAGTCGTGAATCTCGGTGACCGTGCCGACCGTGGAACGCGGGTTGTGGCTGGTGGCCTTCTGCTCGATCGAGATCGCGGGCGACAGCCCTTCGATCAGGTCGACATCGGGCTTTTCCATCAGTTGCAGGAACTGGCGGGCGTAGGCGGACAGCGATTCCACGTACCGGCGCTGGCCCTCGGCGTAGAGGGTGTCGAACGCCAGCGAGGACTTGCCGGAGCCGGACAGGCCCGTGATCACCACGAGCTTGTTGCGCGGCAGGTCCAGGTTGATGTTCTTCAGGTTGTGGGTACGCGCCCCACGGATCTTGATTTCTTCCATATACCGTTCGTTCGCCCGGTGGGCGGCCTGCGAGCAGGTCGGTCCCGCGGAAATTCGATGTGCCTGGCCAGACGCTTGGGGCGCCCCCGACAAGGGCGCCAGCCCGCCGCTTCACGCACATTTCAGGCCTGGCCGCAGCCGGACGTGATGGAACAAGCGCGAGAAGCAAACCTGCTAATATACCGAACTTCGGTTTCCGGGGTTACCCGGCGCCAAACGGACTGAAGACGGCGACGTGCCGGCGGGGCCGCAGGCATCGCGGCAGCGTCTGTTGCGTGGATGTCTGCGATGCCAGACAAGGCAAGGTCCGGGGCAACTTCCGGGCGCCAGCGCGTGTCGAAGCTGCCAGGCTGACCGAGCCCGCGACCGAGCCAGAATTCCACCCACGACCGCAATGCCGTCGATCCCCCCTTCCTCACCCAGTCTTTCCAACGAGCCCACGCGCACCGAAACCGTGCGCGACCGCATGACCCGCGGCGAGTTGCACGCCAGCCTGTCGCTGGCCAGCATCTTTGCGCTGCGCATGCTGGGACTGTTCCTGATCCTGCCCGTCTTCGCCGAATACGCGCGGACGCTGCCCGACGGGCACGACGCACAGCGCGTGGGCGTGGCGATGGGCATCTACGGCCTGATGCAGGCCTTCCTGCATATCCCGCTGGGCTGGCTGTCCGACCGCGTGGGCCGCAAGCCGGTCATGGTGGCCGGCCTGCTGCTGTTCGTGGCCGGGGCGCTGGTCGCCGCCTTTTCCGACACGTTGACCGGCATCACCATCGGCCGCGCCCTGCAGGGCATGGGCGCGATCTCGGCGGCCATTACCGCCTGCATCGCCGACCTGACGCGCGAACGGCATCGTACAAAAGCCATGGCGATGGTTGGCGGCAGCATTGGGCTGACGTTTGCGCTGTCGCTGGTGATTGCGTCGCCGCTGCTGCACAGCATCGGCATGTCGGGCATCTTCGGGCTGATGGGCGTGCTGGGCGCCCTGGCCATCGGCGTGACGCTGTTCGTGGTGCCGAACCCGCCGCCGCCCCATCCGGTGCAGATGCCGTTTCGCAAGGTGCTGCTCAATGCCGACCTGATCCGCCTGAACGTCGGTGTGCTGGCGCTGCATGCCAGCCAGGTGGCGATGTTCATGGTGGTGCCGGCGATGCTGGGCGATGCCGGCATGCCGCTGGACCAGCACTGGAAGGTGTACCTGCCCGTGGTGCTGGTGTCGTTCCTGCTGATGCTGGCGCCGATGATGGCCGCCGAACGCTACGGCAAGGTGCGGCCGGTGCTGCTGGCGTCGGTGGCGCTGATGACTGCCGTGCAACTGCTGTTCGCCACCGTGCATGGGCTGTGGCCGATCGTGGGCGTGCTGCTGCTGTTCTTCGTGGCGTTCAACGTATTGGAGGCCATGCAGCCATCGCTGGTGTCGCGCTACGCGGCCGCCAGCCGCGGTGCCGCGCTCGGCGTGTACAACACCACGCAGTCGCTGGGCCTGGCCCTGGGCGGCGTGGCGGGCGGCTGGCTGCTCAAGCACGAGGGCCGTCCGGCGGTGTTCGTGGCCTGCGCGGCGGTGCTGCTGCTGTGGCTTATAATCGCCTGGAGCATGAAGGCGCCGCCGGCTCGCAGCAAGGAGGGCGCCTCGGCAGTGGCGGCTTAGACACAAATTTTGACCTATCCGCAAAAGCCCGACACGCTTTTTCCCGGCATCGGCGGTAGCATTCGACACGCGCCCGACGGAGTATTCCGAACGGCGCGTGATGTCGTTTACGGTCGTCCAGTGATGGGCCTGTGCCGGGTGGCGGTCGCGGGCCCGATTCATTTTCTGCGAATCTCGCACTACGTTTAACGCCGCGCTGAAAGGGCGCGGTCCTTGGAGAACTCTTATATGGCATCGGTCAACAAAGTCATCCTCGTCGGCAACCTGGGCGCCGACCCCGAAACCCGCTACATGCCCAGCGGCGACGCCGTGACCAACATCCGGCTCGCGACGACCGACCGCTACAAGGACAAGCAGAGTGGCGAGTTCAAGGAAGCGACCGAATGGCACCGCATCGCCTTCTTCGGCAAGCTGGCCGAGATCGCCGGTCAATACCTGCGCAAGGGTTCGTCGGTCTATATCGAAGGCCGCATCCGCACCCGCAAGTGGCAGGACCAGTCGGGCCAGGACAAGTACAGCACCGAAATCGTGGCTGACCAGATGCAGATGCTGGGCGCCCGCCAGGGTGGCGGCGGCGGCGACGAAGGCGGCTACGGCGGCGGTGCCGGCGGTGGCGGTGGCTACAGCCGCGAATCGCAAGGCGGCGGTGGCGGTGGCTACGGCGGCGGCCGCGGCCAGGGCGGCCAGGGCGGCGGTGGCGGCCAGCAGGGTGGCCAGCGCCGTCAGCAGCAGGCCCCGTCGAATGGCTTCGAGGACATGGACGACGATATTCCGTTCTGATCCCGCCTCATACCGGTTGTGACGATGAGCCCCGCCCCGTGCGGGGCTTTTTCTTTGGTCTGTCCGTCCTGTGCGCAAGTATCGATAAGCCGGCCTCCGCCGGCTTTTTCGTTTCTCCCGCATTGCGAAGCCAGTCACCCACCAATATTCAATAATTTTGAATGACTATGACGACGATAGCCCACTTTGTGCGGGAGGCTGGTGGCTATAGTTCTGCACATGGACAGCGCGGCCACGCAGCGAACCCCGCGAAGCGAAGCCAGCGCCGCCCGATCATCCCTCAAACTTGTTGAATCATTTTTAATGCCGGAGCCCATCATGTCGAACGCCAAACTGCAAGTCCTGACCCCGCGCAACAGCCAGCTGATCATCATCGACCACCAGCCCCAGATGGCCTTCGGCGTGCAGTCGATGGACCGCCAGACCATGAAGAACAACGTCGTGGGCCTGGCCAAGGCTGCCAAGATCTTCGACGTGCCGACCACCATCACCACCGTCGAGAGCGAATCGTTCTCCGGCTACACCTACCCCGAACTGCTCGACGTCTTCCCGGGCAAGGAAACGCTCGAACGCACCTCGATGAACTCGTGGGACGACCAGAAGGTGCGCGATTCGCTGGCCGCCAACGGCCGCAAGAAGATCGTCGTGGCGGGCCTGTGGACCGAAGTCTGCAACACGACCTTCGCGCTGAGCGCCATGCTCGAAGGGGATTACGAGATCTACATGGTGGCCGACGCCTCGGGTGGCACCACCAAGGAAGCGCACGACTACGCCATGCAGCGCATGATCCAGGCCGGCGTGGTGCCGGTGACGTGGCAGCAGGTCCTGCTGGAATGGCAGCGTGACTGGAAGAACAAGGAAACGTACGACGCGGTGACGGGCCTGGCGAAGGAACATTCGGGCGCCTACGGCATGGGCATCGACTACGCCTACACGATGGTGCACAAGGCCGCCCAGCGCACGCAAAGCGCCCATCCGTCGATCGCCCCGGTGCATGCGCCGGTGATCGAGTACTGAAATCCCCTGGGGGTGGCGCGGCATCGGAGCCGGGCCACCCGGAACAAGCGCACAGGCAAAAGGCGCAACCGCTATGACACGCCCTCAACAAATCGGTCGCAAGCTGGAAATGGCCGCCGTCGCCTTTGCGACGGGATTCTCGTCGCATGGGCACACCTCGTCGTCCCTTGGCATGCTGGCCGGGACGCTGGCGGTGTGTGCCCTGGTCGCCCGCAGCGCGCTCGGCAGGCGCCCCGCCACCACAGGACTGGCCTGGGCAGCGCATTGATCGCCTGGCCGGGAGCGTACCCCCGTTGTAGAGCTTGTGACAGACTTGAAGTGCATGTTGCGGCCATCTACGATGCCCGGCATGGACACTTTTCATTCCGCCACCTGGCGGCTCCTGGTCATCAGCCTGCCGACGTCGGCAGCCACGGCCCGCATGCGGTTCTGGCGCGCGATCAAGGCGCTGGGCGGCGCGGCGCTGCGCGATGGCGTCTACCTGGTTCCGGACCGGCCTGAACTGCAGCCGCCGCTCCAGGCGCTTGCCGACGATGCGGCGGATCAGGATGGCAAGGTCTGGCTGCTATCGGTCGTGGCCACGCAGGAACAGGAAGCCGACTATCGGCGGCTGTTCGATCGTTCGGCCGAATATGCCGACTGGACCGCTGAACTGGCAGCTGCCCGCGAGGCCATCACGGGCCTGGGCGAAGCCGAGCTGTTGCGCGTCGCGCGCCGGTTGGGGCGTGGCTATGACGCGATCCGGAAGATCGACTTCTTCCCCGGCGAGCCCGCGGCGATTGCCGAGGCAAAGTGGCGCGATTTCAATGCCGCCGTGGATGCCGCGCTGTCTCCCGGCGAGCCGCACGGCGTCTCCGGTGCCATCGCCAGGCGCGATCCCACGCAGTACCAGGGGCGCTGCTGGGCCACGCGCAAGCACCTCTGGGTAGACCGCGTCGCGTGCGCCTGGCTGATCCAGCGTTTTATCGATCCGCATGCCAGGTTCCTGTGGCTCGATGACGTACGGCAGTGCCCGGCCGATGCGCTCGGATTCGATTTCGACGGCGCGACGTTCACGCATGTCGGCGACCGCGTGTCGTTCGAGGTGCTGATGGCGAGCTTCGGGCTGGACGAGGACAAGGGGCTGGCCAAGCTGGCGCAACTGATCCACGTGCTCGATGTCGGTGGGGCGCCGGTTGCGGAGGCCAGCGGCTTCGAAGCCGTGCTGACCGGGGCACGCACCCGTATGCCGGACGACGACGCGTTGCTGCGCGATATGGGCCCGGTACTGGATTCCCTTTACACCCACTACGGCAGCGCCAGCCGCCGCAAGCGGTAGCACCCTGGGGACATCGCACATGAATCCGCAAGACACGACCCCCACCGGGGACATCGGCCAGGACGGCCCCCGCTATGGCCTCTGGCAGCTGGTCTGCTACATGCTGCGCCTGGGCACGCTCGGCTTTGGCGGGCCGGTGGCGCTGGCCGGCTACATGCATCGCGATCTGGTCGAGCGCAGGCAATGGATCACCGACGGGGACTACAAGGAGGGCATCGCGCTGGCGCAACTGGCGCCCGGGCCGATGGCCGCGCAGCTTGCCATCTATCTGGGCTATGTCCACTACCGCATCGTCGGCGCCACGCTGGTCGGGATTGCCTTTGTGCTGCCGTCGTTCCTGATGGTGCTGGCGCTGGGCTGGGCCTATACGAAGTTCGGCGGCCTGACGTGGATGCAGTCGGTGTTCTACGGCGTCGGCGCGACGGTGATCGGCATCATCACGCTCAGCGCGTACAAGCTGACCAACAAGAGCGTGGGCCGGGACCCGTTGCTGTGGGCCATCTATCTGGTGCTGGGCGCGGTCACGGTCATCACCGAATCCGAAATCGCCTGGCTGTTCCTGGCCGCCGGGCTGCTGGTCTGGTTCTGGCGCGCGCCGCCGAAGTGGCTGCGCGAGCGGGGCGTCAATGCCGTCGCCGCCGCGCAGTTGCCGATGGCCGGCGGGTTCGCCAGCAGCCTGGACTGGCCGCTGCTGATGCAGATCGGCGTGTTCTTCGCCAAGGCCGGGGCGTTCGTATTCGGCTCGGGGCTGGCCATCGTGCCGTTCCTGTACGGCGGCGTGGTGACCGAGCACCACTGGCTCAATGACAAGCAGTTCGTCGATGCCGTGGCCGTGGCCATGATCACGCCCGGCCCCGTGGTGATTACCGTGGGCTTCATCGGCTATCTGGTGGCCGGCCTGCCCGGCGCGGTGGTGGCCGCGCTGGCCACGTTTCTGCCGTGCTATCTGTTTACCGTCATCCCGGCGCCTTACTTCAAGAAGTACGGCAAGCGGCCGGCCATCATCGCCTTCGTGGACGGCGTGACGGCCGCGGCCGTCGGCGCCATCACGGGCGCCGTGATCGTGCTGGCCCGGCGCTCGCTGGTCGATGTCCCGACCGTGGCGCTGGCCGTGGTGACCGTGTTGTTGCTCTGGCGTTTCAAGAAACTGCCAGAGCCGGTGATCGTGCTCGGTGCGGCCGTGATCGGGCTGATCGTCTATCCGCTGCTGCGCGGCTGATGTCAGCCGGCGTCGGCGGATGTTCAGGAGCCAATCATGAAATGGATCACGCGAGAACGCCCCAAGATCGACCGGATTGCCTGTCCCTGGCTGGTGGCCCGGTTTATCGATCCTTCGCCGGAGTTTCTGTATGTGCCCGCCGGCGACGTACTGGCCGAAGCGCAGCGCAGCGGGGCGATTCCCTACGACATACCGGGCGTCGAGCTGTCGCACGAAGGCGACCTGTGCAGTTTCGACGCCTTCCTGAAGAAGTACGGCCTGGCCGACCCCTCGCTCGACCAGCTTGCCGCCATCGTCCGGGGTGCCGACACGTCGCGGCTGGACCTCACCCGCGAGTCCGGCGGCCTTTATGCGATATCGCTGGGCCTGTCGCAGACCTTTGCCGACGACCATGACATGCTGCGGCAGGGCATGGTGATGTACGACGCCCTGTACGCCTGGTGCAAGCACTGCCAGGCCGAGACCCACAACTGGCCGCCGATCATGCCGGCCTGAACGATCTCCCCAAAAAGTGCTTTTCAGGTATCAATCGCAACACGGATGACATCAGGCGCGGCGCCGATCCCGGCCTGCCGCGCCGTGCGTCCCTGTAGAATGTCGGCCTGTTGGCTGGCCACCCGGCGCTGCCCATCGGTCAACCCGGTGGGCCAGGACGCCAGATGGCCGATGGCTCACGCGTTCAGCGACCTCTGCGGATCGCCTTGCCGAATCGCCTGGATTCCGCGCCCACTTCCCGATATTCACACCATGCCGGCCCCCAACCCGGCGCGGCGGGGCAATTGTGCGCGGCGCCCGGGCATTGCCTGGCTGTGAGCGCCAGTTGCGCCAACGGGCGCGAATGGTGCCGGTGGCGGCGATCCTGCCATCGGTGCGGCGGCACGCGTTGCCGCACCCTTAATCTCTCCTCGACATCATGAAAAAAATAGCAGCCGTTCTCCTGATCTCCGGTCTTTCGTTGCTGGCCGCCTGCGGCAAGAGCGACCCGACGCCGGCGGCAAAGCCTGCCAGCGCCAGCACCAGCATCGTCGTGGGCCTGGACGACAACTTCCCGCCGATGGGTTTCCGCGATGCCAACAACCAGCTGGTCGGCTTCGACATCGACATGGCAAAGGAAGCGGCGCAGCGGCTTGGCATGGCGGTGGATTTCAAGCCGATCGACTGGAGCGCCAAGGAAGCCGAACTGAACGGCAAGCGCGTTGACGTGCTGTGGAACGGCCTGACGATCACCGAGGACCGCAAGAAGAACATCAGCTTCACCGCGCCGTACATGACGAACCACCAGATCGTCATCGTGACCGAAAAGTCGCCGATCCAGACCAAGGCCGACCTGGCCGGCCGCATCGTTGGCGCACAGGACGGCAGCAGCGCCGTGGACGCGATCAAGAAAGAGGCAGCCGTGGCCGCCAGCCTGAAGGAACTGAAATCGTTTGGCGACAACGTGACGGCGCTGATGGACCTGTCGGCAGGCCGGCTGGACGCCGTGGTGGTCGACGAAGTGGTGGGCCGCTACCTCGCCAGCAAGCGCGCCGGCGAATACCGCATCCTGACCGAGAACTTCGGCACCGAAGACTACGGCGTGGGCGTGCGCAAGGACGACGGCGAACTGCTGGACAAGCTGAACAAGACGCTGGCTTCGATGAAGCAGGACGGCACGGCCGCACGCATCGCCACCCAGTGGTTCGGCGCGGACATCACGAAGTAAGGACAGCCACCTTGCAGGCGGCGCAGGGTTCGGGAAAGCAAGCAAATTGCACCGGCCCTGTTGCACCTGCATCGTAATGTTTCAGCATGGACTACGTTCTTTCTCTCCTGCCTCCGATGATGGAAGGGGCCAAGGTCACCTTGACCCTGTTCGCCATCACGCTCGGGCTGTCGGTGCCGCTGGGCCTGGCGCTGGCCCTGCTGCGGATTTCGGCGTGGGCGCCGGTCAGCGGCCTGGTGAATGGCTATATCTGGCTGATGCGCGGCACGCCGCTGATGCTGCAGATGCTTTTCATCTATTTCGCGCTGCCGTTCGTGCCGTATGTCGGCATCCGGCTGCCCGATTTCCCCGCTGCGGTGGTCGCGTTCGCGCTGAACTACGCGGCGTACTTCGCCGAGATCTTCCGGGCCGGCATCCAGTCGGTGGAGCGCGGCCAGTACGAGGCCAGCAAGACGCTTGGCCTGAGCTACTTCCAGACCATGCGCCGGATCGTGCTGCCCCAGATGATCGGCCGCGTGCTGCCCCCGGTGAGCAACGAGACCATCACGCTGGTCAAGGACACCTCGCTGATCTACGTGCTGGCGCTCAATGACATCCTGCGCACGGCGCGCAGCATCGTGCAGCGCGATTTCACGACAACCCCGTTCCTGGTGGCCGCCCTGTTTTACCTGGTGATGACGCTGGTTCTGACGTGGCTCTTCCAACGCCTCGAAAAACGCTATGCAAGATACGATCAATGAGAACACAGGCGTGCGCGAGCGCCCGTTGATGGTGTCGGCCCGCGACATTCACAAGTCCTTCGGCGCGCTGGAGGTGCTCAAGGGCGTGTCCCTGTCGCTGCGCAAGGGCGACGTGACCGCCGTCATCGGCCCATCGGGCTCGGGCAAGAGCACGCTGCTGCGGTGCATGAACCATCTGGAATTGATCGACCGGGGCACGCTGGAAATCGAGGGCGAAGTGCTGGCGGCCACCGACGCCGGCGGCGTGCGCTACGCCAAGGGTGCCGATCTGCGTCGTATTTGCGCCAGGATGGGCATGGTGTTCCAGTCGTTCAACCTGTTCCCGCACCTGACCGTGCTGCAGAACCTGATCGAGGCCCCGATGACGGTCAAGGGCATGCCGCGCGACCGCATCGTGCCGCTGGCCGAGGATCTGCTGCGCAAGGTCGGCCTGTTCGACAAGCGCGACAGCTACCCGTCGCGTCTGTCGGGCGGCCAGAAGCAGCGCGTGGCGATTGCCCGCGCGCTGGCCATGGAGCCGGACATCATGCTGTTCGACGAGCCCACGTCGGCGCTCGACCCCGAACTGACCGGCGAAGTGCTGCGCACCATGCGCCAGCTGGCCGACGAGCACATGACGATGCTGGTGGTCACGCACGAAATGGGTTTCGCGCGCGAGGTGGCCAGCCATGTGGTCTTCATGGACGGCGGCAAGGTGGTCGAGGAGGGCCCGCCGGCGCAGCTGTTCGGGGCGCCCGTTCAGGCGCGGACGCGGGAATTCCTGACGCGCGTGTTCTGAGGCGTGGGCCGGCCCCCACGGCCGGCACGCCGGGCGCGTGTCGTTTTGTCGCGTTTGTATCAAGGCTGTTGCAGGTAGAATGCGCCCCGCGGCACACGGCCCTCGTGTGCCGACCGTGACTGCAGGTGCCGGCGAGCCATTCGCCGGTTAAACGGGAAACAGGTGCGTCGCCGATCGTCCAGATTTCGACGAGAGCGGCCATGCCTGTGCTGCCCCCGCAACGGTAAGCAGGTTGGGAACCGTCAGGCCGATCCATCCGGGTCGGCGGTCACTGCGCCAGCACATGGCGCGGGAAGGCGATGGCATCCCCGGCGCGAGAAGCGCCGCCCTGCAAGCCCGGATACCGGCCTGTTGTCATCATCGAAATCCATTGCCCGGGCGGGGTCGCCCGGCTTCACGATGACACACCATCTGTCCGCGCATTCCGCCGGCCGCTCGCGCTCGGCCCCGTTTCGCCCTGGCGCCGCGCGTGCGCGCCGGCCACATCTGCTGGCGGCCTCGCTTGGCACCGTCGCCAGCCTCAATTTCCCCGGTGCATGGGCCCAGGAGGCCGCTTCCGACCGGAAGGCAGGCACGTTGCCGGCCGTCACGGTCAGCGGGGCGGCTCAGCTTGACCCGCCCGGGCTGGCCCTGTCCACGCCCGAATACACAGGCAGCCGCCTGGGCCTGACCCCGCTGGAAACGCCGGCCAGCGTCGAAGTGCTCGGCGGCGAGACGATCCGTGCGCGCGGCGACCAGTCCGTGCGGGAAGCGGTGACGCGGGCCACCGGCATCACCGGCAACCCGGCGCCCGGCAACGGCGGCACGTCGCTGACGGCCCGTGGCTTTGCCGGCCAGGGCTCGGTCATGCAGCTGCTCGACGGCACGCGCATGTACGTGGCGTCGGGCACGGTCACATTCCCGTTCGATACCTGGTCGGTGGATCGCATCGAAGTGCTGCGCGGGCCGGCATCGGTCATGTATGGCGAAGGGGCGATCGGTGGCGTGGTCAACGTGGTGCAGAAGAAGCCGATCCGCGGGCCCATCGAGAACGAACTCCAGATCGCGGGCGGCACCGAGAAGACCGCGCGCGTGGCGTTCGACAGCGGCGGCAAGGTCAACGACAACCTGTCGTACCGCTTCGCCACCGCCTACAACCGCTCGGCTGGCTGGGTCGATCGCGGGGATTCGAACAACCTGATGGTGTCGGCGTCGGTGCGGCTGGACGTCAATCCGGACTTCAACCTGACGCTGTCCTATGACGACGGCACCCAGCATCCGCAGCAGTACTTCGGCGTGCCGCTGGTGAACGGCAGCCTGGACACGTCGCTGCGCAAGAAGAACTACAACGTCGGCGATGCCCAGATCCGCTACCGCGACCGCTGGACGCGCCTGAACGCCGAATGGACGCCCAACGACCGCGTCACGGTGCGTAACCAGTTCTATTACCTGACCAGCCATCGGCATTGGCGCGATAGCGAGACCTACGCGTTTCTGCCGGCAACCTCGCAGGTGCGCCGCACCGACTATCTGGAAATCCTGCACGACCAGGAGCAGGTGGGCAACCGCGCGGACCTGACGGTCAAGAGCCGGCTGTTGGGGCTGGAGAACGCCACGACGGTCGGCTTCGACATCAACAAGATCAACTTCACGCATTCGAACAATTCGCCGTATGGCGGAGCGTCGACGGTCAATGCGTACGACTTCGATCCGGGGATGTTCTTCAGTCCGCCGGGCATCGTCACCTCGCCGCGCCTGCGGACCAACACCACGCAGTACGCGCTGTTCGGCGAGCATCGTATTTCCTTTACGCCGCAGTGGTCGGTGATCGGCGGCGTGCGCTTCGACCACGCCCGGCTGTACCGTACCGATCTGGTCGCCAACACGGGGTGGGAGAAAACCTTCGCCAATACCACGTGGCGCGTGGGCACGGTGTACCAGTTCACGCCGGCGCTGTCGGTCTACGCGCAGTACGCCACGGCCACCGATCCGCTTGGTTCGCTGGTGACGACCAGCGACGCGCAGCGCAATTTCGAGCTGGCCACCGGCAAGCAGGTGGAAGTGGGGGTGAAGCAGGCGTTCTGGGGCCATCGCGGCGAATGGACGGTTGCGGCCTACGAGATCCGCAAGAACAACCTGCTGTCGCGCGACCCGGTCAATCCGACCATCACCCAGCAGGTGGGCGAGCAGTCGTCGCGGGGGCTGGAGGCATCGGCCAGCGTGGAAGTGCTGCGCGGCCTGCGCCTGGACATCAACGGCACGGTGCTGCGGGCACGCTACGACGACTTCACCGAATCGGTGGGCGGCGTGGCGGTGTCGCGTGCCGGCAATGTGCCGACCAGCGTGCCGCAGCAGGCGGCCAACGCCTGGCTGAGCTGGAACTTCATGCCGCAGTGGACGTTCGCCACGGGCCTGCGCTACGTGGGCGGCCGTTACGCGGACACCGCCAACAAGGTGCGCGTGCCGAGCTATACGACGGTCGATACCGCGCTGTCGTGGCGCGTGACCAGGCAGGCGGCGCTGACGCTGCGCGTCTACAACCTGTTCAACCGCGACTACGCCGAATCGTTCTCGAACGGCGGCCAGCAGTGGCTGCTGGGCCGTCCGCGCTCGGCGGAACTGTCGGCGAACTTCTACTTCTGAGTGGCATCGGGCGGTGGGTAGCCGCCCAGCCCGGCCCCCCAGGCGGGGGGGGGCAAGACTGTCACGGAAGTGTCATATCGCGCGCTTACATTTCGTTCGACCATGCAACGTGAGCGAATGAGCGTCGATGAGCCTGACCCTGCGGCAACGTGAAATCTTCGGCTGGCTGAATGATGCCGGCTACCTCAGTACCGAACAACTGGCCAGCCGCTTTGGCGTCAGCAGCCAGACCATCCGGCGCGACATTAACGAATTGAGCGTGCAAGGGCTGGCGCGACGCATGCACGGCGGGCTGAGCCTGCCGGCCAGCCAGCACAACATCAGCTACCTGCAACGCAGTACCGCGCATGTGGAGCGCAAGCGGCGCATTGCCGAGGCAGCCATTGGCATCGTCGAGGCCGATGCCACGGTGTTCCTGGGCTATGGCACCACGGTGGCCGACTTTGCCCGCGCCCTGCCGGACGACCTGCCGCTGCGCGTGATCACCAACAACCTCGGTGCCGTGCATGCGCTGGCTGACAAGCCCCGCATCGAAACCTGGGTCACGGGCGGACGGCTGCGTGCCGGCGATTTCGATGTGATGGGCAGTGTCACCCTGGATTTTGTCCGACGTTTTCGTGCGCATGTGGCGATCTGCGGCGCCGCCGGCATCGACGCGGACGGTACGTTCTACGAATTCCAGCCGGAGGAGGCCGAATTGAGCCAGGTGTTGCTGTCGCACAGCCATCTGCGCGTGCTGCTGGCCGACAGCAGCAAGTGCCTGCGCCACGCGCCGTGCCGCGTGGCCGGCCTGGACCAGATCGACCACCTGTTCACAGACGCCGAAGCCACCGACGCGCTGCCATCGTTGCCGGCCCTGTGCGAGCGCGCCGGCGTGGCGCTGCATCTGTGCTGAGCCCCCGGCACCGCCGACTCGGCGGGCGTCTTCCTTCGTCGCCGATACCGGATCGCCTCGATTGACGGGCTGATCGCCCGGGCCCCCCGGCGGGGCCGTACGTGGGTGCCAGCTGAAGGGGGGTGTGTCATGCGACACATTCGTGCGCTTGCTTTGGCGCATGCGGGACCTATGCTGAATCACACCGATCTCCGGCGTGTCACCAACACAAAAAGGGTCCCATGGCATCCACCGCGCCTACTCCAACGCCCGCCCACGCGCCGGCCCCCCACTGGCTGCGCTGGCTGCCCGGACTGGCCATGCTGCGCACCTACGAGGCAGCCTGGCTGCCGCGTGACCTGGCGGCGGGGCTCGTGCTGACCACGATGCTGGTGCCGGTGGGTATCGCCTATGCCGAGGCGTCGGGCGTGCCGGGCGTGTACGGGCTCTACGCGACCATCATCCCGCTGCTGGCCTACGCGCTGTTCGGGCCAAGCCGCATCCTGGTGCTGGGGCCCGATTCCGCGCTGGCCGCGCCGATCCTGGCGGTGGTGATTGGCATGTCCGGCGGCGACCCGATGCGCGCGGTGGCCACCGCCAGCCTGATGGCCATCGTGGCCGGCCTGTTCTGCATCGTGCTGGGCCTGCTGCGGCTGGGGTTCATTACCGAACTGCTGTCCAAGCCGATCCGCTACGGCTATATGAACGGCATCGCCCTGACGGTGCTGGTCAGCCAGTTGCCAAAGCTGTTCGCCATCAAGGTCGACGATGCCGGGCCGCTGCGCGAGCTGTGGTGGCTGGCGCAGGCCATCGCTGACGGCAAGGCCAACTGGTACAGCTTTGCCGTGGGCGCGGCCAGCCTGGTGTTGATCCTGTTCCTGAAGCGATTCGAACGCGTGCCGGGCATCCTGATCGCCGTGGTGCTGGCCACGCTGGCGGTCAGCGTGTTGCGGCTCGATCACCAGGGCGTGAAGGTGCTGGGCGAGATCCCGCAGGGGCTGCCGACGTTCGCGCTACCGTGGTTCAGCGGCGTGGATATCGTCCGGGTCGCACTGGGCGGCTGTGCCGTGGCGCTGATCGCCTTTGCCGATACCAGCGTGCTGTCGCGCACCTATGCCGCGCGCACCCATACGCGGGTGGACCCGAATCAGGAGATGGTGGGCCTGGGCGTGGCCAACCTGGCGGCCGGGCTGTTCCAGGGATTTCCGATCAGCAGCAGCGCGTCGCGCACGCCGGTGGCCGAGGCTGCCGGCGCCCGCACGCAGCTGACTGGCGTGGTCGGCGCCATTGCCGTGGCGGCCCTGCTGCTGGTGGCGCCCAACCTGCTGCGCTACCTGCCCAACAGCGCGCTGGCCGCCGTGGTGATCGCGGCGGCCATCGGGCTGTTCGAGTTCAAGGATCTGCAGCGCATCTATCGCATCCAGCAGTGGGAGTTCTGGCTGTCGATGCTGTGCTTTGCCGCCGTGGCCGTATTCGGCACGATTCCGGGCATCTGCCTGGCCGTGGTCCTGGCCGTGATCGAATTCCTGTGGGACGGCTGGCGGCCGCATTTCGCGGTACTGGGCCGGGTGTCGGGCCTGCGCGGCTACCACGACCTGAAACGCTATCCCCATGCGGCGCTGATCGACGGGCTGGTGCTGTTCCGCTGGGACGCACCGCTGTTCTTTGCCAATGCCGAACTGTTCCAGCAGCGCCTGACGGAGGCCGTGGAGGCGGCGCCGAAGCCGGTACGCTGGGTGGTGGTGGCGGCCGAGCCGGTCACCAGCGTGGACGTCACGTCGGCCGACATGCTGCGCGAACTGAGCCAGAACCTGGCCGTGGACGGCGTGGCGCTGCATTTCGCCGAAATGAAGGACCCGGTCCGCGACAAGCTGCGGCGCTTCGAGCTGACCGAAACCTTCCCCAACGCCTGCTTCCATCCCACCGTGGGCAGCGCCGTGGACGACTATCTGGCCAGCATCGGCGCCCGGAAACTGGACGAATGACGATGGGGCGAGGCACGGCCGGCGGCTGGCGCGGGCGGGTATGCCGCGTCAGCCCCCGCTGGCGCCCATCGCCCCGAACCGCCACGACAACCGCCGCGCCGCCTGCCTGACCAGCTGGGCCACCTCGCTGTCCAGCGCGCTGTCGAAGCTGCCGCTGCTGCCCATCACGGCGATGACCAGCGCCAGCGCGCCGGTGTGGTCGAACACCGGGGCGGCCAGGGTGTCGATGCCGGGCACGGGGCGGCTGACGGCGTTGTCGATGCCGTCGTCGCGGATCTGGCGCCAGCGCGGGATGGCGGCCTGCCGTGTCGCCGTATCCACGGGCACGCCCGCCATGCGGATCGCATCCTGCGCCAGCGCCTGGGTCAGTACGTCATCGGGCAGATGGGCGGCAAACGTGCGGCCGATGGCCGTGTTGACCATCGACAGCACCGTGCCCACGCGCAGGCTGACGTGCTGCGGACGCGACGCTTCTTCCAGCCGGATCACCGTGGGCCCCAGGGGCCCGAACACCGCCATCGCCACCGACAGGCCAGTGGCATGCGCCAGCGCCACCACCTCGGGCTCGGCCTCGCGCGTGGGCGACAGGCGCTGCAGCGCCACCAGGCCCATTTCCAGCGCCAGCATGCCGGCCTCGAAGTCGCCGTCGGCATTGCGCGTCAGCAGGCCGATTTTCTGCAGGCTGACCAGATGCGGGAACGCCTTGGCCGGCGCCATGCCGGCGGCGCGCGCCAGTTCGCCAAGCGAAAGCGGACGGCCGGCGTCGGCCAGCGCATTGAGCAACTGGCCGGTATTGTCGAGCGACTGGATGCCGCGCTGGGGTTTGCTGTCTTCCAGTTCGGTCATGTCGCCTCCATTGCCCGCGCGATGTCGTCGATGGCCCCGCGCAGCGTGCGCGCCACCGGGCCTTGCCAGTCGACGTCGATGGCGCCCGTGGATCCGATGGCGGTCAGCACCAGGCGCAGCGCGCCGTCGGCATCGAGCAGCGGCATCGCCAGGCTGCTGACGGCCGGGCTGGGCGTATCGATGCTGCGTTCCATGCCGCGCTGGCGCACGGCGGCCAGTTGATCCATGAAGGCGGGCAGGGTATCCGCGGAAGACGCACCAGCCTCTTGCTGGCGCCAGATCGGCTGCCAGTGCGCTGGCGGCTGGAACGCGCAGTACGTGCGGCCGGTGGCCGTGGTGGCCAGGGCCATGACCGTACCCACATGCAGGTTGACGTGCAGCGGCGACCCGGCGGACGCGTAATGGACGATGGTCGGCCCCTGCGGCGTGGGCAGGCTGACGGCCACGTTCCAGCCGATGGCCGAGGCCAGCGCCTGCACGTGCGGCACGGCCGCCCGGTACGCCGGCGTGTGGTCCAGATGCAGCATGCCCAGGCGCAAGGCCAGCGGCCCCGGTTCGTAGCTGCCGTCGAGATGATCGCGCTTGATGAGCCCCAGGCGCGTCAGGCTGACCAGGTAGGTATGCGCCTGCGCCGGCGCCAGTTGCGCGGCGGCGGCCAGTTCGGCCAGGGCCAGCGGCCGGCGTGCATCGGCCAGCGCCTGCAGCAGGCGGCCACCCACCTCCACGCTCTGGATGCCGCGCTGTGTCTTGCCGGCGGATTCGCCCGGGGGTCTTGCCATGCCTGCGTGCTGCCCTGTCTGTCGGAAAGAGCCCAATGGTACGCGATGCATCGCCAGCGGGCGGCCTCTCAGGCGCATGGCGCGGCGCCTCGGCATCGGGGTTTTCCCGCGTCGCCTACGCTGCGACAAGGCTTGGCGGGTAATTTAGCAAATAGCAATCGTATTTGCCATTGACTAAAAATGGCCATCTTCCTAAGATTCATTCACGCCGATCCCCCCGCGTGATCGCCCGACCCATCCCCCTACACAAGACAACGAGGCAGACATGGCAAAAGCATTCGCATCCCAGGCCGACCTGGAAGCCAAGCAGATCACCTTCACCCAGCTTTCGGAAAACGCCTGGGCCTATACGGCCGAGGGCGACCCCAATTCGGGCGTGATCATTGGCGACGACGGCGTGATGATCGTGGACACCACCGCCACGCCGGCCATGGCGCAGGACCTGATTGCCCGCATCCGCGAGATCACCGACAAGCCGATCAAGTACGTGGTGCTGTCGCACTATCACGCCGTGCGTGTGCTGGGCGCGTCGGCCTACTTTGCCGAGGGCGCGCAGCAGGTCATCGCCAGCCGTGGCACCTACGAGATGATCGTGGAGCGCGGCGAGGCCGACATGAAATCCGAGATCGAACGCTTTCCGCGCCTGTTCGCCGGCGTGGAAACCGTGCCGGGCCTGACGTGGCCGACGCTGGTTTTCGAGCGCGAGATCACGCTGTTCATGGGCAAGCTCGAAGTGCGCATCGCCCACCTGGGCGCGGGCCACACCAAGGGCGACACCGTGGTGTGGCTGCCGCAGCAGAAGGTGCTGTTCTCGGGCGACCTGGTCGAGTACGACGCCGCCTGCTACTGCGGCGACGCCCAGCTCGAACAATGGCCGGCCACGCTGGACGCGCTGGCCGCGCTGCAGCCCGAAAAGCTGGTGCCGGGCCGCGGCCCCGCGCTGACCACCCCGGCCGATGTGGCCAAGGGTCTGGCCTACACCAAGGATTTCGTCTCCACGCTGCTGCAGGCCGGCCGCGAAGCCGTGGCCGACAAGCTCGACCTGAAGGCCGCCATGGCGCATACGCGCAAGGCGATGGACCCGAAGTTCGGCCACGTATTCATCTACGAGCACTGCCTGCCGTTCGACGTGTCGCGCGCGTTCGACGAGGCGTCCGGCATCACGCATCCGCGCATCTGGACGGCGCAGCGCGATCAGGAGATGTGGGCGGCGTTGCAGGCATAAGCCGGCATAGGCAGGCGCAAGCCGGTGCAAGCCGGTGCGATGGTCTTCTCCCCTCTTCCGCACGGCGGGAGAGGGGCGGGGGAGAGGGCAGGGCAGTTCCACTGGCCACAGGTAGCAAGCAGAACCGCCAGGCCTCTCCCCCAACCGCTCTTCCACTTCGCGGGACAGCGGAGCAAAAGAACGCAACCACATACAAGTGGACGGAGACACCATGAGCAGTACCGAAGTCGAGATCGACTACCAGAAGCAGACGTACGCCTACGTGCCCTGTGCCGAGCAGCAGGCGGGCCACCGGGCCGAGGGGCCGCATCCCGTGATCGTGGTGGGCGCGGGGCCGGTGGGGCTGGCCACCGCGATCGACCTGGCGCGCCACGACGTGCCGGTGGTGCTGGTCGATGACGACTGCACGCTGTCCACCGGCTCGCGGGCGATCTGCTTTGCCAAGCGCACGCTGGACATCTTCGACCGCCTGGGCTGCGGCGACCGCATGGTCGACAAGGGCGTGCGCTGGCATGTGGGCAGGGTGTTTCTGCAGGACCGCCAGATCTACGCGTTCGACCTGCTGCCCGAGGCCGGCCATCGGCGTCCGGCGTTCATCAACCTGCAGCAGTATTACGTCGAGGGCTACCTGCTCGACTGCGCGCGGGCGATGCCCAATATCGACATCCGCTGGAAGAGCCGCGCGGTGGCCGTGGCACAGCACCCCGACCACGTGGCGCTGACCATCGAGACGCCCGACGGCTGCTACACGCTGTGCGGCCGCTACGTGGTGGCGGCCGACGGCTCGCGCAGCCCGCTGCGCAAGATGCTGGGGCAGGAAAGCCATGGCCACACGTTCCGCGACCGCTTCCTGATTGCCGATGTGAAGATGGAGGCGCCGTTTCCGGCCGAACGCTGGTTCTGGTTCGACCCGCCGTTCCATCCGAACCAGTCGGTGCTGCTGCACCGCCAGCCCGACAACGTCTGGCGCATCGACTTCCAGCTGGGCTGGGATGCCGACCCCGTGGCCGAGAAGGCGCCCGAGCGCGTGATCCCCCGCGTGCAGGCGCTGCTGGGCCCCGACGCGAAGTTCGAACTGGAATGGGTCAGCGTCTACACGTTTGCCTGCGTGCGCATGGACAGCTTCCGCCATGGCCGCGTGCTGTTCGCCGGCGATGCCGCGCACGGGGTGTCCCCCTTCGGCGCGCGTGGCGCCAACAGCGGCGTGCAGGACGCCGAGAACCTGGCCTGGAAACTGGCCTATGTGCTGCAGGGCAAGGCGCCCGACAGCCTGCTGGACACCTACGCCAGCGAACGCGAATACGCGGCGGACGAGAACATCCGCAATTCCACGCGCGCCACCGATTTCATCACGCCGAAGAGCGCGGTCAGCCGGGTGTTCCGCGATGCCGTGCTGACGCTGGCGCGCGATCATGCGTTCGCGCGGCAGCTGGTCAACAGCGGTCGCCTGTCGGTGCCGGCGGTGCTGCACGATTCGACACTCAACACGGCCGATGCCGATGCATTCGGCGGCGCCATGGCGCCGGGGGCGGCATGCGTGGACGCACCCGTGGCCGATGCGGCCGGCAAGCCGTGGCTGCTGCAGCACCTGGGCAGCGCGTTCGTGGTGCTGGTGTTCGGCCCGCCGGCCGGGCTCGATGCCGCGCAGGCCGAGGCGCTGCGCACGCTGCAGCAGGGCGGCATTCCGCTGCGCGTGGTGTTTGTCACCGACCCGGCCATTTCGGCATCGGCACAGGCCTGGCCCGGTGCCACGGTGCTGCGCGATGCCGAGGGCCTGGCCGCCAGCCGCTACGACGCGCGTGCCGGCACCTGCTACCTGATCCGGCCGGACCAGCACGTATGCGCACGCTGGCGCGGTGTCGATGTGGCGGGTATCGCCGCTGCACTGGCCCGTGCCACCGGCAACGCGCCGGTATCCCGGACCCTGACGCCCTCCGCCCCGGTCCAGGCAGCGGCCCTGGCCTGAAGCCCTGAAGTCCTGAACCCAGCCATCCGAAGGAGACAGGCCCCATGCCGCTCAATACCGCCCCCAACCTTGCACGCCCCGACGACTTCTACGAGGCGTTGATCGACATGCACCGCGACCTCGACGACGCCGCCAGCCAGGCCGTCAACGCGCGGCTGATCCTGCTGCTGGCCAACCATATCGGCGACCACGACACACTGGTCGAGGCCATGCGGCTGGCCCGTGCGGCAGCCGAAGCGCCCGCGCCGGCCTAGTTCCGCCTAACCACCACCGAATCCGCGATCGACCTCCGCAGGGGCGCAATCCGACGCCCCGGGGGCGACTCGCGCCTGCCACCCTGCTGAATCCGGAGACAACCATGCACACCCAGAGCCTGGGCGCCGCCCCCGCATTGCCCGACATCTCGTCCGCCCCCTTGCCACACAGCCTGCCGCTGCCGCAGGAAGACGCGCTGTACCGCAAGGTCTGGCTGCGCATCATCCCGTTCCTGTTCGTCTGCTACGTGGTGTCGTTCCTGGACCGCATCAACATCGGTTTTGCGCAGTTGCAGATGAAGCAGGACCTGGGCTTCAGCGATGCGATGTACGGCCTGGGCGCCGCCGTGTTCTACGTGGGCTACGTGCTCTGCGAGGTGCCCAGCAACATGCTGCTGGCGCGTTTCGGGGCGCGCCGGACATTCACGCGCATCATGGTGCTGTGGGGCGTGGCGTCGGTCGGCATGATGCTGGTGTCGCAGCCGTCTCACTTCTATTGGCTGCGCTTCCTGCTGGGCGTGTTCGAGGCGGGCTTCTTCCCGGGCATCGTGCTGTATCTGACCTACTGGTTTCCGGCGCGCCGCCGTGCCGCGGTGATGGCGATCTTCTTTGCCGGCGTGGCGGTGGCCGGGGTGCTGGGCGGGCTGGTGTCGGGCTGGATCATGCGCGACATGGCCGGCGTGCTGGGCCTGCACGGCTGGCAATGGATGTTCGCCATCGAAGGCGCGCCGGCCGTGCTGCTGGGGCTGGTGGCGGCGTTCTGTCTGGTCGATGGCCCGCGCCAGGCGCGCTGGCTGACGCCTGCCGAGCAGGACTACCTGGTGGCGCAGCGCGCGGCCGGCACGCAAGGCCAGGGCGGCCGCGCCCATTCGCTGCAGGCGCTGGGTCAGGCGCTGCGCCATCCGCGCCTGTACCTGTTCGCGTTCATCTATTTCGCGCTGACCTGCGGATCGCTGACGCTGTCGTTCTGGATGCCGCTGATGATCCGGGACTTCGGCATCCGCGACGTGATGGCGATCAGCCTGTACTCGGTGATCCCGAATGCGATCGGCGCGGTTGGGCTGATCCTGATCGCACGCCGCTCCGACCGGCTGGGCGAGCGCCATGGACACTTCCTGTGCTGCACCGCCGGCGGCGCGCTGGCCCTGGCGGCGCTGACGCTGCACGTGCCGAGCCTGGGCGTGTCGCTGGCGATTCTCTCGGTGGCGGCCGTGCTGATCTTCGCCGCCTTGCCGATCTTCTGGTCGCTGCCGCCCTGCCACCTGCCGGCCCAGACCGCCGCCACGGGTATCGCGTTCATCTCCAGCATCGGCATCACCAGCGGCATCGTCAGCCCCTGGGTGATCGGCCAGATCAAGACGCACACGGGCAGCATGGACAACGCGCTGTACCTGCTGGCGAGCCTGCTGCTGGCAAGCGGACTGGCCATGTGGAAGGGCATTCCACGCACCCCGGCAGCGCACTGACCGCCCGGCCGCACCGCCACATTTCCCCAAAGCCGGGCGCCGCATGCCCGACTTCGGGGAAAATCCATTTGTTTCATGGTTATCCATGATGGAACACTTGTTGCTCAATGACTAGCATTGCAACAGCTGACGCTTTCATTCAACAGGAGTGTTTCCATGACCCAGTCCTTCCCGATCCGTGCCGCGGTGCTGCTGGCCGCGTTCAGTGGCGCCGGTTCGGCGCTGGCCGCCGACGCAGCGGCGGTGGCCGCCAGCCCGACGCTCAGCAAGATCAAGTCGTCCAACACGATCGCGATCGGGCACCGGACGTCGTCGATTCCGTTCTCGTATTACGACGCCAACCAGAAAGTGATCGGGTTTGCCCAGGACATCTGCGACCGCGTCGTCGATGCCGTCAAGAAGGAAACCGGGTCGCCGAACCTGCAGGTGCGCATGGTCCCCGTGACATCGCAAAATCGCCAATCGCTGGTGCAAAACGGCACGGTGGACCTGGAATGCGGCGTCACGACCAACCTGAAGTCGCGCCAGCAGCAGGTGGCGTTCTCGACCACATACTTCGTGGCCGGCACCCGGCTGCTGGTCAAGAAGGGCAGCCCGGTCCACGACTTCGCGGACCTGGCCGGCAAGTCCGTGGTGACGAATGCGGGCACGACGTCGGAGCGCATCCTGCGCAAGCTCAACGACGAAAAGGGCGCCAACATGACGATCCAGAGCGCCAAGGACTACGGGGAATCGTTCCTGATCCTGCAGTCGGGCCGCGTGGCCGCATTCATGATGGACGACGTGCTGCTGTCCGGCGCCCGCACCCTGGCGCCCCGGCCCGACGACTGGGCCGTGGTGGGCACGCCGCAATCCTTCGAAGCCTACGGCTTCATGATGCGCCGCGACGACCCCGGCTTCAAACAGGTGGTGGACAACGCCATGACGGGCCTGATGCGCAGCGGCGAGATCAACACGCTCTACGCCAAGTGGTTCCAGAAGCCGGTACCGCCGAAGAACATCTCGTTCGACCTGCCGCAGAGCGAGCAGATCAAGAAGGCGTATGCGAATCCGAACGACGAGGCGTTCGAGTAAGCGCGGCTACCAAGACGATTCTGGCGTTGTGCGTGGCCTGGCCGCACCACTCGTACTGTCTGCAGCCACGCCGTCGGCCGGAACCGCTTCGCTTTGCCGTGCCGGCGCCGCCCAAAGCGGCTATGGCAAATATGCCCCCGTACGATGAAGCTGCCCCTCGGTCTGCTCCAGCGCCCGGATCGCCCCCTTGCCCTTGCGGGCCAGCAGTTGCTCGACCAGCGCCTCCACCATCGTCACGCCGGACGTAATCGACGGGAAGAACGATGGGCTGTCGATGGCGAACAGCAGCGTGCAGTCGGCCTCCAGGGCAATCGGGGCCACGGTGCTGTCGGTCAGGGCGATGACCTTGCAGCCGGCCTCGCGCGCTGCCTGGGCCACGCGCAGGCTTTCGTGCGAGTAGGGCGCGAAGCCGGCGACCAGCACGGCGTCGCGGGCGTTGAGCGCGCGCAGTTCCATTTCCAGTGTGCCGGCGTCGCCGCGGATCAGTCGCACCGAGCTGCGGAACAGCCCGTAGATGTAGTGGAACGTGAATGCGATCGGAAAGCACGAGCGGAAGCCGGCCACGTGCACGATGGGCGCGGCGGCCAGCAGGTCGGCGGCGCGGGGCAGGGTGTCGGCATTGTTGGCCAGCAGCGCGTCGAGGTTGTGGTGCTGCACCTCGATCATCTCGGCCAGCATCTTGCCCGGGCCGCTGGGCTTGTCCGAATCCTTGACAACCTTGCGCGCGCGGCGCGCGTACGGCTGGCTGCCGCCCTCGCGCACGGCCGTCACGAACAGCTCGCGCAGACCCTGCCATCCGTCGAACCCCAACGACTGCGACAGGCGCACCAGTGTCGCCGGCTGCACACCGGCATTGGCGGCCACCTTGCGCATCGACTGGATGGCGATGTCGCGCGGATGGTCCAGCAGATAGCGCGCGCCGCCCTGGAACTGGACGCTGAGATTCGGAAATTCCGTGCGCAGTCGATCGAGCAGGGCGTCGAGCGATTCGGGAGGGCTGGGCTGGTCGTCGGACATCGATGTGATGAAAAAGCGGGATTTGCAACGATTGTTGCATAGCTCGCCGGCCGGTGTTGGCGGAATCGTGGGAATCGTATGTTTCGTAGAGTCGTCTACGTGAAACAGTTGTTGCGTAGCCCGTGTGTTGTTCCTATACTGGCTACCTGTTTCGCGCCCCACGCGCTTTCTTGCACGCCGACCATGACGCACGTCTTCCATCGCAATCCCAAGCAAACCTTGCCTGTCGCCGTTGGCGGCAAGGGTATCGAGCTGTTCGACAGCAACGGCCGCGCCTACCTGGATGCCTCGGGCGGTGCGGCGGTGTCGTGCCTGGGCCACGGCCATCCGCGCGTGATCGCGGCGATCAAGCAGCAGGTGGATACGCTGGCCTACGCCCACACGTCGTTCTTTACCACCGAGGTGTCGGAAACGCTGGCCCAGACGCTGGCCGATGCCGCACCGGGCGACCTGAACCACGTGTACTTCGTGTCGGGCGGCTCCGAGGCCGTGGAAGCCGCGCTGAAGCTGGCGCGGCAGTATTTCGTCGAGACGGGCCAGACGCAGCGCCGCCATTTCATCGCGCGCCGCCAGAGCTATCACGGCAACACGCTGGGCGCGCTGGCCATTGGCGGCAACGCCTGGCGCCGCGAGCCGTTCCTGCCGCTGCTGGTGCCCGCGCACCATGTGTCGCCGTGCTATGCCTATCGCGACCAGGCTGCCGGCGAGACCGACGTGCAATATGCACAGCGCCTGGCTGACGAGCTGGAAGCCAAGATCCTGGAACTGGGGCCCGATTCGGTGGCCGGCTTCGTGGCCGAGACCGTGGTCGGGGCCACGGCCGGCGCGGTGCCGCCGGTGGCGGACTACCTCAAGCGCATCCGTGCGGTGTGCGACAAGTACGGCGTGCTGCTGATCCTGGACGAAGTGATGTCCGGCATGGGCCGCACCGGCTATCTGTTCGCCTGCGAGGAAGACGGCGTGGTGCCCGACATCGTGACCATCGCCAAGGGCCTGGGCGCGGGCTACCAGCCGATCGGCGCGATGATGTCCACCGCACGGATCTACGATGCCATCGTCGGCGGCAGCGGCTTCTTCCAGCACGGACATACCTATATCGGCCACGCCACCGCTTGCGCGGCTGCGCTGGCCGTGCAGCGCACGATTGCCGAGGACAAGCTGCTCGACAACGTGCTGGCGCGTGGCGAACAGCTGCGTGCACGGCTGCGCGAGGCGCTGGGCAGCCATCCGAACCTGGGCGACGTGCGCGGCCGCGGCCTGTTCGTCGGCGTGGAGTTCGTGGCCGACCGCGCCACCAAGGCTACGCTCGATCCGGCGAAGAAGACCCACGCGGTGCTCAAGCGCACCTGCATGGAGAATGGCCTGCTGGTCTACCCGATGGGCGGCACGGTCGATGGCATCCATGGCGACCACGTGCTGTTCGCGCCGCCGTTCATCTGCACGCCGGCCGATATCGACAACATCGTCGACCGCTTCGTGCAGTCGGTGAACACTGTGCTGCCGGCCTGAGGAACGAACCATGACGATCGATACCCTGCGCCGTCCCTTCGCCCTGGCCGTGGCCCCCAACGGCGCGCGCAAGACCCACGCCGACCACGCCCGGCTGCCTATCGCCCCCGACGAACTGGCGCAGTGCGCGCGTGAATGCGTGGAGGCCGGTGCGGCGATGATCCACCTGCACGTCCGCAAGGCCGACGCCACGCACAGCCTCGAAGTTGCCGATTACGAGCCGGCCATCGCGGCCGTGCGCAAGGCCGTCGGCCAGCAGCTGGTGCTGCAGTTGACCACCGAAGCGGTGGGCATCTACCAGCCGGCCCAGCAGATGGCGATGGTGCGGGCGCTGCGGCCGGAGGCTGCGTCGGTGGCGGTGCGCGAACTGGTGCCCGACGATGCGGCGCTGCCGGCGGCCGAGTCGTTCTTCCAGTGGATGCATCGCGAGCATGTGGTGGCGCAGTACATCCTCTACGATGCCAACGATGTGCGCCGCTATGCCGCGTTGCGGGCCAGCGGCACCATTCCGGCCGGGCGGCACTGGGTGCTGTTCGTGCTGGGCCGCTACTCGGCCGGCCAGAAGTCGTCGCCGACGGACCTGCTGCCGTTCCTGGCCGCATGGCACGACGTGGGGCTGGACCAGAGCGGTGTCGAATGGGCGGTTTGCGCGTTCGGCAAGCAGGAAGCCGACTGCGCGGCGGCGGCCGTGATGCTGGGCGGGCATGCGCGCATCGGTTTCGAGAACAATATGACATTGCCCGACGGCAGCACGGCGCCCGACAACGCCGGCCTGCTGCGTGCCGTGCGTACGCCGCTGAGCGGCCTGGGCTATGCGGCGATGACGGCCGACGACCTGCGCGCCCGCTTCGCGTAATCCCCAGTGCAGTCCCGCCGGCAGGCCCGGCGGGATTCCGGTACGCTAGGCGCTTCATCCGTTTCCGTTCCAGGAGTGCCGATGTCCGCCAGCCCGTATCGCCTGCCTTCCACCAACGAAGCCGTGCCGCTGGCGCGGGACATCGTCCACGGCCTGCGCGCCTCGCGCATCCGCGAGGTGGCCAACGCGGGCATCGGCCTGCCCGATGTCATGCCGTTCTGGTTCGGCGAGTCGGATCAGGTGACCCCGGCCTTCATCCGCGACGCCGCCGCGCAGGCGCTGGCCAGCGGCGCCACGTTCTACACGCACAACCTGGGCATCGCGCCGCTGCGGGCCGCGCTGTCCGACTACGTGACGCGGCTGCACGGCGCCACGCCGGTCGACAACATCGCCGTGACCAGCGCCGGCGTCAACGCGCTGATGCTGGCCGCCCAGCTGGTGGCCGGCCCCGGCGACCGCGTGGTCTGCGTCACGCCGCTCTGGCCCAACCTGGTGGAAATCCCGCGCATCCTCGGCGCCACCGTGGACACCGTATCGCTCGACTTCGGCGACAAAGGCTGGACCCTCGATATCGACCGCCTGCTGCGCGCCCTGACCCCCGGGACGCGGGCGGTGATGATCAATTCGCCCAACAATCCCACGGGCTGGGTCATGCCGCGCGCCCAGCAGCAGGCCGTGCTGGACCACTGCCGCCGCCACGACATCTGGATCATCGCCGACGAGGTCTACGAACGGCTCTACTACGGCAGCGAAGGGGGCAACGCGCCGTCGTTCCTCGATATCGCCAGCCGCGACGAACGCGTGATCGCGGTGAACTCGTTTTCGAAGGCCTGGCTGATGACGGGCTGGCGGCTGGGCTGGATGGTGCTGCCCGCATCGCTGATGGACGACCTTGGCAAGCTGATCGAATACAACACGTCCTGCGCGCCCTCGTTCGTGCAGGAGGCCGGCATCGTGGCCGTGCAGCAGGGCGAGGCGTTCACCCAGGACCTGGTCCAGCGGCTGCGCACGTCGCGCGATCATCTGGTCGGCGCGCTATCCACCCTGCCAGGCGTGGAAGCCCACGCGCCCGACGGCGCCATGTACGTGTTCTTCCGGCTAGCCGGCGCCGCGGACAGCCTGGCGCTCTGCAAACGCCTGGTGCGCGAGGCACACCTTGGGCTGGCACCCGGCAGCGCGTTCGGCGACGAGGGCGAGGGCTTTGTCAGATGGTGCTACGCGTGCGATGTGACGCGGCTGGATGAGGGGGTGAGGCGGTTGCGCGGATATCTACGGGCATAGCACTTGATGCGCTTGCCCTCTCCCCCGCCCCTCTCCCGCTCGCGGGAGAGGGGAGAACACCCATGGCGTGACACGGACTGTCGGTTCGCTCCGCTGACTCGCGAGCCACGGCGTGACAAGGACCGTCGGTTCGCTCCCCTCTCCCGCGGGCGGGAGAGGGGCTGGGGGAGAGGGCGGGCGTTTCCGGTGCCGACACCCGCTATTTCAGGCTGCCCACCGTCGCCTCTTCCCCCCACCACCCACCCCCCAAGGCCTGCATCAGCGCCGCCGAGTCGGCCAGCCTGGCCGCGCGGGCCTGCGACAAATCCAGCGCGGCCTGGCGGGCCTGGCGTTCGGCGTCGATCACCGTGAACTGGCTCACGCCGCCCAGCCGGTATTGCTCGCTGACGATGGCCAGCGTGTCGCGCGTTTGCCGGGCATTGTCGGCGCGGGCCTGCAGGGTGCCGGCATCGGCGTCGAGGGCGCGCAGCGTGTCCGCCACGTTTTGCAGCGCCTGCAGCACGGCCTGCTGGTAGGCGCCCAGCGATTGTTCGTACGCCGCTTCCTTGGCGCGTTTCTGCGCGCGCAGTTCGCCGCCGTGGAATACCGGCTGCACCACGCCGGCGGCCAGGCTCCAGACGTTCATGCTGCTGAACAGGTCGCGGGCGCGCATCTGCTGGGTGCCGCCGCTGGCCGTCAGCGTGATCTGCGGATAGAGATTGGCGGTGGCCACGCCGATGTCGGCGGATGCCTGGTGCAGCAGCGCCTCGGCCGCGCGGATATCGGGGCGGCGCCGTGCCAGTTCGCCGGGCAGGCTGACCGGCAGCGTTTCGGGCAGGTGCAGGTCGTCAAGCCGGAACTCGGGCAGTTGCGCGCTGGCCGGGGTCTGGCCGGTGTAGACGGCCAGCTGATGGCGTGCGGCGTCGAGCTGTTGCGACAACCCCGGCAGCAGCGCCTGCGTCTGCGCCAGTTCGGATTGCTGCCGCTGGACGTCCACACGGGCCACGCCGCCTGCCTGCAGTCGCTGCTGCATGATGCCAAGCTGACGCTGCTGCGCTTCGGCGATGGCCACCGTATCGGCCAGTTGCGCGCGCAGCCCGGCTTCGCGGATCGCCGTGGTGGCCACGTTGGCCGCCAGCGACAGGCGGGCCGCCTCCAGTTCGTAGCGTTGATAGTCGACCGCAGCGCGCAGGCCTTCGAGTTCGCGCCGCTGCCCGCCAAACAGATCCAGCGCGTAGGACACCTGCACGCTGGCGTTGTAGAGGGTGAACGGGCCGGGGCTCGGAAACTGGGTGATGCCGACGGAGGTCAGGTCCACCTGCTGGCGGGTGGCGTTGAGCTTGGCATCGACCTGCGGGAATTGCGTGGCCCCGGTGCGCGCGGCCAGGTTCTCCTGGGCTTCGCGCAGGCGGGCGCGCGCCTGCGTCAGCGTGGGGCTGCTGGCCAGCGCCAGGCGTATCGTCTCGTCGAGCTGCGGGTTGCCGAACAGCGTCCACCATTGCGGGGGCACATCGCCGGGCTGAAGCGTTTGCGTCGGGAAGCCCTGGGCCGGCATCTGCAGCGGCTGCGGGCCGGCGGTGTAGCGCGCGTCGGCAGGCGCGTCGGGGCTGTGGAAGTCCGGGCCGACCGCGCAACCGGCGGCCAGCAGCGCGCAAAGCGCGGCGACCGGGGCCAGCAAGGGGGGGGACGTACGCATGGCAAGGCTCCGCTTGTCAGTCCAGCGTGCGCTTGTAGAAGCGCACGGCGATACCCATGACGATGACCGTGAACAGCGCCACGGGCCAGACGTTGGGCCAGAGTTCGGTCCAGCCGCTGCCCTTGAGCATGATGCTGCGGACCATCCGGTTGAAATAGGTCATCGGCAGCACGTTGCCGATCCACTGCGCCCACGTCGGCATGCCGGCGAACGGGAACATGAAGCCGGACAGCAGGATGTTAGGCAGGAAGTAGAAGAACGTGAGCTGCACCGCCTGCAGCTGGTTGCTGGCCAGCGACGACAGCGTGATGCCGACCGTCAGGTTGGCCGCGATGAACAGCAGCGTGGCCAGGTACACCGCCAGCACCGACCCCAGGAACGGCACCGAGAACACGTAATGCGCGGCCAGCACGATGATGGTGGCCTGGATCAGGCCGATGAAGATGTACGGGACGATCTTGCCCGAGATGACCTCGATGGGCTGCACCGGCGTGGCCAGCAGGTTTTCCATCGTGCCGCGCTCGCGTTCGCGCGTCATGGCCAGGCCCGTCATCATGACCATCGTCATCGTCAGGATGGTGCCCATCAGCCCCGGCACGATGTTGTACTGGGTGATGCCTTCGGGGTTGTACAGGCGTTGCACGTTGACGTCGAAGGCCGGTTTGCCGCCGGCCAGCGGCGCCACCGCGCCCTTGAGATCGATGCGCGCGACGGTGTCCGGCAACTGCGCCAGCGCGGCGATGGCCTGGCCCGTGGCGGACGGGTCGGTGGCATCGGCTTCCACCAGGATCTGGGGGCGGTCGCCATGCAGCAGCCGCCGCGAGAAATCGTGCGGGATATTGACCACGAACTGCACGTCGCCCCGCAGCAGCGCCTCGCGCCCCGCGGTCTCGTCGGGCATCGTGCGCACCACCCGGAAGTACGTGGTGTTTTCCATCGCCGCGATGAACGTGCGCGAGAAATCGCTGTGCTCGGCCACGATCACCGCCGTGGGCATGTGGCGCGGATCGCTGTTGATGGCAAAGCCGAACAGCAGCAGTTGCACGATCGGCAGGGCCACGATCATGCCGAACGTGATGCGGTCGCGGCGCAGCTGCAGGAATTCCTTCAGCACGATGCTCCACCATCGCTGCGGCGAGAACGACGTGTGCGTTGGCCGCGAAGCATTGCGGGCGGACGGGCGCGCGGCGCTCATGATGGCTCCCTGCGCCCGTGCGCGGGCTTCTTTTGCGGCGGGGCGGCCATGTTGTCCTGTGCGCCGCCCATCATGTGGATGAACACGTCCTCAAGGCTGGTCTCGGTCTGCACCAGGCGGTGGTGGGCGCCCGCGTACTGCCGGAGCGTCCGTTCGAGCTGCGCGGCGTCCTTGCCCGTCACATGCAGCGCGGTGCCGAACGCCACGGTCTGGTCCACGCCAGGCTTGCCCTGCAGCTGCGCGGAAAGCTCGGCCAGGTTGTCGCCCTCGACGCTCCACGTGCTCAGGTGCTGGCTGGCGACCACTTCATCGGACGTGCCCTGCGCCAGCAGCGTGCCGTAGGCGATATAGGCCAGCTTGTGGCAGCGTTCGGCCTCGTCCATGTAGTGCGTGCTGACCAGCACCGAGATGCCGCGCGCCGCCAGCTGGTGCAACTGTTCCCAGAAATCGCGGCGCGCCTTGGGATCGACGCCGGCAGTCGGTTCGTCGAGCAGCAGCAGTTGCGGCGCGTGCAGCAGGCACGCGGCCAGCGCCAGCCGCTGCTTCCAGCCGCCGGACAACGAACCGGCCAGCTGCTCGGCGCGCGATTGCAGGCCCAGGTCTTCCAGCGCGCGCGCCACCACGTCCTTGCGGTTGGGCATGTCGTAGACGCGGGCGACGAAGTCGAGGTTCTCGCGGATCGACAGGTCTTCCCAGTACGAGAACCGCTGCGTCATGTAGCCCACGTTGCGCTTGATGTCGGCGGCCTGCTTGAGGATGTCGTAGCCCAGGCAGGTGCCGGAGCCGGAATCGGGCGTCAGCAGCCCGCACATCATGCGGATGGAGGTGGTCTTGCCGCTGCCGTTCGGGCCCAGGAAGCCGAAGATCTCGCCGCGCGCCACCTGCATGGTCAGGTTGTTGACCACGTGCTTGTCGCCAAAGTGCTTGTTCAGGTCGTGCACGTCGATGACCAGTTCGCCGTTGCGATGGCCGTTGGCGGTGGCGCTGCCGTCGCCTTGGCCCGGTTGCGGCCGGCTGCCGGGCTGGATGCTCATGATGGCGTTACCTCCACCGGCTGGCCTGGACGCAGCTTCGGCGCGTCGGCGGCGCTGGGTCTGGCCTCGATCAGGAACACGAGTTTGCGGCGGGTTTCGTTGCTGTAGATGACGGGCGGCGTGTATTCGGCCTGGTTCGACACATAGGTGACCTTGGCGGCCACCGGGGCCGCGCAGCCATCGCAATGGATCGTGATGGCCTGGCCGTTCTTCAGCGATCCGACCACGGCCTCGGGCACGTAGAAGCGCACCTTGACGTTGCCCGGCGGCAGCATGCGCACCACGGCGCTGCCCGCCGGCACCCATTCGCCGGGGCGGAACGGCACGTCGTAGACCAGTCCGGACACCGTGGCATTGACCGATTTGCGCGACAGCTTCCACTCGGCCTGGGCCAGCGCGGCGCGCGCGGCGTCCACCTGGGCCGACTGGGCGGCCAGCTGATCCTTGCGACCGGGCAGCCGGGCCACGTCGATATCGCGCTGCAGTTCGCGCACGCGGGCGGCATCGGCATCGGCCGTGGCGCGGCTTTCGTCAAGCTGCGCCTTCGAGATGCCGCCGATGTCGAACTGCGCCTCGTCGCGCTTGCGCTGGGCGGCACTGCGTCCGGCCTGCGCCTGGGCCTGCACCAGTTGCGCCTGGTTGACCGCCACTTCCACGGGGCGCTTGCCGGTCTGGATGTCGGCCAGCTGGGCCTCGGCCACGCGCACCTGTTCGGCGGCCTGCTGGCGCGCCGCGCGTTCGTCATCGGATTCCAGTACGAACAGCGGCGCGCCGTTGCTGACCTGCTGGCCGCGATCGACCGACAGCGTTTCGAGCCGGCCCGCGAATGGCGAGGCCACGGCGACGAATTCGCCTTCGACATAGCCCTGCCAGGTGGGGGGCTTGTCGTTGCCGCACGCAGCAAGCAGCGGCAACGACAGGGCGGCCAGCAGCAGGGGCCAGGTGCGGTGTGGGACGGGAAGCATCATGCGGGCTCCGGGATACCAGGTTCAGGCAGGGGCCTGGGGCGGCACGGACAGCCCATGACCCAGCAGGGCGGTGACGTGGCGCACCAGCGTGTCGGTGTCGATGTCGGCGGCGCCGGGCAGCGCGCGCCAGATGTGCGTGGTGGCCAGCGGCAGCAGTGTCAGGCCGATCAGCGACACCATCACCAGCGCGGGCGCCAGGCCGGGGTTGAGCTGGCCCTGCGCATGGGCGGCCGCCAGCGGGCCGGCGACCAGATGCGCGCGCTGCAGGGCCACCCGCTGCAGCAGACGCTCGCGCAGCTGGCCATCGGTGCCGACAATCTCGCGGATCCACAACCCCGGAAACCATGGCGTGGCCGATGCCGTGCGGATCAGTTGCTCCGCCAGCGCCTGGATGCGGGCGATGGGGTCGGGCGGGCCAGCCTGCAGCGCGCCGAACACGTGTTCGATCAGCGGTTGGAGCCGTTCCTCGAAGATCGCGTCGAGCAGCGTGTCGCGGTCGCCAAAGTAGTAATGCACCAGCGCCGGCGTCACGCCGGCTTCTGCGGCGATGGCCTTGGTCGAGGTGGCCGCCACGCCATGGCGGGCGAACAGCGTGACGGCGGCATCGATCAGGCGGTCGCGCTGGCCGGCATCGGATGCCTGCGCGGCGGGGCGGCCGGGACGGCGCGGGGGATCGGTCGGTGGGCGGGAGGGCATCGAGCCAGTGCGAGACTTCGGAAGCGCCACAAAGATGGCAGGGTTCCGATCCATATTAATTTTCGGATTAATTAATACAAGGACGGTTACAACGTCGGCTTTGCGCCACCGCAAGGCTTGACAACACAAGCGTCCCGCGAATGCTGCATTGCAGCAAAACGAGGTAGACATGTCATGTCGGCTTGGCTATGCTCGCGCCTGTCCAGAAGGGTGCCCATGGGTGGTGCATCCGCATCCCGGGTTTTCCTATGCAGTGCTTCCGTTTCCTGGCCGCCGTGCTGCGGCCACGCCCGCGCTTTGTCCGTCAGCTTGCCGCCTGGATGGTGGCGAGTACGGCGTTGCCGTGGGCGGCGCACGCGCAGGAAACGCCGCCCGGGGCCATCCCGGCCGCCAGTGCGCCTGCCGCGCCCGCAGCGCCCGCCGCCGGCGTGCCGCTCGTCAACGATATGGAGAGCCCGTTCGCGTTCCACGGGCAGACCACCTATATCTGGCAGCGCAAGCCCGCGTTCAGCGCGCCCTATTCGGGCGAGAACAGCCTGACGCCGAACCGTGCCAAGAGCTATTCGTGGACGGCCACCCTCGACCTGGGCCTGCGGCTGTGGAAGGGGGCCGAATTCCACCTCAACCCCGAGCTGGCGCAGGGCGTGCCGTTTTCCGACCTGCACGGCATGGGCGGCCTGTCCAACGGCGAACTGGCAAAGACGGCCAGCACGAGCCCGAAGGTCTATCGGGCCCGCGCCTTTATCCGGCAGTACTGGGGCCTGGGCGGCGGCGATGAAACGCTGGACTCGGACTTCAACCAGTTCGCCCGCACGGTGGACAAGCAGCGCCTGGTGCTGACCGCCGGCAACTTCGGCGTGATCGACGTGTTCGACCAGAACCCGTATGGGTCCGACCCCCGCACGCAGTTCATGAACTGGTCGTTCATGACGCACGGCTCCTGGGACTATCCCGCCGACTCGCGCGGCTATAACTGGGGCGCGGCCCTCGAATACATCGGCGATGGCTGGTCGGCCCGCGTGGGCCATTTCCTGCAGCCGGTCGAATCGAACGGGCGTGAGCTGGATACCCGGCTGTTCCAGCACTATGGCCAGATGCTGGAGCTGGAAAAGCGTTACACCATTGCGGCCCGGCCCGGCCAGGCGCGCCTGCTGCTATGGCGGAACAAGGCGCGCATGGGTGCGTTCAACGACGCCCTCGCGTTCGGCCAGGCCAACGGCGTGACGCCCGATGTGGCCGATGTGCGCCGCGAGCACAGCAAGTGGGGCGTCGGGCTGGCCTTCCTGCAGGAAGTGGCCGACGACGCCGGCGTGTTCCTGCGTGCCAACTGGTCCGACGACAAGACCGAGACCTATGCCTTCACCGAAATCGGCCGGCAGGTATCGGCCGGCGGCACGATGAAGGGCGCGCGCTGGGGGCGTCCCAAGGACGAGGTGGGCCTGGCCGTGGCCGTGAACATGCTGGGATCGGGGCACCGCAACTACCTGGCCGCCGGCGGCCTGGGTGCCTTTCTGGGCGATGGCGCGCTGCGCTACGGGCCCGAGCAGATCATCGAGATCTACTACAGCGTGGCGGTATGGAAGACGCTGACGCTGAGCCCGGATTTCCAGTACGTGCGCAACCCGGGCTACAACCGCGACCGCGGGCCGGCCAGGTTCATCGGCATCCGCGCGCACGCGGAGTTCTGACGAACCGGCCCGGCCGGCTTCGGGCGGGTTGCCTTACTGCCGCGCGTTGCGCCGGTTGTCCGGCCACGGCGTGTTGAAGTTGGTGCGGAACGGGTTGATGTCCAGGCCCCCACGGCGCGTATAGCGCGCGTAGACGGCCAGCTTGACCGGCTTGCACATGCGCATCACGTCGGTAAAGATCCGCTCCACGCACTGCTCGTGAAACTCGTTGTGATTGCGGAACGAGATCAGGTACTTGAGCAGCCCTTCCTGGTCGATCGGTGCGCCCACGTAGCGGATCTGCACGCTGCCCCAGTCGGGCTGCCCGGTCACCAGGCAGTTCGACTTCAGCAGGTGCGACACCAGCGATTCCTCCACCGGCGATTCGTCCTGGTCGGCCTTGAGCAGCGTCGGATCGGGTTCGTAGACGTCCGTCTCGATGTCCAGGCGGTCCAGCAGCAGGCCGTCCAGTTCGCCCATCTTCTGCGTGCCGAGGTCCGATTCGGTCACCAGCCGCACCTGCACCGTGCCGCCCGTGGCGTCGGACAGGTCGTGGTGCAGCAACTGCTGCAGCGCCTCGGCCGACGCGAGCTTGCTCTGGTTGAACGAGTTCAGGTACAGCTTGAACGATTTCGATTCGACGATGTTCGGCGTATCGGCGGGAATGATGAAGGTGGCCAGCGCCACCTGCGGCTTGCCCTTGAGGTTCAGCCACGACACCTCGTAGGCATTCCAGATATCGACGCCGAAGAACGGCAGCGCCTTGCCTTCGGGCAGGCCGATCTCGGTGCGCTTGGGCTGGCGCGGAATCGGGAACAGCAGCGTCGGGTCGTATTCGGTCTTGTAGGCCGAGGGCTTGCCCAGCGGCGAGTGCTCAGGAAGCGTCATGATCGGTCTCAGGACAGGAACAGCTTGTAGACGGGGTTGTCGGTCTCGTCCCAGTGTACGTAACCGAGCGTGGAAAGGAACGTGCGGAATTCGCGTTTTTCGTTCCGGGGCACCTGGATGCCGACCAGGATGTTCGACGTATCCGCCCCCTGGTTCCGGTAGTGGAACAGGCTGATGTTCCAGTTCGGGCTCATGCTCGACAGAAACCGCATCAGCGCGCCCGGGCGCTCGGGGAATTCGAAGCGGTACAGCAGTTCGTCCTGCGCCAGCGGCGAATGGCCGCCCACCATGTATCGGATGTGCTGCTTGGCCAGCTCGTCGTTGGACAGGTCCAGCGTGTCGAAGCCATGGCGGCGGAAGTTGGCGGCAATCTTGTCGCTTTCCGCCCGGCTGGCGATCTGCACGCCCACGAAGATGTGCGCCACGCCGGTATCGGCGATCCGGTAGTTGAATTCGGTCACGCTGCGGGTGCCGACCTGTTCGCAGAAGCGTTTGAAGCTGCCGCGTTCCTCGGGGATGGTGACCGCGAAGATGGCCTCGCGGGCCTCGCCCACCTCGGCACGCTCGGCCACGAAGCGCAGGCGGTCGAAGTTCATGTTGGCGCCGCAGGCGATGGCCACCAGGTGCTGGCCCTTGAGCTTCTCGCGCTCGGCGTAGGCCTTCAGGCCGGCCACGGCCAGCGCGCCGGCCGGCTCCAGGATGCTGCGCGTGTCCTGGAACACATCCTTCAGGCCGGCGCAGATCGCATCGGTATCCACCAGGATGATGTCGTCCACCAGCTCGCGCGTGATGCGGAAGGTCTCCTTGCCGACCAGCTTCACGGCCGTACCGTCCGAAAACAGCCCCACGTCCTTCAGTTCCACGCGCTTGCCGGCGTCCACCGAACGCTTCATCGCGTCGGAATCGAGCGTCTGCACGCCGATCACCTTGATGTCGGGACGCACGGCCTTCACGTAGCTGGCGATGCCCGATATCAGGCCGCCGCCGCCGATGGCGACGAAGATCGCGTGGATCGGGCCCGGGTGCTGGCGCAGGATCTCCATGGCGATGGTGCCCTGGCCGGCGATGACCTCGGGGTCGTCGAACGGGTGGATGAAGGTGAGCTTGTGCTTCTTTTCCAGTTCGGCCGCGTGCAGGTAGGCGTCGCTGTAGGAATCGCCATGCAGCACGATCTGCACCCATTCGCCGCCGCGCTCGCGCACGGCATCGATCTTCACCTGCGGCGTGGTGGTCGGCATGCAGATCATGGCCTTGCACTGCAGCCGGGCGGCGGACAGCGCCACGCCCTGGGCATGGTTGCCGGCCGACGCGGCGATCACGCCGCGCTTGAGATCCTCGGGGCGCAGCGACGCCATCTTGTTGTACGCCCCGCGCAACTTGAACGAGAACACCGGCTGGGTGTCCTCGCGCTTGAACCAGACCGCATTGTGCGTGCGCGCCGACAGCGCGGGGGCGTAGGTCAGTTCGGTTTCCTGGGCCACGTCGTAGACCTTGGCGGTCAGGATCTTCTTCAAATAGTCGGGCTTGGCGGTGGTGCGGGTCATGGTCTGCGGGCGCCACGCTGGCCGTGGCAAAAAAAGCCGGAAAAATCGGCGGAAACCGCCAATGATAATGGATGGCGCACACGTGGGCCCCGGTACCGCGTGGTGGCGCCCCAGGTGCCGCAAGGGCCACTGTTGTAGGACAGCGCCCGGTGGACGCTCGTCAAATCGGCGTGCTACGGTTTCACGCGATGCCCCCCCTACCTCTCATCGAACCCAACACCGCGCTGTTCCTGGACTTCGACGGGACGCTGGCCGACCTTGCGCCACGCCCCGACCTGGTGCAGGTGGAGCCCGAGCTGGTTGGCACGCTGCGTGCGCTGCACACCTGCCTGGACGGCGCGCTGGCCATCGTCTCGGGCCGTCCCGTGGACGAACTCGACTATTTCCTGCAACCGTTGCGCTTGCCGGCCGCCGGCGTGCATGGCGCGGAATTCCGCCATGGCGCCGAAAGCATCGTGCGGCCGCCCGCGCCGGGCATCGGCCCGCTGCTGCCGAAGCTCGAGGCGCTGGTGCTGAGGCACCCGGGCCTGCAACTGGAGCGCAAGTCGGTGGCCGTGGCCATCCACTACCGCCAAGTGCCGGAACTGGAGCCGCTGGTGCGCGCCGCCGTGGCCGATGTGCTGCGCGATGCGGTGGGGCTCGATGCGCTGCCCGGCAAGATGGTCATCGAGATCAAGCCGGCCGGCGTGGACAAGGGCGGGGCGATTGCCACGTTCATGCGCTCGGCGCCATTTGCCGGCCGCATGCCGCTATTTGCCGGTGACGACGTGACCGACGAGGCCGGTTTTACGGTGGTGCGCGAACTGGGCGGCGTGGGCCTGCTGGTGGGCCAGCGGGCCACGGCGGCGTCGGTCAGCGTGCCTGCGCCCGCCGTCCTGCGCGATTGGCTGCATCGTTCCGCGCACGCGCTGACCCATCTGATGGCGCGCCGCGAGGCACCCGCCGATCCCCTCTCACCCCCATCGCCTGCAAGGGAGGAACCGTTGTGAGTGACCCTGCCAACCTGAACCCCGCCATTGCCACCGAGGCGCCGGCGGTCAATACGGATTCGGACAGCTCCTGCCGCCAGGCCGATCCGTCGCTGTCGCTCGGCATGATCGGCAACTGCGCGTTCTCGGCGCTGGTCGATGGCCGCGGCCGCATCGTCTGGTGCTGCATGCCGCGCTTTGACGGCGACCCCGTCTTCAATGCGCTGCTCGATACCAGCGAGAACGCCGGCCACTTCAATATCGAGATCGAGGACTTCAAGGAGGCCACGCAGTGGTACGAGCCGAACACGGCCGTCCTGCGCACCCGGCTGATCGACCAGCATGGCAGCTGCCTGGAAATCACCGATTTCTGCCCGCGCTTCTTCCGGCTGGGCCGTTACTTCCGGCCGTTGACGCTGGTGCGGCGCATCCGCCCGATCCGGGGCGCGCCGCGCGTGCGCGTGACGGTGGCGCCGCGTTTCAACTGGGGCCGCATCCAGCCGCAGGTCACGCGCGGCAGCAGCCACGCGCGTTTTGTCGGCGACGACATGACGCTGCGCCTGACCACCGACGCGCCGCTGGCCTATGTGCTGTCGAAAACGCCCTTCCTGGTCACGCGCGGCTACAACTTCATCCTCGGGCCCGATGAAACACTCACGCACGGCGTGGACGACATCGCCCGGGACTTCGAGCAGGAAACCACCTCGTACTGGCGGCTGTGGAGCCGCCGGCTGGCCGTGCCGCGCGAATGGCAGGACGCGGTGATCCGCGCGGCCATCACGCTGAAGATGTCGCTCTACGAGGAAACCGGCGCGATCGTGGCGGCGATGACCACCAGCATCCCGGAGGCGCCCGGCAGCGGCCGCAACTGGGACTACCGCTTCTGCTGGCTGCGCGACGCGTTCTTCGTGGTGCGGGCGCTGAACAGCCTGTCCGAAGTCGGCACGATGGAAGACTACCTGCGCTGGCTGTCCAACGTGGTGATGCAGTCGCAGGACGGGCATATCCAGCCGCTCTACGGCATCGGGCTCGAGCGCGAACTGCCGGAAAGCATTCTCGATCACCTGGGCGGCTACCGCGGCATGGGGCCGGTGCGCGTGGGCAACCAGGCGCAGGAGCACTTCCAGCACGATGTCTATGGCAACGTGGTGCTGGCCGCCGCGCAGGCGTTTCACGACCACCGCCTGCTCTATCGCGGCGGGCCCGCCGAATTCCGGCGGCTCGAAGATGTGGGCGAGCAGGCCGTGCGCGTGTTCGGCACCCCCGACGCGGGCATGTGGGAACTGCGCACGCGCGCCCGCATCCACACGTCGTCGGCGCTGATGAGCTGGGTGGCGTGCGACCGCCTGGCCAAGATCGCCGTGAAGCTCGAACAGCCCGCGCGGGCCGCCTACTGGCACGACCATGCCAGCCGCATGAAGCAGCGCATCCTGGACGAATCGTGGAACGAAAAGCGCCAGGCGTTCGCGGAGAGCTTTGGCGGCAAGGAGCTGGACGCCAGCGTGCTGCTGATGGCCGAGGTCAATTTCATCGATCCGAAGGACCCGCGCTTCGTGTCGACGGTCAAGGCGCTGGAGGCATCGCTGTGCGACGGGCCGTACATGCGGCGCTACGAGGCGCCCGACGATTTCGGCAAGCCCGAGACCGCTTTCAACATCTGCACCTTCTGGCGCATCGACGCGCTGGCGCGCATCGGGCGGCGCGACGAGGCGCGCGAAATTTTCGAGGCCATGCTGGCCGCACGCAATCCGCTGGGATTGCTGTCGGAAGACACACACCCGGTCACCGGAGAGATGTGGGGCAACTTCCCGCAGACCTATTCGATGGTCGGCCTGATCAACGGTGCCATGCGGTTGTCGGCACCCTGGGACACCGTGATCTGAAGAAAGGATTGGCAACAACAAAAAACGATATATGGGCAGACTAGTAGCGGTATCGAACCGGGTCGCGGACCCCCGCAACCATGCGGCGGGCGGCCTGGCCGTGGCGCTTTCCGAGGCGCTCAACAAGACGGGCGGCCTCTGGTTCGGCTGGAGCGGCAAGGTGCTGGAAACCGCGCAGGGCGGCACGCCCGGCGAAGGCGAGGTGCACCAGGTGCAGGCGGGCAACGTGACGCTGGCCACCGTGGACCTGTGCCGCGAAGATCATGACGCGTACTACCTGGGCTACAGCAACGGCGTGCTCTGGCCGGTGCTGCACTACCGCGTGGACCTGGCGGACTTCGACGCCGGCGGCAATCTCAACGCCTACCGCCGCGTGAACCAGCTGTTCGCCCGCAAGCTGGCGCCCATGCTGAAGCCCGACGATGTGATCTGGATCCACGACTACCACCTGATCCCGCTGGCGGCCGAGCTGCGCGCCATCGGCTGCGGCCAGCGCATCGGGTTCTTCCTGCACGTGCCGCTGCCGCCGCCGCTGATCCTGGCCGCCATCCCGCAGCACGAATGGCTGATGCGCGCGCTGTTCGCCTACGACCTGCTCGGCTTCCAGAGCCAGGCGGACCTGGACCACTTCTCGCGCTACGTGCAGGGCGAGGCCGGCGCGGAGCCGATGGGCGAATACCGCTTCCGCGCGTTCCACCGCACCGTGCGCGCGCAGGCGTTCCCGATTGGCATCGATGTCGACGAATTTGCCGAACTCGGACGCGGCCACGAGGCCGTGGAAACCTACGAGATGATGCGCGGCCAGTATGCGCGGCGCCGGCTGCTGCTCGGTATCGACCGGCTCGACTATTCGAAGGGCCTGCCGCAGCGGCTCAAGGCGTACCAGACGCTGCTGGCCGAGTACCCCGAGAACCGGTCGAGTGCCACGCTGATCCAGATTGCCGCGCCGTCGCGCGAATCGGTGGACGCCTATGCCGACCTGCGCCGCGAGATGGAAGGCATCACCGGCGCCATCAACAGCGAATACGGCGAGCTGGACTGGATGCCGGTGCGCTACATCCACCGGTCCACGTCGCGCCGGCGCTTGCCAGGCCTGTGCCGCGCCAGTTGCGTGGCGCTGGTTACCCCGTTGCGCGATGGCATGAACCTGGTGGCCAAGGAATACATCGCCGCGCAGGACCCCGACGATCCCGGCGTGCTGGTGCTGTCGCGCTTTGCCGGCGCCGCCGAGCAGCTGAAAGAGGCGCTGCTGGTGAACCCCTACGACACCCGCGCCACGGCGCAGGCGATCCAGCAGGCGCTGCACATGCCGCTGTCGGAACGCCGTGCCCGGCACCAGAAGCTGCTCGAACGCATCCGCCAGCAGGACGTGCACTGGTGGAGCAGCGAATATTTGCGGGCGCTGATGGAGACCGAGGGGGGCTGAGGGCCCGGAACGTCGAGGGTTTTCTCCCCTCTCCCGCTGGCGGGAGAGGGGCGGGGGAGAGGGCGGGCCATCCAAGATGCGACGGATCGGCAAGCAGAACCTCAAGGCCCTCTCCCCCCACCCCTCTCCCATTGCATGGGAGAGGGGAGCCAGAAAGCAGCGGGCGGTATGTCGTCCGCTAGACCAGATCCCCCGGCAGGTCGATATCCCGGAACGCACCGTCATCCTCGGTCAGGATGCGCGTGACCGGCTGCGACTTCAGCAGCGCGCGCGCGCCTTCGTCGCCATCGAGCTTCAGCAGTTCGTCTTTCCAGGCCGCGCCAAAACCCACGGGGTGGCCGCGCTGCCCGTCGCGCCACGGCGCGGCAATGGTGTCGCGCGATGTGATCGTCAGGGCCACCGCGCGCACCAGTTCCATCGACAGCCAGGGCATGTCGGCCAGGGCCACCACCCAGCCGCGCGCATCGGCGCACGCTGCCACGCCCGCGCGCAGTGCCGCGCCCATGCCGGCTTCGGCTTCCTGCGCCTCGATCACCTTGCAGCCGCCGCGGCGCAATTCCTCGGCCAGTTCGGGCATGCCGGGGCGCACCACGGCAATCGAGTTGGGCAGACCGGCCGCCAGCGTGCGCGCACTGCGCCACGCCACGGTACGGCCATCGGGCAGCTTTTCGAGCAGCTTGTTGCGCAGGCCGGCGGGATCGAAACGCCGGCCGAAGCCGGCGGCCAGCAGGATGCCGGTGGGCAGGTCGGTCTGCGTCAGCGGGGCGCGGGCGTGCTTGCTCATGGCTGTGCGGCGGGAACGCCGCCGGGCAGGATCGGACACTCGGCTTCGCCGGCGGCGATTTCGCGGGCGGCCTTGGCGCCTTCCACCTGAAGGATGTCGGGCAGCGATACGTGGTTCTTGGCGGCTACCACCTCGGCCAGGATCGAGATCGCGATCTCGGGCGGCGTGCGGCTGCCTATATAGATGCCCACCGGCCCGTGCAGGCGGGCCAGCTGCTGATCGGTCAGGTCGAATTCCTTGAGCCGCTCCCGCCGCGCCTGGTTGTTGCGGCGCGAACCCAGCGCGCCCACGTAGAACGCGGGGGTGCGCAGGGCCTCCATCAGCGCCAGGTCGTCCAGCTTCGGGTCGTGCGTCAGCGCGATCACCGCGCAGCGTTCGTCGAGCTGCATCGCCTCGACCGTGTCGTCGGGCATCGTGCGCACCATCGTCACGCCGGGAATGTCCCAGGTCTCGGTGTATTCCTCGCGCGGGTCGCAGACGGTGACCTGGAAGCCCAGGCCGACGGCGATCTGGCACAGGTACTTCGACAACTGGCCCGCGCCGATCACCAGCATGCGATAGCGGGGCCCGTGGACGGTCATCAGCGTCTGGCCGTCGAACGCCAGGCCGTCGGTGGCCAAGGCGTGGCCCAGCGTGGCGCGGCCGGTGGCCATGTCCAGCGAACGCGCCACCAGCCGGCCGCCTTCCACTGCCTGCAGCAGTTCGGCAAGGCCGCTGTGGGGTGCCAGCGGTTCGGCCACAAGTTCGATGGTGCCGCCGCAGGGCAGGCCGAAGCGATGGGCTTCCTCGGCGCTGATGCCGTACTTCATGGCTTCGGGGCGCGTGGCCCGGATGCCTTCCTTGTGTACGCGATAAATGATGTCGTCCTCGATGCATCCGCCCGAGACCGAGCCGACCACCAGGCCGTCGTCGCGCACGGCCAGCATCGCGCCTTCAGGCCGGGGCGACGAGCCCCATGTCCTGACCACCGTCACCAGCAACACGCCGTGTCCTTCCTGCTGCCACTTCACGCTGCTTTTCAGGACTTCGAGATCCACGCTGTCCATGATCGTTTCCGCTGCTTCGTCTGTTCCTCGCTGCCGTCGCCGTTGCCGGCCCCGGCAGCCCCGTTGCTCTGGGTGTTGTCGTTGTTGTCACTGTCCGGCGCGTCATCGCCGCCGGGGCTGGCGCCCACGGCCTCGGTGAAGCGCGCGAAAAACGCATCGGCCATCTTGCGCGCGGCGGCATCCACCAGCCGCGAGCCGATCTGGGCGATCTTGCCACCCACCTGCGCCTGCACCGCGTACGTCAGCAGTGTCTCGTCGCCTTCGGGGGTCAGCGTGACCTTGGCGGACCCCTTGCCGAAGCCAGCCGCTCCGCCCTGTCCGTCGAACTGGATCGTGTAGCTGTCCGGCGCCTGGATGTCCTGCAGGGCCATGCGTCCCTTGAAGCGCGCCTTGACCGGCCCCACGGCGGCGGTCAGCGCAAGCTGGTAGGCGTTTTCGCCATCGGGCTCGATGCTCTCACATCCGGGAATACATTGCTTGAGCAGGGCGATATCGTTCAGCGCCTCCCATGCCACCTGTTGCGGCACGGGCAGGCGCTGGGTCTGGTTCATTTCCATGGCGGATTTCCTTGTCGGGGGGCGGTTGGTCTGTCCGGTGGCCTGCCGGTGTCCGCCAGCAGCGTTTCCAGTGCCAGCAGGCTGTCGAGGTTGTGCGCCGGGCGCAGCGCGTCCACATGCGGCAGGATGGCCTGGATGCCGCGCGCCTGGGGCGCGAACGCCGCGTAGCGCAGCAGCGGATTGAGCCACACGATGCGGTGCGCGAAGCGCCGCAGCCGGGCCATTTCCCGTTCCAGCAGGTCGATGTGTTCCAGGTCGATGCCGTCGCTGGCCAACAGCACGGTGGCGCGCCCGCTCAGCGTGCGGCGCGCCCACTGCCGGTTGAAGGCGGCCAGCGCGGCGCCGATGCGGGTGCCGCCGGCCCAGTCGCGCACCTGTTCGGTGATCAGCGTCACGGCGTCGTCGGGGTCGCGCTCGCGCAGCGCCCGGGTGACGTGGGTCAGCCGCGTGCCGAACAGGAACACGTGCATGCGTTCGCGGGACTGCATCAGCGCATGGCAGAAGTACAGCACCGCGCGCGAGTACTGGCTCATCGAGCCCGAGATGTCGAGCAGCAGCACCACGGGCGGCTTGCGCTCGGCATGTTTGCGGTATTTCCAGCGCAGCCATTCGCCATGCTGGCGCACGGCCAGCCGCGCGCTGGCGCGCAGGTCGGCATGGGTGCCGCAGGCGGCGGCCCGCAGCCGGCGCGTGCGTTGCAGTGCCAGATGGGCGCGGCGCGTGCGCACCAGATGCTGCAGCGCCCGCCATTCGTCGGCCGACAGCGTTTCGAAGTCGCGGCTGGCCAGCCGCTCGCGGTCGGAAAAGGTCAGCGGTGCCGTGAAGCGTTCCTCGCGCCTCGGCGGGGCGGGCCGGGCGGCGGCCGGCTGGCGCGCCGCCAGCGCATCGGCCAGGCGATTGCTGCGTTTGGGCGGCGGCGCGCCGGCATCCACGCGCGGCAGCAGCATCGCGCGCAGCTTGCCTTCCCAGTCGGGATCGCGCCAGAACAGGTCGAAGGCGGCATCGAACAGCGGCCGCTGGTCGGGCCCGGACAGCATCAACGCGGCCAGCGCGGCACGGACTTCGCTGCGCGCGCCGATGTCGATGTGGCGCAAGGCTTCCAGCGCATCGACGGCATGGGCGGGCGACAGGCCAAAGCCGGCATCGCGCAGCAGCCGCGTGAAATGGGTGACGTTGCGTGCCAGCATCGGCAAGGCGACGGGGCGGGGCGCCATGTCGGGCGGCATATCAGGCGGCCGGGGCGGCGCCGGCCAGCAGGTCGGCGATGGTCGGGCCATCGGCGCGCGCCAGGTCGTCCTGGTACTTGAGCAGCACGCCCAGCGTGTCGTGCACCGACTGCGGATCGAGTTCGGTCACGCCTAGCGCGGCCAGCGCGCGGCACCAGTCGATGGCTTCGGCAATGCCGGGTGCCTTGAACAGGTCGATGCCGCGCAGGCGGTGGATGAAGTCCACCGCCTGGTGCTGCAGCGCCGCCGCAGCTTCGGGCGCGCGGGCGGCCACGATCTGCAGTTCGCGGTCGCGGTCCGGGTAGCCCATCCACTGGTACAGGCAGCGGCGCTTGAGCGCGTCGTGTACCTCGCGGGTGCGGTTCGACGTGATGACGATCAGCGGCGGGCGCTCGGCGCGGATCACGCCGATTTCGGGGATCGACACCTGATATTCGGACAGCACTTCGAGCAGGAACGCCTCGAACGGCTCGTCGGCGCGGTCGATCTCGTCGATCAGCAGCACGCGCGGCACATCGGGCCGGGCAGGGTCCGGCAGCAGCGATTCGAGCAGCGGCCGCTTGAGCAGGTAGTCGTCGTGGTAGAGCGATTGCTGCTCGGGCCGCTCGCCGCGCGCTTCGGCCAGGCGCAGCGCCATGATCTGGCGCGGGTAGTCCCACTCGTAGAGCGCGCTGGCGGCATCGAGTCCCTCATAGCACTGCAGCCGCAGCAGACGCGTGCCGAGCATGCCAGCCATGGCCTGCGCCAGCGCCGTCTTGCCCACGCCGGGCTCGCCCTCCAGGAACAGCGGCCGCTGCATGCGCAGGGCCAGGTACAGCACGGTGGCCGCCTCGCGATCGGCGAAGTACTGCTGGGCTTCGAGCTGGGTGAGGGTCTGGTCGATGGAGGTCGGGAGCATGGTCACAGCAGCAAGCAAATTAACGAAGCCAATTCAACGAAGCCAGTTCAACGAAGCCGTCGGTTGTTTAACGGCCACCGCCGCGAGCCACGCCCACGTCGACGCAGACCGTAGTGTCTCGGCTCCCTCTCCCCTCATGGGGAGAGGGCAGGGGAGAGGGGTGGTACAGCAAGCGGCCACATCCACCGAAGCCGTCGGTGTGGTCCAGCATGGTGATGCCTGACATGCCGTGCCCTCTCCCCCAGCCCCTCTCCCGCTTGCGGGAGAGGGGAGCAAACCAGAGCGGCGGGCGAAGCCGTCGGTGTGATCCAGCATGGTGCCGCCTGACATGCCGTGCCCTCTCCCCCGGCCCCTCTCCCGCCTGCGGGAGAGGGGAGCAAACCACGCCGCAGGCGACACTATCCCTTCAGCGCCTGCTCCACCGCCCTTGCCGTCAGCACCGGAATCAGGTGCGCGCGGTACTCGGGCGAGGCATGCAGGTCGCCGTTGAGGCCGGACGGATCGACCTTCACTGCGCGTGCCGCTGCCACGGTGAAGCTGGCCGTCAGCGCCTGCTCCAGCGCCGGGGCGCGGAACACGCTGTCGGCCGCGCCGGTCACGGCCACGCGTACGGCCTGGCCCGTGCGCGACACCATCACGCCCACCAGCGCAAAGCGCGACGCCGGGTTGCGGAACTTGATGTAGGCGGCCTTGTCGGGCAGGGGGAACCGTACGGCCGTGATCAGCTCGTCAGGCGCCAGCGCAGTCTCGTAGAGGCCCTTGAAGAAGTCGTCGGCGGCAATGCTGCGGCGGTCGGTGACGACGGTGGCGTTCAGGCCGAGCACTGCCGCCGGGTAGTCGGCGGCGGGATCGTCGTTGGCCAGCGATCCGCCGATCGTGCCCATCGCGCGCACCTGGCGGTCGCCGATGCCGAACGCCAGCGCGGCCAGCGCCGGAATGCGGCGCATGACCTCGGCGTTGGCGGCCACGTCGGCGTGGCGCGCGGCCGCGCCGATCACCAGTTCGTTGCCCTGCACCGTGATGTCGGCGATGCCCGGAATGCGTGTCACGTCGACCAGTGTCGACGGGGCCGCCAGGCGCAGCTTCATGGCCGCCAGCAGGCTTTGCCCGCCGGCCAGGAACTTGGCCTCGCCATCGGCCTTGAGCCTGGCCACGGCGGCGCCGGCGTCCGTGGCGCGTTCATACTGGAATGCGTACATGGTCGTCTCCTCCGTTATGCGGCGCTGCCCTGGGCAGCCTGGATGGCCTGCCACACGCGGTGCGGCGTGGCGGGCATCTGCACGTCGCGCACGCCCAGCGGCGACAGCGCGTCGACCAGCGCGTTGATGAATGCCGGCGGTGACCCGATGGCACCGGCCTCGCCGCAGCCCTTCACGCCCAGCGGGTTGTGCGTGCAGGGCGTGCCGCTGGCGGTTTCCACCGTGAAGTCGGGCAGGTCGGCGGCGCGCGGCATGGCGTAGTCCATATAGGAGCCGGTCAGCAACTGGCCGCTGTCGGGGTCGTAAATGCACTGCTCCAGCATGGCCTGGCCCAGCCCCTGGCCGATGCCGCCGTGTACCTGGCCTTCGACGATCATCGGGTTGATGACGTTGCCGAAGTCGTCCACCGCCGTGAACTTGACGACGTGCGACTCGCCCGTGTCGGGGTCGACCTCGACCTCGCAGATATAGGCGCCGGACGGATACGTGAAGTTGGTCGGGTCGTAGAACGCGTTTTCGTTCAGGCCCGGTTCGAGCTTGTCCAGCGGGTAGTTGTGCGGCACGTAGGCGGTCAGCGCCACCTCGCCGAAGGTCTTGGTGCGATCGGTGCCGGCCACGCGGAACACGCCGTCCTGGAACTCGATGTCGGCGTCGGATGCCTCCAGCAGGTGCGCGGCAATCTTCTTGGCCTTGGCCTCGATCTTGTCCAGCGCCTTCATGATGGCCGATCCGCCCACGGCCAGCGACCGCGAGCCGTAGGTGCCCATGCCGAACGGCACGCGGCCGGTGTCGCCATGCACGATCTCCACGGCATCCATTGCAATGCCGAGCCGGTCCGCCACGATCTGCGCGAACGTGGTCTCGTGGCCCTGCCCGTGGCTGTGCGACCCGGTGAAGACGGTCACCGTGCCGGTCGGGTGGACGCGGATCTCGCCGACTTCGAACAGGCCCGCACGCGCGCCAAGCGCCCCGGCGATGTTCGACGGGGCCAGCCCGCAGGCCTCGATGTAGCAGGAATAGCCAAGCCCGCGCAGCTTGCCGCGCTGCTTCGCGGCGTCGCGGCGCGCCGGGAAGCCGGCCACGTCGGCCAGTTCCTGGGCCCGCGCCAGGCAGGGTTCGTAGTCGCCGGTGTCGTAGGTCAGGCCCACGGGCGTGGCGTACGGGAAGGTGCGGATGAAGTTCTTGCGGCGCAGCGTGGCGGGGTCGGTGCCGGTCTCGCGCGCGGCGGCTTCGACCAGGCGCTCCACCACGTAGGTGGCTTCGGGCCGGCCCGCACCGCGATAGGCATCGACGGGCGACGTGTTGGTGAACACCGCCTGCACCTCGGCGTAGATGGCCGGGGTGGCGTACTGGCCGGCCAGCAGCGTGGCGTAGAGGATCGTAGGCACGCTGCTGGCGAACGTGGACAGGTATGCGCCCATGTTGGCCACGGTGTGCACGCGCATGGCCAGGAACTTGCCATCGGCATCGAGCGCCAGTTCGGCCTTGGTCACGTGGTCCCGGCCGTGTGCGTCGGTCAGGAACGATTCCGACCGCTCGGCCGTCCACTTGACCGGGCGGCCGACCTTCTTCGACGCCCAGGTCAGCGCCACGTCCTCCGGATACAGGAAGATCTTCGAGCCAAAGCCGCCGCCCACGTCGGGCGCGATGATGCGCAGGCGCGATTCGGGCAGCCCCAGCACGAAGGCGCCCATCAGCAGCCGTTCCACGTGCGGGTTCTGGTTGGACACGTAGACCGTGTAGCTGTCGTCCTGACGGGTGTAGCTGGCGTTGACCGCGCGCGGCTCGATGGCGTTCGGGATCAGCCGGTTGTTGACGATCTCCAGCGTGGTCACGTGGGCAGCCCTGGCGAATGCGGCGTCGGTGGCGGCGCGGTCGCCGTGGCCCCAGGTGTAGCAGGTGTTGGCCGGCACGTCGTCGTGGACCAGCGTGGTTGCCGCGGCGGCGTCGGCAGCGTTGACCACGGCCGGCAGCTCGTCGTAATCGACCACGACCTGCTCGGCCGCATCGCGCGCCTGCTGCAGCGACTCGGCGATGACCAGCGCCACCTGGTCGCCCACGTGGCGGACCTTGCCGTGCGCCAGGGCGGGGTGGGGCGGCTCCTTCATCGGCGAGCCGTCGATGCTGTGGATCAGCCAGCCGCAGGGCAGGCCGCCCACCTTGTCGGCCGCCATGTCGTCGCCGGTCAGCACGGCGATCACGCCGGGCGACGCCAGGGCTTGCGCCGTGTCGATGGACTGGATGCGCGCATGCGCGTGCGGCGAGCGCACGAAGTAGCCGTAGCTCTGGTGCGGCAGCGTGACGTCGTCGGTGTACTGGCCATTGCCGGTCAGGAAGCGGTAGTCCTCCTTGCGGCGTACGGGCGTGCCGATGAACGGGTGCTTGTCGGGTGCGTTCATGACGGGCCTCCCTTATTCGGCGCAGACCGCGGCGCGGTCGCCCTGCATGGCGGCCTGCCCCTGCTGCACCGCACGCACGATGTTGTGGTAGCCGGTGCAGCGGCACAGATTGCCTTCGAGCTGCTCGCGGATGGCCTGGGCGTCGGCATGCGGCTGCTGCTGCAGCAGCGATGTGGCCGCCATCACCATGCCGGGCGTGCAGAAGCCGCATTGCAGGCCGTGGCATTCGCGGAACGCCTGCTGCATCGGATGCATCTCGCCGTTGGCCGCCAACCCTTCGATGGTGGCCACGCTGGCCCCGTCCGCCTGGACTGCCAGCATGTTGCAGGACTTCACGGCGCGGCCGTCCAGGTGGACGGTACAGGCCCCGCACTGGGCGGTGTCGCAGCCCACGTGGGTGCCGGTCAGGCGAAGCTGCTCGCGCAGGAACTGGACCAGAAGGGTATTGGGTTCGACCTGCGCGTCAACGGGCTTGCCGTTGACCGTCAGGCGGATCGGAATCGCCATGCTTGTCTCCATGTGGGGTGGTGCGCGCATGGCCAGCTCCGCCGATCCCGAATGAAAGACTGCGCGGGACGGGCCACGACGCGGTACTGCCGCTTGGTTGAGACGGCTATTTCGTGATATTGGTGCTGCCGGGTTTGCCCGGTCTTGCGGCGGAATGAACGATCCGCCGCCACAGGCTCTAAAAGTAAATCACAAAACCTTCGGTGCTGCCATGCGGGTTCCCCTGCCCTGAGCGGCCTGTCCAACGTCCCCACGCATGGAAGCCTTCATCGACTGGCTGTTCGAGACCGTAGCCCTGCCCAAGGTCGGGCTGCCGGCCGTTTTCGTGGTCAGCCTGGTATCGGCCACGCTGCTGCCGCTGGGGTCGGAGCCCGCCGTCTTCGGCTACGTGAAGCTCAATCCCGGCATGTTCTGGCCGGCGATTCTGGTGGCAACGGCCGGCAACACGCTGGGCGGCGCCATCGACTGGTGGCTCGGGTACGCCGCCAAGCTGGCGGTGGTGCGCTACCGCCAGCGGCGCCAGCACCACGAGCATGAGCGCGAACATGCCGAGCACCGCAAACACCCGCGCAAGCGGCACAAGCCCCGGCTGGATGCCAGATATTTCCGATGGATGCGCCGTTACGGGCCGCCGACGATGCTGTTGTCGTGGCTGCCCGGCATTGGTGATCCACTGTGCACTTTGGCCGGCTGGCTGCGGCTGCCGTTCTGGCGCAGCCTCTTCTATATGGCGATCGGCAAGTTCCTGCGCTACCTGGCCATGACGGCCAGCCTGCTCTGGATTCCCGATTCTTTCTGGCACGGCGTGGGCGAGGCCATCCGGCAGTGGTTCTAGGCGGGGGCCGGGCAGGCGCCGGGAAATGCCGGAAATGCGCGAAATCGCATGCAATCGATGGCGATCCCGGACCCTTTCAGGGGTTATTCCCCCAAAACGGGCTTGCTGCGGTGCGGCGAAACTGGGCGTTGCAGTACAATCGCCCTTTAATGACGAAAATCGCGCACCGTCCCCGTGCGCTGCTTCGAAGCGGTCCCGCCCATGAACGCCCCACTCGTGCTCGATGCCAAGCTCGCCACGCAGGACGCCCCGCCGCGCCTGCGTGAGATCCCCTATAACTACACGTCGTTTTCGGATCGCGAGATTGTCATCCGTCTGCTGGGCGAAGAAGCCTGGCGCATCCTCGACGAACTGCGCGGCGAACGCCGTACCGGCCGGTCGGCCCGCATGCTCTACGAGGTGCTGGGCGATATCTGGGTGGTCCGCCGCAATCCCTACCTGCAGGACGACCTGCTGGAAAATCCCAAGCGCCGCCAGATGCTGGTCAGCGCGCTGCACCACCGCCTGAACGAAATCGAGAAGCGCCGCGCCGCCGACCGTGCCGAGCACGCCGAGCCCGCCGCCGAAGACCGTTCGCACCGCGTGGAGCAGCTGGTCGCGTTCGCCAAGCAGGCGATCGAGTCGTTCCAGCAGGAATTCGCCGACGCCTACGCGCTGCGCAAGCGCACCCAGCGCGTGCTGGGCAAGGTGACCCAGAAGGACAACATCAAGTTCGACGGCCTGTCGCGCGTGTCGCACGTGACCGACGCCACCGACTGGCGCGTGGAATACCCGTTCGTGGTGCTGACCCCGGACACCGAGGAAGAAATCGCCGGCCTGGTGAAGGGCTGCTTCGAGCTGGGCCTGACCATCATTCCGCGCGGGGGCGGCACCGGCTACACCGGCGGCGCCGTGCCGTTGACGCCGTTCTCGGCCGTCATCAACACCGAAAAGCTGGAACAGCTGGACGCGGTGGAGATGTCCGACCTGCCCAACGTGCCGCACAAGGTGGCCACGATCTTCTCGGGCGCCGGCGTGGTGACGCGCCGCGTCGCCGATGCCGCCGACCGCGCCGGCCTGGTGTTCGCGGTGGACCCGACGTCGATCGATGCATCGTGCATCGGCGGCAACGTGGCGATGAACGCGGGCGGCAAGAAGGCCGTGCTGTGGGGCACGGCGCTGGACAACCTGGCGTGGTGGCGCATGGTCGATCCCGAGGGCAACTGGCTCGAGATCACCCGCATGGATCACAACCTGGGCAAGATCCACGACGTGCCGGTGGCCACGTTCGAGCTGAAGTGGTCGGACGGCAACCGCCGCCCCGGCGAGAAGGTGCTGCGCACCGAGACGCTGGCCATCGAAGGCCGCAAGTTCCGCAAGGAAGGCCTCGGCAAGGACGTCACCGACAAGTTCCTGGCCGGCCTGCCCGGCGTGCAGAAGGAAGGCTGCGACGGCATCATCACCAGCGCGCGCTGGATTTTGCACCGCATGCCGAAGCACATCCGCACGGTCTGCCTGGAGTTCTTCGGCCAGCCGCGCGACGCCATTCCCAGCATCGTAGAGATCAAGGATTTCCTCGATGCCGAGTCCCGACGCGAGGGCGGCGCCATCCTGGCGGGCCTGGAGCATCTGGACGAACGCTATCTGCGCGCGGTCGGCTACGCCACCAAGAGCAAGCGCAATGCCTTCCCGAAGATGGTGCTGATCGGCGATATCGTCGGTGACGACGAAGACGCCGTGGCGCGCGCCACGTCGGAAGTGATCCGCATGGCCAACGGCAAGAGCGGCGAAGGCTTTATCGCCGTGAGCCCCGAGGCCCGCAAGAAGTTCTGGCTCGACCGCTCGCGCACCGCCGCCATCGCGCGCCACACCAACGCCTTCAAGATCAACGAGGACGTGGTCATTCCGCTGCCCCGCATGGGCGAGTACACGGACGGCATCGAGCGCATCAACATCGAACTGTCGACCAAGAACAAGCTCAAGCTGCTGGACGAGCTGGAAGCATTCTTCGCGCGCGGCAACCTGCCGCTGGGCCGCAGCGACGACGCCAACGAGATTCCGAGCGCGGAACTGCTGGAAGACCGCGTGCAGCATGCGCTGACGCTGCTGCGCGAGATCCGCGCGCGCTGGCGCTATCTGCAGGATCACCTCGATACGCCGCTGCAGACCGCCCGCGCATCGCTGATCGGCCACGGCCTGGGCCTGCTGGGCCCGGCCTTCGAGCAGCGCCTGCAGACGCAGCCGGACGCCACGGTGTTCCACCTGATGCAGGACAGGACGATCCGCGTGAGCTGGAAGCACGAGATCCGCGCCGAACTGCGCAAGATCTTCAACGGCGGCGAATTCAAGCCGATCCTGGACGAGGCGCAGAAGATCCACAAGCAGGTGCTGCGCGGCCGCGTGTTCGTGGCGCTGCACATGCACGCCGGCGACGGCAACGTGCACACCAACATCCCCGTCAACTCGGACGACTACGACATGCTGCAGGACGCGCACCGCGCGGTGGCCCGCATCATGGACCTGGCGCGTTCGCTGGACGGCGTGATCTCGGGCGAGCACGGCATCGGCATCACCAAGCTCGAATTCCTGACCGAGGAAGAGATCGGGGAATTCCGCGCCTACAAGCAGCGCGTGGACCCGCAGGGCCGCTTCAACAAGGGCAAGCTGCTGCCGGGCGCCGACCTGCGCAATGCGTACACGCCGTCGTTCGGCCTGATGGGACACGAGTCCATCATCATGCAGCAGAGCGACATCGGCGCCATTGCCGACAGCGTCAAGGACTGCCTGCGCTGCGGCAAGTGCAAGCCGGTGTGCGCCACGCACGTGCCGCGCGCCAACCTGCTGTACAGCCCGCGCAACAAGATCCTGGCCACGTCGCTGCTGGTGGAGGCGTTCCTGTACGAGGAACAGACGCGCCGCGGCGTGTCGATCAAGCACTGGGACGAATTCTCGGACGTGGCCGACCACTGCACCGTCTGCCACAAGTGCGTGACGCCTTGCCCGGTCAAGATCGACTTCGGGGACGTGTCGATGAACATGCGCAACCTGCTGCGCAAGATGGGCCAGAAGAAGTTCAACCCGGGCACCGCCGCGTCGATGTTCTTCCTGAACGCGACCAATCCGCAGACCATCAACATGACCCGCGCGGCCATGATCGGCTGGGGCTACAAGGCGCAGCGCCTGGGTAACGAGGTGCTCAAGAAGTTCGCGAAGAAGCAGACCCAGCATCCGCCCGCCACGGTTGGCAAGCCGCCGGTGCAGGAGCAGGTGATCCACTTCATCAACAAGAAGATGCCGGGCAACCTGCCCAAGAAGACGGCGCGCGCGCTGCTCGATATCGAAGACAACGAGATCGTGCCGATCATCCGCAACCCGAAGACGACCACGGCCGAGACCGAAGCCGTGTTCTACTTCCCGGGCTGCGGGTCGGAGCGCCTGTTCTCGCAGGTGGGGCTGGCCACGCAGGCCATGCTCTGGCACGTGGGCGTGCAGACCGTGCTGCCGCCGGGCTACCTGTGCTGCGGCTATCCGCAGCGCGGCGCCGGCCAGTATGACAAGGCCGAAAAGATGGTCAGCGACAACCGCGTGCTGTTCCACCGCGTGGCCAATACGCTGAACTACCTCGACATCAAGACCGTGGTGGTCAGCTGCGGCACGTGCTACGACCAGCTGGCCGGGTATGAGTTCGACAAGATCTTCCCGGGCTGCCGCATCATCGACATCCACGAGTATCTGCTGGAGAAGGGGGTCAAGCTGGAAGGCGTGACCGGTACGCGCTACATGTACCACGACCCCTGCCACACCCCGATCAAGACGATGGACCCGACCAAGCTCGTGAACGACCTCATGGGCGGCAACCAGGGCGGCGGCAAGATCGAGAAGAACGAGCGTTGCTGCGGGGAATCGGGCACGCTGGCCGTGACGCGCCCGGATGTGTCGACGCAGATCCGTTTCCGCAAGGAAGAGGAAATGCGCAAGGGTGCGGACAAGCTGCGCACCGACGACTTCAACGGCGACGTCAAGATCCTGACCAGCTGCCCGTCGTGCCTGCAGGGCCTGTCGCGCTACAACGAGGATGCGTCGGTCACGGCCGATTACATCGTCGTGGAAATGGCCAAGCACCTGCTGGGCGACAACTGGATGCCCGAGTATGTCGCCAGGGCGAACGCGGGTGGTATCGAGCGGGTGCTGGTGTAAACCACGAACCGTAGATATGCGCTCCCCTCTCCCATGAAGCGGGAGAGGGGAGCAAACCATCGCCAAATGCAAACGTAACCCGATGACCCGACTCCCCAACTGCCCCCTCTGCGAAGCCGATGGCGGCGAGCTGGTCTGGATGGGCGACCGCGCGCGCGTGATCCTGGTCGAGCGTGACCGCTTTCCCGGCTTCTGCCGCGTGGTCTGGAACGACCATATGGCCGAGCTGACCGACCTGGACGATGCCGACCAGGCCTGGCTGATGCGGCTGGTGGCACGCGTCGAGCGCGTGGTGCGCGAAGTCATGACGCCGGACAAGGTCAACCTGGCCGCGTTCGGCAACATGGTGCCGCACCTGCACTGGCACATCATTCCGCGCTACCGCTGGGACACCCATTTCCCGGAGTCCGTGTGGGCCGCGCCCCAACGGGCCGCCGATGCCGCGCGCATTGCCGAACTGGGCAGCCGGCTACCGGCGCTGCGCACGGCACTTTCGATGCTGACCGATCCGGACTGACACCGGCGCGGCCTGCGGTGGGCTGCCGGCCAGCGGCCCGCCACGGGCGACTTGCGGCCGTGATTGACCGGTTCCGCTGCAATCCTTCCCATCCCCTTGTAAAGTGCCGTAGCAGTCTGGTACGGAACCCGCCCGCGGGGCGGTGCGTCTGACTCCGGTCGAACAACAACATGCCCGCCGGCCTTGCGCGGCGGGCCAACCGCTGGCGCCATGTCATCCACACCGTCGTCCGTTATCGTGCCCGGTCCTGCCGTACCGGCCGAGGCCCTCAAGAACCAGAGCCGGCTGCGCCTGGCCGCCACCTGGGCGCTGATCAAGCCGTACTGGAGCTCGGAAGACCGCAAGGCCGGCCTGGGGCTGCTGACGCTGGTCGTGGCGCTGAACCTGGGCATCGTCTATATCAACGTGCTGCTCAACGAGTGGAACCGCGTGTTCTACAACGCCATCGAGCAGCGCGACTTCGTCTCGTTCAAGGCGCTGCTGCTGCGTTTTTCGTGGATCGCGGCCTGCTTCATCGTGCTGGCGATCTCGCGCCAGTACTACCAGATGATGCTGCAGATGCGCTGGCGCACGTGGATGACGGGCACCTTCATGCAGCGTTGGCTCGGGCACCAGGCCTACTACCGCATCGAGCAGACCCATGCCACAGACAACCCCGACCAGCGGCTGGCCGATGACCTGCGCCAGTTCACCGACGGCGCGCTGACGCTGTCGATGGGGCTGCTCAATTCGGCGGTGACGCTGGTGTCGTTCATCGGCATCCTGTGGGTGGTGTCGGGCCCGATCACGCTGGCGCTGGGCGGCACGGACCTGACGATCCCCGGCTACATGGTCTGGTTTGCCATCGGCTACGCGGTGGTGGGCTCGCTGATCGCCCACTTCGTGGGGCGGCCGCTGATCGGCCTGTCGTTCCAGCAGGAACAGTACGAGGCAAACTTCCGTTTCATGCTGGTGCGGCTGCGCGAAAACAGCGAGCCGGTGGCGCTGTATCGCGGCGAGCCGACCGAGCAGGCGGGCCTGCGCGCCCGTTTCGAGCGCATCCGGGCCAACTGGAACCAGCTCATGCGCTACACCCGGCGCCTGACGTTCGTGAACTCGGGTTACGGCCAGTTTGCGATCATCTTCCCGCTGCTGGTGGCCGCGCCGCGCTATTTTTCGGGCAAGCTCACGCTGGGCGGCCTCATGCAGATCAACTCCGCGTTCGGCCAGGTACAGGGCGCGCTGTCCTGGTTCGTCGACAGCTATTCGACGCTGGTGGGCTGGAAGGCCGCCGCCAACCGTCTGATCGATTTCCAGGACGCCATGCGCGTGGCCGAACGCCAGGACCTGACGCACGAAGGCCCGGGCGATATCGAGGTGGTGCAGTCCGCCAGCCCGTCCGAGGGCGATATCTCGATCAGCGGCCTGGCCCTGGCGCTGCCGGTGCGCGGCGGGCTCGGCGTGGACGACGAAGGCGTCGATCCCCACAGCCATCCGGGGCAGCGCCCGCTGGTGGCGCCGTTCTCGCTGTCGATCGCGCCGGGCGAACGCTGGCTGGTGCACGGGCCGTCGGGCTGCGGCAAGAGCGTGCTGTTCCGTGCGCTGGCCGGCATCTGGCCCTATGGCAGCGGCCGTATCACGGTGCCGCACCGGCGCATGCTGTTCCTGCCGCAGCGCAGCTACCTGCCGATCGGCACGCTGGCCGACGCGCTGTCGTACCCCGACGCCGGCAACAGCCATTCGCGCGAGACGCTGGTGGCCGTGCTGCGCAAGGCGCGGCTGGGCATGCTGACGAAGCATCTGGATGTATTCGACAACTGGTCGCTGCGCCTGTCGCCCGGCGAGCAGCAGCGCCTGGCCTTTGCCCGGGCCCTGCTGCAGAAGCCGGATTACCTGTTCCTGGACGAGGCCACCAGCGCGCTGGACGAGGAAACCGAAAGCGCGATGTACCAGCTGATGGTGGACGAACTGCCCGGGGCGGCCATCGTCAGCATCGCGCACCGCAGCACCGTGGCTGCCTTCCATGGCCGGCGCCTGCGCTACCTGCCGGTGAACCGGGGCGACGACGAAAGCGGCGGCGGCCCGCGGGATGGGCAAGCCGAGGGGGGTGGAGTAAGCTATCGGGTCGTACAAGACGCATGACGGCGCCGCTGTAACGGCCCTTTGGGGGTCGCCCAGGCGGGGCGCCGCGACCATCGACCATGGCAGGCCTCGACAAAGATACTCCTCACCCCACCGCGCTGACCGTCCACACGCAGTCGCGCGTGCTGGAAATCGGCTTCGACAATGGCCGCACCTGGCGGCTGCCATTCGAGTTGCTGCGCGTATACTCGCCGTCCGCCGAAGTCCAGGGCCACGGCCCGGGCCAGGAAACGCTGCAGACCGGCAAGCGCCACGTGGGCATCGCGGCGGTGGAGCCGGTGGGCAACTATGCGATCCAGATCCGCTTCGACGATGGCCACGACACCGGCATCTACACGTGGGAACTGCTGTACCGCCTGGGCGACCAGCAGGACACGCTGTGGGACGGCTACCTGAAGCGGCTGGAAGCGGCCGGGCTGGACCGCGATGCGCCGATGCCGGCGGCCGGCGGCCACGCATGCGGCCATCATCACTGAATCTAGTACCTGGAGTCTGAGAATGAGCGAAACCCACTTCGGGTTCGACAAGGTCGACGAATCGGAAAAGGCCGGCAAGGTTGCCGGCGTGTTCCACTCGGTGGCCAGCAAATACGACGTGATGAACGACCTGATGTCCGGTGGCATGCACCGCGTCTGGAAGATGTTCACGATCGCCCAGGCCAATGTGCGGCCGGGCCAGAAGGTACTGGACATCGCCGGCGGCACGGGCGACCTGGCCAAGGCCTTCGCGAAGCAGGCCGGCCCCAAGGGCGAGGTCTGGCTGACCGATATCAACGAATCGATGCTGCGCGTGGGCCGCGACCGCCTGCTGGACAAAGGCATCGTCACGCCGGTGGCGCTGTGCGACGCCGAAAAGATCCCGTTCCCGGACAACTATTTCGACCTGGTCACGGTCGCCTTCGGCTTGCGCAACATGACGCACAAGGACCGCGCCCTGGCCGAGATGCGCCGTGTGGTCAAGCCGGGCGGCAAGGTGATGGTGCTGGAGTTTTCCAAGGTCTGGAAGCCGCTCGAGAAGTTCTACGACGTCTATTCTTTCAAGGTGCTCCCCTGGCTGGGCGAGCGCGTGGCTGGGGATGCCCCGAGCTATCGCTATCTCGCCGAATCGATCAGAATGCATCCGGACCAGGGTTCACTTGTACGCTTGATGGAACAAGTTGGACTGGAACAAGTCGAATACTTCAACCTGACGGCCGGAGTCGTGGCGCTCCACGTCGGGAGAAAGTACTAATTCGCCATGTTCGGCCGATAAAGGCCGAAAATGACAGGGGAAAAGCTCAAATGTCTTCTTTTCGTGGAAAATTCCTGGCCGCCGCGCTGATCATGACGGTAGCCATGGGGGCCGCACTCGACGCCAATGCGAAACGCCTCGGCGGGTCGCGCAGCGTCGGCAAGCAATCGTCGAACGTGACGCAGCAGCGTCAGGCCACGCCGCCGCAGCAGAATGCGCCGGCCCAGCAGCAGCCCGCGCAGCAGCAGGCTGCCCCGGCGACTGCCGGTGCCGCGGGTGGCGCAGCGGCTGCGGCGCCCAAGCGTAACTGGGGTGGCATGCTCGGCGGCCTGGCGGCTGGCCTGGGCCTGGGCTACCTGCTGTCGCACTTCGGTCTCGGTGGCGCGGCAGCCAGCTTCCTGGCCAACGTGATCATCTTTGCCGTGATCGCGATGATTGCCCTGTGGCTGTTCCGCAAGTTCCGTGGCGGCTCGGCCCGTTCGCAGACGCCGGCCTACGCCGGCATGGGCGGCAACGGCAACAACGCGCCGTTCGGCGGTGCGGCACGCAATGCCGAGCCGACGCTGCGTCAGGCCGAACCGGTGCAGCCGGCCGGCTACAACGGCGCCGCAGCCAACCCGGTCATGGGCGGCGCGGCCGCCGGTGCCGCCGCCGCGGCCGTGCAGCAGCCATGGGGCGTGCCGGCCGACTTCGACACCGAAGCCTTCCTGCGCAACGCCAAGGTGCATTACGTGCGTCTGCAGGCGGCCTGGGATGCCGGCAACCTGGACGACATCCGCGAATTCACCACGCCGGAAATGTTTGCCGAGATCAAGATGGACCTGTCCGAGCGCGGCGAGTCCGTCAACAAGACCGACGTTGTGACGCTGGACGCCCAACTGCTGGGCATCGAGACCACGCCGGCCCAGCATATTGCCAGCGTGCGTTTCTCGGGCATGATCCGCGAGACGGCCGGCGAAGCGGCGCAGCCGTTCGGCGAGGTCTGGAACCTTGCCAAGTCGGCGTCCGGCGGCGGCTGGCTGCTGGCTGGCATCCAGCAGGAAGCCTGAGCGGCGCGACCGCCGCCGCATGGATGACATGAAGCGGCGGCCGAGTAGCTTAGAATGGAGGCCCACGTACGCGTGGGCCTTTTTTATTGGGCAGACTGCCCGGAACCGGACGCCATGAACGCCTTGCCGACACCCCTGGCCGCGCCGATCGTCGCCGCACTGAATCACCTGATCGAACAGGAGCCCTGGGCCTGCGGCCTGCTGGCGCCATTTGCCAGCCGCGTCATCCGGTTCGACGCCGCGGCATTCGCGCTGTCCCTGCGGATCACGGACCGGGGCGGCATCGAGCAGGCGGCCGACGCCGATACGCCCGCCGTGACGCTGCGGGTGCCGTTGCAGACGTGGCCGCTGGTGGTGGCCGACGTGGCCGAGGGCGGCCAGGCCGCCGCCATGCGGCATGTCCGGATCGAAGGCGATGCGGAACTGGCCAATGCGGTGTCGACGCTGGCGCGCAACCTCCGCTGGGACGCGGCCGAAGACCTGTCCCGGGCGCTGCGTGGCGTGATGGGCGGCCCGGTCAGCGACAGCGTGGCCCAGCGCATGGTGGACGGCGCGCGCCAGGTGCATGACAGCGCCACGCGCGTGGGCCGGGCACTGCTGGACAATGTGACCGAATACCTGCTCGACGAGCAGCCGACCCTCGTGCGCCATGCCGCGCTGGATGGGTTCGGTGCCGATGTGGCGCGTGTGCGGGACGACCTGGCGCGGCTGGAAAAGCGGCTTGAACGCCTGGAACGCACGGGTGGACAGGGGGAGGGGGCTTCGGGCCAGCTTCCGTCGGCCCACCGTTAATCGCCATGTCACTCTTCGCTGCCGCATCGCGCGGCGCCGTCTTTTGAAAATCCCCGCATGACCCGCCTGCTGCGTCTCTGCAAGATTATTTTCGTCATCCTGTACTACGGGCTCGACGAGCTTGTGCTGTCCGGCTTCAAGAGCCGGCGCATCAAGTTCCTGGTGCGCGTGATCACTATCGGCCGCAAGCTGGAACAGCCGCGCGGCGAGCGCCTGCGCCTGGCGCTGACGACCCTGGGGCCGATATTCGTCAAGTTCGGCCAGGTGCTGTCTACCCGGCGCGACCTGATGCCACCCGATATCGCCGACGAACTGGCCAAGCTGCAGGACCAGGTGCCGCCGTTCGATTCGGCGGTGGCCGTGAAGATCATCGAAAAGTCGCTGGGCCGGCCGCTGGCGCAGCTGTACGAGAATTTCGAGCACCAGCCCGTGGCCAGCGCGTCGATTGCGCAGGTCCACTTCGCCACGCTGCGCGGCGGGCCGAACCATGGCCGCGAGGTGGCCGTGAAGGTGCTGCGCCCCGGCATGCTGCCCGTGATCGACAGCGACCTGGCGCTGATGCGCGACATGGCCACGTGGCTGGAGCGCGTGTGGGTTGACGGCCGCCGCCTGAAGCCGCGCGAGGTGGTGGCCGAGTTCGACAAGTACCTGCACGACGAACTGGACCTGATGATCGAGGCGGCCAACGCCAGCCAGCTGCGCCGCAACTTTGCCGACAGCGACCTGCTGTGCGTGCCCGAGGTGTACTGGGACTGGTGTACCAGCACCGTCTTCACGATGGAGCGGATGCACGGCATTCCGATCTCGCGCACCGAATCGCTGAAGGCGGCCGGCGTCGACATGCACAAGCTGGCCGAGGAAGGCGTGGAGATCTTCTTCACGCAGGTGTTCCGCGACGGTTTCTTCCATGCCGACATGCACCCGGGCAACATCCTGGTGTCGGTGCAGCCGGAGACCTTCGGCCGGTATATCGCGCTGGACTTTGGCATCGTCGGCGCGCTGTCCGAGTTCGACAAGAACTACCTGGCGCAGAACTTCATCGCCTTCTTCCGCCGCGACTACCACCGGGTGGCACTGCTGCACGTGGAGTCGGGATGGGTGCCGCCGGAGACACGCGTCGAGGAACTGGAATCGGCGGTGCGCGCCTGCTGCGAGCCGTATTTCGACAAGCCGCTGCGCGAAATCTCGCTGGGCATGGTGCTGATGCGCCTGTTCCAGACGTCGCGCCGGTTCAACGTCGAAATCCAGCCGCAGCTGGTGCTGCTGCAGAAGACGCTGCTCAATATCGAAGGCCTGGGCCGCCAGCTGGACCCCGATCTGGACCTCTGGAAGACCGCGAAGCCGTTCCTGGAACGCTGGATGTACGAGCAGGTCGGCTGGCAGGGCGCCTGGGAGCGCGTCAAGGTCGAGGCGCCGCAATGGGCCAAGATGCTGCCCGACTTCCCGCGGCTGGCGCACCAGTTCCTGGAGCGCCGTGCGCTGCTGAACAACGGCGAGCAGGAGCGGCTGCTGACCCAGCTGGTGCACGAGCAGCGCCGTACCAACCGCCGGCTTTCCACCGCGCTGATGCTGATGGGCGGCTTCCTGGCGGGCATCGTGATCGTCCAGGCGCTGGCCTGGGCGGGCTACTGGTAAGGCTGCGCCAGATGCCGTGCGCCCCACGCTGCACCGTGCCGGTGCGAGTGTGGGGATTTGACCGCGCCCCGGGGAATTTTTTTCATTCCGGGGGGTCTGCGTCGCTATAATCCGCGTTTTGATTCGGCTACGACCGCCTATGCCCCCTCCCGGGCGCCAGCGGCCCCGACCGATGAATTGGACTCCGGGCGGAGTCAGCCTGGCGTGTTCCAAGGCATCCGGCCGGCATTCGGTTTTTCGCCACCAGGGCATTTCTGGCTATTTGGGATAGGGCAGCGGCATGCTGATCTGGTTCGTCATCATCTATTGGGTTATCTCGGTCGGCATCGGCCTGTGGGCGGCACTGCGCGTCAAGGGCACCGCCGACTTCGCCGTCGCGGGCCGCAGCCTGCCGTTCTACATCGTCACCGCCACGGTGTTTGCCACATGGTTCGGCTCTGAAACCGTGCTCGGCATCCCGGCGGTCTTCCTGAAGGAAGGCCTGTCGGGGGTGGTGTCCGACCCCTTCGGCTCGTCGCTCTGCCTGATCCTCGTCGGTCTGTTCTTCGCCCGGCCGCTGTACCGGATGAACCTGCTGACCATCGGCGACTACTATCACAACCGCTACGGCCGGCTGGCCGAAGTGCTGACCACGCTGTGCATCGTCGTGTCGTACCTGGGCTGGGTGGCGGCGCAGATCAAGGCGCTGGGCCTGGTGTTCTATACCGTGTCGGACGGCGCGCTGTCGCAGGAAGCCGGGATGATGATCGGCGCGGCCAGCGTGCTGGTCTATACGCTGTTCGGCGGTATGTGGTCGGTGGCGGTGACCGACTTCATCCAGATGATCATCATCGTGGTCGGCATGCTCTATATCGGCTACGAGGTCAGCGGCCAGGCCGGCGGCGTGACGGCCGTGGTGTCGCACGCGGCGGCGGCCGGCAAATTCGAGTTCCTGCCGTCGCTGGATCTGGTGCAGATCATCGGGTTTGCGGCGGCGCTGTTCACCATGATGCTCGGCTCGATTCCGCAGCAGGACGTGTTCCAGCGCGTGACTTCGTCGAAAACCGAACAGATCGCCGGCCGCGCGTCGGTCCTGGGCGGCGTGCTGTATTTCTTTTTCGCCTTCATCCCGATGTTCCTGGCCTATTCGGCCACGCTGATCGACCCGCAGATGGTCGAGAAGTACATCCATTCGGATTCGCAGCTGATCCTGCCGCAACTGATCCTGAACCACGCGCCGATGTTCGCGCAGGTGATGTTCTTCGGCGCGCTGCTGTCCGCCATCAAGAGCTGCGCGTCGGCCACGCTGCTGGCGCCGTCCGTGACGTTCGCGGAAAACATCCTGCGCCCGTATTTCCGCCATTTGAGCGACAAGCAGTTCCTGCGCGTGATGCAGGCGGTGGTGCTGGTCTTTACCACGCTGGTCACGCTGTTCGCGCTGAACTCGCACCTGTCGATTTTCCACATGGTGGAAAACGCCTACAAGGTGACGCTGGTGTCGGCGTTCGTGCCGCTGGCGTTCGGCCTGTTCTGGAAGCCCGCCACGCGCCAGGGCGGCCTGCTGGCCATTGTGCTTGGCCTGAGTTCCTGGCTGACCTGCGAGGTGGCCTTTGCCGACGCTACCGTGCCGCCGCAGATGGTGGGACTGCTGTGCTCGATTGGCGGCATGGTGTTCGGCTCGCTGCTGCCGCAATGGATCAGCGACCGGCCGCCGGTCCGTGAAGTGCATATTGCTTAACTTTTAAGCGCCGGGGCGATATCGTGACGATTACACCCCCGAAAGCCCGCATTTCCTGCCCGTAGACGCCTCGCCGACGGTTTATAATCAACGGCTTTGCACCGCCGCGCGGGTATTTTCGTGCGCAGGCCCTTGTCGATCCGACCGGGCGCAGCCACTTACCTGCTTTACGTTTCAGATTCCACGAAAGAACCATGCCGATCTATGCCTACCGTTGCGACGCCTGCGGCCACGGGCGCGATGTGCTGCAGAAGATGAGCGATGCCCCGCTTACGGACTGCCCATCCTGCGGCACCGCGGGGACCTTCAAGAAACAGCTAACCGCCGCCGGCTTCCAGCTCAAGGGCTCGGGCTGGTACGTGACGGATTTCCGTGGCGGCAGCGGCGGCACCAGCGCCGCGGCCAGCGCCCCGGCCGGTGCGCCGGCAGCCGATGCCGCGCCGGCCGCCCCGGCTGCCGCGCCCGCGGCACCGGCCACGCCGGCCGCCGGCAGCAACTGAGCGCCGGCAAGCCGTGGCTACCAAGAAAACGTCCGCCATCAAGACCTGGTTCCTGACCGGTCTGCTCGTGCTCGTGCCGCTGGGCATCACGCTGTGGGTGCTCAACCTGATCATCGGCACGATGGACCAGAGCATGGCGCTGCTGCCGCTGGCGTGGCAGCCCGAGAACATCTTCGGGCGCCGCATCCCGGGGCTGGGCGCCATCCTGACCCTGCTGTTCATCCTGCTGGTGGGCGTGCTGGCGCACAACTTCATCGGCCAGCGCCTGGTGCGCTGGTGGGAAGCGTTGCTGGGCCATATCCCGGTGGTGGGGCCGATCTATACCAGCGTGAAGCAGGTGTCGGACACGCTGCTGTCGTCGTCCGGCAACGCGTTCCGCAAGGCGCTGCTGGTGCAGTATCCGCGCGAAGGGTCATGGACTATTGCGTTTCTGACTGGACGTCCGGGCGGCGACGTGCAAAATCACCTGCAGGGCGAATACGTCAGCGTGTACGTGCCGACGACGCCGAACCCGACGTCGGGCTTCTTCCTGATGATGCCGAAGGCAGACACCATCGAGCTCGACATGACCGTTGACGCGGCGCTGAAGTACATCGTGTCGATGGGCGTGGTGGCGCCGACCGAACTGCCGCGCCGCACCGGCGGCGATGCCCGCGCGGACGACGGCGCCCTGGTTGCCGACGAAGTCGCCGACACCCATACCAACTGAATTTGCGCGCGGCTGCCCGGCGGCCGTGCATTACAGGGACTTTCTCCTATGTCTTCCATGCGTACACATTACTGCGGTCTGGTGACCGAACAACTGACCGGCCAGGAAGTGGCCCTGACGGGCTGGGTGCAGCGCCGTCGCGACCATGGCGGCGTGATCTTCGTCGATCTGCGTGACCGTGAAGGCCTGGTGCAGGTGGTGTGCGATCCGGACCGTCCGGAGATGTTCAAGGCCGCGGAAGAGATCCGCAACGAATTCTGCATCCGCGTGGTCGGCAAGGTGCGCCCGCGTCCGGCCGGTACCGAGAACAGCAACCTGACCTCGGGCAAGATCGAGGTGCTGTGCCACGAGCTGACCGTGCTGAACCCGTCGGTCACGCCGCCGTTCCAGCTGGACGACGACAACCTGTCGGAAACCACGCGCCTCACGCACCGCGTGCTGGACCTGCGCCGTCCGCAGATGCAATACAACCTGCGCCTGCGCTACAAGGTGGCCATGGAAGTGCGCAAGTACCTGGACGCACAGGGATTCATCGACATCGAGACCCCGATGCTGGGCAAGAGCACGCCCGAAGGCGCCCGCGACTACCTGGTGCCGTCGCGCGTGAACCCGGGCCACTTCTTCGCGCTGCCGCAGTCGCCGCAGATCTTCAAGCAGATGCTGATGGTCTCGGGCTTCGACCGCTACTACCAGATAACCAAGTGCTTCCGTGACGAGGACCTGCGCGCCGACCGCCAGCCCGAATTCACCCAGATCGACTGCGAAACGTCGTTCCTGACCGAACAGGAGATCCGTGACCTGTTCGAGGACATGATGCGCACCGTGTTCAAGAACGCCATCGACGTGGACCTGGTCTCCAAGTTCCCGGTGATGGAATTCCGCGAAGCCATGGCCCGCTTTGGCTCGGACAAGCCCGACCTGCGCGTCAAGCTGGAATTCACCGAGTTGACCGACGTCATGAAGGACGTCGATTTCAAGGTGTTCTCGGGCCCGGCCAACAGCGACAACGGTCGTGTGGTGGGCCTGCGCGTGCCGGGCGGCAGCGCCATCTCGCGCGGCGAGATCGATGCCTACACCCAGTTCGTGGCGATCTACGGCGCCAAGGGCCTGGCGTGGATCAAGGTCAACGAAGTGGCCAAGGGCCGTGACGGCCTGCAGTCGCCGATCGTGAAGAACCTGCACGACGCGTCGATTGCCGAAATCCTGAAGCGCACCGAAGCCAAGGACGGCGACATCATCTTCTTCGGGGCCGACAAGGCCAAGGTGGTCAACGACGCCATCGGCGCGCTGCGCCTGAAGATCGGCCATTCGGAATTCGGCAAGAGCACCGGCCTGTTCGAGGACACCTGGAAGCCGCTGTGGGTGATCGACTTCCCGATGTTCGAGTACGACGAGGAAGATGCCCGCTGGGTGGCCATGCACCATCCGTTCACGAGCCCCAAGGACGAGCATCTGCAGTACCTGGAAACCGACCCCGGCAAGTGCATCGCCAAGGCCTACGACATGGTGCTGAACGGCTGGGAAATGGGCGGCGGCTCGGTCCGTATCTACCGCGAGGACGTGCAGAGCAAGGTGTTCCGCGCGCTGAAGATCGGTGACGAGGAGGCCCGTGCCAAGTTCGGCTACCTGCTCGACGCGCTGCAATATGGTGCGCCGCCGCACGGCGGCCTGGCCTTCGGCCTGGACCGTATCGTGACGATGATGGCCGGTGCCGATTCGATCCGCGACGTGATCGCCTTCCCGAAGACGCAACGCGCCCAGGATCTGCTGACGCAGGCCCCGAGCTCGGTCGACGAGAAGCAACTGCGCGAACTGCATATCCGTCTGCGCGCGCAAGAGCCGAAGACGACTGCCTGATCGCCCGACCCGCGACCGGATTATTCCGGTTCCGGTACGAAAGCCGCGCACCCGCGCGGCTTTTTTGTTTTCGGCGCAAGGATGCGTTTCCATTTGTTACCACCCGGAACGAAGCCACCCTGCATGATGTCTTTCTGCCTGATGCGCGCGAAGCCGGCCCACCCGAAAGGCCGGTCGTGACGTGGGAGGACAACACCAGATGCTGCAACTCGATACGGAAACGATCCGGGCCTTCGTGCTGGCCCATGCGGAAACCATCCTGACCTGGCTGGTGGCCGGGCTGCTCATGATGCTGCTGGCGCGCTTCGAGCTGCGCCGCGCAGTGCGCAAGTCGGCCCAGGCCATGTCGGAATCGGTGGCGACCACCGTGGCGGCCTGCGTGCCCGATATCGCGCATGCCGTGCAGAGCGCGCAGCCGCTCGCCGACTACGCCCAGCCCGTGCAGGGCGAGGGCCCCGTGGCCGCGCAGCGTGCCGACGCGCTGCGCAAGCTGGCGCTGGACACCGTGGCAACCGTGATGGCCCGCGGCCGCTGGCTGGAGGATGTCGGCAACCTGCGGCTGGCCGAGGACGCGTTGCTGTCGGGCCGGCGTGCCGGGGGGGCAGACCCGCTGCTCGTGGTGGCGCCGCAACCCGTGGTGCAGGCCTACCTGACCGCCCAGCGCACGTTTGACGACGAAGCGACGCGTCTGCAGACCCATCGGCGCGAGGCGCTCCGCCTGCAGGAAGCCTTGCAGCAGGTGAACGCCGAGGCCGCCCATGTCGAGCAGGAAACGGCCAGCATCGTGCTGCGCTTCGAACAGGTCAACGCCCAGGCCGCGCAAGGCGTGGAGGCGGGGGATTACCAGCGGTTCCTGATCCAGAAATACAACCAGCTCGGCATGCGCGAGAAGGAAATCGGCCAGGAGCGTGCGGATCTGGCCGCCCAGGTGCGTGAAAGCACCGATGCGCTGGCCGAACATGCCCATGTGGCCTCGCAGCGTTATACCCAGGCGCTGGCGCCGCTGATGCAGCAACTGCGCGCCGCCTGGGGGCACGGCGATTCGCCCGAGGTCTTCGATACCTGGCTGGGCAGCATGCCCGGCACGGGGCCGGACGGCGTGGCCAGTCCTGTCCCGGGCGGACACTACCTGACGCCGCGGGCGGCGGGCGAGCAGACCGTCGCGTGATTCCACATCGCGGTATTCAGACAGCGGATGACGCCGAAGGGGGCGCCGCTGCGCTATGCTTGGGTTCTGTTGCTTTCACCGCCCCATGCGCTACAAGATCCCCGAATCGGTACTGGTCGTCATTCATACGCCAGACCTGCAAGTCCTGTTGATCGAGCGTGCCGACCGGCCAGGCTTCTGGCAATCGGTGACGGGCAGCCTCGATGCCGACGACGAGCCGCTGATGGCGACCGCCGCCCGCGAAGTTGCCGAGGAAACCGGCATCGTGGCCAGCCACTACCAGTTGACCGACTGGCGGCATACGATCGACTACGAAATCTACCCCCAGTGGCGTCATCGCTATGCGCCCGGCGTCACCCGCAATACCGAGCACTGGTTCGGCCTGTGTGTACCGGAGCCGCTGCCGGTGACGCTGGCGCCCCGTGAACACCTGCGGTTCGAGTGGCTGCCATGGCAGGCAGCCGCCGAACGCTGTTTTTCCAGCAGCAATGCGGAGGCGGTGCGCCAGCTGGCCTGGCGCATGGCCGGGGCGCAGGGCGTGGAAGCCGGGGCCGTACGTGGAGAGGCGCGATGAAACTGCGCGTCGTGACCTACAACATCCACAAGGGCGTGAAGGGGTTTTCGGGCAAGCCGCGCATCCAGAGCGTGCGCACCGGCCTGCAGTCGATGGACGCCGATATCGTGTTCCTGCAGGAAGTGCAGGATCGCAATGACCGCCTGATCGCCGCCGAACTGTTCGACCCCGATCACACCCAGCTTAACTACCTGGCCACCGACGCCTATCCACATTCGGTCTACGGGCGCAACGCCGTATACGAGCACGGGCACCACGGCAACGCGATCCTGTCGCGGCATCCGATCCTGATGTCGGAAAATCTTGATATTTCGGATCATCGCTTCGAACAGCGCGGGCTGCTGCACGCCGTGGCGGACATCCACGGCGTGGAGGCGCATCTGATCTGCGTGCATTTCGGGCTGTTCGCGCGCAGCCGGGTGCGGCAGGCCAGTGCGCTGGTGGACCGGGTGCGATCCGTGGTGCCCGACCACGCGCCGCTGGTGATCGCGGGCGACTTCAACGACTGGAACCACAAGCTCGATACTCGCATCTGCAACACGCTGAATGCCGTGGAATCGGCCCACGCCAAGAACGGACGCATTCATACCTTTCCGAGCCATATGCCGTGGTGGCAGCTCGACCGCATCTACGTGCGCGGCTTCGATATCGAACGCACGCAGGCGCTGACTGGCCGTGAGTGGGCGCAGCGATCGGATCACGTGCCGCTGATGGCCGAGCTGGCGCATCGCGTGGCGATCCCGGAAGCGTAAGGCGGCAAGACAGCGCAGGGGCCGGTACACCCCCGGAATCTGGCGTCAGTGCGATGCCAGGTAGTCGCGGATCCAGCGGTAGATGGCGTCCGCGTCGGCCAGGTCGATCACCGGCAGCGTCGTCTGCCCGGCTACCTGTTCCACCGCATCGGTGGCCACCGCCACCACGCCCGGCACGTCGGTCCAGAGCGGCGCCTTGCCGTTGGCCGGACGATAGATTTCCAGCTTGGGGAAATCGCTCCATTTGTAGCCCTCGACCATGACCAGGTCGGTGTCGGGCGGCAGCACAGCCAGGGCTTCGCCGATTTCCGGAGACGGCTTGTCTTCCGGGTAGTGGCGCATCAGCGTCAGGTGGCGGGCGCCCACCAGCACGACGTTCTCGCAGCCCCCTTGGCGCATGCGCCACGAATCCTTGCCAGGCGTGTCCGGATCGAAACCGTGGTGCGTGTGCTTGATGCCGGCGACGCGCAGGCCGCCGGCCACGAAGCGGGGGATCAACTGGTCCAGCAGCGTCGTCTTGCCGCTGCCCGAAGAACCGGCGATACCGAATACCTTCACAATGCTTTCCCTGTTGGGCGTCACAATGGCCTGACAATAGCAGAGTTCGGCCGGGCCATGTGCAGGAGCCGCCCGTTGCCCGATAATCGAGCCATGTCACGGATTTACGATCGCGCCGAACCCGAATTGCCACGGACCCCCGAGGTGACCCAGGTACCCGATGGGCGCCCGGCGCCAGTGGACGCCGCCGCGCCGCCGACGCCCGGGCCTGGCCCGAGCGGGCCCGTCCACGAGTTGCGCAGCGCCGGGGCCCATGCCAGGGCCCGGCTGATGCGCTGGGTGCGCCGCCGCGGCAGCCCGGTGCCGGGCAATCTCGTCGATCTCCTCCGTAACGGCCAGGAGTTCTTTCCGGCGCTGATCGCCGCCATCGATGCGGCGCAGGGGCACGTGGTGGTGGAGACCTATATCTACGCCGACGATGCCGTGGGCGCGCGCGTGGGCGATGCGCTGATCGCCGCCGCCCGGCGGGGCGTCGATGTGAGGCTGGTGGTGGACGGGTTTGGCGCCGGCGACATGCCCGCCGCGCTGCTGGATCGCCTGCGTGCCGGCGGCGTCAATGTGGAAATCTACCGGCCGCTGCGCGGATTCAAGTTTGCGCGGCGCCACCTGCGGCGGCTCCATCGCAAGATCGCCGTGATCGACGGCAAGGTGGCGTTCGTCGGCGGCATCAATATCATCGACGACCATAACCACGGGCCGATCGACCTGCCGGAACTGGGGCCGCGCTACGACTTCGCGGTGCGCGTGCGCGGTCCGCTGGTGGCGCAGATTGCGCTGGCATCGGCCCGGCTCTGGTTCCGCATTGCACAACGGCGCGGCCTGCGTGAAACCGCGAACGCGTTTGCCGAAGTGGAGGCGCTGACGCGCGGCGCGCGGCAGGCGCGCAGCGACGTCCAGCCTGATGGGGTGCCGGCCGCCTTGCTGCTGCGCGACAACCTGCGCAATCGCCGCACCATCGAACGCGAATACCTGTACGCGCTGGGCTCGGCGCGCCGCGATGTCATCCTGGCCAACGCCTACTTCCTGCCCGGCCACAAGATGCGGCGCGCGCTGCTGGCCTGCCGCGAGCGCGGCGTGCGGGTGCGGCTGCTGCTGCAGGGCATGGTCGAATACCGGCTCCAGCACTACGCCACCCACGCGCTCTATGCGCGGCTGCTGGAGGCCGGCGTCGAGATCTACGAGTACGAGGAAAGCTTCCTGCACGCCAAGGTGGCGGTGGTGGACGATACCTGGGCCACGGTGGGGTCGAGCAACATGGACCCGTTCAGCCTGCTGCTGGCACGCGAGGCGAATGTGGCGGTCTATGACGCCGCATTCGCCAATACGCTGCGGCTCCGGCTCGAGCGCGCCATGGTCCAGCGCAGCGCGCGTGTGATGCCCGAGGTGCATGCCAGGCTGCCGCGTTTGCGGCGCTTTGCCAATTGGGCGGCCTACTACGTGTTGCGTCTCGGCGTCGTCATCGCGGGGGTGACGGGGCGCTACTGAGGCGCCGAGGAGACGCCGAAGAGACGCCGACGCGGCGCCACACGGTAACATGGTGCCTTGCCGCAGGGCTGCCATACCCGGTTGCGCACGGGCCGCGATTGGACGCGGTTTTTAAGCCGTTGCTGCAATGCGCCGAACGGACGCCGGGGCCGGCCCCATCGGGGCCGCGTGTTTAGAAACACGGGTCTAATTAAATACTTGATGCCAGTCGGCCTCGCCAGAATAATCTGAACGACCGTTCTTTTTTGGCTTAGACTTCGTGCATTTGCGATGGCGGTTTGCTGTCGCGGCGCCTGCCGAAAGCAGCGTCAAGCCAGGAAACAGCATCCGCGGGATGCTGCAGAGAACGGAGAGAAAACCATGCGACACCAGTCAGTTCGTCTTGAATCCGCCGCCGCGCCCACGCCCTTGCGAAAGGGTGAGATGACGCGCGTGGCGATTCTCGATGCCGCACTGGAACTGTCGTCCCGCGACGGGCTGGAAGGGCTGACCATCGGCCTGCTCGCGGAACGCATGCAGATGAGCAAGAGCGGCGTGTTCGCGCATTTCGGTTCGCGCGAAGACCTGCAGGTGGAAGTGGTGCGCGAGTATCACCGGCGGTTCGAGCAGGAGGTGTTCTACCCCTCGCTGCAGGAGCCGCGCGGTCTGCCTCGCCTGTGGTCGATGGTGCGGCGCTGGATGGAAAAGCGCATCCAGGAAGTGACCACGGGTTGCATCTACATCAGCGGTGCGGTCGAGTACGACGACCGCGCGGAAAGCCCGGTGCGTGACGAGCTGGTCAAGAGCGTCACGATCTGGCGGGCCGCGCTGTTGCGTGCCATCGACCAGGCCAAGGAAGAGGGGCACCTGCGCGCGGATTGCGATCCACGCCTGATGCTGTTCGAGATGTACAGCCTTGAACTAGGCTTGCATCATGACGCCCGATTTCTGCGCCTGCCGGACAGTGCCGAACTTGCCATGGTCGCGCTCAACAAACTGATTCAGTCTTACCGTACCTGAGCCGCCCCCGGGCAACGGTCGCACGCGTCCCCTCCAGGGCGTGCGGCATGCGCGTGTGGCGGCACTAAGCAAACCTCCAAGGAGTCTTTGATGGGCCAGTACACCGCACCGTTGCGCGACATGCAGTTCGTGCTCCACGAACTGCTCGGCGCAGAAGCCGAACTCAAGGCGATGCCGCAACACGCGGACATCGACGCGGACACCATCAACCAGGTTATCGAAGAAGCCGGCAAGTTCTGCGCGGACGTGGTGTTTCCGCTGAACCAGCCCGGCGACCGCGAAGGCTGCACCTACGTCGGCGACGGCGTGGTGCGCGCACCCAAGGGCTTCAAGGAAGCCTACCAGCAGTATGTCGAGGCCGGCTGGCCCGCGCTGGCCTGCGACCCCGAATTCGGCGGCCAGGGCCTGCCGATCGTGGTCAACAACGCGCTGTACGAGATGCTGAACTCGGCCGGCCAGGCATGGACGATGTACCCGGGCCTGTCGCATGGCGCCTACGAGGCGCTGCACGCGCACGGCACGCCGGAACTGAAGCAGACCTACCTGCCCAAGCTGGTGTCGGGCGTGTGGACGGGCACGATGTGCCTGACCGAGCCGCACTGCGGCACCGACCTGGGCATCCTGCGCTCGAAGGCCGAACCGCAGGCCGACGGCTCGTACGCCATCACGGGCACGAAGATCTTCATCTCGGCCGGCGAGCACGACCTGGCCGAGAACATCATCCACCTGGTGCTGGCGCGCCTGCCGGACGCTCCGCAAGGCACCAAGGGCATCTCGCTGTTCGTCGTGCCGAAGTTCATCCCCGACGCCAACGGCAACCCGGGCGAGCGCAACGGCATCAAGTGCGGATCGATCGAGCACAAGATGGGCATCCACGGCAACGCCACCTGCGTGATGAACCTGGACGGCGCGCGCGGCTGGCTGGTGGGCGAGGCCAACAAGGGCCTCAACGCCATGTTCGTGATGATGAACGCGGCCCGCCTGGGCGTGGGCGCGCAAGGCCTGGGCCTGACCGAAGTGGCCTACCAGAACTCGCTGGCCTACGCCAAGGACCGCCTGCAGATGCGCGCGCTGACCGGCCCGAAGGCGCCCGAGAAGGCGGCCGACCCGATCATCGTGCATCCGGACGTGCGCCGCATGCTGCTCACGCAGAAGGCCTACGCCGAAGGCGGCCGCGCGTTCAGCTACTGGACCGCGCTGCAGATCGACCGCGAACTGTCGCACCCCGACGAGGCCGTGCGCAAGGAAGCCGCCGATCTGGTGGCGCTGCTGACGCCGGTGATCAAGGCCTTCCTGACCGACAACGCGTTCACGTCGACCAACGAGGGCATGCAGGTGTTCGGCGGCCACGGCTACATCGCCGAATGGGGCATGGAGCAGTACGTGCGCGACGCGCGCATCAACATGATCTACGAAGGCACCAACACGATCCAGTCGCTGGACCTGCTGGGCCGCAAGATCCTGGGCGACATGGGCGCCAAGCTGAAGGCCTTCGGCAAGATCGTGCAGCAGTTCGTCGAGGAAGAGGGCACCAACGAAGCCATGCAGGAATTCGTGAACCCGCTGGCCGACATCGGCGACAAGGTGCAGAAGCTCACGATGGAAATCGGCATGAAGGCGATGGGCAACCCCGACGAGGTGGGCGCCGCCGCCGTGCCGTACCTGCGCGTGGTGGGCCACCTGGTGTTCTCGTACTTCTGGGCCCGCATGGCCAAGATCGCGCTGGAGAAGCAGGACAGCGGCGACAAGTTCTACGTCAGCAAGCTGGCGACGGCGCGCTTCTACTTTGCCAAGCTGCTGCCGGAAACCGCCGCCGAAATCCGCAAGGCGCGCGCCGGTTCGGCCACGCTGATGGCGCTGGACGCCGATCTGTTCTGATCGGGGGTGTCTCCCCTTTCCCGTGAAACGGGAGAGGGGAGTCCACCCGCAGCATATTTATCTCTCCTCAAACGCTCACGACTCTAGGAGCGCGCATGTCCAATTTCATCGTCAAGAAAGTCGCCGTGCTCGGTGCCGGCGTCATGGGGGCGCAGATTGCCGCCCACCTGGTCAACGCCCGCGTGCCCGTGGTGCTGTTCGATCTGCCGGCCAAGGAAGGCCCCAAGAACGGCATCGCCATGCGTGCCATCGAAAACCTCAAGAAGCTGTCGCCGGCGCCGCTGGGCATCAAGGACGAGGCGGGCCTGATCCGCGCGGCCAACTACGAGGACGATCTGGAACTGCTCAAGGAATGCGACGTGGTGATCGAGGCGATCGCCGAACGCATGGACTGGAAGCACGATCTCTACAAGAAGGTGGCGCCGCATCTGGCGCCGAACGCGATCTTCGCGACGAATACCTCCGGCCTGTCGATCACGTCGCTGTCCGACGGCTTCGACACCGACCTGAAGGCACGCTTCTGCGGCGTGCACTTCTTCAATCCGCCGCGCTACATGCATCTGGTGGAACTGATCCCGACCGCCACCACGAAGCCCGAGATCCTGGACCGCCTGGAGGCCTTCCTGACCACCACGCTCGGCAAGGGCGTGGTGCGTGCCAAGGACACGCCAAACTTCATCGCCAACCGCGTGGGGATCTTCTCGATCCTGGCCGTGTTTGCCGAAGCCGAAAAGTACGGCATTCCGTTCGATATCGTCGATGACCTGACCGGCACCAAGCTGGGCCGCGCAAAGTCCGCCACGTTCCGCACCGCCGACGTGGTGGGCCTGGACACGATGGCCCACGTGATCAAGACCATGCAGGACGGCCTGGCCGGCGACCCGTTCGCGGCCGTCTACAAGACGCCGGCCGTGCTCAAGGGCCTGGTGGATGCCGGCGCGCTGGGCCAGAAGACCGGCGCGGGCTTCTACAAGAAGGAAGGCAAGGCCATCAAGGTGCTGGACGCCAAGACCGGCCAGTACGTGGATTCGGGCAAGAAGGCCGACGAGATCGTCGTGCGCATGCTCAAGAAGGACCCGGCCGAGCGCATCAGGCTGCTGCGCGAATCGACCAACCCGCAGGCGCAGTTCCTGTGGGCCGTGTTCCGCGACGTGTTCCACTACATCGGCGTCTATCTGGAGCAGATCGCCGGTTCGGCCGCCGACATCGACCTGGCGATTCGCTGGGGCTTCGGCTGGAACTCGGGTCCGTTCGAGGACTGGCAGGCCGCCGGCTGGACGCAGGTGGCGCAGTGGGTCAAGGAAGACATCGACGCAGGCAAGGCGCTGGCCAACGTGCCGCTGCCGGCCTGGGTGCTGCAAGGCCCGGTGGCCGACAACGGCGGCGTGCATACGGCACAGGGCTCGTGGTCGCCGGCGACCAGCAGCTTCGTCAAGCGTGCCGCGCTGCCGGTGTACGAGCGCCAGGTGTTCCGTGCCGCCATCAAGGGCACCGATGCGGCCGATCCGCGCCGCGCCGGCAAGACCATCGAAGAGAACGACGGTGCGCGCATCTGGACCAGCGAAGGCGCCGACGATGTGCTGGTCATCTCGTTCAAGAGCAAGATGAACACGATTGGCCCGGACGTGCTCGACACCATCGTGCGCGCCGTGGACCTGGCCGAAGCCGGGTACAAGGGCCTGGTCGTCTGGCAGCCGACGTCGCTGCAGCTGGGCGCGCCGGGCGGTCCGTTCTCGGCCGGTGCCAACCTGGAAGCCGCGATGCCGGCCTTCATGATGGGCGGCGCCAAGGGCATCGAGCCGTTCGTGAAGAAGTTCCAGGACACGATGATGCGCGTGAAGTACGCGGCGGTGCCGGTGGTGCCGGCCGTGTCCGGTATCGCGCTGGGCGGCGGCTGCGAGCTGATGCTGCATTCGGCCAGGCGCGTGGTGGCGATGGAAAGCTACGTGGGCCTGGTCGAAGTGGGCGTGGGCCTGGTGCCGGCCGGCGGCGGCCTGAAGGAAGCCGCGATTGCGGCGGCCAAGGCGGCGCAGGCCGCCGGCAGCACGAACTACCTGAACTTCGTCACCAGCCGCTTCCAGGCGGCGGCGATGGCCAAGGTGTCGACGTCGGCGCTCGATGCGCAGAAGATGGGCTACGTGCAGCCGACCGACACCATCGTCTACAACGTGCACGAACTGCTGTACGTGGCGCAGAGCGAAGTGCGCGCGCTGGCCAATGCCGGCTACCGCGCGCCGCTGCCGGGCCAGCTGATTCCGGTGGCCGGCCGCTCGGGCATCGCCACGATCCAGGCGTCGCTCGTCAACATGCGCGATGGCAATTTCATCTCGGCGCACGATTTCCTGATCGCGTCGCGCATTGCCGAAGTGGTGTGCGGCGGCGACGTGGAGGCGGGCTCGCTGGTCAGCGAAGACTGGCTGCTGGCGCTGGAACGCAAGGCGTTCATCGACCTGCTGGGCAACGGCAAGACGCAGGAGCGCATCATGGGCATGCTGCAGACGGGCAAGCCGGTGCGCAACTAATCCGCCAACGAGGAACCGACATCATGAAACAACTGCAAGACGCCTACATCGTTGCGGCTACCCGTTCGCCGATCGGCAAGGCCCCGAAGGGCGCGTTCAAGAACACCCGCCCCGACGACCTGCTGGCCTCGATCCTGAAGGCCGCGGTGGCCCAGGTGCCGGGCCTGGACCCGGCGCTGATCGAAGACGCCATTGTTGGCTGCGCCATTCCCGAAGCCCAGCAGGGCCTGAACGTGGCGCGCATCGGCGCGCTGCTGTCCGGCCTGCCCAATACGGTGGGCGGCATTACGGTGAACCGCTTCTGCGCCTCGGGCCTGTCGGCCGTGGCGATGGCGGCCGACCGCATCCGCGTGGGCGAATCGGACGTGATGATTGCCGCCGGCGTGGAATCGATGAGCATGGTGCCGATGATGGGCAACTCGCCGTCGATGTCGCCGTCGATCTTCGCGCGCGACGAGAACGTCGGCATTGCCTACGGCATGGGCCTGACCGCCGAGAAGGTGGCCACGCAATGGCAGGTGAGCCGTGAAGACCAGGACGCGTTCGCGCTGGCGTCTCACCAGAAGGCCATCGCCGCGCAGCAGGCTGGCGAATTCAACGACGAGATTACCCCGATCGAGGTAGTCGAGAAGTTTCCGGACCTCGCCACTGGTCAGGTCAGCGTCAAGACGCGTACTATCTCGCTGGACGAAGGTCCGCGCCCGGACACGTCGGTGGAAGGCCTGGCCAAGCTGCGCCCGGTGTTCGCCAACAAGGGCAGCGTGACGGCCGGCAACAGCTCGCAGACGTCGGATGGCGCCGGCGCGCTGATTCTGGTCTCGGAAAAGATCCTCAAGCAGTTCAACCTGGTGCCGCTGGCCCGTTTCGTATCGTTCGCGGTGCGCGGCGTGCCGCCGGAGATCATGGGGATCGGCCCGAAGGCCGCGATTCCGGCCGCGCTGAAGGCCGGTGGCCTGACGCAGGACCAGATCGAGTGGATCGAGCTGAACGAGGCGTTCGCCGCGCAGTCGCTGGCGGTGATGCGCGACCTGGAACTCGATCCGGGCCGCGTGAACCGCATGGGCGGCGCCATTGCGCTGGGCCATCCGCTTGGCGCGACCGGTGCGATCCGTTCGGCCACCGTGGTGCATGCGCTGCGTCGCCACAACCTGAAGTACGGCATGGTCACCATGTGCGTGGGCACCGGCATGGGGGCCGCAGGAATCTTCGAGCGCGTCTGAACGCGCCGCAGGGACAGCCCGGGGCAGGGCTGTCCCAACCTTCGATCAGATGAAGAAATGTATGGACACGAAGATGCCAACACGTTGACGCACTGACCCGGAGGAGAACAACAACATGCAGGAGACCGCCATTCTGGCCGACGCGGCATGCGACATGCCGCGTTCGATGATGGACGCGCTGGGCGTCCGCACCATCCCGTTCCGCATCCGCGCCGGCGACCGCTTCGTGGTCGATACGCGCGACGAGGCCGCGCTGCCGGACCTCTATCACCAGTACCTGGTCGGCAAGCAGGACCACTATGCCGAATCGATCCCGCTGCTCGAACGCGAGCTGGAAGACCATCTGCTGAAGAACGTCGTGGCCGGCTGCGACCGCGCCATCCTGCTGACCATCGCCAGCAGCCGCAGCAAGCTCTACGCGAATGCCACGGGCGCCGTGGTGGGCACGGTTGCCCGCAGCTTCAAGCTGCGCAAGGACGCCGGCCGCAGCGGACTGTTCGACCTGACCGTGATCGATACCGGCGCCATCGGCCCCGGCCAGGCGCTGATCGTGCGCGAGGCGGCCCGCATGCTGGCCAATGGCGCCACGGCTTCCGAAGTGGTGGACGCCGTGGAGAACCGTCTGCGCGACGCCGCGCACATGTTCCTGATTCCCGACGAACTGCTGTACATGTACACGCGCGCCAGGCACAAGGGCGAGAACAGCATCACCTGGAGCCGCTACATGCTGGGCAGCGCGTTCAATATCCGCCCGGTGATCCGCATGCACCAGGGCGAGACCGAGGCGATTGCCAAGGTGCGCGGCGCCGACGACGGCGTGCGCCGCCTGCTGGGTCATGCGGAAGCCTGCATCCGGGCCAGGTGCCTGCTGACGCCCGCCGTGGCCGCCGCCTATGCGGGCGATCTGGACGAGGTGGAATCGTGGCCGGCATGGCAGTCGCTGGCCGAGACCGCCGCGAAGTATGGCGTGGAGCTGATGCTCGCGCCGATGAGCCTGACCGTCGCGCTCAACGTGGGCGCGGGCGCGTTCGGCCTCAGTTATCTTTCCGACATGCCGCCACCGTTTGTGTGAGCGGCAGTCTGCATCACGACCGAGACGAGGAAGACATGAGCATTGCCACCCGCATCGACCAGGGCATCCTGACCATTGGTTTCGATCGCATCGACAAGAAGAACGCCATTACGGCCGCCATGTACCAGACCATGGCCGACGCGTTGCGCGCCGCCGAATCCGATAACGCCGTGCGCGTGATCGTGATCGAGGGCAAGCCTGAGATCTTCACGGCCGGCAACGACCTGGAGGATTTCATGAAGCGTCCGCCGACGCAGGGCAGCGACGGCGTCCAGCCGCCGGTGTTCCAGTTCCTGCACGCCATCAGCCATGCCACCAAACCCGTGGTGGCATCGGTCAGTGGCGCGGCGGTGGGCATCGGCACCACGCTGCTGCTGCATTGCGATCTGGTCTACGCGTCGGACACCGCCAAGCTGTCGCTGCCGTTCGCGCAACTGGGCCTGTGCCCCGAGGCGGCGTCGAGCCTGCTGCTGCCGCGCCTGGTGGGCTACCAGCGGGCTGCCGAGAAGCTGCTGCTGGGCGAAGCATTCAGCGCGCAGGAAGCATTCGCGATCGGGCTGGTGACCAAGGTGCTGCCCGTGGCGGAGCTGTCGGACTACGTGCGCCAGCAGGCGGCGAAGCTGGCGGCGCTGCCGGCGTCGTCGCTGCGCGAGACCAAGCGGCTGATGAAGGGGGATGACGTGGTGACCATCGAGAGGAAGATGGCCGAGGAGGGCGAGGTGTTCCGCCGCATGCTGGTGGCACCCGAAGCGAAGGAAGCGTTCACGGCGTTCTTCGAAAAGCGCAAGCCGGATTTCTCGAAGTTCGACTGAGGCGGCTGCCTGGGTTTGCACCCCTCTCCCGCACGCGGGAGAGGGCGGGCGAGAGGGAATTCCGGTTCAGCATGCCACGACCGGCAGGCAGAAACCGATGTCAGACCAGCCGTATCAGGCCGGCAACACGCGCGGTTGCCGGCTTTCGTCGGTGGCCACGTACGTCAGCGTGGCTTCCGTCACCTTGACGATCTCGTGGCTGTGGCGCATCCGTTGCGCGTAGACCTCCACGGACACCGTGATCGAGGTGCGGCCCGTCTTGACGATATCCGCGTAGAAACTGACCAGGTCGCCCACGAACACCGGGTGCTTGAACAGGAACGAGTTCACCGCCACCGTGGCCACGCGGCCCTGGGCGCGCTCCACCGCCGGGATCGACCCGGCAATGTCCACCTGGGCCATGATCCAGCCGCCGAACACGTCGCCGTGCACGTTGGCGTCGGCGGGCATCGGCACGACACGCAGGGCCGGGTTCTTGCCGGCTGGCAGTTCGGAGAGGGGGGCGGATGTGGACATGTCGGCGACCGATGAGAGCGGGAAATACGGGGAATTCATAAGGCAACAGGACGGTGGTCTGCCGGCCGTGGCGATCTCTGCGACAATCGCGGCATTGGCACGAATTCTAACGTATGCGCCGCTATTCCACGACCGCCGAGCCCGCCCCCACGGAGCCGGCCAATGCATTGTTCAAGGGCGCCGGTGCGCCCCGCAGCGACTGGCAGACCGTCCGCAACCTGCTGCCCTACGTCTGGCACTACAAGTGGCGGGTGATGCTGGCGCTGACCTGCCTGGTGGCCGCCAAGGTGGCCAATCTGGGTGTGCCGGTGCTGATGAAGAAGCTCGTCGACGCCATGGACATCAAGCCGGGCGACGCCACGGCGCTGCTGGTGGTGCCGGTGGGCCTGATCATCGCCTACGGGGTGCTGCGGCTGTCGGGCTCACTGTTCACGGAGTTGCGTGAAATCCTCTTTTCGAAGGTGACGCAAAGCGCGGTCCGGGAGATCGCGCTGCAAGTCTTCCGCCACCTGCACGCGCTGTCGCTGCGGTTCCACCTGGAGCGGCAGACCGGCGGCATGAGCCGCGACATCGAGCGCGGCACCCGTGGCATCCAGTCGCTGATTTCGTACTCGCTGTACAGCATCCTGCCGACGCTGGTGGAAATGTCGCTGGTCATCGGCTTCTTCTTCCTGCATTACGACATCTGGTTCGCGGCCATCACGCTGTGCGCGCTGGTGGGCTACATCGCATTCACGATCGTCGTGACCGAGTGGCGCACGCACTTCCGGCGCAAGATGAACGAACTGGATTCGCGCGCCAACCAGAAGGCCATCGACTCGCTGCTGAACTTCGAGACGGTCAAGTACTTCGGCAACGAGGAATACGAGGCGCGCCGCTACGACGAGAACCTGCGCACCTATCGCACCGCGGCCATCCGCTCGCAGAACTCGCTGTCGTTCCTGAACTTCGGCCAGCAGGCCATCATCGCCACGGGCCTGATCCTGATCCTGTGGCGCGCCACGGTAGGCGTGGCGGCCGGCAAGCTCACGCTGGGCGATCTGGTGCTGGTCAACACGCTGATGATCCAGCTGTACATCCCGCTCAACTTCCTGGGGGTGATCTACCGCGAGATCAAGCAGGCCACCACCGACATGGACCGCATGTTCGTGCTGCTGGGCACCCATCAGGAGGTGGCCGACAGCCCCGACGCGCCGCCGCTGCGCGTCAGCGGCGCCGAGGTACGCTTTCGCCACGTCGGCTTTGGCTACGAATCGAATCGCGTGATCCTGCACGACGTGGATTTCACGATCGCGGCCGGCACCACCACGGCCGTGGTTGGCCACAGCGGATCGGGCAAGTCCACGCTGGCCCGGCTGCTGTTCCGCTTCTACGACGTGACGCAGGGCGACATCGAGGTGGACGGCCAGGACATTCGCCGCGTACGCCAATCCACGCTGCGCGCGTCGATCGGCATCGTGCCGCAGGATACGGTGCTGTTCAACGACAGCATCTACTACAACATCGCCTATGGCCGGCCCGAGGCCACGCGCGAGGAAGTCATCGCCGCCGCCCAGGCTGCCCAGATCGACCATTTCATCCGGGAACTGCCGCAGGGCTACGACACGCCGGTGGGCGAGCGGGGCCTGAAGCTGTCTGGCGGCGAGAAGCAGCGCGTGGCCATCGCCCGCACGCTGCTCAAGAACCCGCCGATCCTGGTGTTCGACGAGGCCACCTCGGCACTGGACTCGCGCACCGAGCAGGCCATCCAGGCCGAACTGATGCGGCTGGCGCAGAACCGCACCACGCTGCTGATCGCGCATCGGCTGTCCACCGTGGTCCACGCCGACCAGATCCTCGTGATGGACCACGGCCGCATCGTCGAGCGCGGCACCCATGCCGACCTGATGCGTGCCAACGGCCGCTACGCCGAGATGTGGCAGATCCAGGCGCGCAACGCCGCGCAGGGTTCGCCCGATGCCGACGCGCGCGACGTCGAGGTGGGCGACGCCACGCAGGACGCCTGACGATTGTCGACAATTGCTGTCGGCAACGCGCGCCGACAGCGGCCCGCGCACAATCATGGTTCGTCAATGCACCGCGCGCACGCCTTGCGCCGGTGCATGACGGGGCGGTGAAAAGCTGGCACGTCCCTTGCGAAAAGCCCCCTCCAGAGAGATCAACTACTGGAGAAGGTTCATGCCGCAATCCCCCTTGCGCCGTCATCTGCTGAAGCTGTGCACCGCGTTGGGCACCACGATGGTGCTGTCGACACTCTGCGCAGGCACCGCGCACGCGCAGGCCCCCACGAAGATCCGCTTCCAGCTCGACTGGCGCTTCGAAGGCCCGTCGGCGCTGTTCCTGCTGGGCGAACAGAAGGGCTACTACAAGGCCGAGAAGCTCGACGTGGCCATCGATGCCGGCAACGGGTCGGGCAACGTGGTCAACCGCGTGGCCTCGGGCACGTACGACATGGGCTTTGCCGACCTGGCGTCGGTGATGGAGTTCTACGGCAACAACCCCGACGCGAAGAACCGCCCCGTGGCCGTGATGATGGTCTACAACAACACGCCGGCCGCCGTGCTGGCGCTGAAGAAGTCCGGCATCAAGGCGCCGAAGGACCTGGCCGGCAAGAAGCTTGGCGCCCCGGTGTTCGACGCCGGTCGCCGCGCCTTCCCGATCTTCGCCAAGGCCAACGGCCTGCAGGCCGGGGCGTTCAACTGGCAGGCGATGGACCCCACGCTGCGCGAGACCATGCTGGCGCGCGGCGATCTGGACGCCATCACCGGCTTCTCGTTCACGTCGATCCTGAACCTGAACGCGCGCGGCGTGAAGGACGAGGACATCGTGGTGCTGCCGTACCCGCAGTACGGCGTGAAGCTCTACGGCAACGCGGTCATCGCGTCCGAACAGTTCCTGAAGAGCAACCCCGAGGCCGTCAAGGCCTTCCTGCGCGCGTTTGCGAAATCGGCGAAGGACGTGATCGCGCGGCCCGAAGACGGTGTCAAGGCCGTCAAGGCGCGCGACGGGATCATCGACGAGAAGCTGGAACTCCGCCGTCTGAAGATCGCGCTGGACAGCGTGGTGAAGTCGCCCGACGCCAAGGCCGAAGGCTTCGGCCGCGTCAGCAAGCCGCGGCTGTCGCTGATGGCTTCGCAGGTGGCCGACGCGTTCGGCACCAAGGGCCGCATCAATCCCGATGCGCTGTGGACCGACGCCTACCTGCCTTCGGCCGCCGAACTGGACGTATTGCGATGATGGCGCGCGAAGCCCTGATGCCCGCCTTGGGCACGCCGGCCGGCGACAAGCCGGAGGCGGACAAACCGGCCCGGCCGTTCGTCGATTTCAATCGCGTCTGGCTGGCCTACGACGACGAACTGGCCCGCCGCGGCGAGTTCGCGGTCGAGGATATCTCGCTGCAGGCGCGCGAAGGCGAATTCATCGCCATCGTCGGGCCGTCGGGCTGCGGCAAGTCCACGTTCATGAAGCTGGCCACGGGGCTGCGGCCGGCCACGCGCGGCGCGGTCAGCATCAACGGTGCCAAGGTGACGGGGCCGCTCAAGCAGGTGGGGATGGCCTTCCAGGCCCCCACGCTGCTGCCGTGGCGCACCACGCTCGACAACGTGATGCTGCCGCTGGAGATCGTCGAGCCGTACCGGTCGACCATGCGCAAGAAGCGCGCCGAATATGTGGAGCGCGCCCGTGCGCTGCTGAAGACGGTGGGCCTGGCCGGCTACGAGGACAAGTATCCATGGCAGCTGTCGGGCGGCATGCAGCAGCGTGCGTCGATCTGCCGCGCGCTGATCCACGAGCCGCGCATGCTGCTGCTGGACGAGCCGTTCGGCGCGCTCGACGCGTTCACGCGCGAGGAACTTTGGTGTGTGCTGCGCGACCTCTGGCAGGCGCAACGCTTCAACGTGATCCTCGTCACCCACGACCTGCGCGAGGCCGTGTTCCTGGCCGACACCGTCTACGTGATGAGCGCGCGCCCGGGACGGATCGTGCTGCGCCGCGAGATCGACCTGCCGCGTCCGCGCCCGCTGGACATTACCTACACCGAACCGTTTGCCGAACGCGTGCACGAACTACGCGAGAAGATCGGCCACAAGCCCGGCAACCACACTGACAACGCGGGACGGCCCTGAACATGACGACGATGTCCTCTCTCCAGGCGAAGCGCGTACAGCGCGTCGCCCCCTGGGTCCTGCTCGGCGCCTGCCTGCTGTTGTGGCAGGGCGCGTGCCTGGTCTTCGATGTATCCGACTTCATCCTGCCCAGCCCGTCTTCGATCGTGGCGTCGCTGTTCGAGTACGCCGGCGTGATTGCCGGACACGCGTGGCGTACGTTCTGGACCACCATGGTCGGCTTTGGCGTGGCCATCGTGGTGGGCGTGGTGCTGGGCATGCTGATGGGCTCGTCGCGGCTGGCCTACGCGGCCACGTACCCGCTGATGACGGCATTCAACGCGCTGCCCAAGGCGGCCTTCGTGCCGATCCTGGTGGTGTGGTTCGGCCTGGGCGCCGGCCCGGCCATCCTGACCGCGTTCCTGATCTCGTTCTTTCCGATCATGGTCAACATCGCCACGGGGCTGGCCACGCTGGAACCGGAATTGGAGGATGTACTACGTGTGCTGGGCGCCAAGCGGCGCGACGTGCTCATCAAGGTGGGCCTGCCGCGCGCGCTGCCGTTCTTCTTTGCGTCGCTCAAGGTCGCCATCACGCTGGCGTTCGTGGGCACCACGGTGTCGGAAATGAACGCGGCCAACGAAGGGATCGGCTACCTGCTGGTGTCGGCCGGATCGGCGATGAAGATGCCCCTGGCGTTTGCCGGGCTGGTGGTGATCGCCGTGATGGCGATGGTCATGTACGAGCTGTTCGCCGTGCTGGAAAAGCGGATGACAGGCTGGGCGCATCGGGGCTGATCGCGGCGCGCCGTCCCGCTGGGCCGGGACGGCAGCAAGACACCGCCATCTTTGGACGGATGGCGATTGTTGACGCGTGGGCCGATACCTAGAGTTGTGGACGTCGGGGCAACGTGCCCTGGCCGTCCATCAACCAAAAACTCAAGGTTCGACCATGCCAAGAAAAAGCCAGATTTGCCGGCGAGCGGCGGCTTCGTCCGCGGCGCTGGTGTTGCTGCTGTCATCTGCGGCGAATGCCATGGCAGATTCGCCAGAACGCCCCGGCGATTGCAGCGCGATCGAGCGGTGGCAGCAGAAGAGCGAGTATCCGCTGGGAAGCTGCGTGACCTACGGCAGGTACATCTGGGCCAATGACGCCCACGCCGAAGCCGGGCAACGGCCTGGCGCCGATGACCGGCGGTGGTACAAGATCGGCGACAACACGCTTGACGACCTGAACGTGGTCGCCGCCAGCGCGGCTGCGCAGCCGACGGTCTTCACCTACACCGCCGAGGCGCCGTGGCAAGGCTCGCGCGTCCAGTTCGTCGCCAGGGGCACCCAGCGCAAGCAGGTCGTCGCGGTCCCGCGGGACGGCTATACCGCGCTGAAGGTGCTGGCCAGCATGGAAGGCGACGTCTATGGAAACCGCGTCTATCCGCTATGGCTGCGTGCGCAGCGCAATGTCAGCGGCTCGGGGCAGGAAGGCACCCTGGGCCCGCTGGAGGCCGTCGGCGGGCATGCCGGTCGCGGCACGCTGATCGTCTGGTACGACCCGGCCGACAATCCCGGGCTGCAGCCCGGCGGACGATACCGGACCAAGCCGGGCATGCGTCTGGTCATCGACGCCATCGGCACCGATCTGCCGAAGCAGCCGAAGATCGGCACGTTCCGGCTCGGTGTCGATGTCGTGCATTCGCCGAAGTAGTCCCCAGGCGCTACGCGTAGTCCAGCGGCAGCGCCGTCGTGTACTTGATCTGCTCCATCGCGAAGCTGGAACTGACATCGGCCAGTTCCACGCCCTGGATCAGCTTCTTGTACACGGCGTCATAGGCGGCGATATCGGGCACCACCACGCGCAGCAGGTAGTCGGTGTCGCCCGCCATGCGGTAGAACTCGGTGACTTCCGGAATCGATGCCACGAGGTCGTGGAAGGTCTTCAGCCATTTCACGTTGTGCTGGCTGGTGCGGATCGAGACAAAGACGGTCACGCCCACATTGAGCCGGGCGGCATCGAGCAGCGCCACGCGCTTGCGGATCACGCCGGACTCTTCCAGCTTCTGTACGCGGCGCCAGCAGGGCGTGGAGGTCAGGCCGACGCGTTCGCCGATGTCGGCAACGGGTACGGAGGCATCTTCCTGGAGGATGCCCAGGATCTGGCGGTCATAGCGGTCCATCGTTGTCAGGTCCGGTAAGGTGGGTGGGCGCCAGCCGCGGGCCACCCTGCCGGGGCGGATGTCAGCTGACGATGGTATCTACCAGCAGGTTCACGCCGGTGGCAATGCGGTCCGGGTCCACGCCGTAGATGTGCAGTGACACGGCCACCGCGTGGCTGTCGTTGCCCAGCGCGTGGATATGCTGCAGGCCGGCTGGCACGCTGAACGTGTCGCCTGCCTCGCGCGTCGCGGCGCCGGTCTGGCTGGCCGTGCGATTCTCGCAATTCCAGCGGTAATGCCGTTCGGACAGCGTGCCGCGCAGCACCCGGTATGCGCACCAGGTGCGATGGCCGTGCACCGGGCTGTGCTGGCCCGGGCGCCAGACCAGCACCATCACCGAAAAACGCTCGTAGGGATCGGCGTAGACCAGATGGCGCGTGTAGTTGTCGGGGCTGCCTTCGAGCGCCCCGGGCGGCAGGCTGGCCAGCAGCGTGTCCGCGTCGGGCAGGCTGGCCGCCACGTGCGCGGCGACCATGCGGGCGTTCTGCGCGAGCGTGGCTTCCATGCCGGAGGCCAGCGAGGAAAACGGGGACGGCGGGGACGGCGTGGAGCGGATGGGGGATGCGGCGGCTTCCATGGCGGGCGCGTTCTTCTTGATGGGCGATATGTGCGATAGCGTTCATCTTAAAAGCGCGTCCGGAGCACCAGCATGCGAAATGTCGTCCCAAGTTGTCCTGCATTGTAATTGCATTCCAATAAATCACAACTTTGGAGAATGTTTTTGCGGACTGCGCCGGCGTTGCTCCATCAGGCGATAATCCGCGCCATGGAAATCAAATGGCTTGAAGACTTCGTCAGCCTGGCCGAGACGCACAGCTTCTCGCGCTCGGCGGAACTGCGGCATGTCACGCAACCGGCGTTCTCGCGGCGTATCCAGTCGCTCGAGGCCTGGGTGGGCACCGAGCTGATCGACCGGTCGAGCTATCCCACCAGTCTGACCGAGGCCGGCAAGGTGTTCTACGAACAGGCGCTGGCAATGCTGGCGCAGGTCAGCGAAACGCGTGCACTGATGCGCGGCCAGCGGTCGGCCAACGCGCAGGTGCTGGAATTCGCGGTGCCCCACACGCTGTCGCTGACGTTCTTCCCGGAATGGCTCAAAGGCGTGGAGCGCAAGCTGGGCACGCTGCCATGCCGCCTGCGCGCGCTGAACGTCCACGATGCGGTGCTGATGCTGGTGGAAGGCGGCTGCGACCTTGTCATGGTGTACCACCATCCGCGTCAGGCCATCCAGCTCGATCCGGCGCACTACGACATGCTGGTACTGGGTACGGAACGGCTGTCGCCGTACAGCGTGCCCGACGCCACGGGCCGCCCGCTGTTTCGGCTGCCTGGCACCGACAAGAAGCCGGTGCCGTTCCTCAGTTACACGCCCAATGCGTTCCTGGGCCGCATGGTGGACATGCTGCTGGCGGAATCCACCGATTCGCTCAAGCTCGACAAATGCTACGAAACCGATATGGCCGAGGCGCTCAAGGTCATGGCGCTGGCGGGCCACGGCATGGCATTTCTGCCAGAAAGCACGGTGCGCGAGGACGTCGCCGCCGGCCGCCTGGTGCGGGCCGAAGCCGCGCGCGGCCTGCCCCAATCGATTGACATGGAAATCCGGCTCTACCGCGAGCGTCCGGCCGAAGGCGGCGAACGGCGCGGCAGCCAGCTTCGGCGCAAGCGCCAGCTGGTGGACAAGGTGTGGGCGACCCTGGTTGCCCCGTCAACGACCGCCTGACAAGGGCCGAGGCATCACGCCAACGTTATGCAAGTCTTGCATAACCGTCATGTGGTGGATGAGCAAACGGCATTGGATTCGGGGAAGGGGGCGCCGATATGCTCCGTGTCACCTTCACTCGGAAACCAACGATGTCTTCCGCAGCACCGACGCAAAACGTCTCCAATGCTCACGCCCTGCCTTCGTACCTGAACGCCGACAATCTCGGTCCCTGGGGCATCTACCTGCAGCAAGTCGACCGTGTCACGCCCTACCTGGGTTCGCTGGCACGCTGGGTGGAAACCCTGAAGCGCCCGAAGCGTGCGCTGATCGTCGACGTACCCATCGAACTGGACAACGGCACCATCGCCCACTTCGAGGGCTATCGGGTGCAGCACAACCTGTCGCGTGGCCCGGGCAAGGGCGGCGTGCGCTTTCACCAGGACGTGACGCTGTCCGAGGTGATGGCGCTGTCGGCGTGGATGTCGGTGAAGAACGCGGCCGTGAACGTGCCGTACGGCGGCGCCAAGGGCGGCATCCGCGTGGACCCGCGCACGCTGTCGCACGGCGAGCTGGAACGCCTGACGCGCCGCTACACCAGCGAGATCAACCTCATCATCGGCCCGACCAAGGATATTCCGGCGCCGGACGTGAACACCAACGCCCAGGTCATGGCCTGGATGATGGATACCTACTCGATGAATTCGGGCAGCACGGCCACCGGCGTGGTGACCGGCAAGCCGATCTCGCTGGGCGGTTCGCTGGGCCGTCACGAGGCCACCGGCCGTGGCGTGTTCGTGGTCGGTTCCGAGGCTGCCCGCAACCTGGGCATGGACGTCAAGGGGGCGCGCGTGGCCGTGCAGGGCTTCGGCAACGTGGGCGCCGTGGCCGCCAAGCTGTTCCATGAGGCCGGCGCCAAGGTGGTGGCGGTGCAGGATCACCGCACGACGCTGTTCGACCCGGCTGGCCTGGACGTGCCGGCGATGATGGAATACGCCTCGCACAGCGGCACGATCGAGGGTTATCGCGCCGAAGTCATCAAGGGCGACCAGTTCTGGGAAGTGGACTGCGACATCCTGATCCCGGCCGCGCTGGAAGGCCAGATCACGGCCGAGAACGCGCCGAAGATCACGGCGAAGCTGGTGATCGAGGGCGCCAACGGCCCGACCACCCCGCAGGCCGACGACATCTTGCGCGAGCGCAATATTCTGGTCTGCCCGGACGTGATCGCCAACGCCGGCGGCGTGACGGTGTCCTACTTCGAATGGGTGCAGGACTTCTCGAGCTTCTTCTGGACCGAAGAGGAAATCAACGAACGCCTGGTACGAATCATGCAAGAAGCCTTCCGGGCGATCTGGCAGGTTGCCCAGGACAACAAGGTCACGCTGCGTACGGCCGCGTTCATCGTCGCCTGCTCGCGGATCCTGCAGGCGCGCGAAATGCGCGGTCTGTATCCCTGATGCAGGCGGGTCAAGGAACGGGACGCCAGGGCTGCTGCAACGCAGCAAATCTGGCCCTTATCCTGATTCACTGAGAAACGGCGACCGGACTTGTTCCGGTCGCCGTTTTTCTATTGACGCCGCTTCCGGAAACTTGCAATCGGACGTTGGCAGTTGTGTCTCATTTTGGCGCATTGCCGCGAAACGCTGCCCGAAATGGCACCAGTTAGGGGAAAAACCCGTTGTCTTGGGTGACGAGCTAAGCAATACTGTTTCGCCGGCGGGACTGTCTGTTACAGTCGCGCCTTTCTCTCTTCATGGTCAAGGAGATGTTATGAATGTTGCCAAGTTGGCCGGCCTGATGATTGCGGCAGGCATGCTGTGCGCGAGCGCACAGGCAGCCGAGCCGCTGACGGGTACGCTGCAGAAGATCAAGGATACGGGTGTCATTACGCTGGGTGTGCGGGACTCTTCGATTCCGTTCAACTACAACCTGGGCGGTGTGCGCCAGGTAGGCTATTCCTACGATATCAATATGAAGATCGTGGAAGCCATCAAGGACCAGCTGAAGCTCCCGAACCTGCAGGTCAAGGAAATCCCGATCACCTCGCAGAACCGCATCACGCTGCTGCAGAACGGCACGATCGACATCGAGTGCGGCTCGACGACGAACAACCTCGAGCGCCAGAAGCAGGCCTCGTTCACCACCAGCATCTTCATCATCGGCACGCGCATCATGGTGAAGAAGGACGGCGGCATCAAGGACTGGGCCGACCTGAAGGGCAAGAACGTGGTGACCACGGCCGGTACGACGTCCGAGCGCCTGCTGCGCAAGATGAACGACGACCAGAAGCTGGGCATGAACATCATCAGCACCAAGGACCATGGCCAGTCGTTCCTGACGCTGGAATCGGGCCGTGCCGTGGCGTTCATGATGGACGACGCACTGCTGTACGGCGAGCGCGCCAAGGCCAAGAACCCGAACGACTGGATCGTGGTGGGCAAGCCGCAGTCGCGTGAATCGTACGGCTGCATGATCCGCAAGGACGACGTGCCGTTCAAGAAGCTGGCCGATCATGTGATCACCGGCCTGATGAAGGACGGCTCGATCAACCAGATGTACACCAAGTGGTTCCAGCAACCGGTGCCGCCGAAGGGCCTGAACCTGGACTTCCCGCTGTCCGAAGACATGAAGGCGCTCTTCAAGAACCCGAACGACAAGGCACTCGACTGATCTGCGCGATTGGAGCAGTGCGAAACGGAAGGAGCAGTCCTTCCGTTTCTTTTTGAGGACGCACTATGGATTACATTTTTCACTGGGGAGTCTTCCTCGAGCAGGCCGCCGCCAACGAGACGTACCTGGACTGGATGATTTCCGGTCTCAAGGTGACGATCGCGCTGGGCCTGTCTTCGTGGGTGATCGCGCTCGTCATCGGCTCCGTGCTCGGCGTGCTGCGCACCGTGCCGAACAAGTGGCTGTCGGGTTTCGCCGCCACCTACGTCGAGATCTTCCGGAACATTCCGCTGCTGGTGCAGTTGTTCATCTGGTACTTCGTCGGCCCCGAGCTGCTGCCCGGCGGCGAGGCCATCAAGCAGATGAACCCGTTCACGCAGCAATTCCTGGCCGCCATGATCTGCCTGGGCACGTTTACCGCCGCCCGGGTTTGCGAACAGGTGCGCTCGGGTATCAATTCGCTGCCGCGCGGTCAGAAGAACGCCGGCCTGGCCATGGGCTTCACGCTGTCGCAAACGTATCGCCACGTGCTGCTGCCGATGGCGTTCCGCGTCATCGTGCCGCCGATCACGTCCGAATTCCTGAACATCTTCAAGAACTCGGCCGTGGCGTCGACGATCGGCCTGCTGGAACTGGCCGCGCAAGGCCGCCAGCTGGTGGACTACACCGCGCGCCCGTATGAATCGTTCATCGCGGTCACGCTGCTGTACGCGCTGATCAACTTCACGGTGATGTTCCTGATGCGCTGGGTGGAACGCCGTACCCGCGTGCCGGGCTTCATCGGCGGCAAGTAAGGAGCTGGAACATGGCATACGAATTCGATTTCAGCTCGATCAACGCATCGACCCTCCACGTGCTCGGCGAGGGCATGATGGTGTCGCTGAAGATCACCGTGACGGCGGTGATCGTCGGCATCGTCTGGGGCACGATCCTGGCGATGATGCGCCTGTCGTCGAGCAAGCCGCTGAACTGGTTCGCGCAGGGGTACGTGACGCTGTTCCGGTCCATCCCGCTGGTGATGGTGCTGTTGTGGTTCTTCCTGATCATCCCGCAGCTGCTGCAGAAGGTGTTCAACCTGAATGCCGCGTCCGACCTGCGCATGACATCCGCGCTGATCGCGTTCTCGCTGTTCGAGGCTGCGTACTACTCGGAAATCATCCGCGCCGGTATCCAGAGCGTGTCGCGCGGACAGATGTTCGCCGCGCAGGCGCTGGGCATGACTTATGGCCAGACCATGCGCCTGGTGGTGCTGCCGCAGGCGTTCCGCAACATGGTGCCGCTGCTGCTGACGCAGGGCATCATCCTGTTCCAGGATACGTCGCTGGTCTACGTGAGCGCGCTGGCGGACTTCTTCGGCCAGGCCTACGGCATTGGCGAGCGTGACGGCCGCATCGTGGAGATGCTGCTGTTCGCCGGCCTCGTGTACTTCATCATTTGTTTCTCCGCTTCGCTGCTGGTCAAGCGTTATCAGAAAAAGGTGGCCGTATGATCGAAATTAATAACGTTTCCAAGTGGTACGGCGCCTTCCAGGTGCTGACGGACTGCACGACCCAGGTCGCCAAGGGTGAAGTGGTGGTGGTGTGCGGCCCGTCGGGCTCGGGCAAGTCGACGCTGATCAAGACCGTGAACGCGCTGGAGCCGTTCCAGAAGGGCGACATCCTGGTCGACGGCACGTCGGTGGGCAACCCCAAGACCAACCTGCCCAAGCTGCGCTCGCGTGTGGGCATGGTGTTCCAGAACTTCGAACTGTTCCCGCACCTGTCGATCACCGAAAACCTGACCATCGCCCAGATGAAGGTGCTGGGCCGCTCGAAGGAAGAGGCGACGGCCAAGGGCCTGAAGTACCTGGAGCGCGTGGGTCTGAAGAGCCAGGCATCGAAGTATCCGGGCCAGCTGTCGGGCGGCCAGCAGCAGCGCGTGGCCATCGCACGGGCGCTGTCGATGGATCCGATCTGCATGCTGTTCGACGAGCCGACGTCCGCGCTTGACCCCGAAATGGTCAACGAAGTGCTGGATGTGATGGTTCAGCTGGCGCAGGAAGGCATGACCATGATGTGCGTGACCCACGAAATGGGCTTCGCCCGCAAGGTGGCCAACCGCGTGATCTTCATGGACGCCGGCAAGATCGTCGAAGACTGTCCGAAGGAAGAGTTCTTCGGCAATATCGACGCCCGCTCGGAGCGCGCCCGCCAGTTCCTGTCGAAGATCCTGCACCACTGAAGCAGCGAAACCCTGGACGAGGCCGTCGGTTGTTTGACGGCCAACGCCGCTCGCCACGCCCAAGCGCATATGAGTAGCGATGTCTTGGCCCTCTCTCCCCTCATGGGGAGAGAGTGGGAGAGAGGGGTGGTTCAGCAAGGAACCACATCAAGCAAGGCCGTTGGTTTAATCCAGCACGGTAGCGCTTGATATGCCGGCCCTCTCCCCCGGCCCCTCTCCCGCTACGCGGGAGAGGGGAGCAAACCACCCGATCCCCTTCAAGTACACGCCGTATTGGCCGCGTTCTTCGCCTGTACCTCGGGCGGGATCGGCACCGTCCACGTCATGGTGGGCCTGCCGTCCTCGAACATGATCAGCTCACCCGGGGAAAACTGGGTCCACGTCTCGTTGTCGGTCAGCGGCGCGGTGGCAATCACCGCCACGCGGTCGTCCGGCGTGGTGACCTGCGAGAAGTCGATCGACAGGTCGGCATCGATCAGATGGGCCTTCGAAAACGGCCATTGCCGCACGATGTAGTACAGCCGCGTGGAGCAGTGCGCGAACAACGCCTGCCCGTTGCATAGCAAAAAGTTGAAAACGCCATGCAGCGTGATGTCGCGGGTGATGTCGGCCAGGGCATGGCCCAGTTCGTTGAGCGGTGGCTGCGACCCCGGAAAGCGCTTTCTGAGCCCCTGCATCAGCGTGCAGAAGGCCAGTTCGCTGTCGGTATCGCCCACGGGCTGGTAGACCCCGGACAGGAACGGCGTGAAGCCCTTCAGGTCGCCGTTGTGGGCAAAGATCCAGTGCCGGCCCCATAGCTCGCGCATGAACGGGTGGCAATTCTCCAGCAGCACCGTTCCCTGCGTGGCCTTGCGGATATGGGAGATGACGTTCTTCGACTTGATCGGGTAGCGTTTGATCAGGTCCGCCACCGGCGACGTACCGGCCGACTGGTTGTCGATGAACAGCCGGCAGGCCTTGTCCTCGAAGAACGCCACGCCGAAACCGTCGGCGTGATGGTCTGTCACGCCGCCGCGGGCGGCGAAGCCGGTAAAGGAAAACGTCACGTCGGTGGGCGTGGCGCAGTTCATGCCTAGCAGCTGGCACATGGCGTGGGCACCGTGCGGCAGGGGGCTGCCGCTTTGCAATAGAATGCAGACATTATCATGCGCGTGCCCGATGCTGCCAAGCCGGGCGCCCGCGCCCCCCGCCACCTCGCCCTTCCCAGCCATGAGTCAATACAAGATCGCTGTCATTCCCGGAGACGGAATCGGAACGGAAGTGATGCCGGAAGGCATCCGTGTCATGGACGCCGCGGCGCGGCGCTTTGGCATCGACTTCCAGTGGGACCACTTCGACTTTTCCAGCTACGCATACTACGAGCGCCACGGCAAGATGCTGCCGGACGACTGGTTCGACACGCTGGTCAAGTACGACGCCATCTACTTCGGCGCGGTGGGCTGGCCGCAGAAGATCGCCGACCATGTGTCGCTGTGGGGGTCGCTGCTGCAGTTCCGGCGCTCGTTCGACCAGTACGTGAACCTGCGGCCCGTGCGCCTCATGCCGGGCATCAAGAGCCCGCTGGCCGGCCGCCAGCCCGGCGACATCGACTTCTACGTGGTGCGCGAGAACACCGAGGGCGAATATTCCAGCATCGGCGGGCGCATGTTTCCGAATACCGACCGCGAGATCGTGGTGCAGGAAACGGTGATGAGCCGGCACGGCGTGGACCGCATCCTGAAATTCGCGTTCGAACTGGCGCAAAAACGACCCAGGAAGCATCTGACGTCGGCCACCAAGTCCAATGGCATCTCGATCACGATGCCGTACTGGGACGAGCGCGTGGAGGCCATGGCCGCCAACTACCCCGGCCTGAAGGTCGACAAGTACCACATCGACATCCTGACCGCGCACTTCGTGCAGCACCCGGACTGGTTTGACGTCGTGGTCGCCAGCAACCTGTTCGGCGACATCCTGTCAGACCTGGGCCCGGCCTGCACGGGCACGATCGGCGTGGCGCCGTCGGGCAACATCAATCCGGACAAGGTCTATCCGAGCCTGTTCGAGCCGGTGCACGGCTCGGCGCCCGATATCGCCGGCAAGGGCATCGCCAACCCGATCGGCCAGATCTGGTGCGGCGCGATGATGCTGGAACACCTGGGCCACGCCGAGGCCGGCGCCGCCGTGCTGCAGGCCATCGAGCAGGTGCTGGCGGCCGGGCCGGGACATGCGCCGCTGACGCGCGACATTGGCGGAACCGCCTCCACGGCCGATCTGGGCCAGGCCATCGCGGAGGCACTGTGAACTTCCAGGGCTGCCCCCGTACCTTGCTGCTCGAGAGCTTCCGCGCCGCCGTGGCGGCCGCCGATCCGCTGGAAATCGTCGCCAGCCACCTGCCGCCGCCCCATGCCGGCGGCCGCACGCTGGTGGTGGGCGCCGGCAAGGCGGCCGCGTCGATGGCGCTGGCGGTCGAACGGGCCTACGCCGGCCACGCCACGCTCGAAGGCGTGGTGGTTACGCGCTACGCGCATGGCCTGCCGACCGAGCATATCCGCGTGATCGAGGCCGGCCATCCGGTGCCCGATGAAGCCGGCGAGCAGGCCGCGGCCGACATCCTGGCGCAGGTGCAGTCGCTGGGCCCCGACGACCGGCTGATCGTGCTGGTTTCGGGCGGCGGATCAAGCCTGCTGTCGCTGCCGGCCGAAGGCATTCCGATGGCGGACCTGAAGGCCACCACCCGCGAATTGCTGCGCTGTGGCGCGCCGATCACCGACATGAATATCGTGCGCAAGCATGTCTCGCGCATCCAGGGCGGACGGCTCGCGCAGGCCAGCCGCGCGCCCGTGACCACGCTGATCGTGTCCGACGTGGCCGGCGACGACCCCAGCGCGATTGCATCGGGGCCGACCGTGCCCGACCCCAGCACCTATGCCGATGCGCTGGCCATCCTCAAGCGTTACGGCGCCACGGTGCCGGCGACCGTCCAGGCGCACCTCGATCGCGGCGCGCGCGGCGAGATCGCCGAAACGCCAAAGCCGGGCGATGCACTGTTCGCCCGCGTGGACAATCGTATGATCGCCACGGCCCATGGCAGTCTGGCCGCGGCCGCCGCGCAGTTCCGCCGCCAGGGCATCCAGCCCGTGCTGCTCGGCGATACCGTGACCGGCGAGGCGCAGGAGGTGGCGCGCGTCTACGCGGCACTGGTGCGCGAGATTCGCAAGTACAATGCGCCGTTCTCCGCGCCGGTGGTGCTGATCTCGGGCGGTGAATGCACGGTCACATTGCCCAGCGGTGCGTCGGAACGGGCCCGTGGCGGCCGCTGTTCGGAATTCCTGCTGTCGCTGGCGATCGAACTGGACGGCGCGGCCGATATCCACGCGATCGCGGCCGATACCGACGGTATCGACGGGTCCGAGGACAATGCCGGGGCGCTGCTCGGGCCCGATTCCCTGGCCCGCGCCGCAGCGGCCGGTGTCTCGGCGCGGCAGAAGCTCGACACGCACGATGCGTGGGGCTTCTTCGACGCCGTGGGCGACCTCGTGGTGACGGGCCCCACGCGTACCAATGTGAACGATTACCGCGCCATCCTGATTCTCTAAGTTGTGCTTGTCCCCATGACCCAGAAGCTTACGATTACCCGCCCCGACGACTGGCATCTGCACGTGCGCGACGGCGCCGCGCTGTCGGCGGTGCTGCCCGACACGGCGCGCCAGTTCGCGCGCGCCATCATCATGCCCAACCTGAAGCCGCCCGTGACCACGGTCGCGCTGGCCCGAGCCTACCGCGACCGCATCCTGGCCGCGCTGCCGGCCGGTGTGGCGTTCGAGCCGCTGATGACGCTGTACCTGACCGACAACCTGCCGCCCGAGGAAATCGTCGCGGCCAAGGCCAGCGGGTTCGTCCATGCGGTGAAGCTCTACCCGGCGGGCGCCACCACCAACAGCGACGCCGGCGTGACCGATATCCGCCGCTGCTATCCGACGCTGGAAGCGATGCAGCGCGAAGGCATTCCGCTGCTGGTGCACGGCGAAGTGACCGATGGCGACATCGACATCTTCGACCGCGAAGCCGTGTTCATCGACCGTGTGATGAAGCCGCTGCGCCGCGATATGCCCGAACTGAAGGTGGTCTTCGAGCACATCACCACGCGCGATGCCGCCCAGTACGTGGCCGAGGCCGAAGGCCCCATCGGCGCGACCATCACCGCGCACCATCTGCTCTACAACCGCAACGCCATCTTCACCGGCGGCATCCGTCCGCATTACTACTGCCTGCCGGTGCTCAAGCGCGAAATCCACCGCGACGCGCTGGTCAAGGCGGCCACGTCGGGCAGCGAACGGTTCTTCCTGGGCACCGACAGCGCCCCGCACGCACGCGGCCTGAAGGAACACGCCTGCGGCTGCGCCGGCTGCTACACGGCGCTGCACGCCATGGAGCTGTACGCCGAGGCATTCGACACGGCCGGCGCGCTGGACAAGCTCGAAGCGTTCGCCAGCTTCAACGGCCCGGCGTTCTACGGCCTGCCGCGCAACACCGGCACGCTGACGCTGACGCGCGAAGACTGGGAGCTGCCGGCCGAACTGCCGTACGGCGATACCACGCTGGTGCCGCTGCGCGCCGGCGAAACGCTGCGCTGGAAGGCCAGCTGAGCGGCTTGCTGTCCGCCATCGACTGGACGCGGCCGTGGTTCCGGCCGTTTGCCGGGTTCGCCGCGTCCACCCCGGCCTTCACCGGCGGGGACTTGTGCCACGCGCTCAACGCGCGCGCCGCGCATCTGCCTCACCTGCGGAACGCGCAAGGGTTGCCGCTGCGGTTCGTGCCGCAGGCCGACCTGCCCGAGGGCGTCGCCTACGAGGCCCATATCTACGCCACTGGCCATGTGCCGACGCGCGATAACCTCCACGATGCGTTCAGCGCACTTGTGTGGCTGCATTTCCCCGAAACCAAGCGCCTGCTGAACCGGCTGCAGGCCGAGGCCATCGCGCGCGACGGCGTCGGCCAGGTGCGGGGCGGCCTGCGCGATGCAGCGACGCTGTTCGACGAGAACGCGGTCATCTTCGTCAGTCCGGATGCCTCGCTGTCCGACGCGCTGCGCGGGTTTGCGTGGCACGAGCTGTTTGTCTCGCGGCGCCACGCGTGGCACGCCCGATGTACCGTGGTGCCGTTCGGCCATGCGCTGCTGGAAAAGCTGGTCCAACCGTACAAGTCGGTCACGGCCCACGCCTGGTGGATTCCGGCCGCGCCCGATACCCCGTTGGACCAGCTCGACCGGCTGCTGGCGGATTCGCTCGCCGGTGCGGCCGACGCCGGCCGCCTTGCCGGCGGGCGCAGCTTCGCGCCATTGCCGGTGCTGGGCATTCCGGGCTGGTGCGATGGCAATGCCGATCCGTCGTTCTACGCCGATGCCAGCGTGTTCCGGCCGGGCCGCCGGACAGCGGCGGCGGCCACGCAGGGCTGACCGGCGTCCACTTCGGTGTTAGACTGCGGCCCCGCAAAGCAGGCCAGACAATCGCTGCTTGCCCTCGCAAGGGGGTGAGGGGAGGAAAGTCCGGACTCCACAGGGCAGGGTGTTGGCTAACAGCCATCCACGGCAACGTGCGGAATAGGGCCACAGAGACGAGTCTTGCCGCCGGCTTCGGCTGGCGGGAAGGGTGAAACGCGGTAACCTCCACCTGGAGCAATCCCAAATAGGCAGACGATGAAGCGGCCCGCCGAGTCTGCGGGTAGGGAGCTGGAGCCGTCCGGTAACGGCCGGCCTAGAGGAATGGTTGTCACATGCCGTGTGCCTGCAAAGGCATGCGGTGTGCACAGAATCCGGCTTATCGGCCTGCTTTGCTCTTTCGGATACAAAAAAACGCCCGGCGCAGACACTTCTGCGCCGGGCGTTTTGCTTTCCAGGCAGCTTTCGAGGCGGGCGCGGCGTGCCGCGCCGGGGTCGGTCAGCCTTCGATGATCTCGGTGGTGTGGGTGATCTCGGCGGTCTTGGCCAGCATGATCGACGCCGAGCAGTACTTTTCGTGCGACAGCTCGATGGCGCGCTCCACCTTGGCAGGGTCCAGGTTCTTGCCGGTCACCGTGAAGTGGAAGTTGATCTTCGTGAAGACCTTCGGATCGGCGTCGGCGCGTTCCGCCTCGAGCTTGACCGAGCAGCCGCGCACGTCCTGCCGGCCGCGCTTGAGGATCAGCACCACGTCATAGGCGGTGCAGCCGCCCGTGCCCAGCAGCACCATCTCCATCGGACGCGGCGCCAGATTGTTGCCGCCGCCGTCAGGCGCACCGTCCATCGCCACCAGGTGTCCGCTGCCGGTCTGGGCGATAAAGCTCATGCCCTCCGGGCCCGACCATGTCACTTTGCATTCCATTTTTTTCGTTCCTCGTTTCCTGATGGTGTTTTGACGCGCACGGCGGCGCGCGTCGTACGGCTTGCATTCCGCGAGTATAGGGCAATCGCCACAGGCGCCTTGGGTGCGGGATTACCCCTAATATTCCGAAGGTTTCCTCTAGTGTGGTGTCCATGCACCACCCCGCGCTTGCCCTTAACTCATTGATTTTTAGACATATCCACGGATCGTGAGCGCGGCTTTCTCCATTTCATATTGTGGTATTGCATTTCGCAGTGCAAATTTTCTTGCATCCCGGAGGGCCGTATGTATAATTCATTCCATCGAACGACGGCGCTGATGAGCGCGCCAGAGTGCGAAAGCGAAAGCCGGTAACGTACCCGAATCGCTCGCCGCACCGCCCGCCCTGACCGGCCCCGTCGATCGCCCGGTGTCTCCTCCACCCTCCTCCTTTGGTGGATTCAAACCCAAGTCCAATACGACTTGGGTTTTTTTTCGTCGATTGCAAGGGTCAAGGGCCGTGGGAAGCCGGTCTTTGCGGCGCTAGCGGCGCTTTGTCCCGCTGCCGGGTGCGGGCTGCTTGACGAAAAGCCACAACTTTGCTTGTGCGATGGCGAGAACGCCCAGTATAATCGTCGGCTTTCCGGTCATTGCCCCCGGAAAAAGATTCAGGGAGAGCCTGCAGATACAAGCAGGAAGGCCAGGTCCAAAGGGCCGGCCGCTGACAGGACGCTAAAACGGCGACCGTCATCTCGGGCAGTTTTCAAAATCAGGAAAAAATCATGAAGACCTTTTCCGCCAAGCCTGCAGAGGTAAAGCGCGACTGGTACGTGATTGACGCGACGGACAAGGTCCTCGGCCGTGTTGCCAGCGAAGTGGCACGCCGACTGCGCGGCAAGCACAAGCCGGAATTCACTCCTCACGTCGACACCGGTGATTTCATCATCATCGTCAATGCCGCCAAGCTGCGCGTGACGGGTACCAAGGAACAGGACAAGAAGTACTACCGCCACTCGGGTTACCCCGGCGGTATCTACGAAACCACGTTCGGCAAGATGCAGCAGCGTTTCCCGGGCCGCGCCCTGGAAAAGGCTGTCAAGGGCATGCTGCCGAAGGGTCCGCTGGGCTACGCGATGATCAAGAAGCTGAAGGTTTATGCCGAAGGCGAGCATCCGCATAGCGCACAGCAGCCCAAGGTGCTGGAAATCTAAAGGGGCCAATATCCATGATCGGTAACTGGAATTACGGTACTGGCCGCCGCAAGAGCGCAGTGGCTCGTGTCTTCATCAAGTCGGGCAAGGGCGACATCATCGTCAATGGCAAGCCCATCAAAGAGTATTTCGCTCGCGAAACCTCGCTGATGATCGTGCGCCAGCCGCTGGAACTGACTGCTCACGCCGAAACGTTCGACATCAAGGTCAACGTGACCGGCGGTGGCGAAACCGGCCAGGCCGGTGCTGTTCGCCACGGCATCACCCGCGCTCTGATCGACTACGATGCAACGCTGAAGTCGGCCCTGTCGAAGGCTGGCTACGTGACGCGTGATGCACGTGAAGTCGAACGTAAGAAGGTCGGTCTGCACAAGGCACGTCGCCGGAAGCAGTTCTCGAAGCGTTAATTCGCTGTTGTCCCGATCCGGCTTCGCCGGATCTGGCAGCAAGAAACCGCACGATTCGTCGTGCGGTTTTTTTTCGCCTGTCGCCCGTCCAGCCAGCCCGCGACATCGTCTCAACCCTGATGCAAACTTGCCATTTCTTACACTTTTCATTCGCGCGATGATCGCCCGGCGATACAATCACGGGCCTGCGGATCGGGGAGATAGACGATGGGTCACAGGAAAGCCTGGCGGATATCGCAATGGGGGTGAAGTACCGGCCGTTGCGCCGAAGCGGCAGGCTGCGGGCAGGGCGGGCCATTGTCCGGACCTATCGGCCGTGGCGAACCTGGCTGCTGGTTGCTGTGCTGGTGGGCGTGGTGGGAGCAGTCGCGGGCCTGTCGGCCTATGAGGCCGGGCGCCGCTCGGCGCCGCTGCCTGCCACCGATGCCGATCTGGCGGCGGCCCATCAACAGTTGCGTCAGCAACTGGCAGAGGTGTCCGCCGAGCGCGACAGCTTGCGGCAGAGCGCCAACACGGCCGAGGCCCGGTTGCAGATCGCGCGTACCGCGCAGGAACGCATGGCGGAACAGGTCAAGTCGGCCGAGGCCGAGGTGGCACAGCTCAAAGAGGATCTGGGATTCTTCGAATCCCTGTTGCCGGCTTCGGGGGACACGTCCGGTATCCACGTCCGGAGCTTCCGGGTGGCCATGGATGAAACGCAGCCCCGTGCCCTGCATTACCGGCTGCTGGTCATGCAGGGTGGGTCAAAGGCCTTTGTCGAGCAGCCCGAGTTCAGGGGTGAAGTGCAATTCACCATCTCGGGAAATCGGCACGGCAAGCCGTTAACGTTGATGTTGCCGCAGCCGGGCGATGCGCCACTGCCGGCAATCCGGCTGACGCATTACCAACGCATCGAAGGCGACCTGGCGATTCCGCAGGACGCCGAAGTCCGCGCCGTATCGGTCCGTATCGTCCAGAACGGCCAGGTCCGGACGACGCAGACGGCCACGCCGTAGTCAGCGCAAAGAGGAGTACAACATGCTGTTTTCGAAGAAGAAAGGCTTGTCCATCGACACGCTGGTGGGGCAGGACGCCGCCATCGAAGGCGATGTGACCTTTTCCGGGGGATTGCGGCTGGACGGTCGCGTGCGTGGCAACGTCGTGGCCGCCGAGGGCAAATCGAGCATGCTGGTGATCAGCGAGAAGGGCGTGGTCGAAGGCGAGGTGCGCGTGGATCACCTGATCCTGAACGGCACCGTGACCGGCCCCGTCCATGCCGCCGAACTCCTGGAGTTGCAGCCTCATGCGCGCGTCTACGGAGAAGTGCGCTATGCGGCTCTCGAAATGCATCAGGGCGCGATTGTAGAAGGCCGACTCGTGCCGTTGGTGCAAGCTGAAATTCGCGCCTTGCCGAACCATATGCCACCCGCGCAGGTCAAGGAAGCACAGGCCGAGACAGCGGAGGTGACGCCGGACGCCGATGCGGCGGAAGGCAAGGCGGCAGACGACGATGCGGCTGAAGCCAAGGGAAGCGAAGCGGGCAGCGAAGACCAGGCCAGCGAAGGCAAGGCGACCCAAGGTGCCAGCGTGCCGGCCTGAGGTGACGCACTCGCCCAGAGACCCTTGAAAACACAGGGCTTCGGCACGATTTGTGAGTAGCCCGTAGAATACGGGCGTATCTAACCAGGAGAATTCCCCATGAACGCAGTCGCAGAGGCACCTGTTACCGAGGAAATGCCGGCACCGTTCGTCTTTACCGACAGCGCCGCCGACAAGGTCAAGCAGCTGATCGAGGAAGAGGGCAATGCCGAGCTGAAGCTGCGCGTGTTCGTGCAGGGCGGCGGTTGCTCCGGCTTCCAGTACGGCTTCACGTTCGATGAAGACGTCAATGAAGACGACACGACGCTGGTCAAGAATGGCGTCACCCTGTTGATCGATTCGATGAGCTACCAATACCTGGTGGGCGCCGAGATCGACTACAAGGAAGACATCAACGGCGCACAGTTCGTGATCAAGAACCCGAACGCCTCGACCACCTGCGGTTGCGGCTCGTCGTTCTCGGTCTGATCGGCTTCGCCAAGGCAAAAAAGCGCACTACGGTGCGCTTTTTTTATTCCCGAAAGCGCGGCCAGGCCGCCAGTCAGCGCGGATAGACCGCGCCCAATACGCGCGGCCCCGCTGCACCCGTGACCGTCGGGACGTTCCCGGGCGCCCGGCGCACGCACTGCCGCGCCAGCCACGCAAAGGCGATGGCTTCCACCTGCGATACCGGCACCCCGAAATCCTCGGTCGTCTGCACCGCAATGCCCGGCAGCAACTGGCCGAGCGTCGCCATCAGATAGTCATTGCGCGCGCCGCCGCCGCAAACGATCAGGCGCCGGGCGTTGCCGGCATGCGTTCGCACGTCCTGGGCGATGGCCGTGGCCGTCAGCGTGGCCAGGGTCGCCTGCACATCGGCGGGTGCGATCTGTCGGGGCAGTCCGTTCAGCACCGCTTGCAGCCATTCCGGATGGAACAGGTCGCGCCCCGTGCTCTTGGGCGGCGGCGCGCGGAAGTAGGGCTCGGCCAGCAGGCGTGACAGCAGATCGGCATCGACGCTGCCGCTGGCGCCCCAGGCACCGCGATCGTCGAACGGCTGGCCGCGATGCTGCTGCACCCAGTGGTCAAGCAGTGCATTGCCGGGGCCACAGTCGAAGCCCGTCACCGGGTGGCCGGAATGGGCGGCCGGCAGGATGCTGATATTGGAGATGCCGCCGATATTGCAGACCACGCGCGTTTCATCGCGGGCGCCGAATAGCGCCGCGTGGACGGCCGGTACAAGCGGCGCGCCCTGGCCGCCGGCGGCGATGTCGCGGCTGCGGAAGTCGGCCACCACATCGATATCGGTCAGCTCGGCCAGCAGGGCCGGATGCTGGGTCTGTCGCGTGTAGCCCGTCCCGTCATACAGGCCGGGGCGATGGCGGATGGTCTGACCATGTGCGCCGATGGCGGTCACCTGCCCCGGCGCGACATTTGCCAGGCGCAACAGCCCGGCCACGCACTCGGCATACACGCGCGCCAGTCCGTTGGCGGCCAGGGCCTCGCGATGGATCTCGTCGTCGCCGGGCTGCTGCAGCGCGCCGAACGCTTCGCGCAAGGCCGGCGGAAACGGCGCGTGCGCGGCGGCCAGCACGACGGGGTGCGCGCCGGAAAAATCCACCAGCACGCCGTCCGCGCCATCCATGCTGGTGCCCGACATCAGGCCGATATAGCAGTCGCTGGGCACCGGGGACATGGACATGGATCAGTTGCTGGCGGTCAGGACGTTATAGGTGCGCAGCATGTTGATGCGGCTCAGCATGGCGCTCGAATAGTTCAGGAATTCGGCGCGCGACTTGCCGGTGAGCGTCGGCGCTTCCATCAGCGTCGTCGTCAGCGGGTTCTGCGGCACATCGTTATAGCGGAATTCGTAATGCAGGTGCGGCCCGGTGGCCCAGCCCGTGGAACCCACGTAGCCGATCACCTGGCCCTGGCTCACGTGCTGCCCCTCGCGGATGCCCGCAAAGCCGGACAAGTGGGCGTAATACGTCGAATACCCCCCGGCGTGCTGCAGCACGATGATGTTGCCGTAGCCGTTCTGCTGCCCGACAAAGTCCACCGTGCCTTCGCCCGACGCCAGCACCTTGGTGCCCTGCGGTGCGGCGAAGTCCACGCCCTTGTGCTGCGCCCACTTGTGGTGGAGCGGATGGTCGCGGCCGCCGAAACCCGACGACACGCGCGAGAACTCCACCGGCGAGCGCAGGAACGGGCGCTTCATGCTGCGGCCGTCGAACGTGTAGTAGGCACCCGGCTCGCCATCCTGCGGCGCGTACCAGAGCGCCTGGTACAAAGTGTTGCGATTGATCAGCTCGATCGCCACCACACGGCCGTTGCGCACGAAGGCGCCGTCGCGGAAGCCGGCTTCATAGACGATGCGGAAGCGGTCGCCGCGCGCAATGTCATGGTGGAAGTCGATCACGCCCGAGAAGATCGAGATCATCTGGCTGACCACTTCGTCAGGCACGTTGGCCGCGTCCATCGACTTGAAGAAGCCGTTGGTGTCGATGGCGCCCGACGCCATTTCGTAGTGCAGGTCGTTCTCGACCGTGGCGATGCGGGCCTTGTACGTGTAGTCGCCGCCTTCCTTGGCTGGCGCCACGCGCTCGATCACCAGTTCGCGCGAGGCCGCGGCGTCACCGCCCAGGTTGGCCTGCAGCGACACCAGCAGGTTGCTGTCGTCGATCTCGGCCTGCACGGTCTGGCCGGGATTCAGGCTGAACAGGCCCCGGGCGGTGGAATTCTTGAGGATGAAGGACTGCGCGTCCGGATCTTCCACGCCAAGGCGGCGCAGCAGCGTGGCGATGGTATCGCCCCGCTGCATGCGTTCCTGGCGGACGTAGACGTTGTTGCCGTCGACTTCGGTCAACTGTTCAAGCTGCTCGCGCACGTCGGGCATGCGCAGCGGCTGCAGCACGCGCGGGGCGAGCGGATCGTCGTAGGCGTTGCGGGGGGCAACGCCCATTGCAGCCGCCATGCCGAGCGTGAAGACCGTGCCGACGGCAACGGTCAACTGCTTGCGGCGGCGCGTATGCTGGGGATTCGTAGGGTCAACAAGGACCACCAGCTCACGCGCGAAAACTTCGCGGAGACTAGACCACATCACGTAGAATTCAAGCTTTCGGTATTGCCAAGGCCGCTGCCGCGACGATATCTCTCGTCTGCCTTCCTCCCCCGAGGTGCGGTGCGGGCGTTGTCTGATTGCCGCCTGGAGCGGCGGTTTGCCGACGGATGACCCGTCTGGCACGAAGCGCGGATTATACCAGAACCGCTCCGGTCGTCCGTCGCAGTTTCTTTATAGATTTCAAAGACTTACGTCATGAGTGAAGTGTCCTCGGCCGCCGCGCCCAATTATCCACTTACGCCGTCGGTGATGCGCGCCCTGGAGATCACCAAGCGCGGCTGTGACGAGCTCCTGGTCGAAACCGAGTGGCTCCAGAAGCTCGCGCGCAGCGAAGCCACCGGCGTGCCGCTGCGCATCAAGCTGGGCCTGGACCCCACGGCACCCGACATCCACCTCGGGCATACCGTGGTGCTGAACAAGCTGCGCCAGCTCCAGGACCTGGGCCACCAGGTGATCTTTCTGATCGGCGATTTCACGTCGACGATCGGCGATCCGTCCGGCCGCAATTCGACCCGTCCGCCGCTCACCCGCGAGCAGATCGAGGCCAACGCCCAGACCTACTACAAGCAGGCGAGCTTGGTGCTCGATCCGGCGAAGACCGAAATCCGCTACAACAGCGAGTGGTGCGACCCGCTCGGCGCGCGCGGCATGATCCAGCTGGCAGCCAAATACACGGTGGCCCGGATGATGGAGCGCGACGACTTCACCAAACGGTTCCGGACTGGGATTCCGATTTCGGTCCATGAGTTCCTTTATCCACTCATGCAGGGCTACGATTCGGTGGCGCTGAAGTCCGATCTCGAACTCGGCGGCACGGACCAGAAGTTCAACCTGCTGGTGGGCCGCGAGCTGCAGAAGGAATATGGCCAGGAGTCGCAGTGCATCCTGACCATGCCGCTGCTGGTGGGTCTGGACGGCGTCGAGAAGATGTCGAAGTCCAAGAACAACTACATCGGCGTGACCGAAGCCCCGAACGACATGTTCGGCAAGCTGATGAGCATCTCGGACGACCTGATGTGGCAGTACTTCACGCTGCTGTCGTTCCGTCCGATGAGCGAGATCGACCTGATGAAGGAAGAAATCGCCGCGGGCCGCAACCCGCGTGACTGCAAGGTGTTGCTGGCGCAGGAAATCGTCGCGCGCTTCCACAGCCAGGCCGCTGCCGAAGCCGCGCTCGAGGCTTTCAACCACCGCGCCCGTGGCGGCATTCCCGACGACATCCCCGCCGTGACGCTGGAAGGCGCCCCGCTGGGCATCGGCCAGCTGCTCAAGCTGGCCAACCTGGTGCCCTCCACGTCGGAGGCCAACCGCAATATCGAGCAGGGCGGCGTGAAGATCGATGGCGAGACCGTCAGCGACAAGGCGGTCAAGGTCGCTGCCGGCACGTATGTCGTGCAGGTGGGCAAGCGCCGCTTTGCGCGCGTGACGCTGTCCTGACGCGGCGATGATCGCCCTGATCCAGCGCGTATCGCAGGCGCGCGTGACCGTGGATGGCCGCACCACCGGCGAAATCGGCGCCGGCCTGCTGGCGCTGGTCTGCGCCGAGCGCGGCGACACCGAGGCGCAGGCCGAACGGTTGCTGGCCAAGCTGCTGTCGTACCGGGTGTTTTCCGATGCCGAGGGCAAGATGAACCTGCCCGTGCAGAACATCGACGGCCAGGGCACGGCGGGCGGCTTGCTGGTGGTGTCCCAGTTCACGCTGGCCGCCGATACCAACAGCGGCACGCGCCCCAGCTTCACCCCGGCGGCGGCACCGGAAGACGGCCGCCGCCTCTATGATCATTTCGTGACCCGCGCGCGCGCCGCGCATCCGTCGGTCCAGACCGGCGAGTTCGGCGCCATGATGCAGGTCAGCCTGACCAACGATGGCCCCGTGACGTTCTGGCTGCGCGTACCTCCGGCCGGAACTGCCTGACATATCGAAGGAGATCTTCATGAAACTCTGGAGCAAGGCTTTTGCCGACAACGCGCCGATTCCCGGCGAGTTTGCCTTCTGCGTACCCGATGCCGCCAGCCATGTGGCGTTGTCGGCGAACCGCAACCCGGACCTGCACTGGGAAGACTTCCCGGCCGGCACCCGGTCGTTTGCGCTGATCGTCCACGACCCCGACGTGCCCAGCAAGGGCGACGACGTGAACCAGGCGGGCCGCGAGGTGCCGGCGTCGCTGCCGCGCGTGGACTTTTTCCACTGGGTGCTGGTCGATATTCCGCCCGGCCTGAACACGATCTCGGCCGGCACGCATAGCGACGGCGTGATCGCGCGCGGCAAGCCTGGACCCGAGGCGCTGGTGGGCACCGCCACGGCCGGCGGCCTGCGCCACGGCCTGAACGACTACACGGGCTGGTTCGCCAACGACCCTGACATGAAGGGCGACTATTTCGGCTACGACGGCCCGTGCCCGCCGTGGAACGATGCCATCGTGCACCGCTACGTGTTCACCGTGTATGCGCTCGACATCGACCGTGTGCCGGTGGAGGGCAAGTTCACCGGCGCCGACGTGCGCCGCGCGATCGACGGCCACGTGCTGGCGCAGGCCAGCTACACCGGCACCTACACGCTGAACCCGAAGCTGGTGAAGTAAGCAGGCTGCCGCCGCGCCACACTCCGCCCAAATCCGTCGCCCCCAAGGAACTGGCATGTTGCAAAGTAACGGCCCGCAGTCGCTGGCCTACACCCACCTGATCGTGATCCGCCATGGCGAGACGGCCTGGAACCGCGAAAGGCGGCTGCAGGGCCAGATCGACATTCCGCTCAATGACACGGGCCGTGCCCAGGCCCGTGCGCTGGCCGAAGCCCTGACCGGCGAGCCGATCGATGCGGTGTACACCAGCGATCTGGGACGTGCGTTCGAAACGGCCACGCCGCTGGCGCAGGCGCTGGGTTTGTCCGTGCGCGCCGAGCCGCGCCTGCGCGAACGCTGCTACGGCGAGCTCGAAGGCATGACCTATGCGGAAGTGGCGGAAAAGCGGCCCGACGACTTTGCCCGCTGGCAGGCGCGCGTGCCCGACTATGCGCCGCCGGCCGGTGAGTCGCTGCGTGAATTCCACGAGCGGGCGGTGGAGGTCGCGCTGTCGCTGTCGCGCCGCCATCCGGGCGAACGGATCGCGCTGGTGGCCCACGGCGGTGTGCTCGATTGCCTCTATCGCGAGGCCACCGGCATGACGCTGGAGGCGCCGCGCTCGCACGAGCTGCTGAACGCCAGCGTCAACCGGCTGCGGTGCGACAGTGCCAACCTGACACTGCTGCAATGGGCCGATGTCAGCCATCTCGAGGCGCTGACGCTGGACGAGGTCGACCGCCGCGTACCGTGAGACGCGGTGCGGGCGGTCAGCGCCTAACGCCTACACGCGCAGCCGGAACGGCGTGAAATTGGTGTTCCGGTCGTACCAGTCCTCGTTCTCCGCCCGCTTCAGAAATCCCACCACCTTGTAGGTCACGGGGGTCATCACGACCTCCCAGCCGGTCTTCAGGATGTACTGCGCGATGGCCACCTGGATGACCTTTTCCAGCGGCCAGATGCCGTAGAACGCAATCACGTAGAACAGCGACGAATCGACGAGCTCGCCCGCCAGGGTCGAGCCGATGGTCCGCGTCCAGAGCCAGCGGCCGCCGGTCCAGAGCTTCATCTTGGCCAGGGTGTAGCTATTGGCGAAACTGCCACAGCAGAACGCGATCAGGGACCCCAACGCAATGCGCCAGGTGTTGCCGAACACGTCTTCCAGGCTTTTCTGGTAATCGATCATGAAGGGCGCCACGGGCATGCGCAGCACGACGAAGGCCATGAACGTGGCAAACGCCAGCGCGGCGAAGCCGGCCCACACCACGCGCCGGTCGCGGCCGTAGCCGTAGACCTCGGTGAGCACGTCGCCAAAGATGTACGAGACCGGGAAGAACAGCACGCCCGCGCCGAACGTGACCGGCCCGATCACCGGCAGCGTGACCTGCGCCGCCTTGGCCGCACCGATCAGGTTCGAGCACAGCAGCACCGTGACAAAGGCCACCATCACGAGGTCGTAGTAGCGATAGACCCGCCCGGAATGGCCGGGGGCGGCGGTGGCGGCAAGCGGTTCTTGCATGGGTGGCATCCGGGGGCGGGCAGCGCGGGGGCGGCGTGGTTCGCGCGATTATGCCAGTGGCGACGCGTGCGCGTGGTGCGCCCATGAAAAAGCCCGGCCGAAGCCGGGCGTTTCCATCCGCTGTCTCGCCTTGCCGCCCTGACAGGGCGGGGCCGGCGCCAGGCGTCAGATGTCGAGCTTGCTGATCTTCGCGCCGTTCAGCGACACATCGACCATCGCCCCGGCGTTGGTCTGGACGAAGGCAATGACAGGCTGCTGCGCCGTCACGGTGTCGATGGTGCCATTGGCGCCCACCTTGGCCAGTGCCACGCTGGCATCGGCGCCGACGGTCCAGCCCTTCGACTGCACGAACTTGTTGTACGCCTCGGGCGTCATGAACATGATGATGACCGAGCGGGACTGGCCCCCGGCGGTCAGGCCGATGGAGCCCGCAATCGTCCGGTAGTAGCCCTGCGTGACGCCCTTGCTGCGCAATGCGCCATCGCCATACTCGCCGCCGATCACCAGGCCGCCTGAGAGCACGCGCGGGAACACCAGGATGCCTTGCGCACGATTGCCCAGTTCCTGGGCGCTCTTCACCGAAGCGTAAAGCCGGTTCAGCGCGCCATCGGCGCCGGCGTCGATTTCGCGGCGCTGGGCCGCGGCATCGGTGCCCGCGCTGGTGCCCGTCGTCGTGCAACCGGCAGCAAACGCGGCCGTGGCGACCAGCAGGCCCGACCCGGCGACCCGGGTGACAAACTGACGTCGATCCATTTGTTGTTCTCCTGGAGGGGAAAGGTACTGCGTCAGAGGCGATGCGGCAGGGTTGCCGGACCGGTCAGCCAGCGGTTGGTGCCTTGACCGTGATCGCCACGACTTCCTTGATCACGAACTTGGCCATCTGGCCCTTCTTGATACTGGCGAGATCGATATTCGGGTCCTGGACCTTCACGGTGCGCAGAGTCTCACGCGGGCCGCGGAACGTGACTGTGCGCTTGGCAACATCCACATTGGTGACTTGTGCGGTAATGGTGGTCGTGATTTCGCGCATGACGCCGGGCTTGCCGCCCTCGGGCGCGTGCGAGATGCGCTCGACCTGCTCCATCAGCGCGGTGTCCTTGCTGCCGATGGGCTCCAGCCCGGCCACCACGGCCGCGCCGCGCGTCAGTGTGACGATATCGCCCTTTTTGACGTTGCCGATGTTCTTGGCTTCGTCACCCGCGATGATTTCGACCAGATTGCCGCCCGGGCCCTTGACCAGCACGGCCTTCGAGTCGGGATCGACATTGACGACCCGGCCGCTGACCACCGCTTCCTCGGCCACGCCGATGGGCGCCGGGGTCGACGGTTTCTGGGCCTGGGCGGCGCCGCCCCAGGCGAACATCAGGCAGGCGGCAATGGAAAGGGCGTGCTGGGCTCTGATTTTCATGGCTGTCCTTGTTGGCGCGCGTGCGCATTTTGTAAAAAGGATGGAGCCATTGTGGACAACTGGCCATAAGCCATCAATCCACTTCGAAAAAACTTGCAGGGGTTGCCGAAAACGTTTAATTGGCGCCCGGCCGCACGCACAGCGGCTTGCGGGCCGGGGTAGACGGCAGCGCGAAGGGGCTGCCAGGGCGGTTGTTGCGCCGCCGGTGCAACCGGGTCGTGGTGGATGTCAGAGGAGGGTGCCGTCGCCGTCGCCGCGGTCGCTGCGCGGCGACGCCAGTCCGAAATGGCGATAGGCGGCGGCGGTGGCCACCCGGCCGCGCGGGGTCCGCTGCAGGTAGCCCTGCTGGATCATGTAGGGCTCCAGCACGTCCTCGATCGTGTCGCGGGCTTCACCGATGGCGGCTGCCAGGTTGTCCACGCCCACCGGGCCGCCATCGAACTTGTGCAGCACGGCCTCCAGCAGCTTGCGGTCCATCAGGTCGAAGCCGACGCTGTCCACGTCGAGCATCGCCAGCGCCGCGTCGGCCAGTTCGCGCGTGATCGCGCCGTCGCTCTTGACCTCGGCGAAGTCGCGCACCCGGCGCAGCAGCCGGTTGGCGATACGCGGGGTGCCACGCGCGCGCCGTGCGATTTCGAGCGCGCCGCCGGCATCGATGGTGGCGTTGAGCAGTTGTGCCGACCGCGTGACGATGCGCGCCAGTTCGTCGGCCGTATAGAACTCCAGCCGTGCCACGATGCCGAAGCGGTCGCGCAGCGGGTTGGTCAGCATGCCGGCGCGCGTGGTGGCGCCCACCAGCGTGAACGGCTGCAGGTCGAGCTTGACCGAACGCGCGGCCGGGCCCTCGCCGATCATGATGTCGATCTGGTAGTCCTCCAGCGCCGGGTACAGGATTTCTTCCACCACGGGCGACAGGCGGTGGATTTCGTCGATGAACAGGACGTCGTGGGCCTCGAGGTTGGTCAGCAGCGCGGCCAGGTCGCCGGGCCGCTCCAGCACGGGGCCCGACGTCTGGCGCAGGTTCACACCCATTTCGCGCGCGATGATGTGGGCCAGCGTGGTCTTGCCCAGGCCCGGCGGGCCGAACAGCAGCACGTGGTCCAACGCCTCGCGGCGCTTGCGGGCCGCGTGCATGAAGATGTCGAGCTGGCCACGCACCTTTTCCTGCCCGACGTATTCGTCAAGCAGCTTCGGACGCAGCGCGCGTTCGAAGGCTTCTTCCTGGGTGGAGGCGGGGGTGGCGGAGATTACGCGCTCCGGCGGGCGGTCGCCGGTCAGCTTGTCGGTTTCGATCATGGCAGTGGAAAGCTATATGGCGCCATTCTACGCTGCCGGTGCGCACGGCCCGCCAGCACGCAGCGACATCCCGCGCCGGCAGCGTTATCCCTTTGACAGCGCCTTGAGCGCGAGCTTGATGCCCTCGGACACGCCCGTGCCGGCCGGCACCTGCTTGATCGCCTGCGCGGCTTCCTTCTCCGAATACCCCAGCGCCAGCAGCGCGTTGAGCACATCGACGGCGCTGTCGGGCACGGGCGCGGCACCGGGCACATGGCCCAGGTCGGCACCGAGCTTGCCCTTCAGCTCCAGCAGCAGGCGTTCGGCGGTCTTCTTGCCGATGCCGGGAATTTTCGTCAGCCGGCCGGCTTCCTGCATCGTCACGGCCTGCGCCAGTTCCGGGACGGACAGGCCGGACAGCACGGCCAGCGCCATGCGCGCGCCGATGCCGGTGATCTTGATCAGCTCCCGGAAGGTGTTGCGCTCGGTGGCGGTGCCGAAGCCGAACAGCAGGTGGGCGTCCTCGCGGATGATCTGCTGCGTCAGCAGCACCACGGGCTGCCCCGTGGCGGGAAGGTTGTAGAAGGTGCTCATCGGCACATCGATCTCGTAGCCGACGCCGTGGCAGTCGACCAGCAGATGCGGGGGATTCTTTTCAAGCAGGGTGCCGGCGATGCGTCCGATCATGATGGATGGGGTCAGGTGCGAATTCTGGCCGCAAGTGTAGCGCGGCCCTCAGGGTTACTGGCCGGCCGGCGTGGCCACGGCGCGACGCCCCAGTGCGGGGTCGTCCGTGAAGAAGCCGTCGATGCCGGCCGCCAGGAAGGCCTGCACTTCGCGCACCATGCCGTCCGGGTTGCGGGTGGCATCGTCGCCCGGCGCGCGCAGCGTCTTCGGCAGGAAGCTGTTCTCGGGACGGAACGTGTACGGGTGCACCACCAGGCCGGCGGCATGGGCGTTAGCCACCAGCGGCGTGGGCGCCGCCAGGCTGCCGTGGGCGTCGCGCGGCATCACCAGGCTCTTCTCGGGGCCGATGCCGTTGGCGTAGGTGGCCACCTCGCGCAGGCCCAGCGGCGTCAGCATCGACGCATAGGTGCGACTGTCGCCCGCCAGCCGCCAGTCGGCCGGGCGCTGCCTGGCGTTGCCGATCAGCTGGACGATTTTCACGTTCGGCATGGCGCTGCCCAGCAACCGCTTCATGGTCCGCAGCGGGCCCACTTCGAACGACTGCACGTAGACCGGCGCGGTCTTCACGTAGGCATTGCCCTGCAGCGTGGCGGCGAGCTTTTCTTCGAGCGGCAGGCCGATGCCGCGGAAGTAGCTCGGGTGCTTCAGCTCGGGATAAATGCCCACCGGGCTGCCGCGGCGGCCCGATGCCTGCGCTGCCAGCTTCAGGATTTCGTCGAAGGTGGCGATTTCGAACTGGTCATCGAGCTTGGCGTTGTAGGGCCGCAGCCTGGGGATGCGCTCGCGGGCGCGCAGCGACTTGAGTTCGGCCAGTGTGAAGTCCTCGGTAAACCAGCCGTCGATGCGCTCGCCGTCGATGACCTTGATGCGGCGTCGCCCGGCAAACTCGGGCACCTCGGCCACGTTGGTGGTGCCGGTGATGTCGTTCTCGTGGCGGGCCACCAGCACGCCGTCCTTGGTGGACACGAGGTCGGGCTCGATGATGTCGGCGCCGTCGTCGATGGCCTTCTGGTACGACGCCAGCGTGTGCTCGGGCCGCAGGGCGCTGGCGCCGCGATGACCGATAACCAGCGCCGGGGCGGCGGGCGCGGGGGCCGGGGCGGCCGGTGCGGGTGCCGTGGCCGGCGGCGTCGCGGTGGCAACCGGTGCGCGCGGCGCCGTGACGCAGCCGGCGACCAGCGTCGCCGTGGCCGCAGCCAGTGAAAATCGGAAAACGAGGGATTGCGGCATCTGGGGCGTTCCTGGGCGGGGGCTCGAACGCCGATTCTAAGCGACGCAGGCGTCAGGCCCGTCGCATCGACAGGTCAGTCGGCGCGCAGATCTGTCTGCCGGGGCAGCCGGGTCAGCCGATCAGGCGGCCGCGCCGCACGCGCAGCCCCTTGCGCGCCAGTTCGGGCGCCATCGTGGCCAGCGTGCCGAGGGTGTCGCCCCCGTTGGCATGGCAGATCGCCACGCCCAGCGCGTCGGCGGCATCGCTGCTGGGGCGGCCGGACAGCGCCAGCAGGCGCATCACCATTTCCTGCACCTGGTCCTTGTTGGCGCGCCCATAACCGACCACGGCCACCTTCAGCTGCAGTGCCGTGTATTCGAACACGGGCAGGCCCTGGCCCACCAGGCCGCAGATGGCGGCGCCGCGTGCCTGGCCCAGCAGCAGGGTCGATTGCGGATTGACGTTGACGAAGACCTTCTCGATGGCCGCGCAATCGGGCGCATAGGTGCGCGCGACTTCGGCAATCCCGTCATAGAGCGTCTTCAGGCGCTGGGGCAGGCTTTCGTCGCCATTGCTGCGGATCGTGCCGGAGGCCACATAGGCGAGCTTGTTGCCGTGCTTTTCGAGCACGCCGAAGCCGGTGGTCCGCAGACCGGGATCGATGCCGAGAATGCGCATGAAGCGGGGAGGGGGAAACAGATGCGCGTAGTGTACGCTGCCCACGCCTGCAATGCTGCAGGTTTGCGCCCCTCTCCCGCAAAGCGGGGAGAGGGGCCGCCGCAGCTTAGTGGCGGAAGTGGCGCGTGCCGGTCAGCACCATGGCGATACCGCGCTCGTCGGCGGCGGCGATCACTTCGTCATCGCGCATCGAGCCGCCCGGCTGGATCACCACGGTGGCGCCAGCGTCGACCACCACGTCCAGGCCGTCGCGGAACGGGAAGAACGCATCCGAAGCCACGGCCGAACCGGCCAGCGTCAGGCCGGCGTTCTGGGCCTTGATGCTGGCGATCCGGGCCGAATCCACACGGCTCATCTGGCCGGCGCCGACGCCCAGCGTCATGCCGTTGGCGCAGAACACGATGGCATTCGACTTCACGAACTTGGCCACGCGCCAGGCGAACATCAGGTCGTCCATTTCCTTCGGGGTCGGATGACGGCGCGTCACCACGCGCAGTTCGCCCGGCTGCACGTTGCGGGCGTCCGGGCCCTGCACCAGCAGGCCGCCGCCCACGCGCTTCAGGTCATACTGGTTGACACCGCGGCCGAGCGGGATTTCCAGCAGGCGCACGTTCTGCTTGGCGGCAAACACGTTGCGCGCGGCGGTGCTGAACGACGGGGCGATCAGCACTTCCACGAACTGCTTGGCCACGGCCTGGGCTGCGGCCTCGTCCAGCTCGACATTGAAGGCGATGATGCCGCCGAAGGCCGAGGTCGAATCGGTCTTGAAGGCCTTGTCGTAGGCTTCCAGCGCGTTGGCGCCGATGGCCACGCCGCAGGGGTTGGCGTGCTTGATGATCACGCAGGCGGCGCCGTTGGCGGCGTCGAACGACTTCACGCATTCCCACGCGGCGTCGGCGTCGGCGATGTTGTTGTACGACAGCTCCTTGCCCTGCAGCTGCACGTAGTTGGCCAGCGCGCCGTCCACGGTCTTCAGGTCGCGGTAGAACGCGGCCGACTGGTGCGGATTCTCGCCATAGCGCATTTCCTGCACCTTCTCGAAGGCCAGGTTCAGCGTCTGCGGATAGCTGCTGCGGGCCTGGTGCGACTTGTCGGCGCCGAGGCTGGTCAGGTAGTTCGTGATCGCGCCGTCGTACTGGGCGGTGTGGGCGAACACCTTGGTGGCCAGGCGGAAGTTGGTGTCGTAGCCCACGCTGTTGGCGTTGGCGCGCATTTCGTCGAGCACCACGGCGTAGTCGGCCGGGTCCACGATCACGGTCACGTCGCGGTGGTTCTTGGCCGCCGAGCGCAGCATGGTCGGGCCGCCGATGTCGATGTTCTCGATGGCGTCCGGCAGCGTGCAGTCATCCTTGGCCACGGTCTGCTGGAACGGGTACAGGTTCACCACCAGCAGGTCGATCGTCGGGATGTCGTGCTCGGCCAGGGCGGCCATGTGCTCGGGCAGGTCGCGGCGCGCCAGGATGCCGCCGTGCACCTTCGGGTGCAGCGTCTTGACGCGGCCGTCGAGCATTTCGGGGAAGCCGGTGTAGTCGGCAACTTCCGTGACGGGCAGGCCGGCGTCGGCCAGCAGCTTGGCGGTACCGCCGGTGGACAGCAGCGTGACGCCGAGCGCGTTCAGGTCGCGGGCGAAGTCGACGATGCCGGTCTTGTCGGAAACAGAGAGAAGGGCTTGCTTGATCATGGCTTGGGGGAACGCTTCAAAGTAATCCGTGTTGCTGCAGCTTCTTGCGAAGGGTATTGCGGTTGATGCCGAGATACGCGGCCGCCAGTGACTGATTGCGCTCCGCGCGCAACATCACGGCTTCCAGCAGCGGCCGTTCCACGGCCTCCAGCACCATGTTGTACATGTTGGACGGCTCTTCGCCGTCCAGGTCACGAAAATAGGTATCCAGGCTGTCCCGGATACATTGGTCGATAGCGTTGCGGCTCATGCGGCAAGCAGTTCCCGGTTCTTTTTGTTGTGGATGTTTTCTTCTTCGTCCGTGGCGGCGGCGGTGTCGTCGACATAGACCAGGCGATCCGAGATGGCCGCCTGCTCGTCGAAGAACGCATTGACCGCTTCCAGCTGCGCGCCCGTGGTTTCCAGCGTGTTCATGCGATGGCGGAACAGGTTCGCGCCCTTCAGCCCGCGCGTGTACCAGGCAATATGCTTGCGTGCGGTGCGCACGCCGGTGAATTCACCGTAGAACGCGTAGTGATCCGCCAGGTGATGGTTCATGATTGCCCGGATCTCGGCCACTTCGGGCGCCGGCAGCAGTTCGCCGGTCTTCAGGAAGTGCTCGATCTCGCGGAACAGCCACGGACGCCCCTGCGCGGCGCGGCCGATCATGATGGCGTCGGCGCCGGTCGCTTCCAGCACCAGCTTCGCCTTGTGCGGCGACGTGATGTCGCCGTTGGCCACCACCGGAATGCGCAGCGCCGCCTTGACCGCGGCGATGGTCTCGTACTCGGCCTCGCCGTGGTACAGGTCGGCGCGGGTGCGGCCATGGATCGTCAGCATGCTGATGCCGGCGTCTTCGGCCATGCGCGCCACGCGCAGCGCATTCTTGTGCTCGCGGTCCCAGCCGGTGCGGATCTTCAGCGTGACCGGCACGCGGTCGCCCACGGCGCCCACCACGGCCTCGACGATGCGTACCACGAGCGGTTCGTTCTGCAGCAGCGCCGATCCGGCGGCCACATTGCACACCTTCTTGGCCGGGCAGCCCATGTTGATGTCGATGATCTGCGCGCCCCGGTCGACGTTGTAGCGCGCCGCCTCGGCCATCATCGACGGCTCGGCGCCGGCGATCTGCACCGAGATCGGCTCGACCTCGCCCGCGTGGTTGGCGCGGCGCACGGTCTTCTCGCTCTTCCAGAGTTGCGCGTTGGACGCCACCATCTCGGACACCGCGTAACCCGCGCCCAACTGCTTGCACAGCTGACGGAACGGCCGGTCCGTCACCCCGGCCATGGGGGCGACAAAGAGGTTGTTGCGGAGCTGGTGGGGACCGATCTGCACGGTGACGACGCTGGAATCTGGCTGGGAACTGGCAAAAACATGCCCCTGCCGGAACAGCTGTCGGCGTGGTCGGGGTCATGGGCGAGGCCGGGATTTTACCGCCAAACTGATACGGTTGCCCAATAAATGAGCAAATATCGTGGGGCGGGAGGGCGCCACCCCCCGCCAGTGGCGCTACCGGCGTGCGCCAAACATCATTTGCCGGGCCAGCGCATGCTTGAGCGGCGCCACGCACGCCAGGGCCGCCAGCGATGCGCCGCGGGCATGGGCCGCCAGCGGCCCGCCGATACCGAACACGCGCGGCAGCAGATCGGTAATGCCGATCGTCATGGCGCGGTCCAGCCGGTGGCGACTGGCAAATGTCTGCAATGCCTGCGGCGTGCACCCGGCCCTCAGCGTATCGGCCAGCGCAAAGGCATCGCGCAACCCCAGGTTCAGGCCTTGGCCAGCCACCGGATGTAACGTTTGCGCCGCATTGCCGACGGCGGCCACCCGGCCGCTGACGGTTACCGGCGCGGCATTGAGTCCCAGCGGGAAGGCGTGCCGCTTGCCCACCAGCGTGAAGCGGCCCAGGCGCGTGCCGAAGGCCCGGCCCAGTTCCTCGGCGAACTCGGCGTCGGACAGGGCCAGGCGCCGTTGCGCCTGTTCCGGCGCGCAACACCAGACCAGCGCATAGCCCGGCACGCCGTGATCCTCGTGCGGCAACAGGGCCAGCGGCCCTTCGTCGGTAAAGCGTTCCCAGGCCCAGCCCGGCTGCAACTGCGAGCAGGTGACATGGCCAATGATCGCGGTCTGGCCGTAGTCGCGGCGCCGGGTGACTTCGGTGCCGCGCGCCAGGCGCTGCACCTGCTGGTGAAACAGCCCCCCTTCGGCCTGGATGGCGATGCGTGCCGCATACGTCACCGGCAGGCTTTCCTGGTCGACATGGGTGGTGCCGCTCAGCCGCACCAGGGCAGCGTGTTCGCGTTCGCCCCGGTCGTCTTGCTGATCGATATGTTCGATGCGGGTCTCGAAAACGCGTTGCAGGCGCCCCGGCGCGGCGTCGGCGGCACGGGCGAGGGCGCGTTCCAGCGTCTGGCACAGGTCGCCGTACTTGACCACGTGACCCAGTGCCGGCACGCCATAGTCGTCATGATGCAGCTTCACATGGCCGAAGCGGCCGCGCTGGGACACGTGAATGTGCTCGATCGGTTGCGCGGGCACGGGCCACGCGCCGATCTGCTCCAGCAACTGGCGGCTGCCGTGCGACAGGGCGATGGCACGCGGATCGCGTGCTGCGCGGGCGGGCGTGGCCGCGTCGATCAGCGTCATGCGCCAGTGCGTGGTGCGCAGCAGCTGGCAGGCCAGCGCCAGCCCCACCGGGCCGCCGCCGACGATGGCAATATCGCGCGGCTCGGTGTCCATCACCGGTGCCGCACCGGCCGTGTCAGGGCTGGCCGCTTGCGTCATGGCTGGCTTCCTCCTGGACGGGCGCCGCCTCGGCCGCGCCGCGCTTCCACAGGTTCGCGTCGGTGCGCGACTTGCCGGCAGCGGCGTCGCGCATCGCGTTATCGAGCTTCTGCTGGCTGAAGCCCGGCAGTTGCCGCAGCCGTTCGACCAGCGCATCGTGGTTGGCCGCCGTCATTGGCACCACACAGCCCTGCTGGCTGTCGGCGTCGCCGGCCAGGATCAGCCACGGCGTGCCCGCCCAGGGCGCGCGGTCCGAGACGCGCACCACCACGCGTTCCAGCCCGTCCCACGCCAGTTCTTCGCGCTGGCCATCCGGGCGGTGCACGACCAGTCGGTCGTCATACAGGTTCACCACGAAGGGCTGGTTCGGGTCCACGGGCTGGGCGGTGTGCCGGTGCTTCGGCACGCCCACGCCAAACAGCTTGCTCAACAACGCCTTCATCGCGACGATCCTCCATTGCCGCGCATCAGTGCCTCGATCTCGTCGGCCTTTACCGGCACGCCGCGCGTCATCAGTTCACATTCACCCGAGGTCACCACGGCGTCATCCTCGATGCGGATGCCGATATGCCAGTAGCGTTCGGGCACGTCTTCGGCCGGGCGCACGTAGATGCCGGGCTCGATGGTCAGCACCATGCCCGGTTCCAGCGGACGCCACGGGCGTTCGCCTTCCTGGCCGGCCGGCAGCGGACCGGGCACGCGATACTCGCCCACGTCGTGCACGTCCATGCCGAGCCAGTGGCCCGTGCGGTGCATGTAGAAGCGGCGATAGCTGCCGCTGGCCAGCACGTCATCGAGCGTGCCTTCCTTGTTGCGGTCGAGCAGGCCCGTGTCGAGCATGCCCTGCGCCAGCACCTTCACGGCCGCGTCGTGCGGCACGTTGTAGGGCACGCCGGCGCGTGTCTCGGCGATGGCGGCATCCTGCGCGGCCAGCACCAGGTCATACAGTTCGCGCTGGGCAGGCGTGAAGCGGCCCGACACCGGGAAGGTGCGCGTGATGTCGGACGCGTAGCCGTCCAGTTCGCAGCCGGCGTCGATCAGGCACAGGTCGCCGTCGCGCAGCTCGGCCGGACCGGCGCGGTAGTGCAGCACGCAGGCGTTGGGGCCTGCCGCAACGATCGAGTTGTAGGCCACGCTCTGCGCGCCATGCCGGCGAAATTCGTAGAGCAGTTCGGCTTCGAGGTGGAATTCGCGCAGCCCGGCACGCGATGTGCGCATGGCCCGCACATGGGCCTGGGCCGAAATCTCGGCGGCGCGGCGCATCGTGGCGATTTCGCCGGCATCCTTGAACAGGCGCATTTCGTCGAGCAGCGTGCGCACATCCACCGCTACCGACGGCGACGACACGCCGGCGCGGCCCTGCATGCGCACGGCGTCGAGCCAGCGGCGCACGTTCGCGTCGATGTCGGTGGTGGCGGCCAGCGGGTAGGCCAGCTGCGCGCGGTTGGCCAGCAGCGGCGGCAGCAGCTTGTCGATCTCCTCGACCGAATGGGCCTCGTCGAAGCCGAAGGTCGCGCGGGCGCCTTCCGGTCCAAAGCGGAAGCCGTCCCAGATCTCGCGCTCTTCATGCTTGGGACGGCAGAACAGGATGCTCCGGTCCTCACCGCCGCCCGCCGCGCCGGCCACGAGCACGAGCACGGCCTCGGGCTCGGTGAAGCCGGTCAGGTAATAGAAATAGCTGTCGTGCCGGTACGGATAGTCGCTGTCGCGGTTGCGCATGGCTTCCGGGGCGGTCGGCACGATGGCCACGCCGCCGCCATGGGCGCGCAGGTGTTTCAGCACACGGGCACGGCGGTCGCGGCACGCGTCAAGGAGAGCGGAATCGGGTGCGGACATGAGGGAAGCCGGTGAGGGGAATGTGCCGATTCTAAACCCGACGGCGCGCGATGCGGGCGCGACATGCGACCTGAAAGGCGCTTGAAAGGCGCCTGAAGGGCTGCTCGGGCGGTGCGCGCCGTGCGAATCCGGACGTTCAGCCGCGCAGCGCGCGGTCCAGGGCAGCCAGCTGCTCGGGCGTGCCGACGTTTTCCCATCGGCCATCGAAGCGTTCGCCGGTTGCCGTACCCTGGCGGATCGCCTCGCGGTAATACGGCGACATGGCCACCTTCTGGCCCGGCGCGACATCGCGGAACAGGCGCGTGTCGTAGAGCCCGATATTGCCGAAGGTCAGCGCCTGGCCGGCCGCGCCGTCGGCGGGCATGCGCAGATGGCCGTCATCGCCCAGCACGAAATCGCCCTGCGGATGGAAAGGCGGGTTCGGCACCATCACCAGATGCATCTGCGGGCGCGCGGCGGCCGCCATGGCCCGGGTGCGCGGCAGCAGCTGTTGATAGTCGAAATCGCAGAAGATGTCGCCCGACACGGCCAGGAAGACTCCGTCGTCGCCCCCGGCGGTCAGCAGCGGCAGCGCATGGGCGATACCGCCCGCGGTTTCCAGCGCGGTGCCTTCCGCGGACCAGTGGATGCGCACGCCGAACTGCCGCCCGTCGCCCAGCGCCGCTTCGAGCTTGTCGCCCAGCCAGGCATGGTTGATGACGATGTCGCGGAACCCGGCGCGGGCCAGCGCCTCGATCTGCCAGACGATCAGCGGCTTGCCGCCCACGGCCAGCAAGGGCTTGGGCGTGGTATCGGTGAGCGGGCGCATGCGGTCGCCGCGCCCGGCGGCGAAGATCATCGCTTTCAAAACAGGGTCTCCAGGCCGATCAGGGTGGCCATGCCGCTGGCAATCGTCCAGCCCACACTGCGGGTGCGGGCCGCCACGACGATGGCCACCAGGCCAGCCACCAGGCGTGCGTTGTAGGGGCTCAGGTACAGGGCGCCGTCGTGCATCAGCAGGTCGGGCGCGATCAGCGCGGACAGCATGGCGGCCGGCACGAACTGCAGCGCGGTGCGGAACCACAGCGGCAGGCGCACGCGGCCTTCGACGGCGATGAACGACAGCCGGATCAGGTAAGTGGCAAGGCCCGCGCCCAGGAACACCCACAGCAGGGTCAGCGAAGTCATGCCACGTGCTCCTTGCGCTCGGGCGCGCCGGCGGCGTGTTGCCCGCCGCGGCGGTTGCGTTCAAGCAGCAGCATGCCCGCGGCAATGCCGCCCAGCGCCGCCACCATGATGCCGAGCTTGTGCGGCATCGTGTAGCAGGCCACGGCCAGCGCGGTAGCCACCAGCGCGGCCGCCACCTGTGCGCGGTGCTTGAGGTTCGGCACGATGATGGCGATGAAGGTCAGCGGCAGGAAGAAATCGAGCGGCCAGTCGCGCGGCACCTGGGCGCCCACCAGCACGCCGGCCAGTGTCGACAGCTGCCAGTTCGACCACAGCGCGAAGCCGGCGCCAAAGTAGAACCAGTGGCGGTAGCGGGCACGCGGGCCGGTATCGCCCAGGCGCCGCGTCATCGCGGCAAATGCCTCGTCGGTCAGCAGGTAGGCCACCAGGGCCTTCCAGCGGCGCGGCAGCGGTGCCAGCGACGGCGCGATGGTGGCGGAATACAGCGCGTGACGCAGGTTGACCATGGCCACCGTGAACGCGATGACCAGGGCCGGGGTGCCGGCGGACCACAACTGGGTCAGGATCATCTGCGACGCGCCGCCGAAGACAATGGCACTCATCGCGCAGGCCAGCCAGGCCGGCATGCCGGCGTTGACGGCCAGCACGCCATAGATCAGCCCGAACGGCACCACGCCCAGCAGCATCGGCGCCAGCGCGCAGACCCCGGCCCACCACTCGCCGCGGCGCGTGATGGAAGGGTCCGGGGGCGTTTCCACAGGCGCGGACACGGTCAGAACGTCAGGCCGGTGGGCCGCTCGGTGCCTTCCAGGGCGTCAAGCAGACGCACGAGCTTGCGCATTTCCGAATAGCGGCCCGCCACGCTGCGCGTGTATTTGAGCACCAGCGGCATGTCGGCCAGATAGCCGTCCTTGCCGTCGCGGTGGTACAGCCGCGCGAAGATGCCCAGCACCTTCAGGTGGCGCTGCAGGCCCATCCATTCGAAATCGCGGTAGAAATCGCCAAAATCGGCAGCCACCGGCAGGCCCGCCTTGCGCGCCTGTTCCCAGTAGCGGATCAGCCAGTCGAGCTGCTGCTCTTCTTCCCATTCGATATAGGCGTCGCGCCAGAGCGACACCGCGTCGTAGGTGATCGGGCCGATCACGGCGTCCTGGAAGTCCAGGATGCCCGGATTGGCGCCTACCGTGGCGCCTTCGGGCAGCACCATCAGGTTGCGCGAGTGGTAGTCGCGGTGGACGTAGACCTGCGGCTGGGCCAGGTTGTTGGTCAGGATCGTGTCGAAGACCTCGCGCAGGTCGGCCTGCTGGCGGTCGTCGAGCGTGGCGCCAAGGTGCCGGCCCACATACCACTGCGGGAACAGGTCCAGCTCGCGTTGCAGCAGCGGGCGGTCGTACGCGGGCAATTCGCCGGGGCGCGTGGCCAGCTGGATCCGCACCAGCGCGGCGGCGGCGTCACCATACAGCGGACGGGCCGAAGCGGCGTCCAGCCGCGACAGGTAGGTCTGGCTGCCCAGGTCGGCCAGCAGCAGGAAACCCTGCGCCAGGTCCTGTTCCAGCACGGTGGGCACCGTCACGCCGGCATCGCCGAACAGCTTTGCCACGTGGATGAACGGCCGGCAGTCCTCATGGGTCGGGGGCGCGTCCATCACGATCGCGGTCGGATGCCCGGGATGGCCGGTCCGCACCCGGAAGTAGCGGCGGAAGCTGGCGTCGGCCGATGCCGGCACGCACGAAGCGGGGTCGATCGACCAGGTTGTGCCGAGTCCGGCCACCCACGATTTCAGTTGTTCGATACGCGGGTCGTGACCCGGGTCGTCAATAAGTGCAGCCATGCCGGAAAGGGAGAATACGATGCCCCGTATAATACCCGACCAGACCCGGGCGCCGGGTGGCCCTCGGGAGGGGCCTTTGTCGCCCCGCAGCCCGCTCCGGCATTGGGCTGGGGGGCGCGGGAGCCGCATTGCGACGCCCCGCGCAGCGCCCGCCGCCGAGCCGACCGACAACCGTTTGCATGACCGAACAACGACAACCGCATCATCCGGCCACCCGACCGCCTGCGCGCCAGGGCATGCCCCGGCGCGCCCGCGTGCCCGCCAGCGCCCTGCGACCGCTCGTGCTGGCCATGGCCGGCCTTTCGGTCAACGCGCATGCGCAGTACGGCGCTGCGTCCACCATTCCCAATATCGAGATGATCGAGCCGGTGGTCACCCAGGCTGCCGAGCCCGAGCCGCCGCCGCCCGAGGCGGGCGAGCTGGTGCCGCGCCTGACCGAACCGCCGCGCCAGCCCGCCAATGCGGGCAGCAGCACGCTGGGGGTGGCGCCCTCGTCTACGCCCTCGAATCCGAATGCGCCGGCCTATGCCTCGGGCGACCGGATGACCGGGTACAACGAGAAGGGTGTCGAACTCGAAGGCAACGCCGAACTGCGCCGCGATGGCGGCGTGGTCAAGGGCGACAAGCTGACCTACGACCAGGACACCGACGAGGCCCACGCGACGGGCAACGTGCGCTTGTCCAAGAGCGGCACGCTGGCGGTGGGCCCGGAGGCAAAGCTGCGCGTGCAGGCCAACGAAGGCTACATGCTGTCGCCCGACTACTATTTCGACCAGACCGGGGGATCGGGCAGCGCCGAGCGGATCGACTTTCTCGATCCTGACCGCAGCACGCTCAAGAAGGCCACCTATACGACCTGCTCGCCCGACAATGCCGACTGGTATTTCAGCGCGCGCAAGCTCGATCTGGATAGCGATCGCGAGGTGGGCGTGGCGTACGGCGGGGTGCTGAACTTCTTCGGCGTGCCCGTGGCGGCGGCGCCGGCGTTTTCGTTCCCGCTGAACAACGATCGCCGCAGCGGTGTGCTGCCGCCACTGTTCGGCTACAGCTCGAAGTCGGGCGCGGACCTCACGGTGCCGTACTACTTCAACCTGGCGCCGAACCGCGACCTGACCGTGTATCCGCGTATCCTGTCGTCGCGCGGGGTGCAGCTGGGCGGTGATTTCCGGTATATCGGCGCAGGCTACAGCGGCCGCATCCGTGCGGAGATCCTGCCCGACGACAAGAAGGCCGGCCGCGACCGCTGGGCGTACTCGGTCCAACACAGCCAGGCGATCATCCCGGGCATGACGGCGTACGCGAACGTCAGCAAGGTCTCGGATGACCAGTATCCGGACGACCTGACGCGGAGTGTATCGCAGTCAACCCTGCGTCAGTACACGCAGGAAGGGGGCGTGGTTTACGGCTGGCAGAACTGGACGTTCCTGGCGCGGGTCCAGAAATTCCAGACGCTTCGTCCCAGCGAGCCGTCGTACGAGCGCGAGCCGCAGATCAGTGCCAGGTACACGCGCTATGACCTTGGCGGATTCGATATCGCCTTGGACACCGATTACACGCGCTTCAAGATTCCGCTGACGTCGACAGGATTCCAGCAACCCGAAGGCAGCCGCGCCTACTTCAACCCTTCGATCAGCTACCCGATCATCCGGCCGGGCTGGTATGTGACGCCGAAGGTGATCTTCAACGCGGCGCAGTACAACATGGACGCGGGCACGAACACGACCGGCGCATCCAACACGCTGAGCCGTGCGATTCCGACCGTCAGCGTCGATTCGGGCATGACGTTCGAGCGCGATGCGCCGGGCCTGAGCCGGCTGTTTGGCGTGAACTACACGCAGACGCTGGAACCGCGCCTGTTCTACGTCTACACGCCGTTCCGCGACCAGAGCCAGTTTCCGCTGTTCGACACCGTGCAGTCGGACTTCAGCTATGGCCAGATCTTTACCGAGAACCCGTTCAGCGGTAATGACCGGATTGCCGACAACAACAAGCTGACCGCAGGCCTGACCACCCGCCTGATCGAGTCCGAGACCGGCGTCGAGCGGTTCCGCGGTACGATCGCGCAACGGATCGACTTCACCGGCCAGCGCGTGCAGATCGGCGGCACGCTGAACGATACCAAGCCGACGTATTCGGACCTGCTGGCCGCGACGACCATCCAGCTGTTCCGCGGCTACTACCTGGACGCGGGCATCCAGTGGAATCCGGACCAGAACCGTATCAACTACTCGAACGTGGCGTTCCAGTGGCGTCCGGAGTCGCGCAAGCTGCTCAACATGGGCTATCGCTACCGCCGGCCGACGTCGGTCACGGACAATACCGCGATCGACCAGTTCGAGGTGTCGGGCCAGTGGCCGATCACCCAGCGCGTCTACGGCATTGGCCGCGTGGCGTATGACCAGTCGGCCAACCAGCTGGTGGATGCGCTGGCCGGCTTTGAATACACGGCCGACTGCTGGGTCGGCCGCTTCGTGTACCAGCGTTTCCGCAACACCACGAACGGATACACCGGCCGGGTCTTCCTGCAGGTGGAATTCCGCGGATTGTCGAAAGTCGGCTCCAATCCGCTGGACATGCTGCGCCTGAACGTGCCGGGCTACGAGCCCGTGACCGCGCGACCGGTGCCCACGTCCCCGTACGATCACTATGAATGACGGACCAAGATGAAACGTCAAGCCTTTTCGGTTATGTCCCGCCTGAATCCCTGGCAGCAGGTGCTGCTCTCCGCGGTGCTCGTCACGCTGGCCGCTCCGGCCGCCGCGCAACTGCGCGCCCCGGGCGCGCGCACCCAGGGCATCTTCGTGCCGCAGCAGAGTGGCCAGACGAGCACGGTGGCGCCCAGCCAGCCGCAGATGGGCATTCCGCAGCCGGCGCAGAAGCGATCGCAGCTGGTGGACGAGGTGGTTGCCATCGTCAACAACAGCGTGATCACGCGTCGCGAGCTGCTTGACCGGGCCGACGAGATCGAGAACCAGCTCCGGGCCGCGAATCGCCCGATTCCCGAGCGGCCGGACCTGCTTGGCGAAGTGCTGGAGCGGCTGGTGATGGAGCGCGTGCAGACGCAGGCCGCGCAGGACGCCGGAATCAAGGTCACCGACCAGGAAGTGGACCGCGCGATCGAATCGGTCGCGCAGCAGAACAAGATGTCGGCGACTGACCTGCGCAGCCGCGTGGAGGCCAGCGGCATGAGCTGGACCAAGTACCGCGACGAACTGCGCAAGCAGGTGCAGGTGATCCGCCTGCGCGAACGCGAAGTGGACTCGAAGGTGCAGGTCTACGACGGCGAGATCGACAACTTCCTGGCGGCGCGCAGCGGCCAGCCCGCCGCCGTGGGTCCGGCCGAATACAACGTGCAGCAGATCCTGGTGCGCGTGCCCGATGACGCATCCGAGGCCCAGAAGGCACAGCTCAAGGCCAAGGCCGAAGGCCTGCTCAAGCAGGCGCAGGGCGGCGCGGACTTTGCCGAACTGGCCAAGGCCAATTCGGACGCGCCGGAAGCGTCGCAGGGCGGCGCGCTCGGTTTCCGCGAGATCGGCCGCCTGCCGGCGCTGTTCGCCAATGCCGTGGTCGATCTGCAGCCGGGCAAGGTGGTGCCGGACGTGGTGGAATCGGCCAACGGCTTCCATGTGCTCAAGCTGGCGGCCAAGCGCACGGCGGCTCCGGCGCAGCAGGCCACTGCCGACCACATCACGCAGACCCAGGTGCGCCACATCCTGATCCGTACCGGCCCGAACATGCCGGAGGCGGAAGCCAGGCGCCAGATGACGACGCTGCGCGACCGTCTCGCGCACGGCGCCGATTTTGCCGATGCGGCGCGCCGCTACTCGCAGGACGGTTCCGCCCAGCAGGGCGGCGAACTGGGCTGGGTGTCGCCGGGCGAACTGGTGCCGGCGTTCGAACAGGCCATGAACCGCCTGCGCCCGGGTGAAATCTCCGAGCCCGTGGTCACGCAGTTCGGCGTGCACCTGATCCAGGTGGAAAACCGTCGCGAGACCGAGGTCTCCGCCGAGAAGCAGCGCGATTTCGCCCGGCAGGAAGTGCGGGAACAGAAGCTGCGCGCCGCCTATGATGACTGGGTGCGCCAGCTGCGCAGCGCGGCGTACGTGGAATACCGGATCAACCGACAACGCTGACGCGCGCCGCTCCTGCCATGCCCGACCCTGCACCTGCGCCCCTGGCGCTTGCCATCACCACCGGCGAACCCGCCGGCATCGGCCCCGACATCACGATCGGGGCGCTGCTGCAGCTTGGCGGCGCGGCCAATGGCATGGGCCATGGCGCGTACCGGTTCCATGTGATCGGCGACGCGCGCCTGCTGGCGCGGCGCGCCGAGGCGCTGGGCGTGGCGCATGCGTGGCAGCGCCGGCTGGCCGATGGCGATGTGGTCGTCGAGGATGTGGCACTGGGCGTGGCCTGCGAGGCCGGCCAGCTCGATGCCCGCAACGGCCGCTACGTGCTGGCGCTGCTCGATACCGCCATCGACGGCCTGCAGGCCGGTCGCTTTGCGGCCATGATCACCGCGCCGGTGCAGAAAAGCACGATCAACGACGCCGGCGTGCCGTTCACCGGCCATACCGAATACCTGGCCGAACGCGCCGCCGTGCCGCGCGTGGTGATGATGCTGGCCGGGCCGCAGCCCGCGCATGACAACGCCATGCTGCGCGTGGCGCTGGCCACCACCCATCTGCCGCTGCGCGCCGTGCCCGACGCGCTGACCATTCCGATGCTGCAGGAGACGCTGAAGATCGTCGACCACGATCTGCGGCGCCACTTCGGCATTGCCCGCCCCCGTATCCTGGTGACGGGGCTCAACCCGCATGCCGGCGAATCGGGGCATATGGGCCGCGAGGAGATCGACGTCATCGGCCCGGCGCTGGCGCTGGCCTGCGACGCCGACATCGACGCACGCGGGCCTTATCCCGCCGACACGCTGTTCCAGCCGCGGCACCTGCGCGATGCCGACTGCGTGCTGGCGATGTACCATGACCAGGGTCTGGCGCCACTCAAGTACGGCACCTTCGGCCACGGCGTCAACATCACACTGGGCCTGCCCTTTATCCGCACATCGGTGGATCATGGCACCGCGCTCGACCTGGCCGGCACCGGCCGGGCGGAGCACGGCAGCATGATCGAGGCCATCCGGTGTGCCATTACCATGGCCGGCCATGCGAGCGGACGCCACGGCAACGGCGCGTCCGCCAACGGCCGGCACTGACTTATGCGTCCAAACGTGCATCAGGGCCATGTGGCCCGCAAACGATTCGGCCAGAACTTCCTGGTCGATGACGGCATCATCTACGGCATCGTCAACGCGATCGATCCGCAGCCCGACGACGTCGTGGTCGAAATCGGGCCCGGTCTGGGCGCGCTGACGAACCCGCTGCTCGAACGCCTGCCCAGCATGCAGGTGGTGGAGCTCGACCGCGATCTCGTGGAGCGCCTGCGCAACCGCTACAACGACCGCCTGACCGTGCATGCCGGCGACGCGCTGGCGTTCGACTTCGGCAAGCTCAAGGAGCCGGCCCGCGCACTGCGCATCGTGGGCAACCTGCCGTACAACATCTCGAGCCCGCTGCTGTTCCATCTGATGGATTTCGCCGATCACGTGCGCGACCAGCATTTCATGCTGCAGAAGGAAGTGGTCGAGCGCATGGTGGCCGAGCCGGGCAGCAAGGCGTTCGGCCGGCTGTCGATCATGCTGCAGGTGCGCTACCACATGGAACACGTGCTCGACGTGCCGCCGGCGTCGTTCAACCCGCCGCCCAAGGTCGATTCGGCCGTGGTGCGCATGATTCCCTGGCCGCGCGCCGAAGACGGTACGCTGCGTTCGCCGTATCCGGCGTGCGACCCCGGTGTGCTGGGCGACGTGGTGACCGCCGCGTTTTCGCAGCGCCGCAAGGTGCTGCGCAACACGCTGTCGTTCCTGCGCGACCAGGTGGACTTCGACGCGCTCGGCTTCGACCTGGGCCGCCGCGCCGAGGAAGTGCCGGTGGCCGAGTATGTCGAACTGGCCCGCATCGTCGGCAACGGCGCCGTGCCGCCTGCGCGCGGCGCGGCCTGACACCGCGGCCCCAGCGCAGCCGCTACCGATTTCGAATTTCCCGCTGAATCTCCGAACATCCTGAAGCAATCGCGACGCTCATGACCGAACAGACCAAGACCGATCCGCGTCCCGTCATCCTGACTGGCGATCGTCCCACCGGCCCGCTGCACCTGGGCCACTACGTTGGCTCGCTCAAGAGCCGCGTGGCCCTGCAGGAAACGCACAAGCAGTACGTGCTGCTGGCCGATACGCAGGCGATGACCGACAACGCGCACGACCCGGACAAGGTTCGCCGCAACGTGCTGGAAGTGGCGCTGGACTACCTGGCCGTGGGCATCGACCCCGCCAAGACCACGATCACGGTGCAGTCGCACCTGCCCGCGCTGGCCGAACTGACGCTGATGTACCTGAATTTCGTCACGGTGTCGCGCCTGGAGCGCAACCCGACGATCAAGGAAGAGATCCAGGCCCGTGGCTTTGGCCGCGACATCCCGGCCGGCTTCCTGTGCTATCCGGCCTCGCAGGCCGCGGACATCACCGGCTTCAAGGCCGTGCTGGTGCCGGTGGGCGAGGATCAGGCGCCGCTGATCGAGCAGACCAACGAAATCGTGCGCCGCATCAACCATCAGGTGGGCCGCGACATCCTGCCCGAGGCCGCCGCGCTGATTCCGAAGCATGGCCGTCTGCCGGGCGTCGATGGCAAGGCCAAGATGAGCAAGTCGCAGGGCAATGCGATTCCGCTGGGCGCATCGCCGGACCAGATCCGCGAAGCCGTGCACAAGATGTACACCGATCCGAACCATCTGAAGGTGTCGGACCCGGGCCAGGTCGAAGGCAACATCGTGTTCACGTACCTGGACGCGTTCGATCCGAACGTGGAGGAAGTGCAGGCGCTCAAGGAACACTACCAGCGCGGCGGCCTGGGCGACATGGTGCTCAAGCGCCGTGTGGAAGGCATCCTGCAGGAAATGCTGCGCCCGATCCGCGAGCGCCGCGAGCAACTGGCGCAGGACCCGGGCTACGTGTTCGACATCCTCAGGAAGGGCACGGAAGCCGGCCGCGAACTGACCCAGCAGACGCTGGACGAAGTGCGCGGCGCGGTGGGCATGTTCTCGTTCCCGAAGTAATCGGGGCCGTTTCACGCGCCATGCGTCCCTCCCGCCAGCCGGGAGGGACGAACCCGGCAGGCCACTCAGGCCTTCCGGTTCACCAGCACGATGCCACCCAGCACCATCACCGCCGCCAGCGCGAATCGCGTGCCGACGTGGTCGTGCATCAGCAGCACGCCGAAGGCCACCCCGAACAGCGGGGTCAGGAACGAGAATACCGATAGTCGCGATGCCAGATACTGGCGCAGCAGCCAGAACCAGATCAGATAGCTGGCAAAGGCAATCAGCACCGACTGGTAGAACAGGCTGGCCACCACGAAACCCGTGACTTCCACGCGATGGACCTGGCCCGCGGCCACCGCCATCACCAGCAACAGCACCGCCGACACCGCCAGCTGATAGAGCAGCGTCTTGCTGGCCGGCGCGTGAGACAGCTTGCTGCCGCGTACCACGATCGTCGTGGCGGCCCACAGGGCGCCGGCCAGTACGCCCAGCGCGTCGCCGAGCAGCGTGCTCGACTGCGCGGAGGCGGCGACGATGCCATCGGCGAATGCCAGCACCATGCCCAGGAACGCCACCGCGACGCCGGCCCACTGGCCGCGCCGCAGGTGTTCGCCCGGCACGAACAGGTGCAGGCCCAGCGCGGTGAAGATCGGCGCCGTGTAGAGGAACACGGCCATGCGCGATGCCGTGGTGTGGCCCAGCCCGACGAAAATGCAGAAGAACTCGGCGCCGAACAGCAGGCCGGCAACCAGCCCGGCGCGCAGCGTGCCGTCGCGTTCCCAGAGCGGGGTGCCACGCCACGCGGCAAACGCGAACACCAGCAGCGCGGCGATGGCGGAGCGGACGCCGGCTTGCAGCACGGCGCCCATCAACGGAGCGGTGACCTTGATGATCACCTGCTGGAGTCCCCATGCGGCGCACAGCAATACCATCAGTCCGATGGCCATGCTGTCCAGCGGGCGCCTTGTTATCAGTTGTGTGGACATCGCCGCGTCGCTTACGGACGGGCGGCGTCGCGGGTCGAATTGCGCTCGATCAGTTCGATCTTGTAGCCATCGGGGTCTTCCACGAAGGCAATCACCGTGGTGCCGCCCTTGACCGGGCCGGCCTCGCGCGTGACCTTGCCGCCGGCCGCGCGGATGCGGTCGCAGGCCTCGGCGGCGTTGGGGGTTTCCAGCGCGATATGGCCGTAGGCGGTGCCCAGGTCGTACTGGTCGACGCCGTAGTTGTAGGTCAGTTCCAGCACGGCCGTTTCGCTTTCCGGGCCGTAGCCGACGAAGGCCAGGCGGTACTTGTACTCGGGATTGTCGCTTTCGCGCAGCAGTTGCATGCCCAGCACGCGCGTGTAGAAGTCGATCGAGCGTTGGTAGTCGCCAACGCGCAGCATGGTGTGGAGGAGTCGCATAGGGGGCCTTCTTTGGGTTGTTGAGACAACAGAGTCCGTCATTCTAGTCCCGCGCGCGCCATCGTGCCGGCTGGCCCGCCGTGGCACCGCTGAACACGCGGCAAAGAAAATTTCACATCGGCAGCGCGGGCGCGGAGGCCCGGAAGTTGCTACATTGCCGATTACTTTCGACAGCTGCACGAACGCCTACGCCGGTCCATCACGGCGCGGCAGCGCCGAAGGTCGCGCGACAGGCTTTCTCTGACAGAGGGGAAACTGTATGACGCGATGCTGCCTGGGCAGTACCTGCGGCGCACTGGCGTGCGTGCTGGCCATGGCGATGGCGGTGCCTTCCGGTCACGCTGCGGATTGCGCGCCCCCCTCACCCACCGCGAAGTCCTACACCGCCAACAACTGCAACGGGACGATTGCCGGCGGCACGTTCGACACCGGCAACAGCGGCTACGCTTCGGTCTTTCATGCGGCCAACAACGGATCGATCACCGTCACGGGGCCGGTCACCCTGCACTCGGGCGGCAACGAATCCACGGGCGCCTACGCCGAATCGGGCGGCGCCATCCACTTCAACGCGCCCGGCAGCACCCTGACGATGCTGGGTGCGCATTCGAACGGCGTCCATGCATTCGGCAGCGCGACGGTCACCGGGCAGGTCGATATCTCCACATCGGGCGAGCGCGGACACGCCCTGTTTGCCGACTATGGCGGCATCCTGCAGATGCACGATTCGAGGATTCTGACGCAGGGCGCGGAGGCAGCGGGTATTACCGTGGCCACGGGCTCGGTGTCGCTGCTCGGCGCCAGTTCGATCACCACGACCGGCGATACCGCGCCCGGCGTGGCCCTGACTTCGTCGAAATCGAGTGTCACCGTCGATGGGCAGGGCGCGCGCATTCCCATCCAGACCAGCGGCACGCAATCGCCGGGCGCCGGGTCGGCGAACGGATCGGGCACGATCACGCTGCGCGGCGTGGATATCGCGACCAGTGGGCTCGCTGCCTTCGGCGTGCTGGCGCAGAGTGCCACGGCCGTGCAGGCCGAAGACACGACGATCGTCACGACCGGGCCCGGGTCTGTCGGCGTCGAGGCCATCGATGGCGGCACCGTGACGATGGCCGGCGGCAGCGTCACCACGCTGATGCGCGGCGCGCACGGCCTGTCCGCGCGTGGCACGGGCAGCCAGATCGTGGCCGATGGCACGGCGGTGACGGTGTCGGGCATGTCCACGTCGGCGGTGCAGGCCATCGACCAGGCCCGGATCGCGTTGCGCAACGGCAGCGCCGTCAGCACCGGCACCGGTGGCAGTGCGCTGTCGATGTACAGCACCGACGATTCGATGCTGCAGACCGCCGAGATCACGCGCAGCACGCTCCTGGCCAGCCAGGGCAGCGCGCTGTCGTTCCTGGGCGGTCCCGCAGCGGTGGCGATCACTGGCAGCAGCGTGGCGGGCCACTACGTGCTGATCGTCGATTCCCGGACCGCCCCGATCATTGTCGATATCACGGCCAGCGGGTCGGCGTTGCGCGGGGCCTCGCTGGTGCTGCCCGCCCAAGGGGGCGGGCAGCACGCGGTACGGCTGGCCCTGCGCGACAACTCTGCCTGGCTGGTGACGGACGACTCCAACCTGACGCGTCTGGAGAACATCGGCAGCACGGTGGCCTTCGCGCCGCCCGCGGACGGCGTGTTCCATGCGCTCACGGTCAGCCAGTACCACAGCCAGGGCGGCACATTGGGGCTGACGGCGGCGCTGGCGGGCGACGGGTCGCCGGCGGACAAGCTCGTGATCGATGCCGGCACGGTGACCGGCGTGACGGGCGTGCGCATTGTCAACGCCGGCGGCAAGGGGGCGCTGACGAGCGAGGGGATCCGGGTGATCGAGGCCATCAACGGTGGCAGCGCCCCGGCCGGCGCGTTCGTGCTGTCGGGCCGCGCCGTGGCCGGGCCTTACGAATACCGGCTGTATCGCGGCAGCACGCAGAGCCCCGCCGATGGCAACTGGTATCTGCGGTCGCAGCAACTGCCGACACCGCCCGACCCGCCGACACCGCCCAACCCGCCCACGCCTCCCAACCCGCCGCCCACGCCTCCCGATCCGCCGGCCCCTCCGGCCCCGCCCCGGCCGATGTACCGGCCCGAAGTGCCCGCCTACATCGCCAACGAGCACGCGGCGACCAGCCTGTTCCTGCACAGCCTGCACGACCGGATGGGCGAGATGCCATTTTCGTCGGCACCGGCCGGATGGCTGCGAGTGATGGGCAAGACCGCCGAAAGCGGCAGCCGTGGCAACGACTACAGCGCGCGGGCCAATACGGTGGTCTTGCAGGGGGGCGGCGACTTCGCGCGCGGCTCGCTGTTCGGCGAGGCCGACCGGCTGCACGTGGGCGCAATGTTCGGCTACGGCAACGTGCGGACCGACGGCCTGGCCGCGGGCAACACCGCCCGGGCGCAGGGCGAGGTGAACGGCTACGGCGCGGGCGTGTACGCCACGTGGTTCGGCCAGGCCGCGTCGGACCTGGGGCCCTATGTCGACACCTGGTTCCAGTACGCCTGGTTCGACAGCCATGTGCGCGGCGACCAGCTGCCCAAGGTCGGCTATCACAGCCAGGCGTGGAACGTGTCGCTCGAAGGGGGATGGGCGCTGCCGCTGGCGGCGTCGTCATGGCGGGTCGAACCGCAGGCGCAGGTGGCATGGCTGCGGCACCGTGGCGTCAGCGTGACCGAGCCCGGCGGCACGCAAGTCAGTGGTGGCGATACCAATGGCGTGGTGACACGGCTTGGCATGCGGATGTTCCGCACGCTGGACCGGGACGATGGTGGGCGGCTGCAGCCCTATGCCACGCTGAACTGGTGGCACGACCAGACCAGTACATCGGTCGGATTCAGCGAGGCGGTGCTGGGGCAGTTGTTTCCGCGCGACCGCTACGAGCTCAAGCTCGGCATCGACGCCAGGCTCTCACGCGGCTGGAGCAGCTGGGGGAATATCGGCGGGCAGTGGGGCAACCAGGGCTACCGGCAGTACGCGCTGCGGCTGGGCGCGCGCTATGCCTGGTAAGCCGGGCGGCTTCAGCCAGCCAGCCCATCGGCCGGTCAGAACGTCGGCAGCAGTTCGGGCGGATGCGCGCGCAGGCGGGCGCGTGCGTCGCGGAACTCGGGAAAGATCGACTCGACGGTTTCCCAGAAGCGCGGGCTGTGATTCATTTCCTTCAGGTGCGCGAGCTCGTGCGCGGCCACGTAGTCGATCATCGACAGCGGGAAATGCATCAGGCGCCAGTTGAGCCGGATCTTGCCGTCGGCGGTGCAGCTGCCCCAGCGCGTGGCCGCCGACGTGAGCGCAAAGCCGGTATGGCGCACGCCAAGCTTGGCGGCGTAAATGTCGAGCCGTTCAGCCAGCAGCCGGCGGGCCTGGTTCTGCAGCCAGCCCTGCACGCGGTCCTTGATCTGCTGCTCTTCGGCGTGTGCCGGCAGCGCCAGATGCAGCATGCGCGTATCGGCATCGAAACACAGCACGCCGGCCGGCGATTCCAGCCGCAGCGTGACCGGCTGGCCCAGGAACGGCAGTTCGGCGCCGTCGCGCCACTGCACGGTGGGCAGCACGCGGCGCGACTCCCGATGGCGCCATTCGCCAAGCTTGGCAAAGATCCAGCGTTGTTTTTCCAGGATGGCCGACTCGATGTCGACCAGCGTGACCCAGCGCGGGGCCGTGATCGACAGCCCGCGGTCATCCACCGTGAACCCGATGGTCCGGCGCGACGATCGCTTGAGCGAATAGTGCAGCGTGCGCTCGCCGACCTGCAGCATGCGGCCATTGGGCAGGATCGGCGGCCACATATCGCCAGCCCGGTCACCACCCCTGTCACTACCCCGCTCGCCGGTCCGCTCGCCCGCCGGGCCGGCACCCGGCTGCGCGTCGGGCGCCGGCGCAAGCAGGTTCTGCTGCGCGGGCGGAACGGGCGGCGTGGCGTCCGCCAGCGGCAGCTCCAGCTGCGCGTTGGGGTCGGCGGTGGGGCGCAACAGCTTCATGCGGTGGCCTGGCTCCCTGCGCGGCGGTAGCTTTCGGGATCGATGCGGCGCATCTCGGCCTCGATCCAGGCTTCCACCTCCTGGTTCAGCACGTCGGCGGTCTTGTTGGCCGACGGAATCGCGTCGCCAATCGAGATCGTGATCATGCCCGGGTACTTCAGGAACGAATTGCGCGGCCAGAGGCGGCCCGAGTTGACCGCCATCGGAAAGACCCAGGCACCCGTTTCCACGGCCAGGCGGGCGCCCCCGCTCTTGTAGCGCGGGTTTTCCTTGCCGGCCGGGGTGCGCGTGCCCTCGGGGAACATGATGATCCAGGCGCCCTCGTTGAGCCGCTCGCGGCCCTGCCGGGCGGCCGAGGCAAACGCCCGGGTGCCGTCCTTGCGGTTGATGTGGACCATCTTGAGCATGCCCAGCGCCCAGCCGAAAAACGGCACGAACAGCAGTTCACGCTTGAACACGAAGCACAGCGGCTTGGGCATCAGCGCCACATAAGCCACGGTTTCCCAGGCCGACTGGTGCTTGGACAGCAGCACCACGGGCTTGTCCAGCATCGCCAGCATCTTCTCCATGCCTTCGATGCGGTAATGGATGCCGCAGATCAGGCGCGCGGCCCAGATCACCAGGCGCGGCCAGCCGCGCACGAAGCGGAACCGGTTTTCCGCGTTCATGAACGGGAAGACGATGAAACACATGCACGCGTAGGGCGGGGTCAGCACCACCAGGTACAGCGCGAACAGCAGGGAGCGGATAAAGGTCATCGATGGGGGCGAAGAATCAGGAGGCGGGCAGGCCTCAGGGAGCGGGCTGCGCCGCGTGGGCGCTCGGGGCGGGGGCCTTGTGCGCCCCTTCGGCGATCAGCCAGCGCGCGAACGCGGCCAGGTCGTCATGCACGCGCGTGCCGGCCGGCAGGCCGCCCTTGTCCAGCGTGCGCAGGCCCTTGCCGGTGCGCACCAGGTGCGGCACGCAGCCCACGGCCACGCCGGCTTCGAGGTCGCGCAGCGAATCGCCCACCGTGGGCACGTTGCGCAGTTCGATGCCAAACCGCTCGCCGATCTGCTCGTACAGGCCCGACTTCGGCTTGCGGCAGTCGCAGTTGTCGGCGGCCGTATGCGGGCAGAAGAACACGGCTTCCACGCGGCCGCCCAGCGCGGCCAGCGCCTTGTACATCTTCTCGTGCATCGCGTTGAGCGCACTCATCTCGAACAGCCCCCGGCCAATGCCCGACTGGTTGCTGGCGATGACGATGCGATAGCCGGCCTGGTTCAGCATGGCGATGGCCTCGAGGCTGCCGGCAATCGGCACCCACTCGTCGGGGGTCTTGATGAAGTGGTCGCTGTCCAGGTTGACCACGCCATCGCGGTCGAGGATCACGAACTTCGGCTGGGACTGTGGCATGGCGGCTCCGGGGCGGCTTGAAGACGGCTTGGACAGCTTAGGCGGCAAGCTTCGAAATGTCTGCCACGCGGTTGGCCAGGCCGTGCAGCGTGGCCAGCAGCGCCAGGCGGTTGGCGCGCAGCTTCGCGTCCTCGGCCATCACCATCACGTCGTTGAAGAAGCGGTCCACGGCGTCGCGCAGCTGGGCCAGGTCGCGCAGCGCGGCGGTGAAATCGCCACCCGCGAAGGCGGCTTCCACGCCCGGACGCACCCGTTCGATGGCGTCGAACAGCGCGCTTTCGGCGGCCTCCTGGAACAGGGCGCGGTCAACCGTGCCGATGGCCTCGTCGGTCTTCTTCAGGATGTTCGTGATGCGTTTGTTGGCGGCGGCCAGGGCCTCGGCCTCGGGCAGCGCGGCAAACGTGCGCACGGCTTCCATGCGGGCCAGGATGTCGTCCAGGCTCTGCGGACGCAGGCTCACCACGGCTTCCACCTCGTTCGTGGTGTAGCCCTTGTCCTTCAGGTAACCGCGCACGCGGTCGTACAGGAAGTCGGAGATCGCGTCGCGCGCCGGCTTCACGGTGGCGATGCCCGCGAACGCCTGCTCGGTCAGGCCCAGCAGCGTGTCGATCGACACCGCCAGCGGCTTTTCGATCAGCATGCGCAGGATGCCCAGCGCGTGGCGGCGCAGCGCGAACGGGTCCTTCTCGCCCGTAGGCTGCAGGCCGATGCCCCAGATGCCCACCAGCGTTTCGAGCTTGTCGGCCAGCGCCACGGCGGTGCTGACGTTGCCTTCGGGCAGCGCGTCGCCGGCAAAGCGCGGGCGGTAGTGCTCGGAGCACGCCAGCGCCACGTCCTCGGCCTCGTCGTCATGGCGCGCGTAGTACGTGCCCATGGTGCCCTGCAGCTCGGGGAATTCGCCGACCATGTCGGTCAGCAGGTCGGCCTTGGCCAGTTCGGCGCCGCGCATCGCGGCGGCCTTGTCCACCTGGGCGCCAGCGGCGTTCATCGCGTCGGCGATATGGCCGGCAATCTGCTGCAGGCGCTGCACGCGGTCCAGCTGGCTGCCGATCTTGTTGTGGTAGACCACGTTGCCGAGCTGCGGCACGCGCGACGCCAGCGTCTTCTTGCGGTCCTGGTCGAAGAAGAACTTGGCATCGGCCAGGCGCGGGCGCACCACGCGCTCGTTGCCCGAGATGATCGACTGCGGCGTGTCGGTGGCCAGGTTCGAGACGATCAGGAAGCGGTTGCGCAGGTGGCCGGCGGCGTCGGTCAGCGCAAAGTACTTCTGGTTGGTCTGCATCGTCAGGATCAGGCACTCCTGCGGCACGGCCAGGAAGGCTTCCTCGAAGTGGCACGGGTAGACCACCGGCCATTCGACCAGCGAATTGACTTCGTCCAGCAGCGACTCGGGCATGATCACCTGGTCGGTGCCGGCTTCCTTGAGCAGGGCCGTGCGGATGCGTTCGCGGCGGTCGGCATAGCCGGCGATCACGCGGCCGCGCGATTCCAGCAGGCTCGCGTATTCGCCGGCGTGCGGAATCTCGATGGCGCCCTGCGACAGGAAGCGGTGACCCTGGGTGAGGTTGCTGGCCGGCAGGCCGAGCGCCGACACCGGCACGATTTCGGCACCGTACAGCGCGATCAGGCTGTGCGCGGGGCGCACGAAATGCACCGTGGTGCCGTCCGGGCGCTGGTAGCTCATCAGCTTCGGAATCGGCAGCTTGCCAAGCGTGTCGTCCAGCGCGGCCTGCAGGCCGTCGGCCAGCGCGGCGCCCTTGGCGGTGTAGCGGTAGAAGAACGCATCGGCCTTGCCGTCCGAGGCGCGCTCCAGCGTCTGCCAGTCGATCTCGGCCACGCCCACCGACCTGGCCAGGGCGGCCAGCTTCTTGGCCAGCGGGGCGGTCGGGGCGCCGTTGGCGTCCAGCGCCACGGTCAGCGGCAGCACCTTTTCGCGCTGTTCGCGGTCCGGCGCGGTGCGGCGTACGCCGGTCACCAGGGCGGCCAGGCGGCGCGGCGTGGCAAACGGCGTCACGGCGGCGCCGGCTTCGAGCAGATCGCGCGCGCCGAGGCCATCGAACAGCCCCTGTGCGAAGGCGTCGCCCAGGCGGGCCAGCGCCTTCGGCGGCAGTTCTTCGGTGAACAGTTCGATCAGCAGCGAATCGGTCATGGGTTGCGACATGAATCTATCCAACAGGTATGGGCGCGCGCGTCAGCAGCGCGGCGCGAGATTGGGTTCCACGCCAGACAGCAGCCACAGGCCGTTCTGCTGGCGGAATTGCAGCGTGGTGTAGGCGCATTGCGCGGCCACGCCGGAAGCGCCGCGGGTGCCCGCGGCCGGGAAGCGTGCGTCGATGCGATGGGAACGGCGGTCGTAGCGGATCTCGTCGATGCGCCCCCCCACCCAGAAATCGATCTTCGCGGGCAGCTGCGCGGCGGAATAGTACGTCCGCACCGTGCGGCGCGAGCGCCCGGCGTTGTCTTCCCATTCGACCCACTGCAGCGGGTAGCGGATGGCGCTCTCGTAGGCGCGCAGCGGCACGCGGTGCCAGCCGAGGTCGCGCGACCCGGACAGGTCGCACGAGAACGAGCGCACCAGCTGCGCCCACTGGTCGATCGACGACAGCGACGGCCGCCAGTGCCGCGTGATGGCCTGCTGCAGCGCCTGGCTGTCCGCCTCGCAGATATTGGCCAGGTCAGCCGGCAGGTACAGGGCCTGCGGCGCCGGCGCGGGCGACGTCCGCGCGGCGGCAAGCGCGCTGCCGGCGGGCGACAGCGCGACCGGCACGGCAAAAGCCAGCAGTGCCAGCGCGCCGCGCACGCGGGCCGTCATGCGCGGGCCCCGTTGTTGCACATCGGGAAGCCCAGCGCCTCGCGCGAATCGTAATAGGCCTGCGCCACCATGCGCGACAGGTTGCGGATGCGGCCGATATAGGCGGCGCGCTCGGTCACCGAGATGGCGCCGCGCGCATCGAGCAGGTTGAACGTGTGGGCGGCCTTCAGCACCTGTTCGTACGCAGGCAGCGCCAGGCGGGTGTCGGTCAGCTTCGGCGTGCCGTCTTCGTTCTTCTCGCCGGCATCGCCCATCAGGCGGCGCGCTTCGCCCTCGTGCTCGGCAAAGTGGCGGAACAGGATCTCGGTGTTGCTGTGCTCGAAGTTGTAGGTGGACTGCTCCACCTCGTTCTGATGGTAGACGTCGCCATAGGTCAGGCGGCGCGTCACGCCGTTCTCCTCCCACTCGGTCCACACCAGGTCGTAGACGTTTTCCACCTTCTGCAGGTACATCGCCAGGCGTTCGATGCCGTAGGTGATTTCGCCGGTGATCGGCTTGCAGTCGATGCCGCCCACCTGCTGGAAGTACGTGAACTGGGTCACTTCCATGCCGTTGAGCCAGACTTCCCAGCCCAGGCCCCAGGCGCCCAGCGTCGGATTTTCCCAATCGTCCTCGACGAAGCGGATGTCGTTCTGCTTCAGGTCCAGGCCCAGCGCCTCCAGCGAGCCCAGGTAGAGCTCCAGGATGTTTTCCGGCGCGGGCTTCAGCACCACCTGGTACTGGTAGTAATGCTGCAGGCGGTTCGGGTTTTCGCCGTAGCGGCCGTCCTTGGGCCGGCGCGACGGCTGCACGTAGGCGGCGCGCCACGGCTCGGGGCCGATCGCGCGCAGGAACGTATGCACGTGCGATGTACCGGCGCCGACCTCCAGATCGATCGGTTGCAGCAATGCGCAACCCTGCCGGTCCCAGTAGGCCTGCAGGGTCAGAATCATTTGTTGGAAGGTCAGCATAGGAAGACGAAATGAAAAGCTGGCGGCAAGTGCGCGAAGCGTCTCGCGCCGGGTTTGCCAAACCTTGGATTCTATCGGGTTTTTGGGCTGTCTCAGCCGGGTTGGCGCAGGAAAACGGTGCCGCAGGGCACGAATCGTGCATGCGGGGGGTGTCGGCTTGGCGCAACGGGTCGGGTAAATCCTGACACGGGTTTCAGAACTGTCCGATAGGTGCCGATACCGTTTTTGTATACAGTTAAAGCACGCGGTCACCGAATCAAAAACCAGATGGCCGCCAGGCCGGATTGCCGGGCCCGGGCCAGAAGCATCAGCTTTGGGCCGGGGCAGCCGATAACGCGATGCGGGCTCGAAACAACAACTTTAGGGGATTGGTCATGTCACTGCTGTCTCGCAAACCTTATATCGTCGCCATCGCCGTGATGGTGGCCGCCGCCGCCGTGTCGATGGCCGGCGCGCTGGTCGGTTAATCCGGCAACCGGCGCCGCCCCCGCAGCGCCAGCCACAACACGAGCACGCTGCCGGCCAGTGCCGGCACGTTGCCCCAGCGGATATACGGCGTCAGGCCTTGCGTGCCCTGCACGTCCGCCGTCAGCGTACCCACTTCGAACGTCGGCAGCTTCGCCTGCACCGTCCCGTCCGGCCGCACCACGGCTGTCATGCCGGTATTGGTGGCGCGCAGCATCGGCCGGCGCATTTCCAGGGCCCGCATGCGCGAGATCTGCAGATGCTGGTCCAGCGCGATGGTGTCGCCAAACCAGGCCAGGTTGGTCACATTGGCCAGCAGGTTGGCGGGCGTGGCCTGCTGCCGCAGCGTGGCGGCGATTTCCTCGCCAAACAGATCCTCGTAGCAGATATTGGGTGCCACATGGATGCCGCGCACCGGTACCGCCGGCTGATCCAGCGTGCCCCGCCGGAAGTCGCCCAGCGGCATCTTCATCATGTTGACGAACCAGTGGAAGCCGTACGGGATGAATTCCCCGAACGGCACCAGATGGTGCTTGTTGTACCGGTAAAGTGCCTCCAGCTCCGGCCCGATGGCGAACACGCTGTTGGTGAAGTCGACGGGCGAATCGGCGCCCGCCGCACCGAACACCACGGTGGTGCCGGTCGTCTCCATATAGGTGCGCACATCCCTGGCGATATCCACGGGCAGGTCCTGCAGGATCACCGGGAATGCGGTTTCTGGCGTAACGACGAGGTCCGCCGGCGCCGCCGTCATCATGTCGCGGTACAGCTCCAGCGAACGCTGGATGCCCACCGGCTCGAACTTGATGTCCTGCGCCACGTTGCCTTGCAACAGCCGCACGCTGACGGGCTTGCCGATCGGGGTGGTGTACGCCACCGGCACCAGTGCCAGGCCGCCGCCCAGCGTGGCGGCCACCAGCCCGGCGGACCAGCCGGCGATGCGCGTGGCGCCCGGTTCGCCACGGCGCAGCGCGGCGCGTACGGCGGCCACCAGCAACGCCGATGTCGCCGCCGCCAGGAACGTGATGCCGTAGACGCCAAGCAGCGGCGCAAAGCCCGACAGCGGGCCGTTGGTATGGGGATAGCCGCTACCGAGCCACGGGAAGCCCGTGAAGAGCACGCCGCGCAGCCATTCCGACAGCGCCCAGGCCGCGCCGAAGGCCAGCGCGGTCAGGACGCCGCCACGGCCGCGGGCCGTCAGCCAGTGCCAGACGCCGGCGGCCAGCGCCGGCCATAGCGACAGGTACGCGCCGAACAGCACCACGGCCAGCGCGGCCATCCACGCCGGCATCTCGCCGTAGACGTGCATGCTGATATAGAGCCACCAGATCCCGGACAGGAACCAGCCCATGCCGAATGCGTATGCCGTGGCGGCCGCCGCACGCGGGCGGCCCGCATCGGCAACCAGTGCCACCAGCCCGGCCAGCGACAGGATCTGCAGCCACCACCAGTCATGGGGCGCAAATGCCTGCGTATGGGCCACGCCCAGCGCGGCGGCGATCAGCAGCCGGAACAGCATGCCCTGGCGCGATGCGCTGCGGGCGCCAGCGGGCGCGGAGGAAGGGGAAGATGGACCGGCGCCGATCAGCGGATCGGCGCGACGGGTGCCCACGGCGTCGGGCGTGCCGGCGCGCTTCATGCGTCGGCCACGCCGTTGGTGTCGGCCGGAGCCTCGCGGTGTACCTGCAGCAGATGCACCTGGCGCGCGTCGGCGCGCAACACTTCAAAGCGGATCGGCGGCAAGGTGATGACCTCGCCGCGATGCGGGACATGGCCCACGTGGTTGGTCAGCAGGCCGCCCACCGTATCGACGTCTTCGTTCGGGAAGGCCGTGCCGAATGCCTCGTTGAACTGTTCGATCTCGGTCAGGCCACGTACGCGCCAGGCGCCGTCCGCGGTTGGCAGGATCATGTCCTGGTCTTCGTCCAGATCGAACTCGTCCTCGATGTCGCCGACGATCTGCTCCAGCACGTCTTCGATCGTGACCAGCCCGGCCACGCCGCCGTACTCGTCGACAACGATCGCAATATGGTTGCGATTGATCCGGAATTCGCGCAGCAGGATGTTCAGGCGCTTGGACTCCGGAATGAACACGGCCGGGCGCAGCGTTTCGCGCAGGTCGAAATTCTCGTCGGTGTAGTAGCGCAGCAGATCCTTGGCCAGCAGGATGCCGATGATGTTGTCACGATTGCCCTCGTACACCGGAAAGCGCGAGTGCGCCGTCTGCTGCATGTAGGGGATGAACGCTTCTGGCGTATCCGCGATGTTGACCGCATCCATCTGGGCACGGGGCACCATGATGTCGCGCGCCGTCAGCTCCGACACCTGGAACACACCCTCGATCATCGAGAGGGAGTCGGCGTCGATCAGGTTGCGCTCATGCGCGTCCTGCAGCACTTCCAGCAGTTCGGCGCGGGTGTCCGGCTCGGGGGAGATGAAATCCGAAAGGCGTTCGAGGAGGGATCGGGGCCGATCCGGCTGCCTGTAGCTGGCAGGCTTCGAACTGGGATAGGGGTCGTTCATGTCGCGGCTAGCGCGTGGTGGAGATCGTCTGAAGCATACACTAAAAGGCTTGCAGCCCCGTGACGGCCGGATTGCAATGGCGCCGGCGTCACGGGACGCAGCCCTTTGTGCCTATTCGCGCACCGGCTGGTACGGGTCGCTGAAGCCCAGCGCCTGCAGCGTTTCGGTTTCGATGGCCTCCATTTCCTCGGCCTCGGCGTCGTCCTCGTGCTCGTAGCCCTGCGCGTGCAGCACGCCGTGGACGATCAAATGTGCATAGTGCGCCTCCAGCGGCTTCTTCTGCTGCGTTGCCTCGGCCTCCACCACCGGGCAGCACAGCACGATGTCGCCGGTCACGGGGTCGTCGGCGCCCTCGGCATAGGCAAATGTCAGGACGTTGGTCGCGTAGTCCTTGCCCCGGTACGTGCGGTTCAGCGCGCGGCCTTCTTCCTCGTCCACGAAGCGGATGGTCAGCGCGGCATCGTCATACAGGGCCGACTTCACGCATTTTTCGATCTGCTTGCGGGACGGTACGCCGGGGCGCCTGCGCGTGCCGTCGCCGAACTGGATGTCGAGCTCCACCTCGGCCGGCGTGGCCGGCGTGCCCGTGGTGGTCACGATCGGCGTGGCCGTCACGGCCACCGACAGCGCGTCGCCGTTGTCGGGGCGCACCAGCAGGCCGGCCTGCTGGCGGGTGTCGGTGTGCTCGGCCAGCAGCGCCACCACGCCGTCATGGGCCTGCGACAGGTCGAGCGTCAGGCTGCGGCCGTCGGCCAGCTGGATGCGCAGCGCGTGCGCCGATGCCTTGCGGGCGCGGCCGTCGGCATCGAACAGGACAACGCGCGTGGCGTCGGGCGTCTTGGTTGCGGGAGACTTCTTGGTCAAGTTCAGGCGTCCTTGTGCTGGGCGTGGTATTCGTCGTAGGCATCGACGATGCGCGCCACCAGCGGATGGCGCACCACGTCGATGCTGGAAAAGCGGGTAAAAGCGACGCCGCGCACCTCGCGCAGCACGTGCTGCGCCTCCACCAGGCCGCTCTTCTGGCCGCGCGGCAGGTCGATCTGCGTGGTGTCGCCGGTGATCACGGCCTTGGAGCCGAAGCCGATCCGCGTCAGGAACATCTTCATCTGTTCCGGCGTGGTGTTCTGGGCCTCGTCCAGGATGATGAAGGCGTGGTTCAGCGTGCGGCCGCGCATGTAGGCCAGCGGCGCGATCTCGATCATCTGGCGCTCGAACATCTTCTGCGTGCGATCGAAGCCGAGCAGGTCGTACAGCGCGTCGTACAGCGGGCGCAGGTACGGATCGACCTTCTGGGCCAGGTCGCCGGGCAGGAAGCCAAGCCGTTCGCCGGCCTCCACGGCCGGACGCGTCAGCACGATGCGCTTGACCGCATCGCGTTCCAGCGCATCGACGGCGCAGGCCACGGCCAGGTAGGTCTTGCCGGTACCGGCCGGCCCGATGCCCAGCGTCAGGTCGTGCGACAGGACGTTGCGCAGGTATTCGCGCTGCATGGCCGTGCGGCCCTGCAGCCCGGCACGCCGCGTGTGCAGCACCGGCGAATCGTCTTCGAGATCGGGCGATCCGGCGTCGTCGCCGTTGCCGGGCAGGTAGGCGCCATGCGCGGCGATCTGGCGCGCCTCGACCAGCCCAAGCTGCACGTCGTCGATCGACAGCGTCACCTTGGCGTTGTTGTAGAAGCGCTCCAGCGCCAGCGCGGCGTCCTGCGCGCGCTCGCCCCGCACGGTCATGCGGTGGCCGCGACGCTGGATCGTCACGTCCAGCGCCTGTTCGATCTGGCGCAGGTTTTCATCCAGCGGCCCGCACAGGTTCTGCAGGCGCGTGTTGTCGTCCTTGGGGGCGACGAATTCTGCTGTCGGAATCTTCATAAAGGCTTATTGGCGCACAACGATTTCGCCGCGCAGCGAGTGCGGGAACGCCTGCGTGATGCTGACGTCCACCATCTGGCCGACCATGCGGTCGCGCTGCGCCTGGGGGATGCCCGGCAGGGCGAAGTTGACCACCCGGTTGTTCTCGGTGCGGCCATGCAGTTCGGTCGGGTCCTTGCGGGCCGGCCCCTCCACCAGGATGCGCTGCACCGTGCCGACCATGCCCTGGCTGATCCGCACCACATTTTCTTCAATTGCGGCTTGCAGGATCTGCAGGCGGCGCAGCTTCACGTCATGCGGCGTGTCGTCATGCAGGTTCGCGGCCGGCGTGCCGGGGCGCGGGCTGAAGATGAACGAGAACGACGTGTCGTAGCCGATGTCGTGCACCATGGCCATCAGCTTGTCGAAGTCGGCATCGGTTTCGCCGGGGAAGCCGACGATGAAGTCCGACGACATCGACATGTCCGGGCGGATCGTGCGCAAGCGGCGGATGATGCTCTTGTACTCGAGCACGCTGTAGCCGCGCTTCATCGCCATCAGCACGCGGTCCGATGCATGCTGCACGGGCAGGTGCAGATGGTTCACCAGCTTGTCGCACCGTTCGTACAGTTCCACCAGGCGCGAGGTGAATTCCTTCGGATGGCTGGTGGTGTAGCGGATGCGTTCGATGCCGGGAATCTCGGCCACGTATTCGATCAGCAGCGCGAAGTCGGCGATCTCGCTGGTGCCGCCCATCGTGCCGCGGTAGGCGTTCACGTTCTGGCCCAGCAGCGTGACCTCGCGCACGCCCTGGTCGGCCAGGCCGGCCACTTCGGCCAGCACGTCCTCGAACGGCCGCGACACTTCCTCGCCGCGCGTGTACGGCACCACGCAGTAGCTGCAGTACTTCGAGCAGCCTTCCATGATCGACACGAAGGCGCTCGGGCCATCCACGCGCGCCGGGGGCAGGTGGTCGAACTTCTCGATCTCCGGGAACGAAATATCGACCTGCGACAGGCCGGTGGACTGGCGGCGGTTGATCAGGTCGGGCAGGCGGTGCAGCGTCTGCGGGCCGAACACGACGTCCACGTACGGGGCGCGCGACACGATCGCCGCGCCTTCCTGGCTGGCCACGCAGCCGCCCACGCCGATCACCAGGTCGGGCTTGGCGGCCTTCAGCGCCTTCATGCGGCCCAGTTCGGAGAACACCTTCTCCTGGGCCTTCTCGCGGATCGAGCAGGTGTTGAACAGGATCACGTCGGCGTCTTCGACGTTGTCCGTGGGCTCCATGCCCTGCGTGGCGTTCAGCACGTCCACCATCTTGTCCGAGTCGTACTCGTTCATCTGGCAGCCGTACGTTTTGACAAATACCTTCTTCATGGTGCCGGTCTCAGTGGTTTACCTGGGGGCATCAGGGCACAACAGGTCGATTCTTAAAGGGTCAGTGCGCGGCCTTCCAGGCCTTCACTTCCGCGTCGGTCAGTACCCATGCGGTCAGCAGCTGGCCATAGAGGTCGAGCTTGTAGCGCACGTTGAGCGTCTTGCCCGCCACCGCATTCGGATTGACCAGCACGGTGTCGGCGCTGAAGATCCGCAATCCGGGGGCCACGCCATGGGCCTTGCCATCGAGCTTTGCCTGCAGCGGGTCGGTGGCCGCCGGCCGCGCCAGCTCCAGGCGCGCCATCGGGGCGTCGGCCGGTATCACGCGCACGGGGGCGCCGGCCACCGCAAGGTTCGCCACCTGGGTCGTGACCTGGCCAGTGGGCTGGTTTGTGGTCTGGGCGGTCTGCGCCATGGCAGGGACGGCGGACAACAGCAGCACGGCGGCGCACGCGATGTGCGACGAACGCGACAACGGCTTCAGCATGAGGGCTCCCGACAAGAAATACACCGATCGTTCTTGGAATACCGCCGGCGCCGGACGCCATCACGCTTGCAGCCATCGCGCAGGCAGGGTAACCCGCGATTTTACCCGTTTGCGCCGTGGCCGGGGGAACCGCACGGCCGGCACTTGTGGCGTAGCCGCCTCAGAACAGGCAGGATGCCTCCTGCAGCACACGCTGCTTGGACACGGTGCCCATCAGTTCACGGCTGACGGCATCGCGCACCAGGGGAATGCGGTTGATGCCGTGCTCGGAGAAGATGGCCAGCGCGTCGCGCAGCCGGGAGTCCGGGGTCAGGGACGGAAACGCCAGATCGCCCAGGGACAGCAGCGTGGCATCGGGCGCCTCGCGCTGGGCGCGCTGGACGGCATGGATCGAGATCGCACCCAGCAGCGTGCCGGCCGCGTTCACCAGATACAGATAGCGCGTGCCGGTCTCGGCGAACTTGTCGGCCGCCTGGGCCACCGTGGCGGTGGGGTCGATCACGGTGCTGGTCGGATCACACAGCCCGGCCAGCCGCAGGCCGCGCGCGCGTTCCGCGGCCGCCGAGGCCTGCGCGCGCTCCACCACCACGCTGTAGAGCGACAGCGTCTGGCAGCGCGACGCCGTGTAGTACGCCGCCACCGCGCCGATCATCAGCGGCAGCAGCAGCGTGGGTGCCAGCGTCATCTCGAAGACCATCAGGATCGACATCAGCGGTGCCTGGCTGGTGGCCGACAGGAAGGCCGTCATGCCGACCAGCGGCAGCACCGGCGTGGACGTGCCGCCCGGAATGCCCAGCGCCACGAGCTGGCCCAGGGCCGCGCCCACGAACATCGATGGCGTGAACACGCCGCCCACGGCGCCCGAGCCCATGCTGACCACGGTTGCCAGCAGCTTGGCCAGCAGCACGCCCCAGACCGCCACCGACAGCGGTTCGTTGCGCAGGATGGTCTGGATCGTGTAGTAGCCGTTGCCCACCACTTCGGGCACCACGATGGCCAGCAGCCCGACCAGCAGGCCGCCCAGCGCCAGGCGCGCCACCGGGCCGCCGGGCACGTGCCGGAATCCGTTGCGGGCCAGCGTGTTGGCGCGCAGGAAGACCGCGCCCGACACCCCGGCGATCAGGCCGATGCCGGCGGCGGCCAGCAGCAGGTGCGGTTGCTGGAGCAGGTCGGGGCCGATATGCAGGCCCGAGTAGAGCGGTTCGAGCCCGCCGTGCCACTGGCTGACCATGGTGCCGGCCACCGACGCCAACAGCAGCGGCATCAGGCGCTGCACGGCCAGGGCGCCAAACACGACTTCGGCCACGAATACCGCGGCCGACAAGGGCGTGTGATAGGCGGTGGCCAGGCCGGCCGCCGCGCCGCACGCGGTCAGCATGCGGCGCATGTTGCTGTCGCCGGTGGCCTGGTCGGCGCGCCCGGACGGGAAGATCGATCCGGCCAGCGCGGCCAGCTGGATCATCGCGCCTTCCTTGCCCACCGAGCTGCCGGAGACGATCGAGCAGAACGACGACAGCGCACGCAGCAGCGTGATGCGTACCGGCAGCCGGCCCGTGCCGCGCGCCACGGCTTCCATGTATTCGCTGGGCAGGGTCTCGTTGCGGGCATAGTGGCGTGCCGCCACCAGCAGCGCGCCGGCCAGGGCGCCCCCCATCACCGGGATCACGACCCGCCACGCCAGGGCCAGCCCCGCGAAGATCAGCACGATGTCGGCGTCCTTGCCAAACATGACCAGGCCGCTGGCCTCCAGCGCGTCCTTGAACAGCGTGGTCACGATGCCGGCCAGCAGCCCGACGGGGATGGCCGCAAAGAGCGTGACTTCCTGGTCTTCGAGGAAACGGAACCGCATGGCGATGGGGAAGGGCGAGGGACGGGGGCGCGCCGGCACCGGGTGGCCGTCATGATAGCGCAGCGCCACCTGGCGCCGACAAGCGGCGCGCCGCTTTCCACAGACTGGTACACTACGGGCCTTTCCAGCCCGGGAACGGGGGCAATCGACCCATCCCGCCGGCCCTGACCCTCAGGTACGGTTCTCTACCCGAGCTGCCCCACGATTGGCGCACATCTGCTGCGCAACGGGCAGCCGAAGCGTCATTTCATGTCTTTTTCCGATCTTGGCTTGTCCGACAAGCTGGTGCGTGCCGTGGCCGAACAGGGCTACACCACGCCGACCCCGATTCAGGCGCAAGCCATTCCCGCAATTCTGAAAGGTGGCGATCTGCTCGCCGGCGCCCAGACCGGCACCGGCAAGACCGCCGGCTTCACCCTGCCGATGCTGCAGCTGCTTGCCGAAGGCGCGGCGCACCACCCCGCGCCGCGCGGCGGCCGCCCGCAGGTCCGCGCCCTGGTGCTGACCCCCACGCGTGAACTGGCCGCCCAGGTCGAGGAAAGCGTGCGCAACTACGGCAAGTACCTGAAGCTGCGCTCGATGGTGATGTTCGGCGGCGTCGGCATCAATCCGCAGATCGACGCGCTCAAGCGTGGCGTGGACATCGTGGTGGCCACGCCGGGCCGCCTGCTCGATCACGTGTCCCAGCGCACCATCGACCTGTCCCACGTGGAACTGCTGGTGCTCGATGAAGCCGACCGCATGCTCGACATGGGCTTCATCCACGACATCCGCAAGATCCTGAACGTGCTGCCGGCCAAGCGGCAGAACCTGCTGTTCTCGGCCACGTTCTCGGACGATATCCGCGCGCTGGCCGACCGCCTGCTGAACAATCCCGCGTCGATCGAGGTGGCCCGCCGCAACACCACGGCCGAAACCGTGGCGCAGCGCGTATTCCCCGTGGACCGTGACCGCAAGCGCGAACTGCTGGCCCATCTGGTGCGCCAGCACGACTGGCACCAGGTGCTGGTCTTCACGCGTACCAAGCACGGCGCCAACCGCCTGGCGGAACAACTGACCAAGGACGGCCTGTCCGCGCTGGCCATCCACGGCAACAAGAGCCAGTCGGCCCGCACCCGCGCGCTGACCGAGTTCAAGGCCGGCACGCTGCGCCTGCTGGTGGCCACCGACATCGCCGCGCGCGGCATCGATATCGACCAGCTGCCGCACGTGGTGAACTTCGACCTGCCCAATGTGCCCGAGGACTACGTGCACCGGATCGGCCGCACGGGCCGCGCGGGTGCCGAGGGCGAGGCGATCTCGCTGGTCTGCGTCGACGAGCATGGCCTGCTGCGCGATATCGAGCGCCTGATCAAGCGCCAGATCGAACAGGTGACGCTGCCCGGGTTTGAAGTGGACCCGAGCATTGCCGCCGAGCCGATCCAGAAGGGCCGCCAGCAACGTGGCGGCGCGCAGCAGGGCCGGGGCGGCCAGCCGCGCGGCAACGGCGGCGGCAATGCCAATGGCGGCGAGCGCCGCGCCCCGCGTGCCCCGCAAGGGCCGCGCCAGGAATCGGCGGGTCAGCCAGGCCAGCCACGCCAGCCGCGTGCCGCACAGGGCGCGCAGCCGGCACGTGGCGAAGGCCGCAACGGCAATGGCAATGGCAACGGTGCAGGCAATGGCGCCGCCAAGCCGGCCGGGCCGCGTCCCCAGCAGGCTCGCGCGCCACAGCCACCGCGCCCGCAGCAGGCTCGCCCCCAGCAATCGCGTCCTGCACAGGATGCCGTGGCTGCGGCACCGGCCCGCAATCGCCGTCCGGCGCCGCAGGCCGCGCTGCTTGGCGGCAGCCGCAAGCCCGCTCCCTGATCGGACCCAACCATGGCCAACCCGGATAACCCGCTGTCAGACGACGATGTCCCCTACGCGGGGCTGACGCCCGAGTGCATCCTCGATGCGCTGGAGGCGGCGGGCTTCTATCCGGATGGCCGTCTGCTGGCCCTGAACAGCTACGAGAATCGCGTCTGGCAGGCCGGCATCGAGGATGCCTCGCCCGTGGTGGTCAAGTTCTACCGGCCTGGCCGGTGGAGCGACGCGGCCATCCTCGAAGAACATGCCTTTGTGCAGCAGCTGGCCGATGCGGAGATTCCCGCCGTGCCGGCGCTGCCGCTGCCGATGGGCGACGCGTCGGCCAGCACGCTGCGGGCGCACGCGGGCTTCCGCTTTGCCGTGTTTGCGCGCTGCGGCGGCCGCGAGCCGCCGCTGGACCAGGCCGCCACGCGCACCTGGCTGGGCCGCTTCATCGGCCGCATTCATGCCTGTGGCGCGGCCACGGCCTACCAGGCACGGCCGGCGCTCGATATCGACACGTTCGGCGTGGCCCCGCGCGACTATCTGCTCGATCACGACTGCATTCCCGCCGATCTGCTGGCGCCGTGGCGCGCGGCCGTGGACCTGGCGCTCGATGCGGTGCGCCGCTGCTACGAGCGGGCGGGCGACGTGCGCCTGCTGCGCCTGCATGGCGATTGCCATCGCGGCAATGTGCTGTGGATCGACGAAGCCGATGCGCGCGGCCGGGGCACGCCCGGGCCGCACTTCGTCGACTTCGACGACAGCCGCATGGGCCCGGCGGTGCAGGACATCTGGATGCTGCTGGAAGGCGATCGCGCGGCGATGCAGGACCAGCTGGCCGACATCGTGGCCGGCTACGAGGACTTTGCCGATTTCGATACGCGCGAGCTGTGGCTGGTCGAGGCGCTGCGCACGCTGCGCCTGCTGCACTACAGCGCCTGGCTGGCCAGCCGCTGGCGCGATCCCGCGTTCCCGGCCGCGTTTCCGTGGTTCGGCACGGCGCGCTATTGGGAGGATCGCATCCTGGAACTGCGCGAACAGATCGCGCTGATGGACGAACCGCCGCTCTGGGCGGTCTGATCCATCCGCATCGGCCCTTCCTGACCCCCCAGGGCCGATCGTCGGGTCAAGCCTGCGGCTTGACCTTTTCCTCCGCCTTCACCATCACCACCGGGCAAGTGGCCTGCGCCAGAACGCGGCCGGCGACCGACCCGAGCACGGCGTCGAAGAACGACCCGCGCCCGTGGGTGCCCATGACGATGGCGCTGGCATTCACCGCCTTGGCATGGCCCAGGATCTTCTCGGGCGGATAGCCATGCAGCGCGTGGCGCTCGAACGGGATCTTCGCGGCTTCCAGGATGGCGCAGACCGGTGTCATGGCCTTGTCGCTGGCCTCGTTGTGCCACGCGTCGATGGTTTCCTTGCTGACGAAGGCACGCACCTGGCCCGTGACATCGGGCGACACGTGAATCACGTGCACCGTGAAGCCGGCCTGCAGCAGCTTGCCATCGGCCAGAAAGCGTGCGGCGGCGTCGCTGAAGGCGGAACCGTCGGTGGCAAGCACGATAGTGGACATCGGGGGCATGGCATCTCCTTGGTTGAAACGCTACGGGCGCACGGCTGGCGCGACGTGATCATCATGGCACGTGGACCGTGCTCACACCGTAACGTAGATCAAATCAGCCCGTAATTTTTAAGGATTTCACGATTGTCATCTGCGTGGCGATGTGATCCCGCGTGTCGTCGACACGCGCGCTTCGGCCCGCTCGTGGACGCAACTGCTCAACACCTGAAATTTCCGTAAGAAAACCCAGAAGTTTCAGCATGCATTTTCAGCCCGTTCTGCCGCAGGCGAGGCGCAGGAACGCCTAAGCTGCCCGCTGTTCGCTTTCACGGAGACCTGGCATGCCCAACGCAATCGTTATTGATCCGCATATCGCCGTTCGCAAGACTGTCTGCAACATCCTCGAGACCGTCTCCGGCTTCGAGGAAGTCCGCGTGGCCGCCGGCGGCGCCCCCGGCCTGCTGGCGCTGCGCGACCGCCCGGCCGATCTGGTCGTCATGGATTTGCAGCTCGACGACCTGCCCGGCGACGCCGTGCTCGAGGAAGTGGTGTCGACCTGGCCGCTCACATGCGTGCTGGTGCTGTCGGCGCAGCGGCGCGCCGCGGAGCGTGCATTACTGGGCGGCGCCCACGGATTTATCGACAAGGGCGCCGGGCTGGAAGGGCTGGCCGACGCCGTGCGCGCGCTGATGAGCGGTTACGCGGCGTTTCCGCTGAAGTCGTTGCCGACCTTCCGCCGCGCGGCGGCCAACCCGGCGGACCCGAAGGCCCTGCTGAGCCGCCGCGAGCTGACCGTGCTGCGTCTGCTGGCCGTGGGCCATTCCAACAAGGCGATTTCGGATGTGCTGGAGATCAGCAACAAGACCGTCAGTTCGCACAAGGCCAGCATCATGGACAAGCTGGGGCTGGGCTCGCTGATCGATCTGGCGGAATTTGCGCGCGTGCATCGGCTCCTGCCCATGGAGGGCGAGCCGGTGCCCCGCGTGCCCAAGCCGCGCGTCAGGCGGGGCGACGCCGCGGCGTGCTAGGCGTCGCCCGCGTACGCTAGTCCTTCACGCCGACGACGTCCGCGCGCCGGGCCATCAGCCATTCGCGCAGCACCTTAACGGCCGGCACGTCGGCGCGGTCCGGGCGGCGAATCAGGTAGTAGCCGCGCCGCGACGGCACGGACGCCTGATTGAGCTGCACCACACGCCCCTCGCGCAGGCTGTCGGCGACGGCATAGTCGGGCACCAAGGCGGCACCGAGCCCGGCTTCGGCGGCCTTGAGCGCGAACGTGACGAGGTTGTACTGCGTGCCCGGCGGCAACGGCAGGGCGATGCTGGCGTCGAGATCGCGCAGGTAGCTGGCCCACGCGCTGGGCGCGGTCGTGTGGTGAAGCAGCGGCAGCGCGGCGATGCGGCTGGCCGGCAGCGGCAGCCGGCCGGGGACCAGCTCGCGCGCCGCCACGGGCAGGCTGCGCACGCCGTGCAGCAGATCGGCGCTGTCGTCGTCGAGGCCGTCCTCGGCATAGACAATGGCGGCGTCCAGCCCCGCGTCGCGCAACGATACCGCCCCGATGTGGTTGGCCACGTGGATGCGGATTTCGGGATGCGTCGCCGCGAAGCCGCACAGGCGCGGCATGACCCATAGCAGCCCGAATGTGTTCGGCACCGAGAAGCGCACCTCGCGCATCCGCTGGGCTGCGCCCGAGGCGGCCACCGTTGCCGCTTCCAGCTGATCCAGCAGCGGCCGGATGCGCGCCAGGTAGCCGGCGCCTTCGTCGCTCAGCGCCAGCCGGGCGTTGTTGCGCGCGAACAGCGTCGTGCCCAGAAAGCTCTCGAGATCGAGCAGCTGCTTGCTGACCGCGCCCTGGCTCAGGCCCAGTTCGTCGGCGGCGGCTGTCACGCTGCCGCGACGCGCAATGGTCTCGAACGTGTTCAGGTTGACCACGGAGGGGATATGACGTCTGGCGGGATGCTTCATGTCATCAAAAAAAGGAATGGCCGCTTGCCGAAACTTCGATATACAGCCGCGCGGCGCCGGGCGCAACATAGCGCGTTCCCATTGAGATTGCACGCTTGCCGCGAGGTTACCGATGACGATACCCCAGAGACGCAAAGCCATTGAAATTCTTAAAACCGGTGCCGTGATCACGGGGATGATGGCCGGGCTGCTGGGCCCATGTGCCGCCGGCACCGCCCAGGCCGCGGAATGGCCGGCCGGCAAGCCGCTCACGCTGATCGTGCCGGCGGCGGCGGGCAGCACGCCCGACCAGTCGAGCCGCAAGCTGGCGCAGTACCTGGGCGACAAGCTCGGCACATCGGTGGTGGTGGACAACCGGCCCGGCGCGGCAGGCAGCATCGCCATGCAGACGCTGGTGCGCAGCCGGCCGGACGGCTACACCATCGGCTTCGGCAATATCGTGACGATGGCGATCAACCGCAGCCTGCTGGCGCGCCCCGGCTATGACCCGGACAAGGACCTGGCGCCGGTCTGCGCGACCACGACCGTCCCGAACATCCTGGCCGTGAGCCCCGGCCTGCCGGTGCGAAATCTGAGGGAACTGATCGACTACGCGCGCAAGAATCCGGGCCGGCTGACGATGGGCTCGGGCGGCAACGGCACCACCAGCCATCTGAGCGGCGAAATGCTCAAGGACCAGGCGCACATCGCGTTTCGCCATATTCCATACCGTGGCGCGCCGCAGGCACAGATCGACGTCATCAGCGGCCAGGTCGACTTCATGTTCGACAACGTGCCGTCCATCATCGCCGCCGTGCAGGGCAACAAGCTCCGCGCCATCGCGGTGACCAGCAAGGCGCGGCTGCCGGTGCTGCCCAATGTGCCGACGATGGAGGAATCCGGCCTGCCCGGCTTCGAGGTCAATGCCTGGGGTGGCATCGTGGCGCCCGCCGGCACGCCCCGGCCCGTGGTGGAGCGGCTGAACCGCGAGATCAATGCCTACCTGCAGCTGCCGGCGACGCGCAAGGAAGCCGAACAGAACGGATCGGTGGTGGTGGGCGGCTCGCCCGAGGCCTTCGCCCAGATGATCGGCAAGGAAAGCCGCAAATGGGGCGACCTGATCCGCAAGACCGATATCAAGCTCGACTGAGAGGGGAGACCAGCATGTTCGATGTGATACTGCGCGGCGGCGACGTGATCGACGGCACCGGCGCGGCGCGCTACCGTGCCGACGTGGCCATCGAGGGTGGCCGTATCGTGTTCATTGGCGATGCCACGGGCCAGCGCGCCGTCCGCGAGATCGACGCGGCCGGCATGGTCGTGGCGCCGGGCTTTATCGACAGTCACGCGCACGACGACCGCGCCGTTCTGGAGTCGCCGGGCATGGCGCCGAAGATCTCGCAGGGCGTGACGACTGTCGTGAACGGCAACTGCGGCATCAGCCTGGCGCCATACAGGCAGAGCGGCGGCGACCCGCCGCTGCCGCTGCGCACGGTCGATCCTCCATGGCGATTTGCCGAGTTCGGCCAGTATCTCGACGCGCTCGACGCCACGCCGGCCGCCGTCAACGTGGCATCGCTGGTGGGCCATACGGCGTTGCGCGCGGTGCATCAGGCCGATCTCGACCGGCCTGCCACGGGCGCCGAGGTCGAAGCCATGCGCCAGGCGGCCAACGCCGCGCTGGAGCAGGGGGCGATCGGCCTGTCCACGGGCACCTTCTACCCGCCGGCGGCGTCCGCGCCGGCCGAGGAGATCATCGGCGTGGGGCGCGACCTGAAGCGGTTCGGCGGCGTGTATGCCACGCACATGCGCACCGAGGGCGACGGCGTGATCGAGGCCATCGAGGAGTCGGCCCGGATTGCGCGGGCCATCGACGTCAAGCTTGTGATCTCGCACCACAAGGTCATCGGCAAGCCCAACTTCGGCCGCACCCGCGAAACGCTGGCACGCATCGGCGAACTGGGCCGTGCGCAGAAGATCTGCCTGGACTGCTACCCGTACACGGCCTCGTCGTCGCTGCTGCGCCGCGAACGGCTGGCCATCAGCGACGAGATCCTGATTACCTATTCGCAGTCCGAGCCCAGGAGCGCCGGCCGCAAGCTGTCCGACCTGGCGCAGGAATGGCAGTGCTCGCGCGCCGAGGCGCTGGACCGCGTGATGCCCGGCATGGGCATGTATTTCTTCATGGATGAAGGCGATGTCCAGCGCGTGCTGGCGTATCCCGACACGATGATCGGGTCCGACGGGATTCCGTCCGACGACTACCCGCATCCACGCCTGTGGGGCACCTTCACGCGCCTGCTGGGCCACTACAGCCGCGATCTCGGCCTGCTGACGCTGGAGCAGACGGTCCACAAGATGACCGGCATGACCGCGCACGCCTTCGGGCTGGCAGGACGCGGCGAGATCCGGGAGGGCTATGCGGCCGACGTCACCGTGTTCGATCCGAAGACCGTCAAGGATGTGGCCAGCTACCTCGACCCACAGCAGCCGTCGGCCGGCATCGCGCACGTGTTCGTGAACGGGCAGGCCGTGTGGGAGCACGGGGCGGCGACCGGCGCGCGGCCGGGCCGCAGCCTGCGGCGCGCGGCGCGCTGACGCCCGCGGGGTGGGCATTGGCCGGTTCCCTGTACGGTCTGGCCCGGCCCTGGCGGGCCCTTATCCGGCATAATCCCAGCCACACCGCGCCGCATCCGGGGCGGCACGGTATTGACTGGGCTTTTGCAAATGAACGCGCCGAAGACGGAGACGTCAGACAACTCGCACGAACGCCAATTGGACGACGACTGTCCGCTGCACTGGTTCGACGCGGACCGGGGCGCGTTCGAAGATCTCGAGCGACGCATCGCCGAGCATCCCGCCGACTTTTTCGCCAGCCAGGATTTCGATCCGGTTGGCGCGTGCGCCACGCGCGAGGCGCAGTTTTCCTCGGTAGACCTGCCCGAAGATCCGACCGCGCCGCAGGTGCACGCCGACCATCTGTTGCACGATGTGTTCCGCCACGTGATGCCGGTGGCGTCGCCGCGCTTCATCGGCCATATGACGTCGTCGCTGCCGTCGTTCATGCCGTCGCTGGCCAAGATCGTGGCGGCGCTGAACCAGAACGTCGTGAAGCTGGAAACCTCCGGCGCGCTCACCGGTCTGGAACGCCAGGTCATCGGCATGCTGCACAAGCTGGTCTTCGCGCGCGATGGCGGCTTCTACGCGCAGTGGCTGCACAACCCCGAGCATTCGCTTGGCGCGTTCTGCGCGGGCGGCACCACGGCCAACCTGGCGGCGCTCTGGGCCAGCCGCAACAACGTGCTGCGCGCACGCGACGGCTTCCCGGGCATCCACAGTGCGGGCCTGATGGCGGCGCTGCGCCACTACGGCTACGATGGGTTGGCGATCGTGGTGTCCGAGCGTGGCCACTATTCGCTGCGCAAGGCCGCCGACGTGCTGGGGATCGGCCGCGACAACCTGGTGCCGGTGGCGGTCGATGGCGATGGCCGCATGCGGATCGACAAGCTCCGCGAAACGCTCGCGGACCTGAAGGCGCGCAATGTCCGCACGATGGCCCTTGTCGGCATCGCCGGATCGACCGAGACCGGCGCCGTGGATCCGCTGGACGCGATGGCCGACGTGGCGCAGGAAGCTGGCTGCCACTTCCACGTCGATGCCGCCTGGGGCGGCGCCACCTTGCTGTCCGAGCGCGAACGCGGGCGTTTTGCCGGCATCGAACGGGCCGATTCCGTGGTGATCGACGCGCACAAGCAGTTCTACGTGCCGATGGGCGCCGGCATGGTGCTGTTCCGCGATCCGGCCTGGACGCAGGAGATCATCCAGCACGCGAACTACATCGTGCGCAAGGGTTCAGTCGACCTGGGTCGCCATACGCTGGAAGGCTCGCGCGGTGCGGCGGCCGTGATGCTCTATGCCAACCTGCACCTGCTGGGACGCAAGGGCCTGGCCAGGCTGATCGACACCGGCATCGACAACGCGAAGTTCTTTGCCGGATTGATCGCGCAGCAGCCCGATTTCGAACTCGACAGCCGGCCACAGCTTTGCATCCTGACCTACCGCTACGTGCCCCAGGCCGTGCGCGCGGCGCTGCTGTCGGCGTCAACCCCGGCGCAGACGCGCGAGCAGATCCAGCAGGCGCTGGACGCGCTGACCATCAGCATTCAGGAGATGCAGCGCGACGCCGGGCGGTCGTTCGTGTCGCGCACGCAGCTGACATCGTCGCAATGGGGCGGCAGGGCCATCGCGGTATTCCGCGTGGTGCTGGCCAACCCCGATACGACGCACGACATCCTGCGCGGCGTACTGGCCGAACAGCGCACGCTGGCCGCGCAGAGCCCGATGCTGGCGCCGTTGATGGCGCTGGTCTGATCCTCGGGGCAACCGCCGCTACGGCTGGCCCGGATACGTTGCGATGGCCCGGGCCCGGCGGCGGGCCGTTGCAGCCCCAAAGCAAAAAGCCGCAATCCCATGAGAGATTGCGGCTTTTCAAATAGATGGTGGCGAATCAGGGATTCGAACCCCGGACCTGCGGATTATGATTCCGTCGCTCTAACCGACTGAGCTAATTCGCCAACGAAGATCGAAATTATACCTTCGGTTTTCGGCCTGTCAACACCTTTGTGACAATTTTCTGCAAGCTTCGGCGGTCGCCCAAAAAAATGGCAGACCCGAGGGTCTGCCTGGAAGGAGCGGCTGGCCGGTGGGCCAGCCATCCTGAGCGAGGGTTACCGGTTGTATCCCTCCGGCGAATGCCTGGATTGCCGCGTCGTTGTCGTGGGGCCGTTCAGTCGTTGGCGTAGATGTCCACGTCCTTGGTCTCGCGGACGAATAGCGCGCCCAGCACGAAGGTCATGGCGGCGATGATGATCGGGTACCAGAGGCCGTAGTAGATATTGCCGTTCTGGGCCACCAGCGCGAACGAGATGGTCGGCAGCAGGCCGCCGAACCAGCCGTTGCCGATGTGATACGGCAGCGACATCGACGAATAGCGGATGCGGGTCGGGAACATTTCCACCAGCATGGCCGCGATCGGGCCGTACACCATCGTGACGTAGATGACCAGGATGACCAGGATCACCAGGACCATGATCGTGTTCATCTGGGCCGGGTCGGCCTTGGTCGGGTAGCCGTGCGCCGTCATCTCGCCGCTGACCGCCTTCTTGAAATCGGCGATCTGCTTCTTGCTGGCGTCGTCGAACGTGCCGTTGCCCACGGTGGCGTCGAAGGCCTTGATCTCCTTGTCACCGATCTTGACCGACGCCACGGTACCGGCCGGGGCGTTCACCACCTCGTAGCTGGCCGATGCCTGGGCCAGCGTCCGCTTGACGATGTCGCACGAGCTGCGGAAGTCGATCTCGCGGGCGATCGGGCTGCCCTGGAACGAGCAGGTGGCCGGGTCGGCCGTCACCACGATCTGGGCCGACTGCTGGGCACGCTCCAGCGCCGGGTTGGCGTAGTGGGTCATCGCCTTGAACAGCGGGAAGTAGGTCAGCACGGCCAGGGCGCAGCCCAGCATGATGATCCACTTGCGGCCGATCTTGTCCGACAGCGAGCCGAAGAAGATGAAGAACGGCGTGCCGATCACCAGCGCGCCGGCGATCAGCAGGTTGGCCGTCTTGGCGTCGACCTTCAGCACCTGGGTCAGGAAGAACAGCGAGTAGAACTGGCCCGTGTACCAGACCACGGCCTGGCCGGCGGTCAGGCCCACCAGTGCCAGGATCACGATCTTCAGGTTGCGCCATTGGCCGAAGGCTTCGGTCAGCGGTGCCTTCGACGTCTTGCCCTCGGCCTTCATCTTCTGGAAGGCCGGCGACTCGCTCATCGACAGGCGGATGTACACCGACATGGCCAGCAGCAGGATCGAGACCAGGAACGGGATACGCCAGCCCCAGACGTCGAAGTTCGGGCCGGTGGCTTCGCGGACCAGCAGGATCACGATCAGCGACAGGAACAGGCCCAGCGTGGCCGTGGTCTGGATCCATGCCGTGTAGGCGCCGCGCTTGCCGTGCGGCGCGTGTTCGGCCACATAGGTGGCCGCGCCGCCGTATTCGCCGCCCAGCGCCAGGCCCTGCAGCATGCGCAATGCGATCAGGATGATCGGGGCGGCCCAGCCGATGGTGGCGTATCCGGGCAGCAGACCGACGATGAACGTCGACAGGCCCATGATCAGGATGGTCACCAGGAAGGTGTACTTGCGGCCGATCATGTCGCCGAGGCGGCCGAACACCAGTGCCCCGAACGGCCGCACGATGAAGCCCGCGGCAAAGGCCAGCAGCGCGAAGATGAATGCCGACGTCGGGTCCAGGCCGGCGAAGAACTGCTTGGCGATGACCGCCGCCAGCGAACCGTACAGGTAAAAGTCGTACCACTCGAATACCGTGCCGAGGGAAGAGGCCAGAATGACCTTTTTCTCTTCCTTCGTCATCGGCGCATTGTGGGCCGCAGGTACGGTCCCCACGTTTTGCGCGTTTGCCATGTGTTGTCTCCTCCGTTTCCGTTCTTCCGTCGAAAATCTTCAGGTCCCCGCCGTCAGGCCCGGGTACGTGTGCACGTACCGGCCCATTGCGCCAAGGTTGGAACGATTGTGGGAGGCGAAACTTACTGAGTTCTGACAGATCGGGGGCAAACCGGGGGGAATCGGTCGGGGTATACGCTAGGCAAACCGGGCCGATGCGCGGCCCGGCGCGTGCTGCATTGCGAGGCATTCCGGGCGCCGGGCGCCCGCTGCCGCGCCGCGGCGCCGTCTTGCGCCGCAGCAAAGGGCGCGGCCCGAGAGGAAACCCTTAGAAGGAGGCGTGGCGGGGTTTGCCGCCGGCGGCGTCAGGTTCGGCGGGGGGCGCCGGATGGGCGTCGGTGCCGGCGTCGATGCCGGTGTCCGTGCGGGCCAGTTCGTGCTCGCGGGCGTGCATCTCGTCGTCGGCGCGATTCATGCGCCAGGCGTACAGCGCGGCCATCAGCACGTAAAGAATCAGCGATCCCTGCGCGGCCATCCAGAACGAAAAGGGCCAGCCCATGAAGTCGAAGCGCAGTTCGCGCGCGAACCAGCTCACGCCGAACGTGATCAGGAACCAGGCCGCCAGCAGCCCCACGATCCATCGCACGTTGTGGTGCCAGGCGCGCCGTTCGAGCGGCGTCATCCGGTCGCGGGGCGTTTTCCTGCTCATGCCGGATTCTCGTCGGGGGCGAGCCGGCGCAGCGTGATGCGCAGGCGCGCGCCGGCCAGCCGCGGGGATGCCTGGTACACGTTGTCGTCGATGGCGACTTCGCCGCCATGCTGCTGCACGATCTCGCGCACGATGGCCAGCCCCAGCCCGCTGCCCTCGGTGTTGGTGCCCAGCACCCGGTAGAAGCGTTCCATCACCCGTTCGCGCTCGGCAGGCGCGATGCCCGGCCCGGTGTCTTCCACGTCCAGGTACGCGAACGGCTCGAAGGCGTCGCTGGCCACGCGCACGGTGGCATGGCCGCCGGCCGGCGTGTAGCGGATGGCGTTGTCCACGAGGTTGTTGAGCATTTCGGTCAGCATCAGGCGGTTGCCGGTGATCATGACGGGGTGATCGTCGGCTTCCAGCCCCAGGTCGATGTTGCGCGCCCATGCCTGCGGCAGCCAGTCCTTGACCACGTCGCGAGCCAGTGCGGCAAGGTCCAGCGGCGCCATGCCGCCGGCGCCGGCCAGGTTTTCCATGCGCGCCAGCGACAGCAGCTGCGTCACCAGGTGCGCCGTGCGCTCCGAACTGCCGGCGATCTGCGCCAGCGACCGCCGCAGTTCCTCGGGCGACTGCTCGCGCTGCGCCAGTTCGGCCTGCATGCGCAGGCCCGCCAGCGGGGTCTTCATCTGGTGCGCGGCATCGGCAATGAAACGCTTCTGTGTCTGCACGGACTGGTCCAGCTGGGCCAGCAGGTCGTTGAACGATGCCACCAGCGGCGTGATTTCCTGCGGCGCCGCGCGTTCGTCGATCGGGCTCGTATCGCCAGGGTTGCGCGAGCGGATGCGCTGCTGGATGGCCGTCAGCGGCGCCAGCCCGCGCGTGAGCCCGAACCACACCAGCACCACGGCCAGCGGCAGGATCACGAACTGCGGCAGGATCACGCCCTTGATGATCTCGTTGGCCAGCCGGGCACGCTTGTCCAGTGTCTCGGCCACCTGCACCAGCACCGGCTGGTTGCCGCCGACGTTTTTCAGATCGACATAGGTATAAGCCACGCGCACATCGTTACCGGCCACGCGGTCGTCGCGCATCGACACCAGTCCGGCATGGCCCTGTTCCTCTTCGGACGGCAGCGGCAGGTCGTGGTCGCCGGCCACGTACTCGCCGCGCTTGCCCACCACCTGGTAATAGATGTTGTCGGTCTCGTCGGCGCGCAGGATCTCGCGCGCCGACAGCGGCAGCTGCAGCGTCACGCGACCGTTTACCTCGCGCACCTGCTGCGACAGCACGATGGCGCTGGCCTCCAGCGCCCGGTCGAACGGCCCATTGGCGATCGACTTGGCCACCAGGTAGGTGACCGCGATGCTCATCGGCCAGAGCAGCAGCAGCGGCGCCAGCATCCAGTCCAGGATCTCGCCGAACAGCGATCGCGGGGCGGGATGGGCCGAGGTTTCCTCGAGATGGGGCAGGGCGTCCGCCAGCGCCGAATCCTCTGCGGCGGCGTCGGCCAGCGTGGGGCGCGCGGCCTCGGGCAGCGGGGCGGCGCCTGCGGCGGGATGGCGTCGCCAGGGCAGGCGCAGCAGGCTCATGGGCGGTTTGCGTCAGCCGTGGGTGGCCATGGCCGGCTGGAATTTCTCCAGGCAGTAGCCCAGGCCGCGCACGGTGGCAATGCGGATGCCGCCCACCTCGATTTTCTTGCGCAGGCGGTGCACGTAGACTTCGATGGCGTTGTTGCTGACTTCCTCGCCCCATTCGCACAGGTGGTCGACGAGCTGTTCCTTCGACACCAGCCGGCCGCTGCGCGTGAGCAGGATTTCGAGCAGGCCGATCTCGCGCGCCGACAGGTCCAGCATCTGGTCGTTCAGGAAGGCGATGCGGCCGACCTGGTCGAAGGCCAGCGGGCCGTGGCGCATCAGCGTGGCGCCCCCGCCGGCGCCGCGCCGCACCAGCGCACGCACGCGTGCCTCGAGCTCGGACAGCGCAAAGGGCTTGGCCATGTAGTCGTCGGCGCCCAGGTCCAGCCCCTTGACGCGCTCGTCCACGCCGTCGGCCGCAGTCAGGATCATCACCGGCAGCATCGCGCCGCGCGCACGCAGCCGCTTGAGCACTTCCAGCCCGGGCATGCGGGGCAGGCCAAGGTCCAGGATCAGCAGGTCGAAACTCTGCGTGGAAAGGGCCGAGTCGGCTTCCACGCCATTGGCGACGTGATCGACGGCATAGCCGGAATGGCGCAACGACCGTGTCAGGCCGTCTGCCAGCACGTCGTCATCTTCGGCGATCAGAATCCGCATGGTTTGTCTCCACCCTTGTCACCTTTTTTGCGCCGGCATCGCCGGCCGCCGGTTTGCGGTGCCGGTGGGGCTTGCCAAGCATACTGTTTTTTTATACAGTACCCGACATTCCGCGCGAGTCGTCCCGGAAGGGACTGCGCAGGGCCGGGACTGGCGAGTCCAGGCGCCAAAAGCCTTCGAAAGCCGCCCGAAATCCATCGGAAAAGGCTTAAAAAGCAGGCGCCACGCCGCATGCGGCCTATTTATACACCAATTGACCACCCATTGACTGAAGGACGACCATGGACGACAAGAAGGCCGGCGCCGGCGTAAGTGCTGAGAAGCAGAAGGCGCTTGCCGCCGCGCTCTCCCAGATCGAAAAGCAGTTCGGCAAGGGCTCGATCATGCGCCTGGGCGATGGCGACGTCGAACAGGATATCCAGGTGGTGTCCACCGGGTCGCTGGGCCTGGACATCGCGCTGGGCGTCGGCGGCCTGCCGCGCGGCCGCGTGGTCGAGATCTATGGTCCGGAATCGTCGGGCAAGACCACGCTGACGCTGCAGGTCGTCGCCGAAATGCAGAAGCTGGGCGGCACCTGCGCGTTCATCGACGCGGAACACGCGCTGGACGTGCAGTACGCCGGCAAGCTGGGCGTGGACGTGGGCAACCTGCTCATCTCCCAGCCCGACACCGGCGAACAGGCTCTGGAAATCACCGACGCGCTGGTGCGCTCGGGCTCGATCGACCTGATCGTGATCGACTCGGTGGCCGCGCTGGTGCCGAAGGCCGAAATCGAAGGCGAGATGGGCGATTCGCTGCCGGGTCTGCAGGCCCGCCTGATGAGCCAGGCGCTGCGCAAGCTGACCGGCACCATCAAGCGCACCAACTGCCTGGTGATCTTCATCAACCAGATCCGCATGAAGATCGGTGTGATGTTTGGGTCGCCTGAAACCACGACCGGCGGTAACGCGCTGAAGTTCTACGCCTCGGTGCGTCTGGACATCCGTCGTATCGGCTCGATCAAGAAGGGCGACGAAGTGGTCGGCAACGAGACCAAGGTCAAGGTGGTCAAGAACAAGGTTTCGCCGCCGTTCCGCGAGGCGTTCTTCGACATCCTCTACGGCCAGGGGATCTCGCGCCAGGGCGAGATCATCGACCTGGGCGTGGACGCCAAGATCGTCGAAAAGTCGGGCGCGTGGTACAGCTACAACGGCGACAAGATCGGCCAGGGCAAGGACAACGCGCGTGAATACCTGCGCGAGAATCCGGACATCGCCGCCGAGATCGAAAACAAGGTGCGTGCGGCGCTGGGTGTGGCCCCGACGAACACCGCGCTGGGCGCGCCGGCCGAGATCGAAGACTGAGGTTGACGCCTGCCGGCAACGAAAGCCGTCGCATGACAGTGCGGCGGCTTTTTTGTTTTTCGTCCCTCTCCTTGCCCCCCAACGCTCTCCTGATTCCTGATGGCCGGAACCCGTCCCCCGCTTTCCCTCAAGGCCCGCGCCGTTGGCTATCTCTCGCGCCGCGAGCACAGTCGCGTCGAACTGGCGCGCAAGCTGGCGCCCCATGCCGAATCGGCCGAAGAAGTGGAGGCCTTGCTCGATGCGCTGGAGCGCGAAAACTGGCTGTCGAATGATCGATTCGTCGATAGCCTGGTCCACCGGCGCGCCAGCCGGTATGGCGCGGCGCGCGTGATGCAGGAGGCGAAGACCCACCAGCTTGGCAACGACCAGCTGCGGGAACTCCAGGACCGGCTGCGCGATACCGAGTTGGAACGGGCCGCCGAAGTGTGGCGCAAGCGATTTGGTGTGCCGCCTGATTCACCCGAAGCGCGGGCCAAGCAGATCCGGTTCATGATGGCCCGGGGATTCTCGCGGAGCGTGATCGGCAAGATCATCCGGGGCGCCGAGGACGGGTACGAGGGCGAGTAGCAGCACGAGTACCAACGGCGAGCCACGGCGGGACCCTACGCCGGGTGGCCATCTGCATACCTGCGTACGCATAAGGGGTATTCGCGCGGCCGTCAAGCAAGTTGTCGTACCACTGATGCAACGCAGCGGTGGGCCGTGTCGGCGGCCGGAAACCCAGGTGTGAGGCCGGTTTGCCGCCATTGTCGTTGCAACAATCGGGGCCAGACAGACTGTCGCGCAGGATGTTCCCGGTCAAAGCAGCGCGGCATGTTAAACTCCATGGGTTATCCGGCCCAGACGGCCGTCCGGCATGCGCCGGGCCGTCCGGACGGAAGAGAAGCCGCGAAGTTTGCCGTAGCGAACCCCGCGCAAGTACTGCCTCCGAATTCCGCCACGTTCAGCCTGCCGCTTCAGCCCCGCAGTCATGCCGCTTTCCCCGCCCGTCAACCGTGCCTTGCGTCATCGCCGTGCCATCACGGCCGAAGCGTATTTGCGGGATGACGGCCTGTGGGACATCGAGGCGCGCCTGACCGACACGAAGCCGCGCGATATCGAGCTGGCCGGCAACCGCATCCGCCCGGAAGGCCAGCCGTTGCACGACCTGTGGCTGCGCGTGACGGTCGATCTGCGCCTGAATATCGTGGACGCCGAGGCGTGTTCGGACTGGGTGCCTTATCCGACGCATTGCGACACGATCGGCCCGGCCTACCGGCAGTTGATCGGCCTGAACCTGACCAAGGGGTTCCGCAAGGCCGTGCGCGACCGGCTGGGCCATGTCGCCGGCTGCACCCATCTCACCGAACTGGCCGGCGTGCTGCCGACCGCCGCCATCCAGGCCTTCGCGGGCGATGTGTTCAAGATTCGCGACGGCGCCGACGACCCCAATCCCGAACCGCCGATGCAGCTCCATGGATGCCACGCGCTCCATTTCGAGGGCGAGGTGGTTCGCCAGTTTTACCCGCGCTGGTATGGTCACCAGCCGAAACCGAAAGCCGGCGCTGCGGCGTCGTCCCCCCAGACCGCGTCACGCGCCGATGCCCCCGCATCAGGTGGCGAAGACACCCTGGCCCACCGGCCCAACGGTACGTCGGGCTGACCGTCACGGTCGGCCCAAGGAAACAGGCGCAAGCCCTTCGTCTCCAACTATTTTTCCAATCCCTTTACGCCTACCCGAAAGGAAACACGCATGAATATCCATGAGTATCAAGGCAAGGAAATCCTGCGCAAATACAATGTGCCGGTTCCGCGCGGCATCCCGGCTTTCTCGGTCGAAGAGGCCCTGAAGGCGGCTGAACAGCTCGGCGGCCCGGTGTGGGTTGTCAAGGCACAGATCCACGCAGGCGGCCGCGGCAAGGGCGGCGGCGTGAAGGTGGCCAAGAGCATCGACGAGGTGAAGACCTACGCCAGCAACATCCTCGGCATGACGCTGGTGACGCACCAGACCGGCCCGGAAGGCAAGAAGGTCAACCGCCTGCTGATCGAAGAAGGCGCCGACATCAAGAAGGAACTGTACGTGTCGCTGGTGGTGGACCGCGTGTCGCAGAAGGTGGCCCTGATGGCATCGAGCGAAGGCGGCATGGACATCGAGGAAGTCGCTGCCCACACCCCGGAAAAGATCCACACGCTGATCGTCGATCCGGCCGAAGGCCTGAAGGACGCTGACGCCGACGACATCGCCCGCAAGATCGGCGTGCCCGACGCCAGCATTGCCCAGGCTCGCCAGGCACTGCAAGGCCTGTACAAGGCGTTCTGGGAAACCGACGCTTCGCTGGCCGAAATCAACCCGCTGATCCTGACCGGCGACGGCAAGGTCATCGCCCTGGACGCGAAGTTCAACTTCGACTCGAACGCACTGTTCCGTCACCCGGAAATCGTCGCGTACCGTGATCTGGACGAGGAAGACGCCAACGAAATCGAAGCCTCGAAGTTCGACCTGGCCTACATCTCGCTGGACGGCAACATCGGCTGCCTGGTGAACGGCGCCGGTCTGGCCATGGCCACGATGGACACCATCAAGCTGTTCGGCGGCGAGCCGGCCAACTTCCTGGACGTTGGCGGCGGCGCCACGACCGAGAAAGTGACCGAAGCCTTCAAGCTGATGCTGAAGAACCCGAACGTGCAGGCCATCCTGGTCAACATCTTCGGCGGCATCATGCGCTGCGACGTGATCGCCGAAGGCGTGATCACCGCGTCGAAGGCCGTGCAGCTGGGCGTGCCGCTGGTCGTCCGCATGAAGGGCACGAACGAAGAGCTGGGCCGCAAGATGCTGGCTGAGTCGGGTCTGCCGATCATTTCGGCCGACACGATGGAAGAAGCCGCCCAGAAGGTCGTGGCCGCTGTCGCTGGCAAGTAAGGACAACTTTCGTTGCCGCCTGGCCGCAGCCGGGCGGGGGCGACTAAAAGGACTAGCAAATGAGCATTCTGATCAACAAGGACACCAAGGTCATCACCCAGGGCATCACCGGCAAGACCGGCCAGTTCCACACCCGTGGCTGCCGCGACTATGCCAACGGCAAGAACGCGTTCGTTGCCGGCGTGAACCCGAAGAAGGCCGGCGAAGACTTCGAAGGCATTCCTATCTACGCCAGCGTGAAGGACGCCAAGGCACAGACCGGCGCGACCGTGTCGGTGATCTACGTGCCGCCCGCAGGCGCAGCTGCCGCCATCTGGGAAGCCGTTGACGCCGACCTGGACCTGGTGGTCTGCATTACCGAAGGCATCCCCGTCCGCGACATGATGGAAGTCAAGGACAAGATGCGCAAGCAGAACAAGAAGACGCTGCTGCTGGGACCGAACTGCCCGGGCCTGATCACGCCGGACGAGATCAAGATCGGCATCATGCCGGGTCACATCCACAAGAAGGGCCGCATCGGCGTGGTGTCGCGCTCGGGCACGCTGACGTACGAAGCCGTGGGCCAGCTGACCGCGCTGGGCCTGGGCCAGTCGTCGGCCGTGGGCATTGGTGGCGACCCCATCAACGGCCTGAAGCACATCGACGTGATGAAGATGTTCAACGACGATCCGGATACGGACGCCGTGGTCATGATTGGTGAGATCGGTGGTCCGGACGAAGCCAACGCGGCTTACTGGATCAAGGAAAACATGAAGAAGCCGGTGGTTGGCTTCATCGCTGGCGTGACCGCGCCTCCGGGCAAGCGCATGGGCCACGCCGGCGCGCTGATCTCGGGCGGTGCCGATACGGCCCAGGCCAAGCTGGAAATCATGGAAGCCTGCGGTATCAAGGTCACCAAGAACCCGTCGGAAATGGGCCGTCTGCTGAAGGCAATGCTGTAAGCAGCCAGCCAATGCCGTGCCGGTGCCCTGTCCGGCACATCGCACGGCATGCCGTACCTGCGGGGCGCGGGAGTCGACATGACGCCTCGCGCACCGCGATTCATTGCCCCCGTCCTTGTGGCGGGGGCAATGTCGTTCTGGCGTGGCAATGTCCTAGGGTATATCCGGAGACATGAACCACCCCGGTTGAAACCGAATCGAAAGGTTCGTACGATAAATCTTCATGTCTGGTAATTCAGACATCCGAAAGTCCGCAGTTGGCCGCATCCGGCCGCTTCCGCGGGCACGGAACATAACTTTGGAATTTCGAGGAGTCTAGCCGTGGAATTGTTGTCCAGCAGCACGTTCTGGATTGCGCTGGGGTCGATCATCCTGACCAATATCGTCCTGTCGGGCGATAACGCCGTCGTGATCGCGCTCGCATCGCGCAACCTGCCCCCCGCCCAGCAGAAGAAGGCCATTTTCTGGGGTAGCGCCGCCGCCATCATCATGCGCGTGGTGCTGACCGTGGCAGCCGTCAAGCTGCTGAGCCTGCCGTACCTGAAGATCGTGGGCGCCGTCCTGCTGGTCTACATCGGCGTGCAACTGCTGACTGGCGATGACGACGAAGAAGGTCATGACGCCAAGGACAACATCTGGGCCGCGATCCGCACGATCCTGATCGCCGACCTGGTCATGTCGCTGGACAACGTGGTGGCCGTGGCCGCCGCCGCGCAGAAGGGCCCCGAGGGCAGCCAGCTGATGCTGCTGATCATCGGCCTTGGCCTGTCGATTCCGCTGATTGTCTTCGGCAGCACGCTGCTGCTGAAGGTGATGGAGCGTTTCCCGATCATCATCGTGCTCGGCGCCGCGCTGCTGGGCTACCTGGCTGGCGAAATGCTGGTCAGCGATCCGGTGGATGCCGAATGGTTCCAGGTGCACGTGCCGCATGCGCACCTGGTGTTCGGCGTGATCGGCGCCGTGCTGGTCGTGCTGATCGGCAAGCTGATGCGCCGCAGAAGCGCACAGACCGCCTGACGATTGCATCGGGCAGTACAGAAAGTCGTATCGCGAGCCTGAAACGGGCGACCCCATGCGGGTCGCCCGTTTTGTTTTTACAACACCCAAATTGCAGCATCCGCGCCACGGACTCCTGCGGATTTCCAAACAATTCCCACATTTCTGTAGGAATTGTCCGAGGTCATTGGTGCCTCGCCAGCGTTCTTCCGATCATGACCCCGGTCACGCGCCACAGGCCTTCGGGCACGCGGCACGTGGCTGAACTTCCAATCCAACACGTCGGTTCGACGACGAAAAACGAAAGGGTCAATATGCAACGCACACTCAACGCCATCCATCGCGGCGCGCGCCGCACCAGGGGCCATGCCGCGCCCGCATTGCAACAAGGTTTCACGCTGATCGAACTGATGATCGTGGTGGCCATCATCGGCATCCTGGCCGGTATCGCGGTTCCGCAGTACCAGGACTACGTGGCGCGCTCGCAGTTCTCCGAAGGGGTCAATCTGGCATCGGGGCAGAAGGCGCCGGTGACCGAGGCGTTTTCCAACACGGGCAGCTGTCCCGACAACACCAGCGGCGCAGCCAGTGGCATTCCCGTTTCAACGTCCATTTCCGGTAGCTACATCGACAGCGTGCAGGTCGGCGGCACCGCGACCGAAGCGGGCGGCTGCACGATCAGGGCGAATTTCAAGGATAGTGGAATCGCCAAAGGCCTGACTGGCAAGTACGTGACGCTGACCATGGGCAACGCGGACAAGGGCTCGGTGACGTGGAAGTGCGAATCGTCGGCCGACAAGAAGTACCTGCCGCAAGCGTGCACGCAGCTCTCGCAGTGACAGCTGGATAAGCATCTGGCGGACATGCCGCGCACGCGGCGGCTAGCGGTGCCAGCCCCGGAGGCGGCTCGGAGTGGTCCGAGCCGCCTCCGGGAAAAGGCTGACCGTGGCAATACGTAACGTGTTTATCGCACCTGTCCGCAATTGCGACATTGCCTGGCGCTTTGCCCTGTATCAATCCGTAGGCGCCGCCACTCCCCCGAAGATTGCCGTGCCGATGGCCCTGGCGGCTGTCGGCGCAATGCCATTCCAACAACTTCTTCAGAAGGGGGTCAACATGCACTACCAACATGGTCGCCAGGCCGGCTTCACGCTCATCGAACTGATGATCGTGGTCGCAATCATCGGCATTCTGGCGGCGATTGCCATTCCGCAGTACCAGGACTACATCGCACGGGCGCAGGTATCGGAAGGGCTGACGCTGGCGTCGGGGCAGAAGGCGTCGGTCACGGAAACGTTCTCGCAAACCGGGACTTGCCCGAACAACGCAAACGCGATGTCCAATGGCATTCCGGCTGCAGCCGATATCAATGGCAAGTACGTGGAGCGCGTGAATGTTGGCGGGACGGCCAATGACCGCGGCAACTGCACCATCATCGCCACGTTCCGGCAGGACGGGGTTTCCAAGGAACTGAAAGGCAAGGCCATGACGCTGACGATGGACAATGCCGACAAAGGTTCCATCAAGTGGGTATGCTCGGCAGACAAGATCGCGCAGCGTTTCCTGCCGCAAGCATGCACGACGGAAGCCAAGAAGGCCTGATCTGGACGCCATCGTCGGCATCGCGGGTCGAACGTTCCCAATCGGACCTTCGTCCCGCAGCATGGGTGTCTGAGTGGTTCTGCCCCATCGGCGCAGGCCGCCACGCTATCATGGCGCCTTTGCCCCCTTGAGCCCCTGCGCGCATGCCGCTGCACCGAGCCACGCTTCCCGCGACGGCGATTGTCGTCGCCTTTACCCTTCCGTTTCTGGTGTCGCGGCACACGCTGCCGCTGGCGACGTTCTTTGGCGAATGGACGGCGGCGCTGCTCGGCGTGGCGCTAGTGGCCGTGCTGGCCCTGGTGCGCGTCGATGTGTCGGGCTCGCGGCCACGCAAGGCGTTTCCGTGGGTGGCGGCGTTCCCGCTCTGGCTGATCGCGACCACGGTGCTGCAGGCGGCCTCGGGCATGGCCGATGTCTCCGGCAGCCGTCTGACCACGCAGCTGGTCCTGGGGCTGGGCACGGCCGTGATGCTGGGCGCCTGGCGCATGGGGCAGGCGTCGTCGGTGGATCGCCGGGCCAGTATCGTCGATGCGCTGGCCATCGCCTTTCTGGTGGCCGGGCTGCTTGGCACGCTGGCGCAGTGGATACAGGTGTTCCATCTGGAGGACCAGGCGTTCGGGCTCGTCTCGGAATATTTCTATGACACCAATCGCCGGCTCTGGGGCAACCTGAACCAGCCGAATCATCAGGCGACGCTCAACGGGCTGGCGCTGGCCGCCGCCATCTGGCTGGCGACGCGCAGCTGGCTGCAGTTTCCGTCGTGGCTGGTGGCGACGGTGCTGCTGGAAAGCGGCATCGTGCTGTCCGGGTCGCGGACCGGTCTGGTACATGTCGGGCTGACCGCGGTCTACGCGTTGCTGGCAGCCGCCATGGCGCGCGGTACGCCGCGCGGCGCCAGCCCGATGCACCGGGCGCCCGGTCTGGTCGCCGCTGCCGTGCTGCTGGTCGTGGGCATCGTGGCGCTGCAGCCGGCCATCAAGATGGCGGGGCAGGCGTTCGACTGGCGGCTGTTCGATACCGTGTCGCAGTTGCAGTCGGGCAATCAGATCTCTTATCGTGGCGCGCTGTGGTCCCAGGCGCTGGCGATGTTTCACGCGCATCCGTGGCTCGGCGTCGGCTATGGCGAATTCGGCTGGGCGCAGTTCCAGGTGGCCTCGCAAGTGCAGGTCGTCGCGGAAATGTCGCTGCATGCACACAATGCGATGCTCGACCTGCTGGCCAAGACGGGCGCGGTCGGCACGGTGGGCGTCGTCGTGGTGCTGGGGGCCTGGTTCTGGCGCGTGATCCGCGACCGCGTCTGGCGCGGCACCCAGGCCGAGCGAAGCATGGCGGTGCCGGTGCTGGTCTGGCTGGCCATGCTCGTGGCGCACTCGATGCTTGAGTATCCGCTGCACTATCTGTACTTCTTCCTGCCGTTCTGCTTTCTGCTGGCCTGGCTGGAGCCGTCGGGCTTTGGCCGCCCATGGCCTCGGGCCGGCGCGATGCTGGCGAGCCTGGCATTCGTGGCGGTGTCGGCGGTGGCGCTTGCCACGCTGTGGCAGGACTACAAGCGTGTCGAGGCGCGCGAATACGCGAGTGAAGCGCATCGCGATGCCTTGCCAATGCCCCGTGTCTGGTTCCGTCAGCATGCGGCCTCTGACGTCGCCGAGCAGGCGGCCATCACGCCCGATAGCGCAGCCGGCTTGCTGCCGGCCCATATCGACGCGCTACACCTGCTGCCCACGCCCAACCTGATCCGCCGCAGTGCGTGGCTGCTTGCGCTGACTGGCGAGCAGGACCGGGCGCGCCTCTGGATGGAGCGCCTGCGCTATTACTATCAGGGGGATGAGGCGGCACAGTTTGGCGTGCTGTCGCGCGACTGCGATGCACTGGGCGCCGATCGCCGGCCGCGCGAATTCTGCGCGTGGGTCCACCTGCGCGCCCAGCGCGGTCAGCACCGGGCGACGCAGGACAACTAAGGCAGGAATCAGCGTACGTAGCCCGGCGGAGGCGGGGGCGGATAGTACGGCTGGTAGTTGGACGGCGGCATCGCGGCGCGCGCCGGCGGCTGTGCCGTCACCATCTGTCCATAGACCGGCACGCGATTGCCGCTGGCGTACATGCACTGGACATAGGCGGCGTCATAGGCCCGCTGCGAGCCGTATCCGGCGTTGTACGAATTGCCGGCCCCGACTGCGGAGCCGGTCAGCAAGCCGACACCGGCACCCACGGCAGCGCCCTCGCCGCCACCAAACGCCGCACCTGCCGCCGCGCCCAGCGCCGTGCCCACCACGGCGCTGCCCACGGCGGCCGTGTTGGCGTTCTGCTGCGGCGTGGTGCTGCCCACCTGCCCGAAAGCGAACTGCCGGCAGTTGTAGTCGTCGCCACGGAACTGGTCGAACGTCTTGTTGGTGCCCGGCAGCGCCATCACGCTCGGACCCGACGGCATCACCGCGCAGGCACCGAGGCCCAGCGACGCGGCCATCAGCAGACTCAGCGAACGCAATCTCATGAGGTGGCTCCAGGAGCAGGGGCAGGGATAGGGGCAGCGGACGACGGCGCATGGGGCTGCTCGCGCTGCCAGCCACCCGGGCATTCCTTCACGTACGGAAAGTAGCCTTCGGGCCGGGCGCAGTGATACCACCAGGCGTTGGGCGACGACCCATCGGTGATGGTGGGATTGCCGTCGCTGCCCTGTTCGATGTATTGCGGCGGTTCCGCCGGAGGCGCCGCCACGACGGCAGGCGCAGGATAGTAACCAGGGTAGTAGCCCGGTGCGTAATACGGTCCATACGGATACCAGCCGGGGCCCCATCCCGGCCCCCATCCCCAGCCCGGTCCCACGTAGACCCCTACGCCCACGCGTCCATGCCCGTGGCCGCCACGGTAATACCCATGGGCCAGCGATGTGGTGCTGTACCCCGCCGCGCCCATCGCGGCCAATGCCAGAACGATCTGGCAGAGCTTGCGCCCGTTCATGATGTGTACCTCGAGTTCCTGCCTGTGCTTAACGTCCGAAGCTGGCGCCCGGACGACTGGCGGCAACCGCCATGTCTTGCATTGAATATCAATTTGCCGCAGGCAGGGGCATTTCGGGGCATCCGGAAATGTGGCGTTACCTTTATTACGGGCGGGACGAAGACAGCGAACGCAGCGGCAAGGGTGCGCCACCAGGGCGCGACACCGCCGACTTATGCCGCCACCCAGTCCCCCGACTTCCCGCCGTGCTTTTCCAGCAACTTGACGTTGCCCATCACCATGCCGCGGTCCACGGCCTTGCACATGTCGTAGATGGTGAGTAGCGCCACCTGCACGCCGGTCAGGGCTTCCATTTCCACGCCGGTCTGGCCGTGTGTCTCGGTGCGCACCACGCAGGCGATGGTGGCGCTCGGCTCGTCGAGCGCGAAATCGACGGCCACGCGGGTCAGGCCGATGGGGTGGCACAGCGGGATCAGGTCGGCCGTACGCTTGGTGGCCATGATGGCCGCCACGCGCGCAATGCCGAGCACGTCGCCCTTTTTGGCGGTGCCGTCGCGGACCAGCGCGAAGGTTTCGGGCAGCATCGTGATCGTGCCGGTGGCCACGGCCACGCGATGGGTGCTGGTCTTGTTGCCGACGTCGACCATGTGGGCCTGGCCGGCGGTGTCGAAGTGGGTGAGCTGACTCATGGGCGGCGAAGGAAGATAAGCGGAAAGGTGGGCGGGCAGCCTGATCGCACCGGGCCGGTACGTGGCGCAACACAACGGTGGCCCGCGCCGGGGCCGGCCCGATGGGAACGGCTTGCAGAGGCCGCTATCATAGCAACATGCCCAAGACATCATGGCCTCGCCGCCTGCCCGTCCGGTCGAGTGCCCGCGCCCCGGCGCCCACCGTGCCTGCCGTCCGTGCGTCACATCTGACGCGCGCCGTCGCGGCCGCGCTCGTGCTGACCATGGCGGCCCCGGCATGGCCGCAGGGCACATCCACGACGGCCCCTGGCGCGACGACGGCGCAGCCGGGGCGGACCAGTGCCGCGGCGGCCGCCAATGCCCGGCTGGCCACGGCAACACCGGGGGTGTCCGCGTCCCCGACCACGGCAACGCCATCGGCAGCGGTCGCGGCGCCGGTCCCCACGCTGAACGGCGCGGTCAGCGACCAGGTCTATGACAACCTCAACCGCAGCGTTCGCGCCGGCCAGAAGTCGGAATTCGGCCTGCGCAGCGGCAGCACGGTGGTGGAAAGCGCCGGCATCCAGTTGCCGGACCTGGGCGATCCGTCCACGGCGTCGCTGTCGCCGGACATGGAAAAGCGGCTTGGCGACCGCATCATGCGCAGCATCCGGCGCGATCCGGACTATGTGTCCGATGCCTTGCTGAACGACTACCTGAACGCGCTCGGCTATCGTCTGGTGCAGGCCGCGCGGCGCATGAACATCGCCGGCTCGAACGGCGCCGGCACCTTTGCCACCGGGTTCGAACTGTTCGGCGTGCGTGACCGGTCGATCAACGCGTTCGCCATGCCGGGCGGCTATATCGGCGTGCACACGGGGCTGCTGGTGCAGTCCGATACGGAATCCGAACTGGCGTCGGTGCTGGGCCATGAAATCGGCCACGTCATGCAGCGGCATATCGCCCGCGGCATCACCAGCCAAGACCAGTCGATGTGGATTGCGCTGGCGTCGATGGTGCTGGCCGGCCTGGCCGCCACCAAGAGCGGCGACGCGGCGGCGGCCCTTGCCATGGGCGGGCAGGGCGCGGCCATCGCCAACCAGCTGTCGTTTTCGCGGGGCGCCGAGCGTGAGGCCGATCGCGTGGGCTTCCAGATCATGACAGCCGCCGGCTTCGACCCGCAGGGCATGCCCGATTTCTTCCAGCGCCTGCAGCGCGTGATGGGGATCTCGGACAATTCCGTGCCCGCCTACGTGCGTACCCACCCGCTGACTTCCGAGCGTATCGCGGACATGCAGGATCGCGTGCGGCACGTGGCCGCGCACAAGGTTGGCAATACCCCGGACTATGAATTCGCCCGCGTGCGCGCGGCGGTGTTGCAGTCGCCCACGCCGAACGACCTGCGCAACCTGCTGGCCTCGTTCCAGGCCCAGGTGTCCAAGGCCCCGCCTGTCCGGCTGCCGGCCGTGTATTACGGTATCGCGTTCGCCAACCAGCAGCTGGGCCGTTTTGTGGAGGCCGACAAGGCCCTGGCCGAGGCACGCCGCCTATACGGAACGATTCCGGGCGCCACGTCGGGTACGCCGATGCTGGATGTGATGGCGGTGGAACTGGCGCGCAGCGAAGGCCGCCAGCAGGACGCGCTGACGCAGGCGACCGCCACGCTGAAGGCCTTCCCGCTATCGCACGCGGCCGCGCTGACCTATGCCGACACGCTGCTGGCCACCAACCGGCTGAACGACGCGGTGACCTTCCTGCGCGCGCGCACGCGCGAGGAAACGGGCCGGTCGGAATGGTGGGAATTGCTGGCGCGCGCCTATGCCGCGCAGGGCAAGCGGCTGCAGCAGCATCAGGCACTGGCCGAGAAATACGCGATGGACGGCTCGTACCAGGCGGCCATCGAACAGCTGCAGATTGCGCGCAAGGCCGGGGACGGCGATTTCTATACCCTGTCGGAAGTCGACGCGCGCCTGCACCAGCTGCAGCTTCAGTTCAAGGAAGACCGGCAGGACAACAAGGGCATGCCGAACTAGCGCTCCGGGGCGGGGGACTGACTCCGCCTTGTTGTGCCCTGTTCCGCCTTGTTGCGCTTACTCCGCCGCCGGCGTCCGCACGAAGCCGAACCGCTTTGGCACCTCCGCTTCCACGATCGGCTCGATGTCGAGATTGCGCCCGGCGTGGTGAAAAACACCCAGTACCGCGCCGCATGCGTCGCCATGCCAGTCGCTGGCCGTGCTGAAGGCGTCCAGATCGTGATCGTGCAGCAGTACCGCCTGCTCGCCTTCCACCCCTTCCACGGTGCCGGACAGCACGACGTTGCCGTGCTCGTCGGCAAAGCATGCGGCTGGCGTGAACGCCCGGCCGGTGGTCGTGGCCAGCGCGCCGTTGTGCAGGCGCGCGATCCACGGCGCATACGCCAGCGACACGAACACGCGCTGCGGGCCGTTCTGGAAATACCAGGCGCCGCGCGCGTCGTGCGTGTAGTTGCGTTCGATAAAGCCGATCAGCGCCTCATGGCGGATCGGGTCGCCGGACAGGCCGTGCTGTTGCGCGAACTCGTTGCGCATGCGCCATTGGCCGCGCCGGTCCAGCGCCAGCCAGCCGAAGCAGTTTGGCACGTTCGGCCAGCGCGCCATGGCTTGCTTGACCACTTCATCCATGGTGTCTCCTTTATGTGCCGATGCCGTCGAAGAAGCCCAGGATCCGCTCGGGCAGCCATTCGATATGGCCGGCTCGGGGCAGCAGCGGCAGTTGGCCCAGCAGGCCGCCGCGCGGGGTCATGAAGCCGACGTGGCCGCCGTACTCGGGCTGCTCCAGCAGCACGTCCGCGCTGACATCGGCCGGGCCGGGCAGGTGCCGGGCGGGCAGGAACGGGTCATTGCGGGCATTGAGCACCAGCGTCGGGATGCGGATCTCGCCCAGGATGGGTTTGCTGGCGGCGCGGGCCCAGTAGTCGTCGGTATCGCGAAAGCCGTGCAGCGGCGCGGTCACCACATTGTCGAACGCGTACAGGTCGCGGCTGCGCAGCATGGTTTCGCGGTCGAACAGGCCCGGGAACTGGTCGAGCTTGGCCAGCGACTTGCGCTTGAGCGTCTGCAGGAACATGCGTGTGTAGAGCATGTTGAAGCCGCTGGAGAGCGCGGCGCCGCCGGCTGCCAGATCCAGCGGCGCCGAGATGGCCGCCGCGCCGCGCAGGAAGCTGGCGTCGCGGCCATCCTCGCCCAGAAAGCGCAGCAGCGCGTTGCCGCCCAGCGAGATGCCCACGGCCAGCATTGGCCGGCCGGGCCCGGTGGCCTGCTGCTGGTCGCGCAGCCGGTGCAGTACCCAGCGGATCTCGGCCGAATCGCCCGAATGATAGAAGCGCGGCGCCTGGTTCAGTTCGCCGGAGCAGCCCCGGAAATGCGGAATCACGCCTTGCCAGCCACGGTCTTGCAGCGCCGTCATCAGCGTTTGCGCGTAGTGGCTGCTGGAGTCGCCCTCCAGGCCGTGGAACATCACCACCAGCGGCGCGCCGGGCGTCGTGGGGTGGGTGGTCCAGTCCAGGTCGATGAAGTCGCCGTCCGGCGTGGCCCAGCGTTCGCGGCGGAACGCGATGCGGCGGTGCCGCGTGAAGCGGGCCGGCAGGATGGTCTGGGCGTGGCCGCCGCGCAGCCACCACGGTGTCTGGAACGTGTCGCCGAACAGCATGGCCCGCGCAGCCGTCAATGCAGCGCCTGCCCCGGTGCGGCGGCCACGGCGGCCACCTGCACGGCGTTGGCAGGGCTGCAGTGGATATGGGCCAGGCGCCAGCCTTCGTGGTTCTGCATCAGCACATAGGTGGTGTGGACGAACAGGTCGGCTTCCACACGGCCTTCGCCAAAGCGCAGGGCCTCGGTAACGTCGAAGATCGACACGCCCAGCGACGCATGGCTGCTGGTCTCGATGGCGTCGATCAGCACGGGCTGCTCTTCCAGCAACTGCGCAAAGGCCTGGCGCAGGTTCTCATGACCGATCAGGCGCTGGCCGTCGGGCATGACGCAGGTGACCGAATCCTCGTCCAGCCACAGGCGCAGCGCGCCATCGGCGTCGCGCAGCTTCATGGCTTCACGGAAGGCCTCGACGATGTCTTCGGCGGAATCGAACAGACGGGCGAAACGGGGCATGTTGATTGGGTCAGGGACGGTGCAGGAGCTTGCGCAACTCGACGAACACCATTTCGGGTTCGATTTCCTTCAGGCAGCGCAGGTGGCCCAGCGGGCACTCGCGCTTGAAGCAGGGGCTGCACTCAAGTTGCAGCCACATGATACTCGCTGCCTGTGACAGTGGGGGCGTATGGCGCGGGTCACTGGAACCGTAGACGGCCACCTGGGGCCGGTTCAGCGCGGCGGTCACATGCATCAGGCCCGAGTCGTTGCAGACCGCCGCCTCGGACAGCGCCAGCAGGTCCACCGCATCGTCCAGCGAGGTCTGGCCGCACAGGTTGCGCACGAACGGCGCGCCCTGCACGATCTCTTCGGCAATCTCGGCATCCTTGCCCGACCCCAGCGTGACGATCTGTGCATACGGATAGGACCGGCGCAGCATCTGCGCCAGCGCCGCGAAGTGCGCGGCGGGCCAGCGTTTGGCCGGGCCGTATTCCGCACCGGGGCAGAACGCGATCACGCGCGTGCCCGGCGCGATGCCGAAGCGCGCGGCCGTGGCGGCCATGCGCGCCGGGTCCACCTTGAGGCGCGGATCGGGAATCGATTCGGGCAGCCGCGCGCCGGGCTTGAGCGCCAGGCGGGCGTAGTGCTCCACCATCGGCGGACGCTTGTCGCGCGGCGGGTTGGCATGGCGCACGTTGAGCATGCCGAAGCGCGCTTCGCCACGATAGCCGACGCGCAGCGGGATGCCGGCCAGGAACGGGATCAGCGACGACTTCAGCGAATTCGGCAGCACGTAGGCCACGTCGTAGCCCTCGTGCTTGAGCTGCTGCGCGAACATCAGGCGCGCGCTGAGCTGCAGCTTGCCGTGCGCCAGATCGCTCGGGAACACCTTGCTGATCTCGGGCATGCGTGCCAGCACCGGGGCGACCCATTTGGGCGCCAGGGCGTCGATGACCAGGCGTGGATGGCGCGCCTTGAGCAACGCGAACAGCGGTTGCGCCATCAGCGCGTCGCCAATCCAGTTAGGGGCGATGACTAGGGCTTTTTTCATGTCTGTGGGTATTGCCTGGCCCTTTGTTGCGTGGCCCTGTTTTGCTTGCCCGGGCATGTCAACGCCCCGGGGCGCTGGGCGGCCCGGGGCGTCAGGTCGAAACGGCAGGAAATGGCGTGGGTCGGGCAGGTCAGTGGTGACCCTTCAGCACGGTGCCGGGCTTGAGCTTGTACACGGTGCCGCAGTACGGGCACTTCACTTCGCCGGTGTCCACCACGTCCAGGAAGACGCGCGGATGGTAGTTCCAGGCCGGGGTGTTGCCGGTGGGGCAATGCAGCGGAATGTCTTCTGCGCCGATTTCGACGACGGTTGCGGTTTGCGTCATGGTCTTGCGGTTGTGTTGCAGGGATGGATGCGGATTGTGGCGGACGGCACCGATCAGACCGGCGTCAGCCACTTCCTGTACGTCTCGTCGGTACCGCCCACGGCCGCGGAGCACGCGTGGCACAGACAAAAGCCGTAAAGGCGCCATTGTAAGCCGGGGGGCCTTGCGTGCCAACGCGGCGCGGCACACACAGCGTTCTACAATCGCACCTTCGATCCGACCCGCGCGCCGCCCGCTACCCGTGTCCCAGCCCGATCCCACCTCCGACGAACCTGACGATCCTGCCCGCGGCGACCGCTGGCAGGACGCGCTGGGCGCGCTCGAGGCACTGGCCGGTGGCGAACCGGCCCCGGACGCCACCGGCACGGGCCGCCGCCTGCTGTGGGCGCTGACGCTCGATGCGGACGGCGAGATCGGCACCATCGAGCCGATGGAGCAAAGCTGGGGCGCGCGTGGCTGGACGCGCCCGCGCCCCGTGACGCTGGCGCGCGTGGCCGACGACGACACGCTGCCGCCCTGGGATGCCCGCGTGGCGCGCGCCATCCGGCGCGACAGTTCACGCAACCGCCGTCTGGTGCTGGACCGCGCCGCCGCCATCATGGCGATGGTCGGCCATCCTGCCGTGGTGCTGGCGCACGCGCCCACCGTGCCGATGGAGGTGCTTGAGGCGGCACCCGCGCTGGAGGCCGTGCGCGAAGGCGACCGCTTTGCGCTGCGCATCGTGCCGCCCATGCGTGCGCCGAAGTCGATGGAGGATTTCCTGCCGGCCGCCGCGAAACAGGAAGCCGAAGCCCTGCGCCAGGTGACGGTGCTGCAGGACGGCGCGCGCCGCCTGCGCGTGATCCGCTTCACCGCGGCCCAGCAGGAGGCCGCCAGGCTGATCGCCGGGGGCCTGACCGTGCCGGCCACCGCGCAGGCGCGGCTGGACAGCACGTTGCGCGCGCTGGCCGGCCACTTCCAGATCCACGCCGACAGTTCGGGCGAAGCGCGCGAACGCGACCCCGAATCGCGGCTGCGGGCCGAAGTGGCGCCGGTCGGGCGCGGCATCAGCCTGCGCCTGGTGGTGACACCGCTCGGGCCGCTTGGCCCGCGCATGGCCCCGGCGCATGGCCGCGCCCAGCTGATGGCGACGATTGGCGGCGACACGCTGGTCACCCATCGCGACCTGGCGGCCGAGCAGGCCCATGTGGCCGAGGTGTTCGATGCGCTGCCGTTCCTGGTGCAGCAGGCGCCCGCCGGCGGCGAGCATAGCTGGACGCTGGACGACCCCGAAGACGCGCTGACCGTGATCGAGACCCTGCCGGGCCTGGCCGGCGTGATCGACCTCGAATGGCCGCGCGGCCGCGCATTGCGCGTGCTGTCCGCCGATCTGCCGCAACTGGCGGTCAGCGTGGAAACCGGCAGCGAATGGTTCAAGCTGGTGGGCGAACTGCACGTGGCCGAAGGCCTGGTGCTGTCGCTGGAAAAGCTCGTGGCCTGGGCCCATGGCCATGCGGGCCGCTTTATCGCGATGGACCACGGCGTGTACGTGGCGCTGACCCGCCAGCTGCGCGAGCGCCTGCGCGACCTGGCCGCCGTGGGCGACGGCGTGCGCGATGGCATCCGCGTGCCGCTGGTGGCCACGCCGTGGCTCGACGACGTGCTGGCCGGCGTGGGCATCGATCCCGACGCGCACTTCCGCACGCGCGTGAAGCGGCTGCACAGCGCGCGGGAGGCCGATGCGCCGGTACCCGCCACGCTGGCGGCCGACCTGCGCGCGTACCAGGTGGAGGGCTATCGCTGGATGATGTCGCTGGCCGAGGCCGGTTTCGGCGCCTGTCTGGCGGACGACATGGGCCTGGGCAAGACGCTGCAGGCGCTGGCCGTGCTGCTGGCGCGCGCGGCGGGCGGCCCGGCGCTGGTGGTGGCCCCCACGTCGGTCTGCGGCAACTGGGCGGCCGAGGCGCGGCGCTTTGCCCCGGCGCTGCGGGTGCATGTCTATGCCGAAGGCGACCGGTCGGCCATCGTCGAACAGGCCGGCGCGCACGATCTGGTGATCGTCTCGTACAACCTGCTGCAACAGGCGCGCCGCGCGTTCTGCGAGCGGTCCTGGCACACCGTGGTGGCCGACGAGGCACAGTCGTTCAAGAACCCGTCGTCGCGACGCGCGCAGGCCATGTTCGCGTTGCAGGCCGACGGCCGTATTGCGCTGTCCGGCACGCCCGTGGAAAACCGCCTGGCGGAACTGTGGGCCGTGATGCGCTTCTGCAATCCCGGACTGCTGGGATCGCTGGCGCGCTTCAACGAGCATTTTGCGAATCCGATCGAGCGCAACGGGGCCCGCGACCCGCGCGCCCGCTTGCGCCGGATGATCGCGCCATTCGTATTGCGCCGGACCAAGGCGCAAGTTCTGGACGAACTGCCATCCCGCACGGAGCTGGTGATCCGCGTGGCCCCTGAACCGGCCGAGGCCGCGCACTACGAGGCGCTGCGCCGCCAGGCGCTGTCCGAGGCCGAACGCGCGCTGTTCCGGCCGAAGACGGACCGCAAGGCGCGCGCCACGCTGCCCGAGCCGCAGGCGCGCATCCACGTGCTGGCGCAACTGACGCGCATGCGCCGCGCGGCCTGCGATCCGCGCCTGGTCACGCCCGAGACCGGCCATCCCGGCGCCAAGGTGCGCGCCTTCGCCGAACTGGCGGCCACGCTGGCGGCCAATGGCCACAAGACGCTGGTGTTCAGCCAGTTCGTCGATTTCCTGCAGTTGCTGCGCCAGCCGCTGGACGAGGCCGGGCTGGCCTGCCAGTACCTGGACGGCGCCACGCCCGCCGCCGAACGCACCCGGCGGGTGGCGGCCTTCCAGGCCGGCGAGGGCGATGTGTTCCTGATCAGCCTGAAGGCCGGTGGCTTTGGGCTGAACCTGACCGCGGCCGATTACGTCGTGATCGCGGACCCGTGGTGGAACCCGGCCGCCGAAGACCAGGCGATGGGCCGCGCGCACCGCATCGGCCAGCAGCGGCCGGTCACGGTCTACCGCCTGATCACGGCCGGCACGATCGAGGAGCGCATCGTCGATCTGCACCAGGGCAAGCGCGCCCTGGCCGAAGGGGTGCTCGACGCGTCCGCCGGTGAAGCCACCGGCCGCGACGTGCCGCTGCCCGATATCGACGAACTGGTGGGTTTGCTGCGGCGCTGAGCTCGCTCCCGATGTTTGTCTCCCCGCTCCGCCTGCGGGAGAGGGGCCTGAGGGATTGCACCAAACGGTATACAAAATCGTCACCCATTTGGTGCGGACGCACAATCTCAGGTCTTGTTGGCAAGGTGCGTTTTTTGCGGCGTGACCGGTGTCAGGTGCCTGCTCTCTCCCCCGGCCCCCCTCCCGCAAGCGGGAGAAGGGGAATTCATGGCGGTCCCGCGTCCTTGCTGCGGTGCATCGCGCCTTGGCACAAATACTGCCTTGAGATTCTGCGAATGCGGAATATAGTATACCGAATTGTCGAAATTCGACGCCCAGCTTCCGACACGCCCCCCAGGTTCGGCCAACCTTTTGCGCCGCGCCCATGACAACAACGGAGCCACTGTGACCCTGCCTGACCCCATGCCGGCCGATCCGTCCCGGCCAGATGTCCGCTGGATGCCCGCCCACGTTGCTGCCGCGCAATTGGCACGCGGCGAGACCACGGCGCTGGCGCTGGTCGATGCGTGCCAGGCGGCCTGGGACGCCCATCACGGTCAGGTCAATGCGATCGTGCTGGCCGATTTCGAGGCGGCCCGCGAGGCGGCCATGCAAAGCGATGCGCGCCGGCAGGCGGGTCGTTCGCGCGGGCCGCTCGACGGCGTGCCGTTCTCGATCAAGGAATCGTTCGATGTGGCCGGCTGGCCCACCACGTGCGGCGTGCCGGCGCGCGCCACGCATCGCGCGGGGGCCGACGCCGTGGTGGTCGAGCGCCTGCGCGCGCACGGCGCCGTGCTGCTGGGCAAGACCAACGTGCCGCTGGGCCTGCGCGACTGGCAGAGCTACAACGCGGTCTACGGCACCACCCGCAATCCGCACGACCTGTCGCGCACGCCGGGCGGGTCCTCGGGCGGCAGCGCCGCGGCGGTCTGCGCCGGCATGAGTTTCTTCGATATCGGCTCGGACATCGGCTCGTCGCTGCGTAACCCGGCGCATTACTGCGGCGTGTTTTCGCACAAGAGCAGCCACGGCATCGTGCCGTTGCGCGGCCATGGCAATGCGCGGGCCGGGTTTGCCGCGCAGGACATCAACGTGGCCGGCCCCGTGGCCCGCAGCGCGCGCGACCTGGAACTGGTGCTGCGCGCCATAGTCGGGCCAGATGCCGCCGACGCGCCGGCATGGCGGCTCGACCTGCCGCCGTGCGACCACACCCGGCTGTCCGATTTCCGCGTGGCCGTGCTGCCGACCCACCCGCTGGCCGAGGTCGATGGCACCGTCAGCAGCGCCATCGAGCAGCTGGGGCACCAGTTGGCGGCAGCCGGCGCCCAGGTGGCCTGGAATGTCCGACCAGACTTCGATGCCGCGCAGTTGTGGCGCATCTACGTGCTGCTGTTGCGCGCCACCACGTCGCTGCATATGGATGACGCCGCATTCGCCGATGCGTTGGCACGTGCCGGCGACCCCGACGGCGACGACGCCGAGTACGCCTCGCTGCAGTTCACCGGTGCCGCGCTGAGCCATCGGCACTGGCTGCTGATGCAGCATGCGCGCGAGACCTTTGCCCGGGCCTGGAATCGTTTCTTCGGCGATTTCGACGTATTGCTATGCCCGGCCGCGTCCACCACGGCCTTTCCAATCGACGAGGACGGAGAGCCGTGGCAACGCACGATCACGGTCAATGGCCAGCCGTGGCCGCTGACGTCGCAGTTGTTCTGGGCCGGCCATTCGGGGCTGTGCGGTCTGCCCTCGACGGTGGCGCCGATCGGCCCGGCGCGCGACGGCTTGCCGGTGGGCGTGCAGATCGTGGCGCGCCGCTACGGCGATCTCACATCGTTGCGCCTCGCGCAGTTGCTGGAAGACGCCGGCCATGGCTTCCGGCCCCCGCGCATCGCCAAATCGCCAGATCGCTAGATCGCTAAATCACCAACAAGTTACGACATCGCTACATCGCAAATTCGCAATATCGCTAAAAGGGGAGGGCGATCATGCTGGACTGGTTCAAGGAGTTGTCGCGCGCCGAGCGCAAGGGGTTCTACGGGGCGTTCCTGGGGCATGCGGTCGATGTGTTCGACTTCATGATCTATTCGTTCCTGATTTCGACGCTGCTGGCGCAGTGGGGCATGAGCAAGTCGATGGCCGGCGCCATCGTCACGTGGACGCTGGTGTCGTCGCTGGTGGGCGCCGTCGGCGCGGGCCTGCTGGCCGACCGCTTTGGCCGCGTGCGCGTGCTGCGCTGGACCATCCTGGTGTTCGCGGTGTCCTGCTTCCTCTGCGGCATCGCCAATTCGCCAGAACAGCTGATGGTATTCCGCATGCTGCAGGGCCTGGGCTTTGGCGGGGAATCGTCGCTGTGCATGGTGCTGGTGACCGAACTGATCCGCAATCCGGCGCATCGCGGCAAATATTCGGGCTTCACGGCCAGCAGCTATTCGTTCGGCTGGGGCGGCGCGGCCATCGCCTATGCCATCACGTTCAACCTGTTCGAGCCCGAAACGGCGTGGCGGGTCTGCTTCTTCCTGGGCATCCTGCCCGCGCTGGTGGTGGTCTACCTGCGCCGCAACCTGGACGAGCCCGAAGTCTTCCTGAAGAGCCGGGCCGAGCGCGGCAGGGTCTCGGCCACTGCCGACCTGGCGCGCGTGTTCCGCAAGCCGCTGCTGAAGAAGACGCTGCTGTGCAGCCTGCTGTCGGGCGGCATGCTGGGTGCCTACTACGCCATTGCCACGTGGCTGCCGACGTTCCTGAAGACCGAGCGCGGCCTGTCGGTATTCGGCACCAGTTCCTATCTGGCCGTGACGATCCTGGGCTCGCTGGTCGGCTACGTGGCCGGCGCCTATGCCACCGATCGCTGGGGCCGGCGCCTGACCTACATCGCCTTTGCGGCGGGCGCCTTCGTGATGGCCATGATCTATATGGTGATTCCGGTATCGAACACGTCGATGTTGTTCCTGGGCTTTCCGCTCGGGGTGCTGATGCAGGGCGTGTTCTCGGGCATCGGCGCCACGATCTCCGAGTCGTACCCGAGCAGCGTGCGGGCCACCGGCTACGGCGTGGCGTACAACCTGGGCCGCGTGATCGGATCGTTTTTCCCGCTGGCCGTGGGCTGGCTCAACAGCGGTCGCACGTCGCTGGCGCTGGCCATCGCCATGGTGGCTGGCGTCGGCTACGCGCTGGTGATGGTATCGGCGGCGTTGCTGCCCGAAACGTCGGGCATCGACCTGGGACAGGCCGGCGGCGGCGACCACGACGATGCCGCCGAGCCCGTGGGCGCCACCGCAGTGCCGCTGGCGCCTGCCGCGCCGGCCAGCAAGCCGGCCTGAACCGGACGGGATTCCGCAGCGAGGTGCCGGAAGGCCGGGGCCGGATCGCCATGTGACGGTGGCGCTTTGACCTCGAAACAACAGTCGCCCCGTGCGCAATTAAGCCGCTGCTTACCAGCGGCGCCGGCGGCCCTATAATGGCTGCTCCGCCATCGGCCACGCGTTTCGAGCGTGGCCGATGGTCCTTCCTGACGGCAATGCCGCACAAGACGGCCTGCCGTACCGTCTCTTCTCATCTCGCCATGACACCCCGACAGTCGTCCCCGGTGTGGTTGCGCCTCTGGCATCGCTTTGCCGAGGTGGAGCGCAACGCCTTTCTCGACGGCGCGCGATTTTTCGCGCCCTCGCTGCCCGCGGTATTTTCGTGGGGCCTGGTCACCGGGGTGGCCATGAGCAAATCGGCGCTGACCGTGCCCGAGGCCATCGGCATGTCGCTGCTGGTCTATGCCGGGTCCGCGCAACTGGCCGTGCTGCCGCTGTTCGCGGCGGGCATGCCGATCTGGACGGTCTGGCTCACGGCCGCCGTCGTCAACCTGCGTTTCGTGATCTTCAGCGCCGCGCTGCAGCCGCATTTCAACTATCTGCCGGGCTGGCGCCGTACGCTGCTGGGCTTCTTCAACGGCGACCTGCACTTTGTCTACTTCATGCAGCGGTACGCCGAGCCGGGCTACGCGCCAGGCAAGGAGGGGTATTTCTGGGGCATGGCGCTGATCAACTGCGCCACGTGGCAGGTGTCGTCGATCATCGGCATCGTGCTGGCCAGCCTGTTCCCGGACAGCTGGGGCCTGGCGCTGGCCGGCACGCTGGCGCTGATCCCGGTGATGATCGCGACGATCAACTCGCGCTCGACGCTGATGGCCGTGGTGGTGGCGGCGGTGGTGGCGCTGCTGTGCTTCGACCTGCCGTACCGTCTGGCGCTGGTGATTGCCGTGGTGGCCGCGATTGCCGCCGGCATGGCCAGCGACGAGATGGCGGCGCGCGCCACGCTGCGCGGTATCCGTGCCCGCAAGGGCCGCCAGCCGACCGGAGACCAGGCATGAGCCATCTCGATACCTGGATCGCCATCCTCGGCATGACCGTGGTGACCGTGTTCTCGCGGGCGCTGTTCCTGATGGCGGGCGAGCGCGTCACGGTGCCCGACCGCATCCAGCGCGCGCTGCGCTACGCGCCGGCCGCCGCGCTGGCGGCCATCATCCTGCCCGATCTGCTGACCTTCGAAGGCCATTTCACGATCGGCCCCGGCAACGACAAGCTCATGGCGGGCATTGCCGCCACGGTCTGCTATGTGCTGACCAAGCGCATGGTCGGGATGATCGTGGTGGGCATGGCGGTGTACACCGCCCTGCGACTGCTGGGCTAGACGGGCTGGGCTTCCCGATGGGCCGGCTCGGCCAGGATGCTGCCCAGGCGCGTCAGCAGGTGGGCCAGCTGGGCCTGGGTGCTGGTCCCGGTCTTGGTGAAGATGGCCTTGAGCTGCGAACGCCCCGTTTCGCGCTTGATCCCGAGCTGCATGCACGCATCGGGCAGGCCGATGCCCGTGACCAACAGCATGGCCAGCCGGTTTTCGGCCGGCGTCAGGCCGTAGAGATCGCGCAGCACGGCCGGCACCGCACGCGGGGGGTCATTCGTCTCGTGGATGGCCACCAGGATGGGCTGTCCTTCCCATTCCGACGACAGGTAGAGCGCCGGCGTCAGCGCCACGGCCACGATCTGTGCCCCGCGGCCATCGGTGCCGGTGGCGTGGATGGCCTGCGCCGGCTGCAGCGTGTTGGGGTCGCACAGCGCACGCACGACATCGGCAAACGGCCGCGACAGGCGCCAGCCATTGCCGTTGCCATGGATGCCGGCGTGCGGGTCCGCGGCCTCGCCGGACTGCAGCCGGCGCGTCCAGGGCTGCCCGGCGGCATTGGCCAGCAGGACCTTGCCCGATTCCGAAAAGACGACCACCCCGAAAGGCAGCCGGTCCAGCAGGTCGGCAGAAACGTGGCCGCGCGCCGCGACGGCATGCGTGCGGTCGCGCAGGGCCATGGCTTCGCGCAGGTGCGGAATGACCCAATCCAGCCCGCGGGCGTCGGCCTCCGCATAGCCGTCCTCGTTGGCCGGACGCTGGAGCACCAGGTAGATTTCATGCGCCGGACGGCGGTCGACCAGGCAGGCCATGACCGATGTCAGCACCACGTCGTCGAACGGTTCGCCGCGAAACGGCTGGTGCTGGGCCGTGGCGCCGGCGGTATCGCGCTGGTCGATATACCAGCCGCCCACCGCCATGGACCCCGACGCCGGCATGCCGCCGTGCAGCCGGTAGGGCGGCGGCAGGATGGCCAGGTTGTCGGGGGCGCGGTTGACCAGGTGGCGAACCTGCACGGTCTGCTGCACGGTATCCAGCACGAGCAGCGATGCCTGGAGGCTGCCGCTTTGTTCGCACAGCGCGTGGAGGCTGCGCTGCCACGCAAGGGGCTCGAATACGCCCAGATAGAGACCGCGAATGGTCTCGTGCATGTCAGATGCGTTCATTACATGACTTCCTTTGTCCGGTTCGACGGCGAGCGCGCAAGCGAAGGGTGCCGCCGTGCATCGCGACCCTGCGAAAAGGGGCGACGTGGTCTTTGCGTGCCAGGGCTGGGGCGCGGAATTGCCTGCGGTGGAGGGCAGGAGGGGCGTCAGCCTCCGTCCAGCGTGGCCGCCAGCTTCGTCAGCAGGTGCGTGAACTGCGCCTGGCTCGTGCAGCCGGTCTTGAGGAAGACGGCCTTGAGCTGGGTGCGCGCGGTCTCGTGGCGAATCCGCATGTGCTGCGCCGCCTCGGGCAAGCCTTCGCCCGTCGCCAGCCGCGATGCAAGCCGCGTTTCGGCCGGGGTCAGGCCGTAGAGGTTGCGCAGCACGGTGTCGAGCAGGACGGAAGGCGCGCCCGCCTCGTGCACCACCACCAGCGCCGCCGGCTGCTGCCACTGCGACGCAAATGCGTGCGTGGGCGGCAGTGGCAGGACAAGCACTTCGGCATGGTTGCCGTGATCGTCGCTGGCGCGCGCGGCCTGCGCGCCTAGCGGATTGCCGGGGTCGCAGGCCGCCTGCACCATCTCGGCAAATGGCCGCGACAGGTGCCACGTCGTGGTCTTGCCCGATGGTTCGAGGCGGCGCGCCCAGCGTTCGCCAGCCGTGTTGGCCAGCAGCAGGTTCCGGTCCGGCGTGTAGATGCCCACGGCGAAGGCCAGCCGTTCGAGCAGGCGGGCCGAGATCGACGCCATGGTCGACAGCGCCAGCGTGCGGTCGCGCATGGCAATGGCGCTGCGCATGTGCGGGATGACCCAGTCGAGCCGGCGCGTGTCCTCGCCCGAGAAGGCGTCCTGCGACAGCGCGCGCTGCATCGAGAAATACACCTCGTAATGCGGCTGCCGTTCCACCAGGCAGGCCACGTACGAGCGCAGTTCGAACCGGTTGAAGAAATCGCGATAGAACGGATGGCGCGCCATGGCCTGCGGGCCAAGATCGCGCGCGTCGATGTACCACGCGCCCGGCACCAGCCGGGGCGCGAACGCCTTGGCCGGATCGATGGACTGGAAATCGTTCTCATAGGTGGTGAACAGCTCCGCCACCGGGTTGACCACTTCGTTGACGGTCACCTGGTCGCGCACCGTGTCCCACACCATCATCGACGCATGCGCCGTGTCGGCAATCTCGGTCAGCGTCCGCAGGCTTTGCTGCCACGCGGCGGGATCGAGGACGCCTTCATACAACCCGCGAATCGCGCCGTGAATGGCGGCGGCTTGTTCCATCTGACTACCCCCTTGCATTCGCCAACATCGGTTCCTTTCCACTTATCCGTTGCGCACGTCCGTGGAAATGGCGGAGCCGGTCTTTGCCGGCTGTCGTCTGGTGTCATGATGTACTAAAACTATCAAAAATAGTTCGAGTGTCTGACTATGCATACGTTTAGTACATTTAGGGCGTACATTACCGCATACGGGGCAGAAGTTGTTAAGACAACATCCCCTCCTTAAGTAGGGTCTTTGCCGGCCCGCCATGTGATGCCCCTGCGGCACCCCCGCGGCAAGGCGCAAATCCGTCACGGCGATCAGGTAAAATGGCGGTTTTCCAGACTTCTGTGGACGGTTGTATGCCGTCCCCGTCCCCGCTCTTATCGCCATGACCTCTGTCCTGCGTCTTACCGATCTCATTTCCCAAGGCAAACTTACCGGCAAGCGTGTGTTTATCCGCGCCGACCTGAACGTGCCGCAAGACGACGCAGGCAACATCACCGAGGACACGCGCATCCGCGCGTCGGTGCCGGCCATCCAGGCCTGCCTGGAAGCCGGCGCTGCCGTGATGGTAACGTCACATCTGGGCCGCCCGACCGAGGGCGAGTTCAAGCCCGAGGATTCGCTGGCCCCGATCGCCACGCGCCTGTCGGAACTGCTCGGCAAGCCGGTGAAGCTGGTCCAGAACTGGGTCGATGGCGTGGAAGTGGCGCCGGGCCAGGTGGTCCTGCTGGAAAACTGCCGCGTCAACAAGGGCGAGAAGAAGAACAGCGACGAACTGGCCCAGAAGATGGCCCGGCTGTGCGACGTCTACGTCAATGACGCCTTCGGCACCGCGCACCGCGCCGAAGCCACCACCCACGGTATCGCCAAATTCGCCCCGATCGCCTGCGCCGGCCCGCTGCTGGCCGCCGAGATCGACGCGCTGGGCCGCGCGCTGGGCCAGCCGGCCCGTCCGCTGGTGGCCATCGTGGCCGGTTCGAAGGTATCGACCAAGCTGACCATCCTGAAGGCGCTGGCCGACAAGGTGGACGGTCTGGTGGTCGGTGGCGGCATTGCCAACACGTTCATGCTGGCCGCCGGCCTGAAGATCGGCAAGTCGCTGGCCGAACCCGACCTGGTGGGCGACGCCCGCGCCATCATCGACATCATGGCCGCGCGCGGCGCATCGGTGCCGATTCCGGTGGACGTGGTCTGCGCCAAGGAATTCAGCGCCACGGCCGCCGCCACGGTCAAGGACGTCAAGGACGTGGCCGACGACGACATGATCCTGGACATCGGTCCGAAGACGGCCGCCATGCTGGCCGACCAGCTCAAGGCCGCCGGCACCATCGTCTGGAACGGCCCGGTCGGCGTGTTCGAGTTCGACCAGTTCGGCAACGGCACCAAGGTGCTGGCCGACGCCATCGCATCGTCGAAGGCGTTCTCGATCGCCGGTGGCGGCGACACGCTGGCCGCCATCGCCAAGTACGGCATCGCCGACCGCATCGGCTACATCTCCACCGGCGGCGGCGCCTTCCTGGAGTTCCTGGAAGGCAAGACGCTGCCGGCGTTCGAAGTGCTGGAACAACGCGCTGCCGGCTGAAACCCGTGCGGGCTGGCGGCGCGAGCCGGCCGGCCCATAGCCATAGCCAGTTGCCCCCAGGCCCCCCCCGCCAGCTAACCCCAGGAAACCGCCCGCATGACCCGTTCCACCAAGATCGTCGCCACGATTGGCCCCGCGTCCAGTTCGCTGGAAGTGCTGACCCGCATGATCGGGGCCGGTGTCGATGTGGTGCGCCTGAACTTCTCGCACGGCACGGCGCAGGACCATATCGACCGCGCCGCGCTGGTGCGTGAGGCGGCCACGGCCTGCGGCCGCGAGGTGGCCATCATGGCCGACCTGCAGGGCCCCAAGATCCGCGTCGGCAGGTTCGAGAACGGCAAGGTCACGCTGAAGGCCGGCGACCCGTTCGTGCTGGACTCGAACTGCGAGACCGGCAACCAGGACCGCGTGGGGCTGGACTACAAGGACCTGCCGCGCGACGTGGGCCCGGGCGACGTGCTGCTGCTCAACGACGGCCTGATCGTGCTGGTGGTGGACCGCGTGATCGGTACCGAGATCTTCACCACGGTGCGCGTTGGCGGCGACCTGTCGAACAACAAGGGCATCAACCGCCAGGGCGGCGGGCTGTCGGCGCCGGCGCTGACCGCCAAGGACATGGAGGACATCAAGACCGCCATGGCGCTGCACGCCGACTACGTGGCCGTGAGCTTCCCGAAAAACGCCACCGACATGGAAATGGCGCGCCAGCTGGCCAACGTGGCCGGCCAGCCGCACAACCACAAGGCGCGCATGATCGCCAAGATCGAACGCGCCGAGGCCATCCGCCCGGGCGTGCTCGAGGAAATCCTGAACGCGTCGGACGGCATCATGGTGGCCCGTGGCGACCTGGCCGTTGAAGTGGGCAACGCGGCGGTGCCGGCGCTGCAGAAGCGCATGATCCGCCTGGCCCGCGAGGCCAACAAGCTGACCATCACGGCCACCCAGATGATGGAGAGCATGATCGTCAACCCGGTGCCGACGCGCGCCGAGGTGTCGGACGTGGCCAACGCCGTGCTGGACGGCACCGACGCCGTGATGACGTCGGCCGAGACCGCCGCCGGGCGCTATCCGGTGGAAACGGTCGAGGCCATGGCCGCGATCTGCCTGGAGGCCGAAAAGTCCGAGGTCGTGCAGCTGGACACCGATTTCCTGAACCAGACGTTCTCGCGCATCGACCAGTCGATTGCCATGGGTGCGCTGTTCACGGCCTATCATCTAGGCGTGAAGGCCATTGCCGCGCTGACCGATTCGGGTGCCACGGCTTTGTGGATGAGCCGTCACCGCATTCATGTGCCGATCTATGCCATGACGCCCAATCTGGCGTCGCAGCGCAAGATGCAGCTGTACCGCAACGTGGTGCCGCTGCCGCTGCAGTCGAGCACCGACCGGGACGAGGCGCTGGAACAGGCCGAGGAACTGCTGCTGGCGCAGGGTGCCGTGCAGCATGGCGATTTCATTGTGCTGACGATCGGCGAGCCGATGGGCCAGGCCGGCGGCACGAACACGCTGAAGATCGTGAGGGTCGGCAGCAAGTTCAAGTAAAGATGACGTCCGATGTGGTGCGCTGCACGGACGGCGCACCGCGGATGCGCGAACCTGCCCGGCGCAGCATCGAAAAAATACCAGATACCGTTTTTTTATTCAGGAGTTAGACATGCCACTCGTATCCATGCGCCAGCTGCTGGACCATGCCGCCGAGAACAACTACGGTCTGCCGGCCTTCAACGTGAACAACCTCGAACAGGTTCAGGCCATCATGCAGGCCGCCGACGAGGTCAATGCCCCGGTGATCATGCAGGCCTCGGCAGGCGCGCGCAAATACGCTGGCGAGCACTTCCTGCGTCACCTGATCGAAGCCGCCGTGGAAGCCTATCCGCACATCCCCGTGGTGATGCACCAGGATCACGGCCAGTCGCCGGCGATCTGCAAGGCCGCCATCGACCTGAACTTCTCGTCGGTGATGATGGACGGCTCGCTGAAGGAAGACGGCAAGACCCCGGCGGACTACGAATACAACGTCGACGTGACCCGCAAGGTCGTGCAGATGGCCCACGCGCTGGGCGTGACCGTGGAAGGCGAACTGGGCTGCCTGGGCTCGCTGGAAACCGGTGAAGCCGGCGAGGAAGACGGCATCGGCGCCGAAGGCAAGCTCGACCACTCGATGCTGCTGACCGATCCGGAGCAGGCCGCCGACTTCGTCAAGGCGACCCAGCTGGACGCGCTGGCCATCGCCATCGGCACCTCGCACGGCGCCTACAAGTTCACGCGCAAGCCCACGGGCGACATCCTGGCCATCGGCCGCATCAAGGAAATCCACGCCCGCATTCCGAACACGCACCTGGTGATGCACGGTTCGTCGTCGGTGCCGCAGGAACTGCTGGCCGAGATCCGCCAGTTCGGTGGCGACATGAAGGAAACGTACGGCGTGCCGGTGGAAGAGATCCAGGAAGCCATCAAGTTTGGCGTGCGCAAGATCAACATCGACACCGACATCCGCCTGGCGATGACCGGCGCGATCCGCCGCTTCTTCGCGGAAAACCCGAGCAAGTTCGACCCGCGCGAATACCTGAAGCCGGCCCGCGAAGCCGCCAAGCAGGTGTGCAAGGCGCGCTACATCGCCTTCGGTTGCGAAGGCCAGGCCAGCAAGATCAAGGCCGTGTCGCTGGCCGATATCGCCAGCCAGTACGCGTCGGGCAAGCTCGCCCAGGTCGTGCAGTAAATCGTTTCACCGCCCCGCCCGCCCGGCGCGCGGGGCGTTCGTACTTCATGGGGCTTCGCCAACCGCACGAAGCCCCGCTTGTTTTCAGCCGCAGCCGCTTTCACACCATGTCTGACGCCCTCTACGAATCCTCCATCCAGTCCCTGCCGCTGCTCGGCCACGGCAAGGTCCGCGACAACTACGCCGTCGGCGACGACAAGCTGCTGATCGTGACGACCGATCGCCTGTCGGCCTTCGACGTGATCATGGGCGAGCCGATTCCGGCCAAGGGTCGCGTGCTGAACCAGATGGCCAACTTCTGGTTCCGGAAGCTCGCGCACATCGTGCCGAACCACGAGACGGGCGTGACGGCGGAAAGCGTGGTGGCGCCCGACGAAGTGGCGCAGGTCAAGGGCCGCGCCGTGGTGGTCAAGCGCCTGAAGCCGATCCTGGTGGAAGCGGTGGTGCGCGGCTACCTGGCTGGCAGCGGCTGGAAGGATTACCAGGCCACGGGCAAGGTGTGCGGCATCGCACTGCCGGCCGGCCTGCAGAACGCGCAGAAGCTGCCCGAGCCGATCTTCACCCCGGCGGCCAAGGCCGAGATGGGCGAGCACGACGAGAACATCTCGTTCGACGAGGTCGTGCAGCGCATCGGCCGCGAACTGGCCGAAAAGATGCGCGACGTCTCGATCCGCCTGTACAAGGAAGCGTCCGAGTACGCGGCCACGCGCGGCATCATCATCGCCGACACCAAGTTCGAGTTCGGCCTGGACGAAAACGGCACGCTGACGCTGATGGACGAGGTGCTGACCGCCGATTCGTCGCGCTTCTGGCCGGCCGATTCGTACCAGGTGGGCACCAATCCGCCGTCGTTCGACAAGCAGTTCGTGCGCGACTGGCTGGAAGCCGTGCGCATCGACGGCAAGCCGTGGCCGAAGACCGCGCCGGCGCCGAAGCTGCCCGATGACGTGGTGCAGAAGACCGCCGACAAGTACAAGGAAGCGCTGACCCGCCTGACCGGCGAGCAGCTGCAGTAAGGCGGAAGGGACCAGAACATGAGCAATGCAGCAAAGCCGGTGGTGGGCGTGGTGATGGGCAGCAGTTCCGACTGGGACGTGATGCAGCACGCCGTGGCCATGCTCAAGGATTTCAACGTGGCGTTCGAGGCGCAGGTCGTGTCGGCGCACCGCATGGCCGACGACATGTTCCGCTACGCCGAGTCGGCGCGCAGCCGTGGCATCCGCGCGATCATCGCCGGCGCCGGCGGTGCCGCGCACCTGCCGGGCATGATCGCCGCCAAGACGATCGTGCCGGTGTTCGGCGTGCCCGTGCCGTCGAAGTACCTGCGCGGCGAGGATTCGCTGCTGTCGATCGTACAGATGCCCAAGGGCGTGCCCGTGGCCACCTTCGCGATCGGCGAAGCCGGTGCCGCCAACGCGGCGCTGCATGCGATCGCCACGCTGGCCACCACCGACGATGCGCTGGCCAGCGCACTGGAAGCGTTCCGCGCCAGGCAGACCGACGCCGCGCGCGCGATGACCCTGCCTGTCTAAGTTTCAGCCGTAACAAAAGCCCGAGCCATGCCGACCGATATCCATCCTTACCTGTCCGAAGCCCATACGCCGGAGTCGCGCGCCGAATTTGGCGTGGACGCCCCCGGCGCGCCCATCCTGCCCGGCGCCTGGCTGGGCATGCTCGGCGGCGGCCAGCTGGGCCGCATGTTCACGCACGCGGCGCAGTCGATGGGCTATCGCGTCTGCGTGCTCGACCCCGACCAGGACAGCCCGGCCGGCAACGTGGCCGACCGCCATATCTGCGCCACCTACACCGATGACGCCGCGCTGGCCGAGCTGGCCAGCCTGTGCCAGGCCGTGAGTACCGAGTTCGAGAACGTGCCGTCGATCTCGCTGGACCGCCTGGAGCAGGCGGGCGTGTTCGTGGCGCCGCGCGGCTACTGCGTGTCGATTGCGCAGAACCGTATCGGCGAGAAGAAGTTCTTTGCCGCGTGCGCCGAGCGTACGGGCGTGCCGCCGGCCCCGCACTGGGTGATCCAGCACGACGCCGATGTGGACAACGTGCCCGACAACGTGCTGCCCGGCATCCTCAAGACGGCGCGCATGGGCTACGACGGCAAGGGCCAGGCCCGCGTGAAGACGCGCGAGGACGTGCGCGCCGCCTGGAAGGCCATGCAGCATGTGCCGTGCGTGCTGGAGCAGATGCTGCCGCTGGCCTACGAGGTCTCCGTGCTGGCGGCCCGCGGCGCCGACGGCACCACGGCCACGTGGCCGCTGGCCGAGAACGTGCATCGCGACGGCATCCTGTTTTCCACGACGATGCCGTCGATGAGCGTGTCCGACGACATCGCCACGCGCGCCCGCGCCGCCGCCGCCACCATCACCTCGGAAATGGGCTATGTCGGCGTGCTGTGCATCGAGTTCTTCGTGCTGACCGACGGCACGCTGGTGGCCAACGAGATGGCCCCGCGCCCGCACAATTCCGGTCATATCACGATGGATGTCTGCGAGACGAGCCAGTTCGAGCAGCAGGTGCGCGCCATGGCCCGCCTGCCGCTGGGCAGCACGCGCCAGCATTCGGCCGGCAAGATGCTGAACCTGCTGGGCGACTGCTGGTTCGAGTTCGGCCTGGAGCGCACGCCGGCATGGGACGAGGTGCTGGTGCAGCCCGGCGCCAAGCTGCATCTGTATGGCAAGAACGACGCGCGCCCGTCGCGCAAGATGGGCCACGTGAACTGCGTGGGCGACCGGGCGGAGGCCGCGGCCGCCGCGTTCGACGCCGCCGCCACCGCCCTGCATATCCCGCTCTGAGATTCGATGTCTTCACGCATGCCCACGGCCGCCGAGCTTGACGAGGCAGTTCGCCTGCTCGAAGCCGGCCAGCTCGTGGCGTTTCCGACCGAGACCGTCTACGGCCTGGGCGCGGACGCCGAGAACCCCGAAGCCGTGGCGCGCATCTTCGCCGCCAAGGGCCGCCCGTCGAACCATCCGGTTATCGTGCACGTGGTGGATGGCGGCGACGTCAGCTACTGGACCGATGAGGTGCCCGAGGCCGCGCAGAAGCTGATCGACGCCTTCTGGCCCGGTCCCCTGACGATCATCCTGAAGCGCGCCGCGCATATTCCGGCCGCCGTGGCGGGCGGGCAGGACAGCATCGGCCTGCGCTGCCCGTCGCACCCCGTGGCCCAGGCGCTGCTGGCGCGTTTCCGGCGCGGCCGGGGCGGCATTGCCGCGCCGTCGGCCAACAAGTTCGGCCAGGTCAGCCCGACCACGGCCGAGCACGTGCGCGACGAATTCGGCGGCACCGTCTACGTGCTGGAAGGCGACGGCGTGGATGTCGGCATCGAATCGTCGATCGTTGACCTGTCGCGTCTGGATACGCTGGGCCCCGTGCTGCTGCGCCCCGGCGCGATCACGGCGGCAATGATGGCCGACGTGCTGGGCACGCTGCCGCTGCCGCCCGATGCCGCCGCGCCGCGCGCGTCGGGCACGCTCAAGGCCCACTACGCGCCGCGCACCACGCTGACGCTGGCGCAGGCCGAGGCCCTGCCGCAATTGCTACAGGGCTTGCCCGAGGGCGGACGGCTGGCGTTTGTCGGCAAGGCGTCCGCCAGCGCAGATCCGCGCTGCGTGTTCGTGGCCGCACCGGCCACGCCCGACGCCTATGCCCAGGCGCTGTACGGCCTGCTGCGCAAGCTCGACAAGGAAGGCTATCAGCGGCTGGTGTTCGAGCCGGTGCCCGATTCGCACGAGTGGGACGGTGTGCGCGACCGCCTGGGCCGCGCTGCGGCAGCGTTCGAAGACAGCTGAGATGTAGCCGCGGGCCCTCTCCCCCGGCCCCTCTCCCGCTGGGCGGGAGAGGGGAGCAGACCGGCGGTGTTTGTATTTTCTCTACGCCAACGCAAACGCAACGCAAACGCAACGCAAACGCAACGCAAACGCAACGCAAACGCAACACAAACGCAAACGCAAGCAGCCGGCACCTCCTGATGCCCCCGGTTTTCTCCCCTCTCCCGCACGCGGGAGAGGGGCTGGGGGAGAGGGCGGGCATGTCAAATCCTCGCCACGCCCGAATCCAGCCTCAAGGCGCGCCCTTGTACACCCACTGCATCAGCGCATCGTGGGCTTCCTGGGCACCCGAGGCGTTGGGGTGGTTGATATAGGCCACCACCACGTAGCGTTCGCCATTGAGCGCATCGACATAGCCCGCCAACGCGCGCACATCGGCCAGCGTGCCGGTCTTCAGGTAGGCGTTGCCTGCCGCATTGGCGCGTGTCAGGCGGTTGCGCAGCGTGCCGTCCACGCCGAGGATCGGCAGCGAATCGATCAGCACCGGCCCCACGTTGCTGGCCAGCGCCTGCTGCAGCAGGCGGGCCATGTCGTAGGCGCTGATACGCTCGTCGCGCGACAGTCCGGAGCCGTTCTCCAGCACCAGGTTCGGCATGTCCAGGCCCTGCCTGGCCAGCCACTGGTGGATCACGCGCGACGACTTGTCGGTGCTGGCTGGGCCCTTCCGATCCATTTCCGCGCCAATCGTCAGGAACAGCTGGCGGGCCATCACGTTGTTCGAGAACTTGTTGATATCGCGCACGATATCGCCCAGCGGCTGGCCGTAGTGGCGCGCCAGCAGGAAGGCGTTGCGCGGCACCGGGCCGCTGCGCAGGCCGGGCGGGCGCGCGAAGCGGCCACCGGCGTTCTGCCATTCGGCGACGAAGCCGCCCCAGATGAAGTCGCTGTGGCTCAGCGTGGCCAGGTTGACGATGTGCTCGCCGCAATCGGCCGCGTAGCTGCCATCGAACGATGCCACGACGGTGCCGTCCGGCTGCGGCATGATGCTGGGCGTGGCGCGCGACTTCCAGTCGCCGCAGCGGCCGTTGGCCAGCGTCATCCGGTTGTCCACGCGCAACTGCGCCAGCGCGGGCGTGACGGCCACGTCCACGGTGCGGTTGGCGGCGTCCGGGGTGATCGTGAACGACAGCGTCTTGAACGCGTAGAGCAGGGCGTCCGGATTCACGTTGTAGGCGCGCTGCGTCTCGCCGTCGATGGTGTAGCTGCCGTCCATGCCATCGGCAAAGAAGCTGCGATCGAGCACCACGTCGCCATTGATGGTGGTGGCGCCAGCGGACCGGGCCGTGGCCACCAGCTTGGCCATTTCCTCGGGCACGAGCTTGGGGTCGCCCCGGCCGCGCAGATAGACGTTGCCGTTGATCGTGCCGTCGGGGCCGGGCTGATTGTCGGCATAGAGCGAAGTCAGCCAGCGGAAATCGGGCCCCAGCAGCTGCAGGCCGGCGAAGGTGGTGACCACCTTCATCGTCGAGGCCGGATTCATTGGCGTCTCGGCGTTCCAGCTCACGCGCGCCTGCGGGGCGCCCACCTTGACCACGTAGAAGCTCGCGGCGGACAGCGGCACATGGGCGCGGCGCAGCGCGGCGGTCACGGTGGCCGGCAGCCCGCTGCGCGCGGCGGCGGGATCGGCGGGTTCGGCCTTGGCACGGGCGGCGCCGGCTGTCGCGGCGACGGCCGTGGCGGCTGTGGCCGCGCGGGCGGCCTTGGTATTCTTGACGGGTTTGGCCTGGGCTGCGGACAGACCCAGGATGAGCAGCGTGGCCGCGACGATGGCGGGCGACAGGCTGCGGCGGAGCAGGGGCGGACGGATGGGCATGGCGAGCATGTTAACGCATGGCCCATGCGCGCCGGATGACGTCATGCGGCCGTTTCAGGCCGCATTTCGTGAGCGAGGTCGACTACGCGGCGCTCGGTCCGCTCAGTTGGCCGACTGACAATCGGATGCCGACGGCGTGGCATTCGGAATCGGGAAGATCGCGTCGTAGGCCCAGTTGTAGAAGAACGCGTAGACCATGTAATAGCCGGCCACGGCAATGTCCATGATGAAGGCTTCCACCAGGCCGATCTTCAGGTACCACGCCACCGACGGCAGGAACACGATCAGCAGGCCGCCCTCGAACAGGATTGCGTGCAGCACGCGGATCGGCGTCGATTTCTTGAGCTGCCCCGTGAAGCGCAGCATCGCGCGGTCGAACAGGATGTTGTAGATGTAGTTCCACGTGGCGGCGATCAGGGCCGCCACCGCGCCAACGATGCCCATCTGGTGCAGCTCGTACCCGAATACGAGGCTGGCCAGCGGCGCGAATGCGATCAGACCGATCACCTCGAAACCGACGGTGTGACGAATACGGTCTGCAGTGGTACGCATGAGGCTCTCCAATTTCAGCGAATTTCGACAATAGACGGCATTCTATCGGCGCGACAGCTGATCGCAAGTTGGATACCATCTGAAAATCCGATAGATGGCGGCGAACACGCGCCGTATTTCCCATGTCTCTCTCCTTCGACCAACTCCAGGCGTTTGCGGCCGCCGCCGAGACCGGATCGTTCTCTGCCGCCGCCCGACAGCTCGGCAAGGCCCAGTCGGTCATCAGCGCCGCCGTGGCCAATCTGGAAGTCGACCTCGACGCCACGCTGTTCGACCGCAGCGCCCGCTACCCGGTGCTGACACCGGCCGGCGAACGGCTGCTGCTGGAAGCGCGCGTGATCCTGGAACGCTGCGAGCATTTCCGGGGCGTGGCCAAGAGCCTGGGCGAGGGGGTGGAGTCGCGCCTCACGCTGGCCGTGGACGAGCTGTATCCCGAAGAAACGCTGGGCGAACTGCTGACCGAGTTTTCCGAGCGATTCCCGTCGGTCGAACTCGAAATCCTGTTCCCGCTGATGGAAGACGTCAGCCGCCTGGTGCTGAGCCAGTGCGCGGACCTGGGCATCATGTGGCGCCAGGAAATCCTGCCGCCGGAACTGGGCTTCCACGCGCTCGGCTGGGTGCCGATGCCGATCATCTGCGCACCCGACCACCCGCTGGCCGCCCAGCCGCGCGTGGATTTCGAGGAACTGAAACGCTACCGCCAACTGATGGTGGCAACGCGCAGCGATAGCGAGGAAAAGAAGCGCCTGCGCGTGGCCGCCGAAGTCTGGTGGGTGGAAAGCCAGTGGGTCATCGTCGAACTGGTCAAGCGCCGCCTGGGCTGGGCGTTCGTGCCCTGGCACGTCGCCGCCAACTCGCCGGCGGCAGCCGGCCTGGTGTCGCCGCAGCTGACATTCCAGGACCAGGACTGGCCCGTCGCCATGGAAATCGTCTGGCACAAGCAGCGCCCCCTGGGCAAGGCCGCCACGTGGCTGAAGGAACGGGTCAGCCAGCAGGCGTTGCCGGTGCCGGAGGCGCGATAGACGGGATGGCGGTCATCGCTATCTGCCGAAGAAGAGTCGGGAGACGTCGCTGGTTATGCAAATTTGCATCCGAAAACAGGAGCCGTCGGAAACGGATTGCTGATCACGCCATATTTGATAATTCGCATAAAACGCTGAATTTGGATTGTCTACGGCAGACGGAAGGTCTCGGCACCGATATAGATACTTGCAGTTCAACGCGAGGAGGTAACGATGCGGGTATCTGTCTTGTCGTACATGCGCGCGGCCATGCTGGCCGTGATATTGATGTCGGTGGTGGGATGGGCATCCGCCGCGCCGCCGGCCTTTGTCTATCGCGGCTCGAATTTGCCGCCGGAACAGGTGTTCCAAAATGGCTTCCCGAGCCCGGGAACCAACAGCGACGTGTACCAGCACGTGGGCGGCAGCTCATGCATGGAGAGGACCTCCGCGTTCGTTCCGACGTCGGCAGAGGAAGCCGTTGCGCATCAGTTTGCCAGCCGATGGCTGTTGGGGCGCGGCAGCCGCAGTTATGTGTATCGCATTCGGGCGACAGACAGCTTTTATAGCGCCTATGCGTCGTTGCGGGACGCGTACACGCGGCTGGGGAACGTGATCTTCCGGAGCACCGCCGACCGTTTCCGGCACGAGGACGAATGGATGGCCCACTACGGCGTGCCGAACGACCTGGTGGAATCCGTCCGGATATTCGAGCGCAATGCCGACACGGGGCAAATGGAAGTCGTCGCCGAGCAGCGGAATCCAAATTACGTCCCGGGGAACACGGTAGCCAACAACAACCCGTTCTTTATCAGCAGTGCCCCGACCAGTACGGTACAGCTTGTCGCCCCGGCGTTGCCCGGCACAGCGAATGCGCTTGCCTCGGTCTGTTCGCTCTGCAACATCACCGAAGAAGAAGAGGAGGATCGCCGCCGCAAGCGGTCGGTGGACGATTCCACCCGTGCCAAGGCCTGCAATTACTTTTCGATTCGCGAGGACGACTCGGCGGCATCGGTTGTCGATCCGATCACCGGCGAGGAAGTCAAGCGTTATGTGCCATGGCAGACGCGCGTCAAGCGCGAGGGCTATTCCAGCATCGAGGCGCCTCTCGGCTGTCAGACGGTGACAGGCCAGGCCCCGTTGGCCGATCTGGTCGCGGTCAAGTGTGATGGCCTGCACGACGTCAGAAGATTCCGGGTTTCCATCGGGGCGGGCGGTTCAGCCAACACCTGGGTGAACAAACGGTACGACGATGGTGTCGTGGGCGAGTGGTGGGGTCGCAAAGGCTCGGAAATCCCAGTCGTCAATACGCGTTACACGCTGGCCGACTACGGCTATTCGATCTATGACATCTTCAGCAATACCACTGGCAACTGGTGGTCGGGGCTGACGGTACGGCCGTTCTACCCCGATCTGCCGTACACCGAATCGGGCGTGTGTGCCTATGACGCGGCTCGCCACAAGACCTTGCTGCTGTGTCTACCGCCGAGTGGCGTTGTTGCCCGCCTGGAAGGCCGCAGCAACAATGCGATCAGCTCCATCGAGGCGCCTGCCGACCATGCCTACAAGATCTGCGAAGACGCCGGCTTTGCCGGGCGATGCCATATCCTGAGAGGCGACGCGAGTCAGACCGATTTGAGCCGATTGGGGATGAACGACAATATCTCGAGCATCCGGGCCTGCTACAAGCCTGTCCCGAACAGCTGGCGGCCTGCTCCAGACAATCGGGGCCTGATCGGCACGGTCTATTACCAGGTCAACGCAACGTCGGGGCTGCGCGAGTACTACCAGCTCAACAAGAGCAGCTATGGCCCGATGCCGGCCAACCAGCGCAGCAACGCCGACTGGACCTTCCTCCCGGACTACGACGAGTGCTGATCCGGGGCGGACGCCGATGACGGCGGCGCGGGCTGTTGCTGCGCCGCCTCGGCGTCATACCCATGCCATCCGCCTCCCAGCGCCTTGATCAGCGTGATGGCGGCCGTGTACTGGCGATCCATGATGCGCAGCGTCGTGGTTTCGGCGGTGTAGGCCGCCGTCTGGGCGGTCAGCACGTCGAGCAGGCCGGCGGTGCCGGCCTTGTAGCGGTTGTTGACCAGCGACAGCGCCTCGCGCGCGGAGCGCAGCGCGTCGCCCTGGACCACGGCTTCCTGCTCGAGCACGCGTGCCGAGGCCAGGTTGTCTTCGACTTCCTGGAAGGCGCTCAGCACGGTCTGGCGATAATTGGCCACGGTCTGGTCGTAGGCGGCCACGGCCTGCGCCTTGGCGGCACTGCGCAGGCCGCCGTCGAACACCGTGCCGGCCAGGCCGGCGCCGACCGACCACACGCGGTCGGGGAGCGACAGCCAGCGCGCCAGCGTGCTGGCCGTGAGGCCGCCCGTGGCCGACAGCGACAGGGTGGGATAGTAGGCCGCCTGCGCCACGCCGATCTCGGCATTGGCCGCCGCCATGCGGCGTTCGACCGCGGCGATGTCGGGGCGGCGTTCCAGCATTTGCGAAGGCACGGCCACTGGCACCACCGGCACCGGGGTCTGCAAATCGGCCGGCGCGATGTTCAGTTCCGAAGGCGGCCGTCCGACGAGGATGGCGATGGCATGTTCCAGTTGCGCGCGGCTGATCTGGATATCGAGCTGCTGGGCCTGGGCCGACTTGAGCTGTGTCTCTGACTGCAGCACGTCGGAGCGTTGCGCGGTGCCGGCCTTGTACTGGTTCTGCACCAGTTGCAGCGACCTGGCGTAGTCGGCCACGGTGCGATCGAGCAGCGCGCGCTGGGCGTCGGCCACGCGCAGCGAGAAGTAGCTTTGCGCCAGCGTGGCCTGCGTGGACAGCAGCGTCGATGCCAGGTCGGCCTGGCTGGCCTGCGCGCCCGCTTCGGCGCTTTCCACCTGGCGGCGGATGCGGCCCCAGATATCGATTTCCCAACTGGCCGACAGCGTGGCGTTCTGGCCGTCGACCACATGTCCGGCCGCGCTCGACTTGCCGCGCGATACGCCGACATTGGCGCCCACCGTCGGGAAGTAGCCCGCGCGTGCGGCCGCCAGCGATGCGGTCGCCTGGCGATAGATCGCCTCGGCTGCCTTGATGTTCTGGTTCGACACCTGCACCTGCGATATCAGATCGTCCAGCGTGGGGTCGTTGAATACGCGCCACCAGTCGGGGCGGCCGGCGGCGTCCTGCGGCTCGGCCGTCTTCCAGTCGCCGGTCCAGGCGGGCATGGCGTCGCTGGCTTCCTTGAAGGCCTTGGGTACGGGCGCGTCGGGGCGCTGGTAGTCGGGGCCGACCGCGCAGCCGGCCAGCAGGGCACAGGCCAGGGCCACCACCGAAAGAGAATAGGAGCGTTGGAACATGGCGGATGCGTTCTTCAGGATTCGAGTTGCGGCGCGGCGCCGCGTTGCTGCCGGCGTGCGCGCCAGGCATTGACCTTCAGGCGCCAGCGGTCGAGCGTCAGGTAGACCACCGGCGTCGTGTACAGCGTCAGCAACTGGCTGACCACCAGGCCGCCGACGATCGAGATACCCAGCGGCGCGCGCAGTTCGGCGCCATCGCCACGGCCCAGCGCCAGTGGCACCGCGCCCAGCAGCGCGGCGGCCGTGGTCATCATGATCGGCCGGAAACGGAGCAGGCAGGCGCGGTAGATGGCGTCGCGCGGGCTCAGGCCGTCGCGCCGTTCGGCGTCGATGGCGAAGTCGATCATCATGATGGCGTTCTTCTTGACGATGCCGATCAGCAGGATCACGCCAATCAGCGCGATGATGCTGAACTCGGTCTTGAACAGCAGTAGCGCCAGCAGCGCGCCCACGCCCGCCGACGGCAGCGTCGACAGGATCGTCAGCGGGTGAACGTAGCTTTCGTAGAGTATGCCCAGCACGATGTAGATCGTGATGATGGCGGCCAGGATCAGCAGCGGCTGGCTCTTGAGCGAATCCTGGAAGGCCTTGGCGCCTCCTGCGAAGTTGGCCTGCAGCGTCTCGGGTGCGCCGATCTGCGCCATGGCCAGCTTGATGGCGTCGGTGGCCTGCGACAGCGAATAGCCCTCGGCCAGGTTGAACGAGATGGTGGACGCAGCAAACTGGCCCTGGTGATTCACGCCCAGCGGCGTGCTGGTGGGCGTCACGCGCGCGAAGGCCGATAGCGGCACGCGCTTGCCGCCGCCGGTGACCACGTAGATGTCCTGCAGCGCATGCGGGCCCTGCAGGTATTCCGGGCTCAGCTCCATGACCACGCGGTACTGGTTCAGCGGGTGATAGATCGTCGACACCAGCCGCTGGCCGAACGCGTCGTTCAGGATGGCATCGACCTGCTGGGCCGTGACGCCGAGCTTCGATGCCGTATCGCGGTCGATGATGACCGACGTTTGCAGGCCCTTGTCGTTGGTGTCGGTGTCCACGTCCTCCAGGCCCTTGATGTTCGAAATCGCCGCGCGCACCTTGGGTTCCCATGCGCGCAACACATCGAGGTCATCGGACTGCAGCGTGAACTGGTAGGCCGAACTGCTCTGGCGCCCGCCGATGCGGATGTCCTGCACCGGCGTCAGGAACAGGCTCGCGCCGGGCTCCCTGGCCAGCTTGCCGCGCAGCCGCGCCACGATCTGGTCGGCCGTCTCCTTGCGCTCGGACAGTGGCTTGAGCGTGACGAACATCTGGCCCGTGTTGCGCTGCGACCCGCCCGTGAAGCCCGTCACGTTGACCACGGCCGGGTCCGACTGCACGATCTTGATGAAGTTGTCGAGCTTGGTGCGCATCAGCTGGAACGACGTGGCCTGGTCCGCACGGATAAAGCCGATCAGCCGCCCCGTGTCCTGCTGGGGGAAAAAGCCCTTTGGCACGATCACGTACAGGTAGACGTTCAGCGCGATGGTCAGCAGCAGCACGATCCAGACCACCGGGCCATGGCGCAGCGCCACGCCCAGCGTGCGCGCATAGCCGTTCTGCAGGCGCACGAACAGGTGTTCCGTGGCCCGGTGGAAGCGGCCCTGCGTCTCCTCATGCACCGGGCGCAGCAGCCGGGCGCACATCATCGGCGTGGTGGTCAGCGAGACCACCAGCGACACCAGGATGGCCACCGACAGCGTGATCGCGAATTCCTGGAACAGCCGGCCCACGATGCCACCCATCAGCAGCAGCGGGATGAACACCGCGATCAGCGACAGGCTCATCGACAGCACCGTGAACCCCACTTCGCGCGCACCGCGCAGCGCGGCGGCCAACGGCTTCATGCCTTCCTCGATGTGCCGCGAGATGTTCTCCAGCACCACGATGGCGTCATCGACCACGAAGCCCGTGGCAATCGTCAGCGCCATCAGCGACAGGTTGTTCAGCGAGAACCCGGCCAGGTACATGATCGTGAACGTGCCCACCAGCGACACCGGCACGGCCACGCTCGGGATCAGGGTGGCGCGCACGTTACGCAGGAACACGAACACCACCATGATGACCAGCGCCACCGAGATCATCAGCGTGTGCTCCACCTCGCGCAGCGACGCGCGGATGGTGGGGGTGCGGTCCATCATCACGTCCAGCGAGATCGTGGCCGGCACCATCTTGCGCAGCTGCGGCAGCAGGTCGTTGACGCGGTCCACGGTCTCGATGATGTTGGCGCCCGGCGAGCGGTTCAGCACCAGCAGCACCGACGGCTGGCCGTTGGCCGAGCCCGCGTTGCGGATGTCCTGCACCGAATCCACCACATTGGCCACGTCCTGCAGCCGCACCGGCACCGCAAACGAGTTCGGGCCGCCGCTGTTGACGTTGCCGCCCGTGGCACCGGTGCTGATGGTGGTGGTGCCGCTGCTGGTGGTGATCGTGGTGGTGGTGACGCCGTTGACGGTCTTGGTGCTGACGTTGCCGCCTGCGGCCGCGTTGGCCGTGCTGGCGATCAGCGCGCCGGCCGATGTCGACGAATAGGTGCCCGGCGTGGCGTAGCGGATGATCAGCGGCATGTAATCCTTGGCCGCCATCGCCTGGTCGTTGGCATAGACCTGCCATGCCGTGCTGGGGTTGTCCAGGATGCCCAGCGGCCGGTTCGCGTTGGTGGCGCTGATCGTGTTGCGCACGTCCTCCAGCGAAATGCCGTAGTGGTTCAGCGCGGTCGGATTCAGTTCCACCCGCACGGCCGGCAGCGACGAGCCGCCGATCGTCACCTGGCCCACGCCTTCCACCTGCGACAGCTTCTGGGCGAGGATCGTCGACGCCGCGTCGTACAGCTGGCCGCGCGTCATCGTCGGCGACGTCAGCGCGATGATCATGATCGGCGCGTCGGCCGGGTTCACCTTGCGGTAGGTGGGGTTGTTCGGCAGGCTGGTGGGCAGCGTGGCGCGCGACGCATTGATGGCCGCCTGGACGTCGCGGGCGGCGCCGTCGATGTCGCGCGACAGGTCGAACTGCAGCGTCACGCGCGTGGAGCCCAGCGAACTGCTCGACGTGATCTCGGTCACGCCCGCGATGGCGCCCAGCGCACGCTCCAGCGGCGTGGCCACGGTGGCGGCCATGGTCTCGGGGCTGGCGCCGGGCAGCGACGCCGAGACCGAGATGGTGGGAAAGTCCACCTGCGGCAGCGGCGACACCGGCAGCAGCCGGAACGCGGCAATGCCGGCCAGCAGAATGCCGATGGTCAGCAGCGCGGTCGCGACCGGGCGGTGGATGAAGGTGGCCGAAAGGTTCATCAGGCGTTCGGCTCCTGCGGACGCGGCGTCACGCTGTGGCCGCCGTGGCCGCCGTGGCTGCCATCGTCGCCGTCGCCGCGGTCATCGTCGCCGCCGTTCGGGTTGCCGAACCGGCGGACGCGCCAGTCCTTGAGGCGGTATGCCACGCGGTCGAACGCCAGGTAGATCACCGGCGTGGTGAACAGCGTCAGCACCTGGCTGACCAGCAGGCCGCCCACCATCGTGATACCCAGCGGCCGGCGCAGTTCCGAGCCGATGCCGGCGCCCAGCATCATCGGCAGCGCCGCCAGCAGCGCGGCCATGGTGGTCATCAGGATGGGCCGGAACCGCAGCAGGCAGGCCTGGAAGATGGCGTCGTACGGCTTCATGCCATGCTCGCGTTCGGCTTCGAGCGCGAAGTCGATCATCATGATCGCGTTCTTCTTGACGATGCCGATCAGCAGGATGATGCCGATGATCGCGATGATGCCCAGGTCCTGCTGGAAGACCAGCAGCGCCAGCAGCGCGCCGACACCCGCCGACGGCAGCGTGGAAAGGATCGTCACCGGGTGGATGGTGCTCTCGTACAGCACGCCCAGCACGATGTACATGGTGATCACGGCGGCCAGGATCAGCCACAGCGTGTTCGACAGCGAGGCCCGGAAGGCCAGCGCGGCGCCCTGGAATTCGGTGGACATCGAGATCGGCAGGCCGATTTCCTGTTCCACCTTGGTGATCTTGTCGACGGCGGCACCCAGCGATTCGCCCGGCGCCAGGTTGAACGAGATCGTGGCCGCCGGGAACTGCCCCTGGTGGTTGATCACGAGCGGGCCCGTGCGTTCGGAAATCCGCGCGATCGAGCCCAGCGGCACCTGCCCGCCCGACGACGACGGCAGCCGCAGTTCGGCCAGCGATGCGGGGCCGGTGCGGAATTCCGGCATGGTTTCCAGCACCACGCGATACTGGCTGGACTGGGTGAAGATGGTCGAGATCAGGCGCTGGCCGAATGCGCTGTACAGCGCGCTGTCGATCACGGCCGTGGTGATGCCGAAACGCGCGGCGGCGTCGCGGTCGATTTCCACGAAGGCGCGCAGGCCGTTGTTCTGCTGGTCGCTGGCCACGTCGCGCAGCTCGGGCTCGCGCTGCAGCCGTTCGACCAGCTTCGGCACCCATTCGGCCAGCACGGTCGGGTCGGGATCTTCCACCGTGAACTGGTACTGGGTGCGCGCCACGCGGTCTTCGATGGTCAGGTCCTGCACGGGCTGCATGTAGAGCGACACGCCGCCAAGCTTGTGCACCGCCTCCTGCAGGCGGTCGGTCACCACGGCCATCGAATCGCGCTCGCCCTTGGGCTTCAGGTTGATCAGCATGCGCCCGGCGTTGATGGTCTGGTTGGTGCCATCCACGCCGATGAACGACGACACGCTGGCCACCGCCGGGTCTGCCAGGATCACCTTCTGCACGGCTTCCTGCTTGCGTCCCATCGACTGGAACGAACTGGTCTGCGCTGCCTCGGTGATGGCCTGGATCACGCCGGTGTCCTGCACCGGGAAGAAGCCCTTGGGCACCAGCAGATAGAGCAGGCCGGTCAGCACCAGCGTGCCGACGGCCACGACGAGTGTGGCGGTCTGGCGCGCCAGCACCCATTCGAGCGCCCGGCCGTACCGGTCGATCACGTTGTCGAAGAAGCGGCCCGTGGCCAGGTGGAAGCGCGACTGTTCGCTTTCCGGCACATGGCGCAGCAGGCGGGCGCACATCATCGGCGTCAGCGTCAGCGACACCACGGCCGAGATCAGGATCGACACCGCCAGCGTGATCGCGAATTCACGGAACAGCCGCCCGACCACATCGCCCATGAACAGCAGCGGAATCAGCACGGCCACCAGCGAGAACGTCAGCGAGATGATGGTGAAGCCGATCTGCTTCGACCCCTTCAGCGCGGCCTCCATCGGGGAATCGCCTTCCTCGATGTAGCGCATGATGTTCTCGATCATCACGATGGCGTCGTCCACCACGAAGCCCGTGGCGATGGTCAGCGCCATCAGCGTGAGGTTGTTGATCGAGAAGCCGGCCAGGTACATCACGCCGAACGTGCCCACCAGCGACAGCGGCACGGCCACGCCCGGGATGATCGTGGCCGACAGGTTGCGCAGGAAGACGAAGATCACCATCACCACCAGCGCGATGGCCAGCAGCAGTTCGAACTCCACGTCCTTGACCGAGGCGCGGATCGTGGTGGTGCGGTCGGTCAGCACCTGCGCATGGACCGAGGCCGGCAGCGCCGACTGCAGCTGCGGCAGCAGCGTCTTGATGCGGTCCACCACCTCGATCACGTTGGCGCCCGGCTGGCGCTGGATATTGACCACGATGGCCGGCCTGGCATTGGCCCACGCGGCCAGGCGGCTGTTCTCGGGGCCGTCGATGATGTCGGCCACGTCGGTGATGCGGATCGGCGCGCCGTTCTGGTAGCCGATGATGATCTGCCGGTACTCGTCGGCCGACTTGAGCTGGTCGTTGGCGTCGATGGTCGAGGCGCGCGACGGGCCGTCGAAGCTGCCCTTGGCGCCGTTGACGTTGGCGCTGCCGATGGCGGTGCGCAGGTCGTCGATCGACATGCCCAGGTTGGCCAGTGCCGTCGGGTTGGCCTGGATGCGCACGGCGGGGCGCTGGCCGCCGCTGATGGTGACCAGGCCCACGCCCTGGATCTGCGAGATCTTGGCGGCCACGCGGGTGTCGACCATGTCCTGCAGCTTGGGCAGCGGCAGGGTGTCTGACGTCATCGCCAGCGTCATGATCGGCGCGTCGGCCGGATTGACCTTGCTGTAGACCGGCGGCATCGGCAGGTCGGCGGGCAGCAGGTTGCCGCCGGCGTTGATGGCGGCCTGCACCTCCTGCTCGGCCACGTCCAGCGACAGCGTCAGCTCGAACTGCAGCGTGATGACCGACGCGCCGCCCGATGACGACGACGACATCTGCTTGAGGCCCGGCATCTGGCCGAACTGGCGCTCCAGCGGCGCCGTGACCGACGACGTCATCACGTCGGGACTGGCGCCGGGGTACAGCGTGGTGACCTGGATGGTCGGGTAATCGACCTCGGGCAGGGCGGAGAGCGGCAGCAGCTTGAATGCGACCAGCCCCGACAGCAGGATGGCCAGCATCAGCAGGGCCGTGGCCACCGGCCGCTCGATAAAGATGCGCGAAGGATTCATGCCGCTTCCCTGTCCTCTTCTCTTACTGCTGCGGCCGCTGGCCCACGCTGGCGCCCGGGTTCGCCGGCGTGCTGGTGGCCGGATTCGGGCTGGCGTCCGCGTCGCGCAGGCGACGGCGTTCGCCCGGTGCGCCAGCCGCGGCCGAAGCGCCAGCCCCATCGCTGGCCGGTGCCGCGTGGGCGCCGCTTGCGCCGCCATTCGCGCCGCTTGCGCCGCCATGCGCGCCGCTGGCGCCCCCCCAGTTGCCGCGCCGGCCACGCGCCCGCGGCGCGCTCGACGGCTGCAGCTGCGCGGCGCGCGCGGCCGGGTCCACCGCTTCCACGACCATGCCTTCCTTGAGGCGGTCCGCGCCGTCCACCACCACGCGCTGGCCGGGCTCCACGCCCTTGAGCACGGCGGTGCGGGCGCCATCGCTCGGGCCCAGCGTCACCACCTGAACCTTCACGGTGTTGTCGTCGCCCACCACGTAGACAAAGGTGCCTTGCTGGCCACGCTGGATGGCGGCCACCGGAATCACCGTGGCGTCTTCCATGGTATCCACGCGGGTGCGCACGTTCACGAACTGGTTCGGGAACAGCATGCCGTCGGTGTTCTGGAAGATGGCCTTGAGCTTGACCGTGCCGGTGGTGGTATCGATCTGGTTGTCGGTGGTCAACAGCGAGCCCTCGGCCAGCTGGTTGCGCATCTGCCGGTCCCACGCCTGCACCTGGAGCTTCTCGCCGGCGTTCAGCTTCCTGAGCACGGCGGGCAGGTTGTCCTCGGGGATCGTATACAGCACGGTGATCGGCTGGATCTGCGTGATCAGGGCGATGCCATTGGTGTCGCCGGTGCTGACGATGTTGCCGGGGTCCACCTGGCGCAGGCCGATGCGGCCCGAGGTGGGCGCCACGATGCGCGTGTAGCCCAGGTTCAGCCGTGCGTTGTCGACGTTGCCCTGGTCGGTCTTGACCACGCCTTCGTACTGGCGCACCAGCGCGTCCTGCGTGTCCACCTGCTGCTTCGAGATCGAATCCTGCGCCAGCAGCGTCTTGTAGCGTTGCTGGTCCAGCCGGGCGTTCTGCAGCAGCGCCTGGTCACGGGCCAGCTGGCCCACGGCCTGGTCGAGGGCGGCCTGGAACGGGCGCGGATCGATTTCGGCCAGCACGTCGCCGGCCTTGACCATCTGGCCTTCCTTGAACAACACCTTCAGCAGCGGGCCGGACACCTGCGCGCGCACGGTGACGTTGGCCACCGGCGTCACGTTGCCCAGGCCATTGAGCACCACATCCATGTTGCGCTTGCTGACCGTATTGACCACCACGGGCGAGCGCGGCATGGCGTTCGGCCCGCCCTGGCCGCCGGGCCCGCCCGCCGCGCGCCGGCCTGCCCCCATGCCCGCCGCCCCGCTGGCGGCGCCGGGTGTGCCGGCCGCGGCCTCCTGCGCCGCCTTGCGGTGGCTGTGCCAGTACCAGCCGGCGCCCGCCAGCACGACCATGACGGCGACGGCAATCCAGGTGCGGCGGCGCGAACGGACCGGGCCGCGCGGCGGAGTGGGGGGGATAGTTTGACCTTGTTCTGGGTGGGACATGAACGGAATCCTGGGAACCGGCACGACATAAAAGGCGCGCGTGCCAAACGGTATTCGCACAGCGACTGTGACGGCGAAGTGGCAGCAGTATGCCGCATCGCGAGGGCAGGGCGACCCGCCGTCAGGTGGGATGGCGCCCGGCGGGGCGCGTCATGGATGCAAGCATAATGTGCAGCCGTGATCCCACGTATTTCGCGGTTTCCCGCTTTTATTACAGCGGGTTACGGGCGGCTTGGGTGTAACGTCCAGAAACAAAACCGTCCCGGGCATTTGCAAGGTTGCAGGCCCGTCCTGACTATCATGTGCCTATGCGTACAAACCAGCCCACACAGATTCTCGTCGTCGACGACGATCCCGAATTGCGCGACCTGCTGCGCGAATACCTGACCTCGCAGGGCTTTGCGGTGTCGGTGCTGCACGATGGCGATGGCCTGCAGGCCCGGCTGGAGCGCGAGCGCCCGGCGCTGATCGTGCTGGACCTGATGATGCCCAAGGTCGATGGCCTGACCGCCCTGCGCAACCTGCGTGCCAAGAACGACGACATCCCGGTGATCCTGCTGACCGCGCGCAGCGACGAGATCGACCGCATCGTCGGGCTGGAGATCGGCGCCGACGACTACCTGGGCAAGCCTTTCTCGCCGCGCGAGCTGCTGGCCCGCATCAACGCCGTGCTGCGCCGCAAGCTGGCCCGGCCTGCCGCCGCGCCGGAAGACCGCGAATCGATCGCCTTCGGCCCGTTCCGGGTGAATTTCCGCCAGCGTTCGCTGGAACGCAGCGGCCAGGCCGTGTCGATCAGCGATACCGAATTCGCGCTGCTGAAGCTGTTGCTGATGCATCCGCTGGAAGTGCTGTCGCGCGAGCGGATCGTCGAGCTGATGTATGGCACCGCCAATGGCATCAGCGACCGGGGCATCGACGTCCAGATCTGGCGCCTGCGCCGGCTGCTGGACGAAGACGCGCAGCGCCCGCGCTATATCCAGACCGTACGTGGCCGGGGCTACACCTTTGTGCCTGACGAAGCCGAGGACAGCGTTCCGCAATAAGGCTCCCGTCACGGAGCCTCCGCATGAAGCCAAGGCATGAAGCTAAGAATCGACACCCTGTTCGGCCGCATGGCGCTGCTGATCGCCGCCGTGCTGATGATCAGCCATTTCTCGTGGCTGGCCATCCTGCGCATGGATCGGCGCCAGCAGCAGATCGACTATTCGGTCGAGCAGATGCTGTTCCAGCTGGACAGCATCCAGCGCGCCCTCGACGCCAGGCCGCCCGTGCCGCTGCCGAGCCTGGTCGAAGTGGCCGATACCGCCGCGGCGGACGAGCACGCCGGCCGTCCGCAAGGTGGGCGGCCGCGCCGCCTGGTGGACCAGTTCACGCGCCGCCTGCCGCCGGGGTCCGAAGTGCGGCTGGAGGACGAACTGTCCACGCCCCGGCTCTGGATCAAGCTGCCCAACCGCAATCGCTGGATCGCCATGCCGATCCTGTTCGTGCATAACCCGCCGCCCGACAACCGGCTGATTCCGGGCGTGGTGCTGGTGGTAGGGGTGGCCATCGTCTTTGCGCTGTTCGTGGCGTGGCAGATCCAGCGGCCGGTGCGCGATATGGCGGAGGCGGCCGAAAAGCTGTCGCGCCAGCAGGCCGTGCCGCCGCTGCGCGAGCGCGGGCCGCACGAGTTGCGCCAGCTGATCGTGCGTTTCAATCGCATGGTGGCCGACCTGTTCCGCATCGACCAGGAGCGCAATACGATGCTGGCCGGCATCGCGCACGACCTGAAGACGCCGCTGGCGCGGCTGCGCCTGCGGGCCGAGATGCTGTCGGATCCCAAGGCGGCGGCCGGTGTGACGCGCGACGTGGACTCGATGTCGGCCATCGTGGAGCAGTTCCTGACCTTTGCGCAGAGCAGCGAGCCCACGGCCCGGCCGGTGCCGGTGGACAAGCGCATTGGAGAACTGGCGGCGTCGCTGCAGGAGCAGGACAGGCAGGTGGTGCTGGAACTGACCGCCGGCGACGGCTTCCGCATGATCGCCACCCAGCTGGACCGCATCATCGGCAATCTGGTGGACAACGCGTATGCCTACGGGGCCCCGCCGGTCTATGTGGCGACGTCGCGCACCACCGAGGGCTGGTGCCTGACCGTGGAAGACCAGGGCCCGGGCATCCCGGCCGACGCCATCGAGCGCGTGACCATGCCGTTCGTGCGGCTCGATCCGGCGCGCGGCGGCAATGCGCATTCCGGGCTGGGCCTGGCCATTGTCGACCGTCTGGTCCGGCAGGGCGGTGGCCGGTTGACGATCACCAACCGCGACGAAGGCGGCCTGCGCGTGGAGATGGTGTTCCCGTTCACGGCGATGGCGCAGGCGGCCTGATCGCGGCCCTGTCTCGGCAATCCGGCTCTCAGACCTTCTTCTTTTCCCCGATCCGGCTTTCCTTGCCGGCCAGCAATTTGGCGATATTGCTACGGTGGCGGGCAATCAGCAGGATGCCGATGACCAGCACGGCGCCGGCAATGATATCCACGCCGAACATCAGCACGTAGAAGAACGGCGCGAAGATCGCGGCCACCAGGGCGGCCAGCGACGAATAGCGGAAGAAGAACGCGATGATGAGCCAGCTGGCCAGCGTGCCGGCGCCCAGCAGCGGGTCGATCGCGAACAGGATGCCGGCCGCGGTGGCCACGCCCTTGCCGCCCGCGAAGCGGTGGAATACCGGGAACAGGTGGCCCAGGAACACGGCCAGCGCGGCCAGCGCGAGGCCGGTATCGTCCACGCCGTAGCCGGGGCCGAGGTGCTTGACCAGCATGATCGCCACATAGCCCTTCAGGCCATCGCCGACCAGCGTCAGGATCGCGGCCTTCTTGTTGCCGGTGCGCAGCACGTTGGTGGCGCCGGGGTTGCCGGAGCCGTAGCTGTGCGGATCGGGCAGGCCCATGACCTTGCTGACCACCACGGCGAACGACACCGATCCGATCAGGTAGGCGATGACGGCAAATATCAGGTTGACCATTGTGTGGGAATAAAGACAAGGAATTTCAGGCTGGCGCGATTGTAGCGCGGCACGGCGCCGGCGCACGCCGTGGTTTCCCCGGCGTCCGACAATCCGGCGGGCGGCCTGATCGCCATCAGTCGGGCAACGCGCAAGCCACCGGCCTGGCGTCCAGCAGATCGGTCAGCACGCCCGGGGCGATGCTGATCAGGTAGCCGCGCCGTCCGCCGTTGATATAGATAGTGTCCAGCGCCAGCACGGTGCCTTCCACGTAGACCGGCATGCGCTTCTTCGTGCCGAACGGCGACGTGCCGCCCACCATGTAGCCGCTGTGGCGCTGGGCCACCTCGGGCTTGCACGGCTGCACGCTCTTGGCGCCGATCTGCCGCGCCAGGTTCTTGGTCGATACCGAGCAGTCGCCATGCATCAGCACGATCATCGGCCTGGCGGCCTCGTCCTCCATCACCAGCGTCTTCACCACATTGTGCTCGGGCACGCCAAGCTGGCGCGACGATTCGGCGGTGCCGCCGTGGTCGACATAGTCGTAGGTATGCTCGCCGAACGCCACACCCTGCTTGCGCAGCATCTGCGTGGCCGGTGTCTCGGAGACGTGTTTCTGCTTGCTCATGGAACGGAATGGCAGCGCCGGCTCAGCCGCGCGGATGGTGATGCTGGTGCAGCTCGCGCAGGCGCTCGCGCGCCACGTGCGTGTAGATCTGCGTGGTGGAGATATCGGCATGGCCCAGCAGCAGCTGCACCACGCGCAGGTCGGCGCCGTGGTTCAGCAGATGCGTGGCAAAGGCGTGCCGCAGCGTATGCGGCGACAGCGGGGCATGGATGCCGGCCTCGCGCGCATGCTTCTTGATCAGGTGCCAGAACGTCTGGCGCGTCATGCCTTCGCCGCGCTGGGTGACGAACAGTGCGTCGCAGGCGCGGCCGGCCAGCAGCGCGGGGCGGCTTTCGGCCAGGTAGCGGCGCAGCCAGTCGCCGGCCTGGGCGCCAAACGGCACCAGCCGCTCCTTGTTGCCCTTGCCGCCCACCACGCGCGCCACGCCCTCGTTGAGCCCGATCTCGATCGTCTTCATGTTCGTCAGTTCCGACACGCGCAGCCCGCTGGCATACATCAGTTCGAGCATGGTGCGGTCGCGCAGGCCCAGCGGGGTGTCCTCGTCGGGGGCTTCCAGCAGCGCCTCGACCTGACCTTCGGACAGCGTCTTCGGAAAGCGCGGCGGCTGCTTGGCCGGGCGCAGCAGCAGGCACGGATCGGCGTCGATCATGTGCTCGCGCAGCGCCCACTGGTAGAAGCGGCGGAACACCGTCAGGCGACGGTTGGCCGACGACGCCCGGGTGGCGGCGTGGCGTGCCGCGAAGTAGGCGGACAGCGCCGTGTCGTCGGCGGCCAGCAGCGCGCAGGTGTCGCTGTCGTGCAGCCAGCGCGCCAGCAGCGCCAGATCGCGCCGATAGGCGTCGATGGTGTTCTTCGACAGCCCGTCTTCCAGCCACAGCGCATCGCAGAAGCGGTCGACCAGCGCCAGGTCTTCGGCCAGCCCCGCGCTCATAGGAGCATCGCCCTTTCATGGCGCAGCAGCCATCGCTTGACGCCCAGATGGAAGCCTTCCTCGCCGTGATGGGCGAAGCCGCCGAGCCCGTTGGCCGCCACTACGCGGTGGCACGGGATCACGATCGGGAACCAGTTCTGCCCGCACGCCTGGCCCACCGCGCGCGGCATGCTCTGCAGCGATCTGGCGATGGTGCCGTACGTGGTCAGCCCGCCGCGCGGCACGGCGCGGATGGCATCCCAGACCTTGCGCTGGAAATCGGTGCCGCGCGTGGCCAGCGGCAGGTCGAAGACCATGTCGGGGTTGTCGTAGTAGGCCGCGAGCTGTTCGGCCACTCGCTTCGTCAATGCGCTGGTTGGCGCAACGTCGGCAAAGCTGTCGGGCAGATAGACGAGCTCGTGCACCTGCGCGCCATCGATACGTACGCCGACCTTGCCGAATGGCGCGGGCAGGACGGCATCGAAGGGATGTGGCATGAAGGATGGCGGTTGAGAGGGCTAGGCCGGATTTTATGCCTATTTGTCTTGCACACCCCTGGTTTTCTTCCCTCTCCCGGGCGCGGGATAGGGGCGGGGGAGAGGCAAAGGCGCGTCAGGCACCTGCCACGGCCAGAACCCGCACCGCAAAAAAGAAGGACCACGCGAAGTGGTCCTTGACGAAAATTGCCGGGAAATCAGGCGCTTTACCCTCTCCCCCGACCCCTCTCCCGCAAACGGGAGGGGGGAGACCCCAAGGCCTGGCAAACGGCTTACTGCTCCAGCTTGATGTTCTGAACCTTCACCAGGTTCTTCATCTTGTCGAATTCCTTCTTGATTTCGGCGGCGTGCTGGGCCGGCGTGTTGCCCGACGGCTCGGCGCCGGCGGCTTGCAGGCGATCCACGAAGCCCTTGTCCTGCAGCGCCTTGACCACCGCGCCGTTCAGCTTGGCGATGATGTCGTCAGGCGTGCCGGCCGGGGCCACCAGGCCGTACCAGGCCGGGTCGTTCGGCTCCTTCAGGCCCATTTCGCCGAAGGTCGGCACGTTGGCCAGGCCGTCCACGCGCTTGTTCCAGGCCACCACGATCGGGCGCAGCTTGCCGGCCTTGATGTAGGGCATCGACGAGGGCAGGTTGTCCACCATGATCGGCACCTGGCCGGCCAGCACGTCGTTCAGCGCCGGGCCCGCGCCACGGTACGGAATGTGCACCATGAACGTCTTGGTCGATACCTTGAACTGCTCGCCCAGCATGTGGCCAAAGCCGCAGGTGCCCGACGACGCATACGAATACTTGCCCGGGTTGGCCTTCAGCACGGCCAGGAATTCCTTGTAGTCCTTGGCCGGGAAGTTCGGGTTCACCGCGATCACGTTGGCCACGTTCGCCACGTTGGCGATGGGCTTGAAGTCCTTGATCGGGTCGTACGACAGCTTCGGGTTGCAAGCCGGGTTCACGGCCATCGTCGACACCGTGGAGATGCCGATGGTGTAGCCGTCCGGGGCCGACTTGGCGATGGCGTCGGCGCCGATCGAGCCGCCGCCACCGGCGCGGTTTTCCACCACCACCGGCTGACCCAGGATACGGCTCATCTGGTCGGCCACGCCACGGCCGACGATGTCGGTCGTGCCGCCCGGCGCGAACGGAATGATCAGGCGGATCGGCTTGGTCGGATAGTTGCTCTGTGCTTGTGCTACGGATGCCACGGAGCCGGCGGCCATGAAGACCGTCGAAGCCAGGATCAGTGCTTTCTTGTGAGCTTGCATTGAGGAGAGTCTCCCGTCGTTGAAGCCGGGCGGATCGCGCCCGGGGAGGTCATGAAACACCGGCGTGCCGCCGCGGTTGCGGCGGTGCGCCGGCGTGCTTCGGAATCAGCCGCCCAGCAGGCCGCGCTTCAGGTTGCGGTCCACCGGGTGTTCGCCCAGGAAGATGCGCAGCACCGCCTGGTAGAAGTCTTCGCCCGGAATGGCCTGGCCACGCGGAATGCCGTTCAGCGTCACGGCGGTGCCGCCATTGGGCGTGAAGTCGAAATTGATGATGTCGCCGCGCTGGGCCGTGCCCAGCTGGCTCATCGTGCGTTCCAGCTGCGTCACGCGCTCGGACAGCAGCTGCATCTGCAGCTCGGAGTGGTTCTCGCGCAGCCCCTCGTTGAGGGCCTTCACGAACTGCGCCGATTCCACCTCGCGCAGCGGGCGGATCTGCAGCCGCTTCGGGCCCGGCGAGCCCAGCACCACGGTGGCGTTGCGGGCCCGCTCGGGCAGGTACAGCCCGGCCGCGTAGCCCTTGATCACGAATACCTGCCGCAGGCCCGTGCCGTTGAGCGACAACTGCCGGCCGCCCAGGCGGGCCATGTCGTCGAATCGCACGCCGTCGATCTCCATCGCCGATACCGACGGCAACAGCAGGCCGAGCGCCAGCGTCGCGCACAGCGAAACGGCAAGGCGGCGGGCAGGCGTGGCTCGGCGGAACGAAGACGGCGTGGACTTCATGGTGCGGCAGGCGGCGGCAAAGCCGCGGGCAAGGCGAAATTCAGCGTGCCATGTTCGTGGAATTCTGAAAAAATACCCATCCGGATCTGCCCTAGGCTTCACTTTTCGCGAAGCCGGCCGTCGGGCGCCACGATAACGACAAAGCATTCGAGACATGTCTGCCGCCCTGCTGCTGGTGCCGGATTTCAGCCTGATCCTCATCGGCTGGCTGCTGGTCCGATTTACCCCCTTTGACCGCGTGTTCTGGGCCAGCGTGGAACGCCTGGTCTATTTCGTGCTGTTCCCTGCGCTGCTGTTGCAATCCACCAACAGTGCGAAGTTCGACGTCTCGTCGACCTCGGCCATGCTCGGCCTGGCGCTGGCCACGATGGCCTTCGGCATGGCCACCGCCTATCTGGTGCGCTACGTGCTGCGGCCCGCCCCGATCGATTTCGCCTCGGGCTTCCAGACCGCTTTCCGCTTCAATTCCTATATCGGGCTGGCCCTGGCGGCGCGGCTCGGTGGCGGAGACGGGCTGGCGCTGATGGCGCTGCTGGTGGGCGTGACAGTGCCGCTGTGCAACGTGGCGGCGGTCTGGGCGCTGGCGCGGCATGGCGAATCGACGCTGCTGCGCGAACTGGCGCGCAATCCGCTGATCCTGGCCACGGCCATCGGCCTGGCCACCAACCTGCTGGGCTTGCATCCGCCCGAGGTGATCGGCATGACGCTGGGCCGCCTGGGTTCGGCATCGACCGCGCTGGGCCTGATGACCGTGGGCGCCGGCCTGCAGATGAGCGGGGCCACCGGCACGGCCGGCCCGATGGCGTGGTGGAGCGGCGTGAAGCTGCTGGCCATGCCGTGCTTTGCGTGGCTGGTCGGCAAATACCTGCCGCTGACCGCGCTGCAGTACCAGATCGTGGTCATCTATGCGTCGCTGCCGACGGCGTCCAGCGCCTATATCCTGGCCGTGCGCATGGGCGGCAACGGGCCGATGGTGGCCGCCACCATTTCCGCCATGACGGTGGCGGCGGTGGTGACCACGCCGGTCTGGCTGTCGCTGGTCCGCTAGGTCGCGGGCCTCAGGCGGTTCGGCCGGCGGTGTCCTGGGCCAGGGCCCAGTCGATGTGCTCGCGCACGAGCGGCGTGGCAGCGTCGCGCCGGGCCAGCAGCGCGGCGCGAATGCGCTGGGCCAGGGCGGGATCGCTGGCCGATGCCACGCGCAGGCTGTTGCCGAGCCCCACCGCCAGGTTGCGCAGCCAGCGTTCATGGCCGATGCGGCGGATCGGGCTGCCTTCGAGCCGCTGGTTGAATTCGGCTTCGGTCCAGCCGAACAGGTCGGCCATGTCGGGGGCGTCCAAGCCGTTGCGCACGTCGAAATCGGGCAGCGTGGCACGGTGCGCGAACTTGTTCCACGGGCAGGCCAGCTGGCAGTCGTCGCAGCCGTACACCCGGTTGCCCATTGGCGCGCGCAGTGGCTCGGGAATCGCGCCCTTGTGCTCGATCGTCAGGTAAGAAATACAACGGCGCGCATCGAGCCGGAACGGCTCCAGGATGGCCCCGGTGGGACAGATGTCGATGCAGCGGCGGCAATTGCCGCAATGGGGCGCTTCTGCCGGGTCCGCCGGCAGCGGGATATCGACCAGGATCTCGCCCAGGAAGAACATCGACCCGCCGTCGCGGTCCAGCAGCAGCGTGTGCTTGCCGCGCCAGCCCAGGCCACCCTGGCTGGCCAGCGCCACTTCCATGACCGGGGCCGAATCGGTGAACACGCGGTAGCCGAACGGGCCGATGGCCGTCTCGATGCGTGCCGCCAGCTGCTGCAGCCGGTTGCGCAGCACCTTGTGATAATCCCGGCCGCGCGCATAGAGCGAGATCACGGCGGTGGCGGGATCGTCGAGCCGCGCCAGTTCGTGGCGGCGCCAGTCGTCGGGCCCCTGCGCCGGCAGGTAGGGCATGCGGGCGACGATGGCGCGCACCGTGCCGGGCACCAGTTCATGCGGCCGGGCGCGCTTTGCGCCGTGGTTGGCCATATAATCCATGTCGCCGTGGTAGCCCGCCTGCAACCACGCCAGCAGGCCCGCCTCGGCGTGCCGCAGATCGACATCGGCGATACGGATGTCATCGAATCCGAGCGCGCGGCCCCAGCCGCGCAGGGACGCCGCCAGCGATGCCAGGTCCACGTCCGTGGTGACGGAGGCGGAATCTGGGCGCGCCGGAGCGGAATCTTCTGCGGGGTGCGCGATTTGCGCGGGGGTCGGGGCGGGCACTGCACGGTCGATCATCCCTGAATTGTACGCAATGCCCCTGCTCGAAGAACGCCTCCTGCCGCTGCCCGACGAAATCGCCACCGAACGGTTTGGCGCGGCGCTGGCCGGCGCGGTGCGCCACATGCCGCCGCGCACGGTGCATGTCCAGCTGTCCGGCGACCTTGGCGCGGGCAAGACCACGCTGTCGCGCGCCGTGCTGCGTGCGCTGGGGCATGCCGGCAAGGTCCGCAGCCCCACCTACACGTTGTGCGAGCCCTACGACGTGCAGCGCGCCGACGGCTCGCCGCTGACCGTCTACCACTTCGACCTGTACCGCTTTGCCGATCCCGAGGAATGGCTCGACGCCGGTTTTCGCGACTGTTTCGCCGAGCCGGCGTTCAACCTGGTGGAGTGGCCGGAGAAGGCCGGGCGTCTGCTTGGGGAACCCGACCTGCACGTGTTGCTCCAATCGGACAACCGCGTGCCACAAATTGCCGTTAATGGGAATGAAGATGGCGCGGATCGCCGCATGGCAACGCTGCGCGCCTATACTCCCACTGGACTTACCCTGCTGAACGCATGCTGATCAAGCGACTTGCCACCGACCGACCCGATGGACCCGACGGACTGCTTCAGGCCCGCCGCAAATGGATGGCGCAGGCCCTGAAGGCTGGCGCCGGGACGGTGGTGCTGTCGCTGTGCGGCCCGCAGATCGCCTTTGGCGCCGGCATCGTGGCCGTGCGTGTCTGGCCCGCCGAGGATTACACCCGCGTCACGATCGAATCGGACGAAAAGCTCGTGGCCGTCCACCAGATGATCCGCAACCCGGACCGCCTGGTGGTGGACATCGATGGCCTGGACCTCTCGCCCACGCTGCGCGAGCTGGTGGCCAAGATCACGCCGAACGACCCCTATATCCAGTCGGTACGGGTGGGCCAGAACCGGCCGCGCGTGGTGCGGATGGTGTTCGACCTGAAGGAAGACGTGTCTCCGCAGGTGTTCACGCTGCTGCCGATTGCCGAGTACAAGAACCGGCTTGTGTTCGACCTGTATCCGGTCAATCCGCCCGATCCGCTCTGGAAGCTCGTGCGCGACACCGAAGACAAGCAGCGCCGGTTTGCCTCGACCACGCCGCCCGCGGGCAGTGACGCCCCGGTTGCCGGCGCGCCCGCCGGGGCCGAGGAAGACGCCATCGGCGCCATCGTTCGCAAGTTCGAGGACCGTGGCCAGCTGCCGCCGGCCACCACGGCACCGCCGCCCGCCATCGCCGCCGTGAAGCCCAAGCCGTCGGCGCCGTCCACGGGGGACAAACCGGCCGCGCCGCCCGTGCCGCCGCCGATCGCCCAGACCAATGTGCCGCCGCCAAGCCAGTTCAAGATGCGCCGGCTGCTGACCGTGGCGCTGGACCCCGGCCACGGTGGCGAAGATCCGGGTGCCATTGGCGCGGCCGGGTCGCGCGAGAAGGACGTGGTGCTGCAGATCGCGTCGCGCCTGCGCAAGAAGATCGATTCGGAGCCCAATATGCGCGCCATGATGACGCGCGATTCGGACTTCTTCGTGCCGCTGAACGTGCGCGTGCAGAAGGCGCGCCGCGTGCAGGCCGACCTGTTCGTGTCGATCCACGCCGATGCCTTCGTGTCGCCGGAGGCGCGCGGCGCGTCGGTGTTCGCGCTGTCCGAGCGCGGCGCGTCGAGTTCGGCCGCGCGCTGGCTGGCCAACAAGGAAAACAATGCCGACCTGATCGGCGGCACCAACATGGGCAACAAGGACGCCCAGGTGTCGCGCGTGCTGCTGGACCTGTCCACCACGGCGCAGATCAACGACAGCATGCAGGTGGGCAAGTCGGTGCTGCAGGAAATCGGCGGCATCAACCGGCTGCACAAGGGCAGCGTCGAGCAGGCCGGGTTTGCCGTGCTGAAGGCGCCCGATATCCCGTCGATCCTGATCGAGACCGCGTTCATTTCCAATCCGGAAGAGGAGCGCAAGCTCAACGACGACGCCCACCAGGAGCAACTGGCCAACGCGATTCTGCGCGGTATCAAGGCGTACTTCGCCAAGAACCCGCCGCTGTCGAGGAATCCGTCGGTGTAACACGCCGAATCTCAACAAACAACGGCGCCGAAGCGCCGTTTTTTTGTTGGACTGGACGAAGTGCGATCAGGCGCGCACCGCGTTGCGGGCTTCCTTGACTTCGTCGCGGCTGGCATAGCGCGCCGCGATGACCGAGCAGACGATCAGTTGCAGCTGGTGGTAGACCATCAGCGGCAGCACCAGCAGGCCCAGCGCCGGATGGCCGGCAAACAGGATCTTGGCCATCGGGATGCCGTTGGCCAGGCTCTTCTTCGAGCCGCAGAACACGGCCGTGATTTCGTCCTCGACCGAGAAACCCAGGCGACGCGCCGTGAACGTGGTGGTGCCCAGGATCACGAACAGCATCACGGCGGCGATACCCATCACCGCGCCAATCGTCTGCCATGAGTACTGGTGCCACAGGCCGGCGGCGGTGGCATCGCAGAACGACGAATATACGATCAGCACGATCACGCCACGGTCGATCTTGTTGGTGATCTGCTTCTTCCTGGCCAGCCAGTTGCCGATCAGCGGGCGGAAGGCCTGGCCCAGTGCAAACGGCAGCAGCAGTTGCAGTGCCACGCCGGTCAGCGCGCGGCCCAGCGGCATCGAGGCACCGCTGGCGCTGATCACGAGGCCCATCAGCAGTGGGGTCAGCGCCATGCCGATCAGGCCCGAGATGGTGGCGTTGAAAATGGCGCCCGGTACATTGCCGCGCGCCATCGACGTCATGGCCACCGACGACGATACCGTGGACGGCAGCGCGCACAGGTAGAACACGCCAAGTAGCAGTTCGGCCGGCAGCGTGTTGCGCAGCGACAGCATCAGCAGTACACCCACGATCGGAAACACGATGTACGTGAACGACTGCACGAAGACGTGCAGGCGCCAGTGCTTGGCCCCGGCCACGAGCTTGTCGCGCGACAATGCGGCGCCGTGCAGGAAAAACACCAGCGCGACACCCAGGCTGGTGACGATGCCGAGATGCAGCGGGCCATTGCCGGCGCCAATCTCCGGCGCCACCAGCGCAATGCCGATCGCGCACAGCATGATGAGAACGAACCCGTCAATCAGGTCGTAGATCTTTTTGAAAGGGGCGAGGAGGGTAGCCATTGGGGATAGTGCGTAAGGGTTTCCGCTTGGTATTGGACGCTTGTCTTGCTTAGAATGCAAATTCATTTATCGTATTTATTCATTTTTTAGTTGCATGAATTACACACTCCGGCAGTTACGGGTCTTTCTCGCGGTGGCCGCGCACGGCAGTTTCAGCCGGGCGGCGGATGCCGTCGGCCTTACCCAGCCGGCCGTCAGCCGGGGTGTGGCCGAACTGGAAGAGGCGCTTGGCGTCCGGTTGCTGGACCGCACCACGCGTGAAGTGGTGCTGACTGACGCCGGCACCGCGTTGGTCCCGGCATTGGAGCGACTTTTGGGCCAGCTCGACGACACGCTCGAAGAAACCCGGCAGTTAGGGGAACGCTATCGGGGGAGGGTAGTGATAGCCAGTGCGCCGACCATCTCGGCGCGGCTGATGCCGATGTATGTGGCGGCCTGCGCCAGCCGGTACCCCGAGATCCGGTTGTTTGTACGCGACAACGTGCAGGCCGACGGACTCGAACAGATTCGCGCCGGGGCGGTGGACTTCGGCGTGCTGATCGATCCGCTGGCACGGGAAGGGCTGACCATTGCGCCCCTGGCCACCGATCCGTTCTGCTTCGTATGCCGGCGCGACCACCCGCTGGCCGGCGCCGATTCCGTGCCCTGGAGCGCCCTGCATGGCGAGCGCCTGGTGCTGCTGGACTTTGCGTCGGGCAGCCGGCCGCTGATCGACCGCATTCTGGCGCGCCACGGCGTGGCCCCCCAGGTGGTACAGGAGCTGGGCCACTCGGCCAGCGTGTTCGGGATGGTGGAGGCGGGGATCGGCGCCTCGGTGCTGCCGTCGTTCTCGCTGCCGTTGCCGGCGGCGTCGCCGCTGGTGTCCCGGCCGCTGACCCCGCGCGAGGAACGCCGCATCGTCATGGTGCGGCGCGAAGACAGATCGCTGTCGCCAGCCGCCGCCGCTGTCTGGGAAATGGTCCAGACCATGCCGATCCCGGCCGAAGTGGTGACTGACTAGGTCACCAGGGCGCCATGGTTTCGAAGCTGCCGGGCATCAGCGCGCCGGCACGGCCGTGACCAGCGCGGCCTCCAGCGCGAAGCTGCCATCGGCCTGCACGCGGTAGCGGTCGCGCACTTCGGCAGGCGCCTTGTCCCAAAGGTGGCGGATGGCCGCCTGCGCTACCTCCGGCGTGCGCATGCGCGCCACCCAGCTCTGGAATTCGATGTCGATGCGCCACACCGGCGACACCTCTACCTCGAATCCCGCCTGCCCGAACAGGCGCGCCCAGCCCACCGGCGTGTAATCACGGATATGCGACGGATCGCGCAGCAGTTCCACCGATTGCAACCAGGTGTCGCAGAGCGGGTCTTCGGCGCCGACGATATCGATCAGCACCACCTTGCCGTTGGGCTTGAGCACGCGGCGGATTTCGCGCAGCGCGGCCGGCACGTCGCGCCAGTGATGCGCGCTCATGCGGGAGATCACGGCGCAGAAGCTGGCATCGTCAAACGGCAGCCGTTCGGCGGCACCTTGCCGGGTGGTGATATTGGACAGGCCACGGTCCCGGGCGGCGCCGGCCACGACCTCGAGCATGTCGGCCGACAGGTCGTAAGCCACCACTTCGTTGGCAACCGTTGCGGCGGCAAAGCTGGCATGGCCGGCGCCGCAGCCCAGGTCGAGCACGCGGCTGTGCGCCACGGGCTTCAGGTGTGCCAGCGCCTGCCTGAGTTGTTCCAGATCCGCGCCCTGGGCGTGGACGGTGCTGGTGAGATACGCACTGGCGGTGGCGCCGAACTGGGCGGCGACGAGTTCCTGCTGTTGCATGAGGGGTGCCTCGTTCTTTTTGGAAGGATGAAAGGAAGGGGGATTGCCCGGGCCCGGGGGTTCACGTACTGTAGACGCCGTGTTTTCCCGGTACAAGTCACTCATTTATCCTGGTATAAGCGCCACCAGCCATGTCCGTCGAACCCCTTCCCGCCCCCTCGCGCGAATCCGAACTGGGTGCCTTCCTGCGCAATCATCGCGAACGGCTGAACCCGGCCGATGTGGGCCTGCCACCGGGCCGGCGGCGCCGCACGCCGGGTCTGCGCCGCGAGGAAGTCGCGCAACTGGCCGGGCTCAGCGCCACGTGGGTCACGTGGCTGGAGCAGGGGCGTCCGGTGGCGATGTCGGTGCGTGCGCTGGAAAGCCTGGCGCAGGCCCTGCGCCTGTCGCGCGCGGAACGCGCCTATCTGTTTGCGCTGGCCGGCAAGCCCGAGCCCCGGCACGACGCCGAGCCGATGGTCCCCCAGGCGCTGCTGGCCAGTGTGCAGGCGATTGCGGCACCGGCTTATCTGCTGGATCGGCAGTGGACGGCCCTGGCCTGGAACGATGCGGCGGCCGATCTGTTCGTGGGATGGCTCGACGACGCCAGCACCGAGCGCAATCTGTTGCGGGCCATGTTCCTGTCGCCCGGCCTGCAGACGCTGGTGGAAGACTGGCCGCACCGGGCGGCGCGGCTGGTGGCGGAATTTCGCGTGCATAGCCTGCGCCATGCGGAAGACCCGCCCACGCGCGGGCTGGTAGAGCAGTTGATGGCGGACAGTCCGGCATTTGCCAACGCCTGGCGGTCGCAGGATGTTGAGGAAAGGCAGGGCGGCCGGCGCGGCTTTCATCATCCCGCGCACGGCCTGATCTATCTGGAGCAGCTGACGCTGGTGCCGCCGGCCGTGCCGGGCTTGATGCTGGCGATGCTGCTGCCGCCGGCGTAGGCCGGGGCTGCCTTACTTCGGCTGCATGCGGATCGCGCCGTCCAGGCGGATCACTTCGCCGTTCATCATCGTGTTGCCGATAATGGCCTGCGCCAGCTTTGCGAACTCCGTCGGACGGCCCAGGCGGGGCGGGAACGGCACCATCTTGCCCAGCGCGTCCTGCACTTCGGGCGGCATGCCCAGCAACATCGGCGTTTCGAACAGCCCCGGCGCGATGGTCATGCAGCGCACGCCGTCGCGGGCCAGATCGCGGGCGATGGCCAGCGTCATGCCCACCACGCCACCCTTGGACGCCGCATAGGCCGCCTGGCCAATCTGGCCATCGAAGGCCGCCACCGACGCCGTATTGATGATCACACCGCGCTCGCCTTCGGCATCGGGGGTGTTTTCCACCATTGCCGCCGCCGCCAAGCGGATCATGTTGAACGTGCCGATCAGGTTCACGCGGATGGTCTTCTCGAACGCGTCGAGCGGATGCGGGCCATTCTTGCCCACGGTCTTGGCGGCCACCGCGATGCCGGCGCAGTTGACCAGGCCAGACAGCCGGCCGAGCTTGCGCGCCGCATCGACCACGGCCTGGCCATCGGCCTCCGACGTGACATCGCACTTCACGTACTGGCCGCCCAGCTCCTGGGCCAGCGCGGTGCCGGCTGCCTCGTTGAGGTCGGCGATCACGACCTTGCCGCCCACCTGCGCCAGCATGCGCGCGGTGCCCGCGCCCAGCCCCGACGCGCCGCCGGTGACAATGAATACGTTGCCCTGGATGTCCATCGGTCTGTCTCCTTGTTTTTGAAATGCGGCGATCCGGGTGCCGCAAGTTGAGTGCCGCAAGTTGGGTGCCGTTTACGTTAACGTAAACCGCCGCCCCACGTAAGCCCGGGTCAGCCCCAAAAACAAGAACGGCCCAGGAATGCCTGGGCCGTTTCCGGTGTCCTGCAACGGAGGGCGGATTACTTCAGCGCCTCGAACACGCTTGCCGTGATCTTGTCCACGTCGCCCACGCCCGAGATCTTGCGATACTGCGGCGGCGCAACCTTGGCCGATGCGTCACCCTTGGTGGCCCAGTCCGAGTAGTAGTCCACCAGCGGGCGGGTCTGCTGCGAATAGACTTCCAGGCGCTTGCGCACGGTCTCTTCCTTGTCGTCGTCGCGCTGGATCAGCGGTTCGCCGGTTTCGTCGTCGACGTTTTCCACCTTCGGCGGGTTGTAGCGCACATGGTAGGTACGGCCCGACGCCACGTGGACACGGCGGCCGCTCATGCGCTCGATGATGGCATCGAACGGCACGTCGATTTCCAGCACGTAGTCGATGGCCACGCCGGCTTCCTTCATGGCCTCGGCCTGCGGAATCGTGCGCGGGAATCCGTCGAACAGATAGCCCTTTGCGCAGTCCGGCTGCTTAAGACGGTCCTTCACGAGGCCGATAATGATGTCATCCGACACCAGTCCGCCCGCGTCCATCACCTTCTTGGCTTCGATGCCCAGCGGCGTACCGGCCTTCACCGCGGCGCGCAGCATGTCGCCGGTGGAGATTTGCGGAATGCCGAACTTCTCGCAGATGAACTTGGCTTGCGTGCCTTTGCCGGCGCCAGGCGCGCCCAACAGGATCAAACGCATTTACGGGTCCTCAAGGTATTTGAATTCGGTCTGGCGGGATCTATGGAAGGAGGGTACCGCTGCAACTTGACGCGGGACTTACGTCCGGCCATGCCTCGACGTCGCTACGTGAAGGTCAAGGCATATGCTGGCGTCCGCTCATGCGCGGCGCCCGAAGCGCGGCGTCGTCCGGCTGTCGTGCGAAAGTCCTGCAATTCGCGGCGACTGGCCAGCGGCGCGCATCCGGGCGGCTCGATCTTTATCTCCCCACCGAGCCTTTGCCGCCGTGTCGCGCACGGCTGCGGGCTCTGTATCGGCAGGCATTATGCCATGGGCAATGCCGGTTCGGCCTTCGTCCAGGTTGCAGCAGTATGAACTCCAGCGGGAAACCGGGGTCTACGGCACCGGCCGAGTGATGCTCAGGGACCGTCCTGTGCCATGCCCTGCGCCCAGAGCGCGCGCACGCGCTCCAGATCGGCCGGCGTGTCCACGCCCGGGGCTGGCGCCGCCGCCGTCACCATCACGCCAATACGCTCGCCGTGCCACATGGCGCGCAGCTGCTCCAGCGCTTCCACCTGTTCGACCGGCGAGATCGCCAGCGTCGGGAATCGCCGCAGGAAGCCGGCACGATAGGCGTAGATGCCGATATGGCGCAGCACGGGCATGGCCGGCATCGGCACCTGCGCGGTGGCGGCCGGCTGGGTCGGCACCGCGGCCCAGGCGTCGCGTGCCCATGGAATCGGCGCGCGCGAGAAGTACAGCGCGCGGCCAGCGTTGTCGCACACCACCTTCACGACGTTGGGATTGAAGACCTCGGCCACATCGTCCAGCGGATGCGCGGCCGTGGCGATCGCGCAATCGGGGTGCGCGGCCAGGTGCAGCGCCACCTCGTCGATCAGGTTCGGATCGATCAGCGGCTCGTCGCCCTGCACGTTGACCACGATGGCGTCGTCCGCCAGGCCCAGCTGGGCGGCCACTTCGGACAGGCGGTCCGTGCCCGACGGATGGTCGGCGCGCGTGATCACGGCCTCCACGCCGCGCGCGGCGCAGGCGGCCGCCACGTCGGGCGCATCGGTGGCCACCACGGTGCGCTGCGCCGACGACGCATGCGCGCGTTCGGCCACGCGCACGATCATCGGATGACCGCCAATATCGGCCAGCGGCTTGTTGGGCAGCCGGGTGGACGCCAGGCGCGCCGGAATGACGACGGTAAATGCGGGAATGCTCATGATGATTGCCGGATCGCGCCGACGCGGGCGGCGCGGGGGTCCGCTCAGTGGTCGGACGGTTCCACGGGCACCACGCGGCCCGGTACCGACTGGCGCGCTTCGTCGGCCAGCATGACCGGAATGCCGTCGCGAATCGGGTAGGCCAGCTTGTCGGCGTGGCAGATCAGTTCCTGGGCGGCGCGGTCGTACTCCAGCTTGCCCTTGCACAGCGGGCAGACGAGGATTTCAAGCAGCCGGTTGTCCATCCTGGTGTTCCTTGTCGAGTCCGGTCGCCGCGCCGGAGGATTGCCCCGTGGTCACGGGGGTGGCGACGGCCGGGTTGCGCGCCAGTACGACGCGCCGGATTTTGTCGATCAGGCCCGCGTCGATCACGGGCGTGGTGGGGACGACCCAGATCCTCGGGTCGTCAAAACGCTCGCATTTTACGGCATCCTTCTCGGTGATCAGGATCACGTCCGCATGGAGCGCATCGTCGTTGCCGGCGAACGGGTCGTCGGCGAAATCGTAGTGGTCGGGCAGCGGCATCGTCGCCGTGGGCGTCAGGCCCGCCCGGCGCAGGCTGGCAAAGAACCGTTCCGGATTGCCGATGCCGGCCGCGGCCAGCACGCGCTTGCCCGCGAACTGCGCGACCGGGCGCGCCATGGTGGGGTCGTTGAGCTGCCAGGCGTCATCGAGCTCCAGCCGCATTCCATAGACGTCGGGCTTGTCCGGCGTGGCCTTGAAGTTCGGGTCGTTGATCAGCGTGGCGTCGCGCGGCCGGCTCAGCGGCTCGCGCAGCGGCCCGGCCGGCAACAGCATGCCGTTGCCGCCCATCCGTGCATCGAACATGACGATCTCGAAGTCGCGCTGCAGCCGGTAATGCTGCAGCCCGTCGTCGAGCAGCAGCACGTTGACGCCCGGATGCGACACCAGCATCGTCTGCGCGCACAACGCCCGGTCGGGGAACACCCACACGGGCACATCGGTGGCACGCGCGATCAGCAGCGGTTCGTCGCCCACGTCCACGGCCTTCGAGGTCGGCTTGACCCGGCGCGGGTGCTTCAGTGCCACGCCGTAGCCCCGCGATACCACGCCGGGACGCAGCCCGGCCTCGCACAGCGCATGGGCCAGGGCGATCACGGCCGGCGTCTTGCCGGTGCCGCCCACCGTCACGTTGCCGACCACGATCACCGGCATCGGCAGGCGCGTCGACTGGAACCAGCCCTGGCGGTAGCCGTGGCGCCGGATGCGCGCGATCAGCCCGAACAGCAGCGACAGCGGCCACATCAGCCAGGCGAACCAGCCGCGGCGCTGCCACTGGGCGGTGACGAAGTCGGCAAGGGCGTGTCGGGGAGCGGGCATGAGCGGGACGGATGGAAAAAGGCGATGCCACCCTGGGGTGGCATCGGCCCGATGCAGACATTATGGGCATTGCGCAGCGCATGCGGCAAGTTTGCCGCCCGTCCGGCCCTGCGCGCCCGGTGCGGGGGTCAGCGTTGCTGCGCGGTCTGCGTGGCGAAGGTCAGGCGCGACAGCCCCGCCACGCGGGCCGCTTCCATCACGTTGATGACGGCCTGGTGGGTGGCCTGGGCATCGGCATTGACGATGACCACCGGCTGCTGCCCGCTGCCGGCCGGGCCGGCGGCGCTGCGCAGCTGGTCGGCCAGGCTGGTGACGTCCTTCTGCTCCAGCACGTGCTTGTTGACGGAGTAGACCCCGCGCGCCGAAACCGATACGACGATCTCGGTCGGGTGTTGCTGTGCGCGGTCGGCATCGGCCGTGGGCAGCTGGATCTGCAGTTCGGTAAAGCGCGAGTACGTGGTCGTGATCATCAGGAAGATCAGGATCACAAGCAGCACGTCGATGAGCGGGATCAGGTTGATCTCCGGCTCCTCGCGCCGCTGGCGGGAACGGAAACGCATGGCGTGCTCCCGGCCGCGTCAGGCCCTGCGCTGCGGCAGGATGGCGTCCAGGAACGCGGTGGCGCGGAATTCGAGCTCGGCCACGTAGTCGTCCACCAGGCGCCGGAAGTAGCGCCAGAAGATCAGGGCCGGAATCGCCACGATCAGGCCGAAGGCCGTGTTGTAAAGCGCCACCGAGATGCCGTGCGCCAGCTGCTCGGGGTTGGCGCCCGTGCCGCCCTGGTTGCCGAAGATCTCGATCATGCCGATCACGGTGCCCAGCAGGCCCATCAGCGGCGCCACCGAGGCAATCGTGCCCAGTGCGTTCAGGTAGCGTTCCAGGTCGTGCGCCACGATGCGGCCGGCTTCTTCCACCACGTCCTTGGCCGCGTCGCGCGACGTTTGCGGCTGCAGCACCACATGGCGCAGGCCGGCGGCCAGCACGCGGCCCAGCGGGGAGTTCTTTTCGAGATTGTTGACGACCTCGGGCGTGGCCTTGCGCTGCTGGGCGGCGGAGAGCGCCTCCTCGTACAGCTTCGGCGGCAGGATCTTGCTGCGCTTGAGGGAAACGAAACGTTCGACGATCAGCGCGAGCGCAATGACCGAGGCCAGCAGCAGCGGCCAGATCGGCCAGCCGGCCGCTTGAATGATGGAAAACACGTGGACCCCCGAAATTCTACGAAAGCGACAGACCCGAAATGGACGGCGTGACGACAAACTGCGCGGCAGCCTTTGATGCGCGCTGGCTCCCGTGCGCACCGGCAATGCTCGAAAAATTGCAGGCGCCACTCTAACCCGCTCCCGGCCAGCCCGGCAAGCCGCGTTGGAGGCCGCTGTCTGCGGCTTTCCACACTGACGCGGGACAGCATTGTGGACCACTTGTGGAAAGCCTTCGGAAAAACGGGCTAACCCATTGATTCGAAAGGATTGCCGGGTCATTGCCTGTTTTTTGTGCAGCACGGGCAAAGCACACGGAATCGACCGGGTTTGCCGGTTCGACGGGCGCCATCGGCCGTTTCCATCACAACTTTCCACATACTGGCGGGACAGTGTTGTGGATCGGCTGTGGAAAGCCGTCGAAGACAGGCGCTAACCCATTGATCGGAAAGCGAAAGCATTGTTGTGCTTAAAAAACGGTCAATGCGTTGGCGCAGCGGGCACCCGTTGCCGCCCACCCAAGGGCGTTAACTTTCCACATCGGTACAGGACAGGATTGTGGATCGGTTGTGGATAAGGCCGGGAGAAGCCGGCTAACCCCTTGATCCATATGACGGTATACGTATCTGCCTAAAAAATGGGCAGCCCGGGTGCCCGGGCGTGCCGTGCGGCACGGTCGACTTCCCGCTAGCGCATGCGTTGCCACAGCGCGCTTCGATGCGCAACGTATACGTTGTCCACAGGCCAGACCCTTGACAAATCCATTATCCAAAGCTTCTGTGGATAACTTTGTGAACAAGCGCCGGCCGGTTTTGGTAAGTGGTTGACGCGTAAGGCTTTCTCTTACATTGCCTGTTTTTTGGTCCCGCCAGAAACCTCAAACGAATCAATAGCTTGTACCGACTCATGCGGAATGCCGGCGAACACATGGGGACTGGGCGGTGGCTCTTGACATAGCGGTTATGCTGTGGACATGTCCATCTCACGCCGCCTGCGCGGTTGTGCACCATGCCAGAGAACGAGAACCTTTCGCGTTTTGCGCCGTCTCAGCCGCCCTCGCGCACGCGCGACGTGATTCCGGTCAGCGAACTCAACCATGCGATTGCCGGCGTGCTCGAACGCAGCTTTCCGTTGGCCTGGGTCAGGGGAGAGATCTCGAACTTCACCCGCGCGGCCAGCGGCCACTGGTATTTCTCGCTCAAGGATGCCCGCGCGCAAATCCGCTGCGTGATGTTCCGGGGACGTAACCAACACGTGGACTTCGCGCCGCGCGAGGGCGAGGCCGTCGAAGTGCGCGCCGTGGTGTCGATGTACGAGGCGCGCGGCGAACTGCAGCTGGGCGTGGAAGCCATGCGCCGCGCCGGCCTGGGCAATCTCTACGAAGCGTTCCTGCGGCTCAAGGAAAAACTTGCACAGGCGGGTCTGTTCGATCCCGCACGCAAGCGGCCGATCCCGTCGCATCCGCGCACCATCGGCGTGATCACGTCGTTGCAGGCCGCCGCGATGCGCGACGTACTGACCACGCTGCAGCGGCGTGCGCCCCACGTCAACGTGATCGTATACCCCGTACCAGTCCAGGGCGCCGGCGCGGCGGACAAGATCGCCACCATGCTCGATACGGCCAGCGCGCGCGACGAATGCGATGTGCTGATCCTGTGCCGCGGCGGCGGCAGTATCGAGGACCTGTGGTCGTTCAACGAGGAAGTGGTGGCGCAGGCCATCGCGCGCAGCCGCGTACCGGTGGTGTCCGGGGTGGGTCACGAAACCGATTTCACGATTGCCGACTTCGTGGCCGATGTCCGCGCCCCCACGCCGACCGGCGCGGCCGAAATGGTCAGCCCGGACCGCGCGCATCTGCTCCAGGCCGCCCGCCGCGCCCGCGAGGCGCTGGCGCAGTGCATGGACCGCCAGCTCGAACGTCGCGCGCAGCATCTGCAGTGGCTGTCGCGCCAGTTGCGCAGCCCGCAGGCGCAAGTGCAGGAACGGCGCGCGCACGTCGACAATCTGGCCCGACACTTGCGTGCGGCACTGCGCGATACGGTGTCCGCGCAGCGCCATCGGCATGACGTGCTGGCCATGCGCTGGCGGGCCTGCCGGCCCGATACGAGTGCGGCACAGGCGGCGCTGGACCGTATGGCGGCGCGCATGGACGCCGCGCTGGAACGCCGTCACGAACGTGAAACACAGCGGCTGGCGCGCGCGGCCGGGGCGCTGGAACTGCTGGCCCCGCAGCGCACGCTGGAACGCGGTTACGCGGTGCTGCTCGACAATCGCGGGCGGGCCCTGCGGTCGCCCAGCGACCTGCGCGCCGGCAGCATTGTCGAGGCGCATCTGGCGGACGGCACGGCGGACCTGGAAATCGCCAATGTACAGGCCAAACTGGCGGCTTTCTGAGGGTTTCCGAGGCGCGCGCGCCGCCCCTGGTTGCGACTGATTCTCAGTCGATTGCAATGGCTCCCCTGGGCGGCCGCAGGGGAAACTAACATGAGGTCAGGGGGCTTTCCGGGGCCGTTTGCGCGGGTCTGGCAAGTCACCTACAATCGGCCATTCTCCCCACCAAAACCGTAGAGACAGAACAATGGAACACACGCTCCCTCCTCTCCCGTACGCGCATGACGCCCTGGCTCCGCACATCTCCAAGGAGACCCTGGAGTTCCATCATGACAAGCACCACCAGACGTACGTCACGAACCTGAACAACCTGATCAAGGGCACCGAGTTCGAGAACGCTTCGCTGGAAGAAATCGTCAAGAAGTCGTCGGGCGGCATCTTCAACAACGCTGCCCAGGTGTGGAACCACACGTTCTACTGGGAATCGATGAAGCCGAACGGCGGCGGCCAGCCGACCGGTGCCCTGGCTGACGCGATCAACGCCAGGTTCGGTTCGTTCGACAAGTTCAAGGAAGAGTTCACGAAGACGGCCGTTGGCACCTTCGGTTCGGGCTGGGCCTGGCTGGTCAAGAAGACCGACGGCTCGCTGGACCTGGTGTCCACCTCGAACGCCGCCACGCCGCTGACCACCGACGCCAAGCCGCTGCTGACCTGCGACGTGTGGGAACACGCCTACTACATCGACTACCGCAATGCCCGTCCGAAGTATGTCGAGGCATTCTGGAACGTCGTGAACTGGGACTTCGCTTCGAAGAACTTCGCCTGAGTGCCTGCGCTGGCCGCATCAGGCGGCCAGGTGCGGTCCCCAGCAAAGAGCCCCGGAAATTCCGGGGCTTTTTCGTTTGCGCACGGAACGGCGTGCAGCGTTACGGTTCGCGCGCCCAGCCCGCGCGCCGCCATGCCACGGGCCCCATCGACGCCAGCGTCACGCCTGCCACGATCAGCGCGCAGGCCAAAAAGATCATCGACCCATCGCGGTCGGTGACCTTGCCCGCCAGCGCCAGGCACAGCATCGACAATACGGGTGTGCCGTAGCCGAGGATGCCGATCTGCGCGGTGTTGCCATGCCGCATGGCGTAGTCCCACAGCACGAACGAGATGCCCAGCGGCCCCAGGCCGATCGCCGCGACCCACGCCAGGTCGCTGGCCGATGGCACGAAGCGCGGCTCGATCAGCAGGTGACTGGCAATGGCCATCAGCCCGGCCCCCAGGCAGAAAGCGCCGACGGCCCACGACGAGAACGGCGGCAACCATCGCGCGCCCAGCGAATAGACCGCCCAGACGATGGCGGCCAGCAGCGCCAGCGCATAGCCGGCCATGTGCGTGCCGTCCGGTCCGCCAACGTCCGCGCCGAATGCGCCGGCGCCCGATCCCGCCGTGATGGCAACGATGCAGCCGCCAAAGCCACATAGCGCGCCGGCGACCTTGGTGATGCCGTCGATGCCGCGCCAGACCGTGGTGCCAAGCAGCACCAGGAGCAACGGCCACAGGTAGTTGATCAGGTTGGCGTGGGCAATCGGCGCCAGCCTGAACGCCATGACCAGGCCCGCGTTGTACACGAACAGGCACGTCACGCCGAACGCCAGCGTGCGCGGCGGCACACGCCACTCGCGTACGCGGTGCAGGCAGGTCGCGCTGCCCAGGCACAGCGCCAGGCCCGTCAGCAGCAGCGGCGGCACGTCGGGTGCGTGGGACACCAGCGTTGCGAACGACGCCCAGAGCAGGATCGCGCCGGCGGCGCAGAGCCATGCGACGAGCCTCATGCCGCCGCTCCCAGGGCGGTGCCTTCGCAGTCGTCCGCCACGTTGAAGTCCGTCAGGCAATTCAGTTTCATGGCGCGGATCTGCTCGGTCATGAAATCGATAAACACGCGGATGCGCGTGGGCAGATGCTGGCGGCTCAGGTAGCAGATGTAGTGGCCCCGATCGTCGGGCGCATGGCGCGCCAGCGCCACCAACAGTTCTCCACGGGCGATGTGGTCGCAGATCTGGTAGCCGGCCATCTGCGCGACCCCCCAGCCCGCCAGCACCGCGTGCAGCACCAGGTCGGCGTCGTTGAACGTCATGCGCGCGCGGGGCAGGAACTTGCGGACGATGCCGTCGGCCTTGAACTCCCATTCGAAGATGCGCCCGCTGGAAAAGCGGAAGTTGATGCACTCGTGCTGCGGCAGGTCGTCCAGCGTCTGCGGCAGCCCGTGGCGGGCCACGTAGGACGGCGCGGCGCATAGCGCCATCTGCATCGGGATGAGCTGTTTGGCGATGATGCTCGAATCCTCGATCCGCCCGTTGCGGAAGGCGACGTCGATCTGTTCCGATGCGAAGTCCGTGGGCCGGTCGTCCAGCAGCAGGTCGATGGCGATGTCCGGGTAGCGCTGGACGAATCTGTCGAGCAGCGGCGCCACGATCTTGCGGCCGAACCCCACGGTGGCACTGATGCGCACCAGGCCGCGTGGCGGGCCCTCGCGCAGTTCCAGCATGTCATTCATGGCCTCCACGATATGCGTGACGCCCTGATGGCAGTTTTCGAAAAAGCGTTGGCCTTCGCGCGTGAGCTGCGTGGTGCGCGTGGTGCGCAGGAACAGCCGCGTGCTCAACTGGGTTTCCAGCTTCTGCACGTTGCGGCTGACCGCCGAGCGCCCGATGCCCAGGCGCTCGCCGGCCTTGGCGAAGCTGCCTTCGCTGGCCACGGCCATGAACGCCATGATGCCGGCGTAGCTGGCGGCAAAGCTCGTCGACAGTGCGTCGGCGCGGTTTGGCAGGCTGAGCCTGAAATTGCGGTCCGGCGCGTCGGCCGGTTGTATCGGTTCCATGATTTCCCCTGCGCTTCCCGGCGCTACCTTGGTGCGGCGCGGGAAGCCGTTTGATCCTGCCGGGGCAGGCGAATTTCGAAGCACGCGCCGCCTTCGGGGCGGCTTTGCGCGCGGATGCTGCCGCCGTGGTCGGTCACGATGCGATGGCAGATGGCCAGCCCGACGCCCAGCCCATCGTCCTTGGTGGTATGGAACGCGTCGAACAGGCGCGGCAGGTCGTCGGCCGCGATGCCGCAACCCCGGTCGCGGATGGCCACCACCGCATCGTGGCCGTCCGCCGACAGATCCACGGTCAGTTGGCGGGCCTGTATTGGCGTTTCGGCCATGGCTTCCATTGCGTTGACGATCAGGTTGCCGAACAGCTGCTGCAGTGCGGCGGGCTCGGCCATGACGACGACGTCGTCGTGGCGCGCGTTCGCCGCCACGTGGATACCTTGACGCCGCAGGTCGTCGTCGAGCCAGTGCAGCGTGTCGCGCAGCACCGCGTGGAGCAGCACCGGCTGCCGTGGCCGTACGACGGGCGATGCCAGCGCCCTCAGGTGGGCCAGCAGCGTGCCCGCGCGCTGCGCGTCGGCCACCAGGCGTTCGAGCGACACGATGGCCGCCTCCACGTCGGGCGGGTCGTGTCGCAGCCAGCGCAGCGCCGACTGGCCCCGTGTCACCACCGAGGTCACCGGCTGCACGGCGTCGTGGACGACCATGGCCAGGCACCGACCCAGTAACGCCAGCCGGTCCGCGTGCACGGCCGGCGCCTGCAGGCGCACGTGTCCATGGTCGCCCCTGCACGCCGGGGCGCCGCGAACTGGTTCAGTCATGTCCTTCTCGCTGTCGATCTTGCCGATATGGCCGCCGGCACTCATGCCCACCCCCTTGCCGACCTGGACTTGATGTTAATAACCGGTGAATTGACCGTAAATGACAGCGTTCCCGTTTTTTCTGCCAGACTGCCAGCCGCTCCCGGCACGTCGGGCAAACGTCCTGTGCAATTGGTGCGTTTGTGGAAACAGCCCTGCGCGGGGCGCGGGCTTGTGACCGACCCCCGCACTGACTAGACTCGCGCCCAACTTGCCTTGCCGCCACGACCCCGCCGGCCCGAACCGTCGCGGGGATGCCCGGCCCATGCCCGGCGCCGGCCAGGCCCCATACGTGACACCGAGCCCGCGACACACGGGAGGAGACGAACAATGACCGCCTTGCCAACGCTCACGCGCATCGTCCCGGGTGTGCCGGCGGTGAAACGGCCGTGCCGCCGGCGGGCCAGGCACGGGCGCCGGCTTGCAAGGGATCGTCCCGTTGGCATAGCATCGGTCGACTACCGCAATCCCCCTCATGCTTCAGCACCAGCCGCCTCCCTCCGCCGGAAACATTGAAGACATGCCGCGCAACATCCTGTTCGTGGCATACCCCGATGTGAGCCTGCTCGACCTTGCCGGGCCCCAGACCGTGTTCTGGGCCGCGTCCAACTACGCACGTGCGCGTGGGTTGCCCGGCTATCGCTGCCACACGACCAGCTTTGCCGGCGGCATGGTGGCGACGGTGGAGGGCACCACGATGGATTCGGTGTCGCTGGCATCGTTCGACTTGCGGATGATCGACACCGTGATCGTGCCGGGGTCGCCCATCATCCTGGAGGTGGCGAAGCACGAGACCGCGCTGCTGGATTGGCTGGCCAATGCGTCGGGCACGATCCGCCGCATGGCGTCGGTGTGCAGCGGCGCCTTCCTGCTGGCATTCGCGGGCCTGCTCGACGGCAAGCGCGCCACCACGCACTGGGCCATGCTCGATCGCTTCCGCGAGTTGTTTCCCACGGTGGACCTCGATCCCGACGCGATCTTCGTGCGGCAGCAAAACCTGTGGACGTCGGCCGGCGTCACCACCGGCATCGACCTGGCGCTGGCCATGGTGGAAGCCGACTATGGCCACGAGGTGGCGCTCAATGCCGCCAAGGAACTTGCGGTCTACATGAAGCGGCCCGGCGCGCAACCGCAGCTGAGCGAGATCCTGATCTCCCAGAGCCGGCAGGTGCCGGTGTTCGAGGCGCTGCACCTGTGGATCGTGCAGAACCTGGCCACGCAGGACCTGTCCGTCGAGCAGCTGGCCGGATACGTCGGCATGAGTCCGCGCAACTTCGCACGGGTCTACAAGGAAAAGACCGGCCGTACGCCGGCCAAGGGCGTGGAGCACTTCAGGCTGGAAGCGGCGCGGCGGCAGTTGCAGGACCCGGGCCGCCCCATCGACGTGATCGCCCACGAGTGCGGCTTTGGCAGCGAGGAGCGCATGCGCGTGACGTTCCAGCGTCATTTCGGGCTGTCGCCGAGCGAATACCGGCTCAAGGTCAATCGCTAGGACCGCGCGCCGTCCGCCCCTGCGTGCTTTTTCGATCTGATTGGTGCAAATCAGGAAACACCGTGCGCCGGGCGTCGGTCTGGTGAGCCGCCCCGGCCGCATCTAGCATGCAAGGCACGTGGACTCGTTCCACTTTCGAGCATGGAGACGCATCATGAAGATCGTAGTCGTAGGGGGCACCGGCCTGATCGGCAAGAAGGTGATGGCGCGGCTGGCCGCGCAGGGGCATGACGCGCTGGCCGCGTCGCCGGGCACCGGCGTCAATACGCTGACGGGCGAAGGCCTGGCACAGGCGCTGGCCGGGGCCCAGGTGGTGGTGGACGTGGCCAATTCGCCATCGTTCGAAGACCAGGCGGTGCTGCACTTCTTCGAGACTTCGGGCCGCAACCTGGCGGCCGCCGAAAAGGAAGCCGGCGTGGCGCACCATGTGGCGCTGTCGGTGGTGGGTACCGACAAGCTCGCGCAAAGCGGCTACTTCCGCGCCAAGATCGCCCAGGAAGCCCTGATCCGGCAGGCGGGCATTCCGTACACGATCGTGCGCTCGACACAGTTCCTGGAATTCCTGGCCGGCATTGCGCAGTCGGCGGGGCAGGCGGACACGATCCGCCTCACCACGGCCCTGATTCAGCCGATTTCGTCCGATGACGTGGCCGATGCGGTAGCCGATGCCGCGCTGGCCGCCCCCGTCAACGGCACGATCGACATCGCCGGCCCCGAACGCTTCCGCATGAGCGACCTGGTGCAACGCTACCTGCAGGCCACCGGCGACCGCCACACGGTCGTGGCCGATCCCGCCGCGCGTTACTTCGGCGCCGACCTGCAGGAAGGCACGCTCGTGCCAGAAGGCGAGGCGCGTCTGGGCCACATTCATTTCGCAGACTGGATTCGTCAACTGCAGAAATAGTCTGGAGACGACGCGATGGAGAACGAGAGGTTGCAGCCTCCGCCATTGACGCTGCTCGACAGATACCGGGGCCAGGGCTTCACGGCGCTGTACACGACGACCGTCACGGTCGGCGGCGGCCAGACGGCGCATGGCCGCGCATCCGGCGTCGCCAGGTCCGACGATGGCAGCCTCTTCCTCGAACTGCGGTTGCCGGCGGCCATGGGCGGCCCCGGCGGCGGAACCAATCCCGAGCAGTTGTTCGCCGCAGGCTTCGCTGCGTGCTTTCACGGTGCGCTAAGCCTGCTGGCCAGGCGCGCGCAGGTGGAGATGGCCCACGCCACCGTTGCGGCCGAAGTCTCGTTTGGCCGCGATCCCGTTGACGGCGCTTACGCGCTGATTGCCGAGATCCGCATCCGCATGCCCGGCGTGGCCCGGCACGTGGCCGAGGCACTCGTGCGTGACACCGAGCGGCTGTGCCCGTACGCGAAGATGGCCCGCGGGGGCATCTACAGCATCGTGCGCGTCATCGACTGAGCAACGGACCGGTGCATGAGGGCCCGCCGTGCCGGGCAGTGCGCCATTGGTGCCGGCGCGGCAACAGACTGCGCACCTTGGCGGTACTACCGGCACGGCGGGCCGCGCACTACGATCCATATCAAGCCGATTCCGTTGCGCAACGCACTGCGGCGGGCGGCGAACGTATCCCCCTTGGTTCCGCAGGAGAGACACATGTCACAACGTTTGAACTACTTCCAACAATCGCCGGAACTGACGAAGAAGCTCGTCGAACTCGGTGCCCTGTTCCAGAAGACCACGCTCGAGCAGCACATCCGCGAGCTGGTGGAAATCCGCGCGTCGCAGCTCAACGGCTGCGCATTCTGCGTCGATATGCATGTCAAGCAGGCCAAGATCCACGGCGAGCGCGAACTGCGCCTGCATCACGTGGCCATCTGGCGCGAGTCCACGCTGTTCTCGCCGCGCGAACGCGCCGCGCTGGCCTGGACCGAGGCGCTGACCCAGCTGCCCGCCCATGGGGTGCCCGATGAGGTGTTCGAGCACGTACGCACGCAGTTTTCGGAGAAGGAGCTGTCCGACCTGACGTTCCAGATCGGCGCCATCAATGCGTGGAACCGGCTTAACGTGGCATTCCAGATGGTGCCGGGCTCGGCCGACAAGATGTTCGGTCTCGACAAGGCCGGACTGGAGTAAGGCCATGAGACGCGTCCTGTCCATCGCGGCCATGCTGGCTGCCTCATGTGCGCTGCTGGCACCGCCGGCCTTTGCCGCGGCGGCCGACGCGAAGGTCACGCCGCTGGCCACCGAACCGCTGCCCGAGTATCCGGGCAAGGAGGTGCAGATGATCATGGTGGAATACCCGCCCGGCGGCTACGACCCCGTGCATCGCCACGATGCCCATGGCTTCATCTACGTGCTCGAGGGCACCATCATCATGGGCGTGAAGGGCGGCAAGGAAGTCACGCTCAAGCCGGGCCAGACCTTCCATGAAGGTCCCGACGACATCCATACGGTCGGGCGCAACGCCAGCACCACCAAGCCGGCCAGGTTTATCGTGTTCCTGATCAAGAATCAGGGCGCGCCGATCCTGACACCCGTGAAGTAGCCGGTGCCATCGGGCCGGCAGGCGCGCCAGATCCGCGCGCGCCTGCCGCATCCGTTCCCCCCCTCGTTTCACCCATCCCTCCGCCATGCGTATCGATCGTTGTTCCGTCCCGCCAGGCCACCGCAGAGATACCGGAGTCCCATCGTGAACGCCATGACGTCAACGCCCGGCGGCCGCCGCGAGGCCACCGAACCCGTGGTCTACATCGTCGACGATGATGGGGACCTGAACGACGCACTGGCGGACCTGCTGCGGTCGGTCGGCCTGCGCGCGCGTTCGTTCCTGTCGGCCGACGCGTTCCTGAGAGCGCCGCTCGAACCGGCGCCCGGCTGCGTGGTGATGGACGTGCGGCTGCGCGGCGCCAATGGCCTGGAAGTCCAGCGCGAGCTGACCCGGCGCGGCATCTGCCTGCCGGTGGTGTTCATCACGGGCCATGGCGATATCGAGATGACGGTGCGCGCCATGAAGGCCGGCGCGCTCGATTTCCTGGCCAAGCCGTTCCGCGACCAGGACTTTCTGGACGCCGTGACCGAAGGGATCGCCGTGGACCGCTGCAACCGCCAGGCACTGCAATGCGGGGACGATCTGCGCGCGCGCTTTGCGACGCTGAGCGGCCGCGAGCGCGAGGTGATGGCACTGGCCGTGTCGGGCCTGATGAACAAGCAGATTGCCGGCAAGATCGGCATCAGCGAGGTCACGATCAAGATCCACCGCAGCCGCGCCATGCGCAAGATGGCCGCGCGCACGTTTGCCGACCTGGTCAAGATGGCGATCGAGCTCGATCTGCGACTGGATGCCGACACCGCCCGTATGGCCGCGACGCTGGCCGCGCCGCCGGCCGCCCAGGCGCCGCGCGCCGTCCTGAGCGGGGTAGACCAGCCGATGGTCGCGCACTGACAACGCAGACCTACGCCGACGCCTGCCCGGCGACGGCCGTGCGGTTCCGGCCGGCCTGCTTGGCCTGGTACATCAGCGTGTCGGCGTCCTTCAGGGCTTCGGCCAGCGACGCGGCGTTGCGCGGCCACGTGGTGACGCCAAGCGAAATGGTGATGTGACCAACCGGTGCGATGGCGGTCTGCTCGACCAGCCGCCGCAGGCGCTCTGCGGCTTCGCCCGCCGACCCGGCATGCATGTCGGGCAGCAGCATCAGGAACTCCTCGCCGCCCACCCGGAACGCCAGGTCGGTGGCGCGGCACACCTGGCGCATCATCTCCGCCAGCCGCTGCAGCACGATGTCGCCAGCATCGTGGCCATAGGTATCGTTGACCCGCTTGAAGTGGTCGATGTCGAGCGCGATCACGGCCACCTGCTGGCCGCTGGCCTCCAGCGCCGCCAGGCTGGCGTCGAGCGCGCGGCGATTGAGCAGGCCGGTCAGCGGATCGGTCTGCGATGCGATTTCCAGCCCCATCACCTGCATTCTGGCCAGGTCGATGCCGTGCAGCAGCGCCTGCTTCAGATGGCTGGCCTCGAAGTACCAGGCGTTGACCTGCGCCACGGAGCCGGTGCTTTCGATCAGACCCGTGGACGTGGTGCTGTCGGCCAGCTGCCTGAGCGGCCTGGCAATGTACCGTGTCAGGATCCATATCAGCACGAAGCCGATCACGGCAATCGGCGCGCTGGCGACGACAAACCGCTGCATCAGCGTGTCGATCGGTGCCAGCACCGAAGCCAGCGGCTGCTGGCTGACGATGGCCCAGCGTGCGGTGGGGATGCTGGCATAGCCCGCCAGCATCGCGCGGCCGTCGGCGTCCACCATCTCGATGCTGCCTTGTCCGGCGCCCAGCGCATGTTCGGTGGCCGGATTGGCCGCGGCGACGGCGCCGATCCGCGCCTTGACCGGATGGAACAGCAACTGGTGCCGGCCATCGACCGCGTAGACCTCAGAATCGGTGAGGAAAAAATGCTGGCTCATCAGTTCATGCAGCCGGCCGTCCTTCAGCAGATGGAGCGATCCGCCGATCAGTCCCAGATACGTGCCATGACGGTCGAAGATCGGCACGGAGACGAAGATCACCAGGTTGCCGGCAAGCGACTGATACGCGTTGCTGACGACTGGCTTGCGACCACGGACCGCGCCGATCTGTTCCGGCGACTCGACCGTGCGTTGCTCAAGGTGCAGTGCCTCGGGCAGGGCCGCGACGATGCGGCCGCTGGCGTCGACGATGGCGACGGCGTCAAAATCCCGGCCCAGCGACGTCAGCCGCTCCACGGCGTCGCGGCGGGCCGCGGGGTCGTCGAAGTGATCGGCAAGCCGTTCGCCGGCTTGTTGGAACCGAAACTGCGCCTCGCGCAGGAACCCGTCGATCGAGGACGCAACGCGCGCGCTGTAGGCCCGGTTGGCTTCCAGCGACCGCTCCACCAGCGTTTGCCGCTCGATCCGGTACGCGGCGTAGAGGCAGTTGCCCAGCGTGACGACGCAGGCTGTCAGCGTCAGGCCCAGAATCAGGGTTCGCAGGTCGATTTTCTGGCGTGCCATGAGCGTGCGGAGGTTACGTTCCGGGCGGGAAGCGTTTGCCGCAGCCTGCGCAGGCTAGCGGCCGACGGGGGAGACTGACGCCCAGAGCATACAAGCTGGCCGCGGTTTATGCGAAAAAAATGGCCCCGGCGGGTGCCAGGGCCATCGATCAGGCGACAAGGGGAAGGAAACGGCTATTGCGCCGTCCAGCCCCCGTCCATCGCCCAGGCGGCGCCGCGTACCTGGTCGCCGAACGGCGAGCACAGCATCAGCACCAGGTTGCCCAGTTGCTCGGGCGTGACGAATTGCCCGGAGGGCTGCTTGTCGGACAGCAGGCGGGCCTGCGCGGCCTCGGCGGTGATGGCGTCGCGCTGGGCAATCGCGTCGATCTGGGCGGCGACCAGCGGCGTCAGGACGAAGCCCGGGCAGATCGCGTTGCAGGTGATGCCGGTGGCGGCCGTTTCCAGCGCGGTGACCTTGGTCAGGCCCACCAGCCCGTGCTTGGCGGCCACATAGGCCGACTTGCCGGCGGAGCCGACCAGCCCATGCACCGAGGCGATGTTGACGATGCGGCCCCAGTTGGCGGCGCGCATGCCCGGCAGCGCCAGGCGCGACGTATGGAAGGCCGACGTCAGGTTGATCGCCAGGATGTCGTCCCACTTCTGCACCGGGAAATCCTCCACGGGCGACACATGCTGGATGCCCGCATTGTTGACCAGCACATCGACCCCGCCGAAACGCGCGGTCGCCAGCGCGAACATGGCCTCGATCTCGTCGGGGCGGCGCATGTCGGCGGCGTGATGGATCACCTCGGCGCCGAGGGTGCGGATGCTTGCCAGGGCGGCCTCGATGTCGCCGAAGCCGTTGAGCACGATATTGGCGCCGGCCTGCGCCAGCGCCTGGGCGATACCCAGACCGATGCCGCTCGTGGAGCCGGTGACCAGCGCGGTCTTGCCATGCAGATTGACCATGATGCTTCCCTGGGTGCGGTCAGACCAGACCGGTCGTGTAGAACACGAAGATCACGAAGAACACGGCCAGCGTCTTGATCAGCGTGATGGCGAAGATGTCGCGGTACGACTCGCGGTGCGTGAGGCCGGTCACGGCCAGCAGCGTGATCACCGCGCCGTTGTGCGGCAGCGTGTCCATGCCGCCGCTGGCCATCGACACCACGCGGTGCAGCACTTCCAGCGGAATCTGCGCGGCCTGCGCGCCCTGGATGAACAGGTCGGACATGGCGGCCAGCGCAATGCTCATGCCGCCCGATGCGGAGCCCGTGATGCCGGCCAGCGTGCTGACCGACACGGCGGCGTTGACCAGCGGGTCCGGAATGCTGCGCAGGGCATCGCTGACCACCAGGAAGCCCGGCAGCGCGGCGATCACGCCGCCAAAGCCGTATTCCGACGCCGTGTTCATCGACGCCAGCAGCGCGCCCGACACGGCACTCTTGGTGCCCTCGGCAAAGCGCGCCTTGACGGCGCCGAACGCGGTCAGCAGCACGATGACGATGCCCAGCAGCAGGGCGCCTTCCACGGCCCAGATGGCGGTCACGCTGGCGATCTTGGTTTCCACCGGCTTGGGCAGGCCCGGCAGCGACACGCTGTTGGACTGGCCGTACCAGAGCGGGATCATCCGCGTCAGCCAGAAGTTGGACACGCCCACCACCACCAGCGGCAGGATGGCCAGCAGCGGCGGCGGCAGCTTGCCGCCTTCCACGCGCTGCGGCTCGTTCAGCAGGTTCGTGCCGTAGCCCTCGCCACGGGCGGCGGCCGCGCGGCGGCGCCATTCCAGATACGACAGGCCGACGATGATGATGAACAGCGAGCCCGCCACGCCCAGCGCCGGTGCGGCCCACGAGGTGGTCTTGAAGAACGTGGTCGGGATGATGTTCTGGATCTGCGGCGTGCCCGGCAGCGAATCCATCGTGAACGAGAACGCGCCCAGGGCGATGGCACCCGGCATCAGGCGCTTGGGGATATTGCTCTGGCGGTAAAGCTCGGCGGCAAACGGGTAGACCGCGAACACGACCACGAACAGCGACACGCCGCCGTAGGTCAGCAGCGCGCAGACCGCCACGATCACCGCGTTGGCGCGCGAGCGGCCGATGTAGCGGATGGCCGCGGCCACGATCGATTCGGAAAAGCCCGACAGTTCGATGACCTTGCCGAACACGGCGCCGAGCATGAACACCGGGAAGTACAGCTTGACGAAACCGACCATCTTCTCCATGAAGATGCCGGAAAACACGGGCGCCACCGCCGACGGGTCGGTCAGCAGCACCGCGCCCAGCGCAGCCAGCGGCGCGAAGAGGATCACGCTGTAGCCGCGATAGGCGGCGAACATGAGAAAGGCCAGTGCGGCGAGCACTATGACAAAAGACATGAGGTCTCCATTGCTTGTTCTTGAATGCGGTCGAGCCGTGGCAGGTTACCCCGGTGCCGTGTAATGCGAGAGTCCCCTGCGCGGATGACAGGGGACCGCTTGATTAGCAGGCTCCGTGCCACATTCAAAAGTTAAGAATAAGGCGCAAATAGTGTAGTCTGGCTCCTGTTGTCTCTTCATTGAGACAAAGCAAGCGATGCGCACGGCGTTGAAGTCTCCGTTATGAGACACTTCGCGTCTACAAATCGAGACAACCCTTTCCCGGACCCGCAGCCATGCACAAGATCGCCGACCCAAGTGGCGCCCTGCTGTTCGACTACGACTACGTGGCGCGACGTGCCATGGAGTCGCTGTTCCGCACCTTTGAAAACTTCAGCGAAGGCACGTTCGTGGTGGACGAGCACGCGCGCGTGGTCTGGATCAACAAACGCTATGCGGCGCGCTTCGGGTTCACCAACCCGCAGGACGCGATCGGGCTCGATTGCGAGCAGGTGATTCCGAACAGCCTGATGCGCGAGGTCGTCACCACGGGCAAGCCGATCCTGCTGGACCTGCTTGAAACCGACCGCGAACCGATGATCGTCACGCGCCTGCCGATCAAGGACGACAGCGGGCGCACCATCGGCGGGGTCGGGTTCGCACTGTTTGACGAACTCAAGGCGCTGACGCCGATCTTTGCGCATTACTCGCGGGCCCAGGCCGAACTGGCGGCGGCGCGCCGCTCGCTCGATCATGCGCGCCGGGCCAAGTACACGTTCGCCAGTTTCGTCGGTGCCAGCCCGGCGGCCCAGGAGGTCAAGCGCCAGGCCCGGCGGGCCGCGCTGGTGGAGTCGCCGGTGCTGCTGCTGGGCGAAACGGGTACCGGCAAGGAACTGCTGGCGCACGGCATCCACGCGGGTTCGGCGCGTGCCGAGCGGCCGCTGGTCACCGTCAACGTGGCGGCCATTCCCGATACGTTGCTGGAAGTGGAGTTCTTCGGTGCCGCGCCGGGCGCCTACACGGGCGTGGACCGCAAGGGGCGCGTCGGCAAGTTCGAGCTGGCCGATGGCGGCACGCTGTTCCTCGACGAAATCGGCGAGATGCCGCTGGCGCTGCAAAGCAAGCTGCTGCGCGCCCTGCAGGACCGCGAATTCGAGCCGCTGGGGTCGAACCGCATCGTGCGCAGCGACGTGCGGATCATCGCGGCCACGTCCGCAGACCTGCCCGCGCTGGTCGCCGAAGGCCGTTTCCGCGCCGATCTCTATTACCGGCTCAATGTGCTGTCGATCGACCTGCCGCCGCTGCGCGAGCGCCGGGCGGATCTGCTGCCGCTGGTGTACGCCATCGTCGAGGAACTGAGCATCAAGGCCGAGCGCCACCCGATGGGCCTGCGCGACGATGCCCTGCGGCTGCTGCACGACTATGACTGGCCCGGCAACGTGCGCGAACTGCGCAACGTGCTGGAGCGCGTGGTGATGCTGTGCGACGAGGATTCGGTGGACGCGGCCACGCTGGCGCCGCTGCTTGGCACGCGCCGCACCGGCCCGGCGCCGGTGGCCGAACCGGAGGTTTCCAGGGACGAACCGTCCGCACCCGTCGCGCAGGCCCCGCAGGCCGTCGTGCCCGCTCCCGCGCCTGCGCCGGCAGCGCCCGCGCAGACCTACGCGGCGGCCATGGCGCAATTCGAAGCCGCGTTCCTGGCCCAGGCGCTCGATGCATGTGGCGGACGCGTCGCAGAGGCCGCCGCGCGCATCGGCATCAGCCGGGCGGCCTTCTACAAGAAGTTGGCCGCCACGCGCGGCGGGCTGTGATAAGGTCGCCGGCAGAGAGGCTCCGCCCTGGTGTTGATCGCGGCGAGAGCGCCAGCCAGGAGACCGCCGATGCGCAATGCGCTGACATTCCAGGATGCCCTGCAGGCCGACGTGCTTGCCGCCGGACACGATGACGTGGCCGACCGCAGCGAACTGCTGCGCCGTGCCCACGGACGCTCGGCCGGTTTCGGGCTCGACGCCGCGCAAGTTCCCGACTATCAACCGCTGAGCCGCCGCGCGCTGGGCGAACGCGTCGAGCGCAACCGCGCGCTGTACCGCCTGGCGCTGCCCGTGATGGAAGGCCTGTACCGGCAGGTGGCCGGCACCGACAGCCTGGTGCTGCTGAGCGACAGCGGCGGCGTCATCCTGCACAGCGTGGGCGACGGCGATGGCAGCGGCTTTGCCGCGCGTGCGCGCGACGTGGCGCTGGCGCCCGGCGTATCGTGGTCCGAGGCCAGCAAGGGCACCAACGCCATCGGCACCGCGCTGGCCGAGGGACGCTCCGCCATCATCCATGGCGACGAACACTTCCTGCACGCCCATCGCCAGCTCACCTGTTCCTGTACGCCGATAGCCAGCCCGACGGGTGACTGGCTGGGCGCGCTCGACGTCAGCGGCGACCCGCGCGGTTTTCATCCGCACACGATGGCGCTGGTGCGCATGTCGGCGCAGACCATCGAGAACCAGCTGTTCGCCGCCCAGTTTGCCGATGCACTGCTGGTGCGCTTTCACGGCCGGCCCGAACTGGTCGGCACCCTGTTCGAGGGCATGGCCGCGTTTGCGTCCGATGGCACGTTCCTGGCCGCCAACCGCAGCGGCTGGTTCCAGCTTGGCATGCGGGCCGATGTGCTGGCCGGCGCCACTTTCACCGAACTGTTCGGCCTGCCGATGCCGCCGTCCGGCACCGCCGATACGCTGCTGCGCGACGTGGCGTTGCCGAGCGGCGTGCGCATTTACGCGCGGCTGTCGCATCGGGCGGAATCTGCCGCCCCGTCGAGCGTGCCGCAGCCGGCGGTCCAGCCGTCGTCGGCGCTGGCGCGCCTGGACACCGGCGACGCGCGCATGGCCGCCGTGCTCCAGCGCGTGGCGCGCCTGCGCGGGCGCGATATCCCGCTGCTGATCCTGGGGCGCACCGGGTCCGGCAAGGAATGGCTGGCGCGGGCCGTGCATGCCGATTCGCCACGGGCCAGCGGCCCGTTCGTGGCCGTCAACTGCGCGGCCATTCCCGAGACGCTGATCGAGGCCGAGCTGTTCGGCTACGAAGACGGCGCGTTCACGGGCGCGCGGCGACGCGGCCACGCCGGCAAGATCGCGCAGGCGCACGGCGGCACGCTGTTCCTGGACGAGATCGGCGACATGCCGCTGGCGCAGCAGGTGAGGCTGGTGCGCGTGCTGCAGGAGCGCGCGGTGACCGCGCTGGGCGGCACGCACAGCACGCCGGTCGATATCCGCATCGTCTGCGCCACGCACCGCGACCTGCGCGCGCAGATGGCCGACGGCACGTTCCGCGAAGATCTGTACTACCGCATCCACGGGCTGGCCGTGACCTTGCCGCCGCTGGCCGGGCGCAGCGATTTCGACGCGCTGGTGTCGCGCATCCTGCAGGACGAATGCGCACACGGGCCGCAGGCCATCTCCGCACCGGCGCTGGCGCTGCTGCGCCGGCATGCATGGCCGGGCAACCTGCGCGAGCTGGCCAGCGTGCTGCGTACCGCAGCATTGATGGCCGAAGGCGAGGCGCGGATCGACGTCGAGCACCTGCCGGACGACTTTGCCGCGCAGCCGGCGATGCAGGCCACGCCGGCCGCCCGGGCCACGGCCGATGCCGATGCCGGCGCGGGCAGCATGCGCGACTGGGAAGCGGCGCGCATTCGCGAAGCCCTGGCGCGCCACGGCGGCAATGTCAGTGCCGCGGCGCGCGAGCTTGGCGTGTCGCGCAATACCATCTACCGGCGTCGCTAACATCGGCCTGGCCGGCGCCGCCGCGCCTGGCGGATCAGAAGAATCCGAGCGGATTCGGGTTGTAGCTGACCAGCAGGTTCTTGGTCTGCTGATAGTGGTCCAGCATCATCCGATGGTTTTCGCGGCCCACGCCCGACTGCTTGTAGCCGCCGAACGCGGCATGGGCCGGATAGGCGTGATAGCAGTTGATCCACACGCGGCCGGCCTCGATGCCGCGGCCCATGCGGAACGTGCGCGCGCCGTCGCGCGTCCACACCCCGGCGCCCAGCCCGTAGAGCGTATCGTTGGCAATCGCCAGCGCCTCTTCCTCGTCCTTGAAGGTCGTGACCGAGACCACCGGGCCGAAGATTTCCTCCTGGAAGATGCGCATCTTGTTGTGGCCCTCGAAGATCGTCGGCTTGACGTAGTAGCCGCCCGCCAGATCGCCACCCAGCGCGTTGCGCTCGCCGCCGGTCAGCACGCGGGCGCCTTCCTGCTTGCCGATGTCGATATAGGCCAGGATCTTCTGCAACTGCTCTTCGGAGGCCTGCGCGCCGATCATCGTCGACGTGTCCAGCGGATGCCCCTGGCGGATCGCCTCCACGCGCTTGACCGCGCGCGCCATGAACGCCTTGTAGATCGATTCCTGGATCAGCACGCGCGACGGGCAGGTGCAGACTTCGCCCTGGTTCAGCGCGAACATCGCAAAGCCTTCCAGCGCCTTGTCGAAGTAGGCGTCGTCGGCAGCCATCACATCCTCGAAGAAGATGTTTGGCGACTTGCCGCCCAGTTCCAGCGTCACCGGGATCAGGTTCTGCGACGCATACTGCATGATCAGCCGGCCCGTCGTCGTTTCGCCAGTAAAGGCCACCTTGGCGATGCGCGGGCTCGACGCCAGCGGCTTGCCCGCTTCCACGCCAAAGCCGTTGACGACGTTGATCACGCCCGGGGGCAGCAGGTCGTGCAGCAGTTCCATCAGCACCAGGATCGACGCCGGCGTCTGCTCGGCCGGCTTGAGTACCACGCAGTTGCCGGCCGCCAGCGCCGGGGCCAGCTTCCACACGGCCATCAGCAGCGGGAAGTTCCACGGAATGATCTGGCCCACCACGCCTAGCGGCTCGTGAAAGTGATAGGCAATGGTGTCGTGGTCGATTTCCGAGATGGAGCCTTCCTGGGCGCGGATGCAGCCGGCGAAGTAGCGGAAATGGTCGACGGCCAGCGGCAGGTCGGCAGCGGAGGTCTCGCGCACGGGCTTGCCGTTGTCGATGGTCTCGGCCACGGCCAGCAGCGTCAGGTTGGCCTCGATCCGGTCGGCGATGCGGTTCAGCAGGTTCGCGCGCTCGGCGGTGGACGTGCGCCCCCACGCCGCGCGGGCCCGGTGGGCCGCGTCCAGCGCGGCTTCCACGTCCTTTTCGTTCGAGCGCGGCACGCGCGTGAACGGCTTGCCGGTGAGCGGCGTGACGGCTTCGAAGTACTGGCCGTCCGCCGGCGGCACCCAGGCGCCGCCAATGTAGTTGTCGTACTGTTCCTTGAACGGGTAGGGCACGCCCAGCTGGGCAATTTCAGCCATGTTCATGTCTCGCTCCACTTGTCGATATCGTTGGTCGTGCCATTGGGCACGCCGGGACCGACTGCAAGCGCCGTGCCGGGTCGGCGCCCGACGCTGCCATGCGGGATGGCGGCCGGCGGGGGCGGGTGGCAGGGACGGCGGGGTGTTCCAGAATGGAGCAGGTGTTGCGGGCCGGTACAACGGACGCGGCCGCCGCACCGGGCGTCATGGCGGCGTGATAACGTCACGCGAGGCAACGTGAAGGGAGTTTGCATGCAATCGGGCATTGTCGAAGCCGGCTATGGTTCCGACCCGGTCGGTCTGGTCAGCGGTTTCCTGTTCGAACCGGGGCAGCCGGGGCGCGAGATCGATTCCAGCGCGGCCGCCGCCTGGCTTCGCGAGCATCCGGCGGCGGGCCCGGACGACGCGGTGGCGCAGACCGAGCGCCCGTTTGTCTGGCTGCACTTCAACCTGTCGCACAGCGCCTGCGAACGCTGGATGCGCGGCCAGCTTGGCTTGCCCGACGATTTCTTCGAGGCGCTGCGGCAGGGTTCCCATTCGACCCGCATCGAACGCCAGGACGCCGCGCTGCTGGCCGTGGTCAACGACGTGATCTACAACTTCGGCGTGGCCTCGACCGATATTTCCACGCTCTGGGCGCATGCCGACCACCGGCTGGTGGTGACCGCCCGGGCACGCCCGCTGCGGTCGGTGGACCGGCTGCGCGCCGCCGTGCGGCGTGGCGAGCGGTTCCGGTCGCCCCTGAACCTGGTGGTGCACCTGCTGCAGGACCAGGCCGACGTGCTGGTACAGATCGTGCGCGAGACGGGTGTCAGCGTGGACCAGATCGAAGACCAGCTGCTGTCGCAGCGGCTGCAGTCGAACCGGGCGGACCTGGGCGCCATGCGGCGAGGCCTGGTGCGCCTGCAGCGGCTGCTGGCGCCCGAGCCCGGCGCGCTGTTCCGGCTGCTGAACCGGCCGCCCGCGTGGCTGCTCGACACCGATTTGCAGGAATTGCGCGAATCGACCGAAGAATTCTCGTTGGTGCTCAATGACCTGGCCGCGCTCGTGGAACGCATCAAGCTGCTGCAGGAAGAGATCGCCGCCAAGCTCAACGAACAGACCAACCGCACGCTGTTCACGCTGACGCTGGTCACGGTGCTGGCGCTGCCGATCAATATCGTGGCCGGCTTTTTCGGCATGAATGTGGGCGGGATTCCGCTGGCCGCGCATCCGCACGGGTTCTGGGTGCTGGTGGTGCTGGTGGCCAGCTTCACGGTGCTGGCCGGGCGCTGGGCGTTCCGCAAGCAGGAAAGCGGCATGATGTGATGCAGGATGCCTCTATGACAATTCGTAAAATTGCCATATTGCAGGCGTACGATCAGTCACCAAGGCGCACAGCGTTCGGCGTGCGCAATGGAGGAAAGCCATGGACTACAACGACGAAGCGCTGATCCGGCGCATTCACCGCGAGGTGGCGGACTACTACGACGAAGAGCTCGAACTGGAGCTGGAAGACCGCGATCCGCTGCTGGTGCAGCGGGTGCTGGCGGGCGAGACAGGCGGCCCCGGCGACAACAGCAACCTCAACGGCGACGAAGCCGAGCGCGCCGAGCGTCGTCTTTACTTCCGCGAGCTGTTCCGCCTGCAGGGCGAACTGGTGAAGCTGCAGAGCTGGGTGGTGGCCACGGGGCACAAGGTGGTGATCCTGTTCGAGGGGCGCGACGCGGCCGGCAAGGGCGGCGTGATCAAGCGCATCACGCAGCGGCTGAATCCGCGCGTCTGCCGCGTGGCCGCGCTGCCGGCGCCGAACGACCGCGAGCGCACCCAGTGGTACTTCCAGCGGTATGTGTCGCATCTGCCCGCCGCTGGCGAAATGGTGCTGTTCGACCGCAGCTGGTACAACCGCGCCGGCGTGGAACACGTGATGGGGTTCTGCACCGACGAGCAGTACGAGGAATTCTTCCGTTCCGTGCCCGAGTTCGAGCGGATGCTGGTGCGTTCCGGTATCCAGGTGATCAAGTACTGGTTCTCGATCACCGACGACGAACAGCACATGCGCTTCCTGAGCCGCATCCACGACCCGCTCAAGCAGTGGAAGCTGAGCCCGATGGACCTGGAGTCGCGCCGCCGCTGGGAAGACTACACGCGCGCCAAGGAGATCATGCTGGAGCGCACGCATATCTCCGAGGCGCCGTGGTGGGTGGTACAGGCCGTGGACAAGAAGCGCGCCCGGCTGAACTGCATCCACCACCTGCTGCAGCAGATGCCCTATGTGGAGCCGGCGCAGCCGTCCATCGTCCTGCCCGAGCGCGAACGGCATGCCGACTATGTCCGCCAGCCCGTGCCGGACAACATGATCATTCCGGAGATCTACTAGCGAACGGTGCCGGCGCCCGCAGCGGGCCTGCGTGCGTATCACGACAGATTGAAACGGTTGTTGGCGCGAACCATCGCAGAAAAGCGATGTAATGGCGCTAAACCTGCTGCGTTCCGCGTCGTTATTGGGTGACCACTCCGATCGGGCGCGATGCGCGCGCCCGGCCCCGGAGACCGCTTAGTTTCGGAGCCACCCAATGCGTCGCATGACCCCGCGTGCCGGCACGCGCCATCGTTTTCCCGCCGGATTGACCGGTCTTGCGGCCCTGACCGCGCTTGCCCTGACCGCTTGCGGCGGGGGCGGTGACGGCGGCGACAGCGCCGCCGCCGGCCAGGCCGCCAGCACGGCCACCGCCACGACTCCGCCGCCCCAGCAGGTGGGGCTGACGAAGTCGTGCACCGGCTGTGGCGCCACGGGCGAGAGCACGTACGGGGGCACCGATGCCGGGATCTGGGGCTACCCGAACAACACTGGCGCGGCGGTCGACGCGCAGTATGCAATTTCCGGCGTGGCCGGCAAGACGATCTGGCTGCAACTGTCCAATCAGGGCGATGCCGCCGTGGCCATGCCGGCCGGCCTGTCGTCGCAGGTGGCGGCAGAGATGATCGCACCGCAGGCGCTGAGCCAGGCGTCGGCCGACGAAACCACCCAGCGGGCCATTGGCGAGTACAACCGCAAGGGCTGGGTCGATGCCACGCGCACGTCGGGGGATCCGATGCTCAGCACGCTGGGCGTGCCGGCGCCGCTGGCCGCGTCGATCGGCACCGCGGGCCTGCCGGAAGGCGCCACCCGCAACTGGTATCACACGGACGGGACCCAGCGTGCTGCCACGCTGCGCAAGCAGGTGAGCGCCAGCGACGGCACCATCGTCAACGTCTGGGTGGAGACCGCCGAGGCCGCCAATGTGCCGGATGCGACAGTTCTTGAGCTGGCCACCGCTTTTGCGGGCAGCAGCATGATCTACGATCGGCTGCTCAACGTGGGCGGGCGGGTCTGGGGTGCCAATTCGTACGGCACGTCGATGCTGCCGGCCGGCGCGCCCGTGGATATCGTCGTGCTCAACTTCAACCGCGACGGCAAGCCCTACGGCACCGTGGGCTACTTCTGGGGCCTGCACAACTTCCTGAAGACCAAGGAACCGAACAGCAACGAGTCGGTGTCGCTGTATCTGGACAGCGAAACGCTGTCGCTGGGCAATGCGGCTGGCCTGCGGTCTGTCAAGACCACGATGGCGCACGAAGGCACGCACATGCAGAACTTCTATCGCCGCCAGATCAGCATGGGCGCCGATTACGCCTACGACACCTGGCTCGAGGAAATGACGGCGATGCAGATGGAGGACTTCCTGAGCGGCGCCATCCTGTCGAACTACAACCCGATCCGCGACGTGCGCCTGCCGGACTACTACCGCTACAGCGACTACAACTGCAACCTGACGGCGTTCACGGGCTTCGGCGTGTCGTGCGAGAGCTATGCGGTGTCGGGCAGCTTCGGCGGTTTCCTGAACCGCCAGCTGGGCATCGGCTTCTTCCGCGACCTGCTGACCCGTCAGCAGCCGGGCTCCAAGGCGGTGCTGGCCGCCGCAATCGTGGGCGGCGGCTGGACCTTCGATCAGGCCCTGACCAACTGGCGCGCCAGCACCAACAGCAACATGCCGCTGGCGCTCACGCCGCAGGGCTTCGGCTATCCGCAGTGGTCTGACGGCACGTACACACTGCCGGAAATCGATCCGTCCGGCGCCGCGTACACCGCGCTGCGCAAGTTGCCGGCCACCGCACCGTCGATGCTTCAGAGCTACGGCAGCTACATCGCACCGCGCAGCGCCAGCAACGGCGTGTACAGCGACAAGGTGCGCGTGCCGGCCGGCGTGACGCTGTCGGTGGTGGTGTATTGAGCGCAGGCGGTTCGTTGGCGATGGCCGGGGGCTGCGCCTTGCGGCCTACAGCACCACCCCCGGAAATGCCTCGGCGAACGTCTGCACCGTGCCGGTCAGTTCGCCGTCGTAGCCGGGCAGGGCGTTGACGCGTTCGCGGAAGCTGCCGCTCTTCATCGCCGATACCGCGCCCTGCAGCGCCGGGCTGTGCAGGGCTTCCGTTTCCAGCGCGAAGAAGTAGCGTTCCTTGAGCACCGGCACGAACTCCAGGTTGAAGCGCCGGGCCGCCGTTTCCACGCCGAATCCCACGTCGGCCATGCCGCTGCCGATGTAGGCGGCCACGGCCGCGTGCGTGAATTCGCCGTTGTTGAAGCCCTCGATGCGGCTGCTGTCGATGCCGCGCCGGGCCAGCATCAAGTCCAGCAGCAGGCGGGTGCCGGACCCCAGTTGGCGGTTGACGAAGCGCACGTCGGCGCGCGTCAGGTCTTCCAGCGAGCGGATGTTCAGCGGATTGCCGGGGCGCACGAACAGCCCCTGCTGGCGCGTGGCCAGGTGGATCAGGCAATGCTTTTCGGGGTGCAACCAGCGCGAGAAGCCGCGCAGCGTCTCTTCCTCGAACTCGCCAACCGGCACGTGAAAGCCGGCCACGTCGCAGGCGCCCTCGGACAGCGCGGCGGCGGCCTCCAGGCTGCCGCAATACTTGAGGTCGTGGCGCACCTTCTGTTCGTCCAGGAAGTCACGCAGCGCCGCCACGGCAAAGCCATGGCTGGCGTGGATGCGCACGGCCGGATCGCTGGCCGCCATCAGCTTCTTGAGTTCGATCTCCAGTTCCGAGGCCAGGCTGTCGAGCGTGGGCGACAGGCGCGCGGCAATGCGCTTGCTGGCCCACACCAGCTGTTGCGCCAGCGGCGTCAGGGTAGACCCCCGGCCGCGCGTCTTGGCGATCAGCGCGCCGCCGAACAGCGTCTCGGCATCGCGCAAGATGCCCCAGGCGTAGCGGTATGACAACGCCATGGCCTCGGCCGACTGGGCGATATTTCCCGTGGATTCGATCAGGCCCAGCAGGGCCACCAGGCGCGACACATCCAGTGCTGGCGCGGGTCCCGGGGCGGCGTCGTCGCGGATCTGCAGGTGCGGAAGGATCGAAATGCGTAGCATATGCGGAAAATAGCATATTGAACGGGGCAAAACACGGTTCTATAGTCGCATAAAGAGGCCAAAAAGCCCGTTGTGATGTTCCGGAATATGAATAAAAAAGCCGGTTTCGGAACCGACAGAACAATATGGAGACAGCATGCCAGACACCGCCATCCCCACGGCGCCCGCCGGCAATGGCCGGACGGATTCCGCAGATATCGCGCGCATCGTCGCGGCCAGGCGTGACATGCCTGGCGCGTTGCTGCCGATTCTGCACGAGATCCAGGACACCCAGGGCTATATCCCGGCCGATGCCGTGCCGGTCATCGCCAAGGCCCTGAACCTGTCGCGTGCCGAAGTGCATGGCGTCATCACGTTCTATCACCATTTTCGCGAGCAGCCGGCCGGACGCCACGTCGTGCAGGTGTGCCGTGCCGAAGCGTGCCAGTCGGTCGGTGCCGACGCGCTGGCCGAACACGCCTGCCGCAAGCTTGGCTGCGACTTCCACGAGACCACGGCCGACGGCCAATATACGCTGGAGCCGGTCTACTGCCTGGGGCAGTGTGCCACCGGCCCGTCGATGATGATCGGCGACCGCATTCACGCGCGCGTCGATGCCAAACGGTTCGACAAACTTGTCGATGCCGTCCGTGAAGACCAGGAGGCCCGCGCATGACCACCACCATCTTCGTTCCGCGCGACTCCACCGCGCTGGCGCTGGGTGCCGACGAGGTGGCGCAGGCCATCGCCGCCGAAGCCGCACGGCGCGGCGCCGACGTGCGTATCGTGCGCAACGGCTCGCGCGGCATGTTCTGGCTGGAACCGCTGGTCGAGGTACAGACCGCTGCCGGACGCACGGCATACGGCCCGGTGACGGAAGACGACGTCGCCGCGCTGTTCGACGCCGGCTTGCTGACCGGCGGCCAGCATGCGCTGGCGCTCGGGCTGACCGACGAGATTCCGTTCCTGAAGCAGCAGGAGCGCCTGACCTTTGCCCGCGTGGGCATCACCGATCCGCTGTCGCTCGACGACTACATCGCCCACGAGGGCTATGCCGGCCTGACGCGCGCGCTGACCATGGAGCCCGCGCAGATCGTGCAGGAGGTGCTCGACTCCGGCCTGCGCGGCCGGGGCGGCGCGGCGTTCCCGACCGGCATCAAATGGAAGACCGTGCTGGCTGCGCAGTCGCCGGTCAAGTACATCGTCTGCAACGCCGACGAAGGCGACTCGGGCACGTTCTCCGACCGCATGGTCATGGAAGACGACCCGTTCATGCTGATCGAGGGCATGACGATCGCCGGCCTGGCCGTGGGCGCCGAGTCCGGCTATATCTACACGCGTTCCGAATACCCGCACGCGATTGCCGCCACCGAGGCCGCCATCGCCACCGCCACGCAGGCGGGCTGGCTGGGCGACAACATCCAGGGCAGCGGCAAGCGCTTCACGCTGGAAGTCCGCAAGGGCGCCGGTGCCTATGTATGCGGCGAGGAAACCGCGCTGCTCGAAAGCCTGGAAGGCAAGCGGGGCGTGGTGCGCGCCAAGCCGCCCCTGCCGGCGCTGAAGGGGCTGTTCGGCCAGCCCACCGTGATCAACAACGTGATCTCGCTGGCCACGGTGCCGGTGATCCTGGCGCGCGGCGCCAGGTTCTACCAGGACTTCGGCATGGGCCGCTCGCGCGGCACGCTGCCGTTCCAGCTGGCCGGCAATATCCGGCAGGGCGGTCTGGTGGAAAAGGCGTTCGGCGTGACGCTGCGCGAGCTGATGTTCGACTTCGGCGGCGGCACCCGCAGCGGCCGGGCCATCCGGGCCGTGCAGGTGGGCGGCCCGCTGGGTGCCTACCTGCCCGAATCGCGCTTCGATGCGCCGCTGGACTACGAGGCCTATGCCGCGTTTGGCGCGGTGGTGGGCCACGGCGGCATCGTGGTGTTCGACGAGACCGTGGACATGGCCAAGATGGCCCGCTATGCCATGGAGTTCTGCGCCATCGAGTCGTGCGGCAAGTGCACGCCGTGCCGGATCGGATCGACGCGTGGCGTCGAGGTGATCGACCGCATCATCGCGGGCGACCAGCCCGTGAAGCATGTGGCGCTGGTGCGCGACCTGTGCGACACGATGCTGGCGGGTTCGCTGTGCGCGATGGGCGGCATGACGCCGTACCCGGTGCTGTCCGCGCTGAACGAATTCCCCGAGGACTTCGGCTTGTCGGCCAAGCCGGCCCGCGCCGCCTGAACGATATTCCAGAACCGACGTGCCCCTCAGGGGCGCGCATCCACAAAAAGCAGTGCATTACGGGAGACATCCCTTGAACGCTCGCGACGATTTCGACTACGGCACCCCGGCCATCGATTCCGACACTCTGGTCACGCTGGAGATCGATGGGGTATCCGTCACCGTGCCGGCCGGCACCTCTGTCATGCGCGCCTCTGCCGAAGCCGGCATTGGCGTGCCCAAGCTCTGCGCCACCGATTCCCTGGAACCGTTCGGCTCCTGCCGGCTGTGTCTGGTGGAGATCGAAGGCCGGCGCGGCTATCCGGCCTCGTGCACCACCCCCGTGGAACCGGGCATGAAGGTGCGCACGCAGAGCGGCAAGCTTGGCGAACTGCGCCGTGGCGTGATGGAGCTCTATATCTCCGATCACCCGCTCGACTGCCTGACCTGCCCGACCAACGGCAACTGCGAACTGCAGGACATGGCCGGCGTGGTGGGCCTGCGCGAAGTGCGCTACGCGGATGGCGCCGGCGGTGCCGCCCCGATCGCCACGCACACGCACATGAAGAAGGACGAGTCGAACCCGTATTTCACCTACGACCCGTCCAAGTGCATCGTCTGCAACCGCTGTGTGCGGGCCTGCGAGGAAACCCAGGGCACCTTCGCGCTGACCATCAGCGGCCGGGGCTTCGATTCGCGCGTGTCCGCCGGCACCAGCCAGCCGTTCATGGAATCGGACTGCGTGTCGTGCGGTGCCTGCGTGCAGGCCTGCCCGACCGCCACGCTGACCGAGACGTCGGTGATCCAGCTGGGCCAGCCGTCGCACAACGTGGTGACCACGTGCGCGTACTGCGGCGTGGGCTGCTCGTTCAAGGCCGAGATGAAGGGCAACGAGGTGGTGCGCATGGTCCCGCACAAGGACGGCGCCGCCAACGAAGGCCACGCCTGCGTGAAGGGCCGCTTTGCCTGGGGCTATGCCACGCACAAGGACCGCATCCTCAAGCCGATGATCCGCGCGAAGATCACCGATCCCTGGCGCGAAGTGTCGTGGGAAGAGGCCATCGGCTACGCCGCGTCGCAGTTCAAGCGCATCCAGGCCGAACACGGCACCGATTCGATCGGCGGCATCGTGTCGTCGCGCTGCACCAACGAGGAAGGCTACCTGGTGCAGAAGCTGGTGCGTGCGGCGTTCGGCAACAACAACGTCGACACCTGCGCACGGGTCTGCCATTCGCCGACCGGCTATGGCCTGAAGACCACGCTGGGCGAATCGGCGGGCACCCAGACATTCCGCTCGGTGGCCAAGTCCGACGTGATCATGGTGATCGGCGCCAACCCGACCGACGGCCACCCGGTGTTCGGCTCGCGCATGAAGCGCCGCCTGCGCGCAGGCGCCAAGCTGATCGTCGTGGATCCGCGCCAGATCGATCTGGTGGATTCGCCGCACATCCGTGCCGACTATCACCTGCAACTGCGCCCGGGCACCAACGTGGCCGTGGTCACGGCGATGGCCCACGTGATCGTCACGGAAGGCCTGCTGGCCGAGCAGTTCATCGCCGAGCGTTGCGAAGACCGCGCATTCCAGCAATGGCGCGACTTCGTGGCCCTGCCCGAGAACTCGCCGGAAGTGCTGGAGGCGTCCACCGGCGTGCCGGCCGAAACGCTGCGCGGCGCCGCGCGGCTCTACGCCACCGGCGGCAATGCGGCCATCTACTACGGTCTGGGCGTGACGGAACACGCGCAGGGCTCCACCACGGTGATGGGCATCGCCAACCTGGCCATGGCCACGGGCAACGTCGGCCGCGAAGGCGTGGGCGTGAACCCGCTGCGCGGCCAGAACAACGTGCAGGGCTCGTGCGACATGGGATCGTTCCCGCACGAACTGCCGGGCTATCGCCATGTGTCGGATTCGACCGTGCGCAGCAGCTTCGAGGCCGCGTGGGGCGTGGGCATCAACCCCGAGCCGGGCCTGCGTATCCCGAACATGTTCGAGGCCGCGCTGACCGGCACGTTCAAGGGCCTGTACTGCCAGGGTGAGGATATCGTCCAGTCGGACCCGAACACGCAGCACGTGGCCGAGGCGTTGTCGTCGATGGAATGCATCGTCGTGCAGGACATCTTCCTGAACGAGACGGCCAAGTACGCGCACGTGTTCCTGCCCGGTTCGTCGTTCCTGGAAAAGGACGGCACGTTCACCAACGCCGAGCGTCGCATCTCGCGCGTGCGCAAGGTGATGCCGCCGCAGGCCGGCTATTCGGACTGGGAAGTGACGCTGCTGCTGTCGAAGGCGCTGGGCTATCCGATGGCGTACAAGCATCCGTCCGAGATCATGGACGAGATTGCGCGCCTGACGCCGACGTTCTCGGGCGTGAGCTACCAGAAGCTCGACGAGCTGGGCAGCGTGCAGTGGCCGTGCAACGCCGAGGCGCCGCAGGGCACGCCGACCATGCACGTCGACGGATTCGTGCGCGGCAAGGGCAAGTTCATCATCACCAAGTACGTGCCGACCGACGAGAAGGTGACGCAGAAGTACCCGCTGCTGCTGACCACCGGCCGCATCCTGTCGCAGTACAACGTGGGCGCGCAGACGCGGCGCACGCACAACGTGCACTGGCACGACGAGGACCGGCTGGAAATCCACCCGCACGATGCCGAAGAGCGTGGCATCAAGGACGGCGACTGGGTGGGCGTGCAGAGCCGGGCCGGCGAGACCGTGCTGCGGGCGATCGTCAGCCAGCGCATGCAGCCCGGCGTGGTCTACACGACCTTCCACTTCCCCGAGTCGGGCGCCAACGTGATCACCACCGACAATTCGGACTGGGCCACCAACTGCCCCGAGTACAAGGTGACGGCGGTGCAGGTGATGCCGGTGGCGCAGCCGTCCACCTGGCAGCGCAACTACCAGGCGTTCAACGAAGAGCAGCTTGGCCACCTGCGCGCCGCCAGCGAGACGGCGCAGGCGGGCTGACCCGGGAGCGGCGATGAAACGCGATGTGCCATCTCCGGACAGCGCGGCCGGCACCGACGAGGTGCCGGCGCAGCGCACGTTCCCGGTCAGCCGCTGGCGTCACGGGGTGTTGACGGCCGAGGTCGATCATCTGGCCGAGGAAGTGCCGGTGGCGCTGGAGTTCAACGGCATCTCGCATGCGGTGATGCTGGCCACGCCGGCCGATCTGGAGGACTTCGCGCTGGGCTTCAGCCTCAGCGAAGGCATTGTGGCGGCCGCCAGCGACATCTACGGCGTCGACGTCGAGGCCGGCGCGCAGGGCATCACGGTCAAGGTGGAGATTGCCACGGGCGCCTTCGTCGAACTCAAGGGCCGCCGGCGGGCCATGGCCGGGCGTACCGGGTGCGGGCTTTGCGGCACCGAATCGCTGGACGAGGTCATGCGCATGCCGGAACCGGTGCGCAGCCAGGCCGAGTTCGATCCGCGCGTGTTCGAGCATGCGTTCGCGGTGCTGCACAAGCGCCAGGCGCTGCTGCGCGACACCGGCGCCACGCATGCGGCGGCGTGGATGCGGCCTGATGGCGAGGTCGCGCTGGTGCGCGAGGACGTGGGCCGGCACAACGCGCTGGACAAGCTGGCCGGCGCACTGGCCCGCGGGGGCCAGGAAGACATTGCGCGCGGCGCGGTCATCGTGACCAGCCGCGCGAGCTACGAGATGGTGCAGAAGACCGCCGCCATCGGCGCCGGCGTGCTGGCGGCGGTGTCCGGCCCCACGGCCATGGCGGTGCGCCTGGCCGAGACGGCAGGCATCACGCTGGCCGGCTTTGTCCGGGGCGGCACCATGGTGGTCTACAGCCATCCTCAACGACTACATACTGGATAAGGTCTGGCATGCATATCGAGAACCTGGTCAAGATGGCCAACCAGATCGGCAGCTTTTTCGAGGCGATGCCCGATCGTGACGAGGCGCTGGCCGATATCGCCTCGCATATCAAGAAGTTCTGGGAGCCCCGCATGAAGCGGGCGTTCCTGGCGCATATCGAAGCCGGCGGCGAGGGGGTGCACCCCATCGTCGTGGAAGCGGTGGCGCGTCATCCCGAAATGCTCCAGATCGTCCTGCGGGCGGCGGCCTGAGCGCTGACAAGACGGTCAACGCAGACGCAGCGGCTCCAGCAGCGCGGCGTCGTACTGGGCACGGGTGATCCGGCCCAGCTCCATCATCCGCAGCAGGATGTAGCTCTGCCGCTGCCGCGCCCGGCGCGGGTTCACCACGGGATTGTTGGCCGACGGTGCCTTGGGCAGACCGGCCAGCATCGCGCATTCGGCCAGCGACAACTGGTCCACGGGCTTGCCGAAGTAGGTGTCGGCGGCTTCCGAGAAGCCATAGGCGCCCTGGCCCAGGTAGATCTTGTTCAGGTAGAGCTCGAGGATCTCGTCCTTGCTCAGCGCGTTCTCGATGCGGTACGCCAGCAGGATTTCGTAGAGCTTGCGCGTGTAGGTCTTCTTGCGCGACAGGAAGAAGTTGCGGGCCACCTGCATGGTGATGGTGGATGCGCCCTGCGATAGTTCGTCCGACAGGTTCGCGATGCCGGCGCGCATCACGCCCACATAGTCGACGCCATCATGCAGGTAGAAGCGGTCATCCTCGATGGCCACGACGGCCTCGGGCAGCGTGTGGGGAAAATCCGCCAGCCTGACGTAGCCCGGCGTCTGCCGGAAGGCCAGCATGGCGTCGAGCGACGGCAACTGCCGGTTGGCCATCAATACGGCGAATGCAACCAGCAACGTGCCGCCCACCACGGCGAGCAGCACGAACTTGACGAAGGCGGACCAGATACGTTGCATGGCGCGTATTGTGCCATTGCCAGGCGCGATACCCGATTTTCCGGCCGCATCCCGAGGGAGGGCCCGGGGGCGCCCGCGCGCCCGCGCCGAGGGCATTTGGTGATAATCAGGGTGTCGTCGCCGTTGGCGATCTGAAATAATCGACGCCAATGCCGAACATTTTCAAGAGCCATGCAGACCGATAACCTATATAGCGCGGCCGCCACAATGCGGCCCTGTCTGGACCTGGAAACCATCGCCAACGCGCGCGACCTGGGCGGGCTGACCGGGCATGCCGGCCGCCGGATTCGCCAGAACAAGCTGTACCGCAGCGCCAATCCGGCACTCGGTTGCGCCGCGGATCTCGACAAGCTGCACGCGTTGCAGCTCGACATCGTCGTCGACTTCCGGTCGCCGGGCGAGAAATCCCCCGGCGAGCAGGCATTCGGCGAGCGTTTCGCGTGGCTGGCGGTGCCGGTACTCGATGGCGCGATGTCGATGGACGTATTGCTGCCCCGACTGCGTGCGAGCAACGCCGCGCAGATGCACGGCTTCATGCTCGACGTGTATCGCGATTTCCCGGTGCGCTACCGCGACGCTTTCCGCACGTTCCTGCGCCACGCCGAAGCGGGCAAGACGCTCTACTACCACTGCACGGCGGGCAAGGACCGCACCGGCTTTGCGTCGCTGCTGCTGCTGGGCGCACTCGGCGTGTCCCAGGACGATATCGTGGCCAACTACCTCGAGTCGAACCACTGGAACCAGCGATTCAATGAAAAGATGCTGGCCGGCGTCGCGCAGATCGGCGTGACGGCGGAGGCCATGCTGCCGCTGCTGGAAGTGCGCCCCGAGTACATCGAGGCATCGATGGATGCCATCACCGCGACATACGGCAGCCTGGAACGCTTTCTGTCTGACGACCTCGGCGTGGACACCGCATTGCTGCGGGCCCACTACCTCGCGCCCTAGGCCGACATCCCGGTCTCAGCGCCCGCCGCTCTCGCGCAGGATGCGCGCCGTAGACAGCGCGATCATGCCTTCCTCGTCGGTCGGCAACACCAGTACCGGGATGCGGCTGCTATCGCGGCTCACGCGCTGGCAGTTGTCGCCGTTGGCGGTGGGGTCCAGCGAAACGCCGAACAGTTCGGTCAGGTGCGCGCAGATGCGGGCGCGAATGTCGGGCGAGTTGGCGCCCACCCCTGCCGTGAAGACCAGGGCGTCCAGGCCGCCGAGCGTGACCGCCAGCTTGCCGATTTCCTGGGCCGCGCGATACGCGTAGAAATCGACGGCCAGCTTCGCACGCGGGCTGTCGCTGGCCAGCAGCGCCCGCATGTCGCTGCTGATGCCGGAGATGCCCTTCAGGCCTGACTGCCCGTACAGCATCGACTGGATCGCATCGGGGCTCATGCCCTGCGCGGCAAGGTACAGCACCGCGCCGGGATCGATCGACCCGCAGCGCGTGCCCATCGGCATGCCGTCGAGCGCGGTCAGGCCCATGGTCGAATCCACGCTCTTGCCGCCGTGCATCGCGCACAGGCTGGCACCGTTGCCCAGATGCGCCACGATGACACGGCCTTCGGCCAGATCGGGCGCCACCTGCTTGAGGCGGCGCGCGATATACGCGTATGACAGCCCGTGAAAGCCGTAGCGCCGCACGCCCTGCTCGTAGTATTCATAGGGCAGCGCCATCAGCTGCGCCAGCTCGTCGCGGCCGACGTGGAACGCCGTGTCGAAGCAGGCCACTTGCAGCAGGTCGGGTGCCGCGGCGCGGATGGCACGGATCGCCGTCAGGTTGTGGGGCTGGTGCAAGGGCGCCAGCGGCACCAGCGTTTCCAGCCTGGCAATCACCGCGTCGTCGATGCGCACCGCATCGGCAAAGTCGCTGCCGCCATGCACGACGCGATGGCCGATGGCCACCGGCGGCGTGTCGCGCAGCGCCACGCTCAGCGTCAGCCGGATCAGCCGGAAGGCCGCGTCGTGGTCGGGCACCTGCTCGACGGGAAATTTCTGATCGGTCACTTCGCGGCCGTCGGCCATGCGCGCCACCAGGCGCGGTGCCACGCCGATGCCTTCGATCTGGCCATGCGCGGCCAGCGACGGCTGGATATCGACGTTCTCGTGCGCCGCGTCCGGCACCACGTAGATCGACACCTTGACGCTCGACGAACCGGCGTTGACGACGAGAATGACGGGATGTGGTGTGCTCACGCCAGGGTCTCCTCAGGCCGGTACGGCGGTTTGCGCGGTGCGCCGCGAATGCGCCAGCAGCACCGCGATGGCGCAGCTGCCGATGCGGGCGCGCACGCTGTCGGCGCGGCTGGTCAGGATGACCGGGACCCGGGCGCCCAGCACGATGCCCGCGGCCTCGGCGCCGGCCAGGAACGTCAGCTGCTTGGCCAGCATGTTGCCGGCTTCCAGGTCCGGTACCAGCAGGATATCGGGGTCGCCCGCCACCTCCGACTTGATGCCCTTTGTGTCGGCGGCCGCCTTGCTGATGGCGTTGTCGAACGCCAGCGGCCCGTCGAGCAGGCCGCCCTCGATCTGCCCGCGCAGGCTCATCATGCACAGCGCGGCGGCTTCGATCGTCGACGGGATCTTGTCGGTGACCGTCTCCACGGCGGACAGGATCGCCACCTTGGGCCGCTCGACCCCGAGCACGCGCACCAGGTCGATGGCATTTCGCACGATGTCGGCCTTTTCGTTCAGCGTGGGAAAGATGTTGACGGCGGCGTCGGTAATGAACAGCGGCTTGTGATAGCTCGGCACATCCATCGCGAACACGTGCGACAGCCGCCGCCCGGTGCGCAGGCCGCTGGCGCTGCGCGCCACCGCATGCAGCAATTCGTCGGTGTGCAGGCTGCCCTTCATCAGCAGTTCGGCCCGGCCCGTGCGGACGGCCTCGACCGCACAATCGGCCGACGCATGGCTGTGCGGCGCGTCGATGATTTCGGTGTCGCCCAGCGCCAGCCCATGCTCCTCGGCCACTGCGCGGATGCGGGCCGCGGGGCCGCACAGGATGGGCACGATCAGCCCGAGGCGCGCCGCTTCCAGCGCGCCATCGAGCGAAGAATAGTCGCAGGGATGCGCCACGGCGGTCGGGATGGGCGGAAGACCCTCGCAACGTGCGAGCAGCCGGGCGTACTTGTCGTCGGACGATGGGGTCGGCATGGGCATGTACCTGGTGAGCCATCGGAACAGCACCCGGCAGGGGCATGTGGATGCTGCGTTGCGCAAACGTTCCGAGCCAGTATAGGCCAACGCGGGCGCCGTATCGATGACTTGGTTCTGTCACGGGCGAAGCGGTCCGACGCATTGGACTTTGGTAACGGTTGTCAGCGCGCCCCCGGACTGGTAGATTTTTACTGTTGCATCGCAGCAAGCGATGTTCGCGCCACGCTGCATGCCATCTGACTCCGCCAATCCCCAAGGAGAAACGGAAATGAATGCACGCCAACCTGTCCCGGGGCAAGCATCCGGACAGGACGCCCCCGCCCAGGCCGCCCCGCAGGGCAAGCCGGCTGATCCAGCCGCATCGGCTGCCCAGGCCACCCTCCCCGGTTCACCATTTCCTTCCGCGATGTTCCCGTCCGCCATGTTCCCGCCGGTGCCGATGAATCCGGTGGCGCAGGCTGCCTGGGAATACGGGCTCGACGCCTGGCAGCGTTCCATCCTGTTTCTCGACGTGCTGCGCCAGCGGGGCAACGAGACCGCGGAGCACGAGCGCGGTGGCATGCCGCCCGTGCTCGTCTTCGATTACGAGGTACTGATGGACGGGCGCGATCTGCCCCGGCCGGTGAACTACGCGCTGTTGCGCATCGTGCCGCCGGACGCGCATCCCACCGACATGACCCGGCGCCCGTTCGTGGTGATGGACCCGCGCGCGGGTCACGGCCCCGGCATCGGCGGCTTCAAGGCCGACAGCGAGATCGGCAACGCCATCCGCACCGGCCATCCGTGCTACTTCATCACGTTCTTCCGCGACCCGTGCCCGGGCCAGACGATCGAGGATGTGGCGCGTACCGAGGGCAAGTTCCTGCAGGCCGTGGCCGAGCGCCATCCCGATGCGCCGGGCAAGCCGTTCGTCGTCGGCAATTGCCAGGCCGGCTGGGCGCTGCTGATCCTTGCGGCCGCTTCGCCGGAAGCGACGGGCCCGATCCTGCTGGCCGGCGCGCCCGTGGCATATTGGTCGGGCGTGCGCGGCAAGAATCCGATGCGCTATTCGGGCGGCCTGCTCGGTGGCACGTGGCTGTCGTCGCTGGCGGCCGACCTGGGCAATGGCCGTTTCGACGGCGCCTGGCTGGTGCAGAATTTCGAGAAGCTGAACCCGTCGAACACGCTATGGGAAAAGCTGTACAACGTCTATGCCAAGGTCGATACGGAAGGGCCCCGCTTCCTGGAGTTCGAACGCTGGTGGGGCGGCCACTTCCTGATGAACCGCGGCGAGATCGACTGGATCGTGCAGAACCTGTTTGTCGGCAATCACCTGACGGCGGGCGAGGTACGCAGCAGCGACGGCCAGACCGTGATCGACCTGCGCAACGTGCGCTCGCCGGTGATCGTGTTCGCCTCCTGGGGGGACAACATCACGCCGCCGCAGCAGGCGCTGAACTGGATTCCCGATCTCTACGCGAGCGTGGACGAACTGGTGGCCAACGATCAGACCATCGTCTATTGCCTGCATCCGTCCATCGGACACCTGGGCATCTTTGTCTCGGGCAGCGTGGCCAACAAGGAGCACTCGGAGCTGTTCTGCGCGCTGGACCTGATCGACGTGCTGCCCCCGGGACTGTATGAAGCGAAGATCGAGGACGTTGCACCCGGGTCCCCGCACACCGACCTGATCGAAGGCCGCTACCTGGTGCGTTTCGAGCGTCGGACCATCGACGACATCCTGGCCCTGGACGACGGCCGCGAGGACGAGCAGCCGTTCGAAGTGGTGCGCCGCGTGGCGGAGATCAACCAGCATCTTTACGATACCTACGCATCGCCATTCGTGCGCGCCATCTCGAACGAGGCCACGGCCGAGGGTATTCGTGCGATTCACCCGTCGCGGCTCGAACGCTCGCTGTTTGCCGACAGCAACCCGTGGATGCAGTGGGTTGCCACGATGGCGCCGGTCGTGCGCGACGCGCGCCAGCCGGTGTCCGCCGACAATCCGTTCCTGGCGATGCAGCAGGCCGTGTCCGACCAGATCGTGCGCTCGCTGGACCAGTATCGCGATGCGCGCGACGCCTGGCAGGAGCGCGTGTTCGAATCGCTCTACGCCACGCCGTGGCTGCCGGCGATGCTGGGCATGACGGCCACGCCGAAGGCACCGGAGTCGCCCGCCATTACGGCCCTGCGCAAGGAGGTGGCCGAACTGCGGCGGCGCGAGGCGGAACGCGAGATCGACACCGGCACGCCGCTCGATGCCTTCCTGCGCGTGCTGTCGTATGTGACGCAGGGCCGCTCGGCCATCGAGGAGCGGCCGTTCAACCTGCTGCGCAAGCTGGCGCGCGAGAACCCGCCGGAGCAGCGCATCACGCTGGCGGAATTCAAGGACGCCGTGCGCCGGCAGAGCTATATCGTCAGCCTCGACCCCGAAGGCGCCATCCGGGCGTTGCCGGCACTGGTGCCCGAGATGAAGGAGCGCCGCCGCATCATGGTGCTGGCGCACCGCGTGCTGACCGTGGGTGGGCCGCTCGATGCCGAATGGCTGGCCCGTTACCGCGAGGTTGCCGAGATTTTCGGCACCGACCACGGCAACGGCAAGGCCACGCAGGAAGCGCGGGCGTAGCGGTATGTCGCTGGCTTCCTGCCTTGCCCGCGAAAGGCGCAGCGGCGAAGCCAGCAGAAAGCGCCAACAATGGGAGGTTTGCGCATGCTCCAGGTTCCTAGTCCCCCGCTGTCCGGCAACCGCGTGCTCGTCGTTGGCGTCGCCAACGAGGATTCCATCGCGTGGGGCTGCGCACGTGCGTTTCGCGAGATGGGCGCCGAAGTGGCCCTGACCTATCTGAACGACAAGGCCTACCCGCATGTCGCGCCGCTGGCCGAGCAGATCGGGGCGCCAATCCTGATGCCGCTGAACGTGGAAGACGACGCGCAGATGGAAGCGCTGTTCGCGCGCATCGGCGAAGTGTGGGGCCATCTCGATTCGGTCGTGCATTCGGTGGCCTTCGCGCCCAAGGCCGACCTGCAGGGCGGGCTGCTGCAGTCGTCGGCCGCCGGTTTCGCGCGGGCCATGGACGTGTCATGCCATTCGTTCATCCGCATGGCGCGGCGGGCGGTGCCGCTGATGGGGCAGGGCGGCACGCTGTTCGCGATGAGCTATGACGGCGCCAACCGCGTGGTGCCGAACTACGATCTGATGGGGCCGGTCAAGGCCGCGCTGGAGGCCACCTGCCGCTACCTGGCCTACGAGCTGGGGCCGAAGGGCATCCGGGTGCATGCCATCTCGCCGGGGCCGCTCAAGACGCGCGCGGCGTCCGGGCTCAAGGATTTCGATGTCCTGCTGGCCGAGGCAGCCGGCCGTGCGCCGCTGGGCGAACTGGTCGACATCATGGATGTGGGCTTTACCACCGCGTACCTGGCCACGCCGTATGCCCGCCGCGTGTCGGGCAATACGGTGTACGTGGACGGTGGCGTACACATCATGGCGTGAAACGTGCGATTGCCGCATCGGCCGGCCGCCACGAGGCAAAGCGCGGCCTAGAATACATGCATCACTACTTTCCAATGCGGGAGAGGCTGCCATGCAGGTGTTGATCCGCGGGCTGCATCGTGATGTGACCGAGGAAATGCTGCGGGACAAACTCAAGGACTACGCCACGGTGAACTCCGTCGAGATCGTGCGCGACGGCGACGCCGATCACCCGTGGGCGTGGGTGGACCTGGCGGTCGACCCGTTCACCTGCTGGCGCCTGCTGCGGCAGTTCGACAAGCAGTACTTTGCCGGCAGCATCATGCGCTGGTACATCCCGGCCCACCAGAGTTGACGCCGGACCGCTGCCCGGCCCGCACCGGGTGGTTCTGGCGGTACCATACGCGTTCCCTTCATTACACACAGGTCAGCGCATGCTCGAACTCCAGGGCGCCATCTGGTTTCGTGCCGGCAAGCAGGATTGGGGCGGCCGCGACCGCATCGCGCTGCTTGCCGCCATTGGCGAACACGGCTCGATCACGGCCGCCGCGCGTGCCGTGGGCATCAGCTACAAGGGCGCATGGGATGCCATCGATGCCATGAACAACAGCGCCGGCGAGCCACTGGTCGTACGCGCCGCCGGCGGCAAGGGCGGCGGCGGCACACGGCTGACCGAGCGGGCCGCGCGCCTGATCGCCACCTTCCGCGCAATGGAAGCCGAGCACGCCCGGTTCATCGCCCATCTGGAGCGGGCCGGGGCGATGTCCGATGCCAATCCCGAAGATATCCACCTGATCCAACGCATGATGATTCAGACCAGTGCGCGCAACAAGCTGTTCGGCCGCGTGGAGGCCGTGCGGGCCGGCGCCGTCAACGACGAAGTCACGCTGGCGCTGCCGGGCGGCCTGCGCATCGTGTCCACGATCACGCACGAGAGCGTGGAAACACTGGGCCTGGCGCCCGGCGCCGAGGCGTTCGCGCTGGTCAAGGCGTCGTCGGTGCTGATCGGGCTGCCGGACCCCGCCGCACGGCTTTCCGCCCGCAACCAGTTGCCCGGCACGGTCGCCCGTGTGGTGCCCGGCGCCGTCAATGCCGAGGTGGTACTCGAACTCGATGGCGGCGGCACCGTGGCGGCCATCATCAACAACGGGGCGCTGGCCGACCTGGACCTGAAGGAAGGTGTGCGCGCGCTGGCAATCTTCAAGGCGTCGAGCGTCATACTCGGGACGATGATCTGAACCATGGCACGCAATGTGGAAATCAAGGCGCGCATCGACAGCGTCGGCGCGCTGGTGCCGCGTGCCGCGGCTATCGCCACCGAGGGCCCGGAACGGATCGAGCAGGACGACACCTTCTTCCCGTGCCCGAACGGGCGCCTGAAGCTGCGCGCGTTCGACGCCACGTCGGGCCAGCTGATCTTCTACGCGCGGCCCGATCAGGCCGGGCCCAAGGAGAGCTTCTATATCCTGTCGCCCACCGCGTCGCCCGACACGCTGCGCGACGCGCTGACCGCCGCGCACGGCACCATCGGCCGGGTGCGCAAGGTGCGCACGCTGTTTCTGGTGGGCCGCACCCGCGTGCATCTGGACCGCGTGGAAGGGCTGGGCGATTTCCTGGAGCTGGAAGTGGTGCTGCGCGACGGCGAGCCCGTGGATGCCGGCGTGGCGGAGGCCCACGCGCTGATGGCCCGGCTGGGCGTGGCGCCCGATGCGCTGATCGAGGGCGCCTATCTTGACCTGCTGCGCCAGCAGGGTGCCTGACCGCTACACGGCGTGGGGGCTCGCGGGCGCGTAGACCGGCGGGTGCCGGTGCGCGCGCCCACTGGCGTGGATACGGCCTTCGCGGATTTCCAGCACGTGGTCGCCCAGCACTTCGACGTCTTCGGGGTCGTGCGAGATCATCAGCATCGGCACATCCAGGCTTTCCTGCAGCGCGCGCAGTTCCTCGCGCATCCGCGTGCGCAAGGCGGGGTCCAGCGCCGAAAACGGTTCGTCCAGCAGCAGGATGTCGGGCCGTGCCACCAGGGCGCGGGCCAGCGCCACGCGCTGCTTCTGCCCGCCTGAAATCTGCGACGGATACTGGTTGACGATCTCCTCCAGGCCGAATGCCTCGACCCAGCGCGCGGCTTCGGGCGGCAGCGCGCGGCGTGCCGGATTGCGCCAGCCTCGCCTGAGCCCGAACGCAATGTTCTGCGATACGGTCAGGTGCGGGAACAGCGCGTAATCCTGGAACAGGTAGGCCACGCGGCGCTCCTGCGGCCGGACGTCGATGCCGGTGTCGCTGTCGAACAGCGTCCGGCCATTAAGCACGATGCGGCCGCTGTCAGGCGCCATCAGGCCGGCAATGGCCCGCAGCGTCAGGCTCTTGCCGGCGCCGGACGGGCCGAACAGCGCAATGCGGCGGCTATCCGATGCGAAGGAAATATCGAGCGCGAATTGGCGATCTTGCGATGCCATGCGTTTCCGGACGGTGATCTGCATGCTCATGTCGATCTCACCCGCTGATGGCGTCGCGCCGGAACTTGCGCCGCTCGAACACGGCCCCGGTGCCGCGCTGGGCCGGCGGCACCAGGCGCGCGGCCACCACCAGCAGCACGATGCAGGTGAGCGACGTCACCAGCACCAGCAGGTTCGCCGTGTCGTCGTTGCCGGCCTGCACGGCCTCGTAGATGGCGACCGACAGCGTTTGCGTGCGGCCCGGCAGGTTGCCGGCCACCATCAGCGTGGCACCGAATTCGCCCAGCGCCCGCGCAAAGGCCAGCAGCACACCGGCCACGATGCCGGGCAACGCCATGGGCAGCGTTACGCGGAAGAAGATGGCGGATTCGGAGACGCCCAGCACGCGGGCCGCATTTTCAAGCTGGTGATCGACGCCCTCGAACGCCGCGCGCGCCGACTTGAGTACCAGCGGAAACGCCACCACGGTCGAAGCCAGGACCGCGCCCTGCCAGGTGAACACCAGTTCGATGCCCAGATTTTCCAGCCAGGCCCCGAATACGCCCCGCCGTCCCACCAGCACCAGCAGGTAGTAGCCCAGCACGGTAGGGGGCAGCACCAGCGGCAGCGTCAGGATGGCATCGACCACATCGCGCGCCCGCGAGCGCCAGCGCGCGATGGCATAGGCGGCGGCCACGCCCAGCACGGCATTGAGCAACGTGGCCCATCCCGCCACCTTGAGCGACAGCAGCAGCGGAACCCAGACAGCATCCATGGCGATGATTTCAGACAGTGATTCGGGGGAACGGGGTGACCCGGGGCAGGCCGTGGTGAATCAGGGCTTCTGGAAACCGTACCGCGCCAGCGTGGCCTGACCTTCCGGCGACAGCACATACTGCACGAACGCGTTGGCCTGGGGGGCCTGCCTGCTTTGCGTGGTCACGGCGATCGGATAGGTCACCGGCGTGGCGGCCGGCACGCGCGCGGCTACCTTGACCTTCTCCGGCATCACGGCGGCGTCCGTGGCGAACACGAAGCCGGCATCGACCTCGCCGCGCGCCACATAGTCCAGGGCCTGGCGCACGTTCTGGGCCGGCACGCCCTTGGCTTCGACTGCATCCCACAGCCCCTGCGACGCCAGCGCGCCCTTGGTGTAGCGGCCCACCGGCACCGACGACGGGTTGCCGTAGGCAACGCGCCTGATATCGGCACGGGTCAGGTCCTTCGGCGCGGCGATGTTCAGCTTGCTGTCATGGGGCACGATCAGCACGATCGCATTGGCCGCGAAATCCTTGCGCGTGGCGGCCTGCACGACCTTTTCGGCCTCGGCCTTGTCCATGGCGCTCTGGTCGGCCGAGGCGAACACGTCGGCCGGCGCACCCTTGACGATCTGTTGCATCAGCACGTCCGACGCGCCAAAGTTCAGCACCACCCTGGTATCGGGATGGGCGCGCTCGAATTGCTCGCCCAGCTGCTTGAACGCGTTGGTCAGGCTGGCGGCGGCAGACACCACCAGGTCGGCGGCAAAGGCCGACGGCGCGGCCAGGGTCAGGGCAAGCAGGGCGGCGCCGGCGGCGGCACGGCGCGCAAGGGGATAAAGGCTCATGGCAGATGTGGCGGAAGGGGATGGCGTGCGCGATGGTTTGCATCCGCAATATAAGCGCCTATATAACGCAGCGTCAATTGCGCCAATGAATAAGGATCTTCAGCGGGCCGAAATCATCCTGGCTGCCCCGGCACTGCGTATATATGACGTTTTTGTCATATATGCGCGGATTGTCACGGTAATGACGCGATTTCGCCACTTCCCTGCCATCCCGGCTTCGGACAATTCCCCGGCTGCACCATAAACAGAACACGACAGGGAAATCCGAGACCATGCAAAACCATCGCATCCGCGCCGCCATGCTGGCGGCCGTGGCCAGCGCCGCGCTGGCCGCCTGCGGCGCCGACGACGACACCAACGCGGGCAGCGGCAACAACGAGAACAACGGCAACACGTCGATCCCGGCAGGCACGAAGTCCACGCTGGCGCTGCTGGAAACCACCGATCTGCACACCAATGTGCTGAGCTATGACTATTTCAAGCTCGCCGAGGACAAGTCGATCGGTTTCGAGCGCGTGGCCACGCTGATCAAGGCGGCACGCGCCGAATTCCCGAACAGCATGCTGCTGGACAACGGGGACACCATCCAGGGCACCGCGCTGTCCGACTACCAGGCGCTGGTCAAGCCGATCGGCTGCGGCGAGACGCTGGCCATGTACAAGGTGATGAATGCGGCCGGATTCGACGGTGGCGGCATCGGCAACCACGAATTCAACTACGGCTTGCCGTACCTGAGCCAGGTCACGGGCAACCGCTTCCATGTCGACGGCCTGCCCGACCCGTCCGCGCAGCAGACCTGCGCCGGGCCGAAGTTTCCGCAGGTGCTGGCCAACGTCTACAGCGTGAAGACGCGCCAGCCGCTGTTCCAGCCGTACGCGATCCTGAACAAGACGATCACGGCGACGGGCCCGGACGGCAAGACCGTGTCGGCACCGATCAAGGTCGGCATCATCGGCTTTGCACCGCCGGCCATCCTGAGCTGGGACAAACGCTGGCTCGACGGCAAGGTCTACACCGAAGGCGTGGTCGAGACTGCCAGGAAGTACATCCCCGAAATGCGCGCCAAGGGCGCCGACCTGGTGGTCGTGATCTCGCACGGCGGGCTGGACAATTCCACGTACTCGCCGACGATGGAGAACGGTAGCTATCACCTGTCGAAGGTGGAGGGCGTGGACGCCATGCTGATCGGCCACTCGCACCAGATCTTCCCCGATGCCACCAGTACGGTGAGCCAGTTCAACCTGCCCGGCGTGGACAAGGCCCGCGGCACGGTCAACGGCGTGCCGACCGTGATGGCCAACTACTGGGGCAAGCACCTGGGCGTGGTCAACCTGGCGCTGAACCACGATGGCAAGAACTGGAGCGTGGACCGGGCCAACACCAGGGTGGAGGCCCGCTCGATCCAGAATGCCGACAAGACCTACGTGGCCGCCGACGCCAGCGTGGCACCGGCCATCGACACCGAACACCAGGCCACCATCCAGTACGTGAAGACGCCGATCGGCAGCACGAACTACCGCATGACCAGCTACTTTGCCGATGTGGGCGACCCGGGCGCCATCCAGATCGTGAACCAGGCGCAGGCGAAGTACGTGAAGGACTACATCGCCGCCAACCTGCCGGCGCTGGCCTCGCTGCCCGTGCTGTCCGTGTCGGCACCGTTCAAGAGCGGTTTCGGCGGCGGTAACGACTATACCGACGTGGCGTCCGGCAACCTGGCCATCAATAACGCGGCCGATCTCTACCTGTACCCGAACACCGTCTACGCGGTGAAGGTCAATGGCGACGAACTGAAGGCCTGGCTGGAAACCGCGGCCAGGCGATTCAACCAGATCAACCCGGCGCTGACCACCGAGCAGCCACTGATCAGCACGTTCCCGGGCTACAACTTCGACATGTTCACCGACGCGGACATGCAGTACGAAATCGACGTGACGCAGACGGTGGGCAACCGTATCAAGAACCTGACCTACAAGGGGGCGCCGGTCACGTCGGCCATGGACTTCATCGTGGCCACCAACAATTACCGCGCCAGCGGCGGCGGCAACTTCCCGGGCCTGGACGGCACCCGGACGGTCTACGCGTCGCCGGACGCCAACCGCGACGTGCTGATCCAGTACGTGAAGGCCGTCGCCAACGTGACCCGCGCCGCCAACGGCAGCGCCCGCAGCTGGCACTTCACGAAGGTGGCGACCGCCGGCGACGTGGTGTTCAGCTCGGGCGTAGGCATGCTGGCGCAGGCAGCGGCGGGCGGCGTGGCCGGCGTGTCCCTGGTCGCAGCCGACGACGGCTCGGGCAAGAACCTGTCGAAGTACAAGATCGATCTGAACCAGTAATCCATCCACGATGCAAGCTTCTGCTACCGCTTCCGCCACGCCCGCGCCCGCCGCATCGCGCCGCCTGTCGCGCATCCATCCGCTGTTCGTGGCCGCCGCACTGGCGGTGACGGTGGCCGCAGCCGGCGTGGCCGGCGCAGCGATGTGGCGGCACCAGGCCGACACGCGCCACGCCGAACTGTCGCAGTGGCAGTGGCTGGCGACATCGGCTGACGATGCCGGGGCGCTCGATCAGCTGCAGCAGGCCGCCCGCGCCGGCGAAACCGCCGCGCGGGCCGCACTTGGCGAAACGATGATGTCGCGCACCGACGCGGCCACGCGCGCAGAGGGCGAACGCTGGCTGCGCATGGCGGCGGACAGCGGCCATGTGCGTGCCCGCTTCCTGCTCGGCAAGGCGGCGATGCTGGGCACGCTGGCCAGCGGCCGGACAGACCTGCCGCTGGCCTGGCGCCTGCTCGACGCGGCGGCCCATGGCGGCGACATCGGCGCGGCCTACTACCTGGGCCTGTTGTATCGCGGCGGCCATGGCCGCACGCCCGATCCGGCCAGCGCGGCACGCTGGTTCAAGGTGGCGGCCGATGGCGGTGTGGCGCAGGCCATGTTCCTGCTCGGCAATGCCTATCGCGAAGGCGAGGGCGTGGCGCAGGACGATGCCCGCGCGGTGGCGTGGTACGAAGCGGCGGCCGAACGCGAGCATCCCGCGTCGATCCAGACGCTGGCCATGGCCTATCGCAACGGCGAACTGGGGCTCGCGCGGGACGACCGCCACTACCGGCAGCACATGGCCGAGGCGGCGCACGCGCTCAAGCATCCGGCCATCAATCCCTGATGGCCGGCCGCGCGGGCGCGCCACGACGGGCACCGGCTACTGATAGCTCATCGTGAACGTCGCCAGGCCACGGACGGTGCCCGCCGTGACGTTGCCGGTCGATACGTACTCGGCGCTCATCCGGATGTTGGTGGCGCCGCTGGATTGACCGACACGCCACTGGTTCACCGTTCCGGCCGTGGCCGAGTCGGGCCCGAACCTGACAGGCTGGTTTTCCGGGTTGCGGATGCGCAGGCGAACCCCTTGCGCGGTGGAATCGCGTGCCAGCGTCAGCAGGTCGGTCCGGTTGCCCGGCATCGTGGCGTCCGTCAGCGTGATGAAGACGTTGGTGTCGTTATCGCAGTGCAGACCGATAAAGAATCCGGTGCTTCCGGTGGTCGCGCCGGCTTCCTCCAGTGCCATGGCATGTGCGGGTTCCATGGGTACCGCAACGTTGGGGGTGGTGACGCGGCACGATCGCGATGCCAGGGTGCTGTTGCCCATCGAAACGGTGGCTTGCGTTCCCGACGCCCGGCCGTTGTCATGGTTGAGACTGCGCAGCGAGTAGATGGGGCCGATGTTGATCTGGCCATTGGTGCTGATCTGCCCGGTCTTGACCAGCTGGTGCGTCATGACCGTGCTGCCCGTGTAGCCGTTCGTCAGCGAGTACGCGTACGTGGAGAGCGTCCTGTAAGTGCCTGCGGACGTGTCGGAAGCCCTGCCCTCCCGGCCGTCGCGGCCAGTTCTTCGGGCCGTGACGCGAATGCCAATGCCGGGAACTCCCGATTCCCACACGTCCTGAACCGTGGTGGATGTATTCAGCGTGGGCATCAGCTGGACGGATACGCCCCGGCTGTTGTATCTCATGCGCGGACATCTGACTGAAATCGTCAGCGTTCTCTGTTCGCTGATCGTGGCCCCGATCGGCGCATCGCGCGAAACGTTGATATTCGAGAAGGCGAAGCTGGACGATTGGGGGCCGAGCGTGCACTGCTGGGCGAGGACGCGGTCCGGCGTCAGGCCGAGCAGGCCCCCGACGAGCCCCGGCAGCATTGCGAAGAGAAGTCGTCCAGGACGACGCGCACAGGTCTGAAGTGTTGCCATGTTATCCCTCATGTACTGGCTTCCGCCCGCTGATGGGCGGGTGGGTAGCAGTAAATCCATCGAGCAAAGTTGCAGCAGGTGTGGCGCCGCCGCCCGCGTGCCATGCCCCACATCGACCCTGTTGGGGCGGCACGTCTGTTTGTTTTCAGCTCGGCGGTCACCGAAGAACAGGGGGCGCTGAAACCCCCATTGGGCAATGCCCGTCGTCCATCGGCAGCGTTGCCGCCCCGGACGGGACGGGCTTCTACTCCCCAATCACTGGTAGCTCATCGTGAAGGTGGCCAGCGCCCGGACCGTGCCCGGGCTGACTGTGCCGCTGGCCACGTACTCGGCGCTCATCGCGATGCTGTCGGTGGCGTCCGACGTGCCCACCCGCCATTGATTCGTGTTGCCCGCGACCGGCGAGTCCGGCCCGAAACGCACGGGATTGTCGTCAGGGTTGCGGATGCGGATGCCGACACCGCGTGCCGTGGAGGCACTGGTGAGCGTGAGCAGGTTGGTGCGGTTGGCGGGTCTTGTCGCGTCGGTCAGCGTGATATGGACGTCCGAGCCGGCATCGCATTGCAGCCCGATGAAGAAGGGGGTCCGGCCGGCGCTGGCGCCAACGGTCCGGAGCTCGGTCACATTGACATTGCCCAGCGGGACATCGACGCTGGGCGTGGTGACGCGGCAAGTCAGTGCGTTGAACGCCGAGTCGCGCAGGAACACTTGTGCCTTTGCTGCCGAGACAACGTTGGCGGGAATATTGTGGCTGCGCAGGGCGAACATGCTGCCAGTGGGAATATGGCCGAGGCCGACGATCTGCCCCGTCTTGATCAACTGGTACGAGAAGCGGAACGTCCCCGTGTAGGGGGCCCGACGCGCAACGCGTGGCCCGAAATCGGTCTTGCCACCCGTGCCCACCCGCGACACCACCGCGTTCCCGTAATTCACGGAGATCACGCGCACGCCGACGCCCGGGGTCCCGGTGGCCCACACGCCCGGTACGCCGGTGGCAAGGCGCAGGTTGGGAAACAGCTGCAGATAGAATCCGGGGCCCCCGACGGATGGGCCGCCATAGTCAGCGGGATTGGCCGGGCACGTCACGTTTGCCGTGGTGGTCACGACTTCGCTCAAGGCGGTGCCCACCGCGGCGTCCCTGGGGATGCTGAACCCGTTGAATGCGATGGAGGTCGCATCGGACCGGATCGTGCATTGCCTGACCGGTCGATCCTGCGCATGGACGATGGCCGGCAGGCAGGCCAGCAGTCCGGACGCGATTACCCTGCCCAGGCATGGGCCGTGGTGCGGGTGTGGCATCACGCTTATCACGCTTATCACGCTTTGACCTCCGTGTCGGGCTGGGGCTGGCATACGGCGCGCACCTGGGCATACGTGGTGGCGTTCTTGTCCCGCGGCGGCAGTTCGTATGCAATGGTGCAGCGTTGGCTGTGATCCGTGCCCCAGGTCACCTGCAACTGTCCGGCCTGCTCGATGCCGCGCGCGAAGATGATGCCGCTCTGGCCGACCACGCCGATATCGGCCTGCCTGTCATCGGACACCGTCGCTCCGAACGGCAGCGGCTTGCCGTTGGGCAGGGTGGCGGACACGATGGCCGAGCGGCCAGTCACCGCGGCAAACGTGATCTTGACCGCGGCGTTCGCACGGGGCGCCACCTGGGTGCTGGTTGTGTCCAGCGAGACGTCCAGCGGCAAGCCTTTGGGGTTCAGTTCGATCGTGTTCATGTTGTAGGGCTGCAGGTACGGCACGATGGCGTAGCCGAACGCGTCGATCCTGACGCCCGGCGCATTGGCAACGCGCGCGCCCGAGGCGCCCTTGGCCTCGACGATGCCAATGGTGTCGCCCAGGTAGTTGGCCAGCGTGACGCCGCCCGCGTGGGCCACGAGTGCCCCCTGCAGCCCGCCCGAGTACTGGGTGTACTGGCTGCCGCCGCTGACCGACGCCGATACCGTGGTGTACGGCGTGCGGTACTGGACATTGCCGCCGCCCGTTGTCGCGTGCGGCATCCGGTCGACGTTCAGGCCGTAGGTCACCGCGTCGTCTTCCAGCGCCGTGCCGCTCAGCCGCATCTGCTGCGACGAATCGCTGCCGCTGTTGTGCGTGCCCGAGAACGACAGCATCGGGGCATGGCTGCCCTTGCCCAGCGGTACGGTCAGGCTGGCGAAGACCTGCGTGCTGAACCGCCCGGTCAGCAGTTCGCGCTGCCGCGACGCCGCGATGTTGTAGGTCATCGGCAGCCCCAACAGGTTGGCGGCGTTGCTGTAGCCCACCTGGAACATCAGCGCCGTGCCGCGCCGGTTCCAGTACTCGGCCGACGTGCCGGTCAGATAGAGATTGCCCCATCGCTCGCCCAGGCTCTGGTTCAAGGTGAGCTGGACCTGGCTGCGCTGGCGGTCCACCGCGCGGGCGTTGCCACCGCTGGAGCGAGCGGCAAACGCATCGCGCATCGTCCAGAAGCCGCGGGTCGCGTAGCGGTATGCCGCGATGGTCATGTTGGTGCTGGTCGACGGCACGAACTTGCTGTAGCTGATGCGCACGCTCTGCCCGCTGCTGTCCTCGAAGCCGGGGATCATGGCGCGCGCATGCGTGGCGTCCAGTGCGAAGGCGCCCACGGGCAGGTTGAAGGCGGCACCCAGCAGGCCCGCCTGGTATCCCTCCGAGAGCACCAGGCCCGCGTAGCCCGTGACGAGATTGTTGAAGCCGTGCTGCACCGTGCCCTGCACGAGCTTCTCGCGCTTTTTCTGGACGCTCGACCCGGTGCGGTATTCGCCTGCCGCCGCCGAATAGCGGGTGATGCCGGGTCGCAGCAGTTGCACGACCGATGCGTAGGGCACGGTAAAGCTGCTCTGGCTGCCATCGGCCTCGGTCACCGTGACCAGCAGGTTGCCGCCGTAGCCGGTGGCATAGAGATCCCTGATCTCGAACGGGCCAGGGGCGACGGTCGTCTCGTAGAGCTTGTTGCCGTTCTGCGTGACCGTGACGCGCGCGTTGGAGCGCGCCACACCGCGCACCAGCGGCGCATAGCCGCGCGATGAGTCCGGCAGCATCCGGTCGTCGCTGGCCAGGTTCGCGCCGCGCACGGAAAAACTGTCGAAGACGGCGCCATCGGTATAGGCATCGCCCAGCGTGAGCTGGCTGCGCCAGGCGGAAATGTCCCGCTGCACATAGGTGGCGATGTTCTGGTAGTTGTAGCTGTCCTGGCCGACCGACTGCCAGCTCATCGAGGACCGCTGGCGCAAGTGCCAGGGCCCGATGTTCAGGCCGGCATCGAGACCCAGGTAAGTGAACGTGCCCCCGCCATGCCCGGTGGTGTGGAACGTGTTGAGGTTGTAGGCAACCGTGGCCGACGGCACGCCATCGTCAAGCAGTTCGGGACTGACGCTGCCGCGCGGCGTACGGCGCAGCAGCGCGTGGGCAATGCTGATGTCCAGGCGCAGGTCGTTGAGGTTGAACGACCAGCCGATGTCTTCCGAGATCGCCGCGGGCTCGGTGCATTGGCCCCGGATGGCCCGCGCAATGGCGTTGCGGCTGGTGGACGGCAACGCCTGTTCGTCGAGGTTGAGCCGGGCAATGACCGCGCCGTCCATGCAGGGCGCCACGCCGGTGTCCAGCGGACGGAACCGCACGGTCTCGCGCGCAATCCAGGCGCCGTTCAGGTAGATGTCGACGGGGTAGTCGCCCGGCGAGACCGGGTTGCCGTTGGCGAAACGGCTGACATCGACCGTGGAGCCGTCCGACCGCTTCAGGAACTGCGCGTTGAACTGTACCGTGGCCACCGTGGCCGCGTTGCCGGACTCACCGGCGAATGCCGTCGCCGGCAGCGACGTGACCAGTACCCAGTGCGCGGCCAGCACGCGCGACGGCCTTGGTCTTGGCTTGTGCATCGTCATTGCCCGGTGACAGTTGGCGCGGCCGGCCGCTTCCTGTGGGTGCCCGTGACGGCAGCGCCAAAGTCGTTGATGAACGTGTAATGCACCTGGTCCGGCTCGCCCGAGGCGGGGTGCGTGCCGTCGAGGGGGAACTCCACCGTCGCGCCGGGCTTCACCATGTCTCCGGCGTCAACGGCGTACACATGGCCGCGCACGGTGGCCTCCACCTTGGTGTAGGTGATGTGATAGGGCGTGGGGTTCAGGGCGGTCAGCACCTGGCCGCCGTCGTCCTTGCGCACCACGCGCCAGGCGACCCGCGCGGGCGCGCTGGACGCGTCGCCGGGCAGGCCGGCGGGGCGGAACAGCAGCTTGATGCGCGTCCGGAATGCAAACTGCAGCGAGTTCTGCTGCGCGGTGCCGCCCGACGCCACCGGCGGGACATCGAGCACGTTCAGCCAGAACAGCGACTCGCGGTCAGCGGGCAGGGGCTGCTGCAGGTGGATGATGCGCAGCGTCTGTCCCTTCTTCGGGTCCAGTCTGAACAGCGGGGGCGTCAGCGTGAATGGCGATTTCGCTTCCTCCGGCGAGGCGTTGGCGTCGCCGTCGTCGATCCATGCCTGCACCAGCGATGGCGTGTCGCCCTCGTTGGTGACCTTGAGGGTGACTTCGCGTTCCGATTCCGGATAGACGACACGGGTCCCGTTCAGGACCACGGACGCAAGGGCGCCGGGCGCGGCCAAGGCCAGAAGAACGGCAGCCATGGTCGCGCGATGGCGGAATGTCTTGAGCATGATGAACGGCGGGCAGTAAGGCGGGCAGTAAGGCCGGCACGAGGCCGGCCGGTAGTGCCGGCATGCGGGAGGGCATGCCGTCGGACGAGCGGGATGGCGCCCTGGCTACGGGTACACGACCGAATACGTCAACGCGGAGGTGAACGTGCCCTGGGTGGCCGCGCCGCCCGTTGCCACGTACTGCGCGTAGTACTGCAGCGAAGCCGTGCCGCCCGTGAACGCCACGCGCTGGCTGTTCTGCGACGCATACGCAGCGCCCACGGCAATGTTCGTCAGGTCGGCATTCAGCACCCCGATCTGCACGTTGGTGGCGGCCACGACCGGTGGGGTGTCGCCGACCCCGGGCGCGCTGACGGTGGTGTTGATCAGGCGTCCCGTGGCCAGGTCCACGGCGGCGCCGGGCTCGAAGTAGACCGCCACGTTGCCGGCGTTGGGCGTGCAGCCGGTGAGCTGGAAGTTGAACGGCGTACGGCCGGCGATATTGCCTGCGGCCGCCAGGGTCGACAACGATACGGGCGGCAAGGCCACCGTGAAGTCGGTGCCCCCGCCGTTGCCGGAGATCGTGCAGGTGTTCGAGGTGATCCGGCCGGTAAAGGTGATGGTGCCGTCGGAGGCGGACGCGGCCGGACTCAACACGGCAAGCAGTAGGGACGCTGCGAGGATTTTCGTTCGATGGTGGTTCACTGTGGACCTCATGTCATGGGTTGAGAGGGATCGCTGCCAGGCCGGACCGGGAAGGTCGGGCGAAACGCAAGGACAGCCATGCCGCGAATCAGGCGCAACCATGCAAAAGGCATCCGCCCCGGCACGGCGCGCATGACGCGGCTTGCGCATCACGCTTTTCCTGACGGAGCAAACAGTACCGATACGGGTAATCCTGCTGAATCGTTATTTTCTGGAATTTGCCGAAAATAATTATTTGATTTTTGGGACTATTTCTATTGATTTTCGGAATCGTCCGAGCGGCCAGCGTGCGTGGCTCTGCGGGCCCGGGCGAATAATCAAATGCCATGGCCGTATTCATCGTCCGGCACGGAATCGAATGCCGATTTCTAATCGGAAATTTCCCTAATTCGCACCGAACGGGACGACCCCACGAAACGGCGATGCCGCCTGCGGTATGCTTCCGGCGTGCCCCCAACCGAGGACCCGCCATGAAGACCATCTACCTCGCCGGCTTCGACGTATTTCGCAAGGATGCGCTCGCCTGGGGCGAACATCTGAAGGCGCTTTGCGCCCGGTATGGCTTCGAAGGGTGCTATCCGCTAGACAAGGCGGCCCCGAAGGGGTTGTCGGGGCCCGACACCGCGCAGTGGATCTACGAGGCCAATATCGCGCTGATCCGGCGCGCCGATATCGTGATGGCGAACCTGGACGACTTTCGCGGCCCCGGCGAGCCCGACAGCGGCACCGCCTTCGAGGTTGGCTTTGCCGTGGCGCTACAGAAACCGGTGTGGGGCTACGCGGCCGATGCCGGCACGCTGCTGGACCGCGTGCGTGTGTCGACCGACGACGATGGCGATGCGCGCGACGCCAACGACTACGTGGTCGAGAACTTCGGCCTGCCGATGAACCTGATGCTGGCTTGCAGCGTGCGGCTGGTGAAGGGCGATGCCGAGGCCTGCCTGGCCGAGATGGCCGGGGCCGACCGGCGCCGCGCCGCGCGTCGTGCGCAGGCGCAGGCCAATGGCGACCCGGAGGACTAGCTGCCTACTTACCCGCCTGGCGGGCCGGTGAGGCCGGGGCGGGGGCCGGGGTGGGGGCCAAAGTGGGGGTCGAGAATGCGGCCGTGCCGCCCTGCACGCGCAGCGATTGCACGCCGGCGGCAATCTCCGATGCCGTGGTGGCCACGATCTGGCGATAGGCGCCGACCACGCCATCGACCTGGCCCGGCGCGGGCAGGTCGGCTTCGGTGCGCCCGCTCAGCACGCGGCCATCGGGCAGCCGGCGCACCGTCCATGCAATCGATGCCCCCGCGCGCTGGCCCGGATCGGCGTCCAGCCGCACCACTTCGGTCGTGATGCGGAACACCGGCGAGACATCCGAGATCCCTTGCTGGTACGTGTCCACGGCCCCCAGGTTGCCCTGCAACTGCTGCGACAGCGCATCGCGCAGTTCGTCGGGCAGCGGCGACGACCAGCGCGACTGGTCGAGCAGCTTCACATTGCCGGTATTGCCATCGGTCACCACCAGTTGCGCGCGGTTCAGGCGCTCGGGCACGCGCACCGGCGCCACCTCGATCCATACCGGCTGCGTGGCGGTGGCATTGGCGGCCGGGGTTGGCGCGCCGGCCGGTGCGGCGGCACCGGTCGCCAGCGTGTAGTAGCGGGGCTCGGGCGAGGCACAGCCGGCCAGCCATGCCGCCGCCAGCAGCGTCGCGCCAAGTGTCAGCGAACGTTTCATCATTTGTCCTCCGTCTTGCCGCGCAGCAGCGCCTCGGGGTGGCGTTCCAGATAATCGGTCAGCGCGCGCAGCGACACCGCCGTGCGCGTCAGTTCCTGCAGCATGCGCCGCGTGTCCTGCTGCAGCGGCGCATCCGACGCCAGCGTGCCGTTGGCCGCCGTCAGCGTCCGGCGCGCATCCTGCAGCGCGGCCAGCACCTGCGGCGCCACGTCGCCATTGAGCTGCGCCACCAGCTTGTCGGCCGTTTCCAGCATCTTGTTCATCGACACGATGGCCGTGCGCGCATCCTGGCCGATCTGCTCGAACGGCACCTTGTCGATCTTGTTGACGATATCGCCCAGCTTGGCCTGCAGTTCGTCGAACGTGCCCGGCGTGGTCGGGAATTCCGGCATCGGGGCTTCCAGGTCGATGTCCTTGGCCGGCGGCGCCTTCGGGAAGAAGTCGAGCGCCACGTACAGCTGGCCGGTCAGCAGGTTGCCGGTGCGCAGCTGCGCGCGCATGCCGCGTTTGACCAGCGCCTGCACGATGGTGCGCTTGCGCGCCTCGTCGGCCACGTCGCGTTCGCGGAAGCCCATGCGCGACGGATAGAGCTCCACCACCACCGGCATGCGGAACGCCTTCTTGTCGCGCTGGTATTCGATGCCGATCGAGCGCACCTGGCCCACGATTACGCCCCGGAAGTCCACCGGCGCGCCCGGCGACAGCCCGCGCACCGACTGGTCGAAGTTCAGCACGGCCAGCGTGGGCGCCAGTTCCTCGGGTTCCTTCATCGCCTCGGCCTGGTCGGCGGCCAGCAGATACTGGGTGTTCTCGGCGGCGGCCTCGTGCGCGCTGGTGTTCTCGGGCGCCTGGAATGCCACGCCGCCCAGCAGCACGGTGACCAGCGATTGCGTGGACAGCTTCAGGCCGCCGGCATCGAGCTTCAGGTCCACGCCGCTGGCGTGCCAGAAGCGGGTATCGGCCGTCACGAGCTTGTCGTAGGGCTTGTTGACGAACACGCGCAGCGTGATATCGCGCCCGTTGGGCTCCAGCTGGTAGGCCACCACCTGGCCGACCGGCACGCGCCGGTAGTAGACCGGCGAGCCGATATCCAGCGATCCCAGGTCCTGCGCACGCAGCACGAACTGCCGCCCCGACGCATCGGCGGTGACCACCGGCGGCACTTCCAGGCCCGTGAAGCTGCGCCGGCTTTCAGGGGACTTGCCGGCATCCACGCCGATATAGGCGCCCGACAGCAGGGTTTCCAGCCCCGACACGCCGCTGATGGCAAAGCGCGGCCGCACCACCCAGAAGCGCGTGTCCTTGACGGCAAAGTTCTCGGCGTCCTTGGTCAGCTCGATCGAGGCCAGCACGTGAGACCGGTCGGACGCGAGCCGCACCGACTTGACCAGCCCGATGTCCACGTCCTTGTAGCGCACGGCGGTCTTGCCCGGGGTCAGGCCCTCGGCGGTGCGGAAGGTGACGGTGATCTCGGGGCCGCGCGATGTCAGCGTGTTGACCAGCAGCGAGATGCCCACCACGGCCGCCACGATCGGGATCAGCCAGACCAGCGATGGCAGCCACGGGGCGCGGCGCTTGCGCGCGGGCTGGGGGACGCCGGGCGATGGGGTAGGGGTATCAGGATCGGGCATTGTCGGATTCCGGCAATTTCGAAGGGGCGGGCGGGTCGAGCGAATCCCACAGCAGGCGCGGGTCGAACGACAGCGACGCCAGCATGGTCATGACCACGACGGAAGCAAAGGCCAGCGCCCCGCCCCCGGGAATGATGGTGGCCAGCGCGCCGGCGCGTACCAGCGACGCCAGCAGGGCCACCACGAAGATATCGAGCATCGACCAGCGGCCGATGATTTCGACCAGGCCATAGAGCCGGGTCTGCTGGCGGATGCGCCATGTCGATCTGAAATGGACCGATGCCAGCAGCAGCGTCAGGATCAGCATCTTCAGCAGCGGCACGATGATGCTGGCGATCAGCACCACGCCGGCCAGCATGTGCGAGCCCGACAGCCACAGGTAGATCACGCCGGACATGATCGTGTCGCGCTGCGTGCCCAGGATCGATTCGGTCACCATCACCGGCAGCAGGTTGGCCGGGATGTACAGGATGAACGCCGACAGCAGGAAGGCCCAGGTACGGGCCAGGCTGGCCGGCTTGCGCTGGTGGAGCGTGGCGCCGCAGCGCGGGCAGGGCTGGCCCGCGAGCGCGATCGGGCTGACCAGGTCGCAGGCGTGGCAGGACAGCAGGCCGCGCGATGACGCCGTGGGCACTTGCGCCAGGGGCGTGCGTTCGTCGTCGTCGGTCAGCTCGGCCACCACGTCGGCGGCCATGCGGCGCGAGCGGGCCAGCTGTTCGCGCGCCTGGGCCGTGCGCGAGGGGCGCGGGCCGGTCACGCGGTGTCCTCCCGGGGCGGGGCCTCGTCGGCGCCGGCCGGCTCAAGGTAGTGCCACAGATCGCGCGGATCGAACGACAGCATCGCGGCCAGCACCACCACCAGCGCGCCAAACGACCACAGCGCCACGCCCGGAATCACCTGGGCCATGGTCGACAGCTTCACCACGGTCACCAGCACGCCGATCATGAAGACCTCGATCATGCCCCACGGCCGCGTCTGGCGGATGCCGCGCACGATCCGGTCGAAGCCGGGCGGCATGCGGTGGCGCGCCATCGGCACCAGCAGGTAGCACATCATGAGCATCTCGGCGAGCGGGAACAGGATCGTGGTGCCGAACACCAGCATCGCCACCAGCGTCATGTGGTCGCTGTGCAGCGCCTGCACGGCCCCCCAGAGCGTGGTCTCGGTGCGCACGCCCTTGAGGTCCATCTCGACGATCGGGTACGTGTTCGATACCAGGAACAGGATCAGCGCGGTCACCACCAGCGGCAGCAGGCGCTGGTAGGCGCGGCTGCTCTCGCGGTACAGCACGCCGCCGCAGCGCAGGCAGGTGGCGCGCTCGCCCGGCGCCAGCGCGGTGCGCTCGTAGAGCGCGTCGCAATACTCGCAGGCCACAAGCCGGTGCAGGGCCTGCGCCGGGGGCGGGGACGAGACGTGCGCGTCCGGCGTCATGCGTCCGGCGTCAATTGCGAGGGCGGCGCCGGCGTCACGTCGGTCACGCCGGGGCGTTCCTGCGAGCCGATGGTCCAGTCGCGCAGCAGCGCGTAGGCCACCGCCAGCACGGTCGGGCCCAGGAAGACGCCCAGGAAGCCGAACGCCAGTGCGCCGCCCAGCACGCCCATCATGATCCAGATCAGCGGCAGGCTGGTGCCCTTGCTGATCAGCAGCGGCTTGATGACGTTGTCGGCCATGCCCACCACCGCGCCGCCCCAGACCACCATGAAGATGGCCCAGCCGGTGTCGCCGCTGTGATAGAGCCACAGCGCGGCCGGAATCCACACCAGCGGCGGGCCCATCGGCACCACCGACAGGAAGAACGTGATCAGGCCCAGGATGGCCGCGGCGGGCACGCCCGCGATCCAGAAGCCGATGGCGGCCAGCACGGCCTGCACGAACGCGGTACCCAGCACGCCGTAGACCACGCCCTTGATGGTGCCGCCGGCCAGCGCCATCAGGTGGTCGGCGCGCTCGCCGGCCACCCGGCGCATGCCGCCACGCAGCCAGTCCACGGCCAGTTCGCCGCCGGTATAGAAGAAGAACGCCAGGATGATCGACAGGGCCAGCTGGCCCAGGCCGCCGCCGATGGACAGCCCCGCGCCCAGCACCGCATGGCCCACCGGCGCGATCAGCTTGCGCAGGTTGGCCACCATTTCGGAGTCGGCGTGGATGATCTGGTCGTAGTTCGACTGCAGCTGCGGGCCCACATAGGGCAGGCTGCTGAGCCATTCGGGCAGTTGCGGGATGCCGCGTTCGGCGTAGCGGTTGACCAGGCCGGTCAGTTCGTCGATATGGGCCGAGAAGCTGGCGCCGGCATAGACGAACGGGCCCAGCACGATGATCGTGGCGATCAGCACGCAGATCAGCGCGGCCAGCCCGCGCCGGTTGCCCAGCCACCGCGTGAGCACGGTGTAGGGATACCACGAGCTGTAGGCCAGGATCGCGCCCCAGACCAGCGCGGTGGCAAACGGGGCCAGTACCAGCAGGGACCCGCCGATCAGGGCGATCAGCGCAAAGACCGCGGCGAGCTTTTCAATCAGTTGTCCGGAACTCATCGTTGCACGCCAGTCCGGCGCCCATGTTGCGAGAACGCCGTAAGCATAGCGGAATTCGATGCGGGTTCCGGGTAATCCCTTGCCGGGTCAACGATTGCCGGGCGAGGCGCCCGGCGGCGAATCACCCCGCCGGCGTGCCGGCTTCGGCCCTGTCCATGGCCTGGTCGCTCTGGCGCAGCAGCGCGGCCACGAGGTCCGATTGCGTGACCATGCCCACCACGCGGTTGCGTTCGTCCAGCACCGGCACATGGTGCAGGCCGCCGTCGGAGAACGCCTGGGCCAGGCTGACGATCGGATGCTCGGCGCGCGCGGTGATCACGGCACGCGTCATCAGGTCGCGCACCGCCCCATTCACGCGGCGCGAATTCACGCGATAGGCGCGGAAAAAGTCACTTTGCGTCAGGATGCCAAGCAGGCGGCGCTGCCGGTCCACCACGGGCAGCGCCTTGATGTGATGGCGCGTCATCAGCGCGGCCGCATCGGCGGCCAACTGGCCCGGACGCACCGCCACCACGTCGCGCGACATGATCTCGCCACACAGCACTTCGCCGAAGCGACGCGAATGCGCACGCAGCTCTGCCGCCACCAGGATGGCTTCCAGGTCATCCTCCTCGATGTCCAGGAATTCGCCGCGTGCCGCCAGCACCGCATCGAGGTCGGCCCGGTTGAAGCCCACCCGCTTGCTGGGCGGCACGTCCTTGGTGTGATGCTGCGCCGCCGGCTCGGGTGGGCGGTGCGGATAGCGGCGCCGGGCGAGGTTGTTAAAGGCCAGGGCGGTCAGCAGCAGCAGCATCGAATTGATGGCCACCGGGATCACCACGAAGCCAAAGCCCAGCGCCTGCACGGCCGGCCCGCCGAACACGGCGGTCACGGCCACCGCGCCGCTGGGCGGGTGCACGCAGCGCAGCTGGAACATCAGCGCGATGGCCCCAGCCACCGCCACGCCCGCCGCCAGGCCGGGGTCCGGTATCCATTTCGCGCAGGCCACGCCGACGGTAGCGGCCACCATATTGCCGCCGATGATCGACCACGGCTGGGCAAGTGGACTGGCCGGCACCCCGAACAGCAGCACGGCGGAGGCGCCCATGGGCGCGATGAACCAGGGATTGAATCCCAGCAGGAACTGGCGACAGATCCATTCGGTCAGCGCCAGGCCGATCAGGGCGCCCAGGCAGCTCTTTAGCCGCTCGCGCCAGCTCGCGGCGATGGGCAGGGGGACGAAGGTGCGCAGCCAGGCACGGGCCTCGGCGACGGAAGAGGTCGGGTCGAATGCAGCGGGCATCGAAAGCGGGGGCGGCTTTGGAACGTTGGGGGCGGTCGGCGCATTGGCCGAGCGGCGGGGCGTCGTGGCGCATTGGCCGAGCCGGCAATGTATCACAGCATGATATATTGCGCTGGCTGTACTTCGTATCATCCCAGCCGCCCCCGGCATTCGTCCATGTCTAATCATTCCGCAACGCACCATTCCGTCAAGCGCGACTACGCCGTCAACGGCCGCCTGCCCATGCTGGCAGGCATCGCGCTGGTCATTGGCGGCATCAGTACAGGTGCAGCATTCGTGCTGGTCAACCTGATCCGTTTTTTCACCAATCTGTTCTTTTTCCAGACCCTGTCGTTCGCCGAGCGCTCGCCGGCCCACCATGCGCTGGGGCCCTGGGTGATCGTCGTACCGGCCCTGGGCGGCCTGATCGTCGGGCTGATGGCCCGCTACGGCAGCGACAAGATCCGCGGCCACGGCATTCCCGAGGCCATCGAGGCCGTGCTGTTCGGCAAGAGCAAGATGTCGCCAAAGGTGGCGGTGCTCAAGCCGCTGTCGTCGGGCATCGTGATCGGCAGCGGCGGCCCGTTCGGCGCGGAGGGCCCGATCATCATGACGGGCGGCTCGATTGCGTCGCTGCTGGCGCAATACCTGCACCTGACCGCCGCCGAGCGCAAGACGCTGCTGGTGGCCGGCGCCTGCGCGGGCATGACGGCGATCTTCGGCACGCCGGTGGCCGCCGTGCTGCTGGCCATCGAGCTGCTGCTGTTCGAACTGCGCCCGCGCAGCCTGCTGCCGGTGGCGCTGGCCTGCGCGGTGGCCGGCTTCCTGCGGCCGTTCGTGTTCGAGGCGGGCCCGCTGTTTCCGCTGCAGACGGCCGCCGCCGGCACGGTGGCGCTGGGGTCGTGCGTGCTGGCCGGGCTACTGTGCGGCGTGCTGGGGGCGGCGCTGACGCTGGCGCTGTACCGCACCGAGGATGCCTTCGGCAAGCTGCGCCTGCACTGGATGTGGTGGCCGGCCATCGGCGGCCTGGTGGTGGGCATCGGCGGATACTTCGAGCCGCGCGCACTGGGTGTGGGCTACGACGTGATCGGCGACCTGCTCAACAACCGGCTGGCCATCGAGGTGGCCGTGGCGCTGCTGGCGGTCAAGGCCGTGATCTGGATTGCCGCGCTGGGCTCGGGCACGTCGGGCGGGGTGCTGGCGCCGCTGCTGATGCTCGGCGCCGGCCTGGGTGTAGTGCTGGGCCCGATTCTCCCGGGCGGCTCGCCGGGCCTGTGGGCGCTGGTCTGCATGGCCGGCGTGCTCGGCAGCGTGCTCGGCGCGCCGCTGACCGCCATCGTGTTTGCGTTCGGCCTGACGCATGACAGCGAGGCCCTGCTGCCGCTGCTGCTGACCACGGCGGTGGCCTGCGGCTTCTCGGTGCTGACCATGAAGCGCGGCATCATGACCGAGAAGATCGCGCGGCGCGGCCTGCACATCTACCGCGAATATGGCGTCGATCCGCTGGAACGCTCGCATGTGGAAGACCTGATGACGCGCGATGTGGTGACCATCGACGCCGCCATGCCGGTGGCCGTGGCGCTAGCGCGCCACTTCGGCAGCCACGCCGCGCATCGTGCCTATCCGGTGGTGGCCGAAGGGCGGGTGCTGGGCATGCTCCATCGATCCGCCATCACGGCCGCCCATGCCGGCGACGATGCGGGCCTGTGCTGTGGCGACCTGATCGCCGCCCAGGCCGGGCTTTCCGACAAGGGCACGCCTACCGTGCTGCTGCCGGCGCAAACCGGGCGCGCGGCGGCCGGGCAGATGGCGGCGCTGAGCGTGGCGCGCATGCCGGTGGTCGACAGCCTGGTCAGCATGCGGCTGGTGGGGATCGTGTCGCTGCGCGACCTGCTGGCGCCCAGCGAGCATGCGCTGCACGAGGAAACGCACCGCGAGCGGCTGCGCGGCGCCGTGCAGGCGGCCGCGCGCCAGGGTTCGTAGGCGGGGCGGCGGCTACAGCTTGTAGCTCGACAGCAGGATGCTGGTCTCGGTGGCCGAAATGCCATCGACCAGCCGGATGCGGTCGAGCGTGCGGTCGAACTGCTCCAGCGTATCGGCGCGCAGTTCGGCAATGATGTCCCAACGGCCGTTGGTCGTATGCAGCGTCTGCACGTTGGGATCGCCACGTAGCGCCTGCAGCACCTGGCGCGCCTTGTTGCCCTCCACGGCCACCGTCATCCATGCGCGGATGCGGTGCGGTTCGGCCTCAGGCTTGAGCCGCACCGTATAGCCCACGATCTGGCCTTCCTTCTCCAGTTTCTCGATCCGGTTCTGCACCGTGGCGCGCGAGACGCGCAGGGCGCGGGCCAGCGCCGTCACCGGCGTGCGGGCGTTGTCGCGCAGCAGGCCCAGCAGTTGTCGATCGGTCGCATCCATGGCGTCTCTCCGGCAGGTCTTGGCAGATTGCCAGCCAATGCCGACAAATTGTCAAACGTGCATAGCGATTTGTCCAGTTTGCTAACTATTCGTTGGCGCCGACGGGCAGGAGAATGCACTCACGACATCGCCATTCATCCAGAACAGAGGAGAGCCGCCGTGATCCATCCCCCGACCATCCGCCCCCTTATGCGCCCGACCATCCTGCTGGTGGCCCCAACGTTTTACGACGTGTCATACAGCATCAATCCGTGGATGGACCCCGACGCCTGGGCGCGCGACCCCGGCGGCATGCACCTGCGCGCGCTGGCGTCGTTCGACGCGCTGCACGATGCGCTGGGCCGTGCCGGGTTTGCCGTGGAAGTGGCCGAGGGTGTGGCGGGCCAGCCCGACATGGTGTTTCCGGCCAATGCCGCCGTGGTGCTCGATGGCAAGGCGGTGCTGGCGCGCTTTCGCTACCCGCAGCGGCGCGGCGAGGAACAGCCGTTCGCGGCGATCTTCGACGACCTGCGGGCGCGCGGCCTGATCGACAGCGTGGCGCTGCTGCCCGACGGCTGTTTTCAGGAAGGCGCGGGCGATTGCATCTGGGACGCGCGGCGCGGCCATTTCTGGGCCGGCTACGGGCCGCGCTCGTCCCGCGAGGCAGCCGACGCCATGGCGCGCGAATTCGACCAGGAGGTGGTGGCGCTGGAACTGGCCACCGAGCAGAGCTATCACCTCGACGTGTGCTTCTGTCCGCTATCGGGCGGCGAAGTGCTGTACTACCCGCCGGCCTTCACCGAGAATGCGCTGCGCACGCTGCGCGCACGCGTCCCGATGGTCCAGCGCATCGAGGCCACCGAGGACGACCTGCGCCACTTCAGCGTCAACGCGGTCAATCTGGACGACCACGTGGTGATGACGCGCACCACATCGCATTTACGCCATGAACTGGGTCGGCGCGGGTATCGGCTGCACGAGGTGGACCTGACGCCGTACATGCTGTCGGGCGGCGGCGCGTACTGCATGACCTTGCGGCTCGACCGCGCCAGCACGCCGATGCGGCGTGCCGCTGCGGCATGAAGGAGATCCGCCATGAGAACGAACACGGAATTGACCCGGGAAGCGAACGTGCTGACGCGCTTTCTCGATGCAGACGATGTCGCGGCGCTGGTGCGGGGCGTGGGCGTCCCGCAAGCCATCGTGCAGATGGCCGGCTGTGTGCGTGATGACTTCCTGCGCTGGCACGAATTTGAGAAATCTGCGAGGTTGGCGAGCCATTCGGCGGTGGGCGTGATCGAACTGATGCCGGTCAGCGATGGCACGCGGTTCGCATACAAGTACGTCAATGGGCATCCGCGCAATGCACGGTTCGCGCTGCCCACGGTCATGGCGTGCGGCATGCTGGCCGATGTGCAGACCGGCTTTCCGCTGCTGCTGGCCGATCTGACCCTGGCCACGGCGCTGCGCACCGCGGCCACTTCCGCGCTGGCCGCACAGGCCATGGCCCGGCCGGGGGCACGCACCATGGCACTGATCGGCAACGGCGCGCAGGCCGAGTTCCAGTCGCTGGCATTTCACGCCATCGCGGGCATCACGACCGTGCGGGCCTTCGATATCGATCCGTCGGCGACGGCGCGGCTGACGCGCAATTTGGCGAAAGTGCCAGGTCTGGAGATCGTGCCAGTCCGATCGGTGCGCGATGCACTGGCGGGTGCCGACATCGTGACCACGGTCACCGCCGACAAGACCCGCGCGACCATCCTGACGCCTGACATGGTGCAACCGGGCATGCATCTGAACGCCGTGGGCGGCGACTGTCCTGGCAAGACCGAGTTGCACGTCGATATCCTGCGTGGCGCGCGCATTGTGGTGGAGTATGCGCCGCAGTCACGCATCGAAGGCGAGATCCAGCAGTGGCCCGAGGCGCCCGTCAGCGAGCTGTGGCAGGTGCTCTCGGGTGCGGCGCCGGGCCGCGCGCATGCCGGGGAGGTGACCGTTTTCGATTCGGTCGGCTTTGCGCTGGAGGATTATGCGGCGCTGCGGTGGTTGCATGCGGCCGCGGCGCAGCGCGATGCCGGCCGCTTCGTGGCGCTTGTGGCCATGCCTCCGGACCCGCGCGATCTCTATGGGTGGATGATGCAGGCCGACGGCGGGGGGATGCTTGCGCAGGCGCGCGAGGCCGTCGCATCGGCCTGACGGGCGCGCCAAAAAAAATGGCCCGGACGCGGTGTCCGGGCCGTTGCACGTCGAACCTTAATGAAACCTTAAGCGCCGGTGCGGCCCATCATCAGTTGGGCACGCAGGAAGCCTTTGATTTCCTCCAGCGACGGTGTCTTCAGGAACACCATGATGCCCCATTGCTGCAGGGCGTCCGCCACGCCGTCGTAGGCCTGGCGGTTGGTGATGACCGCGAAGATCACGCGCTGCCGCGAGAAGAAGTTCTGCAGTTTTTCGATCGTGGCGGATTCCGCGTCGTTGAGTTCCTCCACGTAGTAGAGCACCACGCGAGGCCGCGCATCGACCGAAGTAATGACCGTGTCCACCACGTCCTCCAGTACCTGCGTCTTCAGCGGCAGCGACCATTTGCCCAGCTGGGCACTGATGCGCTGCGCTTCGGTGTGGTTCGGGTGGAACACCACGAGGTCGAGATTGTGCTCGATGCCGACATCCGGCATGGCGCGGTTTGCCAGCAGGCGATGCACGGTTTCCTTGTGGATGCGCCGGTGGCCGCCATTGGTTTTCCAGGCGCCAAGTTCACCGCGTTCCACCATTTTCTGGACGGTGCCCAGCGATACGTTGAGAAGTTTTGCAGCGGTTCGCGTGCTGTAGTACGGCTTTTCAGCCAGTTCTGGATCCAGTTTCATCCAATCACCCGTAGTGTCGATCAGCAGCACAGCACGACGCGCGTGCCGCACGGGCGTCCTCGGACACGCCACGTCGGTCAAATGACCGGGCTGCTGTTTTTACTGACCCTGATTGCTGTCGACCCGCTCCCCGGCCGGTCTTTGTTGCTTTGTTCCTGTTGACGTAGCAACGGCTTCAGGTAGCCGTGCCCGCTTGCTGCAGTGGCGATCTTTGTCGCCTGGTCAGCCATCGCCGCGACGCTTGTGGCGCCGCCCGATTGCCGGATGCCAATAGTATGGCTTCAAGATGATTCGTTGCCACAGGGAAAGCAATGATTGGCGTCACACTTTTGTTGTTTAACGAACATCGTTGCAATTCGGTAGACAGCGATGGACAACGGCATGACGCCCGACATTTATGCCGCAGGCGTCGCGTACCGGATCAACAGACTGCGCACGCGACGTACAGGTTCCCCGGTTATATACATTTGACACATTTGCGCCCGTGGCGTTGTACTTAGCTGGCACCGCCGCTCGACAGGCCGTACTTGCGCACCTTGTCGAACAGCGTGGTCTTGGCCACGCCCAGGGCCTCGCCGGCACGCGTCAGGTTGCCGGCGTGACGGCGCAATGCATCGGCGATCAACGCACGTTCGAACTGCTCCACGGCCTGGGGCAACGGCAGCGCCTCGGGCGCGGCGCCGCCCTGGGCGGGATCGCAGCCCAGTCCCAGCACATGGCGTTCGGCCAGGTTGCGCAGTTCGCGCACGTTGCCGGGCCACGGGTAGGCCACCAGGGCCGCCATTTCGGCCGGCGTGGGCGGAACGGCCTCGCGCTCGAAGCGCAACGCGGCCTGCGCCAGAAAGTGTTCGAACAGCAACGGCACGTCTTCGCGGCGTTCGCGCAGCGGCGGCAGTTCGAGCGTGACCACGTTCAGGCGATAGTAGAGATCGGCGCGGAATTGACTGGCATCGGCCAGCGCGCGCAGATCGGCCTTGGTGGCGGCCACCACGCGCGTGTTCACCGGCACCGGCTGGTTTGACCCGAGCCGCTCCACCACGCGCTCCTGCAGCACACGCAGCAGCTTGATCTGCATCGGCATCGGCATGCTCTCGATTTCGTCGAGGAACAGCGTGCCGCCTTCGGCGTGCTCGATCTTGCCGATCCGGCGCTTGGCCGCGCCCGTGAACGCGCCCGCCTCGTGGCCGAAGATCTCGGACTCGAACAGCTGTTCGGGCAGGCCGCCACAGTTGATCGGCACGAAGTGTTTCGCGCGGCGCCCGCTGGCTTCGTGCAGGCAGCGCGCCACCAGTTCCTTGCCGGTACCGGTTTCGCCGTGGATCAGCACGTTGGCCGCCGTGTCGCCAATGCCGGCGATCATCTGGCGCAGCCGCTCGATGGCCGGCGAATGGCCGATCAGCCGCGCGGCCAGGCCCTCGCGGCCTGCCAGACGGGCGCGCAGGTCGGCCACTTCCAGGGCCAGCCGGCGCTTGTCCAGCGCCCGGCGGCAGGTGGCCACGAGCCGCTCCGGCGAGAACGGCTTCTCAAGAAAGTCGTAGGCGCCTTGTTTCATGGCCTGTACCGCCAGCGATACGTCGCCATGGCCGGTAATCATGATCACGGGCAACGCCGCATCGCGCGCGCCGAGTTCGCGCAGCAGGGCCATGCCGTCGGCGCCGGGCAGGTGGATGTCGCTGACGACGATGCCGGCAAAACCGGCCTCTGCCTCGCGCAGCGCGGCTTCCGCGCTGCCCACGGCGCGCGTGGCGATACCTTCGAGCCGGAGCGCCTGTTCGCAGCCCAGCCGCACGTCGGCATCGTCTTCGACGATCAGCACCGTCAGGGCGGCGTGGGCGCCGGCCGCTTCGATGACGTGGCCCGGTTCAGCCGACATGGCGCAGTTCCTCGGTAACGCGCGGCAGGGCCACCGTGAAGCAGGCGCCGCCGTCGGGGTGATTGATCGCGGTCAGGGTGCCGCCGTTTTCGCTCAGGATGCCGGCCGACAGCGTCAGCCCCAGCCCCAGGCCTTCGCCGGCGGGCTTGGTGGTGAAGAACGGCTCGAACAACCGCGCGAACGCGGTCTCCGAGAGCCCCGGCCCGTTGTCGCGTACGGTCAGGTGGATCATGCCGCCCGACGCGTAGGCGTGCAGCGACAGGCGCGGGTCTCGCCGGCCCTTCAGCGCATCGAGCGCGTTGCCGATCAGGTTCACCAGCACCTGCTCCAGACGGTTCGGGTCGCAGCGCACGGTCAGGCAGGCGTCGATATCGCGCTCGATGCGCGGGCCCACGTCGGCCACGCGCGTTTCCAGCAGGAACAGCGCGTTGTCCACGGCATCGGCCAGCCGGGCGCTGTGGCCCTGGCCAGCGGCGGGATTGCGCGCGAACGACTTCAGCGCGCCGGTGATACGGCCCATGCGCTCCACCAGGCCGATGATCCGTTCGAGGTTGCCTTGCGCGGTGTCGTAGTCGCCCTGGGCGATGAACTTGCCCGTGTTGCCCGACAGCGTGCGCAAGGCCGCCAGCGGCTGGTTCAGTTCGTGGGCGATGCCGGCGGACATCTGTCCCACGGCAGCCAGCTTGCCGGCCTGCATCAGTCCGTCCTGGGCCTGGCGCAGGTAGGTTTCGGTCCGGATCCGCTCGCCGACCTCGGCCTGCAACTGCTGGTTGGTGGCGGACAGGTCGGCGGTGCGCTCGGCCACCTTGCGTTCGAGCTCGCTGTTGGCGGCTTCCAGTGCGGCGCGCGCCGCCAGGCGCTCGCCCACGATGCGCCGCCGCACGTTCCAGGCGGCGCCCAGCAGCAGCACGAAGGCGGCCAGCACGCCGGCCAGCGCGGCGCTGTTGAGCGCGGCCACGCGTGCCTGGGATGTATTGGTCAGCAGGGTCAGGTCCCAGTCGGTGCCGGGCAGGGCCAGGTGCTGGGCCAGCATCGGCGGCCCCTGGCGCAGCCGCACCAGCGCGTCGCCGCCCTGCGACGGGCCATTGGCCAGCGGCCGCACCGTGCTCAGCGCCAGTTGCGGCAGCGGGGCGCGGTTGTATTGCAGGCTGCGGTCCAGCCGCGCGCGCTGGTCGTCCGACAGCGGCCGCAGCGCGGCAAGCTTCCACGATGGGTCCGATGCCAGGATCACCACGCCGTTCTCGTCGGCCAGCAGCATCTGGCTGTCGTTGCCCTGCCAGCGGTTTTCCAGCGGTTCCAGCCCGATCTTGACCACGGCCACGCCCACCGGGTGATCGCGGTCGCCCAGCGGCGCCGACAGGTAGTACCCCGACTCGCTGCGCGTGGTGCCCACGCCGTAGAAGCGCCCCAGCTGGCCTTCGATGGCGGTGCGGAAGTACGGGCGGAAGCTCAGGTCTTCGCCCAGATAGCTGTCCGGCCGCTGGAAATTGCTGGTGGCCAGCACCTTGCCGCGGGCGTCGAGCAGGTAGATGACCCGGGTGCCGGCGCGGCCGTTCAGGGCCGCCAGGTAGGCGTTGGCCTGCGACACGCGCTCGGCCGAGCCGGGATGGCGCAGCAGGGCGTCGATGCGCGCGTCCAGCGACAGCAGGCTCGGCACGTAGTCATAGCGGGCCAGTTCGCTTTCCAGCGCCTGGGCGTACAGCCGCATCTGCACCTGGCCGCGCTCGGCCTGGCGGGTCAACGCGGCATCGTAGGTATAGCGATAGCCCAGCCAGCCGGCCCCGGTGACCAGGACGGCCAGCGCAAGCAGGGCGACAAAGGGAGCCATGCGGCGCCAGGGCGAAAGGGACGCCTGGTCGCCGTCGGAGGGGGACACGATCATGCGGATTCGGGAATGCGGACGTTGCCGGGTGGCGTATCGGGCGGGGTATGTGATCGGAGGACCACTCGCAAATTGCCCGGTGCGGTGCGGCAAGGCGACGTTTTACCACAGCCGGCGGCCACGCCGTCCGAAGCGGCGCCTTGGGGGTTCACCCGTTCGGGTCACGCTGCCTGCCGCCGCCGGAATCCGTAAACGCAAAAAGGCCCGGCCGCCTGATCGGCAGCCGGGCCCCTGGCACGCCTCCAGCCAGCTTACTTGCTGGCCAGGGCCTGAACGGGTGTCAGGCCGGCGTCGTCAGCCGAGGTATCTGCCTCGTCAGACAGTTCCGGCGCGCCAATCGCGTTCTCGCTTTTGGCGACAACGGTTGTGGCAATGGCGTTGCCAAGCACATTGGTCACGGTGCGGCCCATGTCCAGAACATGGTCGATGCCCAGCACGAGCAGGATGCCGGCCTCGGGCAGGCCGAACATCGGCAGCACGGCGGCCACCACCACCAGCGATGCGCGCGGCACCCCGGCGATGCCCTTGCTGGTCACCAGCAGCACCAGCAGCATCGTGATCTGCTGCGACAGCGACAGCTGGATGCCGTACACCTGCGCCACGAACAGCGCGGCGAACGACGTGTACATGATCGAGCCGTCGAGGTTGAACGAATAGCCCAGCGGCAGCACGAAATTGGTGATGCGGCTCTTCACGCCAAAGCGGTTCAGCTGGTCGATGACCTTCGGATAGGCCGATTCGCTGCTGGCCGTGGCAAAGCCGATCATCAGCGGCGCGCGCAGCTGGCGGATCAGCTTGAAGATGTCGCGGCCCAGGAAGTAGTAGCCCCCGGCGATCAGCGCGATCCACAGCAGCGCCAGCGACAGGTACACGCTGCCCAGCAGCTTGGCGTACACCACCAGCACGCCCAGGCCCTGCGCGGTGATCACGGCCGCCACGGCGCCGAACACGCCCAGCGGCGCGAACGCCATCACGTAGTTGGTGACCTTCAGCATGATGTGGCCCAGGCCGTCGATGGCGGCCAGCACGGGCTTGCCCACGCCGTCCTTGAGCGTGCCCAGCGCGAAGCCGAAGAACAGCGAGAACACCACGATCTGCAGCACCTCGTTGGTGGCCATGGCCTCGACAAAGCTCTTCGGGAACATGTGGGCGACAAAGTCGCGCAGGTTCAGGGCGCCGGTCTTCAGGTTCGACGCGGCGTCGGCGGCCGGCAGGGGCAGGTTCATGCCATGGCCCGGGGCCAGCACGTTGGCCATCAGCAGGCCCAGCAGCAGCGACGTGATCGATGCGGCCATGAACCACGCCATGGCCTTCAGGCCGATGCGGCCGACGGTCTTGCCGTCGCCCATGCTGGCAATGCCCGACACCAGCGTGGCAAACACCAGCGGGCCGATGATCATCTTGATCATCCGCAGGAACACGTCGGTCAGGATCGACAGGTGATCGGCGATCGACTTGGCCATGGCCGCGTCCGGGGCCATGTTGTGCGCGGCACTGCCGACGATCACGCCGAGCAGCATCGCAACAAAAATCAGGGTTGGCAGTCGTTTTGTCATCGTGGGTACATCCTCCTTTGTGCCGGACCGGGCGCACGAACGGCCCTGGGGGAGGGCTGCGCACCCGGGACCGGATGTCATACGGCGGCGGCTAGATTGCACGAGCCGTGCCAGCCCGGTTGCACTTGGATACAGATGTAAAGCGATGAATACAAAGGGATTTTTGAAGCGGCGCCGGCGCACGGTTCGGGAATCCGAACGCCCAGCGCAAAACGCCGTCCGGATTTCCGAACGGCGTTGCGCGGCAATGTGGTGTCCGGCGCATGCTGCGGTGCGCAATTTCGCGCCGCGCGCGGGAAGGATCAGGCCGGCAGGCCCTCGCAGGTGTCGAGAAAGGCTTCCAGCGGCATGGGCTTGCCGATGGCATAGCCCTGCGCGTAATCGACCCCGATGGCCCGCAGTGTGTGGAGCGTGCTTTCGTCCTCGACCCATTCGGCCACGGTGCGCACGCCCAGCCGATGGCCGATGTCGTTGATCGAGCTGACGATCTCGCGGTCCACGGCGTTCTTGGCCAGGTTGCGGATAAAGCTGCCGTCGATCTTGAGATAGTCGACCGGGAACTGCTTCAGATAGGCAAACGACGACAGGCCGGCGCCGAAATCGTCCAGCGCGACGGTGCAGCCCGCGCTGCGCATGTCGGCCACCACGCGGCTGGCGGCGGTCATGTTGTTGATCAGCGCGGTCTCGGTGATTTCCAGCCGGATGCGGTCGGCCGGCAGGGCCGAGTCTTCCAGCGCGGCATGCAGGAAGGGCAGCAGGAACGGCTCGCCCAGCGAATTGGCCGACAGGTTGATCGACACAGACAGCCCCGGCACGCTGGCCAGGCGGTCGCCGTACTGCTGCAGCACGTTGCGGATCACCCAGCGGTCGATATGGCCCATCAGGTCGTAGCGTTCGGCGGCCGGGATGAACGCGCCCGGCATGATCAGCGTGCCCTGTTCGTCCACCATCCGCACCAGGATTTCCACGTGGCGCGAATCGTCCTCGCCCGGACGCAGCGAGCAGATTTCCTGCGCGTACAGCCGGAAGCGGTTGGCTTCCAGCGCCGAATGGATACCGGCGGCCACCTCCAGTTCGCGGTGATGGCGGCGTGCGTCGCTTTCGTCACGGCGATAGACCGACACGCGGTTGCGCCCGGCGGCCTTGGCGGCGTAGCAGGCCACATCGGCACGGCTCATCAGTTCGCTGACCGGCGGCACGTCGTTGTCGATGGCGGCGATGCCGATGCTGGCGCCCACGTCGTAGACGCGGCCATCCCACGGAAAGCGCCGTTCGCGCACGGCGTCGATCACTTTCATGCAGACCTGCTCGGCGTGTTCGATGCTGCAGTCCTTGAGCAGCAGCGCGAATTCGTCGCCCCCCAGGCGGGCCAGCAGGTCGTCGGGCCGCACCTGGTGGCGGATCACGTAGCCCAGTTCGCGCAGCAGCACGTCGCCCGCACCATGGCCGGCCGTGTCGTTGACGATCTTGAAACGGTCCAGGTCGATAAAGCAGAGTGCGGCGCGATGGCCGTGCAGCCGGGCGCTCTCGCAGGCTTCACGCAGGCGTTTTTCGAACCAGGCACGGTTGGGCAGGCCGGTCAGCGCGTCGTGCGTGGCCGAGTGGGCCAGTTCGCGCTGCAGCGCCCGCGACGTGGTGATGTCCTGGAACACCAGCACGGCGCCCAGCACGCTGCCGTCGTTGGCCAGCACGGGCGCGGCGGAATCCTGCACGTCATGGCGTTCGCCGGTCAGGCTCTGCAGCACCGCGCCTTCCTGCAGATAGGCCGGACGCAGCGTTTCCAGGCATTGCTCGACCGGGCTGGGGATGACCAGGTCGGTGTCTTCGTCGACGATGCGGAACACCTGGTCCAGCGGCTGGCCCATGGCGGCGTCCAGGTTCCAGCCGGTCAGCTGCTCGGCAATCGGGTTCATGAACGTCACGCGCATCACGCGGTCCGTGCAGATCACGGCATCGCCAATCGAGCGCAGCGTGATGTGCAGGCGTTCCTTCTCCTCGAACAGCGCCCGGTTCAGGTTGCGCTGTTCGGTGATGTCCCAGTTGGTGCCCACCAGCGCCCGCGTGGTGTCGTCCTCGTGGCGCGAGATGGTGGCCATGGCGCGCACGTGGCGGATCTCGCCCGTGGGCCGCACCACGCGGTATTCGGTGTCGAAGCGGCGCACGCCCCGGATGGCCTGGCGCATTTCGGTGCTGACGCGGCTCACGTCCTCGGGGTGGACCATCGCGATCCACTGGGCCAGCGTCGGCGGCCCAAGCTCGGGCGCGGTGCCGTGCAGCGCGTGCATGCGGGTGTCCCAGGTGATCGCCGCCTGCGTGAAATCCCATTCCCAGATGCCCACGCCGCCCGCTTCCACGGCCAGCTGGGTGCGGCGGGTCAGCTGTTCCAGCTGTTCCTGCGCCAGCTTGCGCGTGTGGATGTCTTCCACCTGCGCGATGAAATGGTCGGGCCGTCCGGTGTTGTCGTCGCGCACCAGCGATACCGCCAGCAGCGTCCACAGGTAATGGCCGCTCTTGTGACGGTAGCGTTTTTCCAGACGATACGAGTCGATCTCGCCGGCCAATAGCCGTTCTACGAGCCTGAGGTCGGCCGCGAGGTCGTCGGGGTGGGTCATCAGCTGGAACGGCAGGTCGCGCAGTTCGTCGGCGCTGTAGCCCAGCAGGTCGACCATGGCGCGGTTGACCATCTGCCAGCGCCCGTCCATGCCCACCAGCGCCATGCCGATGGCCGAGTGCTCCAGCGCCTGGCGAAAGCGCCGCTCGCTGCTGCGCAATTCCAGCCGGCCCTTGCGGTTCTGCTCGGTCATGAACGCAATGCAGACCGGGAACACCATGACCAGCGCCCCCGACAACGGCACCGAGCGGGCGGCCAGGAATTCCGTGCCCGAGACCAGCCCGATGCATTCGGCGGCCACCGCCGACAGCAGCGCCAGCAGCGCCGTGGCAAACGGGTTGCTGGCCAGCGCGACGATGACCAGCGGCAACGACATCACCACGAACGGGTCATGGCCGGCGCGGATGGCGCCGGCGCCGATGCCCACGCACAGCGTGAACAGCCCGGCCAGCCGCAGCAGCATCGGGCGCTGGCAGGTGGCGCGCACGCGTTCGCGCGACAGCGACACCATCAGCGGCAGCAGCATCACCATGCCGACGGCGCCGGCATTCCACCAGTTCCACCAGACCGTGGGAAACGGCGTGCCATAGCGCGCCGAGATGACCCAGGCGCCCAGCAGCCCGCTCAGGGCCGGCCCGACGGTCGAGGCAATGCCGAGCGTCAGCGCAAAGGTGGTCAGTTGTCCGGGACGGGCCAGCGCATGGCGGCCGACCATGACCTGCAGCAGCACGGCCGACCCGGCCAGTTCGACCAGGTTGGCGGCCGACAGCAGCAGCGCGGCGCCCAGCGGATGCCCGGCGACGACGATGTCAGCGGCAATATTGGAAGCCAGCATGGTCGCCAGCAGCGCCGGCGCCTCGCGGGTGGGGCGGTGCAGCAGCATGCCCAGGCCAAAGGCATTGGCCAGCCACACGGCCGCCGCGTGACCCGGAACGCGCGCCAGCCACAGGCCGGCCAGCGCCAGCACGAAGTAGCCCGCAGCCGCCAGCAGCAGCGGACGCCAGATGCCGAGGCGTGCGATGGACGGAAGGTTCGAAGGGGGCGCGGCCCTGTCAGGCGTCATCAGATTCGGGTTTCCTGGGGCGCGCCTGGCGCGCCGAAAGCCATGCCGGCAGGAATGCAATGGCCGCACCCTGCCCAGCGTAGGTGGCACTGTAGTCGCGCCAGGCGGAATCTGACGGCCGGGATAGGGGCATCTGCATGGCTTTGTTGGGACTGGCGCCGCAGGCCGAAAGCTGGTATGGCGGGCGGCGTGGGCGGCGCCTGGCGGCGGAATCGTGGCGATTACCTGAGGCGTAATCGTGCTGCGGCCGGCGGGCATCCATGATGAGGCCATGACGTGATCAACCCCTGCAGGTCCTCAACCACAAGGAGCAATGCCATGACCGCCACCATCGCCCCGAACGCCAGCGCCGCCACGACCGACCTGGCAGAACTGGCCGACCGTTACCTGGCCGCCTGGAACGAAACCGACGCCGTCCGCCGCCGCGCCCTGATCGGCCGGACCTGGACCGAGTCGGCCGTGTACGTGGACCCGCTGATGCGCGGCGACGGCCACGCCGGCATCGACGCCATGATTGCCGGCGTGCAGGCCCGCTTCCCCGGCTTCGTGTTCCGCCGCGTATCGCCGGTGGACGCCCACGGCGCCAACCTGCGCTTTACCTGGGAACTGGGCCCGGCCGGCGAAGCCGCGCTGGTGGTGGGCACCGACTTTGCCACGATTGCCGACGATGGCCGCCTGGCCGGCATGACCGGCTTTATCGACCGCGCCCCGGCCGGGCTGGCGGGCTGAGCGCCGCGCGTATCCCCCGGGCTGGCGGCGCTGGCGCAGCTTCTGTACGATCCCGCACGGAACGCGACGCGCGCGCCCGTTTCAATCGGGCGGCGCAATCTGCGCTTTCTCGATGGCCGCTCACGGGGGATACCCATGGACGTCAAGCGATTCTTCCGCATTGCCAGCGCCGCGCTGGTTGCCTTCGTGGTGTTCGTGGTGCTGGCCGTGGGCAGCACGTACTGGTGGGGCGGCCGCAAGCTCCAGCGCAAGATCGACGTGGCCGTGCAGCCGGTGACGATCCCGACCGACGCCACGGCCATCGCCCATGGCAGGTATCTATATGAGTCGCGCGGCTGCGCGGACTGTCACGGCGCCAAGGGCAACGGCCGCCAGGTGTTCGATGAATCCAACGGATTCCGGGTCTTCGCCCCCGACCTGACCCGCGCCAACCCCGATATCGCCAGATTCCAGCCCCAGGACTGGGACCGTGCCATCCGGCATGGCGTGGCGCCGTCGGGCCGGCCGCTGCTGGTGATGCCCAGCGAGGATTACAACCGGCTGTCCAACGAAGACTTTGGCGCGCTGGTGGCCTATGTCCAGAGCCTGCCACCCGGCCCGGGCCGTCCCGGCGAGGTGCAGTTGCCATGGTTCATCCGGGGCATGTATGGCGCTGGCGTGATCCAGGACGCCGCCGGCAAGATCGACCACAGCCTGCCGCCCGCGGCCCCGGTGGCCGCGGCCGTGAACGCCCAGTACGGCGCGTACGTGGCCAATTCGTGCAAGGGCTGCCACGGGACCCAGCTGCGCGGCGGCCATATCCCCGGCGCGCCGCCCGACTGGCCGCCCGCCGCCAACCTGCAGCCGGGCGGGGCGATGAAGCACTACCCCGCGGCCGACCAGTTCGTGACCATGATGCGCACCGGCAAACGGCCCGACGGCACCGACGTCAGCCGCGTGATGCCGTTCACCGCCTTCGCCAACATGAACGAAACCGACCTGCAGGCGCTCTATCTGTTCCTGAGCCAGAAATAATCCCGGTTATGGTGCGCACCGCAGGATGTGAGCGGGACTGCGCAAGCTTTTCATATTTCTACTATGCTCCACGGGTTCGCCGGGTGGCCAGGGATCTTTTGCCATTGGCCCGGCGTGACGCGCGAATAACCGACTGGGCCAAGCACCCAAGGAGCACCCCCAAATGACGACCCTCACCCTCAACGGCAAGACCGTGGAGGTGGACGCCGATCCGTCCACGCCACTGTTGTGGGCCCTGCGCGACAACCTTGGCATGACCGGCACCAAGTTCGGTTGTGGCATGGCCGCGTGCGGCGCCTGCACCGTCCATATCAACGGCCAGGCCACGCGCAGCTGCGTGATGCCGATCTCGGCCACGGCCGGCAGCAAGATCAACACGATTGAAAGCATGGGCGACGACCCGGTCGGCAAGGCCGTGCTGGCGGCCTGGCTCAAGCACGACGTGGCCCAGTGCGGCTACTGCCAGAACGGGCAGGTGATGAGCGCCGTGGGCCTGCTGCGCAGCAAGCCGCGGCCCAGCGATGCCGATATCGACCAGGCCATGGCCGGCAACGTCTGCCGCTGCGGCACCTATCAACGGATTCGCGCGGCGATCAAGGACGCCTCGCGTGCCATCGCCGTCAAGGCATAAGGGGCTGCCATGCGTATTCGAGGGATTGAAGCCCTGGCGGGCGGCAGCGGTGCGCCCGCTGCGCAACCGGAAGCGGCGGCCACGCTGTCGCGGCGCAGCTTTCTGAAGATGTCGGGCCTGGCGGGCAGCGGGTTTGCGCTCGGCATCGTCGGCGTGGATGCCGCGCTGGCCCAGCAGGCGCCGGCCAGGCCGGCGGCGCCGCCGCAGGCGTTCCTGACCATCGCGCCGGACAACACGGTGACCATCGCCGTGAACCGGCTCGAATTCGGCCAGGGCGTGCATACGGCGCTGCCGATGGCGCTGGCCGAGGAACTGGACGTCGACTGGAAGAACGTGCGCGCCATCCTGGCCCCGGCCGGTGATGCGTACAAGGACCCGATGTTCGGTATCCAGATGACCGGCGGCTCGACGGCGCTGAACCATTCGTTCGAGCAGTACCGCGAACTGGGTGCGCGGGCGCGGGCCATGCTGATCGGCGCCGCCGCGCAGAAGTGGGAGGTCGATCCGGCCAGCTGCACCGCGTCGATGGGCGTGGTCACGTCGGGCAACAACCGCGCCACGTACGGCGAACTGGCGCAGGCGGCCATGGGCCTGCCGGTGCCGGCCCAGGTCAAGCTCAAGGACCCGGCCCAGTTCCGCATCGTCGGCAAGCCCACGCCGCGCCTGGACGCCGCATCGAAGCTGCACGGCGACCCGGTGTTCGGCATGGACGTCCGGCTCAAGGACATGAAGGTGGCCGTGGTAGCGCACCCGCCGCGCTTCGGCGGCAAGGTCAAGTCGTTCAACGCCGACCGCGCGCGCAAGATCAAGGGCGTGGCCGATGTGATGCTGGTGAACACCGATCGCGGCGGTTCGGGCGTGGCGGTGGTGGCCGACGGCTACTGGCCGGCCAAGACCGCGCGCGACGCGCTGGAGATCGTCTGGGAAGACGCCGGTTCGACGGTCAGCACGGCCGCGCTGTTCGACCAGTTCAGCAAGCTGGCCGCGCAGCCGGGCATCGTGGCCAGGCCGCTCGAAGGCGGCAATATCGACACCGTGCTGTCGGGCGCGGCCAAGGTCATCGACGCCGAGTATCGCGTGCCGTACCTGGCCCACGCGCCGATGGAGCCGCTGAACTGCACGCTGCAGCCCGAGGTGGCCGGCAACAAGGTGACCGCCGTGAAGGTGTGGGTGGGCTCGCAGTTCCAGACCATCGACCAGGGCGCCATCGCCCGCACGCTGCAACTGACGCCCGAGAAGGTGACGCTGAACACGATGATGGCCGGCGGTGGCTTCGGCCGCCGCGCCGTGCCGACGTCGGACTACCTCGTGGAGTCGGCCAACGTGCTGCGCGCCTGGGTGGCCAACGGCCATACCGAGCCGATCAAGGTGATGTGGAGCCGCGAGGACGACATCAAGGGCGGCTACTACCGCCCGCTGCACGTGCATCGCGCCCGCATCGGCGTGGACGCCCAGGGCAAGGTCGTGGGCTGGCAGCACACCATCGTCGGCCAGTCGATCATCACCGGTACGCCGTTCGAGCCGATGATGGTCAAGAACGGCGTGGACGCCACGATGACCGAAGGCATCGTCGAGAACGACTACGACCTGCCGCTGCAGGTGCACGTGCACCATCCGAAGGTGGATGTGCCGGTGCTGTGGTGGCGCTCGGTGGGCAACACGCACACGGCATTCGTCAAGGAAACGCTGGCCGACGAGATGGCCACGGCCGCCAGGCAGGACCCGGTGGCCTGGCGCCTGGCGCGGCTGGACGAGAAGAAGCACGCGCGCCATCGCGCCGCGCTGCAGCTGGCCGTGGACAGGTCGGGCTATGGCAAGACGAAGCTTCCGAAGGGGCATGCCTGGGGCGTGGCCGTGCACGAGTCGTTCGGCTCGGTGGTGGCCTATATCGTCGACGTGTCGGTGGTGAAGGGCGAGCCGCGCGTGCATCGCGTGACGGCCGGCGTGCATGCGAACCGCGTGGTCAATCCGCTGACCGCCGAGGCGCAGGTCCAGGGCGGCTGCGTGTTCGGGCTATCGATGATCAAGCCGGGCTTTGCCATCGAGATGGAAAACGGCATGGTCAAGAACAGCAACTTCCCCGACTATCCGCCGCCGCGCATGCCCGACACGCCGGTGGTGGACGTGTTCTTCGTGCCGTCGAACGACAACCCGACCGGCCTGGGCGAACCGGGCACGCCCGGCATTGCCCCGGCCGTGGCCAACGCGCTGTTCCGCCTCACGGGCAAGCGCCAGCGTCAGCTGCCGTTCGTGATGGCCTGAGCGGATTCTTCCTGCCCTTGTGTGCTCCCCTCTCCCGCGATGCGGGAGAGGGGCCGGGGGAGAGGGCATGGCGTTTCAAATTGCGACGTGTCGTGGCTTGAGCCGCTCGCCCTCTCCCCCAACCCCTCTCCCACAAGTGGGAGAGGGGAGCAAACACTCAGACCATCAGGGCTTACGCCTCACCGGCGCTCCCCATCCTCCGCATTGCGCCACGCCTGCACGAACTTGCGCAGGTCGCCCGCCGACGCGTCGGTGATCGCCACGTAGCGCATGCCGCCGGCCGTCCAGCTTTCGAGCTGGTATCCCTGCCGGACCCGTTCCCCCACGCGGGCGCCCGCGCCCGGTATCACGAAGACGTCCACCGGATGCTGGCGGCGCTGATAGACCAGCACGGCCACGCGCTGCCCGTCGACAAAGTCCACCCGGCCGCCGACCAGCGGAAAACCGGCCGAAGCCAGGTCGCGGACATCGGGCGCGTAGTCGATGCGGCCGTTGAACCACGGCTTGACCGTGTGCTGGTCGGTCGAGAACACATCGCTGGCCCGGTTCGAGATCAGCCCGCGCACATGGCTGGCGACGATGCTGCTGGCCAGCAGGTCGTCCGGCGACGGCGCGGTGTTGTACTGAAACAGGCTCAGGCCGACGGCCGCCGCCGTCACGGCGGCCAGCGCGGCATTGACCGGTGGCGACCACGCGAACCAGCGCCGCCAGCCGGCCGGTGCGTCGGGTGACGGATCGGCGAGCCCGCTGTCGGCGGGGTCGGGCAGGGCGTCGAGAATGCGGGCGCGCAGTTCGGCCGGGGCGCGGTGGTAGGTGGCGCCGCGCCGCGTGGCGCGGTGCAGCGCCTGCAGGTGGCTCAGGGCGTCCACGCAACCGTCGCAGTCTTCGAGATGCCGTTCCAGCCGCACGCTGTCGGCCGCGCCCACCTCGCCGTCGGCGGTGGCGTGCAGCAGCTGGCGGGCTTCATTGCAATCCATGGCGCCGGTCTCCTGCGGGGGGAATGGGGTCGTCGGGGTTCAGGCCGGAGGCGGCCGGCAAGCCGCTGGCCGCCGGCTGCGGCGTGCCATCGCGCAGCGCCACCACGGCGGCGGCCAGCATGCGGCGGCCGCGCGCCAGCCGCGACATCACGGTGCCTACCGGAATGTCGGCAATGCGCGCGATGTCGCGATAGTGCAGTTCCTCCAGTTCGCGTAACACCAGCACCTCCCGAAACGCCACTGGCAGCCGCTCCAGCGCCGCATGGACCAGCCGGACGTCCTCGTCGCGCAGCAGCCACTGTTCCGGATCGCCGGGCGCGCCGTGCCAGTCGGGCAGGTCGGCATCGATCAGCGATTCGTCGTAGCCCGTTTCCGCCGCCGCGCGGCGCTTCTGCCAGGTGGTGAACCACGTGTTGCGCACGATGGCCAGCAGCCATGGCCGGGCCTGGTCGCCGCGGAAGCCCCCGAACAGCCGGAACGCGCGCAGGAAGGCCTCCTGCACCACGTCGTCGGCATCGCCCGCATTGCCACACAGCCAGCGGGCCAGGTTGTACGCGGCATCCAGGTGCGGCAGCACCAGGGTGTCGAATCTGCGGCGCGTGTTGGCGGCGTCCAAGTCAGTCCTCGAAGGGCGGATCGGCAGGGCACTGCGGCATGGGGCGTCTCCCGTGTATTACCGGCGCTGGGCCGATTCTATTCCCGCCGGCCGCCGCGCGCCAACGGGGCAGACCCGCAGGGAATAAACGCCGGGCCGCCCGGGTATGACAGTCACCATCCACCCAACGGAGACGGTCATGAATGGAAACTGGAGCCGGCGCGACATCCTGCGCCTGGCGGGTGCGGCCGGCGGCGCCGTGTTCGCATCGGCCCTGCCGGGCTGGGCAGCCGGGCGCGATGACGACTTCGTGTTCGTCCAGCTGTCCGATGCGCACTGGGGGTTCGAGGGGCCGCCCAATCCCGATGCGCGCGGCACGCTGCCCAAGGCCGTGGCGGCGGTCAACGCATTGCCGCAGCCGCCCGATTTCGTGATGTTTACGGGCGATCTGACCCATACGACCGACGACCCGGCCGAGCGCCGCCGCCGCATGCGCGAATTCCGCGACATCATCGCCCCGCTGCGCGCCGGGGCCGTCCACCTGATGCCGGGCGAGCACGATGCCAGCCTGGACAACGGCGCGGCCTACCAGGAGCTGTTCGGGCCCACGCACTACACGTTCGACCACAAGGGCCTGCACGCGATCGTGCTGGACAACGTGTCGGACCCGGCCGGGCAGGTGGGCGAGGCCCAGCTGGCCTGGCTGGCCGCCGACCTGGCCAGGCAGCCGCACGACGCGCGTATCGTGCTCTTCACGCACCGGCCGCTGTTCGACCTGTATCCGCAGTGGGACTGGGCCACGCGCGATGGCGCCAAGGTGATCGACCAGCTGATGCCGTACCAGAACGTGACGGTGTTCTACGGGCATATCCACCAGGAACATCACCGCATGACCGGGCATATCGCGCATCACGCGGCGCGCTCGCTGATGTTTCCGCTGCCGGTGGCGGGGTCGCAGCCGCGCCGGCTGCCGGTGCCCTGGGATGCCGCGCATCCGTACCAGGGCCTTGGCTGGCGCGAGGTGAACGCCACGGCGTCGCCGGGCAAGGATGCATTCCAGCTGGCCGAGCAGCCGGTGATCGGGAGGGCGTGATGATGAACCATCCGACCGATCCGGCCGCCCAGGCCACCCCGCCCGCCGTCGCGGGCCGGCGCCGGATGCTGGCACAGGTCATGGGCCTGGTGCTGGCCGCCGCCGTCGTGCCCGCGATGGGCGGGGCCGCCGCGCCGCGCGTGATTCCGATGCGCGCGCGGCGCTTCGTCTTCATCCCCGACAAGCTGACGCTCAAGCCCGGCGAGACCGTCGTGCTGGCGGTGACCGCCGAGGACGTGATCATGGGTTTCTCGGCCCCGGACTTCTCGGTCCGTGCCGATCTCCCCCCGGGCAAGGCGGTGGAAGTGAGGCTGACCGCGCCGAAGCAGCGCGGCACCTACACCTTCCTGTGCGACATCTTCTGCGGCTCGGGCCACGAGAGCATGAGCGGCACGATCAGCGTGGCGTAGCGGTCGGGAGCGGGGACGGGGGAGAGGAAAAGCGCCCGGGGTGGCGGCGGGGCGGGGCGGGACGGGACCATTGCAGGCTTCGGTCGGACGCCCATCGCTTGACTCGACAAGGATACGATGCGCACCTTACCCCGCGACATGCGGGGATACGAAGGGCGTATGACTGCCTGTTTCAGCGTACGATGCCAGGGCAGTCGTGCATCATCGGGCTTGCGGCCAACTTCTCTCAGGCAGACCACCATGGAAACCCAGGAAAGCACCCTGACCCTCGCATTGCTGACGGTGCCGGCCCGCGCGGCCATCTGCCGCGCGCTGCTGGAGGCCGGCGACGATTGCCTGCCCGCCATTGCGCTGGCCGAAGCGTCCGGCGTGACACTGCGCCGTGCCGCCCACCATTTCCAGGAGATGGTCCAGGCCGAGGTGCTGGCGCTGGTCATCCGCGACCACCAGGTCTGCTATGCGCTCAAGGCGCGCCGGGCGGTGCGTGAGGCGCTGGAATTCGTCGATCGCAGCGGCCTGAACTGACAGTGCTGCTTCAGGCGCTTTTTTGAGGGCGCCGGTCAACTGGCCGGCGTGGTTCTCCGTTCATTCAGGGCGACCGGCCGTTGCCGGGTTGCGCCTTGCATCAGGAATCCACCGTGAAATTTTCGAACCGGATCGTGACACTGCCGCTGTGGGCGATCCTGTATTTCGTCTTCGGCTACGCGTCGCACCAGATCAACGGGCCGTTCTCGGCCACCGGCTATATCTGGCTGCCGGCCGGCGTGACCGTGGCCGCCTTCATGCTGGCGCCGGCCCGCCGCTGGGTGCCGCTGGGGCTGGCCTTCCTGGCCGCGCAGATGCTGCTGGGCGTGGTGGAAGGGCGCGATCCGTTCCGCATGGTGCTGTTCTCGCTGGACGAGATCGGCTTTGCGGCGCTGGCCGTGGCACTGGTCCACATGATGCGGTTCTCGCTCGAAGGACTGGCCTTCCTGCGCGGCGTGCTGGTGGCCGCCGTGGTCAGCAGCGTGGGCGGGGCGGTGTTCGGGGCGGGCTGGTTCTGGCTGTTCCTGGACGTGCCGTTCTGGGCCACTGCCAAGGTCTGGGCGGCCGCCGACTTCGTGGGTGTACTGATCGTCACACCGGTATTCGCGGGCTGGGCGCGCTTCAGCGCGGCCCGTTCGGGCGGCCGGCGCCGGGGCGAATTCCTGGCCGGTATCGCCGCGCTGCTGGCCGTCCTGGTGACGGCCGCGGTCGTGTTCGACGGCACCCGCATCGTGCAGTTGTCGTTGGACGTGGCCTATGCGCTGACCTATATCCCGCTGTTCTTCGTGGCGATCGCGGCGCTGCTGCTGGGCGGACGGGGCGGCTCGGTGGCGGTGGCGCTGCTGTCGGCGCTGGTACTGGTCAACACCGCCCAGGGCGACGGCCCGTTCGCCGACACGGCGGTCTACCACGGCAATTCGCTGCTGGTGGCCCAGCTCTACCTGGCCGTGGCCGCGCTGCTCACGCTGCTGATCAGCACGCTGCGCACGGCCCGCGAGCAGCTGCACGAGGCGGCGGCGAGCCGTCAGAACGACGTGGAACTGGCGCTGGCCGCCAGCGGGCAGCTGGTGTACAACCTCGACCCGCATAGCGGCCGGCTGCGCTGGAGCGGCAGTGTCGAACAGGCGTTTGGCATGGCCGAGCCGGCCTTCTCCACGCTGGACGACGTGCTGGCCTGCGTGCATCCCGACGACCGTGCCGAGGTACGCCGGCGCTGGCTGCGCGAAAGCGATGGGGAAGTGCGCGGGGATCTGACCTTCCGGCTGCTGCTGCCGGCGGGCGCCACCACCACGGTGGTGGACATGAGCGGCCCGCTGCTGGACGGCGACGACTCCGTGGCGCTGATCGCCGGGGCCTGGCGCATCGTCGCCAGCCACGACACCGAGGGGCGGCGCGCAGCATGACGACCGAACAGGCACCGCGCGTCGGGGCCTTGCTGATCCATGGGCTGGGCGGCACCCAGTATGACCTGGGGCCGATGCACAAGGTACTGCGGCGCGGCGGCGTGGAAACCCACGCCGTGACGCTGCCGGGCCACGGCGGTACGCCGGAAGACCTGCTGCACGTGCGGGCCGAGCAGTGGATGGCGTCGGTCACGCAGGCCTACGACGCGCTGGTCGACCAGTACGACACGTTCCACGTGATCGGCATGTGCATGGGAGCGCTGCTGGCGGTGGCGCTGGCCGAACGGCGCCAGCACCGCAAGGGCAAGCTCGTGGCGCTGTCCGCCCCGGTCTATATCGACGGCTGGTCAACCCCGCCGTACCGCTGGCTGCGGCACGTGGTCTACCACCTGCCCGTGCTGCCGGGCCGCATCAAGGTCGAGGAAAACGAGCCGTTCGGCATCAAGAACGATCTGGTGCGCGCCATCGTCAAGGCCAAGTTCGAGCGCGGCGACAATTTCCACTACCGATGGGTGCCGCTGACCTGCATCCGCCAGGTGGACCGCCTGCGGCGCTGGGTGCTCGACGGCGCGCGTCGCGTGGCCTGCCCGACGCTGGTGGTGCATGCCCGCGAGGACGAACTGACGTCGGTGCGGTCGGCGGACTTCCTGCTGGCGAACGTGCCGCAGGTGCAAGGCGTGGTGGTCGAAAACAGCTATCACATGATCTGCGTGGACAACGACCGCGAGCAGGTGATGGCCAGCGTGGCCGGATTCCTTGGGCTCGACGCCGGCGCCGGCCGCGCGCGCACGCGCCGCGCCGTCGAGGCGCCGATGGCCGTAGAGGCCGTGCAGGCGCTGGTGCAGGATTACCTGGCCGCGCTGACCTCGCGCCATTTCGAGGCCATCTATCCGCAGCTCGATCCGGCCATCGTCTGGCGGCACGTGGGCGATCACCCGCTGGCCGGCGAGTATGGCGACCGCGATGCCGTGATCGGCCTGTTCCAGCGCCTGGCGCAACTGGCTGGCGACACGATCCGCATCGACGTGGCGGGCGCGCCGCGCATCGACGGCCAGACCGTGGAGGTGGATATCAGCGTGTCCTATCTGTTCGACGGCACGCCGATGCAGGGCCATGGCACCCAGACGCTGCAGCTGCGCAATGGCCGCATCGCGGCCGTCGAATACCGCTCGGCGATGGCGGTGGCCAGCCCGGCGGCGCTGGCCGGCCAGGCCGTCTGAGCATGCCGGCCGGGGCCCTTCAGAACACGCGGCCCAGCTGCAGGTAGATGTTCCAGACGCCCTTCGGGGCCGCCGCGAAGCCGAAGTAGAGCGGGCCGATCACGCTGTTCCCCCCGATGAACGCACTGGCGCTGGACTTGTACGGGCCGCTGCCGAAGTTGCGCCGCCTGAGCCAGACATCGCCGATTTCGAGGCTGGTGCCGAAGACCGTGCTGCGCAGCCCCGGCAGCGTGAACTCGCGCAGTTCGTTCAGATAGGTCAGCCGCCCATACAGCAGGTAGTTGCCCGAGAACTGGTCCGGCGCATAGGCGGACAGCCGCTGGAAGCCGCCCAGCGTGAAGCCCAGGCCGCCGCTGACGCTGTTGTTCGAGCGGTGGTCGTTGTACGTCATGGCACCTTCGGCGGCCAGGTTCAGCGTGTGACGGCCGTAGCTGCCGGCCCACAGCGCCTTGGCGTGGACGTCGTCGAAAGTGTTGTCGGCCCCGCCGAACGACAGCTGGTTCACCGCGTACAGGTAATAGCCCTTGCGCGGGAAGAGCGGGTCGTCGAGCTGGTCGATGGTCAGCTGGGCGCGCACCACGGGCTGGCGCACCCGGGCACTGAACCGGCCGTTGGGCGCGCCGGCCAGCAGGTAGTCCGAGGCGTAGCGCACCTGCTGGTAGTTCGCGCCGAGGCGGAACTCGCCCAGGCGGCCGATCGGCAGGCCGAAGTCGATGCCGGCCTGGGCGGTGTCCACGCGCACGGCGGTCAGCGGCGTGGCATTGCGCTTGTCGCCATTGTCCGGATAGATGTCCACGTGCTTGCGGGCGTATTCCAGATAGGGCGCGATATAGAAACCCAGCCGGTCGAACACGGGCTGGCGCAGTTCGGTATGCCATTTCGCCTGGTTGCTGCCCAGCACGATGTCATTGCGCCATTCGAGCCCGCCTTGTGTCAGCCATGGATAGCGGTGGCCCAGCTGCAGGTTGAAGGCGCCCTTGCCGTCGAACGTGGTGGACAGTCCGAAGCCGAACAGCAGGAACTGCGGGCCCCATGACTTTTCGTGCGCATCGACCTTGAGCACCGAGCGGCCGTTCTCGGTCACCAGTTCCTGCGTCACGCTCTCGAAATCGCCGCTGGTCGACAACTGGGTCAGGTCGTGGTTGACGGCGGCCGTGTCGTAGCGGTCACCCTCGCGCACGCGCAGGTACTGGCGCACGTACGACGCCGGAATGCGGCCCGACGTGTGTACCTCGATCGCGTCGACCCGGCGCGGTTCCGCGGTGGCCACGTGCGTGGCACGCGACGCGATGTACTGGTCCCAGGCCTCGCGCGGCAGGGCCAGCCCGGCCAGCCGGGGCGCGATGGCGCTGGTGGCGGCATAACCGAGCCCGATACCGTCGCCGGCGTGCGAGAAATCGGTGAAGGACAGCTTGCCCAGGTCGGGCTCGAGCAGGACGTCGCGCGGGCCCAGCAGCGCCTTCTGGGTGGCCACGTTCTGGTTGGTCAGGATCGTCACCATCTGCTGGGTGACGGCTGCCGGAGAGTCCAGCGTGGCCGGATCGTCGAGCGGGGTGGCCACGTTGACGGCAATCACGATGTCGGCGCCCATGTCGCGCGCCATCTGCACCGGCAGGTTGCTGACCAGCCCCCCATCGACCAGCGTGCGTCCGTTCACGGCGAACGGCGCGAACAGGCCGGGCACGGCGGCACTGGCACGGATGGCACGGGGCAGCGAGCCGTGGTCCAGCACCACGGGCGCGCCCGTGCCGAGGTCGGTGGCGATCGTGCGGAACGGCACCGGCAGGGTATTGAAATCGACGTCGCCGGGCCATGCCGATGTCCAGTCCTGCAGCAGCGTCAGCAGCTTGTTGCCCTGCACCAGGCCAATCGGCAGCTTGACGCCATCCTTGCCAAGCCCCGCCGAAATGCCGATCGGATACTGGAAGCTGTCCTCCCGGAGCGTCTGCGGCAGCTGCGCGCGCTCGTTGCGGTCGAACACGATGTCGCTGAGGTTCACCCGGGACAGCCGGGTTTCCAGCTCGTCGGCGCCGATGCCGCTCGCGTACAGCCCCCCGACCACGGCACCCATGCTGGTCGCGGCAATGCAGTCCACGGGGATATGCATCTGCTCCAGCGCCTTGAGCACGCCGATATGGGCGTAGCCCCGCGCGCCGCCGCCGGACAGCACCAGGCCGATGCGCGGCCGGGCGGGCGGGGCGCCATTTGCACCGTCGGGACCACTGGCCGGCCCGGCGCCGCATGCCGCATGGGCGTGCTGCCACGACAGCAAACCGAGCAGGAACAGACCGAACAGGACAGCCCACCCCGGCGGGGCTCGGTGCGGCGCAATGGGTTGGCGAAACATGACGGTCACTTCGGAAAGGGCGGACAACGGTGGAGAACCCGTCTGCCAACGTCGCAGCGGGACTTTTCGTGGACATTGTCAGGGGATGCGGCCAGAAAGTGGCGATCTGGCGCGCGGCGAAGAAAAAAACCGCAGGGTACGGGAAAACCCCCATTCAGCCCGCGTCTTGAAAACGAAATACCCCGTCCCTATAATTAGCACTCGCTGGGGGAGAGTGCTAACAGCCAGCTGTTGCCCCTTCCCTGCGGTATACCCGAAAACCCGATGGCCGTTGCCGAACGGTGCCAGGCACCCCTGATAACGGCCGTTTTGTGAATTAAAACTCACTTTTTTTGTATTTAGGAGTCCGTATGAACCTGCGTCCTCTGCACGACCGTGTGATCGTGAAGCGTCTGGACAATGAAACGAAGACCGCTTCCGGCATCGTGATTCCCGACAATGCAGCCGAAAAGCCGGATCAAGGCGAAGTGCTCGCCATTGGCCCGGGCAAGAAGGATGACAAGGGCAACAACATTGCCCTCGACGTGAAGGTGGGTGACCGCGTGCTGTTCGGCAAGTATGCCGGCCAGGGCGTGAAGGTGGATGGCCAGGAGCTGCTGGTCATGCGCGAAGAAGACATCATGGCTGTCGTCAACAAGTAATCGACGCCCGTCCTTCCAGACATACCCAGATTCCTGACCGCCCAGCCCGATGCGCGGGGCGGTCTTCCCAGATTCGGAGATTCAGAACATGGCAGCAAAAGACGTAGTGTTCGGCGACGCCGCACGTGCCAAGATGGTTGAAGGCGTGAACATTCTCGCCAACGCAGTGAAAGTGACGCTGGGCCCGAAGGGCCGCAACGTGGTGCTGGAGCGCAGCTTCGGCGGCCCGACCGTGACCAAGGACGGTGTGTCCGTGGCCAAGGAAATCGAGCTGAAGGACAAGCTGCAGAACATGGGCGCCCAGATGGTCAAGGAAGTGGCTTCCAAGACCAGCGACAACGCCGGTGACGGTACCACCACCGCTACGGTTCTGGCCCAGTCGATCGTCCGCGAAGGCATGAAGTTCGTGGCCGCCGGCATGAACCCGATGGACCTGAAGCGCGGCATCGACAAGGCCGTGGGTTCGGCCGTGGAAGAGCTGAAGAAGCTGAGCAAGCCGACCACGACCAGCAAGGAAATCGCCCAGGTTGGCGCGATCTCGGCCAACAGCGACGCCTCGATCGGCGAGCGCATCGCCGAAGCCATGGACAAGGTCGGCAAGGAAGGCGTGATCACGGTGGAAGACGGCAAGTCGCTGGCCGACGAGCTGGAAGTCGTGGAAGGCATGCAGTTCGACCGCGGCTACCTGTCGCCGTACTTCATCAACAACCCGGAAAAGCAGGTTGTTCAGCTGGACAACCCGTTCGTTCTGCTGTTCGACAAGAAGGTCTCGAACATCCGTGACCTGCTGCCGGTGCTGGAGCAAGTGGCCAAGGCTGGCCGCCCGCTGCTGATCATCGCCGAAGACGTGGAAGGCGAAGCCCTGGCCACGCTGGTGGTGAACAACATCCGTGGCATCCTGAAGACCGCCGCCGTGAAGGCTCCGGGCTTCGGCGACCGCCGCAAGGCCATGCTGGAAGACATCGCCATCCTGACGGGCGGCACGGTGATCGCCGAGGAAATCGGCCTGACGCTGGAAAAGGCCACGCTGCAGGACCTGGGCCAGGCCAAGCGCATCGAGATCGGCAAGGAAAACACCATCATCATCGACGGCGCCGGTGACGCAGCTGCGATCGAAGGCCGCGTGAAGCAGATCCGCGCCCAGATCGAGGAAGCGACCTCGGACTACGACCGCGAGAAGCTGCAAGAGCGCGTGGCCAAGCTGGCCGGCGGTGTTGCCGTGATCAAGGTTGGCGCTGCCACCGAAGTCGAAATGAAGGAAAAGAAGGCCCGCGTGGAGGATGCACTGCACGCGACGCGCGCTGCCGTGGAAGAAGGTATCGTCCCCGGCGGTGGTGTGGCCCTGCTGCGCGCCCGCGCTGCCATCTCGGCGCTGCAAGGCGACAACCCCGACCAGAACGCCGGCATCAAGATCGTGCTGCGCGCCATGGAAGAGCCGCTGCGCCAGATCGTGCTGAACGCTGGTGAAGAAGCGTCGGTCGTGGTGGCCAAGGTCATCGAAGGCAAGGGTAACTACGGTTACAACGCCGCTTCGGGCGAGTACGGCGACCTGGTGGAAATGGGCGTGCTGGACCCGACCAAGGTGACCCGCACCGCGCTGCAGAACGCCGCTTCGGTGGCTTCGCTGATGCTGACGACCGACTGCGCCGTTGCCGAAACGCCGAAGGAAGAGTCGGCTCCGGCAATGCCGGGCGGCATGGGCGGCATGGGCGGCATGGACGGCATGATGTAAATCGCGCCGGACTGCCGGGCCAGACGGCCTGACTGTCAAAAAACCCCCGAGGGTGCGAGCCCTCGGGGGTTTTTGTTTTGTGCGGCCTTCAGCGAGCGCGCGCCGCAATCGCGTGCGGGGCGTCTTGCCGCTGGCGCAAGGACGGAAGCAATTCCGCCCTCAGCCATTGCATTGCCGCGCCAGTCGATACGGCAGCGTGCCGTTGCCACCTGCCGGCGTACGCAATGCCGGCGTGGGGAAGCAGGGGAGTCGAGGCAAGTGCAAGCAGCACCCGCCGGCGTGAGCGGTTCGCGTTTGTCATGGGTGTCATGGGTGTCTTGGGTGCCATGGGCTGGGCTGTATCCATGATCAGACGGCTCCCGGCCGTAGGCGGATGGAATCTATCAGCCTGTCCCATAGCTCCAGGGCTTCTCCGTCGCTGGCGAATGATTCGTTGTTGGTCTTGTAGACGCTTTCAATGACGTCCAGTTCGGCATTGAGCTGCGGTTCGGCGAGCGAGTATTCCTTGCCGGAGGCCTCCCATTTGAAGGCGTAGAGTCGCTTTCCCTTCTCCGTCCCCGCGATGAGGATCTCGTCGGCCTCGATGGGGCCGACCGGCCGCGCACGGTTGCGCAGTTGATGCATGCCGGCAATGGAGCCCAGCAAGCTGGTCAGCAAGCCGCCGGCCCGCTTGCGCAGGCTGGGCTCTACGCGATACTGAGCGAAGGCCGACACCTGGATCCATGCGTCGGGTTTGTTTGGGAGCTTGATGGTCAGGGACCAGCTTTCGCGGTTGAACAGGGTGTCGACCAGAATCACATTTGCCGCAACGAAGCCGGGACCCGGAGGCGCATCGTCGGCGTTGAACACCCGCCATGCGCGACTCAGATCGTCACAAGTTTTCAGCGCGCTGACACGACGGTCATCTGTCACGTCGCCAGCGTAATACAACGTCTGGCTCCCGATGCGATAGTAGGTCTCGAAGCGGTAGATGATAGTCCCACCCGGCCGGTTCCAGGATACGAGCGTCACGCCGCGATTGGCGTGCTCCACGCGTTCAACGAACATGCATTCGTATTGATTGTGCGGCGTCGAGCGCAGAACCTGCTCGCGTTCGTTGACCATGTCGTCATACGCTGCGTCGGTACGGACGTCGTTGCGAAACACGATTGGAACGGTATTGAACTTCCATTGACTCACCACCGCGGCATCCGCTGGCACATCTACTAAATGACGGCCAATCGCCACCGTTTTCCAGCTGGGGTTCATTCGGACTCCTGTGCGAAGGGCGCAACGCCTGTCTTGTTTTTGGGGGCTGCGCCAGATTCGATTGGAGCCGTACCGTCACCAGGGGAAACTGGTCGCAGCCGTGAATCTCCGTCATTGCTCGGCTGACGAAGCCGCCCATGGAATGCGTGACCACGATCACCTTCTCGGCCACGATGCGCGACGCCTTCTTGTGCGCCATGCCTCTGCTGTCCCCGCCTTTGCCATCCGGGGTATCGTCAAGCAGTATGCCGAGGCAAGTGCGAGCAGCACCCGCCGGCGCAAGTGGTTCGCCTTTGCCATGGGCTGGGCTGTATCCATGTTCAGACGGCTCCCGGCCGCAGGCGGATGGAACCGATCAGCCTGTCCCATAGCTCCAGAGCTTCCTCGTCGCTGGCGAATGATTCGTTGTTGGTCTTGTAGACGCTCTCGATGACGTCGAGCTCGGCATTGAGCTGTGGCTCCGCGAGCGAATGCGCTTTGCCGGAGGCTTCCCATTTGAAGGCGTAGAGCCGCTTTCCCTTCTCCGTCCCCGCGATGAGGATCTCGTCGGCCTCGATGGGGCCGACCGGCCGCGCACGGTTGCGCAGTTGATGCATCCCGGCAATCGAGCCCAGCAAGCTGGTCAGCAAGCCGCCGGCGCGTTTGCGCAGGCCGGGCTCGACGCCATACTGGGCGAAGGCCGACACCTGGATCCATGCGTCGGGTTTGTTGGGCAGCTTGATGGTCAGGGACCAGCTTTCGCGGTTGAACAGGGTGTCTTCCAATATGACGCTGCCTGCCACAAAGCCCTTTCGCCGAGGCACCGACGCGCCGTCCACGGGCCGCAACTTGTCGGCAATCTCCGCACAAAGCTCCAATTGCGAATCGAGACGGTCGTTCGAAACTTCCCTGAGATACGCGAGAGTCCGGCCGCCCACGCGGAAGTACGAATCGAACTGATACATGATCGTGCCCCCCGGTCGATTCCATGACACAAGCGTGACGCCGCGATTGATGCCATGGTCCACTCGCCGAACGAACAGACTGCCGAATTGCTCGTGCGGCGCGGCACGCAGGGCCCGCTCACGCTGGTTGATCATGGCGTCATACGCCAAGTCTGTGCGGATGTCGTTGCGAAAGACTAGAGGATCAGTGTTGTACCGCCATTGCGGCACGAGCGTCGCATCCTCCGGCACGTCCACGAGGTGACGGCCGATGGAGATGGTTATCCAACTTCGGGTCATGCGGACTCCTGTTCGAGTAACGGATACCATTGAGCACCCTGAGCGATCTTGGCTCACCTTCTCGGCCACGATGCGCGACGGCTTCTTGCGCGCCATGCCTCTGCTGTCCCCGCCTTTGCCCTCCGGGGTATCGTGAAGCAGTATGCCGAGGCAAGTGCGAGCAGCACCCGCGGACGCAAGTGGTTCGCTTTTGTCATGGGTGTCATGGTCGGGCTGTATCCATGGTCAGACGGCTCCCGGCCGCAGGCGGATGGAATCGATCAACCTGTCCCATAGCTCCAGCGCTTCTTCGTCGCTGGCGAATGATTCGTTGTTGGTCTTGTAGACGCTCTCGATGACGTCGAGCTCGGCATTGAGCTGTGGCTCCGCGAGCGAATGCGCTTTGCCGGAGGCTTCCCATTTGAAGGCGTAGAGTCGCTTTCCCTTCTCCGTCCCCGCGATCAGGATCTCGTCGGCCTCGATGGGGCCGACCGGCCGCGCACGGTTGCGTAGTTGATGCATGCCGGCAATCGAGCCCAGCAAGCTGGTCAGCAAGCCGCCGGCGCGTTTGCGCAGGCCGGGCTCTACGCGATATTGAGCGAAGGCCGACACCTGGATCCATGCGTCGGGTTTGTTTGGGAGCTTGATGGTCAAGGACCAGCTTTCGCGGTTGAATCGGGTGTCTTCCAATATGACGCTGCCCGCCACAAAGCCTTTTCGCCGAGGCACCGACGCGCCATCCACTGGCCGCAGCCTATCGGCAATCTCCGCGCAAAGCTTCAGCTGAGAGTCGCGACGGTCGTTCGACACTCTCATCAGATACGACAATGTCCGGCCCCCAATGCGGAAGTATGAGTCGAACTGGTACATGATCGTGCCGCTTGGACGATTCCAGGAAACCAAAGTCACGCCGCGATGGGGCGAGTGGTCCACTCGTTGAACGAACAGACTGCCATATTGCTCGTGCGGAGCAGCACGCAGGGCCTGCTCACGCTGGTTGATCATGGCGTCATACGCCACATCTGTACGAATGTCGTCGCGAAAAGCCAGCGGGCTGTTATTGAATCTCCACTGAGGAACAATCACGGCATCCTCGGGCACATCTACCAAATGACGGCCGATGGCCATAGTCGTCGAGCTGCTCATGCGGACTCCTGTTCAAACGTCGGATACCAGTCGGCGTCCTGGGCGATCTTTATGATTGCGTAGAGACTGGCGTATAACGCTCGTTCATCCTTATAGCTATCCTGGTGGTCATAGCCGAACTTCCGATTCCATTTACCAGGGCGACCGTGGCCATGCGAGAACGACAAGACTACGCTCCGCCGACCTGCTGGTGCCGCAGCGGATTCGACAGGTACCGTACCGTCGCCGGGAGACTCGGGATCGGCGATATGCAACCATGTTCCATCACTCGTTCGAATTCTGCCGTTCCCATCATCGAGCTCTATTTGCATCGTGCCCGGGTCATGCCTGGCGACACCTTGGCCTATCCACGACACAGTTCCCCATGCACACCTGTTGTCGGCGGCCATGAGCCCGCTACCAAACAGTCCGCCCTTATCCAGGGCGGGATCTCGCTCGCCCTGCGCGCCGTAATGGGTGTAAGTCGGTAGCTTGTATCGCCCGCCGATTGCGGCGTGAAACTCTTTGACGGTCCTAATGTTCTCTGCAAAGGTTTGGCGATCCGTTTCAGACGTTTGGATGTCATCCTCTTCGATAACCTCGTTCGTCGCACCAAGACCCAACATCCATTCATTGTGCGAAGGCACCAGCCCATACCACGCTGACGACTGATAAATCTCCGAGTACGGGTCACCGTTTCGGGGAAGGGCGAGGATGGCCGGCGGTTTCGAGCCATCAGCGTTCCGCGGTTCGCGGACAAAGAGCCATGGTTTTCCACCGTTGTAGTCGGCTGATGGCAGTAGTTCGAGCGCCCCTGGCGAATTGGCGGTGACGGCAGTGACCTCGGCGGCGTTGCGGCCCAGGACGACCTGGGACACGCCTTCGAAGCCGGCCCGCATGCGTTTGTAGGCAGCCGGTGCGCCCGTGGCGGGCTGAACGCCGTGAGACACCCCCAGAACCTTGTCGCAGCCGTGGATCTCGGTCAGTGCCCGGCTGACGAAGCCGCCCATGGAATGCGTGACCACAATTACCTTCTCGGCCACGATGCGCGACGGCTTCTTGCGCGCCATGCCTCTGTCGTCCCTGCCTGCGCCATCGGGGGTATCGTGAAGCAGAATCGCCCCGCCCTCGTTGTAGTAGGGCAGGATCTCCTTTTCGATATACGCCTTGATTCGCTCGCCCGAATCCCGGTTGCTCTGGAGCCAGTTGTAGCCGCCCACCCACACGTCGAACTGGTACCGCGCCGCGTGGAGGATTTCGCCGCGGGTGAGCGCCTCGCCTTTTTCGCTGCCCCAGTCGGTGGGCGGCTCCGTTCCCGCCTCGGCGGCCCATTCCTCGAAGTTCACCTCGCAACGTTCGAAGTCGTACCGGGCCAGGTTGTTCAGGTAGTACTGCAGATTGGACAGGAATGCGTGGTAGCTGCCACGCATGATGGTTCCCCATCCACGTAGCGTCAGCACATTGATCGGCAAGCCGCTCCGGCCAGCGTCGATGGTGCCATTCGGATCGACTTCGACCCGATCCATCAACAGCGATGCGGCTCGGGTCTGCGCAGAGGTAAAGGCGTAGGCGATGAGTTGCAGCAGCGCATCGGCCAGGCCCTGGAAATCGGTGCTCGGCGGGCGCCAGACTGCCTTCTTGCTTTGCGTGTCGCGAAGGTTGGTTCCCATGATGCCGGGCAGGAACAACACGGGAATGATGCACGGTTTGGACAGGATGACGTGCTCGACATTGTCGGACGCGGCGCTCATCGTGGAGACACTGAAGGTTTGCCCATTGTCGTCGACGAACGTTGGCGAAATGACGCGCTTTGAATTCTGTGGCATGGAATGGATGGCTACGGTGGCAAACTTCGGGGTTACTGGACGTTGCTCCTGACCGATTCGATATCGTTGCTTTTCTGGGGCGAAAGATTCCCGGTCGAATCGGATGTCTCGTGGAGCCTGGTGCCGTCATCCCGCGTCATGGTGACGTTGAACCCCGATACCGGCTCACCTGTCGACGGATTCCGCACTACCTGGCGGGCCACGAAATCGGCTTTGTCCCAGGTGTTCATCGTCTGCGCCAGCGAAGCGGGGCCTTGCCTGCCGATCCCGTTAGACCGGATCGTGCGCTCTCCTCGTGTTCCGTCTTCGATGCCGGTCGCGCTCATCAGCAGGTAGGAGCCGCCGCACTTGAGCAACAGTTCCTGGCTGGCCTCGATGACGACCCGGCCGTTCGCACTGGAAATCACCATGTTCTTGTCCGCGCGCAGTTGCATGTCATCGCTCTGGGCCTGAATCTCGACCTTGCCTCTTGCTGCCATCAACTTGATGCCGAGCCTCTGCGCGAAGAGCGACACAAGATCGCCAGCGGCCACGGTGAAACGTTTGAGCGCACTGAAGTCGGCGTGGCGGCCCGCCGTGGCGATGAGGTTTCCCGCAGCCGACTGTTGCAGGTCCGAGCCAGACGCCAGCGCGATGCCGGCTGGTGCGCTGACGAGGATGCCAGCCGCCTGCAGTTGATCGAGGGCATCCCGGAGCAGTGCACGTTGCCGTTCGCAGTCCGCGGCATGCGCCTGGGCGGCACGGGCTGCCGAGGACAGTGATTCGCTGTGCTGGAGCGCCTGTTCCAGAAGCCGCTTCGCGGTTGCCATGTCAAGCTGCGGGCCAGACGCTGCAGGCTGATCATCCGCCGACAAAAACAGCCCCTTGCCCGCCCGCACCGCGCCCCAGTGCGATGTCCGCAACTCGAACCCCTGCCCCCGCTCCTTCATCTGGCGGTCCACCAGATATCCGAGGTTCAGTTGCGACTTGCCGCCGTACTCGGTCGACAGCTTGATCCCCTCATGCCCCACCCAGTCCTCGAAGCGCAGCTTGTTGTTGCGCTGCGTCCGAATCACGTTGCGTGATTGCCAGCCGTCCCGGCCGATGATCAGGTCGGGCTTGTGGCTGTTGTGCAGCGCGTGGGCGATATAGGGACGGTTCGGGTTGCCGTCGTGGAAGGCGATGGCGACCTCGGTGCCTTCGAGCAGCGGGAAGTGGAAGCCGGTCTGCACCGGGCCGGCGAACGGTTTGGCCAGCCGCAGCGGTACGCTTTCCTGGCCATTCGGCCATTCGTCGAAGTCGAGATCGAAGCGGACGGTGTAATGGCCGTCCTGCGTCAGGTAGGCATATTTGTATTGGCCCGGCGAGGTGACGCGACCGCTCAGCGTGCCGGCGATGCGCGGCCATTTGGTGTCGTCGACCGGCAGACGGAAGCGCCGGTCCGACGGAATCGCCTGATAGGTATTCCGATAAGCCTGATCGCGGGCGCCCGTGTGGATGACTTCGGTAATGACCTGGCCGTTGGGCGCATCGGGCAGCGTCGTATCCATGCGCAGGATGCGCGCCGGGCGCAACGCCAGCACATTGCTTTCACCCTGATAGACGACCTGCCCGGCGATGGCCGCCTCGTGGCGCAGCAGCGCCTCCCACTTCGCGCCAGCCATATCCCGATGATGGGTGCCATGGATGTATGGCTCGCCATAAGTCGTCCGATCCTTGTATGCAATGTTGGCATCGGCCTTGAGCCGCTCGTAGGCGTGCGCGGGGTTGTAGTCCGATGCCAGGACCGATCTGGCGACGGTTCTCGTATTGGTACGAATGGCAAAGACCGCTTCGGTGCCGGACTCCAGTCCGGCCGTCTCCCGATAGGGCACCCGCAGTTCCGGCTGATAGATGTAGTGGTCGATGTCGTCCCCGAACACCACAATTTCGCCAAATTTCCCCGGCGCGAAGTAGCAGTACATGCCTTCCTGCTCCATCAGCAGGCGCACGTAGTCCCAATCGGACATCCGGTACTGCAGGCGGAACTTGTGCTCGGGATACTCCCGGCGTAGCCGAAAAGCGAACTGGTGGCCTTCGAGGTCGTGGCTGCGCAGGATCGCCTCGATGATCTGCGGTGCGGTCTTGTGCTGATAGACACGGCTGCGCGGCGTCAGCCGCAGGCGCGTCACCAGCGGCTCCACGACCATCTCGTAGCCATGGAAGTCGCGCGTCTGGCGGGTCTTCGAGAACGCCGGAATCCATCCCGCAAAGCGGCGCGGCTCGCTGCCATCGCCGGGGTCGATGACGAAGGTGGCGGGACGATTCAGGTAGTCGGCACGGTCCAGTTCCAGCGGGTGGGTCAGCTGGACGGTGACCTCGTAAGGCTTGCCGAGTGCCTCGACGGCCTTGAACGAGACCACCGACAGCGCGATGGCGGTGGGCGCGGCGGGGACTTCGAGGCGGTAGGTTTTCGGACCTGCATGCTGAAGAAACCACTGCCCGCCGGATACCAGAGCGTCCTTGTCGATCATCGGTGCGCGCCACGTGCTGTTTGCTGTGGGTGGCACGCTACACCGACTGCTTGCGGAGTGCGTCAACGAATCCGCAGCGAACTAATCCGACGCAACCCGTCGTCATAATCGCCGCTTTGCGATTGACAATGGTGTGCGGGGAACGATGACCTGCGATAGCGCCGACGTATCGATCGGACCGACCAATTCCTCGGATCAGAGAAATCCGAGGCTGCCTCAGACTTCCACGACCTTGCCCCAGTCGAAAAAGGCGTTCTCGGGCACGCCGGTTCTGCGCGAGATATAGCCGCGCGGGTTGCAGACCACGCGCGTGTCGTCGATCCAGTAGTCGAAGCTGGTGTGCGTGTGGCCATGGACCCAGAGATCGGCCTGGGCCACGAGGTCGGGACGCCGTGAAATGAAGCCGGCCGAGACGATGTCGTGGGCGTAGCGCGCATCGAGGCTGCCGAGATCGGGCCCGTGGTGGGTGACCACGACGGTCTTGCCGTCGAACGGCTGCGCCAGAGTTTCGGCCAGCCACGCCGTGGCCGCGCGGTGGCGCGCCAGGGCGTCGGCGGGCGTGTACGGGCGGGGCAGGCCGTCGTCGCCAGTGGTGGCGATCAGCCGGTGATCGACCATCACCTTGGCGCAGGCCGCCATGGCTTCGTCGATACGGTTCTCGCCGTACAACGCATAGTCGGTCCACCACGTGGTGCCGATCACCCGCACCGGGCCGCCCGGGGCGTCGGAAAATTCCGCTACCGCGCCATTGAGCAGCGTCACATTGCCGGACGCGGCGGCGGCTTCCGCCATTTGCTGGTCCACGGGATCGAACGCGCTTTCGTAGTATTCGTGATTGCCGGGGATGTAGAGCACAGGGCCCGCGAAGGTACGGGCGGCCCAGTCGATACCGTCGCGGCCGTTGGCGATGTCGCCGGCCAGGATCGTCAGATCGGCGCTGCAGCCGGGGACATCCTCCGGCATGTGGTGTTCGATGTGGAGATCACTGAGGATGCGGATTTTCATGGGGCTGGCCCCCCGTATCTGCATACGGGCGCGAATTGGTCTGCAAGCATTCTTAAGAAGACTGGGGGCTCCCGTCAAGCTGCACGGTTGCCTGGGCGGCGCGCTGGCGTGGCACCAAGCAGAAAAGCCCGGACTTGTCCGGGCAAGACTGTCTGCCTGGCATTGCACCAGGGGAGGACAGCCGGGGGAACCGTTATGACGATGCGCCGCTTGATGTGGCGTTAGTTGCTGCCCGCCATGGTGGGCAGCAGAACCCGGTAGATCTGGATGAACGCCGGCCCCAGCAGGACCAGCAGCAGCGTGGGGAAAATCGTGAAGATCAGCGGGAACAGCAGCTTCAGCGCGATCTTCGCGGCCTGTTCCTCGGCCCGCATGCGGCGCTTGGTCCGCAGCATGTCGGACAGCACGCGCAGGGACTCGCCCAGGCTGGTGCCGAAGCGGTCGGCCTGGACCAGCATCGATGCGAACTTGTCGACATCTTCCACGCCGGTGCGCAGCGACAGATTGCCGAGCGCCTTCTCTTTCGAGAAGCCGGAGCGCAGTTCCAGCAGCATCAGCTGCAGTTCGTCGGCAAGCACGGGGCAGCGCAGCGCCAGTTCGTCGGCCACGCGCATCAGCGCGGCGTCGAGCCCCAGGCCGGCTTCCACGCAGACGGTCAGCAGGTCGATGACGTCCGGGAATTCCTCGAAGACCGTCCGCTGGCGCGTGGCGACCTTGCGCGAGAGCAGGATGTTCGGAATGTAGTAGCCGATGGCAGCCAGCACCGCGAGCATCGCGAACATCGCGCTCTCCTGCTGGAATGCCGGGGTGCTGGCCGTTGCCACCAGGCCAAGCATCGGCAGCGCCACCGCCAGCAGCGTCTTGGCCGCGAAGTACAGCGGGGCGGCATTCGCGTTGCGCCATCCGGCGTTCATGAAGCGGATGCGCAGCTGCGAATTCTCCCAGCCCTCCTTGGGCAGCGACAGCCGCGAGACAGGCTGGGCCCATCGGACGATTGTCTCGATCAGGGCCTGGCGTTGCCCGGCGTCGCCGGTGAAGGGGCTCGTCTCGCTGGCAATCCGTTCCATCCGGCCGCGCATCCGGTCGGGCGAAAACGCGTAGAGCACGCCGAATACGGTGCCGAACGCCGCGACGAAGATCAGTGCCAGCACGATCCACTGATCTATCCGAAAGCCCTGCATGATGTCTTGCATGATCGAACTCCCCCTCAGGTTGACCGTCCAAGCCTGCCTGTCGTTATCCGACTCATACCCGGATGCGGATGATCTTGCGCATCCACACCACACCGAAGACCATCGACGTGATGGCGCCGCCAATCATTCGCCATCCAAGCGGGTCTTCCCAGAGCACCTTCATGAAGTCGGGGTTGACGACCAGGATCATGCCGGCCGTGCCGAACGGCAGCAGGCCAAGAATCCAGGCCGAGAGCCGGCCCTCTGCCGACAGCACTCGAATCTTGTCGAAGAGCTTGAGCCGCTCGCGCACCATCGTTGCGATGGTGTCGAGGATCTCCGCCAGATTGCCGCCGCTCTCGCGCTGGATCAGCACGGCGATGACAAAGTAGCGGAGATCGGCCACCGGCACGCGAATGGCCAGGTTCGTCATGGCCTCGTCAAGCGCAACACCGTAGTTGATCTCTTCGAACGTGGTGCGGAACTCGGGGCCCAGCGGCGCCTTGATTTCCTGTCCAACCATGCCCAGCGCACCGGAAAACGAGTGGCCGGCGCGCAGCGCCCGGCTGATCATGTCCACCGCATCGGGCAGTTGCAATTCCAGCTGTTTGAGCCGCCTGGCACGCTGCCGCATGACATGCAGGAAGGGCAGCGTCCACGCGAACGCGGCGCCGCCGAGCATGACGGGCATCGGCAAGGGCGCGACCGGAATCAGCGCCACCGCGCATAGCACCACCAGTCCGCAGTAGCCGAGCAGCTGTGCCACCGACCACGAACTGCCCGACTGTTCGAGCCAGCGGTCCAGTGCGCCGATGCGCGGCACGTTCATCAGCCAGCGTTGCATGCGCGGCGAATCGCTGAGCAGCCGCTTCTTGAGAATGGACAGGCGCTCGGCGCTGACATGGCCGCCGGCCGACAGCGCCCGCAGGCGCGCCTCGATGCGCCTGGCCGCGGGGCCGTGGGCGTTGTTCCACCATAGGTAGATGGCTTCGACGCCGAGCACCACGGCGACGAAGAGCAGGATGCCGAAGGCGTAAAAGATCGTGCTCATGTGTGACCCCCCCGGGGATGTTGTCGTTGGCGCGTGCGCGGGTTCACACCTCGAAGCGGCGCGCGGGGTCGTAGATTTCGTCCGGCAGGCCGACGCCGAATACACGCAGCCGCTCGGCGAACTTGGGATACACGCCGGTGGCCTTGAAGTGACCCCGGACCGCGCCATCCTCGGCCACGCCGGTGCGCTGGAAGGTGAAGATCTCCTGCGTGTTGATGATGTCGCCTTCCATGCCGGTGATTTCCTGGATGCTGATGATCTTGCGCCTGCCGTCGGTCATGCGCGCGGCCTGGACCACGACGGTAATCGCCGAGGCGATCTGCTGCCGCATGGCCTTGGCCGGCATGGTCAGGCCGGCCATGCTGACCATGTTCTCGAGCCGGGTCAGCGCGTCGCGCGGCGTATTGGCGTGGATGGTGGTCAGCGAACCCTCGTGGCCGGTGTTCATCGCGTTGAGCATGTCCAGCGCCTCGCCGCCGCGGATTTCGCCAAGGATGATGCGGTCGGGCCGCATCCGCAGCGCGTTGCGCACCAGGGCGCGCTGCGTGATCTCGCCCTTGCCCTCGATGTTGGGCGGCCGGGTTTCCAGGCGCAGTACATGGGGCTGGCGCAGCTGCAGTTCGGCGGCGTCCTCGATGGTCACCACGCGTTCGTCTTCGGGGATGAAGCCGGACAAGATGTTCAGCAGCGTGGTCTTGCCGCTGCCCGTGCCGCCCGAGACCAGCACGTTCACCTTCGCATGCGCCAGCGCCTGCAGCAACTGGGCCATCGGTTGCGTCAGGCTCTTGAGCGCCACCAGGTCCGACACCTGCAGCGGATTCACCGAGAACCGGCGGATCGACAGCAGCGGCCCGTCGATGGCGGAAGGCGGGATGATGGCGTTGACGCGGGAGCCGTCCGGCAGCCGGGCATCCACCATGGGGCTGGTTTCGTCGATCCGGCGTCCCACGCGCGACACGATCTTCTCGATCACCTTCATCAGATGGGCGTCGTCGTAGAACACCACGTTCGTCAGCTCGAGCTTGCCGCGCCGCTCCACATACGTCTGCCGCGCGGTATTGACCAGGATGTCCGACACGGTGGGATCGTTCAGCAGCGGCTCCAGCGGGCCGAAGCCGAACATTTCGTCGTAGATCTCCACGGTCAGCTGGCGACGCTCGTTGTCGTTGAGCAGCACCTTCTGCTCCTCGATGATGAGATTGACCAGTGTGGAAATCTCCTGACGCACCTGCTCCTGCGGAAAGTGCGCCAGGCGCTCCAGTTCCACCCGGTCGAGCACGGACTCGTGGACATTGCGCTTGAGCGCGTGGTATCCCGGAGTGTTCGTGCTGGCGGCAGTGCCAAAGTGGATCGTGGCATGGCCGTTGGCCGTGAAGGGCGTCCCGGCATTGGCGAGCTGTTCGCGGATTGACATGATGGACTCCTGGCTTGGCGGATTCGGTTCCGGGTGTTCGGGCGGATCGGTCTGACTCGGGCAGGCGGCTTCAGGTGCTGCGCGCGCGCAGCATCAGCTTGCGCAGCGGCGACACGCTTTCCTGCCGGCTGCGGCGCTCGGCTTCCTGGCTGGGGGCCAGCTGCATGGCCATCGACTGCAGTGCGCGCGCAATGCTGCTGCGCTTGCTCAGCTTGGCCACCGGTTCGCCGTGGCTGACGGCCTCGTCCACGGTGGCCGGGTCGTCCGGCAGGGTGAACGCCACCTTCATGCCGAAGATCTCTTCCATCGTGGCGCGCGGCACTTCGTTCTTGCGGCCCGTGCGGTTCAGTACCACCCGGATCTTGTCGTCGGGGTAGTGCAGGGCGCGCAGGATATCGAGCAGCCGGCGGCTGGGACGGCCGAAGGCGATGCTGGGTTCGGTCACCACGCAGATGCGGTCGCTGTGGTCGAGCATGCTGATCGACAGCGGATCGATGCTCTGGCCCACGTCGAAGATCACATAGTCGTAGTTGGGCTGCATGACCGACAGGATCCACTCCAGCTTTTCCTTCTGGATCTGGCTGGCCCGCACCGGGTCTGCGGCACCCGCGAGCATGTCCAGGCCGTCGCTGACATGCACAAGGCAAGCCTCCAGGAACGCCGCGTCCATACGGTCGATCTGGCTGCAGATTTCCGACAGCGTGCTGGGCGGCGCCTTGTCGGTCACGATATAGGTGAGATCGCCAAAGTGCCGGTTCAGGTCCACCACCAGCACGCGCTTGCCAAAGTGGCGCGACAGTGCATCGCCCAGGTTCGCGGCGATGAAGCTGGTGCCCGCGCCGCCCTTGCAGGAGATCATCGACACCACCTGCGCCACGTCGTGCGAACGCGGCACGTGCGTGGCTTCCACGCGTTTCAGCGCTTCGGCCAGCTGGCTCTTGTCCAGCGGCCAGGAAAGCACGTCGCGCACGCCGGCGCGCATGGCCTGGATCAGCACGCTGGAATCGTGCGACTGCGTGATCAGGATGCAGGGCAGGTCGGGATGCTGCTGGCGCAGGGTTTCCACCGCGAACATCTGGGCGGGCGCGATATCGGGCAGCTCCAGGATCAGCAGGTCCGCCATGCGCAGCCGGCTGGCCTGCAGCGGCAGGCGGGCCAGCCCCTCCTGCATCGACATGGTCTGGAAGTTGCCGGCGTTGGCCGTGAGCCGGTTGATCTCAGCCAGCCGTTCGGCGTCGTCGGATGCGATCAGGATCTTGAGCATGGTGTCCTCGCGATGTTCGGGGCGGATGGAGCGAATGGGTGCCTGCGCGTCAGCTGCACACCGACCCGCCGGTCGATGTCTGCATGCTTTCGCGCGTCATGGTGGTGGTGAACGCCGGCATACCGATACGCAGGCGCATCACCGGGATCACCGTGGCAATCGTCACATTGGTCACGCTGACGGTCACGGACTGGCAGCTGGCGCGCGCGGTGGCCGGATCGCTGTCGCAGCCCGTGGGCGAGTAGGCCACGCTGATGTTCGAGTTCTGCAGCAGCGGCAGCATGTTCTCCATCTTCGTCTTGATGATGCTGGCGTTGGAGTCGCACACCACGGCCGACCGAGCGGCCAGGCGCGTGACCTCCGCGGCGGTGTTCCAGTAGAAGAGCACCCGCGAGAATTCGATGATGCCGATCAGCAGCGTGAAGAACACGCCCGCGATCAGCGCGAACTCCACCGCGGCAACGCCGCGCTGCCGGGCAAGCCCGAGGGGGTGAGCACGATGTGTCATAGCACTTGCCTCATGACGGTGGTGATATCGCCGAACTTCAGCCCGGAAAGCTTGATGAACGACTGCAGCGGCGAGTAGGCAAAGCCGCTGATGCGGACGGCCACCAGGTTCACGGTGCCGGCCTGCGTGCCGGTGCCTGAGGGGTTGTCGTAGGTGGCGACATTGCTGAAGGCTTGACCCGGGCATCCGGTGCCATCGACGCGGTCGCAGATCACGACCATCGCGGTGGTCAGCCCCGGCGCCAGCGGCTGGCCCGAGCAGCCGGTGTTCCCATAGGCGGCCAGGCATTTGGTCGCCGCCGTCGGGTACGTGACGTCGTCGGGCGAGAACTGCGACAGGTAGCGGGCCGCCGAGCGCGTGGCCTTGGTCAGCGTGTCGTACTGATAGACCGCGCGTCCGAACTCGGCGACGCCGCAGGCCATCAGCACCATCGGCACGAGCAGGATGCCGAACTCGACCGCCGCCACGCCGCGCTGGTGCCTGCGGGTGTGGGGTCGGGAGTGTGTCAGCCGTTTCATGATCGACTCCTATTGCACCAGCACGGGAACCAGCGGACCGACGCCGGTACTGGCGCCGGGCATGCCCTGCGTGGCACAAGGGCTGCCCGGCAAGCTCGAATCGCCGCGATACTCGAGATGCACCGTGTCGTTGGCGCCCCCCTTCTGCATCGGGTCGAGCATCAGCAGGCAGGCCCAGCCCGTCACGGTCACCTTGTGCGCGCCCGGGGTGCCGAGCGGCGAGCAGTCGACGATGGGTGCCAGCACCAGGCGGCGGTCGGCGCCGGCCTGGTAGGTGGGGCCGCTCGCCGTGGTGCCCTGCGTGGTCAGCCCGGCGGCCGTGTCGCCCTGATAGGGCGCGTAGGCCTTGCGGTTGGCCAGGAAGTTGGACTGCGTCGCCCCCTTGGTGTCGGTCGACGTGCCGCTGTAGGCGTTGCTTTGCGCTTTCCACGACGTGGGGGTGTAGGCGAAGCCCGTGAAGTCGGTCACGCCCACGGTACTGCCCTTGACGATGCCGAAGCGGCTGTTCCATTCGTCGGAGATCGACGCCTTGTTGCCGGTCGTGCCGATTTCGGCGCCCGTGGCCGGCAGGTTGCATTGGCCGGCGCCCTTGAGCTGGTTGGCCAGGTCCTTGGCGCTGGTGCCGCCGCTCAGGTCCGCCCAGCCGAAGTTTCCGCCGCCGTATGACAAATCCTGCACGTCCGCTGTGCCCGCCTTGGTCGTCAGCCACTGCCCGATGGTGTAGCCGCCTGGCACGGGCGGCGTGGCGGTGTCGGCCTTGCAGACGAACACGGGGATCGCGCAGGTGGTCTGCGCCGATGTAGTCGTGGCCACGGCAAAGGCGGCGACCGTGCTCGGGCCGATGTGCGTGCCGGGCAGGGCATTGAGCGCCTGTGCGAACCAGTTGGCGATGCCGGCGCGCGAGACCTCGCACTTCACGTACTTGATGGTGTTGAGCGGGTACGTGACCGAGTTCCTGTCCAGGAAGGGGTTTGCCAGCGAATCGGTATAGGTCACGGCCTCGGTGGACTTGATGCCCGGCTGCTGTTCCAGCTTGCCCTGGAACAGCACCAGGTTGCGGGCCCCGGCGGTAAAGCCTGCGGCCTCTGAAACCGTGAGCGGGGTGGCGCCGGTCAGGTCGCGCGCCGCGGCCAGCGCGCACGCGTCCGCCCGGTTCTGCAGTTCGCTCTTGCTCACGTACAGCTTGCCCAGATCGAGTGCGAGGCCGATGAAGCCGACCAGCACCGCGATCATGAGGCCGACGATGATGGCGACGGCGCCGCGCTGCCGCGCGTGAATGCGGAGCAGTGGCTTGCCGCGAGGCCTGGTTCTGGACATGATGGCACCCTCCCCGGAAAGCGTTGCGTTGGCTTCAGCGTTGGCCGCCGCCGCCCATGCCGACGCCACCGTAGCCGCCGCCCGAACCGAAATCGATGCCGAAGACGCTGGGCGCGCCGGTGCCCTGCTGCATCCGCATCAGCGAGCGGTCGAAATTGCGCATCGCGGCCACGGCCGTCTTGCCGTCGGTGCCTTCGACGGTGGGCAGTCCGGCCGGCGCTTCGGGGTTGATGATCTGCTGCTGCTTGATGGCGGCCAGCGCCTCGCCCCGGTGATGGTCCCACACGGGGGTCGAGGTCATGCAGGCCGACAGCCCGAGGCAGGTCAGGGTGCCGACTACCAGCGTGGCGGCGCTGCGCGAAAGCTTGCGTGTGTTGTTCATGATCGTTCTCCTGGAGGCGCGGCGGATCAGTTGCTGCCCGGGGTGCCGGGGCCGGTGGCGGTGGCCGTCGCGGCGCGGGCCTGGGCCAGGCGCTGCGCGGTGGCTTCGATGCGTGCGACGCGCGCGCTTTGGTCTTCGGCCGTGGCGGCCGGCGCCGTGCCCGTCACGGGCGCCCGGGGCGGGCGTGGCCGCGCGGCAGCCACGGGTGCGGCCGGAGACGCGGGGGCCGAGGGCGCCGGTTCGTCGAGGACCTTGCCGACCGGGACCGTCGGGACCGGCGTGCCTGGGGTGTTCTCGGTGCGCGGTGCCGAAGGGGCGGGTGCCGGGGCCGTGGCCGGTGCGGCCGGCTGCGACGGGGCCGGGGCGGGCTGCTGCGGCGGCTTGCCGCGGCCTTCCATGTTGCCCATGAAGTAGAGCGACAGCGGGTCAGGCGTGCTGAAGCCGTCGGTCGGCAGCGGGTAGTTCTGGTTCGTCATCGGCTTGACCAGGCGCGGCGTGATGATGAACACCAGCTCGGTCAGGTCCTGCTGGAACTGCGTGCTGCGGAACAGCGTGCCAAGCACCGGCACTTCGCCCGCGCCAGGCAGGGCCTTCAACGCGCCCCGCGCGCTGTCCTGCAGCAGGCCGCCAATCGCGAAGCTCTCGCCATCGCGCATCTGCACGGTGGTGGATGCTCGCCGCGTCGTGATGAGCGGCAGGATGGTCTGGCCGGTCAGGCTGCTGCCGCTGACCGTGGCGCCCGTGGGCGACAGCTCCGACACTTCCGGCGACACCTTCAGGTGGATGCGGCCATTGGCCAGCACCGTGGGCGTGAACTTCAGCCCCACGCCGTATTCCTCTTCCTGCAGCGTGATGGTCGAGGCGCCGCCCAGCGCGTTGCTCTGCGCCACCGGGATGTAGATCTTGCCGCCCGCCAGGAAGCTGGCTTCCTGGCCGCTGATGGTCACCAGGTTCGGCTCGGCCAGCACCTTCACCAGGCTGTCGTTCTTCTGCGCGTCGATGGCCAGGTTGAACGGCTTGTTGTTGGCCTTGCTGCCGAAGAAGCCGGCCGCCGCGCCCGTGAGCAGGTTGGTGAGCACGCCGCCGGTCCACGACCCGAAGCCGCCCTGGATGTTGACGGCCGATCCCAGCTGGTTCAGCAGTGTCTTGGAGACCTCGGCCACCTTCACTTCCAGCATCACCTGCTGCGGGGTATCCACCGACATCATGTTGAGCACGCCGCCCTTTCTGGCATTGCCGCCGTCGGCCTGGGCCGCGTTGGCATAGGCCTGGGCGATGTCCATGGCCTGCAGGGCCGCCTGCGAGCTGGACACGCTGCCGGTCAGCACCAGGTTGTCGGCGGCGGTCATCACGCGGATGCCCGATTCGCCGGGCAGCAGCTGCGCCAGCGATGTCTGCAGACCGTTCGCGTCCGCGTTGACCACCACGTTGATGATGCTGCAGGCGCCGCTGCGACCCTGCACGATCATGTTGGTGGTGCCCACGGTACGACCCAGCACATAGAGCGTTTGCGGAGACACCATCGTGGCCTGCACGACGTTCGGGTTGCCCAGCGTGCGGTTGCGAATGGGCTCCGGCAGCGGAATCAGCTGCGACTTGCCCACCGGCACGATCACGCTCGATTCATTGCGGATGGCGCCGGAGCAGCTCGGGCCCCGCACCTCGGCGGCGTTGGACGGCGCGGCCGGAACCGGCGTCATGCTGATGGTCATCTGCACGGGACCGCCCGTTGCCGGTACCTTGACCCCGGGCGCCGCCGATGCCGCCGGCGTGGTCGCCTTGGCGATGTTGCCGGCATCGACGGCGACCTGGGCCGCGGCGGCCAGCGGTGTGCAAAGGATGGCCGCCAGCACGACCAGGCGTGTGCCGCGTGCGGCTTCGGATGCTTTCTTTTTCATGATGATCTCCCCCCGGAGAATGATTCGGATGGATGCGTTGCGCGTCTCGTTCGTCACCGTCCGTGTTCAGAAGCACTCGAGGCTGCCCTGAACACCTGCCAGCACCCCGACACAATTGCCCGGGCGCGCCGGCGCGGCCACGATGGTGCGGGTCTTGACCACGGTGCGCGGCGCAGCGGCCGGCGTGGCGGCCGGAGCCGGCGCGGGCGGATCGGCGCGGCCCAGCAGCGTGTGCTTGGTGGCGCCGCCGGTGTTGATGTCGGCCACGTCCATCTGGTTGCGCAGCACCAGCGACAGCGTGCCCACGCTGCGCGCCACATCGAGCTTTTCGGCCTGGTCGGGGGTGACTTCCAGCGTCACGGCGTTGACCACCTTGGGCTGCGTGTCGTCGCGGCTCACCTGCTGGGCCACCGCCAGCACCAGGATCTTCTCGAGCACGATCTTCGAGATGTTGCCGTTCTGGGTGCTCCTGGCTTCCTCGTTCGTGTTGACGATCACGTCGACGTAGTTGCCGGGCAGCGCGAAGCCCGCCACGCCCACCACGTCGTTGACCCGAACCGTGATGGCGCGCTTGCCGTCATTGATGACCGCCGACAGGCCGCCCTTGGTGCCGATTGGCGCCAGCTTGGCGTCGAGGATGGGCTCGCCGCGCTGCAGGCTGGTCCGTACCACGCGCCCGTCCAGGGCCTTGAGGTCCTCGAATGCGCCCGGCGGCACGCTGGCGGCCGGCCAGCTCACCAGCTTGAGCTGGCTGCCGTTGAGCGGCTGGCCAAGGTCGAGGTCGTTGGCGGCCACCACCACCTGCCTGGTCGAACTCGACGACTGTTGGAGCAGCCATCGGGATGCGGATACCACCGCTGCCGCGCCGGCGACCAGCGCAACCAGCAGCATCAGGATTGCTCGCGTGTTCTTCATGATGACTCTCCCCTACGTAGGTACGTGCTTCCTGGCCGGGCCGGTTCAGCCCGCTGCGGGATGGCCGACTGGCCAGCAGTGTTCGCTGGTGACGGGTGACGACACTTCCGGCCTGGCGCGCAGGCCGTAGTAGCTCTGCCAGGCCCGGCAAAGCCCTTCCGCGGTCACGTGCGGGGCATCGTCGTGGTAGCGCAGGTGCGACGCCACGAGCCGCAGCAGGTCGCGCGGAATGCAGGCCAGCAACGGGATGTCGCTGGAAAAGTGCAGGCTCTCCAGCAGGAATTCGAAGGCCGGTTCCGGCCAGGCGAGGCCCAGGTCGGCGGCCGTGCGCAGGCAGACCTCGCGATAGTCGTCGACCGACAGCGGCCCCACGTAGAGCTTGCTGCCCAGCCGGCGCAGGAAGGCGTCGTCGCCGAGCTGGCCGGGTTCCATGTTCGTGGAGAACACCGGCCATACGTCGAAGGGCACCGAGAACCGCACGCCGCTGTGCAGCGTGAACATGTCGATGCCGCGATCCAGTGGCACGATCCAGCGATTCAGCAGCTGTTCCACGCCCACCATCTGCCGGCCCAGGTCATCCACGATGTAGATGCCGTTGTTGGCCTTCATGTGCGGGGGTGCCTGGTAGAAGCCCGAGGCGCTGTCGTAGCGCAGGTCCAGCATCGACAGCGTCAGTTCGCCGCCGGTCAGCACCACGGGCCGATGGCAGACCACCCAGCGGCGGTCCATGGCGCGGTGGGAGCCCGGTGCGTCGCCGGCGGCAACCGGCGTGTGCACCAGCGGGTCCAGCACCTGGATGATCTCGCCTGCCACCGTGATCGCATGCGGCACGGGCACGGCACCGGGCAGCAGTGCGCCAAGGCGCTGCGCCAGGTAGGTCTTGCCGCTGCCCGGCGGACCGTAGATCATCAGCGCCCGCGCGGTGTTCAGGGCCATGCCGATCGATTCGAGAAGCGCCCCCGGCACCACCAGTTCCTGGAAGGCACGGGACACTTCGGTCTTGGTCACCGACGTATGGTGGATCGAGTGCAGGGCGATGGCGTCGATGTACGCCTGCAGCGTGACCGGCGCGGCGCCCGTGTAGCTGCAGCGCGCGGCGGTCTCGGCGGCGCGGGCATAGCCGGCGTCGGTGAGGCGGAATCGCACGTCGATGTCGCTGGCGCCGCGATGCGCCACCTCGAGCAGCCGTTCGCGCACACCCAGCGCCGCGATCTCGTTCACCACCGAAGCGGGCAGCCGGAGCGTATCCATCAGGATGGCCAGCGAGACGCTGCGGTGCAGGTAGGCGGCCTTCAGCAGCAGCCCCAGCAGCAGCGACACCTCCAGCCCGGTATCCGCGATGGTGCGCGGCGGCACGGCCCAGGCGGGTGGCGGCGCCTGATCGATCTGGGCGTGCCGGACCACCGAGGCGAGTGCCTCGGGCAGTGGTGTCGCCTGGTCTTCGTGGTGTTCTGACATTGCCTTTCCCCTTGAATGTTGGTCTGCATTGCCGTGGCGTGGCATGGCGCCGCCCGGAGACATCGATGGGCCCGTCATGTCCGGGCGAACAGCATCGTCAGCGTGCCGGCGGCGATGGCCACGCCGTAGGGCAGCGAGCCCACCGACGGGCCCGTCTGGCCGGCAAGCGCGATGCCGCCTAGGTTGCGCAGCAACTGCTGCCCCTTGCCGGTCGCGAGTACCAGCATCAGCGCCCAGGCGCCGCCGATCACGAAGCACGCAAGCGCGATCCATGCGGCAAGACTGGCGCCCAGCCAGGCGCCCACGGCGGCCATCAGCTTGACGTCGCCCGCAGCCATGCCGCGGAGCAGATAGACGGGCAGGAAGATGCCGAAGCCGGTCAGCCAGCCGAGCGCCCATGCGGAGGTGCCCGCAGCCGGCCCGTGCACCATCATCTGGACCGGCAGCGCCGCCAGCCATGCGCCGAACGTCAGCCAGTTCGGGATGCGGCGGCGCTGCAGGTCCGTGGCGGCGGCAGTCAGTACCACCACGATGGCGATGGGGCCGACAAAGGGCGAGAGCGACGGGATCGTGGACATGGCGGGCTCGGTTCGTCTGGGTTGGCGTGGCCGTTTCAGGGCATCTCCGCTGCAATGAGTTCGTAGAGCGCCTTGACATTGCTGCCAAGGACGCTCACGGCTCCAATGATCACCATCGCAATCAGGGCGCCCAGCAATGCGTACTCGATCGACGTCACGCCGCGTGTATCGCAGCGGAAGTTCCGGCACAGGGTTTGGATGCCGCGCATGGTGGTCTCCTCAGTGGGGCCGTAGCTTGGTGAGTGGTCCGTCAGGCGGCCAGCTCCGCGCCGATAAAGCTGAAGACGCTGCTCAGGTTGGTGCCGACGGTCTGCACCGTGGCGATGATCACCACGGCGATGAGCGCGGCGATCAGGCCGTACTCGATGGCGGTGACACCGTCGTCGTCGCGAAGAAACGTCTTCAGGCTGGCAATGGGGTTGCGCATGGGTGCTCTCCTAGGTTGGGGTCCGTGAGGCGGGGCGTCGCAGGTTCCGCAGCGTGGGGCACGCACGCTTTACGCCGCGGAACCTGCGGTCCGTCAGGCCAGTTGGGCGCCGATGTAGCTGAACACCTTGCTCAGGTTGGTGCCGACGGTCTGCACCGTGGCGATGATCACCACGGCGATGAGCGCGGCGATCAGGCCATATTCGATGGCGGTCACGCCGTCGTCGTCACGGACAAAACGCGTCAGGGTTTGGGTCAGTCGTTGCATGGCAAGCTCCTTGTGTTGTGGAACAAACGCTTCTATGGGAACTACGTAAGGACAATCCGACATTCAGAGGCGGGTACGGCAACAGTGCGGCGGCGCGCAGATGGCGCAGCAGTGGAATGGCCAGCGGCCGGCGCCCGTGCCGGGGCCCTGCGGGCTGCGTGCCTGCAGACGGCGTTCGGCGGACGCATGGATGCACCGTGCCGCATGTTGGGCGTGGCTGGCGCGTGCCATGCATCGGAAGGGCACGCTGCCGCCGCCGCGGGCGGAGACGGTGCGACCCTGTGCCCGATGCAATCTCACGAGCGGACCGAAAGCTGGCATGGTGCGGCTCCCCGAATTGTTGTGGTCGTCTGCCTGCAATCACGGTCATCGCGGGCAGTGCGGCAGTCCCGGTGAATCGGTGCCGCATGCCAGGCATAGGCAAACCGCGGGCCAGCCATGCCAGGACCCTTGTGCGGCAAGGCTTTGCGGGCAGGTGTGTCCCACGGCGGGCGAGGCGATGCGCGCTGCAGGCGCCGTTTCGGGCCTTCGTCGTTGCCAGCCGGAAACGCTGGCGAGGCGATTTTTTTTGGATGAGGCCACCCAGGGATGAGGGCCTATCCGACCGCCGTTCCGGGGCGACGCGGCTGCACGGCGGCCGCGCTCATCCGAAAGCATGAGGCGGACGAGGCCGGTGGCCGGGCGCGGTCACGCCGTTGGATGACAACCGCTGGGGTGGACCCGTGCGGCGCATGGCATGGCCCGTCTGATGGATGAACCGCCCGGCCGCGGGGGCGACGTTTCCGAATGGAATCATCCACGGCGTCGCCGTGTGCAGGCCGACGCGCGCGCCGGCTTTCCCACCTGGCCCGCAAACGCTTGCGTGGCGCCATTTCCGGCCAGGAACCCACCCGTGATTCAGAACGGAAACGTTGTCGGTGCCCACCGGGTTGCAGGCGGCCTCCGGCCTGCTTTTGCGGCCTGGCGTGTCTTGCGCAAACGTCCTCGCATGACAAGACTTAGGCAACGCCAGGCATTGCCGAGATTCAGGGAACGGCGACAAGCGGCCTGCAGGACAACAACGGAACGGGGCAAGTCATGAATCAGCAAGCAGTCCGGACAGACACCGGGAAGCATGGCCAGCACGCCGGTCGCGCATGGCTGGATCTGGACCGGGCGCGCGCCTACAGCGCGGCGTTCCTGCTCCTGTTCGTGCTCCTGATGGTGACCTGGGCGTGGTACAGCCGCGGCTTCACCGACAGCCACGTCAGCCGGCCCGGCGCCGACTTCGCCGTGTTCTGGAGCGCGTCTTACCTGGCACTGAGCGAAGGCGCGGTACACGCCTACGACGTGGCCCGGCACCTCGAGGTGATGGCGGCCTACGGGCCGCTCGGCGTGGACAGCACAGCCGTGCTGCCCTGGCTGTATCCGCCCACGTTCCTGCTGGTCGTGCTGCCGTTGGCGGCACTGCCGCTCGCGTTCAGCTATGTGCTGTTCGCAATGGCGGGCGCCTACGCCTACCTGCGGGCGATCGGCGGACTGGTGGGCGCCGGATCGCTGCTGCGGCGCGGCCTGTGGCTGCCGGTGCTGGCGTCGCCGGCCGTCCTGATTTCCGTCATCCTGGGCCAGAACTCGCTGCTGACGGCGTCGCTGATCGGCGGCGCGGTGTGCCTGATGGGCAAGCGCCCGGTGCTGGCCGGCGTGCTGATCGGGCTGCTGGCCATCAAGCCCCAGCTGGCGCTGCTGGTGCCGGTGGCGCTGATCGCGGGGCGCCATCTGCGCACACTGGCCAGCGCGGCGGCCACGGCCGCGATCTTTGCGGCGGTCAGCGTGGCCATCTGCGGCTGGGAGACCATTCCGGCGTTCCTGCGCAGCATCGCGTGGGCCCGCGCCAATCTCGTGGAAGGCACGCCCGAGGGGTGGTACGCCATGCCGTCCGTCCTGGCGGCCGCGCAGCTGGCGGGGCTCGGCCCGTCCGCCGCCTATGCCGTGCAAGGGCTGGCGGCGCTGGCGGCGGCGGCGTCCGTGGCCTACGTCTGGTCCCGCACACGTGAGGCACCCCTGTGCGTGGCCGTGCTGGCCGCCGCCGCGCTGCTGGCCACGCCGTACGTGCGCCATTACGAGCTGACATGGATGGGCATTGCCGCGGCGGGACTGGTCGGCGACGGCATTCGCCACGGGCTGGCCAGCCGCGAGCGCGCCTTGCTGCTGGTGGCATGGTGGCTGCCGGTCTTCGAGCACGTGAATCCCAAGCTTGGCATGCCCCAGATCGGCCCGCTCGTATCGGCATTGCTGGTGCTGGTGGCGGTGCGCCGGGTGATGGCGCGCACCGCTTGCGCGCCGGTTCCGGCGCCGGTGGGAACCTGACATGGCCACGGTACACGCCGCCACCCACCGCAGCGGGGCCGCCGCGTCCCCGGCGCACTGGCTCGACCAGCGGCGCCTGCGTCTCTACGCATGCGTGGCGCTGGGGTGCTACGCGCTGTATTTCGGCATCTGGCTGTTGCGCGCCTGCGTGCTGAATAGCCCTGGCGTATTTGCGCCGGGCGGCGACTTTGTCGTGTTCTGGAGCGCGGCAAAGCTGGCACTGTCCAGCGGGGCGGCCGCGCCCTACGACTTCGCCGCGCTGCGGCAGATGGAGTTGTCCGCCGTGCCCGGTCTTGCCATTGGCGACGGCGTGCTGCCGTGGCTGTATCCGCCCGCATCGCTGTGGTTCGTGCTGCCGTTCGGGTTGCTGCCCTATGGGCTGGCCACCTTTGTCTTTCTGGCGGGGGGTGCGGCCTGGTACGCATGGGCGATGCACCGCACGCTGCCCTGGCGTGACGCGCGTCTGGCGGCGGTGGCGTTTCCGGGCATCGTCGTCGTGCTGGCTACCGGACAGAACGCGCTGTGGCTGGCGGGCTGCGCCGGACTCGCGCTGACCTGCCTGCAACGGCGTCCGGTGCTGGCGGGCGTGCTGCTGGGCGCGGTGGCGATGAAGCCGCAACTTGCGCTGATGTTCCCGGTAGCCCTGCTTTGCGCGCGTGCCTGGCGTGCGCTGGGCGCCATGGTCGCCACGACGCTGTTGCTGACGCTGATCTCGCTGCTCGCGTTTGGCACCGAGCCGTTCGCCGCGTTCCTGCGCAACGCCGCCATGGCGCGCGAATCGGTGGAGCAGGGCGCCGCGCTCCTGGCGCGCATGCCCACGGTGTTTGCGGCGGTGAAGCTGATCAGCGGCGGCGTGCTGCTGCCCTATGCCATCCACGGCATGGTGGCCGCGGCTGCGCTGGCATCGGTCATCTATGCGTGGACCGGGCCCTGCAGCTTCGCGCTGCGTGCGGCGGTGCTTGTCACGGGCGGGCTGCTGCTGCCTGCCTACCTGTACGACTACGACCTGGTGTGTCTCGGGCTGGCCATTGCGTGGCTGGGCGTGCATGCGCATCGGGTGGGCTGGCTGCGGGGCGAGCGGGAACTGCTGGCCGTGCTGTGGCTCATGCCGCTGTGGACCCGCGTGACCGATGCGGAGATTGGATGCCAGCCGCTGCCGCTCGGGCTGATGCTTGCCCTGGGCCTTGGCGTGTGGCGAATCCGGATGGAAAGGATGGAGGGGCATCGCCCGATGCCGGGAGACGTGGCGCGCGACCACACGCGCCGGGAGGAAAGAGATCATGGCTGACTATGACGATAACCAGCTCTTGTCGCTGGTGGTGCCGTTCTACAACGAGGGCGACGCCTTGCAGGCCTTCTTCGCACGCGTGGTGCCGGTACTGGAATCGGTGCCGCGGACGCGCTTCGAGATTGTCTGCGTCAACGACGGCAGCAGCGACGACACGCTGGCGCGCCTGATCGCGGTATCGCGACGCGATGCACGTGTCCGCGTGATCGACCTGACGCGCAACTTCGGCAAGGAGGCGGCACTGACCGCCGGCATCGACGAGGCGTTTGGCGACGCGGTGATCCCGATCGACGCCGACCTGCAGGACCCGCCCGAGCTGATTCCCGCGCTGGTCGAAAAATGGCGCGCCGGTGCCGAGGTGGTGCTGGCCCAACGCGCCAGCCGCGCCAGCGATACCTTCCTGAAGCGCGTGACCGCCACCGCCTACTACCGCGTGCACAACTGGCTGTCGGACCTGAAGATCCCCGAGAACGTCGGCGACTTCAGGCTGATGGACCGCTCCGTGGTCAACGCGCTGAAGCAGCTGCCCGAGCGGCACCGGTTCATGAAGGGCCTGTTTGCCTGGGTGGGCTTCACCACGGCGATCGTCCAGTACGAACGGGCCCCGCGCAGCGCCGGGGAGTCCAAGTTTTCCGGCTGGCGGCTCTGGAACCTGGCGCTGGAGGGCATCACCAGTTTCAGCACGCTGCCGCTGCGCAGCTGGACCTACGTCGGCTCGTTCGTCGCCATGGTCGCGTTCTGCTACGGCTCGTTCATCGTGGCCCGGACGATTCTGCTTGGTGTCGATGTGCCCGGCTATGCGTCGGTGCTGTCGCTGCTGCTGTTCTTCGGCGGACTGCAGCTGATCGGGCTGGGCGTGCTGGGCGAGTACATCGGCCGCATCTACGATGAATCGAAGGCGCGCCCGATCTACCTGGTCAAGCGCCGCTATCAGGACCGCCGGCCCCAAGGGCGCTTCGGCAGTGGCGGCCGGGTGATCTCGATCGCGGCGGGCGGCAAGCGGCAGTAGGTTTTTCCGGGGGGTTTTTCCGAGGGGTGGGGCGCCGCCCGGTCCGGTTTAGGATCGGGCGGCGTTGCTTTGATGGCGCGCCACGATCAGCGCAAGCAGGCCGGCCAGCACGAAGGGGGTGATCTGCGGCATGCCACCGATCACCAGCGGGCTCATCGCCTGCACCGGTACCAGCCACGTGATCGCCAGCAGCAGGCGCTCCCACGCACGGCTGCCATGCCGGACCATGTCCACGCACAGCAGCGCCAGCGGTATCGCCAGCCAGGCCAGATCGTAGTAGATCAGATAGGGCTGGACGATCAGCGTGCCGACCACCAATGCCGACGCACCCAGCGCGAGCCGCGCCCGGCCACACCACATCCACACGCATGCGGCCACCGCGCACAGCGCCACGGCGGCATGTACGGCGTAGGCCAGCGGCACGTCGATGCCGGCCACGCGCAACATGCCGAAGAGCGTCGGCGCGCCACGCAGGACGCCGCTGTTGACTGCCACCGCCTCACGGAACATCGCCATGCTGCGGAAGAACGCCGGATAGACGTCCACGCCGAACGCAGCGGTGGTCAGGCCGACGAACAGCGCCGTACAGCCTGCCGCCGCCGCAAACGCCACCCAGCGCCGCTCGCACAGCAGCATCAGCGGAAACAGCACGCCGAGTTGCGGCTTGACGCACAGCAGCGCGATGCAGGCGCCAGCGGCAATCGGATGGCGCCGCAGCAGCCAGAGTGCCCCGCCGGCGGCCACGGCGGTGAACAGCGAGTTCTGGCCCGCGATCAGCGCCACCCAGACGCCCGGGAAGGCCAGTGCCGGCACGAACCAGTAGCGGTGTATCCGGCCAATCACGGTACGCAGGTAGCCCAGATACACCGCGACGCCGGCCAGCGAGAACAGCACCAGCGCCAGCCCGAACGGCAACAGGGCCAGCGGATAGATCAGCAGCAGGAACGTCGGCGGATAGGCGAACGGGCCGAAGGCGATCTGCAGCAGCGGGCGCTCGGCGGCGCGCAGCAGTTCCCAGTCATAGGCGGCCGGTGCGCCATGCAGGTGCGCGAGCGAGGACGCGCACCAGTACACCACGAAATCCCAGCCCATCCCCGGCACGGTTGGATTGGCGATGATCGCGTGGCTGTACCACCATGCGCCAATCACGATGCACTCCAGGACCAGCAAGGTGGCCGCATAGAGGCAGATCCGTCCGGGCGTCAGCCAGCGGGCGGGTTGCGCGCCGCCGTGTGTCGCGGGCGTGGGCAGGTCGGTGGCCGCTGGCATGGGGGCTCCTCTTGATGGGCCGGTCCGGCCCGATGGAAGTGAGGGCTGGCCCGGCTAGCGATACGTCCAGGCCCGGTGCAATACGAAGGTGACGGCCGGCACCACTGACAGGATCACGGCCAGGCCGGCCCAGTAGCCGAGCCCCAGCGCCTGCGCGCCGGCCGATATGGCAAGCGTCAGGCCCAGGCCCAGCAGCGATACGATCAGAAAGCGCACGTAGCTGTCGCGCGAGGGCGTGGCGCCGAAGCTCCACAGCGTGTTGAGCAGGTACGACGCGATATTGGCGACGACGAACGCCACGCCGTTGGCGCTCACCTGCGACGCATGCAGCAGGTAGATCAGCGGCGTGGCCACCGCCACGTGAATGCCCGTGGCGATGACGCCCGATACGCCGAAGCGCATCAGCCGCACGAAGGTGTCCCGCGACGGCATGCGCTGCCAGATTGTCGGCCGGTCCGTCGGCCTGTCCGTCGTCTGGCCCGGCGCGCCACTGTCGCGCAGGCGGGATGGAGACTGGGCGTGCTGCATGGTCGGGCTCCGCGTCGGCTGCCGGCTGATCCGCTGATCGGCTGATCTGGTCAGTTCAGTTCTGGACGCAGACCAGACCCACGTTGCCCTTGCGCACCTGCAGCTTGTAGTCGCGCATGAGCCGGAACAGCGTGACGCGCGAGATGCCAAGCTCGGCCGCCACGTCGATCAGGCGCTCGTGGTGCCGTTGCAGGGCTTCGACAATCGCGTTCTGTTCGGCCGTTTCGCGAATGGCCGCCAGCGTGAGCGGCTTGGTCTCCACGGGCGCGCCGAGTTCGAGATCGGACGGCTGGATCACGCCGTTCTCGCACATGGCGGCGGCCAGGCGAATGCGGTTCAGCAGTTCCCGCACATTGCCCGGCCAGGCATGGGCGGTGATGGCGCGCAAGGCCAGCGGCGAAAAGCCGCGGATATGCTCGGGCGAGTCCTTGCGCACGGTCTCCAGGATATGTTCGGCCAGCAGCAGCACATCGGAGCCGCGTTCGCGCAGCGGCGGCTGCTTGACGCGCAGCACGCACAGGCGGTGGTACAGGTCGCCACGGAACCGCTCGGCCGCCACGGCCGCTTCGAGGTCGACGTGCGTGGCCGAGATGACCCGGACATCGACCGCCACCGATTCGGTGCCGCCCAGCCGTTCGATACGCCCGGTTTCCAGGAAGCGCAGCAGGCTGGTCTGGCTTTCGAGGGGCATGTCGCCGATTTCGTCCAGGAACAGCGTGCCGCCCTGCGCCATCTCGATCCGGCCCGGCTTGCGCTTGGTGGCGCCCGTGAAGGCGCCGCGCTCGTAGCCGAACAGTTCGGACATCAGCAGCGTGGGCGGAATGGCCGCGCAGTTGACCGCGACAAACGGCTGGCTGCCGCGGCGCGACGCACGGTGGATGGCCTGTGCCGCCAGTTCCTTGCCGGTGCCGGACTCGCCCGAGATCAGCACCGGCGTGTCCCACCTGGACACCTTGTCGATGCTGCGGTACAGCGCCTGCATGGCGTGGCATTCGCCGATGATGCCGTGCGGACGCGCCTCGGGCACTGTTGGCTGCTCGCGCCCCGGACGCAGGGCGGCCATGCCGACCGCGTGACCAAGCGCGCGGCTCAGATCGGCCGTGTTGAACGGTGCCGTGTAGTAGTCGATGAAGTACAGCGTCAGCAGCTTGCGCGTGGTGTCGGTCAGTGCGTCAGAGCTGCTGATCGCGCCGATCCAGCCGATGTGGCGCGCGGCCAGCCACGGCTCCATCAGCTCGATTTCGACGTCGCTGAAGCCGCTGTGGAAATCGAGCAGGCCCGCCGAGAACGGCCCGTCAAGTGGCAGCCCGGCCAGGTCCTCGAGGCTGTTGGCAAATACCAGCTTCCATCCCTGGCCGGACAAAAAGCGGCACAACGACGCATCGTGATGCCTGGACAGATACAGCAACGGGCGGTTGACGTAATAGCTCATGATTTCCCCCAGCATTTTTTGTTTTTTCCAACTGCCGTGGCGACGAGTCAAATACGGACTCCACCACCTGGCTTGCGGGAGAAAGGAAACGTTGAATCGTTGGGGGCAAGCCCATCCGGCGCGGTTGCGCCTGGCCAAGCGGAGCGGCGGTGATGCGCGACCCGTGCCGCTGCTTCGTGATGAGAGTAATCCCCCGGTTCCGGCTCTGAATTCGCCGATTCCCGTTTTCCCGCAAACTTTCCGGTCGGCCCGCCGGATACGCTGTTCACCCCATTCGGCCGCGTGCAACAGAAGAAAAAACCCTGGGCATATATGTCGTGGCGGCAATCCGGCTGGTTGCCCGGATGCCGCCACGCGGATTGGATCTGCACATTGCTGCGTCAGTCCATCACTGGTTGCGGGTTTGGCTCGCCTGGGAACGCTCCAGCTCCGCAAGACCGACCCGTCCCTGGAATCAGCCCGTTGATGGCAATATAGTCACCCATCGTCCGCCTATGTTAAGTCATTGATTTCTATTGTATTTTTTCGTTGACTCAAATTTGCGGCCGCTTGCCGCGGCAAAAGTGTTCCATTTATGAAACTTTGTCCTCCGGCGGCAGGGTGGAGGCGCCCGCAATATCCGGGGAGCACCGCCCATCGGTGACAAATGCAGATATCCCGCATGACATCTTTCTCCCCACGCAAGTGGGGACAGGGAATGTTTCCGCCACTTCCGGGGAGGCCGATGCGGGAGGGATATTTCCCTGGAAGGATGTCTCTCTTTTGATACTTGGGGTGGCAGACATTGCTGCGGCGCGGTCGGTTACCTTAATGAAGGCTGAAGAAACCGCTGGGGGGTTGCAAATCATTATCGATACTCGGCGTCCGCGCGAGACGACATGCCGATTTCCGTCCGTCATTTGGTCGAATTCCGCGGTTCGGCCTCGCCTGTACGGATGAGTTTGGAGGGGATTTGCGCTCGACCTCCAACTCCTGCTCTAAATGGTTGCAAACGTGAAACAAGCCGGCAGGCGGCATGCGCAGTCTGTTTCACTGCTGTAGTTCCTCCGCAGGCGCAATGCCGGCAATCTGCTCCTTGAGCCACGCGTGAAAGCGATGGATGGCCTTTTCGCGCGGATTCCCTTCACGCCAGGTCACCCAGTAATGCAGGCTCGACGGGATACGCGTGGTGCCGATCTGCACCAGCTGGCCGCTGGCCAGGTAGTCCTGCGCCAGTTGCGCCCGGGCCGTGGCCACGCCCAGCCCGGCCACTGCCGATTGCAGCATCAGCCCGGCGTCCTGGAAGATCGGGCCGCGTTCGGGTTCCTCGGGCGGCAGCCCGGCCATCAGGAGCCAGTCGCGCCACGGGCGCAGCGCAAAACGCAGCATGGGCAGCCGGGGCAGGTCGGCCACGGTAAAGCCCGGATACCTGGCCAGCAAGGCCGGGCTGGCCACGGCAATCACATGGTCTTCAATCAGGTTGTGGCACTCGAAGCCGGGCAGGTCCACGCGCTGGTGCCAGATGCCGACATCGACCGAATACGGGTCGGGTGGCGAAATCTCCGCATGCAGGCGCAGATGCAAATCGAGTTCGGGCGCCTGCGCATGGAGGCTCGGCAGCCGGCGGATCAGCCAGGCGTTGGCCAGGTCGGCCATGACGCTGACCTGCAGCCGGACCACCGGCGGGGCCGCCACGTCGCTGGCCTCGCGCAGTGCCACTTCCAGCTGGTCCAGCGCGCCGCGCACCTGTTCGGCCAGCCGGGCGCCGGCGCTGGTGGGCGTCATCGTCAGCCCGGTGCGCCGGAACAGCTTGGTGCCGAGGTTGTCTTCCAGGGCGCGAATGTGATGGCTGATGGCACTGTGCGTCAGCGCCAGTTCTTCGGCGGCACGCGAGAAGCTGCGGTGCCGCGCGGCGGCTTCCAGCGCGCGCAGCGCCTGGAGCGGGGGCAGGTGAGGGGGGCGACTGTTGACCATGGCGGTGCGGAATGTCGTCAAATTCTACTCACAATTGCCGCGGGTATCTTTCGCTGGTCTTGCACCAAGCTGGTGATCACAATGCAGGGCATGAACACTTCCACCGCTCATCCCACCCGACCGGCTGCCGCCGCGGCGCAGCCAAATCATGCTGCGCCGGCGCGCTGGCGTGTCCTGGCGTTCTTTTCGCTCGGATTCCTGGTGTCGTACATCTTCCGTGGCGTGAACCTCGGTTTCGCGCCGTTCCTGACGCGCGAACTGGGGCTGACCGCCGGCGACCTGGGCTTGCTGACGAGCTTCTACTTCCTTGGCTTCGCCTGCGCGCAGCTGCCCGCCGGCATCCTGCTGGACCGTTTAGGCCCGCGCCGCACCGAGGCCGTGCTGCTGATGCTGGCGGTGGCCGGATCGCTGGTGTTTGCCTGGGCGCCGGGCATGGTCGGACTGGCCGTGGGCCGCGCGATGATCGGCGTTGGGGTGTCGGTGTGCCTGGGCGCCGCCATCCAGGCGCTGTCGATGTGGTTTCCGCTGTCGCGCATGCCGCTGCTGAACGGGCTGGTGATGGCCATTGGCGGGCTGGGCGCGGTGGTGGTGGGCGCCCCGCTGTCGTGGCTGCTGTCCTGGACGGACTGGCGCACGGTCAGCGCCGGCCTGGCCGCGATTTCGTTCGGCATGGCCGTCTTGCTCTGGTTCGGGGTGCCCGACGTCAAGCGGGTGGGCAAGGAGAGCTTTGCCGAGCAGCTGCGCGGCACGCGGACGATCCTGAGCAGCGAACGCTTCTGGCGCGTGGTGCCGCTGACCCTGCTGAACCAGGGCATCTTCCTGGCCGTGCAGACGCTGTGGGTCAGCGCCTATATGCGCGATGTGCAGGGCTTGGCCGCAGGCGCGGGCGCGCGGCTGGTGTCGGTGATCGGTATCGCGATGATGGCCGGCTGCGTGGGCGCGGGCTGGGCGGCCCGCCATCTGGAGCGGCGCGGCATCAGCCTCTATGCCTTCGCCGGTTTCGGCATGATCGGCTTTATCGTGATCCAGCTGCTGCTGATGGCCCGCCTGCCGTTTGTCTCGCTTGCCGTGCTGTGGGGTGCCTATGGTGTGTTCGGCTCCAGCGGCATCCTGACCTACGCGCTGCTGGCCCGGCGCTTTCCCGATGCGCTGATCGGCCGCGCCACCACGGCCATGACGCTGACCGTGTTCCTGGCCACCTTCGTGTTCCAGGTCGGCATCGGCTTCGTGCTCGATTTCTTTCCGGCCACGGGCGGCCACTATCCGGCGTCGGCCCATCTGTGGGTCTGGGCCGGCCTGGTGGCGGTCCAGGTGCTGGCGGCGATCTGGTATCTGATGGAGAAGCAGCCCTAGGGCGCCGTCAGGCCGCGGCGGCGCGCTTGGTCACAGAACGATGGGCCGGTCGTCGAGTTCGTTGGGGTTGCGCCCGCCGTGGGTGGGAAAATGCGTGGTCAGCAGCGCGTGGATCTGCGCGATGGCGTCGAGCACGGGCTTGACCGACAGGTCGCTGGCCAGCCCTTGCGCCAGTTGCGCGCAGATCTGCTGCCATTGCCGGGACGTGACGCAGGCGTCGATGCCGCGATCGGCCAGCAGTTCCACGGCATGGTCGGCCAGATTGATATACAGCAGCACGCCCGTATGGTCCTCGGTATTCCAGACCTCCAGCGCGCCAAATAGCGCCCGCGCCCGTTCGCGCGCCGAAGTGCCGCGCCACGCCAGCGCCAGCGGCAGGCTGGCTTCGATCACCACGCGCACTTCGCCACGGTGATGCTGCTCGCCCTTGTGCACGGCCACCTGGAGCTGATGGCGCGCTTCGTCGGGAAAGGCCTTGCGGGCCGTGCCGGGGCCGGTGCCCAGATGGCGCAGCACGCGCCTGAGCGACCGCCTGGACGCGGGGTGCGACGCCTGGGGTTTGTGCATCGGATCTTCGTTACCCACGATTAGCCACCGTTATCCACCGTTACCAGTTGCCGGACGCGCCGCCGCCATCGAAGCCGCCGCCCCCGCCGCCGCCAAAGCCACCGCCCCCGCCGCCGCCCCCGCCGCCAAAGCCGCCACCGCCAAAACCGCCGCCGCTACCCCAGTGGCGTCCGATCTCGTAGCCGGTCATGCCGCCCAGTCCGCCGGCCGTGCCGGTGGGCCAGCCGCGCCGGCCCGTCACCACGTGCGGGCTGCCGCCGCGGCGCAGCATGGCCGACAGGAAGAAGAACACGATGATGGCCAGCGGAAACAGCACCGGCAGCCAGTCGCCGATATCGACATTGCCCTGCGGCTTGCGGCGGTCCGGCGCGGCCAGCCCTTCCTTGTCGATGGCGGCCTGGATGGCCGAGATGCCGGCGGCCAGCCCGCCATAGAAATCGTTCTGGCGGAAATGCGGCGCCATCACGTCACGCAGGATGCGGCCGGACATGGCGTCGGTCAGCGACCCCTGCACGCCGCGCCCGGCCTCGATGCGCATCTTGCGCAGGCCGGGCGGATTGTCCTTGGCGACGATCACGATCACGCCATCGTCGATGCCCTTGCGGCCCGCGCGCCACGCCTCCGCCACGCGGATGCTGTAGGCGTCGATGGTCTCGGGGTCGGTGGTGGGCAGCATCAGCACGAAGATCTGGCTGCCGCGCTGCTGCTCGTATTCGGCCAGCACGTTTTCCAGCGCGTTGCGCTGGTCGGCGCTCAGGGTGCCGGTCAGGTCGGTCACGCGCGCGTTCAGCGGCGGCACGGCCACGAAGCCGTCGGCGGCCCGGGCCGGCGCTGCCAGCACGATGGCCAGCATCCATGCCAGGAACGAGAGCTTGACCAGTCTTCGCATGATGGTCTTTCGGGTTTCGCGTTGCAGTGCCGGGCGCTCAGAACTTCACGGCCGGCGGGGTGGAAATGGCTTTCTCGTTTTCCACGGTGAACGATGGCTTGACCGGGTACTTGAAGACCATCGCCGTCACGTTGGTCGGAAAGCTGCGCGCCAGCACGTTGTAGTCCTGCACGGCGGCGATATATCGCTGCCGGGCCACGGTGATACGGTTCTCGGTGCCTTCCAGCTGGCTCTGCAGGTCGCGGAACGACGCGTCGGCCTTCAGGTTCGGATAGTTCTCGGACACCGCCAGCAGCCGCGACAGCGCGTTGGTCAGCTGGCCCTGCGCCTGCTGGAAGCGGGCGAACGCTTCGGGGTCGTTCAGCGTTTCCGGCGTGACCTGGATGCTGGTGGCCTGCGCGCGGGCCTTGGTCACGGCTTCGAGCGTCTCGCGCTCGTGGCTGGCATAGCCCTTGACGGTGGCCACCAGGTTCGGAATCAGGTCGGCGCGCCGCTGGTACTGGTTGACCACTTCGCCCCAGGCGGCCTTGACGGCCTCGTCCTTCTTCTGGAAATCGTTGTAGCCGCAGGCCGAAAGCAGGCTGGCCAGCAGGCCGAGCAGCAGCCAGCGGAACAGGGCGGGGGTGGTGGCAGGGGCGGTGGCAGTGCGCATCAAGGGACTCCTCGATCTCCGGAATGGCAATTCTGCAGTGTAGCGCAGCGTGGTCAAGCCGCCGGGCAAAGTACGTGCCGCTTGACGATGGTCGCTGCCGGCCGGTAGATTGCATGCCCATGCCGTGCGCCAACCGCCTTTCCTTCGTCCTGTCCGTACCCGTCCTGGGCACGGTGGACCGGGCTGCGCGCGCCAAAGCCAAAAAACAGTCGCTCGTCTGACCGGAGCGCGCTGTTCCGTCAGATGGGCGACGGAACAGCACCCACCGGCCGAGAGGGCGTACCCGCCCGGTTTTTCTCCCCTTGCCGCAAGTCCTGCCTTGTCGCGCATCGACGGTTTTTTGAACCGGTCGATCCGGAGTGTATGGATGCAAACCACGCAAACTTCCTTCCAGGGCATCTGGCTGCCGCTGGTGACCCCCTTTATCGACAATGCCGTCGACCATGCCGCACTGCGCCGCCTGGTGATGCACTACCGCGCCACCGGGCTGGCCGGCTTTGTGGTCTGCGGCAGCACGGGCGAGGCGGCCGCGCTCGACGCATCCGAGCAACTGGCCGTGCTCGATACCGTGCTGGAAGCGGCCGCGGGCCTGCCCGTGGTGATGGGTCTGGCCGGCAACCACCTGGGGCATGCCATGGCGCGGCTGGAACAGCTCGACAGCCGTCCGCTGGCGGGGGTGCTGGCGCCCGCGCCTTACTACATCCGCCCGTCGCAGGCGGGATTGCGCGACTGGTTCACGCGGCTGGCCGATGCTGCCCGGGCGCCGCTGGTCCTCTATGACATTCCCTATCGCACCGGCGCCACGCTGACGCTGGACACGCTGCTGGCATTGGCTGACCACGAAAATATCGTCGCCATCAAGGATTGCGGCGGCAATGCGCAGCCTACCCAGGCGCTGATCGCGGATGGCAGGCTGTCAGTGCTGGCGGGGGAGGATCACCAGTTGCTGGGCACGCTCGCGTTGGGCGGGCGCGGGGCGATCATCGCCTCGGCGCATTTCCGGCCCGAACTGTTCGTGGAGATATGGCGCGCGGCGGAAGCAGGGCGGCTCGCCGACGCGCGCCGCCTGTTCCATGCGTTGATGCCGCTGGTCCAGGCCCTGTTCGCCGAGCCCAACCCGGGGCCGGCCAAGGCGCTGCTGGCCCGCCTTGGCTGGTTGCGCGACGAACTGCGCGCGCCGATGACCAGCGCATCGCCGGAACTGGCGAACCAGCTCGCGGAGATGTTCGATGGGGTTTCGGCTTGACGCCACGGGTTTGCTCCCCTCTCCCGCAAGGGGGCAGAGGGGTTGGGGGAGAGGGCGGACGAATCAGGCGCCGCCGGGCTGGATCCGACCGGCGGCTTCCTGCTGGTTCAGGGGTGTTAGCCCGCCTTGAACGCCTTTTCGGCGGCCTTGACCGTTGCGTCGATGATGGCGTCGTCGTGCTTTGCCGAGACAAAGCCGGCTTCGAAGGCCGACGGCGCCAGGTAGACGCCTTCGGCCAGCATGGCGTGGAAGAAGCGGTTGAAGCGGCCCACGTCGGCCTGGGTGACCTCCGCAAAGCTGGCCGGCACTGCGTTGGTGAAGTAGAGGCCGAACATGCCGCCGATGGCATCGGCCGAGAACGGCACGCCCGCGGCGCGGGCGGCGGCGGTCAGGCCGTCGGTCAGCTTGCGCGTCTGCGTGGCCAGGCGGTCGTAGAAGCCCGGTGCCTGGATCAGCTTGAGCGTGGCCAGGCCCGCGGCCACGGCCAGCGGGTTGCCCGACAGCGTGCCGGCCTGGTAGACCCCGCCCAGCGGCGCCAGCTTGGCCATGATGTCGCGCCGGCCGCCAAACGCCGCCGCCGGCATGCCACCGCCGATGACCTTGCCCAGGCAGGTCATGTCCGGGGTAATGCCGTAGTGCGACTGCGCGCCGCCCAGCGCCACACGGAAGCCAGTCATCACTTCGTCGAAGATCAGGACACTGCCGTGTTCGCTGCACAGGTTGCGCATCGCATTCAGGAAGGCCTCGCTGGCGCGCACGAGGTTCATGTTGCCGGCCACGGGCTCGACGATGACCGCCGCGATCTCGCCCTTGTGGCGCGCGAACGCTTCTTCGAGCTGGGTCACGTTGTTGTACTCGAGCACCATCGTATGGCGCGTCACGTCGGCGGGCACGCCGGCCGACGACGGCGCGTTCTGGGTGGTATCGGCAAACGTCAGCAGGCCCGAGCCGGCCTTGACCAGCAGGCTGTCGGCGTGGCCGTGGTAGCAGCCCTCGAACTTGATGATCAGGTCCCGGCCCGTGAAGCCGCGCGCCAGGCGCAGCGCGCTCATGGTGGCCTCGGTGCCCGACGACACCAGCCGCACCTGCTCGATCGACGGCACGAGCTTGCAGATTTCCTCGGCCATCACGATCTCGGCCTCGGTGGGGGCGCCGAACGAGAAGCTCTGCACGGCGGTTTCCTGCACGGCGCGCACCACGTCCGGGTGCGCGTGGCCGACGATCATCGGACCCCAGGAGCCGATGTAGTCGATGTACTGCTGGCCGTCGGCGTCCCACATGTACGCGCCCTCGGCACGGGTGATGAAGCGCGGCGTGCCGCCGACGGAACGGAAGGCGCGCACGGGCGAGTTGACGCCGCCGGGAATGGTCTGCTGGGCGCGGTCGAAGAGCTGCTGGTTACGGGACATGGGAATCTGGCCAAAAGAGAAGACTGGGTAAGACAGGCGTCCGGCCGGGGGCGGCTTGCTCGTGCCTCAAGCCGCGGTCTGCCCGAAATGCGGGCAATCCTGGCCGAAAGGGTGCCGTTCAGGCGGCATCTGCACGTCAAATTGCACGAACGCGGCGATATTGGGCCATTTGCGCAGGCCCATGGGTGGCGTCATCGGCGCCGATTGGGTACCATCATGCGCTGGATTTTAATGGAGACTGGCAAGAGCCTGCATATGGAATACAAGACTTGGATGTGCCTGATTTGTGGCTGGATCTATGACGAGGCCACCGGCGCGCCGGAAGACGGCATCGCCCCGGGTACCAAATGGGAGGACGTGCCCATCAACTGGACCTGCCCGGAATGCGGGGCACGCAAGGAAGATTTCGAGATGGTGGCCATCTGAGGCCTGTCGTCCGGAAATGGCCGTGCGTCGCGCCAAAGCGACAGAACGGCCCGTGGCAGCGGGGTGTCCGGATTGACGGCCCCCCCACGAGTTGTCACACTCTGCGGCAAAACTGAACATCCGTCCGGCCGCGCCCCACTGGCAGGCTGAAGACGGGGTGCCGCGGCACAAGAACATGGCAGTAACGGGCAGGCGCGGACAAGAAGCGCGCCGCCACCGGCCGGGTTGCCGGGTATTTTTTTGACTGGGAAATGGAAAATCGGGGGCCGCCGGCCAGCCATTCATGGCGCCGTGCGGAAGTTCTCAAGTGAATGCCTACGCCTGTTGTGTCACGCAGGACGTGGGTCGCGGGAACAAGATGCGGGTCACTCAAACAGAACAAGACACGTCTGTCGATGGGGTCAACGCCGGCGCCACCGCCGGTGCCAGCGAGGCATCCACAGCGCGCAAGGCCGCTGTGAAGGTGCTCGTGATCGACGACTCCAGCACCATCCGCCGGACGGCGGAGATCTTTCTGACGCAGGCAGGCTTCCAGGTCATGCTGGCCGAGGACGGCTTCGAGGCGCTTGCCAAGGTGGGCGACCTCCATCCGGACGTCATCTTCTGCGACATCCTCATGCCGCGGCTCGATGGCTACCAGACCTGCTCCCTGATCAAGAAAAGCCCACGCTTCCACGCTATCCCCGTGATCATGCTGTCGTCCCGCGACGGCGTGTTCGACCGCTCGCGCGGCAAGCTCGTCGGCGCGCACAACCATCTGGCCAAGCCGTTTTCCCGCGAAGCCCTGCTACAGGCGGTGCAGACCTGCCTGGCGGGCTGCGTGCCGGAAGAGGGTGCGGCCGTGGCGGCATGACGCATGCCGCCCGAAGTATCCAGGAATGAAACAATGACCATCAGCAAAATCCTTATCGTCGACGATTCGCCCACCGAAGCCCTGTTCATGTCCGACCTGCTCGGCAAGAAGGGTTTCAAGGTCTCGGTGGCCGGCAACAGCGAACAGGCCATGACGCGCCTCGAGGCCGAAACCTTCGACCTGATCCTGATGGATGTGGTGATGCCGGGCCAGAACGGCTACCAGGCCACCCGCGCGATCAAGCGCGACGACCGTTTCAAGGACATCCCCGTGATCATGTGCACCAGCAAGGGCCTGGAGACGGACCGCATCTGGGGCATTCGCCAGGGCGCGTCGGACTACATCGTCAAGCCGGTGGACGGCGAGGAACTGCTTTCGAAGATCGCCGCGCTGGCGCACTGAGCGCCGCGGCAGCCAAGGGGCCGCAGTGGGCGCGGGTGTCCTGGGACGCCGGCGGCGCCCGCGCACGGCCATGACAACTGGTCTCACCACTGGTTTCCAGGTTTCACTGGTATCCGATCATGAACGCGCCGCGCCAAGACATCCGAACCCGCCAGACTCGCCAGACCCGCCTGCATGACTATCAGGCCATGCTGGCACGGCGCCTGCGCGAGGCGCGCAACCTGCCCGCCGTCGACAGCTACCTGGGCGTGCTGGTGGGCCAGCGCAACTGGCTGCTGCCGCTGATGGACACCGGCGAGGTGCTGGAAATGCGCGCGCCCGCGCCCGTGCCGCTGACGCAGCCGTGGTATCGCGGCCTGGTCAACGCCCGGGGCAACCTGCTGGGCGTGATCGATTTCGGCATGTTCTGCGGCGACGGTCCGACCCCGGTGCAGCCTGGCAGCAAGATCGTGGTGCTGTCGCGCCATGTCGAACGCGCCTGCGGCATCATCGCCACGCGCGTGGTGGGGCTGCGGCACGCCGTGGACCTGACGCCGGCCGGTGGCGCGGAACCCGAAGCCTGGCGCGGTGCCGCCTTCGCGGACCGGGACGGGCGCGACTGGCAGGTGCTGGACATCCGCCAGTTGCTGGACGCGCCCGCCTTCCTGCAGGCCGGCCGCGACGCGGCCTGAGGCCTGACGTCCGGGCACAAGAACCAAACAGAAAACGAACGAACAGAGGGTTGCCATGGGAATCAAGAAGATCAGCCTGGGCCGTCGCACCGCTACCGCCGGTGCCGCTGCCGACGCGGCGGCGCCGCGCGCATCGGTATTCGCCAAGGCCGGCGCGGGCAAGGGTGTGGCGGGCCAGACGCCCGTGGAGAGGATGTCGGGCTGGCTGACGCGCATGCCGTTCTCTTCCCAGCAACGGTTGCTGACCGGCGGCGTGGTGGCGTCGCTGCTGGCGCTGCTGGCATCGGTCTATCTTGATAACCGCCAGGCCAACAACGGCGCGGCGCAGATCGAGATCGCCGGTAACATGCTGATGCACTCGCAGCGTCTGGGTAAAGCGGTGCCGGTGGCGCTGCTCGGCAACGCGCAGGCATTCACGCAGCTGCGCCAGTCCAAGGAACAGCTGACCGCCGACTTGCTGGCGCTGCAGAACGGCAGCGACGAAAAGCACGTGCGTGCCACGTCGGGCCCGGCCGAGCCGCTGCTCGAAAAGGCGTTCGGGTCGTGGAAGCGATCGGAAAAGAGCGCGGCCGACGTGCTGGCCCAGCAGCCCATTCTGACCACGATCGGCCAGACGCTGCAGATCTTCAACGCGTCGAACCCCGAACTGCTCGAAGCGGCCGAACAGGTGGCCGCCATCAAGCTGCAGGCCGGATCGAACACCCGCGAGGTGGCCGCTTCCGCGCAGCTGGTGATGCTGACGCAGCGCCTGGGTAAGAACCTGAACGAGTTCCTCTCGGGCGAAGGCGTCAACCCCGAAACCGCGTTCCTGCTGGGCAAGGACACCAACACCTTCCGCGAAACGCTGGACGGGCTGACCAACGGCTCCGAAGCCCTGCGCCTGGCGCCGGCCACCGATGCCGAGACGCGCAACTACCTGCAGCAGCTGTCGCAGCGGTTCGAGGCGGTGCAGAAGACCACGCAGACCATCCTGCAGAACCTGCCGGGCCTGATCGCCGCCAAGCGCGCGCAGCAGCAGATCTTCAACGACAACGAGGCGCTGCGCGCCGAGTTGGCCGAACTGCAGACGTCGTACGCCGAAGGGGCGCGGTTCCGCCCGTGGACGTTTGGCGCGATGGTGGTGTCGGCCGTGGCCACGCTGCTGTGCCTGGCCGGGCTGGCGGCGCTGTACCTGCGCGATTCGCGCGTGCGTGCGCTGGAAGCGGAAGCGCGCGAGCGTGAAGCCGAAGCGCGCCGCCTGGAGGAAAAGCGCAACAACGACGCCACCCAGAAGGCCATTCTGCAGCTGATGAACGAGCTGCAGGACATCGCCGACGGCGACCTGACGCGCCAGGCCACCGTGACCGAGGACATCACCGGCGCCATCGCCGATTCGGTGAACTACACGGTGGAAGAACTGAAAGAGCTGGTGGGCCGCGTGCAGCAGACCGCCGGACAGGTGCAGCACGCTTCGTCGCAGGTGCAGGACACCTCGGTGCAGCTGGCGGCCACGACCGAAGAGCAGTCGCGCCAGATCCGCCAGACCGGCGAGTCGGTGGTGGAGATGGCGGACCGCATCACGCAGGTATCGCGCGGCGCGGCCGAATCCGCCAACGTGGCGCGTGCGTCGCTGTCGGCGGCCGAACAGGGCCAGCAGGCGGTGCAGAACGCGATCGCGGGCATGAACGACATTCGCGACCAGATTCAGGAAACCTCGAAGCGGATCAAGCGCCTGGGCGAATCGTCGCAGGAGATCGGCGAAATCGTCGAGCTGATCTCGGACATTACCGAACAGACCAACGTGCTGGCACTGAACGCCGCCATCCAGGCGGCGTCGGCAGGCGAAGCGGGTCGCGGCTTCTCGGTGGTGGCGGAAGAAGTGCAGCGCCTGGCCGAACGCTCGGGCGAGGCCACCAAGCAGATTGGCGCGCTGATCCGCACGATCCAGACCGACACGCAGGACGCCGTGCACGCCATGGAGCAGAGCACGGCGGGCGTGGTGGAAGGGGCGCGGCTGTCGGACAACGCCGGCGCCGCACTGGTGGAGATCGGACGCGTGTCTCGCCAGCTGGCCGAGCTGATCGAACAGATCGCGCAGACCACGTCGCACGAGGCGAGCCTGGCCACCAACGTGGCCCATCACATCGAAGGCATCCTGCAGGTTACCGCCCAGACGACGGCCGGCACGCGCCACACCGCCACGTCGGTGCGCCAGCTGACCGCGCTGACCGAAGAACTGCGTAACTCGGTGTCGCGATTCAAGATCGCCTGACGCCCGCCCGTACGTTGACGGCCGCACCGGAACTGGTCATGTCCCTGAATTCCATCCTTACCAGCGACGAGGCCGCCAGGGCCGCGTCGCAACCGCATGCCACGCCGGATACGGCCGCAGCCGGGGTGCCGGCTGCCCCGCAGCGCGACCTCTCGGTGCTGGCCTGGCTCGCGCCAAGCCTGCGCACCGCGCTGGACGACGCCGCGAGCGAGCTGGGCCACTATGTCGACGAGATCCGGCAAACGCCGGAAGCACTGGGCGCCCGCGACACCACGTCGCTGCGCCTGGCCGGCCAGCACCTGCACCAGGCCGCCGGCGCCGTGCATATCGTCGGCCTGCGCGGGGTGGATGCCTATTGCCAGGCGCTGCGCCGCCTGCTGGAAGCCGTCGATGCCGGCACCGTGGCCGCCGACGCCGCCATGCTGGCGGTGTTCCGCACCGGCGTGCAGGCCCTGGCCGAATACGTCGACGACCTGATGGCGGGCGACGCGGAAGACCCGCTGCGCCTGTTCCAGCCCTATGCCGCCGCGCTCTCGATGATGAAGGAAGAGCGGGTGCATCCGGCCGACCTGTGGCTGGACGAGCTGCAGATGCTGCCCGGCATCTTGCTGCCCACGCGCTCGGCGTCCGCCGTGACGCGCGCGCGCCAGCGTTTCGAGGCCGCGTTGCTGAAGGCGCTGCGCCTGCCCACGCCGTGCACCGAAACGTCGCTGCTGCGCGAGGCCTGGCTGCCGCTGCAGTCGGTGCTCGACGATGTGCGCAACCACGAGCAGGACGCGCGCCGCACCACCGATACGCCCGACCGCGGCATCTGGCACACGCTGGCCCTGGTGTTCCGCGCACTGGCTCACGGCCTGCTGCCGTCCGACCTGCTGGCCAAGCGTTTTGCCGCCCGTACCCACCTGCTGGTGCGCCAGTACCTGCAGGGCCAGGTGCGCGTGCCGCAGGCGCTGCTCAACGACGCCGTCTTCCTGCTGGTCAGCACCGGCCTGACCCCCGACGGCCCCGAGGACACCACGCCGCCCGTGGTGCAGGCCGCCGTGCAGGTACTGCGCGTCGATATCGCACGCAGCCTGCAGGCGTACCGGGTAGACCCGGCGCACGTGGTGGCGCGGGCCGATTACCGGCAACGCTACTACGGCTGGCTCGATCCGATCGATACCCGCAACCTGCAGCATGCCGCCACCGCCATCGAGCGGGCCGCCGCCGACGACCAGTCGGGCTGGGAGCTTGCGCTGGCATCGCTGGCCGAGGCCGCCATGCCGCTGGCGCAGCCGGCGCTGCAGCAATGCCTGACCGCCGCCGCGGCGTACGCGGGCCAGCGGCCGGCGGGCGATGCGCTGGGCCGTGGCGGCGTGGCGCTTTTCCTGTCGCGCGCGCTGGCCATGCCGTGGCGCGTCCACGGCAAGTCCGGCCACGCATCGGCGGCCGAGTTCGCCGCGCGCTGCGAGACGCTGGCCGCCTGCCTGGCCGACGCGGAGGCGGAAGCGCCCGCTTGGCTGGCCGAACTGGTGCAGTCCGCTGGCGCCCAGGCGCAGCGCACCGAAGCCGTGGCGCAGGTGCGTGCCCAGCTGGACAGCGGCGAATCGTGGCTCGATACCTATGACCGCAATGCGGCACGGGCCGATGCGGGCAATGCCCTGGACGATGCCGCACAAGCCTTTGGCGCGCTGCTGGCCTCGGTCGAACGCATCCACGGCAGCGCCGCGCTGCCCGAGGGGATCGACGTCGAGACCGAAGCCGCGCTGGCGTCGGTGCGCTCGGTGCTGCAGCGCCTTGGCGTGCTGCGTGAGACCACCGACCATGCCGCGCGTATCGGCCAGCTGTCGGATATCGCGGCCGAACTGGGCGCGGTCCATGCGTTTGCCGACCTGCTCGAATTTGGCCGCAAGCAGAACGATGCCGCCAGCGACGATCCGTTCGCGCTGCACACGCAACGCCAGGACGCCGCCCCGCAAGGCGCGCTGGGCGCGGCGCGCAGTGCCGCGATGGATGCCATCCGCGTGGCGGCCACTGCGGACGCTCCCGAGATCCAGCGGCTGCGTGCCGCGCTGCAGGAGGTGGCCGACCAGGCTGCCATCGACGACGATGCCGCGCTGCGCCGCCAGGCCAGCGAGGCCACCACGCAGCTGCACGCCTGGCTGGCCGGCAGCGAATCGGCGGCCGAGCGCATGGTGGTGGCGCTGGCCGATCCGTTGCCGGCCGCCGTCGCGCCGGTGACGGCCGCGCCCGCCGCGTCGATGCCGTCCGATGCCGCCGCGATCGACGCCGAACTGCTGGAAATCTTCCTGTCCGAAGCCGAAGAGGTGCTGGGCAATATCGCCACCGACCTGGCCGGCGGCCTGGACGCCCTGCGCGATACCGACGTGCTGAGCCGTCTGCGCCGCGCCTTCCACACGCTCAAGGGATCGAGCCGCATGGTCGGCCTGAACCGCTACGGCGAAGCCGCATGGGCCGTCGAGCAGGTGATGAACCTGTGGATTGCCGAGGCGCGCGAGCCGGTGCCCGCGCTGCCCGCCTTGCTGCAACAGGCGCACGACCTGCTGCGCGAATGGGCGCTGGCCCTGCTTGAGGACCCCTCGACGCTACGCGAGATCGATCCGCTGGTCGATGCCGCGCAGGCGCTGCGCCAGCCGGGCGGCGTGGCAAAGGACGCGGCCGAGGCCGACCCGTTCGGCTCGATCGATTCACTGGATGCACTGCTGGCGCAGGCATCGGCACCGCCGGCATCGGTGGACACGCGGTCCACGTCCGCCGAGCCCGCGGACGTGTCGGATGGCATCGCTATGACGGAGCCCGCCGGAACCGGCGGGGAGACGGCCGCCCTGGGCGGCGCCGACGAGGCCGCGCCGGCCGACGACAACGTGCTGCCGTTCCGGCTGTCCGGCGGGCTGGCCGACGAGGACGAGGGCTACAAGGTCATCGGTCCGGTTCGCATTGGCCTGGCGCTGTACAACGTCTACCTGCAGGAAGCCGACGACCTGCTGCGCCAGTTCGCCACGGACCTGTCCGAGTGGCGGCACGAGAACCATCCGTGCCCGAGCGAGCTGGCAATGCGCGTGGCGCACACGCTGCAGGGCAGCGCGTCGACGGTTGGCCTGGAGCCGGTACGCGAGATTGCCGAGGCGCTCGAACATCTGCTGTTGCTGCTGGGCCGCCATCCGGTGGTCATGCATCCGGCCGACTTCCGCCTGCTGGACATGGCCGTCGACCGCCTGCGCGCGATGCTGCATCAGTTTGCCGCCGGCATCTGGCCCGATGCCGATGCCTCGCTGTGCCGCGACCTGAACGATTTCGGCGAGCGCGCGCTGGTGCGTCCGCGCGCCGCGCTGCCGGCCGCCCAGTCCACCGGGCAGGAAGGCTCGGTGTCCCAACTGTTCGGTCAGAATTCGACGACGCCGCTGCCCGAGATCGACGCCGATGTGCAGGCGCCGGAGGCGGAACTGCCGCCCGTGAAGCTGACGCCGATCACGTCGCTGCCGCCGGTGTCGGCGCCGGCGGGCCCGGTATTGACACCCGTCACCCCGGTGCAGGACGCCGTGGTGATTTCGCTGCCGACCGCGCCGCGCCATGATTCGATCGCCGTGGCGCACGTCACGCCGCATTCCCCCGACACGCCCGACATGGCCGGTACGCCGCCCGAGGACACCTCGACCGACGCGTCGGCACTGGACCCGGCGCTGGTCGAGATCTTCCTGGAAGAAGCCCATGGCGCGCTGCCCGATCTCGGCAAGCTGGTGCGCACGTGGGAAGCCTCGCCCGACGAGGCGCAGCACGGCGGCCTGATCCTGCGTGGCCTGCACACGCTGAAGGGCAGTGCGCGCATGGCCGGGGCCATGGCGCTGGGCCAGGCGGCCCACGAAATGGAAACGCTGCTCGAAGCCAGCGTGCGCGGCCAGCGCGTGTCGCCGGAGCTGTTCGGCAAGCTGTACGCGTGGTACGACCGCATCCTGGCGCACGTGGACGCGCTGCAGAACGGCCGCCTGCTGCCGGTGGACGATGCCGACGTGGTCAACGGCCTGGTCGCCGCGCCCGCCGGCCCCGCCGCGCTGGCGACGCCGGAGGCCCTGGGCCATGCGGCGACGCAAGGCGCGCCGCAGCACGCGGTAGCCCCGGTAGCCCCGGTCGCGCCGATGATGCCGGCCACCCCGGCCGCCTTGCCGACCGACGCCGACCGCCAGCGCGCACTGGTGCGCGTGCAGGCCCGCGCGCTGGACACGCTGATCAATGACGCCGGCGAAGTGAGCGCGACGCGCGCGCGCCTGGACAGCGAACTGGAGGCATTGCGCAGCTACCTGGGCGAACTGAACGACAACGTCGCCCGTCTGCGCATGCAGCTGCGCGAGATCGAAATCCAGGCCGAAACGCAGATGGCGTCGCGGATCGCCGACCAGCAGCACAATCAGGAATTCGATCCGCTGGAATTCGACCGCTTCACGCGCTTCCAGGAGCTGACGCGGATGATGGCCGAATCGGTCAACGACGTGGCCACCGTGGAGCAGAACCTGCAGCGCGGCTTCGACCGCGCGTCGGGTGACCTGGCGGCGCAGGCGCGGCTGACGCGTGGCCTGCAGCGCGGCCTGATGCAGGCGCGCATGGTGCAGTTCGATGCGCTGGCCGAACGTCTGTACCGCGTGGCACGCCAGTCGGCCACCGAGACCGGCAAGGAAGTGCGCCTGCTGATCAAGGGCGGTACCGTGGAAATCGACCGCTCGGTGCTGGACCGCATGGCCGGGCCGATCGAGCACCTGATCCGCAACGCCGTGGTGCATGGCATCGAGCCGGCCGACGTGCGGCGAGCGGCGGGCAAGTCGGCCACCGGCGCGCTGACGCTGGAAGTGCAGCAGGAAGGCAACGAGGTGGTGCTGACGTTCTTCGACGACGGCAGCGGCCTGAACCTGTCCCGCATTCGCGAGCGTGCCGTGGCGCGCCAGCTGATGGCCCCCGACGAAGATGCCAGCGAGGCGCGCCTGACCGAAATGATCTTCGCGCCGGGCTTCTCGACTGCCGACGCGGTGTCCGAACTGGCTGGCCGTGGGGTCGGGATGGACGTGGTGCGGGCCGAAACGGTGGCACTGGGCGGCCGTATCACGCTGTCGACCGAAGCCGGCCGTGGCACCAGCTTCACGGTGCACCTGCCGCTGACCACGGCGATCACGCAGGTGCTGCTGGTGTCGCTGGGCGGACGCCTGTTCGCCATGCCGAGCGGCATGATCGACCAGGTCCACCAGTTGCGCGAGAAGCCGCTGCTGGAGGCCTACAACGCCGGGCGCTTCAGCGCCGCCGGCATCGAAGTGCCGTTCTTCTACTTTGGCGCGCTGCTGGAGGAAACTGCCGGCATGGCGTCGGGCCGCAAGTATTCCCCGGTGGTGGTGGTGCGCTCGGGGGCCGAACGCGTGGCCGTGCATGTGGACGACGTGCTGGGCAACCGCGAAGTGGTGGTGAAGCACATCGGCCCGCATCTGGCCCGGATGGAAGGCATTGCCGGCGCGACCACGCTGGGCGATGGCGAGATCGTGCTGATCTACAACCCGGTGGTGCTGGCCCAGCGTTGGGAGCGGGAGCGCGGCGCCACGGCGCCGGCCAGGCCGGTGCTGGCCGCGCTGCAACACGGCGGCCAGACCGGCGCGGTGGCCGAGTTCGTCGACGCTGGCGCGGCGGTGCCCGTGCCGGGGCTGATGACGCAGCCGACCGTGATGGTGGTGGACGATTCGCTGACCGTGCGCAAGGCCAGCCAGCGCCTGCTCACGCGCGCCGGCTACCAGGTGGTGCTGGCACGCGATGGCGTGGACGCGCTGCGCCAGTTGCAGGAAGTGATGCCCGACGCGATGCTGGTCGATATCGAGATGCCGAACATGGACGGCTTCGACCTGACGCGCAACGTGCGGGCCGATGCCCGCACCAGCCGCATGCCGCTGGTCATGATCACGTCGCGTACGGCGGAGAAGCATCGCCGCTATGCGGCGGAGATCGGCGTGAACGTCTACCTGGGCAAGCCGTTCAACGAAGACGAACTGCTGCGCACGCTCCAGCAGCTGATCGGCGAGAAGGCCGCCACCACCGCATCGTCAGTGGCGCAGATGCTGGGCGAGGCGTAAGCCGCCCAGCCTGCGTTGGCGCCCCTCTCCCGCTTGTGGGAGAGGGGCGCTGCAAACTCAATCCTGCTTCTGATTCACCATCCGCACCGGCACCGACAGCGTCAGTGCCGCGCCCACCACCATGCAGGCGGCCAGCAGGTACATGCCCGAGTCCGTGCTGTGCGTCATGTCCTTGAGCCAGCCGACCGCGTAGGGGCTGATAAAGCCCGCCAGGTTGCCCAGCGAGTTGATCAGTGCAATGCCGGCGGCGGCGCCCGTACCGGCCAGGAAGGCCGTGGGCAGGCTCCAGAACAGCGGCAGCGTGGTCAGGATGCCGATGGTGGCCAGCGTCAGCGCCACCATGGCCATCGTCGTATCGCCATGCCACTGCACCGACAGCACCAGACCCAGCGCGCCGAGCAGTGCCGGCACGGCGATATGCCAGCGGCGCTCGCCGCGGCGGTCGGCGCTATAGGCAAACAGGATCATGCCCACCACGGCGCAGCCATACGGAATGGCGGTGAGCAGGCCCACGTCGAGCGCGCCCTTGACGCCGGTCTGCTTGATGATCGTCGGCAGCCAGAAGCTCACGCCGTACAGGCCCATCACGAAGCTGAAGTAGATCGCGCTCATCAACCAGACGCGCGGGCTGGACAGCACCTGCGTGACGGCCGGATCGTCCTTGTGCTGGTCTTCGGCCGCGATATTGCGCTGGAGCAGCGCCTTTTCGTCGTCGCTCAGCCACCTGGCGTAGGCGATGCGGTCGTCCAGGTACAGCAGCACCCAGATACCCACCAGGATCGACGGGATGCCTTCCACCAGGAACATCCACTGCCAGCCGGCCCAGCCATTGCGGCCGTCGAACGACTGCATGATCCAGCCCGACAGCGGGCCGCCGATCACCCCCGACAGCGCGATGGCCGTCATGAAGAACGTGGTGGTGCGCCCACGCCGGCTGGCTGGATACCAGTAGGTCAGGTACAGGATGATGCCCGGGAAGAAGCCGGCTTCGGCGATCCCCAGCAGGAAGCGCAGCACGTAGAACATCGTCGGCGTGGTGACGAACATCATGGCCGCCGAGATCAGGCCCCACGTGATCATGATCCGGGCGATCCAGAGCCGCGCGCCCACCTTGTGCAGGATCACGTTGCTCGGCACTTCGAACAGGAAATAGCCGATGAAGAAGATGCCGGCGCCCAGCCCGTAGATGGTTTCGCTGAACTGCAGGTCGTTGAGCATCTGCAGCTTGGCAAAGCCCACGTTGACGCGGTCCAGGTAGGCCACGACGTAGCAGAGCAGCAGGAACGGCACCAGGCGCCACGTCACCTTGCGGTAAGTGGCGTCCTCGAAGCCGGCGTCGCGCGCGCCGGCGTTGACTGCGGTGGTTGTCATCGGTGTCTCCTCGTTGGGATGTGGTTCTAGTTGTGTTGCGGATGCCCGCGGATGGTCAGACGCAGCGGCCGCCATCCACCTCGATGCAGGTGCCGGTGATGAAGCTGGCGTCGTCCGACGCCAGGTACAGGCAGGCATTGGCCACGTCCTGCGGCGTGGACATGCGCCCCATGGGGATGGTCGCCAGGAACCGGGCGCGGTTCTCGGGGGTGTCGGGCACGCCCATGAACTGCTCCAGCAGGCCCGTCGCGCCGATCACCGGGTTCACGCAGTTGACGCGGATGTTGTCGGGGCCCAGTTCGGCGGCCATGGCCTTGCTGGCCACGATCACGGCGCCCTTGCTGCCGTTGTACCAGACCAGGCCGGGGCGCGGCCGGATGCCGGCCGTCGAGGCCACGTTGACGAAGTTGCCGCCGCCACGCTGGCGGAAGTGCGGGATGAAATGGTGCGCCGACCAGTAGATGCTCTTTACGTTGACCGCGTAGACACGGTCGAACTCTTCCTCGGTGACTTCCAGGATCGGCTTGTTGCGATGGGTGGTGCCGGCATTGTTGACCACGCAGTGGACGTCGCCAAAGGCGGCCAGCGTGGCATCCCGCATGGCGGCCACGTCGTCGCCGCGCGATACGTCGGCGCGCACCGCGTCGGCCTTGCCGCCCGCGTCGCGGATGGCCGCCGCCACGCGATGGGCGGCGTCGAGGTTCAGGTCGGCCACCATCACGCTGGCGCCTTCGCGCGCGAATGTCTGGGCGATGCCTTCGCCAAAGCCCGAGCCGCCGCCCGTCACTACCGCTACCTTGCCAGCCAGTCTGGTCATTGCCAAGTCTCCAGTTGGGTGAAGCCCGGCGCGGTCTGTTGCCGCACTACGGGCGGAACATCGGAATTGTGAAATCAGTGGAAGGGGCCTTTGTTCTGCAGGGCGTTGGCTACCATCATGATGCCGAGCAGGAAGGGCAGGGCCACGTACATGCACCAGTGGACGCGGTCGCCCACGGTATCGCCCCACTTGCGCTTGAACACCTGCAGGCGGGGCATGCCGGACGGATTGGTGGCGCGCTTGTTTCGCACATGCCACGCCATCCAGAAAAAGAAGATGGCGAAGGCGACCGAGAGAAAGTTGATGCTACCCATGTTGAATGGCGATGGTTTTCAGAGTGGTGAATCCGTACAGGGCCTCGAAGCCCTTCTCGCGGCCATAGCCCGACTGGCCGGTGCCGCCGAACGGCAGCTCGACGCCGCCGCCGGCGCCATAGTTGTTGATGAAGACCTGGCCGGCCCGCAGCTTGCGCGCCAGCCGCATCTGGCGGCCGCCGTCGCGCGTCCAGACCCCTGCCACCAGGCCATACGCGGTGCCGTTGGCCAGGCGGATGGCCTCGTCCTCGGTATCGAACGGCATGGCGGCCAGCAGCGGCCCGAACACTTCTTCCTGGGCCAGCCGGTGCGTGGCGGGCACGTCGCGGAACAGCATCGGCACCTGGTAGTAGCCGGACTCCGGCGCCTCGCCCACGATCTGGCCCTGGGCCATCACGGCAATGCCGTCGTGCTGGGCATCGGACACGAAATCCCACACGCGCTGCTGCTGCTTGCGGCTGATCAGCGGGCCGCATTCCAGGTCCAGTGCCGACGGGCCGACACGCAGCGACTCGAACACGCCCGACAGCCGGTCGAGCAGGGCCTCGTAGACGGGCCGCTCCACCAGCAGGCGGCTGCCGGCCGAGCAGGTCTGGCCCGCATTCTGCACGATGCCGTTGACCACCACGGGCAGCAGCGCGTCGAGGTCGGCATCGGCAAACACCACCTGGGGCGACTTGCCGCCCAGTTCCAGCGTCACCGGCACGTGGTTCTCGGCGGCCAGTTGCGACACGAGCTTGCCGGTGTCCGGCGACCCCGTGAACGAAATATGGTTGATGCCCGGATGGCGGGCCAGCGCCGCGCCAGCCTCGTGGCCGTAGCCGGTGACGATGTTCAGCGCGCCCTCGGGTAGCCCGGCCTCGGCAGCCAGTTCGGCCACGCGCAGGATCGACAGGCAGGCGTCCTCGGCGGGCTTGACCACGCAGGCGTTGCCGGTGGCCAGCGCCGCGCCCACGCTGCGGCCGAAGATCTGCAGCGGGTAGTTCCACGGGACGATGTGGCCGGTCACGCCATGGGGTTCACGCACGGTGAGTACCGTGTAGCCGGTGGTGTAGGGAATGGTCTCGCCGTGCAGCTTGTCGGCCGCGCCCGCGTAGAACTCGAAATAGCGGGCCACGGCGCGGGCGTCGGCGCGGGCCTGGCGCAGCGGCTTGCCGGTGTCGCGCGCTTCCAGCGCGGCCAGTTCGTCCTCGTGCGCGATCAGCTTGAGCGCCACGCGGTTCAGCAGGCGCACGCGGTCGGCCGGGTTCATCGCGCCCCATTGGCCTTCGAAGGCCTGGCGGGTGGCACGGACGGCCACGCTGATATCGGTGGCATTGCCGCGGGCGATCTCGGCGAACGGCTCGCCGTTGGAGGGGTCGAACACCTTGATGCGCAGGCCGGAATCGGGGGCGATCAGGCGATTGGCGACGAAATGCTGGGCATGCATGCAGGTCTCCACGGCTCCGGTTATGGAGCAAATGCTGAAATCGGGAATGCCGCATTATCGCGCACCGCGCCGGGCGTGCAAGGCATCAAACGCCACACGGCGCGGCGGCGGGTGTCAGGCTGCGGTCAGGGCCGACCCGCTATAATGCCGCCCATCCCATTCCACAGGTATTCGGAGAACTCGCATGAGCTTCAACCTCGTCTCCCCGGGCAAGGACCTTCCCAACGATTTCAACGTCATCATCGAGATCTCCGCGCAAAGCGATCCGGTGAAGTACGAGGCCGACAAGGAAACCGGCCTGCTGTTCGTGGACCGCTTCATCGGCACGGGAATGCGCTACCCGGCCAACTACGGCTTCATCCCGCAGACGCTGTCGGGCGACGGCGACCCGGTGGACGTGCTGGTGCTGACCCCGTTCCCGATCCTGGCCGGCGCCGTCGTGCGCTGCCGCGCCCTGGGCATGCTGAAGATGACCGACGAGTCGGGCGTGGACGCCAAGCTGGTGGCCGTGCCCGTGGACAAGCTGAGCCCCGCCACCGCCCACATCAAGGGCCTGTCGGATGTGGCGCAAAATACGCTCGACCAGATCCAGCACTTCTTTGAGAACTACAAGGCACTCGAAGCAGGCAAGTGGGTCAAGGTCGAAGGCTGGGCCGGCATCGAGGAAGCCCACAAGGAAATCACCGACGGCGTGGCGAACTTCAAGAAGTAATCGCGTCGCTGCCGATGGTCCGAGGAAAACCCCGCCCGATGGCGGGGTTTTTTGTTGGGAATGATCGGCGGCAAAGCGACGCGCGGGGCCCGGACGCTAAGCTTCCGGCCCATCCCCACAAGCAAATGGAGTACCGATGCCTGTTCACAACGGCACCGCGACCGCGCCCGACGCGGCCGCATTCGCCCGCTATGACGCGGTGGCCATCGCATTTCACTGGCTGATGTTCGTGCTGGTGGCCGTGGCGTACGCCGCCATTGAACTGCGCGGCTTTACCGACAAGGGCACCGCCGCGCGCATGGTGGCCATGGAAGTCCACAAATGGTCCGGCGCGCTGGTGCTGGCGCTGATCGTGCCGCGCCTGCTCTGGCGTGCGGTGCGCGGTGCGCCGGCGCCCGAAGCGTATCCGCGCCTGGGCCAGCTGGCCGGCGCGGCCGTGCATGGCCTGCTGTACCTGTTCCTGGTGGCGCAGCCCATCCTTGGCATCCTGATGATGAACGCGGCCGGACGCGAATTGATGCTGCCGGGCACGGGCATCGGCCTGCCGCCGCTGATCGCGCCCGACGCCGCGCTCAAGGACTGGCTGGGCGAGATCCACGAGACAATCGGCAACGCCTTCTATCTGGTGATCGGCCTGCACGCGATGGCCGCGCTGTTCCACCACTACATGCTGGGCGACAACACGATGCGGCGGATGCTGCCGCGCCGATAGACTGGCAGGCGGGCCCGGTGTGCCTCAGTCGCCGCCGCCCGCCGGCCGCGCAAACGGATTGCGGTCGTTCAGCTCGTCCAGGTAGGCATCCATGCCCTGGCGCTCGCGCTCCAGGAAGCGTTCCACGGCGTCGGCAAAGGACGGATGGGCCAGCCAGTGCGCCGAACGGGTGGCAACGGGCAGGAAGCCGCGCGCCATCTTGTGCTCGCCCTGCGCCCCGCCTTCGAACGTGCCGATGCCCTCGGCGATGCAGAACTCCAGCGGCTGGTAGTAGGCCGTCTCGAAATGCAGGCACGGGTGGTGTTCCAGCGCCCCCCAGTAGCGGCCGTACAGCGTGCTGACCGCCGGATCGGCATCGTAGACCAGCAGGGCGCTGGCGATATCGGCGCCGTTGCGCGTGGCGATGACGAGCAGCAGGTTCTCCGGCATCGCCGCGCCAATGCGCCGGAAGAAATCCAGGTTCAGGTAGGGTGTGGAATGGTGCTCGCGGTACGTCTGCCGGTAGCAGCGGTTGAAGAACTTCCAGGCCGCGTCGTCGATCGCCGCGCCGCGCAACTGGCGGAACGTGATGCCGGCCTCGGCGACGCGCCGCCGCTCGGCGCGGATGTTCTTGCGCTTCTTCTGCGACAGCGTGGCCAGAAAGGCGTCGAAGTCCGCGTAGCCCGGGTTGGTCCAGTGGAACTGCACGCCGTGGCGCATCATCATGCCGGCCTCCTGCATCAGGTCGGCCTCGTGGTCGGACGGAAACAGGATGTGCAGCGACGACAGCTGGCTTTCCTCGGCCAGCGCCAGCGCGAACCGCAGCAGCACCGTGCGCGCCAGGTCGTCCTCGGCCAGCAGCCGGGCGCCGCGCACCGGCGTGAACGGTACCGCCGCCAGCCACTTCGGGTAGTAGTCGAGCCCGTGCTGGCGATAGGCGTCGGCCCAGGCCCAGTCGAACACGTATTCGCCATACGAGTGGGACTTGGCATAGAGCGGCATGGCCGCTGCCAGGCGGTCGCGGCCCGGGCCGTTGCCGTCGGGCACCCAGAGCGTCAGGAAGCGGGGTGACCAGCCGGTGGCGTCGGTGGCGCTGCCGCTGGCGTGCATGGCGTGCAGGAAGGCGTGGCGCAGGAACGGCGTGGGTTCGGCCTGCGCGGCCTGCAGCGCGTCCCAGTCGGCGGCTTCGATTTCGGCAAGGTCCAGCACGATTTCCGTGCGGTAGTTGGGGCGCGAATCACTCATGGACGGGTGGGCATAGGTCCCGGGCGAGTCTACCGGAATTGAAATTGTGCTGCAGGCGTCGTCAGCGTGACGCTGACGCCGGCCTGGCGCAGGGCGTCGTAGAATGCGCATATCCCTTTTCCGATGTCCACTCCCCCGACGTGCCTTCCCGGTACGGGTCCAGACATGACGCACCCCACGCACCCCACGCACCCCTTCTTCAACCTCTATTCCCACGGCTTTGCGCGCGTGGCCGTTGGCGTGCCCGAGTGCCGCGTGGCCGATCCCGCCTACAACGCCGAACAGACCCTTGCCCTGGCGCGCCAGGCCGCCGACGGCGGCGCCGTGCTGGTGGCGTTTCCCGAGCTGGGCCTGCCGGCCTATACCTGTGACGACCTGTTCCACCAGCGCGCGCTGCTGCGCGAATGCGAGCTGGCGCTGCAGACCATCGTCGAAGCCTCGGCCGGCATCGGGGCTGCCATGATCGTCGGCATGCCGGTGCTGGTGGAGCACCAGCTGTTCAATTGCGCCGTGGTGGTGGCCAACGGCGTGGTGCAGGGCGTGGTGCCGAAGACCTACCTGCCGAACTACTGGGAATTCTACGAGGCGCGCCAGTTCAGCAGCGCCGACTGTGCGGCCGTCGACACGGTGTCGCTGCTGGGCGCCGAAGTGCCGTTCGGGGCGAACCTGCTGTTCGAGATCGAGAACATCCCGTTCTTCCGCTTCCATGCCGAAATCTGCGAGGACGTCTGGGTGCCGATCCCGCCGTCGTCGTTTGCGGCGCTGGCCGGCGCCACGGTGCTGGTGAACCTGTCGGCGTCGAATATCGTGGTCGGCAAGTCGGGCTACCGCCATCAGCTGGTGTCGCAGCAGTCGGCGCGCTGCCTGGCGGCCTACCTCTACACGTCGGCCGGCAAGGGCGAGTCCACCACCGACCTGGCCTGGGACGGCCAGGCGCTGATCTACGAAAACGGCGAGCTGCTGGGCGAATCGGAGCGTTTTGCCGACACCTCGCACCTGCTGTTCGCCGATATCGACCTGGAGCGCCTGTCGCGCGAGCGCATGCACCAGACGTCGTTCGGCCAGTCGGTGCGCCGGCACAAGGAAGAGGTCCAGAAGTTCGACGTGGTGGCTTTCCAGATGGCACTGCCGACCGCTGAGGCGCTGCCGCTGGAGCGCAAGGTCGAGCGATTCCCCTATGTGCCGGCCGACCCGCGCCGCCGCGACGAACGCTGCATGGAGGTCTACAACATCCAGGTACAGGCGCTGGTGCAACGGCTGTCGTCCAGCCGCATCCAGAAAGTGGTGATAGGCGTGTCGGGCGGGCTCGATTCCACGCATGCGCTGCTGGTCTGCGCCAAGGCGATGGACCGCCTGGGCCTGCCGCGCGCCAATATCCTGGCCTATACGATGCCGGGGTTCGCCACCAGCGACCGCACGCTGAAGCAGGCGCGCGAACTGATGCAGGCCGTGGGCTGCACGGCGCGTGAGATCGACATCCGGCCAAGCTGCCTGGCCATGCTGAAGGATCTGGATCACCCCTATGCACGGGGCGAGCCGGTCTATGACGTCACGTTCGAGAACGTGCAGGCCGGCGAGCGCACCAACCACCTGTTCCGGCTGGCCAACCACAACGGCGCGATCGTGATCGGCACCGGCGATCTCAGCGAACTGGCGCTGGGCTGGTGCACCTATGGCGTGGGCGACCACATGTCGCACTACAACGTCAACGCCAGCGTGCCCAAGACGCTGATCAGCCACCTGGTGCGCTGGGTGGCCGAGACCAGCCAGATCGGCGAGGGGGGCGAGGACGTGCTGCTGGCGGTGCTGGATACCGATATCAGCCCCGAACTGGTGCCCAGCGCCCCCGCCGCCAAGGGGCAGGACGAGGCGCCTGGGCAGAAGACCGAGCAGATCATCGGGCCGTACGAACTGCAGGATTTCAACCTGTACTACACACTGCGCTATGGCTATGCGCCGTCCAAGGTCGCGTTCCTGGCGCTGCACGCCTGGGGCGACGTGGCGCGCGGCACCTGGCCGAACGGTCCGCATGTCGCCCGTAACAGCTATCAACTGCCGGAAATCAAGCGCATCCTCGGGATTTTCGTCGACAGATTCTTCCGGACCAGCCAGTTCAAGCGGTCGTGCATCCCGAACGCGCCCAAGGTGGGGTCGGGCGGCTCGCTGTCGCCGCGCGGCGACTGGCGGGCGCCCAGCGACGGCGAGTCGGTCGTGTGGGTACGCGATCTGGCCCGGATTCCGGACCAGGCGGACTGATGGTGACGGCGTCTGGCACGCCGATTGCGGGCAATGTGGGACTTCCCGCAATCGGCGTGTGGTGTTTCGGGCTAGAATCTGACATCTTCCGACACCTTTAGAGACAGAGGCCAGCCATGAAGCAGATTACCGCCATCATCAAACCGTTCAAGCTTGACGAAGTGCGCGAAGCACTGGCCGACGTGGGCGTGACCGGTCTGACGGTGACCGAGGTAAAGGGGTTTGGCCGCCAGAAAGGTCATACCGAGCTGTACCGCGGCGCCGAGTATGTGGTCGACTTCCTGCCGAAGATCAAGATCGAAGTGGTGGTGGCTGAGAACCAGCTGGACACCGTTCTCGATGCCATCGTCAAGGCCGCCCACACGGGCAAGATTGGCGACGGCAAGATCTTCGTGACCGAAATCGAACGCGTGATCCGCATTCGTACCGGCGAACAGGACGAAGCGGCGGTCTGAGCGACACCACGTTTGACGAAAAGCCGGCTTATGGGCCGGTTTTTTTATGCCTGTGCCCGGCTAACTCGGCAGCTTCCATCCGAACTGGACCGACAGCAGCCGCATTCCCATCGTCACCAGCGCGCCGGACAGCAGCGCCACCTCCTGGTCGGCGCGCAGCCACGTCAGCCCCACGTAGACCCAGCAGCCCACGAACGAACAGCTGGCATAGGGCGAGCGGTCGCGCAGGATCATCGGCACTTCGTTGCACAGCACGTCGCGCAGCACGCCGCCAAACACGGCGGAGATGATGCCCATCATCACGGCCACGGTCGGGGTCATCTGCGCCACCAGCGCCAGCGACGTGCCCGTGACGGAGAACAGCCCCAGGCCGATGGCATCGGCCACCAGCATCGCGCGGTCGGACGCCACGGTGCTGACCACCCGGAACACCATCGCCGCGCCAATCGACATCGCAAAGATCAGCAGCACGTAGTATTCGTGCTCGACCCAGTAGAACGGCCGCCGGTCCAGCAGCACGTCACGCACGGTGCCGCCGCCAAAGGCGGTGGCGAAGGCCACGATGAACGTGCCCACCGCGTCCAGCCTTTGCTTGCGGGCATCGACCACGCCCGACACGGCGAACGCCAGTACCCCGGTGATCTCCATGACATGGAGGATCAGGGGCAGCCGCCCCATCAGCAGATCGAACGGCAGGTGAAAGTGCATAGGGGCGTCAGGCTTTGGGCTGGCGCAGCAGAACCATCAGGGCGCCCGCGCCGCCTTGCGACTCGCGGGCCTGGACGAAAGCGATCACTTCTTCCTTCTGCACCAGCCAGCTGCGGACCTTGCCCTTCAGCACGGGCAGCTTGTCCGGCGAGCCGATGCCCTTGCCGTGGATCACCCGTACGCAACGCACGCCGTTGCGTACCGAGCGGCGCAGGAAACTGGCCAGCGCCTCGCGAGCTTCGTCGCTGCGCAGGCCGTGCAGGTCCACCTTGTCCTGCGGCACCCACTCGCCACGGCGCAGCTTTTTGATCACATCCTCGCCGATGCCGGGCCGGCGGAACGACATGGTCTCGTCGATATCGAGCAGGTTCTCGACGTCGAATTCGTCCGACAGCGACGCTGCCAGCACGGCCTTGTCATTGAGCTGGGTCTGTACCGGGATGGGGGCAGGGGCCTTGGCGGCATGCTGCACGCGGTTGCGGTCGCGCAGGGAACTGACCGAGCCGATACTGGACCGGAAGACATTGGCCTCTTCCTCGGCCCGCCGGGCAGCGGCCTCGGCAGCCTTGCGTTCGGCCTCGCGGCGCTCGGCATCGGCCTTCAGGCCGTCACGCACCACGGCCAGATCGTGCAGGCCGAATCGCTTGGGTGGGGTTTTGGCGCCTTGCGACATAGCAGAATCTCTGAAATCTCGGCACCGATTATAAGGAAAACGGGGACGGCCGCTGCAAGGCGGGCGTCCCCGTAGGCGTTGCGCCAGGGCCGGCCAGCGGCCGGCCGGCGCGAAGTTACTTCAGTGCTTCCACATAACGCTGGGCGTCCAGCGCGGCCATGCAGCCCGTGCCGGCGCTGGTGATGGCCTGGCGATAGACGTGATCCTGCACGTCACCGGCGGCGAACACGCCCGGGATGCTGGTGGCCGTGGCATCGCCCGACAGGCCGCTCTTGGTCACGATGTAGCCGTTATGCATTTCCAGCTGGCCCACGAACAGGTCGGTGTTCGGCTTGTGGCCGATGGCCACGAACACGCCCGAAAGCTTGAGATCCTCGGTCTTCGTCGTATCCTTGGTGCTGCGGATACGCAGGCCGGTCACGCCGGACTGGTCGCCCAGCACTTCGTCGAGCGTATGGTCGTAGCGCAGTTCCACGCGGCCTTCCTTGACGCGCTGGAGCAGGCGGTCCACCAGGATCGGCTCGGCGCGGAACTTGTCGCGGCGGTGGATCACGGTCACCTTGCTGGCGATATGCGACAGGTAGAGCGCCTCTTCCACGGCCGTATTGCCGCCGCCGATCACGGCCACTTCCTGGTTCTTGTAGAAGAAGCCGTCGCAGGTGGCGCAGGCGGACACGCCGCGGCCCATGAAACTTTCTTCCGAGGGCAGGCCCAGGTACTGTGCCGAGGCGCCGGTGGCGATGATCAGCGCGTCGCAGGTGTACTCGCCGGCGTCGCCGATCAGCCGGATCGGCTTCTCGGTCAGGTTGGCCGTATGAATGTGATCGAAAATGATTTCGGTGTTGAAACGCTCGGCATGCGCCAGGAATCGCTGCATCAAGTCCGGGCCCTGGACGCCGTTAGCGTCAGCGGGCCAGTTTTCCACGTCGGTCGTGGTCATCAGCTGGCCGCCCTGGGCCAGGCCGGTGATCAGCACCGGGTTCAGGTTGGCGCGGGCCGCGTAGACGGCGGCGGTGTAGCCGGCCGGGCCGGACCCGAGAATCAGCACTTTTGCGTGTTTTGCGGACATGATGCGTTCCTGTAGACAGCAAGTGAGCCGGTGCGGCATTCGCCCCGGTGTCACTCGAAACCGCCATTATATGTGGCGCGGCGTTTGCCGACTGTTGCAAATTCCAATGAAGGCGATAGGGGCAGCCGAGGTTAAAATGGCCGCCATCGTCCACTTCGCACGATCGAACAGACCCTGACGCATGGCTCGCGCTACCACGACTACCCGGACCGACCCGTCGGCACTTCCATCGCGCATCGGCAAGCTGCTTGGCGAGGTGCGCTGGTTCCTGCTGCTTGCCGTGACGCTCGGCTTCCTGTGCGTGCTGGCCAGCTACAGCAAGGCGGACCCCGGCTGGTCGCATGCCAGCCAGGTGTCCGATATCCGCAACCTTGGCGGCCGCGTGGGCGCCTGGGTGGCCGACATCCTCTTCTTCATCTTCGGCTTTTCGGCCTACTGGTGGAGCGTGCTGCTGATGCGCCGCTGCTGGCGCGGCTGGCGCGTGCTGACGGCCGAGCTGCCCGAGCGCGTGCCGGAACCCCAGCACAGCACCGCCGTCAGCTGGATCGGCTTTGCGCTGACGCTGGTGTCCAGCATGGGCCTGGAAGCCATCCGCATGTATCCGCTGCGCTCGGCCCTGCCGCGCGCCCCCGGTGGCGTACTGGGCGACCTGCTCGGCGGCTGGCTGCAGCTGGCGCTGGGTTTCTCGGGCGCCACGCTGTTGCTGCTGCTGATCTTTGCCATCGGCCTGTCGTTGTTCTTCCATTTCTCGTGGCTGTCGGTGGCCGAGCACGTGGGCGGCTTTGTCGAGACGCTGTTCATGGGCTTCAAGGCCCGCCGCGAGAAGAAGCAGGACCGCATCATCGGCGCGGCCGCCAAGGTGGAACGTACCGAAACCGTTGAAGTGCAGCGCGTGAAGCACGAAGAAGCTGCGCCGGTGCAGATCGTGCGCCAGCAGGCCGTGCCCAAGCACGAGCGCGTGGAACGCGAGAAACAGCAGCCGCTGTTTGCCGATATCCAGGATACGGACCTGCCGCCGCTGTCGCTGCTGGACGCCGTGCCGACCCAGCAGGAAACGGTGAGCGCCGAGACGCTGGAATACACGTCGCGCCTGATCGAGAAGAAGCTCAAGGACTTTGGCGTCGAGGTCAAGGTCGTGGCCGCCTATCCGGGCCCCGTGATCACGCGCTACGAGATCGAGCCGGCTACGGGCGTGAAGGGCAGCCAGGTGGTGAATCTGGCGCGCGACCTGGCGCGGAGCCTGTCGCTGGTGTCGATCCGCGTGGTCGAGACGATCCCAGGCAAGAACTACATGGGCCTGGAACTGCCGAATCCGAAGCGCCAGACCGTGCGCCTGGCGGAAATTCTGGGCTCGCAGGTCTACAACGAGAGCGTGTCGAGCCTGACCATGGCGCTGGGCAAGGACATTGCCGGCAAGCCGATGGTGGCCGACCTGGCCAAGATGCCGCACTGCATGGTGGCCGGTACCACGGGCTCGGGCAAGTCGGTGGGCATCAACGCGATGATCCTGTCGCTGCTATACAAGGCCCGCGCCGACCAGGTGCGCCTGATCCTGATCGATCCGAAGATGCTCGAAATGAGCGTCTACGAGGGCATTCCGCACCTGCTGTGCCCGGTGGTGACCGATATGCGCCAGGCCGGCAATGCGCTGAACTGGGCGGTGGGCGAGATGGAGCGCCGCTACAAGCTCATGAGCAAGCTGGGCGTGCGCAACCTGGCCGGCTACAACAAGAAGATCGACGAGGCCGCGGCAAAGGAAGAGAAGATTCCGAACCCGTTCAGCCTGACGCCGGACGCCCCCGAGCCGCTGGACAAGCTGCCGACGATCGTCATCGTGATCGACGAACTGGCCGACCTAATGATGGTGGTGGGCAAGAAGGTCGAGGAGCTGATCGCCCGCATCGCGCAAAAGGCCCGTGCCGCCGGCCTGCACCTGGTGCTGGCGACGCAGCGGCCGTCGGTGGACGTGATTACCGGCCTCATCAAGGCCAATGTGCCGACACGAATCGCGTTCCAGGTCAGCAGCAAGATCGATTCGCGCACGATCCTGGACCAGCAGGGCGCCGAGGCGCTGCTGGGCATGGGCGACATGCTCTACCTGGCGCCCGGCACCGGCATGCCGGTGCGGGTGCACGGCGCGTTCGTGTCCGACGATGAAGTCCACCGCGTGGTCGACAAGCTCAAGGAGGGCGGCGAGGCCAACTATATCGAGGGCATCCTCGAAGGCGGGCTGGTCGATGGCGATGGCGCCGGCGACAGCCTGGGCGGTGGCGCCGGCATCGGCGGCGCAGGCGGCGGGGAGGCCGATCCGCTCTATGACCAGGCCGTGGAAGTGGTGATCAAGAACCGCCGGGCGTCGATTTCGCTGGTGCAGCGGCATCTGCGCATCGGCTACAACCGCGCCGCACGGCTGCTGGAGGATATGGAAAAGGCCGGTCTGGTCTCGGCCATGTCGGGCAACGGCAACCGCGACATCCTGGTGCCGGCCGGCAGCAGCGCCACGGCCGAAGACTGACGCCGCAGCATTCCGCACAAACTGAAGTGACGGGTAATATACCGTTACGCCCGTCACAGCCTGTCGCGGAATTGCCGATCCGGGGCGTGCTCTAATCGGACATCAGCCAAATCGTAAGGGAACGATCCATGCGACATCGCATTCTCGCGCCGCTGTGCGCGTCGTTGGCATTGCTGGCCGCCGTGCCGGCCGCGCACGCTGCCGCCACCGACCAGCTGCAGACCTTTGTGACCAGTGTGAAGACCGCCCGGGGCGAATTCACGCAGAAGCAGATCAAGGGGCAGGGGGGCGACGCCAAGGTGGCCGGCACGTCGAGCGGCACCTTCGCTTTCTCGCGTCCGGGCAAGTTCACCTGGCGCTATACCAAGCCCTATGACCAGCTGCTGCAGGCCGACGGCCAGACGCTCTATATCTACGACAAGGACCTGAACCAGGTCACCGAGCGCAAGCTGGACAACGCGCTGGGCTCCAGCCCGGCGGCCATCCTGTTCGGCAGCAACGACCTGTCGAAGAACTTCGATGTGAAGAACGGCGCCACGCGCGATGGCGTGGAATGGCTGGAATTGACGCCGAAGTCGAAGGACACGCAGTTCGAGCGCATCGGCATTGGCTTCAAGAGCGGCAACCTCGAAGCGATGGAGCTGCGCGACGCGTTCGGCAATACCACGTTGCTGACGTTCACGGCCATCCAGAAGAATCCGTCGCTGCCCGCGGATACCTTCCGCTTCACGGTACCCAAGGGCGCCGACGTGATGAAGCAGTAAGGCGCGCGCCCGAGAAGCGAGACAGCGCGAAACAGAGCCACAAAGACGCCAGAGGACAGCCATGAAAGACGCCCCCGCCTTCCCCCGACTGCCGAGCCTGCGCCCGGTATCCCGTCTGGCCGCCCCGGGTGGCGCGCTGGCCGCCGCGCTGGTCCTGTCCGCCTGCGCGCACAGCCAGGCCAGCAAGTTCGACGTCGATGCGTTCCTGCGCGGCTCGGACACTGCGCTGCCCGAGGTGCTGGGCAATTCCGACTTCCTGAAGGCCACGCGCATCGGGCAGGGCGAATGTGCCACGCTGCTGCAGTCTCCGCACAACGGCGTGCTGGAAGACCTGCCCGCCAGCAACACGGCGCGCGGCCCGGCATGGGTGTTGCACCCCGCGGGCTCCCCCGACAAGGTCTGGCTGATCGTTGGGCAGGCCAATGGCGAGCGCAGCTGCCACGGGCCGCTGCCCGCGGATGCGATGAAGACCCTGACCGAACGGGCCAAGGGCTGACGGGCTACGCGCGCCACTGACGCGCCAGGGCAGCCCGTGAGGCTGGCCCCTACGTCGACAATGACTCGCGGGCGTAGCGCTGGCGCGGCTTGGGCAGCGCCTGCAATTGTTCGCGCCGGATGCGGATCGCCTCTTCATTGCCGCGCTTGATGGCGGCGCGCAGCTTCAGCACGGCTTTCTTGTACTGCTTCTTCTTGCGCATGCGGGTGGTGATGGCCATGGCAGTGGTGTCCTCCTGATCCGGTCAGGCCGGTGCGGTCGCGCCGGCTGCCAGCCATGGTACGGCGCCCCCATCCCGGCGCGCCCCATTTCAAAAGAATTCAGATCGGACCACAAGCGCGCTCATTGCTGCACCGCGCAATGACTCCACCGGGGCGCCCGTCAGAGCAGGAAGCGCCGGTTGTCGTTTTCGTCGTAACGGGGTTCCACCTTGCGGAACTTGAGCTTGGTGCTGCTCTTGAGCTTGCGACCGGCCAGCTTGCGTTGCAACTGGCGGTGGACGGCGCGGATATGACCGACCGAATCCTGGGCATATGGCTTACCATCGGTAGCGCCGGCCAGCCCGCCGCCAGCCGCGAGCGCCTCGTTGTGAGCGGCCGCTGACCGCGCAATCAGCACATCGAGATACTGGCGGGCGCGCACGGCCGCGTGCAGCATGCCGTCGGCGGGATTCTGCTTGGCGCGCACGGCGTCCTGCGGCAGCTTGACGTTGGCGGCGATGCGGCGCAGCGAAGCGCGCACTTCGGCGCCGTCCATGTCGGCTTCCTGGACAATCCAGACCGCGTCATGGCGGATCCAGCCTTCCACGTCGATCATGCGGCGCAGCAGCGCCGCCTGCAGCAGGCGGCCACCGTAGCGCCGGGAGCGGCGGATGGCGGCAAGGCCGATGCGGCGCACGTGCGCGTTCTCATGCTCGAACAGGTCGGTGATGACCTGATCGGCTTCTTCCTGCGATTCGATCAGTTCGGCAAACTGGCCAGCCAGCGAGATTTCTTCCACGCCGTTGAGCTTGTTCTTGTTCGCCAGCCGGTTCAGCTTGAACATCAGCATGCGGTATCGCAGCATACAAATCCCCGAATTTCGCAAACAGTGAGTGGTTCTGAAGTGAGCCGCCGGTCGTTGTGCCGGCGTCGACCTTCCCGCGTGCATGAAACGCGGGCCATTGGACGTTATCGGCAGATCCGGAGCCGACTTTAGGGGCGGACGCAAACCGATCGCGCCGGCCCCGATCGTCTACACTGTGGCGTTCCGTGCCGCCTGTGGCGGCGCTACCACACGACAAAGGCTCCCGTACCGTGGCGGATTCGCTGTTTTCCGGCCCTCCTGAACGTTCCCGACAGCCGCTGGCCGAGCGCCTGCGCCCGCGCAATATCGACGAAGTCATCGGCCAGCAGCACCTGCTGGGCGCCGGCCGCCCGCTGCGCGTGGCCTTTGCCTCCGGCGAACCGCATTCGATGATCCTGTGGGGCCCGCCCGGCGTGGGAAAGACCACGCTGGCGCGGCTGATGGCCAATGCATTCGACGCGGAATTCATCGCGCTGTCGGCCGTGTTGTCGGGCGTCAAGGACATCCGCGAGGCGGTGGAGCGTGCCGAACAGTACCGCGCCCATGGCCGCCGCACGCTGGTGTTCGTGGACGAAGTGCATCGCTTCAACAAGAGCCAGCAGGACGCGTTCCTGCCGCATGTGGAAAGCGGGCTGTTCGTGTTTATCGGCGCCACCACCGAGAACCCGTCGTTCGAGGTCAACGGCGCCTTGCTGTCGCGGGCCGCGGTCTACGTGCTCAAGACCCTGGACGAGGCGGAGTTGAAGCAGCTGGTGCAGCGCGCCAGCGAGGAGCTGGGCGGTGTGCAGTGGGACGACGAGGCGATGGGCCTGATCGTCGCGTCGGCCGACGGCGACGGGCGCAAGCTGCTCAACAACGTGGAAATCGTGGTGCGCGCCGCGCGCAACGCCGGCGTGCAGACGATCGACACGGCGCTGCTGGGCAGCGCGCTGTCCGAGAACCTGCGGCGCTTCGACAAGGGGGGCGACGCGTTCTACGACCAGATCAGCGCGCTGCACAAGTCGGTGCGCGGCTCCGACCCCGATGGCGCGCTGTACTGGTTCTGCCGCATGCTCGATGGCGGCGCCGATCCGCGCTACCTGGCGCGCCGCATCGTGCGGATGGCGTGGGAAGACATCGGCCTGGCCGATCCGCGCGCCGCCCGCATCACGCTCGATGCGGCGGAAACCTACGAGCGGCTGGGATCGCCCGAAGGCGAGCTGGCCCTGGCCCAGGCGCTGATCTATCTGGCCGTGGCGCCCAAGTCGAATGCCGGCTACAACGCCTACAACGCGGCGCGCGCCTTTGTGTCGAAGGACAAGTCGCGCCCGGTGCCGGTGCATCTGCGCAACGCGCCGACCAAGCTGATGAAGGAACTGGGCTACGGCCACGCCTACCGCTACGCGCACGACGAACCGGAGGCCTATGCGGCCGGCGAGCACTACCTGCCGGACGACCTGCGCCGCCAGGACTGGTACCAGCCCACGCCGCGCGGGCTGGAGGGCAAGATTGGCGACAAGCTGCGCCATCTGCGCGACCTGGACGCCGCCTGGCACCGGGATAACCGGGATAACCGGGGCAGCGGGGGCAAGCCGGAAGACGGCAACAAGGGCTGAGCGGGCCGTTCGCGGGCAGGATCGGGCGCCGAACGCCCGAAAAGCACAGGAAATCCGGGCAGATTCGGTGCTGTGCGGCCATGCCGGTGCAGTAAAATGTCGCGTTCGCCGGCATGTCGCCGGCACTGCACACCGATTGCAACATGCTCGACATCCAGCTTTTCCGTAAAGACATCGACGCCGTGGCCCAGCGCCTGGCCACGCGCGGCTTTCAACTCGACGTGGCCACGTTCCAGGCCCTGGAGGCCGAACGCAAGCAGCTGCAGACCCAGACCGAGGACCTGCAGGCCCGTCGCAACACGCTGTCCAAGCAGATCGGCATGCTCAAGGGCAAGGGCGAGGACGCCTCGGCCCCGATGGCCGAAGTGGCCGGCATCGGCGACACGCTGAAGGCGTCGGCCGAGCGCCTGGCGCAGATCCAGAGCCAGCTCAACGACGCGATGATGTCGATCCCGAACCTGCCGCACGAGAGCGTGCCGGTGGGCAAGGACGAAACCCAGAACGTGGAAGTGCGCCGCGTCGGCACGCCGCGCACGTTCGATTTCGAGGTGAAGGACCACGTCGACGTCGGCGCCCGGCTGGGTCTCGACTTCGAGACGGCCTCGAAGGTGACCGGCTCGCGCTTCTCGTTCCTGCGTGGCGGCGTGGCGCGTATGCATCGCGCGCTGGTGCAGCTGATGGTGGATACCCACACGCTGGAACACGGCTACACCGAGATGTACGTGCCGTACATCGTCAATGCCGCGTCGATGCGTGGCACGGGCCAGCTGCCGAAGTTCGAGGATGACCTGTTCAAGGTGCCGCGCAAGGTGGGTGGCGAGGACGGCCAGGACACGATCGAGAACTTCTACCTGATCCCGACTGCCGAGGTGCCGCTGACCAACATCGTGCGCGATGCGATCGTCGCGGCCGAAAAGCTGCCGCTGCGCTTCGTGGCCCATACGCCGTGCTTCCGCTCGGAAGCCGGTTCGTACGGCAAGGACACGCGCGGCATGATCCGCCAGCACCAGTTCGACAAGGTCGAGATGGTGCAGGTGGTGCCGGCCGACCAGTCGATGGACGCGCTGGAGCAGATGACCGGCCACGCCGAGGCGATCCTGAAGAAGCTGGAACTGCCGTTCCGCACCGTGGTGCTGTGTACTGGCGACATGGGCTTCGGCAGCACCAAGACCTATGACATCGAGGTGTGGATCCCGGCGCAGAACACCTACCGCGAGATCAGCTCGTGCTCCAGCATGGGCGATTTCCAGGCCCGCCGCATGCAGGCCCGTGCCCGCGCCGGCCAGGGCAAGCCGGAACTGGTGCATACGCTGAACGGTTCCGGCCTGGCCGTGGGCCGCACGCTGGTGGCCATTCTGGAGAACTACCAGAACGCCGATGGTTCGCTCACCGTGCCCAAGGCGCTGCAGCCGTACATGGGCGGCATCGAGCGCCTGGAGCCGGAAGCGTAAAAAATTTGTGCAAAGGGGCTTGCGCAGCAGATGGCAATGTCCCTATAATCTTGGTTTCGCTGCTAACGCAACGACCAAGTTACCGGAGAGGTGGCAGAGTGGTCGAATGTACCTGACTCGAAATCAGGCGTACCGGCAACGGTACCGTGGGTTCGAATCCCACCCTCTCCGCCAAACAAGAAGCTGCTGACTGATTCGACCACCGGCAGACAAAAACAGCGTAGTAAAACTCAAGCCGACGTACTGTGAAAGCAGACGTCGGTTTTGTTTTTGTGCGTTCGAATCCGCCGTGTTACCTTGCGTGCAAACAACAACAGAGGTAACGACATGCACGCGGTTCGGGGACGTTTCGTGATGGTCATCGCCATGCTGGGCGCGCTTGCCGGCGGCGAGGCGCTTGCCACGACCAAATGCCAGCAGGGCGCCAGCACGCTCTATACCGAGTCGGCCGCCTGCCCGGCCGGCTATGCCAACGTCACCAGCTCGATGGGTGGCAATTTCTCCACGATTGGCAAGGATGACTCGGTGCTTCAGCAGGAGCAGTCGATTCTGGACAGCGGCGCCCAGGCACGGGCTGCCAACAAGGCCAGGGCCGCGCAGGCCGATCAGGCCGCCGTCCAGCAGCAGCCCGCCTCGAAAGCGTTGATGTGCGGTGCGATTGCCGACCAGATGCGTGCGCTGGAGACCGACATGCAGCAGCGCCACACGCGGCAGTCGATCGAGCAGGCCAGCGACCAGTACCGGCGGCTGCGCGAGCAGCAGTTGCGCGGCCAGTGCTGAGCCTGGCACGGCAAGCGGCAGGCTGCCCGGTCAGGCCAGGCCCCGCGGCGGTTCCGCGGGCTGACCCTGCCTTGCACCGAGCCGCGACACCAGCAACTGGTCGATCTTGTGATGGTCGATGTCGAGCACTTCGAAGCGGAAGCCCGCCACGCTGATCGACTCCGATTTCTTCGGGATGCGCTTCAGCGAATAGATGACCAGCCCGGCCGCGGTGTCGACGTAGTCCTCGCCGGGCAGCGTATCGAGTTCCAGCGCCTTCTTCAGGTCCACCAGCGGCGTCAGGCCGTCCACCAGCCACGACGTGGCGTCGCGCCGCACGATCTGTTCGTCCTCGGCCGAGTAGAGGATGTCGCCCATCACCGCGCCGACGATATCGTCCAGCGTGACGATACCCACCACCAGCCCGTATTCGTTCATCACCACGGCAAAGCTCTCGTGCATCTCGCGAAAGCGCGTCAGCGACTCGGACAGCGTCAGGGTGTCCGGGATCACCAGCACGTTCTTGTCGTAGTGCTTGCCGATGTCGTCCAGCACCGACGCGTTCTCGTTGGCCAGCAGCAATTGCAGGATGTCCTTGGAATCCATGCAGCCAAGCACGTCGTCGATGGTCTTGCCGCAGACCGGGTACTGCGCGTGCGGCTGCTTGACCAGCTTGCGCCGCACGCTGTCGGCCGATTCGTCGAGCGTCAGGAACACCACGTCGTCGCGCGGGGTCATGATCGCGGTGATCGGTTTGGAGTCCAGTTCGAACACGTTTTCGATCAGGTGCAGCTCGTGCTTGTGCAGCACGCCGGCCTCGGCGCCGGCATCGACCATGGCCGCGATGTCCTCGGTCGTGATCTGGTCCACGGGCTTGGTCGGGATGCCCAGCAGCTTCAGCATCGCGTCGGCGGCCGCGTTGAACACCCACACCACGGGCTTGAACAGCCTCAGCATCGTCAGCATCGGACCGATCACGTGGACCGCGCAGGTCTCGGGGAAGGTCATGGCCACGCGCTTCGGAATCAGGTCGGCAAACTGGATGAACAGCAGCGTCACCACCAGGAACGATCCGATATTGGCCACGCGCTGGGCGATGTCGGGGCTGAGCCAGGGCAGCAGGGCGTCGAAGAGCAGGTCGGAGACGTGTTTCTCGCCCAGGATACCGGCCAGGATCGCCACGCTGTTCACGCCGATCTGCACGACGGTGAAGAAGTTGCCGGGCTCTTCCTTGAGCAGCAATACCTTGGTGGCGCGGCGGTCGCCGCGATCGGAGAGGACTTGGAGCTTGGTACGCCGGGCCGCGGTCAGGGCGATCTCGGAGATCGAGAAGAACGCGCTCACCAGCACCAGCAGGACTAGGGTCAGGACGAACATAGGAAGGTCACGCGCCCGTCGGGGCGGATTGATGATGGTGTACGCCGTGGTGCGCTGTCAATTGTCTGCGCAATGTCTGTCCGGCGTTTGTTCGATGTCATGGCGCCTGCCGGACCGTCGCGTCGAACTGCGCGGCCGGGGCTTCCAGCCTGTGATCCAGCGTGGCATCCAGGGCCTGCGCCGCCGCGGCGAACTGGGCATGCATATCGTCCACCAGGCTCGATGCGCCCCGATGGCTGGCGCGCAGCATCTGGATCTCGAAACCCAGCTCGGGCTGGACATCGTGCAGCGCCACATGGGCCGGATTGGCACTGAGCGCCGTGTACTGGTCCAGCAACGTCAGGCCCAGGCCGGCGTCCACCAGGGCCAGCGCCAGCGAATAGGTTTGCACCTCCAGCGTCGAATGGGGCTCCAGCGCATGGCGGGCCAGTGTCTGACGCACCAGCAGGCCCAGCGAACTGTCGTCGTCATAGCCGATGAACGGACGCTCCAGCACCTTGCGGATCGGCACCACGCCGCGTTTGCCGCCGGCCGGCAGCGGCTGGGCGCGCGGAACGGCCAGCAGCATGCGGCCGGTGGCCACGGGCACGCTCGATATGGCCTCGTGCCGGGGCGGCGAGAACGCGAAACCCACGTCGATCTGGTTGGCCAGCAGCGCCGCCACGATTTCGTTGGTGTGGTGGGTCAGCACCTGCACCTGGGTGTCGGGGTGCCGCGCGCAGAAGCGGCGCACGGCGGGCACCAGCAGCGGGTTGGCCAGGCTGGGCGTGGCGGCCACGCGCAGGCGCCCCGCGCCCTTGTGGCGCAGGCTTTCGGACACGCGCCGCACCCGTTCGATCTCGCCATATAGCCTTTCGACATCGCCATACAGGGCCTGCGCCTCGGGGGTGGGCTGCAGCCGGCCGCGCTGCCGGTCGAACAGCCGGAAGCCCAAGGAGGCCTCGGCATGCTGCAGGACGCGCGTCACCACGGGTTGCGAGACATGGAGCAGGCGCGCGGCCTCGCTGACGGTGCCGGTCAGCATGACGGCGCGAAAAACCTCGATCTGACGCAAACGCATCGTTGTAGTGCCCGAAAATGACCGGTTTGGTGCGAAAAATGGTGCTTTGCACTACGGGTAGACCCGGGTGGCGCTACCTATAGCCTGGAGACATATTCTGGCACGTATTGGCATTGGGCAAGCCGTGCGCAGTGTTCTACGCTCTGCCCCATCGTTGGAAAGGGAAGGCAAGGGCGAAGTCAGATGCGCGTAGCGATCGTGGGTGCCGGGGTGGTGGGCATGACTACCGCGTGGCGGTTGGCCAATGATGGCCATGAGGTGACGGTGGTCGAACGCCACGACGGTCCCGGCGAGGAAACCAGCTTTGCCAACGGTGGCCAGCTCAGCTACAGCTATGTGGCGCCGCTGGCCGGGCCGGGCGTGCTGTCGAAGGTGCCGGGCTGGCTGCTCGACCGCGATTCGCCGATGCGCTTCCGGCCGTCGATGGACCCCGACCAATGGCGCTGGCTGATGGCCTTCGTGCAGGCGTGCAATGCCACGACCAGCGAGGCCACCACGCGCAAGCTGTTGCGGCTGGCCTTTTATTCGCGCGACCTGATGCAGGCGTTCGTGAACCGGCCCGAGGCGCGCGAGGAGGGGGGGGGATTCGATTTTGCGCGGCGCGGCAAGCTGGTGGTGCATCGCGACGCGGCAGCGTACGCGTCGGCATGCCGCTTGCTGGACTACCAGGCCAGCCTGGGCTGCGAGCAGCAGGCGCTGGACCGTGATGCCACCGTGGCGCTGGAGCCGGCGCTGGCGGGCATCCGTGAGGACATCGCCGGGGCCATCTATACGCCGAGCGAAGAAGTGGGCGATTGCCATCTGTTCTGCGTGTCGCTGGCCCATCTGTTGCAAGGCAACCCGGCCGTGACGCTGAAGTTTGGCACGCGGGTGACCGAACTGGTGCGCAGCGGCGACCGGGTGACCGGGCTGCGCACCGATCATGGCGATATCGTCGCCGATGTGGTGATCGTGTCTGGCGGTATCGGCAGCGTGCCGCTGCTGAGGCCGACCGGCATCCGGCCCATGTTGTGGCCGCTCAAGGGCTACAGCATCACGGTGCCGATTGCCGATGGCGCGCGGGCTCCCCACATCAGCGTGACGGACTTCGCCAACAAGATCGTCTACGCGCGCATCGGCAATACGCTGCGCGTGGCAGGCATGGCCGATATCGTGCGCGGCGGCGCGGTCATCGACCGCGAGCGGGCCCAGACGCTGGTCACGCAGACGCGCGCGGTGTTCGGCAACGTGATGAACGGCGCCGACCTCGATGGGCTGCAGCCCTGGGCCGGTTTGCGCCCGGCCACGCCGACCGGCCTGCCGATGATCGGCGAATCGCGCCTGCGCGGCCTGTGGCTGAACCTGGGCCATGGCGCGCTCGGCTTTACGCTGGCCATGGGCAGCGCGGGCCTGCTGGCCGACCGGCTGGCCGGCCGCACGCCGGCCATCGACGCGGAAGATTTCAGTGCAGCGGCGGCCTGAGGCCCTGGGGCCAGGCGGACGCAACACGGGTTGTGCTGGAAGTTGAGCAGTACGTTGGGTAGTGAGATTGCCTCGATCTGAAGTCTATTAAACCAAGCCCCTTGAAGGAGCGAACCATGAAGTCACTGTCTGTCCGTTCGACCCCCATCCACCGCCTGCTGGCTGCCGCCGTGCTGGCCGGTGCCGCCGCCGGCGCCCACGCCGCCGATGGCGATACGCTCAAGAAGATCAAGGACAGCGGTGTGATTTCGCTGGGATATCGTGAATCGTCCATTCCGTTCTCGTATTCGGACGGCAACCAGGTGATGGGCTATTCGCACGACTACCTGCTGGCCATCGTCGACAAGGTGAAGTCGACGCTGAACATGCCGAACCTGCAGGTCAAGATGACCCCGATCACGTCGCAGAACCGCATCCCGCTGGTACAGAACGGCACGATCGATATCGAGTGCGGCAGCACCACCAACAACACCGAGCGCCAGAAGCAGGTGGCCTTCTCGAACAGCCTGTTCATCTACGGCATCCGCATGCTGACCAAGAAGGACTCGGGCGTGACCGATTTCCCGCAGCTCAAGGGCAAGAACGTGGTGACCACGGCTGGCACCACCGGCGAGCGCCTGCTGGTGAAGATGAACGGCGAAGGCATGAACATGAACCTGACCAGCGCCAAGGACCATGGCCAGGCCTTCCTGATCCTGGAATCGGGCCGCGCCGTGGCGTTCGTGATGGACGAACCGCTGCTGTACGGCGAACGCACCAAGGCCAAGAACGCCGCCGACTGGGTCGTGGCCGGTACGCCGCTGCAGACCGAGAACTATGCCTGCATGTTCCGCAAGGACGATCCGTCGTTCAAGAAGCTCGTGGACGGCGTGGTGAGCGATATCCAGAAGAGCGGCCGTGCCGAAAAGCTCTACACCAAGTGGTTCCTGCAGCCGATCCCGCCGCGCAACATCAATATGAACTACGCGCTGTCGCCGGAAATGAAGCAGCTGTTTGCGGAGCCGAACGACAAGGCATTCCAGTAAGTCGCCAGCCAGCCGGTGGCCCGCCGCCCGCGTTCGCATAGGGCGGGTTGCCCGCTGTGCAGAATTGGTTATATAGCCATATCGAATCGTTATTTCGCCATCGATAGTATTTGCGGTACCTTGGAGCCCGTTATAGGCTCATAGAGCCGTCGGATTTCCCTCAAAAGGGGCACCGGCACGCAAACCGCATCCCACTGGAGAACATATGCGAACGATTCGATCGGGTTGGTTCAAGTCCCTGCTGGCTACCGCCCTGGTAGCTGGCGCCACTGGCCTTGCCGCGACGGCTGCACAAGCCGCCGACCTGCTGGACACGGTCAAACAGGCAGGCGTGCTCAAGGTTGGCCTGGAAGGAACCTACCCGCCGTTCGGATATCGCGGCGCCAACAATGAACTGGACGGCTTCGATGTCGAAGTCGCGCGCGCCGTGGCCGGCAAGCTCGGCGTCAAGCCCGAATTCGTGACGACCGAATGGAGCGCGATCATCGCGGGCCTGCAAGCCGGCAAGTTCGACATCATCGTCAACCAGGTCTCGGTCACGCCCCAGCGCAAGCAGGTGCTGGACTTCTCGACGCCGTACGTCTATTCGGCGGCCCAACTGATCCAGCGCAAGGACGACAAGCGCGAGTTTGCATCGCTGGACGCGCTCAAGGGCCACAAGCTCGGCGTGAGCCTGGGCAGCAACTACAACGACCTGGCCAAGTCCGTGCCGGGCATCGACGTCAAGACCTACCCCGGCGCCCCCGAATACCTGCGCGATCTGGCCGCCCAGCGCGTGGACGCTGCGCTCAATGACCGCCTGATGGTCAACTACCTGATCAAGCAGGCCAACCTGCCGCTGCGCCCCGGTGCCGTGCTGCCGGGCGCCAACAGCGAAGTGGCCATCCCGTTCCGCAAGGACAATCCGAAGTTCGCCGCAGCCATCGACAAGGCGCTGGACGACCTCCGCAAGGATGGCACGCTGGCCAAGCTGTCGAACAAGTGGTTCGGCTCGGACGTGACCAAGCCGCTCAAGTAAAGAGCCGCCGCAACAGCCGGAAGTCGTAGACCCACTTGCGGAGCTTCCGGCTCCGGATGCGCTGCCAGTCAACGTGATACGGGTTGATGAGGATGTTGCATTCCTCCGGCGCGATCACCGACGGCACGACCAGGATTGCCGACCGGGCCTCGGCAATCCATTGTTCGCCAAAGTCGTGGCTGGTCTTGCCTGGCGGCACGGCGTCCCAGCCGACCGGGATGGTGTCGGCCGGTGGCTTGCAGGCTTTCTGCCAAAGCTCGTCGGGTATGTCCAGCCGGACCAGATACTTGTTCGCCGGCGGCTTGCCTTTCCGCACATGCGCCAGTGTTTCAAGACAGGCCAGGGCGACCGAGCCGGTGCAGTACAGCACCGACGTCCCGCGCCGGTTCCATCGGCCCCCATGCCGGTATGCACCGTCTCCGCTGATGTCGTCCGCGGGGTGCGACGCCGCTTCCGTGGCAATTCTCCATACGGTGGTCATAGGCACATCCCATAGAAGCCTGCGTGGATTTCGCTCGCCACCTGTTCCTGTCCCTCGATGGTCCGCAGAAACTCGGAAACCGGGCGATAGCCCAGGGAGAACGGTTCCCAGTCGAGATACTCGCCCCACTCGCGCCGGGCCGCCAGCGAGGTATGGTCGTGCGTGCCGTCAAAATAGAAGTGGTTGAGGGTGGCGATGATGCCGAGCATGTGCCCGACCAGTTCGCTCTGCTGCGCGTCGAGGTATTCGTCGTTGCGCGTCTTCCGCATGATCTCCCCCCGGTCGAACCCCAGCGCCCGGATGAGCTTCTTCTTCGATACCCCCATGTCCCGCGCCAGCGCCACCACTTCGCTTGCCTTGATACGCGGCACCGGGACGTCGTCCTGCATGGTGCCTGCCCCGGGCGCGTCGCCGCCGTTTCCTGACAGGTCGTCGACCTGCAGGTACGTTTCCTTCATCTTCATGACCACCTCCGTCTGCATCATTCCCGTAAGACGAAAACCGCCAACCTGTCGCCCGGCGCCGCGTTTCACGTATGATCGCGGCATTCCGGCCCCAGATTGACCGATCCCAGCCTAGCCATGTCCGCCCTCCAGCTCGTCATTGATTCGCTTCCCGTATTGCTGCAGGGCACGCTGCTCACGCTGAAGTTCGCCGTGTTGTCGATGGCTTTCGGCCTGGTAATCGGGATTTTGGTGGCGCTGATGGGGATTGGAAATCAGCGGATTCTCAAAGTGATGGCGCGCGTGTACGTCAGCATCATGCGCGGCACGCCGCTGCTGGTGCAGATCTTCGTCGTCTATTACGGATTGCCGGGCATCGGCATTGCGCTGGAGCCCACGCCCGCCGGCGTGCTGACGCTGAGCCTCAACGTGGGCGCCTATCTGTCGGAAAGCATGCGCGGGGCCATCCTGGGCGTGCCGCGCGGCCAGTGGCTGGCCGCCTACAGCCTGGGCATGACCCCGGTGCAGACGCTGCGCCACGTGGTGGGGCCGCAGGCCTTGCGGCTGGCCGTGCCGAGCCTGTCGAACAGCCTGATCAGCCTGATCAAGGATACGTCGCTGGTGTCGGTGATTACCGTGACGGAACTGCTGCGCACGTCGCAGGAGATCATTGCGGCCACCTACCAGCCGCTGCCGCTGTATCTGGCGGCCGCCGCGATCTACTGGATCCTCAGTACGGCCCTATCGGCGTTCCAGCACGTGCTGGAACGGCGCCTGTCGCTGCCGACGCGTCACTGAGCCTGCATCGCCGGCGATTTTGCCGAGGGGGCCGGCGGCGGCTTGGGCGCCTCGACATTGAGCGGGCGCCCCGTTTCCAGCAGCGTCTTCAGGCCGGCCAGGATCAGCGGCCAGCCGTTGCGCCCGCCCTGCAGGATCTGCTCGTCCACCGGTTCCTGATGCCGTTCGCTGACCGTCAGCCGCACGGCTTGGTCGCCAAGCGCGTCGATCTGCCAGGTGACGACCACCTCGGGCAACTGGCGGAACGCTTCGAGCCATTCCACGCGCCACGTGACCGACAGCCGGTAGGGCGGCTCGGCGGCCAGTACAACGCCCTGCGAATCGACCTTGCCGTCGTCCATGCGCAGCACGAACGGGCTGCCTACCTGCCAGTCGGATTCGACGCGGCGCCCGAAAAAGTACTTCACGCTTAGCACGGGGTCGGTCAGGGCCTGCCAGACCTGTTCCGCCGTCGCGGCGATATAGGTGACGACAACGGTTTGCGGCGTAGACATATGCGGTCTCCTCGTCGACGGGCGGGGCGGCGGCCGTGGGCGTGGCGATGGGGAGTCGGTACGGGATACTGTCGCACCGAATGACGGTGGACGGCAAGGGGCGAGGCGGGGGAGAAAACCCTCTCCCGGCGGGCGGGAGAGGGCGGAGAGGGCGGGCCCGATTACTGCCCGGCGACGCGTTTGGCGATGTGGTCCAGGGCTTCCTCGACCTGGTCGATCAGGATCAGGCACAGGTCGCCCGGCTGCAGGCGTGCCAGCGCCGTGTCGATGGCCAGGAATTCGCCGCGGATTTCCTCGGTATGGCTGGTGCGTTGCGCACCGACCAGGCCTTCGCGCAGCAGCGCCAGCACTTCGCCGTCTTCACGGCCGCGCTGGCATTGGTCCTGATACAGCAGCACGTCGTCGAACACGCCACCCAGGATCTGGGTTTGCTTGCGGATGTCCTCGTCGCGACGGTCGCCCGCGCCGCTGATGACCACCACGCGCTTCTTCGACGGCATGGTCTCCACGGCGTTGCACAGCGCCTGGATGGCATCGGGATTGTGGCCGTAGTCGGCAATCAGCGTGGCGCCCTTGTAGTCGAACACGTTGAAGCGGCCCGGCGCGGTGGCGGCGTCGTTGACGAACGTGGTCAGCGCCCGGCGGATCACGTTCCAGTCGATGCCCAGCGCCCAGGCGGCGGCAATCGACGACATGGCGTTTTCCACCTGGAAGCCGATCGAGCCGTTGCGCGTCAGCGGGATATCGGCCAGCGCAAACCGCACGCTGGTGTCACCCTCGGCGGCCACGATCTCGGCGCCCTCGACAAACACCACGCGCTTGCCCTGGGCGCGGTGCAACGCCATGGTCGGCAGGCCCGCATCATGCGCGAAGAACGTGATCGAACCCGGGCAGGCATCGGCCATGCGCGCCACCATCGGGTCGGCGGCATTCAGCACGGCCATGCCATGCGGCGCGACGTTCTGCACGATCACGCTCTTGAGCACGGCCAGGTCTTCCACGGTGCTGATGTACGACAGCCCCAGGTGGTCGCCTTCGCCCACGTTGGTCACCACGGCCACGTCGCAGCGGTCGAAGGCCAGGCCTTCGCGCAGCAGGCCGCCACGGGCCGTTTCAAACACGGCGGCGTCCACGTCGGGATGCAGCAGCACGTTGCGCGCGCTGCGCGGGCCGCTGCAGTCGCCGGTGTCGATACGCTGGCCCTGGATGTACACGCCGTCGGTGCCGGTCATGCCCATGCGCAGGCCGTTGGAGGCCAGGATATGGGTGATCAGGCGCACGGTGGTCGTCTTGCCGTTGGTGCCCGATACGGCCACCACGGGAATACGGCCATCGTCGCCATCGGCAAACATGGTCGAGATGATGGCTTCGCCGACCGCGCGACCCTTGCCGTACGACGGCTGCAGGTGCATGCGCAGGCCCGGCGCGGCATTCACTTCCACGATGCCGCCGGCCTGTTCCTCGAACGGCTTGAGCATCGTCTCGCACACGGCGTCCACGCCGCAGATATCCAGCCCTACCATCTGGGCGGCGGCCACCGCCCGTGCGGCGATGTCCGGGTGGACGTCGTCGGTCACATCGGTGGCGCTGCCGCCGGTGGACAGGTTGGCGTTGTTGCGCAGGACCACGCGTGCGCCCTTGGCCGGCACCGCATCGGCGCTCAGGCCCTGCTTGGCCAGCGTGGCCAGCGCGATGTCATCGAAGCGGATCTTGGTCAGCGACGTGGCGTGGCCCTCGCCGCGGCGCGGGTCACGGTTCACTTCCTCCACGAGCTGGCGCACCGTATGCGTGCCATCGCCAATGACCTGCGGCGGATCGCGGCGCGCCGCGGCCACCAGATGCTTGCCCACCACCAGCAGACGGAAGTCGTGGCCCGGGATATAGCGTTCGACCAGCACGTCAGACGAAATGTCGGCGGCCACTTCGTAGGCCGTCATCACTTCCTCGCGCGTGCGGATGCGCACCGCCACGCCCTTGCCCTGGTTGCCGTCGCGCGGCTTCACCACCACCGGGCCGTTGATCTCCTGCGCGGCGGCCCAGGCTTCCTCGGCGCTGCGCACCGACCGGCCCAGCGGCACGGGCACGCCTGCCGCATGCAGCAGCGCCTTGGTCAGTTCCTTGTCCTGCGCGATCGATTCGGACACCGCGCTCGTCATGTCGGTCTCGGCGGCCTGGATGCGGCGCTGCTTGCTGCCCCAGCCGAACTGCACCATCGAGCCCTGCGTCAGGCGGCGATACGGAATGCCGCGCGCCACGGCGGCGTAGACGATCGAGCCCGTGCTGGGTCCCAGCCGCACGTCTTCGTCGAGTTCGCGCAGGCGATGCAGCGCGTCGTCCAGGTCGAAGGGCTTGTCGTCGCGCGCGGCCAGGCATAGCTGCTCGGCCAGCTCGAAGGCCAGGCGGCCCACTTCTTCCTCGCTGTACTGCACCACCACCTGGTAGGTGCCCGGTTCCAGCGTCGGCGCGGCGTGGCTGAACGTCACCGGGCAGCCGGCGGCGGCCTGCAGGCCGAGCGCGGCGGCTTCCAGCGCGTGGGCCATCGACGGCGAGCCGGCCTCGTCGTCGGGGCGCATCGGGGGGATGGCCGGAAAGCGGGCGCGCAGCCGATCCTCGAAGCCCGGCAGTTCGGCCAGCAGATGCGATTGGTCCGAGCACGCCACGATGGCTTCGATGGCGGTATGCCGGCACCAGAGATTCGGGCCACGCAGAGCCCGGATACGAGAGACTTCCATAGAATCGTTTGTCCGTTGTTCTTCCGGGCGGGATTACGCGCGGCGTCCGCTGCGGCCCATCCACTGGTGTACCTGCTCGACGGTGCTCTCGGTCGAGGCCTCGTCGCACTGCAGGACCAGCAGGTCGCCGGCCACCAGTTGCGACAACGCGGCTTCCACCGCCTCGCGCCGGCCGGCCTCGTCGATGATCTTCGTCACGCGGCGGCCTTCGTACAGGCCTTTCTTCAGCAGCGCGCGGGCTTCGGCGTCGGGCAGGTCGCGGCGCACGCTGTGGTCTTCGCACAGGAACACGCGGTCGAACGTCTTGCCGATGACCTTGCCTTGCTGCACCAGGTCTTCGTCGCGGCGCTGCACGCCGGCACCGAACACCAGCATGCGGCGCTCGGCCGGAAAGCGGTCCAGCGCGGCGGCCATGGCTTCCAGCGCCGGCGCGTTGTGCGCATCGTCCACGATCACCGTGGCGCCCTGGCGCTCGAACAACGTGAAGCGGCCCGGCACGTCCACCTGGCCCACGTCGAAGGTGACGATGCCGGCGCGGATCAGGTCGTTGGAAATGCCCAGTGCCCAGCCGGTGGCCACGGCGGCCAGCACGTTCTCGATCTGGAAGGCGACCCGGCCGGCGTAGGTCAGCGGAATGGCCGACACGTCGGTCAGCGCGCTTTCGCTGGCACCGGTGGCCATCACCACCTTGCCGTCGCGCACGAACACGGCGCGGCGGCCGGCGGCGCGATGCTCGACGATGGCGGGCAGGTCGGCGGACAGGCCGAAGAAGATCACGTCGCCATCGCACAGTCCGGCCATCTCGACCAGACGCGGATCGGCGGCGTTGAGCACGGCCGCGCCGGTCTTGAGCACCACGTCGATCTGCGTGCGCAGCACGTTGTACATGCGGTCTTCATCCTCGACGTAGTAGTCGCCAAGGTGATCGGGCTGGCCGAAGTTCGTGACCACGCCTACCTGGCAGCGGTCGTACGGCAGGCCCTGCGACAGGATCATGCCGCTGTCGTTCTCGAACACGGCGGCTTCCACCGCGCGGTTCATCAGGATGCGGTGGCCGGCGTCCCAGGTAGCCTTTTCGCCACGGTCGCCCTTTTCCACCTGGCGGCGGTCCAGGAACAGGCCATCGCTGCACGACAGGCCCGTATGCTTGCCCGACAACTGCAGCAGGCGCGCCACGAGCTTGGCCACCACGGTCTTGCCGTTGGTGCCGGTGATGCCCACCACGGGAATGCGGCCGTCGTCGGCCACGCCGTTGCGGGTCGGGAACAGGTGCTCGACGATGGCGGGACCCACGGGGCGCGGTTCGCCGTCGGCGGGCTTGATGTGCATCAGCAGGCCGGGGCCGGCGTTGACCTCGACGATGGCACCGCGCTGCTCGGCGAGCGGGCGCGAGATGTCCTCGGCCACCAGGTCCACGCCGGCGATGTCCAGCCCGACGATGCGCGCGGCCAGCGCGGCATGCGCGGCCACGCTCGGGTGCACGCGGTCGGTCACGTCGAAGGCCACGTTGCCGTTGCGCTGGATCAGCACGGTGCGGCCCTCGGGCGGTACGGCGCTGCCATCGGCATAGCCCTGGCGCTTCAGTTCCAGGCGCGCGGCCGAATCCAGGCGTACGCGGTTCAGCGGATGATCCTCGGTGCTGCCGCGGCGCGGGTCGGAATTGATCTGCGATTCGATCAGTTCGTCGATGGTCTGCTTGCCGTCGCCGACCACGGAGGCGGTCTCGCCCATCGCGCAGGCCACCATGCGGCCGCCCACGATCAGCAGGCGGTGCTCGTTGCCGGGCACGAAGCGTTCGACGATGACGCCGTTGCCTTCCTCGATGGCCACGGCGTAGGCGGTCAGCACTTCGTCGCGCGTCATCAGGTTGGTGAACACGCCGCGGCCATGGTTGCCGTCGTACGGCTTGACCACCACCGGCAGGCCGATGCTTTCGGCGGCGTCCCAGGCGTCTTCGGCGCTATCGGCCATGCGGCCTTCCGGCACGGGCACGCCGCACGATTCCAGCAGCGACTTGGTCAGGTCCTTGTCGCGCGAGATCGATTCGGCGATGGCGCTGGTGCGGTCGGTCTCGGCCGTCCAGATGCGGCGCTGGCGCGCACCGTAGCCAAGCTGCACCAGGTTGCCGTCGGACAGGCGGATCGACGGAATGTCGCGGTCGTCGGCGGCATCGACGATGCAGGCGGTGCTGGGGCCGAGACAGTGTTCGTCGACGAGGTCGCGCAGCGTTTCCACGGCGGCGTCCACGTCGAACGGGCGGTCCTCGATGGCGGCCATGACCAGGTCGCGCGCGGCAAACAGCGCGGCGCGCGTCACCTGCTCGTGCCAGGCCCGCACGATGACCTTGTAGACGCCGCGGACCGGGGTCTCGCGCGCCTTGCCGAAACCGCCGGGCATCCCGGCCAGGTTCTGCAGCTCAAGCGTGACGTGTTCCAGGATATGGCCGGGCCAGGTGCCTTCCTTCAACCGCATCAGGAAGCCGCCGCGCACGCCCGGGCTGCAGCGGTGCTCGATCAGCGTGGGCAGCCACGCCGACAGGCGCTCGTAGAACCCCGGAATCTTGTTGGAGGGAAAATCCTCCAGTTCGCCGATATCGACCCATGCCTCCAGCACTGGCCGATATGTCCACATATTCGGGCCGCGCAGCGACATGACATCGAAAATCTCAATGTCCTTCTTTTTCATTGAATTTGCTTGAGGCAGTGGGCGAGTGCCCGGGAAATGGAAAGCTAATCTTTCGTTAACGTTACTGTAGCCTCAGGGTTGACCCGTCATTACCCTTTGAGACCGGCAACGCATTGTGCAGCGCACCAAGGTGCCCGCGGGTTTGCGTTATGTATACTTGCGGGCAAAATTGCGGGCCGCCAGCCTGGCGAACCGCTTAATTGTTTCAAGTTATGTCCGTATTTGATCTGTTTTTGGGTCTGCGGACGCGCTTTTATCGCTTTTTGCGCCAACAATGACCCAGTCCTCCCCGTCTGCTTCCAACCCCCCCGGCCCGCAAGGTCCCTGGGCCGCCGAACTCGGCGCCGGCCTGCTGCCCGGGGAAATCGTCCTGGCCGGGCTCATGCTGGACCTGGACGCAAGGCTGCATTTTACCCAAGGGTGGCTGGTTGTGACGGATCGTCGTCTGATCTGTCGCGCCCCCGGGGAAACCGCCCTGCGAAGCTGGGACATCACGCCTGATTTGACGCTTGCCCACGGCGACCATGCCGGGGTGGGCACGCTGGAACTGGGCGATGGCCGGGAGCGCCTGGCCACCTGGCGCTACACGCTTGGTTACAATCCTGACGCATTGCGGCTGGCCGACCAGTTCGATGCACGCCGCAATCTGCTGGCCACCGGGCATTCCGCCGAGCCCGATGCCGAGATCTGCCCGACCTGCAAGGCGCCCATCCCGCCGGGAGAAGAGCAGTGCCCGCAATGCAGCCGGGAGCTGGAGACCCCGCCTTCCACCTGGGCGCTGCTGCGCCTGTGGCGTTTTGCCCGGCCCTACCGCTGGGAACTGCTGGGCGGCTTCGCGCTGCTGCTGCTGGGTACGGCCGCCACGCTGGTGCCGCCTTACCTGACCATGCCGCTGATGGACAAGGTGCTGATCCCGTATCAGAACGGTGTGCCGATCGACTACCACCTCGTCAAACTCTATCTGGCCGGCCTGCTGGGCGCCGCGCTGGTGGCCTGGGCGCTGGGCTGGGCCCGTACCTACCTGCTGGCGCGCGTGTCGGAGCGCATCAGCGCCGACCTGCGCACCACCACGTATGAACACCTGCTCAAGCTGTCGCTCGAATACTTCGGCGGCAAGCGCACTGGCGACCTGATGGCCCGCATCGGGTCCGAGAGCGACCGCATCAGCGTGTTCCTGTCGCTGCATCTGCTCGACTTCGCCACCGATGTGCTGATGATCGCCATGACGTCGATCATCCTGATTTCCATCAATCCGTGGCTGGCGCTGGTCACGCTGGTGCCGCTGCCGTTCATCGCGTGGATGATCCACATGGTGCGTGACCGCCTGCGTCACGGCTTCGAGAAAATCGACCGCATCTGGTCCGAAATCACCAACGTGCTGGCCGATACGATTCCGGGCATCCGCGTGGTCAAGGCGTTCGCGCAGGAAAAGCGCGAGGTGGTGCGCTTTCGCGAGGCCAATCGTCACAATCTTGCGATCAATGACCGGGTGAACGCCGTGTGGTCGCTGTTCACGCCAACCGTGACGCTGCTCACCGAAGTGGGCCTGCTGGTGGTCTGGATCTTCGGTATCTGGCAGGTCAGCCACAACGCGATCACCGTCGGCGTGCTGGTGGCGTTCCTGACCTATATCAGCCGGTTCTATACGCGCCTCGATTCGATGAGCCGCATCGTGTCGGTGACCCAGAAAGCCGCCGCCGGCGCCAAGCGGATCTTCGATATCCTCGATCACGTGTCGAGCGTGCCCGAGCCGCAGAAGCCCGTGCGCCTGGAGAATGTGCGAGGCGCCATCGAGATGCGCGACCTCGGCTTCCGCTATGGCAATCGCGCCGTGATCCGCGGCCTGAACCTGACCATCGAGCCGGGCGAGATGATCGGCCTGGTCGGCCACAGCGGATCGGGCAAGAGCACGCTGGTGAACCTGATTTGCCGTTTCTACGATGTCTCGGAAGGCGCGATCCGGGTGGACGGTGTCGATATCCGCTCGCTGCCGGTATCGGATTTTCGCCAGAACATTGGCCTGGTGCTGCAGGAGCCGTTCCTGTTCTTTGGCACGATTGCCGACAACATCGCCTACGGCAAGCCCGAAGCCACGCGCGAGGAGATCATCGCCGCCGCACGCGCCGCGCATGCGCACGAGTTCATCCTGCGGCTGCCGCACGGCTATGACTCGCTCGTCGGCGAGCGCGGCCAGGCGCTGTCCGGCGGCGAGCGGCAACGTATCTCGATTGCCCGCGCGCTGCTGATCGATCCGCGCATCCTGATCATGGACGAGGCCACGTCGTCGGTGGATACGTCCACGGAGAAGGAGATTCAGAAGGCGCTGGACAACCTCGTGCAGGGTCGCACCACGATCGCCATTGCGCACCGGCTCTCCACCTTGCGCAAGGCCGATCGACTCGTGGTGATGGACCGCGGCCAGATCGTCGAAGTGGGCAGCCACGACGAACTGCTGGCGCGCGAGGGGGCGTACTACAGGCTGTATCAGGCGCAGGCGCGCAATGTCGATACCGACCCCGATGACACGAGCGCCGGCAACCGTGCCGAAGTCGCGGAGGCCGTCAGTGCCCAGTAATCCATCAGTTAAAGAAACGGCCATGCAAACGCCCGAATTCCACCTGTCCCGCAACAGCCTCGGCAAGCTCGTGCTGACAACGGCTGACGGCGCCCAGCACGAGGGCGTGGTGCCCGTGCGCGCGTTTCCCATTTCCGCTGCCGACGATGGCGTGGGGATGATGAGCACCGATGGCAAGGAGCTGGCGTGGATTCCGCGGCTGGACAAACTGCCCACGCAGACCCGTGCGTTGATCGAAGCCGAGCTGGCATCGCGCGAGTTCATGCCCGAGATTCAGAAGATTCTGGGTGTATCAACCTACGCCACACCCAGCGTGTGGACCGTACAGACCGATCGCGGCCAGACCGATCTGGTATTGCGCGGCGAAGAGAACATCCGGCGGCTGACGGGGACCACATTGCTGATTTCGGACAGCCACGGCATCCACTACCTGATCCGCGACCAGTTCGCGCTGGACAAGCACAGCCGGAAGATTCTGGATCGCTTCCTCTGATCGCGCCTCCGGTCGCATGCAAAACGGCACGCCTTGGCGTGCCGTTGTTGTTTGCGGGCGGTCAGTGCAGGACGGTGGGCGCGTCGTCGTCTTCCTCGTCGTCCCAGTCCTCGTATTCGAGCGGCGCGTCGGGTGCCATGTCCCAGACCATCGAATGGAAGCGGACCGTGAACCAGTCGCGGAACATGGACAGCGACAGCGCTTCGGGCCAGACCGAATCGTCGAACCACTCGCCCAGCATGAATTCGAAAAACGGACGCCACCGTTTTTCCACCCAGCGCAGCGCGTTCTCGGGCGTGTCGGCCACCTCCGCGGGCAACAGGAAAACGCTCGCATCGTCGCGCACGTCACTGAGCGTCAGCGTGGGGACGGGGTCGGGGTCCACCGCCTGAATCCAGTCAAGAAAGGGTTGCTCGGGCAGGAGCATGACCATGGATCGGCTGACAGTGAAACGGGGGTGGTCGGACATGAGGGCAGGGCGTAGGACAGCGACGGCCTATTGTAGCGTTCATGCCGGCGCCAACCGCATGGATTCGTTTTTGCCGATGGATTGATCGCCGGCATGGCACTGGCCATTTTAGGACGATTCCGATTTCCGAAGTGTTGTGAGGCGCGTCAAATCGCGCAGCCGTTCCCGCCCAAGGCGAGGACGTTGAACCACGTTTTTAGGAAAATCGCGATGTCCCATAAAGCAATCGGTATCACCTGTCTGGCGCTTGCCGCGACCGCTGTGCCGCTTTCCGCGCAAGCACACGGCACGATGGAGCTGCCCGCCAGCCGGGTGCTGACCTGCTACAACGAAGGTGCCGAGCAACCGAAATCGGGAGCCTGCCAGGCGGCGCGCGCGGTCGGCGGTGCGCAGCAGTTCTACGACTGGAACGGCGTGCGCCAGGGCAGCGCCGCCGGCAATCACCGCGCATTCATCGCCGATGGCGAGCTTTGCTCGGGTGGATCGGCAAGCTTCCGCGGGCTGGACCTTGCGCGGCTCGACTGGCCGCAAACCTCGATCGTGCCCACCGCCAGCGGTGATTACACATTCGTCTGGCGAGCTTCCGCGCCGCATGCCTCGCAGTATTTCAAGTACTACATCACCCGCGATGACTGGGACCCCGGCATGCCGCTGCGCTGGGCCGATCTTGAAGAATTTGCGACGGTGCCCGGCGCGCAGGCGGTGCAGGAAAGCGGCAAGTACCGCATGAAAGTGCAACTGCCGGCGGGCAAGAAGGGCAGCCACATCATCTACAGCATCTGGCAGCGCGGCGACAGCCCCGAGGCGTTCTACGCGTGCGCCGACGTCAAGTTCCCCGGAGACGGTCTGGCGGTGCGCGAGATTGGCTGGGAGGATCAAGGTGTGCTGGCGGCCAAGGGCGATCTGGTGGTGGGCACCAAGCTGACGTTCCGGGCCATGGACGCCATGGGGCGCGATGCAGGCAAGCATGTGCTGACGATCACCGCCGCCAATGCCAAGGCGCGCACGTGGGCGTATCAGCTGGCGCAGAAGGTCAACGTCGAGTCCCAGATCTTCCGCATCGGCGAGTTGCAGGCACGCAATGGCGCGTCGAGTATCGTGCCGCTGAGTTCCACCACGGCCAATCGCGTCTACCTGAGCAAGTCGTATCCCGGATACCGCTTCGAGATCGACAAGGAAGCGCCCAGCGCCAGCGGCCGTTCCGGCAGTGGCAGGGGTGGCGCCGCTTCAACGGGCCAGCCGGACGGGAGCACGCTCGATACGTGGCGCGAGGGGCCGGCCTATGAAATCGGTCAGGCCGTCACGTACCAAGGCAAACGCTACGTCTGCCTGCAACGTCATACCGCCTGGCGCGGTGCAGGATGGACCCCTGCCGTGACACCGGCCCTGTGGCGTTTGATCCGCTAAGTGTTGTTTTTTCGCCGGAAACTGTTCGAATCTGTTCCGATCGCTTCAGTTTTCGGCGAAATTGGCCGTCATTGTTGGCATACGGGGTTAGGAGCCGTCTGATGAGTTTTACCTTTCTCCCGCCAGGCGACGCATTCATGCCGACCATGACGGAACGGTTTGCCGAGGCGGAAAAAATCGAAGATCGCGCCGAGCGTTGGACTGCCCAGGCAGCCATCGCGCTGGATACGGGCGACATGTACCTGGTTGGGCTGGTGCTGTTCAAGGCCATCCAGGAATTCGGGGTCGAGGCCTTCGCGGCACACTCGGGCGAGTCGCACGCGCGGCTGCAGCGGCTATGGATGCCGGGCATGATCGGCTCCGTGGATCACGCGAAAAGCCTTTACCTGCACCTGGGCGTCAGCCTGCCCGTGGACCGCTACTACGCCGCCCGACTCGAAAGCATGCCGGTCGATGGGGTGGTGGTGCACTGAACGGAACCGCGAAGCATAAAAAAACGGGCCGCAAGGCCCGTTTTTCATGGCCCCGGACGTGCTGCGTGCCCGGAGCGGTGCGGTGTACTGGTGGAGCCGGCGGGAATCGAACCCGCGTCCGCAAGCCCTCCACAGAGAGTTCTACATACTTAGTTCTGTCATTTGATTTAACCGGCGCATCGCGGACGAACACGCTCTACGACGGCGAGTCACTAGGTTTTCGTCCTCGGGCCCGTGACACTCCCGAAGCTTATCTGACGTAAATGACCTCGCTGGTTCTTGCGAACCCTAGCCCGTCAGCGAGCCAGTGCGAGGACGGCGGCCCTTAGGCTGCCAGTGCGTAACGTTCGTCGTTAGCAGTTATTGCATTCCCATTGATTAACGAGGTGACGGGTCCTCGGTATGCCCTCACTGCTTCGTAACCCACGTCGAAACCAGGTCGGCCCCAATGTGCGCTGTGAAACGCGAAGAAAACGGATTGTACCCGGTTTCGACGCCCATGGCGTGTCTCCGGTTCCGTAGTGCAAGCTGGGGGCTTATCCCAGCAATTCAAGCAGTTCGGCCGGGTGATGGATCAGGTAGTCGGCGCCCCAGGTTTCGGGCGGCTCACCGTCGCCGCAGTAGCCGTAGGCGGCGGAGACCGTCGCCATGCCTGCGGCCTTGCCGGCCTGGATGTCGCGCAGGTCGTCGCCGACATAGAGGCAGCGCGCCGCGGCCACGCCACTCAGTTCGGCGGCGTGCAGCAGCGGGGCAGGGTGAGGCTTGGCGTGGGGCGTGGTATCGCCGCTGACCACGGCCGAGGCGCGCGGTGCCAGGCCGATGGCCCGGACCAGCGGCACCGTGAAGCGCGCGATCTTGTTCGTGACGATGCCCCAGGGCACGCCATCGGCCTCGAGCCTGGCCAGCACTGCATCCATGCCTTCGAACAGCCGGGTATGCACGGCGATGTCGGCCTCGTAGTAATCGAGGAAGGTATCGCGCAGCGCGGGGAATTCGGGGTCTTCCGGACGCTTGCCGAAGGCCGCGCCGATCAGCCCGCGCGCGCCGTGCGAGGCCACGGGCCGAAGCTTTTCGTAGGCGACGGGTGCCATGCCGTGCTCCACGACAAGCCGGTTGGCCGCTGCCGCGAGGTCGGGGGCCGTATCGGCCAGCGTGCCGTCGAGATCAAAGAAAACCGCGTCGAACTTCGCCATCGTCATGCCACCTTCCGGAACGCCATCATGTAGTTGACGTCCGTATCGCGGCTGAGCGAATAGATCTGCGTCAAGGGATTGAACGTCATGCCGCGCATCTCGACCATCTCCAGGCCGACGTTGCGCGCGAAGCGTGCCATCTCGGAGGGCGTGATGAATTTCTGATAGTCGTGCGTGCCGCGCGGCAGCATGTTCAGTACGTACTCCGCGCCGACGATAGCCAGCAGGTAGGCCTTCAGGTTGCGGTTGATCGTCGAGAAAAACACATGTCCGCCCGGCTTGACCAGCGTCATGCAGGCGCGAACGATCGACTGCGGATCGGGCACATGCTCGAGCATTTCCATGCAGGTCACCACGTCGACGCTGGCTGGCATGCGGGCCGCCAGGTCTTCCACGGCGATTTCCTCGTAGGTCACTGCCACGCCCGATTCCAGGCTGTGCAGGTCGGCCACCTTCAGCGCCTTGCTGGACAGGTCGATGCCCCTGACCGTGGCGCCAAGGCGCGCCATGCTTTCCGACAGGATGCCGCCGCCGCAACCCACATCGACGACCTGCTTGCCCGACAGGTGCGCGATACCGTCGATCCAGCCCAGGCGGAGCGGATTCAGATCATGCAATGGCTTGAATTCACTGTTCGGGTCCCACCAGCGGTGGGCCAGCTCGCTGAACTTGTCGATCTCTTTGGGATCGGCATTGCGGCCAGTTTGGGGCGAGGCGTTGAGGGTGGTCGAATGCGACATCGTGGGCGCCGCGCAGGCGGCAGGTCTGATGAGAAGGCTGCGGCAACTTTACCAAAAAAACGGTGCCGCGCCGAATATGGCGGGTCTGACGCGCTGCCGGCGAAAACCGTCGGCCGCAGGGCGAAAAAAAAGCCCAGCGTACGCTGGGCTTTTCTTCATCGGAGAGGATCCGATTAACGTGCGCTGCGGGTGCCGACCACTTCGACTTCCACGCGGCGGTTCGGCTGCTGGCAGGCGATCTGAGCGGTGCGGTTGCCCTTGCACGACTTCGGATCCACCTTCAGCTGACGCTTGCCCTTGCCTTCCGTGTACACGCGGTTGGCTTCGACGCCCTTGCTCACCAGGTAAGCCTTGACCGATTCGGCACGACGGATCGACAGGCGATCGTTGTACTTGTCCGAACCGAACGAGTCGGTGTGGCCAACGGCGATGATGACTTCCAGCGTGATGCCTTGCAGCTTCGAGACCAGGTCGTCCAGCTTGGCCTTGCCTTCGGGCTTCAGAACAGCCTTGTCGAAGTCGAACAGGGTGTCAGCAGCAAAAGTGACCTTCTCGCTGGACACAACCGGCGGAGCGACCGGGGTCGGTGCCGGAGCCGGAGCAGCAGCCGGAGCCAGTGCGCCATCGCACAGGGCATTGGCCGTTGCCGGGGTCCAGGAGCTGTCGCGCCAGCAGAGCTCGTTCGTGCCATTCTTCCACACGTACTCGCTCGTACCGTTGCCCCAGTTATCGTTCACTGCCTTCTTTTCGTAGGGGACGGACTGGGCTTGAGCGGATGCAGCCATTACTGCGGTAGCTGCAACGAGCGCGAGCTTGGCAAATTTTTTCATATTTCTCCTCTCAGGATGAGATCACCGCAGGGTTACTGCGAGCAAATGGACGAAAACAAGTCATACATTCTTCGGAGTATAACATTCTCGATGTGGTGGATGCTCCACTTCGAACAATGTCTGGCTCTTCGCTGGGGAATTGTGCCACAAGGCTCGTTTCCTAAGAAGTAAATATATTCGATTCAACCACGTGGTTTTAGGCCTGTGGTGTTTGTGCAACATCGGTCTTGCGGCGCCTGCAAACCCTTGTCCTGTATGGGTTGCAGGGCATCGGGGTGGGGCGCGTGGTGCGCCGGCGGGGGCCGTGGAGGGGTGGTTCCGGCGGGGGCGGGAAGGGGTTCCGCGCGTGATAGAATGCCATGTTCGCCCGTCGCCGGCATGGTCACTTCATGCCGTCAGATTCACGGGCTTCATTTGCTTAAACCCGCCGCATAAACCACGCCGCAATGGATCAATTCGCCAAAGAAACCCTTCCGGTCTCGCTGGAAGAGGAAATGCGCCGCTCTTACCTCGATTACGCAATGAGCGTTATCGTGGGGCGCGCGCTTCCCGACGTCCGGGACGGCCTGAAGCCGGTACACCGGCGCGTGCTCTTTGCGATGCATGAGCTGAATAACGACTGGAACCGGGCCTACAAGAAATCGGCGCGTATCGTCGGTGATGTGATTGGTAAGTATCACCCGCACGGTGATACTGCCGTCTACGACACGATCGTCCGCATGGCGCAGAATTTCTCGCTGCGCTATATGCTGGTCGACGGCCAGGGTAACTTCGGTTCGGTGGATGGAGATAACGCTGCGGCGATGCGTTATACCGAAATCCGCCTGGCGAAGATCGCCCATGAAATGCTCCACGATATCGACAAGGAAACTGTCGATTTCGAACCGAACTATGACGGTTCGGAGAAAGAGCCCGGTATTTTGCCGGCGCGAATCCCGAATTTGCTGATCAATGGTTCGTCGGGTATTGCCGTGGGTATGGCCACCAATATCCCGCCGCATAACCTCAATGAGGTTGTCGACGCCTGTCTGCATCTGCTCCGTAATCCCGATACCACGGTCGACGAACTGATCGAACTGGTACCGGCGCCTGATTTTCCGACGGCCGGCATTATTTATGGCATCCAGGGCGTACGCGAGGGTTACCGTACCGGCCGGGGCCGCGTGGTCATGCGCGCGCGCACGCACTTTGAGGATATCGACCGTGGCGCGCGCCAGGCGATCATCGTCGATGAACTGCCGTACCAGGTGAACAAGCGGACCCTGCTCGAGCGCATTGCCGAGCTGGTGACCGAGAAGAAGATCGAGGGCATCTCCGACATCCGCGACGAGTCTGACAAGTCAGGCATGCGCGTGGTGATCGAGCTCAAGCGCAACGAAGTGCCCGAGGTTGTGCTGAACAACCTATATAAGAACACCCAGCTGCAGGACACGTTCGGCATGAACATGGTGGCGCTGGTCGATGGCCAGCCGCGCCTGCTGAACCTGAAGCAGATGCTGGATGCCTTCCTGTCGCATCGCCGCGAAGTGGTGACGCGCCGCACGGTGTTCGAGCTGCGCAAGGCGCGCGAGCGCGGGCACGTGCTGGAAGGCCTGGCCGTGGCGCTGGCGAACATCGACGAGTTCATCGCGATCATCAAGGCTGCGCCGACGCCGCCGCTGGCCAAGCAGGAGCTGATGGCCAAGGCCTGGGATTCGGGCCTGGTGCGCGAAATGCTGTCGCGTGCCGAGAGCGACACGGCAGGCGGCCGCGCCTCGTATCGCCCGGATGGCCTGCCGGCCGTGTTCGGCATGCAGCCCGATGGCCTGTATCGCCTGTCCGACGGCCAGGCGCAGGAAATCCTGCAAATGCGCCTGCAACGCCTCACGGGCCTGGAGCAGGACAAGATCGTCCAGGAATACCGCGAAGTGATGGGCCTGATTGCCGACCTGCTCGACATCCTGGCCCGCCCGGAGCGCATCACCACGATCATCACCGAGGAACTGGGCGCCATCCGCGCCGAGTTTGGCGACGAGCGCCGCTCGCAGATCGAGCACAACGCGACCGAACTCGACACGGAAGACCTGATCACCCCGCAGGACATGGTGGTCACGCTGTCGCACTCGGGCTACATGAAGAGCCAGCCGATTTCCGAATATCGCGCGCAGAAGCGTGGTGGCCGCGGCAAGCTGGCCACGGCGACCAAGGAAGACGACTGGATCGACACGCTGTTCGTGGCCAACACGCACGACTACATCCTCTGCTTCTCGAATCGCGGCCGTCTATACTGGCTCAAGGTCTACGAAGTGCCGCAAGGGTCGCGTAACTCGCGTGGCCGTCCGATCGTGAACATGTTCCCGCTGGCCGACGGCGAGAAGATCAACGTGATCCTGCCGGTGCGCCAGTTCGACGCCGAGCACTTCATCTTCATGGCCACCGCTCGCGGCACGGTCAAGAAGACGGTGCTGACCGATTTCTCGAACCCGCGCAAGGCCGGCATCATTGCGGTCGACCTCGACGAGGGCGACTTCCTGATCGGCGCCGCCATCACCGATGGCCAGCACGACGTGATGCTGTTCTCCGATGCCGGCAAGGCGGTGCGTTTCGACGAGAACGACGTGCGTCCGATGGGCCGTCAGGCGCGTGGCGTGCGTGGCATGAACCTCGACGAGGGCCAGTCCGTGATCGCCATGCTGGTGGCCCCGGCGGAAACGCCCGAGGGCGAGGGCGCGGCGGCCGACGGCGTTTCGATCGGCGCGGTGGGCAGCGTGCTGACCGCCACCGAGAACGGCTACGGCAAGCGCACGCCGATCTCCGAGTACACTCGACACGGCCGTGGCACCAAGGGCATGATTGCGATCCAGACGAGCGAGCGCAATGGCCGGGTGGTGGCCGCGGCGCTGGTTTCGCCCGAAGACGAGATCATGCTGATCACCACGGGTGGCGTGCTTATCCGCACCCGCGTGGCCGAGATTCGCGAGATGGGTCGGGCCACGCAGGGCGTGACGCTGATCAACGTGGACGAGGGGACGAAGCTGTCCGGCCTGCAGCGAATCGTCGAGTCAGATGCTGATAACAGCAGCAACGGCGAAGACGAAGACGTGGCGGATCATGCCAGCGGTGCGACCAATGCGGATGGCGATACCGGAGCGGGCGCCGCCGACGCGGACGCGAATTCGTAATTTGTTGCAACAACGGGACGACGGCCGGAACTCGCCAGACGGCCGTTCGGACTAATCCGGACGTATTTACCAGGGAGTCATAATGCTCAAAACCTATCGACGTATCGCTGTTCTGGCTGCTTTCGCTCCGATGATGATGCTGGCGCAAGGCGCGCACGCTCAGGAAGACAAGGACAAGACCGCGGCCATCAAGGAACTGCTGTCCGTCATGCAGGCCGACCAGGCTGTCAAGGGTCAGGCCGACAACTGGCAACAGGGCGCCAAGCAGGAAGCGCCGCTGGTGCTGGAGCAGGTTCTTGTCGAGAACAAGACGTTGAACGACAAGCAGAAGCAGGCCGCTGTCGACAAGCTCAAGAAGAACGGCGCCGTGCAGCGCATGGTCGACGGCGCCGGTACGGCGTTCAACACCGACGGCTTCCGTCAGGACGCCATCAAGGCGCACTACGATGCCTTCGGCAAGTACTACTCGACGCAGGAAATCAAGGATCTGACCACGTTCCTGAAGTCGCCGACGGGCCAGAAGTTCATGGCCAACCAGGGCAAGGCCACCCAGGAAATCTGGGGTTCGATGATGCAGAAGTACGGCCCGCAGGTTGGCAAGTCGATGCGCGACGCCGCCGAGAAGGAAATCGCCGCCGCTTCGAAGTGATCGACGGCTGACCTCCCGGGCCCCTCGGGCCGGGGAGGTCGCAGGTCCGGACCCGCTCCGGATGCCCTGGGTGTCCAAGGGGCGCGGGTTTTGGGCGATAATGGCTGCCTGGTTCCATCCGGCAGCCATTTTTCTTTTCTCCCTCCATGAACGATCCCCAGAACCCCGCCCTCGCCGGCCTGCAACGTTCCCTGGCCGAGCGCGTCTTCAATTTCTCGCCTGGCCCGGCCGCGTTGCCGACCGAAGTCCTGCAGCAGGCCGCCGAGGAAATGCTGTCATGGCGCGGAACTGGCGTTTCGGTGATGGAGATGAGCCACCGCAGCAAGGAATTCGAGAGCATCCACCAGCAGGCGCTGACGGATCTGCGCGAACTGCTGCATGTGCCGAAGAACTTCAAGATTCTGTTCCTGCAGGGTGGCGCCATCGGCGAGAACGGCATCGTGCCGCTGAACCTGGCCAATCGCGTCAATGCCGCCAAGCCGAAGACGGACTTCGTGGTGACCGGCACGTGGTCGGTCAAGACCGAGCAGGAAGCGCGCCGCTATGGCGAGGTGAATATCGCCGCGTCCAGCAAGGACCAGAAGTGGCACAAGATTCCCGACGTGAAAACGTGGAATCTGTCGGACGATGCCGCCTATGTGCACCTGTGCACGAACGAGACCATCGTCGGCGTGGAATTCCAGGACATTCCCGACATCGGCCAGACCGGCACGCATGACAAGGGCCGCATCGTCGTGGCCGACGCGTCGAGCCATATCCTGTCGCGCCCCATTGACTGGTCGCGCGTGCAGGTGGTGTACGGCGGCGCGCAGAAGAACATCGGCCCGGCCGGCGTGACGATCGTCATCGTGCGCGAAGACCTGATCGGTTTCGCGCATCCCCTTTGCCCTTCGGCGTTCAACTGGCGCCTGGTGGCCGAGCACGACTCGATGTACAACACGCCGCCCACCTATGCGATCTACATCGCCGGGCTGGTGTTCCAGTGGCTCAAGGCCCAGGGCGGCGTGGCCGGGATCGAACAGCGCAATATTGCCAAGGCGCGCGCGCTGTACAGCTTCCTGGACCAAAGCGACTACTACCGTAACGAAATCGATCCCGGCAGCCGCTCGCGCATGAACGTACCGTTCTTCCTGCGCGATGAATCGCGCAACGAAGCGTTCCTGACCCAGGCGCGCGCGAATGGCCTGGTACAGCTCAAGGGCCACAAGTCCGTGGGCGGCATGCGCGCCAGCATCTATAACGCGATGCCACTCGAAGGTGTGACCGCGCTGGTGGAATTCATGCGCGAGTTCGAGCGCACCGCCGCCTGACGGTGGTGCTTTCTGTCGCGGCCCCCGCAGCGCGAGGGCCCGGCATCAGCCCAGACTTTTCGCGGCTGCGCGATGCGCGGCCCACAGGCCTATGACACAGCAAGACAAGCCGGGGGTGGCCGCCTCCGGCAATGACAATGCCGCACCAAGCCCCCAGGAGCAGGCGCTGTCCGCCGACCTGGCGCCGCTGCGCGACCAGATCGACGCCGTCGACCGCGAACTGCTGGCCCTGCTGAACCGTCGCGCGCAACTGGCGCTCGACGTGGGCGAGGTCAAGAAGAAGTACGGCGCGCCGGTGTTCCGTCCCGAACGCGAGCTGCAGGTGATCCGCAAGGTGCAGGGCGCCAATCCGGGCCCGCTGCTTGGCGAAAGCGTGGCGTCGATCTGGCGCGAGGTCATGTCCGCCTGTCGCGGGCTGGAAAAGCCGCTGGAGATTGCCTTCCTGGGCCCGGCCGGCACGTTTTCCGAGCAGGCGCTGTACGCGCACTTTGGCCACGAGGTCTCGGGCGTGCCGTGCCCGAGCATCGACGAGGTGTTCCGGTCGGTGGAATCCGGCACGGTGGAATACGGCGTGGTGCCGGTCGAGAATTCGACCGAGGGCGCCGTGTCGCGCACGCTGGACCTGTTCCTGCAGACGTCGCTGAAGATCAGCGGCGAGATCGCGCTGAAGGTCCATCACAACCTGATGGCTTCGTCGCCCGACATGAAGGGCGTGACCGTGGTGCGCGCGCATGCGCAGGCGCTGGCGCAGTGCCAGCACTGGCTGACCGCCAACTATCCGCATCTGGAGCGCCAGGCCGTGTCCAGCAATGCCGAGGCGGCGCGCATGGCCAGCGAGGACCCCACGGTGGCGGCGATTGCCGGCGAAACGGCCGCCAACCGCTATCACCTGCATATCGTGCGGGCCAACATCCAGGACGATCCGCACAACCGCACGCGCTTTGCCGTGATCGGCCGCTACGAGACCGAGCCGTCGGGCAGCGACCAGACATCGATGATCTTGTCGGTGCCGAACAAGGCCGGTGCCGTGTACCAGCTGCTGGCGCCGCTGGCGGACAACGGCGTGTCGATGTGCCGGTTCGAGTCGCGGCCGGCCCGTAGCGGCGCGTGGGAGTACTACTTCTATGTCGATGTGGAAGGCCATCAGCACGACCCGTCCGTGGCACGCGCGATCCAGGCGCTGCGCGCCAACGCCGCGTACCTGAAGGTGCTCGGGTCCTACCCGTCGAGCAAATAACGCAGGCAGGAGACACGCATGGCACAGCAGGAAAGCGGGGCGGCGAATGTGGCGGCCAATGTGGCGGATTATTTCGGCCCGACCTACGTCCGCAAGATTTCTCCGTACATCGCAGGAAAGCCAATTTCGGAAGTCGCCCGCGAGTTCGGGCTCGACGAAGCACGCATCGTCAAGCTGGCCTCGAATGAGAATCCGCTCGGCATGCCGGCATCGGCCAGGACCGCCATCGCGGCGGCCACGGCAGACCTGGGGCGTTATCCGGACAGCAACGGCTTCGAACTGAAGGCCAAGCTTTCGGAAAAATTCGATGTCCCGGCCGAGTGGCTGACCCTGGGCAACGGCAGCAACGACATTCTGGAGCTGGCCGCGCATGCGCTGGTGCGCGCCGGCGAGTCGATCGTCTACGCCGAATACTCGTTCGCGGTCTACGCGCTGGCCACGCAGGAGGTGGGTGCGCGCGCCATCGAGGTGAAGTCGCGCCAGTACGGCCATGACCTCGACGCGATGGCCGCCGCGATTGCGCCGGACACGAAGCTCGTGTTTATCGCCAATCCGAACAACCCGACCGGCACCTTCGTGTCGGCCGCCGAGATCGAGGCGTTCCTGGCCAAGGTGCCGCCGCACGTGGTGGTGGTGCTGGACGAGGCGTACAACGAATATCTGGACGCCGACCAGCAGTACGAATCGATTGCCTGGGTGCGCAAGTATCCGAACCTGATGGTGTCGCGCACGTTCTCGAAGGCCTACGGCCTGGCGGGACTGCGGGTCGGGTATGGCGTGGCCCAGCTGCCGCTGACCGACCTGCTGAACCGCGTGCGGCAGCCGTTCAACGTCAACAGCCTGGCGCAGGCCGCGGCCGTGGCGGCGCTGGGCGATGCGGCATTCCTGCAGCGCAGCGCCGAGCTCAATCGTGCCGGCAAGGCCCAGCTGGTGGCGGCCTTCGAACGCATGGGGCTGGAGTACGTGAAGTCGTCGGGCAACTTCGTCATGGTCCGCGTGGGCACGGACGACGGTGCCGGCGCCCGTGTGAACCTGGCCATGCTCAAGCAGGGCGTGATCGTGCGCCCGGTGGCGAACTACGGTCTGCCGCAGTGGCTGCGTATCACGATTGGCCTGCCTGAGGAGAACGCCGCCTGCATCGCGGCGCTCGAACAGGCATTGAAGTGAAACCGAATCGATCTGAAGCCGTGAGTGCTCTGCATTTTTCCCGTGTTGTGATTGTCGGCGTCGGCCTGATTGGCGGATCGCTGGCGTTGTCGCTCAAGCGTGCCGGCGTGGTCGGCACCGTGGTGGGGGTGGGCCGGTCGGCGGCGTCGCTCGAAAAGGCGAAGATGCTGGGCGTCATCGACGAGGCCGCCGAATCGCTGGCCGACGCCGCGCGCGGCGCCAGCCTGGTCGTGCTGTGCGCGCCGGTGGCGCAGAACTTTGCGCTGCTCCATGCGCTGGAGCCGCATCTGCAGCCCGGCACCATCGTGACGGACGCCGGCAGCACCAAGTCCGACGTGATCATGGCCGCCAAGACGGCGCTCGGTGACAAGGTGGCGCAGTTCGTACCCGCCCACCCCATTGCCGGCCGCGAGCTGCATGGTGTGGAGGCCGCGCTGAACGACCTGTACCTGGGCAAGAAGGTGGTGATGTGCCCGCTGCAGGAAAACAGCCGCGTCGATGTGGCGGCGGTGCGCGCCATGTGGGAGTCCACGGGTGCCGATGTCCACGTGATGTCGGCCGTGCAGCATGACGCCGTGTTCGCATCGGTCAGCCATCTGCCGCACGTGCTGTCGTATGCGCTGGTGGCGCAGGTGGCCAATGCCGAGGACGCGGCGCTGAAGCTCGATTTCGCGGGCGGTGGCTTCCGCGACTTCACGCGCATCGCCGCGTCGTCGCCGGAGATGTGGCGCGACATCTGCATCGCCAACAAGGAGGCGCTGCTGCGCGAGATCAACACGTACGAAGCCGTGCTGGGTCACTTGAAGGCCCAGATCAAGGCGGGCGACGGTGCCGCGCTGGAGCGGATCTTCGCGCGCGCCAGCGACACGCGCCTGAAGTGGGGCGCGGCGCGCGCCGCCACCCATAACGTAGAACCCTGATGCCGTGGCGCCTTTCCGGGCGCCAGGCCGACGCTGCAAAGACCATGGAACATCTGACCCTCGGCCCGCTGACCCGCGCAACGGGCACCGTGCGCCTGCCCGGCTCGAAGAGCATCTCCAACCGCGTGCTGCTGCTGTCCGCACTGGCAACCGGCGAGACACGCGTTCGCGATCTGCTCGATTCCGACGACACCCAGGTCATGCTCGAGGCACTGAAGGTGCTGGGCGTGAACTGGCGCCGTGACGGCGGCGACTGCATCGTCACCGGCGTGGGTGGCCATTTTCCGAACAAGGCCGCCGACCTGTTCATGGGCAATGCCGGTACGGCGATTCGTCCGCTGACGGCGGCGCTGGCGCTGCAGGGCGGCGCCTACACGCTCAGCGGCGTGGCGCGCATGCACGAGCGGCCGATCGGCGATCTGGTGGACGGCCTGCGACAGGTTGGCGCCGCCATCGAATACCTGGGCACACCCGGCTATCCGCCGCTGGAGATCAAGCCGGCGCAGATCCGCATCGATACGCCGATCCGCGTGCGTGGCGATGTGTCGAGCCAGTTTCTGACCGCGCTGCTGATGACGCTGCCGATGGCGTCGGCGCCGTCGGGGCGGATCGAGATCGAAGTGGTGGGTGAGCTGATCTCGAAGCCGTACATCGAGATCACGCTGAACCTGCTGGCGCGCTTTGGCATCGAGGTCGAGCGGCAGGGCTGGGAACGTTTCATCCTGCCGGCCGGCGCCCAGTACCGCTCGCCGGGCGAGATCTACGTCGAGGGCGATGCCTCGACCGCCTCGTATTTCCTGGCCGCCGGCGCGATTGGCGGCGGTCCGGTGCGGGTCGAAGGTGTGGGTTTGTCGAGCATCCAGGGCGATGTGCGCTTTGCCGATGCGCTGAACCGGATGGGCGCCAACGTGATGGCTGGCGACAACTGGATCGAGGTACGCGGCACCGAGCGCGACGACGGCCGGCTCAATGGCATCGAACTCGACTGCAACCATATTCCCGACGCCGCGATGACGCTGGCCGTGGCGGCACTGTTCGCCGAAGGCTCGACCACGCTGACCAATATCGCCAGCTGGCGCGTCAAGGAAACCGATCGTATTTCGGCCATGGCGGCGGAACTGCGCAAACTGGGCGCCACGGTGGAAGAGGGCGCCGACTACCTGAAAGTGACGCCTCCGGCATCAAACGCGTGGCAGACCCCGGCCGACGGCATTGGCACCTATGATGATCACCGGATGGCAATGTGTTTCTCGTTGGCCGCTTTTGGGCCGCTGCCGGTGCGGATCAACGATCCGGGCTGCGTGGCGAAGACGTTCCCGGAGTATTTCTCGGTGTTTGCCGGGGTGGCGCGGTAAGCGGCCACTCCGGTTCAATAGCAGTGTTCAGGCGGCGGCCAGGTGGGGCGCCGCCAGCGCTTCATGGCTGGCTTCGGCCCTTGCGGGATTTCCGCGACGTTCACGGCGCTCCCAGTACTTGTCGAAGAAATAGTGGGCGACCGTGTTGACGGCCGGTTCGATGAAGGTGATGGCGCCGCTGATGGCCAGGCTGCCGGTCAGTGCGTAGGTCACGCTGAAGGCGATGCCCAGGTGCATGATGCCGAAGGTCAGGGTTTTGGCCATGGTGGATTGCTCGCTCGAAAAATGTCGGGATGGTCGCGCAGCGCCTTTTGTAGGGAACGGGAACGCTGCAGCCGCGCAACCATGGATCAAATGATAACGACTCTCAATCAAAGTCGAAAATCAATAGTTTCAAGCTAACCAATTAAGAATGACTATCATTGACGTCATCACCATAGATGGGCCAACCGCTTCCGGCAAGGGAACGGTGGCCCACAAGGTGGCAGATGCCCTGAGCTTCCATCTGCTGGACAGCGGCGCGCTGTATCGGCTGGTGGCGCTGGCCAGCGACCGTGCCGACGTGGACATCGGCGACGTCGATACCCTTGCAAAGATCGCCTTGCGCCTCGATGTGAAGTTCGGCCCCGACCGGGTCTGGCTCGAAGGCGAAGAGGTCAGCCAGCTGATTCGCCAGGAGGCGATCGGCAACCGGGCGTCGGCGCTGGCCGTCCATCAGCCCGTGCGTGATGCGCTGACCGCACTTCAGCGCGGCTTTCGCAAGCTGCCGGGCCTCGTGGCGGACGGCCGCGACATGGGCACGGTGATCTTCCCGGAGGCCCGCCTCAAGGTGTTCCTGACCGCGAGTGTCGAGGCGCGCGCCCGCAGGCGCTATAAACAATTGATTGATAAGGGAATTTCTGCTAATATCGAAGACCTTTTGCGTGACCTCGAGGCGCGCGACGCGCGGGACCGTTCCCGTGCCGCCGCACCGTTGCGTCCCGCGGAAGACGCGCAACGCCTGGACACCTCCGAAATGACGGTGGACGAGGCGGTGGCGCAGGTGCTGGAGTGGTTCGCCGCGGTGCGGTGAGTAAAACCAGGAGGCGCCGAACCGGGCCTGTATCGGAACCCAACCCGTCCGGTACAGGTTGTTCAACCTGACCCCGCTGCGTAAGGCAGACTGTGCACGATACGCGTGCCGGCCTACGTACTGCGGATTGCTACTTTACGTTTATGTCCGACCTGCAAACTAACGAATCCTTTGCCGCACTGTTCGAGGAATCGATCGCCCGCTCCAATATGAAGGCTGGCGAAGTGATTTCCGCTGAAGTCGTGCGCATCGACCACAATTTCGTGGTCGTCAACGCCGGGCTCAAGTCCGAAGCATTTGTGCCGGTGGAGGAGTTCCTGAACGACCAGGGCGAGCTCGAAGTGCAGGCCGGCGACTATGTCTCCGTGGCCATCGATGCGCTCGAGAACGGCTATGGCGACACCATCCTGTCCCGCGACAAGGCCAAGCGCCTGGCATCGTGGCTGAACCTCGAGAAGGCGCTGGAAGACGGCGAGATCATCTCGGGTACCGTGACCGGCAAGGTCAAGGGCGGCCTGACCGTCATGGTCAACGGCATCCGTGCCTTCCTGCCCGGTTCGCTCGTCGACGTGCGTCCGATCAAGGACACCACGCCGTACGAAGGCAAGACCCTCGAATTCAAGGTCATCAAGCTCGACCGCAAGCGTAACAACGTCGTGCTGTCGCGCCGTGCCGTGGTGGAAGCCACGCTGGGCGAAGAGCGCCAGAAGCTGATGGAAACGCTGAAGGAAGGCGCGATCGTCAACGGTATCGTCAAGAACATCACCGACTACGGCGCGTTCGTGGACCTGGGTGGTATCGACGGCCTGCTGCACATCACCGACCTGGCATGGCGTCGTGTGCGTCACCCGAGCGAAGTGCTGTCGGTTGGCCAGGAAATCACCGCCAAGATCCTCAAGTTCGACCAGGAAAAGAACCGCGTCTCGCTGGGCGTGAAGCAACTGGGCGAAGATCCGTGGGTGGGCATCTCGCGCCGCTACCCGCAAGGCACGCGTCTGTTCGGCAAGGTGACGAACCTGACCGACTACGGCGCATTCGTGGAAATCGAAGCCGGTATCGAAGGCCTGGTCCACGTGTCGGAAATGGACTGGACCAACAAGAACGTGGCCCCGTCGAAGGTTGTCCAGCTGGGCGACGAAGTCGAAGTCATGGTTCTGGATATCGACGAAGACAAGCGTCGTATCAGCCTGGGCATGAAGCAGTGCAAGGCCAATCCGTGGGACGATTTCAGCCGCAACCACAAGAAGGGCGACAAGCTGACCGGCCAGATCAAGTCGATCACCGACTTCGGCGTGTTCATCGGTCTGCCGGGCGGCATCGACGGCCTGGTGCACCTGTCGGACCTGTCGTGGCAAGAGTCGGGCGAAGAAGCCGTGCGCAAGTACAAGAAGGGCGACGAAGTGGAAGCTGTCGTCCTGGGCATCGACGTCGACAAGGAACGCATCTCGCTGGGTATCAAGCAGCTGTCGGGCGATCCGTTCAACAACTTCATCTCGGCCAACGACAAGGGTTCGCTCGTCAATGGCACGATCAAGGCTGTGGATGCCAAGGGCGCCGTGGTGCAACTGGCTGATGACGTCGAAGGCTACCTGCGCGCATCGGAAATCTCCGCTGACCGCGTGGAAGATGCCCGCAACGTGCTGAAGGAAGGCGAGCAGATCACCGCCCTGGTGGTGAACGTCGACCGCAAGTCGCGCAACATCAACCTGTCGATCAAGGCCAAGGACAGCGCAGAGCAGCAGGAAGCGATGCAGAAGTTCCAGGCTGACACCGGCACGGCTGGCACGACCAACCTGGGCGCGCTGCTGAAGGCCAAGCTGGGCCAGGAAAACCAGTAATTTAGAGCGCCGCGCGAAGCGAGACCGCCCATGACCAAGTCCGAGCTCGTCGAAAAACTGGCTGCCCGTTTTCCGCAGTTGCTGCTGCGGGATGCGGACATCTCGGTGAAAACGATTCTCGACGCGATGTCCGAAGCCCTGGCCGATGGCCATCGCATCGAGATCCGTGGCTTCGGCAGCTTTGGTCTGAACCGGCGGCCGCCTCGCGTGGGCCGCAACCCCAAGTCCGGCGAACGCGTGCTGGTGCCCGAAAAACGGGTGCCGCATTTCAAGGCGGGCAAGGAGTTGCGGGAGCGGGTAGACCGCCCTGTATCGCCACAGGGTGGCGTCGCGACCGTCAACGGTCAGGCGCCGCACGGCAAGGCAGGGCAGTCGCTGGCCCCGTCGCAAACGGCTCCGGCCGGCCTGCACGAGGACAACCAGCTCAATCTGGTCCGTTCCTGATGCATGCTCGCCATACTGGCAAGTTTGTGGAAAACGCCCCTTCGGGGGCGTTTTTTGTTTGCGCGCGGATGACAGGCCGCCTCCCGCGGTGGGCGGCGCGCCCGGCGACCAATCGTTACCGTTTGCGAGAAGTGATTCCGCTACAATGCCGGGAATCCTTGGCCGGGTGCGCCGGATCGCTGTTGCGTGACCGGTTGTGCACCCCTGATCCGATGGCATTCACCGCATGAAACTCATCACCTGGATCTTCCGCATCGTCCTGTTCGTGCTGCTGTTCGTGCTGGCACTGCGCAATACCGGCGATGCCGACCTGCAGCTGTTCTTCGGTGCAGTCTGGCATGCCCCGCTGATCCTGATCCTGCTGGCGGCGTTCGGGCTGGGCATCGTGGCCGCTTTGGCTGCCGTGGCGCCGGGGCTGATGCGCCAGCGCATGGAAGCGTCGCGCCTGCGCCGTGCCCTGGGCGCGGTGCGGGCCACGCCGGCGGTGGATGTCGTGCCGCCCGAGGCCAAGCCGGGCGTACCTTATAACGTAGTCGGTCCGAAAGTCTGACCCATGATGTTTGAAACCTGGTGGCTGCTGGCGCTGCCACTTGTATTTGGCCTTGGCTGGATGGCTGCGCGCTTCGACCTGCGCCAGCTGATGAGCGAACAGGGCGCGTTGCCGCGTTCGTATTTCAAGGGCCTCAATTTCCTGCTCAACGAGCAACCCGACAAGGCCATCGACGCCTTTGTCGAGGTGGCGCGTCTCGACCCCGAGACCACCGAGCTGCACTTTGCGCTGGGCGCGCTGTTCCGCCGACGCGGCGAGACCGAACGCGCGATCCGCGTGCATCAGAACCTGGCCACCCGGCCAGACCTTCCCGAGCCCGAACGTGAGCACGCACTCTATGAACTGGGGCAGGACTTCCTGCGCGCCGGCCTGCTGGACCGTGCCGAGGAGTCGCTGCGCCGGCTGATGTCGGGCCCGTACGCGGCATCGGCCAAGCGCGTGCTGCTGGAACTGTACGAAGTCGAGAAGGAATGGTCGAAGGCCATCGACGCCGCACGCGAACTGCAGACGCTGGACCAGAAGGACTACCGCGTGCAGATTGCCCAGTTCTGCTGTGAACTGGCGCAGGACGCGCTGCAGAAGAAGAAACCCGAAGAAGCCGTCGAATGGCTACGTCGTGCCCGCGAGGAAAATCCGGCCAACGTCCGTGCGCCGATCCTGCTGGGCGACGTGGCCGCCGCGGCCGGCGACCAGACCGGCGCGCTGGAGCACTGGCTCGGCATCGAAAGCCAGGATGCGGCCTATCTGCCGCTGGTGGCCGACCGGGTGGTCAAGGCCTACGCGACGCTGGGCGAGCAGGGCAAGGCCCTGCAGTGGCTGCGCGACCTGCTCAAGACCAAGCTGGCGCCGGAACTGCTCGATACCGCCTATCGCACCGAACTCGAAGCGAACGGCCCGGTGGCTGCCACCGCGCTGATGCGCGACCAGTTGCGCCGCCAGCCGACGCTGCTGGCCCTGACCCGGTATTTCGAGGCGCAGGCGGCCGAGACCAAGGCGCAGCAGCCTGTCGGCGCCAATGGCGAGGCGCCGGCCGATGGCGCGGACGCAGACGCCGATCCGGACGACCAGACGAAGGAAATCGAGGCGATCCGCGACCTGCTGCAACTTCGCACCCGTAACCTGGCGCGCTATACCTGCCGCGAATGCGGCTTCCGCGCCCGGCTCTTCTACTGGCAGTGCCCCGGCTGCAACCGCTGGGAGACCTATGCGCCGCGCCGCTCCGAAGCGCTTGGCTAATCCATCTCAAGCGACCCTGAATTCCCTGGAGCTTCCGCAATGAAAGTTACGATTATCGGCAGCGGCTATGTTGGCCTGGTGACCGGTGCCTGTCTGGCCGAACTCGGCAATTCCGTGTTCTGCCTCGATGTCGACGAAAAGAAGATCGCCCTGCTGAACGCCGGTGGCGTGCCCATCTACGAACCGGGCCTGAAGGAATTGATCGACCGCAACCGCGCGGCGGGCCGGCTGACGTTTTCCACCGATGTCGCCGCCAGCGTCGAGCATGCCGATGTCCAGTTCATCGCCGTGGGCACCCCGCCTGACGAGGACGGCTCGGCCGACCTGCAATACGTGCTGGCCGCCGCACGCAACATCGGCCGCCATATGACCGGTTTCAAGGTGGTGGTGGACAAGTCGACCGTGCCCGTGGGCACCGGCGACCGCGTGGCCGCCGTGATCCGCGAGGAACTGACGGCGCGCGGGCTGGAAGACCTGCAGTACTCGGTGGTGTCCAACCCCGAGTTCCTGAAGGAAGGCGCGGCCGTGGAAGACTTCATGCGTCCGGACCGCATCGTGCTGGGCTGCGCGCCCGACGTCGCCGGCCGCCACGCGCAGGCCATCATGCGTCAGCTGTACTCGCCGTTCAACCGCAACCACGAGCGCACGTTCTATATGGACGTGCGTTCTGCCGAGTTCACCAAGTACGCGGCCAATTCGATGCTGGCCACGCGTATCTCGTTCATGAACGAACTGGCCAACCTGGCCGACGAAGTGGGCGCCGACATCGAACTGGTGCGGATGGGCATCGGCTCGGACCCCCGCATCGGCTACAGCTTCCTGTATGCGGGCGCCGGCTACGGTGGCTCCTGTTTTCCCAAGGATGTGCAGGCGCTGATGCGCACGGCCAGCGCCTACGGCAAGCCGATGCGGGTGCTGGAGGCCGTGGAGGCCGTCAACGATGCACAGAAGCAGGTGCTGGGCCGCAGGGTGGTCAATCGCTTTGGCGAGGATCTGACCGGCAAGACGTTCGGCGTCTGGGGCCTGGCGTTCAAGCCCAATACCGACGACATGCGCGAGGCGCCGGCCCGCGTGCTGGCCCGTGAACTGGTATCGCGCGGCGCGTCGCTGCGCGTGCACGACCCCGTGGCGATGCACGAGGCCCGCCGCGTGCTGGAGACCGACCTGGCCGACATCCCCGGCGGCATGGATCGCGTGCAATTCTGCGACGCCCAGATGGACGTGCTGAAGGACGCCGATGCGCTGGTGATCGTGACGGAGTGGAAGGTGTTCCGCAGCCCCGATTTCACGCAGATCCGCGCGTTGCTCAGGACGCCGGTCATCATCGACGGCCGCAACCTCTATGAACCGGATGCCATGGCGCAGGCCGGCATCGAGTATCACGCGATCGGGCGCTCCACCGCCGCGCACTGATTCGTTTCAACCGCGTAACCAGACCGACCCGCCGCACCGTCCCGGCACGGCGTGTCGCAAAGGGAAGTTCATGAGCAAGAACACGATTCCGCAGGACCAGATCCGCCAGTCTCAGGTGCTGGTGGTGGGCGACATGATGCTGGACCGCTACTGGTTCGGCGATGTGGAGCGCATCTCGCCGGAAGCGCCCGTGCCCGTGGTGCAGATCAAGCGCAGCGACGAGCGCCTGGGCGGCGCCGCCAACGTGGCCCGCAACGCCGCCGCGCTGGGCGCCCGCGTGGGCATGCTTGGCGTGGTGGGCGACGACGAGCCCGGCCGCACGCTGGAGGCGCTGCTCAACGAAAGCCACGTCCAGCCGTACCTGCATCGCGACGCCAGCCTGAACACCACCATCAAGCTGCGTGTGGTGGCCCACCAGCAGCAGCTGTTGCGGGTGGATTTCGAGAACGCGCCGGCCAGCGAAGTGCTGGCTTCGGTACAGGACCGCTACCAGACCCTGGTCAACGACTACCAGGTGCTGGTGCTGTCGGACTACGGCAAGGGCGGCCTGACCCATGTCGGCCGCATGGTCGACGCGGGCCGCGCGGCCGGCCGCACCGTGCTGATCGACCCCAAGGGCGACGATTACTCGCGCTACCGCGGCGCCACGCTGATCACCCCGAACCGCGCCGAAATGCGCGCCGTGGTGGGCGCCTGGAAGACCGAGGCCGACCTGACCATCCGCGCCCAGAACCTGCGCCGCGCGCTTCAGCTCGAAGCGTTGCTGCTGACGCGCTCGGAAGAGGGCATGACGCTCTATACCGAGGCCGAAGTGCTGCATGTCTCGGCCCAGGCGCGCGAAGTCTATGATGTATCGGGGGCCGGCGACACGGTAATTGCCACGCTGGCCACCATGCTGGGCGCCGGTGTGCCGCTCAAGGAAGCCGTGCAGCATGCCAACCGCGCCGGCAGCATCGTCGTCGGCAAGCTGGGTACCGCCGTTGTCACTTATCCCGAATTGTTTGGCGCTGCCTGAGGCGCGCCTGCCAGCCTGAATCCGCCATGACCATCATCGTGACCGGCGCTGCCGGCTTTATCGGCAGCAACATCGTCAAGGGCCTGAACGAACGCGGCGAATCGCATATCGTCGCGGTCGACAACCTGACGCGAGCCGAGAAATTCAACAATCTCGTGGACTGCGAGATTGCCGACTACCTGGACAAGGCCGAATTCGTCGAGCGTTTCAAGCGCGGCGATTTCGGCCATGTGCGCGCGGTATTCCATGAGGGCGCCTGCTCCGACACCATGGAAACGGACGGCCGCTACATGATGGAGAACAACTACCGCTACACGCTGGCGCTGATGGAAGCCTGCCTGGAGCAGGGCACCCAGTTCCTCTATGCGTCGTCGGCCGCCACTTATGGCGCTTCTACGATGTTCCGCGAGGATCGCGAGTACGAAAAGCCGTTGAACGTCTACGGCTATTCGAAATTCCTGTTCGACCAGGTGGTGCGCCGCCGGCTGCCGTCCGCGCATTCGCAGATCGTCGGCTTCCGCTACTTCAACGTCTACGGCCCGCGCGAATTCCACAAGGGCCGCATGGCGTCGGTGGCGTTCCACCATTTCAACCAGTTCCGCGCCGAAGGCTCGGTCAAGCTGTTCGGCGAGTACAACGGCTACGCGCCGGGCACCCAAAGCCGCGACTTCGTGTCGGTGGAAGACGTGGTCAAGGTCAACCTGTACTTCCTGGATCATCCGGAAAAGTCCGGCATCTTCAACCTTGGCACCGGCCGCTCGCAGCCGTTTAACGATATTGCGGTGTCGGTGGTGAATGCGTTGCGCGAGTCCGAGGACAAGCCGCCCCTGTCGCTGGATGACATGGTGCAGGAAGGGCTGGTCGAATACGTGAAGTTTCCCGATGCGTTGCGCGGCAAGTACCAGTGCTTCACGCAGTCCGACGTGTCGCGCCTGCGCGCGGCCGGCTACGAGGCGCCGTTCCTGACGGTGCAGGAAGGCGTGAGCCGCTACTGCAAGTGGCTGCTCGACCGTAGCTGAAGCGCGCGGCCGCGCATGGCCGTGTCGCGCCCGCGCCACGGTCCAACCTGGCCGGACTCGTAGAAGTCCGGCAGTACATCACCAATATTGCGCTTGGACACACAAACGCGCGGATATTGTGAACTCATGTGTCCAGCCATTTCTGACGTCCAATCGGACTCCTATCCTGACCGCTTCCGTTGCCATCCGGCGGCGGACAGCAACCCGAAAGGAAAGGAGTTTCATCGATGCACAAGACGTACGACGCTGGCCAGGCGAATGCGCCGGCGGCCCGGACCGGCAACTTTCTGACCAGCACATCCCGAAGCGCGCACCGCGCGTGGCGGCGCGCCGGCCTGGCCCTTGCGTTCACGCTGGCCATGGCTGGCATGGGGCCGGCCCACGCCGAGGTCGACGTGAATAGCGCCGACGAGGTGGCGCTGACCACGATCAAGGGTATTGGCCCGGCAACGGCCAAGCGGATTCTGGCGGAGCGCGACAAGAACGGGGCGTTCCAGAACGCGGCTGACCTTGCAGACCGCGTGCCGGGAGTGGGAGCGAAATCGGCGGCCAATCTCCAGGAAGCGGGCCTGACGTTCGGCAAGCCGTCCGCTGGCACGGCGGGCGCCCGCAAGGATGGCAAGCCCGCGCCGAAGCCGGCGCCGCAGGCCGCGCCGAAGACCACGCCAGCGCGCTGAGGCCGGCGCTTGCGCCCCGGGTCAACAGCCCGGGGCTGGTATGCGTTGTGCTTCGCTGGCGTGGCATGCGCGCCGCGGTCCCGATTTGCACCACCGGGGGTGCGGGGTATCATGCGCATCGCCGTTGCGGGCCGACGCCTGGCGCCGGCCCGCAACCCGAGATTTCCATACCGATCATTCAACCGGCAACGCAGCCGTACCGCTGACAGGGAGAGAACAACATGGCGAATGGCCAGGACAGCATTGACGACGGGAGTTTCCTGCCGAAGTGGCGGCTCAAGACCGAGGGGGTGATCGCTCCCGACGAACGCCTGCCGGCAGGTCAGACGATTCTCGCGGGCATCCAGCACGTGGTGGCGATGTTCGGCTCCACGGCGATTGCCCCGATCCTGATGGGCTTTCCTCCCAATATCGCGATCCTGTTCTCTGGCATCGGCACCTTGCTGTTCTTTCTGTGCGTGCGCGGCCGCGTGCCCAGCTACCTGGGATCGAGCTTCGCGTTCATCGCGGTGGTGATCGCGGCGACCGGCTACAGCGGTAGCGGCCCGAACGCGAATATCCCGGTCGCCCTGGGCGGCATCATCGCCGCGGGCGCCGTGTACACGATCATCGGACTGATCGTGCAGACCGTGGGCTATGCGTGGGTGGAAAAACTGATGCCGCCGGTGGTGACGGGTGCCATCGTCGCTGCCATCGGCCTGAACCTGGCGCCGGTGGCCGTCAAGGCGGTCAGCGGGGCGGCACTCGATACCTGGGTGGGCCTGCTGACGGTGCTGGCCGTGGGGCTGATCGCGGTACGGGCGCCCGGCATGCTGGGGCGCCTGCCGGTGCTGCTTGGCGGCCTGGCGGGCTACCTGGCGTATTTCGTGGCGACCAACCTGATGGGCATGGGCCATCCCATCGACTTCTCCGGCGTGGCCGCCGCCAGCTGGTTCGGCATGCCGGCGTTCACCACGCCGGTCTTCCAGGCCAACGCGATGCTGCTGATCGCGCCGGTGGCCATCGTGCTGGTGGCCGAGAACCTGGGCCATATCAAGGCCATTGGCGTGATGACGGGGCGCAACCTCGATCCGTACATCGGCCGCGCATTCATCGGCGATGGCGTGGCCACGATGCTGTCGGCGTCCGGTGGCGGCACCGGCGTGACCACGTACGCCGAAAACATGGGCGTGATGGCCGTCACCCGCATCTATTCGACGCTGATCTTCGTGGTGGCCGCGGCGGTGGCGATCCTGCTCGGTTTCTCGCCCAAGTTCGGCGCGCTGATCCTGACGATTCCCGGCCCGGTCATCGGGGGCCTGACCATCGTCGTGTTCGGCCTGATCTCGGCCACGGCCGGGCGCATCTGGGTGCAGAACCACGTGGATTTTTCGAGCTCGCGCAACCTGATCACGGTCGGTGCGACGCTGACCGTGGCCGCTGGCGACCTGACGCTGAAATTCGGCGGCATGACGCTGGGCGGCATCGGGACGGCCACGTTCGGCGCGATCCTGCTGTACCACCTGCTCGGCAGCCGTCATCCGGAAGACCAGGGCCTGACGCACTGATCCGGCGCGCCGGCCCGGGGCGGAATGGCCCGGCCGCCGGTGCGGGTAAGGTTGGTGCATTACAATGGCCGACGAAAACCGACCTCCCCGCACCATGGCCTACAAAACGATTGAAGACACCATCGGCAACACGCCGCTGGTACGACTGCAGCGTATTCCCGGCGCTGCCATCGAAGCGCGCGGCAACGTGATCCTTGGCAAGCTCGAGGGTAACAACCCGGCCGGCTCGGTCAAGGACCGCCCGGCGCTGTCGATGATCCGCCGCGCGGAAGAGCGTGGCCGCATCAAGCCTGGCGACACGCTGATCGAAGCCACGTCGGGTAACACGGGCATCGCACTGGCCATGGCGGCCGCCATCCGTGGCTATCGCATGGTGCTGATCATGCCCGAGGACCTGAGCCTGGAGCGTCGCCAGAGCATGGCGGCCTATGGCGCGGAAATCATCCTGACCCCGGTCAAGGGCGGCATGGAGTATGCGCGCGACCTGGCCGATGCCATGGAGCGCGAGGGCAAGGGCGTGATCCTGGACCAGTTCGCCAACCCGGACAATCCGCTGGCACACTACGAGTCCACGGGACCGGAGCTCTGGCAGGACACCGAGGGTCGTATTACCCACTTCGTCTCGGCAATGGGCACGACCGGCACCATCACCGGCGTTTCGCGCTTCCTCAAGGAAAAGAACCCCGCCATCCAGATCATCGGTGCCCAGCCCGCCGAAGGGTCGCGCATTCCGGGTATTCGCAAGTGGCCCGAAGCGTATCTGCCGAAGATCTACGATCCGAAGTTCATTGATCGCCAGGAGCCTGTCACGCAGGCCGATGCGGAACACATGGCACGCCGGATGGCGCGCGAGGAAGGCATTTTCTGCGGCATCTCGGCCGCTGGCGCCCTGTGCGTGGCGCTGCGCATTGCCGAGGAAGTGGAGAATGCGACGATCGTTTTCGTGGTATGCGATCGTGGCGACCGCTACCTGTCGACGGGGGTCTTCCCGGCCTGATTGCGGTACCCGAGCCTCAGGCACTCGCCGCCCAACAAAAAGCCCCGCCGGCATCGCCGCGGGGCTTTTTGCCTGACAGGGGCCTTGGCGCTCAACCCATGGCGGCCTTGACGGCTTCGCCCAGCTGATACACCGCCAGCGCGTAGAAGAAGCTGCGGTTGTAGCGCGTCAGGACATAAAAGTTGCGCAGGCCGATCATGTACTCGGTCGGCTGGTCCGGCGTCGGCAAATCGACGACCAGCACCCCTGTTTCGCCTTCGCGCTGCACGTCGATCGGTTCGTCCACGCGCAGCCCGGCCTTGGTCAGCTGGTTCAGCGTGCGCGTCGGCCAGGGTTCGCCGTCGGCCGCGGCCGTGGCCACGCCAAGGCTGCCGGCGTCGCCGGCGATCCGCCAGACCACGGGCCGGCCCTGTTCCCAGCCATGCAGTTGCAGGAAGCGGCCAACACTGCCGATGGCGTCGGTGGGGCTGTTGCGCAGATCGACATGGCCGTCGCCGTCATAGTCGATGGCGTATTCGCGCAGGCTGGTCGGCATGAATTGCGGAATGCCCACGGCACCGGCGTAGGAGCCCAGGACCGAGTACACGTCGGTCCTGGTGTCGCGGCACCAGACCAGGTAATCGGCCAGCTGGTTGCGGAACAGCGTCGTGCGGGCGTCGCGATTCGGCGTGTCGGGGTAGTCGAACGCCAGGGTGGACAGCGAGTCGAGCACGCGGAACGTGCCCATGTCGCGGCCGTAGATCGTTTCCACGCCAATGATGCCGACGATGACCGATGCCGGCACGCCGAACTCGGCCTCCGCGCGGCGCAGCGCCTCGCGGTTCTGTTGCCAGAAGCGGACACCGGCATTGATGCGGATCGGTTCGATAAAGCGCGACCGGTACGCACGCCAGCTCTTCTTGCCCGGCGTGGTCGGCGGCATGATCAGCCGCGAGACTGTGGCGGAATACACGGCCTGGCTGAAATACGATTCCAGTTCGGCCCGCTGAAAGCCGTTGCGCGCCACCATCTCGTCGATGAATGCCTGCGTCTTCGGATGATTCCGGTAGCGGCCCGGTTCGATTTCCTCTTCCCGGACACTTACGCGTCGGCCGGCGGCCAGGAGTCCTGGAGAAACGCCGCACAGGCCCAATGCGGCAGCGGTGAGTGCGGCGCCCAATAGCGGGCGGCGCAAGGAACGCTGTTGGTCGGTCATGATGTCCTTTGCAAGTCGCACCGAGTATAGCGGATGCGATACACGCGACGCCCCGTTCCGGGGGGATTGGTTACGAAGTTCCGGCGTCGCCGAGTCCGGGTACGTCCTGTGCTAACGTAATGGCTGGAGACAAACTTGACCCACAATCCAAAATGCCAACGGGTTATTACACGCATCCGTCGTTCCTGCAGCACGAGATGGGGTTTTTCCATCCCGAATGCCCGGAACGCCTGCAGGCCATCGAAGACCATCTGATTTCGCATGGGATGGACGGCCTGCTCGACCGGCGCGATGCCCCGGCCGCCACCGACGAGCAGATCGAGCGCGTGCATCGGCACGACTACGTTGCCAGCCTGAGCGCCAACAGTCCATCGACCGGCTACTACCCGATCGACCCCGACACGTCCATGAACTGCCACACCCTCACCGCCGCCACCCATGCGGCCGGTGCAGCCGTGGCCGCCACCGACGCGGTGATCGCGGGCCAGCTCGAAAACGCATTCTGCTGCGTGCGTCCACCGGGCCATCACGCCGAGCCCGACCATGCGATGGGTTTCTGTTTCTTCAACAACGTGGCCATTGCGGCCCGGCACGCCATCGCGGCCCACGGCCTGCAGCGCGTGGCGGTTGTCGATTTTGACGTGCATCACGGCAACGGCACCGAAGCGGCCTTCCGCGACGACCCGCAGGTCATGATGTGCAGCTTCTTCCAGCATCCGTTCTATCCGTACAGCGGCACCGAGCACCTGGCGGCGAACATGTCGAATATTCCGCTGCCGGCGTACACCAACGGCATGGCCGTGCGCGAAGTGGTGGAAACCATCTGGCTGCCGCGTCTGAACGAGTTCAAGCCCGAGATGATCTTCATCTCGGCGGGCTTCGACGCGCACCGCGAGGACGACCTGGGCCAGATGGGGCTGGTCGAGCAGGACTACACCTGGATCACCGAGCAACTGGTGCAGGTGGCCAAGACCCACGCCCAGGGCCGCATCGTCAGTTGTCTGGAGGGCGGCTATAACCTCAGCGCGCTCGCGCGTAGCGTCTTTGCCCATCTCAAGGTGCTGATGGAAGCCTGAATATGCCTTATTCGGCTCAAAATGGCGCCCTATATGACGTGAGCGCATAAAGGCATCGGAAAAATCTCGTTTGAGGTATGAAGCGGATCGCATAAAATGCGGGCTTCACAAAAATAAGACCGGCAACACCGCAGGAGACCCCGCGCTGTTGCCGTTTTCTTTTCTCTTCATGATCGAACTGCAAGGACTCTCGCAGCGGTTCCCCGGCGGGTCGGGGGAAGTGCATGCCCTGCGCGATGTCAGCCTCTCCATCGCCGCCGGCGAGATCTTCGGCATCATCGGCCGAAGCGGCGCCGGCAAGAGCACGCTGGTGCGTGCCATCAACCTGCTGAACCGGCCTTCCAGCGGCCGCGTGATCGTCGACGGCCAGGATCTCACCGCGCTGAACAACGGCGCGCTGCGCGAGGCGCGCCGCGAGATCGGCATGATCTTCCAGCACTTCAACCTGCTGTCGTCGCGCACCGTGTATGACAACGTGGCGCTGCCGCTCGAACTGGCGGGCAAGTCGAAGCAGGACATCGCCGCGACCGTCGAGCCGTTGCTGGAACTGGTTGGCCTGTCGAAGCTGCGCGACCGCTATCCCGCGCAGATCAGCGGCGGGCAGAAGCAGCGCGTGGGCATCGCCCGCGCCCTGGCCAGCAAGCCCAAGGTGCTGCTGTCGGACGAAGCCACGTCGGCGCTGGACCCCGAAACCACGCGCTCGATCCTGGAACTGCTCAAGCAGATCAACCGGGAACTGGGCCTGACCATCGTGATGATCACGCACCAGATGGAGGTCATCAAGCAGGTCTGCGACCGCGTGGCCGTGCTCGAAGCTGGGCAGGTCGTGGAATCGGGGCGCGTGATCGACGTATTCCTGCGCCCGCAGCACGAGGTGACCCGCGCGATGATCGGCGACGTGATTGCGCAGGAACTGCCGGCCAGCGTGCTCAAGCGGGTGGAAAGCCGCCTGGGCAATGGCCGCGACCATGTCTACCGCCTGGCATTCACCGGCGACAACGTGGACCAGCCGGTGCTGGCGCAAGCCATTCGCCAGCATGGTCTGGACTTCAACATCCTGCACGGCCATATCGACGAGATCCAGGGCCAGGCATTTGGCTCGCTGGCGATCATGGCCACGGGCGAACCTGCCGCGGTGCGCGCGGCGATGGACTATCTGCAGACGCAGGGCGTGGTCGTGGAGGAGATCGAACATGTGGTCTGAAATGTTTGACCTGTTCCTGTCGTCGTTCGGCGAGACCTTGCTGATGGTGGCCATCTCGGGCGTGGTCGGATCGCTGCTGGGCGTGCCGCTGGGCGTGCTGCTGCACCTGACCAATCGCGGCGGCGTGCTGTCGCATCCGCTGTTCAACCGCACGATTGGCGTGGTCGTGAACGCGGTGCGCTCGATCCCGTTCATCATCCTGCTGGTGGTGGTGATCCCGTTCACGCGCTTTATCGTCGGGTCATCGATCGGCACCACGGCGGCCATCGTGCCGCTGACGATCGCCGCCGTGCCGTTCATCGCGCGCCTGGTGGAAGCCGCGCTGCGCGAGGTGGACAAGGGCCTGGTGGAGGCCGCGCAATCGATGGGCGCCACCACGGGCCAGATTGTCTGGAAGGTGCTGCTGCCCGAGGCCATGCCCGGCATCGTGGCGGGTTTGACGATCACGTTCGTGAGCCTGGTTGGCTATTCGGCCATGGCCGGCGCCATCGGCGGCGGCGGGCTCGGCGATCTGGGCATTCGCTATGGCTACCAGCGGTACATCACCGAGATCATGGTGGCCGTGGTGCTGATCCTGATCGTGTTCGTCCAGGCCGTGCAGAGCTTTGGCGACTGGCTGGTCCGCCGTATCAGCCATCGATGAGCCATCGCTGAGCCATCGATGAGCCATAACAATTTCTACGCAGGGAAACTCAGGGGTAAATCGCAATGCAACGTCGTAGTGTGATCAAGAGCGCCATCGTCGCGCTGGGTGTGGTGGTGTCGGCCGGCGCGTTCGCGCAGGACAAGCCGATCAAGATCGGCGTCACGGGTGGTCCGCACGCGCAGATCATGGAGCAGGTCAAGAAGGTGGCGGCCAAGGACGGCCTGAATATCCAGGTGGTGGAATTCAGCGACTACATCCAGCCCAACGCGGCGCTGGCCGCCGGCGATCTCGATGCCAACAGCTACCAGCATCTGCCGTACCTGGAAGCCCAGATCAAGGATCGCGGCTACAAGTTCACGCATGTCGCCTTCACGGTGACGTTCCCGATGGGCGTCTACTCGAAGAAGATCAAGTCGCTCGACCAGATCAAGCAGGGCGCCCGCGTGGGTGTGCCGAACGATCCCACCAACGGTGGCCGCGGTCTGCTGCTGCTGCAGGCCAAGGGTCTGATCAAGCTGCGCCCGGACGCCGGCCTGAAGGCCACGCCGCTGGACATCGTCGAGAACCCGAAGAAGATCAAGATCGTGGAACTGGACGCCGCGCAGCTGCCGCGTTCGCTCGACGACCTGGACGCCGCTGCCATCAACGGCAACTACGCCGAATCGGCCGGCCTGTCGCCCACGCGTGACGCCATCGCCATGGAAGGCCCGAAGGGTCCGTACGCCAACCTGATCGCCGTCCGTACCGCCGACAAGGACAAGCCCTGGGTGGCCAAGCTGGTGAAGGCGTACCACTCGCCTGAAATCAAGCAGTACGTGCAGAGCACTTTTAAGGAATCCGTGATTACCGCCTGGTAATTTCTGGAGGTTTTCATCCAAACCGTGCGCCGGCAGGGCATCCTGCGGCACAATCGCGATGATTTTTTTGGATTGCCGGCTATGCCCGGCAATTCTTTGTCGATAAAATAGTACGATCGTTCGAAAAACAAGAGAGTCGCCACCCCGGTGGTTATAATGGCGAGCGATTCAAAAACTTTGGAACTATCAGCTATCAGTGGAGTGAGCGCATGAAAGTACTCGTCGCAGTCAAGCGGGTGGTGGACTACAACGTCAAGGTCCGCGTGAAGTCGGATGGCACGGGCGTTGACCTGGCCAACGTCAAGATGAGCATGAACCCGTTCGACGAAATCGCCGTCGAAGAGGCCGTGCGCCTGAAGGAAGCCGGCGTCGTCACCGAGGTAATCGCCGTGTCGTGCGGCGTGGCCCAGTGCCAGGAAACCCTGCGTACCGCGATGGCCATTGGCGCCGACCGCGGCATCCTGGTGGAGTCGAACGAAGACCTGCAGCCGCTGGCCGTGGCCAAGCTGCTGAAGGCACTGATCGACAAGGAACAGCCGAGCCTGGTGATCCTGGGCAAGCAGGCCATCGACGACGACTCGAACCAGACCGGCCAGATGGTGGCCGCGCTGGCCGGCCTGCCGCAAGCCACGTTCGCCTCGAAGGTGGTGGTGGCCGACGGCAAGGCTTCGGTGACGCGTGAAGTGGATGGCGGTCTGGAAACGCTGTCGGTCAAGCTGCCGGCCGTGGTGACCACCGACCTGCGCCTGAACGAGCCGCGCTACGTGACGCTGCCGAACATCATGAAGGCGAAGAAGAAGCCGCTGGATACCGTGAAGCCGGAAGACCTCGGCGTCGACGTGAAGCCGCGCCTGCAGACCGTCAAGGTTGTCGAGCCTGCCAAGCGCAGCGCCGGCGTGATGGTGCCGGACGTTGCCACGCTGGTGCAAAAGCTGAAGTCGGAAGCCAAGGTTATCTGAGCGCGGGGGAGAAAAGAACATGACTGCACTTGTCATTGCTGAACACGACAATCAATCGATCAAGGCCGCCACGCTGAACGCCGTGACGGCTGCCGCCCAGTGCGGCGGAGACGTCCACGTGCTGGTGGCCGGTGCCAATGCCCGCGCCGCGGCCGATGCGGCCGCGAAGATCGCCGGCGTGTCGAAGGTCCTGCTGGCCGACGCACCGTACTTTGCCGACGGCCTGGCCGAAAACGTGGGCGAACAGATCCTGGCCATCGCCAGCGACTATTCGCACATCGTTGCCCCGGCGACCGCTTCGGGCAAGAACATCCTGCCGCGCGTGGCCGCCAAGCTGGACGTGGCCCAGTTGTCGGACATCACCAAGGTGGATTCGCCCGACACGTTCGAGCGTCCGATCTACGCCGGCAACGCCATCGCCACGGTCAAGTCGCAAGACAAGATCAAGGTGATCACGGTGCGTGGCACGGCATTCGACCCGGCCGCCGCCGAAGGTGGCTCTGCCGCGGTGGAAACGCTGCCGGCCGTGGCCGACGCGGGCATCTCGCAATTCGTGTCGCGTGAAGTGACCAAGAGCGACCGTCCGGAACTGACCGCCGCCAAGATCATCGTTTCCGGTGGCCGTGGCGTGGGTTCGGGCGAGAACTACACCAAGGTGCTGACCCCGCTGGCCGACAAGCTCGGCGCGGCGCTGGGCGCATCGCGTGCCGCAGTCGATGCCGGCTTCGTGCCGAACGACTACCAGGTGGGCCAGACCGGCAAGATCGTCGCCCCGCAGCTGTACATCGCCGTCGGTATCTCGGGCGCGATCCAGCATCTGGCCGGCATGAAGGACTCCAAGGTGATCGTCGCGATCAACAAGGACGCGGAAGCCCCGATCTTCTCGGTGGCGGACTACGGCCTGGTGGGCGACCTGAACACCGTGGTGCCCGAGCTGGTGGCAGCACTGGGCTGATAACGCCCGACCGGCCGGTTCGACATCGCATTGAACCGGCCGCACGCAGAACTACTATAAAGCCGTTCCGGGTTGCTTCCCGCGAGCGGCTTTTTTGCAGGATCGTGGAGACATACGATGACCTATCGCGCACCACTCAAGGACATGCAGTTCGTCATGAACGAACTGGCAGGGCTTGAACAGATCAGCCAGTTGCCCGGCTATGAAGAGGCAACGCCCGATACGGCGCAGGCCGTGCTGGAAGAAGCCGCCAAGTTCAACGAACAGGTGGTGGCGCCGCTGAACCGTCCGGGCGACCTCAGCCCCAGCAGCTGGAAGGATGGCGTGGTCACCACCACGGCCGGCTTCAAGGATGCATTCCGGCAGTTTGGCGAAGGCGGCTGGCAGGGCGTGCTGCATCCGGCAGAGTTCGAAGGCCAGGGGCTGCCCAAGCTGGTGGCCACGCCGTGCATCGAAATGCTGAACAGTGCGAACCTGTCGTTCGCGCTGTGCCCGTTGCTGACCGACGGCGCCATCGAGGCCCTGCTGACGGCGGGCAGCGATGACCAGAAGGCGACTTTCCTGCCCAAGCTGATCTCGGGTGAGTGGACGGGCACGATGAACCTGACCGAGCCGCAAGCCGGGTCGGACCTGGCTGCGGTGCGCACGCGCGCCGAGCCGCAGGGCGACGGCACGTTCAAGATTTTCGGCACCAAAATCTTCATCACCTATGGCGAGCACGACATGGCGGACAACATCGTCCACCTGGTGCTGGCGCGCACGCCGACCGCGCCCGAGGGCGTGAAGGGCATCTCGCTGTTCATCGTGCCCAAGTTCAAGGTGAACGCCGATGGGTCGCTGGGCGAGCGCAACGACGTGCAGTGCGTGTCGATCGAGCACAAGCTTGGCATCAAGGCCAGTCCCACGGCCGTGCTGCAGTTCGGCGACCACGGCGGTGCCATCGGCACGCTGGTGGGCGAGGAAAACCGCGGCCTCGAGTACATGTTCATCATGATGAACTCGGCGCGCTTCGCGGTGGGCATGCAGGGCATTGCGATTTCCGAGCGCGCCTACCAGCAGGCCGTGGCGTACGCGAAAGACCGCGTGCAGAGCCGGCCCGTGGATGGATCGGCGCGCGAGGCCGTGACGATCATCCATCATCCGGACGTCAAGCGCATGCTGATGACGATGCGCGCGCTGATCGAAGGCGCCCGCGCCGTGGCCTACGTGGCCGCCGCGGCCAGCGACATCGCCCACCAGCATCCCGACGAAGCCGTGCGCCGCGAGAACATGGCGCTCTACGAATTCCTGGTGCCGGTGGTGAAGGGCTGGAGCACCGAGCTGTCGATCGACGTGACGAGCCTGGGCGTGCAGGTGCACGGCGGCATGGGCTTCATCGAGGAAACGGGCGCGGCGCAGCACTATCGCGACGCCCGCATCCTGACGATCTACGAAGGCACGACGGCCATCCAGGCCAACGACCTGGTCGGTCGCAAGACCGTGCGCGACGGCGGCGCCGTGGCGCGTGCCATCTGCGCGAAGATCGCCGAAACCGAAGCCGAACTGGGCAAACACGGCGGCGCGTCGTTCCAGGCCGTGCAGACGCAGCTGAAGCTGGGCCGCGAGGCGCTGGAAGCCGTGGTGCAGTTCGTGGTGGAAAATGCCAAGGGCGACCCGAATGCGGTGTTTGCCGGCAGCGTGCCTTACCTGAAGCTCTGCGGCATCGTGCTGTCGGGCTGGCAACTGGGCCGCGCCATGCTGGTGGCCGACGCGAAGCGCGCGGAAGATCCGGCGTTCTACGACGCCAAGATCGCCACCGCGTATTTCTTTGGCCAGCACATCCTGTCGCAGGCCTCGTCGCTGCGCGCGGCCATCGTGGAAGGCGCGGAGCCGGTCAAGGCCATGACGGCCGATCAGTTCTGATGCGCATCACGCCATCGTAATAATGCGAAAAGGGCGACCCGCGGGTCGCCCTTCCTGTTTTTGCAGCGCAGGCAATCAGGCCGGCACCGGACGCGGCACGTGGTGCGTGCGCGGCGGCTTGCGATAGCGATCCACGGACAGGTCGTCGGCGCGAATCGCCGGGCGCGTGCCCGATACCAGGTCGGACAGCAACTGGCCCGAGCCGCAAGCCATGGTCCAGCCCAGCGTGCCGTGGCCGGTGTTGAGCCACAGGCCGCGAATGCCGGCAGGGCCCACCACGGGCGTGCCGTCCGGCGTCATCGGACGCAGGCCGGTCCAGAACGTGGCGCGGCCCACATCGCCGGCACCCGGGAACAGGTCGGTCAACACGTGTTCGAGCGTACGGCGCTTGTTCGGATCGAGCGAGCGGTCGTAGCCGACGATCTGTGCCATGCCGCCCACGCGGATGCGGTCGTCAAAGCGCGTGATCGCCACCTTGTAGGTTTCGTCGAGCACCGTCGACACCGGGCTCTTGTCGGCATCGCGCAGCGGCACCGTAATCGAGAAGCCCTTGAGCGGATAGACCGGCAGATTCGACAGGCCCGGCAGCACCGGTTTCACGAACGGCGTGGACCAGCTGCCCAGCGCCACCACCACGGCATCGGCCAGCATCGGCTCGCCGCCGACGATGGCGCCGGTCACGGCATCGCCCTGGGTCAGCAGGCCGTCGATCGACCGGTTGTACTGGAACTGCACGCCGATCGACGCAGCCATGGCTGCCAGCCGTTCGGTAAACAGCTGGCAGTCCCCGGTTTCATCGTTCGGCAGGCGCAAGCCACCCGCCAGCTTTTGGCCGGCGGCGGCAAGCGCCGGTTCGCTCGCGCCGAGTTCGTCGCGCGAGAGCAATTCGTAGGGCACGCCGGCTTCTTCCAGCACGGCGATGTCGCGCGACGCGGCTTCCATCTGCGCATCGGTACGGAACACCTGCAGCGTGCCTTGCTGGCGGCCTTCGTAGGCAATGCCGGTCTCGGCGCGCAGCGTGCGGATGCAGTCGCGGCTGTACTCGGCCAGACGCACCATGCGTTCCTTGTTCACGGCATAGCGGTCGGCCGTGCAGTTCTGCAGCATCTGCCACATCCACTGCAGCTGGAACAGCGAGCCATCAGGCTTGATGGTCAGCGGCGCATGTTCCTGGAACATCCACTTGATCGCCTTCAGCGGCACGCCCGGCGCGGCCCACGGCGACGCATAGCCCGGCGAGATCTGGCCGGCATTGGCAAAGCTGGTGCCCAGTGCCGGGCCGCCTTCGCGGTCCACCACGGTCACTTCGTGACCGGCACGGGCCAGATACCACGCACTGGTGACGCCAATCACGCCACTGCCAAGAACAAGAACGCGCATTTTCGGGGGCTCCATACTGCCAAGTCAGGCTATAGAAGAATTCGCTTCTATACTATTGACTTCGAAGCAGTGTTAGTTCGCGAATTTCTTACAAAAACAGGAAAGATTCATGAGAACAAGCCGCCAGCCGGTGCGCTCGCTGGATCGCCTGGATCGCAAGATCCTTGGGGTGCTGCAGGGCGATGGCCGGATATCGATGAAAGACCTGGCGGAAGCCGTTGGGCTGACGATCACGCCCTGCATCGAGCGCGTGAAGCGGCTGGAGCGCGACGGCGTCATCATGGGCTACTACGCGCGGCTGAACCCGGCCCTGCTGGGCAGCGCGCTGCTGGTGTTCGTCGAGATATCGCTGAACAACAAGTCGGGCAACATGTTCGAACAGTTCCGGCGCGAGGTGCTGCGCATTCCCGAGGTGCTTGAGTGCCATCTGGTGTCGGGCGATTTCGATTACCTGATCAAGGCCCGCATCCGGGAGATTGGCGAGTACCGCCGGCTGCTGGGGGACATCCTGCTGCAACTGCCCGGCGCCGCGCAGTCGAAGAGCTATGTCGTGATGGAAGAAATCAAGGAAACGCTGGCGATCGCGGTGGACGCCAAGGAAAGTAGCGTATCCGGCACGACCTGAATTCGGGCTTGGATCACGGTCATCGATACTGTATATTTGTACAGTATTCGATCGCCCCTGACCGACCCCATGCCCCCGATTCCCATGCCGCCCCGAAAGGGCCGCGGCGCTGTCAGCAACCTGCAGGGACGCTTCGAGCGCGATCAGCGCGAGGCGTTCGACGATGGTTGGCTGTCGCCTGAGGCATCCCCATCGGGCGAGGGGACGGGCGCAGACGCGGCGCTGCCGCCCCGGCTGGTCACGCAGGTGACGCGCGAGCAGGCCAGGTCGATCCTGTCGCGCAATGCATCGCCCGATATCCCGTTCGATACGTCACTGAATCCGTATCGCGGCTGTGAACATGGCTGCATCTACTGTTTTGCGCGCCCGACGCACGCCTACCTCGACCTGTCGCCGGGGCTCGATTTCGAGACGAAGCTGTACGCCAAGGCCAACGCCGCGGAGCGGCTGCGTGACGAATTGTCCCGGCCATCGTATCGCTGCGAGACGATTGCGCTCGGCGTGAATACCGACGCCTATCAGCCAATCGAGCGCGAGCAGCGCATCACACGTGGCGTTCTGGAAGTGCTGCACGAGACCGATCATCCGGTGGCGCTGATCACCAAGTCATCGCTGATCGAGCGCGACATCGACCTGCTGGCGCCGATGGCCGCACAGCGGCTGGCGGTGGCGGCCGTGACCATTACCACGCTCGATGCCGACGTGGCGCGCACGCTGGAGCCCCGCGCCGCCACCCCGTCGCGCCGGCTGCGCACGATCCGGGAACTGACCGATGCCGGGATTCCGGTGGGCGTGAGTGTGGCCCCGGTCATCCCGTTCATTACGGAGCCCGATCTGGAGAAAATTCTGGAAGCCGCGCATGACGCGGGGGCGGTCTACGCCAACTACGTCGTGTTGCGTTTGCCGTGGGAAGTGCGCCCGCTGTTCCAGGAATGGCTGCAGGCGCATTTTCCCGACCGTGCCGAGCGGGTCATGAACCGCGTACGCGACATGCGTGGCGCCAAGGATTACGACGCCGATTTCGCTTCGCGCATGCGCGGCACGGGGATCTGGGCCGATCTGATCCGGCAACGGTTCTACAAGGCCGCGGATCGGCTCGGGTTTCGCTATAACCGCTTCGAGCTCGATACGTCGCGGTTCAGGCCACCGCCCAGACCGACGCGATCGATGCGGCCGTGCGGCGACGAAGACAGGCAAGGCTCGCTCTTCTGAGTGTCCTTGCGGGCTGTCGCCGGTGCATCCAGGCTGTCGTCGATCATGCGGCAGGCAAGTTCCAGTGCCGCCCGGGCACTGGTGGGCGGCAAGCCCGACGACATGGCCAGGCGCACGGCAATCGCCGCCAGGCGTCCTTCCTCGTAGCTGGGATGTTCCATCAGCGTCTCCTTCGCAGCCCTGCAGCGGTGCAGTGCCGCCTGTCATTTGGACCTAAGCAGTATGGTCGTTTTACGAGTTATCGACAGGCTTATTGCGTGGGTCTTGCGATCGGTCAAGGGGCGCTATTCCTGTGACAGCGCCTTGGCGGCTTCCACCTGCGATTCGAAGAAGGTCTGGAAGCTGATCGCCAGTCCGGCCATCAGCAGGCCCGTGCCGATCATCAGCGACAGGATGACGAGAATCACCACCGGCCAGCCCGAGCGCGTGGGCGTACCGTGTGCGTTATAGCGGGCATCCCATTTGTCGTCGGGCCGCAGGCCGAACACGATGGCGGTCAGGAAGGCGCCGATGACCGATACGCCACCCGCCACGGCAAACATCCAGTTCAGGGCCGGATTGCCGGCGCCCACGATCAGCGAGGTCACGCCGATGGCACCCGCTGCCGTGGCCAGCAGATGGGCCCAGCCGAACGGGTCACGCAGACCCTTCAGATAAAAGCGATGTGCTCCGAGGCTGCCAAGCAGGAAGGCCAGCGCGACGGTGATCAATTTGGATTTTCCGCCACGCGCTGTGGGGGGGCTGGCGGGTTCACGGGCAATGGCGGGGGCTTGGCTGGCGGCAGGCATCGTAGGCGAGGCTAGGCGAACGGAAAATCCCTTCGATGCCGGCGGCATCGGCGCCCATTGTAGCGTCAGGACGGCCAGATCGACGCCAGGGCGCCGGCCACCATTTGGGAGATATGCGTTTCGCTGTACAGCACCAAGGTCAGCATCAGCATGAACAGCAGCGACAATGACAACTGGCCCGCGTGTCGGGCCAGGTCGTGAAGAAGGGGAGACATGATGAACCTCGACAGATCATTCTTGTGGAGGCCGCGCCCAGCCTCCGGGACCCGGACAGTGGGTGCCGGGCAGAGGCAGGTCAGTTTGATTGCCGTCTGCGCAACAACGGCACGCTGGAGGTCCCGGACAGCGCCGGGCGGCAGCCTGTGCGGCGTTTTCTGGCACGCACGTCTAGACTGACCATGAAAAAAGGCCGGAAGTTCCGGCCTTTGGGGTGGGCTGCCCGGGGAAGTGCGTCAGCGTCCGCCGTCGCGGCCGCGCGCCTGCCAGCCGGGGCCGACGTGGGCGGGGCGCATCTCGGTGCCGCGCATCGAAGCGTCGCCACCGTTGTTGCGGTCGGCGCCGCCAGCCTGGCGGGCGGACCGTTCATCGCTCTGGCCGCCGGGGCCGGGCGGGCGGCCGCTGAGCCGGTCGTCATTGCGCGCGCGCTGTTCCATCCGGTCGATCTGCGCCTGGACGTGATCGCGGTTTTCCGCGCGCACGCTGGCAACGTCCCATCCGGCGCCCACACGGCCCATACGAACCGGATGCTCGGCGAAGGCGCGCTGCCAGAAGGCAACTTGTGCGTGGCTGGTGGCAACTGTGCCAACCAGGCCGATGACGGCCACGGCACCAGCCACCAGATGGCGCAGGTGGGGGCGTGTAAGCATGCGGAATCCCAAAGTCCTGTAGCAGGTGATGAGTCAGGCGTTGGGTTCATGGTACGCAGCGGGGCTGTGATGGCCTATGCGAAACCCGTTACTGGTGTAACGGATTGTTTCGTCATTTTTGCCACGTTTGGCGCGTCCGCCGGGACCCCGCGTGGCGCCTCGGCTGGCGGCGATTAGAGGCCTGTTTCGAGGCGTGCAGAAAGGCTGCCTGCAGGCGAAAATGCCAGGGCGAGGGCGGTCATCCCGCGGCACAGGCCCCTCACGGCGGAAAAGCGCCGGTTCGGGCTTGCGGCATACCGCCGGTTCGCGGTTTCGCCACGGCGCCATGCCGCAATTGTTGCGTCAACGGCGCTCCGCGGGGGCGGTATCGTGCTGGAAAGCCCTAAGTGTTTGTTTGGACTCGGGAAGTGGGCTATACTCTTGCGTTTCGTGTTCGCACACCCCGTTTTTTCGAGGAATTAACATGGTCGTAATCCGTCTGGCTCGCGGCGGCAGCAAGAAGCGCCCGTTCTTCAACATCGTTGCTACCGATTCGCGCAACCGTCGCGATGGCCGTTTCATCGAGCGCGTTGGCTTCTACAACCCGCTGGCTTCCGACAAGGAAGAAGGCCTGCGCGTTGCGCAAGACCGTCTGGCCTACTGGCAAGGCGTTGGCGCCCAACTGTCGCCGACCGTTGCCCGCCTGGTCAAGCAAGCCGCCGTCAAGGCTGCTGCCTGATAGCTGTTCAGGCGCAACCGCTCGGGCGGTGCGCGCTGACGCGTAAAGACGCTCCGCCAACGTGACTGGCAACGCCACCGGCCGGCCAGCCAAGCTGCCTGCCTCGCTGCTGTTCACGGACAGCCTGCCCGACGATCTCGTCGAGGTTGGCTACGTGGGCGCCGCATACGGCATCCGGGGCTGGATCAAGGTCCAGCCGCATGCGGACGACGCCTCCGCATTGCTGCATGCCCGCCGCTGGTGGCTGCTGCGTGCGCCGGCTGCCGGTGTGGTCACGGCGCCTGCCGAGGCGGCGGAAGCTGTCAGCGTCAAGATTTCCCAGTCGCGGGAACATAGCGGTACCGTGGTGGCGCAAGCCACCGGCGTTTCGGATCGCAATGTGGCGGAAATGCTCAAGGGCCGCCGCGTCTGGATCCGGCGTGCGGATTTTCCCGCGCCGGAAGAAGGTGAGTTTTACTGGGTCGACCTGATCGGTTGCGCCGTGGTCAACGAGCAGGGCGAATCGCTCGGCGACGTGACCGGGCTGATCGACAACGGCGCCCACCAGATCCTACAGGTGGCATACCAGCTGCCGGACGGCAAGGCCGCTGAGCGGCTGATCCCGTTTGTCGACGCATTCCTGCGCGCGGTCGATACGTCGGCCCGGCGCATCGTGGTCGACTGGGGGCTGGACTACTGACGTTCCTGAATTGCCGTCGAGGGAGGCGCTGATGCAGTTCGATGTAATCACGCTGTTTCCCGAGATGTTTCGCGCGCTGACCGACTGGGGTATCACCAGCCGGGCGGCGAAGCAGCAGCGTTATGCGCTGCGCACCTGGAATCCCCGCGACTTCACGGTCGACAATTACCGTACGATCGATGATCGCCCCTACGGCGGCGGGCCTGGCATGGTGATGCTGGGCAAGCCGCTCGAAGATGCGATCGATGCCGCCAGCGCGGCACAGTCGGACGCCGGTGTCGAGCGGCCGCACGTGGTGCTGATGTCGCCGCAAGGCGCGACGCTGAGCCATGGCAAGGTCATGGAACTGGCGCAGCGCCCGGGGCTGGTGCTGCTGTGCGGGCGGTACGAGGCGATTGATCAGCGTCTGATCGACCGTCGCGTGGACGAGGAAATCAGCCTCGGCGATTTCGTGCTGTCGGGGGGCGAACTGCCCGCGATGGCGCTGATCGACGCGGTGGTGCGGCATCTGCCCGGTGTGCTGGGCGATGCGCAGTCGGCGGTGCAGGACAGCTTCGTCAATGGCCTGCTCGACTGTCCGCATTACACGCGGCCGGAAGAATATGAAGGTGTGCGGGTGCCCGATGTGTTGCTCGGGGGCCATCATGCCGAGATTGAAAAATGGCGGCGCCAGCAGGCGCTGGCCAATACCGCGCGCAAGCGTCCCGATCTGATCGTGGCGGCGCGCGCGCAAGGGTTGTTGTCCAAGGCCGACGAGAAATACCTGTCGACCCTGGCAGCGAAAGCAGGGCAGGAGTTCGCTCCTGCCAAGTGAAACCCCATCCTCTGCCGGGGCCCGAACATGGGTATTAACGCCGGTAAGATGGTTAAGGAGAAAACGATGAACCTCATCGAGCAAATCGAGCAGGAAGAGATCGCGCGTCTGACCGCGAACAAGACCATCCCCGCATTCGCACCTGGCGACACCGTGATCGTCAACGTGAACGTGGTGGAAGGTAACCGCAAGCGCGTGCAGGCTTACGAAGGCGTGGTGATCGCCAAGCGTAACCGTGGTCTGAACAGCTCCTTCATCGTGCGCAAGATCTCGTCGGGTGAAGGCGTGGAACGTACGTTCCAGCTGTACTCGCCGCTGATCGCCGGCATCGAAGTGAAGCGTCGCGGTGACGTCCGTCGCGCGAAGCTGTACTACCTGCGCGAGCGTTCGGGCAAGTCGGCACGTATCAAGGAAAAGCTGGTGACGAAGGCCAAGGCCGCTGCCGTCGCCGCAGAATAAGCTTTTCCGCGCCACGCACCGGGCAACCGGTGCCCAGCCGGCATTGCGAAGGACACCCTCGGGTGTCCTTTTTGCATTTTCGGCGATGCGCGATGAACCAGTATGCTGCAATGCAACATTCTGACGTTCTGTCATACTTGACGACGTTATGCCCCCCAAATTCGATCCCGAGGCGCTGCCGGTTATCGAGACCGACAGCCGCCGCGCGCCGCTCAGTGCGCCGCGCATGCAACCCGATTTCATCCGGCACCGGCTGCTGTCGCCGCCGGCATGGGAGCCCGAGCTGACCGACGAGTCGCGCGTCTACGATCGCACGCGCGGGTTGCGGCAAGCTTCGGTGCTGGTGCCGCTGGTGGAACACCCCGACGGCCTGACCGTGCTGCTGACCCAGCGCAATGCGAACTTGAACGCACATGCCGGCCAGATCAGCTTTCCGGGCGGCAGCCAGGAAACCTTTGACGCCGACCGCATCGCCACGGCCCTGCGCGAGACCGAGGAGGAAATCGGCCTCAAGCGGGATTTCATCGAGGTTCTGGGATCGTTGCCGGACTACATCACCGGCACGGGCTTCCATGTGAGCCCGGTGGTGGGCCTGGTGCATACCGGCTTCACGCTGCAGCCCGATGCGGGCGAGGTGGCCGAAATCTTCGAGGTGCCGCTGGCGTTCCTGATGGACCCCGCACGGCACGAGCGCCGCCTGCTGCGCTGGGAAGGCGGCGAGCGCCAGTTCTATTCGATGCCGTATCCGCGCGAGGGCGGCGGCCATCGTTTCATCTGGGGCGCGACGGCCGGCATGCTACGCAATCTCTACCACCTGCTGGCCGCCTGAGGGTCAGGCGGCGGCAGGGGCGACGGCAGGGTCGGCGCAGTGGGGGCAGCTCTGGCCCACGACATACTTCGGATGCTGCTGCTCCTCGGGCGTCACCACGGCGCGGCAGGCAAAGCACTGCACCGGGCCGGCCGGCTCCAGGTTCGGGTTCAGCGCAGTGCGGTAGTCGAACACGAAGCAGTCGCCGTGGTAGTGGCTGCCGCCGACTTCCTCGAAATACTTGAGGATGCCGCCTTCGAGCTGGTACACGCGCTCGATGCCCACTTCCTGCATGTGGATGGCGGCCTTTTCGCAGCGGATGCCGCCCGTGCAGAACGACACCACGGTCTTGCCGTCGAGCGCCGCCCGGTTTTCGGCCACGGCGGTCGGAAACTCGCTGAATTTCGTGATGTTGTACTCGACCGCATCGTCGAACGTGCCCACCGCGACTTCGAAATCGTTGCGCGTGTCGAGCATCACCACCGGGCGGCCTTCGTCGTCATGGCCCTGGTCGAGCCAGCGTTTGAGATCCACCGGGCGCACCGACGGCGCACGGCCGGCTTCCGGCCGGATCAGCGGCATCTTCATGGTGATGATTTCCTTCTTGGCGCGCACCAGCATGCGCTTGAAGGGCTGGTTTTCCGACAGGCTTTCCTTGGGGGCGATATCGGCGAAGCGGGCATCGGCGTGCAGCCACGCCATGAAACCGTCGATCTGCTCGCGCGTGCCGGCCAGGAACATGTTGATGCCTTCCGGCGCCAGCAGGATCGTGCCTTTCAGTCCCGCCGCCTCGCAGCACTCGCGCATGGCGGGGCGCAGGGTCTCGATATCGTCGAGCGTGACGAACTTGTAAGCCGAAATGTTGACGATCTGCATGGAATGATGCCGCCGGCTGGGCGCCGCAGGGTTGCTGCAGGGCGCGCCAGCGCGCTTGGTAACTGCCTGATTGGAAAGGCGAAATTATAGCCGCTTGGCGCCGCCCCCGATACCCGCCGCGTGCGGGCCCGGTGAGTGGCGCACGGGGCATGCCGAGGTGTTACTTTGCGAAAACTCTCAGAGTGAGCGGCGGGGGGAGCCGGTACAATGGCGCCCTATGTCTGCACCCCGCTTTGTACACCTTCGCCTCCATTCCGAATACTCGGTGGTGGACGGCATCGTCCGTCTCGATGACGCCGTCAAGGCTGCTGCCAAGGACGGCATGGGCGCGCTCGCGCTGACCGACCTGGCCAACGCCTTCGGCCTGATCCGCTTCTACAAGGAAGCCCGTGGCGGCGGGATCAAGCCCGTGGTCGGCGCCGATGTGTGGCTGACCAACGCCGATGACCGCGACAAGCCGGCACGCATGCAGCTGCTGGTGCAGGACCGCATCGGCTACCTGAACCTCTGCACGCTGCTGTCGCGCGCCTGGTTGAGCAACCAGTATCGCGGCCGTGCCGAGCTGGAGCCGGGCTGGTTCGAGGAGCCGGGCGAGGAAGGCCTGCCGCTGGCCACCGGGCTGATCGCGCTGTCCGGCGCGATGGGCGGCGACGTCGGCCTGGCGCTGGCGAACGGCAATCCCGACGGGGCGCGCCGCGCGGCACGCCATTGGGCCACGGTGTTCCCGCAGCGGTTCTATATCGAACTGCAGCGCGCCGGGCATCCGGGCACCGACGCCTATGTGCAGCAGGCCGTGCAACTGGCCGCCGCGCTGCAACTGCCGGTGGTCGCGACGCATCCGGTGCAGTTCATGACGCCGGACGATTTCACCGCGCACGAGGCGCGCGTGTGCATCGCCGAAGGCGAGCTGCTGGCCAATCCGCGCCGCACCCGCAAGTTCACGACCGACCAGTACTTCAAGACGCAGGACGAGATGTGCGCGCTGTTCGCCGACATCCCGTCGGCGCTGCAGAACTCGGTCGAGATCGCCAAGCGATGCAACCTGACGCTGGAACTGGGCAAGCCGCGCCTGCCGCTGTTCCCGACGCCCGATGGCATGTCGCTGGACGACTACCTCGTGTTCATGGCCAAGGACGGCCTGGAAAAGCGCCTTGCCGTGCTGTTCCCCGACGAGGCCGAACGCGAGAGCAAGCGCCCCGAGTACTACGCACGGCTCGAATTCGAGACCGGCACCATCATCAAGATGGGCTTCCCGGGCTACTTCCTGATCGTGGCGGACTTTATCAACTGGGCCAAGAACAACGGCGTGCCGGTGGGGCCGGGCCGGGGTTCGGGCGCTGGCTCGCTGGTGGCCTACGCGCTGGGCATCACCGACCTGGACCCGCTCAAGTACGCGCTGCTGTTCGAGCGGTTCCTGAATCCGGAGCGGGTGTCGATGCCCGACTTCGATATCGACTTCTGCCAGCACGGCCGCGATCGCGTGATCACGTACGTGAAGGAAAAGTACGGCAAGGAAGCCGTGTCGCAGATCGCCACCTTCGGCACGATGGCCGCCAAGGCGGCGGTGCGCGACGTGGGCCGCGTGCTGGATCTGGGCTACGGCTTTGTCGACAGCGTGGCCAAGCTGATTCCGTTCAAGCCGGGCAAGCTGGTGACGCTGGAGGAAGCCAAGAAGGAAGAGCCGGCGCTGGCCGAGCGCGAACGCAACGAGGAAGAAGTCCGCCAGCTGCTGGAGCTTGCCCAGCGCGTGGAAGGCATGACGCGTAACGTCGGCATGCACGCCGGCGGCGTGCTGATCGCGCCGGGCCGCCTGACCGATTTCTGCCCGCTGTACACGCAGGGCACCGACGGCATGAGCGGTGTGGTGAGCCAGTACGACAAGGACGACGTGGAAGCGGCCGGCCTGGTCAAGTTCGACTTTCTGGGCCTGACCACGCTGACGATCCTGGACTGGGCCGAACGCTACATCCGCCGCCTGGACCCGAGCAAGACCGACTGGAACTGCAGCCAGATCCCGCTCGACGACGGCCCCGCGTTCGAGATCCTCAAGAGCGCCAACACGGTGGCGGTGTTCCAGCTGGAAAGCCGCGGCATGCAGGGCATGCTCAAGGACGCCAAGCCTGACCGCTTCGAGGACATCATCGCGCTGGTGGCGCTGTACCGTCCGGGCCCTATGGACCTGATTCCCAGCTTCTGCGCCCGCAAGCACGGCCGCGAGAAGGTGGAATATCCGGACCCGCGCGTCGAGCCGGTGCTCAAGGAGACCTACGGCATCATGGTCTACCAGGAGCAGGTGATGCAGATGGCGCAGATCATCGGCGGCTACTCGCTGGGCGGCGCCGACCTGCTGCGCCGGGCCATGGGCAAGAAGAAGGCCGAGGAAATGGCCAAGCATCGCGAGCTGTTCCGCGAGGGGGCCGCCAAAAACGGGCTGAGCGCGCAGCAGGCCGACGACATCTTCGACCTGATGGAGAAGTTTGCGGGCTACGGCTTCAACAAGTCGCACGCGGCCGCCTATGCGCTGCTGGCGTACTACACGGCGTGGCTCAAGGCGCACCATCCGGCCGAATTCATGGCAGCCAACATGTCGCTGGCCATGGACGACACCGACAAGGTCAAGATCCTCTACGAGGACTGCCGCCTGAACAAGATCGTGGTCCTGCCGCCGGACGTCAATGCCAGCGAATACCGCTTTGCCCCGACCGATGCGAAGACCATCCGCTACGGCCTGGGCGGCATCAAGGGATCGGGCCAGGGCGCCATCGAGGACATCCTGCGCGCGCGCGAAGACAAGCCGTTCGAGGACCTGTTCGATTTCTGCGAGCGGGTGGACCGCCGCCAGGTCAACCGCCGCACGATCGAGGCGCTGATCCGCGCCGGCGCGTTCGACAGCCTCAATGACAACCGCGCGCAGCTGCTGGCCTCGGTGTCGATCGCCATGGAAGCGGCCGAGCAGAAGGCCGAGTCGGCCAACCAGGTGTCGCTGTTCGATCTGATGGACGATGCCGGCGACGCCCATCGCCCGGTACTGATCGACGAACCGCGCTGGACAGCCAAGCGCACGCTGCAGGAAGAAAAGCAGGCGCTGGGCTACTACTTTTCGGGCCACCTGTTCGACGCCTCGCGCGACGAGGTGCGCAAGTTCGTGAAGGGCACGCTGGCCGCGCTGGAAAAGGAAGTGCAGGGCAACGGCGGCGGCTACGGCCGCGACGTGCGCGGCAAGGTGGTCGCCGGCGTCATCATGGGCGTGCGCACGCAGATGACCCAGCGCGGCAAGCTGATCATCGTCATGATCGACGACGGCACGGCCCAGATCGAAATGACCGTGTTCAACGAGCTGTACGATGCCAACCGCCACATGTTCCGCGAGGACGAGCTGATCATCGCCCAGGGCAACGCGCGGCACGATACGTTCAGGGGCGGCGTGCGCTTTACGGCCGAGTCGGTGATGGACCTGGTGACCGCGCGCGCCCGGTACGCCGATGCGGTGTGCCTGGGGTTCAACGGCAATGCCTCGACCGAGCGCCTGCGGCAACTGCTGACGCCGTTCCTGGCCAATGGGGGCCAGGTGCCGGGCGTGCCGGTGCGCATCCGCTATGTCAACAAGTCGGCCCAGTGCGAAGCCACGCTGGGCGACCAGTGGCAGATCACCCCCTCCGAGGAGGCGCTGACCACCCTGCGCGATGCGCTGGGCGACAGTGTGCGCATGCTATATGCCTGAGCGCGCGACGGTGGGCATGCGCAGGCAACGCATTCTGTTTCACGTCACCCATTTCCTGCATGGTGGCATCGAGACCTCGCTGGTCTCGCTGCTGACATCGCTGCAGGACAGGTTCGATCTGTCGCTGACGGTCACGTATCCCTCGCCGGAACTGGCGTCGCACTTCCGTGCCCGGCTGCCCGCCAGCGTGGAAGTCCACGTGCTGGCGCCCGAACGCTGGCTGTCGCATTGCCGCCAGCTGAAGAAACAGCGCAAGCTGGGCGTGCTGGGCAAGATCTACGAGGAAGTTCTGCTGCCCCCGGTGCGCAAGCCGATCGTCCGGCGCCGCTTCATGGCGATCCTGGAACAGGGCTTCGACATGGTCGTGGACTACGACATGTCGCTATCGCGCATAACCGGGCCGCTACCCGTGCCGATGATCGGCTACCAGCATTTCAGCGTGGCGCACCTGGCGCGCGGCCATGGCCGCAAGCTGCGCAAGCTGCGGCATCAGTGCAAGGTCGATTACGACGCGGTGGTCATGCTGACCGACAGCATGCTGGCCGATGCCCGCGAACTGATGCCCGACGCGGCGCCCAGGCTGGTGCGGCTGTACAACGCCATCGACCTCGACCATATTCGCGCCCGGGCCGCGCAGCCGCTGGAGCCGGGGCTGGCGCCCGCCGGGCCGTTCATCGTCTCGATAGGCCGGCTGGAGGAAAGCCAGAAGGACTTCACTTCGCTGCTGCATGCCTATGCGCGGCTGGTCGAACAGGGGATTGACGAGCAACTGGTGCTGGTGGGCGATGGCGCGTCACGCCCCAGGCTCGAAGCCCTGGCGCAGTCGCTGGGCCTGGCCGGGCGCGTGACGTTCGCCGGTTTCCAGTCGAACCCCTACGCCTGGATTCGCCAGGCGCGCCTGATGGCGTTCAGTTCGAAGATGGAAGGCCTGCCCAACGTCCTGCTGGAAGGGCTGGCGGTGGGCCAGGTGGTGGTGAGCACCGATTGCCCGACGGGCCCCCGCGAGATTCTTGACGATGGCCGCGCCGGCCTGCTGGTGCCGGTGGGCGATGTGGAAGGGCTGGCCGCGGCGATCCGCAGTGGCCTGCAGGATGCCGCGCTGCGCCAGTCGCTGCTGGCCCACGCTGCACGCCATATCGAACAAATGGGCTTCGGCCCGACGGGCCAGGCGTTCGGCGCGCTGGTCAATCGGCTGACGCAGGCGGATGTTTCGCCTGCTGGTGCAGCAGCCAGAGCTTGATGTACTTGTAATAGCTGGCCTGGCCGTTCATCAGCGCGACGGCCAGCCCCTGCGGGCCGTCCAGAAAGCCGCGCCGCAGCAGCCAGGTGCGCAGGAACGCCCAGCTGCCGTGGGTCCAGGCGCTGAACACGGTGGCGCGCTTGCCGCGCTGGAATGCCTGTCTGGCGCCCAGCGTGGAGTATTGGTCGATCTTGCGCAGCACCTGCGAGAAATCGTCGTAGGTGTAGTGCAGCAGCGGGGTTTGCAGATGGCCGACCGGGCCGTCGGTGACCACGTTCTCGTGGACGATATCGTCGGTAAAGCGGGCGCGGCCGGCGCGGAACACGCGTGTCAGGCGGTCGGGATACCAGCCGCTGTGGCGCATGAAGCGGCCGCAGAAGCGCGACAGGCGCGGCATGTCGTAGGCGTCGGCGCGGCCGGAGTCGATGGCGGCCAGGATTTCGTCGCGCAAGGCGGGCGTGACGCGCTCGTCGGCGTCGATCGACAGCACCCATTCGCTCTGGACCTTGGACAGGGCAAGGTTCTTCTGGGGGCCGAAACCGGGCCAGGTAGCCGTTTCATGAACTTCGGCACCCATGGCGCGGGCAATCTCCAGCGTGCCGTCCGTGCTGCCGGAGTCCACTATAATCGCGCGGTCGCACCAGGAGACGCTTTCGAGGCAGTCCCGGATGTTGTGTGCCTCGTTCTTTGTAATCAGTACGACAGAGATTTTCATAGACATGCTTGCGATGGATCCCGCAGACCGGATTTGCCCGCCATTCTAGCGGCAGTCGGTGCGGGCCCCGATCGGCAAGTGGAGCCAACGTGAAAGACAGCAAAAAGCAAACGCCCCAGGAAACCGACACCCTCAAGCGCGTCTGGGCATACCTGAAGCCCGAGATGCGCAACTTCGTGCTGGCGATCCTGGCCATGGCACTCGTGGCGGCCAGCGAGGGCATTATCCCGAAGGTGGTCAACGACCTGCTCGACAAGGGCTTTGGCGGCAGCTACGCCGGCAAGCTCTGGCACGTGCCGGCGCTGCTGGTCGGCGTGGCGCTGGTGCGCGGCGTGGCGCAGTTCGCGTCCGGGTATCTGCTGTCGCTGATCTCGAACAAGGTGCTGCTCAAGATGCGCATGCAGATGTTCGAGCGCATGCTGCACGCGCCGGCGCTGTTCTATCACCGCAATACCGCCGCATCGCTGATCAACGCCGTGATCTTCGAGGTCAACCAGGTCATGCAGATCCTGACCGGCGTGCTGATCACGCTGGTGCGCGACTCCCTGACCGTGCTGGCGCTGCTGGTGTACCTGTTCTACACGAACTGGCGCCTGACGCTGGTGGTGGCCGTGCTGCTGCCGACCATCGGCTTCGTGATGTCGAAGGTGAACCGCCGCCTGCGCCGGCTGAACCGCGAGCACCAGGCACTGACCAACACCGCGGCCTACGTGGTCGAGGAAGCGGCTGGCGGCTACAAGGTCGTCAAGCTGCACGGCGGCGAGGCATACGAAACGGCGCGGTTTGCCACGATGGCCGAGCGCCTGCGCGGCTATTCGATGCGCATGGCCGTGGCCGGTGGCCTGAACCAGCCCGTGACGGCGTTCCTGGCGTCGCTGGCGCTGTCGGTGATCCTGACCATCGCGATGATCCAGGCACAGGGCAACCAGACCACCATCGGCGGGTTCACCGGCTTCGTGATGGCCATGCTGCTGCTGATTTCGCCGCTCAAGCACCTGACCGACCTGAACCAGCCGCTGCAGCGCGGCCTGACCGCCGCCGAGATGATCTTCGGGCTGATCGACGAGCCGATCGAGCCGCAGACCGGCGGGCTGCCGCTGGAGCGCGCCCGGGGTGACCTGGTGTTCGAAAACGTCGGCTTCCGCTATGGCGATGCCGCCCGTCCGGCGCTGAACCGTGTGAACTTCCACGCCGCACCGGGCGAGGTGGTGGCGCTGGTGGGGCCGTCGGGCAGTGGCAAGACCACGCTGGTGAACCTGCTGCCGCGCTTCTTCGACCCGACCGAAGGCCGCATCATGCTCGACGGCAAGCCGATCGACCAGTTCGGCCTGAACGACCTGCGTCGCCAGATCGCCTTCGTGAGCCAGGACGTGGTGCTGTTCAACGATACGGTGGCTGCCAATGTGGCGTATGGCGTACATCCGCGCGAGAAGATCGACATGGCGCGCGTCGAGCGCGCGCTGGCGGCGGCTTACCTGACCGATGTGGTCAAGGGCCTGCCCGAAGGGCTGGAAACCAACATCGGCGACAACGGCATGAAGCTGTCGGGTGGCCAGCGCCAGCGGCTGGCCATTGCGCGGGCCATCTACAAGGACGCCCCGATCCTGATTCTGGACGAAGCCACGTCGGCGCTGGACTCCGAATCGGAGCGCCAGGTGCAGGCGGCGCTGGAATCGCTGATGGTGGGCCGTACCACGCTGGTGATCGCCCACCGGCTGTCTACGATTGAAAACGCCGACCGCATCGTGGTGCTGGAGCATGGCCGCGTGGCCGAAGCGGGCAGCCACGGTGCCCTGCTGGCCGCCAACGGGCTGTACGCCGGCCTGCACCGGATCCAGTTCGCCACGGCGGCGGAGTAAGCGACACACGGTTTTGACGGCCATGGCGCCCTGCCATGGCCGGGCATGTACACACACACGGGAAACCTACCCGGAGGAGACAGACATGACCCAGGCATCACCGTCCCATCGACCCCCGATCAGCCGCTATCCCGTCCCGGAGATTGCCGGCCTGCCCGACGACCTGCGCCAGCGCGTGCTGGAAGTGCAGGAAAAGGCGGGTTTCGTTCCCAATGTGTTTTTGGCGCTGGCGCACCGGCCCGACGAATGCCGGGCCTTCTTTGCGTACCACGACGCGCTGATGCTCAAGGAGAGCGGCAACCTGACCAAGGGCGACCGCGAGATGATCGTCGTGGCCACTTCGGGCGCCAACCAGTGCCTGTACTGCGTGGTGGCGCATGGCGCCATCCTGCGCATCTATGAAAAGAAGCCGCTGGTGGCCGATCAGGTGGCGGTCAACTACCGCAAGGCCGATATTGCGCCGCGGCAGCGCGCCATGCTCGATTTCGCGATGAAGGTGTGCGAGGCGTCGCATACGATCGGCGAGGCCGATTTCGACGCGCTGCGCGTCCATGGCTTCGACGACGAGGACGCGTGGGACATTGCCGCCATCACGGCGTTCTTTGGCCTGTCGAACCGCATGGCGAATACCATCGGCATGCGTCCGAACGACGAGTTCTTCCTGATGGGCCGCGTGCCCAAGGCGAAGTAGCCCGACCCAGGCACGCCGGCAGGCAGGTCGGGCGTGGCGGCGGCCCGGCCGCCGATCTTCAGCGGATCTGTGCGCAGTTACCGTTACGTGGATCGAACAGCACCGGCCACGCCTGCTCGTAGATGCCGGGCGTGCAGTGCTTCTCGCACCGTGCGTGGGCCAGCGTGATGCGGCGCGGGTCCTGCCACACCATCAGCTTGCAGCCGCTGCCGTCGATGGCATGCAGTTCGATATGCGGCGTTTGCTGCACCTGCTTGAATTCATCGAGGTCGAAGTGGCACGACCCCTTGCGCGACACCCACAGTTTCCAGGTCAGCGTCTGCACGGCATTGTGCGATACGCGTACCACGGCATCCTCGCGGAAGCCGTCCTCCTCGGTGCGCTTGCAGGTGCCCGTCATGTTGATTTCATGCGGCGGTATCGGCGTGGGGCGGGCCAGCGGGGCAGGGGGGTAAGTCGTGTCGGCGTTGACCTGCGGGCCCGCCAGCGGCGGCGATCGATCGACCTTCTGCGGCAGCAGATCGGCGCATCCCGCACATAAAAAAATGGCCAGCATCGCTGGCACCGTGATCCGCATTGACATCATGTCGACCCCTTCAAGCTTCCGCCACCTGCATCTCCAGAGTAGGGGATAGCGGTGCAAAGGCCAGCCGCCAGTGATGAGGACTAGTCCTACCGTGCCAGCGCCCCGCGTAGCGCCTATAGTCAATAAATGTGGCCGCGCGACGATGCGCGGCCTTTTTCATGGCTGGGCGGGTGACATTGCCGAACGCGCGTTCGAGCGCGCGCTGGCGCGCGGGGTCAGGCCACGGCCGGCGCTTCGGCCGCGCGCGCGGCGGTATGCGAGGCCGCCGGGTGGACGGCCGGATAGCCTGCCGCAAACACCAGACGGCCGGCCGACCACGTATGCGTGACCAGCGGCTGGCCCGCCACGCTGGCCACGGCGATCACGTCGGCGCGCTTGCCGGGCAGCAGCCGGCCACGGTCGTCGAGCATGCACGCATCGGCCGGGTTGGCACTGACCAGCGCCAGCGCGTCGTTGAGCGGCAGCTCGGCCAAGCGCGCGGCGGCGAAGGCGGCGGCGATCAGCGTCGAGGGCTGGTAGTCCGAGCAGAGGATATTGCCGACCCGGGCGTGGATCGCGTCGATGGCCCGCATCGATCCGCTCTGGCTCTTGCCGCGCAGCACGTTGGGCGCGCCCAGGATGGTCGGGAGGGCATGCGCGGCGGCGGCCTGCGCCGTTTCCAGGTTGATCGGGAATTCGCTCATGCGCACGCCCAGCGCATGCATGGCGGCGATGCGCTGTGGCGAATCGTCGTCATGGCTGGCCGTGGGCACGCCCAGCGCGTGGGCCTTCGACACCAGGCGGTTGACGCGCTCGGTGGCGCCGTCCAGCTCGGCCGCCTTCTTCGCGGCGGCGTTGGCTGCTTCGTCGCGGCTCATGCCATGGTTGCCCATCATGTACGACAGGTAGGCGTCGAGCGTCTTGAACTGGCCCTGGCCGGGCGAGTGATCCATCACCGACAGCAGGTCCACCACGCCTTCGTCCATCAGCATTTCGAGCACCGGCACGGCGGCCGCGTCGGTCACTTCGTAGCGGCAGTGGATGCGGTTGTCGACCAGGCTGTGCTTGCGGTATTCGGCCACTGTGCGCACCAGCGTGGCGGCGGTGTCGTTGTTGCGCACGCCGAACTGGTTGCTGGCGAACGAGAGCGCGTGGTACGGCGTGGTGATGCCGGCGGCGGCATTGCGGCGGTCGACCTGCGCCACGGCAAAGTCGAGCGGGAACAGCACGTTGGCGCGCGGCTCGGCTTCCTTTTCGATGGCATCGCAATGCACGTCGATCAGGCCCGGCATCACGGTATGGCCGCGCAGGTCGATCACCGCGGCATGGGCGGGAGCCGACTCGGGTTCGATGGCGGCGATCTGGCCGTCGGCGATCAGCAGGGCGCTGTCGTGCAGCACGCCGTCGGGCAGCACGAGCGTGGCGTGTGTCAGGTAGGTGGTGGACATGTCCGGTTCCGTGTCGGGCTCAGGGCAGGGTTGTCGGGGGCGGTGCCGATGTTGGCAGGCGTCGGGCGTCAGGCGTTGGCGGCCGCCACCGGCTGCAGCGGCAGCGCACGTGTGGCCACGGCATCGCGCACGGCTTCGTCGTGGAAGATGCCGATCAGCGCGCGGCCCTCGGCCAGCGCCTCGCGGATCAGCGCGATCACCACCGCGCGGTTGTCGGCATCGAGCGAAGCGGTCGGCTCGTCGAGCAGCAGGATCGGATGGCCGCCGATCAGGCCGCGCGCAATGTTCACGCGCTGCTGCTCGCCACCCGAGAAGGTGGCCGGGGGCAGGTCCCACAGGCGGCGCGGCAGGTTCAGGCGTTCGAGCAGCACGGCGGCGCGGGCGCGGGCTTCCTCGTGGCTGGCGCCACGCTGCTGCAGCGGATCGGCCACCACATCGAGCGCCGGGACACGCGGGATGGCGCGCAGGAACTGGGATACATAGCCGATCACGTCGCGGCGCAGCTTCAGCACGCGCTGCTCGGGCGCATGGGTCAGCTCCACCCACGGCTCGCCCGCTTGGCTGGTATCGCGCAGGCGGATGGTGCCTTCGGTGGCCAGGTAGTTGCCGTACAGGCAGCGCAGCAGCGTGCTCTTGCCGGTGCCCGAGCGGCCCGACAGCACCAGGCATTCGCCGCGCGACGCGTCGAAGTCGATGGCCTGCAGCACGGGCAGGCGGATGCCGCCCTGGTTGTGCAACGTGAACATCTTGCCGAGGCCACGGACCTCGATCAGCTTCCGGGTATCTGCTTGCATCGTGATCAGCCTTGCAGGATGGAGGACACCAGCAGCTGGGTGTACGGATGCTGCGGGTCGTCGAGGATCTGGTCGGTCAGGCCTTGTTCGACCACGCGGCCGCCCTGCATCACCAGCGTGCGGTGCGCCAGCAGGCGCGCCACGGCCAGATCGTGCGTGACGAGGACGGCGGCCAGGCCCAGGTCCGTCACCAGCCGGCGCATCAGGTCCAGCAGGCGGGCCTGCACCGAGACATCCAGCGATGCGGTGGGCTCGTCCATGAACACCAGGCGCGGATGCGTGACCAGGTTGCGCGCGATCTGCAGGCGCTGCTGCATGCCGCCCGAGAACGTGCTGGGCACATCGTCCAGGCGGTCCAGGTCGATTTCCATCTTTTCGAGCCAGGCGCCGGCGATCTCGCGCAGGTCGCCGTAGTGGCGGTTGCCCACGGCCATCAGGCGCTCGGCGATGTTGGCCCCCGCGCTGACCTGCATGCGCAGGCCGTCGCGGGCATGCTGGCGCACGAAGCCCCAGTCGGTGCGCGCCAGCAGGCGCATGCGCGCGCTGGACAGCGAGGCCAGGTCGGTCAGGCCGGTTTCGCGCATGTCGTAGCTGACGCTGCCGCGCTGCGCGCGCACCTGCATCGACAGCGCCTGCAGCAGCGTGCTCTTGCCCGAGCCCGATTCGCCGACCACGCACAGCACTTCGCCGGGGTACAGGTCGAAGGTGACGTCGTGGCAGCCGTGCACGCCGTCCCAGGTGTGCGTGAGCTGCCGGACGCAAAGCAGTGGCGTGGCGTTCATGGTTGGCCTCCGGCGGCGGTCTTGACGGCCTGGGCCGCCTGGCGGTCGGCGCAGTATTCGGTGTCCGAGCACACGAACATGCGCGTGCCGGCATCGTCGGTGATGATCTCGTCCAGGTAGCTGTCGGTGGCGCCGCATTGCGCGCAGCAGCTCGACCATGTCTCGACGGTGAACGGGTGGTCGACAAAGTCCAGGCTCTTGACGGACGTGTACGGCGGCACGGCGTAGACGCGCTTCTCGCGGCCGGCGCCGAACAGCATCAGCGCGGGGCTGCGGTCGAGCTTGGGATTGTCGAACTTCGGGATTGGCGACGGGCGCATCATGTATCGCTGGTTGACGATCACCGGGTAGTCATACGTGGTGGCGATGTGGCCGTGGTGGGCGATGTCCTCGTAGAGCTTCACGTGCATCGATCCGTATTCGGCCAGCGCGTGCATCGTGCGCGTTTCGGTCTCGCTCGGCTCCAGCCAGCGCAGCGGCTCGGGAATGGGCACCTGGTACACCATGGTCTGGCCCGCGCGCAGCTTTGTCTCCGGAATGCGATGGCGCGTCTGGATGATGGTCGCCTCGGCGGTGCGCTCGGTGGTCTGCACGCCGGTCACGCGGCCGAAGAAGCGGCGGATGTTGATGGCGTTCGTGGTGTCGTCCGAACCCTGGTCGATCACCTTGAGCACGTCGTGGCGGCCGATGATGGCGGCGGTCACCTGGATGCCGCCGGTGCCCCAGCCATACGGCAGCGGCATTTCCCGGCTGCCGAACGGCACCTGGTAGCCAGGGATGGCCACCGCCTTCAGCAGCGCGCGGCGCAGCATGCGCTTGGTGGATTCGTCCAGGTAGCCGAAGTTGTAGTGGTCGTCGCGCGCAATGGTTGCGGTGGCGGTTGCGGCGCCAGGGTTGGCGTTGGGGTTGGCGGTGGTCATGCCAGCGACTCCTCTTGCGATGGCGATGGCGACGGCTGCGGCGCGCCGGTGGATGCGGTGGCCGGGGCGGCCGGGCCTGCCTGCTCTGCGCGCAGCCGGCGCAGCAGTTCCAGGTTGGCCTGGAAGTCCACGTAGTGCGGCAGCTTCAGGTGCTGCACGAAGCCGGACGCTTCCACGTTGTCGCTGTGGTACAGCATGAATTCGATATCGTTGGCCGGGTTGTCGGCGGCTTCGCCCAGCTCTTCGGCGCGCATGGCGCGGTCCACCAGCGCCATCGACATCGCCTTGCGCTCGTTGTAGCCGAACGTGAGCCCGTAGCCGCGCGTCAGGCGCGGCGCCTCGTCGGCGTTGCCGGCGAACTGGCTCACCATCTGGCATTCGGTCAGTTCCACTTCGCCGATGGTCACGGCGAAGCCCAGTTCCTCGATGAACATTTCCACTTCGGTGCTGCCGTAGCGGATCTCGGCGGCGAACGGGTGCGAGTTGCCGTAGCCGCGTTGCGTCGAGTAGCCCATGGCCAGCAGGAAGCCTTCGTCGGCGCGGGCCAGGTTCTGCAGGCGCGCGGGGCGCTCGGCCGGGAAGGTCAGCGGCTCGCGCGTGAGGTCGGGCGGGGCGGGGTCGCCGGCGGGAATGGTGTCGGCTTCGACCAGCGATTCGGCTTCGAGCAGGCCGGTCACGCGCGGCATGTTCGACGCCAGCGGTTCCGGCGACGGCGCCAGCGGGGCCGGGTCGCGGCCCGCTTCGAGCGTGAAGTCGAGCAGGCGCTGCGTGTAGTCGTAGGTCGGGCCCAGCACCTGGCCGCCCGGCACGTCCTTGAACGTCGACGAGATGCGGCGTTGCAGCGTCATCGTGCCGGTATCGATCGCCTCGGTGTAGCCGAAGCGGGCCAGCGTGGTGCGATAGGCGCGCAGCAGGAAGATGGCCTCGATCTGGTCCCCGGCGGCCTGCTTGATGGCCAGCGCGGCCAGGTGCGGGTCGTAGAGCGAGCCCTCCGCCATCACGCGGGCCACGGCCAGCGGCATCTGCTCGCGGATCTGCGCCAGCGTGAGTTCGGGCACCGACGTGTCGCCACGGCGGTAGGTGTCCAGCATCTGGTACGAATTGAGGATGGCGCGCTCGCCACCCTTGACGGCTACGTACATGTCAGTCCTCCACGCGTGTCGTGCGCGTCAGGGCGCAGAATTGCTGGCCGCTGGCCAGCAGCAGGTCCACGCCCAGCGGAAAGCGGGCGTTGTTGGCGCGCCAGGCCGGCCGGAAATCGGCGGGCAGGCCGCGCACGTGCAGCGCCTGCGTGGTCTCGATGCCGGGGCCGGTCAGCGTGAGCGCGTCGCCGTCGTGCAGCGAATCGACCTCGACGATCAGCGTGGCGGAGCGGTCCGGATAGGCGGGCAGGCCTTGCGCGCAGTCGGCCAGCGCGGGCATGGCATGCCCGGCGGGCACGCACACGAAGGTGGCGTCGGCGGGGGTATCGACCAGCGGGCAGCCGCAGTGAAAACGCAGAAAAGCGCGCGCGGCGGCCGGTACGTCGGCGGGCAGCCACACGGGGGTATCCGGATCAGCCAGCGTCAGCAGCAGCGCGGTCAGCGCCGGGGACAGGCCTTCGGGCTGGCCGCTGCCGACGGGCAGCACTGCCAGGCGGCCCGGATGCGCGAACGCTTCGAGCGTGGCGCGGAACACGGCCTGCGCATCATCGACCGGGTTGTCGAAGCCGGGCAGCAGCGAAGTGGCCGGGGTAGGGCTGGGAGCGAAGGCCTGCATCGTATTCTGGGGGGACGGCATCTCAATCTTCTCCGCGGGCCATGGTGAAGAATTCCACGCGGGTTTGCGCGGCGGTGGCGGCCTGCCGCGCGGCGCGTTCGGTCAGGGCCTGCGCCAGCGGGGCGACAACCACTTCCTGCACGCGCTGGTGCCAGGCCGGCCGTTGCAGCAGGGCATCGAGCACGGCGGCCTGTTCGGCGTGGCGCTGGCCGCGACCCTGCACATACGCGACGCCGGCCGTGGCCGCCACCTCTTCGGATTCGTCCAGTACCACGGCGCAGCGTGTGACCGACATTTCACCCAGGTTGAACTGGGCGCCGGTGCCGCCCGCACGGGCGCGCACCATGGCCATGCCCGATTCGGGCTTGCGCAGCAGCCGATAGCCCGGCAGGGTGGCCTGTTCCTGCAGCCGGGTGTACGCCGCATCGAGCGCATCCGACTGGGCCAGCGCCAGCACCCGCAGCCAGGCGGCACGTGCCGCGTTGGCGTGGTTGGCGGTTTCACTTTGCATGATCACCCCTATACGTCTATACGTTTAGATGTAAACTACCACAACACGGCGATACTAGACCACAGCCACATGAACGTTTCGTGACGGGTGGGGGACTTTGCTCGGACACGTCACCGGCGCGCCGGGACTCGGGCACAATCGCACGGCAACCATTAAGGCTTGATGACACAGGGCAGAGCGAAGATGTCTGATCGGGAAGTGGAACGGGGCTCCGGCGTGGCGGTGTGGCGCCAGATTGGCGAGGCGCTGGCGGAGGACATCCGCAACAAACTCTATGGCCCCGGCGAGCAGCTGCCGCCGGAGCCGGAACTGGCCACGCGCTTTGCCGTGAACCGGCACACCATCCGCCGCGCGATGGGCGAACTGGAACTGAGCGGTCTGGTGCGCATCGAGCAGGGCCGCGGCACCTTCGTGCAGGAGCATGCGATCGACTACGCGATCGGCCGCCGCACGCGCTTTTCGCAGAATCTGGCGGCGCAGGGCATGCGCGGGCATCTGGAGATCGTCGCCAGCCAGACGCTGCGCGCGCCGGAGATTGCCAGGCACCTGGGCCTGCCTCGCACGGCCGATATCCTGCATATCCAGATGGTGGGCAAGGCCGAAGCGCGCACCATCGACGTCGCCGAGCATTATTTCGATCCGAAGCGGTTTCCGGGCCTGGAAGAAGCCGTGCGCGAGACGCAGTCCATTTCGCGTGCGCTGACGCAGTTCGGCATTGCCGACTACACGCGCAAGTGGTCGCGCATCACCGCGGCCATGCCCAGCGCCCCGGTGGCGCGGCTGCTGAACCAGCCCAAGACGCGCCCCGTGCTGCAGGTGGAGGCGCTCAACGTCGATATCGACGGCGTGCCCGTGCAGTACAGCATGACCCGATTCGCTGGCGACTGGGTGCAGCTTACGGTGTCCGACAACGACTGACAGACGGGCCGCGTGCCCTGGCGGCACAGTCGGCCTCATGGCCTGATCCGGCATGCAACCACATTGGTCTAGACATATGTATGTCATGTGCCGGCGCTAACTTGCTGGCGAACCCGTAACGCCCATCATGCAAACGACAATACAAACCTGTTCGCTCCCGCTGCACGGCATCACTGGCCGCCGTGTGCTGGGTGCCGGTACCATCGCCCCCGCCACGCTGGGCTTCGAGCAAGGCAACATCGCGCAGCAGGCCGGCGGCAGCGGCCCCTGCATCGACGCCGGAGACCTGCTGGTGCTGCCCGGCATCGTCGATATCCATGGCGATGCGTTCGAACGGTCGGTGATGCCGCGTCCCGGTGTCAGCTTTCCGTATGGCCCGGCGCTGCTCGATGTGGATCGCCAGCTGCTGGCGCATGGCATCACGACCGAATTCCACGGCGTGACGCTGTCCTGGGAAGGGGGGCTGCGCGGTGAAGCCTACGCGGTGCGCATGTTCGAGGCGCTGTCGCAACTGGCGCCGGTGCTCGGTGCGTCGCACAAGGTGCACCTGCGCTTCGAGGCCTATCACCTGGCCGGCGTGGAGACGGCCCTGCAATGGATGGCCGACGGCCGCGTGAGCCTGCTGGCCATCAACGACCATCTGCCGACCATGGCGCGCCGCATGAACGACGAGCGCAAGCTGGCCCAGTACGCCGAACGCGCCGAGTGCGACATGGAGGCATTCCGCAGCCGCCTGCGCACGGCCAGCCGCCACGCGCAGGACGTGCCGGCCGCCGTTTCGCAGCTGATTACCGCCGCGCGCGAGGCTGGCCTGCCGGTGGCGTCCCACGACGATCCCGATGTGGCCACGCGCCAGCACTACCATCGCCAGGGCTGCGCCATCGCCGAATTTCCGCTGACCGTGGAAGTGGCCAGGCTGGCGCGCCAGATCGGCGACGAGACCGTGTTCGGCGCCCCCAATGTGCTGCGCGGCCAGAGCCACACCGGCGCGCCCAATGCCACCGAAATGATTGCCGCTGGCCTCTGCACCGTGCTGGCTTCGGATTATTACTATCCCGCGCCGCTGCAGGCTGCATTCAAGCTCGTGCAACTGGGTGTCTGCAGCCTGCCCGAGGCCTGGCATCTGGTGTCGCGTAACCCGGCACGCGCCGCTGGCCTGCGCGACCGTGGCGCGCTGGTGCCGGGCATGCGTGCCGATGCGGTGCTGATCGACGACAGCCTGCCGGGCCTGCCGCGCGTGTGCGGCACCATCGTCAACGGCGAACTGCGCCACGCCGCCGTGGCGCTGCCGCTGATCGACCTGGCCGACCCGGCCAGCCTGGCCGCATGAGCCAGGCGACCCGACCCTCCCGATCGGCCCATCGCTATGCGATCTACCTGGCGCCGGCCGAGCCATTCCGCAGCTTCGGCGCGCAATGGCTGGGCCGCGATGCCGATACGGGGGCCGCGCTGCCGCTGCCCCCGGGCATCGCACAGCGGCCCGCCGAGTGGGTCAAGGCCCCCGCGCACTACGCGCTGCACGCGACCTTGAAACCGCCATTCCGGTTGGCCGACAGCACGGACGCGGCCACGCTCGATGGCGCCATGCGCGCCTTCGCCGCGGCGCGCCAGCCGTTCGACGCCCCGCTGACGCTGCGCGCGCTGCGCGGCTTCCTGGCCTGGTGTCTGGACGATGCCGACGGCGAGGGCGGCCGGCGGATGCATGCGCTGGCCGATGCCTGCGTCACCGGGTTCGATCGCTTCCGCGCGCCGCCCACCGAAGCCGAGATCGCACGCCGCAACCCGGACCGGCTGAGTCCGGCGCAACGGCGGCATCTCGAAGCGTGGGGCTATCCATATGTGTTCGACACGTTCACCTTCCACATCACGCTGACCGGCATGCTCGACGCGGCCGACGAGGCCGCGGCCTTCGATATGCTGTCGGTGGCGGGCGGCCGGCTGCTGGAGCATCCGCTGCGCGTGGACAGCATCAGTCTTTATGTGCAACCCGAGGCCGGCGCCGACTTCGTCGCCGCGCGTCACTATCGCTTCGACGGCACCACGGTGGACGGTGCCGGCGCGGGCTGGCTGGCATGAGTCTGCGCCCCGAGACCGACGGCAATGGCCTGTTCTACGTGATGGGCCCGTCCGGCAGCGGCAAGGATTCACTGCTGCGGGCCCTGCACGAACGGCTGAAGCCGGCCGACCCGGTGGTCATCGCCCATCGCTATATCACGCGCGCCGCCGATGCCAACGAGGCGTCGGTGGCGCTGACCGCCGATGAGTTCACGCGCCGCGTCGGTCTGGGCTGCCTGGCCATGCACTGGCAGAGCCACGGCCTGCATTACGGCATCGGCGTGGAGATCGAGCAGTGGCTGGCGCGGGGCCTGAAGGTCATCGTCAACGGATCGCGCGAATACCTGCCGGATGCGGCGGCGCGCTACCCCAAGCTCTGTGCCGTGCATGTGCGCGTGAAGCCCGAGGTGCTGGCGGTGCGCCTGCGCCATCGTGGCCGCGAAACCGAGGCGGCCATTGCCGGGCGGCTGGCACGGGCGACGCAGCCCTTCGACGTGCCGGCTGGCTGCCGGCTGGTCGAAATCGACAACAGCGGTGAACTGAAGGATTCGGCTGACGCGTTTGCCAGCCTGATCGCCGGTTGACCGGCTCACCCTCTCCCCCGGCCCCTCTCCCGCGTGGCGGGAGAGGGGAGCAACCAGAGCGCGGTTGATATCCCGTGGTTTTCTCCCCCTTCCGCGTGGCGGGAGAGGGCAGCAACCAGATCGCGGCTGATATCCCGTGGTTTTCTCCCTCTCCCGCGTGGCGGGAGAGGGGAGCAACCAGAGCGCGGCTGATATCCCGTGGTTTTCTCCCCTTCCGCGTGGCGGGAGAGGGAGCAACCAGAGCGCGGCTGACCAGATCGCGGCTGATGTCCCCGTGGTTTTCTCCCCTCTCCCGCGTGGCGGGAGAGGGGCGGGGGAGAGGGCCAGCGTCTCAATTGCTGGCGCGCCCCGCGTCAGGCATCGCGCCTCACACGTGGCGCATGCAGCGCGTCGCCCGGGTCGAGGGTGCACAGGTAGCGGTCAGCGGCAATCCGGGGCAAAGTCAGCGCGGCGGGCGTCGTCGCGGATGTCATACCAGCACCTTGCGGATCTGGGCCGACATCATGTCGATGGCCACCACGAACAGGATGATGATGATCATCACCGCGCAGGTCTGGGCGTACTGGAAGCTGCGAATGATCTCCCACAGCACGGTGCCGATGCCACCGGCACCGACGATGCCCACCACCGACGCCGAGCGCACGTTCGATTCGAAGCGATACAGCGCGAACGACAGCCAGAGCGGCAGCACCTGCGGGATCACGCCGTAGACGATTTCCTCGATCGGGCCGGCCCCGGTGGCGCGCACGCCTTCCACGGGGCGCGGGTCGATGGCCTCGACGGCTTCGGCAAACAGCTTTGCCAGCACGCCCATGGTGTGGATCCAGATGGCCAGCACGCCGGCGAACGGACCCAGGCCCACGGCGACGATGAACAGCATCGCGAACACCATTTCATTGATGGCGCGGCAGGCATCCATGATGCGGCGGGCGGGCTGGTACACCCACACCGGCACGATGTTGGCCGAGCACAGCAGCCCCAGCGGCACGGCCATCAGCACGGCCAGTGCGGTGCCCCACAGCGCGATCTGTACCGTCACCAGCATCTCGTCGAGATAGTTGTGCCAGTCGCGGAAGTTGGGCGGGAAGAAATCGGCGGCGAACTTTGCCATGTTGCCGGAATCGCGCAACAGGTCCAGCGGGCGCATGTCGGCGCCTTGCCAAGACATGGCGAGCAGGGCCAGCAGCACAGCCCAGATCAGCATCACGGACAGGGATGTGCGCGGCGGCCGAACGTGGCTTTGGGGCGAAGGGGGCAGGCCAGGCTTGGCGGTCATGGGGCATCCGGAAGGGAAGGCGGGAAACGGGGAAGACCGGCAGCGCCCGCATCGGGCATCGCCGGTCTCCGGTACGGCTTACTGCTGCACGGTGGCGGCGGCGGCCTTGTCGAGGTCGGCCAGGCGACGCGTCACGTCGGCCAGCTTCTTTTCCTTGTCGGCGGCGGCCAGCGTGGTGTCGGTCTCTATCTTGGCCTTTTCCTTGGCCAGCTCGATCTGGCGGATCGGCACCAGCTGGGCATCGCTCGACGGGCGGAAGCCCTGGTACGTCAGCGCGGCCAGCGTTTCCTTCTCGCGCGCGGCGTTGGCGCCCTTGCCGTAGTTGACGAAGAAGGTCTGGATCTTCTTCTTCATCTCCGGCGACAGGTCCTTGCGGTAGACCAGCGGATCGGCCGGGATCAGCGGCGACTTCCACAGCACGCGCACTTCGTCATAGGCGTTCTTGCCCGTGTTGATGCGATAGCGTTCGAAGTTCTCGGTGTTGTTCACGGCCACATCCACCTGCTTGTTCAGCACCGACAGCAGGTTGGTTTCGTGGTTGCTGATGCGCACGGCCTTGAACAGCGTCTTCGGCTCCACCTTGTTGGCGGCCCAGAGGTAGTAACCGGGCACGGCCGTGCCCGACGTCGAATTCGGGTCGCCGGCACCGTACGACAGATCGCGGCCGCGCTTGATCACGTCCTCGACCGACTTCAGGTCGCTGTCCTTGCGCACGATCAGCAGCGACCAGTAGCCCGGGTTGCCGTCCTTGTCGATCACCGACGCGAACACTTCGCCATTGGCGCGGTCCACGGCTTCCATGGCCGACTTGTTGCCGAACCAGGCGATCTGCACCTTGTTGAAGCGCATGCCTTCGATGATGCCGGCGTAGTCCGAGGCAAAGAACGGCTTGACCGGCACGCCCAGCGTCTTGCTCAGGTCGTCGATGACCGGCTGCCAGGCATTCTTCAGGTTCGACGACGATTCGGTCGAGATGAAGCCGATGTTCAGGGTCTTGGCATCCTGGGCAAAGGCGGGCAGCGCCACGACACCCGAGGCCACCACGGCGAGGAAGGTTCTGCGAAGCATCGAAAACTCCGTTTGGAAAGACTGATGGGGAAACGCGGTCTGGATAATTCGTAGAAATGCGATCAGGCGGTGGCCAGGTCCATCCGGACCATGGCCGGGACGGGTACGCCGGCGGCCGGCGCGGGGGCGTCGGGCACGCTGTCGTGCAGCAGCTCGTCGGCCTCGGTGCCGTACAGGTCGCGCAGCATCTTCGGCGTCAGCGCGGCCGACGGACCGTCGTACACCACCTTGCCGTGGCGCAGCGCCACCACGCGCGGGCAGTAGCGCATGGCCACGTCCACCTGGTGCAGCGACACCACCACGGCTACCTTGCGGGTGCGGTTGATCTGGGTCAGCAGCGACATCACGCGGCGCGACGATTCGGGGTCCAGCGACGCAATCGGCTCGTCGGCCAGGATCACGCGGGCGTTCTGCACCAGTGTGCGGGCGATGGCGGCGCGCTGCTGCTGGCCGCCCGAAAGTGTCGAGGCGCGTTGAAACGCATAGTCGTCTATACCAACCTGGGCCAAGGCATCGAGGCCGGTCTGCACTTCGTCCGCCGTGAAATAGCGGATCAGGCTGCGCCACTTGGGCACGCGGGTCAGCAGGCCGACCAGCACGTTGGTGATCACGGGCAGGCGGCCCACGAGGTTGAACTGCTGGAACACGAATCCAATCTCTGCACGCACCTTGCGGACATCGCGCGCCAGACGGCCGTTGCGCTGCACCGTGCGGCCGTTGACGAGAATCTCGCCCGAGCCGGTGTCGCCAGCGACAAAGCCGGCCACGTGGCGCAGCAGCGTCGACTTGCCCGAACCCGAGGCGCCCAGCAGGGCAACCATCTCGCCGGGGGCGATGTGCAGCGTGACGTCGTCAAGCGCCTTGCGGTCCGCGCGGAACGACTTGCTCAGGCCGCGCACTTCGATTGCATGCGTCATGTCGACTCCCTTGCTTGAATGACCTGCGCATTCTGGCGAGGGCGGATGACAGAACGATGACGTGAGGCAGAGGTTTTTCGATGCGCGGAGGCGAGTGCGCGATGGGGCGCAGGGCGGGGCGGGAGGCGGGAAGATGGCCGAGGCGGCGCGCGGCGGGCCCTGCGACCGATGTCAGGCCCGTGGTTCAGCCCCGGGTTCCATGCAGGAGCCGGGGCTGTGCCTTACATCAGGATGATGTCGTACTGTTCCTGGTGGAACGTCGATTCCACCTGCAGCGAAATCGGCTTGCCGATGAAGTCGCCCAGCATGGCCATGTGCTGGCTTTCCTCTTCGAGGAACAGGTCGATCACTTCCTGCGAGGCCAGGATGCGGAATTCGCGCGGGTTGAACTGGCGCGATTCGCGCATGATCTCGCGCAGCACGTCGTAGCAGACCGTACGCGCGGTCTTGACCTGGCCCTTGCCGGTGCAGACCGGGCATTGCTCGCACAGCACATGCGCCAGCGATTCGCGCGTGCGCTTGCGCGTCATTTCCACCAGGCCCAGCTGCGAGAAGCCGTTCACCGTGATGCGCGTGCGGTCGCGCGACAGCGCGCGCTTGAGCTCCGAGAGCACCGCGTCGCGATGCTCCACGTTCTCCATGTCGATGAAGTCGATGATGATGATGCCGCCCAGGTTGCGCAGGCGCAGCTGGCGCGCGATGGTGTGGGCGGCTTCGAGGTTGGTCTTGAAGATCGTGTCGTCGAAGTTGCGCGCGCCGACGTAGCCGCCGGTATTGACGTCGATCGTCGTCATCGCCTCGGTCTGGTCGATCATCAGGTAGCCGCCGGACTTCAGGTCCACCCGGCGCGACAGCGCCTTCTCGATCTCGGCGTCGATATTGAACAGGTCGAAGATCGGGCGCTCGCCGGTGTAGTGCGACAGGCGCGACAGCACCGCCGGCGTGTATTCCTGGGCAAACTCGACGAGCTTCACGAAATTTTCGCGCGAGTCCACCTGGATCACGCCCGTGGCGTCGTTGATGAAATCGCGCAGCACGCGCTGGGCCAGGTTCAGGTCCTGGTACAGCAGGCTCGGCGCCGGCTGCGTGGTGGCGTTCAGCCGGATCGACGCCCAGATCTTGCGCAGGTAGGCGATGTCGTTGCTCAGTTCCTCGTCGCTGGCTTCCTCGGCAATGGTCCGCACGATGAAGCCGCCGCGCTCGTCGGCCGGCACCAGGCCCTGCACGCGCGAGCGCAGCGCCTCGCGGTCGATTTCGCCTTCGATGCGCTGCGAGATGCCGATATGCGGGTCCTGCGGCAGGTACACCAGCGTGCGGCCCGCGATGCTGACCTGCGTGGACAGCCGCGCGCCCTTGGTGCCGATCGGGTCCTTGATCACCTGCACCATCAGCGCCTGGCCCTCGAACAGCGTCTTCTCGATGGCCAGGTGGCCGTTCTTCTCGCCGTCGCGCGGATGCCAGATGTCGGCCACGTGCAGGAACGCCGCGCGCTCCAGGCCCACATCGATGAATGCCGACTGCATGCCCGGCAGCACGCGCACGACCTTGCCCAGATAGATGTTGCCGACCAGCCCGCGCGTGAGCGTGCGTTCGACGTGCAGTTCCTGCACGGCCGCCTGCTGCACGATGGCCACACGGGTCTCTTGCGGCGTGATATTGACGAGGATGTCTTCGGTCATAGCCATGGATGCCGTCGCCGGTCTGCCGGCGCTTGTTGTTGTCGCCCGGGGAGACCGGGCATCTGACCCCTGCATGCCCTAGCCGGATGCGGCGGAGGGGGCGAGGTCAGAAGCGCAGACCCGCCTCGCGCAACAGCGCCGCCGTCTCGAACAAGGGCAGGCCCATGATACCCGAATAGCTCCCGTCGATACGCGCGACGAACTCGGCTGCGCGCCCCTGGATGCCATAGGCGCCGGCCTTGCCGAGCGGCTCGCCGCTGGCCACGTAGCGGTCGATCTCGGCGGCGCCCATGGCGCGGAATGTGACGTGCGAGATCGACAGCGCATGGCGCTGGCCCAGCGCCGACACCACGGTCACCGCCGTCAGCACGCGGTGCGTGGTGCCGGACAGCGTGGCCAGCATGCGCGCGGCATCGGCGGCGTCAGTCGGCTTGCCGAGGATGTCGCCACCACGGCAGACGGTGGTATCGGAGGTCAGGATCGGCGCATCGGGCAGGCCGCGCCGCACGCGGCGCTGCAGTGCGGCATCGGCCTTGAGCGCGCAGACACGCTGCACGTAGGCGTCGGGCGATTCACCGGGCAGTATGGCTTCGAGCGCCTCGGCGTCCTCGCCGGCATCGGCCAGCAGCAGTTCGTACTGGACGCCAAGCTGGGTCAGCAGTTCGCGGCGGCGCGGGCTTTGGGAAGCAAGATAGAGGAGGAAGGTCACGGGATCGGCCAGCAGTTGTTGGCGACGATTGTACCGGCTCGGCATCGGCTTCCGCGGCCCGCGTGGGCCTGGTCCCCCTCTCCCGCATGGCGGGAGAGGGGGCAGGGCGGTTCAAATTGCCACGGGTCGGCAAGCAGAACCTCGATGCCCTCACCCCCAGCCCCTCTCCCGCAAGCGGGAGAGGGGAGCGAGCCAGGGGGGGATTGGATCAGGCGCGATGGTAGGGGTGGTTCTGCGTGACCGACCAGGCGCGGTATAGCTGTTCGGCCAGCAGCACGCGCACCATGCCGTGCGGCAGGGTCAGGCTGGACAGGCGCACCAGCGTCTGGGCGCGCGCCTTGAGCGCGGGATCGAGTCCGTCGGCACCGCCGATCAGGAAGGCGACGTCGCCGCCTTCGCGCTGCCACCCGGTCAACTGGTCGGCCAGCTGCACGGTGGTCCAGTCCTTGCCGCGCTCGTCAAGCGCGACAATCCGCAACTGCTTCGACAGCGAACCCAGCACGGCCTCGATGCGCGCCGCTTCGCGCTGCATCACCGTGGCGGCGTTGTTGCTGGACGACCGCGCTTCGGGCTTGACCTCGCGAAGCTCGATGCGTAGCTCGGGCGGCATCCGCTTGGTGTACTCGGCAAAGCCGGATTCGATCCACGCGGGCATCTTGTGGCCAACGGCCACGATCACGAGTTGCATGTGCGATGCCCGGTGGAAATACCTTCAGGACGGTGGGCCGGCTGCGCTCAGGCCGAGCGCGTGGCGCGCTTGCGCGGCGCGGCGGTCTTGGCGGCTGCGGTCTTGGTGGCGGCCGTCTTGCGTGCCGGCGCCTTGGTGGCCGTGCCGGTGGCGGTCTTGCGGGCCGGGGCCTTGGCGGTGGTGCCGGCGGACGTCTTGCGGGCCGGGGTCTTCGCGGCCGTGCCGGTCGACGTCTTGCGCGCCGTGGTGGTCTTGCGCGCCGGCGCCTTGGCGGCCGTGCCGGTGCTGGTGGTCTTGCGGACCGGCTTGCGGATCGTGGCGATGGCGTCCGGATCGGTGTCCTCGTGGCCCATCGGCGGCGACGGCTCCTTCATGCCTTCGGGCAGGCGGGCCAGTGCCGGGCGCAGGTTCGACGCACGGCGCACGCGTGGGGCCGGTTCGGCGTCCTCGTCGTCCATCGGCTCGCTGGCCTTGGCCAGGCCCTTGGCAGCGGCCAGCTTCACGCGGACCGGCTTGTCGCCCCAGATTTCTTCCAGGTTGTAGTACTGGCGCAGTTGGGGCTGCAGGATGTGCACCACGGCGTCGCCGCAGTCCACCAGCACCCATTCGCCGGTCTCCAGGCCTTCCACGGCCACGATATGGCCGCCGGCGTCCTTGACCGTTTCCCGTACCGACGCCGCCAGGGCCTTGGTCTGGCGGTTCGAATTGCCGCTGGCGATCACCACCCGGTCGAACAGTTCGGTCAGGTGAGTGGTGTCGAACACCTTGATGTCCTGCGCCTTCACATCCTCGAGCCCGTCGACGATCGCGCGCTGCAGTTTACGAATATCCATGGTGTCTTTCTTGTTCAGCTTCATTCGGGTAGGGGCGCGTCGGGCGAGGGGTGTCGGTACAACCCGTGACGCGCGATGTAGTGTGCCACGCCGGCCGGCAGTCGGTCATCCGTCTGGTCCGGCAACAGGCCTTCGGCCAGGTGCTCGCGCAGGCCGGTGGACGACAGGTCGACGGCCAGCGTCTGGTCGATCCACATATGTCCGGAGGGCGAGCATTGTATCAGGTGCGTGTCCGCCAGGCGTTCCTGCAGCGCGGCAAGCACCGGCCCGCCCAGTTCTTCCAGGTGAAAGCCCGGCCGCGTGGCGATGCACAGGTGCACCTGTTCGAACAGCGCCTCCCAGCCGTGCCAGGTGTGCAGCCGCAGCAACTGGTCGGCGCCCATCAGCCACGCCATCGACGTATGCGGGCCGTAGGCGTCGCGCAGGTGGCGTACGGTGTCGATCGTGTAGCTCGGGCCGTCGCGGTCCACTTCCATGCGGCTGACACGTACCTTGGCGCGGCCCGGCACCAGCGATGCGGCCGCCAGTTCGGTCATGGCGAAGCGGTCGGCGGCCGGGGTCACGTGGTCGCCCTTCTGCCACGAATGGCCGGTCGGGATCCAGACCAGTTCGTCCAGGTCCAGGTGGTCGATGCACAGTTGCGCCAGCGCGACATGGCCGCGATGGGGCGGGTCGAAGGTGCCGCCGAGGATACCCAGGCGGTAGGGGCGCTGCGGGTCGTCGAGCCGGGCGGCGGCTTGGGGGGCTTCGGTCATCAGGTTCAGGCCCACGCGCGCGCCGGCAGGAAATCGGTATAGAGCGCCGCTTCCGGCGTGCCCGGCTGGGGCTGCCAGTCGTAGCGCCAGGTCACTTGCGGGGGCATCGACATCAGGATCGACTCGGCACGGCCGCCCGACTGCAGCCCGAACAGCGTGCCGCGATCGAACACCAGGTTGAACTCGACGTAGCGCCCGCGACGATAGGCCTGGAAGTCGCGCTCGCGTTCGCCATAGGGCGTGTCCTTGCGGGCGTGCAGGATCGGCAGGTAGGCGTCCAGGAAGGCATCGCCCACCGAGCGCATCATCGCAAAGCTCTGGTCGAAGCCCGGGGCGGAGACATCGTCAAAGAAGATGCCGCCAATGCCGCGCGCCTCGCCGCGATGCCTGAGGAAGAAATACTCGTCGCACCACTGCTTGAAGCGCGGGTACAGGTCATCGCCAAACGGTGCCAGCGCTGCCTTGCAGGTGCGGTGGAAGTGCGCGCAGTCGTCGGCGACGCCGTAGTAGGGCGTCAGGTCCATGCCGCCGCCAAACCACCAGACCGGCTCGGCACCGGGCTTCACGGCGATGAAGCAGCGCACGTTCATATGCACGGTGGGCACATGCGGGTTGCGCGGATGGAATACCAGCGACACCCCCAGGGCCTCGAAGCTGCGCCCCGCCAGTTCGGGCCGGTTGGCGCTGGCCGATGGCGGCAGCGTGTCGCCGCGCACGTGCGAAAAGCCCACGCCGGCCCGCTCCATGACCGCACCGCCCTCCAGGATGCGCGTGCGGCCGCTGCCGCGCAGGCGTTCGGTGGGGGGCTTCTCCCAGCTGTCGGTCAGGAACGCCTGGCCGTCGATGGCGGCAACGGCGTCGGTGATGCGGTCTTGCAGGCCGAGCAGATAGTCACGGACTGCCTGGGAATCGATCATGATGGGCGGGTGAGGGTGGCCGGTGGCAAAGACGGCCGGGCGGGGCCGGCCGTCATCGCGGTGTCACGATTGTACCGGCAGGATTCGCCCCACGGGGACCGGGGCGAATCCGGGCAAAACCGGTCTGACGACGGCCGCGGGCGCGGTCAGCGTTTGATGGCGCGGTAGCCGATGTCGGTCCGGAACTGCATGCCGTCGAAGTGGATCTGCTCCACGGCGGCGTAGGCGTTCTTCTGCGCGGCCTTGACCGTGTCGGCCAGGCCCACCACGCACAGCACGCGGCCGCCGGACGTGCGCAGCGTGCCGTCCTGCAGCGTGGTGCCGGCGTGGAACGTCACGGCGTCGTCGGTTTCGGCGGGGATGCCGGTGATGACGTCACCCTTGCGGGGGTTTTCCGGGTAGTCGTAGGCGGCAATGACCACGCCCAGCGCGGTGCGGCGGTCCCAGTCCAGCTCGATCTGGTCCAGCTTGCCATCCACGGCGGCTTCCATCACGTCGACCAGGTCGGTCTTCAGGCGCGCCATGATCGGCTGCGTTTCCGGATCGCCCATGCGGCAGTTGAATTCCAGCGTCTTCGGGTTGCCGTCCTTGTCGATCATCAGGCCGGCGTAGAGGAAGCCCGTGAACGGGATGCCGTCCTTTTCCATGCCGCGCACGGTCGGCAGGATGATCTCGCGCAGCGCGCGGGCGTGCAGGGCCGGCGTCACCACCGGGGCCGGCGAATAGGCGCCCATGCCGCCCGTATTGGGGCCGGCGTCGGCGTCCAGCAGGCGCTTGTGGTCCTGGCTGGTGGCCAGGGCCAGCACGTTCTTGCCGTCCACCATCACGATGAAGCTGGCTTCCTCGCCTTCCAGGAATTCCTCGATCACCACGCGGGCGCCGGCATCGCCAAGCTTGTTGTCGGCCAGCATCATGTCCACGGCGCCGTGCGCTTCTTCCAGCGTCATCGCCACCACCACGCCCTTGCCCGCGGCCAGACCATCGGCCTTGATCACGATCGGCGCGCCCTGCGCGTCGATATAGGCGTGGGCGCCGGCGGCGTCCGAGAACGTCTTGTAGAAGGCGGTCGGGATGCCGTGGCGATGCATGAACGCCTTGGCGAAGTCCTTCGACGATTCCAGCTGCGCGGCAGCCTTGGTCGGCCCGAAGATGCGCAGGCCGCGGGCGCGGAACACATCGACGATACCGGCGGCCAGCGGGGCCTCGGGGCCCACCACGGTGAAGGCCACGCCTTCACGCTCCACAAAGGCGGCCAGCACTTCGGGATCGGTCAGCGGCACGTTCTGCAGGCGCTTGTCGAGCGCCGTGCCGCCGTTGCCCGGCGCCACGTAGACGACCTGCACCTTGGGCGACTGGGCCAATTTCCAGGCCAGTGCGTGCTCACGCCCACCGGAACCGACAACCAAAACTTTCATGATCCACTGCCAGAAAAGAAACGCATGCGAAAAGCGGCAGCTGGACCGGGATCCGGGCTGCCGCCGTGGGGCGCGGCGCGAGAAACTTATTCCTCGATCACCGCGTTGGTGAAGACTTCCTGTACGTCGTCCAGGTTTTCCAGCGCGTCCAGCAGCTTCTGCATCTTGACGGCGTCGTCGCCGGTAAAGCTGACCTCGTTCTGCGGCTTCATCACCACGTCGGCCAGTTCGGCCTTGAAGCCGGCCGCTTCCAGGGCAGCCTTGACCGCGCCGAAATCGTTGGGCGGGCAGGTGACTTCGATCGAGCCGTCGTCGTTGGTCACCACGTCGTCGGCGCCGGCTTCGAGCGCGGCGTCCATCAGCTTGTCCTCGGGCGTTTCCGGCGCGAACAGGAACTGGCCGCAGTGCGTGAACATGAACGCCACCGAACCCTCGGTGCCCATGTTGCCGCCGTGCTTCGAGAACGCGTGGCGCACTTCGGCCACGGTACGGGTGCGGTTGTCGGTCAGGCAGTCAACGATGATGGCGGCGCCGGCCAGGCCGTAGCCCTCGTAGCGGATTTCTTCGTAGTTGGCGCCTTCCAGGCCACCCACGCCACGCTGGATCGCCCGCTGGATGTTGTCCTTGGGCATGTTGGCGTCCATGGCCTTTTCCATGGCCAGGCGCAGGCGCGGGTTCGAATCGATGTCACCGCCGCCGAGCTTGGCGGCCACGGTGATTTCCTTGATCAGGCGTGTCCAGATCTTGCCGCGCTTGGCATCAGCGGCAGCTTTCTTGTGTTTGATGTTGGCCCATTTGGAATGACCGGCCATGTTTCTCTCCGAAGCGGAAAACGTGTCGTGTGGTGTGGGAACCCGGCGGCATTGCGCCGGCGGGGCCGGGCCGGATGGGTCTCTGGGACGAATCCTGACGATCCGGCGGCCACGCCATGTGATTGATGTGCCAATCTGCTGGCTATAATCAGCGCAGGATTTTATCACGCGCCCCTGCCGCCGCAGTGCCATGTATGGGTTGTTTGCCCCGCCCGTACCCGTTCCCTGTCCGCAGCGCACCTGTTTCCTGCCCTGACCGCCGACCGACGAGACCCCGCCATGGCCGATCCCATCCTCATCGCCAAGAACGCCGACCACGAAATGGTGCTGCTGCCCGAGATGGGCAACCGGCACGGCCTGATCACCGGCGCCACCGGCACTGGCAAGACCGTCACGCTGCAGACCCTGGCGCAGGGCTTCTCGCGGCTGGGCGTGCCGGTGTTCATGGCCGACGTCAAAGGTGACCTGACCGGCATTTCCCAGCCGGGCCAGCCATCGGACAAGCTCAAGGCCCGCCTGGCGGAACACGGCCTGCCCGAGCCGGTGTGGGGCGGCTGCCCGACCACGCTGTGGGACGTGTTCGGCGAAAAAGGCCATCCGGTGCGTGCCACGGTGTCGCACATGGGCCCGCTGCTGCTGTCGCGCATGCTGGAACTCAACGACACCCAGCAGGGCGTGCTGAACCTGGTGTTCCGCATTGCCGATGCCGGCGGCCTGCTGCTGCTCGATGCCAAGGACCTGCGCGCGATGCTGCAGTACGTGGGCGACAACGCGAGCCAGTTCACCACCGAGTACGGCAATATCTCGTCGGCGTCGATCGGTGCCATCCAGCGCGGCCTGGTGGCGCTGGAATCGCAGGGCGCCGACAGGTTCTTCGGCGAACCGATGCTGAACCTGGACGACTTTATCCAGACCGAGAAGGGCCAGGGCGTCGTCAATATCCTGGCGGCCGACAAGCTGATGAACGCGCCGCGCCTCTATGCCACCTTCCTGCTCTGGATGCTATCGGAATTGTTCGAAAAGCTGCCCGAGGCCGGCGATCTCGACAAGCCCAAGCTCGTGTTCTTCTTCGACGAGGCGCATCTGCTGTTCAACGACGCCCCCAAGGCGCTGCTCGACAAGATCGAGCAGGTGGTGCGGCTGGTGCGGTCCAAGGGCGTGGGGGTGTATTTCGTGACGCAGAACCCCGTGGATATCCCCGACACCGTGCTGGGCCAGCTGGGCAACCGCGTGCAGCACGCGCTGCGTGCCTTCACGCCGCGCGACCAGAAGGCGGTCAAGGTGGCGGCCACGACCATGCGGGCCAATCCGAAGCTGGATCTGGAGCAGGTGATCGGTGAACTCGGCGTGGGCGAGGCGCTGGTGTCGTGCCTCGATGCCAAGGGCACGCCGGGCGTGACCGAGCGCGCCTGGGTGCTGGCGCCGGGCGGCCGGATCGGTCCAATCAACGACGACGAACGCAAGGCGCTGATCGCCAGTTCGCTGGTGGCCGGCACGTACGAGCAGACCATCGACCGCGAATCGGCCTACGAAAAACTGCGCGGCGCCGTGGCCCAGGCGCCCAACGGCGCGCCGGCCGATGCGAAGGTTCCCCCGAAGCCCGGCGCCCAGCCTGGCGGCGCCCCGGCACAGGAAGAGGGCGGCTGGGTCGGTGAAGTCTGGGGCTCGCTCACGCGCGGCACGGGCAAGACCGGGCGTGGCGATTCGATCCTGGAGTCGGTGGCCAAGTCGGCGGCCCGTACGGTGGGGTCGCAGGTCGGGCGCGAACTGATACGCGGTGTGCTGGGCAGCCTGCTGGGCGGCGGCAAGAGAAAGTAGTCATCCGCCAGGACCGCCATGTGGAAACGCCCGCATTACGCGGGCGTCTTTTATTGTGGGCGACCCGATGATTCCGAGCCGCGCCTGGCGGCTTCCGCATCCTCGCGCGCCTTGCGGGCGAACAGGCAGGCATAGAAGGCCGCCATGCCGATGATGAATGCGATGACGGCCAGGCTGGCCAGGCCGGTCGCCGTGGAGGTCAGGATTTTCAGTGCTTCCATGGGGTGGCTCCTTGCTTGGAATATGCCGTAGACGGCATTCCAGTCTGGATCAGCCCGCCCCCATCAACATTGAGGCGCATCAAATGCCGCCGGCTCGGACAACGCCAGCCGGCGTCACAGACACTCAGTTCTTGGTGCCGAACAGGCGGTCGCCCGCATCGCCGAGGCCCGGCACGATATAGGCGTGGTCGTCCAGATGGCTGTCCAGCGACGCCACGAACAGCTTCACGCCCGGATGTGCCTTTTGAAACACTTCGACGCCTTCCGGCGCGGCGACCAGCGCCACGAACGTGATGGCTTCGTCGGGGACGCCCCGGCGCTTGAGCACGTCCACCGCATGCGCGGCCGAGTAGCCGGTGGCCACCATCGGATCGCACAGGATGAACGAGCGGTCTTCCAGGTCCGGCAGGCGCACCAGATATTCCACCGGGCGGTGCTGTTCGTCGCGGTACACGCCGATGTGGCCGATCCGCGCCGACGGAATCAGCTCCACCAGGCCGTCGCTCATGCCCACGCCGGCGCGCAGCACCGGCACGATCGTCAGCTTCTTGCCGGCGATGACGGGGGCGTCCACTTCCACCAGCGGGGTCTCGATGCGGCGCGTGGTCAGCGGCAGGTTGCGCGTGATCTCGTAGCCCATCAGCAGCGTGATCTCGCGCAGCAGCTCGCGGAACGTGCGTGTCGACGTTTCCTTGTCGCGCATGTGCGACAGCTTGTGCTGGATCAGCGGGTGATCGAGGATGAAGAGGTTGGGGAAGCGGGGATCCTGTTTCATGGCGGGCTCGGCAAACGGTAGGGGCCCTCCCTGAGGCGAGAGGGCCCGATGCAGCGCGATTGTAATGGATGCGCGCCGGGCCGAGCGAGGCGGCTGGGCGGTCAGTCCACCGTGATGGCCGCCGATTTTGCGACCTTTCCGAACCGCTCGTACTCGGTTTGCGTCAGCGTCTGCAGCTCGGTGGCGCTCGATCCCTTCGGGTTGAAACCGGCCTGGGCCAGCTTGTCGCGCACGTCGGGGCGGGCCAGGGCCTCGACAAAGGCGGCGTTCAGGGCCTGGGTCACCGGCGCGGGCAGGTTGGCCGGGCCATACACGCCAAACCACGGTTCCACGGCGTAGCCGGGCAGGCCGGCTTCGGCCAGCGTGGGCACGTTGGGCAGCGACGGCGAGCGCGTCTTGCCCGCCACGGCCAGCGCGCGCAGCTTGCCGGCCTGGATATGCGGCAGCGACGCGGGCAGGTTGTCGAACATCACCTGGATATGGCCGCCCAGCATGTCGTTGATGGCCGGGCTGCTGCCCTTGTAAGGCACGTGGACCAGCCCGGTCTGCGTCATCTGCGAGAACATCGCGCCGGCCAGGTGCATCGACGTGCCGGTGCCCGCCGTGGCATAGGTCAGGCCCGGATGCGCCTTGGCATAGGCAATCAGTTCCGGCACCGTCTTCACGGGCAGGTCGTTGTTCACTTCCAGCACGATGGTCGAGGTGCCCAGCAGGCTGATGGCCGTGAAATCGCGGCGCGGATCGAACGGTACGTGCTTGTAGATATGCGGGTTCAGCGCGTTGGTCGAAATGGCGCCAAAGCCGATCGTGTAGCCATCGGCAGGCGCCTTGGCCACGGCTTCCATGCCGATGTTGCCGCCCGCGCCGGGCCGGTTCTCGATCACCACGGGTTGCCCCAGCTTCTCGGCCACGCGCTGGCCGACGGTGCGCGCGACCAGGTCGGTGGTGCCGCCCGCCGCGTAGGGCACGACGAAGCGGATGGGTTTGCTGGGGAAGGCGTCGGCGGCCAGGGCACTGCCGGCGCCGGCCAGCATCGGCAGGGCGGATGCGGCCAGTGCGGTACGAACGGTGGCGGACAGGAAAACGCGACGGCGCGCGGCAAGGCGATGGAGCGGCATGGCTCGGGAATCTCCGGAATGTTGTTATATGGCCAGCGTACGCACCATGACGGTGCGTGGTCCGGCGCGAGCCATTGTATGGGAAAGCAGGCATTGCCGCCGGATGCCCCGGCGCCGCGGGCCGGTGCCCCGAGCCCTGGCGGCTTTTGACATACAATCGGCGGGTTCCGCCGTGCCGCCTGCGTTGAGCGTGGGCGCGGCCCGGCGTCAAGATTCCCGCGTCCCCGTGCCTGCTTCCCAGAAGTCCCTCTCCCCATCCGCCGAAGTGCCTGCCGCACAGCGCGTCGGACTTGCCACCGCGGCCGTCGGCGCCGTGCTGTTTTCCGCCAAGGCCATCGTGGCCAAGCTCATGTACCGCTACAGCGTCGATGCCGTGATGGTCATCACGCTGCGCATGCTCTTTGCGGTGCCGCTGTTCATGGCCATCGGGTGGTGGCAGGCGCGCAAGCTGCCGGCGCTGTCATGGGCCGATCGCGGCCGGGTGGTGTTCCTCGGGTTCATCGGCTATTACCTGTCGAGCTTCCTGGATTTCCTGGGCCTGCAGTACATCACGGCCGGGCTGGAGCGGCTGATCCTGTTCCTGACGCCATCGTTCGTGCTGCTGGTCACCGCGCTGGTGTTCCGCCGCCATATTCATGCCCGCCAGTGGATATCGCTGCTGCTGGCCTATGCGGGCATCGTGCTGGTGTTCGCGCACGACCTCGATGTCAGCGGCGGGCAGGTCTGGCTGGGCGGCGCGCTGGTGCTGGCCAGCGCGATGTCGTATGGTGTTTATCTGATTCTGAGCGGCGAACTGGTCAAGCGCGTGGGGTCGCTGCGGCTGGTGGCGTATGCGATGTGCGTCTCCACGCTGTGCTGCGTGATTCAGTACGTGGTGCTGGGCCGGCCGCTGGCCGACCTGGCGCAGCCGGCGCCCGTGCTGTGGCTGTCGGTCATCAACGCGGTATTTTGTACCGTGCTGCCGGTGTCGCTGACGATGATCGCGGTGTCGCGCATCGGGGCGCCGCTGGCATCGCAGGCCGGCATGATCGGCCCGGTGTCCACGCTGGCGCTGGCGTTCTGGCTGCTGGGCGAGCCGGTCACGGGCGTGCAGCTGGCCGGTAGCGCACTGGTGCTGGGTGGTATGTATCTGCTGTCGAGCCGGAAGGCCTGAAACAACGCATTCGAAGAGAACCAACCAAGGAAGGAGAGGGAAGCCATGGATTTTGGACTGCGCGGTAAGCATGCGCTGGTGTGCGGCGCCAGCAAGGGGCTTGGGCTGGCGTGTGCCGATGCGCTCGCGGCGGAAGGTGTCGATGTGGTGATCGTGGCCCGTGGCGCCGAGGCGCTGGAGAAGGCCGCCGCCGACCTGCGCGCCCGCCATGGCCGCCGCGTGATCGCGGTGGCCACCGACATCACCACGCCGGAAGGCCGCAAGCTGGCCCTGGACGCCGTGGCCAAGCTGGGCGACCTGGACATCCTGGTGAACAACGCCGGCGGCCCGCCGCCGGGCAACTTCCGCGACTGGGGCCGCGACGCGTGGATCGCCGCGCTGGACGCCAACATGCTGACGCCGATCGAACTGATCAAGGCGACCATCGACGGCATGATCGCGCGCCGCTGGGGCCGCATCGTCAACATCACCAGCGGTGCCGTGAAGGCGCCGATCGACGTGCTGGGCCTGTCCAATGGTGCCCGTTCGGGCCTGACCGGTTTCGTGGCCGGCCTGGCGCGCGAAGTGGCGCAGCATGGCGTCACCGTGAACAACCTGCTGCCCGGGCCGTTCGACACCGACCGCCTGAAGAAGACGATGGAAGGCGGCGCGCAGAAGGCCGGCATCAGCATCGAGGAAATGGCCAAGCGTCGCGCTGCCGCCAATCCGAGCCGCCGCTTCGGCGATCCGGCCGAGTTCGGCGCCACCTGCGCGTTCCTGTGCAGCAAGCAGGCCGCCTACATGACGGGCCAGAACGTGCTGCTGGACGGCGGCGCCTACCCGGGGACGTTCTGATGGGACCATCGGACATCGCGCCGGAGCCCCGGCCGCGTATTGCGCTGATCGCGCACGATCACAAGAAGGACGACATCGTCGCCTTTGCCGGCCGCCATCGCGACTTCCTGGCCCGGTGCGACCTGCTCGCCACCGGCACGACCGGCGGCCGTATCGCGGCCGAGGTCGGGCTGGAGGTGACCCGCATGTTGTCCGGCCCGTGGGGCGGCGACCTGCAGATCGGCGCGCAACTGGCCGAAGGGCGGGTCACGGCGGTGATTTTCCTGCGGGACCCGATGACCCCGCAGCCGCATGAACCGGACATCAACGCGCTGGTGCGGGCGTGCGACGTCCACAATGTGCCGTGCGCCACCAACCTGGCCACGGCCGAGTTGCTGGTGGTGGAACTGGCGCGGCACTGCTTCGTGCCGAAGGCCTGATCGCCGGCCAGCCACGCGCCCATGAAAAAAACCGCTGCTTGCCGCAGCGGTTTTTCTTTGGGTGACGCCGGGGGCGCCAGCGTCAGCGCGGCCTGACCGTGGTGGCGGTGGCGCGCATCTCGGCCTGGCGCAGGATGTGCGGCGGCAGGCGCTTCAGAATCAGATGAACGGCCAGCGGAATGATGACCACGTCGTCCACGATGCCAAGGCCGGCAATCACGTCGGGGATCAGGTCGATGGGGGAAATCGCATAGCACAGCAGGCCGAACGCGGCTGGCTTGAGCCAGGGCGGCGCGTCGGGGTGGCGCAGGGCAAACCAGAACAGCCGGCCGTCGCGCCGTACCAGCGTCCACAGGGCTGACAGTCGCTTCCACATGATGGGCCTCCTTGGTCACACGTTCAGCAGGACATGAACGAGTAGCTTGGGCCGATCAGGGGGGATTCAAGTTCCTGAGGGTTTTCTCCCCTCTCCCGCCGGGCGGGAGAGGGGAGCCGGCGGGTGGGTTTGAACGATCAGCCCGGCACGTTGCCTTCCACGCCTTCGACGTAGAACTTCACGTTGTGCAGGAAGGCGTCGTCGGCCACGGCGCCACCGGCGACCTGTTCCTTGCCGGCGTTGTCCTTGATCGGACCCTTCCAGATCGGCGCGCTGCCGTCGACGATGCCCTTCTTGCGCTCCTCGACCAGCGCCTTGACGTCTTCCGGCACCGCGGCGTTGAAGCCCTTCAGGTCGATCATGCCTTCCTTGAGGCCCCACCAGATGGTGCTGTTCTTCCACTGGTTGTTGAGCACGTCGTCCACCACCTTGGTGTAGTAGACGCCCCAGGAGATCACCGATGCCGCCAGGTGCGCCTTCTCGCCGAACTTGCTCATGTCGCTGTCCCAGCCGAACGCGTACACGCCTTTTTCCTGTGCGGTCTGCACCACGGCGGCCGAGTCGGTGTTCTGCATCAGCATGTCCACGCCCTGGCCGATCAGCGTCGTGGCGGCTTCACGTTCCTTGCCCGGATCGAACCACTTGTTGACCCACACCACCTTGACCGTGGCCTTCGGGTTCACCGAGCGCGCGCCCAGCGTGAACGAATCGATGTTGCGGATCACCTCGGGAATCGGCACCGATGCCACCACGCCCATCTTGCCGGTCTTGCTCATCTTGCCGGCCACCACGCCCGCCAGGTACGCGCCTTCATAGGTGCGCACGTCGTACTGGGCCAGGTTGTCGGCGGTCTTGAAGCCCGTGGCGTGCTCGAACTTCACGTCCGGGAATTCCTTGGCCACCTTCAGCATCGATTCCATGTAGCCGAACGTGGTGCCGAAGATCAGCTTGTTGCCCTGGCTGGCCAGATCGCGGAACACGCGCTCGGCGTCGGCGGCGGACTCGGGCACGTTTTCCACGTACGTGGTCTTGACCTTGTCGCCGAACTTCGCTTCCACGGCCTTGCGGCCCGCGTCGTGGGCGTACGTCCAGCCGGCGTCGCCCACCGGCCCGATGTAGACGAAGGCCACCTTCAGCGGTTCGCTGGCGGCAGCAGCGGGGGCGGATGCCGGCGCGGCGGTCCCGGCCGGCTTCTCGGCTTCCTTCTTGCCGCACCCGGCCAGGGCCAGCACGGCGGTGGCGGCCAGGGCAGCCAGCGTGGTCCTGCGTGTCACGATCATTCGATCTCTCCTAGTAAGACGTCTTTTGTGATGAGGTTGTACTTCGGATACTGCTGTTTTTTTAAGACTTCGGTGATGCGGTACAGGGGTGTTCAGGCGTTGCCCGGACGGAACGGCTTGCCCAGCGATGCGGGCATGTTCAGGCGAATCCAGGCCGGATTGCGCGAAATCAGGGCCAGCACGACGATGGTGGCGGCGTAGGGCAGCATCGACAGGAATTGCGACGGCACCGATACGCCGATGCCCTGCAGGTAGAACTGCAGGATCGTCACGCCGCCGAACAGCCACGCGCCCACCAGCACGCGGCCCGGCCGCCACGTGGCGAACGTGGTCAGCGCCAGCGCGATCCAGCCACGGCCGGCGACGAGGTTTTCCACCCACATCGGCGTGTACACCAGCGACAGGTAGGCCCCGGCCAGCCCGCAGCAGGCACCGCCGAACAGCAGCGCGCCAAAGCGGATCCAGCGCACCGGATAGCCCAGCGCATGCGCCGATTCTGGCGATTCGCCGATGGCGCGCAGCGTCAGGCCGGCGCGCGTGCGGAACAGGAACCACATGATGGCAAAGCACAGCAGCAGGCTGACATACACCATCCAGTGATGCTGGAAGAATGCCGGGCCGATGAACGGGATGTCGGCCAGCCCCGGGACGGCACTGGCCTTGGCCGGCATGGCGTAGCCGACGAACCGCTGGGCGATGAACGCGGACAAGCCGGTGCCGAAGATCGACAGCGCCAGGCCCGTGGCTACCTGGTTGGTGGCCAGCACCAGCGCCAGCCAAGAGAACAGCGTGGCCATCAGCATGCCGGCCCCAGCGCCGGCGACGAAGCCGAGCAGCGGGGATTGGGTCTGATACCCGACCATGAAGCCGAAGGCGGCGGCCACCAGCATCATGCCTTCGGCACCCAGGTTCAGCACGCCGGCGCGCTCGTTGACCAGCAGGCCCAGCGCGGCCAGCAGCAGCGGGGTGCCGGCGTTGATCGCGGTGGCGATCAGGGGAGCAAGTTGTTCCATATTGTTGTCAGCTCCGGATCAGGCGGCACGCGCGCGCCAGCGCAGGCGGTTGTCGATCAGTGTGTCGCAGGCCAGCAGGAAGAACAGCAGCATGCCCTGGAACACCCAGCCCAGCGCCGACGGCAGGCCCAGCCGGGACTGCGCCATTTCGCCGCCGATATAGAACAGCGACATCACGATGCCGCCGAACACGGCGCCCACCGGATGCAGCCGCCCCACGAAGGCCACGATGATCGCGGTAAAGCCATAGCCAGGCGAGATCGACGGCAGCAGTTGCCCGATCGGCCCGGTCACCTCGAACGCGCCGGCCAGGCCCGCGAAGGCGCCGGAGATCATCAACGCCGTCCACAGCGCGCTGCGCGACGAGAACCCGGCATAGCGCGCGGCCAGCGGCGCGGTGCCGCCCACCTGCAGGCGGTAGCCGGCAAAGCTGCGGAACACGAACACGGTCATGACGGCCACCAGCGCCAGCATCACGGCAAAGCCCATATGCAGGCGCGAACCGGGCAGCAGGTTGGGCAGCAGGAACATCGACGAAAACACCTTCGACTGCGGGAAGTTCATGCCGTTGGGGTCCTTCAGCGGACCGTTGACCACCCACAGCAGCAACTGCTGGGCGATATAGGTCAGCATCAGCGACACCAGGATCTCGTTGGCATTGCAGCGGTCCTTGAGCAGCGCCGTCAGCGATGCCCACAACATGCCGCCGACGCAGCCGGCCAGCGCGGCCAGCACCAGCACCACCGGGCCGTTCCAGGTGCTGCCGGGCGTATCGAACCAGAGCACCGTGGCGCCGGCCAGGATGCCGCCGGCAATCAGCTGGCCATCGGCGCCGATATTCCAGACGTTGGCGCGATAGCAGACCGAAAGCCCGAGCGCGCACAGCACCAGCGGCACGGTCTTGAGCAGCACCTCGCCAATCGCGCGCTGGTCCTTGAGCGGATCGACCAGGAATACCTTGAGGCCCGCCACGGGGTCCTTGCCCAGCGCCAGGAACAGCAGCGCGCCGAACAGCAGCGTCAGCACCAGCGCGAACACGGGCGAGGCATAGGCCATCGGGCGCGACGGCACGCCGCGCGGGGCCAGCACAACGGGAGATAGCACTTTAGCCATGGCTCGGCACCTCCGCGTCGGCGTTGTCGCGCCGGCTGGCCGGCCCGCCGTCCCACAGCCCGCTCATCCACAGGCCCACCTGCTCGCGCGTGGCGATATCCACGGGGATCGACGGCGACAGCTGGCCCTTGGCGATCACGTGCAGGCGGTCGCAGATGGCAAACAGTTCGTCGAGTTCTTCGGATACCACCAGCACCGCGCACCCGGCGGCCTTCAGCGACAGGATCTCGTTGTGGATCTGCGCGGCCGCGCCGACATCGACGCCCCACGTGGGCTGCGCCACGATCAGCACCTTCGGGCCGGCCTCGATCTCGCGGCCGACGATGAACTTCTGCAGGTTGCCGCCCGACAGGCTGCGCGCCAGTGCCGCGGGCCCGCTGGCCTTGACGCGGAAACGGCTGATGATGCTGGCGGCCAGGCCTTCGGCTGCCCTGGGCGACACCATGCCGCCTTGCACGTAGGGCGGCGTCTGGTGCGACAGCCACACATTCGACGCCAGGCTCATGCCCGGCACCGCACCACGGCCGAGCCGTTCCTCGGGCACGAAGGCCAGCCCCGCCCGGCGGCGGCTGCGGGCATCGAGCCGGCCCACGGGCTTGCCGTCCAGATCGATGGCCGCGCCGGCCGTGCGCGCATCCTCGCCGGACAGCGCAGCCAGCAGCTCCTGCTGGCCATTGCCCGACACCCCCGCGATGCCGACGATTTCGCCGGCGTGCACGTCCAGTGCAATGTGTTGCAGTTCCGTGGCGAACTGGTGCGCGCGCGGCATCGACAGGTTGTGCACCGACAGCTTCACCGCGCCGCGCTGGGTGGCCACACGCGCTTCGCGCGGCGGTTCGCCACCGATCATCAGCCGCGACAGCTCGGCCGCGCTTTGCTGGCGCGGGTCGCAATTGCCGGTCACCCGGCCCATGCGCATCACGGTGGCGTGGTGGCAGAGAGCTCGGATTTCGTCCAGTTTGTGGCTGATATAGAGGATGCTGGTGCCTTCGGACGCCAGCTGGCGCAGCGTGACAAACAGCGTTTCCACGGCCTGCGGCGTCAGCACCGAGGTGGGTTCGTCCAGGATCAGCAACTGCGGGTTGGCCAGCAGCGCGCGCACGATCTCCACGCGCTGGCGCTCGCCCACGGACAAGGTATGCACGTGGCGTTGCGGTTCCAGCGGCAGACCATACCGCTCGGCCGTGGCGCGGATGCGTTCCGAAAGCTGCTTCATATTGCCGGCATCGGCGGGCGACAGGCCCAGGGCGATGTTCTCGGCCACGGTCAGCGTGTCGAACAGAGAAAAATGCTGGAACACCATGGCGATGCCCAGGTTGCGGGCGTCGTGGGGGCTGGCGATGGAAACCGGCGCCCCATTGAAGTGCATCTCGCCGGCGTCGGGACGTACCGCGCCGAAAATGATCTTCATCAAGGTGGACTTGCCGGCGCCGTTTTCGCCAAGGACGGCGTGGATCTCGCCGGGCGCGACGGTCAGGCTGACGTCGTCGTTGGCGGTCACGCCGGGATAACGCTTGGTGATATGCGCAAGCGCCAGCCTGGGGGGGAGTTGTGATGTCACTGAGGCGGCTCGAATTGTTGTGGCAGCAACGTTCTGTTTTTAAGCACGTGACGACGGCTGTGCGTGGCGCAGCATCGCCGCGAGGCAGGTCGTCATCATCATGATTGCGTGATGCCCGGAATTTGGGGTGGATTATATAAGTGCGTGGGGGCTGGGCGGACCACTTTGGCCCTCCAGCCATGCCCCACAACGGGTACCGGGAGGTTGCAAGTCGCGTGCCGGCCACAGCCGCAAAGAAAAACCGCCGCGCTGCCGGCTAGGGCAGGGCGGCGGTCAGGGTTGACCCGGATCAGTTGCGCGTGTCAGGCGGCGCTGGCGGGGATCGTCGCAAACCGGCCGTCTCGGAAATCGGCCAGGGTCTGGTAGATCTGGTCCTGCGTGTTCATCACGAACGGGCCGTACTGCGCGATGGGCTCGTTCAGCGGCTGGCCTGCGATCAGCAGGAAGCGGGTGTCCTCGTTCGCGGTGACCACCACGCCATCGGACTCGCCCGCGTTGTCCAGCACGCCCATGCGCTGCGCTTCCACCACGGCGTCGCCGATCGTCACGGCGCCGCGATAGACGTACACAAACGCGTTATGCCCGGCCGGCAGGGCCTGCGTGAACGACTGGCCGGCCGGCAGATGCACGTCCAGGTACAGCGGTTCGGTGACCGGACGCGTCACGGCACCGGCCACGCCATGCGAGGCACCGGCCAGCACGCGCACCGTGCCACCCGACGGCAGGGCCACGGTCGGAATTGCCGCCGCCGGCATGTCGCGATACCAGGGCGTGGTCATCTTGTCCGCCGCCGGCAGGTTCAGCCAGAGCTGGAAACCTTCCATCCGGCCGTCTTCCTGCTCCGGCAATTCCGAGTGCACGACGCCGGAGCCGGCCACCATCCACTGCGCGCCGCCGTTTTCCAGTAGGCCTTCGTGGCCGGCGCTGTCGCGATGGCGCATGCGGCCGGCCAGCATATAGGTGATGGTCTCGAAGCCGCGGTGCGGGTGATCGGGGAAGCCGCCGATGTAGTCGTCCTTGTTGTCGGTGCCAAAGGCGTCGAGCATCAGGAACGGGTCGAGCCGGCGTTGCAGGTTCTGCGTCAGCACGCGGGTCAGCTTCACGCCGGCGCCGTCAGACGTGGCGATGCCGCGAACCACGCGATCCACGGCGCGCGAACGCTGCACGGTTTCCGTGGCGGTGGCCGGAACGGTGGCGATACGGGTGGTCATGTGAAATCTCCTGTTGGGACGGCCTGGAAACCCTGGCTTCCGGCCGTCGTGTCTACCCACTCAATGTAAGGGTTTGGCCAGAAAGCGGTAGAGGGTCGGCAGGCAACAGATTGTTCTGCCGATGGAACGGAGAGGCGTCGATCGATCGCGTTAATGCAACGAAGCCGCACTCGGAAATTTCGCGCGAAACCCGGTTATTTCGGAGACGGAAACGGTGAAGATGACAGGATCGCAGAAGTTGTGTAGAATAGCGGTCTCTTTGTCATCCGTTGCCAATAATTGCTGTGGTCGGGGCTGCACCCCGAACCCCGCAATCCGTTGTCTGGCAACGGCCGATTGACCGGCGGCGCCATACCGACACGACATCTGTCGGGCATCAATCGCCGCCACTGGCCAACCTTTCGGGGTTGCGCCGCTCCTGCGGGTTTGGGCTTCATGCCTGGACCCCATCAATCGGGTGTTTCGCCGGTCTCCAGGCCGGTGCCGCACCCAATAGTCCGTCCGCTGGCAATCGTGCCGGTCATGGCGGCAAGGCAATCTGAACCAGGGCCCCGGCGGGCACCCCATCGACATTTCCGCCGGCCCTTTTGTTTTCCGCATCCGGGATGTGGTGATTCATGCATTTGCATTGGCATGGTCGGCCGCACCGGGGTTGGAGAGGGGAAATATGTCAAAACGAACCATCCGGGCGTTGGCCTGGGGGGGCGTCGTTGCCGTTGCGCTGGCCGGACTGGTCGCGTGGATCGGCGTTGACGTCATCCACCAGTACCAGGACCGCCTGTTCTACGACGTGGCCGACCATCTGCGCCTGGTGGCGATCTCGATGGCACTGGCCCTGCTGACCGGCGTGCCGGCCGGCATCGCGCTGAGCCGCCCGTGCATGCGCCGCTGGGCCGACCGGCTCATGCAGGTGTTCAACATCGGCAATACCGTGCCGTCGCTGGCGGTGCTGGCCCTGGCGCTGGCCGTGCTGGGCATCGGCGAGCGTCCGGCGATCCTGGCGCTGTGGCTGGCCTCGCTGCTGCCGATCGTGCGCAACACCTACGAAGGGCTGCGCACCGTGTCGCCCGCCCTCAAGGAAGCCGCGCGCGGCATCGGCATGACGCCGTGCCAGCGCCTGGTGCGCGTGGAACTGCCCAACGCGCTGCCCGTGATCCTGGCCGGCGTGCGCATCAGCCTGGTGATCAACGTGGGCACCGTGCCGCTGTCGTTCCTGATCGGCGCGAACAGCCTGGGCGAACTGATTTTCCCGGGCATCTACCTGAACAACCAGCCGTTGCTGCTGCTGGGCGCCGCCGCTACCGCGCTGCTGGCCCTGGTGCTGGACGCGCTGTTCGCCGCCGCCGGCCAGATCTACCTGCGTCGTCGCGGACTGGCGCAGTGAGGAATCGTATGAAATCCAAATCCGTGAATCGTCTGATGGAAGGCCGCGTGTTCTGGCTGGCCGCCGCCATTGGGATCGCGCTGGCCGTGCTGCTGCTGACCACGGCCCCGGCGCGCGCGCAGGAAGGCGCGGGCCCGGTGCGGGTGGGCGGCAAGAACTTCACCGAGCAGCTGATCCTGTCGTCGATGACCACGCAGTACCTGAAGGCCAAGGGCATCGACACGACGCTGACCTCGGGGCTGGGCAGCACGCTGATGCGCCAGGCGCTGGAATCGGGCCAGCTCGACGTGGTGTGGGACTACACCGGCACCGCGCTGATCGTGTTCAACAAGGTCGAGGAAAAGCTCGACGGCCCGGAAAGCTACAAGCGCGTGAAGACGCTCGATGCCGCGAAGGGCCTGGTCTGGCTCGATGCCTCGCAGGTCAACAACACCTACGCATTCGCCATGCCGAAGGAGCGCGCCGGCGATATCCGCACGCTGTCGGCCTACGCCGCGAAAATGCGCGCCGAGGGCGAGGGCACGAAGCATCCGCTGGCCGTGGACATGGAATTCGCCGCCCGCCCTGACGGCCTGGAGCCGCTGAAGGCCGCGTACAAGCTGCCGTTCACGCGCAAGGACGTGATCCAGCTCGATCCGGGCCTGGTCTACACCGCGCTCAAGAACAACCAGGTGGATTTGGGGCTGGTCTACACGACCGACGGCCGCGTGAAGGGCTTCGACCTCGTATTGCTGGAGGACGACCTGCATTACTTCCCGCCGTACAACGCGGTGCCGGTGGTGCGCCGCGCGGTGCTCGACGCGCATCCGCAACTGGGCGGGCTGCTCAACGCGCTGGCAGCAAAGCTCGACAACGCGGCGATGACCGACATGAACTACAAGGTCGACATCGACCAGCAACCCGTGGACAAGGTGGCAGGCGACTTCCTGCGCAGCCACGGCCTGATCTGAGGAGCGCCGCATGGATCTGCTGACTTACCTTCACCATAGCTGGCCGACGCTGCTGCGGCTCACCGGCGAGCATCTCGCGCTGGTGGGCTCCGCGGTGGGCATGGCCATCGTCATCGGGGTGCCGCTGGGCATCCTGATCACCCGCCACCGTTTCCTGGCCACGCCGTTGCTGGCGCTGGCCACCGTGGTGCTGACGCTGCCGTCGATCGCGCTGTTCGGGCTGATGATCCCGATCTTCGCGCGCTTCGGCCACGCGCTGGGCTACGTGCCGGCCGTGACGGCGGTGTTCCTGTACTCGCTGCTGCCGATCATGCGCAACACCTACACCGCGCTGACCCATATCGATGACGGCATCCAGGAAGCGGGGCGCGGCATCGGCATGACCACGTGGCAGCGCATGCGCCTGGTGGACCTGCCGCTGGCCGTGCCCGTGATCCTGGGCGGCGTGCGCACGGCGGTGGTCATGAATATTGGCGTGGCCACCATTGCCGCCATCATCGGCGCCGGTGGCCTGGGCGTGCTGATCCTGCAGGCGATCAGCCAGAGCAACATGAGCAAGCTTGCCGTGGGCGCCGTTCTCGTGAGCCTGCTCGCCATCGTGGCCGACGTCGCGCTGCAAAGCCTGCAGCGTGCCCTGACACCGAAAGGAATCCGACAATGATCGAACTCGACAAACTCACCAAGGCCTTCCCGCAGAAGGACGGCACCGAAGTGCGCGCCGTCAACGAGGTCAGCATGACCGTGCCGCGCGGCGAGATCTGCGTGTTCCTGGGGCCGTCAGGCTGCGGCAAGACCACCACGCTGAAGATGATCAACCGGCTGATCCAGCCGACGTCGGGCACCGTGCGCATCGACGGCGAGGACACCACCGGCATCGACGGCGTCACGCTGCGCCGCAAGATCGGCTACGTAATCCAGCAGATCGGCCTGTTCCCGAACATGACCATCGAAGAGAACATCATGGTCGTGCCGCGCCTGCTGGGCTGGAACAAGAAGCAATGCCGCGAACGGGCGCGCGAGCTGATCCGCATGGTGCAGCTGGACCCGGACAAGATGCTCAAACGCTATCCGCGCGAGCTGTCCGGCGGGCAACAGCAGCGGATCGGCGTGATTCGCGCGCTGGCCGCCGACGCGCCCGTGCTGCTGATGGACGAGCCGTTCGGCGCGGTGGATCCGATCAACCGCGAGAGCATCCAGAACGAGTTCTTCCAGATGCAGCGCCAGCTGGGCAAGACCGTGATCATGGTGTCGCACGATATCGACGAGGCCATCAAGCTCGGTGACAAGGTGGCCGTGTTCCGCGCCGGCCGGCTGGTGCAGTTCGACCATCCCGACGCGTTGCTGGCCCATCCGGCCGACGACTTCGTGCAGGCCTTCGTGGGCCACGACAACACGCTCAAGCGCCTGCTGCTGGTGCGCGCCGGCGACGCGGCCACCCTGCCGCCAAGCTGCCGCCCCGACATGACGCTGGCCGAAGCGTTCGGGGTGATGGACGATGCCGACGTGCGCCACCTGCCCGTGGTGGACGACGCGCAGCGCGCGCTGGGCTACGTGACGCGCCGCGACGTGCGCAACGCGCTGGCCAAGGGCGGCCAGTGCGCGGACGTGATGCGCCAGTTCACCACCACGGCCGCATTCGACGAGCACCTGCGCATCGTGCTGTCGCGCATGTACCAGCACAACACCAGCTGGCTGCCGGTAATCGACGGGGACGGCGTCTACCTGGGCGAAGTCACGCAGGAATCGATTGCCGACTACCTGAGCTCGGGCCGCTCGCGCGGCACCGCGCCGGTGATCCAGCCGCCCGCCAGTTCGCCGGTGACGACCATCGGGCCGGCGCCGGTGGCGGCGCCGCAGAAGGAACGTGCCGCGGCCTGAAAGGCAAGCGCGCGCTGCACGACACCATGAAAAACGGCCGCAGACGCGGCCGTTTTCTATTGGGGCAGATGCCGGGACATCAGGCGTGGCCCAGCTCGCCGTCCTTCAGGCGCCACACGTTCAGCGGATTGCCGTCCTTCAGCGCCTCGGGCAGCAGGGCGGCCGGGAAGTTCTGATAGCAGACCGGACGCAGGAAGCGGTCCAGCGCCGTGGTGCCCACCGACGTGGTGCGCGTGTCCGACGTGGCCGGGAACGGGCCGCCGTGGACCATCGCAAAGCACACTTCCACGCCCGTCGGGAAGCCGTTGAACAGGATACGGCCCACCTTGCGCTCCAGGGCCGGCAGCAGCCTGGCGGCAACGGCATGGTCGCCGGCATCGGCCTGGACCGTGGCAGTCAGCTGGCCTTCGAGGATGCGGGTGACATCCACCAGCGCGTCGGCGTCCTTGCAGACCACCAGTACGGTGGACGGGCCGAACACTTCGGCATGCATGCGGTGGTCGGCCACGAACTTGTCGGCCGACGTTTCGAAGAACACCGGGCGGGCCTGGTTCGGGCCCGTGGCATCCACGCCGCAGGCGGCACGGGTCAGGCCCGAGATTTCCGACAGCTGGGCCACGCCACGCTCGAAGGCGGCATGGATGCCCGGCGTCAGCATGGTGGCGGCCGGCTTGCCGGTCAGCGCGCCGTGCGCCGCGGCGCGGAATGTCTCCAGCGCCGGGCCTTCGATGGCCAGCAGCAGGCCCGGGTTGGTGCAGAACTGGCCCACGCCCATCACCAGCGAATCGACCAGGTCACGGGCGATCTGCTCGCCGCGGGCGGCCAGCGCCTCGGGCAGCAGGTACACCGGGTTGATGCTGCTCATTTCGGCGTAGACGGGGATCGGCACCGGGCGGCTGTTGGCCACGTTCATCAGGGCCAGGCCGCCGGCGCGCGAGCCCGTGAAGCCCACGGCCTGGATGACCGGGTGCGCCACCAGCGCCGTGCCGATGGCGTTGCCCACCCCTTGCACCAGCGAGAACACGCCTTCGGGCAGGCCGGCATCGGCCACGGCCTTCTGGATCACGCGGCCCACCAGTTCCGACGTGCCCGGGTGTGCCGGGTGTGCCTTGGCGACGACCGGGCAGCCAGCGGCCAGCGCCGAGGCCGTGTCGCCACCTGCGACCGAGAAGGCCAGCGGGAAGTTGCTGGCGCCAAACACGGCCACCGGGCCGACGGCGATGCGCTGCATGCGCAGGTCCGGGCGCGGCGGGGTGCGCTCGGGCAGGGCGCTGTCGAGCGTGGCGTCTTGCCAGCGGCCATCGCGCAGCACGCGTGCGAACAGACGCAGCTGGCCGGCGGTGCGGCCGCGTTCGCCTTGCAGGCGGGCGATCGGCAGGGCGGTTTCCAGATGCGCGCGCTGAATCAGGGCGTCGCCCAGGGCTTCCAGCCCGGCGGCGATCGATTCCAGGAACGTGGCGCGCTGCTCGGGAGACGTGGCGCGATAGGTGTCGAACGCGGCTTCGGCCAGCGCGCAGGCACGGTCCACATCGGCCGACGTGCTGCCCTGGTAGGCCGGTTCGAGGCTTTCGCCCGTGGCCGGATTGATGCCGTAAAAGGTGGTTTCGGTGCCGCGAACGGCAGAGGCGCCGATCAGCATTTCGCCAGTCATCGTCATGATCTTGGGTCCTGCGGGAAATTGGGAAAGGACGGCCAGAACACCGTCACGCCAGGCAAAGGCAGCCAGGGGTGGCTGTCATGAATGCGCCTGCCGCAGTGCGTCTCGCCCCGGAATTGTTGTCAAGCCATCGTCGTAAGACATCATATGACATTGCTGGGCGCCTCGCAACCGCGTCGCCTGCCGGGGAAACGGTCAGGCGATGCATGGGGGTTCAGGTCGGGGATCCGGCTGCCGCCGACGCCTTGCGCAGGCGTTCGCGGCTGTTGGTCAGGTGCATGCGCATGGCCGCCTTGGCGGCTTCCGGATCACGTCGCTCGATCGCATCGAAAATGCTCTCGTGCTCGAAGCTCACGCGCTCCAGATACTGTTCGCGCTCGGGCTGGCTCACCTGCAGCCGGCTGCGCGGGATCACCATGGTGCCCAGGTGGCCCATGATGTCGGTGAAATAGCGGTTGCCGGTGGCGCGGGCAATCGACAGGTGGAATTCGAAATCCGAACCCACCGCGTCGCTCCCCTCGGCGGCGTTGCGCTTCATGTCGTCCAGCGCGCGGCGCATGGCGCGCAGCTGATCATCGCTGCGGCGCGTGGCGGCCAGGCTGGCGGCCTCGGCTTCGAGGCTCACGCGGAATTCGAGCATGGCCAGCACGTCCATGGCCGTGACCATCGCCGATGGGTCGATGCGGAACGGCGAATGGGTCTCGATGGGCCGGTTCAGCACGAAGGTGCCGATGCCGTGGCGCGTTTCCACCAGGCCGCTGGCCTGCAGGCGCGACAGGGCTTCGCGCACCACGGTGCGGCTCACGCCGAGCGTGGCCATGATTTCGGATTCGGTCGGCAGCTTGTCGCCCGGCTTGAGCTGGCCTTGCTGGATGCTCTCGGTCAGGTTGCCGACTACTTCTTCAGCAAGCGTGCGGCCACGGCGGCGCAGGGGAGCGGGCGAAGTCATCGAAGCGTTGGACATGGGCGGGCAGGTGTTGGAACCATTGTGGGGATGACCCTGACGGCGGCAATGTTGACCGCGCAGGTACGCGCTCATTATACTGCGTCATAAGTCATACGACGACCGATAACGCACAGCAACTTGCCGCCATGAAACCGTTGTGGCAGCACGACCGCCTAGCCGCACAGGTCAACTAATATATTAGCGTATGAGCAGCAGACAGCAGGGCGCATTTCCGCACATCCACCGCGAAGCGCGAACCCGGCGGCCCAGACACCAGGAATCGGAGACCCTCCACATGAACGCAACTACCCAAGCCGCGGGCGCCTTGCCCGTCACGTCTCTCGCGTCGGTCACGCCCGTCGTGACCGAACTGACCGTGGTGCCCGTCGCTGGCCACGACAGCATGCTGATGAACCTGTCGGGCGCGCATGGCCCTTACTTCACCCGGAACATCGTGATCCTCAAGGACAGCGCCGGCAACACCGGCGTGGGCGAGGTGCCCGGCGGCGAAAGCATCCGCCAGACGCTGGAAGACGCGCGCCCGCTGGTGGTGGGGCAGGGCATCGGCCAGTACCTGGCCATCCTGAACAAGGTGCGCGAACAGTTTGCCAGCCGCGATGCCGGCGGGCGCGGCCTGCAGACGTTCGACCTGCGCATCACCATCCACGCCGTCACCGCGCTGGAAGCGGCGCTGCTGGACCTGCTGGGCAAACACCTGCAGGTGCCCGTGGCCGCGCTGCTGGGCGAAGGCCAGCAGCGCGATGCCGTGGAAATGCTGGGCTACCTGTTCTATGTGGGCGACCGCAGGAAGACCACGCTCGACTACCGTACCGAACCCGGCGCCGACAACGCGTGGTTCCGCGTCCGCAACGAAGTGGCGATGGATGCCCAGGGCGTGGTGCGCCTGGCCGAAGCGGCCTATGAGCGATACGGTTTCAACGACTTCAAGCTCAAGGGCGGCGTGCTGAGCGGCGACGAGGAAATGGAAGCGATCATCGCCCTGCACGAGCGGTTCCCGAAGGCGCGCGTCACGCTGGACCCGAACGGCGGCTGGCTGCTGAAGGACGCGATCCGCCTGTGCCGCGACAAGCACGGCATCCTGGCCTACGCCGAAGACCCCTGCGGCGCCGAGGACGGCTATTCGGGCCGCGAGATCATGGCCGAATTCCGCGCCGCCACCGGCCTGCCGACCGCCACCAACATGGTGGCCACCGACTGGCGCCAGATGGGCCACGCGGTGCGCCTGCAGTCGGTGGACATTCCGCTGGCCGACCCGCATTTCTGGACCATGCAGGGTTCGGTACGCGTGGCGCAGATGTGCGCGGAATGGGGCCTGACCTGGGGCTCGCATTCGAACAACCACTTCGACATCTCGCTGGCGATGTTCACGCACGTGGCCGCCGCCGCGCCGGGCCGTGTCACCGCCATCGATACGCACTGGATCTGGCAGGACGGCGAACACCTGACGCGCCATCCGCTGAAGATCGAAGGCGGCCTGGTGCAGGTGCCGAAGACGCCGGGCCTGGGCGTGGAACTGGACATGGACGCGCTGGCGCGCGCCAACCGCCTCTATCAGGAAAAGGGCCTGGGCGCGCGCGACGACGCCATCGCCATGCAGTTCCTGATCCCCAACTGGAAGTTCAACAACAAGATGCCTTGCATGGTGCGCTGATCGACGTATCGGCCACCTATGCAGAGAAGCCGCACAGCTTTCGTTCAAAGCAGGAGACAACCCCATGATGTACACCTTCACGGCCGCCCCGCGCGCGGCTTTCGCTTCCACGTGGCTGCGCCGCATTGCCGGCGTGGCCGTTGCGCTGGCGGCCGGCATGACGGTGAGCACCGCCGCCATGGCTTCGGGCACCGCCTGGCCGCAACGTGCGGTCTCGGTCGTGGTGCCGTTCCCGGCTGGCGGGTCCACCGACACCATCGCGCGCCTGCTGGCCCAGCCGCTCAACGAGAAGCTCGGCCAGCCGTTCGTGGTGGAAAACCGGCCGGGCGCCACCGGCGCCATCGGTGCCACGTTCGTCAAGCGTGCGCCGGCCGATGGCTACACGATGCTGGTGGCCTCGATTGGCGTTTTTGCGGTGAATCCGTTCCTGCAGAAGAACCTGCAGTACGACCCGGCCAAGGATTTCGACCTGCTGACGGTGGCCGTGCGCGCACCGAACGTGCTGGTGGCGAACCCGAACTTTCCGGCCCGGTCGCTGCAGGAACTGGTGGCCTACATGAAGAAGAACCCCGGCAAGGTGTCGTTTGCCAGTTCGGGTGCGGGCTCGTCCGATCACCTGACCGCCGCGCTGTTCTGGCAGAAGAGCGGCACCGAGGGCCTGCACGTGCCGTACAAGGGCGGTGCGCCGGCCATCTCCGACCTGCTGGCGGGCCAGGTGGATGTGTCGTTCCAGAACATCAACGCGGTGCTGCAGCACATCCGTACCGGCAAGCTCAAGGCACTGGCCGTGACCTCGGACAAGCGGTCGTCGGTGCTGCCGAACGTACCGACCATGGTCGAGGGCGGCGTCAAGGACGTGGATGTGTATTCGTGGCAGGGCGTGGCCGCACCCAAGGGGCTCCCGGCCGACGTGAAAACCCGCCTGCACGGCGCCATCGTCGGCGCGCTCAAGGACCCTGGCATGCAGAAGAAGCTCAGCGAGCAGGGCTTCGAGGTCGTCGCCAACACGCCGGAACAGTTCGCCGAGTTCGAGAACCAGGAACTCAAACGCTGGAAGACCGTGATCGAGCAAGGCAAGATCACCGCCGAGTAATGCCTCCACGGAGGTTGCTGGACATTGGCCCCGCCTGCATGGCGGGGTTTTTCTTTGCGCGCCCGATGGCTGGCTGCGTGTTTGCCGCCAAGCCCCGCCTGAAGTGGGGGTACCCCAGCCTCGCCATTAACAATCGCGGGACATGTCCGATAACGATTTGGGCAGTATCAGGCCAGTGGCACGCTGAAAATCTGACAGATTTGATCTGCGTCAGTAATATTTCGCCCTTTTGCTATTGATGAATCTGGGCCGCTGGTCCATGTTGCCGAGTCGGCAAATGGCCGACCCTTGACGCTATCTGGAGAAATGGAAGTGAGGAATCTGAAGAGCTGCTGCCTGGCCGGGATCGTGGCCGCCATGGGCCTGGCCGGTTGCGCGACCGAAACGTCGACGGCCCTGCCGGTGCAGAAGGTGGAAAGCGCGAGCCGCCCGTTCAACGGCGTGCGCACCCCGATCGCGGTGGGCAAGTTCGATAACCGCTCGAACTACATGCGCGGCGTGTTCTCGGACGGTATCGACCGCCTGAGTGGCCAGGCCAAGACCAGCCTGGTGACGCACCTGCAGCAGACCAACCGCTTCAACGTGCTGGAGCGCGAGAACCTCGACGAGATCAAGCGCGAAGCCGCCATCAAGAACCAGGCCCAGAAGCTCAAGAGTGCCGATTTCGTGGTCACCGGCGATATCACCGAGTTCGGCCGCAAGGAAGTGGGCGACGTGCAGCTGTTCGGCATCCTGGGCCGTGGCCGCGAGCAGGTGGCCTACGCCAAGGTCAACCTGAATATCGTCAATATCAGCACGTCCGAAGTCGTGTACGCCACGCAGGGCGCGGGGGAATACAAGCTGTCGAATCGCGAGGTGATCGGTTTTGGCGGAACGGCGAGCTTCGACTCGACGCTCAACGGCAAGGTAATGGACCTGGCCATGCGCGAAGCCGTGAACAACCTGGTGAACGCGATCGAAAGCGGAGCCTGGAAGCCGGTTCAGCAGTAAGCCGTTACCAACAAAAAGCGAGAAAAACATGAAGCAATGGGTCACGCTGCGCAACGCGGCGTTCTTGTCGGCGGCCGGCCTGCTGGCTGGCTGCGCCGGTCCGCAGTCGATGTACCAGTGGGAAGGCTACCAGTCGCAGGTCTACGAGTACTTCAAGGGTGAGTCGAAGGAAGCGCAGATCACCGCGCTCGAAAGCGGCCTGGAAAAGATCAAGGCCAAGGGCGGTTCGGTGCCGCCGGGTTATCACGCCCAGCTTGGCATGCTCTACCTGAACGTGGGCAAGGGCGAGCAGACGGTCAAGGAATTCCAGACCGAAAAGACCCTGTTCCCCGAGTCCACGCCGTACATGGACTTCCTGATGCGCAACATGAAGACCGACGAGCGCAAGGAGGCGGGGGCCGCCACCGCACCGCAGGCCAGGGCGGAAACCACGGCCGCCGCCAGGTCTGACGTCACCGCAGGGAGCACCAAATGATGCGCCGCCTTCTGACCTGTATCGCCGCCCTGGGCACGGCCGCGCTGTTCGCCGGCTGCGCCGTGCCGACCACGCAGGTGAATTACGCCGCGTTCAAGCAAGCGCGCCCGCGTTCGATCGTGGTGCTGCCGCCGCTGAACGAGTCGCCTGACATCAAGGCCACCTACGCGATGCTGGCGCAGGCCACGTATCCGCTGGCCGAATCGGGCTACTACGTGCTGCCGGTGGCGCTGGTCGACGAAACGTTCCGCCAGAACGGCCTGACCGTGCCCGGTGATATCCACACCGTGCCGGTGCCCAAGCTGCGCGAAATCTTCGGGGCCGACGCGGCGCTGTATGTGACCGTGACCGACTACGGCTCGCGCTACCAGGTGCTGAGCAGCGTGACCCGCGTGGCCGCGAAAGCGACGCTGGTGGACCTGAAGACCGGCGATGAACTCTGGAGCGGCAGGGCGGTGGCGGCGCAGGACAGCAGCAGCAGCGGCGGCGGCCTGATCGGCATGCTGGTCACGGCAGCCATCAACCAGGCGATGAACCACCTGACCGACGCCAGCTATCCCGTGGCCGGCACCGCGAGCGCACGCCTGCTGTCGGCCGGGATGCCCAACGGCATCCTGTACGGCCCGCGTTCGCCGAAGTATCAATCTGACTGAGTCGGACTGCGTCGGACCGATCTGGCCGCCTGCGAGCGGCCAACAAAAAATGCCGCGGCACTGGCTCCAGATCGGAGCGGTGCCGCGGCATTTTTCATTTGTCTGGCGGAAGCGGTGAGATTCGAACTCACGGATGGGTCACCCCATCGGCAGTTTTCAAGACTGCTGCCTTAAACCACTCGGCCACGCTTCCTTTCGGGTTGGATACCGGGCGCGGCGTGTCATCCGTCATGCCCGGCCGCGCATTATACAAGGTCGCAGGGCCGGGCAGTGTGCGGCTTGATGGGCGCACGACAGGTCGCATGGTTGACGGGGCCATGACGGCTTCGGCCCGGAATGGGTCGGGCACTGGCGCATTTGTCGGTCTTTGTCGGACAGCGCGGAACCATGTTGGGGCTGTAAGGTTCCTAGAAAGGTCGATTTGCGGGCGCTTGCCGCGCAGGTCCACCTTTCCAAACGCCTCATTCCGCTATCAGAGGAGCATTGATCATGCAGGGACAACACAAGGACAACCAGGGCACGCCCCGGTCGTGGCTCGCGCTTGGCAGCCTGGGCGCACTGGCGCTGGCCGCTGGCCTGGCCGGCTGCGCGCAGCCCGGTTACGGCGGCTACGGCAACTACAACACGGCCCCGCCTCCGCAGCCTTATCAGCAGCCGGGCACCAACAGCTACCAGGCACCGAGCGGTTCGGTCTTTACCGGACGCGTGGAATCGATCGAGCCGATCCAGACGACGCAGGGCAGTTCGGGCCTGCTGGGCACCGTGATCGGCGGCGCGGCGGGCGGCCTGCTGGGCCACCAGGTCGGCGGCGGACGCGGGCAGACCGCGGCCACGATCGTCGGTGCCGTGGGTGGCGCCGTGGCCGGGAACCAGATCGAGAAGCGCGCCGGCAGCAATACATCGACCGCCTACCGCGTGAACGTGCGGCTTGACGATGGCCGCGTGGCCACGGTGACGCAGAGCAATCTGGGCAACCTGCGCGTGGGTGACCGCGCACGCGTGGCCAACGACATGGCGACGCCGTACTGATCGGCAGTCAGCCAACGCAGTACATAGTAAAAGCGCCACACCGGTTCAGGGTGTGGCGCTTTTGCTTTTGATTTACCTTCGTCGAACGACCATGAGCCATGCCGGCTCAATCCTTCAGGAACATCTCCTGCAGGTCATTGAGGAACCGGCGGCCCAGTTCGGTCGGCTTGATCGTGGTGGGGTCCGCTTCGAGCAGTCCTTTTTTTTCCGCCGCGGCCAGTTGCTTGCCAATGGTGTGCAGGGGCAGGCCGGTGTAGTCGTGGAAGCTCGATGCCGGCACGCCGTCGGTGAGCCGCAGCGCGTTGAGCATGAACTCGAACGGCAGTTCGTCCGCGCCAACTTCGCGGGCTTCCTGCACGGCGTTGCCGGCCATGGCCTGTTCCATATAGGTGGCCGGATGCTTGTGGCGCATCTGGCGCAGGATACGGTTCGGAAACGACAGCTTGCCGTGCGCGCCGGCGCCGATCCCCAGGTAATCGCCAAAACGCCAGTAATTGAGGTTGTGCCTGGCCTCGCGATGCGGGCGGGCATAGGCGGACGTTTCGTAGTGGCGAAAGCCCGCCTGTGCCGTGCGGGCTTCGATGATGTCCTGCATCTCGTAGGCGATGTCCTCGTCCGGCAGGGCCGGCGGATACTTCGCGAACAGCGTGTTCGGCTCCAGCGTCAGGTGGTACAGCGACAGGTGCGTGGTGCCATAGGACAGCGCCGCTTCGAGATCGCGCACGCATTCGTCGATGGTCTGGCCGGGCAGGGCGTACATCAGGTCCAGATTGACGTTGTCGAAGTGCTTCAGCGCGATGTCGATGGCCGCCCGCGCTTCGCGCTCGCCGTGGATACGCCCCAGCGCCTGCAGGTGCCGGTCGTCAAAGCTCTGGATGCCGATCGACAGCCGGTTGATGCCGCTGGCCCGGTAGCTCGCGAAGCGTTCGGCCTCGAACGTGCCCGGGTTGGCTTCCATCGTGATCTCGGCGTCGGCATCGAGCGGCAGCAGCGCGCGGATGTCGGACAGCAGGCGGTCCATGCCCGCCGCCGACAGCAGGCTGGGCGTGCCGCCGCCGATGAACACCGTATGCACCGGGCGGCCCCACACCAGCGGCAGCGACTGCTCCAGGTCGGCACGCAGCGCATCGAGATACATGTCCTCGGGGATGTCGTGACTGTCGTTCTTGCCCGGTGCCGCATGCGAGTTGAAGTCGCAGTACGGACATTTGCGCACGCACCAGGGAATATGGACATACAGCGACAGCGGCGGCGAGCCGGGCAGGGCGATCTGGCCCGGCTTGAGCCAGAGCTGCTGGTTGCCGGCCGGCGATACGTCAGCCGGCTTGCCGCTGCCCGCGGGGATGATGGGGATCATGCGCCTACCTTGAGACTGGCGGCCTGCAACCGTGCCACCAGCCCTTGCAGGGCCAGCGCGCGATGGCTGATGCTGTTCTTCTCGTCCGCGCTCAGTTCGGCGGCCGTCTTGCCGATCCGGGGCAGCAGGAAGTGCGGGTCGTAGCCAAAGCCCCCGGCGCCGCGCGGGGCGTCGACCACTTCACCCGCCCACGTGCCTTCGGCGATGATCGGACGCGGATCGTCGGCATGGCGCACCAGCACCAGCACGCAGTAATAGTGGGCGTGGCGGTTCAGCTTGCCCGCCAGCTGCGAAATCAGGTGCGCGTTGTTGGCGGCATCGGACTTCGGCTTGCCGACCATCTGCGCGTAGCGGGCCGAATAGACGCCGGGCGCGCCATCGAGGGCGTCCACGCAGATGCCCGAGTCGTCGGCCAGCGCCGGCATGCCCGACAGGCGGCTGGCATGGCGGGCCTTGGCCAGCGCGTTTTCGACGAAGGTGACGAACGGCTCCTCGGCTTCCGGAATGCCCAGCTCGCCCTGCGGCACGACGTCGAATCCGAGCGGCGACAGCAGCGCGCTGAATTCGCGCACCTTGCCGGCGTTGTTGGAGGCCAGGACCAGGCGTTGCATCGTCATTCCCTCCCGCGCCTCAGAGCCCAAGCGCCTGCTTCTGGTGGCGCACCAGTTCGGCGATGCCGGCTTCGGCCAGACGCGTCATGGCGTCGAGGTCGGCACGGCTGAACGGCGCGCCCTCGGCCGTGCCCTGGACTTCGACAAAACCGCCGCTGCCCGTCATCACCACGTTCATGTCGGTGTCGCATGTGCTGTCCTCGGCATAATCGAGGTCCAGCACCGGCACGCCATCGACCATGCCGACCGACACCGCGGCCACGAAGTCGCGGATCGGGCTGGCCTGGATCGCGCCGCTGCGCAGCATGGTGCCGATGGCGTCATGGGCGGCCACGAAGGCGCCGGTGATGGCGGCCGTGCGCGTGCCGCCGTCGGCCTGCAGCACGTCGCAATCAAGGTGGATCGTATATTCGCCAAGCGCGGAGAGATCGAACACCGAGCGCATTGCCCGGCCGATCAGGCGCTGGATTTCCTGGGTGCGGCCGGTCTGCTTGCCGCGCGCAGCCTCGCGGTCCGACCGCGTATGCGTGGCGCGCGGCAGCATGCCGTATTCGGCGGTGACCCAGCCTTCGCCGCTGCCCTTCTTGTGCGGCGGCACCTTGGCCAGCACGCTGGCCGTGCACAGCACCTTGGTATCGCCGAAGGCACTCAGTACCGAACCTTCGGCGTGGCGGGTGTAGTGACGGGTCAGGCTGATGGGTCGCAGCGCGTCGGCCGCGCGTCCGCTGGGTCGCATGGGGAATCTTTCGTTGGAATCGGGTAAGACCGCGATTCTAACGCCGGCGGGGCGATCTTGCGTCCTCGGGGCTGCCTGGCGCGTCAGCGCATCAAGTTCGAGGTCTTGTCGATGGCCGCGCGGATCTCCGCGATCGAGCGTTCGATTTCTTCCTCGGACAGCAGATCGGTGTCGGTGCCGGTGCGTTCCAGGATCGACGTGGTGAACGCGTTCAGCGGCAGCGTGTCGGTCAGCACCGCGTCCTCGTTGGGCACGGTGGCGTCCGCTTCCCACATCATGGCAATCGCTGTGGTGTTGTCGGCACCTTCGCCGGCGTTGGCCAGGGCCTGCTCGATCAGGTCGGGGATGGCGTGGACCACCGACAGGTGGGTCACCTTGTCGACGATGACCTTTTCGTCCAGCACGCCCCACAGGCCGTCCGAGCACAGCAGCGCCACATCGCCCGGCTCCAGCCGTACCGGGCCGCCGATATCGATCAGCGGCAGGTTGGGCGACCCGAGGCAGTTGTAGAGCTTGTTGCGCTCCGGGTGGTTGGCCACTTCCATGGGCAGCACCCGTTCCTGCTGCAGCAGGTTCTCGATCTTCGAGTGGTCGCGAGTGCGGGTCAGCAGCGCGGCCTTGCGCATCAGGTAGAAGCGGGAATCCCCGGCGTGGGCCCAGTGGATCTGGCCGTTCTGGATCAGGCAGCAGACCACCGTGGTGCGGGGCACATCGGGCAGCTTGTTGGCTTCGGCGTAGCGATGGATCTCGCGGTGCGCCAGCATGACCGTGTCCTGCAGGAAGTCTGCGGGGTTGCGGATCGACGGGCGGGCCTGCGACTGGAACTGGCGGGCCAGCGTCTGCAGCGCCTGCTGCGCGGCGACTTCGCCAAAGGCATGGCCGCCCAGGCCATCGGCCAGCACCATGAGCAGGGCATCGCGTGTGAAGCAATAGCCCATGCGGTCCTGGTTGATCCGGCGGCCGCCTTTCCGGCTTTCCTGATAGACGGAGAATCGCATTGCGGTAATTCGTGTCGGGTTCGTGCGTTAGTCGCCGCTTCGGCCGGTTTCTTCGGCGTGAACGGGCTTGGCGGCGGTCGGCTTGTCGATGCTCTTGTCTTCGCGGCGCCGCAGCAGCGTCATGAAGCGGCTGGTGGCATTGACGCGTTCGCCGGTCGTTGCCGCGGGGGCGCTGGCCGCCGCGGCAGCCGATTGCTCGCCCAGCGCATTGCTCTGGTCGCGCAGCTCCTTCTGGAGCCGGAACACGCTCTGCGGCCGTTCGGACGGCGTCAGGCGCAGACACCACTCGACCAGATCGACCAGGCCATTGGTGTAGGTGGCGCGCAGCCGCGTGAAGGATTCGGCCATGCGGTCTTCCTTCTCGCGCTGGTTGGCCTCCTGCGGCGGCATGCCGGCCATGCACGCGTACAGCGTGGCGCCCAGGCTGTAGATGTCGGTCCACGGGCCCAGTTCGGAATGCTTGCCATAGAGTTCGGGCGCCGCGAAGCCGGGGGTGTACATCGGCTGGAAGCGCGCGTTTTCCATGGTCAGGATCTGCCGGGCCGCACCGAAATCGAGCAGGATCGGCGATTCGTCCTCGCGCAGATAGATGTTGCCGGGCTTGATGTCCAGGTGCAGCAGTTTGTGAATATGCACTTCGCGCAGGCCGCTCATGAGGTCGTGGAAGACCTTGCGGATGAACCGTTCGCGCAGCACCTTCGACTTGCCTTGCTGCCGGGCCTGCAGGATATGCTCCTGCAGCGTCTTGCCCAGCTCGTAGTTCATCACCATGTAGACCGTGGAGTTCTCGCGGAAGAAGTTCACCACGCGAACCACGCTGGGGTGCGAAATACGCGCCAGCGAGCGGCCTTCCTCGAAGAAATACTTCAGGCCAAGGCGGAACGAGGCGGCGTTTTCGTCGGGGACGACCGGAATCAGTTCGCCGGGATTGCGGCGCGCCAGCGAAGACGGCAGGTATTCCTTGATGGCAACCGGGGCGCCGGTCTCGTCGGTGGCGAGGTAGACGAAACTGAACCCCCCGCTGGCCAACTTCTTTACAATACGGTAGTTGGCAAGCAGCGTGCCGATAGGGAGCGGCGCGCTCTTGGGTTGGTTGGCGCCCTTGGACTCTGTCATAGGATTCGGGACCTCATTTGCTCCCGGATTCTCCGGTCTAATCGGTCACTTGTAAAGAAATCATTAGCGGGGAGTGTTGCCAAAACTCCGCGCTTTCCGACCGCCGCTTTCCCATTGATTTTTCGGGCGTTTTAGCGCCTGTACGGCCGCGCTGGCCGGGCCGCCGGACCCGGTTTTCGTGCCGAATCCCGATTTTTCGACTCTTTCGCGAGATTAACGACGATGATCCACAGCATGACAGGCTATGGCCTGGCCACCCGCCAGGCACCGCTGACCAACGCCCAGGGCGAACCCAGCGGCCGCACGGCTTCGGTTTCCGTGGAATTCCGCACTGTCAATTCGCGTTTTCTCGACCTGTTGTTCCGCGCGCCGGAAGAGTGCCGCGCCTTCGAGCCGGCACTGCGCGAGATGCTGATGGGCGAGCTGTCGCGCGGCAAGCTCGAATGCCGGATCAACCTGCAGCGCACCGACACCGGCGGCGCCACGCTGGCGCTGAACCAGGGCCTGCTGGACCAGATCCGCGCGCTGGAATCCACCGTGGCCGGCACCTTCGCCGGCGCGGGCACCATGCGCATGGGCGAGATCCTGCGCTGGCCGGGCGTGCTGGTGGAACCCGAACTGTCGCAGGAAGCCCTGCGCGAAGCCGTGACCGGTGCCGCGCGCGACGCCCTGAAGCAACTGCTGGAGGCCCGCGGCCGCGAGGGCGCCGCGCTCAAGGCCACGCTGGAGGAGCGTATCGACGCCATGCTGGCCATCGTCGAGCGGCTGACGCCGATGATTCCCCAGCTGATCGCCCACCATCAGGAAAAGCTGACGGAGCGCCTGCAGGAGGCGTTCAATCTGGCCGCGCCGAACGGCATGCCGTCGATGAGCCGCGAAGAGGTGGCCGAGCGTATCCGCCAGGAAGCCACGGTCTACGGCATCCGCATCGACATCGCCGAAGAGCTGTCGCGCCTGCAGGCCCACCTCAACGAAACGCGGCATATCCTGAAGAAGGGCGGCCAGGTTGGCAAGCGCCTGGATTTCATGATGCAGGAGCTCAACCGCGAGGCCAACACGCTGGGCTCGAAGGCCGCCGCCAAGGAACTTGCCGATGCGTCGATGGAGCTCAAGCTCCTGATCGAGCAGATGCGCGAACAGATTCAAAACCTCGAATAAGATCATGAGCGACACCACCCACACCGCCATCGATACCGTCTATCCCGGCAACCTGTTCATGGTGGTGGCACCGTCAGGGGCCGGCAAATCCACGCTGGTCAATGCGCTGCTGGCGCAGGACCAGTCCATCCGCCTGTCGATCTCGCATACCACCCGCAAGCCGCGCCCCGGCGAGCAGAGCGGCCGCGAGTACCACTTCACCACGGTCGAGGAATTCCGTGCCGCGCGCGATCGCGGGGAATTCCTGGAATGGGCCGAAGTGCATGGCAACTACTACGCCACCTCGCGCGTCTGGATCGAGCAGCAGATGGCCCAGGGCAACGACGTGCTGCTGGAGATCGACTGGCAGGGCGCGCAGCAGGTCCACAAGCGTTTTTCCAACGCCGTGGAGATTTTCATCCTGCCGCCGTCGCTGACCGCGCTGGAAGACCGCCTCAAGAAGCGGGGCCAGGACGAGCCGAACGTGATCGTGCGGCGCCTGCTGGCGGCCGGTAGCGAAATGGCCCATGCTTCGGAGTCCGATTACGTGATCATCAACGAGGTTTTCGAGGACGCGCTGAAGCAGCTCCAGAACGTCGTTCACGCGACCCGTTTGCGCTTTTCGTCGCAGAAGGCCCGTCACGCCGAGCTGTTTATCGAGCTCGGCATTCATTGATTGCAGGCCCGTCGCCGGAAGGTTCCGGCGGCGTGCTGTAAAATACCGGCCTGTCGAACAGGTTTTATCCCAAGGTGGATTTGATATGGCGCGTATTACCGTCGAAGATTGTCTGAAACACATCCCGAACCGCTTCGAGCTCGCGCTCGCCGCGACTTACCGGGCACGTCAGCTCGTGCAAGGCCATACGCCCAAGGTCGAGGCGAAGGACAAGCCCACCGTGGTGGCGCTGCGCGAAATCGCGACTGGCCAGGTGGGTATCGAGATGCTCAAGAAGGTACCGACCTGATTGCCAGGGCGGCCCGTGGTTCATTCATGCTTCGCGTGCGTACGCATCCCGCCGCGCATCCGGTTGAATTCCAGGGGCTGCCATGCCTTCGTCGCCGACCGATCCCGCCATTGCTCCCCCGGCCAACGCCGGGGTCGGGCTTTCGCGTGCATTGCCGGCGGCGAAGCATCCTGGCGCCGTGCCGGCTCCGGCCGGTGCGGTCGCCACGCCTGTGGCGCCCGGCGCACCGCTGCCCGGCGTCGTACCGGTTTCCACATCCCTGCCTCCGGCGCCTTCCGCGCCTGCCGGCCGTAAGCGTCCCGGAATGCTTCCCGTGACAGCCCGTACCGGTGCTCCCAATTTGCCCGATCCGCTCGGCGACAACGTCGTCGGCGAGCGTGCCGTCGTGCCGCCGATCCAGCAGGGCAAGGCGCGCGCCGCCCTGGCCAATGAACTGGTAGCCGAACCCGTGGCTGGCACCGTGCCGGCCACGCCGGGCGGCGACCTGTTCATCGATGCGGTGCTGGCGCAGTCATACCGGCATTTCTTCGGTCCGACGTCGCAGCCGGCGGTGCCGCCAAGGCAGCAGGTCATCTCGATCGCGCGGCTGATGGAGAAGCTGGCTTATCTGAAGCCGGCTGACCAGGCGGTGGTGCGCGAGGCCTTCCAGTTCTCGGACGAGGCGCACCTGGGGCAGTACCGCCAGAGCGGCGAGCCGTACATCACGCACCCGGTGGCCGTGGCCGAACTGTGCGCGGACTGGAAGCTCGACGTGCAGTCCATCATGGCGGCGCTGCTGCATGACGTGATGGAAGACCAGGGCATCACCAAGAGCGAGCTGGCGGAGAAGTTCGGGCCGAAGGTTGCGGAACTGGTCGATGGCCTGACCAAGCTGGACAAGCTCGAATTCCAGAGCCGGGAGCAGGCGCAGGCGGAGAGCTTCCGCAAGATGCTGCTGGCGATGGCGCGCGATGTGCGGGTGATTCTGGTCAAGCTGGCCGACCGCACGCACAACATGCGCACGCTCGATTTCGTGCCGCCCGAGAAGCGGCGCCGGATCGCGCTGGAAACGATGGAGATCTACGCGCCGATCGCGCACCGGCTGGGTCTCAACACGATTTACCGCGAGCTGCAGGAACTGTCGTTCAAGGTTGGCTCGCCGTTCCGCTACGCCACGTTGGAGAAGGCCGTCAAGGCCGCGCGCGGCAATCGCCGCGAGGTGGTTCGCCGCATCCTGGAGGCGGCGCAGGGCGCGCTCGGCGACGCCGGTATCGTGGCCGAGCTGTCGGGGCGCGAGAAGACCCTGTACAGCATCTATCGCAAGATGCATGACAAGCAGCTGTCGTTCTCGCAGGTGCTGGACGTCTACGGGTTCCGCGTGGTCGTGGAAACGCAGATGCACTGCTACATGGCGATGGGCGCGCTGCACGGCCTGTACAAGCCGATGCCGGGGAAGTTCAAGGACTACATCGCCATTCCGAAGATCAACGGCTACCAGTCGCTGCACACGACGCTGGTGGGGCCGTTCGGCACGCCGGTGGAGTTCCAAATCCGCACGCGCGGCATGCACCAGATTGCCGAGGCCGGCGTGGCGGCGCACTGGATGTACAAGCACCAGGCCGACCATGCCAACGATATCCAGCAGCAGGCCCACCAATGGCTGCAGTCGCTGCTCGATATCCAGAGTCAGACCGGCGATTCGCAGGAATTCCTGGAGCACGTCAAGATCGACCTGTTCCCGGATGCGGTCTACGTATTTACGCCAAAAGGCCATATCCGTGCGCTGCCGCGTGGCGCCACGGCGCTGGATTTCGCGTACGCGGTGCACAGCGACCTGGGCAACCAGTGCGTGGCGGTCAAGATCAACAACGAGCTGCTGCCCCTGCGCACGGAGCTCAAGAGCGGCGATATCGTCGAGGTCGTGACGGCGCCGTACTCGAAGCCGAATCCGGCCTGGCTGGCGTTCGTGCGGACCGGCAAGGCGCGCGCGGCGATCCGCCACTACCTCAAGACCACCAAGCTCGACGAGGCCATCCAGCTGGGCGAGCGCCTGCTGGACCAGTCCGCGCGCCAGCTCGGCATCGAACTGAAGGCGGTGCCGCAGTCGGTGTGGGAGCGCATGATCCAGTGGACCGGCAACAAGGTGCGCGAGGACATCTTCGCGGACCTGGCGCTGGGCCGGCGTGTGCCAGCCGTGGTGGCGCGGCGCATGGAGATCCTGCTGCAGGAGCTGTCTGGCGATGTGGACAGCGCGCTGCTGGCGGCGGTGCAGACATTCGCCGGCGAGGAAGCCCCGGCCGTGCCGATCACCGGCGACGAAGGCATGTCGATGATCTTCTCGGCGTGCTGCCGTCCGATCCCGGGCGACTCGATCGTTGGCTATCTGGGCAAGGGCGAAGGCCTGCAGATCCACGTGCAGGACTGCAAGGTGGCCAAGCGTCTGCACAGCAAGGACCCCGAGCACTGGATCGAGGTCATGTGGGCCAAGAAGACGACGCGTGCCTTCGATGTGTCGATCAAGGTCATGGTGCGCAACGTGAAAGGCATCGTCGCGCGCGTGGCCGCCGACCTGACCGCCGCCGACGCCAACGTGGCACACGTGGCGATGGAGCAGCAGCAGGTGGCCGGGCACCAGGAAGCCACGTACATGCAGTTCGTGATCCAGGTGCAAAACCGCCTGCACCTGGCCAACGTCATGCGCGGGCTGCGTCGGAATCCGGATGTGATCCGCATCTTCCGCGACCGGAACGACGGTTAAACCGAGGCCGCGCAACGACGCCGGCTTCGTTTGCCTGGCGTCTCCTGGTTACTTCGCCGGGTATTTCACTTCCAGAATGTCGATCTGTTCGATGCCGGCCGGCGTGCGCAGCGGCACGGTGTCGCCTTCGCGCGCCTTGATCAGAGCTTTGGCGATCGGTGAAATCCAGCTGACGTGGTTGCTGTCCAGGTCCACCTCGTCCATGCCGACGATCGTGATCGTGGTTTCCTCGCCTGACTGGTTCGCGTACGTGACCGTGGCGCCGAAGAAAATCTGGTCGTTGTCGCCCTGCAGCGATGGGTCCACCACCTCGGCCTTGTCCAGCCGCCGAGTCAGGAAGCGGATGCGCCGGTCAATCTCGCGCAGGCGCTTCTTGCCGTAGAGGTAGTCGCCGTTTTCCGAGCGGTCGCCATTGGACGCGGCCCATGACACGATCTGGACGACATCGGGACGGTCCACATCGATCAGGTGCATCAATTCGTCGCGCAGCCGCTTGTAGCCGGCGGCGGTGATGTAGTTCTTGGTGCCGGCGGGCAGCGGTGTCGCGCCCTCGGGAAGATCGTCGTCGTCATCGTTGGACGACTCTTTGACAAATGCCTTGTTCATGTTCCGAATCACTTCATGAAGCTTCAATTATAGGAAGTTGCGCTCATCGACCCCCGGCGATGAAAAAAATGCGCGAAGGGGGTTCACAAAACTGAAAACTTCTATATAATCTCTTTTCTCGGTTGCGGCTGTAGCTCAGTTGGATAGAGTACTTGGCTACGAACCAAGGGGTCGTGGGTTCGAATCCTGCCAGCCGCGCCAACCTATACGAGAGAAGGGCTTCCGGAGACGGAAGCCCTTTTTTCATTCCCCTTCCCCTCCCGCTTCATCCTTCCCCTCCCGCTTCATCCTTCCCCCCCCTTCGTTTTTTGTTTTCGTTTGCGCCTCGTTCGCTGTCTATGCTGTATGCATGGTCGGCGGGAACACCTGCGCGCTGGCTGGCTCCAATTTCAATCCTGATCGCTACTCACGGAGGCAACATGCAACAGGACGACTGGCGCGTGGAAGGCTATCGCGGCATGGACGCATACGTACTGGTGACCTCGCATCACGATGCTGTCGCCGGCAGCGTGGGCGATACGCAGACATGGGGCTACGAAGTCCGGGTGGCGCAGGAGGGCATGGACCCGGCCGATGCCGGCGACACCGAGCGGCTTGCCAGTGGCGCGCATGTCTATGCCACGCGCCATGCGGCCGAAGTGGCGGCATTCGCCGCGGCCTATGCGCTGATCGACAAGCTGGTGGTCCCGGCGCGATAGCGCTGGGCCTGCCCGGCGGTTCCTCGTCGCAAAGTTCCTTGCGATACGTGCAATGGCGTATCACAGGCCGATTCCGGCCTCATTGGTTTTGACTTGATCCAGATCATTCGTGGATCGGGGGATGGCTCCTAGTCTGGAACTGAGGCGCGCCGCGGTGCGCGCCAGCGGTAGAAAACCAGGAGCGCGCCATGCCCGAATACGAAGGATTAAAGATCGTCTACGAAGTGATCATGCTGCCCAAGGACAAGTGGGCCATCATGATCGAGATCATTCGTCGCGAGGATGGCGAGGTTCTGATGGCGCGTCACAATCCGTTTCCGCGCCAGCCGTTCGATACCAAACTCGAGGCGCTCGATCATGTGAACCGCTATGTCGCGCAGGCCGTGAAGGGCCTGGAAGGTGACAACGTGAAGCCGTTGCAACGTCGTGCATAGGCGTCGTCATCGGAGGATGCGCGGCACATTGCACGACAACATGCGTGTTGAACAGAGGCCTCCACGATGTTGGAGGCCTTTTTCTTCGTGCTGGTGCATGAAACGCTTGCAACACGCCCCAGATTGCTGCATAATCTCTTTCTTCAGACGCGGGGTGGAGCAGTCTGGCAGCTCGTCGGGCTCATAACCCGAAGGTCGCAGGTTCAAATCCTGCCCCCGCAACCAGATACTCGAAAGGGCTACACATGATGTGTAGCCCTTTTGTTTTTCTCTGCGTTTGCGCTGTTTTCCCCTCCTGCTGTTCGCTTCCCGTTTCCTTTTTATTCCCTGCACCGCATCCGGCCGCGAGGCAGCGTGCGCTCGTCTTTTGCGCACACGATGATGCGGCGTCTGCGAACGAGCAACGCCCCCGCGAGCCATGCGGCCGGCGGGGGCGTTGTTTGTCAGGGGCAGGGGATCAGGCCTTGATCAGCGAGGCGGCGCGTTGGAACGTATCGCGTACCTGCGGCTGGCCTTCGCGTTCGGCGGCTTCGGCGCGGGCCTTGAGTCGGGACGTCAGTACGGCAAGGTTGCCGCCGCCGCCGCATGCGCGTGCGGCCTCGTTCATGAGCTGCGTCAGTTCCTGGTTCACGTCGGCGCCATCGAAAGCGCTGACGGACAGGGCCGACACGCGCTCCAGAAAGCTGTTGACCAGTGCTTCATCATGTTGCGGTTCGGGCATGGTGGCTCCTTGGCGAACAACGAAAACACTGAAATGGGAGTGCCGGCACGTCCGGACCGATGCCGGTCAGAGGATCAATGCCGCGGCGGCAACTGCGGCGGTGCGATGCGTCGTCGGGCCGGCTTCAGCACGCGCGAAGGCCACAGCACGTAGTTGGTGTGCGGGTCCATCGGCTTGCCGAAATAGGATACCCATACCTGCACGCCGTGTTCGGTTTCGGACACGATGGCGGCCACTGCACGGGCCGCGACAGATGGGGATTTCAGCAGGTCGGCCAGGGCTTCGACGCCCTGGACCACATGATGCTTTACCCCCTTGAACCACACGTATTGACGCATGGCAGCAAGAAATCGCTTGGTCATGAATGCTGCTCTTCTCGTTGGCGATGCGGAATTGAGACCACAGCTTACACGGATAGTTGTGACGGTTTTGTAGGCTGGCGTCTGATTTTCTTTCAGCGCACGATGACATGTGACGGCTGCGAGGCATCGTGACACCGACGCCGCTTCTGGGATGTGCGCTGGCAAATTGACAAGCTGTAACAGTTGTCTTAGCGTGGTTGCATATGCTGCACAAAATCTAACGTTGTCCTGGGCCCGATGGGCGTGGAGGCAAGTGTGGAAAAAGTGGCAGAGCTCGAAAAGCGGCTCGAAAGCGGCAAGGCCCTGCGTCAGAAGGTGCCGCGACGCACACAGGAATCGATCGGCAATGTCGATCGCGATCCGGTTCGCCTGCTGGAGGAAAGCAGCGCCGGTCGGGTGGAGCGTCTGATCCCGCTGCGCTACGGGCGCATGATCGCGTCGCCATTCACGTTCTATCGTGGCAGTGCCATCATCCAGGCACACGACCTGGCCGGCACGTCGAACACGGGATTGATCCACCAGATCTGCGGCGATTGCCATCTGTCGAATTTTGGCGGATTCGCGACGCCCGAGCGCGCGCTACTGTTCGACGTCAACGATTTCGACGAGACCAGTCCGGGCCCGTGGGAATGGGACCTGAAGCGCCTGACCGCCAGCTTCGTGGTGGCGGCGCGCCATCTGCGCCACGGCACCCAGGTCGCCGACAACCTCGTCTACGACGTGGTGACCAGCTATCGCGAACGGATGGCCGAGTACGCGGAGATGGGCATCCTGGAAACCTGGTACGACCGCATCACGTTCGAGCGGCTACTGGAAAGCACGGACGATCCCGATATTCAGAAGCGCGTCAGGCGCGCCATGGAGCGGGCGGCGGAGCGCACGCACGAAACGCTGCTGCCCAAGCTGTCCGAACACGATGGCGAGCGTTGGCGCATTCTCGACGCGCCGCCCGCCGTGTTCCATGTGCGGGGCGCCCAGACGCTGTTCCGTGCCGAGGACGACTGGCTGGCCGTCGACAATCCGCGCGAGATCGTCGAAAAGTGCTTTGCCGACTACGTCTCGACGCTTGCCCGCGACCGGCGCGAACTGCTGTCGCATTTCAAATTGCATGACATGGCCTTCAAGGTGGTGGGCGTCGGCAGCGTCGGCACGCGCTGCCTGATCCAGTTGATGATCGACAGCCATGGCAAGCCGCTGTTCCTGCAGGTCAAGGAGGCCACCCGGTCGGTGGTGGCGCGCTACTTCAAGTCGGCGACGGTCGCGCATGAGGGGCGCCGCGTGGTGGAGGGGCAGCGCCTGATGCAAGCCGCGAGCGACCTTTTCCTGGGCTGGTCGAAAGGGCCGTTCGGACGCCATTTCTACATCCGCCAGTTGCGCGACATGAAGTTCTCGGCCGACATCGAACTGATGGACGTCAATGTGCTGACCGCCTATGCCCGTGTGTGCGGCTGGGTGCTGGCGCGTGCCCATGCCAAGGCCGGCGGGCTGGCGGCCGAGGTCAGCGGCTACCTGGGCAACAACGACCGCATGGCCGAATCAATGATTGCCTATTCGAATGCCTATGCCGACCACGTGGAGCGCGACTACGACCTATTCGTCAAGGCGTGCCGCTCGGGCCGGCTCGAAGCCCGCACGGACGCCGACATGGCCGCCGATTTCCGCGTTTGACCCGGTCCGACCCGACCGGACCCGTTTGACCCCAGGAGTGCGCCGATGACCGAAGATTTGCTGCTGCAACTGATGGTGGAAGTGGAAAAGGCCGATCCCATCGACTACGCGAACCTGCCTTTCGATGACGAAAAGCTGCGCGCCCTTGCCTGCAAGATCATTGCCGAACGCTCCACCGAACTGGAAACCTCGGGCCTGTCCCAGGAGGCGCTGCTGGCCACGCTGTGGGCGTCCACGGCCAAGCTGGTGCTGGAGAACATCGTGCTCAATGCCCGGCTGCTGACCCTGCAAGGCAAGGCCGAGGATGCGCGCGTGCTGATCGACCGGATCGCCCGGCAATCGCGCGGCACGCCCTGAACGCGCCGGCCCGCGGTGGGTCTCATGCATCACACGATGCGTGAGTGTCGCCGTTTGGCTAAAATAGCGCGTTTTCCGCTCTCAGGCCGTCCCCGACGGCCAACCGGTCACACCGGGGGCGGGGGTTTGTCGTGGAGGGATTTCGGGTGATCAAGTGGATAATCGTCGCCGCCTACGTGGGTGCCATCCTGTATGTGCATTTCCGCGGCAAGGTACGGCTGCCGTTCATGCGCCAGGTGCTTGACCATTCGGCACTGGTGGCACCGGTCAATTGCTTCATGTACATGTTCTCGGGCGTGCCGCGCACGCCGTACATCGACGTCGACCGCTTTCCAGAACTGGAGAAACTGCGGGCCGCGTGGCCGCAGATTCGCGACGAGGGCCTGGCCCTGATCGCAATGCGCAAGATCAAGGCCGCCGACAAGAACGATGACGCTGGCTTCAATTCGTTCTTCAAGTACGGCTGGAAGCGGTTCTATCTCAAGTGGTACGAGGCCCAGCATCCGTCGGCGGAAACGCTGTGCCCGAACACCGTGGCGCTGCTGCGCGAGATGCCGTCGGTCAAGGCGGCGATGTTTGCCGAACTGCCGCCGGGCGGCAAGCTCAATCCGCACCGCGACCCGTTCGCCGGTTCGCTGCGCTACCACCTGGGCCTGTCCACGCCGAACGACGACCGCTGCTTCATCGAAGTGGACGGCGAACGCCACAGCTGGCGGGACGGCCAGGGCGTGGTGTTCGACGAGACCTACCTGCACTGGGCCGAAAACAAGAGCGAGACGGACCGCCTGATCCTGTTCTGCGACATCGAGCGCCCGATGCGCTATCGCTGGGCCGCCGCGGTCAACCACTGGATGGGCCGCAAGGTGATGACGGCCGCCAGCTCGCCGAACGACGAAAACGACCAGACCGGCGCGATCAACAAGCTGTTCCGCTTCGTGTGGCTGGGCGGCCAGTATCGCCGCCGCTTCAAGTCGTGGAACAAGAACCTGTATTACGTGACCAAGTTCGGCCTGATCATCGGCGGGGTGGCACTGATCGTGTTCCTCTGATCCTCGGCTTGCCGCTGGCGCGGAACGGGCGGCCGCGCAAACCGCGCAAACCGCGCAAACAGGAACCGGCAGATGACTGCCGGTTTTTTTTCGTCCTGGGGTTTTTCGTCCGCGGCCGTCAGTGCAGATCGGATTCGGGCTGCCGCCGCTCGTTGCCCAGTTCCGCGTAGTGTGCCCGCTTGGCCTCGTACATGCGATGGTCGGCCAGCTTGACCGTGTCGGTCAGCCTGTCGCCCTGGGCGCACGTGGCCGTGCCGATCGAGAACGACAGCCGCGCACCGGGGTAGAACTGGTTGTTCAGGACCACCACTTCCTGGATCTGCTCGACCACGGTCGCCGCGCCGCGTTCGTCGCGGCCGGGCAGCAGCACCATGAATTCGTCGCCGCCGGTGCGCGCCACGCAGGCCTGCTCGCCCACGGCCTTCTTCAGCACCTCGCCGGTGCGGCGCAGCAGCGCATCGCCATCGCCATGGCCAAACTGGTCATTGATGGCCTTCAGCCCGTTCAGGTCCACCGCCACCACGCTGACCGGCCAAGGACCCTTGCGGCCCAGGCGGGCCAGTTCGTCCTCGTAATAGGCACGGTTGTAGAGCTTGGTCAGCACGTCGTGCTTGCCCAGGAACTCCACATAGGCCTCGGCCTTCTTGCGCGCGGTGATGTCGGTCAGCGACACCAGCACCTGGTCCCAGTCGGCCTCGCGGCCGGGGAACACCGACCACTGCATGAAGACGTCCACGGAGCGGCCGTCCAGCGCGTAGTTGATGACTTCGCGCTGCTGCCAGAGCTTTTCGTGCCACAGGTCGATCAGCTGCTCGGCAAAGTGGATGCGCATGTCGTCGCGGAACACGTCGCCCAGGCGCGACAGCAGGATTTCCTTGCTGGGCGCGCCAAACATCGTCAGCGTCTGCTGGTTGACGTCGAGCACGCGGATTTCCTGCATGCAGCGCGAGACGAAATCGGGATGCACGTTCAGGAAGGTGCGGAAATCGGTGATGCCGGCCGCGCGCACTTCGTCCAGCAGCATCTTCACGGCGCTGAAGTCTTCCACCCACAGCGACACGGGCGAATGCTCGAACAGCCCCACCGCATATTGCTGAGCGCGGCGCAGGTCGCGCTCGGTGCGCACGCGGGCCGTGATGTCCTCGATCGACAGCAGCACGCGCGACCAGTCGGCCTCGTGGCCGGGCATGACCGTGGCTTCCAGGCGGATGTCGAGCCGTTCACCGTCCAGCGTGTAGTTGACGGTCTGGCTGGAAAAGTGGTTGCCGCCGTCCCACAGCTGGCCCAGTTCCTCCACGTGCTGGTCGAACATGTCGTCGCGGAACACGCTGTCGAGGTTGGCCACCAGGTCGGCCAGATTGCTGGCGCGGAACAGGTCCAGCGTGCGCTGGTTCACGTCGAGCACGCGGATCAGCGCCGAGCAGCGCGCCACTTCGGCCGGGTTGTCGCGCAGGTGGCGGCGCAGGTCGGTCACGCCATCGGCTCGCAGTTGTTCAAACGCCCGGCGCACCGCGCTGAAGTCTTCCAGCCAGAGCGACACCGGCGCCAGCTGGAACAGGGTTTGATAGTCGTTGTCGAGCCGCGAGGCGGCGGTTGCATGCCCCAAGTTGTTCTCCCTTTTTGTGATGGATGGCGTACCGCGCACTAGCATAGGCGAGCGCGCACCGCTTGTGGGTAGAAATCTAAAGAAACGGCGATGTATCCGATGCGGATGGGGTTGGCGCGCCAGGCGCCGGCGGCTGCCGGCCAGCCAGTCGGCCACCCAGGCTGTCAGCCCGCCAGCCGGCGCGCCGCCGCGGCCACGGTGTCGAGCGCGCGCTCCAGTTCCGGCGTGCGCAGGTTGCCGCAGTTCAGCCGCAGAAAATGGTTGAAGCGGTTCGAATTGGAGAACATGGCGCCCGGCATCACGCGGATACCGTCGCCAATCACCTGCTCGAATACGGCCTCGGACGACACGCCGCGCGGCATTTCCACCCACAGGTGCAGGCCGCCGCGCGGCAGCGTGAGCCGCGTGCCGGCGGGGAAGGTGGTGGCCACCCGCTGCGCCATCCATTCGCGCTGCACGCGCAGTTGGGTGCGCAGCCGCCGCAGGTGGCGATCGAACGCGCCGGTGCCCATGTACTCGGCTACCGCGATCTGCGTCAGCATCTCGTTGGGCCGCGACAGGCCGAATTTCAGCATTTCCACGCGCGCCTGCCACTTGCCGGCCGTGATCCAGCCCAGCCGCATGCCGGGCGCCAGCACCTTGTGCAGCGACGCGCAGTGGATCACCGTGCCGGTGGTGTCCCAGGCCTTGGCCGCTGGCAGCGGGGCATCGTCGTCGAACGTGGCCGAACAGCAGTCGTCCTCGATCATGGCGATGCCGCGCGCGGCGCACCACGCCACCAGCCGCTGCTTGTGCGCGTCGGGCATGACGCAGCCGAGCGGATTCTGCAGGTTCGGCACCACGCAAACGGCCTTGATGTTGGCGTAGGTCTGGGCGGCCAGCTCCAGCGCCTCGAGCGAGATGCCGGTCTGGGGGCTGCACGGGATCTCCAGCGCGCGCATGCCCAGGCTTTCCAGGATCTGCAACAGACCGTAATAAGTGGGCGATTCCACGGCGATCACGTCGCCGGGGCCGGCCACCGCGCGCAGGGCCAGCGTCAGCGCCTCGGTGGCGCCGTGCGTGACAACGATTTCCTCGGGCGAGACGTTGATGCGCGACCGCAGCGCGTGACGGGCCAGCGCCGCCCGGAAGGCCGGATGCCCATCGGAATCGACCGATGTGCCGAACAGTTCCGGGTAGCGGCGCAGGGCCCGCGTGGCCGCGTTGCGCAGCGCATCGGTCGGGTACAGCTCGGGCGCCCCGCAGGCGCCGCCCAGGTTGATCCGGTGATGCTTGCTGCGGGCCAGGATGGCAGAAATGCGCTGGTGGATGCCGACGTACTGCGCCGGATCGGGCAGGCCGGGCACCGGCTCCTCGATGGGCGCCAGGGCCGGTTGCGCCGGCGCGCAGACAAAGTAGCCCGACCGGGGCCGCGCTTCGAGCAGGCCGGCCGCCTCCAGTTCGCGGCACGCCTGCAGCGCGGTGGACAGGCTGACGGCGTGCAGCCCCATCAGCGCCCGTACCGACGGCATGCGATCGCCAGGCACCAGCGTGCCCGCCGAGATCGCCTGGCGATAGTGGCCCGCCAGCTGCTGGTAGAGCGGGCCGGACGCGTGCGGCGGGACGGGGCGGGCGGCGGAGGCCGGGGCGACGGCTGGCGCGACGGCAGGGGCAACGATGGACATGGCGGCATCTTCGCGCGGGCGCGACGGTGGGAACAGATACAGATGGTACGACGCTGTATCGTAACAGCGCCAAAGTTTTGCATCTGTTCTGGTCAAGGGGGCGAACGCTTGTGCCTGTTGGCCCGGCGGGCGCGCCGATACGCTGGTGGCACGTTTTTCATTTGCGAAGGAGTGCCGCCATGTCATCCCCCGAGACGATTTCCAGAGACGTCCAGACCCTCTTCCTGGCTGCCGGCCAGTGCCTGAGCCTGCACCTGAAGGCCGGCGCGGTGGTGCATGTCGAGCAAGGCCGGGTGGCCGTGGCCGGCGCGCCGCGCTGGCTGGCCGAACAGGTGTGCCAGGTGCCCCGGCATCTGTGCCCCGGCGGTGTCTGTGTGACGGATGCGGCAGGTTGGCACCAGCTGGTGGCGCAGGGGCCGGTGCAGTTGCGGATCATGACGCCGGCCGCGCGCCCGGGGCTATGGTCGCTGCTAAAATCGCGGCTCGGCCGTTCTGGCCTCCTGCTGGGTAACGCCCGGCCACCAGACATCCAGGCCGCAGAAGAATCGGTACCCCATGCTACGTCTCAGTGAAGTCAAACTGCCGCTCGACCACGTCGAGAGCGACCTCGAGGCTGCCGTGCGCAGCCATCTGGCCCAGATCGGTGTCAAGGGCGACGGCCTTGTCGGATTCACGGTGTTCCGCCGTGCGCACGACGCCCGCAAGCGCGACGATATCAAGCTGACCTACATCATCGACATCGAGGTCAAGGACGAGGCCGCCGCCGTCAAGCGCATGCAGCGCAAACCGAACTGGAGCGTCACGCCGGACATGGCGTATCACTTCGTGGCCAGGGCGCCCGAAGGCGGCCCGAAGTCGCGTCCGGTGGTGATCGGCCTGGGGCCGTGCGGGCTGCTGGCCGGCCTGCTGCTGGCGCAGATGGGCTATCGCCCGATCATCCTGGAACGCGGCAAGGAAGTGCGCGAACGCACCAAGGACACCTTCGGCCTGTGGCGCAAGAGCGTGCTGAATCCGGAGTCGAACGTGCAGTTCGGCGAGGGCGGCGCGGGCACGTTTTCCGACGGCAAGCTGTACAGCCAGATCAAGGACCCGAAGCACTACGGCCGCAAGGTGCTGCAGGAATTCGTGCGCGCCGGCGCGCCCGAGGACATCCTCTACAAGGCGCGGCCCCACATCGGCACGTTCCGGCTGGTGAGCATGGTCGAGAAGATGCGCGCCGAGATGCTGGAACTGGGCGCGGAAATCCGCTTCGAGACGCGCGTGGACGATATCGACATCGACAACGGCCAGGTGCGCGGGCTGAAGCTGTCCAACGGCGACTACCTGCCGTGCGACCACGTGATCCTGGCCGTGGGCCACAGCGCACGCGACACGTTCCACATGCTGCATGACCGGGGCGTGTTCATGGAAGCCAAGCCGTTCTCGCTGGGATTCCGCATCGAACACCCGCAGGGCCTGATCAACCGCAGCCGCTTCGGCAAGTTCGCGGGCAACAAGCTGCTGGGCGCGGCCGACTACAAGGTGGTGCATCACGCCAGCAACGGCCGTGCCGTGTACAGCTTCTGCATGTGTCCGGGCGGCACCGTGGTGGCGGCGGCGTCCGAGCCGGGGCGCCTGGTGACCAACGGCATGAGCCAGTATTACCGCGCCGAGCGCAACGCCAACGCCGGCATCGTGGTGGGGATCACGCCCGAGGAGGACTTCCCGGGCGGCCCGCTGGCTGGCATCGCATTTCAGCGAAAGTGGGAAGAGCGCGCGTTCGAGCTGGGCGGTGGCGACTATCGCGCGCCGGGGCAGCTGGTGGGCGACTTCATTGCCGGGCGTGCGTCCACGACGCTGGCATCGGTCGAGCCGTCGTACAAGCCGGGCGTGACGCCCACGGACCTGAGCACGTCGCTGCCGGACTATGTCATCGACGCGATCCGCGAGGCGCTGCCCGAGCTGGACAAGAAAATTGCCGGCTTTGCCATGCACGATGCGGTGCTGACGGGCGTGGAGACGCGCACGTCGTCGCCGCTGCGCATCCGGCGCAATCGCGACGACTACCAGAGCATCAACGTGCGCGGCCTGTATCCGGCCGGCGAGGGTGCCGGCTATGCGGGCGGCATCTATTCGGCGGCCATCGACGGCATCGAAGTGGCCGAGGCCGTGGCGCTGCACATCGAGAACGGACAGTGACGATGCCCGGGCAGGCCGTCGGCCCCGAAGACGAGCGCGTCGTCGCCGACGTGCGCCACTGGCTCACGCGTGCCGTGATCGGCCTGAACCTGTGCCCGTTCGCCAAGAGCGTGCATGTGAAGGGGCAGGTGCGGTATGTGGTCAGCCAGGCCACGCGCGACGAGGACGTGCTGGACGACCTGGAGCGCGAACTGCGGGAACTGGCCGAGGCCGACCCGGAGCAGGTGGATACCACGCTGCTGATCGTGCCGCACGCGCTGGCCGATTTCCTGGCCTACAACGACTTCCTGTATTTCGCGGACCGGCTGCTCGGCAGCCTGCGGCTGGAAGGCACGCTGCAGATCGCGAGCTTTCATCCGCAATACCAGTTCGAGGGTACCGCGCCGGACGATATCGAGAACTACACGAACCGGGCGCCGTATCCCATTCTGCATCTGCTGCGCGAGGACAGCATCGCCCGCGCGGCGGAGGCCTTCCCCGAAGCCGAGGACATCTACGAGCGCAACATGGAAACCCTGCGCCAGCTTGGCCACGCGGGGTGGCTAAAGTGGATGGCGGGCCAGAGCGATCTCTGACCGGCGCCCGCTTACTCCGACGTGGCGGGCGTGGCGGACGTGGCGGACGTGTCGGGGGTGAAGAAGCGGTCGCCCAGTTCCTCCAGCCCCACCGACTCCAGCACCTGCTGCAGCCGCTCGGCCGGCCGGCGGCGCGGCAGGTCCTTGTACTGGGCGATGATCAGTTCGTTCTTCATCGAGTGTTCCCAGCCCACCAGTTCCGTCACGCTGACCTGATAGCCGTTCGCTTCCAGCTGCAGGCAGCGCAGCACGTTGGTCAGCTGGCTGCCGAATTCCCGCGTGTGCAGCGGGTGGCGCCAGATTTCCGTCATCGGATTGCCAGCGAGCAGCCGGCCCTTGTGCTTGCGCAGCACCGCTGCCACTTCAGCCTGGCAGCACGGCACCAGCACGATGTGCTGTGCGCGCCTGGCCAGCGCGAAGCGGATGGCGTCGTCGGTGGCGGTATTGCACGCGTGCAGCGCCGTGACGACGTCGACAGTCTCCGGTAGCGCCGGCGAGGTGATCGAATCGGCCACGGACAGGTTCAGGAACGACATGCCCGGGAAGCCCAGGCGCCTGGCCAGCGCGGTCGAACTGGTGACCAGCTCCTCGCGCGTCTCGATGCCGTAGATGTGCGAGCTGTCTTTCAGCTCCTTGAAGAACAGGTCGTAAAGGATGAAGCCCAGGTAAGACTTGCCGGCGCCGTGGTCCACCAGCGACACGGCGCCTTTGGTGTCCTTTACCTCGCGCAGCAGGGGCTCGATGAACTGGAACAGGTGGTAGACCTGCTTGAGCTTGCGGCGGCTGTCCTGGTTCATCTTGCCGTCGCGCGTCAGGATATGGAGTTCCTTGAGCAGCTCGATGGACTGGCCGGGACGGACTTCGTGGGTGCTGGACATCGGGGGAACTGGGGCTGTGGAGGCTGCGGAAAGGCCGACAGTTTACCGAAAACACCGTCGAAACACCCGCACCCCACTTTTGTGGGCTAAAGCTCACTCGCGCGCCTGCCGTTAAACCTTCGATCACGACAAGCAGAGTTGGCGCAGGTACGGCCGTCCAAGCGGAAGGACCCGGGGCACGAAACCCAGCCGGCATGGCGCCATGCAGAACGAGAAAGCGGGGAGCCATGAACGCGGACGTGGGATTACGCCTGGAACTCAACCAGCCGGGCGATCAGGTGAGGGCCTGCTTTACGCCGGAACCGGGCCGGCTGCCGCCCGACCGGGCGGCGCTGGAAGCATCGCTGGCCGAGCACGGCTGGCAGGGGGCGCGCCTGGACCAGGCGGCCGTGACCGGCTTTCTGACCCAGTGCCAGCTGACCGACCGCGAAATCGACGCGGTGATCGGCACGGTGCTCGATGGCGCCTTCGAACTGGAGATCTCCGCCGACAAGCTGCAGCTCCTGCTGACGCTGATGCCGCCCGAAGGCGGCCGCAGCATCGAGGAAAGTGATATCGCCGCCGCTGCGGCGTCGATGGGCGTGGTGGCGCTGCTGGATGCCGCCGCCATTGGCGTGGCGCTGGAGGCCGGCAGTTGCGAAGGCCGCGAGATCGCACGCGGCGTGGCGCCCGTGCAGGGCGAAATGGCGCGCTTCGACAGCCTGGTGCAGCAGAAACGACCGGCGCAGGCCGACAACGAGGACGAGCGCGTCGATCTGCGCGACCTTGGCAACCTGCTGCTCGTGAATCCCGGCACGGCGCTGATGCGCCGCACCCCGGCCAGGTCCGGCAAGGATGGCATGGACGTGCTGGGCAAGCCCATTGCGGCCGAGCCCGTGGTGGACACGCCCTATGCGGCGGACCTGACCGGTGTGGCCGCCGATCCCAACGACCCGAACCTGCTGCTGGCCGTCATCGCCGGATCGCCGCGGGTGCTGCCCAATGGCGTGATCGTCAGCCCCGTGGTGGATGTGGATGCGGTGGACCTGCATTCGGGCAACGTCAATTTCGATGGCTCGCTGCGTGTGTCGGGCGATATCCGCACCGGCATGTCGGTGCGCGTCACGGGCGACGTGGTGGTGCAGGGCACGATCGAGGCGGCCCATGTGGAGGCCGGGGGCGACGTGATCGTCAAGGGCGGCATCATCGGCAAGGCCGACTCGGCCCATGGCGGCGACCCCAACGAGGTGGCCAGCGTGCGTACCAGGGGTGCGGTGCATGCGCGCTATATCCAGAACGCGATCGTCGAGGCCGCGACCGAGGTCGTGGTCGAAAGCGGCATCCGCCAGAGCGATGTGTCGGCGGGCCAGCGCGTGGTGGTTGGCACGCCCACGTCCCAGGGCAGCATCAGCGGCGGCCGCACGCGCGCGCTGCAGTCGGTCAGCGTGGCCACGCTGGGCGCCCCGGCAGGATCTGCCACCGCCGTGCAGGTGGGCCTGAACCCGTTTGCGGACCAGCAGAAGGGCGAACTGGAAGCGCGCCGCCGCAAGGTGCTGGACGACCAGGCCAAACTGCAGCAGCTGGTGGCCTTCTTTGCCAAGAATCCCGAACGCGCGCAGGGCGACGTCCGCGAGAAGGCACGCGCCACGATGTACAAGATCAACCGGGACCTGTTCGAACTCGATGCCGACATCGCCAGGCTGGCCGAGCAGATCAAGCCGTCGGACGACGCCGTGATCGCCGTGGGCCGCCGCATCCATGGCGGCGTGACCCTGCAGGTGGGCCACAAGGTGCTGAAGGTCATGGAAGACAAGACCGGCGGCCAGGTGCGGGTCATCGAAGACCGGATCACGGTGACCTGATCCCGCGGAAGACGGACCGGTTGCCGAGGGCTGGCCGCCGGTTCGGCATGGCGGTCCGGCGGCCGGATAGGACGGGTGTCGTTACGGTACAGCGTGACACGTTACGTCGCCCGTAACATCGTGGCGCCATCACACAGGGCGCCTTGTCTGCCGTGCGATGGCGCGCACAGCCGCCCAATCGTTGCTGCGCATAGCATTTCAGCCAATTTTGCGGTTGCAAGCGTTGCGCGTGACGGACAGCCATTGTCTGGCACGCCGTTTGCTCGGTCTCCCATATCAAAACTAGACACCGGGGGAGACGCAACATGACCGCACTCGTGATCGAAGACCAGCCGCTGGTCCGTCTGGGCATGCAGGGATTGCTGGAACGGATACCGGGCGTCGGCGCCGTGCGGGCCCTGGACCCGGCCGGCATCCTGGCGCTGGAGCCAGGCCTGGAGACGTCCATCGTGGTCTATGGCATGTCCGGCGACAGCAGCGACAACTGGTACCTGCTGCGCCAGCTGCATCAGGCGCTGCCCCACGCGCGCATCCTGCTCCTGTCCGACAACATGTGGCTGCGCGTGCCGGCATCGCTGGAGACGTGCGGCGTTGTCGAACACCTGCCCAAGTCGGCGTCGATCGAGCGCATGGAAGCGGTCGTGCTGCAGATGCTGGGCTGCGATGGATTCCTGCCGATGCGCGGCAGCCTTCGTGACGCATGGCAACCGGCCTACCATCCGCGCGTGGCGTCGTAACAGGCCGGCGTCGTCGCTCAAATGTTATTGAGACGAATCCGATTTCACTGACGCCCCGGTTTTTCATGGCGTTTCGTGCCTAGAATTTCCGTCATCCAATCCGGATATCCAACGACAAGGAGGACGCGATGACGGGAATGGTGAGGGACGCAGCGGTGGCTGCAAGAGCGGATGTGGATGCGGCCGGCGCCGTGGCGCGGTCGTCCGCATTGTCTTACCTGCATGGTGACGCGCCGCGCGAACCGCGGCGCGGCAATGTGCGCGACGCGGCGGCGCTGGAGGCATTGCATCTCGATGCCGCGGACGCACTGCTGCGCCGACACGGGCGCGCGCTGTCGGATTGCCGCGTATCGCGCGAATGCGCCGGCCTGGACGCGGAAGACGATGCGGTGCTCTACGTGGTGCAAGTCGGGGAGGGCATCGATACCTACACGCTGAACGAGGCACTGACCGCGCTGCAACTGGCACGCGGCCTTACGCCTTCCGCGCAACTCGACGTCGTATTTCAGCCATGAGTGTGGTGGCGGGCGACATGCTCCGGTGCGCGGGTGTCATCGCCGAAGCCGCGCATGGCGAAGCCAATTTCCGGTCGGCCATCAGCCGCTGTTACTTCGCGGCCTATCACGCTGCCTATGCATGGCATTGCGAGTTGCCTGCGCCGGGTAGCGGGGGCTTCCGCAAAACTGGCAAGCACGAGACGCTGGTCAACCAGCTATACCATCCGGGTGTGCGCCGTGAGCACCCGGGCTACTGGCGATCGATCGCCTTGGCGCGGATGCTTAATCGCGGCAGGCTGCTGCGGCTGCAGGCGGACTACCGGATAGCGTCCAATGTGGATCGTGGGCTGATGATGGGGGCCGTGGCCAATGCGTCGATGATCGTCAGGCAATGCGGCGGATGACGGCGGCGCGGCAAGCCCAAAGCGAAAGCCCCAAAGCAAAAAGGGCAACCCGAATGGGTTGCCCTTCCTGCTTCAAGTGATGGTGCCGGAGATAGGAGTCGAACCTACGACCTTCGCATTACGAATGCGCTGCTCTACCAACTGAGCTACACCGGCGAATCCTGACTTGTAAAACCTGTTCCTATCGCTGCGAAGGCTGTTACCGCTGCCTGTGATCGCTGCGATTCGCGCTGTTGCTGCGTTTGCGTCGAGTCGGATAGAGCCAGCGATAATATCAGCGACTCCCGGGTTTGTGAAGCCCTTTGTGCAGGTTTTTTATCGAATCCTGCGCGCGGGGGCTACCCGGTACGCCGCTGTGGCAGCCGGCAGTGCGCGGCGACAACAGGCGCAAGGATCGCACAGGCGCGGCCGATGGCTTGGCGCAAAAAGGGGGCGAAGCCGCCCCCTGTTCCCGATTGACCCGGCACCCGGTGGCGACCGGGCGATCAGAACTTGTGGCGCAGGCCGGCCATCACGCCCACGCGGCTGCCGTGGCCGTAGAACGGCGTCTGGAACGTCGGCTGCGCGCCCAGCGTGCGCCACGCGTCGGTCAGCGACGTGTAGTCGGCTTCCAGGTAGACGTCGGTGCGCTTGCTGAACGCGTAGTCGAGCATCATCGCGCCGGTGAAGCGGTTGCCCGAATCGCCGGCATGCTTGAGGTGGTCGTAGGTGCCGAGGGCGATCAGCGACCACGCCGGATTGAACTGGTACTTGGCGCCCAGGTAGCCGGCCTGGTTCTTGTAGCCGGCGTTGTCGACGTTGCTGTTCGTGTAGCCGAGATAAATCGTGGCCGGACCGGCGGTGTAGGTGCCGCCGAGCGTCCAGACCTTCTGGTCGCTGTTCGGCACGGTCACGCCGTAGTAGCTCGTGGTGTCCTTCATGATCTGGTAGCCGCCGGCCACCATGAACGGACCCGTCGCGTACGTCAGGCTGCCGCCTGTTGACGACGACCGCGCCACACTGCCCGGTTGCTCGCCGAAGGCGTGCTGGGCTGCAATCGTAAAGCCGCCAAATTTTCCGGCGTACTTGACCATGTTGTCCTGGCGGACGCCGCCGGTGTAGTTGCCGCCCTGGAAACCGACGATGGCAAGGTTGGCCAGCGCCATGGCGTCATAGCTGGCGATGACCTCGTGGATCACCGTGAATTGCCGGCCCAGCGTGATGGTGCCGAAGTCGCCCTGCATGCCGACATAAGCCTTGCGGCCGAACAGGCGGTTGCCTTGCAGGCTCTGCCCGGCATCGGGCGAGAAGCCCGATTCCAGCACGAACAGCGCCTGGTAGCCGCGCCCCAGGTCTTCCACGCCGTAGAGGCCCCAGCGGCTGCCGGTCAGCACGCCATCGGTCATCTGCACCTTGCCGTTGCCGGCAGCACTTTCGTTCGAGGTGTAGCGGATCGTGGTGTCGACGATGCCGTAGAGCGTGACGTTCGACTGGGCCTGGGCCGGTGCCGCGGCGCCGATGGCGGCTAGAGCTGCTGTCGTGACGAAGGGCGCAAGGGCTCGCTTCATGATGTGTGTCTCCATCCTGGCTATTGATTTCGTTTTTGCTGCGGAAGAGCCGGTGCCGAATGCTTGTTCGACTTCTTGCCGACCTGGATCGGCTTGTGCATTGCCTTCACCGGCTGGCATGGGAGGCGCGCAGGGAAGTCACGCCCCGGGCGCCGGGACAGGCAGTCCAGATCGATTGGGAAAGGCAATCGATGTGATCTGATGTCCTATGACATCGTACCTTACAGAAAAATAACGAAGCAAGACATACGACGAGACATTGGGTGGATCAGCAACACTGGCGCGCCATATCAAATACCCGCTCGGTCGGTCGCAATGGTGTGTATTCCAGATTTATGTATTGGCTTAATTTGCATTGCAGCAAATCGCTGTCAGTTTCACGTAAGTTATTCACGTTTAACAGGAAAGCGTTTGCTATGGCCGCCCGAAGCAAATCCTGAGGCGCGATATTGATGCGCTAGAAACCTCGGTTTTCACACGTTTGCGTGAAAAGAATCCGCACAGCAGCAATTAACGTCTGCATGTATGGAGCTTAAAACTTCTAGGGATTTTACCGAGGCGATATTCCCTTGACCGCAATCGGGCAGGCGATTAGATTCCAGTTGCGTTGTATGACGACAGATCAATTACACCCTAATCAGTCATTGGCGCGCGTTGAGTGGGATCCCGCGCACCTGTGCCGCCCGACACCATGTCTCAGACCTCCAAAGACCCGCTCGACGGCGTCACCACCCGTTGCCATCGCATTCTGCTGACCGGCGCCGCCGGCAATCTCGGAAAAGTTCTACGTGATCGGCTCAAGCGTTATGCCGATGTGGTGCGCGTGTCCGATATCGCCAGTCTGGGCGACGCCCGCGCGCAGGAAGAGGTGGTGACGTGCGACCTCTCGGACCCCAAGGCTGTGCATGCGCTGGTGGAAGGCGTTGACGCGATCGTCCACCTTGGCGGGGTGTCGGTGGAGCGGCCGTTCGAGGAAATCCTGCCTGCCAACATCCAGGGCACATACAACCTCTACGAAGCGGCGCGCCGCCACGGCGTGCGCCGCATCGTGTTTGCCAGCTCGAATCACGTCATCGGCTACTACAGGCAGGGAGAAGTGCTCGATGCCGATACGCCGCCCCGGCCCGATGGCTACTACGGCGTCAGCAAGGCGTTCGGCGAGCAGCTGGGCAGCTTCTACAGCGACCGCTACGGCATCGACACCGTGGCGTTGCGCATTGGCTCGTCGTTCCCCGAGGCCAAGGATCGCCGCATGATGGTGACGTGGCTGGGCTACGACGATCTGGAACAGCTGATCAAGCGCGCCATCTTCGTGCCGAAGGTTGGCTTCCTGATCGTCTATGGCGCTTCGGCCAATCGCGATAGCTGGTGGGACAACAGCAAGGCCGCGCGCCTGGGGTTCAAGCCCGTGGAGTCTTCCGAGCAGTTCCGCGCCAAGGTGGAATCGGTGCCGCCGCTGCCGGCCGACGATCCGGCCGGTTGGTACCAGGGCGGGGCCTTTGTCAAGGCCGGCCCGTTCGGCGACTGAGGGGGCCCGCACGCGATGACCGACACCTTTGAACGGATCGGCGACATGCGCTGCGGCGTGGGCGAAAGCCCCGTCTGGCATGCATCGGAAGCCGCCCTGTACTGGACCGATATCCCGAATCGCTCGCTGTGGCGCTTTGATCCGGCCAGCGGCCGCATCGACCAATGGGCCGTGCCCGAGATGGCCGGCTGCATGGCCATGACCGCCGACGGCGGCTGGCTGCTGGCGATGGAGACCGGCATTTTCCGAATTGGCCGGCTGGTGGTGGGGCAGCCGGCACCCGAGCCCCGGCGCGTGGCAGCCGTGGCGCATGCGCGTGGGGGCATGCGGTTCAACGATGGCCGTTGCGACCGGCAGGGCCGCTTCTGGGCCGGGACGATGGTGATGGACATGTCGCTGGCCGCCACCGACGGCAAGCTGTATCGCTTCGACGCCCGCACCGGCGCGCTGGACGTGATCCGCGACGAGATGATCACGCCGAACGGCCTGGCTTTCAGCCCCGATGGCCGCACGATGTACGTGTCGGATTCGCATCCGGCCCGGCAGGCCGTGTGGGCCTATGACTACGACATCGACACCGGCACGCCGTCCAACGGCCGGGTGTTCATCGACATGAACCGCTACCCCGGACGGCCCGACGGCGCGGCGGTCGATGCCGATGGCTGCTACTGGATCTGCGGCAACGATGCCGGCCAGGTGCATCGCTTCACGCCCGATGGCCGGCTGGACCGCAGCCTGGCGGTGCCGTTCGCCAAGCCCGCCATGTGTGCGTTCGGCGGCAGCGGCCTCGATACGCTCTATGTGACGTCGATCCGCACCGACGACACCGATCCGCTGTCCGGCGCGGTGGTGGCGCTGCGCCCTGGCGTGCGCGGCACGCCCGAGCCTGTGCTGCGTGACGGCTCCTGATCCGAAGACGGCGCGCCGAGCCGGGCGGGCCGGGCAATGTGTTGACTTGAACGACAAATCACTGATAACGCTGGAGGCAAGACACATGTTTCTGAAACACTTCGCACGTACCCGCCTGGGTACCCTGATGGCCGCACTTGCGACAGCCGTGGCGTTGCCGGTCGGGGCGCACGCCGCGGATTTCCGCTCCGCCGACATTCACCCCGACGACTACCCCACCGTGCAGGCCGTGCGCTACATGGGCGACCTGCTCAAGCAGCGATCGAACGGCAAGATGTCGATCAAAGTCTTCGCGCAGGGCGCGCTGGGCAGCGAGAAGGACGCCATCGAACAGACCAAGATTGGCGCGCTGTCGATGGTGCGCGTGAACTCGGCCGCGATGAACAACATCTGCGAAGCCACCATCGTGCCGACGATGCCGTTCCTGTTCCGGTCCACCGACCATATGCGCCACGTGCTGGACGGCCCGATCGGCGAAGACATCCTGAAGTCGTGCGAAAAGAACGGCTTCATCGGCCTGGCCTGGTACGACAGCGGCTCGCGCTCGATGTACACCACCAGGCGCCCCATCAAGACCCTGGCCGATGCCAAGGGCATGAAGATCCGCGTGCAGCAGTCGGACCTCTGGGTGTCGCTGCTCGAAGCCATGCATGCCAATGCCACGCCGATGCCGTGGGGCGAGGTCTACACCGCGCTGAAGACCGGTCTGGTCGATGGCGCCGAGAACAACTGGCCCAGCTACGAAAGCTCGCGCCAGTTCGAGGTGGCCAAGTATTACTCGCTGACCGAGCACTCGATGGCGCCTGAAATGCTGATGTTCTCGAAGGTCGCGTGGGACCGCCTGTCGAAGGAAGACCAGGCCATGGTGCGCCAGGCCGCCAAGGATTCGGTGCCTTACATGCGCAAGCTGTGGGACGAGCGCGAGCAGAAGTCGCGCAAGCTCGTCGAGGCTGCGGGCGTGCAGATCATCCAGGTGGACAAGGCCTCGTTCCAGGCCGCGATGAAGCCCGTGTACGACCGCTTCATCACCAGCGCGCAGATGAAGGACCTGGTGCGCCGCACGCAGGAAACCAAGTAAACCGCCGACCTCAGGTTGCAGGGAATTCATCATGCTTTCGCCATCTCCCACGCCGGCCACGCCGGCGGAGGGCGTGCGCGAGCCCGCCGCTGAGGCGGGCGCCGTGCGCGCCCCTGTTTACACCCGGTTCTGCGCCGCCCTGGCCCGTGCCTGCCTGGGCCTGGGCGTGTTCGGCCTGCTGCTGCTCGTGGTCGCCGTGCTGTACCAGGTCTTCGGCCGCTACGTGCTCAACGACACGCCCACCTGGGCCGAATCCATCGCCATGCTGCTGGTGCTGTATGTGACGATGCTGGGCACCGCCGTGGGCGTGCGCGATGCCGGCCATATCGGCCTGGAATCGCTGCTGGTCCTGCTGCCCGACCGGCTGCGCACCAGACTGGAGATCCTGATCCATGTGCTGGTGGGCATGTTCGGTGCCGTCATGGCCTACAACTGCGCGTTCCTGGCGCATTCGGTGGCGGACTACAAGCTGCCGACGCTGGGCATTTCCGAAGGCTGGCGCTATCTGCCGCCGGTCATCGCCGGCACGCTGATCGTGCTGTTTTCGATCGAACACATCATTGCAGTGCTGAAAGGCACGGAAGTGGAGCCGGCATGGCACTGATCATTCTGACCGTCTGCTTCTTCGGCTTCCTGGTCCTCGGGGTGCCGGTGGCATTCGCCATCGGCCTGTCGGCCGTGGCCACCATCCTGTATGAAGGCCTGCCGCTGGCGGTGGTGTTCCAGCAGATGACCTCGGGCATGAACGCGTTCTCGTTCCTGGCCATCCCGTTCTTCATCTTCGCCGGCGAGCTGATGCTGTACGGCGGCATTGCCGACCGCATCGTCAACTTCGCCAAGTCGATGGCCGGCCATGTGCGCGGCGGGCTGGGCATGTCCAACGTGGTGGCCTGCACGCTGTTCGGCGGGGTGTCCGGGTCGCCGGTGGCCGACGTGTCCGCCATGGGCGCGGTGATGATCCCGATGATGAAGCGCGAGGGCTATCACGCCGACTACGCCGTCAACGTGACCACCCACGCGGCGCTGGTGGGCGCGCTGATGCCGACCAGCCACAACATGATCATCTACACGCTGGCCGCGGGCGGCAAGGTGTCGATTGCCGCGCTGATCCTGGCGGGCGTGCTGCCGGCGCTGATCCTGACGATCTGCAACCTGGCCGCCGCGTACTTCGTGGCGCGCAGCCGTGGGTATCCGTCCGGCAAGTTCCCGGGCTGGGAGATCGTGGGGCATTCGCTGGCGGCCGCGCTGCCGGGCCTGTTCGTGGTGGTGCTGATCCTGGCCGGCATCCTGTCGGGCGTGTTCACGGCCACGGAATCGGCCGCGGTCGCCGTGCTGTATGCGCTGACGCTGACCGTGTTCCTGTACCGCTCGCTGACAAAGGAACAGTTCATCAAGGCCGCGGCCAAGGCGGTGAAGACCACCGGCGTGGTGCTGCTGCTGATTGGCATTTCGGCCACGTTCGGGTACATGATCAGCCTCTACGGCGTGGCGGAGCTGACCGGCCAGTTCCTGAGTTCGGTGTCCACCAGCCCATGGGTGATCTTCCTGATGGTGAACCTGATGCTGTTCATCCTGGGCACGTTCCTGGACATGGCGGCCACCATCCTGATCTGTACGCCGATCTTCCTGCCGATCTGCATGCACTACGGCATGAGCCCGGTGCAGTTCGGCATGCTGATGCTGATCAACTGCGCGCTGGGGCTCAACACGCCGCCCGTGGGCACCACGCAGTTCGTGGGGTGTGCGATCGGCGGGGTGTCGGTGGGGCAGGTCATGCGCACGATCTGGCCGTTTTACGGTGCGCTGGTGGCTGCGCTGCTGCTGGTGACATATGTGCCGGCGTTCTCGCTATGGCTGCCCGACGTGCTGCTGAAGTAGGCGGTTATCCCCCTCTCCTGCGCGCAGGAGAGGGGAGTCGACACGTCGAGGACTGACATGCCCTGGCTCGCCTCTGGCCCCCTTCATACGCTGCACGCGGGCGCGCATACGCTGACGGTGGCGCCGGCCGCCGGCGGGCGCATGGCGACGTTCAGTACCGCGCGGGCCGACGGCCATGTCATCGACTGGCTGGCGCCCATGCCCTGGCAGGCGCTGGAACAAGGCTTTGACGCGCTCCAGTGGCCCAAGGCCGGCAGCTATCCGCTGCTGCCGTTCTCGAACCGCATCCGCGAGGGCCGGTTCCGCTGGGACGGGCGCGATATCGATCTGCCCGCGCACCCGGGGCAGGCCCACGCGATGCACGGGTTCGGTCATGCGCGCCCCTGGACCGTCGCCGAGCTGGGTCGCGACCGCATCGTCATGGCGCTGGTGCATGCGCCAGCCGGCGGTAACTGGCCCTGGGCGGTCAGTGCCTGCCAGACGCTGCGGCTGACCGAAGACGGCCTCGATGCCGAGCTGACGATCCGTAATGATGGCGAAACGGCTATGCCGGTGGGCGGTGGCTTTCACCCGTTCTTTGCGCGCTTGCCGGGCATGCGGTTGCAGTTCGATGCCATGCATAGGTGGCCGGCGGATGCCGGTGGCGTGGCCACGGGCCGTACCGTGGTGGGGAATCGCGAACGCTTCCTGCGCGAGCGCCACCTGCCCGATGCCGATCTGAGCGTCTATTACAGTGGCTGGAAGCGTGCGGCGACGCTGAAGCGGCCCGATGGCGCCGCGCTGACGCTGCGCGCCGGCGACGGGCTCGATCACCTGGTGCTGCATGCACCGGGCGGCTGCGATTTCGTATGCGTGGAGCCGGTGTCGCACGTGGCCGATGCAGTCAACCTGTCCGCGCGTGGCTGGGAGGATACGGGGCTACGCCGGCTGGCGCCGGGCGACACGGTCGCATGGCGCATGCAGTGGCAGGTCGCCCTCTGACGGCTGCCGGAAGCCGGGGGGGCGGGTACAGGGGGGCGGAAAAGCAAAAAGCAAAAAGCAAACAGGGCGCCGGGGCGCCCTGTTTGCGTGGAAGTATCCGCCGCGATGCCGCGGATCAGGCCTTGCTGGCCGCTTCCTGGTGGTAGCGCGTCACGCGCTCCACCTCGTTCTTCGAGCCCAGGATCACCGACACGCGCTGGTGCAGCTTGGTCGGCGTCACGTCCAGGATGCGCTCGTGGCCGTTGGTGGCCGCGCCGCCGGCCTGCTCGACCAGGAACGCCATCGGGTTGGCTTCGTACATCAGGCGCAGCTTGCCCGGCTTCTCGGGCTCGCGCTTGTCCCACGGGTACATGAAGATGCCGCCGCGCGTCAGGATGCGGTGCACATCGGCCACCATCGACGCGATCCAGCGCATGTTGAAGTTCTTGCCGCGCGGACCATCCTCGCCGGCCAGGCATTCGTCGATGTACTGGCGCACCGGCGGTGCCCAGTGGCGCATGTTGGACATGTTGATCGCGAATTCCTTGGTGTCTTCCGGGATCTTCACGTCCGATTGCGTCAGCACGAAGCTGCCGGCCTCGCGGTCGAGCGTGAACATGTGCACGCCGTTGCCGACGGTCAGCACCAGCGTGGTCTGCGGGCCGTACACGGCATAGCCGGCCGCCACCTGGTGGGTGCCCGGCTGCATGAAATCGCTCTCGGTGACGGTCTCGCCCGGCTTGTGCATGTGCAGCACCGAGAAGATCGTGCCGATCGACACATTCACGTCAATGTTCGAGGAGCCGTCGAGCGGATCGAACAGCAGCAGGTATTCGCCCTTCGGGTAGCGGTTCGGGATCTCGTAGAACGAGTCCATTTCCTCGGACGCCATGGCCGCCAGGTGGCCGCCCCATTCGTTGGCGTCCAGCAGCACTTCGTTGGCGATCACGTCGAGCTTCTGCTGCGTTTCGCCCTGGACGTTGCCGGTGCCGGCCGAGCCCAGCACGCCGGCGAGGGCGCCCTTGCTGACGGCGTTGGAAATGGCCTTGCAGGCGCGCGCAACCACCTCGATCAGCAGCCGGAGCTCCGGCTGGATCGTGTTGTGCTTGCGCTGCTCCTCGACCAGATAGCGGGTGAGGCTGATGCGTGTCATGGTGGGTTCTCCTTGGATGGCCGCCATTCTACAGGGCCGGCGCTGCGGACAGGCCGTTTTCGGCCCGTCGAGCGCCTTCGCAGGCACATCAGCTTGCCAGCGCCTTGCCGACGATCTCGCGCACGTCGCGCGACAGCGTGGGCGCCGCCGCCACGCGTTCCAGCGCCGCGCGCATGCGGTCGCGCAGCGGGATCTCGTACTTTTGCCAGCGGTCCATCACGCGCGCCAGCCGCGCCGCCACCTGGGGGTTGATCGCGTCGAGCGCCAGCACCTGGTCGGCCCAGAACGCGTAGCCCGAGCCATCGGCGGCATGGAACTGGGCCGGATTGCCCGAGCAGAAGCTGAAGATCAGCGACCGTGCCCGGTTCGGGTTGCGCAGGTTGAAGGCCGGATGCTCCATCAGCGCACGCACCGTGTCGATCGTGCGCTTGCCGGCGTGCGGGCCGACCTCGCCGCGCTGCATGCCCTGCAGCGAGAACCACTTATCGATGACCAGCGCGTCGTCCTCGAATCGCTCGTAGAAATCGGCCAGGGCATGCTCGCGGCCCGGCGCGAAGCTGTTGACCAGCGCCGACAGCGCGGCAAAGCGGTCGGTCATGTTGTCGCTCTGCTGGTAGTGCCGGTCGGCCAGCGCCTGCATGTCGGCGTCGCCGCTGTCGGCCAGGTAGCCCAGCGCCAGGTTGCGCAGTGCCCGCTTGGCCATGGAACCGGCATCGGGGCTGTAGTCGCCCGGCGTGGCATTGGCCTGGTAGGCGGCCAGCCATTCGGCCTTGAGCGCGCGGGCCAGGCCTTCGCGCATGAACAGGCGGGCGCGATGGATCGCGGCCGGATCGGCCACGCCCATGCGCTCGGCCAGATAGGCTTCGGCCGGCAGCATCAGGGCTTGCTCGCGGAATGCGGGATTCAGCGATCCATCGGTCAGCACGGTCCGGAAGGCCGCCACCAGCGCCGGATCCAGCTTCAGTTCGCGCTGGGCCTGCACGTCGCCCACCAGTTGCAGCAGGGCGCGCGTGGCCAGGCGCTGGCCGGCTTCCCAGCGGTTGAACGCGTCGCTGTCGTGCGCCAGCAGGAAGGTCAGCTCGGCATCGGAATATTCGTAGTCGACGATCACTGGGGCCGAAAAATTGCGCAGCAGCGACGGCAGCGGGGGCCTGGCACCCTTGGGCAGGCCGACGAAGCGGAAGGTCTGCTCGGCCTGGGTGAAATCGAGCACGCGCGTGGTGCCGGCCGCCTGGGTTTCGCCGTCGAGCTGCAGCGGCAGGTCGTTGCCCTGGGCGTCGATCAGGCCCAGCGCGAACGGGATGTGAAAGGGCTGCTTGTCTGGCGTGCCGGCCCTGGTTTCGATGCCCACCTTCGGACAGCTCTGCGTCAGCGTCAGCGCCAGCGCGCCGGCGGCGCCATCCCATTGCGTACGGGCGGTCACCACCGGGGTGCCGGCCTGGCTGTACCAGAGGCCGAACTGCGTGAGGTCGCGGCCGTTGGCGTCGGCCATGGCGGCGCGGAAGTCGTCGCAGGTCACGGCCTGGCCGTCATGGCGCTGGAAATACAGGTCCATGCCGCGGCGGAAGCCGTCGCGACCCAGCAGGGTCTGATACATGCGCACGACCTCGGCGCCTTTCTCATAGACCGTGACCGTGTAGAAGTTGTTGATTTCCTCGTAGCTGTCGGGACGCACTGGGTGGGCCATCGGGCCGGCATCCTCGGGGAACTGCACCTGGCGCAGCACGCGCACGTCCTCGATACGCTTGACCGCGCGGCCCGATTCCGAGCCCATCATGTCGGCCGAGAACTCCTGGTCGCGGAACACGGTCAGGCCTTCCTTGAGCGACAGCTGGAACCAGTCGCGGCAGGTCACGCGGTTGCCGGTCCAGTTGTGGAAGTATTCGTGCGCCACCACCGATTCGATATTGGCGAAATCCACGTCGGTGGCGGTCTGCGCATTGGCCAGTACGTACTTCGTGTTGAAGATGTTCAGGCCCTTGTTCTCCATCGCGCCCATGTTGAAGTCGCTGACGGCGACGATCATGAAGCGGTCGAGATCCAGTTCCAGGCCGAAGCGGCGCTCGTCCCAGCGGATCGAATGGATCAGCGAATCCATGGCGTGGCGGGTCTTGTCCAGGTCCTGGGGCTCCACCCAGACCTGCAGCAGCTTTTCCTTGCCCGACGCCGACACGATCTTCTCTTCGATGCACTCGAGCTTGCCCGCCACCAGCGCAAACAAATAGGACGGCTTGCGGAACGGGTCTTCCCAGACGGCTTCGTGGCGGCCGTCCGGCAGGTCGGCCTGCGACAGCAGGTTGCCGTTGGACAGCAGGACCGGGCAGGCGGCGCGGTCGGCGCGCAGCGTCACGCGGTACGTGGTCATCACGTCCGGGCGATCAAGGAAATACGTGATGCGGCGGAACCCTTCGGCCTCGCACTGCGTAAAGAAATTGCCATTGGAGACGTAGAGACCCGATAGCGTGGTGTTGGCGGCCGGGTTGCAGGCCGCCGTGATCTGCAGCGTGCCCTGCGCGGGCAGGCCGGTCAGCGTGAGCGTGTCCGCTTCGGCGCGGTAGGTGGTGAGCGGCTGGCCGTCCAGGGTGATACCGATCAGTTCCAGGGCTTCGCCGCTGAGTACCAGCGGTGCATCGGCGGCGCCGGTGCGCTGCAGCTTCAGCGTGCTGGTGACGAGGGTGCGCTGCGGGTCGAGATCGAGCACGAGATCGACATGGTCGATGGCAAACGCGGGCGGAGTATAGTCCTTGCGATAGACGGTAACGGGCGTGTCGGTACGCAGCATGGGGAGATCCTGTCTTCGGGTGACCGGGGGCGGCGGGCCGTGAACGGTGACAACCGGCCCTGAAGCCCCCATTGTAGCCAAGCGGTTTCAGGCCTGCGTCGCGTTGGTGGCGGCGTGGGAATTCGGCTGCCCCGATCGTGTCTGAGGAAACGTGACCGAATCAAGAATAACGAGGTGTGACGATGTGGCAAGCAGCGGTTTCATGGGGAAAACGGCGTGGGCGGGGTGGCCTGGGTGTGCTGGCGGCGCTTGCCGCGCTATGGCTGGCCGGTTGCGCCAGTACCGTCACCACCGAGGTGACCGCGTTCCGCGACGCGACCTGGACCAATGACGCGCCGCGTACCTACGCCTTCGACCACGCACCGCAGCAGGATGCGCAGCTCGATCGCCAGACCTATGAACTGTGGCTGTCCCAGGCCCTGTCCGGCGTCGGCTTCGAGCAGGCGCCCCCCAAACAGGCCCGGTACCTGGTGACGATGGACTATGACGCCGCGCCCGGCTTCGTGCGGGTGGCGGAAACCGTCTATCCCGATCCCTGGTATCGCCCGTGGGGCCCGTATGGCTGGGGCCCGGGCTACTGGCCGCCACAGACCGTGGTGCGCGATGTGCCGGTGACGTTCTCGAACCTGCGGGTCTTCTTCAAGGATGCCGCCAGCGGCAAGCGGGTCTACCAGGTGACGGCGCGCAACACCACCGAGGGCGGCGACCTGACGGCCGTGATGCCCTACATGATCCGTAGCGCGTTCACCGATTTCCCGGGCGAAAGCGGACGACCGCGGCGCATCACGCTGGAAGTCCAGAAGGACCAGAAGTAGCGAAAAACCGGCATGCATTCGTCGACATTCGTCCACCGGCTTGTTTCGCGGGTGGACGAATCAGACTGGCTACCGTGAAGTAAAAGGAGTTTTTCGACGCTGCGCCGTAAAAACACTGTCCGGACCCAGCCAAAGCCCTTCCGGCAGGGGAAGGGTGGGCATAGAATGGCTGCTCGATTTTTTTCGCCTTCTCTTCCCGGACAAGCAGAATGAGCAGCAAGACCAGCGGTGATGCACCGCAACACGCCCCGAACAGCCCCGAAGCGCAACTGCGTCTGGCCGCGCTGGAATATCACCGCAGCCCGACCAAGGGCAAGATCCAGGTAACGGCCACCAAGGCGCTGTCGAACCAGCGCGACCTGTCGCTGGCCTATTCGCCGGGCGTGGCCTACGCCTGTGAAGAGATCCACAAGGACCCCGCGATGGCCGCCGAGTACACCTCGCGCGCCAACCTGGTGGCGGTGATCACCAACGGGACGGCGGTGCTGGGCCTGGGCGACATCGGTCCGCTGGCCGGCAAGCCGGTGATGGAAGGCAAGGGCTGCCTGTTCAAGAAGTTCGCCGGCATCGACGTGTTCGACATCGAACTCGATGCGCGCGACCCGGACAAGATCGTCGAGATCGTCGCCGCGCTGGAACCCACGCTGGGCGGCGTGAACCTCGAGGACATCAAGGCGCCCGAGTGCTTCTACATCGAGAAGAAGCTGCGCGAGCGCATGAACATCCCCGTCTTCCATGACGACCAGCACGGCACCGCCATCATCTCGGCCGCGGCACTGCTGAACGGCCTGAAGGTGGTGGGCAAGGAAATCGGCAAGGTCAAGGTGGCCGTGTCGGGCGCGGGCGCTGCGGCCATTGCCTGCCTGGACACGATGGTCAGCCTGGGCGTGAAGCGCGAGAACGTGTATGTGGTCGACTCGAAGGGCGTGATCTTCCAGGGCCGCGACGCGAACATGGAAGCCAACAAGGCCCGTTACGCGCAGGACACGGCGGACCGCACGCTGGCCGACATCGTCAAGCATGCCGACGTCTTCCTGGGCTGCTCCACCGCGGGCGTGCTGACCGGCGACATGGTCAAGACCATGGCCGACAAGCCGATCATCCTGGCGCTGGCCAACCCGGAACCGGAAATCCGCCCGGAAGTGGCCAAGGCCGCCCGTCCGGACTGCATCATCGCCACCGGCCGTTCGGACTATCCGAACCAGGTGAACAACGTGCTGTGCTTCCCGTACATCTTCCGCGGCGCGCTCGATTGCGGCGCCACGAAGATCACGGAGGAAATGAAGCTGGCGTGCGTGAAGGCCATCGCCGAGCTGGCCGAAGCCGAACTGAACGATGCCGTTGCCGCGGCCTACGGCGGCCGCGAACTGAAGTTCGGCCCCGACTACATCATCCCGACGCCGTTCGACCAGCGCCTGATCGAGAAGATCGCGCCCGCCGTGGCCAAGGCTGCGGAAGAGTCGGGCGTGGCCACGCGTCCGATCAAGGACCTGGAAGCCTACCGCCAGCAGCTGTCGAGCTACGTCTACCACACCGGCCTGATCATGAAGCCGGTGTTCTCGGCCGCCAAGGCCGCGCCGAAGCGCGTGGCCTACGCCGAGGGCGAGGAAGAGCGCGTGCTGCGCGCCGTGCAGGGCGTGGTGGACGAAGGCCTGGCCCGTCCGATCCTGATCGGCCGCCCGCACGTGATCCAGATGCGCATCGAGAAGGCCGGCCTGCGCCTGCGCGCCGGTGCCGACTTCGAACTGATCAACCCGGAAGACGATCCGCGCTACCGCGCCTATCACGAGGAATACCACGCGCTGCGTGGCCGTGATGGCGTGACGCCGGACATGGCCAAGGTGGCTCTGCGCCGCTCCAACACGCTGATCGGCACGATGCTGATGCACATGGGCGATGCCGACGCGCTGCTGTGCGGCACGGTCGGCCGCTTCGAGGCTCACCTCGAGCACGTGCGGGACGTGATCGGCCTGGCGCCGGACGCCAAGGTCTTCGCCGCGATGAACGCGCTGATGCTGGAAAAACATACGCTGTTCATCACCGACACGTTCGTCAACGATGATCCGAGCGCCGAGGAACTGGCCGCGATCGCGCAACTGGCGGCCAAGGAAATCGGCCGCTTCGGGCTGCATCCGAAGGTGGCCATGATGTCGCACTCGATGTTCGGTTCGTCGAACCGTCCGTCGGCGCGCAAGATGCGCGAAGCGGCGGAGATCCTGGCCCGTGTGGCACCGGAGCTCGAAGTGGAAGGCGAAATGCAGGGCGACGCCGCTCTGGATGAAGACGTGCGCCGCCACTTCCTGCCGGGCACCAAGCTGGCGGGCAGCGCCAACCTGCTGGTCATGCCGACGCTGGATTCGGCCAACATCGCGTTCAACCTGCTCAAGATGACGGGCGGCCAGGGCGTGACGGTGGGCCCGATCCTGCTGGGCGCCGCGAAGCCGGTTCACATCCTGAATCCGCAGGCCACCACCCGCCGCATCGTCAACATGACGGCCGTGGCCGTTGCGGAGGCTGGCGCGATCCGCTAAGCACCTGCACCCGATCTGAGAGTTTTGCAGATCTGATGGTCGCAAAAGGAAACCGGGCCGCGAGAGTCTCTCGCGGCCCGGTTTTTTTGTCGGTGCGCTGGCACGTCTGCCGGGGTGTCAGCGCGTCGGCGGGTCAGTACGCACGGGTGGCGTGTGCCCAGCCAAGACCTTGGCTATTGCAGCACGTTGTACTGCTCCCGCATCACCACGATGATCGAACGGGCCGCGGCCATCTGCTGTGCCAAATCGTCGAAGGTGTCCTGGCGAAAATCGACCTCAGCACTCCAGTTGCAACCCGTGTGGTCCGGCGAATGCACGCGCATCGCATGCAACTCCACCTCGCCGCATTCCGGGTTGTTGTCCAGGCACTGGCTCAGGATGGCCATCAGTTCCGATCGGGATTTCACATAGCGCCGCATGCGTCACCTCACTCGTCCTGGTTTACGTGGTCCGGCACACAGTCCGGAAGACCAATCTAGGTAGAACAGGGGGGCGCCGCCAATTGAATCGCGCTATGGAGCAATGGCTTCCGATCCTGCTGCAGCGGCGCGAGATCGCGCTGCGGCGCAGCATTGTGGCGCGACGGTGACTGCCGCGCGCAAGAAAAAAGCCTGCCGCGCGGCAGGCTTCAGTGCTGCGGGTGTTGCCGACTGCCGTGATCAGAAGCGGTGGCGAACGCCGACGCCGAAGGTGTCGCCGTGCTCTACGCCCGTGACCTTGTCGTAGTAGTACGCGGCGTACACGTCGGTGCGCTTCGACAGGTTGTAGTCGTAGGCCACGCCGAACGTGTTGCGCTTGATGCTGGTCACTTCGTTCAGCACGCGGCCGAACGTGTACGACGCCAGCACATTACCCGCGCCGACCGGCACCGACACACCGGCCTGGCCGTCGATGTGCTTGATGTCGCCTGTGGTGCTGGTCGTGAAGTTCGTCTTGATGTACTGGCCTTGCAGGTACGCCTTCACGAACTTGAAGTCGTACGTCACGCCAGCCTGGACGGCCGACTGCTTGTCGAGGTTGGCCAGCGCCGGGTTCTGCGGGTCGAACGGCGCCACGTCGAACTTGACCTGCTGGAACGCCACCGTGGCGGCGAAGTTGCCCGAGAAGTAGGTCAGGTTGCCGCCCCACTTGTTCTTGCTGTTGCTGCCGGCCGACTCGCCCATGCCGTAGATCAGGTTGGCGGTCAGGCCGCCGAAGGTCGGCGTCGAGTAGACCAGCGAGTTGTTCCAGCCCGAGTCACCGATGATGCCCGGATCGTACAGGCCGGTGCCCGGCGTACCGAAGTACGTATGGAAGATCATCGGGCTGAAGGTGTACGAGTCCACCAGCGGGTTGAACAGGATCGTCGACACGAAGTACGGCGTCGTGTTGCGGCCCAGCTTCAGCGTGCCGTACTTGTCGTTCGTCAGGCCGACGAACGCGTTGCGGCTGAACATCGAGTCGCCGGTGAAGCGGCCCGTGCTGCCGGTATCCGGGCGGAAAAAGCCGTTCAGGTCGAAGATGGCCTTCGTGCCCATGCCCAGGTCCTCGGTACCCTTGATGCCCCAGTACGAGGTTTGCATGCCACCAGAATTGACAACGTAGGCACGGTCGCCCGAGCCCGGTGCCTTGACACCTCCGACAAAAGCGTCGGCCATGCCGTACAGCGTCACGCTGGACTGGGCCATGGCTGCGCCGGAGAAAAGGGTGGCCGCGATTGCCGCCAGCTTGAGAGCCGGCTTGTACTGCTTCGTCATGTAAGACCTCCGTGGTTGTGATGCTGCTCAGAACGTTTTCTTGTGTGCCGGGACCCTGGCGGGGTCTTCTTCTGCTTTGTCCCTCGGCCGCGCACGGTGTCTGCCAGTGGCAGTCGGGACCGGCGCGGCCGGGTCCTTTTTTTACAGCGATGCTGCGTCGCTGAACGTTCCTGAATTTCTCTCTCTTGACTGCTGTGGATTTTTTTTCAGGCGGATACTAAGTCGTTCAGGCGGAACTGCGCAATGCGATGAATCTGGTTGATGCATGTTTGCAACTCCACCGCCGGCTCGTTTTCGATACGTCTTGCAAAAGCGTCGATGATCCCGTGCCGGTCGTAGCCGCGCACGGCCAGGATGAACGGGAAGCCGAACTTGCGGTTGTAGGCCGCGTTCAGGTCCTGCAGGCGCTGGAATTCCTCGGCCGTGCACTGGTCCAGGCCGGCTCCGGCCTGCTCGCGCGTGGATTCGGCGGTCAGCTCGCCCCGCACGGCCGCGCGGCCGGCCAGTTCCGGGTGGGCGCGCACCAGCTTGATCTGGGCTTCCTGGCCCGCCGCGTCAACGGCGCCGCGCAGCGCGGCAGCCAGTTCGGCCGCGTTGGCAAACGGGCGCTGCTTCGCGGCCGCTTCGGCAAACCACGGCGAGTGTTCGTAGATGCCGCCGAGTACCTGGATGAACTCGGCTTCGGGCATCGCATTCAGCTGGGTGATGGTGTAGGGGTTCTGGCTCATGCCTGGCTCCGGTACGGGTGGGTGTCGATCCAGTGGCGCGCAATGTCCACGCGCCGGCAGATCCATACCTTGTCGTGCGATTGCACGTAGTCCAGGAACCGCTGCAGGGCGCGGAAGCGTCCCGGGCGGCCCAGCAGGCGGCAGTGCATGCCCACCGACAGCATCTTCGGCTGGTCGAGCCCGCGCGGATCGCCTTCGGCGTACAGCACGTCGAATGCGTCCTTCAGGTACTGGAAAAACTGCTCGCCCGTGTTGAAGCCCTGCGGCGTGGCAAAGCGCATGTCGTTGGAGTCGAGGGTGTACGGCACCACCAGGTGCGGCTTCTTTTCGCCGCCGGTGACTTCCACCTCGGTCCAGAACGGCAGGTCGTCGCCGTAATAGTCGGCGTCGTACAGCAGGCCGCCGTGTTCGACCACCAGCTTGCGCGTGTTGGGACTGTCGCGGCCGGTGTACCAGCCCAGCGGCATTTCGCCGGTCAGTTCCTTGATGATCTGCATGCCGATGCGCATGTGCTCGCGCTCGGTAGCCTCGTCGATGTTCTGGTAGTGGATCCAGCGCCAGCCGTGGCAGGCGATCTCGTGGCCCAGTTCCACGAAGGCGCGCGTCAGTTCGGGGTGGCGCTGCAGGGCCATCGATACGCCAAAGATCGTCAGCGGCAGCTTGCGTTGCTCGAACTCGCGCAGGATGCGCCAGACGCCGGCGCGCGAACCATATTCGTAGATGCCTTCCATGCTCATGTGCCGGGCGGGGTAAGCCGCGGCACCGACGATCTCGGACAGGAACTGCTCGGACGCGGCGTCGCCGTGCAGCACGCAGTTCTCGCCGCCTTCTTCGTAATTGAGCACGAACTGCAGCGCGATACGCGCACCGCCCGGCCAGCGGGCGTGCGGTGGCTGGGCGCCATAGCCGATGAGATCGCGTGGATAGTTATCGTGTGTCATCTCGTTGTGTCTGCTTCAGGAGAGAAATCCAAACTGCTGCCCCCGACCCGCTGTTCGGGCGAGGGCCTGGCCGGAACCTGGAGCGCACTGGCTTACGCAAAGCGCGTGCCAGATTTCCGGCGAAAGACTTGACAACCGTGCGCAACGTGTCGTGGATTGTCCGTGCGCAATTGTCGAGTCCGATTGTCGAGCGTCGATTGTTCGTCGTTGGCGTGTGGCGTTACTCCGTGCCGTGCGTGTTCGCGGCCGCGTTGCGCATGGCTTCCTCGGCCGACTGGATGCCGTTGAAGAACAGGTTCAGCGCCACGGCCACGATGGTGCCCAGCACGATGCCGCTGTGCGTGAACGGGTCGGTCCACTTGGGCAGGTACTGGAACAGCGTGGGCGACAGGGTCGGGATCATGCCGAAGCCGATCGAGATCGCCACGATGAACAGGTTGTGGCGGTTGCGGTTGAAATCGCATCCGCCCAGGATGCGGATGCCGGTGGCCGCCACCATGCCGAACATCACGATGCCGGCGCCGCCCAGCACGAACTGCGGCACCGAGGCCACCACGTGGGCCATCTTCGGGAACAGGCCGAACGCGATCAGGATCAGGCCGCCGGCCGCCGCCACGTAGCGCGAGCGCACGCCGGTCACCGTGACCAGGCCCACGTTCTGCGAGAACGACGTGTACGGGAACGTGTTGAACACCCCGCCGATCACCGTGCCCAGGCCGTCGGCGCGCAGGCCGGCCGTCAGGTCCTTCGTGCTGAGCTTGCGGCCGGTGATATCGGACAAGGCCAGGAACATGCCGGTCGATTCCACCAGCGTGATCAGCATGACGATGCACATCGACAGCACGGCGGTCAGCTGGAACGTCGGCATGCCGAAGTGCAGCGGCGTGATGACGGCCACGAAGCTGGCGTCATGGAGCCCGTCGAACGATACCTTGCCGAACGCCATGGACACGAAGGTGCCGATGATGATGCCCAGCAGCACCGCGCAGTTGGCCACCAGACCACGGCCATAGCGGGTGAGCGCCAGGATGACCAGCAGCGTCAGGCCGGCGATGGCCAGGTTGCCCAGGTCGCCATACGCCAGGTTCGGCACGTCCTTGACCACGCCGTCGATCACCGCGCGCGTGGTGGGCTGGCCGCCCCCCGCCCAGTTGATGCCCACGCGCATCAGCGACACGCCGATCAGCGTGATCACCGTGCCCGTGACCACGGGTGGGAAGAGTCCGAGCATGCGGCCCATCATCGGCGCAATCAGTATGCCGAACACCCCGGAAGCGATCACCGCGCCGTAGATGCCCAGCAGGCCGACGTTGGGATCGTTGCCGATGGCGATCATCGGCGCCACCGACGCAAACGTGACGCCCATCATCACCGGCATGCGGATACCGAATTTCCAGAAGCCGATGGCCTGGATCAGCGTGGCCAGGCCGGCCGCGAAGAGGTCGGCGTTGATCAGGAAGGCCAGCTGGTCCTTCGGGAGCTTGAGCGCCCCGCCGACGATCAGCGGGACGGCAACCGTGCCGGCATACATCACCAGCACGTGCTGCAGGCCCAGCGCCAGCAACCGCCCGGAGGGCAGCCGCTCGTTTGTCAGATCCGTGGGGACCGTGGTGCTTGCGGAATTCATGGGTGTGTCTCCTCTCCTTTGGTTTCGATGGGAACGCACGCCGGGCTCCACCCTTGTCCGCCTTGTCGCCGCCTCTTGTCGGGGGCGTTTGTTGGCGGTTCTTGTCCGGTTTCAGTCGCGCCTCTGGCGGGCTTGATCAGCGACGGAAAGCCGGCGGGATGGCATCGGCAACAGGGGGTCTCTGTTGCCCGGCGGCGGGAACATCGTGCTAGGTGGAGCGGCCCAGCACGGTGCGAAGATCGAAGTTGCCGGGCTCGTCCGGCTGCACGCGGTCCGCGCAGGCGCCAAGGTGGTGCGCCATGCGCGACTGGGCCAGTGCGGCATCGCCCTGTTCCAGTGCGTCGAGAATGTCGTCGTGCTCGTCGAACGAGCAGGCGTTGTGGCCGGGGGCTTCGACGCTGGCAATCATCAGCGTGGTGCGCGACACCAGCCGGCGCATCATCGTCACCAGCAGTTCGTTGCCGGAAAGGTCGGCCAGTGCGGTGTGGAATTCGGCGGACAGGCGGATCCAGGTGGGACGCTCGTGGGTCAGGAAGGCCTGGCGCTCGTCGTTGACCATCTTGCGCAGCGGGGCGATCACGGTGCGCACGTTCGGCATGGCCGCCAGCTTTTCCAGCACCGCGCGTTCCAGCATCTGGCGCAGCTCGAACATGTCGTGGGCCTCGTCGGTGGACGGGCTGGCGATGAACGCGCCGCGATTCGGCTCCAGATCGACCATGCCGTCGGCGGCCAGGCGCGACAGCACCTTGCGCACCGTGTGACGCGCGGTGGCATAGATTTCGCAAAGCGAATGCTCGGTCAGCTTCGTCCGGGGCGGCAGCCGGTGCTCCATGATCGCGTCGTAGATCTCGTGATACATGCGCTCTTCCACCGACCCCTTGCGGGCGGGCTTGTTATCGGTGGACGCGGGCAGGGCGTCGGCGGCGGCAATCAGCTTGAGATTCTTGGACATGCTGGGCACTCGTGGAAGCGGGACAGGCAATGGTCAGCGATCGTAGCGAGCCGTTCAGGCATCAACATCAAGGGTCTTGATATCGATCATTTGGCTTCGCCGATCTAAAAATTGTTGACAATTATTTGGATATGCAAGCACCATTGTCAACAAAACCGACCTAGGTTTTCGACAACTACGGGTATTTACCGAGTTGTCATCAGGATAGGGCGGGCGCATTGTCGCCTCGCACCAATCCAGCGCCGGGATGCGTTGAAACACGTACCGAGCGGGCACCATTTCCCACAAATGGTGCTAGTGAAGGCAGCGGCGCCCCTCACAACCCACACTCCAAAGGAAGAACAGGATGGGACGCTTGACCACTCACGTTCTCGACACCGCCGCCGGGACGCCCGGTGCCGGCATGTCGGTTACCCTGCATAAGATTGTCGACAATCGTCGCGAGACCCTGAAGTCGATCCAGACCAACCACGACGGCCGTGCCGACCAGCCCCTGCTGGAAGGCGCCGACCTGCAGCCTGGGGTCTACGAACTCGATTTCGGCGCTGGCGCCTACTTCCGTGCCCAGGGCGTGAAGCTGCCCGAGCCGGCATTCCTTGATGTGGTGACGCTGCGTTTCGGCATTGCCGACACGAACGCGCACTACCACGTGCCCCTGCTGGTGTCGCCGTGGTCGTATTCGACCTACCGCGGCAGCTGAGTCAAGGCGGACGGGAACAAGGAGACAAGTCATGGAAGGCTACATTCTCGACTGGGCCAATCTGCTGTTGCGCTGGCTGCACGTCATCACGGCGATCGCCTGGATCGGTTCGTCGTTCTACTTCGTCTGGCTCGACAACAGCCTGACGCGCCCCACCGATGCCGGCCTGAAGGACAAGGGCGTGGACGGCGAGCTGTGGGCCGTGCACGGTGGCGGCTTCTACAATCCGCAGAAGTACCTGACCGCGCCCAAGTCGCTGCCCGAGAACCTGCACTGGTTCTACTGGGAGTCGTATTCCACATGGATGAGCGGCTTTGCGCTGCTGGTGGTGCTGTACCTGTTCAACGCCAGTACGTTCCTGATCGACAAGAACGTCTACGACATGTCGCCCGGCGCAGCCGTCGGCTTTGCCGTGACGTACCTGATCGTCGGCTGGGTGGTCTATGACGCGATCTGCCGCATCTTCGGCAAGAGCGACCGGACCGTGGGCATTCTGGTGGCGGTGTACGTGGCCGTGGCCGCCTTCGCGGCCTGCCATATCTTCTCGGGCCGCGCGGCATTCCTGCTGACCGGCGCGATGATCGCCACGATCATGAGCGCCAACGTGCTGTTCTGGATCATCCCGGGCCAGCGCAAGGTGGTGGCGGCACTGAAGGCCGGCCAGCCGGTGGACCCGATCCACGGCAAGCGCGGCAAGCAGCGCAGCGTGCACAACACCTACTTCACGCTGCCGGTGCTGTTCGCGATGCTGTCGAACCACTACAGCATGACGTACGCGGCCAAGAACAACTGGCTGGTGCTGATCCTGGTCATGCTGGCCGGTGTGCTGATCCGTCAGTTCTTCATCCTGAAGCACAAGGGCAAGATCAATTTCGCGTGGCCGACGGCCGGTGTGGCGTGCCTGGGCCTGGTGGCATTCCTGATCGCCCCGCAGCCGCGCCAGCCAGTGGCCAAGGGCGCCGACGGCGACGCCGCCGCCACGGCCGTGAGCTTCGTGAAGGTTCAGGAAATCATGAACACGCGCTGCGTGCAGTGCCACGCCGAGCAGCCGAAGATGATGCCGACGGCCGCCAAGGGTATCAAGCTCGACAGCGTCGACGGCATCAAGTCGCACGCCCAGCTGATCTACCAGCAGGCCGTGCAGCAGAAGGCCATGCCGCTGGGCAACGTGACCCAGATTACGGACGACGAACGCGCGCTGCTGGGCCAGTGGTTCGAGGGCGGCGCCAAGACCACCAACTGATTTGACCGGGCATCGGTGATCGACGGTCCGGAGGCTGCGCAGTCGGCAGCCGGCTGTACCGGACCGGCGAGGGTTTGAGCGGGGCTTCGGCCCCGTTTTTTTATGTCTGCTGCCGATGTGGGTCAGCCGCCCACGTTGAACAGCGCCAGCAGGCCGAGCACCAGGAAGATCGCCGCGGCAATCTTGTGCACCAGCGCGATCGGCATCTTGTTGGCAAAGCGGTCGCCCAGCAGCACGGCCGGCGCGTTGGCCAGCATCATGCCGAACGTCGTGCCCGCCACCACAGCCAGCACTTCACCATGGAAGCGCGCCGCCAGGGCCACCGTGGCGATCTGCGTCTTGTCGCCCATTTCGGCGAAGAAGAACGCCACGATCGTCGTGCCCAGGATGCCCAGCGCGCCCTTGACCGGCTTGGCTTCCTCGGCGTCGTCGAGCTTGTCCGGAATCAGCATCCAGCCTGCCATCGCAATAAAGCCAAGGCCAAGGATCCAGCGCAGCAGGTTGGCGCCCAGCATGCCGGTGATCCAGCCGCCCAGCGCGCCGGCAAAGCCGTGGTTGACCAGCGTGGCGATCAGGATGCCGAGAATGATGGGAAGGGGCTTGCGATACCGTGCGGCCAGCACGAGCGACAGCAGCTGCGTCTTGTCGCCCATTTCGGCGAGCGCGACGATACCTGTGGAGACGAGGAACGATTCCATTTTTATTGGTGCATGAACCGGGCCGCAAACGCATCTCGCGAGATGCCAATGACACACACCTTTCCCGGCCCGGCCAGAAAGGTATGGTCATCGGTCTCGCCAGGCGTCGGACACAAGGTCCTTGGCTGCGCACGCCATAACCGCCTGCCATGTCGGCATTTGGTCAAGTCTGTTGACGTACGCCCCTGTCTTCCGGGTGCCGCATTGCGCGGCGCGGTCAGATCAGGGCGGCTACTCCCCAATGGAAGCCCGCATTGTAGCCAGACCGATGGATCATGTCCATCGATCTGGCGTTTTTACGATACCTTGCGAATGATTCTCAGATCGGGACCGGGCTGTTCTCGCTGGTCTGCCGACCGCGGAAATCGGTCCAGCACAGCGCCTTGAAGTCATAGAGCTTGCAGCGCCGCGCGGTCTGGAAGTACCAGCGCCACGAGAAGTTCTCGATGATGATGCGTCCCGGCAGCGCGTGCTCCAGCAGCGCCTGGGCGCGCTTGAGTTGATACAGCGGCACGCTCATGTCCACGTGGTGTGCCGTGTGCTCCATGATGTGATGCAGTGCCGCGCCAATCCCCATGCCGAAGCGCAGATGCACGGTTGTCGACACGAACGGCTGGGCCTTGGCCCACATCGGCTTGGTGTCGTACCAGGCCACGCTCGTATGCGTGTGGTGCACATAGAGCACGAAGCCGACCGTGGTGTTCCATACCAGGAAGGGCAGCACGAAGCCGGTGCCGATCATCAGCAGCACGGACTGGTCGGTGGCAATGGCCAGCCACGCCAGCGCGCCGATCCACAGCGCGCCGAAGGCCGCGACAAGCGCGCAGTCCCACATGAAGATCGCGCGGCGCGTGGCCATCTGGCGCTTGCTCGGGAAGAACAGCTTGAACCACCAGATTTCGATCAGGTAGTACAGCCCGGCGCCGAAGCCGTTGCGGTAGATGCGTTCCATCACGCGGCGACAGCGAGGCAGCGCGCGGAATTCCTCCAGCGAGTAGGGCGCCCAGACGAAGTCGAAGCCCTTCAGGTTCGTGTAGCCGTGATGCACGACGTTATGGCCCACTTCCCACAGGCTGTATGGCGTCAGCGACGGCAGGAAGGTCAGCCGGCCCAGCCATTTGTTCAGGCCGCGATGGTCGGTCAGGCTCTGGTGGCAGGCATCGTGGCCGATGATGAACAGCCGCGCGATGATCAGGCCCGCCAGCACGCCCAGGCCCACCTTGGCCCACCATGCCGACAGCAGCACCACGCCGGCCAGCACGGCCGCGAACAGCGCGTAGTCGAACGCGAACAGGAACAGCGCGCGCGACGTGCTGCGCTGGCCCAGCGGGATCAGCCAGCTGCGGATGGTCTTGCGATTGGGAAACGGTGCCTCGAAGGCGATCGGTTCCGGCAGGGAAACGTTGCCGGAAGGGCGGGTCTGTCGGGAGGCGCCGGGGGCGGCCGCCGTGCCGATGTCTTGGGCATCGGCAGGGGAAATCGTGTCGGATCGGGCAGTCATCGATGGTCCAGCGAGTCGGAATGCGGTGGCGCCCAGTCTTCGAGGGCGCACGGATGCGACAGGCTAGAAGGGTTTGATGACGGTTGTGTTGATTCCGGTCAATACAAGACCTCTAAAAGGGGCTTTTCGTTCGCATGCGACCGGAAAGCCCCTTGTCGAAGTGGCGAGCCGTCGTCAGGCTGCCAGCGGCGCATCGGCCGAAGCCTGCTCGCCCATGATGTAGACGCTGTCGATCACGCGGTCGTCGCCCAGCATCGCAAACGCGAACAGTTGCTCCTCCAGCGATGCCGAGCGATGGCTGCGACGCGCGATCAGCGGCGTGGCCTCGGGGTCCAGCACCACGAAGTCGGCCTCGCAGCCCGGCTCGAAGCTGCCGATACGGTCCTGCCAGCCCAGCGCCTCGGCGGCGGCGCGCGTGGCCAGGTAGAACATGCGCAGCGCGGTCAGGTGATAGCCGCCCATGCGGGCGACCTTGTGGGCCGCGTTCATCGTGCGGAACATCGAGAACGACGTGCCGCCGCCCACGTCGGTGGCCAGCGTCACGTTCAGGCGGTTGGCGTCGGACTGGTGGAAGTCATAGAACCCGCTGCCCAGGAACAGGTTCGACGTGGGGCAGTGCGCCACGGCCGCGCCGCTGTCGGCCAGCCGGCGGCGGTCCTCGGGGTCCAGGTAGATCGCGTGGCCGTAGAACGCGCCCGGACGCAGCAGGTTGTAGCGGTCGTAGACGTCCAGGTAGCTGCGCGCGTCGGGAAACAGCTCGCCCACCCATTTCACCTCGTCGCGGTTCTCGGCCACGTGCGTCTGGATAAACACGTCGTCGTGGGCGCGGGCCAGCTCGCCGCAGGCGGCCAGCTGTGCTTCGGTCGATGTCGGCGCAAAGCGGGGCGTGATGGCATAGGCCAGGCGGTCCTTGCCGTGCCACTTCGAGATCAGGTCGGCCGATTCGCGCGCGCCGGACTCGGCGGTGTCGCGCAGGAAGTCGGGGCAGTTGCGATCCATCAGCACCTTGCCCGTGATCATGCGCATGTTGCGCGCCTGGCTGGCCGCGAACAGGCCGTCGGCCGAGGCGGCGTGCACGGTGCTCCAGACCATGGCCGTGGTGGTGCCGTTGCGCAGCAGTTCGTCGGTGAAGAAGTCGGCCACGCCGCGCGCGTAGGCGGCGTCGCTGAAGCGGCGTTCCTCGGGGAACGTGTAGGTGTCGAGCCAGTGCAGCAGCCCCGGCGACGGCGACGCGATGATGTCGGTCTGCGGATAGTGGATGTGCGTGTCGATAAAGCCCGGCACGATCAGCTTGCCGCGATGGTCGATCACCTCGGCACCGGCAGGCATCTCGCCCGCCAGCCTGTCGTACGATCCGACGGCGGCAACGCGGCCGGCCGTCACGATCAGCAGGCCGTCTTCCCAATACTGATAGGCATCGTCATGAAACTGCGGGTCGCGCAGAAAATGAAGGATGCGGCCGCGGATGGCGCGGGTGACGGCACCATGGGTGCGGGGGGCGGGGGAAGTCGTCGTCATCGTCTTGTCTCGGGGCGGCCGGCGCCCCGCCCGTGCCTGTCTGGCAGCGGGCGCGGCGTCCGGCGTTCTGGGTATGCGCCCGCTTTAGCTCGTGGAAGTCACGTGGGCCGTCGCGGGCGGGGTCATGGGCGCGGCCGACCAGAAATGGTCGACCTCCGCCAGGAATTCGGCCTTCTGCACGGCAGGCAGGAAGGCCGCTTCAAAACTGTTGCGCGCCAGCTTGTGGGCGTCGGCCGCATCCAGCGGCAGCGCGTCGAACGTGGCTTCCCAGTTGGCGTTCATGTAGCCGCCAAAGTAGGCCGGATCGTCCGAGTGCAGCGTCACGGCCACGCCGGCATCGAGCAGCTGCTTGAGCGAATGGTCGCGCAGGTCCGGATACACCTTCAGCTTCTGGTTGGACAGCGGGCACACGGTCAGCGCAATGCGTTCGCGCGCCAGCCGCGCCACCAGCGCGGCGTCGTCGATGGCACGCACGCCATGGTCGATGCGCTCGACCTTGAGGATGTCCAGCGCGTCGGTCACGTACTGGGCCGGGCCTTCCTCGCCGGCGTGCGCCACCAGGTGCAGGCCCAGCGTCTTCGCCTTGGCGAACACGCGCGCGAACTTCTCGGGCGGGTTGCCACGTTCGGACGAATCCAGGCCCACGCCGACAAAGCGGTCGCGGTAGGGCAGTGCGGCCTCCAGCGTGGCAAACGCGTCTTCCTCCGAAAGGTGGCGCAGGAAGCACAGGATCAGGCTGCTGGAGAAATCGTATTCGGTGCGGGCCTGCGCCAGTGCGTCGGAAATGCCGTCGATCACGGTGCCGATCGGCACGCCGCGCTCGGTATGGGTCTGCGGATCGAAGAAGATCTCGGCATGGCGCACGTTGTCGGCCACGGCGCGCTTGACGTAGTCCATCGTCATGTCGAAGAAATCTTCCTCGGTCAGCAGCACGCTGGCGCCGGCGTAGTAGATGTCCAGGAACGATTGCAGGTCGGTGAACGCGTAGGCCGCGCGCAGCGCCTCCACGTCGGCGTAGGCCAGCTTGACGTGGTTGCGCTGGGCCAGCCGGAAGATCAGCTCGGGTTCGAGCGTGCCTTCGATATGCACGTGCAGTTCGGCCTTGGGGGTACGGCGGATCTTGTCCGCCAGCGCGGCATCGATGGTCATGGGGCCTCTTTTCTATGCTGACAGCCGGATCGCGGCTGTGCTGTTACGGAAGCACCGCCTCCAGCCGGTTGGCACGCAGCGCGGCGATGCGCTGCTCGCGAACCTGCAACAGCTGGGCGACGATGGCAACCGCAATCATAGCCGGAGCCTTGTCGGTGATGCCCGCCACCCCCATCGGACACGTCATTTCCGGCAGGCGTGCCGGGTCCACGCCGTGTTCCACCATGCGGTGCTCGAACCTGGCGCGCTTGGTCTTCGATCCGATCAGGCCGAAATAGGCAAAATCGGTGCGCCGGAAGATCCGCTCGCAAAGCTGCTGGTCCAGCGCGTGGCTGTGTGTCATGACGATGAAGTACGCGCCGAGCGGCGCCTGGTCGACCACGGACTCGGGCGTATCGGTGGCCTCGGCCTCCACGCTGTCGGGCAGTCCGCCCGGGAACAGCGTGTCGCGTTCGTCCACCCAGTGCACGCGGCACGGCAGCGTCGACAGCACCTTGACCAGCGCATGGCCCACGTGCCCGGCGCCGAACAGCACCACGTGCATGTCGTCCGGCACCAGCGTGTCGGTCCACGTACCGTCCGCGTGCAGCACAGCCGTATGCAGCATCGCGCGGCTGGCTTCGACCGTGATCGCGCCGTCCGGCGGCACCGTGCGTTGCAGTGCGCGACCGGCCCGGAACGCGGTCTCGACGGCATCGAGCCACGCCAGGTCGGCTTCGCCCAGTACCTCGAAGGCCAGCTTCACCACGCCGCCGCAGCACTGGCCCAGGGCCGGGCCCAGCGGAATGCGCTCGATACGGCGATGTGGATTGCCGCGCACATGACGGTTGGCCAGCATCGCGCGCGCGATATCCATGCCGCGCCATTCCAGATGGCCGCCGCCGATGGTGCCCACCAGGTCGGTGGCCGTGACCAGCATGCGGATGCCGGGCTCGCGCGGCGCGGAACCCTTGACGTCGACGATGGTGACCATCGCCACGGGCACGCCGGCGCGCACCCAGCGGGCGGCATCGGCGAAGCGGAACGGTTTGAGCGGGGCGTCCTGCATGGTGGTCTCTCTTGCTGTCTGGCGTGCCTGGGGTCAGGCGGGTACGGCTTCGGTGCTGGCGGCCTGCGTGGCCATCGCGGCCTGCACGGCTTCCACCGCATCGAGGATGGCTTCGCTGGTGGCGGGCGCGCGCAGCGGCGGGTTGACCTGGTAGTCGCCCACGGCGGCAATCGCGTCGCGGATCGCGAAGAACACCGAGAACGGCAGCAGCAGCGGCGGCTCGCCCACGGCCTTCGACCGGTGGATGCTGTCCTCGACGTTGCTGTTCTGGAACAGCCGCACGTGGAAGTCTTCCGGGCAGTCGTTGATCGTCGGGATCTTGTACGTTGACGGTGCGTGCGTCATCAGCTTGCCGTTCTGGTTCCACCACAGTTCCTCGGTGGTCAGCCAGCCCATGCCCTGGATGAAAGCCCCTTCCACCTGGCCGATGTCGATGGCCGGATTCAGCGACTTGCCCGCGTCATGCAGCGCATCGGCGCGCAGCAGCTTCCATTCGCCGGTCAGCGTGTCGACGATCACCTCGGCGCACGCGGCACCGTAGGCGTAGTAGTAGAACGGCCGGCCGTGCAGCGCCTTCTGGTCCCAGTACAGCTTGGGCGTGGTGTAGAAGCCGTCCGACCACAGCTGCACGCGCGCCACGTAGGCCTCGCGGGCCAGGTCGCCAAACGGCAGGCGCAGTTCGCCGGCGATCACCAGATCGTCGTTGAAGCGCACCGCCTCGGGCTCCACGCCGGCCTTGCGGGCGGCGAAAGTGGCCAGGCGCTCGCGGATCTGCCGCGCGGCGTCCTGCGCGGCCTTGCCGTTCAGGTCGGCACCCGTGGATGCCGCAGTCGCCGACGTGTTGGCCACCTTGCTGGTATCGGTCGCCGTCACGCGCACGCGCTCCATGCGGATACCGAGTTCGTGTGCCACCACCATCGCCACCTTGGTGTTCAGACCCTGGCCCATTTCGGTGCCGCCGTGGTTCACCAGCACCGACCCGTCGTTGTAGACGTGCACCAGCGCGCCGGCCTGGTTGTAGTGCGCCACGTTGAACGAGATGCCGAACTTGACCGGCGTGATGGCGATGCCCTTCTTCAGCACCGGGCTCCTGGCGTTGAATTCGCGCGTGGCGGCGCGGCGGCCCTGGTATTCGGACGTGGCCACGAGTTCGTCGATCAGCTCGTGGATGACGTTGTCTTCCACGGTCTGGCCATACGGCGTGACGTTGCGCTCGCCCTTGCCGTAGAAGTTGGCGCGGCGCACATCGAGCGAATCCTTGCCCACGTTGCGCGCCACGTTGTCGAGGATGTACTCGATCGCGAACGCCCCCTGCGGGCCGCCAAAGCCGCGGAAGGCGGTATTGCTCTGCGTGTTGGTCTTGGCGCAATAGCCGTCGATCTGCACGTTCGGCAGCCAGTAGGCGTTGTCGAAGTGGCAGATGGCGCGCGTCATCACCGGGCCGGAGAGGTCGGCCGAGAAGCCGGCGCGCGACACCATTTCCACGCGCACGCCCTCGATGCGGCCATCGTCGTCATGGCCCACGTCGAAATCGAACGTGAAGTCGTGGCGCTTGCCGGTGATCATCATGTCGTCGTCGCGGTCCGGACGCAGCTTGACCGGGCACAGCAGCTTCCAGGCCGCCAGCGACGCGCAGCACGCGAACATGGCCGACTGCGATTCCTTGCCGCCAAAGCCGCCGCCCATGCGGCGGCATTCCACCAGCACCTGGTGCGCATGCCAGCCCAGCATGTGGGCCACGGCGTGCTGCATCTCGGTCGGATGCTGGGTCGAACACCAGACGTGCATGCCGTCGTTTTCCCGTGGGGCGGCATAGGCGATCTGGCCTTCCAGATAGAACTGTTCCTGGCCCCCGAGCTGGATCTTCGCGTGGTCGCGGTGCCGGGCCGCGTCGATATGCCGGGCCGGTTCGCCGCGCGTCAGGTGCATCGGCGGCAGCACGTAGCTGCCGGCCGCGTGCGCGGCTTCGGGCGTCAGCACCGGGGGCAGGTCTTCGTAGTCGATATCGGCCAGGCGGGCGGCGCGGCGCGCGGCGTCGTGGGACGAGGCCACCACCACGAAGATCGGCTGGCCGATGAACTGCACCACGTCCTTCGCCAGGATCGGATCGTCGTGGATGATCGGGCCGCAGTCGTTGACGCCGGGAATGTCGTCCACGGTCAGCACGGCCACCACGCCGGGCGCCTTGCGCACGCGGTCCAGGTTGACGTGTTTCAGCCGTGCATGGGCCTTGGTGCTCATGCCCAGGGCGGCGTGCAGCGTGCCGGCCAGCTCGGGGATGTCGTCGGTATAGGTGGCGGTGCCGGCCACGTGCAGATGGGCCGATTCGTGCGGGCGCGAAATGCCGACCACCGGGGTGGATTCGGCGGCCACGCTGGCGTCGAGCAGGAAGGGTTCGGTTTGCTTGTTCATGGGGGCTCTCCTCAGGCGCTCACGGTTTCACCGGCGCCCATGGCGCGGACGTTGACCATGGCGGCGGGCAGCGCGCCATCACGCGTTTCCAGCCAGAAGCGATAGAGCAGGTTGGCGGCGCCACGGCTGCGGTAGGCGGCAGTGGCCCGCATATCGGTCAGCGGCGTGTAGTCCTGGCCCAGCGCGGCCATGCCGGCGCGGGCGGTGGCCTCGTTCCACGGCTGCCCGGTCAAGGCGGCCTCCGCCAGCGCGGCGCGCCTGGGCGTGGCGGCCATGCCGCCAAAGGCGATGCACGCGGCCGTGACGATGCCGTGCTCGACCGTGATGCCGAAGGCGGCGCACACGGCGGAGATGTCCTCGTCGAACCGCTTCGACAGCTTGTAGGTGCGGAAATGCTGCGGCCCCTTCACCGGCACGCGCAGCGCGGCCACGAATTCGCCTTCGGCCATGGCTGTCTTCTGGTAGGCCAGGTACAGGTCCTCCAGCGGCATCGTGCGGCGCACGTCCCCGTGCTGCAGCACCACTTCGGTGCCCAGTGCAATCAGCGCGGGCATGGAGTCGCCGATGGGCGACCCGTTGGCGATGTTGCCGCCCAGGGTGCCGGCATTGCGGATCGGCAGCGACGCAAAGCGTTTCCACAGCTCTTCGAGCTCGGGATGGGCGGCATTCAGCGCGGCGTAAGCCTTTTCCAGCGTCACGGCGGCGCCGATCTCGATAAAGCCATCGCGCTCGGTGACCGTGTTCAGGTCTTCCACCTGGCCGACGTAGAGCAGGTTACCCAGCTCGCGGAACTGCTTGGTCACCCACAGGCCCACGTCGGTGCTGCCGGCCAGGATGCGGATATTCGGCTCGGCGGCCTTGATCGCGCCGAACTCGGCGGCGGTGCGCGGGGCGTAGAAGTGCTGGCCGCCCGCGCGGTAATGGAACGTCTCGCCACGCTTCAGGTTGCGCAGGGTGTCGGCGATCTGCTTCGGGTTCAGGCGGCTGGCGGTCGGGGCGGGCAGGGCCATCATGCGCTGGCCGGCATCGACGATCGGGCGGTAGCCGGTGCAGCGGCACAGGTTGCCGGTCAGGGCGTCGCAGATGTCCTGGCGCGCGGGCGGTTCGCCGCCGGGCGTGTGCTGCTGGTAGAGCGCCCACAGCGACATCACGAAGCCGGGCGTGCAGAAGCCGCACTGCGAGCCATGGCACTCGACCATCGCTTCCTGCACCGGGTGCAGGGCGCCGTCGGCCTGGCGCAGGTCTTCGACCGTGATGAGGGCCTTGCCATCGAGCGTGGGCAGGAACTGGATGCAGGCGTTGACCGCCTTGAATTCGACGTTGCCGTCGGCCTGCAGGTCGCCGATCACCACGGTGCAGGCACCGCAGTCGCCTTCGGCGCAGCCTTCCTTGGTGCCCGTGCAGCGCACGTCTTCACGCAGGTACTGCAGCACGGTACGGGTTACGGGGGCGTCGGATACTTCCTGGACCTGGCCGCGGTGGAAAAAGCGGATGGTTTGCGTCTCCATGGTCTTCTCTCTTTCGGGGATGGCTGCAAACATAGCATCAGGCCTTTTCCTGCAATATTTGGCCCATGTGATATGCCCCATCAAGGCGCGTGCCGGGGGGCGGCCCGTGCCCGCCATCGCTGCCCCGGGGCGGCCTGGCGCCGATCTACGGGTCTACCCGTAGTGCATCGGGACGACTGGCCGGATTTGACCGCATCCCCGGTGGCTGTCTTACACTATGCGCCGTTCCCTTCCCCCACGCCACCCACGCCCGCCAAAAGAGCCAGGTGGCACCTGCCATGCACGGACGCGACCATCTCGATACCTATTTGCTGCGGGTACTGCACACCCTGCTGACCGAGCAGAGCGTGACCCGCACCGCCGTCCGCCTGGGCCAGTCGCAGCCGGCCATCAGCAACACGCTCAAGCGGCTGCGCGAAATCACCGGAGACGCCATCCTGGTGCGCGGCAAGAGCGGCATGGTGCCAACCGAGCGCGGCCGCGAACTGCTGCTGCTGGCCGAGCAGAGCCTGGCGGCGATGGATCGCATCGCCCGTCCGCCGCAGCAGTTCGATCCGGCCACCACCACGCGGACGTTCCACCTGGGCGCGCCCGACTACCTTGACGCGTTCTTCCTGCCGAATATCGTCGAGCGCGTGCGCCGGCTGGCGCCGGGCGCCAAGCTGTTCGTGCATCCGATGACGCAGTCCACGGACTTCCTGGACGCGCTGGAGCAGGGCCACCTGGACATCGTGGTCGGCAACTGGCTGTCGCCGCCCGAGCACCTGCACATCTCGCCGCTGTTCGACGACGAGGTGGTCTGCATGCTGGGCGCCCAGCACCCGCTGGCCCGCCATGGCCTGACCCTGCGCCACTACCTGGAAATGCCGCACCTGGCGCCCGCGCCGTATGCGTCGATGCAGCGCAGCATGATCGACCAGGCGCTGGCCGAGCAGGGCTACAAGCGCAATATCCAGGTCACCCTGCCGTATTTCGGCCTGGTGCCCTACGTGCTGATGAAGACCGACATGGTGTTCACCACGGGCCGCCAGTTTGCCGCCCACTACGCGCAGTACCTGCCCATCCGCATGGTGCCGTCGCCGGTGACGTTCCCGCGCATGCGCTTCTACCAGCTCTGGCACGAACGCTGCCATGCCGCCCCGGACGTGATGTGGCTGCGCCGCATGATCGCCGAAGTGGCCTCCGACCTGCCTCAGCTTCCCCGCCTGGAATCGGCACCGGCCAGCCAGGCCTGACCAAAGTGCCTTGCGCTGTACTTGCGCCGACCGCCGTCCTGACGCCCCGGGAGGCCCCCTGGCCGCCGCTGGCGTTACACTCACCGGACGTTGAACGCGCGCTCGGTCGCGAGGAGCTTCCATGCTGGAAACCGCTGCGCTGGCTGCGGGCATGTCCTGGGCCAGTGGCCTGCGCCTGTACCTGGCCGTGCTGACGGCGGGCGTGCTGGCCCGCCTGGGCTGGCTTGACCTGCCATCGGGGCTGCAGGTGCTGTCGTCCTGGTGGGTGATTGGTGTGGCCGCGGCGATGACGGTGGCCGAATTCGTGGCCGACAAGGTGCCCGGCTTCGACACTGTCTGGGACGGCATCCAGACCTTTATCCGCATTCCGGCCGGGGCGATCCTGGCCGCCGCCGCGTTTGGCCACTTGGACCCGCAGTGGACCGTGGCGGCCGGCCTGATCGGCGGGACGCTGGCCGGCACCGCCCATGCCGCCAAGGCGGGCACGCGGGCGCTCATCAATGTGTCGCCCGAACCTTTTTCGAACTGGGTGGCCTCATTCACCGAGGATGTCGGCACGGTCGGCGGGCTGTTGCTGGCGTTCTTCCTGCCGGTCGTGTTCCTGATCCTGCTGGTGCTGTTCCTGGTGCTTGCCGCGTGGCTGGTGCCCAAACTGTGGCGCGGCGCGCGACGGCTGCATGCCAGCCTGCGCGACAAGACACAGCCGGCGTCCCGGCCGCCAGCAAAACAGCCGCCGCATCGTCCCTGAGACCCTTTTGCCAACCGTCAGCCGAACATGTCGACTGCCTCCGATCCCGTTGTTCCCCAAGCAAGGTTTTCCGCGTGGCGCCAGGCCCTGCGCATGGCGCGCCGCGACTGGCTGGCCGGCGAGCTGACGCTGCTGCTGTTCGCGCTGGTGCTGGCCGTGGCCGCGCTGACCAGCGTGGGCTTTCTGGCGGACCGCATGCGCCTGGGGCTGGAGCGCGACGCGCGGCAGATGATTGCCGCCGACGTGCTGCTGATCTCCGACCAGCCGTTCGACGCCGCCTTCAGCGACCGGGCCCGGCGCGATGGCCTGCACGTGGCGCAGACGGTGACCTTTCCGAGCATGGCCACGGCGCGGGCCGTCGGCGCGCCGGCGCAGGGCGAGGCGCCGAGCCAGCTTGGCGCGCTGAAGGCCGTGACCGACGGCTATCCGCTGCGCGGCCGGCTCAAGGTCGCGCAGACGCCCGGCGGGCCGGAATCGAACGCCGAAGGCATTCCGGCCCCCGGCACGGTGTGGGTGGACGAGGCGCTGCTGACCGCCCTGAACCTGCGGGTCGGCGACGGGCTGCAGCTTGGCAGCAAGACGTTCCGCATCGACCGGATCATCACCCAGGAACTGGATCGCGGCGCCGGCTTCATGAACTTCGCGCCGCGCGTGCTGCTGCCGATGTCGGATCTGGATGCCACGAAGCTGATCGGCTGGGGTAGCCGCGTGACCTACCGCCTGCTGGTGGCGGGTCCCGATGCCGCCGGCGACGCCTATCGCAAATGGGCCACGGCCGAGATCGAACGGCGCCACCTGCGCAATACCCGCGTGGAATCGCTGGAGTCGGGGCAGCCCCAGATGCGGGCGACGCTGGACCGCGCCGAGCGGTTCCTGTCGCTGGTGGCGGTGCTGTCGTCGATGATCGCGGCGGTGGCCATTGCGATGTCCGCGCGCCGCTACATGCAGCGCCACACCGATGCGTGCGCGGTCTACAAGTGCATGGGACTGTCGCGCGGCCAGATCCTGGCCGCATTCGGCATCGAGTTCCTGCTGCTGGGCCTGGGGGGCGCGCTCGTGGGCGTGGCGCTGGGCTACGCGGCGCACTACGGGCTGCTGATGTCGCTGGGCGGGCTGCTGCAGGTGTCGCTGCCGCATCCGTCGTGGGTGCCTGCGGTGGTGGGCGTGGCCGCCGGGCTGGTGCTGCTGACCGGGTTCGCGCTGCCGCCGCTGCTGGCGCTGACGCGCATCGCGCCGCTGCGCGTGTTGCGGCGCGACGTGGGCGTGCCGCCCATTTCCGCCTGGGTGGCGTATGCCTTGGGCCTGGGGGCGTTCGTGGCGCTGCTGATGGTGGCGGCCCGCGATCTCAAGCTGGGGCTGACCACGGCGGGCGGATTCGCTGGCGCCGGCGTGGTGTTTGCGCTGCTGGCCCTGGGGCTGCTGATGGCGCTGTCGCGCACCATGCGCGGGCGCGCCAGCGGCAGCGTGGGCTGGCGCTTTGCGCTGGCGGTGCTGGAGCGGCGCCGCGGGGTTACCGTATTGCAGACCGTGGCGCTGGCGGTGGGGCTGATGGCCTTGCTGCTGCTGGGCATGACGCGCAACGACCTGATCGATTCCTGGCGCAACGCCACGCCGGCCGACGCGCCGAACCGCTTCATCATCAATATCCAGCCCGACCAGCGCGAGCCGCTGCGCACCATGCTGGCCAGGAGCGGGGTCGATGACCTGCTGTTCCCGATGGTGCGCGGACGCCTGATCCAGATCGGCGACCGTCCGGTGCAGGCCAGCAGCTACCCCGACGGCCGCGCGCGCAACCTGGTGGAGCGCGAGTTCAACCTGTCGTACATGGACAAGATGCCCGACGGCAACGAGGTGGTGGCTGGCCGGTGGGAAGGCGGCGCGTCGGTGGAGGAAGGCATCGCCAAGACGCTGCATATCCGGCTGGGCGATACGCTGCGCTTCGACGTGGCCGGCCAGATCGTCGAGGCGCCGGTGACATCGCTGCGCAAGCTCGAATGGGGCTCGATGCGGGTCAACTTCTTCGTGATCCTGCCGGTGGCGAAGATGCAGGGGCTGCCCGAGACCTACATCACGTCGTTCTACCTGCCGCCGGCCAAGGCGGCGCTGGGCAACCAGCTGACCGCCGCGTTCCCGAACATCACCGTGGTCAACACCGACCTGATCCTGCGCCAGATCCAGAACGTGCTTGACCAGGTGATCGCGGCGGTGGAGTTCCTGTTCGTCTTCACGCTGCTGGCCGGCGTGACAGTGCTCTATGCGGCACTGTCGGGTGCGCGCGACGAGCGCAAGCGCGATGCCGGCCTGCTCAAGGCGCTGGGCGCGCCGGCGTCGCTGGTCCGGCAGACCCAGTATGCGGAATTCCTGGTGGTGGGCGGGCTGGCCGGCTTCCTGGCCAGCCTGGGCGCGATCGGCGTGGGCTGGGGGCTGTCGCAGTTCGTGTTCGACTTTCCGTATCGCTTCAACGCGTGGATTGTGCCGGTCGGCGTGGTTTCTGGCATGCTGTGCGCTTTTGCCGGCGGCTGGCTCGGCCTGCGCGAGGTGCTGCGGCAGCCGGCGCTGGCCACGCTGCGCGATGTGAACTGATTGGCCATGATTACCGAACCTGCAGAACCCGAAGACAACCGCGAAGACATCACCGCCTACGAACTGATTGGCGGGGAAGGGCGCGTGCGCGAGCTGGTCGACCGCTTCTACGACCTGATGGACCTGGAGCCCGAGTTCGCCGGGCTGCGCGCGCTGCACCCACCCACACTGGACGGCTCGCGCGACAAGCTGTTCTGGTTCCTGTGCGGCTGGCTGGGCGGTCCGAACTACTTTATCGAACGATTCGGGCATCCGCGCCTGCGGGCGCGCCATCTTCCGTTCGAAATCGGCACCAGCGAGCGCGACCAGTGGATGCGCTGCATGGCGCTGGCCATGCAGGACGTGGGGCTGCCCGAGTCGCTGCAGATGCGCCTGATGCAGGCGCTGTTCCAGACCGCCGACTGGATGCGCAATGTCCAGCGGTAAGGCGTTGCCGACGGCGGCGCAGGCCGTGCTCGCGTTCTGGTTCGGCACGCCGGGATCGCCCGAATGGGATGGGTCGCGGCGCGAGTGGTTCGCCAAGTCGGACGACTTCGATGCCAGGATCCGCGACCAGTTCCTGCCGGTCTGGCAGGCCGCCCACGACGGGGCCGACGATGACTGGTCCGTGACGCCCGAGGGCGCCTGCGCGCGCATCGTGCTGCTGGACCAGTTCCCCCGCAACATGTTCCGCGGCGATGCGCGCAGCTTTGCCACCGATGCGCAGGCGCTGGCCGTGGCGCGGCGCATGCTCGCCGAGGGTTGGGACCGGCAACTGCCGACGGCCTGGCATCGCGTGTTCTGCTATCTGCCGTTCGAGCATGCCGAGTCGCTGGCCGACCAGGATATCTCCGTGCGCCAGACCACGGCGCTGCGCCAGGACACGGCCGGCCGGGTCGATGTCGTGGAATGGGCCATCAAGCATCACGAGATCATCGCGCGCTTTGGCCGCTTCCCGCACCGCAATGCGGTGCTGGGCCGCGAGAGCAGCGCCGAAGAGCTGGCCTTCCTGAAACAGCCCGGATCGCGCTTCTAGGCGCCTCCTGTGCCGGAAACGCCGCTTGGGGCCGGGGTGCCCGGCCCGGTGTGCTTATAATCGCAATCCTGCCGTTACACAGTCTTTCCGATACCCATGGAAGCCAAACCGCAAGCCGGTCCGCGCCGTACCCGAGACCGCATCCTCGACGTGTCGCTGCGCCTGTTCAATGAACTTGGCGAGCCCAACGTCACCACCACGACGATTGCGGAAGCCATGGAAATCAGCCCTGGCAACCTGTACTACCACTTCCGCAACAAGGACGACATCATCAACTCCATCTTCGTGCGCTTCGAGCAGGAGATGGAGCGCCGCCTGAAGATGCCGGAAGACCACAAGGCCACGCTGGGGGAAAGCTGGGGCTACCTGCAGTACATGTCCGAGTTCCTGTGGAACTACCGTTTCCTGTATCGCGACATCAACGACCTGCTGGCGCGCAACCGGATGCTGGAGACCAACTTCAAGCGCATCGTCGACCAGAAGAAGCGGTTCGCGCTGGAAATCTGCCGCCAGTTCCAGGAAGACGGCGACATGGAAGCCACGCCCGAGCAGGTCGATGCGGTGTGTACCAATATTGTTGTCATTGCTACCTACTGGCTGTCGTTCCAGTTCGTGCAGCATCCGCGCCAGTACAACGATCCGGAGCAAATTCGCGGCTATCTGCACGGGTCGAGCTATCACATCTTCTCGATCCTGGCGCCATACCTGCGCGGCAAGGCGCGCGAGGCATTCGACCAGCTGGCGCGCGAGTACGCCGCGGAAAAGGCCGCGGCCGAGGCGGCCAAGGCCGAAAAGGACAAAAAGTGAAATCGGTTTGCGTGTATTGCGGTTCTAGTCCCGGCTTCCGGCCGGAATACGCCGAAGCGGCCAAGGCACTGGGCCAGACCATGGCCGAACAGGGCCTGGCGCTGGTCTATGGCGGCGGCAAGGTGGGGTTGATGGGCATCGTGGCCGATAGCGTGCTGGCGCACGGCGGCACGGCCATCGGCGTGATTCCCGACGCGCTGATGCAGAAGGAAGTGGGTCATCGCGGTCTGACCGAACTGCACGTGGTGCGCAACATGCACGAACGCAAGCAGATGATGGCTGACCGGTCCGACGCCTTCATCGCCATGCCCGGCGGCGTGGGCACGTTCGAGGAACTGTTCGAGACGTTCACGTGGGCGCAGCTTGGCTATCACGACAAACCGGTGGGCCTGCTCAACGTGGCCGGCTTCTACGACGGCATGCTGGCGTTCCTGCATCACGCCGTGGACGAGGGGTTCCTGAAGCAGGTACACGCCGACATGCTGCACGTATCGACGTCGCCGCAGGACCTGCTCGGCCAGCTGGCCGCCGCGCCTCGCGTGCGCGTGGACAAGTGGCAGGCAGGCCGCGAGAAGACGTAAGCCGGAAAGCCTGCCGCGATGGAAAACGCCGCCAGCGATGGCGGCGTTCTGCTTTCTGGCGAAACGACGAGCCGAACGGGCGAGCCGAAGCGGCAGTTTCAGGGGCCTAGTTCATCAGCATCCCGATCCACCGCACGACGTGCGGGCCGCCGATCGCTATCCACGTGCCGCCGCAGAGAATCAGCGCCAGCATCACCGCCGCACTGCCGAAATCCTTGGCGCGCTTGGATAGGCTGTGGCGTTCCAGCGAAATCCGGTCGATGGCCGCTTCCACGCTCGAATTGAGCAGTTCCACGATCAGCACCAGCAACAGCGTGCCCAGCAGCATCACGCGTTCGACCACGGAGACGGGCAGGATGAACGCACAGGGCGTCAGGATGACCACCAGCGTCAGTTCCTGGCGAAACGCGCTTTCTTCCAGCACGGCATAGCGCAGGCCCGACAGCGAGTTGATCGCCGCGTGCCAGGCGCGCGTCAGGCCACGGTTGCCCTTGTGCGGATTGTTGGCAATCGAGTAATCGGTTTCCACCTCAGCCGCCACCCGGGTGGCGGTCGACCGGTGCAGCGACGGATCGGGCGGTAGCGTGGGTTGGGGCTTGACCATGATCGGGTGCGACGGAAGGTTCCGGATGATCGGATCCGCCAGCCGCGCTGGGCAGCGGACGCAGATGCGCAAGGAACTGCTCGGATGCCGCGCGCCACGAGAACTTCTCCGCGTGGGCACGGGCGGTGGCGCGGTCGATGCGCAGCGCCTCCAGGCAGGCCTCCCGCAAGTCTTCGTGCATCACGCCGGCCGGGCTGTCGCCAAGCACGTCGATCGGACCCGTCACCGGATATGCCGCCACGGGCAGCCCACTGGCCAGGGCTTCCAGCAGGACCAGCCCGAAGGTGTCGGTCTTGCTGGGAAACACGAAGACGTCTGCCGAAGCATACACCTTCGCCAGTTCCGGCTGCTTGAGCACCCCGAGGTAGTTGGCGGTCGGATAGCGCGCCTTCAGCGTGGCCAGTGCCGGGCCATCGCCCACGACCCACCTGGAGCCGGGCAGGTCGAGCTGCAGGAACGCTTCGACGTTCTTCTCGACGGCCACGCGGCCCACGTACAGGAAGATCGGATGGGCGGTGTTTAAAACGTTCGCTCGCTGCGCGGTGAAGACGTCCAGGTCCACGCCGCGCGTCCACAGCACGCCGTGCGTGATGCCGTAGTCGTGCAGGTCCTTCAGCACCACCGGGGTGGGGGCCATGACGGCACGCGCCGGGCCGTGGAACCAGCGCAGGAAGCGATAGGTCCAGGCCAGCGGCACGCCGAAACGCGCCTGCACGTATTCCGGAAACCGCGTGTGGTAGGCGGTGGTGAAGGGCAGCTTGTGCTTCAGGGCATAGGCGCGCGCGGCCAGCCCCAGCGGGCCTTCGGTCGCGATATGCAGGGCGTCCGGCCGGAACGTGTCGATCCGGCGGCGCACCTTGGTGGCCGGCAGGATCGACAGGCGGATCTCCGGATAGGTCGGGCACGGCACCGTGCGGAATTCCAGCGGGGTGAGCAGATCCACCGTGTGACCCATGGCTTCGAGTTCGCGGCGGGTCGACTTGAGCGTGCGAACCACGCCGTTGACCTGCGGTTCCCATGCGTCGGTGACAATCATGACTCTCATTGAGGCTCCTTGGGACGGCAGCGCCGTGGTGTTGTGGGGGGGCGGGTCCAGCCGATGGGCAGTGGCGCGCGGGCCGGGCCAGGCGGCGGCCCGGCCCGGGCCCTGTCAGGCCGCGATTTCGGCGGTGCGGCGGCGCCGGCGGGTGGCCGGCACGGGTGGATCGATCAGCGTGGTCCAGTAGACGATCTTCAACTCGCCTTCCATGGTTTCCACCAGCGCCGACAGGCTTTCCACCCAGTCGCCGTCGTTGCAGTAGAGCTGGCCGTCCACCTCGCGGATCTCGGCCTTGTGGATGTGGCCGCAGACCACGCCATCGCAGCCACGGCGGCGCGCCTCGTCCACCATCGCGTGTTCGAAGGAATGGATGTAGCTCACTGCGTTCTTGACCTGATGCTTCAGGTACTGGGACAGCGACCAGTAGTCGAATCCGAGTCGCGCGCGTACGCGGTTGAAGTGACGGTTCAGCGCCAGGATCATCGTGTAGAGCGAATCGCCAAGGTAGGCCAGCCATCTGGCATGCTGCACGACCCCGTCGAACAGATCGCCATGCACGACCCACAGGCGCTTGCCGGTGGCGGTGACGTGCACGGCGTCCTCGCGCACGCTGACGTCGCCGAAGGCCAGGCCGTCGAACTGGCGGGCACCTTCGTCGTGGTTGCCGGGGATGTAGATCACCTCGGTGCCCTTGCGCGCCTTGCGCAGCAGCTTCTGCACCACGTCGTTGTGGCTCTGCGGCCAGTACCAGCCACGGCGCAGTTGCCAGCCGTCGATGATGTCGCCAACCAGGTAGAGCACATCGGAATCGTTGTGCTTGAGGAAGTCGAGCAGGTAGGTGGCCTGGCAGCCCGGCGTGCCCAGGTGGATATCGGACAGCCAGATGGCGCGGTAGCGTTGCGCCGAAGGTTCTGCAGTAGCCGGCGGGCGGTGGCCGGCGTCGGCGGGGTCGCGCTGGGGGGTGGCCCGGGCAGGGGACAGATCGGCCTGCGGTGGCATGAACGCCGCGTAGGCGGCAGACATCGAGAGCGTCGTGTCAGGCTTGCCGCGCAGGCGCTGCGCAACCCTCGACAAACTCACGCGTGCAGATCGGATGGCTTGAACCATGGTGGCCCCGGTATCGGCGATGGCTGCATTGAGCCAGTGCCGCATGACGGAGCCGTGACGGAAACATGAATGTCACATGAAGGTTGCCGGCCGTGGCGCGCCGCGATGGCTAGTGGGGCGTGACGATGGCGGGGCAGGCGGGCTGCCGCTGGAGCATGGCCAGCGCCGTGAGCGTGGCCTGCACGGCACGCGGGTCGCGCAGCAGCGACACATGGCCGATGCCGTCGAGCGCCAGATGCTGTGCGCCGTCCAGCCATGACGTGCCCGGCGGGCCGGCGATGGAGTCATGCCAGCTGAAGACCGATACGATGCGCGCGCGCATCGGCGGGGTCTCGGCGGCGGCCAGCGCGGCAAGCCACGGGCTCTGCCATCGCATCTGCCGGGCATTGCGTCCACTGCCGAAGCGCGCCAGCGCGCAGCCCTGATGCGGGCTGCCCAGCGTAACGATGCCCGCGCAGGGGGTGTCGCCAGCCTGCGTAGCCAGCGCCTGCGCGGCGCGCGCGGCCAGTCCGCCCATGCTGTGACACACCAGTAGCGGGGCCTGACCCGTACGCGATTGCATCTCGCGCATGCGCGCCAGCAGTTGGGGGGCGTAGTCGTCGATGTCGCCAAGCACCGGCGTCAGGTCGATGGCTTCGCAGCGGTAGCCGGCGGCGGCCAACGCCGGCGCCATGTCGAGCCAGACCGCGTGGTTGCAGCCGTAGCCGTGTACCAGCAGTACGGGAGGGGCGTCGGGCAGGGGACGCGTGGGCTGGGCAAGGCTCAGCCGTGATCGGAACGGTTGCAGCCAGTTGAACATCCGAAAGACGGCGCGGCATTCGGCCAGAAAGCAGCGCAGTGCTGCGCCGGCGTCAAGACGTTGCCGGGCTGGCGCTTGATCGGGAAGCGGCGGCCGGTTCCGGCGCGGGATTCCCAGGCCGCCAAGCGTGGCGCCGAACGCCATGGCGACGCTGGCGCCGAAGGTCAGCAGCACAATGGCCAGGCCTGCGGCCAGTGCCGGCATCCATGCCCAACCGTGGCCCAGTGCCAGCCAGGCCGCCAATCCGCCCGCCGCCGCCGTCTGTACCAGCACGGCGACGCGACGCAGGGCGGCGGCCGTCAGGCTCATGGCTGCTGCGGGCGCAGGTCGGTCAGGCGGGTGCCGGCCAGCCGGTCATGCAGGAACTGGCGGCGCGGATCGAGCCATGCCAGCGACATCCAGATCAGCAGTCCGACCGTCAACACGCCGATAAACGGCCACAGCGTGAGGCCCATCGCGTGCCCGACGGCGGCCGCGGGCGGCAGCCACAGCCAGGCCAGCACGTAGCGCAGCAGCGCCTTGGGCCAGCCCGGCGGCTGGCCGGCGGTCGTCTCCAGGCGGATACGCCAGGTCTGCATCGCCAGCGTCTGGCCGTTGCGCTGCCAGAACCACGAGAAATAGACGCCAAGCACGATGAACATCCATACCTGATCCACGTACACGTGGGGGAGCCCGAGCTGCTGGATCAGCGGACGAGCCAGGACCGAGACGGCGCTGGCGAGCATCAGCACGCCAAACAGCAGTACGCCTTCATAGAGCATGCAAAGCAGGCGACGGCCCAGCGTGGGGGCGCGCGGCGGCGTGGCGGGAGTCTGGGCGGAGGCGGCTGGCGTAGCGGCAGGCATGGCGCGTGGCGGATCGGGGGAAGCGGCCATTATGCCAAACGGCGCACAGGGGGCCATTGCCGGAATTCCGGGGATGCGGGGGCGCGGTGGACCGCTGACGTTCCGGTGGGGCAATCTGGCAATGCTGCCGAAGATCGGGAGGCAGAGGTGGCGCTGCCGAAGGGGATGTTACGGACGCGTTTCGGTCTGGTTGAAGTCAGTGGCCGCTTCGCCCGTCACCGGCGGCGACAGCGTCGGCGCCTGGGCGGGCGAGGCCGGCATTGCCGCAGCCGGCGCGGCCGGCGCAGGTGCCGGGGCCACCGGGGCGGTCGCGGCCGCGCTACCCGCCAAGGCCGGCGCCCCGGGCGCGGAGGCCGGCGAGGCCTCCGGCGCACTGGCCGGGCGGCCCTGATGGTGGAGCTGCCGGCTCGTATCGGCCGGCGGGCGCTTGCCCGACGGCAGCGCGCTGACGGCACCCGGACGGCGCGGTACCTTTTCGGCGGCGGCCAGTTTCTTCTTCTGCTCTTCCGGCAGTTGCTGGTAGCGATCCCACGCTTCCGCCTTCTTTTCCGGCGGCAACTGGCGCGTGATCTGGTAGTTCTCGCGGGCCAGACGGCGTTGCTGCGGCGTCATTTTGACCCACTCGGCCATCCGCTCCTGCAGGCGCTGCTGCTCCTCGGGCTTGAGCGTGGGGTACAGGTCGGCAATGCGCTGCCACTTGCGGCGGTTCAGTTCCGGGATGGTGTCCCAGAGCGGCTGCAGCGGCGCCAGAATCTGACGATGCGGCGCAGACAGTTCCTGCCAGGTGGGATGGGCGTTGATGACCGGCCGCGCTGCCGGCTGGCTGGCCGACTGCGCTTGCTGGCCTTGGGCGTGCGCCTCTTCCGTCACGAAATCGATGGAAAGTGCAGCCAGGGTTGCGCCGGCGGCGCAAAGCGCGGCAAGCCGGCGACGGAATGCGTCGGTACGGGAAGGTGCGCAGGCCATCTTATTGGTCGCGGTCCCGCTTCAGGAACACGTGAAAGCCCTGGTCGGCATAGGCCGTCGGGGGCAGGTCGTCGAGCAGCATCGCGGCATCGACATCGGCCAGTTCCTCGACGCGCTTCTGCTGCTGCCAGTGGTAGATGCCCATCAGGCCGGCACCCAGCGCGACCAGCGTCCACACCAGTGCGAGCTTGCGCAGCCACGCACCGGCACGGTGCAGCGGGGTGTCGTCCTCGTCGTCGAAGGCGTAGCCGTGCGGTGCATTGGGCAGCACGAGCTGCGGCACGTGAGCACGCACTTCCGCCTTCTTCGCGGCCAGCGCCAGGCGCCGCGCGGCGGCCAGCCGTTCGGAAATGTCCCGCGGCAGCGCCTCCGCGGAGGCATCGAGTGCCACCCGGATCTCATGGGCGAAGCGCCGTTCCTGGATATCTCGTTCGTTTCTGCTCATAGTCGGACTCCCCGCGCACGCAACGCTTGCGCCAGCGTGTGCGTGGCGCGGGAACAGTGCGTCTTGACGCTGCCTTCCGAACAGCCCATCACGGCTGCGGTTTCGGCTACGTCCATATCCTCCCAGTAACGCATCAGGAAAGCCTCGCGTTGACGCGTGGGCAATCGCTGGATTTCCTGCTCGATGATATGCATGACCTGGGCCCGCTCGACCTTGTCGGCGCTGCTTTCGGCCATCTCCGTGCCGCTTTCGGCTTCCAGGGTGTCCAGCAGGTCGCTGTCGTCGCCTTCACGGTCGTCGCGCAGGTTGGAGAACAGGGTAACCCAGGTGTTCCGCACCTTCTGGCGCCGGAACCAGTCGTGAATGGTGTTCTGCAGGATGCGCTGGAACAGGGGCGGCAGTTCGTTCGGCCCCTTGTCGCCGTACTTTTCCGCCAGCTTGATCATGGCGTCCTGCACGATGTCCAGCGCAGCTTCGTCGTCACGCACGGCGAACACGGCCTGTTTGAAGGCGCGGCGTTCGACGCTGGCGAGAAAGTCTGAGAGTTCCTTGTCGGTGGCCATGCAGGCGAAAACAGCAGTTGGGCGGTCAGGCCAGGCCGAATGTGCCGGACTCGTCCTGTGGCACCCCGGAAATGTCTGCGATCCTAACAAAAAACACCTGCCCTCTGCCACTCCTGTATTCAAGTGCAGACATGCTCGCTTGACTGCGCAACGCCCGATCCTCGGCTGGATGACCTGGAGCGGGGCGGCCGTGCAAAAAGTTCCGTCGATTCATTTACCGCGCTGGTGCATTGCAGTATCATCGACGGTTCACGACATCAGTGGTTGTCTCATCAGACCGCTTATAAGGCGGTCTCTTCATGCAGACGCGCACCGCTTGAACCCGAGCCACAAGCCCGGCAGAGAGCATCCAAACAATTTTTTGCCGAAAATTGCAAAGGACAGAAATGAACATGCCCAGCGCGGAATTCTCCCACGCAGACAGCAATTCATCCTCCGGTCGGGAAATGATCGGAGCGGAAATCCTCGTCAACGCACTTGCCGAAGAAGGCGTCGAATACGTCTGGGGCTATCCCGGCGGCGCAGTGCTCTATATCTACGACGAGCTCCACAAGCAAACGAAATTCGAACATATCCTGGTGCGCCACGAACAGGCCGCCGTGCATGCCGCTGACGGCTATGCCCGCGCGACCGGCAAGGTGGGCGTGGCACTGGTGACTTCGGGCCCGGGCGTGACCAACGCCGTGACCGGCATCGCCACCGCCTACCTGGATTCGATCCCGATGGTGGTGATCACCGGCAACGTGCCGACCCACGCCATTGGCCAGGATGCGTTCCAGGAATGCGACACCGTCGGCATCACGCGCCCGATCGTCAAGCACAACTTCCTCGTGAAGGACGTGCGCGACCTGGCCGCGACGATCAAGAAGGCGTTCTTCATTGCCGCCACCGGCCGTCCCGGCCCCGTGGTGGTCGACATCCCGAAGGACGTGTCGCGCAACGCCTGCAAGTTCGAGTACCCGAAGGCCGTCGACATGCGGTCGTACAACCCGGTGAACAAGGGTCACTCGGGCCAGATCCGCAAGGCCGTGGCGCTGCTGCAGGCCGCGGAGCGTCCGTATATCTATTCGGGCGGCGGCGTGGTACTGGCCAACGCCAGCGACGAGCTGCGCGAGCTGGCCGCGCTGACCGGCCATCCGGTGACCAACACGCTGATGGGCCTGGGTGCATTCCCCGGCACGCATAAGCAGTTCGTCGGCATGCTCGGCATGCACGGCACGTATGAAGCCAACATGGCCATGCAGAACTGCGACGTGCTGATCGCCATCGGCGCCCGGTTCGACGACCGGGTGATCGGCAATCCGTCGCACTTCACGGCGCAGGCGCGCAAGATCATCCATATCGACATCGACCCGTCGTCGATCTCGAAGCGCGTCAAGGTGGATATCCCCATCGTCGGCAACGTCAAGGACGTGCTGCAGGAACTGATCGCCCAGATCAAGGCCAGCGACGTCAAGCCCAAGCGCGAGGCGCTGGCGAAGTGGTGGGACCAGATCGAGCAATGGCGTTCGGTGGACTGCCTCAAGTACGACCGCAGTTCCGAGATCATCAAGCCGCAGTACGTGGTGGAAAAGATCTGGGAACTGACCAAGGGCGACGCGTTCATCTGCTCCGACGTGGGTCAGCACCAGATGTGGGCCGCGCAGTTCTACAAGTTCGACGAACCGCGCCGCTGGATCAACTCGGGCGGCCTGGGCACGATGGGCGTGGGCCTGCCGTACGCGATGGGCATCAAGAAGGCGTTCCCGGACAAGGAAGTCGTCACCATCACGGGTGAAGGCTCGATCCAGATGTGTATCCAGGAACTGTCGACCTGCCTGCAGTACGACACCCCGGTCAAGATCTGTTCGCTGAACAACGGCTACCTGGGCATGGTGCGCCAGTGGCAGGAAATCGAATACGACAACCGGTATTCGCATTCCTACATGCAGGCACTGCCCGACTTCGTGAAGCTGGCCGAATCGTATGGCCACGTGGGCATGCGCATCGAGAAGTCTTCCGATGTCGAGCCGGCCCTGCGCGAGGCATTCTGCCTGAAGGACCGTACCGTGTTCCTGGACTTCCAGACCGACCCCACTGAAAACGTGTGGCCGATGGTCCAGGCCGGCAAGGGGATCTCCGAAATGCTGCTCGGCGCGGAGGACCTGTAATGCGTCACATCATCTCGGTCCTGCTGGAAAACGAACCCGGCGCGCTGTCGCGCGTGGTGGGCCTGTTCTCGGCCCGTGGATACAACATCGAGACGCTGACGGTGGCTCCCACCGAAGATGCGTCGCTGTCGCGGATGACCATCGTCACCACCGGCTCGGACGACGTGATCGAACAGATCACCAAGCACCTGAACCGCCTGGTGGAGGTGGTCAAGGTGGTGGACCTGACCGAAGGCGCGCATATCGAGCGCGAGCTGATGCTGGTCAAGGTCCGTGCCGTGGGCAAGGAGCGCGAGGAAATGAAGCGCACCGCCGACATCTTCCGTGGCCGCATTATCGATGTGACCGAAAAGACGTACACCATCGAGCTGACCGGCAACGGCGGCAAGCTGGATGCGTTCCTCGATGCCATCGACCGCACCGCGATCCTGGAAACCGTCCGTACGGGCGGCTCCGGCATCGGCCGTGGCGAGCGCATCCTGAAGGTCTGACCGGCGCCCCCGGCAACAGAGCACGGCCACAAGCCGACACGCAGTATCCCGAAGCGGCGCGACGACCCCAACAGTCAGGTGTTGCGCCGCCACCCCAATACGAAGATTTGAGAAATTGAAGGAAATATCATGAAAGTGTTTTACGACAAGGACGCCGACCTCTCCCTCATCAAGGGCAAGAATGTCACCATCATCGGCTACGGCTCGCAAGGCCACGCCCACGCGCTGAACCTGAAGGAATCGGGCGTGAACGTGACGGTCGGTCTGCGCAAGAGCGGCGCGTCGTGGAACAAGGCCGTCAACGCCGGCCTGACGGTCAAGGAAGTGGCCGAAGCCGTGAAGGGCGCCGACGTGGTCATGATCCTGCTGCCGGACGAGCAGATCGCCGACGTGTACAAGAACGAAGTGCACGCCAACATCAAGGAAGGCGCCGCACTGGCCTTCGCCCACGGCTTCAACGTGCACTACGGTGCCGTGATTCCGCGTGCCGACCTGGACGTGATCATGATCGCCCCGAAGGCGCCGGGCCACACGGTGCGTTCGACGTACTCGCAAGGTGGCGGCGTGCCGCACCTGATCGCCGTGCACCAGAACAAGTCCGGCGCCGCCCGTGACATCGCGCTGTCGTACGCCACCGCCAACGGCGGCGGCCGTGCCGGCATCATAGAGACGAACTTCCGCGAAGAAACCGAAACCGACCTGTTCGGCGAGCAGGCCGTGCTGTGCGGCGGTACCGTCGAGCTGATCAAGGCCGGCTTCGAGACGCTGGTGGAAGCCGGCTACGCGCCGGAAATGGCCTACTTCGAGTGCCTGCACGAGCTGAAGCTGATCGTCGACCTGATCTATGAAGGCGGTATCGCCAACATGAACTACTCGATCTCGAACAACGCCGAATATGGCGAGTACGTCACTGGCCCGCGCGTCGTGACGGAAGAGACGAAGAAGGCCATGAAGCAGTGCCTGACCGACATCCAGACCGGCGAATACGCCAAGAGCTTCCTGCTGGAAAACAAGGCAGGCGCCCCGACGCTGATCTCGCGCCGCCGCCTGACGGCCGAGCACCAGATCGAGGAAGTGGGTGCGAAGCTGCGCGCGATGATGCCGTGGATCGCCAAGAACAAGCTGGTCGACCAGTCGAAGAACTAAGCAGTACGGGCAGAAGCGGGCACCGGGCCGATGCGGCCAGGTGCCTCGCCAGTGCCGCAGCCGCCCAGTCGGCCGCCGGTCTTTTGTGATTGCACAAGACATTTCGGCGGTGACTGGGCGGCTTTTTGTTATCCTTGTCGGACTTTTTCAGGCACCGGCCTGAATTTTTTCTTATCTCTCGCGCCGACATATCCTGAAGGCATGCCACGCGGTACGCTGCGGGCTGGCTTTTCGACAGGATGTGCACCGTCTGTGCGAACAACAGAACAACGCTTGCATGAACTATCCTCATCCGCTTATCGCCCGTGAAGGCTGGCCGTTCCTGGCCGGCGCTTTCATCATCTCGCTGCTGGTGCATGTCAGCGCGGGCTTCTGGTGGGCGTTGCCGTTGTGGATCATCACGATCTTCGTGCTGCAGTTCTTCCGCGACCCGCCGCGGCCGATTCCGTCGGCCCCCAATGCCATCCTGGCGCCGGCCGATGGCCGCATCGTCGTGGTAGAAAAGACCCAGGACCCGTATGCCGGCCGCGAGGCGCTGAAGATCAGCGTGTTCATGAACGTGTTCAACGTGCATTCGAACCGCGCTTCGCTGGATGGCAAGGTCGAGAAGCTCGAGTATTTCCCGGGCAAGTTCGTCAATGCCGATCTGGACAAGGCATCGCTGGAAAACGAGCGCAACGCGGTGGTGATCCGTCGCGCGGCGGACGGCCAGCTGGTCACGCTGGTGCAGGTGGCCGGCCTGGTGGCTCGCCGCATCCTGTGCTACACGCGGGTCGGCGACACGCTGTCGCGCGGCCAGCGTTACGGCTTCATCCGTTTTGGCTCGCGTGTCGACGTGTATCTGCCCGTCGATGCCCGCCCGCGCGTGACGATCGGCGAGAAGGTGTCGGCCTCGTCCACCGTGCTCGCCGAGCTGGACGTCCAGGCCTGAGGCCGGACCGGTCCGCGACAGGAGACCTGGCATGGGTGCCTTCAACCGACGCAACAAGCGCGTGAGCAATGGCAACGTGACGCATCTGCGTCCGTTCCGCCATAACCAGCTGCGCAACGACGCCGCCTACGAGGCCGACGAGCACGACATCGAGTACGTGCGTCCGCGCCGGCGCGGCATCTACCTGCTGCCCAACGCGTTCACCACGGCGGCGCTGTTCGCGGGGTTCTTCGCGATCGTGCAGGCCATGAACATGCGCTTCGACGTGGCGGCCATCGCCATCTTCGCGGCCATGGTGCTCGATGGCATGGACGGCCGCGTCGCGCGCATCACCAATACGCAGAGCGCGTTTGGCGAACAGTACGATTCGCTGTCGGACATGACGTCGTTCGGCGTGGCGCCGGCGCTGGTGATGTACGAGTGGATCTTGCACGACCTGGGCAAGTGGGGCTGGATTGCAGCCTTTGTCTATTGCACCTGTGCCGCGCTGCGGCTGGCGCGTTTCAACGCCAATATCGGCGTGGTGGACAAACGCTTCTTCCAGGGTTTGCCGAGCCCGGCCGCGGCCGCGCTGGTGGCCGGCTTTGTCTGGCTGGCCATCGACAACAAGCTGCCCGTGAAGGAACTGTGGATGCCGTGGGTTGCCTTTGCGATCACGCTCTATGCGGGCCTGTCGATGGTGTCGAACGCGCCGTTCTACAGCGGCAAGGCGCTCGACGTGCGCTACCGCGTGCCGTTCGGCATGATGGTGCTGGTGCTGGTGCTGTTCGTCATCGTGTCGTCCGACCCGCCGGTTGCACTGTTTGGCCTGTTCGTGGCCTATGCGATCTCGGGCTACCTGCTATGGGCCTGGCGTGCGGTGCATGGCCAGCCGGGCGGGGTGGCCAAGGCGCGTGCCGGCGGCAACGGCAACGGCGCGGGCAGCGGCAACTGACCGGATTTTGAAGAAAAGGGCGCTCATCGGGCGCCCTTTGTTTTTCCGTTCCACAACCTCAGGAGAATGTCATGGGCATGTTCGACTTCATCAAGGAAGCGGGAGAGAAACTGTTCGGCAAGGGCGAGGCGAAGGCGGCACAGGAGGCCGCCGCGGCCGATCCGTCCGCAAGCGACAAGGCCGAGGCGGCCAACCGCGCGGCCGGCGACGCCATCGAGGCCTATATCGCCCAGATGGGACTGTCCGCCACGGGCCTGACCGTGACCGTGGACGGATCGCAGGGCAAGGTCACCGTATTCGGTGTGGCGCCCGACCAGGCCACGCGCGAGAAGATCATCCTGTGCTGCGGCAATGTGGAGGGGGTCGATTCGGTCGAGGACAAGATGTCGGTCAACGTGGAGAGCGACGAGTCGCAGTGGCACACCGTGGTGAAGGGCGACACGCTCTGGGCGATTTCCCAGGCCGCGTACGGCAATGGCGCCGAATACAACAAGATCTTCGAGGCCAACAAGCCGATGCTGACGCACCCGGACAAGATCTACCCGGGGCAAAAACTGCGCATTCCTCCGAAATAACCCGGTTGCGCCGCCGCAGCAAACCAGCTATAGTCGCCGACATGATTTCGCACCAGACCCAGATCGCCCGCACCACCCTAGGTGGCCTACTAGGCCATCAGGTCGGGACGCGCGCGCGCTAAGGGACTCGGTTACCTCCCCCTGGCGCGGAAATCACCAGGATTTTTGAAAACGCCCCGGCCTGCATTCATGCACGCCGGGGCGTTTTGCATTCCGATACGAATGCCCGGTGTCGCGATTGCGGGACGGCGGACCAGTACATAAGGCACAGCCCAGGAGCTCCACAAAATGTCTGACAAACTCATCATTTTCGACACCACCTTGCGCGATGGCGAGCAGTCGCCCGGTGCGTCCATGACCCGCGAGGAGAAGATCCGCATTGCGCGTCAGCTGGAGCGTCTGAAGGTCGATGTGATCGAGGCCGGTTTTGCGGCCAGCTCCAATGGCGATTTCGAAGCGATCCGCTCGATTGCCCAGGTTGTTAAGGATTCGACGATCTGCTCGCTGGCCCGCGCCAACGACAAGGACATCGCGCGTGCCGCCGAGGCCCTGAAGCCGGCCAACTCGTTCCGTATCCACACGTTCATCGCCACGTCCGCGCTGCATATGGAGAAGAAGCTCCGCATGACGCCGGACCAGGTCTACGAGCAGGCCCGCCTGGCCGTGCGCTTTGCGCGTCAGTTCACGGACGATATCGAGTTCTCGCCCGAAGACGGCAGCCGTTCTGACATGGACTTCCTGTGCCGCGTGCTCGAAGGCGTGATTGCCGAGGGCGCAACCACGATCAACCTGCCGGATACCGTGGGCTATGCCGTGCCGGAAGGCTATGCGGAGCTGATCCGTTCGGTGCGCGAGCGGATTCCGAATTCGGACAAGGCGGTCTGGTCGGTGCATTGCCATAACGACCTGGGCATGGCCGTGGCCAATTCGCTGGCGGCGGTGAAGCTGGGCGGCGCGCGCCAGATCGAGTGCACGATCAACGGTCTGGGCGAGCGCGCCGGCAACACGAGCCTGGAAGAAGTGGTGATGGCCGTGAAGACGCGCCGCGACTACTTCAATATGGACGTTGGCATCGATACCACGCAGATCGTGCCGGCCTCCAAGCTCGTGTCGCAAGTCACCGGATTCGTGGTGCAGCCGAACAAGGCCGTGGTGGGCGCCAATGCGTTTGCCCACGCCTCGGGCATCCACCAGGATGGCGTGCTCAAGGCGCGCGACACCTACGAGATCATGCGCGCGGAAGATGTGGGCTGGACCGCCAACAAGATCGTGCTGGGCAAGCTCTCGGGCCGCAATGCATTCAAGCAGCGCCTGCAGGAACTGGGCATCGAGCTCGAAAGCGAAGCCGAAGTCAACGCCGCGTTCACCCGCTTCAAGGAACTGGCCGACCAGAAGGCCGAGATCTTCGACGAAGACATCCTGGCGATCGTTTCCGACGAAGAGCAGGAAAACGCCAACGAGCACTATCGCTTCGTGTCGCTGTCGCAACGCTCGGAAACCGGCGAGCGTCCGCACGCCCGCGTGGTGTTCAACATCGATGGCGCCGAGCAGGCTGGCGAGGCCGAAGGCAATGGTCCGGTGGATGCGACGCTGCACGCCATCGAAGGGCGCGTGAACAGCGGTGCCGAACTGGTGCTGTATTCGGTGAACGCCATCACGGCCGGTACGCAGGCCCAGGGCGAAGTGACCGTGCGCCTGTCCAAGGCCGGCCGCATCGTCAACGGCGTGGGTACCGATCCGGATATCGTCGCCGCATCGGCCAAGGCCTACCTGGCTGCACTGAACAAGCTGCACGACAAGGCCGTGCAGAAGATCAATCCGCAGATCTGACCTTTATCTGACCTGATGCCTGCGATGCGACGGCGGGGCTCACAAGGCCCCGGCTGTCATGAACCGCCCGCCCCGACGCGTATCCCGCAGGGCCGGGCGGTTTGTCGTTTGTGCGCGCTCAGCGCGGGTCCGGGCGGTCGCGCAGCGGATCGGGGGTGATCAGCGTGCGGCGCAGCACGCCCGCATCGTCGAACATGAAGTTGAACATCGAGTACCACTGGTCTTCATGCAGGAAGCGGTAGCTCCACGCTTCCTGTTTCAGGCGCGGGTAGTACTCGATCGGCTCGCGCGGGGCACCGAAATGTTCCAGCACATCCTTCTTGGTCCACTGGTCGACCTTGGCCTTGTAGAGTTCGGTCGTGGTCAGCATCTGCCGGAAATTGGTCAGCTTGCCGTCGCGATCGAAATCCGCCGCATAGGAATATTCGCCAAGCGGTTGTTTCGAGTAGAACCAGCGGGTGGTGCCGTCGTCGAGCCGGTACACATCGGTGGGTTGGCCGAAGGTTGCCGCCACCGCGCTTTGCGGTTGGCCTACGAGCTTCAGGCCGGTGTTGACGGGGGCCAGCGCGGGCCCGAGGCTGCTGCAGCCGGCCAGGGCCCCGGCAGCCAGTGTCGCGGCGGCGATCCAGTGCCGGGCGACTGTCGGAAATGTCGTCATGTTCAGTGATTTGCAGCAAAAAGTGCACGAGTCGTAGTGTAGCGGGCCCGGGCGCAATGTGTGTACCATCGCGGCTTTTGCGCAGAGAAGGGAAGTCGAATGGGCGGAATCCGAACAAGCGGGCGCATGGCCCGGCTGCGGGCGTGGCTGGCCGCGACGCTGTGCTGCGTGGCGACGGCCGCGGCGGCACAGCAGCCGGCAGGCGCGCCGATCCGGCTCGGGATGATCGACGGGTTGTCCGGCCCCTTCGCCAACGCAGGCGAGGCCGTGGTGCGCAACCTGCGGATCGCGATCGATCGCATCAATGCCCGGGGTGGAGTGAAGCTGCCCGATGGCACCCATCCGATGGAACTGGTGACGTTCGACAGCAAGGGCAATGTCGACGAGAGCCTGATCCAGTTCCGCAGCCTGGTCGACAAACGCATTCCGTTCGTCCTGCAGGGCAACAGTTCGGCCGTGGCCAGCGCGCTGGTGGCGGCGATTAATCGCCAGAACCAGCGCCAGCCCGATGCGCGCGTGCTGTTCCTGAACTATTCGGCGGTGGACCCGACGCTGACCAACGAGAATTGCAGTTTCTGGCATTTTCGCTTCGACGCCAGTGCCGACATGCGCATGCAGGCGCTGACCGAGGCCATCCGCAGCGAACACGCGGTGCGCAAGGTCTACCTGATCGACCAGGATTACAGCTTCGGGCACCAGGTGGCCCGGTCCGCGCGCGAAATGCTGGCGGCCAAGCGGCCCGATATCCAGGTGGTGGGCGACGAATTCCATCCCATCGGCAAGATCAAGGACTTCGCGCCGTATATCGCCAAGATCAAGGCCAGTGGTGCTGACGCCGTGATTACCGGCAACTGGGGCAACGACCTGACGCTGATGGTCAAGGCCGCGCGCGAGGGCGGCCTCAACGCGCGCTTCTACACGTTCTACGGCAACGGCCTGGGCGCGCCCGCTGCCATGGGCGATGCCGGCGTGGGCCGGGTGCTGGCCGTGGCGGAATGGCATCCAAACGTGGGCGGCGCGGCGTCCGACGCGTTCTACCAGGCGTTCCGCACCCGCTATCCCGATCCGCGCGACGACTACGTGCATCTGCGCATGCAGATGATGGTCGAAATGCTGGCCCGCGCGATCGAGCAGGCTGGCAGCACCGACGCCGTGGCGGTGGCCTACGCGCTCGAGAACATGCGTTTCACGAACGGTTTCCACGAGGCCACGGTGCGGGCGGACGACCACCAGGTGCTGCAGCCGCTCTATGTCTCGATGATGGCCAGGCAGGGCGGCGAGGTGCGTTTCGACAACGAGGGTTCGGGCTACGGCTTCCGGACCGTCAAGAAGCTCAAGACGGCCCAGACCACGCTGCCCACCACGTGCCGGATGGAGCGCCCGGCGCGAAATTGAGCCAATGCCGGGGGCGGGCTTCGCCGCCGGACGGAATTCGGCTATAATCCGCGGCTGTCGTCCGCAAGTCATCTGGCTGCGGACGGCGGATGCCGAGTCAAAAAGCAAGGCACGACGCAGGCGGCGCATCCCGTGCTGCAGCGTTCGCAAGTGAAAGGAAAACATCATGGCAATTGCCAACAAGTCCGAAGTCATCCAGAAGTTCGCCCGCGGCGCCAACGACACGGGTAGCCCCGAAGTCCAGGTCGCACTGCTGACCACCCGCATCAACGAACTGACCCCGCACTTCAAGGCCAACATGAAGGATCACCACAGCCGCCGCGGTCTGCTGCGCATGGTGAGCCGTCGTCGTCGCCTGCTGGACTACCTCAAGTCCAACGACGCTGACCGTTACCGCGCCCTGATCGAAGCCCTGGGCCTGCGCAAGTAAGGTCTGCGGATGGCAGCACGGATCCTGCAAGCGTTGTTCAAGCACGATTTCACGTGAGGCCACGATGCCTGCGCCAGCACTGCTGGGGCAGGCATTTTGCTTTTCTGCACCGGTGGTTTTTGGCCGGGCAGTGATGGATGTGATGTTTATTTCACACTAAACGCGGGCGAATTTGCCCGTACGCCGTTGCGCCACGCCGTGCGACGGAGTAAGTTACCTCGCTCTTTCTGACACCGGAACTGGCCAAGGAAACGGGGTTTTGTGTCATTCCATCGCGTATCGCATCGTCCTCATGTGGGCCCGACGGTGGCGCGATGGAATGGCATAGCACTTCCCTGAGACTGCGGACCGGGCAAATTTCCGGCAGTCCGCCTGCCGCTGCGAGCGCAGGCGTCGGCCCGCCGTATCTGTTTACGGCAGGCAAGCATGAATCAAGGAACGCTCATGACCATGTTCAACAAGATCGTCAAGGAATTCCAGTGGGGCCAGCACACGGTCCGCATGGAAACCGGCGAAATCGCCCGTCAGGCCTCGGGTGCCGTGATCGTCGACGTGGAAGACACCGTGGTGCTGGCCACCGTGGTGGCAGCCAAGAGCCCGAAGGCGGGCCAGGACTTCTTCCCGCTGACCGTCGACTACATCGAAAAGACCTACGCCGCCGGCAAGATCCCGGGTGGCTTCTTCAAGCGTGAAGGCCGTCCGTCGGAAAACGAGACGCTGACCTCGCGCCTGATCGATCGTCCGCTGCGCCCGCTGTTCCCGGAAGGTTTCTACAACGACGTGCAGGTGGTTATCCACGTGCTGTCGATCAACCCGGAAGTGCCGGCCGACATCCCGGCCCTGATCGCCTCGTCGGCCGCGCTGGCCGTGTCGGGCATCCCGTTCAGCGGCCCGGTGGGCGCCGCCCGCGTTGGCTACAAGGACGGCCAGTACCTGCTGAACCCGAACCGTTCGCAGATCGCCGCGTCGGAACTGGACCTCGTCGTCGCCGGTACCGAGCGTGCCGTGCTGATGGTGGAATCGGAAGCCAACCAGCTGTCGGAAGACGTGATGCTGGGCGCCGTGGTGTATGGCCACGAGCAGATGCAGACCGCCATCAACGCGATCCACGAACTGGTCCGTGAAGGCGGCAAGCCGGAATGGGACTGGGCGCCTGCCGCCAAGAACGAGGCACTGATCGCCAAGGTCAGCGAGATCGGCCTGCCGCTGCTGCAGCAAGCCTACCAACTGCGCCAGAAGTCGGCACGCAGCACCAAGCTCAAGGAAATCTACGCAACCGTGCAGGCCCAGCTGGCCGAAGCCGGCGTGGAAGCCGACAAGGTGGAAGTGGGCAACGTCCTGTTCGACCTGGAAGCCAAGATCGTGCGTGGCCAGATCCTGGCCGGCGAGCCGCGTATCGACGGCCGCGACACGCGCACCGTGCGCCCGATCGAGATCCGTTCGTCGGTGCTGCCGCGCGCCCACGGTTCGTCGCTGTTCACGCGTGGCGAAACGCAGGCACTGGCAGTGGCCACGCTGGGCACCAAGAGCGACGAGCAGATCATCGACGCGCTGGCCGGCGAGTACCGCGACCGCTTCATGCTCCACTACAACATGCCTCCGTTCGCCACCGGCGAAACGGGCCGCGTGGGCAGCCCGAAGCGCCGTGAAATCGGCCACGGCCGTCTGGCCAAGCGCGCACTGATCCCGGTGCTGCCGAAGGAAGACGAGTTCGCCTACACGATCCGCCTGGTTTCGGAAATCACCGAATCCAATGGCTCGTCGTCGATGGCATCGGTGTGCGGCGGCTGCCTGGCACTGATGGACGCCGGCGTCCCGGTGAAGGCGCACGTGGCCGGCGTGGCCATGGGCCTGATCCTGGAAGGCAACAAGTTTGCCGTGCTGACCGACATCCTGGGCGACGAAGATCACCTGGGCGACATGGACTTCAAGGTGGCGGGTACCGACACGGGTATCACGGCACTGCAGATGGACATCAAGGTGCAGGGCATCACCAAGGAAATCATGCAGGTGGCACTGGCGCAAGCCCGTGAAGGCCGTATGCACATCCTGGGCAAGATGCAGGAAGCGATGGGCCACGCCCGCACCGAGCTGTCGGAGCACGCGCCGCGCATGATCACGATGAAGATCCATCCGGACAAGATTCGTGAAGTGATCGGCAAGGGCGGTTCGACCATCCAGGCGCTGACCAAGGAAACGGGCACGACCATCGACATCCAGGAAGACGGCACGATCACGATCGCCTCGACCTCGACCGATGGCATGGCCGAAGCCAAGCGCCGCATCGAAGGCATCACCGCCGAAGCCGAAGTGGGCAAGATCTACGCCGGTACCGTGCTGAAGCTGCTGGACTTCGGTGCCATCGTGAACATCCTGCCGGGCAAGGACGGTCTGCTGCATATCTCCGAGATCGTCAACGAGCGCGTGAAGGACATCAAGGACTGGCTGAAGGAAGGCCAGCAGGTGCGCGTGAAGCTGATCCAGGCGGACGAGAAGGGTCGTCTGCGTCTGTCGCTGAAGGCTGCACTGGCCGAAGAGGGCGGCAGCATCAGCCCGATCGCCCCGCAAGGCGATGCGCCGGCGGCACCGACCTCGCCGGAACAGCAGCAGTAAGCTGAACGGCAGGCAGTACCGATAGCAGTACCTGTCAAAGCGGCTGGCGATGTCCAGCCGCTTTTTTGTTTACACTGCCGGTCAGTCTTTTACCTGCGTTGGGCGCGCGCATGCTTGCCGCGCGCCATGCGACTTTCGACATTGATGAGGAGCGGTCATGAAAGCCATCGAAATCCGTGAATACGGCGGCCCTGAAGTCCTGCAGGAAACGCAGCGTCCCGAGCCGGAGCCGAAGGCCGGAGAGATCCTGATCCGCGTGGCGGCAGCGGGCATCAATCGCCCCGATGTGTTCCAGCGTACCGGCAACTATCCGGTGCCGCCGGGGGCCTCCGATCTGCCGGGCCTGGAGGTGGCCGGCGTGGTGGTAGGCGGCGATCTGTCGAATCCGGCAAACCGTTTTGGCCTGAAAGCGGGTGACCGGGTTTGCGCGCTGGTGCAGGGCGGCGGCTACGCCGAGCTTTGCACGGCACCGATCGAGCAATGCCTGCCGGTGCCCGAGGGCCTCAGCGATATCGAGGCTGCGGCACTGCCGGAAACGTTCTTCACCGTGTGGAGCAACGTGTTTGATCGTGGCCAACTGGGCAAGGGCCCGCGCGGGGCGGCGGAGACGCTGCTGATCCAGGGCGGGTCGAGCGGCATCGGTACCACGGCCATCCAGATCGCCAAGGCGATGGGCTTCAAGGTGTTCGTGACGGCGGGCAGCGACGACAAGTGCAAGGCCTGCGAGGCGTTGGGCGCCGATCGTGCGATCAACTACAAGACGCAGGACTTCGCGGCCGAGGTCAAGGCTTTGACCGAAGGCAAGGGCGTCGATGTGATTCTCGACATGGTGGCCGGTTCGTACCTGGCCCGGGAACTGTCGTGCATCGCTGACGACGGGCGCATCGTCATCATTGCGCTGCTGGGCGGCGGCAAGGCCGAGATTCCGCTGGGCGATATCCTGCGTCGGCGCATCACCGTGACAGGTTCGACGCTGCGTCCGCGTCCGGCATCGTTCAAGGGCGCGATTGCGCAGGCCCTGCACCAGAACGTCTGGCCGCTGCTGGCTTCGGGCAAGATCAAGCCCGTGATCTACAAGGTCTTCCCTGCCGCGCAGGCCGCCGATGCCCATCGCCTGATGGAATCGAGCGAGCACACCGGCAAGATCGTGCTGACCTGGTAAGTGGCTCCGCTGGCCCACAATTGCACCATCGCTGTCGCAATTGTGGGCCGACGACCACTGGCTGTCCGCAATTGGCCGCCATGCGCTGGCGGCCCCCCGTTGACCACGCTACAATAGCCGGTTTGATTTGAGAGGGGACCCTTGTGAGACAAAAGCTGGTCATCGGCAACTGGAAGATGCACGGCAGCCTCGCCGCCAATGCGGCCCTGCTGGAAGGCATCAAGGCAGCGCCGGCCAAGGCAAAACTGGCCGTCTGCGCACCGTTCCCCTATCTTGCCCAGTGCCAGTCGCTGCTCACCGGTACCCAGGTGTCGTGGGGCGCCCAGGACACGTCCGCAGAAGTCCGCGGCGCCTTCACGGGCGAAGTTGCGGCGCCGATGCTGGCCGAGTTCGGCTGTACTTATGTGCTGGTGGGTCACTCCGAGCGCCGCACGTACCACGGTGAATCCGACGCGACGGTGGCTGCCAAGGCACTGCGCGCCCTGGAATCGGGCCTGGTCCCGGTCGTTTGCGTCGGCGAAACGCTCGCCGAGCGCGAGGCGGGCCAGACCGAGGCGGTGGTGGGCCGTCAGCTGCAGGCCGTGCTCGATGCATTGTCTATCGATCAATTGAATCGCATTGTCCTGGCCTATGAGCCCGTCTGGGCCATTGGCACCGGAAAGACGGCCACCAGCGAGCAGGCGCAGGCCGTCCATGCCGCACTGCGCGCGCAGGTCGCCGGCAAGGACGCGGGCGTGGGCGAGCGTATCGCCATCCTGTACGGCGGCAGCGTGAAGCCGGACAATGCGGCGGAACTGTTTTCCATGTCCGATATCGACGGGGGCCTGATTGGCGGCGCCTCGCTGAAGGCGGATGATTTCCTCGCGATCGGCAACGCCTGAATGCCGGATGCGACTGTCTGATCAGGCAAGTACGAAACGAATTTAACCAAATGGCAATTTTCAAGACTCTGTTGGTCGTCGTGCAGGTTCTGTCCGCGCTGGGCGTGATCGGTCTGGTCCTGCTGCAGCACGGCAAGGGCGCCGACGTCGGCGCGGCGTTCGGCTCTGGCGCATCGGGCAGCCTGTTCGGTGCATCGGGCTCGGCAAACTTCCTGTCGCGCACCACGGCCGTTCTGGCGGCGCTGTTCTTCGCTTGCACGCTGGGCCTGACGCTGCTGGGCAACTACAAGCCGCAGGCTTCGCTGGGCGTGATGGGTGCAAGCCAGCAGCCCCAGGCTACCCAGGCTTCGGCACCGTCCGCATCGGCGCCGGCAGCGGCTGCCGCATCGGCACCGGCCGGGCCCGCAGTGCCGAAGTAAGCGTCGGCATTGACGCAATAATCGAACAGTGTGTTCAAGGATTCCTGATTTAATTTGTGATTGTGCATTGAACAAATCAGGGATCATGAGTTAGAATGCAAGGCTTGAAACGATTCCCCAGCGCGGGGCGAAAGCCAGAGGACAGACTCTTCTGACAACGCTTCGTAGGGTGTAAAAACCCGGCGCAAGGCAATATTGTTTCTCCCCCAGCCGACGTGGTGAAATTGGTAGACACGCTATCTTGAGGGGGTAGTGGCGAAAGCTGTGCGAGTTCGAGTCTCGCCGTCGGCACCAAACAATTGATCGGAAGTCAATGTCGCATCCGTGTCATGCACGGATCGCACCATTGACTCTCCGGCAGTCCGCAAGGCGGCGCCGTGCTAAGACGGGATGGCGCCTGGGGTGGGCAACAGGTCGCCGCTAGCTGGTGCTGTTGACAACATTCCAGATAAGGCTGGCCGTACCTTGACACTCGAAGCCTACTTCCCCGTCCTCGTCTTCATCCTCTTTGGCATCGTGCTCGGTGTAGCGCTGATGTCCATTGGTCGGATTCTCGGTCCCAACAATCCTGACGCAGCGAAGCTGTCGCCGTACGAGTGCGGCTTCGAGGCATTCGAGGATGCGCGCATGAAGTTCGACGTGCGCTACTACCTCATCGCCATCCTCTTTATCCTGTTCGATCTCGAAACTGCCTTCCTGTTTCCCTGGGGCGTTGCCCTCAAGGACATCGGTTGGCCGGGATTCATCGCCATGGGCGTGTTTCTGCTGGAATTCATCGTGGGCTTCGTCTACATCTGGAAAAAGGGCGCGCTCGATTGGGAGTGATGTGAAATGGCAATCGAAGGCGTTCTCAACGAAGGCTTTGTCACGACGACCGCTGACAAGCTGATCAACTGGACCCGTACGGGTTCCCTGTGGCCCATGACGTTCGGTCTGGCCTGCTGTGCAGTGGAAATGATGCACGCCGGCGCCGCTCGCTACGACATGGACCGTTTCGGCGTGATCTTCCGCCCGTCGCCGCGTCAGTCCGACGTGATGATCGTGGCAGGCACGCTCTGCAACAAGATGGCCCCCGCGCTGCGCAAGGTCTACGACCAGATGGCAGAACCGCGCTGGGTGATCTCGATGGGCTCGTGCGCCAATGGCGGCGGCTACTACCACTACTCGTATTCGGTGGTGCGTGGCTGCGATCGCATCGTGCCGGTCGACATCTATGTTCCGGGCTGCCCGCCGACCGCGGAGGCGCTGATCTACGGCGTGATCCAGCTCCAGAACAAGATCAAGCGTACCAACACCATTGCGCGCAAGGGCTGACATGGCGAACCTCGATACCCTCAAGGCCGCCCTCGAGAAAGTTCTGGGCAAGCGCGTGCAGAACCTGACCGAGGCCATCGGCGAACTGACGCTGATCGTCAAGGCTGCCGACTACCTCGACGTGGCACGCCTGCTGCGTGACGACCCGTCGCTGCACTTCGAACAGGCGATCGACCTCTGCGGCGTCGACTATTCCGACTACGCCGAAGGCACCTGGGACGGCCCGCGCTTCGCGGCTGTCACGCATCTGCTGTCGCTCAAGCACAACTGGCGTCTGCGCCTGCGCGTGTTCGCGCCGGACGACGACATGCCCGTGGTGCCGTCGCTGATCGACGTGTGGAATTCGGTGAACTGGTTCGAGCGCGAAGCGTTCGACTTCTACGGCATCGTGTTCGAAGGCCACCCGGACCTGCGCCGTCTGCTGACGGACTACGGTTTCGTGGGCCATCCGTTCCGCAAGGACTTCCCGGTCTCGGGCTACGTGGAAATGCGTTACGACCCCGAGCAGAAGCGGGTCATCTACCAGCCGGTGACGATCGAGCCGCGCGAAATCACGCCGCGCGTGATTCGCGAGGAAAACTACGGCGGCACGAAGCACTGAGAACGGCGTCATGGCAGATATCAAGAACTACACCCTCAACTTCGGTCCCCAGCACCCTGCGGCACACGGCGTGCTGCGTCTGGTGCTCGAGCTGGACGGCGAAGTCATCCAGCGTGCCGATCCCCACATCGGCCTGCTGCACCGCGCCACCGAAAAGCTGGCCGAGCAGAAGAGCTGGATCCAGAGCGTTCCCTACATGGACCGTCTCGACTACGTGTCGATGATGGTCAACGAACACGCCTACGTGATGGCGATCGAGCGGATGCTCGGCATCGAGGTGCCGATCCGCGCGCAGTACATCCGCGTGATGTTCGACGAAATCACCCGCCTGCTGAACCACCTGATGTGGATCGGCGCCCACGCGCTGGACGTCGGCGCGATGGCCGTGTTCCTGTACGCGTTCCGCGAGCGCGAGGACATGTTCGACATGTACGAGGCGGTGTCGGGCGCGCGCATGCACGCTGCCTACTACCGTCCGGGCGGCGTCTACCGCGATCTGCCGGACACGATGCCGCAGTACCGTGCGTCGAAGATCCACAACGAGAAGGCCATCAAGGTCATGAACGAAAACCGTTCGGGCTCGCTGCTGGACTTCATCGAGGACTTCACGAACCGTTTTCCGACGTACGTGGATGAATATGAGACGCTGCTGACCGATAACCGTATCTGGAAGCAGCGTCTGGTGGATATCGGCGTGGTGACTCCGGAGCGCGCGCTGCAGATGGGTTTCACGGGTCCGATGCTGCGTGGCTCGGGCATCGAGTGGGATCTGCGCAAGAAGCAGCCGTACGAGGTCTACGACAAGATCGACTTCGACATCCCGGTGGGCACGGCGGGCGACTGCTATTCCCGTTACCTGGTGCGCGTGGAAGAAATGCGCCAGTCGAACCGCATCATCAAGCAGTGCATCGACTGGCTGCGCCGCAACCCGGGTCCGGTGATTTCCGAGAACCACAAGGTGGCACCGCCGTCGCGCGTGGACATGAAGTCGAACATGGAAGAGCTGATTCACCATTTCAAGCTCTTCACGGAAGGCATCCACGTACCGCCGGGCGAGGCTTACGCGGCGGTGGAACACCCGAAGGGCGAGTTCGGTATCTACGCGATCTCGGACGGTGCGAACAAGCCGTACCGCCTGAAGATCCGTGCCCCGGGCTTTGCCCACCTGGCCGCGCTCGACGAAATGGCCAAGGGACACATGATTGCGGATGCGGTCACGATCATCGGGACACAGGACATCGTGTTCGGCGAGATCGACCGCTAAGGGATACCGGCAGAAGGGTATCCCGTCACAGGCCGTTGTCCGGACGACGATCCGGGCGTGTTCGGCCGGCCCCGGCGGTAATGGTGGCAGCAGGCTCCGGCCTGCGACGGATCGGCAAGGAATGCGCTGGAGCATTCCGGGCCGGCAGAACATGGCAGCGACGGCTGCAAACCAGCGAAGCCCGGCATACAAGGGCAGGGCTTCGCCGTATTACTGCAATGACCATGCTATCAGCAGAAGCTCTCAAGGAAATCGATCGCGCGATCGCGAAGTATCCGGCCGACCAGAAGCAGTCGGCCGTGATGGCGGCACTCGCCGTGGCACAGGGCGAGGTGGGCTGGGTTTCCCCCGAAGTCATGCAGTTCGTCGCCAGCTACCTGGAAATGCCGCCCGTGTGGGTGGAAGAGGTGGCCACGTTCTACAACATGTATGACACCAAGCCGGTGGGCAAGTACAAGCTCACCGTCTGCACCAACCTGCCGTGCGCGCTGTCGGGCGGCGACCGGGCTGGCGAATACCTGAAGCGCAAGCTCGGGATCGACTACAACGAAACCACCGCCGATGGCTGCTTCACGCTGAAGGAAGGCGAGTGCATGGGCGCTTGCGGCGACGCACCGGTGATGATCGTCAACAACACCCGCATGTGCAGCTTCATGAGCGACCAGAAGCTCGACGCCCTGGTCGACGAGCTCAAGGCCGAAGCCGCCGCCAAGGGGGACAAGTAACATGACCTCTCTGCACGACCGTCACATCAAGCCGCTGATCCTGGCCGGCCTGGACGGCAAGAACTGGCACCTCGAGGACTACGTCAAGCGCGGCGGCTACGCCCAGCTGCGCCGTATCCTCGAACAGAAGGTAACACCCGAGCAGGTGATTGCCGACGTCAAGGCCTCGGGCCTGCGCGGCCGGGGCGGTGCGGGCTTTCCGACCGGCCTGAAGTGGAGCTTCATGCCGCGTTCGTTCCCGGGCCAGAAGTACCTGGTCTGCAATACCGACGAGGGCGAGCCGGGCACGTTCAAGGACCGTGACATCATCCGCTACAACCCCCATGCGCTGATCGAAGGCATGGCCATCGGGGCGTACGCGATGGGCATCACCGTGGGTTACAACTACATCCACGGCGAAATCTGGAACGAATACAAGATCTTCGAGGAAGCCCTCGAGGAGGCACGCCGCGCCGGTTTCCTGGGCGACAACATCCTGGGTTCGGGCTTCGACTTCCAGTTGCATGCCCACCACGGCTACGGCGCGTACATCTGCGGCGAGGAAACCGCGCTGCTCGAATCGCTGGAAGGCAAGAAAGGCCAGCCGCGCTTCAAGCCGCCTTTCCCCGCCAGCTTCGGCCTGTACGGCAAGCCGACCACCATCAACAACACCGAGACGTTCGCAGCGGTGCCGTTCCTCCTGGCCGTGGGCCCGGACGAATACCTGAAGATGGGCAAGCCGAACAACGGCGGCACCAAGATCTTCTCGATCTCCGGCGACGTCGAGCGTCCGGGCAACTACGAAATCCCGCTGGGCACGCCGTTCTCCACGCTGCTGGAGCTGGCGGGTGGCATGCGCGGCGGCAAGGCGCTCAAGGCGGTGATCCCTGGCGGATCGTCGGCCCCGGTGGTGCCGGCCGACCTGATGATGGCGTCGACCATGGACTACGACTCGATCGCCAAGGCCGGCTCGATGCTGGGCTCGGGCGCCGTGATCGTCATGGACGAAACGCGTTGCATGGTGCGGTCGCTGCTGCGCCTGTCGTATTTCTACTTTGAAGAATCGTGCGGCCAGTGCACGCCGTGCCGTGAAGGCACCGGCTGGCTCTACCGCATGGTGAATCGTATTGAACACGGAGAAGGCCGCCAGGAAGACCTGGACCTGCTCAATAACGTCGCGGAAAACATCATGGGTCGCACGATTTGCGCGCTCGGCGATGCCGCGGCGATGCCGGTACGCGGCATGCTCAAGCACTACTGGAAAGAGTTCGAATATCACGTCGAACACAAGCAGTGCATGGTCCCGGCCCATTCCTGAAGCGTGGCAGAACATGGTTGAACTCGAGATCGACGGCAAGAAGGTAGAGGTTGCGGAAGGCAGCCTCGTGATGGAAGCGGCCCGCAAGCTGGGCACCTACATCCCGCACTTCTGCTACCACCGCAAACTGTCCATCGCGGCGAACTGCCGCATGTGCCTGGTCGAAGTGGAAAAGGCGCCCAAGGCGCTGCCCGCCTGCGCCACCCCGGTGACGCCCGGCATGAAGGTCTTCACGAACTCCGAAAAGGCTGTCAAGGCCCAGAAGTCCGTGATGGAATTCCTGCTGATCAATCACCCGCTCGACTGCCCGATCTGCGATCAGGGCGGCGAATGCCAGCTGCAGGATCTGGCCGTGGGCTACGGTGCCTCGGAGTCGCGCTACAAGGAAGAAAAGCGCGTGGTGTTCCACAAGAACGTGGGCCCGCTGATCTCCATGGAGGAGATGACCCGCTGCATCCACTGCACCCGCTGCGTGCGCTTCGGCCAGGAAGTGGCCGGCGTGATGGAGCTGGGCATGCTGAACCGTGGCGAACACTCGGAGATCACGACGTTCGTCGGCCAGACCGTGGATTCGGAACTGTCCGGCAACATGATCGACCTGTGCCCGGTTGGCGCGCTGACCAGCAAGCCGTTCCGCTATTCGGCCCGTACCTGGGAACTGGCGCGTCGCAAGTCGGTGTCGCCGCACGACGGCGTGGGCGCCAACCTCGTGGTCCAGACCAAGAACCAGCGCGTGATGCGCGTGGTGCCGCTGGAAAACGAAGACGTCAACGAGTGCTGGATCTCCGACAAGGACCGCTTCTCGTACGAAGGCGTGAACAGTGCCGACCGTCTGACCCGCCCGATGCTCAAGCAGGGCAACCAGTGGATGGAAACCGACTGGCAGACCGCGCTGGAATACGTGGCCAACGGCCTGGCGAGCATCAAGCGTGACCATGGTGCCGACCAGATCGCCGCCATCGCCAGCCCGCACAGCACGCTGGAAGAACTGTTCCTGCTGGGCAAGCTCGTCCGTGGCCTGGGCAGCGACAACGTGGATTTCCGCCTGCGCCAGACCGATTTCTCGGCCGCGCTGAAGGGCGCGCCGTGGCTGGGCATGCCGATTGCCGACGTCACCACGCTGCAACGCGCGCTGGTGATTGGCGCTTCGCTGCGCAAGGACCAGCCGCTGCTGGCTTCCCGCCTGCGTCAGGCCGCCAAGAAGGGTGCCCGCGTGGCCGTGATCGGTACCGGCGGTGAAGACCTGCTGATGCCGCTGGCCGCACGTATCGACGTGGCGCCGTCGGGCTGGACTGCCGCACTGGCCGGCGTGGCCCGTGCCGTGGCCGCCGCCAAGGGCGTGGCCGCTCCGGCCGGGACCGATGGTTTCGACGGTGGCGATGCCGCCAAGACCGTGGCCGATGCGCTGCTGTCGGGCGAGCGCCGTGCCGTGTTCCTCGGCAACGAAGCCGTGCGCCACCCGCAATTCTCGGCGCTGCACGCGCTGGCCCAGTGGATCGCAACGGAAACGGGAGCCACGCTGGGCTTCCTGACCGAGGCGGCCAACACCGTCGGCGGCTACATCGCCGGCGCGCTGCCGCAACAGGGCGGTGCCAATGCCCAGGCGATGTTCGATACGCCGCGCAAGGCATACATCGTGCTGAACGCCGAGGCCGAATTCGATACCGCCGATGCGCGCAAGGCCCTGGCCGCGCTGCAGCAGGCCGGTACCGTCGTGGTGCTGTCGCCGTTCCGCTCGGAAGCGGCCATGCAATACGCCGACGTGATCCTGCCGATCGCGCCGTTCACCGAGACCGCCGGTACGTTCGTGAACGCCGAGGGCCGTGCCCAGAGCTTCAACGGCGTGGTGCGCGCGCTGGGCGAGTCGCGTCCGGGCTGGAAGGTGCTGCGCGTGCTGGGCAACCTGCTCGACGTGCCGGGCTTCGACTTCGAAACCGCCGAAGCCGTGCGCGATGCCGCACTGGTCAAGCTGGCTCCGGCGCAGCTGAACAACGCTACGGACGCCCCGATCCGCGTGACGGCAGCCGCCGCCAACGGTATCGAGCGTATCGCCGATGTGCCGATCTACCACGCCGACCCGATCGTGCGTCGTGCCGATTCGCTGCAGCTGACCGCTGCCGCGCGCCGCGCGATGACGGTGGGCCTGTCGTCGGAACTGTTCGCCAAGCTGGGCGTGCAGGCGGGCGACCCGGTGCGCGTGACGCAGGACGGTGCCAGCGTGGTGCTGCCCGCGGCGCTGGAAAAGACGCTGCCGGCCAATGCCGTGCGCGTGCCGGCCGCCACCGTGGCCGCCGCAACGCTGGGCGCGCTGTTCGGTACCGTCACCGTTGAGAAAGCCATCGACCTGTCGGCCGGCCAGGGTGCCGCCGCGACGGCCACCGTATAAGAAGAGCGAGATAGCAACATGATCGATCTCATTACCTCGCAGGGCCAGGCCATCTTCGGCAGCGCTTGGACGCTGATCTGGATCCTGATCCGTGCCGTGGTCATTGTGGTGCCGGTGCTGCTGTGCGTGGCCTACCTGATTCTGTGGGAACGCAAGCTGATTGGCTGGATGCACGTCCGTATCGGCCCGAACCGCGTGGGTCCGCTGGGCCTGCTGCAGCCGATTGCCGACGTGCTGAAGCTGCTGCTCAAGGAAGTGATGTTCCCGTCGCAGATCAACCGGATGATGTATCTGGTTGCGCCGCTGATGGTGCTGGTGCCGGCAGTGGCCGTCTGGGCCGTGATTCCGTTCCAGCCCGAAGTGGTGATGGCGGACGTCAACGCCGGCCTGCTGTACGTGATGGCCATCAGCTCGGTGGGCGTGTACGGCGTGATCCTGGCGGGCTGGGCATCGAACTCGAAGTACGCGTTCATCGGCGCCATGCGTGCCGCGGCGCAGATGGTGTCGTATGAAATCGCCATGGGCTTCGCGCTGGTGACCGTGCTGATGGTGGCCGGCAGCCTGAACCTGTCGACGATCGTGAACAGCCAGAACGTGGGCTATTTCGCGGACATGGGCATCAACATCCTGTCGTGGAACTGGCTGCCGCTGCTGCCGATGTTCGCCGTGTACTTCATCTCGGGCGTGGCGGAAACCAACCGCCATCCGTTCGACGTGGTGGAAGGCGAGTCGGAAATCGTGGCGGGCCACATGATCGAATATTCGGGCATGACGTTCGCGCTGTTCTTCCTGGCCGAGTACATCAACATGATCATCATCTCGACGATGACCTCGCTGATGTTCCTCGGTGGCTGGGCGCCGCCGTTCTCGAGCGTGATCACGAATGCGATCCCGGGCTTCTTCTGGCTGGTGATCAAGGTTTTCCTGCTGCTGTCGGTGTTCATCTGGATTCGTGCCTCGTTCCCGCGTTACCGCTATGACCAGATCATGCGTCTGGGCTGGAAGATCTTCATTCCGCTGACCGTGGCGTGGCTGATCATTGTGGCGATCTGGATCAAGTCGCCGTGGAACATCTGGCACTAAGAGGCCAGGCGACGGCGCGCCGCCCGAACGGGCAGGGCGCGCCGCGCGGAAATACTTAGGAAGCAATCGTCATGCTGATCGCCATCAAGGACTTCTTTAACAGCCTGCTCCTGAAGGAACTCTTCAAGGGCATGGCACTTACCGGCCGCTATCTCTTCGCCCGGAAGGTGACTGTCCAGTTCCCGGAAGAGAAGACGCCGATGTCGCCGCGTTTCCGCGGCCTGCACGCACTGCGCCGCTACCCGAACGGGGAAGAGCGTTGCATCGCCTGCAAGCTGTGCGAAGCGGTGTGCCCGGCCATGGCCATTACGATCGAGTCGGATGTGCGTAACGACGGCACCCGCCGCACCACGCGCTACGACATCGATCTGACCAAGTGCATTTTCTGCGGCTTCTGCGAAGAAGCCTGCCCGGTCGACGCGGTCGTCGAAACGCATATTTTCGAGTACCACGGCGAGAAGCGCGGCGACCTGTACTTCACGAAGGACATGCTGCTGGCAGTGGGCGACCGCTACGAGCCGCAGATCGCGGCAGCCAAGGCCGCGGACGCGAAGTACCGCTAAGCGTACCGGCAGGACGGGAGCCGGGCACGCGGTGCGCGGTTCCCGGCAACGAATTTGAAGTCGCCCCGCAAGGGGCACAACCAAGAGAAGCAAGTCGCGCAAGGCGTGGCTGCCCCGACGGGCAGCCCGGACCGGCGCGGCCCAAAGAGGATCCGATAGGGACCATGGAACTCACGACAGCCATCTTCTATGCCTTTGCCCTGGTGCTGGTGCTCTCCGCACTGAAAGTCATCACGGCAAAGAACCCGGTGCATTCCGCACTGTTCCTCGTCCTGGCGTTCTTCACCGCCGCGGCGATCTGGATGATCCTGAAGGCCGAGTTCCTCGCCATCCTGCTCGTGCTGGTGTACGTAGGTGCGGTGATGGTGCTGTTCCTGTTCGTGGTGATGATGATCGATATCGATATCGAGCACCTGCGCCGCGACTTCTGGACGTACGTGCCGATGGCGTCGATCGTCGGTGCGCTGATCATCGCCGAAATGGCCATCGTGCTGGTGCGCAACTTCATCGGCACCACCAACGCCGTGCTGCCGCCGGGCGCGCAGGACCCGAACTATTCGAACACCGCCGCGCTGGGCAAGCTGATCTACACCGACTACGTGTACGCCTTCGAAGTGGCCGGCATCATCCTGCTGGTGGCCATCGTGGCCGCCGTGGCCCTGACGCTGCGCCGCCGCAAGGACGTCAAGGCACAGGACGTGGGTGCCCAGCTGCGTGTACGCCGCGACGACCGCGTGCGCATGGTGAAGATGCCGGCCGAGGGCCGGGCCGAAGTGGATGCTGCTGCGTCCGCCAACAAGAACTAAGCCCGGAGAACCCGCTGTGCTGTCTCTCGCTCACTTTCTCGTCCTCGGTGCCATCCTGTTCGCGATCAGCATCGTTGGCATCTTCCTGAACCGCAAGAACGTCATCGTGCTGCTGATGGCGCTCGAACTGATGCTGCTTGCGGTGAACATGAATTTCGTCGCCTTCTCGCACTACATGGGCGACCTGGCCGGACAGGTTTTCGTTTTCTTCATCCTTACGGTGGCCGCCGCCGAGTCGGCAATCGGTCTGGCAATCCTGGTCGTGCTGTTCCGTAACCTGGACACGATCAACGTGGACGACATGGATACCCTCAAGGGCTGACATGAACGCTCACGACATGAACCAAGACTGCATCCCGACCGCACACCAATAAGCGTCCTATGGCAACCACGCTCAACCCCAACCTGCTGCTGGCGATCGCGCTGGCACCGCTCGCCGGTGCCGCGATAGCCGGTCTGTTCGGTACCAAGTTCTTCGGCACGTTCTCCTCGGAGACGCGCGGCGGCCGCATCGTGGCCCACTCGGCAACGATCCTCGGTGTCGCCATCTCGTTCGTCCTCTCCGTGATGGTGCTGCGCGACGTGATGAACGGCGCCGGCTACAACGCCACCGTGTACGAATGGATGGCCATCGGCTCGCTGAAGATGGAAGTCGGCTTCCTGGTCGATTCCCTGACGGCGATGATGATGGTCGTGGTGACCTTCGTCTCGCTGATGGTGCACATCTACACCGTCGGCTACATGGACGGGGACCCCGGCTACAACCGCTTCTTCGCCTACATCTCGCTGTTCACCTTCTCGATGCTGATGCTGGTGATGAGCAACAACTTCCTGCAGCTGTTCTTCGGCTGGGAAGCTGTGGGCCTGGTGTCGTACCTGCTGATCGGCTTCTGGTACACGCGTCCGACCGCGATCTTCGCCAACCTGAAGGCGTTCCTGGTCAACCGCGTGGGTGACTTCGGCTTCATCCTCGGTATCGGCCTGCTGCTGGCGTACAGCGGCAGCATGAACTACACGGACGTGTTCGCCCAGCGCGAGCAGCTGGCAACGGTGATCTTCCCGGGCACCGACTGGCTGATGATCACCGTGGCGTGCATCTGCCTGTTCATCGGCGCGATGGGCAAGTCGGCGCAATTCCCGCTGCACGTGTGGCTGCCTGACTCGATGGAAGGCCCGACCCCGATCTCGGCACTGATCCACGCGGCAACCATGGTGACGGCCGGTATCTTCATGGTGTCGCGCATGTCGCCCCTGTTCGAACTGTCGGACACCGCCCTGTCGTTCGTGATGATCATCGGCGGCATCACGGCGCTGTTCATGGGCTTCCTGGGCATCATCCAGAACGACATCAAGCGCGTGGTGGCGTACTCCACGCTGTCGCAGCTGGGCTACATGACCGTGGCGCTGGGCGCTTCGGCCTACTCGGTGGCCGTGTTCCACCTGATGACCCACGCGTTCTTCAAGGCGCTGCTGTTCCTTGCGGCCGGTTCGGTCATCATCGGCATGCACCACGACCAGGACATCCGCAACATGGGCGGTCTGCGCAAGTACATGCCGATCACCTGGATCACGTCGCTGGTGGGTTCGCTGGCGCTGATCGGCACGCCGTTCTTCTCGGGCTTCTATTCGAAGGACTCGATCATCGAGGCCGTGGCCGAGTCGCATCTGGCCGGTTCGGGCTTCGCGTACTTCGCGGTGCTGGCTGGCGTGTTCGTCACCGCCTTCTACTCGTTCCGCATGTACTTCCTGGTGTTCCACGGTGAAGAGCGTTTCGGCAAGCCGCACGCGCACCACGACCACCACGAGGAAGAAGAGGAGTCGCACGGCGACGACCACCACCATGGTCTGGCTCCGGGCCAGAAGCCGCACGAGTCGCCGTGGGTGGTGACGCTGCCGCTGGTGCTGCTGGCCATCCCGTCGGTGATCGTTGGCGCCATCGCCATCGAGCCGATGCTGTTCGGTGACTTCTTCAAGCATGGCCTGGCGTTCAAGGACGTGATCTTCGTCGGCGAAAACCATCACGCCATGGAAGAGCTGAAGGAAGCGTTCCACGGCTGGGTGCCGATGGCGATTCACTCGCTGAAGACCCCGGTGCTGTGGCTGGCCATTGCCGGTGTGGTGCTGTCGTGGTTCTTCTACATGAAGCGCCCGGACATTCCGGCCGCCATCAAGCAACGCTGCTCGGGCCTCTACAACCTGCTCGAGAACAAGTACTACATGGACGCGATCAACGAGGCGGTGTTTGCCCGCGGCGCGCGCCTGCTGGGTACCGGCCTGTGGAAGGGTGGCGACCAGAGCTTCATCGACGGCCTGTTCGTCAATGGTTCGGCCCGTGTGGTGGCGTCGTTTGCCGCGGCTAGCCGTTACCTGCAGTCCGGCTACATCTACCATTACGCTTTCGCGATGATCCTCGGCATGCTGGTGCTGTTGACGCTGACGATCACTGGCGTGATAGGCACCAAGTGATAGGCACCGAGTAAGGAAAACAAACAAATGGTTCTGTCTCTCGCAATCTGGCTGCCTATCTTCTTCGGCCTGCTGGTATTGATGTTCGGCTCCGACAACAGCAAGTGCTTCGCGCGCTGGATGGCGCTGTTCGGCGCCATCGCCAGCTTCGCCGTGACGCTGCCGCTGGTCTTCCATTTCGATACGTCGACGGCTGCGATGCAGTTTGTCGAGCAGGCGAACTGGATCGAGCGCTTCAACATCGCCTATCACCTGGGCGTTGACGGCATCTCGATGTGGTTCGTCGTGCTGACGTCGTTCATCACCGTGATCGTCGTGATCTCGGCCTGGGAAGTGATCACCGAACGGGTGGCCGAGTACATGGCCGCGTTCCTGATCCTGTCGGGCCTGATGGTGGGCGTGTTCTGCGCGCTGGACGGCATGCTGTTCTACGTGTTCTTCGAAGCCACGCTGATCCCGATGTACATCATCATCGGTGTCTGGGGTGGCCCGAACCGCGTGTACGCCGCGTTCAAGTTCTTCCTCTACACGCTGCTGGGCTCGCTGCTGACGCTGGTTGCCCTGCTGTACCTGTACAACAAGACCGGTACGTTCGACATCCTGTCCTGGCACCAGGCCAAGCTGTCGTTCGAAGAGCAGATCCTGATCTTCCTGGCGTTCTTCATGGCTTTCGCCGTGAAGGTGCCGATGTGGCCGGTGCACACCTGGCTGCCGGACGCCCACGTGGAAGCGCCGACCGGCGGTTCCGTGGTACTGGCCGCGATCATGCTGAAGCTGGGCGCCTACGGTTTCCTGCGGTTCTCGCTGCCGATCGCGCCGGACGCCAGCCACTACATGGCACCGTTCATCATCACGATCTCGCTGGTCGCGGTGATCTACATCGGTCTCGTGGCGCTGGTGCAGGCCGACATGAAGAAGCTGGTGGCGTACTCGTCGATCGCCCACATGGGTTTCGTGACGCTGGGCTTCTTCATTTTCAACGACCTGGGCGTTGAAGGCGGCATCATCCAGATGATCTCGCACGGCTTCGTGTCGGGCGCCATGTTCCTTGGCATCGGCGTGCTGTACGACCGCGTGCACTCGCGCCAGATCGCCGACTACGGCGGTGTGGTGAACGTGATGCCGAAGTTCGCCGCGTTCTCGGTGTTCTTCGCCATGGCAAACTGCGGCCTGCCGGCTACCTCCGGTTTCGTCGGCGAGTTCATGGTCATCCTGGCCTCGGTCAAGTTCAATTTCTGGATCGGCCTGCTGGCTGCCACGGCGCTGATCCTGGGCGCGGCCTACTCGCTGTGGATGGTCAAGCGCGTGATCTTTGGCGATATCGTGCATCAGCACGTGCGTGAACTGGTAGACCTGAACAAGCGCGAGTTCCTGATGTTCGGCCTGCTGGCCATCCTGACGCTGTACATGGGTCTGTACCCGAAACCCTTCACCGATGTGATGCACGCCTCGGTGGTGAACCTGCTGTCCCACGTGGCACAGTCCAAGCTGTAAGCGGGGGAGAGAAATCAACATGCAATCGTCCTCTAGCCTGGCCCCGGTGGCGCCAATCATTTTCCTGGCGGTCGCCATCGCGGCGATCAACTGGATCGACCTAGCGCGCGGCAAGGGCCGCACCAGCGTGGCATACCCGCTGGCACTGCTGACGACGCTGGTGCTGACCTTCTGGTTCGCACTGGACGCCGCCAACGGCGAGACACACTACGTGTTCGCCAACCTGGTGGTCGTGGATCCGATGGCCAACGTGCTGTCGGCATTCTGCTCGCTGGGCATGTTCCTGACGCTGATCTACACGCGCACCTACCTGAGCAACCGCGACATGTTCGCGGGCGAGTTCTACATGCTCGCGCTGTTCACGCTCGGCGGTCAGCTCGTGATGATTACCGGCAACAACTTCCTGACCCTGTATCTGGGCCTGGAACTGCTGTCGCTGTCGTCGTACGCCCTGGTGGCCCTGCGCCGCGACTCGCGCGTGACGTCGGAATCGGCCATCAAGTACTTCGTGCTGGGTGCGCTGGCCTCGGGCTTCCTGCTCTATGGCATGTCGATGATGTACGGCGCCACCGGTTCGCTGAACCTGGGTGAAGTCTTCCGCGTGGTGGAGTCGGGTCGCGTCAACACGACGATGCTGGCCTTCGGCGTGGTGTTCATCGTTGCAGGTGTGTCGTTCAAGCTTGGTGCCGCACCGTTCCACATGTGGATTCCGGACATCTACCAGGGCTCGCCGACCGCGGTGACGCTGCTGATCGCCGCCGGCCCGAAGGTTGCCGCGTTCGCGTTGATCATGCGCCTGCTGGTCGAAGGCCTGCTGCCGCTGGCCGGCGACTGGCAGATGATGCTGGTGGTGCTGTCGGTCGTGTCGCTGCTGATCGGCAACCTGACCGCGATCGTGCAGACCAACCTGAAGCGGATGCTGGCGTACTCCACCATCTCGCACATGGGCTTCATCCTGCTGGGCATGCTGTCCGGCGTGGTGGCGAACAAGGCGGATGGCGCGGCCAATGCCTACAGCGCGTCGATGTTCTACTCGATCACCTACATGCTGACCACGCTCGGCACGTTCGGCCTGATCCTGATCCGGACGCGCAAGGGTTTCGAGGCCGAGACGCTGGACGACCTGAAGGGCATGTCGCGCCGTCATCCGTGGTTTGCGCTGCTGATGCTGGTGATGATGTTCTCGATGGCCGGCATCCCGCCGACCGTCGGCTTCTACGCCAAGCTGGCCGTGCTGTCGGCCGTGGTCAAGGCCGGTATGAGCTGGCTGGCCGTGGTGGCCGTGGTGTTCTCGCTGATCGGCGCGTTCTACTACCTGCGCATCGTCAAGCTGATGTACTTCGACACGCCGGCTGGCGAAGAGCCGCTGGAAGCGTCGGTTGGCGTGCGCTCGGTCCTGAGCCTGAACGGCCTGGCCGTGATCCTGCTGGGCCTGTTCCCGGCTGCGCTGATGAACCTGTGCTACCAGGCCATCCGCGCCACGCTGGCTTCGTAACATAACAAGGTGACGACATGAGTTCCTCGGCGGGCGGTTGGTTTGTCATTTTGCTGGCACTGGTCTGTGCCAACCTGCCGTTCGTCAACCAGCGCCTGTTCGCGGCGGTGGGCCTGAAATGGGCCCGCAAGCCGCTGTGGCTGCGGGCCGTGGAACTGTTCGTCTGGTATGTGGTGGCCGGTGTTGCCGGCTTTGCGGTGGAAGCGGGCCTTGGCAACGCATTCCCGCAGGGCTGGCAGTTCTACGCCATCACGGCCTGCATGATGCTGGTGTTTGCCTTCCCGGGCTTCACCTGGCAATACCTGGTCAAACATCGCACGGCCTGAGGGCTTGCCTGCTCCGGTCCGTGCCATCTCCGGAGCGCGCATGACCGACAAGACTCACCCCGTTTCCTCCCAGTCGCCCGAAGTTTCGGACGACCATCTCCGCGAGACGCCGGTCGCTTCGGCAACCATCCACCGCGGGAAATTCCTGACCCTCAAGCAAGACATCGTGCGCCTGCCCGACGGCAAGCAGGCCGGGCGCGAGTACGTGCTGCATCCGGGCGCGGTCATGATGATCCCGCTATTCGACGATGGCACCGTGCTGATGGAGCGCCAATTCCGCTATCCGGTGGGCGAAGTCATGCTCGAATTTCCGGCCGGCAAGCTCGACCCGGAGGAGGGCGCGCTGGTGTGCGGCAAGCGCGAACTGCTGGAAGAAACCGGCTACACGGCAGCGCGCTGGGACTACCTGACGCGCATCCACCCCGTCATTTCCTATTCGACCGAATTCATCGACCTGTTCCTGGCACGCGATCTGACGGCCGGCGAGTCGAAGCTCGACGACGGTGAATTCCTTGAGACCTTCATCACACCTGTCGGACAGGTCATTGACTGGGTCCGGCAAGGCCGCATTACCGACGTGAAGACGATCATCGGCGCGTTCTGGCTGGAGAAAATTGTCTCGGGCACCTGGCAACCCGGCGAACAGGCCGAACCGCCGTTCCCGACCGCACGGGCGGCCGGCTAGAACGTCGCTTTGCTGCTAAGCTTGGCGAGGCGCGATCCGCGGGTTTTCCCTTGATTTTTCAGGGCTCGGCGCCCAAATAGGCTGCCATCGGCGGGATTGTGTTTCCTACGCATCCTGCCAGGCAAAAACGGCTGCAAAAAAATTAGCACGACCGTTCACAAAATTTCGATTCACGGCTAACATTGCCCCGACGGGCTGGAAAGATCATGAAGGTGCTCGACCTGCGCTGTGCGCAAGACCATCGTTTCGAGGGCTGGTTTGCCTCGGAGGAAGATGCGCAATCGCAGATTTCACGCGACCTCGTCCAATGTCCGGTCTGTGGCGACCATGCGGTCAGCCGCCTGCCCAGCGCGCCGCGCCTGAATCTGTCGGGTGCCACCGCGAAGCCGGCGCCGACGCAGGGCCGCGATGGCGAACCAGGCAAGGCCGAGGCCCGGCAGATGATGCAGGCGCTGCAGGCCCACTACCTGAAGGCCGTGCGGCAGGTGCTGGCGCAGACCGAGGACGTGGGAGACCGCTTCGTGGAGGAAGCGCGGCGCATGCATTACGAGGAGGCGCCCGAACGCGGCATTCGCGGTTCGGCCACCGCCGAGGATGTGCAGGCGCTGGCTGAAGAGGGCATCGAAACCTTTCCGCTCATCGTGCCGGACGCATTGAAGCAGACGGCCCACTGAACAAGCATCCTGTGCCCGGTTTTACCAGCGCAGCGATGCGCAGGTAAAACAATCGGCCGGCGCCCGCCGGCACCACCTATGGAGACGGGCATGGATCTCAACTACTCGGCGGCGGACAACGCCTTCCGTCAGGAAGTGCGCAGCTGGCTCGAAGCCAACCTGCCGGCGGAAATCAGCGAAAAGGTGCTCAACCACCGCCGCCCCAACCGCGACGATCTGGTGCGCTGGCACAAGATCCTGGCCGGCAAGGGCTGGTCGGTGCCGCACTGGCCGGTGGAATTCGGCGGTACCGGCTGGAACGCCACGCAACGCCATATCTGGGACGAGGAAAATGCCCGCGTCGGCGCACCCGGCGTACTGCCGTTCGGTGTGGCGATGGTTGCGCCCGTGATCATGAAGTACGGCAATGCCGAGCAGAAGTCGTACTACCTGCCGCGTATCCTCGACTGCACCGACTGGTGGTGCCAGGGCTATTCGGAGCCCGGCTCCGGTTCCGACCTCGCCTCGCTGAAGACGCGCGCCGAACTGACGCCGGACGGCAAGCACTACATCGTGAACGGCCAGAAGACCTGGACCACGCTGGGCCAGCACGCCGACATGATCTTCTGCCTGGTGCGCACCGACCCGGAAGCCAAGAAACAGGAAGGCATCTCGTTCCTGCTGATCGACATGAAGACGCCCGGTATCACCGTGCGCCCGATCATCATGCTCGACGAAGAGCACGAGGTGAACGAAGTCTTCTTCGACAACGTGAAGGTGCCGGTCGAAAACCGCGTGGGCGAGGAGAACCGCGGCTGGACCTACGCCAAGTACCTGCTGGGCCACGAGCGCACCGGCATTGCCCGCGTGGGCAATTCCAAGCGCGAACTGGGGTTCCTGAAGCGCGTGGCGCGTCAGCAGCAGAAGAACGGCAAGCCGCTGCTGGCCGATCCGGTGTTCGGAGCCAAGGTGGCCGCGCTGGAAATCGAGCTGATGGCGCTGGAAATCACGGTGCTCCGCGTGGTGTCGAGCGAAGCCGCCGGCAAGGGCCCCGGCCCGGAAGCCTCGATGCTCAAGATCAAGGGCACCGAGATCCAGCAGATGCTGACCGAGCTGATGGTGGAGGCCGTGGGTCCGTACGCCCAGCCGTTCGACACCGCCTACCTCGAATGCGAGCACGATCATGCCGTGACCGGCTACGACGATGCCGCGCCGCTGGCCGCCTACTACTTCAACTACCGCAAGACGTCGATCTACGGTGGTTCCAATGAAATTCAAAAGAACATCATCAGCCAGATGATTCTGGGGCTGTGAGGAGACACGCGACATGAACTTCAATCTCAGCGACGAACAGAAGCAACTGGCCGACGCGATTCGCCGTTTTGTCGAAAAGAGCTACGACTTCGAATCGCGCAAGAAGAACATCAAGACCGAGGCAGGCTACGGCGAGCAGGCCTGGGGCGCCCTGGTGGAACTGGGCCTGACCGCGCTGCCGGTGCCGGAAGCGCAGGGCGGTTTCTCGGGTACGGCCGTCGACATGATGGTGGTGCAGGAGCAACTGGGCCGTGGCCTGGTCGTGGAGCCGTACTTCGCCACCGTGGTGGCTGCGCACGCACTGAAGCTGGCCGGCGGCCAGGAAGCGGTGCTGGAGCAGGTGGCCGGCGGCGAGGTGAAGCTGGCCACGGCGTTCAACGAGCCGCAGGCGCGCTACGAACTGAACAACGTGACGGTGACGGCCAAGGGCGGCAAGCTCAACGGTCGCAAGGTGGTGGCGATCCACGGTGCGCAGGCTGACAAGCTGGTGGTGTCGGCCCGTACCGGCGGCGCCCAGTCCGATCGTGACGGCATCTCGCTGTTCCTGGTCGATACGAACGGGGCCGGCGTCAGCGTCAAGGACTACCGCACCATCGACAACCTGCGCGCGGCCGACGTGACGTTTGCCGATGCGCCGGCCACGCTGCTTGGTGCCGAAGGCAAGGGCTTTGACGTGCTGGAGGCGACGGCCGACTACGCCGCCGTGCTGCTGTGCGCCGAGGCCGTCGGTGTGATGGACACACTGAACGCCGCCACGCTCGAATACGCCAAGACGCGCCAGCAGTTCGGCGTGCCGATCGCGCGCTTCCAGGCGCTGCAGCACCGCATGGTGGAAATGTTCATCCATGCCGAGCAGTCGCGTTCGATCACGCTGCTGGCTGCCGCCCGCTTCGAGGAAGCGTCGCCGGAAGAACGCCGCCGCTACGTGTCGGCCGCCAAGGCACGGGTGGGCCAGGCGGCGCGCTCGGTCGGTCAGGAAGCCGTGCAGATCCACGGCGGCATGGGCGTGACCGACGAATTGCCGGCCGCGCACATGTTCAAGCGGCTGACCATGATCAACACGACGTTTGGCGACGTGGACCATCACCTGGGCCGCTTCGCAAGCCAGCCGGGCTTCCAGGAAGCCGCCTGACCGTAGTGTTTGACCTGAACCGCGCCGGCGACCCCGAGCGCGGTTTTTTGCTTTGGAGCCCACGATGTCCAACAAGATGTACTTCGAAGACTATGTCGTCGGCAGCGAGATCCCGCTTGGCAGCTACCACGTTACCGAGGAGGAAATCCTCACGTTTGCGCGCCAATACGATCCCCAGCCGTTCCACATCGACAAGGCCGCGGCGGAAAGCAGCATCTACGGTGGCCTGATTTCCAGCGGCTGGATGACCTGCGGCATCATGATGCGGCTGCTGGTACAGTCGATGGGCGACCGCTCCACCAGCATGGGGTCACCCGGCGTGGACGAGGTACGCTGGATCAAGCCGGTCTATGCCGGCGACACGCTGACCGCCGTGCTGAAGATCCTGGAGAAGCGTCCGTCCAGCACGAAGCCCGACCGCGGGGTGGTGATGACGCAGTGGGTGGGCACCAACCAGAAGGGCGAGGTGGTGTGTACGGTCAAGGGCATGGGTATGTACAAGCGCCGTCCGGCCTGAGGCCGGTGCGGGCGCGGCAGGAAGCCGGGCAGCCGGGCAACAAGACGACAAGACGACAAGACGACAAGACAATAGGAGACAAGTCATATGCGCACCATTGCATCGCTGGAAGAGCTGGAGTCCCTCCAGGGCCAGGAAGTGGCCGTCAGCGACTGGTCCGAAATCACGCAGCAGCAGGTGAACCTGTTTGCCGAGGCGACCGGCGATCATCAGTGGATCCACGTCGACGTCGAGCGCGCCAAGCGGGAGTCGCCGTTCGGCGCCCCGGTGGCGCATGGTTTCCTGACGTTGTCGCTGCTGCCGCAGTTCATGCAGAACGCCATCCATATGGAAGGCGTCAAGATGGGCGTCAACTACGGGCTGAACCGGGTGCGATTCACCTCGCCGGTGCCGGTCGGCAGCAAGCTGCGCGCGCGCGTGAAGCTGCTCAAGGTCGAGCGGCTCGATCCGTTGCCGAACGGCCTGCTCGGTGCCCAGTCGACCTGGGAAGTCACCATCGAACGAGAAGGGAGCGATCGCCCCGTCTGCGTGGCGGAATCGATCAGCCGACGCTACGCGTAGCGCGTGGCAGGTGGGTAGGGCAGAGGGGCCGCTAGAACGCGGCCCCTTTCTTTTGTCCAGAAGAATCGCATGACAAATACGTTCACGACGTGATCTGTTTCCTTTGCGCGACATCAAAAACATTGTCCGGTTAAAAGAACAGTGTTTCCGTTGTGTTTGGGTTTACCCGCAATGTTGCGTTGCGGTACATTCGCGGCCAACGATGTTTTAAGTAATGCGATATCCGCTCGGAGACCGTGCTCGCTGCGCTGGCGGGTGGTCAAAAGCAGGCGGAAATCGCGTGAGCATCGTGACACAACGCTTGTCCCGGTGGCTGCTCCGAACCGGGAACGATCGCAGTTCAGGCAGTCGGTTACCTCAGCGCACGCTTCCGCCCCCGGCGTTTCGCGCACGCAGTCGTCAGTTGCTGTCCAGCCGCGCTCATGGCGTTGCCCGGCCGCATGGTCCGCCGGTGCTTGCTCGCCCCATCAACGCTTGCGCCAGCTTTGGACACGTCCCCGGTTTTTCCCAGCCCAGCCAGCCCGTTGCCTCGTGCAGCAGGCGGCAGTGCCTCGCTTGTGCACAGGCGTGGCGCAACCAGACCGTCGTGACATGAACACATCAACAATGCCGCGCCTGATGCGGTACCTGCCTTGCCTTGGCCTGCTCCTGCTGGCCGGCTGCGACTACGCGCTGATGAACCCGAAGGGGCAAGTCGGCGTCGACATCAAGGGCATCATCCTGATCGCCACCTGGCTGATGCTGCTGGTCGTGGTGCCGGTGATCATCCTGACGATCGTGTTCGCGTGGAAGTATCGCGCCAGCAACACGTCGGCCACCTACGATCCCGACTGGTCGCATTCGACCAAGATCGAAGTCGTGGTCTGGCTGATTCCCTGCCTGATCATCATCGCGCTGGGCATCATCACCTGGAAGTCGTCGCACGATCTCGACCCCTACAAGCCGCTGGAGTCGAACGTCAAGCCGGTGCAGGTCGAAGCCGTGGCGATGAACTGGAAATGGCTGTTCATCTATCCGGAACTGAAGATCGCGACGGTCAACCAGCTGGCGCTGCCGGTAAACACGCCGGTGAACTTCAAGATCACGTCGGATTCGATCATGAATTCGTTCTTCATCCCCCAGCTGGGCAGCCAGGTGTACGCCATGGCCGGGATGGAGACCAAGCTGCACCTCATCGCCAATGAAGCCGGCACGTACGACGGCATGTCCGCCAACTACAGCGGCGGCGGCTTCTCGGGCATGAAGTTCAAGACCATCGCGATGTCGAACTTCGACTTCGACAAGTGGGTGGAACAGGTGCGCGCGTCCAGCAAGCAGCTCGGCGCCGAGGACTACAAGGTCCTGGCCAAGCCGAGCGAAGCAGATCCGGTGACGTACTTCGGCAAGATCGAAGACGGCCTGTTTACCGGCATCCTGCATCAATACATGGGGCACGACGGCCGTGCCATGGCCCGCGAAGGTTTCGATGGCGGTCCGGTCTGCACGTCGCGTAACACGCTTGGCGAAGAGCGTGTATCCATGACCACGCCGGCCAAGCCGGCCGTGGGCGCGCAAATCTAGGAGCAATGATGTTTGGCAAATTGAGTTTGTCGGCGATTCCGTTTCATGAGCCGATCATCATGATCACGCTGAGCTGCGTGGCCCTTGGCGGGCTGGGGCTGCTCGGCGCGATCACGTATTTCAGGAAGTGGAATTACCTGTGGGTCGAATGGATCACTTCGGTCGACCACAAGCGCATCGGCGTGATGTACTCGCTGGTGGCGCTGATCATGCTGCTGCGCGGCTTTGCCGACGCCATCATGATGCGTACCCAGCTGGCGGTTGCCACCAACGGCGCCACCGGCTTCCTGCCGCCCGAGCACTATGACCAGGTGTTCACGGCCCACGGCGTGATCATGATCTTCTTCGTGGCCATGCCGCTGATGACGGGCCTGATGAACCTCGTGGTGCCGCTGCAGATCGGCGCGCGCGACGTGGCGTTCCCGTTCCTGAATACGCTGAGCTTCTGGCTGTTCGTGGCCGGCGCGCTGCTGGTCAACATCTCGCTGGGGGTTGGCGAATTCGCGCGTACGGGCTGGCTGGCCTATCCGCCGCTGTCGGGCCTGGACTACAGCCCGGGCGTGGGGGTGGACTACTACCTCTGGTCCTTGCAGATTTCAGGGTTGGGCACGCTGCTGACCGGCGTGAACTTCCTGGTGACGATCCTGAAGATGCGCGCCCCGGGCATGACCCTGATGCGCATGCCGGTGTTCACGTGGACGGTCTTCTGCACCAACGTGCTGATCGTGGCCGCCTTCCCGGTGCTGACGGTGTCGCTGGCCCTGCTGGGTCTGGACCGCTACTTCGACATGCACTTCTTCACGAACGACGGTGGCGGCAACGCCATGATGTACGTGAACCTGATCTGGATCTGGGGCCACCCCGAGGTCTACATCCTAGTGCTGCCGGCATTCGGTATCTTCTCGGAAATCATCGCCACGTTCTCGGGCAAGAAGCTGTTCGGCTACAAGTCGATGGTGTATGCAACGAGCGCGATCATGGTGCTGTCGTTCATCGTGTGGCTGCACCACTTCTTCACGATGGGCTCCGGCGCCAACGTGAACGCGTTCTTCGGCATCACGACGATGATCATCTCGATCCCGACGGGCGTGAAGATCTTCAACTGGCTGTTCACGATGTACCGTGGCCGCGTGCAGTTCACGTCGCCGGTGCTGTGGACGCTGGGCTTCATGATCACGTTCGTGATCGGCGGCATGACCGGCGTGCTGATGGCCGTGCCGGCAGCCGACTTCGTGCTGCATAACAGCCTGTTCCTGATTGCCCACTTCCACAACGTGATCATCGGCGGCGTGCTGTTCGGCTACCTGGCCGGCATCACCTACTGGTGGCCGAAGGCGTTCGGCTTCAAGCTGAACGAGCGTCTGGGCAAGTGCGCCTTCTGGTGCTGGATCGTCGGTTTCTACTTTGCCTTCATGCCGCTGTACGTGCTGGGCCTGATGGGCATGACCCGTCGTCTGAACCACACGAACAACCCGGAATGGACGCCGTGGCTGCATCTGGCCGTGGTGGGCGTGGTGTTCGTGGCGCTGGGCATCTTCTTCCAGGTGCTGCAGATCGTCGTGTCGATCCGCGACCGCAAGAAGCTGGCCGACGTGACGGGCGACCCGTGGGGTGGCCGTACGCTGGAATGGGCCACGTCGTCGCCGCCGCCGTTCTACAACTTCGCGCACACCCCGGTGGTGCGTGACCTGGACGCGTTCGCCGACATGAAGGCCCGTGGCGAGAAGCTGCCGACCAGCGGCTTCGAGCAGATCCACATGCCGAAGAACACGGCTGCCGGCTTCTACATGGGTGCCTGGAGCCTGGCGCTGGGCTTCGCGCTGATCTGGCACATCTGGTGGCTTGCCGCCGTTGGCCTGGTCGGCATGGTGGTGGCGTTCATCCGTCGCGCCAACGATGACCACATCGATTACTACGTGCCGGCCGCCGAGGTCGAGCAGATCGAAACCCGCTACCAGCAGCGTGTGGCTGCACAGGGCTGATAACGATGTCGACAGAAGTTCTTGACCGCTTTGGGGCGCAAGCCCCCGCGCATGCGCACTCGCACGACGAGTCGCACGACCACGCCCATCACGACACCAGCGAGAACACCATCTTCGGTTTCTGGCTGTACCTGATGAGCGACTGCATCCTGTTCGCGTGCCTGTTCGCCGCGTTCGCCGTCCTGCGCGGCGAAGTGGCGGGTGGCCCGTCGGGCAAGGAGCTGTTCGAGCTCAACTACGTGCTCGTGGAAACGGCAATCCTGCTGTTCTCGTCGATCACCTACGGCTTTGCCATGGTGTCGATGCAGAACCAGCAGCGCGGCCGCGTGATGTTCTGGCTGGCCGTGACGTTCCTGCTGGGCGCAGGCTTCATGGCGATGGAAATCAACGAGTTCGCGCACCTGATCCATGAAGGTGCCGGCCCGAGCCGCAGCGCCTTCCTGTCGTCGTTCTTCACGCTCGTGGGCACCCACGGCCTGCACGTGGCAAGCGGCATGCTGTGGATGCTCGTGCTGATGTACCAGCTGTCGAAGAAGGGCCTGACCCCGGCCGTGGCCAAGCGCCTGAACTGCCTCAGCCTGTTCTGGCACTTCCTGGACGTGGTCTGGATCGGTGTGTTCACCGTGGTCTACCTGATGGGAGCAATGTAATGGCACAGCAACACGCAAGCGCCGCCCACGGCGCGTCGCATGGCCACAGCAGCGTCAAGTCGTATGTGATCGGCTTCGTGCTGGCGGTGATCCTGACCGTGATCCCGTTCAAGATCGTGATGGACGGCTCCATCGACCGCGCCACCACGCTCTGGATCATCCTGGGCATGGCCGTGGTGCAGATCATCGTGCACCTGAAGTACTTCCTGCACCTGGACGGCTCGGATGGCCAGAAGTGGAACGTGATGGCACTGCTGTTCACCGTCCTGATCCTGTTCATCGTGCTGGCCGGCTCGCTCTGGATCATGCACAACATGAACGCCAACATGATGCCGTGGATGAGCAAGTGACCGTCGTCACCGGTATCTGAAGAAACGGGGCCCCTGCGGCCCCGTTTTTTATTGCATTTTTCCCCGGCCGCTTCAGGCCGCTTCAGGCCGCTTCAGGCCGCGGCGGGAGGGTGGGGCCGAGCGGCCTCTCCGCCCAAAATCTTGCCGCTGGTGCGCCGCGCACCGATCCCTTCCCGCCATGCACCGCATCGGGCCGATGCACGTCGCCGGTGCATGCGTCCGTTCCTGCCCCTTCGCCAGCCCGGCACCTTACTGGTGCGGCCCCGATCCATCCCATCCGATTTGTCTCGCCGCCGTTGCCTGGCAACGGTTTGCGGTCGTTGCCGCGCTTGGCACGCAAGTTGCAGAAGCGTTACCCGGGGTGCGTAGTCCCTGACCACATACGACAAATTGGACAGAATGGGAGCTGCAATGAAACGACGTGACATGCTGAAGCTGTCGGCGGTAGCCGCCGCGGCGATGATCGGTACCAGCCCGCTGATGGCGCAGACGAAAGAACCGATCAAGGTCGGCATCCTGCATTCGCTGTCGGGCACCATGGCCATCTCCGAGACTTCGCTCAAGGACGTGGCGCTGATGACGATCGACGAGATCAACAAGAGCGGCGGCGTGCTGGGCCGCAAGCTCGAGCCCGTGGTGGTCGACCCCGCTTCCAACTGGCCGCTGTTCGCCGAGAAGGCCCGTCAGCTGATCACCAAGGACAAGGTAGCCGTGACGTTCGGCTGCTGGACGTCGGTGTCGCGCAAGTCGGTGCTGCCGGTCTATGAAGAGACCAACGCGCTGCTGTTCTACCCGGTGCAGTACGAAGGCGAGGAAATGTCCAAGAACGTGTTCTACACGGGGGCCGCGCCGAACCAGCAGGCCATCCCGGCCGTGGAATACCTGATGAGCAAGGAGGGCGGCGGTGCCAAGCGCTTCTTCCTGCTGGGCACCGACTACGTGTATCCGCGCACCACCAACAAGATCCTGCGCGCGTTCCTGAAGAGCAAGGGCGTGGCCGACAAGGACATCGAAGAGGTCTACACCCCGTTTGGGCATAGCGACTACCAGACCATCGTCGCCAACATCAAGAAGTTCTCGCAGGGCGGCAAGACGGCCGTGATCTCGACGATCAACGGCGACTCCAACGTGCCGTTCTACAAGGAACTGGGCAACGCCGGCCTGAAGGCCAAGGACGTGCCGGTGGTGGCCTTCTCGGTGGGCGAGGAAGAACTGCGCGGCATCGACACCAAGCCGCTGGTGGGCCACCTGGCCGCCTGGAACTACTTCATGTCGGTCAAGAACGGCGAGAACGACGCGTTCAAGAAACAGTGGGCGGCATGGGTCAAGGCCAACAACCTGCCTGGCGGCGACAAGCGCGTGACCAACGACCCGATGGAAGCCACCTACGTCGGTATCCACATGTGGGCCCAGGCCGTGAAGAAGGCCGGCACCACCGACGTGGACAAGGTGCGCGCCGCCATGTACGGCCAGACCTTCAAGGCGCCGGACGGCTTCACGCTGACCATGGGCGACAACCATCACCTGTACAAGCCCGTGATGATCGGCGAAGTGAAGGGCGACGGCCAGTTCAACGTGGTCTGGAAAACGCCGAAGCCGATCCGTGCGCAGCCGTGGAGCCCGTTCATCGCGGGTAACGAAGGCAAGGCCGACAAGGTCGGCGGGAACTAAGCGCTGCCGACCGTTGTTATGCGCTCCCCTCTCCCATGCAGTGGGAGAGGGGTGGGGGTGAGGGTAAAACCTCTCAAGATGCGAGTGCGGCGACTTGACCTGCCGTGCCCTCACCCCCGGCCCCTCTCCCGCAGGCGGGAGAGGGGAGCAAGGACAAGAACAATACTAGACGCGATCCATCGCGCGAACCAGGCTCCTGAATGCACCGACCCAATCTCCGCTCGTGGCTGCGCGCCATGCTCGCTGCGTTGCTGCTGGCCGCTGCCCCGCTCTGGGCCGCCACGCCGCTCACGCAGGCCGACCTGAAGCCGCTGGCCGAGGACGACTTCGACGCCAAGACCGCCGCGCTTGCCAAAGTCACGCAGGCGCCGGCCGAACAGGCCGGCCCGATCCTGAAGGCACTGCAGGACGATGCGCTGCAGTACGCGCCATCGGTCGGCATGGTGCGCCAGGATGGTGACAAGTATCTCGATGCCATCAGCGGCAAGCCCGTCGCCGTGAAGAGCGATGCGTTGGAATCGCTGACGCTGAACAACAGCCTGCGCACCATCGTCGACAGCGCCGCCAGCAGCCTGCTGCTGCAGTCGCCGGACATCGCGGTACGCACGCAGGCCATCAACACGCTGCTCGACCAGCCCGGGAACGCGTCGCGCGAGGCGGTCGAGGCCGCCCGCAAGGCCGAGGCCGATGCCGGGCTGCGTGCCCGCCTGGACGTGATCTGGGCCAATACCGTACTGGCCCAGGGCACCGAGGCCCCGCGCGATGCACGGCTCGATGCCATCCGCATCCTGGGCAGCGACAGCAACCCGCAGTCGCGCCAGAAGCTGATGCCGCTGATGGAAAAGGACGATGCCGGCAAGTACAAGGAAGCCGACGAGGGCGTGCGCGTGGCCGCCCAGCAGGCCATCGACCAGATGCGCAGCGAACAGCGCCGCGCCGAACTGCTGGGCAACCTGTTCGCCGGCCTGAGCCTGGGCAGCGTGCTGCTGCTGGCGGCGCTGGGCCTGGCCATCACGTATGGCCTGATCGGCGTCATCAACATGGCGCACGGCGAATTCCTGATGATCGGCGCCTATGCCACGTACGTGGTGCAGACGCTGTTCCGCGCCTATGCGCCGAATGCGTTCGACTGGTACCTGGTGGCGGCGCTGCCGGCCTCGTTCCTGGCGGCTGGCGTGGTCGGCTTCGCACTGGAGCGGATCGTGCTGCGGCATCTGTACGGCCGTCCGCTGGAAACGCTGCTGGCCACGTTCGGTATCAGCCTGCTGCTAATGCAGGCCGTGCGCACGATCTTCGGCGCGCAGAACGTGGAGGTGGCCAATCCGGTGTGGATGAGCGGCGGCTTCGATGCGATGGCCGGGCTCGTGATCCCGTACAACCGCGTGGTCATCATCCTGTTCGCGCTGGCCGTGGTGGCCGTGGCGTGGGCCGTGCTGAACCGTACCCGTCTGGGCCTGTTCGTGCGCGCCACGACGCAGAACCGCACCATGGCAGCCTGCGTGGGCGTGCGCACGTGGAAGGTGGACAGCTACGCGTTTGCCTTCGGCGCCGGCATTGCCGGGCTGGGCGGCTGCGCGCTGTCGCAGATCGGCAATGTGGGCCCCGACCTGGGGCAGGCGTACATCATCGATTCGTTCATGGTCGTGGTGCTGGGCGGGGTGGGGCAGCTGGCCGGCACCATCGTCGGGGCATTCGGCCTCGGCATCATCAACAAGTTCATCGAGCCGTTCTACGGCGCGGTGCTGGCCAAGATTTTCGTCCTCGTGCTGATCGTGCTGTTTATCCAGAAGCGGCCGCAGGGACTTTTCGCGCTCAAGGGGCGCAGCGCGGAGGCCTGACATGAGCAGCTTTTCCTCTTCATCCCGCAAGGCGTTCAAGCTGTCGGTGCCGGAGCGCCAGCCGCTGTTCTCGGGCCGCGTATGGACGCTGCTGGTGCTGCTGACCGTGGTCGTGGCCATCGGCGTGCCCATCTGCGCGCTGGTGCTGCCGGAGACCCATCCGCTGCACCTGTCGGCCTACGCGCTGACGCTGTTCGGCAAGATCATGTGCTTTGCGCTGGCGGCCATCGCGCTGGACCTGGTGTGGGGCTACTGCGGCATCCTGAGCCTGGGCCACGGCCTGTTCTTCGCGCTGGGCGGCTATGCGATGGGCATGTACCTGATGCGCTCGATCGGCCGCGAGGGGGTCTACAAGAGCGACCTGCCCGACTTCATGGTGTTTCTGGACTGGAAGGAGCTGCCGTGGTTCTGGCACGGCACCGAGCACCTGCCGTATGCGCTGCTGCTGGTGGTGCTGGTGCCCGGCGTGCTGGCGTGGCTGTTCGGTTTCTTCGCGTTCCGGTCGCGCATCAAGGGCGTGTACCTGTCGATCATCACGCAGGCCATGACCTATGCCGCGATGCTGCTGTTCTTCCGCAACGAGACGGGATTCGGCGGCAACAACGGCTTCACGGACTTCAAGCGCATCGCCGGCTTCGCGGTGGCAGCGCCGCAGACCCGCGCCGCCCTGTTCGTGCTGACCTTCCTGGCGCTGGTGGCCGGCTTCATAGCGTGCCGCTACATCGTCACGTCGAAGCTGGGCCGCGTGGTGACCGCCGTGCGCGACGCCGAAACGCGCGTGATGTTCTCGGGCTACAACCCGCTGGGCTACAAGCTGTTCGTCTGGACGTTTTCGGCCGTGCTGTGCGGCATTGCGGGCGCGCTGTACGTGCCGCAGGTGGGCATCATCAACCCGGGCGAGATGTCGCCGGCGAACTCGATCGAGATGGCCGTGTGGGTCGCCGTCGGTGGCCGCGGCACGCTGATCGGGCCCATCGTCGGCGCGTTCCTGGTGAACGGCGCCAAGACCATGTTCACGGCCTACTTTGCCGAGTACTGGCTGTTCCTGCTCGGCGCGATGTTCGTGCTGGTGACGCTGTACCTGCCCGATGGCGTGGTGGGGCTGGTGCGGCGCCTGCGGGGCCAGCGCACCGCCGCGGAAAAGATCGAGGCGGCCACCGATGAAGCGGCGGTGGCGCCGCAACAAGGGAGCAACGCATGAACGCCGCGCTGGGACTGCAACAGGCAGAGAGCGGAGACGCCACCGGCCTGGGCCGCATCGTCGAACCCGGTGTCATCGACACCACGCACGGGCCCATCCTCTATATCGAGGACCTGACCGTGCAGTTCGACGGCTTCCGCGCGCTGAACAAGCTGTCGCTGTCGATCGACCATGGCGAGCTGCGCTGCGTGATCGGCCCGAACGGCGCCGGCAAGACGACCATGATGGACGTCATCACCGGCAAGACCGGCCCGCGCAACGCGAACGTCACGGGACGCGTGTTCCTGGGCCAGACCATCGACCTGATGCGGATGACCGAGCCGAAGATTGCCCAGACCGGCATCGGCCGCAAGTTCCAGAAGCCCACCGTGTTCGAGCAGCACGCCGTATGGGAGAACCTGGAACTGGCGATGAAGGCCGACAAGCGCTGGTGGTCGTCGCTGCGGGCGCGGCTGACCGGCGAAGGACACCGCCGGATCGAGGAAACCCTGGCGCTGACGGGCCTGGAGGACGAGGCCTACCGGCCCGCCGGCCTGCTGTCGCACGGCCAGAAGCAGCGGCTGGAGATCGGCATGCTGCTGATGCAGCAGCCGCAGCTGCTGCTGCTCGATGAACCCGTGGCCGGCATGACCGACGAGGAAACCATGCAACTGGCGGCGCTGCTCAACAGTCTGCGCGGCAGTTGCTCGATGATGGTCGTGGAGCACGACATGGAGTTCGTGGCCGCGCTGGCGGGCGACGCTGGCCGGGTGACGGTGCTGGCCGAAGGCAGTCTGCTGGCCGAGGGCACCCTCGACGCCGTCAAGCGCGACGAGCGCGTGATCGAATCCTACCTGGGAAGATAACCATGCTGCAGGTCAATGCACTGAACCAGTTTTACGGCGGCAGCCACATCCTGCGCGATGTGTCGTTCGAGGTGCCGCACGGCAAGCTGACGACGCTGCTGGGCCGCAACGGCGTGGGCAAGAGCACGCTGCTCAAATGCCTGATGGGCGTGGTGCCCACCCGCAGCGGCAGCGTCAGCTGGGACGGCAAGGCGCTGGAGAAGAAGGCGCCCTATGATCGCGTGTCGGCCGGGCTGGCCTACGTGCCGCAGGGCCGGGAGATCTTTCCGCGCCTGAGCGTCGAGGAAAACCTGCTGATCGGCGCCGCCAGCCGGGGCAAGCCGGCCGGCATACCCGACCGCATCTACGAGCTGTTTCCCGTGCTGCGCACGATGCGCCAGCGCCGGGGCGGCGACCTGTCGGGCGGGCAGCAGCAACAGCTGGCCATCGGCCGCGCGCTGATGAGCGAGCCCCAGCTGCTGATTCTTGACGAGCCGACCGAGGGCATCCAGCCGTCGATCATCCAGGACATCGGCCGCGCGCTGCGCCTGCTGGTGGACGAATTCGGCATGACCGTGCTGCTGGTGGAGCAGTACTACGAATTCGCGCGCCATCTGGCCGATCACTACGTGGTGATGAGCCGGGGCGAAGTGGTGGCCAAGGGCGCGGGCGCGACGATGGAACAGGACGGCGTGCGGGAACTGATCGCGGTGTGATGCCCCGCCGAAGGCACGCGTGCTGCCGCGCCTTCCGGTGACGGCGGCCGCGCGCTATGATCCGTGGCATACCTCCGCGCGCGTCCGCGCCTGCCTTTTTCATCATGCGTCATCCGGATTTTCCTTCGTCACTCGCCATGCCTGTTGGTTGGCACGCCAGCCTGCGCCTGCGCTTTGCAAACCGCGCGGGCCGCACCGCCATGGTCGAGCGCCGGCACGAGGGGCCGTTGCGCGTGCAGAAGCCGCTCTACCCGGAAGGGGCCATCTGTCATGGCGTGGTGCTGCACCCGCCGGCCGGCGTGGCCGGGGGTGACCTGCTCGATATCGACATCGCCGTGGAAGCCGGCGCGCACGCCGTGCTGGCGACGCCGGGCGCCACCAAGTGGTACAAGTCGCAGGGCCGCGACGCGGCGCAGCAGGTGCGTATCGAAGTGGCCGAAGGGGCCAGGCTGGACTGGCTGCCGCAGGAGAACATCGTGTTCGACGATGCCCGGGCGCGCATTGCCACCGATGTGGTGGTGGCGCCCGGCGGCAGCGCCATCGGCTGGGACGCCGTGGTGCTGGGCCGGCTGGCCTCGGGCGAGCATTGGGCCCGCGGTTCGCTGTGGCTCGATACGCGCATTGCCGGCCCGGACCGTGCGCTGTGGATCGAGCAATCGCTTCTCGACGCCGGCTCGCCGTTGCGCGGCGCGCTGGCCGGCATGGACGGCCTGCCCATCCTGGCCACGCTGTGGGCCGTGGGGCAGGGCGCCACGCAGGAACTGGCCGAATCGCTGGCCGAGCGGTTGCCGTATCGCCCGGACCTCCGGGCCGGCGTGACCTGCCTGGCAGGCCGTGGACAACCGGCAAGCCAGTCGATGCTGCTGGTCCGCGTGCTGGGCCGCGACATGGAGGCGGTGCGCCACCTGATGATCGATTGCTGGAACACCCTGCGCATGCCGATCCACGGCGTGCCGGCCCGGCCCCTGCGGCTCTGGGCCACCTGACGGCACATCAACAAGAACGCCAACAAGAACACCAGAACGGAAACGCCAACATGGAACTGACGCCGCGCGAGAAAGACAAGCTGCTGATCTTCACCGCCGCCCTGCTGGCCGAGCGCCGCCGGGCGCGCGGGCTCAAGCTCAACTACCCCGAGTCGGTGGCGCTGATCACCGCCGCCATCATGGAAGGCGCGCGGGATGGCCGCACCGTGGCCGAACTGATGCACGAAGGCACCACGGTGCTGCGCCGCGAGGACGTCATGGACGGCGTGGCCGAGATGATTCCGGAAATCCAGGTGGAAGCCACGTTCCCGGACGGCACCAAGCTGGTCACCGTGCACCACCCGATCGTCTGAAGCCATTCCCCGGCCCAGCGCCCGAACCGAACGCTCAACAAGAAGAGGACCAACCCTATGCAACGCCCGACTTTCGCCCGCGTCATGACCGGCGCCACGCTCTCGCTGGCCGCCGTCTCCGCCTTCGCCCACCCCGGCCACGACGCCGCCACGGTCGGCGCCAGCCTGTTCGCCGGCCTGGCCCACCCGTTCACCGGTGCCGACCACCTGCTGGCGATGGCCGCCGTGGGGGTCTGGAGCGCACTGATCGCCACGCCGAAGGGTGCCTTCGGCCAGGAGGCGTCGAAGCGCGACATGCTGTGCCTGCCGCTGGCCTTCGTCGCGATGATGCTGGTGGGTGCCGCGCTGGGGCTGGCCGGGGTGACGCTGCCGGCCGTGGAGCCGATGATCGCGGTCTCGCTTCTCGTGATCGGCCTGCTGGTGGCGATGCGTGCGAAGCTGCCGGCGCTGTCCGGCATGGCCATCGTCGGCGGCTTTGCGCTGTTCCACGGCTACGCGCACGGTGCGGAGCTGCCGGCCACCGCGGCGGCGCTGCCCGGCGTGCTGGCCTATGTCGGCGGCTTTGCGGTCAGCACGATGGCGCTGCATGTGATGGGTATTGGCGTTGGCGCGTTCCTGCGTCGCCATGCGGGCTGGATGGCGCGCGTGGCCGGGGCGGGCGTGGCGCTGTATGGCGTTGGCCTGCTGGTGGCCTGACGTTCGCAAAGGAGCCAGGCGATGATTCCCGGTGAACTGATGCCGCTGGACGGCGAGATCGAACTGAACGCGGGCCGCGCCACGGTCAGCGTGACCGTGGCCAATACGGGCGACCGGCCGGTGCAGGTCGGGTCGCACTTCCACTTCTACGAAACCAATGCGGCACTGTCGTTCGACCGCGAAGCCGCGCGCGGCTTCCGGCTCGACATCGCGGCCGGCACGGCGGTGCGCTTCGAGCCGGGCCAGTCGCGCACGGTGCAGCTGGTGGCGCTCGATGGCGACCGCATCGTCTACGGCTTCAACGGCAAGATCATGGGAGCACTGTGATGAGCGTGAAGATTTCACGGCAGGCCTACGCCGAGATGTTCGGCCCCACCACTGGCGACCGCCTGCGCCTGGCCGATACCGGCCTGGTCATCGAGGTGGAAAAGGACTTCACGATCTATGGCGAGGAGGTGAAGTTCGGCGGCGGCAAGGTGATTCGCGACGGCATGGGCCAGAGCCAGCGCATGTCGAAGGATTGCGTGGACACCGTCATCACCAATGCGCTGATCATCGACCACTGGGGCATCGTCAAGGCCGACATCGGGCTCAAGCACGGCCGCATCGCGGGCATCGGCAAGGCCGGCAACCCCGACATCCAGCCGGGCGTGACCATCGTCGTGGGGCCCGGCACCGAGGTGATCGCGGGCGAGGGCATGATCGTCACGGCGGGCGGCATCGACACGCACATCCACTTCATCTGCCCGCAGCAGATCGACGAGGCGCTGATGAGCGGCGTGACCACGATGATCGGCGGTGGCACCGGCCCGGCCACGGGCACCTTCGCCACCACCGTCACGCCGGGGCCGTGGTACATGGAGCGCATGCTGCAGGCCGCCGATGCCTACCCGATGAACATCGGCTTCCTGGGCAAGGGCAACGCCAGCCAGCCGGCGCCGCTGACCGAACAGGTGCAAGCGGGCGCCATCGGCCTGAAACTGCACGAGGACTGGGGCACCACGCCGCAGGCCATAGACACCTGCCTGTCCGTGGCCGACGATACCGACACGCAGGTGGCCATCCACACCGATACGCTGAACGAGGGCGGCTTCGTCGAGGCGACCATCGCCGCGTTCAAGGGCCGCACGATCCATACGTACCACACCGAGGGTGCGGGCGGCGGCCATGCGCCGGACATCATCAAGGTGTGCGGGGAATCGAACGTGCTGCCGTCGTCGACCAATCCCACGCGGCCGTACACGGTGAACACGCTGGACGAGCACCTGGACATGCTGATGGTCTGCCATCACCTGGACCCGGCCATCGCCGAGGACATCGCGTTTGCCGAGTCGCGCATCCGGCGCGAGACCATCGCCGCCGAGGACATCCTGCACGACCTGGGCGCGTTCTCGATGATCTCCAGCGATTCCCAGGCCATGGGCCGCGTGGGCGAGGTCATCATCCGCACCTGGCAGACCGCGCACAAGATGGCGGCCCAGCGCGGCAAGCTGCCCGGCGATCCGCACGACGCGCGCGGTGGCCACGACAATTTCCGCGTGCGGCGCTATATCGCCAAGTACACGATCAACCCGGCCCTGACGCACGGCATCGCGCACGAGGTGGGCTCGATCGAGGTGGGCAAGTGGGCCGACCTGGTACTGTGGAAGCCGGCGTTCTTCGGCGTGAAGCCGAGCCTGATCATGAAGGGCGGCATGATCGCGGCGGCGGCCATGGGTGACCCCAATGCGTCGATTCCGACGCCGCAGCCGGTGCATTACCGGCCCATGTTCGCGTCGGCCGGCGGGGCGCTGCCGAAGTCGTCGCTGACCTTTGTCTCGCAGGCGGCACTGGCGGCCGATGTGGGCGGGCGCTACGGTCTGGCCAAGACGCTGGCCGCCGTGCGCGGATGCCGCGCGGTCAGCAAGCGCGATATGGTTCACAATGACTGGCAGCCGCACGTGACCGTGGACGCCGAGACCTACCAGGTAGTGGCCGACGGCCAGTTGCTGATGTGCGAGCCCGCCACGGTGCTGCCGATGGCGCAACGCTACTTCCTGTTCTGAAGCCGAAGCCGTGATCAAGATCGACAAAGTCCTGCCCGCGCCGCACGGTATCGCACCGGTGCTGGTGCGGCGCGCCCCCAAGCTGGTCCTGCCGTTCGGCGACCGCAGCAAGAGCCGCCTGCGCGCGGCGCTCGACAACGGCGCCGAAGCGGCGCTGTTCCTGCCGCGCGGCACCGTGCTGCGCGGCGGCGACCTGCTGGTGGCCGAAGACGGCACCTTCGTCGAGGTGCAGGCCGCGCCGGAATCGGTGCTGCAGGTGACGGCCACCGACCCGCTCGCCCTGATGCGCGCCGCGTATCACCTGGGCAACCGCCACACGCCGGTGGAAGTGGGGCGCGACTACCTGCGCCTGGAATACGATCCGGTGCTGGCCGACATGCTGACGCGCCTGGGGGTGCAGATCGCGCGCGCCGAACAGCCATTCGAGCCCGAAGCGGGCGCCTACGGCGGCGGCCACAAGCACGGCCACGACGCGACGTTCGCCGAAGACTACGCGGCGGCCCAGGCGGTGTTCCACGAACATCACGGGCATGGCCACGGTCATTCGCACGATCATGACCACGGTCATGTGCATGATGAACACTGCGGGCACAAGCATTAACCGGATGGCATCGTGAATCAGGCGCCTGCCCTCTCCCCCAGCCCCTCTCCCGCGCGCGGGAGAGGGGAGACCACCACCGAGGTGGCAAATGCTGCTGGTGTTCTCCCCTCGCCCGCCAGCGGGAATGCGGAGGCCACCGACCGCGTTTCCAATGCTGCTGGTGTTCTCCCCTCTCCCGCCAGCGGGAGAGGGGCCGGGGGAGAGGGCAGGCGGCTGACCCACCACGAATTCGCGAAACAGCTACGTTCGCATCAAACCGCAGCCGAAGAGCGCCTGTGGTACTTCCTGCGTGCCCGCCGTTTCCTGGGCCTGAAGTTCAAACGTCAGAAGCCAGTCGGCCCGTACATTGCCGATTTCATCTGCATGGCGCACAAACTGATCGTCGAGGCCGACGGTGGTCAACACGGCTCGCTTCGAGATGTCGATCGCGATATCTGGCTGGGGGAACAGGGCTATACCGTGCTCCGCTTCTGGAACAACGAGATCCACGATCAGATCGAGGGTGTGCTGGAAGCCATTCGTCAAGCTGCTTTGGTCAATGGGCTGGTCGAACCGCTGGCGCCCTCTCCCGCGCGAAGCCCCGCCCGTGCAGCAAATGCGGGCGGTCTGCGCCCCTCTGCCGCTTGCGGAAGAGGGGCCGGCGGAGAGGGCGAGCCCGCCACGTTGCCAACAACGTGCAAACGGAGCCGTACGCCATGACCGCGCTCTCCCAGTTGATCTCGCTGCTGCACCTGGCATCGCCGGCGTTGCCCATTGGCGGGTTCAGCTATTCGCAGGGGCTCGAGGCGGCCATCGATTGCGGGCTGGTCAGTGACGCCGCCACGGCCGAGCACTGGATTCGCGACAACCTCGTGCAGGTGCAGGCCCAATGCGAGGCGCCGGTCTGGCTGCTGTTGCATCGTGCCTGGCGGCAGCAGGACGCGGCCGCGGTCGCCGGCTGGAACGACTGGTTCCACGTGACCCGGGAAACGTCCGAATTGCGGCTCGAAACCGAGCAGATGGGCTGGTCGCTGGCCAGGCTGATCGGCCAGATGGAATGGGGCGATGCGGCGCTGCGCGACACCCTGCGCAGCCTGTCCCCGCTGTGCCTGCCCACGGCCTTTGCCGCGGCGTGCGTGGCGCTGGATATCGATGCCCGCGAAGGGCTGGCCGCCTACGCGTTCAACTGGGCCGAAAACCAGGTGGCCGCCGCGCTCAAGGCGGTGCCGCTGGGCCAGGTGGCCGGCCAGCAGATCCTGCGCGGCCTGCACCGCCATGTGCTCGACACCGTGGACGAGGCGGCCCGTCGCGCCGATGCCGACCCGCCGCAGCTTTCCACGTTTTCTCCGATGCTGGGCCTGCTGTCCGCGCGACATGAGACCCAGTATTCCCGGCTTTTCCGCTCCTAGCGTTCCTGGACCGAATCATGACCCGTACCAAGAAGAATCCTCCGCTGCGCGTTGGCGTGGGCGGCCCCGTGGGCTCCGGCAAGACCACCCTGCTGGAAATGCTCTGCAAGGCCATGCGCGACCGCTATGACCTGGTGGCCATCACCAACGATATCTACACCAAGGAAGACCAGCGCCTGCTGACCGTCTCGGGTGCCTTGCCGGCCGAGCGCATCATGGGTGTGGAAACGGGCGGCTGCCCGCATACGGCGATCCGCGAGGACGCTTCGATCAACCTGGAGGCCGTGGACCGCATGCTGGCCAGGTTTCCGGATGCCGACGTGGTGTTCATCGAATCGGGCGGCGACAATCTGGCCGCGACCTTCAGCCCGGAACTGTCCGATCTGACGATCTACGTGATCGATGTGGCGGGGGGTGAGAAGATTCCTCGCAAGGGCGGACCGGGGATTACGAAATCCGACCTGCTGGTGGTCAACAAGACCGACCTGGCGCCCTACGTGGGGGCGTCGCTCGACATCATGGAAAGCGATACGCGCAAGATGCGTGGCGATCGTCCGTTCGTGATGGGCAGCGTGAAGTCAGGGCAAGGCCTGGACCAGGTGATTGCCTTTATCGAGCAGCAGGGCATGCTGAACGTCTGAGCCCTGCAGGCGCCCCGCCGTGGGCGGGGCGTTTCAACGAGCGTGCCGGCGCGCCAGTGCCCGTGCCACGCCAGCCACGACATCGCGATCGACGTCGTTGAGATCGGCCATATAGCGCAGCGTTGCCTGTACCGACGGAGACTGCTCGGCGTCGAACGGCGAGCGCGGAGCTTCCTGCGCCTCTTCGGGCCGATGCTTCGAAAAGTCAAGCATCTCGGTAGGCGAAACGCCGAGCGTGTCGGCAAGGGTACAAATGTTATACAGGGCAACATTGCGCGTGCCGCGCTCGATGCCGCTGAGGTAGGATCGGGCCAGGCCGCTTTCCAGCGACAGCGCCTCCTGAGACCAACCCCGTTGCTTGCGCAACCAGGTCAAATGGCGCCCGAACAGCTTGAGTGGGTCTGCTGTCATATGCTGCTGTGTGGATAGTAAGTCGCTAAGTCGATCGAGACTAAGGGCTCGATCTATGCGGAACGACAACTTATAGTTGGTCGTTCTATCGGTGCCGGTTCCTCATCGTAAGCGATACACCTGTCACCAATGCGGCACAGTTGCCGTGCCGGTCAGTCATCACAGACCGCCCTTCCACAGGGTGTCCACAACCCGTCCAGGGCGGAAATCCGCGCCACGCGGACCATTGGGCATCCCGGCACCCGTCGGTGCACGCTCCATTTTCAGCAAAATGCGATGCCGATAGGCGCGCGCCCATGCCGGGACGGGCGTTGTCACCCGACCCCGACACCCGATGTTGTGGGCTTCATCGATTCTCATTTCTGTGTCATTCCGGCAACGGCCGGACCCGGACGCCTGCCCCGGGTCCGTGCAGGACACGTCACCCGTCCGGGTGACGCCCGTGCCTAGCGCCGCTGGTACTGCGTGGCGCCGAACAGGATTTCGCGTTCCTTGTCCGACTGCAGCGGCTTGCGTTCCTTGGCCAGAACCTCCACGCCGCGCTTCACGGCCGGACGCTCGGCAATTTCGTTGAACCAGCGTTTCAGGTGCGGGTAGTCGTCCAGTTCCACGCCCTGGTTTTGCCAGCTGCGCAGCCACGGGAACGTGGCAATGTCGGCGATCGAATAGCTGTCGCCGGCCAGCCAGGCGTGGGCCGACAGCTGCTTGTCGATCACGCCGTACAGGCGCTTGGCCTCGTTGGTATAGCGGTTCACCGCATACTCGATCTTTTCCGGCGCATAGATCCGGAAGTGGTGCGCCTGGCCCAGCATCGGGCCCACGCCGCCCATCTGGAACATCAGCCATTGCAGCGCGTCGTACTTGCCGCGCACGTCGTCGGGCAGGAACTTGCCGGTCTTGCCGGCCAGGTACAGCAGGATCGCGCCCGATTCGAACAGCGAGATCGGCTTGCCGTCGGGGCCGTCGCTGTCGACGATCGCCGGAATCTTGTTGTTGGGGCTGATCTTGAGAAAGTCGGCGCCGAACTGGTCGCCGGCACCGATATTGATGGGATGGACCTTGTACGCCAGGCCGCATTCCTCAAGCATGATATGGACCTTGTGGCCGTTCGGAGTGGCCCAGGTGTAGACGTCGATCATGTGCAACGCTCTCCGTGGAAGATTGGCCGGGGCATTTAAGCACAGAGTGAATAACCCTGCTGCCAGCACATGAAAAAGCCCGGCACGGGGCCGGGCTTGTCGGTCGGGCAGGCCGCCAGGCCTGTCAGGCGCCGCGCGTCACGGGCATCCGGATGCTGTCGGCACTGACGTTCATGTGCTTGGCCAGTTCCAGCTTGGCGATGGCGTTGCGGTGCACCTCGTCCGGGCCGTCGGCCAGGCGCAGCGTGCGCTGGTGCGCCCACCAGTTGGCCAGCGGGAAGTCGCCGGACACGCCCGCGGCGCCGTGCACCTGGATGGCCCAGTCGATCACGCGCAGCGCCACGTTCGGTGCCACCACCTTGATCATCGCGATCTCGGCCTTGGCCACCTTGTTGCCCACGGTGTCCATCATGTAGGCCGCCTTCAGCGTCAGCAGGCGTGCCATCTCGATATCGCAACGGGCTTCGGCGATGCGCTCCTGCGTCACGCCCTGACGGGCCACTTCCTTGCCGAACGCCACGCGCTCCAGGCTGCGCTTGCACATCAGTTCCAGCGCGCGCTCGGCCACGCCGACACTGCGCATGCAGTGGTGGATACGGCCCGGGCCCAGGCGGCCCTGTGCGATCTCGAAGCCGCGGCCTTCGCCCAGCAGGATGTTGCTGGCCGGCACGCGCACGTTCTTCAGTTCGATTTCCATGTGGCCGTGCGGCGCGTCGTCGTAGCCGAACACGGGCAGGAAGCGTTTGATGGTGATGCCCGGCGTGTCGGCCGGCACCACGATCATCGACTGCTGCTCATGGCGGCCCGCCTGCGGGTCGGTCTTGCCCATCACGATGTAGACCTTGCAGCGCGGGTCGCCGGCGCCCGACGACCACCACTTGGTGCCATTGATCACGTAATAGTCGCCGTCGCGCTCGATGCGGCATTCGATATTGGTGGCGTCCGACGATGCCACGGCCGGCTCGGTCATCAGGAACGCCGACCGGATCTCGCCGCGCAGCAGCGGTTCCAGCCACTGGTCCTTGAGCGCCTCCGATGCGTATCGCTCCAGCGTTTCCATGTTGCCGGTGTCCGGCGCGGCGCAGTTGAACACCTCGGCCGACCAGGGCACCCGGCCCATGATCTCGCACATCGGCGCGTATTCCAGGTTCGACAGGCCTTCCGGGGCCCGCTTCGAACGCGGCAGGAACAGGTTCCACAGGCCCGCCTCGCGCGCCAGCGGCTTCAGTTCTTCGACGACCTTGGTCGGCACCCATGCATTGCCCGCCTCGCGGTTGGCCTGCACCTCGGCGTAGAAACGCTTTTCGTTCGGGTAGATGTGCTCGTCGAAGAAAGCCAGCAGCCTGGCCTGCATCTCCTTGACCTTGGGCGAGTATTCGAATTGCATGGGGTCTCCTCGGGGTTTGATGGGCACGCCGTGCCGACTGTGGCTACTGTATCGGAACGTGACTAATAAGAAAAATGAATTTTCTGGATTGGTCAGTATCAATATTGTGCATTCCGTGCCAGAATGCGCGACATTGATGCCTCAGTAAAGCACGCGCGCAGGAAGGTGCCATGCAACTCAGCCGGATCGACCTCAATCTCTTCGTGGTGTTCGACGCCATCTACAGCGAAGGCAGCATCACGGCCGCGGCGCGGCAGCTGAACCTGACGCAGCCGGCGGTGAGCCACGCGCTGGGGCGGCTGCGCACGCTGTTCGACGATCCGCTGTTCGAGCGGCGCGGGCAGGGCATGGCGCCCACGCCGCTGGCGCGGTCGCTGGCCAGCGAGGTGCGCGGCGCGCTGCAGTCGTTCGCGCGGACCCTGCAGGACACGCCGCACTTCGATCCCGCCAACACCACGCGGCGCTTCACCATCGGCATGCGCGACGCGCTGGAGAGCACGCTGCTGCCGCCGCTGATGGCGCGCGTGACCGCCATGGCGCCGCACGTGGAAATCGCGGCGATCCGCTTCGACCGCCGCGAGATGGAGTCCGAACTGCTGGCCGGCACGCTCGATACCGCCATCGACATCCTGCTGCCGGTGTCGCCGGCCATCCATCACAGCGCCTTCATGTCTGACCCGATGGTGGTGCTGGCTCGCCGCGACCATCCGTTGGTGAAGAAGGAACTGACGCTGGAACGCTATCTGGCTGCCGAACACGTGCACGTGTCGTCGCGCCGGCGCGGGGCAGGGCTGGAGGACCAGGCGCTGCACCGCATGGGCCTGACGCGCCGCGTGCGACTGCGCTGCCAGCACTATGCGGCCGCCTGCCGCGTGGTCAGCTGCACGGACCTGCTGGCCACGCTGCCGCTGCGCTACGCGCGCATTGCCAACGAGCCCTATGCCAACCGGCTGCTGTCGCTGCCGTTCAAGGTGCCGTCGCTGGAACTGCATCTGTACTGGCATGCGGGGGGCGAGAACGACGGCGCCAACCGCTGGCTGCGCGAACAGCTGATGGCGGTCATGACGTCGCTCGGCAGCGGCATGGGCGATGTCTCGGCCGCGCCCGCAAGCTGACGCACCCCCGCCGTACTGGCCCCGCGCCAAGCGCCGCGCCGCGCGCGTGCAGCGCGCTCGGATCACAGCGTAAGAAAGTGTTCGAAAGATGGACGATGGTGGCGGGTGTCCCTACCATCACTGCGTTCCATCTGTCCCCGACGCCTCATTTGGCGGCGCAGCAGCGCCCAGGCGTCGTCCCGGCCCACACACCGGGATGCGGGCAGTTCCCCAATCCAGACCTATCACATCGAGGCACGCCGACATGCCAGGGAAACTCTTGCGCACTGCTTTCATCCACGGACGGCCGATGGCACGCGGCGCCATGGCCGCCTGTGCGGCCCTGACGCTGGCCGCCTGCGGCGGCGGTGACGGCGGCGGTTCGGCAACCGCCGCGGGCGGCAGCAGCGGCAGCGCCGCCCAATCGGGCGCCGCGACCCAGCCGGCCGCCAGCGGCCAGGCCGCCGCCGCGCCGACCGCCAGCGGCACCGACCGCGCCTGCTACACCGTCAGCGGCGCCGCATCGGCACCGGTGACCGGCTCGGTCGCGCTGCTGCCCGCGCGCGGCACAGGTGTATCCGGCTACAAGGTGCTGGCCGACGCGCGCAGCGCGGGCCTGTGCTACGCCAACTATCGCCGCGAGCAGGTGGGCCTGGCCCCGCTGACCGCGCGCGACCCGCTCAACACCGTGGCCCAGAACCACACGGCCTACATGCTGGCCAACAACACGCTGACGCACGATGAACAATCGGGCAAGACCGGTTACACCGGCGCGGCCCCGAACGACCGCATCCAGGCTGCGTACCCGAGCAACGCCACGGCCGAAGTGGTGGCCGGCGCCAATCGCTGGACGTCGCAAGCGGGCGCCAGCCTGTCGATGACGCCGAAGGACCAGCTCGTGATCGATCTGGTCGATGCCCCGTTCCATCGCGCCGCCCTGCTGGGCAGCTACGGATCGGCCGGCAGCGGGTTTGCCGAAAGCGTGGGCGCGGGCAGCAACGGCGGCACGCAGGCGTACGCCTTCCAGACCATCGACCTGGCCGACCGCAGCCAGGGCGGCGCCGACAACCAGATGGTGGCGTATCCGTACAACGGCCAGGCCGATGTGCCGGTCAGCTGGGTCAACAACGAGAGCCCGAATCCGGCGCCGGCCTACGCGGGCAAGACCATGGGCTACCCGGTGACGGTGCAGGCGGTGAACACGTCGCTGGCATTCAATGCCGACACGTTCTCGATCACCGATGCGGCGGGCAATGGCGTGCCGTGCGAGAAGGTGGATGCGCGCACGGCGGGCATGTCCGGCGCGGCGAGCGGGCTGGCGATCTGCACGCCGACCGCGCCGCTGGCCGGCAAGACGCGCTACAACGTCACCGTCAGCGGTACGCTGAACGGGCAGGGCGTGAATCTGAACTGGTCGTTCACCACGCTGTAACGCCGTGATCCATCGGGCCGGAATCGCGCCCGATGCGCGCCACGGGAAGGAAGACGGGAGGCATTGGCCTCCCGTTTTTTTGTGTCGGCGCCTAGTTGACGCCGGGCGGCTCGGTGCCCTGTTCGATGCGCAGCTGGCCGCGCGCGAGCGCGTCGTCGCGCTGGATGCCGTAAGGCGCCACGGGGCGCGCATCGGCGGGCATGGCCGCCCACAGCCGGGCCACCCAGTCGCGCACGGCCGCATTGTCGGGCTCGGCGCTCCAGACATGCAGTCCCTTGCCCGGGCGCCATTGCATGGCGACCGAAGCGGGATCGTCCTCCAGCGTGACGGTGGCCGATTTCCGCGCTTCCGGCACAGCCGCCTGCCCCGTGGCCTTGGAAGCGGCCAGCGATTCAGCCGGCGCCGGGGCAGGCGCCGCCATGTACGCCGACTGCGGCACGCGCCGCGCGCGCGCTTCGGCGCCCGCGCCTGGTGCCGATGCCGGTGCCGCGTCGGTCAGGACCTGCGCCGATGCCATGGGCGGCGGTGCGGCCAGGATAGCCGGCGCGGCAGGCGTGGATTCCGCAGTGGCCGCCGCCGGTGCGGTAGAAGGGGCGGGCGCCTTGCGGGTCGTGGGCGATGGCGTGGTCGGCCGACGCACGGGCGCCGCCTGGGGTGCCGCGTGCGCCGGGGCGGCCGCCGACGTGGCTTCCGACGGCTGCGCGGCCTGCGTCCGCAACCATGCCTCGGTGGGCGCGCTGACCGGCGCACCCAGTACGTCGTCGGCGGGCTTGCCCCGCAACACCTGATCGAACACGACATCGCGGCGCGCGGCCTGCGCGGCCTGCAATCGCGCGGCCTCGCGCAGCACGCTGTCGGACAGCGTGGGCGGTGCGCCAAAAGTGGGCGGTGGCGCCGACGTCCGCACCGCATCGCGTTCGGCCTCGGCCGCCATGCGCGCCTGCACCGCACGCGCGGCGGTGGCCACGGCGCTGGCCAGGCTTGCGGGCGCTTCAAAGCGCGGCACGTCGCGCAACAGCGCGGACAGCCGGTCTTCACCGGCGATAAACCGCTCGGCGGCGTCGTGGCCGGGATTGCCGGATGGCCGGGTCGTCATGGCCGGGGCTCCCCGGGCACCATGCCGCCATCGGCCAGCACCGTGCGCAGCCGGGCAAACGCATAGCGCAGCCGGCTCTTCACCGTCTCGAATTTCTCGCCCAGCATCGCGGCGATTTCCTCGACGCTCATCTCGCTGAAGAAGCGCAGCACCACCACCTCGCGCTGTGCCACGGGCAACTGCAGCAGCGCCTGGCGCACGCCGGCCAGATGCTCGCGCCATTGCGCCTCGGTCTCGGGTGTCAGGTCGTCCACCGGCATTGCCGGTTCGTGTTCGTCGATCGATTCGCGCAACCGGGCATGCGCGCTGCGCACCTGATCCAGCCAGGCATTGCGTGCGATCTGGAACAGGAAGGTGCGGAACGCGGCGGTGGGCGTGTAGTCGCCGCAGCGGGTCATCAGCTGGATCCACGTCTTCTGCGCGATATCCTCGGCCTCGCCCGTGTCGCCCCGGCACAGCCAGGCAACGTAGTTGAAAAGGCCGCCATTGTGGCGGCGGAACAGTTCGCCGATCGGGGCCTCGATGACGCCGCCGGCCACCAGCAGCATCAGGTCGGCGTCGGGCAGCGCAGCGATGTCGGGGGCGGGGCTGGCAAGCGTCATGGCAACGAGTATAGATTGCCGCTCGGCGGGCGGCGGCTGTCATGAAACGAAGCAGGCTGGCAGATGGGGTTGAGTTAAATGGACAAAATATGGTGCCGCGCTGGCCATGCCGTGCCGCCGGGCCGGCCGGCGTCGGCCGCATAGGAAAAATTGCCCCGAAACGCAAGGCTGGCTTTCAGACGATTCGCACATCCATCAGCCTTTTTCGCCGCTACAATCGCCGGAGATTTCCACCAGGAGACACGGCATGACTGAAGCAGTGGCACCCCGTTCCGCGGACCCGACCGCGCATCATTCCGATTCACTGCGCTGGCGTGGCGCGCTGGCCGTGGCACTGACCGCGCTGCTGGCGGCCTGCGGTACGCCGGACAAGGGCACCGGCGCACCCGCCGCCTCGGCCACGCCGGCTTCCGCGCCCCCCGCGCAGGCGGCGATGCCGCCGGCGCCCGAAGTGTCGTCGGGCTATCGCCCGGACATGACCACCACCTACGCGCAGAAGCACATGGCGGCGGCCGCGAATCCGCTGGCCACCGAGGCGGGCCGCGAGATCCTGCGGGCCGGCGGTTCGGCCATCGACGCGGCCGTGGCAATGCAGGCCGTCCTGACGCTGGTGGAGCCGCAAGCCACCGGCATCGGCGGCGGCGCGTTCATCATGTACTGGGACGGCAAGCGCGTGCAGGCCTACGACGGCCGCGAAACCGCGCCGGCCGGTGCCACCGAGAACCTCTTCATGCGCGCCGACGGCAAGCCGATGGAATTCTCGGAAGGCCAGATCGGCGGGCGGTCGGTGGGGGTACCGGGCGTGCTGCGCGCGCTGGAGATGGCCCATCGCGAGCACGGGCGCCTGCCCTGGGCGCGCCTGTTCCAGCCGGCCATCCGCCTGGCGGACAAGGGCTTCCCGATGTCGCAGCGGCTCTACACGCAGGTGGCGGCCGACAAGTTCATGGGCGGGTCGCCCGAGATGACGGCCTACTTCCTGGACGCGCAGGGCAAGGCCAAGCCGGTGGGCACGATGATCAGGAATCCGCAACTGGCGCAGACGCTGCGCGAGATTGCGAAGAGCGGTCCGAATGTGTTCTACAACGGGCCGATCGCGCGCGATATCGCGGCCAAGGTCAACGGCCATCAGAACGCGGGCAGCCTGTCCGAGGCGGACCTGAAGGGCTACAAGGCCAAGGTGCGCGTGCCGGTGTGTACCGACTACCGGCAGTACAAGATCTGCGGCATGCCGCCGCCGTCGTCGGGCGGCATTGCCATCGCCCAGATCCTCGGCACGCTGGAGGCGCTGGAAAAGCGTGACCCGCGCTACGCGCTGGCCAGCCTGAAGCCGACCAAGGTTGACCTGCCGTCGCTGATGGAGCCGAATCCGCTGGCCGTCCACGCCATCGCCGAAGCCGACCGGCTGGCCTATGCGGACCGCGGCCTCTATGTGGCCGATGCCGATTTCGTGCCCGTGGACGTGGCCGCGATGGTCAATCCCGACTATCTGGCCGAGCGCGCGGCGCTGATCGGTGACCAGAGCATGGGCAAGGCGCAGCCGGGCACGCCGCCGGGCGTGAAGGTGTCGTTCGCGCCGGATCGTTCGCCGCCGCGCATTTCCACGTCGCAGATCGTGGCCGTGGACAATCGTGGCGGTGCGCTGTCGATGACGACCACCATCGAGTCGTATTTCGGCTCGCACATCATGGTGCGCGGCTTCATGCTCAACAACCAGCTGACCGACTTCTCGTTCACGCCGACCGAAAATGGCAAGCCGGTGGCCAACCGCGTGCAGCCGGGCAAGCGTCCGCGTTCGTCGATGGCGCCGACGCTGGTGTTCGACCGCCAGAGCGGCAAGCTGGTGGCCGCGCTGGGTTCGCCGGGCGGCTCGCAGATCATCGAGTATGTGTCGAAGACGCTGGTGGGCCTGCTCGATTGGGACATGGATGTGCAGCAGGCCGTGGGCATGGCCAACTTCGGCAGCCGCAACGGCCCCACCGAGGTGGAGCGTGGCCTGGTCACGCCGCAGCTGGTGCAGGCGCTGAAGCAGCAGGGCCATCAGGTGGCCGAGATCGAGATGACCAGCGGCACGCAGGCCATCATGCGCAAGACGGTCAACGGCAAGGCAGTCTGGGCCGGTGGCGCGGACCCGCGCCGCGAGGGCGTGGCGCTGGGCGACTGAGTCGCGTGGCGAAATAGAAAACGGGCGCGACATTCGCGCCCGTTTCGGTTCTACGTCTTGTGACTGCCGGATTTATGCGTCCAGCTTGACCCCCGCCGCCTTCACCACTTGTGCCCAGCGTTTTTCCTCGGCCTGGAACCACTTGGTGGTGTCGGCCGGGGACATCGTGACGACCTCGGCGCCCTGGCCGGCCAGGTTGGCGCGGATCTCCGGCGTGCGGATGATCTTCACCAGCTCGGTGTTGATGCGCTGGACCAGCGCATCGGGCATGCCGGCCGGCGCCATCACGCCTTGCCAGGTCCCCGATTCGAAATTCGGCACGCCGCTTTCGGCAATCGTCGGCGTCTGGCCGACCAGCGCCATGCGGGTGCGCTTGGACACGGCCAGCAGCTTGAGCTTGCCCGATTGCACGTGCGGATAGGTGGCCAGCATGCCGTTCATCAGTACCTGGGCGGTACCGCCAACCGTATCGGCAATCGCCTGCGCGCCGCCCTTGTAGGGCACGTACTGCCAGCCGGCCTTGGTGGCCTGTTGCACGGCCACGCCGGCCAGATGCGGGGCGCTGCCGATGGCGGTGACCGCAAAGTTCAGCGACTGCTTGTGCGACAGTTCGACCAGTTCCTTGAGGTTGTTGGCCGGTACCGACGGATGCACAACCAGCAGGTGCGGCGAATAGGCCAGCATGGCCACGCCCTTGAGATCCTTGTCAGGGTTGAATGTGAGCTTGGTATAGACCGAGGGGGTAATCGCCAGCGCGCCAACGTCGCACAGCAGCAGCGTGTGGTTTTCGGTGCCGGCCTGCGCCACCATGGCGGCGCCGATGTTGCCGTTGGCACCCGGGCGGTTGTCTACCACGATCGGCTGGCCCAGTGCTTCGCCCAGCTGCTTGCTGATCAGGCGCGCGATGATGTCCGACGAACCGCCGGCGGGATAGGGCACCACCAGGCGGATCGGCCGGGTTGGCCACTTGTCCTGTGCCCAGGCCGAAGCCGGTGCCAGGATGCCGGACGTGCCCACGGCACCAAGAGCCGCAAGGCCCGGAAGCTGGCCAAGGAATTGGCGGCGAGAAGAGGTCATGCTGTGTCTCCAGTCAACACTTATCATCAGTCGTCGTACAACGATGGACGCAGTGTAGGGCCGCTTTTCGATTGGGTCTATCGGGAAAACACGTAGGTAGCGGCCGGCAAATGTCACAACAATGCGGGCGGCGGGACGCTGGTGCAGGGCTGGGGCACACTGCGAAAAAGCAGGATAGGCTGCGCGTTCGTGCTCAGTTGTCTGATGACATGGGGCGGAGGGGTGACGTTTGCTCCCCTTCCCAGCAGTGGGGAAAGGGAGCAGGGGAGCAGTGACCGGCAGGCGGGAGGGGGGCCGCTCAGGCCCCCGACTTCTTCGCATACTCCCAGCCCATCTCGGCCATCGGCCGGGCGCGCTTGCCGGCGTCGAGGGCCTGCGCGGACGATGCCGTGCCGTCCACCACGCGCTTCATGATGCCCTGCAGGATGCCGGCGATCCGGAACATGCTGAACGCGAGGTAGAAATTCCAGTCGCCGGTGATCTGGCGGCCGGTGCGCTGCTCGTACATGCGGCGATAGGTGGCCTCGTCGGGAATGCCCAGGCCCTTGTGGTCCAGCCCGGCGATGCCGCGGAACTGGCCCGGCGCGATATGCCAGCTCATGCAGTGGTAGCCGAAGTCGGCCATCGGGTGGCCCAGCGTGGACAGTTCCCAGTCCAGCACGGCCAGCACGCGCGGTTCCGTCGGATGGAACATCAGGTTGTCGAGCCGGTAGTCGCCGTGGACGATGCTGGTCAGGTCCAGGTCTTCCTGCGGAATATGCTCGGGCAGCCAGGCAATCAGCTGGTCCATGGCCGGGATCGATTCGGTCTCCGACAGCTTGTACTGCTTGCTCCAGCGTTCGATCTGGCGCTGGAAGTAGTTGCCGGGCTTGCCGTAGTCGGCCAGGCCGATGGCCTTGTAGTCCACCGAGTGCAGCGCGGCGATGACGCGGTTCATCTCGTCATAGATCGCACCGCGTTCGGCCGTGGTCATGTCGGGCAGCGACTGGTCCCACAGCACGCGGCCGCTGACGAATTCCATGATGTAGAACGCGCGGCCGATCACGTCTTCGTCCTCGCACAGCGCGTACATGTGGGCTACGGGCACGTCCGTGCCGGCCAGCGCCTTCATCACGCGGTATTCGCGTTCGATGGCGTGGGCGGACGGCAGCAGCTTCGATTTCGGGCCCGGCTTGGCGCGCATCACGTAGGTCTGGCCCGGCGTGATCAGCTTGAACGTGGGATTGGACTGGCCGCCCTTGAACTGCTCGACGGTCAACGGGCCGGCAAAGCCCTCGACATGCTCGCGCATCCAGGCTTCCAGTGCGCCCACATCAAAACGCTGCTGGTCTGCCACGGGGCGCGTACCTTCAAAGTGCGATACGTTGCTGCTCATCTTTGTCTCTCTCCGCAGTGTCTTTATTTTGTGATCATTGTCGAAGGCGCATTACAGGTGTGACGATTACCTGTAATTCGGCTTGCGCTTCTCAAGGAACGCCGTAATACCTTCGCCGCCGTCCTTGTGATGGAGCGCGGCCACGAAGCTGTCGCGCTCTGCGGCCAGGTGTTCGGTCAGCGTGGCGCTGCCGGCATGGTTGATCAGCGATTTCATGCCGCGCACGGCGTTGGGCGATTCCTTGGCCAGGTTTTCGGCGATGCGCAATGCCTCGGTCAGCGCATGGCCCGGCTGCACCACGCGGTTGACGATGCCGAAGTGCGCCAGCCGGGCCGGGTCCACCGGCTTGCCTTCCATCAGGATTTCGCTGGCCAGCTGGCGCGGCAGCATCCGCGCGATTTCATACGAGCCACCGCCGTCGGGGGTCAGGCCGACCTTGACGTAGGCCATCACGAACTTGGCGTCGCTGGCGGCCACCACGTAGTCGCAGGCCAGCACCAGCGAGAACCCGGCGCCCGCGGCGGGGCCTTCCACGGCGGCGATGATCGGCTTGGGAAAGGCGTGGAACGATTCGATCCACTGATGCAGCGTCTCGATGCTCTCGGCCTGCACCGACGGCGGTTGCGAGCGGTTGCCCAGCAGGCGGTTCAGGTTGCCGCCCGCGCAGAACACACCGTTGGCCCCGGTCAGCACCACGGCGCGGATCGAGTCGTCGCGGGTGGCCACGTCAAGGGCTTCCTGCGATGCGGCGTAGATGTCTGGGTGCAGCGCGTTGCGCGCCTCCGGGTTGGAGATGGTCAGCACGAGCGTCGCGTCGACGCGTTCGGACAGCAGCTGGGCAGTCATGGCAGCCTCGTTATCTTGGAACGAATTCTTGATGCAAATGCACAAAGGGCGCCCCGTGTCTCTCGCGGGGCGCCCACTCGATCAGGCTTCTTCGGTCAGCAGCGACAGGCCCAGGCCGGCGCGGCGCCACAGCCACGGGCTCGGACGGTAGCGCATGTCGCCGGTCAGGCGGTTCATGTTGCGCAGCACTTCCAGGATCACAGCGGCGCCGATCGTGTCGCCCAGCGCCAGCGGGCCCTTCGGGTAGCCCAGGCCCAGGTTGACGGCCAGGTCGATATCGGTCGGCGTGGCGATGCGTTGCTGCGCGATGTCGCTGGCGATGTTCACGATGCAGCCGATGATGCGCTGGGCGATGAAGCCGGCCGAATCGCGGATCACGGTCACGGGCACGCCATCGCTGGCGAACAGGCCGTGCGCGGCGTCGCGGGCGGCGGCGCTGGTGGCCGGCGTGGTCATCAGCGTGCGGCGCTTGGTGGCTTCGAACGGCAGCAGCGTGTCGATGGCCACCACGCGCGTGGCGTCGAGGCCTTCTTCCAGCGCGGCGGTGGTGGCGTCCAGGCCCAGCGGGGTGACCACGATCAGCGCATCGGCGGAAGGCTGGTTGCCCGCCTCGACGGTCACGCCCAGCGCGGTCAGCAGCTTTACGGTCATGGCATGGCCGCGTTCGTTGGCGCGGCTTACCCACACGCTGGCCGGGCGGGCATCGGGCACCGGCCTTGTGGCGGGCACCTGCTTCTGGCCTTCGGGGTATGCGTAGAAGCCGGCGCCGGTCTTGCGGCCCAGCAGGCCACCCACCGAACGCAGCGCCGTGATCGGCGACGGGCGGTAGCGCGGCTCCTGGTAGAACTGGTTGTAGATCGATTCCATCACCGGGTGCGACACGTCGAGCCCGGTCAGGTCCATCAGCTCGAACGGGCCCATGCGGAAGCCGGCCTGCTCGCGCATGATGTTGTCGATGTCGACGAACTCGGCCACGCCTTCCTGCGCGGCCTTCAGGCCCTCGATGTTCATGCCGCGGCCGGCATGGTTCACGATAAAGCCCGGCATGTCCTTGCAGCGCACCGGCGTATGGCCCATGCGGCGCGACAGCGCCATCAGGCGGTCGCCCACGGCCGGGTCGCCGGACAGGCCATCGATCACTTCCACGACCTTCATCAGCGGCACCGGGTTGAAGAAGTGGTAGCCGACCACACGGCCCGGCTGCTTCGCACCCACGGCGATGGCCGTGATCGACAGCGACGAGGTGTTCGACGCGATCACCGCGTCTTCACGCAGGATGGCTTCGAGCTTGGCCACCAGCTCGCGCTTGACGTCCAGGCGTTCGACGATGGCTTCCACCACCATGTCGCAGCCGGCCAGGTCTTCCAGCGCGCCGGCGGCCTTCACGCGGGCCAGCGCGGCGTCGCTGTCGGCGGCGCTGATCTTGCCCTTGTCGGCCAGCTTGGCAAAGGTATCCTGCAGATACTGGCGCGCGGCGGCCACGGCCTGGGCGTTGGTATCGAACAGGTGTACGGTCAGGCCTGCCTGCGCGGCGATCTGGGCGATGCCGCGGCCCATGGCGCCAGTGCCAACGATGCCGAGCGTCTGGATAGTGGAATTGCTCATTGTTGGTCCAAAAAAGTTGTGGCTAAATTAGCACGATCGTACGTTTTCTGCACCTTTCGCGACAGAGGCGCCGCGCATGCGGCGTGCGCTGATCGGCCAAGTCTGGCAGGGCAGACAGCGGCGGTGCGGCCCCGGGCCGACACCGGCGATTCCATCCCAATTCGGAGATAGACGACATGCTGAAGCTCTGCGGTTTTGCCGCCAGCAACTACTACAACAAGGTCAAGCTGGCGCTGCTGGAAAAGAACCTGCCGTTCGAGGAAGTGCTGGCCTGGATTGGCGAGACCGACCTGTCGGCATCGCCGCTGGGCAAGGTTCCCTACATCATCACCGATGCCGGCCCGCTGTGCGAGTCCGAAACCATCGTCGAATACCTGGAAGCCACCTACATTCAGGCGCCGCTGCTGCCGCAGGACCCGTTCCAGGCCGGCAAGGTGCGCGAAATCATCACGTTCCTGGAGCTTTACCTGGAGCTGACCGCCCGAGAGCTGTACGCCGAAGCGTTCTTCGGCGGCAAGGTCAGTGACCGCGTCAAGGAACGCCAGCGCAACCTGCTGGACAAGTACATCCCCGCGTTCGGCCGTCTGGCGAAGTTCTCGCCATATATCGCCGGCGACTCGTTCACGCTGGCCGACTGCGCCGCCGTGTGCCATCTGCCGCTGATCTCGTCCTGCACGAAGATCATCTACGGCGAAGACCTGCTCGCGGGCCTGCCGGTCAAGGATTACCTGAAGGCGATGGCCGAGCGGCCGACCGTGCAGAAGGTCAACGCCGAACGCAAGGCCAACACCGAGCTGATGCTGAGCCGGAACAAGTAACGCGCCAAATTAAGCAAAAAGCCCCGCGGCGGGAAGCCAGCGGGGCTTTTCTTCATGGCGGGGATGCGCGGCGCTTATAGCCGCCCGGCCGGTCAGAGCCTGGCCAGCCGCTCCAGCGCCAGCTTGAGCGTGTCTTCCTTCTTGGCGAAACAGAAGCGCACCACGCCCGATTCGCGCGGCGCGGAATAGAACGCCGATACCGGAATAGCCGCAACGCCAATTTCGCGCGTCAGCCACATCGAGAAATCGGCCTCGCTCATATCGGAAATGGCCGAATAGTCGACGCACTGGAAGTATGTGCCGTCCGACGGCAGCAGCTTGAAGCGCGTATCGGCCAGCCCGGCGCGGAAGTAGTCGCGCTTGGCCTGGTAGAAGCCGGCCAGGTCCAGGTACGGCGCCGGGTCGGCCATGTAGTCGGCCAGGCCGTGCTGCACCGGCGTGTTCACCGTGAACACGTTGAACTGGTGCACCTTGCGGAATTCGTTCATCAGCGCGGCCGGCGCGGCCACGTAGCCGACCTTCCAGCCCGTGACGTGATAGGTCTTGCCGAAGCTCGACACCACGAAGCTGCGGCGCGCCAGTTCGGGGTGGCGCGACACCGATGCGTGCTGCTGGCCGTCGTAGACCATGTGTTCGTAGACCTCGTCGGACAGCAGCAGGATGTCGGTGCCGGCCAGCAGGTCGGCCAGTTGCCGCATGTCTTCCGCGCGCCAGATCGTGCCGGTGGGGTTGTGCGGCGTGTTGATCATGATCATGCGCGTCTTCGGCGTGATCGCGGCGGCCAGCTTGTCGAACGGGATGCGGAACAGCGGGGCTTCCAGCCGCACCGGCACGGCCTTGGCGCCGGCCAGTTCGATCGACGGCAGGTAGCTGTCGTAGCACGGCTCCAGCACGATGACTTCGTCGCCGGGGTGCACGGCGCACAGGATGGCCGTCAGCAGCCCCTGCGTGGCGCCGGCCGTGACCGTGATTTCGGTGTTCCAGTCGTACTGATGGCCGTACAGACTGGCGATCTTGCCGGCGATGGCCTGGCGCAGCTTCGGCACGCCGGCCATCGGCGGGTATTGGTTGTGCCCCGCGCGCATCGCGCCGGTCACGGCATCGACGATGCGCGGGTCGCAATCGAAGTCCGGAAAGCCCTGGCCCAGGTTCACGGCGTTCTTTTCGGCGGCCAGCGCCGACATCACGGTGAAGATCGTGGTGCCCACGTTGGGCAGGCGCGACAGCGGCGGATTCAGCGGATTCAGCGGGGCGAGGGTCGATTCGGACATGACTGGACGGAAACGGAATAGGACCGGGCAGGAAACCAGAGCGACATTCTAGCGGGGATCGCCGGCCGGGGCGGGCGCGACGGCTCCCGGCGCGCCGGCGGCCTCGGCGGCGGTCTGCGCGGCCAGCCAGCCCGTGAAGGCCAGCGGTGTCAGCACGTCCACACCGCTGGTGCGGCGCAGGCGGCTCCTGAGCTTGAGGACGGCCTTGTCCTTGGACACCAGCAGCACCGCCCGCGCAAAGTGCGCCAGCTCGATGAACTTCTGGTCGTCGGTGTCGCGGCACCTGGGCAGGCGGATGGCGCCGGCGTCGGCCGGTTCGGGCGCCGGGGCCAGCGTGGTCAGGCGGTCCACCTCGGCCAGCGCGGCGTCGATATCGACCGCGAACCGGGCAAATTGCGGATAAGCCAGCACCCGGCGCAGTTCCTCGCGGCAGTCGGCCCGGATGACCGGCGCGATGGCGCCCGAGGCCAGCGCGGCGCGGATCGGCTCGACGTGCGGATCGCGGAAGACCAGCAGGTCGACCCAGACATTGGAATCGAGGACGACCCGGGGGGCGGAGGTGCCGGGCAGGGCGCCGGCGGTGACTTCAGTGGGCATTCGCTACAATCTCAGCTTTGTTTCTGCCCGCGATTTTGCCATGCTCATCGTCCTGTCTCCCGCCAAGTCCCTGGACTACGAGACACCGCCGCGCGTCAAGACCCACACGATGCCGCGCTTTATCGACCGTTCCGCCGCGCTGATCGAGCGCCTGCGCAAGCTGGCGCCGCAGGATGTGGCGTCGCTGATGGATATCTCCGACAAGCTGGCCGTGCTGAACGTGACGCGCTATGGCGACTGGTCGCCCGAATTCACGGCCGCCAACAGCAAGCAGGCCGTGCTGGCCTTCAATGGCGACGTCTACGATGGCCTGGACGCCAAATCGCTGTCCACCGACGATCTGGCGTTCGCCCAGAAGCACATTCGCATCCTGTCCGGCCTCTACGGCGTGCTGCGCCCGATGGACTGGATGCAGCCGTACCGCCTGGAAATGGGCACCCGCCTGGACAACGCCGCTGGCCGCGACCTATACGCGTTCTGGGGCGACGATGTCACGAAGCTGCTCAACAAGGACATGGCCGACCTCAAGCACGAGGGCGCGCCCACGCTGGTGAACCTGGCGTCCGAGGAGTATTTCAAGGTGGTGCGCCCCAAGGTGCTCGACGCCCGTGTCATCACGCCGGTGTTCGAGGACTGGAAGGGCGGCCGCTACAAGATCATTTCGTTCCATGCCAAGCGCGCGCGCGGTACGATGGCCCGCTACGCGGTCACGCACCGGGTCACCGACCCGGCGCAGCTCAAGCGGTTCAAGGAAGACGGCTACGCGTTCGACAAGGCGGCTTCCGACGATGCCCGCTGGGTTTTCCGCCGCCGCCTGGAAGACTAGGAACAAAGGACAAATTCAATGACCTCGGCACTCCCTACCTCGGCACTCCACGTTTCCTCGCGGTTCGATTCGGGCGCGATTGAAGTCGTGGCCATCGATCGCGCCGACGACATCCGCCTGCGCATCCGCGCCGATTCCCACGCCGATTTCCGCCAGTGGTTCCACTTCCGGCTGCAGGGCGCGGCGGGCCAGGCGTGCCGGCTGAAGTTCCTGAACGCCGGCGAGTGCACGTATCCCGACGGCTGGCGCGACTACCGCGCCGTGGCGTCCTACGACCGCGCGCACTGGTTCCGGGTGCCGACGCAGTACGACGGCACCACGATGACCGTCGCGTTCACGCCCGAACACGACAGCGTGTGGCTGGCGTACTTCGAGCCGTATTCCGACGAACGGCACCTGTCGCTGCTGGCCACGTGCCAGCGGTCGCCGCTGGCGAAGCTGACGCACCTGGGCAGCACCGTCGATGGCCGCGACCTGACCTGCGTGACGCTGGGCCAGCCGGGACCGGGCAAGAAGACGATCTGGGTGATCGCGCGCCAGCATCCTGGCGAAAGCATGGCCGAGTGGTTCTGCGAAGGCGTGCTGCAGCGCCTGACCGGCACCGGCGCGTGGCAGGGCGATCCGGTCGCGCGCAAGCTGCTGGACCGCGCCGTGTTCCATATCGTGCCGAACATGAATCCGGACGGTTCGTCGCGCGGCAACCTGCGCACCAACGCGGCCGGCGCGAACCTGAATCGCGAGTGGATGCAGCCGAGCGAGGAAACGAGCCCCGAGGTCTACCACGTGCGCCGCGCGATCGAGCGCACCGGCGTGGACCTTTTCTTCGACATCCACGGCGACGAGGCGCTGCCGTACAACTTCGTGGCCGGCAGCGAGATGCTGCCCGGCTTTACCGACGCCCAGCGCGAGCAGCAGTCACGCTTTATCGAAGCGTTCAAGCGCGCCACGCCCGACTTCCAGGACGTGCACGGCTACGCCGCCAGCAAGTACAACGCCGACGCACTGAAGCTGGCCTCGAAGTACATCGGCCATACCTTCGGCTGCCTGGCGCTGACGCTGGAAATGCCGTTCAAGGACAATGCCGACCTGCCCGACGCGGCCGTCGGCTGGAACGGCGCAAAAAGCGCGCTGCTGGGCACGGCCATGCTGCAGGCGATCCTGGAGTATCTGGGCTGAGGCAAGGCCCTCTGCGCATCCCTCCCACCTGTGGGAGAGGGATGCGGATATCGACAGCGCCACAGCGCCACAGCCTCAGTTCTTCTTCTTCGTCTTGGAGGAGGAAGACGTGCTCTTGGCGCTCGCCGTCGATTTGGTCGTCGATTTGGTCGTCGACTTCGACGCAGACGATGTCTTGGCGCTGCTCTTGCCCTTCTTCTTGCTGTGCGACGCCGCCGTGGGCACCGCCGGCGCTGCCGCCGGCTCGGTGATCGTGTCGCCGTTGCTGTCGAGCAGCTCGTAGGCCAGCATCATCCCCTCGTTGTAGCCGCAGCGCACCTTGACCGGTTGCCACTGGGCCTCGCCCTTGCGCTTGTGCGCCGTGGCGTTGAAGGTCACCACCGAGCTCACGGGCACCGCCTGCTTGCCGGGCGAGAAGCGGCCTTCCCAGCGTTCCTCGGCGGCCTGGCCGGCCGACAGCGCGCCGGTGGGGATCTTCAGCGCGTCGTAGGACGCCGAACGCGGCACCACCCAACTGGCATGTGCGGCGCAGTCCGCCACGTCGGCCGTGGCATTCTCCGACTTCATCAGCTGCTCGCGCATCTGCGCGCGATACTCGGCCAGGCTCACGCGGCCCTTGTCGGGCAGCGTGACCGTGGTGGTCGGCGGATTCTTGTTGACGACGGGCGGTGGCTTGACGCCAGCGGCGCTGGCCGGAGCGGTCGATGCGGTGGCGGGCGTGCCGGCCGGCGTGGCCGGGGCGGCGGCCTGGGCGGTGTCGTCGGTCGGCGCGGTGGCGCAGCCGGCCAGCGCGATCGCGCCTGCCACTGCGGCAGTCAGCAAGCGAAGCTGGCTGCCAAACAGTCTGGAAATTCGTTTGATCACGGGATCGTCTTTGCCTGATTCAGCAAGGAGGGTTGGTGAAGGATTGCCATGATAGAGGAAAGCCTGCCGGCGAAGTTCCTAAATCTTGTTACCCTTCGTTCTAACTGCTTACAACTTGCGCGCATCAGGCGCTATTACCTGTGCGCGGTAGCAGATGTCCCAGTGCTCATGCAACTCAGGCGAACCCCGAGACACGCAAGTGACGTGTCCCGGGGCACCGGGCGCCATTGCAGCGCCCGTTCCGGACGTGTCTCAGAACGTGCTGGCGAAGCGCAGCAGGTCGTCCATCAGCGCGTTGAGGTCGCGCTTGAGCTTGTCGAAGCCGGCCGAGTGGGTCAGGCCCACCTCGTCCATGTAGAGCTTGCGGTTGACTTCGAGCTGCAGGCTGTGGCGGTTGGCATGCGGCTGGCCCACCACGCGCACGATCTCCACCCCCTTGTAAGGATGATTGCGCCACACGTCGTAGCCCATCTCCTTGAGCACCGCTTCCACGCGATCGGTGAAGCGCGTGTCGCACGTGGTGCCGTCGCGGTCGCCCACGACGAAGTCCGGATGCTGCAGGCCCGGATGCTCGGTCGCGAACTTCGCGGCCTCGCTGGGCATCGAGTGGCAGTTGATGTGGAACACGCGGCCATGGCGCGCCACGGCGGCGTCCGACAACTTCTGCAGCTGCGCGTAGTACGGCAGGTAGTAGTTGTCGATCCGTGCCTGCAGCTCCGCCACGCTCAGCTTGCGGTCGTAGATCGGCTCGCCCGTGTCCAGCACGCGCCAGACCAGCCCCTTGCCCAGGCGCGTCTTGGACGTTTCCTTCTTCAGGCCCGGCCAGGGCGCGTCCAGCAGCGCCGCGTCGATTTCCTCCAGGCCGCGGTTGGCGTCGAGGTAGCTGCGCGGGCATCCCGCGGCCAGCAGCGGGATGCCGCGTGCCGGGGCATCGGCGTAGAGCTGTTCCACGAACGTGTCTTCGGCCTGCCGCAGCAGCGGCAGGGGCAGGTTGGCGGCGTAGCGGAAATCCGCCGGGTACGTGGTGCAGCTGTGCGGTGAGTCAAGAAAGAGCGGGCCGCTCTCGCCTTCCGGCATCTGCAGGAAGTACGGGCTTTCCGCGGTCTTTCGTTCTGCTTCGGTCATACGAACTGCCGGTGAGGTTTAATCCAGGGAAATCTTGGCGGCGGCTGCCACCTTCTTGTTCTTGGCCACTTCGGTGGCGATCTGCTGCGCAAAGTGCTGCGGCGTGTCGCCCACCGGGGTCGCGCCCAGCTTTTCGAGCTTGGCCTTCACCTCGGGCATGGCCAGCACCTTGATGGCGGCGGCGTTCAGCTTGGCCTGGATATCGGCCGGCAGCTTGGCCGGGGCGATCAGGCCAAACCAGGCGGCGTCGTTCACTTCGGGCAGGCCCAGTTCGGCGAAGGTCGGCACGTTCGGCAGGGCGGCCACGCGCTTGGGCGCGGCCACGGCCAGCGCACGCAGCTTGCCGCCTTCGATGAACGGCAGCGACGACGGCAGGTTGTCGAACAGGATCTGCACCTGGCCGGCCAGCGCGTCGTTCAGCGCCGGGCCCACGCCCTTGTACGGCACGTGCAGCAGTTCGGTCTTGCTGCTCATCTTGAACAGCTCGCCCATCATGTGCGACACGCTGCCGTTGCCGGCCGAGCCATAGGCCAGCTTGTTCGGCTCGGACTTGGCCAGCGCGATGAACGACTTCATGTCGGTGGCCTTCACGCCCGGGTGGATGCTCATCACGTTCGGCACCGACGCCAGGTTCGTGATCGTCGTGAAGTCCTTGGTGGCGTCGTACGACAGGCGCGGGTACACGGCCGGATTGATGCCGTGCGTGGAAGCGGTGGCAATGCCCAGCGTGTAGCCGTCCGGCGCGGCCTTGGCCAGGTAGCCGGTGCCGATGCTGCCGCCGGCGCCGCCGCGGTTATCCACGACCACGGCCTGGCCCAGCTGCTGGCCCAGCTTGTCGGCGACGATACGCGCGACGATATCGGTGGTGCCGCCGGCCGGGAACGGCACGACGAGCGTGATCGGCTTGGTCGGGTACGAGCCCTGGGCAAAGGCGGGGAGGGTCAGGCCGGCGGCAGCAAAGGCAGTGGCGGCGGCCAGGATCTTGAGCAGGGGACGGCGTTGCATCGAAAAGGAATCCGGTCGAAAGGTAAGGGAAAGGAGAGTGAGGCGGTCTCTGCGGACCTGATGGGAAGCCTCGAATGTGTGCAACTCGGGAGCCATGCAAAAAATTGTGCGTCCTGATTCTGCGCGCCAATGCAACTTCGTAGCAAACGATTTAAAATCCCTAGCTCATTCCATTTGGTATTGAAGTTAGGGGTGCAGTATGCGGCGCTTGTGTCCGTCGATGACCGAGCTGATGGCCTTCGAGGCAGCGGCTCGCCATAGCAGTTTTACGGTGGCGGCGCGCGAACTCCATGTGACGCAGGGCGCGGTCAGCAAGCAGGTGCGGAGCCTGGAGGCGTTCCTGGGCGTGGAATTGTTCGAGCGGGTGCGCCAGCGGCTATTGCTGACCGAGGCGGGGGCGCGCTATCTGGAGCGCATCGGGCCCAGTCTCGGCGAGATCGAGGCCGCCAGCGTGGAACTGATTGCACGCCAGGGGCGCGGCGGCATCCTGCATATCGCCAGCATGCCCACGCTCGGTGCGAAGTGGCTGATTCCGAGGCTGCCGCAGTTCTTCGCCAGGCATCCGGAGGTCACGCTCGAATTCGTGCCCCATGCGCAGGGCTACGACTTTTCCCAACCCGATCTCGATGCGGCCATCCGCTTTGGCGACGGCGTCTGGCCGGGCAGCCTGGCCGATTACATGACCGGCCGCGAGGTGCTGCCGGTCTGCCGGCCCGGGCTGCTCGGGCACGAACCCGATGGCGTGGCCCGGACGCCGGCCGCGCTGCTCAGATACCCGCTGCTGCACCATACGACCGTGCCCGAGGCATGGCCGGACTGGCTGTCGGAACTCGGTGTATCGACGAGGCAGGCGTGGAGCGGGGCGCGTTTCGACCAGTTCACGCTGCTGACGCAGGCAGCCATGTCCGGGCTGGGCATCGCGCTGATCCCGCGCTGCCTGATCGAGGAGGAACTGGCCACCGGCACGCTGACCGTGGCGCACCCGGCGCGCGTGCTGGCCAGGAAGGGCTACTACCTGTGCTATCCGGAGCAGAAGGCCCACCTGCCGGCGTTGCTGACGTTCCGGCAGTGGCTGATGGAAGGCGTTGACGTGGTGGCGTGACCGGCCGGCCGCGCCCCCGCCACCGGCCCATGACTGCCATTACTTCGACAGCACCTTCATCGCTTCTTCCAGCCCCGCCAGCGTGACCGGATACATGCGGTTCTTCATGATCTGGTTGATGACCGTGATCGACTGGCGGTATTGCCACAGGCCTTCCGGCTCGGGATTGAGCCAGACAAAGCGCGGGAACTGCTCGATCATGCGATTGAGCCAGACCGCGCCCGCTTCGGGGTTGTTGTACTCGACCGAGCCGCCGGGCTGCAGGATTTCGTAAGGGCTCATCGTCGCGTCGCCGACGAAGATCACCTTGTAGTCCGGCGTGTACTTGTGCATCAGATCCCACGTGGCGATCTTTTCCGCGTGGCGGCGCCGGTTGTTCTTCCACACGTAGTCATACAGGCAGTTGTGGAAGTAGAAGTATTCCAGGTGCTTGAACTCGGTCTTGGTGGCCGAGAACAGCTCTTCCACGCGCTTGATGTGGTCGTCCATCGAGCCGCCCACGTCCATCAGCATCAGCACCTTGACCTTGTTGTGGCGCTCGGGCCGCAGCTTGATGTCGAGCATGCCCGCGTTGGCCGCCGTGGAGTGGATGGTGTCGTCGAGGTCCAGCTCGGTATCGGCGCCCTCGCGTGCAAACCGGCGCAGGCGGCGCAGCGCCACCTTGATGTTGCGCGTGCCCAGTTCCACCTGGTCGTCGTAGTCCTTGTAGGCGCGCGATTCCCAGACCTTGATCGCGGTGCGGTTGCCCTTGGACGGCCCGCCGATGCGGATGCCCTCGGGGTTGTAGCCGCCATGGCCAAACGGCGATGTGCCGCCGGTGCCGATCCACTTGTTGCCGCCTTCGTGCTTTTCCTTCTGCTCTTCCAGCAGCTGCTTGAGGCGCTCCATCAGCTTGTCGAGCCCGCCCATGGCTTCGATCCTGGCCTTCTCCTCGGCGGACAGTTCACGCTCCAGTGTCTTCTGCAGCCAGTCCAGCGGGATGTCGCTCTTCCAGTCCACCAGGCTTTCCACGCCCTTGAAGTACGCGGCGAAAGTCTGGTCGAACTTGTCGAAGTGCTTCTCGTCCTTGACCAGCGTCATGCGGGACAGGTAGTAGAACTCGTCGATCGACGGCGAGATGACCTGCGCCCGCAGGGCTTCGAGCATGGTCAGGTATTCCTTGACCGATACCGGCAGCTTGGCGTGGCGCAGCGAGAAGAAAAAGTCGATCAGCATGGCTTGACTCCGATCAACGCGGACGTTCGAGCTGGTATTGCAGATGCGCGCGCACCGTGGGCCATTCGCTGGCGATGATCGAGAAGACCACCGTGTCGCGCAACGATCCATCGGGCATGCGCAGATGGTTGCGCAGCACGCCGTCCTGCTTGGCGCCCAGGCGCGCGATGGCCGCGCGGCTCTGGTGGTTCATCCAGTGCGTGCGGAATTCCACGGCGATGCAGTCGAGTGTCTCGAACGCATGGCGCAGCAGCATCAGCTTGCACTCGGTGTTGAGCGCGGTACGCTGCACGCGCTTGGCGTACCACGTGGAGCCGATTTCGACGCGGCGGTTCTTGCCGTCGATATTCATGTACGTGGTCATGCCGGCCACCCGGCCATCGGCGGCGAGCACCGTGAACGGCTGCATCGAATCCTGCGCCTGCAGGCCCAGGCGGCGCTCGATCTCGGCGGCCATACCCTCGGGTGTGGGCACGCTGGTGTACCACAGGCGGAACAGTTCGCCGTCGGCGGCGGCCTCGCGCAGGCCGGACAGGTGCCCGGCCGACAGCGGCGCCAGCGTGGCGTGTTGCCCGGTCAGCGTGACGGGCTGGACGAACTTTGTCATCGTCATTCGCCTATGTCGGTCAGCGGTTGGCGCGGTTCATGAACACCAGGCGCTCGAACAGGTGCACGTCCTGCTCGTTTTTAAGCAAAGCGCCATGCAACGGCGGAATGGAGGCCTTGCGGTCGGGGCTGCGCAATGCCTCGGCGGGGATGTCCTCGGCCATCAGCAGCTTGAGCCAGTCGATCAGTTCCGACGTGCTGGGCTTCTTCTTCAGGCCCGGCAGGTTGCGCATTTCATAGAACGCCTCCAGCGCCGCGGCCACCAGCTCGCGCTTGATGCCGGGGTAGTGGACGTCAACGATCTGCTGCATCGTTTCGGCGTCGGGGAACTTGATGTAGTGGAAGAAGCAGCGGCGCAGGAACGCGTCGGGCAGTTCCTTTTCGTTGTTCGACGTGATGATGACCAGCGGGCGATGGCGGGCCTTGATCAGTTCGCGCGTCTCGTAGACGTAGAACTCCATGCGGTCCAGTTCGCGCAGCAGGTCGTTCGGGAATTCGATATCGGCCTTGTCGATCTCGTCGATCAGCAGCACCACGGGCTGCTCGGCTTCGAAGGCCTGCCAGAGCACGCCCTTGACGATGTAGTTCTTGATGTCGTGGACGCGGTCGTCGCCAAGCTGGGAGTCGCGCAGGCGCGACACCGCATCGTATTCGTACAGGCCCTGCTGGGCCTTGGTGGTCGACTTGATGTGCCACTGCAGCAGCGGCATGCCCAGCGCGGCGGCCACTTCCTCGGCCAGCATGGTCTTGCCGGTGCCGGGCTCGCCCTTGATCAGCAGCGGGCGCTGCAGCGTGCGCGCGGCGTTGACGGCCAGCTTCAGGTCGTCGGTGGCCACATACTGGGCGCTACCTTCGAACTTGACCTGCTGGGACGGATTGGCGTTGGCGTTGGCGGAGGTGGACATGAGGCAACCTGGGTGTATCGCTGCCGGCCTGCCAGGCAGGCCGGTCGAATGACAATGGGAAACAACAACCGGCTGGGCCGAAATCGTGCAACAACGGGCGGCAACAACCCCAGATTCGGCCGGAATGGGCCAGTATAAGAGCAGATCGACATTCGCGTTCAGTGGGGCTCACCCCAAGGCGCACGCCGTGGACTGGCGCGTGCACGCTGCGGTACAATGCGCCGGTTTGACGCGCCCCCCAGTCAATATCCTCCTCACGCCCGGCAGTTCTGTCACCAGAGACATGGCAGATCACCGGGAGGCGGCAACAGCGCGAGATGGTTGCAGAATGGTGTTAGAGCACCGCGGCACATCAGCATATCGCCCCGGCTGCGCCTTTGTCTGACCGGCTTCGCCCGTGGCAGATCTCCGGCAATCCGCTCCCCATCCCCATTCGTAGCACGCCGTCTGGCGCCCCAGCAGGGGCAGGTCACACGCGGTTTAACACTTCCCAATCAGCTACGAAAATGAAAAAGCTCCTCACGATGGTAGTGTTGGGCGCGGCCGCAACGGCAGCGCATGCCCAGGACAAGGGCAATGTCGACACCGCCCGCGACAAAGTGGCCATGTGCATCGGCTGCCATGGCATTCCGGGTTATCGTGCGTCGTTCCCCGAGGTCTATCAGGTGCCCATGCTTGGCGGCCAGAGCGCCAAGTACATCGAGAACGCGCTGCACGGCTACAAGAAGGGTGATCGCAAGCATCCGACCATGCGGGGGATTGCCGACAGCCTGTCCGACCAGGACATCGCCGCCGTGGCTGCGTATTACTCGCAGCAGAAGGGCGACACGCAGAACAATCCGCTCAAGTAAAAGGCCCCTGATCATGAAGATGCTGAAAGCTGTTTCGTTCGTGCTGGGTGCCGTCGCGCTTGGCGTTACTGCCATGTCCGCCTCGGCGGCCGATATCGCGGCCGGCAAGGCACTGGTGGAAAAGGGCGGCTGCGTGGCCTGCCACGGCAAGGACCTGAACGCGCCGATTTCGCCCGACTATCCGAAGCTGGCTGGCCAGCATCCGGACTACCTCTATCACGCGCTGGCGTCCTACCAGGTCAGCGGCAACCCGCTGGTGGGCCGCACCAATGCCATCATGGCCGGGCAGGTGAACAGCAACCCGGCCGTGACCGGCAAGGACGGCAAGCCGCGTCCGTTCACGCGCGCCGAACTGCGGGATATCGCCGCCTATATCGGTTCGCTGAAGGGCGACCTGGTGCTGAAGAAGTAAGCGCCCGCACGTTACCCTGTTACCCTGTTACCCTGTTGCCCCGTTACCCTGTTGCCGTCGCCCAGCGAAAGCCGCCCTCCGGGGCGGTTTTTTGTTGACGCGCGCCCAAAAAACAACGCCGACCCGAAGGTCGGCGTTGCCGCTTGTCGCATGACAGCCAATCAGTTGCCGCTGCCCGTGGCCAGGCGGCGCTGCTTCACCGCATTGGACAGCGTTTCCAGGATCGACAGCGAATCGTCCCAGCCGATGCAGGCGTCGGTGACCGACTGGCCATAGGTCAGGTTTTCCACCGGCGTGCCCTGGACGTGGTCCTGGCGGCCGGCCACCAGGTGCGATTCCACCATGACGCCGATGATGCGCTGGTCGCCACCGGCCACCTGGCGGCCGATGTCCTCGCAGACCGGCAGCTGGTTTTCATGCTTCTTGCTGCTGTTGGCGTGCGAGGCATCGATCATCAGGCGCGCGGCCAGGCCGGCCTTCGAGATGGCATCGCAGGCTTCCGCCACGCTGGCGGCGTCGTAGTTCGGCGTCTTGCCGCCGCGCAGGATGATGTGGCAGTCCTCGTTGCCCGACGTCGACACGATGGCCGAGTGGCCGCCCTTGGTCACCGACAGGAAATGGTGCGGCTGCGAGGCGGCCTTGATCGCATCGACGGCGATCTTCACGTTGCCGTCGGTGCCGTTCTTGAAGCCGACCGGGCACGACAGCCCCGACGCCAACTCGCGGTGCACCTGCGATTCCGTGGTGCGCGCACCGATGGCGCCCCAGCTGACCAGGTCGGCAATATATTGCGGGCTGATCATGTCCAGGTACTCGGTGCCGGTCGGCACGCCCATTTCGCTGATGTTCAGCAGCACTTCGCGTGCGGTGCGCAGGCCGTCGTTGATCTTGAAGCTGCCGTCCATGTGCGGATCGTTGATCAGCCCCTTCCAGCCCACCGTGGTACGCGGCTTTTCGAAATAGACACGCATGACGACCTCGAGCTCGCCCGCGAAGCGGTCGCGCTGCACCTTGAGCAGCTTGGCGTATTCCAGGGCCGCGCGCGTGTCATGGATCGAGCACGGTCCGATGATGACGATCAGGCGGTCATCCATGCCATGCAGGATCCGGTGCATGGCCTGGCGGGCGCCATAGATCACGTCGGACGCCGCCTCGGAGCAGGCGAACTCGCGGATCAGGTGCGCGGGCGGCAGCAGTTCCTTGAGTTCTCGAATACGCAGGTCGTCGGTGTTCTTCAGCATGATGGCTCCGGGTCTTGTGAGGTCGTGGGTCTGGTTGGGGTTCTGCGTGGCGACCGGCGGGCATAAAAAAACCGCCAGGTTCGCTGGCGGTTTCTTTGTATTCAGGGCTGCCTACAGCTGTCCCTCTCTATCCGCCAGCGGTGTGAGATGCCAAAAGAAGTAAAAGTAAAACTTGGCGGACATGGCGGAAATCGGATCGGCTGTAGCGAGCTTGTGTCGGTTTTACGCTGATGCGTGAAATTTATGCTGCGGCGCGAGAGAGCTGGGCATTTTATTGCGCCGCAATCCCGAAAACTGGCGGGTGCGGTCGCCGCCCGCGCGACAACGAAGCATCTTTATAGCGCGTTTCCACGGCGCTGGCAAGCGGCAGGTGCAACAGATTTAAGCAAATGCAGAGTGTCCCTGCTGCCTATATTGGTATTGCGTGCTGCCGCGCGCACCGAACAAGAAAAGTGGAGCAGGGGAGGTGCCGATCATGTCTGTCGATGAAAAAAAGCTGAACGCCTTCATGGAGCGGTTCGTCCAGGATCTGGGCGCCGTGATGCACGCGGCGACGGTGGTGGTGGGCGACGAGCTGGGCCTGTACAAGGCCATGGCGGAAAAGCCGATGACGGCGGCCATGCTGGCCGAAAAAACGCGCACCGACCCGCGCTACCTGCGCGAATGGCTGTCGGCGCAGGCCGCCAGCGGCTATGTCGAATACGACGCGGCCACCGACATGTTCTCGCTGACCGAAGAGCAGGCGTTCGCGCTGGCGCAGGAGGGCAGTCCCGCCTTCATTCCGGGGGCGTTCCAGATTGCCGTGGCGCAATTTCGTGCCATCCCGAAGATGATCGATATTTTCCGAAATGGGCGTGGCCTGGGCTGGCACGAGCACGATCCTGCCCTGTTCCATGGCACGGAGCGGTTCTTCCGGCCCGGCTATGCCGCGCATCTGGTCAGCGAGTGGATACCGTCGCTGTCGGGCATGGAAGCCAGGCTGGCGGCCGGGGCTGCCGTGGCCGATGTCGGCTGTGGCCATGGCGCTTCGACGATCATCATGGCGCAGGCCTTCCCGCTGGCCACCTTTCGCGGATTCGACTACCACGAGCCGTCGATCCGCCATGCCGCCGAAGCCGCGCGCCGCGCCGGCGTGGGCGACCGCGTGACCTTCGAGGTGGCGTCGGCCAAGGATTTTCCGGGCGCCGGCTACGATCTGGTGACGGTATTCGACTGCCTGCACGACATGGGCGATCCGGTGGGCGCCGCGCGCCATATCCGGGACGCCCTGAAGCCAGACGGCTGCTGGATGATCGTCGAGCCGTTTGCCAACGACAACCTGCAGGACAACCTGAACCCGGTGGGGCGCGTGTTCTATTCGGCGTCGACGTTCATCTGCACGCCGGGGTCGCGTTCGCAGGAAGGGGCCATGTGCCTGGGCGCGCAGGCGGGCGAGGCGCGCCTGCGCGGCGTGGCGGAGCAGGGCGGCTTCCACGGCTTCCGGCGCGCGGCGCAGACGCCGTTCAACCTGGTTTTTGAGGTCAGGCCCTGATCGCGACGGAAAAAGAAAACGGCCGCTGATGCGGCCGCTTGTCTAAAGGTCAGGCAGTCCGGGCCATCAGGCCGTGCCGCCCACCGTCATGTTCTCGATGCGCAGCGTGGGCTGGCCCACGCCGACCGGCACGCTCTGGCCTTCCTTGCCGCAGACGCCCACACCCGAATCCAGGCGCATGTCGTTGCCGATCATCGTCACGTCCTTCAGCGATTCGGGGCCGTTGCCGACCAGCGTTGCGCCCTTGACCGGGTACGTGATCTTGCCGTCCTCGATCATGTAGGCCTCGCTGGCCGAGAACACGAACTTGCCGTTGGTGATGTCCACCTGGCCGCCGCCGAAGTTCACGGCATACAGGCCACGCTTGACGCTGGCGATGATTTCCTGCGGGTCGCGGTCGCCGTTCAGCATGTAGGTGTTGGTCATGCGCGGCATCGGCAGCGCGGCGTAGCTTTCGCGGCGGGCGTTGCCGGTGACCGGCATCTTCATCAGGCGCGCGTTGAGCGTGTCCTGGATAAAGCCGGTCAGGATGCCGTCCTCGATCAGCGTGGTGCACTGGGTCGGGTTGCCCTCGTCGTCCAGATTCAACGATCCGCGGCGGTTCTCGATGGTGCCGTCGTCCACCACGGTCACGCCCTTGGCGGCCACGCGCTCGCCCATCCGGCCGGCGAAGGCCGACGAGCCCTTGCGGTTGAAGTCGCCTTCCAGCCCATGGCCCACGGCTTCGTGCAGCAGCACGCCGGGCCAGCCCGGGCCCAGCACCACGGTCATTGCGCCGGCCGGGGCGGGACGCGCCTCCAGGTTGACCAGCGCGGACGCCACGGCCTCGTCCACGTACTTGCGCAGCAGGTCGTCGGTGAAGTAGCCATACGCGTAGCGGCCGCCACCACCGGACGAACCGATCTCGCGGCGGCCGTTCTGTTCGGCAATGACCGTGACCGACACGCGCACCAGCGGGCGCACGTCGGCGGCGATCACGCCGTCGCTGCGCGCCACCAGCACCACGTCGTATTCACCGGCCAGGCCGGCCATGACCTGCACCACGCGCGGGTCCTTGGCGCGGGCCAGCTTCTCGATCTTTTCCAGCAGCGCCACCTTCTCGGTGGCCGTCATCGAATCGAGCGGGTCGTTGGGCGCGTAGAGGTTGCGGCCCGTATGCGACGCCATGCTGCCGGCCACCTTGACGCGGCCGCTACCGGCGCGGCCGATCGTGCGCGTGGCCGCGGCGGCCTGCGACAGCGCAGCCAGGCTGATGTCGTCCGAATAGGCAAAGGCGGTCTTGTCGCCCGATACGGCGCGCACGCCCACGCCCTGGTCGATGCTGAAGCTGCCCGACTTGACGATGCCTTCCTCCAGGCTCCACGCCTCGTTGCGGGTGTGCTGGAAGTACAGGTCGGCGTAATCCACCTTGTGCGTGAAGATGTCGGCCAGCACGCGCTGGAGCGTGGCCTCGTCAAGGCCGTACGGTGCCAGCAGCAGCTGTTGCGCGGTGGCCAGGTTGCGAATTCCGAGATCTCCGGCGTTCATGATTGTCCTTGTCTTGAACCCCATGGCGACCCGGGCCACGGGGAAATGCAAACAGTAATGCCCTGAATCCTACAGTACGCGATGGCGCAGTGCCGGCAGGTTCTGACGCACTTCGGCCAGCCGGGCCGGATCCACCACGCCCGACACCACCCCTTCGCCTTCGGGCAGCACGGCCATCAGTTCACCCCACGGGTCCACCAGCATCGAATGCCCCCAGGTGCGGCGGCCGTTGTCATGCTTGCCGCCTTGTGCAGCAGCCAGCACATAACATTGATTTTCGATGGCGCGGGCGCGCAGCAGGATTTCCCAGTGGGCTTGCCCGGTGGTGTAGGTGAAGGCGGCCGGCATCAGAATCAAGCTGACGCCTTCCCGGTCCTTTGCCAGCCCCCGGTACAGCTCGGGAAAACGCAGGTCGTAGCAGATCGACATCGCCACGCGGCCACAGGGTGCATCGAACGCCACGGGCGTCTTGCCGGCCAGGATCGTGCGCGATTCGTCGAAGTTCTCGTCGCCCTTGGTAAAGCCGAACAGGTGGATCTTGTCATAGCGCGCCACGCGTGCCCCGTGCGGGTCGAAGGCCAGCGACGCGTTGTAGACGCGATTGTCGTCTGCGCACCACATCGGCAGCGTGCCGCCCACCAGCCAGATCCGGTGCCGGCGCGCGGCATCGGCCAGGAATCGCTGCACCGGGCCGTCGCCGTCGCGCTCGCGGATGGCTACCTTGTCCGATTCATGCCGGCCCATCATGCAGAAGTACTCGGGCAGCAATACCAGGCCGGCACCGCCATGGGCGGCTTCCGCGATCAGCGCGTCGGCGCGGGCAAGGTTGTCGTCGAGCGACGTGCCCGTCACGGTCTGGATGGCGGCGACGCGGAACGGATTGGCTGCGGTCATCGTGGCTTCCTGTATCGGGTGGGGGCGGGGAGGGGTCGTTGGGGGTAGGCAGAGCACCGGATCGCGCGGCTTCAGCGGGTAAAGATGCCCGAACGGTCCTGAACCGGCGCCTGGCGCGACTTATTGTCCTCCACTTTGGTGACCTTGGGGTCGGCCCACGATCCGCTCACATGATAGTGCTGCGTGAAGACCTTCGAGACCTCGTCCGCGAACAGCAACTGAGCCGCCAGCGTGCCGATGCCGAGCACCGGGTTGATGAACGCGGCCGCCACCGATGTGGTGGTGGCGTTGATGCGCGGCACCACGGCCACCTGCAGGTCCTGCGTTTCATGCAGCAGGTCGGCCGTGCCGGTCATCGAGGCCATCACCTGGCTGCCCTTGAAGCGGAATTCGTCGATCTTGCCCACGCCGTTCTCGATGGTGCCCGATCCGGTGATGTCGTCGAACACCAGCCCCTTGCTGGCCAGCGAGCGGAAGTCGAGCGTGGCAAAGCGCAGCAGGCTCTGCAGGCTCAGCACGCCCAGCAGCCGCGCCGCGCCCGGTTCCACGCTGAGGATCTGGCCGTTTTCCAGGCTCAGGTTCAGCCGGCCAGACAGGCTCGGGTAGTCGATCGACATCGGCGACCCGCGCCACGCGATGCGGCCTTCCAGCGATCCCTTGCCGTCGCGCACCGTGTGGGGCAGGCCGAAGCGGTCCAGCACCTCGCCGGCGTTGCGGACGTCGAGCTTGAAGTTGAGCAGCGTGCGGCGGCCTTCGGTCGGCGAGACATTGCCTTGCGCCGCCGCCTCGCGCAGGCGGCGTGGCAGGCGCCAGCTGCCGCTGCCGGTCAGCGTGGCGCCCGGCTGCTCGATGCTCAGGCTGTCCAGGGTCCAGACCGGCTGGTTGTCGGTGTGGCTGGTATGGGCCTTGACCTCCAGCTTGCCGAAGTCGCGGCCATGCAGCACGAACCGCTCGACCGACAGGTCCAGCGCCGGCATTTCCTCGACGCTGCGCGTGATGGCCTCGGTCATGTGGCCGTCGTCGGTGGCGTCGGGAATGTCCAGGTGCGACAGCCGCACGGTCAGCGACCCGGCCGGATGGGTGCTGTCGCGCCGCCACTGGCCGTTGCCGGTGATCTGGCGCGATGCCATCTGCAGGGCCCAGCCGCCGCCTTCGCGGTTGGCGTCGATCGTCACGTCGTTCAGCACACGGCCGAAGGCATCGAGTGATTTGGTGCGCACATTGACGCGCTCGGGCAGGAACGGTGACGAACGGTCCACGTCGCCGGCCGGCTGGCGGTCGCCCGGCGCCGGGTCCAGCACAGAGCGCCAGGCGTCCACGTCGAGCCGGTCGGTGTTGATCGCCACGGTCACGCCGCTGGCCGGCTGTGGGGCAGGCTGGCCGACGCCGATGCCGCCCGCGATCACTTCGGTCGTGTCGCCCCGGCGCAGCACGTAGCGCGCGGCGGCATGGTTGCCGAACTGGATCGTCATGTCGTCCAGCCCGGCGCGGGTGGCCGACGGGCGCAGGTCGAAGCGCAACGGCAGGTCCTGTCCCGCCAGCTTGGCCAGCGGGGGCGGCAGGTCGAGCGCGAGCCCGTTGAGATCGGAGGCCATCTGCACCTGCAGGCGCTTGTCGCGCACGCCCACCACGGCGCTGTACGACGTGCTGCCCTCGATGCGCTTGCCCAGCGCCGCGCCGCCAGCGCCCAGGACATCGCGCAGCCCTTGTGCCGTGGCCGTTCCGCCAATCGCCACGTGGGTGGTGCCGTCCGGCTGGGTGCCGCCGGTCAGGCGGGTTTCGCCCCCCAGGAAGCGGCCGCGCACATTGTGCAGCTGGAAGCCGTGCTCGTCGAAGGCGACCGCGCCGGTGGCGCCGAACAGCGTGGGCAGTTCCGGGAACAGCGTCACGTCGTTGCCGGGGAAGCGGAATTCGCCGTTGACCTTCGACCCTGCGGCATGGCTCAGCGGCAGGTCCAGCTTCAGTTTCAGTTCGCCGTGGCCCGGCGCGCGCGCGTTATCGGTCACGTTGGCGGTCCAGCCCCTGACCGGCGTGGTGGCCACATAGCGCAGGAAGCCCTGCACCGGGCCGGTGGCGCCGCCGTCGACCGCCAGGTGGCCGTGGTCGCTCAGGTCGTCGATCCTGCCGCCGACGTCGCGCAGCACGATCCCCGGAATGCCGCGTACGCCGGCCTGTTTGACCTGGAACGACATCGTGCTGCGCTCGAACAGCAGGTCGCCGGAGATGTCGGTGAAATCGGGCCAGGCCATGCCGGCGGCGGCGTTGGCGCCCGCGCCGTTGCCGCCGGCGGTGCCGCCGACGTTCGGGCCCGTCTCGTGCGGGGCGATCTGGTAGCTCACGTTGCGCACCGGTACTTCCACGCGGAAGTCGCCGGCCTTGGCGAACGGCGGGTGGAACGGGAAGTGGTACAGGTCGCCCTTGACCAGGAACTTCACGTCGTAGGCTTCGCCGCCGACCAGCGCGCCTTCCAGGTAGTGGCGCGTGGCCGGCATGGTCGACGGCAGGTAGCGCGGCACACGGTTGGCCAGTGCGCGATCCAGCTCGCCGGACAGGTCGGCAATGCCGCTATGGCCGTCGCCGCCCGCGCGCCAGCTGCCGCGCACCGTGCCGGCGGTGTCGGCGTTGGCAAAGCGGATGCCTTCGGTGGTCACCACGAGCTTGTTGTCGGTGTCGTGGCGCCAGCGCACTTCGCCGCGCAGTTCGTCGAACGGCACGAGCGGGTCGTCGAATACGCCGGGGAAGCTCAGCGTGGCGCCGGTGCTGTCCACGCGCGCCGTGCCCTGGCGGTCGTCGAAGCTGAAATTGCCGGACAGGCGGCTGAAGCCGGGCGTGCCGGTGTGGGGTTTGCCGTCCGGGCCCACGGCCGGCACTGCCGGCTGGCTGTTGACCGATACGCTGCGCAGCGTGCCCTGCACCGTGTAGTGCGGCGCGCCGGGCCCGCGCGACAGCAGGCCGGCCCGCTCGCGCGACCAGGTGACGTCGAGATTGTCGATATGGCCGGCCGGCTGCAGCGCGCGCAACTGGCGCAGCATGGCCGTATCGATCGGCATCGACGTGGCCAGCGCGCGCACCGTGTTCAGGTCGAAGGTCGGCGCGCGCAGCGCGAACTTGCGCAACTGGCCGGCGTTGTCGCGGGCCCAGTCGATGGTGACCTTGCGCATGCCATCCCGCCAGGACGCATCGGTGGCGGAAGGCGGCCCGGCTTGCGGCTCGCCCTGCCAGAGCAGCGTGTCGATGGTCAGCGAGTTGTTGCCCGTGCGGTCGCCCTTGTGCAGCAGCAGCGCCTGCGCGTTGGTCAGCTTGAGCGGCTCGGTGGCGCCCGTCAGCAGCAGGTCCACGCCCGTCGCGCGCAGCCGCAGCTGGCTGCGCAGCACATGGCCGCCGCGGATTTCCACGGTGCCGTCGGTGCTGAAGACGCCGCTGTTGACATTGTCGAAGACCGCCAGGTATCGCTGCACCACGGGCAGTTGCAGCTGGTTGAAGGCCCAGCTGGCCTGGCCGGCCCAATGCCGCCAGTTGCCGGCGCCATGCAGGTAGTCGTGCCGCAGGCTGGCCTGGAAGACCAGCGGCTGCGGCGCCAGCGACGCGCTGCGTGCCTCCAGGCGTACCGCGTGCTGCACGCCGTGGCGCTCGGACGTGAAGTGGATGTCGGCCACATCGAGTTGCGGCAGCTTCGCCTTTTCGTCGAGCCAGCGCAGCTTGCCGCTTTTCAGCTCGATATGGCCCTGCGACAGCAGCCAGTTCAGGAACGGATCGTCCTCGCTGGACGATCGGGTGGCCTCGATCGGCACCCCGGCCACCAGTAGCGCGCCCTTGTCGGTACGGCGGATCAGCACGTCGGTGCGGTCTGCCGTCAGGCTGGCGAACTGCAAGGCCAGTGCGGGCACCGATTGCCAGGACAGCTTGCCTTCGAGCGTGCCGGCCGACAGTAGCATGCGGCGGTCGCGGTCCACCGCCTGCACGTTGCTGGCGCGGAACGCCGGATGCCAGCCATCCCAGTAGGTGTCGAGCTGGCCGATCGTGAGATGGGCGGTCAGCGCGGCGGACCCCTGCTGCTCCAGCCACTGGCGCGCGGTATGGGCCTGCGGCCAGAGCACGAAACGGATCAGCAGGACGGCGACGATGGCCAGCGCGGCCAGCGCGGCCACGATGCGCACCAGCATGCGCCAGAGCCGGCCCCAGGCCGGGTGCCGCGCCAGCGCGCGCAGCCCTTGCCAGACCAGGCCCGGTCCCTTGCGCACGCGCGCCAGCACGCGCCGGCCACGGCCGGGCGCGGCGTGTTGCGAAGCGGGGGGAGCGGCGACCGCGGCGGTACCGTCACTGCCCGCGCGGGGGGATGCGGAACCGTCGTCCGGGGCGGTGGGGCGGCTGGACATGCGCAGATTATCCGACAATACTAGCCGCTCTCCAAAGTGGTGCGCGCAAGCGCCACCGCGGTCTCTACGGCGCCTGCCCGATAAAGCAAAGTAACTGGAATGACTGTCCCTGATCCGACGAGTTCCGCCGCGGGCACCGCCCCGGCATCGACTGGCCCGCAGCCGCCGCTGGATGGCGCCGGAACCACTTCGATCCTGGCATCGCCGGGCGCCGCCGGACCGATCGGCAACATGGCCCAGGGGGCCTTTGCCACGATGACGGCGCAGGGACTGACCCCCGCCGATTGCGAGGGTCACGTATTGTACTCGGCGGCGTACTCGCATTACGCGCGGCGCGTGCTGGCCGCGCGCGCGGGGCTGCCCGGCGTGGTGGCGCAAGCCGTGGCCGGCCCGATCACGCGCGAGTGGATGGAGGCTCGCCTGCAGGCCCTGCACGCGCCATCGGCCGATGCCGAGGCCGCCGCGGGCCAGGCGCTGCGGCGCCTGCGCGCCGAAGTCATGTGCGTGGTGATCGAGCGGGACCTGCGCGGACTGGCCACGCTGGCCGAGATCACCGGCGCCATGACCGACCTGGCCGAACTGTCGATCCAGTATGGCTTGCGCGTGCTTGGCGACGACCTGGCGGCCACCTTCGGCCAGCCCACCGGCGACCAGAGCGGCGAGGTGCAGGAACTGGTGGTGGTCGGCATGGGCAAGCTGGGCGGGCGCGAGCTCAACGTGTCGTCCGACATCGACCTGATCTTTCTCTACGACGAGGACGGCGACACGCGCGGCGGGTCGCGCAGCCTGTCGAACCACGAATACTTCATCCGGCTGGGCCGGCGGCTCATCACGCTGCTGTCGGAAGTCACCGGCGACGGCTACGTGTTCCGCGTGGACATGCGCCTGCGCCCGAACGGCGACGCCGGCCCGCTGGTCTGCAGCTTCGGCATGCTCGAGGAGTACCTGGTGGTGCAGGGCCGCGAGTGGGAACGCTATGCGTGGATCAAGGGCCGCGTGGTGTCGGTCGTCGATACCCCGCATGCCGCGCGCGCCGCCGCGCTGCTGGGCCGCATGACCACGCCGTTCGTGTTCCGCCGCTACCTGGACTACGGCGTGATCGCCGCCATCCGCTCGCTGCACGCCCAGATCCGTTCGGAAGCGGCCAAGCGCAGCGGCGGGCTGGCGGGCCATGGCGTGAACCAGCGATCGTTCAACATCAAGCTCGGCCGGGGCGGTATTCGCGAGATCGAGTTCATGGCCCAGGTGTTCCAGCTGATCCGTGGCGGGCAAGACCCGGCCCTGCGGGTGCGACCCACCCTTGAAGTGCTGGACGTGGCCGTGGCGCGCAACCTGCTGCCGGCCGGCCAGGCCGAGCAGCTGGCCGATGCCTACCGCTTCCTGCGCCAGCTGGAACACCGGCTCCAGTACCGCGACGACGCCCAGACGCATCACCTGCCCACGTCCGACGACGAACGCCAGGCCGTGGCGCTGATGATGGGCTGCGCCGGCTGGGACGCGCTGGTCGCGCAGATGAACACGCTGATGGACCCGGTGGCGCAGCAGTTCGAAGCCACCTTTGCCGATCCGTTCGCCGACGGCGAGACGGCGCAGAGCGAGCCGCTGTGGCCGGCGCTGGTGCGCGAGGAAATGGCGTCGCGCGCCACGCAGTCGAACCCGGGCGACGATGACGACGAGACCGATCCGCAGTCGTCGCCGTGCCAGGCGCTGCAGGCGGCGGGCTTCAGCGACTGCACCGGGCTTTACGACCGTCTGCGGGCCATCGGCACGTCGATGCGCTATCGCGCGCTGTCGGAAACCAGCCGGGGCCGCTTCGATCTTCTGGTCAACCGTGCGCTGGACCTGGCGGTCAAGCAGGACGATGCCGACGCCACCATCGCGCGCTTCCTGGACTTCCTGGATGCGATCAGCCGCCGGGCCTCTTACCTGTCGCTGCTGTCCGAATACCCGCAGGCGATGGATCGCGTGGCACAGACGCTGCACGCGTCGCGCTGGGCGGCCACCTACCTGACCCGGCATCCGCAGCTGCTCGACGAACTGCTGGACAGCGATGCGCTGGCCGGCGCGCCGGACTGGGCCGGTTTCCGCCAGCGCCTGTCGGAGCGGCTGCAGGCGTCCGACGGGCAGGCCGAAACGCAGATGGACATCCTGCGCCGCGAGCACCATGCCGAGACCTTCCGCATCCTGCTGCAGGACCTGCAGGGCCTGCTGACGGTGGAGCAGGTGGCCGACCGCCTGTCGGACCTGGCCGATGCCATGCTGGAGGTCACCATGCAGGTGGTGTGGCGCCAGCTGGCCACGCGCCATTGCGAGTCGCCGCGCTTCGCGGTCATCGCCTACGGCCGGCTCGGCGGCAAGGAACTGGGCTACGCGTCGGACCTGGACCTGATCTTCCTGTACGACGACGACCATGAACGCGCGCCCGACGTCTACGCCGCGTACGCGCGCCGGCTGATCACCTGGCTGACCAGCCATACGGCGGCGGGCATGCTGTTCGACGTGGACACGCGGCTGCGGCCGAACGGCGCGGCGGGGCTGCTGGTGACGAGCTTCGACGCGTTCCGGCGCTACCAGCTGCGCGAGGGCGACAACACCGCGTGGGTCTGGGAGCACCAGGCGCTGACGCGGGCCCGCTTCTGCGCCGGCGACCGCGACATCGGCAACCGGTTCGAGGACCTGCGCGACGAGATCCTGCGCCAGCCGCGCGATGCCGTGGCGCTGCGCGAGGAAATCGTGCAGATGCGCGCGAAGGTGGCCGAGGGCCATCCCAACCCGACCCCACTGTTCGACCTCAAGCACGATCGCGGCGGCATGGTCGATATCGAATTCACGGTGCAGTACCTGGTGCTGCTGCACAGCGGCGCGCATCCGGAACTGACGCGCAACGCGGGCAATATCGCGCTGCTGCGCATGGCCGGCGTGCTGAACCTGATCGACGCCGGGCTGGCGCTGGCCGTGGGCGATGCCTACCGGCTGTTCCGGGCGCGCCAGCACAAGCTGCGGCTCGACGGCCAGGACCAGGCGCGCGTGGCGCCCGACAGCGTGGCCGGGCAGACCGCGTCGGTGCGCGCGCTCTGGCAATCGGTGTTCGGCGAACGCTGAGGCGCGGATGAGCGCCGTGCAGCGGTCGCCGGCCGCGCCGCCGCCATGGCGGCCATCGCCAACGCAGCGGCCGCGCCTGCCCGGATGGCCGGCCATGCTGGCCACCGTGGCCGGCGTGGCGGCCGTGTCCGCGCTGTTCACCTTTGTGCCGTGGTGGCACGCGCACGGGCTCTATGTGCGTGACGCCGTGCGTCTGGACGGCCAATGGTGGCGCATGCTGACGGCGATGTGGGCGCATCTGGACTGGCGCCACTATCTGTCCGACGTGGCCGCCACGGCGGGCCTGCTGCTGCTTGCCGGCCGCGCCGCCCGTATCCGCGAGATGCTGCCGGTCTTGCTGATCTGCGGCGTGGCCGTGCAGGTGGCGCTGCTGCGCATGCCCGAGGTGGGCTGGTACGGCGGATTGTCCGGCGCCACGCACGGCCTGGCGCTGTGGACGGCACTGCGGCTGCTGCAGGCCCCCGGGTGGTCGCGCTGGATCGGAGTGGCGACGTGCGTGATCGTGCTGGGCAAGGTCTGGATCGAACAGTCATGGCTGGCGGCCATCGTGTTCGATCCATCGTGGGGCTTCGGCGTGGTACGCGGTGCGCACGCGGCCGGCGCGGTGGCCGGCCTGGCGTGCTGGCTGCTGCAGGAATGGTGGGGCCAGCGGCGGCGCTGATTGACAGGCCGGCCCTCTCCCCCGGCCCCTCTCCCGCGTGCGGGAGAGGGGAGCAAGCCAGTGGCGCTGGGCATGCCTCGGGTGTTCTCCCTCTTCCGCAGGAGCAAGTCGGTGGCGCTGGCGTGCCTGGGGTGTTCTCCCCTCTCCCGCGAGCGGGAGAGGGGCGGGGGAGAGGGCCGGCGCTTGCGTCGCGGTTGGGTCTACCGCAGCGCCCGCCGCCGCGTGCCGAAGCCAACCAGCCCGATTACCAGCAGCACCGCCGCACTCCACGGCGAGAACGCACCGCCGCCGCCACCGCCACCGCCGCTATCGGCGGCCGTGCTGGTCGATGTGGACCCGGTGGCCGGCGGATTCGGTGCCGTCGCCAGCGCGGCGTCGGCGTCGAGCAGGCCCGCGCCGCACTTGCCGGTGTTGCCGCTGCGCGTGCAGTACGTCCCCGCCGGATGGGCGCGTGCCGTGGTCTTCAGCACCGCGGTGACCTGGGCGGGCGTCAGCGCCGGGTTGACCGCCAGCATCAGCGCCACCACGCCCGACACCATCGGCGCCGAGAAACTGGTGCCCTGCGAGCTGATGGTGTTGTAGGTGGTCGGTCCGGCCGTGCCCGCGTTGGACAGCGTGCGGATAAACGACTGGCCCCCCGTGCAGCCTGTCGCCACATTGTTGGAAACGATGACCTTGGAGTTGCCGCAGCCGCCTCCGGGCGCGCTGATGGTCACTTGCGGGCCCACATTGGCAAAGCTGGCGTTTTCGCCATCGTTGGCATGCGCCGTGACGGCGATCACGCCCGCGCAGTCGGCCGGCGCCTCGACCGCGCCGGCCGAATTGCCGGCGGCGGCCACCACGATCACCCCCGCGGCGTTCAGGTCGTTCACGGCCTGCTGCTCGATGCTCGAACAGGTGCCGCCGCCCAGGCTGACGTTGACCACCTTGGCCGGCGTGGGGTTGTTCGGCACCCCGGGCACCGTCAGGCCGCCCGCCCACCGCATGCCATCGACCGTATCGGACAGCAGGGCGCCGCAGCGCCCCGACACACGCACCGGCTGGATGCGCGCATTCCAGTCCACCCCCGCGATACCGCTGGCGTTATTGGTGGCCGCGCCCAGCACGCTGGCCACGCGCGTGCCATGCCAGCTGCTGTCCGTGGCGCCGGAGCCGTCGGGGCAGGTGCTGCCGGACGGCACGTAGTCGCCGGGGTCTTGCGCGTCGGTGTCGCGTCCGTCGCCATCGACCGATACCGACGTGGCACTGATGAAGTCATAACCGGCAATCAGCCGGTCCGCCAAGTCGGGGTGCTTGAGATAGCCGGTGTCCACCACGGCGATCACCACGCTGGCGCTGCCCCGCGAACGGTCCCAGGCGCGCGACAGGTTGGCGGCGCCGGGCGTCACTACCGGCGATCCCATATAGAGCGACTGGGTCGCGAAATCGGTGTCGTTCGGTACGGTGTCGTGCAGTTGCAGCCAGCGGTCGGGCACGGCATCGGCCACGCGCGGGTCCTGGCGCAGCCGCCTGGCCACGGTCTCCGGATCGTCGCCCCGGCTGTCCTTGACCGTCAGCAGCTGCATGGCGTTGGCCATCGGCCGCCTGACCGACAGCGCCAGGCCGGTATTGGATTCCACGCGGCGCATGCGCGTGGTGTCGGCGCTGGTGTCGATGGTCTGGCTGCCGTCGCGCCAGCGGACGATGTAGTTGCCGGTGTAGCGTGGCGCCGGTCGTCCGATGCGGGCGAATGCGGCCGAGGCGGCCGAGGCGGGCGCGGCAGCCGATGCCGACGCCGATGCCGATGCCGCCGGCATGGCGGCGTCGGCCCGGGAGACGCCCGGCAGGCCGAGCAGGGCGCTGGCCGCCATCGCCAGCAAGACCGGCGCGATCGATCCTTTGCGGAATTTCAGCGTTGCGTACGACATCTGCACTCCCGTGGAGAACGTTTGATGCGGACTGCTGACAGAACTGCTGATAGATCAGTATGGTTGGCGTTGCGCGCCGGATGCCTTGGGCTTTGGGCTTACGGGTTGGGCATGTCGCGGCTGACCGGCTTGCCGCGATGCGGCCGCAGCATCCGGTCGGGCGTGGCCGATGCCACGCGCGGCGCGGCCTGCAGCGTGGCCACGGCCTGATCCAGCGTGACATCGGCCGATGCCGTGATCGCCGTCACCAGCCAGACGCCGCCCGACATCGGCCGCTTGACGACGTAGCGCACCGGACCCTGCACTTCGGCCAGCAGCTTGCCGGCATCCTCCGATGCCGTGACCTCCGGCGGCGCGAACTTGACCAGGATGTCGCCGATGGCACGGTCGTCAGTGATGCTGCCGCGCGGCGGCGCGAACGACTTCGATTCCGAAGCGCAGCCCGACACGGCGGTCAGCGCGGTCAGGCTCAGCGCCGCCAGTACGGAGGCACCCAGGTGACGGGCGAACCGGCCGGCGGTCGGTACAACCACCGGGCCAACCTTGGTGCGGCGGGTGGATGGCAGCTTGCCATGGGTCATCGGTTTGAAACTCCTGTCCTTGTTTGCGTGGGAGCCGGTTTGCACGGGCGATGGGGCTCAGCCCGCCGCGCGGCGCGGCTTCCGGCCGCCGCCTTCGCGCGGCGCATTGGCCGCCTGCGCCGCGGCGCGGGCACCCTGCGCCAGCATCTCTTCGGCGTGTTGCACCGTCGTGGCCGTGACCGTGGCGCCGCCCAGCATGCGCGCGGTCTCGCTGACGCGGCCTTCGGCATCCAGCAGGCGGATGCGCGAACGCGTGACCGCGCCGGCCTTGTCGGTCTTGCTTTCCTTGCTGACCAGCAGATGGGCGCCGGCCTGCGCGGCCACCTGCGGCAGGTGCGTCACGCACAGCACCTGGCGCGAACGGCCCAGTTCCTGCAGGCGACGGCCCACCACCTCGGCCACGGCACCGCCGATGCCGGTGTCGACCTCGTCGAAGATCAGGGTCGGGGTGGGCGCGGCCTCGCTGGTGATCACCGAGATCGCCAGGCTGATACGGGCCAGTTCGCCGCCCGATGCCACGCGTGCCAGCGGCCGGGCTGTGACGCCCGCGTGGCCGGCGACCAGGAATTCCACCTGTTCCAGCCCGTGGCTCTGGCCTTCTTCGAGCGGGTGCAGGGCCACGGCGAAGGTGCCGCCGGCCATCGACAGTCCCTGCATGGCATCGGTGACGGCGGCCGACAGGGCGGCGGCGGCCACCTTGCGGGCGGCCGACAGATGCTGCGCCAGCGTCAGGTAGGCGGCGCGGGCGGCGGCTTCGCGCGCCAGCACCTTGTTGATGTCCTGGGCGGCCTGCAGGTCGTCCAGTTGCTGCTTGCGGGCCAGCAGTTCGTCGGGCAACTGCTCCGGCGGCAGCCGGTACTTGCGCGCCGTGGTGTGCAGCGCCTGCATCCGTTCTTCCACGGCCTGCAGCCGCTCGGGGTCGAGTTCGAGCCGGTCCACGTAGCGGGTCAACGAATGGGCGGCCTCCTCGACCTGCACCAGCGCCGGTTCCAGGGCGGCCAGCACGTCGCGCAGGCCCGGATCGACATCGGCAAGCTGCTGCAGCCGGTGCACCACGCCGTTGAGCACGGACGCCACGGCGCCATCGGATTCGGACAGCGCGTCGAGCGCCGCGCGGCTGCCGTCGATCAGGCCGGCCGCATGCGACAGGCGGTTGTACTCGGCCTGGATCTCTTCCCATTCGCCGGCTTGCGGCGCCAGCTTGTCGAGCTCGCCCACCTGCCATTCGAGCCGCTCGCGTTCGAGCTGCATCTCGCGCGACTGGTGTTCCACGGCTTCGCGCTGCGCACGCGCGGCACGCCAGGCGCGCCAGGCCTCGGCCACCGCGCCGGCCTGCTCGGTCAGCCCCGCGTGGGCGTCGAACAGGTGCCGCTGGGCATCCGGGCGCAGCAGTTGCTGGTGTGCGTGCTGGCCGTGGATGTCCACGAGCTGGTCGCCCACCTCGCGCAGCTGCGCCAGCGTGGCGGCGGCGCCGTTGATGAACGCCTTGCCGCGGCCCGAGGCATCGACGGTGCGGCGCAGCAGCACGGTGTCGTCGTCGCCGGCCAGTTCGCGCTCGGCCAGCCAGGCGTCCAGCGCGGGATGGGTCAGGAAGGTGGCGCTGATGCTGGCGCGCGCCGCGCCTTCACGGACCACGCCGGCATCGGCGCGTTCGCCCAGCACCAGGGCCAGCGCATCGATCAGGATCGACTTGCCGGCGCCGGTTTCGCCGGTAAATACGGTGAATCCGGCCGAAAAGTCGAGGTCGAGCGTGTCGACGATGACGAAATCGCGGATGGACAGGCTGCGCAGCATCTTGAGCGGTAGGTGGCGTCAGGCGGAAACGGGGAAGGGGCGGGCTCAGAGCCGGTTGTCTTCGGTCGGATACTCGTGCCAGTGCAGCTTCTTGCGCAGCGTGGCGTAGTAGTTGTAGCCCAGCGGGTGCAGCAGGTTGACGGTCTTGGCCGAGCGGCGCACGACGATGCGGTCGCCGGGCAGCAGCGACGCCAGCGACTGCATGTCGAAGTTGACGCTGACATCGCGCGCGCTGGCCACCTCGATCGTGACTTCCGCGTCGTGCGGCAGCACGATCGGCCGGTTCGACAGGGCGTGCGGGGCAATCGGCACCAGCACCAGGCCCGACAGCGTGGGATGCAGGATCGGGCCGCCGGCGGCCAGCGCATAGGCGGTGGAGCCGGTGGGCGTGGACACGATCAGGCCGTCCGAACGCTGGTTGTACATGAAATAACCGTCCACGGAGACGGCCAGTTCCACCATGCCCGAGATGCCGGAGCGGTTCACCACCACGTCATTGAACGCCAGCGCCGAGAAAATGACGGCATCGTCGCGGATCACGCGCGATTCCAGCAGCATGCGGCATTCGGCCTCGTAGCGGCCGGCCAGCATTTCGGGCAGCGTCCGGGTGACGTCCTCGAGTGGAATGTCGGTCATGAAGCCCAGCCGGCCATGATTGACACCGATCACCGGCACCTCGTGCCCGGCCAGCTGGCGGGCCAGGCCCAGCAGCGTGCCGTCGCCCCCGAGCACCACGGCGACGTCGGCCTCGCGGCCGATTTCGTCGGGACTCAGCACCGGATAGCCGGTCAGTCCGGTCGCCATGGCGGTCTCGCGCTCGAACACCACATCCTGGCCATTGCGCAAGATGCAGGACGCCAGTTCCTCCAGCGGGCCTTCGATACCGGCGGTCGAATGCCTGCCCACCAGGGCGACGGTCTTGAACGGAGCGCGCAGGGCGCTGGTCTTTGAGGGGGCAGACATGGCGGGATTAGAACATACCGGGATGCCCATTGCCAGCTTCGGCCCGGCGCCGCCGGAACGGGTGCCGGCGGCACCTGCCGGCCGCAGCGATCGTGCGCCCGCCATGCGCGGGCGGACGCCCGAACGGGCCAGTTTTGATTAAAATCCCCAGCATCATGGACGAACGTTCTAAAACGCTGCTCAAGACCCTGATCGAGCGATACATCGCCGAGGGGCAGCCCGTGGGCTCGCGGACCCTGTCGAAGTACTCGGGTCTGGACCTGTCGCCGGCGACCATCCGCAATGTGATGTCGGACCTCGAGGAAATGGGTTTCATTGCCAGCCCGCATACGTCGGCCGGCCGGGTGCCCACGCCCCGCGGCTACCGGCTGTTCGTCGACACGATGCTGACGGCGCGCCCGCTGGAAGGCCCGCCCGGCCTGAACGCCGAACTGGCCGGCCTGAAGGACGAGATCCAGGGGCAGATGGCCAGCCAGCAACTGGGCCCGCAGCGGATGATCACGGCGGCGGCCCATACGCTGTCGAACCTGTCGCGCTTTGCCGGCGTGGTGATGACGCCACGGCGCGCCCAGGCGTTCCGGCAGGTGGAATTCATGCGGCTGTCGGACAAGCGCATCCTGCTGATCATCGTCAGCCCCGAGGGCGACGTGCAGAACCGCATCATCCAGACCGAACTGTCGTACACCCCGGCCCAGCTGATCGAGGCCGCCAACTTCTTCAACACCCACTACGCGGGCATGAGCTTCAATGCCGTGCGCGACCATCTGCGCGGCGAACTGCAGGCGCTGCGACGCGACATGTCGTCGCTGATGCAGGCCGCCGTGGAGGCCGGCAGCAGCGCGATGGCCGAGGACAATACCGAGCAGGTGGTCATCTCGGGCGAGCGGCGGCTGCTGGAGGTGGAAGACCTGTCGTCGAGCATGGACAAGCTGCGGCGGCTCTTCGACGTGTTCGAGCACAAGACCAGCCTGTTGCAGCTGCTGGACGTGTCCAGCCACGCGCAGGGCGTGCAGATCTTCATCGGCGGCGAAAGCCAGCTGGTGCCGCTGGAGGACATGGCCGTCATCACCGCGCCCTACGGGGTCGATGGCCAGATCGTCGGCACGCTGGGCGTGATCGGCCCGACGCGGATGGCCTACGAGCGGGTGATCCCGATCGTCGACATCACGGCCAGGCTGCTGTCGAGCGCGCTGAGCCAGAACTCCTGATGCGGTGCCGGTGTCTGTCCTTACGGGCCGGGCACCGCCGGCCGGCTACCATTGCATGTTCCCGACCCCATTCCCGATTGCCAGCGCCCCGGCATCCGAAACGGAAACCCCATGACGTTTTCGCCTGAACCGGCATACCAGCACGGCCAGCCGCCGCGCACCGCGATCCTGCTGATCAACCTCGGCACCCCCGACGCCCCCACGCCCAAGGCGGTGGGCCGCTATCTGAAGGCGTTTTTGTCCGATCCGCGCGTGGTGGAGATCCCGCGCCTGGCCTGGCTGCCCATCCTGCATGGGCTGATCCTGCCATTCCGTTCGCGGGCGTCGGCCATGAAATACGAATCGATCTGGCTGCGCGAAGCGCATATGACCGGATCGCCGCTGCTGGTCCACACCGAGCGCCAGGCGCATGCGCTGCAGTTGCTGATGCACAAGCTCGGTCATGACGTGACCGTGGCCTGCGCCATGCGCTATGGCAATCCGTCCATCGGCTCGGTCATGGAGGCGCTGCGCCGGCAGGGCACCGAACAGATCCTGGTGCTGCCGCTTTATCCGCAGTACTCGGGCACCACCACGGCCACCGCGTTCGACGAGCTGTTCCGTGTGCTGGCCGGATGGCGCAATCAGCCCGAAGTGCGGCTGATCAAGCACTTTCACGATCATCCCGCCTATATCGCGGCGCTGGATGCCCAGGTCAGGGCCTACTGGACGCGCCATGGCGTGCCCGACTTTGCGCGGGGCGACAAGCTGATCCTGTCCTTCCACGGCCTGCCGCGCCGGCTGCTGGATCTGGGCGACCCCTATCATTGCGAATGCCTGAAGACCGGGCGCCTGCTTGGCGAGGCGCTGGGCCTGCAGCCCGGCCAGTACCAGGTGACGTTCCAGTCCCGTTTCGGCAAGGCCGAATGGCTGCAACCCTATACCGCGCCGACGCTGACGGAGTTGGGCCGGGTGGGCACGCAACGTGTGGATGTGTTCTGCCCCGGTTTTCCGGCAGACTGCATCGAGACGCTTGAGGAAATTGCGATGGAAGGGCAGAGCGAGTTCCGGGTGGCAGGCGGGCAGGACTTCCATTTCATTCCCTGCCTGAATGATGCCGAGCCCTGGATCGCCGGTCTGGCCGACATTGCCCTGCAGCATCTGCAGGGTTGGCCGCTGTCCATACCCCACCCGCACGAACTGGAAGCGCGGCGCGGGCGTGCCCAGGCACGCGGCGCGGCGGCCTGAAGGGCAGCCATGGCGGCGGGCAAGCCGTCGGGAAGGATTTGACGATGCAAGTGGATTTCGAGGCGGGTGCGCGGATGCGCATCGACAAGTGGCTGTGGTGCGCGCGGTTCTTCAAGACCCGCTCGCTGGCGGCCGAGGCGGTGGACCGTGGCCGGGTGACGGTCAACGGGCAGCCGGTCAAGAATTCAAGGGAAGTGAAGCCCGGCGATACCGTGGTGCTCGACGCCCATCAGCAGCGCTGGGAGGTGGTGGTGAAGGGCGTGCCGGCGTCGCGCGGCGCGGCGCCGATCGCCCAGAGCACTTATGAGGAAACCCCGGAAAGCCAGGCCCGGCGCCAGGCGGAGTCTGATCGGCGGCGCATGCAGCCGGAGCCGACCGCGGAACTGCAGGGGCGTCCGACCAAGCGCGACCGGCGCAGGATCGACAATTTCAGAGGGTAGGAAATCGGAAATGTCAGCGATCCGGTCACGGCAGGGCTGCCGCGGCCGGGCGGTGTGAGGGTGGGGTTAACGGACGTACTGCACGAGGTAGTGCTTGAAGACGGCCTTGCCGCTGCCATACTCGGTGTCGCGTGGCGCCACCGCTTCGGACAGACAGATAAAGGCCGTCATCGCCGACAGAACGGCGACGACACAGAACGTCACGACTGGTAGCTTGTGCATGGCGAAGCGTCCCGAAGATGCACCAAATTGATCCACCTTTCTGCTCCCGTTATTTTTGTCATTTTTTCCTGCATTGAATCTTAGTGTTTGCGTTGCAGCAAATCAATGAACACGGGATCGCATCAAACAGGCCTTTGTAACGGCGTATTTCGGGGTCTCTGAACCCGCACACTTGAAAAACTGGAAGCGTGGCGCCATGTGCGGCTAGACTTGCCGATTGGCATCCGATCCACCCCGCGGTCCGCAGACGTTGCGGGCCGAGGTTTTGCATTTTTGATACGAATCGACATGGAAGAACAGAATCAGACGCCAGATACGAACACGCAGCAGGCGGCCAACGCCGCGGCAGCGCCGGCGCCCGAGGCTGCGGCCGCCGGTCCCGACGACGTGGCACGCTTGACCCAGCAGGTGGCCGAGCTGGAAGCCAAGGTCAAGGAAACCTACGACCTGTTCATGCGTGCCACGGCCGAGGGCGAAAACATCCGCCGCCGCTCGCAGGAAGAGATCGCCAAGGCACACAAGTTCGCCATCGAGAACTTCGCCGACAATCTGGTGCCGGTCATGGACAGCCTCCAGGCTGCGCTGGCCGACAACACCGGCGACCTGGCCAAGATGCGCGAAGGCGTGGAGCTGACGGCGCGTCAGCTGGCCGCGGCCTTCGAGCGCGGCAAGATCGTCGAGGTGAACCCCGTTGGCGAAAAGTTCGATCCGCATCGCCACCAGGCCATCTCGATGGTGCCGTCGGAACAGGAACCGAACACCGTGGTGGCAGTGCTGCAACGCGGCTATACGATTGCCGATCGCGTGTTGCGTCCCGCGCTGGTGGCCGTCTCGGCGCCGCGCTGAGCCGTTTCGATGTAATCGTCTGAAAGACGCCCGGTGGCCGCAAGGTTGCCGGGCGTTGCTGTTTCCGGAGGTCCCCAACGATGTCCGACGCGCAAGACCCTCACCACGCACCCCATCTCGATCACCGCGCCTTCGATGCGCTGGGCATGCAGCCGGTAGGCCCCGACACCATCGATGCCGCCATTGCGGGGGCAGGCGACGACCTGGTCTGCGTCTTCTTCTGGGGCGTGGACTGCTTCAATTGCGAAATGGCCAAGAAGGCCATCCTGGCCGATCCCGACAAGCTGCGCGTGCTGAACCTGCGCTGGCTGCACACCAACGTCTACGCGCATCCCGAACTGGGCCGCCGCTTCGGCCTGCACGGCATTCCCGTGTTCATGTTCTTCCACAGGGGCAAGAAGCTCGGGCGCGCCACCGGCTGGCACGGCTACGGCCAGTTCGCGGCGGCAGTCGGCAATGCGCGCCTCAAGGCCGAGGGCAAGCCGCTGGCGGGTTGACCGTCGTCACGCGAAGGCGATTCCGCGCGCTCAGCGCGACAGCGCGTACCCGATGCGGAACTGCCACGGCGTCTTCTGGTTGTAATAGAGCAGGCTTTCGCCGTAGCCGTAGAAGAACCCGGCCATCAGAAAGCCCGCCGTGCCCGGCAGCAGCCGCGCCAGCGGGTAGGTCAGCTGCGTATCGACGCTGCCATAGCCCTTGCGCGTGCCCTTGCGCAGCGTGGCGGCCAGCTCCCAGGAATCGGGCTTGCCGTAGGCGATGTTCAGGTCCATGTAGCCGCGATAGTGGGCGATGTCCTCGTTGTCGCTCTTGCCCACGTAGGCGTAGAGCTTGGGCGCCACGCGCCAGTGCCAGTCGGTCTGGTCCCCGAAATACATCGTCGGCTTGACGAACAGCGTGTTGATCCCGCGCGATTCGTCGCCGGAGCGGCCATTCGATTCGTGCTCGAACCCGGTGGCGACCGACAGGCGGCTCAGCACGCTGTTCTTCACGCCGGTATCCGACAGGTAGTAATACAGGCTGGGCCGGTAGTTGGTGTCCTTGAACGGGCGCGAGTCGCCGGCCAGGTCCCAGAGCGAGAACTGTGTGTAGGCGAAGTACAGGTTGTCCAGCACCGACTTCGAATTCGGGTCCTTGCCTTCGAAGATCCGGTACTTGAAGCTGATCTGGAACTTGGCGTTGGCGCCGTCGTGCGCGCCGAACATCAGGTACATCGGCTCGTTGAACGACAGGCGCTGGGCATCGCGCAGGTCGGCCGGGGCGGGCGCCGGGGCGTTGTTGTCCGCGGTGACGATGGGCGTGACAGGCGGCTTGCCCTCCGGGGCGGAAGCCGCAGGCGTGGTGGCCGCCAGGGGTGCTTGCGACGTCGCGGGCGCCGTCTGGCCCGGCACCGGCGCGCGGTTGAGCGTCACCAGAACCGGCGCGGCGTCGATGCCGGTGACGTCCAGGCGCACCTGGCCGCGCAGGTCGGCCGGCCATTCGGCGCGGTAGCTGATCGTACGGGATTCGCCGGGACGCAGGTTCAGCACAGCCGGCCCCCCGCCCACGCGCGTCAGTGCGATGCGGATCGGGGCGGCCAGGTCTCCGGAGGCCGTCACCTGCAGCGAATCGGGCACGGCGTAGCGGCGGGTATCGGCATCGGCAGTGACCAGCAGCGTCAGCGTCAGCGGCCGGGTGCCGTCGATCTGGCGCGGCGGCTGCAGCAGCGCCACGGCACCGTGGGCGGCCACCGGCACCATGACGGCGCCCGCGATGACTAGCGCGGATACCAGGGCGGACACAGGCCGGGCGGCACGCCGCCGGGCGGCGCGCACGGGAAGGGCAAATGGCATGGGACAACGGCACGCCGCACCGGAAGGCACAACCGACAGGGTCGGGCGGGGCGGGCATGGCCGGGAGTTGCGACCGCAAGAGGGTAGCATGCGGCGCCCGAGGCCCTTGTCGGTGTTTGTCGGACGCTCAGCCCGCCGCGCGGCGCTTGATATCGTCCACGTAGGCCTGTCCGTCGGGTGGCATGCCGTTGCGCTGGGCATTCCAGAGCATCTGGCCCAGCGCTTCCATGATCTCGTGCTGGGCGGCGTGCGGCGAATCCAGGCGGCGGGTCAGTGCCTCGTACGCGGCGCGGATACCGGGCGGCTGGTCGATCGACACCTGTTCGGAGATCGACAGGTGCATCGCCAGGTGCAGGAACGGGTTGGTCTGGCCGCCCTCGGGCGTGTAGTCGCGTGCGACGGCGCCTTCGGCATCGTCGAGCTGGTCGTGGTATTCGGGATGCTGGTCGATCCAGTCGACCGCGATGGCCTCGAGCGGCGTGAGGACATTGCCCGCGACGCGCTTCTGCCAGGCTTCGCAGAAGAAACGGCGGACTTCTTCTCGTGAGGGATTGAACATGATGGCCGCTATTGTAGTGCAGCGGTCCGAATGCTGCCGGGCCAGCCCGCCGCGTGCGTAGAATGCGAGCTTTCGGATTCCGTTCGCTCCTATGACCGCCTCCGCCACCGGCACCCTGGGCCACGCCCGCGACACCCTAGCGGGCGTGCTGCTGATCGCGCTGTCGGCCAGCGCCTTTGGCGCCATGGCCATCTTCGCGCGATTCGCCTATGCCGCAGGTGCCGATGTCTATGGCCTGCTGGCCGTGCGCTTCGTGGTGGCGGCCATCGCCATGGCGTTCGTCATGCGCACGCGCGGCATCGCACTGCCGCCATGGCGGCGCGTGCTGGCGTTGGCGGCGATGGGAGGCATCGGCTACGTCGGCCAGTCCTACTGCTTCTTCACGGCGCTGAACCACGCGCAGGCCAGTCTGGTGGCGCTGCTGCTCTATCTCTATCCGCTGTTCGTGACGATCCTGGCGGCGGTCTTTCTCAAGGAACGGCTGACCACGGCGGCGGTGATCGCGCTGGTGCTGTGCTCGGTCGGCGCGGGCCTGACCGTGGGCGGTGGCGAGGGCGAGCCGCTTGGCATCGCGCTGGGCGTGGCGGCCGCCGTGATCTATTCGGTCTACATCGTGGTGGGCGCGCGCGTGACGGCGGGCATCCATGCCATCGCCACGACCACGGTGATCTGTTCGGCGGCGGCGCTGGTCTATGTGACGGTCGGCATCCTGCGCACCGGTGCCGGCGTGCCGCCGCAGTTTCCGTCCACGGGCGGCGGCTGGCTGGCGCTGGTGGCCATCGCGCTGGTGTCGACGGTGCTGGCCATCCTGACGTTCTTCGCCGGCCTGCAGAAGCTGGGGGCGTCCAAGGCGTCGATGCTGTCGACGCTGGAACCGGTTGTCACGGTGGCGCTGGCGGCCGCGCTGCTGGGCGAGCATATCGGCGCCACGCAGGCCGTCGGCGGCGGACTGATCCTGCTGGGTGTCCTTTGGCTCACCCGCCGCGCCAGCGGCACGCCGCCGCTGGATGCCGCCGACGAACGGAATTGAACGGATTCATCAAACCGCTTGTGGGCCGACGGCCCTCGCTTGGGTACAATCGCGCTTCCTTCCTTCACAAAATCCGGAAAACGCGCAATGAAATCCGTTGATCAGGCCGCCATCGCACAATTGTTCACCGAAGCCCGCACCCATAACGTGTGGCAAGACAAGCATGTGGACGATGCGCTGCTGAAGCAGGTCTACGAAGCGATGAAGTTTGGCCCCACGGCAGCGAACAGCTCGCCGGCCCGCATCGTGTTCGTGAAGTCGGCCGAGCAGAAGGCCCGCCTGGTGGAGTGCGTGTCCGCCGGCAACGTGGAAAAGACGCGTTCGGCGCCGGTCACCGCGATCATCGCCTTCGACACCGCGTTCCACGACCAGCTGCCGAAGCTGTTCCCGCACGCCGACGCGCGTGCCTGGTACGCCGGCAACGACGAGAAGATCGCCCGCGATGCCCTGATGAACAGCTCGCTGCAGGGCGGCTACTTCATCCTGGCCGCCCGTGCGCTGGGCCTCGACTGCGGCCCGATGGGCGGCTTCGATGCCGACAAGGTCAATGCCGCGTTCTTCCCCGACGGCAAGTGGTCGGTCAACTTCCTGATCAACCTGGGCTATGGCGAGGCCGACAAGCTGCATCCGCGCCTGCCGCGCCTGTCGTTCGACGAAGCCTGCCGCATCGTCTGATCGGGGCTGCCGGCGAGTTGGCCCGAAAACAAAAAAGCGACCCTCGGGTCGCTTTTTTGTTTGCCGATGGGCCGGCTCAGGCCGACCATTCCTGCGCCGGATTGCACGCCTGGTAGCGCACCGGCTCGGCAATGCCCAGCCGCGCACGTGCCGCGTCGAACGGTTCGTTCAGCAGTGTTTCGTAGTCCTCGCCCAGCAGCCAGGCGGCGCGGCGGCCGTGCCGGTAGCCTTCGAGCACCGCGCGGGCGAAGGCCAGGCTGCGCGTCACGCGCCAGCTTTTCAGCGATGCGGCGATGGCGATAAAGGCCCAGCCCTTGCCGCCGGTCTGCGCGTAGCTGAACGCCACCAGCGCCGCTTCGCCCAAGCTCTCGTCGGCGCGATAGCCGGTCAGCACGTGCCAGATGTCATGGACGTCGCGGGTGCGCCGGCCAAACCACATATAGGCGTCCTCGACGATGGGCTCCTGGTTCAGGTTCGACACCTTGGCCAGGCCATCGGCGCTGTAGCCGGTTTTTTCCAGGAAGGCCCGATACGCGGCACCCACCGTGCCCGGCGCGAAGCGGGCCACATAGTCCGGATCGGATAGTTTTTCCGCCAGTTCGATGCGCTGATAGGCCATGCGCCGGCCTGCGGGGGTGGAAAGCAGGCGGCTGAAGTTGCGCGGCATCGACGGGCCGTTCAGCGCGCGCATGATCTTGAACACCTGTTCGGTGTCGTTGCCGTCGGCCAGCAGCTTGCGGATGGCCTGGAACGCGGTGCCCAGGTCGCGCCTGTAGGGGTTGTAACCGGTGGAGGAAGCCATGGCGAGTCCTTTCGGTGGGGGCTGCGGGTCAGGCGGTTGCCGGCTCGTGCAGGCGGGCGGCCGCGTTGCGCACGAAATCGACGCTGGCATCGATGGCGGTGACCGGCAGCATATGCCCGCCGGTCACCAGCGTCAGCCGGGCGGCCGGCACCCGGGCGACGAAGGCTTCGCCATTCTTGCGGTAGTCCAGAATCCGGTCTTCGCGGCCGAACAGGATGCTGACCGGCACGCGCAGGTCGCCATATTGCGCCACCAGCGGCGGCAGGCTGTGTGCGGCACCGATCAGGTCTTCGGACGCGCCCAGGAAATGTCCGGGTCGCAGTGCCAGCAGTCCGCCCCCGCGCACGGGGAAGTCGGCCGGCACGGCATCGGGGCCGAAGACGATATCCATGACCTGCTCGCGATTGCGGATCGACATGGGGATCAGCAGCGTCCAGGCGATCAGCTTGCGCATGGCCGCGCTGGGGATCGTCATGGCCTTGAACACCGGCGAGATTTCCTCGGGCGGATGGGTCAGCGGGGCGATCAACGCCAGCCCGCCCACGCGCCCGGGATGGTAGGTGGCCAGCGCCAGCGCAATGGCGCCGCCCAGCGAATGGCCCACCACCAGCGGTTTTTCGAGCCCGAGCCGGTCGATCAGCGCGGCGAGCGTATCGGCCTGGGCGCGCAGGTCGGCCGGCGCGCCGGGCGTGCGCGTGGACCAGCCCGCGGCGGGCCGGTCGACGGCCACCACGCGGAAATCGCGCGCCAGCGGCTCGACCATCCCGTAAGCAAAGTTGGCAAGCTGGCCGGACAGCCCGTGAACCAGCAGCACCGGCTGGCCCTGGCCCTGCTCGATGACGTGCAGGCGGGCGCCGGGTACATCGACGAAGCGGCCGGTGGGCGGCAGTCCGGCTTCGATCTTGCGCACCGTCTGGCGGGTGAACAGGAACAGCAGGACGAGCAGGGCGGCGGCCAGGGCCACCACCACGGCGATCAGCGCAAGAAAAATATTCAAGATTGAGCCTCGGCAATCGGATCGTTGGTCGGCAGCGTGGCCGCCACGCGGTCGAAGCGCAGCACGCCATCGTCGATGCGGCCATGCCGGATGGTCAGCATGTCCATCAGGTAATTCTGATACACGCGCCACGGCTTGCGTTGGCCCTGCCGGGGCAGCACCGACGCCGCGCGCTGCACGTAGCCGGACGAGAAGTCCAGGAACGGCACGGTCTGCACGGTCGGATCGACTTCGGGCATCGCCATGCGGTAGCCGCGCCGGTCCATGAACCGCAGCAGACGGCAGACATACTCGGCGGTCAGATCGGCCTTGAGCGTCCATGATGCATTGGTGTAGCCGAACGCCAGCACCAGGTTCGGCACATTGCCCAGCATCATGCCCTTGTAGGCCAGCGATTCGGACGGGCGGCGCGCCTGCCCATCGACGGTCAGCGCGATATCGCCCAGCATGTTCAGCTTCAGCCCGGTGGCGACGACCACCACATCGGCAGGCAGCGTCTGGCCGGATTTCAGCACGATGCCGTCGGCGGTAAAGCGGTCGATCTGGTCGGTTACCACCGACGCGCGGCCATTGCGGATTTCGCGAAACAGGTCGCCATCGGGCACCAGGCAGACGCGCTGGTCCCACGGGTTGTAGCGCGGCGTGAAATGGGTGCCCACATCGAAGCCCGGCGTCAGCTGCGCCGCGGCCATGTCCACGATGCGCGCCTTTACCTTGGCGGGCCGGCGGCGCGCCAGCTGGAAGAAGAACATGCCCAGCAGCACGTTTTTCCAGCGCGTGGCGCGGTAGGCCAGACGCTCGGGCAGCATGCGGCGCAGCTTGTGCGCGATGGGGTCTTCGCCGGGGCGGGTCACGATATAAGTGGGCGAACGCTGCAGCATCGTCACATGGGCGGCGGTCTCGGCCATGGCCGGCACCAGCGTGACGGCCGTGGCGCCGCTGCCGATCACCACCACGCGCTTGCCGGCATAGTCGATCGACGGGTCCCAGAACTGCGGATGGACCATCCGGCCGCGGAATTCCTGCTCGCCCGGAAACGCCGGGCGGTGCCCTTCGGCATAGCTGTAGTAGCCGGCGCAGACATAGAGCAGGCGCGCGCGCAGGCGCTGGCGGCTGCCATCGGCGCGGCGCTCGGCGTCGATCGTCCAGCAGGCTTCGTCGCTGCGCCAGGCGGCGCCCACGACCTTGTGGCCGAACCGGATGTGACGGGTGATGCCCGTTTCTTCGGCTGTCTCGCGGATGTAGGCCAGGATCGACGGTCCGTCCGCGATGGCCTTGGCGCCGCGCCAGGGCTTGAAGCGGTAGCCCAGCGTGTACATGTCGGAATCGGAGCGGATGCCCGGATAGCGGAACAGGTCCCAGGTGCCGCCGATGGCGTCGCGTGCTTCCAGGATGGCGAAACGCTTGTCCGGGCACCGCTGCTGCAGTTGCCGGGCGGCGCCGATGCCGGACAAGCCGGCGCCAACGATCAGGACATCCAGAACATCGTCATCAGGACTTTGAGGGCGCATGACGGCTACCGGGGGCGAGTGGGTATTCTGACAACATAGGTTGTCAGAAGCCATCTGACAATAGGGAATGTCATAATGGCCGCCATGACCACAGAGCTATCTCCCGCCCGCCGCTACCGCGGCGCCGAGGCCGAAGAGCGCCGCGCCCAGCGGCGCGAGCAGCTGATTGCCGCCGCCGTGCAGGTCTACGGCGAGCGCGGCTACCAGAACGCCACCGTCAAGGCGGTGTGCGAGGCCGCCGGGCTGACGGAACGCTACTTCTACGAATCGTTTGCCAACAGCGAGGCATTGCTGCTGGCATCGTATGAAACGGTCACGCATCGCCTGCTTCAAACGCTGGCACGGGCAGGGGAAGAGGCGGGCGGCAGCGGCGAGCATCGCGTGCTGGCGATGCTGCGTGCCTATTTCGGGGCGCTGCAGTGCGAGCCGCGCTCGGCGCGGGTGTTCCTGGTGGAGATTCGCGGGGTCAGCAGGCTCGTGGACGAGGCGCTGGCGGTATCGCTATGCGATTTCGGCGCACTGGTGGCCCGGACGCTGATGACGCCCGGGGTGAAGGTGGATCCGATGCTGGCCGCCGGCGTGGCGGGCGGCATCGTCCATGTGGCGCTGTACTGGATCCGCAACGGCTACACGCCTGACGTGGATACCGTGGCGCGCACCGCCTTGCAGCTGGCGCTGGTCCTGAAGGGGCCGAATCCTGCCTAGACGTTCGGTGCCGGGGTCTTTGGCCTGAACTCGCAGAGCGGCTCGATGGCGCAATGCCAGCATTCGGGCTTGCGTGCCTTGCAGACGTAGCGGCCGTGCAGGATCAGCCAGTGGTGGGCGTCGTGCAGGAACTCGGTCGGCGTTACCTTCAACAGTTTCTGTTCCACGGCATCGGGGTTCTTGCCCGGCGCCAGCCCGGTGCGGTTGGCCACGCGGAAGATATGCGTGTCGACGGCAATCGTCGGCTGGCCGAACGCCACGTTCAGGACCACGTTGGCGGTCTTGCGGCCCACGCCCGGCAAGGCCTCCAGCGCCTCGCGCACGGGCGGCACCTTGCCGCCATGCTGCTCGACGAGGATCCGGCAGGTTTCCATCACGTGTTTGGCCTTGGTCTTGTAGAGACCGATCGTCTTGATGTACTCGATCAGGCCGGGCTCGCCCAGATCCAGGATCTGTTGCGGGGTATGGGCCACCGGAAACAGCTTGCGCGTGGCCTTGTTCACGCCAACATCGGTGGCCTGGGCGGACAGCAGCACCGCGATCAGCAGCTCGAACGGCGAGCTGTATTCGAGCTCCGTTTCCGGGGTGGGATTGACCTCACGCAAGGTTTCGAAAATGGCAAGGCGCTTGGCGGGATTCATGAGCGGGAATCGTCGTTTTTGCTGGGGTCGCCCGGCGCGGCGCTGCCGTCCGGGCTCTGGCGTTCCTGGCCGGCCTGGTCGGTCAGGCCCCGTTTCGCGCGGCGCGCTTCGGCGGCATCGATCTGCGCCTGCACGGCGGGCGGCACATTGTCGGTGTTGCGGGGCTGCACGGCGGCCGCCTTCTGGCGCGCGCGCTCGATGGCGGCCTGGATGATCGCTTTCTTGCGCGCCTGCGCAGCCTGTTCCGCCTCGCTGGCCGCGGCTTCGGCCTCCAGGGCTTCGAGCTTGGCCGCGGCCTTGGCGGCCAGGCGGGCGTCGTTTTCCTCGCGCTCGCGCACCAGACGCACCTTGCGCGACTGATAGCGTGCGTATGCGGCATCGGCCTGTTCCTGCGACCAGGCGGCCCAGCCCGTCTTCGCGCCCGTGACCGGGATCATCGCAATGCAATCGACGGGGCAGGGGGCCACGCAGAGGTCGCAGCCGGTACACCAGTCGGGCAGCACGGTATGCATCTGCTTGGCGGCACCGACGATGGCGTCCACCGGGCAGGCCTGGATGCACAGCGTGCAGCCGATACATAGCGATTCGTCGATACGGGCCACGGCACGGGCCTGTTCGATGCCGCGTTCGGGGTCCAGCGGCTGGGGCGCGACGCCCAGCACGGCCGACAGCCGCACGATGCCCTCGGCGCCGCCCGGCGGGCAGCGGTTGCTTGCGGCCTCGCCCGCGGCCATGGCTTCGGCATAGGGGCGGCAGCCGTCGAACCCGCATTTGGTGCATTGGGTTTGCGGCAGCAGGGCTTCAAGGCGGTCTGCCAGGCTGGCATCGCCGGCAACGGACGAGGGGGAACGGATCACGACGGCAACACGGAATCAGGGGGGACGACTGGCATCTTGCACGCCTCTGCGGACGTGTGTGCGGCAAGGATTATCCCCGATTTCGCCGCGGTGCAGAAAAGGCGATGATTCGCCGTCACCCGAACGGGAAGAGGAGCCCGGACGAGGTGGCGGGCTGTGCCATAATCCGCGCAACTGACAGATCAGATATTCATGTCGAACGAGCCAAAAACCAAGCGGGACCCAGAAGGCACGCGCCGACGCATCATGGCCGCCGCCACGGAGGAATTTGCCAAGGGCGGGCTGGCGGGTGCCCGTGTCGACCAGATCGCACGCCGCGCCGAGACCAACGAGCGCATGCTCTATTACTACTACGGCAGCAAGGAAGGCCTGTTCCTGGCCGTGCTCGAAAAACAGTACGCCGAGTTTCGCGCGGCCGAGGAGCAGCTGCATATCACCGACGAAGACCCCGTGGCGGGGGTGCGCACGCTGGCCCGCTTTGTCTGGGACTGGTACTACGCGCATCCGGAGTTCATCCGGCTCGTGAACAGCGAGAACCTGCATGAGGCGCGCCATCTGAAGAAGTCGGCCCAGCTCCATCAGCTGATCAATCCGGTGGTGGACGTGCTGGCCGACATCATCCGGCGCGGCCAGCAGCAGGGCGTGTTCCGCGACAACATCGACGTGCCGCAGTTCTACCTGACCATTTCGGCGCTGGGCTACTACGTGCTGTCGAACCGGTACACGATCAGTGCCGTCATCGGCCGCGACGTGGCCACCGAGGAAGAACACGCGCGCTTTGCCGACCTGCATACCGACATGCTGCTGTCGTACCTGACCAATCGCTGAGACATCGCTCAGCGGCATAGCCAATCGGCCAGAAACAAGAACGCCCGCGAGGATCTCGCGGGCGTTCTGCCATGCCGGCCCGGGCGGGCCGGGCTACGCTCAGTACTTGCGAATGAAGTCGCGCAGTTCCGGGTAGATATTCTCGCGCCAGCGGCGGCCCGAGAAAATCCCGTAGTGGCCGCACTTCGGCGCGGTGATGTGTTGCTTGCGCGTTTTCGGGATGCCGGCGCACAGGTCGTGCGCGGCGGCCGTCTGGCCCGCGCCCGAGATGTCGTCGAGCTCGCCTTCGATCGTCAGCAGCGCCGTGCCCTTGATGTCCTGCGGGCGCACCGGGTCGCCGTCGATTTCCCACGTGCCGTTGGCCAGGCGGAATTCCTGGAACACTTCGCGGATCGTGTCGAGGTAGTACTCGGCGGCCATGTCCAGCACCGCGTTGTATTCGTCGTAGAAGCGCACGTGCGCTTCGGCGTCGTCGGCGTCGCCCTCGATCAGGCTCAGGTAATAGTCATAGTGCGACGACAGATGGCGGTCCGGATTCATCGCCACGAAGCCGGCGTGCTGCAGGAAGCCCGGATAGACCTTGCGGCCATGGCCCGGATAGTTCGCCGGCACCGTGTAGATGACGTTGTTCTCGAACCATTCGAACGACTTGTTGGTGGCCAGGGAGTTGACCGACGTCGGGCTCTTGCGCGCGTCTATCGGGCCGCCCATCATCGTCATCGTGCGCGGCGTCTTTTCGCCGGATGACGCCATCAGCGAGATCGCGGCCAGCACCGGGACGGTGGGCTGGCAGACCGAAATCACGTGCAGCTTGTCGGCGCCGATATGGCGGATGAATTCCTGGATGTAGTAGATGTAGTCGGCCAGGTGGAACGCGCCTTCCTCGGCCGGCACCATGCGGGCATCGACCCAGTCGGTCACGTAGACCTTGTGGTCCTGCAGCAGCGTGCGCACGGTGTCGCGCAGCAGCGTGGCATGGTGGCCCGACAGCGGCGCGCAGACCAGCACCACGGGCTCGTCCTTGAGCAGCTTGATGGTCTCGGGGTCGTCGGCATACCGCTTGAACCGCACCAGCTTGCAGAACGGCTTTTCCAGCACGGTCTGTTCGACGATGGGGATCTCGCGGCCATTCGAGCGCACGCTCTTGATGCCGAACTCCGGCTTCTCGTATTCCTTGCCGAGCCGGTACAACAGCTCGTATCCGGCCGCCATCCGGGGCGCGCCCGGAATCAGCGAAAGCGGGCTGAGGGGATTTGTGAACGTCTTGGCGGTCGCCTGGGCCCACGCGGTCAGCGGGTTCAGCATCGAGCGCTGGAATTCATGCAATTGGTAAAGCATGCCGGTACCTGTCTAGCCTTTCTTGTCGCGAGTGCTTGTCGCGCAACGGATTATGCCCGCAATCGAACGATCGTGCTTTGCAGCATACGCTTCCAAGTTACGCCGGCAAGCGGGGAAGACAATAGGACATTGGCGCTAAATCTGGATGACACCGCCTGACAATGACAAAAAAGGCGACCCGAGTGGCCTCCAGGTCGCCTTTTGCCGTTGACGCAGGGTCAGGTGTTGCTTTTTAGTACACCGCGGCGATGGCGTTGACCACGGCGTCGATGTTGCGGCTGTTCAGCGCCGCCACGCAGATGCGGCCGGTGCCGACGGCGTAGATGCCATGCTCGGTGCGCAGGCGGTCCACCTGCGCCGAGGTCAGGCCCGAGTACGAGAACATGCCACGCTGGGCCTTCACGAACGAGAAGTCGCCCGGCACGCCCTTGGCCGCCAGCTTGTCGACCAGTGCGTTGCGCATCAGCTTGATACGGTCTCGCATTTCGGCCAGTTCCTGCTCCCACATGGCGCGCAGTTCCGGGCTGTTCAGCACGGTGGCCACCACGGTGCCGCCGTGGGTCGGCGGGTTGGAGTAGTTCGTGCGGATCACGCGCTTGATCTGCGACAGCACGCGCTGGGCTTCTTCCTTGCCCGTGGTGACGATCGACAGCGCGCCCACGCGCTCGCCGTACAGCGAGAAGCTCTTCGAGAACGAACTCGACACGAAGAACGGCAGGCCCGATTCCGCAAACAGGCGCACGGCGGCGCCGTCCGGCTCGATGCCTTCGGCAAAGCCCTGGTAGGCCATGTCCAGGAACGGGATCAGATTGCGTTCCTTGACCAGTTCCACCACCTGCTTCCACTGGGCGTCGTTCAGGTCCACGCCGGTCGGGTTGTGGCAGCACGCGTGCAGCACGACGATGGTGTTGGCCGGGTACGACTTCAGCGATTCCACCATGCCGGCGAAGTTCAGGCCGTGCGACGGGGCATCGTAGTAGGCGTAGTTGACCACCGGGAAACCGGCGGATTCGAACAGCGCGCGGTGGTTTTCCCAGCTCGGATCGCTGATGGCGACCGATGCGTCCGGGTACAGGCGCTTCAGGAAGTCGGCGCCGATCTTCAGCGCGCCCGTGCCGCCAAGTGCCTGAGCCGTCACGACGCGGCCTTCGGTAATGAGGGCCGAATCCTTGCCGAACAGCAGCGTCTGCACGGCCTGGTCGTAGGCGGCGATGCCTTCGATCGGCAGGTAGCCGCGCGGGGTGGCGCTGGTCAGGCGGGCCTTTTCGGCTTCCTGCACGGCGCGCAGCAGCGGAATTTTCCCTTCGTCGGTGAAGTACACGCCAACGCCCAGATTCACCTTGGTGGCGCGGGTATCGGCATTGAATGCTTCATTCAGGCCCAGGATCGGGTCGCGCGGGGCCATCTCGACGGCAGAAAACAAACTCATTTGGGATCTCGTGGTCAGCTGTGTAAGAAAACGGAGGGCGTAGAATGCTTCGAACTGCGCTGTGGCTGCGGCGGCACCGGCGACGGGCTCCTGACTGACTTCCTGTCACTACTGACAGAAGCTGACAGTATCCCTTCGGCAAACTATGGCCAACCGGGCTTGAACCGATCCGCGCAACCCCCAGATTCTAGCGTATCCCGCCAGTTTCCCTCAGGTTTTTCCCTACGTTTATGACGAATCTCGCTGAAGTCGCCCCGCCCCTGGACGAAGACAAATTCGTCACGTTTCCGGGCTCGCCGTTCCAGCTGTACCAGCCGTATCCGCCCGCCGGCGACCAGCCCGAGGCGATCCGGCAACTGGTGGAGGGCATCGAGGACGGCCTGTCGTTCCAGACGCTGCTGGGCGTGACCGGCTCGGGCAAGACCTTCACGATGGCCAATGTGATCGCCCGGATGGGCCGGCCGGCCATCGTATTTGCGCCAAACAAGACGCTGGCGGCGCAGTTGTATTCGGAATTCCGCGAATTTTTCCCGCGCAACGCGGTGGAATACTTCGTCAGCTACTACGACTACTACCAGCCTGAGGCCTATGTGCCGCAGCGCGACCTGTTCATCGAAAAGGACTCGTCGATCAACGAGCATATCGAGCAGATGCGGCTGTCGGCCACCAAGAGTCTGCTGGAGCGGCGCGACACGATCATCGTGGCGACGGTGTCGGCGATCTACGGTATCGGCAATCCGAGCGAATACCACCAGATGATCCTGACGCTGCGTACCGGCGACAAGCTGAGCCAGCGCGACGTGATCGCGCGGCTGATCGCCATGCAGTACACGCGCAACGAGACCGATTTCCAGCGCGGCACGTTCCGCGTGCGCGGCGACACGCTCGACATCTTCCCGGCCGAGCATGCCGAGATGGCCGTGCGTGTGGAGCTGTTCGACGACGAGGTGGATTCGCTGCAGTTCTTCGACCCGCTGACGGGCCGCGTCCGTCAGAAGATTCCGCGCTTCACCGTCTACCCGTCGAGCCACTACGTGACGCCCCGCGAGACCGTGCTGCGGGCAATCGAGGACATCAAGGTGGAGCTGCGCGAGCGGCTCGACTTCTTCTACAAGGAAAACCGGCTGGTCGAGGCGCAGCGGCTGGAGCAGCGCACGCGTTTCGACCTGGAAATGTTGTCGGAACTGGGCTTCTGCAAGGGCATCGAGAACTATTCGCGCCACCTGTCGGGCGCCAAGCCGGGCGAGCCGCCGCCGACGCTGGTGGACTACCTGCCGCCCGACGCGCTGATGTTCCTGGATGAATCGCACGTGCTGATCGGCCAGCTGAACGGCATGTACAACGGCGACCGAGCGCGCAAGACCACGCTGGTGGAGTACGGCTTCCGGTTGCCGTCGGCGCTGGACAACCGGCCGCTCAAGTTCGAGGAATACGAGCGCAAGATGCGCCAGGCGGTCTTCGTGACCGCCACCCCCGCGAACTACGAGAAGGAGCACGCCGGGCAGGTGGTGGAGCAGGTGGTGCGGCCGACCGGCCTGGTCGACCCGATCATCCATGTGCGGCCCGCCACCACGCAGGTGGACGACCTGCTCAGCGAGATCCACCTGCGGCTGCAGGCCGGCGAGCGTGTGCTGGTGACCACGCTGACCAAGCGCATGGCCGAGCAGCTGACCGAGTTCCTGTCCGAAAACGGCATCAAGGTGCGCTACCTGCATTCGGACATCGATACGGTCGAGCGCGTGGAAATCATCCGCGACCTGCGCCTGGGCACGTTCGACGTCCTGGTGGGGATCAACCTGCTGCGCGAGGGCCTGGATATTCCGGAAGTGTCGCTGGTGGCCATCCTCGATGCCGACAAGGAAGGCTTCCTGCGTGCGGAGCGATCGCTGATCCAGACCATCGGGCGGGCCGCCCGTAACGTCAATGGCACCGCGATTCTCTACGGCGACCGCATGACCGATTCGATGCGGGTGGCGATCCAGGAAACCGAGCGCCGCCGCGCCAAGCAGATCGCGCACAACGAGGCCCACGGCATTACGCCGCGCGGCGTGGTCAAGCGGATCAAGGACATCATCGATGGCGTGTACGACGCCGACGAGGTCAAGGCCGAACTGACCGCCGCAGCGGAACGCGCGAAATACGAGGACATGAGCGAAAAGCAGGTGGCCAAGGAAATCAAGCGCCTGGAGAAGCAGATGCTCGACCACGCCAAGAACCTGGAGTTCGAAAAGGCGGCCCAGGTGCGCGACCAGCTGGCCAAGCTGCGTGCGCAGGTGTTCGGGGCCGGCGCCGAAGGCGACCATCTGCTGCCGCCGTCAAGCTGAGGGAAGACCTGATCGGGCCCCGATGGGCATGGTGCGCCACGGCATCCTATAGTGATTAGGCAATCCGCCCAGCGCGGGACGCCCGATCACGAACCAGGGAGTGTGCCATGGTGACACAGTTCGAATATGGTGGTTATACGGTCGTTGCCCGTGCCGTTGCGCATGCGGGCGGCGGTTTCGCCGGGGTACTGACCATTTCCGATGCGTTCGGCGAACCCGGCGGGCCCACGTTTGAAACCGAGACCGGCTCGGCCGATACGCCAGAGGCAGCCCTTGCGCTGGCGGAAGCCGAAGCCATGCGGACAATAGATGCCGGCGAGGTGAGCTGAAACCCGAATCAGCCCCCAGTCACGCCCGAAGAAGGCCGGCACGCCAGGAGAGCCAGGAGACACTGATGTCCTATAGCAGTGAATGGAAAAAGAGGGTTTTCGAAACGCACGAGATTCAGGTGCTGGTGAAACCCCGGTCGCCCATCGAATGGGACTACACGGTTCGCGTGTGCCGCAAGGGCACGAACATTCGCGCGGCCGACACGCTGGTGGAAACCTCGCCGGCGTCAGAGCACTACAAGTCGCCCACCGACGCCGAGGCAGCCGGGTTCGCGCGCGGCAAGCTGCTGGCCGAGCGGCTGTAGCGGCTGGCGACGCTATCGCCTGGCGTGGGTTTTCGACGATGTGCATGACGGTAAAATCGCGTCGATGAAAAAATACGCCATTCTGATGTGCTGCATGGGCAACATCTGCCGCTCTCCAACGGCAGAGGGCGTGCTGCGCGCCAAGCTTCAGGCCGCCGGCCTGTCCGACAGGGTCGAACTGGACTCCGCCGGTACGCACGGCTACCACGTCGGCCGCGCGCCCGACGCCCGCAGTCAGCGCGCGGCGTTGCAGCGCGGCTATGACCTTTCCGCGCTGCGGGCCCGTCAGGTGGACGCGGCCGACTTCGATCGCTTCGATCTGGTGCTGGCCATGGACCTCGAGAACATGGCCGGGCTACGCCGGCTGCTTCCCGGGGTCGGCGCCGACAAGCTGCGCCTGCTGATGAGCTTTGCCACGCGATATCGGGTCGAGGAAGTGCCGGACCCGTACTATGGGGAAGGTGACGGCTTCGAGCGCGTGCTGGACTACATCGAGGATGCCTGCGACGGCGTGATCGACATGCTGCGGCGCCAACTGGCCTGAGCCCGACTATTCGGAATTGCCCGATTTGCCATGCGGGAAATCAAGCCTGCGGGCTTTGCATGGCCGTTTTCCGAAGCTGCGCCAGCGGGATCGTTATGGGGCGTGGAATAGTGCGTTGCGGGATGGGGTACTTGACTGATTTAGTCGGGATATCTTAAACTCGAGCGAAATTCTCAAGTATTCCCTCTCCCCGAGCATCATGAGACTGACTACCAAAGGCCGCTTTGCGGTAACCGCCATGATCGACCTGGCCATGCGCCAGGATCAGGGTCCTGTCACGCTGGCAGGCATCAGTCAGCGCCAGAAGATCTCGCTGTCGTACCTGGAGCAGCTGTTTGGCAAGCTGCGCCGTCACGAGATCGTCGAGAGCGTACGCGGTCCGGGCGGTGGTTACAGCCTCGCGCGCAAGGCCGAGGACGTGACGGTGGCAGACATCATCATTGCCGTGGACGAGCCGCTCGATGCCACCCAGTGCGGGGGGAAGGGCAATTGTAACGGAGATGACGGTTCCGGGCGCTGCATGACCCACGAGCTGTGGGCCACGCTGAACCAGAAGATGGTCGAGTACCTGGACTCCGTATCGCTGAAGAATCTCGTTGACCAGCAACGTGCCCGCCAGCCGGCCGTGCTGCACGACATGCGCGAAGACGCCGCGCAGCAGCCCGTCACCGTGTCGCGCGGCAAGGCCGAGAAGCAGGAAAAGCCGGCGCGCGCCCGCGTGGTCAACTCGGTGTTCAGCCTCGCGCAGTCCTGAGCAAGGTTGCGGCACCTGCATTAAACTATCGGTAGGCAGTACGCGATTAGTGATCCCTATAAGGCAGTCATAAGATGAGCACCACCCCACATTTCCCGATCTACATGGATTACTCGGCCACCACGCCGGTGGACCCGCGCGTGGCGGACAAGATGATTCCGTATCTGCGCGAGCAGTTCGGCAATCCGGCGTCGCGCAGCCACGCGTACGGCTGGGATGCCGAGCGCGCCGTGGAAGAGGCGCGCGAGCAGGTGGCGGCGCTGGTGGGTGCCGATCCGCGCGAGATCGTGTGGACGTCGGGTGCGACCGAGTCGGATAACCTCGCCATCAAGGGCGCGGCCAATTTCTACTCGGGCAAGGGCCGCCACATCATCACCGTGAAGACCGAGCACAAGGCCGTGCTAGACACCACGCGCGAGCTGGAGCGCCAGGGCTTCGAGGTGACGTACCTCGACGTCAAGGACGACGGCCTGATCGACATGGACGTGTTCAAGCAGGCGATCCGCCCGGACACGATCGTGGTGTCGGTGATGCTCGTGAACAACGAGATCGGCGTGATCCAGGACGTCGAGCAGATCGGCGAGATCTGCCGCGAGAAGGGCATCATTTTCCACTGCGATGCCGCGCAGGCCACCGGCAAGGTTGCGATCGACCTGTCCACGCTCAAGTGCGACCTGATGTCGTTCTCGGCCCACAAGACCTACGGCCCGAAGGGCATCGGCGCGCTGTACGTGCGCCGCAAGCCGCGCGTGCGGATCGAGGCGCAGATGCACGGCGGCGGCCACGAGCGCGGCATGCGTTCGGGCACGCTGGCCACGCACCAGATCGTCGGCATGGGCGAGGCGTTCCGCCTGGCCCGCGAGGAAATGGCCACCGAGAACGAGCGCATCCGCATGCTGCGTGACCGCCTGTGGAACGGCCTGTCGTCGATGGAAGAGGTGTACCTGAACGGTTCGATGGAACACCGGGTGCCGCACAACCTGAATGTCAGCTTCAACTTCGTCGAAGGCGAATCGCTGATCATGGCCATCAAGGACGTGGCCGTGTCGTCGGGTTCGGCCTGCACGTCGGCGTCGCTGGAGCCGTCGTACGTGCTGCGCGCCCTGGGCCGCAACGACGAGCTGGCGCATAGCTCGATCCGCTTCACGGTTGGCCGTTTTACGACCGAAGCGGAGATCGACTACACCGTCGAGCTGCTCAGGAACAAGATCGGCAAGCTGCGCGACCTGTCGCCGCTGTGGGAGATGTTCAAGGACGGCGTCGACCTGAATTCGATCCAGTGGGCCGCGCACTGATTGCGGTCCACGGCAACAACAAGAACCCCATAAAGATTCGTCAGAGGTAACCAAAATGTCTTACAGCAACCAGGTTCTCGACCACTATGAAAATCCGCGCAACGTCGGTTCGTTCGACAAGAACGACGACGCGGTGGGCACCGGCATGGTCGGCGCCCCTGCCTGCGGCGACGTGATGAAGCTGCAGATCAAGGTGAACGAGGCGGGCGTGATCGAAGACGCCAAGTTCAAGACCTACGGCTGTGGCTCGGCCATCGCGTCGTCGTCGCTGGTGACCGAATGGGTCAAGGGCAAGACCGTGGATCAGGCGCTGGAGATCAAGAACACCCAGATCGCCGAGGAACTGGCGCTGCCGCCGGTGAAGATCCACTGCTCGATCCTGGCCGAAGACGCCATCAAGGCGGCCGTCGAGGATTACAAGAAGAAGCACGGCGGCGCCGAGCAGAAGGCTGCCTGAGCGGCGCGGTCCGCTTCAGACGGGTTGGTATGGCCGCGAGCGGTGCGGTATCGCGCGCGGCGTTTCGACAGCAAGGCAAAGATGATCACGATGACCGAAAAGGCGGCGAAACACGTTTCCCGCTACCTGGAACGCCGCGGCAAGGGCCTGGGCCTGCGCGTGGGCGTGAAGACCACCGGCTGCTCGGGCCTGGCGTACAAGCTGGAGTACGTGGACGAACTGCAGCCGGAAGACCAGGTGTTCGAGACGCGCGGCATCAAGGTGATCGTCGATCCGAAGAGCCTGCCGTACATCGACGGTACCGAACTGGACTTCGCACGCGAGGGATTGAACGAAGGCTTCAAGTTCAACAACCCGAACGTCAAGGACGAGTGCGGCTGCGGCGAGTCGTTCCGGGTCTGATGGCCCGTGCCGCGCCCGGATCGGCAACCGATGCGAGGGCGGCGACACGACAAGGGGCGGCATGACCGCTCCTTTTTGTTGTGAATGTTTTGGAAAGACGCGCTTTGAAAGACGATTTTTTCTCGCTGTTCGGGCTGCCTGCCCAATACGAAGTGGACGAAGCTGCACTGGATGCGGCCTATCGCACCGTCCAGTCGCAGGCGCACCCTGACCGCTTTGCCAATGCCGGCGATGCCGAGCGGCGCGTGGCCATGCAGTGGGCCGCGCATGCCAACGAGGCATACCGCACGCTGCGCCAGCCGCTCAAGCGGGCCATCTACCTGCTGCAACTGCGCGGCGTGGACATTCAGGCCGAAAGCAATACGGCGATGGCGCCGGCATTCCTGATGCAGCAGATGGAATGGCGCGAGGCGCTGCAGGACGCGACGCAGGCGCGCGACGTAGACCAGCTCGACAGCCTGTTGCGCGACCTGCGCCAGGAAAAGCGCGAGCGCCACGCGGCACTCGGCGCGCTGCTCGATGCCGGTGACAACGAAGCCGCCGGCGCCGCCGCGCGCCAGCTGATGTTTATCGAAAAGATCGAACACGACGCCAGCGAGGCGATCGATCGGCTCGAAGATTAGAAGATTCTCATGGCACTGCTCCAGATTTCCGAACCCGGCATGTCGCCCGCGCCTCACCAGCGCCGGCTGGCCGTTGGCATCGACCTTGGCACCACCAATTCGCTGGTGGCCGCCGTGCGCAACAGCATTCCCGAAGTCCTGCCCGACGACGATGGCCGCTCGCTGCTGCCGTCGGTGGTGCGCTACCTGCCCAACGGCAACGCGCATATCGGCTTCAAGGCCCAGGACGAGGCCGTGCGCGACCCCAAGAACACGATCGTTTCCGTGAAGCGGTTCATGGGCCGTGGCCTGCGTGACGTGGCCAATATCGAGCACAGCCCGTACGACTTTGTCGATGCGCCGGGCATGGTGCAGCTGAAGACCGCGGCCGGCATCAAGAGCCCGGTGGAAGTGTCGGCCGAGATCCTGGCCACGCTGCGCCAGCGCGCCGAGGATTCGCTGGGCGACGAACTGGTGGGTGCCGTGATCACTGTGCCCGCATACTTTGACGACGCGCAACGCCAGGCCACCAAGGATGCCGCGCAACTGGCGGGCCTGGAGGTGATGCGCCTGCTCAACGAGCCGACCGCTGCCGCCATTGCCTACGGCCTGGATAACGCCGCCGAAGGCATCTACGCCGTGTATGACCTGGGCGGCGGCACGTTCGATATCTCGGTGCTCAAGCTGACCAAGGGCGTATTCGAGGTGATGTCCACCGGCGGCGATTCGGCGCTGGGCGGCGACGACTTCGACCAGCGCCTGCTGTGCTGGGTGGTCGAGCAGGCCGGCCTGCAGCCGCTGTCGGCCGAGGACACGCGCCTGCTGATGATGCGCGCCCGTGCCGCCAAGGAAGCCCTGTCCGCCAGCGACAGCACCGTGATCGATGCCGTGCTGACCACCGGCGAGATCGTGCATCTGCCGCTGGACGCGCAAACGTTCATCGCCATCACCGCCAACCTGGTGCAGAAGACGCTGGCCCCGGTGCGCAAGGCGTTGCGCGATGCCGGTGTGACGCCCGAGGATGTCAAGGGCGTGGTGCTGGTGGGCGGTGCCACGCGCATGCCGGCCATCCGCAAGGCCGTGGGCGATTATTTTGGCCAGCAGCCGCTGACCAACCTGGACCCGGACAAGGTGGTGGCGCTGGGCGCCGCCATGCAGGCCAACCTGCTGGCCGGCAACCATGCGCCGGGCGAGGACTGGCTGCTGCTCGACGTGATCCCGCTGTCGCTGGGCGTGGAGACGATGGGCGGCCTGGTCGAGAAGATCATCCCGCGCAACAGCACGATTCCGGTCGCGCGTGCGCAGGAATTCACCACCTTCAAGGATGGCCAGACCGCCATGGCCATTCACGTGCTGCAGGGCGAGCGCGAGCTGGCCAGCGACTGCCGGTCGCTGGCGCGTTTCGAGCTGCGCGGCATTCCGCCGATGGTGGCGGGCGCGGCGCGCATCCGCGTGACCTATCAGGTCGATGCGGACGGGCTGCTGTCGGTGTCGGCACGCGAGACCAATTCGGGCGTGGAAGCGTCGGTATCGGTCAAGCCGTCGTACGGGCTGGCCGACGACGATATCGCGCGCATGCTGCAGGAAAGCTTCCGCGAGGCCGAGCACGACATGAAGAGCCGCGCGCTGGCCGAGGAACGCGTCGAGGCCGCGAGGCTGGTGGAGGCCACCGCGCGTGCGCTGGAAGTCGATGGCGACCTGCTGTCGGCCGACGAACGCGCGGCCGTGGATGCGCTGATGGCCCGCGTGACCGAGATCGCGCGCGGTGACGACCACCACGCGATCAAGGCGGCCGTCGAGCAGCTGTCGCACGGCACCGACGAATTTGCCGCCCGCCGCATGGACCGCTCGATCAAGAGCGCGCTGGCCGGAAAGAAGGTGCAGGAGCTCGGCTGAGTTACACGCAGCTCACCTGCCTAGAGAGAGAAAACAGGAATCACATGCCACAGATCATCGTTTTGCCCCACGTCGAATTGTGTCCGGAAGGCGCCGTCTTCGAGGCCGGCACCGGCACCAGCATCTGCGACGCGCTGCTGAACAACGGTATCAACATCGAGCACGCCTGCGAGAAGTCGTGCGCCTGCACCACGTGCCACGTGGTGGTGCGCGAAGGGTTCAACTCGCTCGAAGATGCCGAGGAAAAAGAGGAAGACCTGCTGGACAAGGCGTGGGGCCTGGAGCCCAATTCGCGCCTGTCGTGCCAGGCCATCGTCGCGGACACGGATCTGACCGTCGAAATCCCGAAGTACACGATCAATCACGCCAAGGAAGGCCACTAAGGCCCGCGCGAGGAGTTTTCCCATGAAATGGACAGATACCTACGATATCGCCGCCGCGCTGTACGACAAGTTTCCTGACGTCGACCCGGTAACGGTGCGCTTTACCCAATTGCGCCAGTGGGTGCTGGAACTGGACGGTTTCAGCGATCTGCCGGAACGCTCGGGCGAGAAGATCCTGGAGGCCATCCAGCAAGCGTGGATCGAGGAAGCGGAATAAGTTCGGTTGATCCAAGGCAAATGAAGCAAAAAAGCACGGCTGTCACGCCGTGCTTTTTTGTTTGTGTCGGGATCGGGCTCGCTGGGGCGGGACCGAATTCGACGGCCGTCAGCCAGTCACGAGCACGCCGCGCTCCAGATGCACGCGCTGGCCCACTTCGACGCCCGGAGGATTCTGATACGTGAACGTACGGCGCGAGCCGTCGTCCATCTTCACGCTGACGCGGTACGACTTGTTGGTGTTCAGCTTCTTCTCGGCGTAGTTGCCGCCGAAGCCGCCCGCAGCCGCGCCGGCCACGGTGCCCAGAATCCGGCCATTGCCCGAGCCGATCTGGTTACCCAGCAAGCCGCCCACGACGGCACCGCCAACGGCGCCCAGGCCGCTGGTCGGCTTTTCGGCTTCCACTACCTGCACACCCGTCACATGACCGGCCGTATGGCTGGGCCGGGCGGCCGGTTTTTCTTCAGCCTGGGCCTGCTGCACCGGCTGGGCCGGCGGCGCCATGTTGTTCTGAGCCTGGCGAGCGTCATAGGCGGGCGGCCGCGTGGTCGATCCCGGTGCCGGCTGGCTCCTGAGCGGCGGCGGCTCGTTCATGACAGGCTGGGTACCGGTTTGATTGCCGCTGTACGAGCCCCCGGATGCGCTGCTGTACGAACTGTACGAAGCCTCGGCCGGCGCCTGTGTGGCCTTGGTAATCGGCAGCACGCCCGTTACGGCTGCGACCACCGTGAGGCTGGCCACCACAAGTGCGACGGCGGCCGCGCCCACGAGCGGGTTCAGGCGGCGTTGCGACGGCAGGGCGGGGAGTGTTTCCTGACCAGACATTTCTTGTTCTCCAAGTCACCCTGAAGGGGTGGATACCTAGAGTCTGGCCGAATTACGATTCGGTTTCCGTTTGATTTTGTAAGGATCTGTAGCCAAAAAACTGCAGGGAAATCAGGAGGTTACGGCGAGGGAAGGGCGGAGGTGCGCGGGCGTCTGTAACAGCCGGCAAGTCGGGAGGTGGTGGGAGCGCCCCACGCCCTGGCAGGCGTGGGGGAACCAGACATGGCGCAGGCTGGCTGCGCCTGCCGATCAGTCTTCGCGACGCAGGTGCGGGAACAGGATCACGTCGCGGATGTTCGGGCTGTCGGTCAGCAGCATGACGAGGCGGTCGATGCCGATGCCGCAGCCGCCGGTCGGGGGCATGCCGTATTCGAGCGCGCGGATGTAGTCGGCGTCGAAGTACATGGCTTCCTCGTCGCCGGCGTCCTTCTGCTCGACCTGCTTGCGGAAGCGGTCGGCCTGGTCTTCCGGATCGTTCAGTTCCGAGAAGCCGTTGGCGATCTCGCGCCCCGTGATGAACAGCTCGAACCGCTCGGTGATGCCCGGCTGCGTGTCCGAGGCGCGCGCCAGCGGCGACACTTCCACCGGGTAGTCGACGATGTAGGTCGGCTCCCACAGCTGCGACTCCGCCGTTTCCTCGAACAGCACCAGTTGCAGCGTGCCCACGCCGGCGTTCAGGAACTGCGGCGCGCTGGTGTTGATCTTGAATTTGCCCTTCAGCTCGGCACGCAGGAAGTCGGCGTCGGCCAGTTGCGCATCGGTATATTCTGGGGCGTACTTCTGGATCGCCTGGCAGATCGTCAGGCGATGGAACGGCTTCGACAGGTCCAGCTCGCGGCCCTGGTAGTTCAGCACGGCGCTGCCGCTGGCGTCGATGGCGGCCTGGCGGATCAGGTTCTCGGTGAAGTCCATCAGCCAGCGGTAGTCCGTGTAGGCCGCGTAGAACTCCATCATCGTGAACTCGGGGTTGTGGCGCGGGCTCACCCCTTCGTTACGGAAGTTGCGGTTGATCTCGAACACGCGCTCGAAGCCGCCCACGATCAGGCGCTTCAGGTACAGCTCGGGGGCGATGCGCATGAACATCTGCATGTCCAGCGCGTTGTGGTGCGTGATGAACGGCTTGGCTGCCGCGCCGCCCGGAATCGGGTGCAGCATCGGCGTTTCGACTTCCATGAAGCCGGCGTCGGACATATGGCGACGCAGCGACGACATCGCCTTGGTGCGGGCGCGGAACGTGTCGCGCGTTTCCGGCGAGACGATCAGGTCCACATATCGCTGGCGGTACTTCATTTCCTGGTCGGCCAGGCCGTGGAACTTGTCCGGCAGCGGGCGCAGGCTCTTCGACAGCAGGCGCAGTTCGCGCACCTGCACCGACAGCTCGCCCTTGTTGGTGCGGAACAGCTCGCCGCGCGCGCTGATGATGTCGCCCAGGTCCCAGTGCTTGAACGCCGCATAGACGTCCTCGCCCACCTTGTCGCGCGTGATGTAGAACTGGATCTGGCCGCTGCCGTCCTGCACGGTGGCAAAGCTGGCCTTGCCCATCACGCGCTTGAGCATCATGCGGCCGGCGATCGACACTTCCACGGGGCTGGCTTCCAGCGCGGCCTGGTCGGTCTCGCCATACTGCGCGTGCAGCGCGCCGGCCTGGTGCGTCGGGCGGAAATCGTTCGGGAAGGCCACGCCTTGCTCGCGCAGGGCCTGCAGCTTCTCGCGCCGTTCGGCAATGATCTTGTTCTCGTCTACGGCAGGCGCGTCGGCGGGTGCGGCGGCAGGCGTGCGGGTCGGTTCGGTCATGGTGTCAGCTTCGGTCGCGCAGGGCACGGGGCCTTGCGCGATGGTTCAGTTCAATAGTTGCGGATGTCGTCGAGTTCGGTCTTGCCGAAGTCGGCGCGCTCCAGATAGGCGGCGATGCGTTGCGCGACATCGTCGGGCGACGCCAGCTGGTCATTCGCCTTCAGGTCGCGGAAACGCTGCACCTGGGCAAAATCGGCGCCGCGGATGGTCTCCTGCATGCCCGTGTCCACCACGCCCGGCGCCAGCGCCACGGCGCGTACCGCGCGATCGTCGGCCAGGCCCGCGTACTCGGCATTGACCGAGCGGATGAACATGTCCAGGCCCGCCTTGCCGGCGCAGTAGGCGCTCCAGCCCGGCACCGGGTTGCGCGCGGCGCCCGACGAGATGGCCAGCACCTTGCGCGGGCAGTCGAAGCGCGCGGTGGCATCGATGAACGCGCCGGTCATCGTCATCGGCGTGACCAGGTTGGTCTGCAGATGCGGCACCAGCGAGTTTTCGTGCAGTTCGGTGATCGGGCCGATGGGCGCCACCACCCCCGCGTTCAGGATCAGCGTCACGCTGGCCGGGGCATCGTCCACCGCTTCCAGCACGCTGGACAGCCAGCCAGCCGACGGGCCGGGCTGCGACAGGTCCTGCAGGTGCCATGCCACCGGCACGCCGCTGGCCGAGGCTTCGCGTTCGAGGTCGGTGTTGCGGCTGCGCGCCACGCCGATGATGCGGTTGCCCGGCTTGAGCAGCGCACGCACGAGCGATGCGCCCAGGCCGCGCGAGGCGCCGGTGACGATGTAGAGATGGGTGGAGCGGGGCGTTCCGGTGGTCATGACGTGGACCTTGTTCGATGAAACGGCGACTTCGGGATGGAGACTCTTGGTATTTGCCGTGCCGCCATGCCGGCACGGGGCGGGCATGGCGGCACGGCTGCGGGCAACAGATCTTGCCGGTGTTACAGGCCCTGTTTCAGGCTGGCCTCGATGAACGGGTCGAGGTCGCCGTCGAGCACCTTCTGCGTGTTGGACATTTCCACGTTGGTGCGCAGGTCCTTGATGCGGCTCTGGTCCAGCACGTACGAGCGGATCTGGTGGCCCCAGCCCACATCGGTCTTGCCGGCTTCGAGCTTGTCGGCCTCGGCCTGGCGCTTGCGCATTTCATGCTCGTACAGGCGCGACTTGAGCATCGACATGGCTTCGGCGCGGTTGCGGTGCTGCGAACGGTCGTTCTGGCACTGCACGACGATGCCGGTCGGGATGTGCGTGATCCGCACGGCCGAATCTGTCTTGTTGATGTGCTGGCCGCCGGCGCCCGATGCGCGATAGGTATCCACGCGCAGGTCGGCCGGGTTGACTTCCACCTCGAACGAATCGTCCACCTCGGGGTAGACGAACACCGACGAGAACGACGTGTGGCGGCCGCCCGACGAATCGAACGGCGACTTGCGCACCAGGCGGTGCACGCCGGTCTCGGTGCGCAGGTAGCCGAACGCGTATTCGCCCTCGATCTTGATCGTGGCGCTCTTGATGCCGGCCACGTCGCCCTCGGACTCTTCCAGCACTTCGGCCTTGAAACCCTTGCGCTCGCAGTACTTCAGGTACTGGCGCAGCAGCATCGATGCCCAGTCGCACGCCTCGGTACCGCCGGCGCCGGCCTGGATGTCGATGAAGGCGTTGGCCTGGTCCATCTCGCCCGAGAACATGCGGCGGAATTCCATGTCGGCGACGATCGCCTCGAATCCCTGCACGTCGGCGTCGATCGATTCCAGCGTCTCGTCGTCACCTTCCTCGCGCGCGAGCTCGAACAGCTCCTCCGCGCCGGCAAGGTCGGCGGTGAGCTTGCCCAGCGTCTGCACGACGGCTTCGAGCGCCTTCTTTTCCTTGCCCAGGTCCTGGGCACGCTTGGGGTTGTTCCAGACGTCCGGGTCTTCCAGCAGTCCGTTGACTTCGTCTAGGCGGTTTTCCTTGACATCGTAGTCAAAGATACCCCCGTAGATCTTCCGTTCGCGAACGGAGATCGGAGATGGCACCGGAGATGGCGTTGAGGCGTTCTGCTTCCATTGATATTCCTGGTAATTCTGCGCGTGCAAAACGTGGAATTATAGCGGATCGGCGCCGCGAAACCGGCCGGCGTGCGAGCCGGATTTGCAGCCCGGGCTGCGTGCCTGCCCCGCGCCCGGCTGAACCGTTCGCATGGCGAACGGTCTATTGCGTGACTTTCCCCGCTTATCGCTGCAAGGTTCCGTTCCAACTTCGGCGACAATAGCGGCCACGATCAGGAGTTTCCCCGTACGCATGACAGGAATCCACGCAGTCCATCACGACGTGCCGCGCCCGCAGGGTGCGCGCCGGCGCACACTTGGGCGCCTGGCCGCGATCTCGCTGGCCGCCATGCTTGCCGCCTGCGGCACCACGCCCAGCGAGCCCGCGCCCGAGGGCTATTACCGCGTCGAGCGCGGCGACACGCTGTACTCGATCGCCCGGCGCCACAACCGCTCGGTGGCCGACCTGGCGCGCTGGAGCAACATTTCCGATTCGAGCCAGATCGAAGTGGGCCAGCTGATTCGCGTCAAGCCGCCGGCCGGCGCCGGCATCTCGGCCGCCAAGGCCACCGACAAGCCCGCCGCCACTTCCGGCCAGCGCGCCGCCGCCCCCGACACCACGCCGTCGAAGCCGCCCGCCAGCGCCATCCGCCTGCAATGGCCGGCCGATGGGCGCGTGGCCGGCAGCTTCGCGCCGCCGGCGGAAAAAGGGTTGCGTATCGAAGTGCCAGCTGGCGGCAAGGTGCGCGCCGCGGCGCCGGGCTGGGCCATCCACGTGGGTACGCTGCGCGGTTACGGCCAGTTGGTCATCATCAAGCACAACGACGACTGGCTGACCGTGTACGGCAACCTCGACCGCCCCCTGGTCAAGGAAAACGACCGGATTTCGGCCGGGCAGGAGATCGGCAGCATGAGCCGCGACAACGAACTGCACTTCGAGGTGCGCGGCAACGGCAAGCCGGTGAATCCGGCCCTCTACCTGCCGCCGCGCGGATAACGGCCCGGGCCCGCCGCGCCCGGACGGGCCGGATGACTGCCGCCCCGGCCTACTGGGCGTGCTCCACCACCAGCTGCACGCGGGTCACGCCATTGAAGGTGTTGTTGTCGAGCCGGTAGGCCACCAGTGCGCTGGCGCCGTCCAGCGCGTCGGCGTGGTTGAACCAGATCGCGTCGAAACGCTGGCTGCCGCGCCCCAGTTGCAGCTTGAGGTGCTTGCCCTTCAGCACGGTCTGGCGCAGTACCTCGAATTCGCCCGAGAACGTGGGCGGCGGAAAGCCCTGGCCCCACACCTGGCCTTCGAGCAGGGTCACGAATTCGGGGCTGAAGCAGCCGTCGTCGATATCGCCGTCGGTCTCGATCACCCGGGCCAGCTGCTCTTCGTTGAGCCATTCGCGGCCGACGTCCTCGAAGGCCGCCACGAAGGTGTCGAAATCCTTCGCGCGCACGGTCAGGCCGGCCGCCATGGCGTGGCCGCCGAATTTCACCAGCAGGCCAGGATGGCGCTTGGACACCAGATCCAGCGCATCGCGCAGGTGAAAGCCCGGGATCGACCGGCCAGACCCCTTGATGTGCTCTTCGTCGCCCGGCGCGAAGGTGATGGTCGGACGATGGAATTTCTCCTTGAGCCGCGACGCGACGATGCCGATCACGCCCTGGTGCCAGGTCTCGTGGAACACGCTCACCGTGTAGCGTGACGCCGGATCGAGCCCGGCCAGCGGCTGCTCCAGGATCTGCAGCGCCTCCTGCTGCATGCCGGCCTCGATATCGCGGCGCTCGCGGTTCATGCCGTCCAGTTCCTGGGCGATTTCCCACGCGCGATTGGCGTCGTCGGTCAGCAGGCACTCGATGCCCAGCGACATGTCGGCCAGGCGGCCCGCCGCATTGAGGCGCGGTCCCAGCCCGAAGCCCAGGTCGAATGTATTGGCGCGCTGGGCTTCGCGGCCGGCGGCGCGGAACAGGGCGGCCACGCCGGCATGCATCCGGCCCATGCGCATGCGCTTCAGGCCCTGCGCCACCAGGATGCGGTTGTTGGCGTCGAGCTTCACCACGTCGGCCACGGTGCCCAGCGCCACGAGGTCCAGCAGCGTCTGCAGCGGCGGCTGGGTGTCCTTGGTATAGACCCCGCGCTGGCGCAGTTCGGCGCGCAGCGCCAGCAGCACGTAGAACATCACCCCCACGCCTGCCAGGTTCTTGCTCGGGAATTCGCAGCCGGGCTGGTTCGGATTCACGATCACGGCGGCGTCGGGCAGCACGGCACCGGGCAGGTGGTGATCGGTCACCACCACGTCGATGCCGCGCGCGTTGGCGGCCGCCACGCCATCGACGCTGGCGATGCCGTTGTCGACCGTCACGATCACGTCTGGCCGCTGCTGCGCGGCCAGTTCGACGATCTCGGGCGTCAGGCCATAGCCGTACTCGAAACGGTTCGGCACGATGTAGTCCACGCGCGCGCCCAGCATGCGCAGCCCGCGTACGCCCACGGCGCAGGCCGTCGCGCCGTCGCAGTCGTAGTCGGCCACGATCAGCAGCTTGCGCTGGGCGGCGATGGCGTCCGCCAGGTAAGCGGCGGCGTGGTCGATCCCCTTCATGGCGGAAGGGGGCACCAGGCCGGGCAGTTCGGTGGCCAGTTCGGCCGGGTGCAGCACGCCGCGCGCGGACAGGATGCGCGCCAGCGTGGGGTGCAGGCCGGCGGCGGCCAGGACGCTGGCGTGGTCGTCGGAATAGGAGCGGATGGCAATCCGGGTCATGATCTTCGTTCCGGTGGCGTTCGGGCGGCCAGGCGGCTAGGCGGCCATGGCCAGGTTCGACAGCAGTGCGCGCCAGTCGCCGCGCGCGCCCAGGCCGCGCCAGAACTTGCGCAGGTCGGCCCGCGTGACCGTGAATTCGGCAAAGTGGTTCTCGCCGCCCAGCACCATCGTGACGGCCTGGATCTGGCCGGCGGTCAGCGCATCGAGCACGGGCTGGAACCACTCGGCGTCCAGCGCATGCATCCGTTCGAGCCACAGGCCCCAGTCGGATGCAATATGGGCTTCGGTGGCGCTGTCCAGCAGGCACATGACGCTGCCTTCCGCGTGCGCCACGTCGGCAAAACGGGCCGGCGGCGGGCCAACCCGGCTGCCGGCGGCCAGCGCCAGGCCGGCCATGAACGGGTCGCCGGTCAGTACCGTGTCGGCCAGCTTGCGGGCGGTGCCCGCCTTGCCGCCGCCATGCAGCCAGACCGAATTGACCGGCAGGCGGCCCGTGGTCTCGCGGGCATCGTTGACCGGATGGCCGTGCCACGTCATCTGGATCTCGTTCTGCAGCCGGCGCCATTCGCGCGCCCGCGGGCCGGCCTGCATCCAGATATCGATATTGCGGCCGGTGGCGCGTACCGGCGTGGTCGCCGTCAGTTCGCCGAAGATGCCGTCCGGCACGTACCAGCGGGCAGGCTGCGGCGCCTCCAGCCGGATGCCGGTGTCATCGAGCAGTTCGGCGATGGCGGCGCGCAGCGCGTCGGCCTCGTCGGGGCGGATGTCGAGCTGGTCGGGGTGCATCAGCACCAGATGATCGCGCGCGGCATGGATATGCACCGGCTGCAGGCAGGCCCAGCCCGTGTCGGCGTCAGGGCTGGCATCGGCGGGCAGGCCGGCGGCGGCGCGGTCGGCCAGGCGCATAAAGGGCGCAGTCGGCACCTGGACGGTATCCAGGCCGGCGCGCCCGGCCAGCCAGCGTTCCTGGGGCAAGGTGCGCAGGTAGGGGTCGTCGTGGGTTTCCCGGGGTCCCGGGGTGGCGCGCGTCAGCAACTTTCCGAGCGCGGGCAACTCCAACTGGCGCAGCAGCGCGCCGGGGACGACATCGTCCGTGGCGTCGTCGCCGGCGCCAGGCGGGACGGAAAAAGGCACAATCAGGGTCAGGTGCGTCATCATGGTTGCCGAGATTGTAAACTTCCGGCTGGCCGGCGCGAGTCTTCCGTCACCCCGGGGTGGCAAAATTGGCGCCGACGCGTTTCCAGAACAACAGGATTCCTCTTGAACTTTCCTTACGAGTGGCAGATCGGCTGGCGGTACACCCGCGCAAGCAAGCGCGCCAGCCGCAACACGTTCATTTCGTTCATCTCGATGATCTCGATGCTGGGCATCGCGCTGGGCGTGGCCGCCCTGATCGTCGTGCTGTCGGTCATGAACGGTTTCCAGAAGGAGGTGCGCGACCGCATGCTGTCGGTGCTGTCACACATCGAGGTGATCGGGGCAGGGCCGCTGCAGGACTGGCAGAAGACCGCCGCCGAGGCCGAGCGCAACCAGGAAGTGATCGGCGCCGCGCCCTATGTGGCGGCGCAGGCCATGCTCACGCGCGACGACGCCGTGCGCGGCGTGCTGCTGCGCGGCGTGGACCCGAGCCAGGAACCGAAGGTATCCGACATCGGCAGCCAGTTCCGGGCCGGCAGCATGAACGCGCTGGTGCCGGGCGGCTTCGATATCGCGCTGGGCAGCGAACTGGCCAACGCCCTGGGCGTGCGCGTGGGCGACAAGGTCACGCTGGTGGCGCCGCAGGGCACCATCACGCCGGCGGGCATCCTGCCGCGCCTGAAGCAGTTCACCGTGGTGGGCGTGTTCTCGTCGGGTCACTATGAATTCGACAGCGCGCTGGCGCTGGTCAACATGGAAGACGCCGAACTGCTGTTCCGCCAGAACGGGCCGACCGGCGTGCGGCTCAAGCTGCAGGACATGCAGCGCGCCCCGCAGGTGGCGCAGGCGTTGTCCACCACCATGTCCGGCGATCTGTATCTGCGCGACTGGTCGCGCCAGAACCGCAACTGGTTTGCCGCCGTGCAGACCGAAAAGCGCATGATGTTCATCATCCTGACGCTGATCATCGCCGTGGCCGCCTTCAACCTGGTGTCGACGCTGGTCATGACCGTGACCGACAAGCAGGCCGACATCGCCATCCTGCGAACGATGGGGGCCCAGCCGCGCTCGATCATGAAGATCTTCATCGTGCAGGGCGTGGCCATCGGCTTCATCGGCACGGTGCTCGGCGTGCTGGGCGGCACGCTGATCGCGACCAATATCGACGTGATCGTGCCGTTCATCGAACGCGTGCTGCACGTGCAGTTCCTGCCCAAGGACATCTATTTCATCAGCGAATTGCCTTCGGACCCCCGCGTGAACGACATCGCCACCATCGGCATCATTTCCTTCGTGCTGGCCACGCTGGCCACGCTCTACCCCAGCTGGCGCGCCGCCCGCGTGAATCCCGCGGAGGCACTGCGCTATGAGTGACACGACGCTGATTCCGGACGTGGCGGCCGTGCCTGCCGCGTCGATCCAGACCGGCGGCTCGCCGGTGCTGGTGGCCGAGGGGCTGACGAAGCGGTTCCAGCAGGGCGGGCTCGATGTGGAGGTGCTGCGCGGCGTGGACGTGCGCGTCAATGCCGGCGAGAAAGTGGCCATCGTGGGCGCATCGGGGTCGGGCAAATCGACGCTGCTGCATGTGCTGGGCGGGCTGGACAACCCCGACGCCGGCCGCGTGGCGCTGCTGGGCAAGCCGTTCACGTCGCTGCGCGAGAAGGAACGCAACATCGTGCGCAACCGCTCGCTGGGCTTTGTCTACCAGTTCCACCACCTGCTGCCCGAGTTCACGGCACTGGATAACGTGGCGATGCCGATGCGCATCCGCGGCCAGACCGAGCGCCTGGCGCGCGAGGCGGCCCAGGCCGTGCTGGAGCGCGTGGGCCTGGGCGGCCGCTCGAAACACCGTCCCGGCGAGCTGTCGGGCGGCGAGCGCCAGCGCGTGGCCATTGCGCGGGCGCTGGTGGGGCAGCCGGCCTGCGTGCTGGCCGACGAGCCCACCGGCAACCTGGACGATCACACCGCCGGGGGCGTCTATGACCTGATGCTCGACCTGTCGCGCACGCTGGGCACGAGCTTCGTGATCGTGACGCACGACATGGACCTGGCCGGCCGTTGCGACCGCGTGTTCAGGCTGCGCGACGGGCACCTGCATCAGGAACGCTGACCCGCGCCGCCTTATGTGGATCGACACCCATTGTCATCTGGACGCCCGCGAGTTCGACGCCGACCGCGAGCACGTGATCGAAGCCGCGCTGGCGGCCGGCATCTCGGGCATCGTGCTGCCGGCCGTGGCGGTGTCGAACTTCGACGCCGTGCGCGCGCTGGCCGGCGAGGGATCGCGCTGCGTCTACGCGCTGGGCATCCATCCGCTGTGCACGCCGGGCGCCGGGCAGGCCGACCTCGACGCGCTGCGCCAACAGGTGGCGGCATCGATCGACGATCCACGCCTGGTTGCCATCGGCGAGATCGGGCTCGATTTCTTCGTGCCGGGTCTGGACGCCCGGCACCAGACCTGGCTTTACACCGAACAGCTCAAGATTGCCCGCGAGTTCGACTTGCCGGTGCTGCTGCACGTGCGCAAGTCGCAGGATCAGGTCTATGCCGGCCTGCGCCGCGCGGGCGTGCGGCAGGGCATCGCGCATGCCTTCAACGGCAGCCACGAGCAGGCGCGCCGCTATGTCGAGCACGGCATGAAACTTGGATTCGGCGGCAACGTGACGTTCTCGCGCGCCAGGCAGATCCGGCGCCTGGCCACGGAGCTGCCCATCGAGGCCATCGTGCTGGAAACCGATGCGCCCGATATCGCCCCGGCATGGCTGTCTGACGACCAGTTCGGCGAACAGCACAAGGCACGCAACACGCCTGGCGAGGTGGCCGGCGTGGCACGTGTCATGGCCGAATTACGAGGTGTGCCGGAGCGCGAACTGGCGCACATCATGTGGCGCAATGCGGTCGCCGCATTGCCCCGCCTGGGCGCGTTCGCGGACCTCATGGCGCCGCGATAGTCATCGCTGTTTCGCCATTTCTGGCGCCACACCGCCCGGTGCGATGCAGATTTAACGTTTTGACACACCGGCGCATCATTCGGACACGTTTTTCCCTGCCTTTGCGCGGTACAAAGCCCCCTTCGTGACATCGATCCGGGGGCTTCATGCGCTTGCTGCTGCTGGCGTTCGTGTTGGGGTGCTGGCTGCTGCAACAGCAGGGCATGCTGCCGGGCCGCGCCGAATGGCTGGCCGGTGGTGGGATTGCCATCGGACTGGCCGGTGCGGCATGGGCCTCGGCGCGCTGGCGGGGCCGATGGGCGCCGCATGGGCGTCTGGCACTGGGCGCCGCGCTGGCGCTGCTGATCGGCGTGGGCTGGTCCGCGTGGCGCGCGGACGTGCGCATCGCACGCTGGCTGCCATCGGATATGGCGGGCAAGGATCTGGTGGTGGAAGGCATCGTTGCGGGGCTGCCCGATGCCGTACCGCACGGCACACGTTTCCTGTTCCGCGCCGAGCACTGGCCCGATGGCCCGGCGCGGCAGTCGCTGCCGGCGCGGCTGCTGCTGACGTGGCGCGACGAGGCGTCCGGCGACGCCGCAGCGCGCGACGCATCGCCTGCGATCGATGCGCTACGGCCGGGACGGCGGTACCGCCTGACCGTACGCCTGCGCCGTCCGCGCGGGCTGGCGAATCCGCACGGCTTCGATTATGCGTACTGGTTGCTGGGGGAAGGCGTGCATGCCACGGGCTACGTGCGCGGCGCCGCCGCGCTGGCCGCCGCCGGCCCGGTGCCGTGGCCCGTGCGCGTCGCGATGTGGCGCGCCGGCCTGCGCGATCGCCTGCGTGCCGCCTTGCCCCCCGACGCCCGCTACGGTGCCGTGCTGATCGCGCTGGTGATCGGCGACCAGCGCGGTATTGCGCGGGCGGACTGGGACATCTTCCGGCGCACCGGCATTTCGCACCTGGTCAGTATCTCGGGCCTGCATATCACCATGATTGCTGGCGCGGCGGGCGCCCTGGCGCGCATGCTGTGGCGGCATTCGTTCGGGCTGGGGCGGCGGCTGCGCCGTCCGTTGCCGCTGGTGTGGCCGGCGCAGCAGGCCGCGCTGGCCGTGACCGTGCTGGCCGCGCTCGGTTACGGCCTGATTGCCGGCATGCAGATTCCGGCGTTGCGCACCGTGGCGATGCTCGTCGTGGCGGCCCTGGCCTTGTGGAGCGGCCGGGCGACGCCGCTGTCGGTGGTGCTGGCGTGGGCCGCCGGCATGGCGGTGGCGATGGATCCCTGGGCGGTCATGTCGCCGGGATTCTGGCTGTCCTTCGGTGCGGTGGCGGTGATCTTTCTCCATGCGCGCGACGGTCCGGAAGACAGCCGGCCCACGGCGGCGGGGAAGGACGCCGGTGGGCGCATGGCCCGGCTGCGGGCCGGCATCGTCAATGCCGCGCGTACGCAGTGGGCCGTGACCATCGGGCTCGTGCCGCTGACGCTGTTGCTGTTTGGTCAGGTGTCTCTGGTGTCCTGTGTGGCCAATGCGGTGGCGATTCCGGTGGTAAGCCTGCTCGTGACCCCGCTGGCGCTGGCCGGGGCCGTGCTGCCGGGCGCCATCGCCGCGCCGTTGCTGGCCGTGGCGCACACTGCGCTGGCGTGGCTGGTGAGCGGTCTGGGGTGGCTGGCCGCGCCGGCATGGGCGGTCTGGGAGGCCGCGCATCCGGGCTGGTGGCGCACGGCGCTGGCCGTCGGCGGGGTCTGGCTGTTGCTGGTGCCGCGACGGCCCGTGTGGCCGCAACTGGTCCGGTCTGGCAAGGGCTGCGCGCAGATCGCGCGGCCGATTCCACGCTGGGCTGGCGCGGGCCTGATGGTGCCGATGCTGATGACCGGGCGCGCGGCCGTGGCCGAAGGCGAGATGCGCGTGACGGCGCTCGATGTCGGGCAGGGCACGGCGGTGCTGGTGGAAACGCGCCGGCATGCGCTGCTGTATGACGCCGGGCCGGCCTACGTGTCGGGCACCAGTGCCGGAGGACAGGTCGTCGTGCCGTTCCTGCGCGCATCGGGGGTGCGCCGGCTGGATGCGCTGATGGTCAGCCACGAAGACGCCGACCACGCCGGGGGTGTGCACGATGTCATGCAGGCGGTGCCTGTCCGATCTCGCCTGACCGCGGCACCGCCCGGGCACCGGCTGATGGCGGGAGCGGAAGGTGCCGACTGGCAGCCTTGCGTGAGCGGCGACGGCTGGCAATGGGACGGAGTGCGGTTCGACATCGTCCATCCCACGACGGAGGATCTGGCCGCCGGCAGGCTCCAGAGCAATGCGCGCAGTTGTGTGCTGCGTGTGGCCACGGCGCGGCGCAGCCTGCTGCTGACCGGCGACATCGGTGTGCGAGAGGAACTGGGATTGGTCGAGCGCCTGCCGCCGGACCATTTGCGTGCCGACGTGCTGCTGGTGCCGCATCACGGCAGTGGCACGTCATCGCATATGGCGTTCCTGCGCGCCGTCCAGCCGGAATTGGCGATTTTCCAGCTTGGGTTTGCAAACCGCTACCGCCATCCGCGCGAAGATGTCTGGCGGCGCTACGAGCGGGCCGGTGTCGCCCGCTATCGCACGGACGAGACTGGTGCCGTAGCGATCTTGACGTCGGGCGACGCGCTTGCGGTCGTGCCGTATCGGCAGCGATACCGCCGCTACTGGCGCGATGGGCCGCCCGCGCCGCGTTGATCCGTGTCAGTTGGCCCGCGCGGGCGCCTTGGCGGATCTGGCCGTGGAAGCGCGGCGAGGCTGGGTGCCGGCCTTCGCGCTACCGCTAGCACCCGCGCTCGCACTTGCGCTGGCGCTTGCACCGGGCTTGGCTGCGGCCGGCTCCGCGCCGGCAATGCGGCGCTCGCGAAGGTGGGCCTTGGCGCGCTGCAGGCCGCCCGCCACCGACTCCGCGCGCTCCAGTGCCACGCCGGCGGCCAGCACATCGCCCAGCACCAGATGGCAGATGCGCGACGTCATCGGCGTGTAGACCTCGCTGTCTTCTTCGACGTCGGAGAACACGCAGACGTCGGCCAGCTTGGCCAGCGGAGACCCGCTGTGGGTCAGCGCCAGGACGCCGGCGCCGCTGCCCCGTGCCAGCGTGGCGGCGGCCAGCATGTCCCAGGTGCGGCCGCTGTTCGACACCAGGACGGCCACGTCGCCCGGCCGCAGCAGCGCGGCGGACATGCTGAACACGTGCGAATCGGAATAGGCCGTGGTGGGGATGCCCAGGCGGAAGAACTTGTGCTGGATGTCGAGCGCGACGATGCCCGAATTGCCGCAGCCGTAGAACTCGATGCGCCGCGCGCTGGCCAGCAGGCGGATGGCGTGCTCGATCTGGTCGGCGGACAGTGCATTGCGCACGGACATCAGCGTGGCGATGGTGCGGTCGAACACCTTGCCGGCGATGTCGGCGGGCCGGTCGTTGGCCTCCACGTCCTGATGCACGAACGGCGTGCCGCCGCCCACGTTCTGGGCGAACTGGAGCTTGAACTCCTTGAAGCCGTCGTAGCCGAGCGCGGCGCAAAAGCGCGCGATGGTCGGCTGCGATACGCCGGCACGTTCGGCCAGTTCCGGCATGGTCAGCCGGATGACGCTGGCGCCGTGGCGGGCCACATAGTCGGCCAGCCGGCGTTCGGACGGGCGTAGCGTGTCGTAGACGGCAAGGATTCTGTCGCGCATGGTGAAGGTCGTGCGGGAAACGGTGCGTGGGAGTCGTGACGGCGGGCCTCGGTGGCCGCGTCTTTGGATATGTAGAGATTCTACACATTCGACTGTCGGATTCGCAGCTCCGGCGCCCGGTTTTCATCCTAGGATTTACCCGGATTTGCGCGCGTAACGTCATTTTCACGCGGTGGCAAGGCTTCCGGCGAGGTGTCGGCCGTGGCTATAATGTAGAAAATCTACAGATTCGGTGGCCTGTGGCGATATGTCAGACCTGTCGCGCGGTTGTCCGGATCGCCCCACGAGGATCCATTCCGCCATGACCCAAGCCGCCAAGGGCCACGTCCGCGCCGAAGTTTCGGCCGTCACCGACCGCATCGTCGAACGCAGCCGCGCCAGCCGCGCCGCCTACCTGGCGCGTTGCGAGCGCGCCCAGCGAGACCTGGGGCCGCTGCGCGGCATGTCATGCGCCAACCTGGCCCATGGTTACGCGGCACTGCCGGCCGACGACAAGCTCAAGCTGCGCGTCGAACATGCGCCGAATCTGGGCATTGTCACCGCTTACAACGACATGCTGTCGGCCCACCAGCCCTACGAACGCTATCCGGCCGTCATTCGCGAAGCCGCGCGGGCCGTGGGCGCCGTGGCGCAGGTGGCGGGCGGCGTGCCGGCCATGTGCGACGGCATCACGCAGGGCAATGCAGGCATGGAGCTGTCGCTGTTCTCGCGCGATGCCATCGCCATGAGCACTGCCGTGGCGCTGTCGCACAATACGTTCGACGCCGCGCTGATGCTGGGCGTCTGCGACAAGATCGTGCCCGGCCTGCTGATGGGCGCGCTGCAGTTCGGCCATTTGCCGGTGGTGTTCGTGCCGGCCGGCCCGATGGCCTCCGGGCTGTCGAACAAGGAAAAGGCGCGCGTGCGTCAGCTCTATGCCACCGGACAGGTCGGGCGCGACGCGCTGCTGGAAGCCGAATGTGCGGCCTACCATGGCGCCGGCACCTGCACGTTCTACGGCACCGCCAACAGCAACCAGTTCCTGATGGAGATCATGGGCCTGCACATGCCGGGCGCGGCGTTCGTGCATCCGGACAGCGGCCTGCGCGATGCGCTGACCACGGCGGCCGCCCAGCGTGCGCTGGCGCTGATCGCGCGGGGCCGTGAATATACGCCGCTGGCGCAGATCGTCGACGAGCGGGCCGTAGTCAACGCCATGGTTGGCCTGCTGGCCACCGGGGGTTCGACCAACCACACGATCCACCTGGTGGCCATGGCGCGCGCAGCCGGCATCGTGATCGACTGGAACGACTTCGACCGCCTGTCGGCCGTTACGCCGCTGCTGGCGCGCGTCTATCCGAACGGCTCGGCCGATGTGAACCACTTCCACGCGGCGGGCGGCGTGGCCTACGTGATCGGCCAACTGCTGGAAGCCGGGCTGCTGCACGAAGATGTGAATACCGTGGTGGGCCGTGGCCTGGCCCGCTACACCGAAGAGCCGGTCATGACCGACGGCGCGCTGCGCTGGCGCGACGGCCCGGCCACCAGCGGCGATACCGCCGTGCTGGCGCCGGCATCGGCGCCGTTCTCGGCCGAAGGCGGCCTGCGGCTGATGGCGGGCAACCTGGGGCGTGGCGTGATCAAGGTCTCGGCCGTGGCCGACGCGCATCGCATCGTGCAGGCCCCGGCGCGCGTGTTCGATTCGCAGGAGGCGCTGCAGGCGGCGTTCGAGGCCGACGAACTCAATCGCGATGTGGTGGCGGTGGTGCGCTTCCAGGGCCCGAATGCCAACGGCATGCCCGAACTGCACCGGCTGACCCCGGCGCTGGGCGCGCTGCAGGACGCCGGCCACAAGGTGGCGCTGGTCACCGATGGCCGCATGTCGGGAGCGTCGGGCAAGGTGCCGGCCGTGATCCATGTCGGCCCCGAGGCACTTGTGGGCGGCCCGCTGGCGCGTGTGCGTGACGGCGACGTCATTCGTGTGGACGCCGTGGCCGGTACGCTCGAACTGGTGGGCGACGCCCGCGTGCAGGCGGAATTCGCCGCGCGCACGCCGGTGCCGGCGCCGGCCGACGATTTCGCGAATTTCAGCATGGGCCGTGGCCTGTTCGGGCTGTTCCGGCGCCATGCGCGCATTGCCGAGGAGGGCGGCAGCGCGCTCGACCTGTCCGAGGCCGATGCCCCGTCGTCGGCCACGGCCGGTGCGGCTGTCAAAACCGCGTCCGCCGTCGCACAATAGGCGGACGTCCGGCCAGGCACCGACCCGCTACAGCCAATCTACAGCCAATCTTTCAGACATTCCGTTATCCCCGCGGCGCTGGCGCCCCGGGGCACTGCCGGGCCACGCCGACGCGTGCCCGGCGGCTACCGACAAGGGTGGCAATACCACCCGACACCATGTTCGATGGAGCAGACATGATCTATATCCTGATGGGCGTTTCCGGCAGCGGCAAGACCACCGTGGGCCAGTTGCTTGCAGAGCGGCTGCACTGTGGCTTCCATGATGCCGACACCTTTCACAGCGAGGCCAACAAGGCCAAGATGCACGCCGGCGTGCCGCTCACCGACGAAGACCGCTGGCCCTGGCTGGCTGCCATGCGCGCGGCCATCGACGCCGCCCGCGCCGAGGGCCGCACCCATGTCTTCACCTGCTCGGCGCTGCGCCAGACCTACCGCGACCGCCTGACCCCGCCCGACGGCGGCGTGACCTTCGTGTTCATGAAAGGCGACGCCTCGACGATCGGCGGCCGCCTGTCGGCCCGCGCCGACCACTTCTTCAACCCGGCACTGCTGCAAAGCCAGTTCGACACCCTGGAAGAGCCCCGGGACGCGCTGGTGCTCGATATCCGCCGGGCGCCCGAAGTCCTGGTGGAGGACATCCTGGCCAAATGCCCGCCGGAGTCGGTCTCCTGCGCTGGCCAGGCAAAGACCGCGCACTGATCCCTGCACCAAGGCCGGCCAGACGTGGCTGGCAAGCATCTTGCTAAACCGTTTTGCGTACCGGCGCATGTCTTGTGCATGCAACCCCTTGCGGGATTTACCGGTGCGGATATGCTGGAAGCGTCGACTCGACGAGGCATCGATAAACGGGTGGCCGGCGGTATTGCCGTGCAGCAGGGCCGAAGAGCAGTCAGGCGGCACGGACCGCGGCAGGCGCCCATTTCCACGAAGGAGCGGCCATCATGGCGGCGCGGTTTTTCGACGAGATGCTGGAAGGGCGAGAGGACGGCACGGTGACGGCCGTCGAGGCCGGACAGGTTTTGCCGCCAGGGGCGGTCCGGACTCACTACCGAAGTTTTGCGGACTGGCTCGGCCGGCAGTCCGTGTCCACCATGGACAACAAGCGCGCGGAGGCGGATCTGATCTTCCGGCGCGTGGGCATTACCTTCGCCGTCTATGGCGACAAGGACGAGTCCAACAGCGGCACCGAGCGGACCATTCCGTTTGACGTGATCCCGCGCGTGTTCCCGGCCAGCGAATGGGCCACGCTGGAACGCGGCCTGCGCCAGCGGGTGGCGGCGCTGAACCGCTTCATCCATGACATCTATCACGGCCAGGACATCATCCGTGCCGGCGTGATTCCGCCCGACCAGATCTATAACAACGCCCAGTACCGGCCCGAGATGCTCGGCATCGACGTGCCGCGCGACATCTATGCCCATGTGGCCGGCATCGACGTGGTGCGCGCGGGCCAGGGCGAGTTCTACGTGCTGGAAGACAACCTGCGCGTGCCGTCGGGCGTGTCGTACATGCTGGAAAACCGCAAGATGATGATGCGGTTGTTCCCCGACCTGTTCGCCCGCAACCGCGTGGCGCCGGTGGCCCACTATCCCGACCTGCTGCTGGACATGCTGCGCAGCGTGTCGCCGCAGAATATCGCCGACCCTACCGTGGTCGTGCTCACGCCGGGCATGTACAACTCCGCGTATTTCGAGCACGCGTTCCTGGCCCAGCAGATGGGCGTGGAACTGGTGGAGGGCAGCGACCTGTTCGTCGAGGACGACCACCTCTACATGCGCACCACGCAGGGGCCGCAACGGATCGACGTGATCTACCGCCGCGTGGACGACGACTTCCTGGACCCGCTGGTGTTCCGGCCCGATTCGGCGCTGGGCGCGGCCGGGCTGCTGTCGGTCTATCGCGCCGGCAACGTGACGATCTCGAACGCGATCGGCACCGGCGTGGCCGACGACAAGTCGATCTATCCGTATGTGCCGGACATGATCCGCTTCTACCTGGGCGAAGAGGCCATCCTGTCGAACGTGCCTACCTACATGTGCCGCCGGCCCGATGACCTGCAATACGTGCTCGACCACATGGCCGAGCTGGTCGTGAAGGAAACCCACGGCGCCGGGGGGTACGGCATGCTGGTGGGCCCGGCCGCGACGAAGGCCGAGATCGACCAGTTCCGCGAGGTGGTCAAGGCGCGGCCCGAGCAGTACATCGCCCAGCCCACGCTGGCGCTGTCCACCTGCCCGACCTATGTGGAATCGGGCATCGCGCCGCGTCATATCGACCTGCGGCCGTTCGTGCTGTCGGGCAAGGAAGTGCGCATGGTGCCGGGCGGGCTGACGCGCGTGGCGCTGCGCGAGGGGTCGCTGGTGGTGAATTCCTCGCAGGGCGGGGGCACCAAGGATACCTGGGTGCTGGAACGCTGAAGCCGAACACACTGATCGCCGGGAGACCCCATCATGCTGAGCCGTACCGCCGACCACCTGTTCTGGATGGCCCGCTACACCGAGCGCGCGGAAAACACCGCGCGCATGCTCGACGTCAACTACCAGACCTCGCTGCTGCCGCAGTCGGCCGAAGTGGCCGAGCAGGGCTGGTGGGCGATGCTCGACATCTCCGAGCTGACCCAGGCCTACGACCACAAGTACGGCCTGCTGCACCGTGACGACGTGATCGACTTCATGGTGCGCGACATGACCAACCCGTCGTCGATCATGAGCTGCCTGCGCGCGGCGCGCGAGAACGCGCGGGCGGTGCGGGGGTCGCTGACCACCGAGGTCTGGGAAACCATCAACACCACGTGGCTGGACGTGCAGCGCATGATCACCGAGGGCGAGTTGCGCGACGATCCGTCGCGCTTCTTCGAATGGGTCAAGTTCCGCTCGCACCTGGCGCGCGGCGTGCAGTTCGGCACCATGCTCAAGGACGATGCGTTCCACTTCATGCGGCTGGGCACGTTCCTGGAGCGCGCCGACAACACGGCGCGGATCCTGGACGTCAAGTTCCAGGCATCGGGCCGCGACGACAGCGATCCGAACCGCGAGCAGAACGACTTCTACCACTGGGCGGCCGTGCTGCGGTCGGTGTCGGGCTTCGAGGTCTACCGCAAGATCTACCGGGCCGTGATCACGCCGCAGCGCGTGGCCGAACTGCTGATCCTGCGGCCGGACATGCCGCGCTCGCTGGTGTCGAGCATGGACGAGGTGGTGTCGATCCTGGCGCTGGTGGCCAACCAGCAATCGTCGGAGACCGAGCGCCAGGCTGGTAAACTCCACGCCGACCTCAAATACGCGCGCATCGACGACATCTTCGCCGTCGGCCTGCACGCCTACCTGACCAGCTTCCTGGAGCGCATCGGCGATCTCGGCAATGGCATCAGCCGGGATTTCCTCGTGCCGCTGCTGGCCGCCTGAATCGTCATGCCTGTGCCCGGTGCATCACGCGCCGGGCCTGTGAAGCACCGGCGGGTGCCGTGCCGGGCGCGCGATACGCATCGTGAAATACAGGATCCACCACAAGACTCTCTACCAATACACCGAACCGGTGCGTCGCAGCGTGCATGAACTGCGCCTTGCACCGCGCTCGGGGCCGCTGCAATCGGTGCAGGACTGGCAGCTTTCGGCGCCGGGCAACCTGACCGAGGCGCGCGACGGTTTCGGCAATATCGTCCACAACTTCACCATGGCCGGCCCGGCCCGCACGATCGCCATCACCGCCACCGGCGAGGTGGAAGTGCAGGGCGGGATGGGGGGTGAACACGGCGGACACCACGCCTTTGTCGATCAGCCGGACGCGGGCGAGGCGCGCGTGTCGCCGCTGTATTTTGTGGCGACTACGCCTCTTACCCAGGCGCCGAGCGGCCTGCAGGCGTTTGCCGCGCCCTATGTGGCGGCGGGCCACGATGTGCCCGCGCTGCTGGCCCTGGCGGGCGGCATTGCCGATCGCGTGCGCTACCAGGCCAATACCACCCATGTCGGCACGTCGGCCGCCCAGGCCTTCGCGCTGGGGAGCGGCGTCTGCCAGGACCAGGCGCAGGTGATGGTGGCCGCCTGCCGTGCGCTGGGCATTCCGGCGCGCTATGTCAGTGGCTACTTCTACGATCCGGCCGCCACGGCGCTGGCCAGCCATGCGTGGGCCGATGTCTGCCTCGATGCCGGCCGGGGCCTGTGGTGCAGTATCGACGTGACGCACCGTTGCGTGACAGATGCCCGCCATGTACGGCTCGCGGTGGGGCGCGACTACGCCTCGGCTGCACCAATCCGGGGCATCCTCGAAGGTGGCGCGGGGGAAACGCTCGACGTCGATATCGCCATCACGCCCGCGGCCTGACCCGGCTGCGCCGGCATTCAAACGGCGTAGCGGTTTGCCGAGCAGCTAAAATGCAAGTTTGCCGCCTCACCAGAGGTACGGCGCCCCCAACAAGACACCTGTTCATGACGTACTGCGTAGCGATGCGGCTGGATGCCGGTCTGGTATTCCTGTCCGATTCCCGAACCAATGCCGGGGTGGATGCCATTTCCACCTCGCGCAAGATGACCGTCTTCGAAGAGCCGGGCGACCGCGTGCTGGTGCTGATGACGGCCGGCAACCTGGCCATCAGCCAGTCGGTGCGGCAACTGCTGGCCGAGGCGCGCGACGAAAAGCGTTCGCTGTGGACGGCCCGCGACATGTTCGAGGCCGCCACGATCGTCGGCGACGCCGTGCGCGCCGTGCACAAGCGCGACGCCCACGCGCTGCGCGAAGCCGGCATCGATTTCAACGTCAGCATGATCTTCGGCGGCCAGATCCGCGGCGAGCGCACGCGGCTGTTCCATATCTATGCGGCGGGCAATTTCGTCGAGGCGTCGCCCGAGAACTGCTACTTCCAGATTGGCGAGGCCAAGTATGGCAAGCCGATCGTCGACCGCGTGGTGTCGCCGTCGCTGCCACTGGGCGAGGCCGCCAAGTGCGCGCTGATTTCGATGGATTCGACGCTCAAGTCGAATATCTCGGTGGGCCTGCCGCTGGACCTGCTGGTATACGAGGCCGATTCGCTGCGCGTGACGCGCTTTGTCAACATCGACGAGAAGAACGCGTACTTCCGCATGATCCGCGACACCTGGGGCCAGCGCCTGCGCCAGGTGTTCGGCGAGATCGCCAATCCCGAGTGGGATGCCGCCGAGCCGGCCGAATTTCCGCTGGCGCGCGACGAGGCCGACCGCTGGGGCCAGCCCGTGCGCGCACGCCGGGAACGGTAGAGGGAAACGTCTACCCCATTCGCGCCGGCGCGGGGGTCGAACGGCGGGGCGCCGCAGTACACTCTGCGGCGACTGTCACATTCCCATTGCACTTGTCTCATGCGCGACATCCTGCTGTTCTCCCACGCCAACGGATTTCCCGTGTCCACGTACCGCAAACTGTTCGGGGCGCTGGAAGATGCCTTCGAGATCCGCGCCGTCGAGCGCTACGGCCACGATCCAAAGTACCCGGTCACGCGCGAATGGCCCAATCTGGTGGACGAACTGCTACGTGAGATCGAACGCGCGCGTCGCGACGGCGCCGATACCCGCAAGGTCTGGCTGGTCGGGCATTCGCTGGGCGGTTTCCTGTCGCTGATGGCCGCGTTGCGCGCACCGCAGCGCGTGCGCGGCGTGGTGATGCTCGATTCGCCGATCATCGCCGGCTGGCGGGCGTCGCTGCTGCGGGCGTCGCAGGTCCTGGGTCTCGACGAAAAACCTGGCCCGGCGGCCGTGACCAAGAACCGCCGCACGCACTGGCCCGATACCGAATCGGTCTGGACCCACTTCCAGGCCAAGCGCAATTTCCAGGTCTGGGACCCGGACGTGCTGCGCGACTACGCCGAGCATGGCACCGAGCCGACCGGCCGGGCCGCGGAACGCCGCCTGCGTTTCGACCGCGACGTGGAATACCGCATCTATCGCACGCTGCCCACCAGCCTGGGCCGGCGCGTGGCCCATGGCGCGCCGGTGCCGGTGGGCTTCATTGCCGGCACGAAATCGCGCGAGGTCAGGCAGGTGGGACTGGGCGCCACGCGCAAGCTCGTGGGCGACCGCCTGCGCTTCATGGAAGGCGGGCATCTCTATCCGATGGAGCGGCCGCTGGAAACCGCCGCCACCGTGCACGAACTGATCGGGCAGATGCGCGACAGCGGCCACTGAAGACGGGCAGGGCGCCGAGCGGCGCATGCGCCGCAGCGGCGGGGCAACGCATCGCGGACACTGCCCTGTCACAAAATCCGGGTCGGCGGCGGACGGGGTCTCATGTATAATCCCGATTTCCCCGGCAAGCTCGGTTTATGACCAAATTCGTCTTCGTCACCGGTGGCGTCGTCTCTTCTCTCGGCAAGGGCATCGCTGCTGCTTCGCTCGCGGCCATTCTCGAGTCGCGCGGCCTCAAAGTCACCCTCCTCAAGCTCGATCCCTACATCAATGTCGACCCCGGCACGATGAGCCCTTTCCAGCATGGCGAGGTGTTCGTGACCGAGGATGGCGCCGAAACTGACCTCGATCTGGGTCACTACGAGCGCTTCGTGTCGGCCAAGATGCGCAAGTCGAACAACTTCACGACTGGCCAGATCTATGAGTCGGTGATCCGCAAGGAGCGCCGCGGCGAGTATCTGGGCAAGACCGTGCAGGTGATTCCGCATATCACCAACGAAATCCAGGCGTTCGTGGAGCGCGGCGCGGCCGCCTCGCATGACGGCAAGGCCGATGTGGCCCTGGTGGAAATCGGTGGCACGGTGGGCGATATCGAATCGCTGCCGTTCCTGGAAGCCGCCCGCCAGATGAGCCTGCGCATGGGCCGCAACCACTGCGCCTTCGTTCACCTGACGCTGGTGCCGTTCATCGCCAGCGCCGGCGAGCTGAAGACCAAGCCGACCCAGCACTCGGTGCAGAAGCTGCGCGAAATCGGCATTTCGCCGACGGCGCTGCTGTGCCGTGCCGACCGTCCGATTCCGGACGACGAGCGCGCCAAGATCTCGCTGTTCGCCAATATTCCGCAGGACGCCGTGATTTCGGTGTGGGATGCCGACAGCATCTACAAGATCCCGCAGATGCTCAACGAACAGGGCCTGGACCGCCTGATCTGCGAGGAACTGCGCCTGGACCCGAAGCCGGCCGACCTGTCGATGTGGCAGAAGCTGGTGAACGCGCAGGAAAACCCGCAGCACGAGATCAAGATCGGCATGGTCGGCAAGTATGTCGATCTGACCGAGTCGTACAAGTCGCTGATCGAGGCCCTGCGCCACGCCGGCATGCATACCGCCACGCGCGTCAATATCGAGTACATCGATTCCGAGGAACTGGAATCGGGTCACCTCGAAGTGCTGCAGCCGCTGGACGCCATCCTGGTGCCGGGCGGTTTCGGCAAGCGCGGCACGGAAGGCAAGATCCGCGCGATCCAGTATGCCCGCGAGAACAAGGTGCCTTACCTGGGCATCTGCCTGGGCATGCAGCTGGCCGTGATCGAATTCGCCCGTGACGTGGCAGGCATGAAGGACGCCAATTCGACCGAATTCAACCTCGAGACCGAGCACCCGGTGGTGGCACTGATCACCGAATGGGTGGACCGCGAGGGCAAGGTGGAGCAGCGTTCGGCCGAATCCGACCTGGGCGGCACGATGCGCCTGGGCGCGCAGCGCGTGCCCATCCAGGCTGGTACCAAGGCCGCGCAGATCTACGGCGCCGAAGTCAACGAACGTCACCGCCATCGCTACGAGGTCAACAATCACTACGTGCCCCAGCTCGAAAAGGCCGGCATGGTGATTTCGGCCCGTACCCCGACCGAAAACCTGCCGGAAATGATGGAGCTGCCCGAGTCGATGCACCCGTGGTTCGTGGGCGTGCAGTTCCACCCGGAATTCACGTCGACCCCGCGTGACGGCCATCCGCTGTTCAAGGCCTACGTGGAAGCCGCGCTGGCCTCGCAGCAGCGCAAGGGCGCCTGACGCGTCGCGACGAAGGAGACAAGCCATGAAACTGTGTGGATTCGACGTCGGCCTCGACAAGCCGTTCTTCCTGATCGCCGGCCCGTGTGTCATCGAGTCCGAACAGATGGCGCTGGACACCGCCGGCGAGCTCAAGCAGATCACCGGCGAACTGGGCATCCCGTTCATCTACAAGTCGTCGTTCGACAAGGCCAACCGGTCGTCGGGCAAGTCGTTCCGTGGTCTGGGCATGGAGAAGGGCCTGGAAATCCTTGCCACGGTGAAGCGCGAAATCGGCGTGCCCGTGCTGACGGACATCCACGAGATCGACGAGATCAAGCCCGTCGCCGCCGTGGTGGACGTGCTGCAGACGCCGGCCTTCCTGTGCCGCCAGACCGATTTCATCCGTGCGTGCGCCCAGAGCGGACGCCCGGTGAACATCAAGAAGGGCCAGTTCCTGGCGCCGCACGACATGAAGAACGTGATCGACAAGGCACGTGACGCGGCCCGCGAGGCCGGTCTGCCCGATGACGTGTTCATGGCCTGCGAGCGTGGCGTTTCCTTCGGCTACAACAACCTGGTGTCGGACATGCGCGCGCTGGCGATCATGCGCGAGACCGGTGCCCCGGTGGTGTTCGACGCCACCCACTCGGTGCAGCTGCCGGGCGGCCAGGGCACCAGCTCGGGCGGCCAGCGCGAGTTCGTGCCGGTGCTGTCGCGTGCCGCGGTGGCCACCGGCGTGGCCGGCCTGTTCATGGAAACCCATCCGGACCCGAGCAAGGCCATGTCCGACGGCCCCAACGCGGTGCCGCTGTCGCGCATGAAGGAACTGCTGGCCGTGCTGAAGGACCTGGATACCCTGGTCAAGCGCGCCGGCTTTCTGGAAGACAACTTCGGCTGGCCGGCCTGCGCCTGATCCAGCCAGCAGTACCCGCCGCCCGCGCCTGTCGCGGGCGGTGTCGCTTCCGATGCGTCAGATCGGGTGCGCGCGTGAGTCGCCCCGGACGCACTGGTATCGAAAGACAATACAAAAGATTCGGAGATAGCGTATGGCCGCCGGCCTTATCATCGCGTACGTCGACGTGACGGATCCCAAGCAGTACGAGCAGTACAAGGTGCTTTCCACGCGGGCCATGCAGGCGCACGGCGCGCAAGTGCTGGTGCGGGGCGGCAAGACCGAGCCGCTCGAGGGGCAATGGGCGCCAACGCGCGTGGTGGTGCTGAAATTCCCGAGCTACGAGGCCGCCAAGGCCTTCTACGCCAGCGAGGAATACCTGGCAGCCCGCCAATCCCGCGCGCATGCGGCAAAGATGAACATGATCGTCGTGGAAGGCGTCTAAGACTTCCACCCGTCATCTGGCACGTAGAAGATTCACGAAGATTCAACAGTCCTGAGAGGAAATATGAGTGCAATCGTAGATATCATCGGTCGCGAGGTGCTGGACTCGCGCGGCAATCCCACGGTCGAGTGCGACGTGCTGCTGGAATCCGGCGTGATGGGCCGTGCCGCCGTGCCGTCGGGTGCATCGACCGGCTCGCGCGAAGCCATCGAACTGCGTGACGGCGACAAGTCGCGCTACCTGGGCAAGGGCGTGCTGAAGGCCGTCGAGCACATCAACACCGAGATCTCCGAAGCCATCATGGGCCTGGACGCTTCCGAGCAGGCGTTCCTGGACCGCACGCTGATCGAACTGGACGGCACCGAGAACAAGGGCCGCCTGGGCGCCAACGCCATGCTGGCCGTGTCGATGGCCGTGGCCAAGGCCGCCGCCGAAGAGGCTGGCCTGCCGCTGTACCGCTACTTCGGCGGTTCGGGCGCGATGCAGATGCCGGTGCCGATGATGAACATCGTCAACGGTGGCGCGCACGCCAACAACAGCCTGGACATCCAGGAATTCATGATCATGCCCGTGTCGCAGACCAGCTTCCGTGAAGCCCTGCGTTGCGGCGCCGAAGTGTTCCATGCGCTTAAGAAGATCCTGGCCGACAAGGGCATGTCGACGGCCGTGGGCGACGAAGGCGGCTTCGCACCGAACTTCTCGTCGAACGAAGAGTGCCTGAACACCATCGTGCAGGCGGTGGAAAAGGCCGGCTACAAGATGGGTGAAGACGTGCTGCTGGCGCTGGACTGCGCCGCCAGCGAGTTCTACCACGAGGCCGAAGACGTCTACGCGCTGGAAGGCGAAGGCCTGAAGCTGTCGTCGACGCAATTCGCCGACTACCTGGCCAACCTGTGCGACAAGTTCCCGATCGTGTCGATCGAGGACGGCATGGCCGAAGGCGACTGGGAAGGCTGGAAGACGCTGACCGAAAAGCTCGGCAAGCGTGTGCAGCTGGTGGGTGACGACCTGTTCGTGACCAACACCAAGATCCTGAAGGAAGGCATCGAGAAGGGCATCGGCAACTCGATCCTGATCAAGATCAACCAGATCGGTACGCTGACGGAAACTTTCGCCGCTATCGAGATGGCCAAGCGCGCAGGCTATACGGCCGTGATCTCGCACCGTTCGGGCGAGACCGAGGACAGCACGATTGCCGACATCGCCGTGGGCACCAACGCTGGCCAGATCAAGACCGGCTCGCTGTCGCGTTCGGACCGTATCGCCAAGTACAACCAGCTGATCCGCATCGAGGAAGATCTGGGCGATATCGCCACGTACCCGGGCAAGAGCGCGTTCTATAACCTGCGCTGATCCCCCGAGCCTGCCGTCGGCGCGTGCCGGCGGCGAGCCAACGAAAAACGCCGCTCCCGGGTTTGCCGGGGCGGCGTTTTTTGCGATCTGGTGTGGCGATTGTGCCGATATCCGGTGCCGGACGCACTGTTGTTGCGCTTTGTAGCGTCTTTTGTTTTGCAATCTGCGGCCGCATGATGGATCATTGGTGCCCATCGGAAACCTCCGACCACGCCATTATTCCATTGCGCCTTTTGCTCCGATGCGCCTGATTTCCCTGCTGTTGTTCGTGCTGTTGCTGGCCATTCAGTACCCGCTCTGGCTGGGCAAGGGCGGCTGGCTGCGCGTGTGGGATCTGAATCGCCAGGTGGGCGAGCAGGTCACGCACAACCAGGCGCTGAAACTGCGCAACGCCAAGCTGGAAGGCGAAGTGAAGGACCTGCAGGATGGCACGGGCGCCATCGAAGAGCGCGCCCGCTACGAGCTGGGCATGGTCAAGGACGACGAGGTGTTCGTCCAGTTCGTGGCCCCGGCCCCGAAGGTCAGCGCCACGCCGCCACTGCCGCCGCCTGCCAATTCCGTCGCCGGACGCGGCGGTCACTAGGCATCAGCCAGCGGGCGTCATCCAGCGGGTGTCATCCAGTATCAGAGCCGGCCGCGCAATGCGGCCGGTATCGTTTCCGGACGCCGCATCACCGCATCACCACCAGCCGCCGTACGGATAACCGCCGTAGCCGTACCCCGGGAAGCCGAAGCCGACGCCGGCGCCCCAGCCACCGCCGCCGCCACCCCAACCGTTGTAGAACATGTTGACGCTCGTATTCGGGTAGTACGACGCGCGGCTCCATGCGGCCGCCGACTGCTGGTTGGCCATCACCGTGGCCTGCTCCTGAAGGATCTGCTGGTTCAGCACCCCCAGCCTCTGGCGCTCGGCGTCGCTAAGCGGGGCGGGGGGAATGGCATGGTCCGGCAATCGTGCCGTGGCCGGCACGCCGTCGGGGCTGCGCGGCACCGGCGCCGCGCAGCCGGCGATCAAACCGGCAAGGGCCAGTACGCTGGCCAGCTGGCAGGCCAGGGCAGGGGTCGATGTGGAACGAATGGTCGCTGTCATATCGGACTCCGTTCGAACGGCTGAAGAACAAGCATGCCATTGGACCCGACCACCCGTGTGTGAGGTTCCGCACGGTAGGCGGACCCGATGGTTTTCCCCGGTTTCCCGGTTTCCCGGGCGCTTCCGGTTTTCCCGCCCCGATCTGCCAGAAAGGGGCGGGCGGCAGCTCAGTGCTGCTGATTGGCACCCTCGCCAGCGCCCGTGGCCACCGGCGCGGTGAACAGCTGGGCGGCATCCACGGGGTCGAACGCATAGCGTTGCCCGCAGAAATCGCAGTGAATCTCCACCTCGCCGCGCTCGGCGATGATGCCTTCGATTTCCTCCCGGCCCAGCGTCTGCAGCATGCCCGCCACTTTTTCGCGCGAGCACGAGCACTGGAAGTGCGGTGTCATTGGCTCGAACACGCGCAGGCCCGCATTCTGCAGTTCTTCCCAGAACAGGCGGCGCAGCAGGGTATCCGGGGTTTCGGCCAGCAGTTCGTCTTCCTTCAGCGTGGCGCCCAGCTGGCAGGCGCGATCCCAGGTGTCCAGATCCTGGCCCTGTCCTTCGTCGGTCAGCGCGCCGCCGGTCTCGCCGATCTGCGCGCCGGCCGTGCCACCATACGACGGCAGCTTCTGCAGCAGCATGCCGGCCGCCACCTGGTCGTTCGACGCCAGCCACAGCCGCGTATCGAGCTGTTCGGACGCCTGCATGTAGTGTTCGAGCACCTCGGTCATGGTCGCCAGCGGGCCATGTTCGTCGGCCAGCGGCACGATGCCCTGGTAGGCCTGCTGGCCCGGCAGCTTGTCCTGCGGGTCCAGCGTGATGGCGAAGCGGCCCTTGCCATGCACGTTCACGAGCTGCTTGAGCGTGGCGTCGTCGGCAATCTCGGCGCCCTCGGCAATCTTGGCCGTGGCACGCAGCGACAGGTCGGACAGGCATTCCACCACCAGCATGCGCACCGGCCCGTCGCCGTGTACCTGCATGACCAGCGCGCCATTGAACTTCAGATTGGCCGACAGCAGCGCCGCGGCCGCGATCATCTCGCCCAGCACGCGCCGCACCGGCTCCGGATAGGCATGGCGGTTCAGCACCTCTTGCCAGGTGGATTCGATGCGGACCAGTTCGCCACGCACGGGCGCGGCATCGAACAGGAATTTCTGAAGCGTATCGGGATTCGAGGAGGCGGTCACGGTTCTGTCTAGCGGTTAAGTCGGCGTATCGGCTGCGTCCAGGGCGGTCAGCCGATGCGCTTGAGTTCGGTCTTGTATACGGCCTGCCGCTTCGCATACGTCTCTGCGTTGCGATAGAGGTTGGCCACGTCGGCGTCGGTCAGTTCGCGCACCACCTTGGCGGGCGCGCCCAGAATCAGCGAGCGGTCCGGGAACACCTTGTTCTCGGTGATCACGGCGCCTGCGCCGACCAGGCATTCCTTGCCGATCACCGCGCCATTGAGCACCACGGCCTGGATGCCGATCAGCGAGCCTTCGCCCACGGTGCAGCCATGCAGCATGGCCTGATGGCCCACGGACACCTTGTCGCCCAGCGTCAGCGGACGGCCCGGATCGGTGTGCAGCACCGAGCCTTCCTGGATGTTGGTGTCTTCGCCCACCACGATCGGCTCGTTGTCGCCGCGAATCACCACACCCGGCCAGGCGCTGGCACGCGCCTTGAGCGTCACGTTGCCGATGATGGTGGCTTCCGCCGCCACATAGGCGTCCTCGTGGATTTTCGGGGCGGTATCGCCGAGCTGGTAAAGCGCCATGGGGTCTCCTGCTGAATGTGCGTAATTGGGGATGGCCGCGCCGATTAAAAGAGCCCGCCGAAAGGGCCGGCCCGGGGACAAGCTTCGGGCGGGCAGGGGCTCTACAATGGCGGCTTCCCGAATTTTACGCCTATGCCAGTGATCGCACCCGCCGACATCGCGTCCCCGCCACTTGTCGAGCCCCTGCCCGCAGCCGGCGCCGTGCCGGCCTCGGCGCGCCGGGGCGCACTGGACGTGCTATGCATGACCGATGCCCGGGCCAAGGCCGCGGCGGCCCGCGCCCTGTATGCCGCGTTGCGGGCCGGTGGGGATACCGTGGTCGACCCCGATGAACACCTTGTGGCGGCGCCCGGCGCGGTGCCTGGCCGCCCGGCGCGTCCCGAACTGGTGCCGCCAATGCGGGTGGAGCGGCGCCGGTCGATCCACACCACGGCCGGCCGCGCCAACATGATCCACGCGCTGTGCCATATCGAATTCAACGCGATCAACCTGGCACTCGACGCCGTCTGGCGTTTTTCCGGCATGCCGGCCGATTATTACCGCGACTGGCTGCGCGTGGCCGACGAAGAGGCCTATCACTTCACATTGCTGGCCGATCACCTGCAGACGCTGGGTGCCACCTATGGCGATTTCCCGGCGCACAACAGCCTGTGGGAGATGACTGACAAGACGGCGGGCGACGTGCTGGCGCGCATGGCGCTGGTGCCGCGCACGCTGGAAGCCCGCGGGCTCGATGCCTCGCCGCCGGTGCGGGCCAAGCTGGCCGACGCCGGCGACGAAGCCGCCGCCGCGATCATCGACATCATCCTGCGCGACGAGGTGGGCCACGTGGCCATCGGCAATCGCTGGTACCGCTGGCTCTGCACCCAGCGCGGGCTGGAGCCAGTGGCCACCTATGCGCAGCTGGCCGAGCAGTACAAGGCGCCGAAGCTGCGCGGCCCGTTCAACCTCGACGCCCGCCGCGCGGCGGGGTTCGACGAGGATGAACTGGCGTGGCTGGAGGCCTCGGCCGGCTAGTTCGCCGGATGCCCGGCCTGCTGCTGCGCGCGTTCCTGCTCCATCAGCCGCAGCACGCGGCGCTGGATCTTGCCCGTGGTCGTCATCGGCAGCTGGTCGATGAATTCGATGGCCTTCGGGTATTCATAAGGCGCCAGCTGGCCGCGCACATGTTGCTGCAGCTCGGCCACCAGCGCCGCATCGTTGTCGAACGAGCGCGCCACGGCGGGCGTCAGCACGATGAACGCCTTGACGATGGCCCCGCGCTCGGGGTCTGGCGACGGCACCACGGCGCAGTTCGACACCGCCGGATGCTTGAGCAGGCAGTTCTCGATCTCGCTCGGCCCGATCCGATAGCCCGATGACTTGAACACGTCGTCGGCGCGGCCCTGATACCAGAGATAGCCATCGGCATCCATGCGCGCCAGGTCGCCGGTGCGGCACCAGCGCAGCCCGTCCGATTCCGAATATTTGCCAGCCGTGGCGGCCTCGTTCTTCCAGTAGCCCAGGAAGAATACGGGGTCGGGATGGCCGTGGACATCGGTGGCGCAGACGGCCACCTCGCCATCCTCGCCCGGCGCGCACGGGCGGCCTTCCTCGTCGATCACGGCCACGCGGTGGCCCGGATAGGGGCGGCCCATCGACCCCGGCCGCGCCGGCCAGCCCAGGCGGTTGTTGTCGTATTGCGCCGTGCAGTTGCCGACGATGTAGTTGATCTCGGTCTGGCCGAACATCTCGTTGACGATCACGCCCAGCGCGTCGCGGCACCAGGTGAATACCGTCTCGCCCACGGCCTCGCCGGCGCTCATGATGGCGCGCAGCTTCAGATCGTATTTTTCCGAAGGCGTCGGGCAGGCCTTCATCATCTGCTTGAGCGCGGTCGGGAACAGGAAGGTGTTGGTCACGCCGTAGCGTTCCAGCAGTTCGAACGCGCGGTCGGCCGTAAAACGGCCCTGGTAGCCGACGATCGGACGGCCGAAATACAGCGCCGGCATCAGCGCATCCCACAGTCCGCCGGTCCAGGCCCAGTCGGCGGGGCTCCAGAACACGTCGTCATCCTGCGGATACCAGTTCTGCGAGCAGACAAAGCCGGTCAGGTTGCCGATCAGCGCGCGGTGCGGAATCAGCGCGCCCTTGGGCGGCCCCGTGGTGCCGCTGGTGTAGATCAGCACCGCGGCTTCGTCGGCCTTGGTCTGTTCGGCCGTGAAATCGGGCAGTTGGGCGGCCAGCAGGGCGTCCCAGTCCAGGTCGCCGCGGCCGGTGGCGTGGCCGGCGCCGATGATGGTCTTCAGCGTGGGGCAGTCGGGGCGGGCGGCCAGCAGGTTGTCGATCGAGGTTTCGTCGGCAATGGCCACGCGCGTTTCGCTGTGGTCGATGCGGTAGGAAAGGGCCTCGGGGCCGAACAGCATCGACAGCGGCATGGCAATTGCGCCAAGCTGATATACGGCCATGCCGGCGATGACCGTCTCGATGCGCTGGGGCATCACGATGGCCACGCGGTCGCCGCGCTGCACGCCAAGCGCGCGCAGCGCCCGCGACAGCCGGTTGGCCTCGGCCTGGATATGCGCATATGTGTATGACGCGCGCCGGCCGTCCTCGTGTTCGGTATGCACGGCGACGCGGCTGGCCGTGGCCGGGTCGCGCGCCCAGCGGCCGCAGCAGACTTCGGCCAGGTTGAAGAACGCGGGGACGTCCCAGTGGAACGATTCGTGCAGCGCGTGATAGTCGTCACGGCGCGTGGCCGGCAAGGCGGTCATGCAATTGTCTCCAATGTTCCCGCTCGCTTCAGATAGCCGTTTGGCTATAATCCGGCAAGCGAACGATCGTTCTATTTTTATCCGGGCCGCCGCGTGGCCATGGGCTGCGCGCGCATCGGAAGACCCGGGCAACAGGGCAGACACCATGACCATCACGGAAACTTCGCGTTCCGAATTTATCACGCTGCGCGGCCTGCGCACGCACGTCCGCCACTGGGGACAACCCGGCGCGCGCAAGCTGTTCATGCTGCATGGCTGGATGGATGTGGCGGCGTCGTTCCAGTTCCTGGTCGATGCGTTCCAGCGCGACTGGCATGTGATCGCCATGGACTGGCGCGGCTTTGGCGAATCCGATTACCCGACGCAGTACCCGGGCACGCGCTCGTACTGGTTCCCCGATTACGTGGCCGACCTGGAGGCGCTGCTCGACCATTACCAGCCCGAGGGGCAGGTAGACCTGGTGGGTCACAGCATGGGCGCCAACGTGGTGTGCATCTACGCCGGCGTACGGCCCGAACGCGTGCGCCGCGTGGTGGACCTGGAAGGGTTCGGCCTCACGCGCACGCGGCCAGACCAGGCGCCAGCCCGCCTGGCGCGCTGGCTCGACGAACTGCGCACGCCGCCCGAACTGAAGACCTACGACAGCGAGGCCGCCGTGGCCGCACGGCTGCAGAAGACCAATCCGCGCCTGCCCGACGACCGCGCCGCCTTCCTGGCTGCGCACTGGTCACGCCGCAATGCAGCGGGCCGCTGGGAGATCCTGGGCGATGGCGCGCACAAGATGACCAACCCGACGCTGTACCGCATCGACGAGATCATGGCGATCTGGGAAAAGGTGGCCGCACCGGTGCTGCACGTGGAAGCGCGCGATTCGGCGACGCTCAAGCACATCGCGCACAAGCAGAGTATCGACGAGTTCAAGGAGCGGTTCCGCGCCTTTCCGGATTTCAGGGAAGTGCTGGTCGATGACGCCGGGCACATGCTGCACCACGACCAGCCGAAGGTGGTGGCGGGGTTGATCGAGGAGTTCTTGGGGTAAGTGCTGGAAATTTACCCCACCCAGCCACTCGCGCTGGCTCAAGCGTGCGTCAGCTTTGCCTTCAGCGCCGGGTTGTTGCTGGTGTGCATATGAACCAGCGCCTTGTCGGGGAACGCGTAGTGATACGCCTTGCGCAGCGCCAGCGCGGCTTCGTGGAAGCCCGACAGGATCAGCTTCTGCTTGTTTGGATAAACGGCGATGTCTCCGGCCGCAAAGATGCCGCGACGCGAGGTTTCGTAGGTGGTGGTGTTCTCGATGTGGATGCGGCCGGCGTGCATGTCCAGATCCCACTGGGCGATCGGCCCCGGTTCGGACACCAGCCCGTACAGCGCGACGAGTTCGTCGGCCTCGATGGTGCGGTCGCCATCGCGGGTCTTGATGCCGGCGTGGGTGAGGGCGCCGGCGTCGTCGGTTTGCAGGCTGCCGAGCATGCCGACCACGAAATCCATCTCGCCCGCGTCAACGGCGGCGCGCATCGCGCCCACCGTGTGATCGGCGGCACGAAAGCCTTCGCGCCGGTGCAGCAGCGTGACGCGTGCCGCCACCTTGCGCAGCGCCAGCGCCCAGTCCAGCGCGGAATCGCCGCCGCCGGCCACGATCACGCGCTTGCCGGCGAAGCGCGACACGTCGCGCACGGCGTAGTGCACATGCCGGTCTTCCAGCGCGGCGGCCTCGGGCAGCGACACGCGCTGCGGGGCGAACGCCCCGGCACCGGCGCAGATCAGCACCGCCGCCACGTCGAATCGCTTGCCGCCATCGGTCGTGATCAGCAGGCGCGGATGGCCATCGGCGCCATGGGTGTCGCTGACGGACTGCGCACGCTGGCTGAAGTGCATCGGAAACGCGAACGGCGCGCACTGTTCGAGCAGGCGATCCACCAGTTCCTGCGCCAGGCAGCCCGGCACGGCCGGAATGTCATAGATCGGCTTTTCGGGATAGAGCTCGGTGCATTGGCCGCCGGCGCGGTCCAGCACGTCGATCAGCTCGCACTTGAGCCCCAGCACGCCGGCCTGGAACGCCGCGAACAGGCCCACGGGGCCGGCGCCGACGATCAGCACGTCGGTCTGGATGGTTTCCGGGGGCGTGGCGGCGGGCGTGGAGGACATGGCGGGAAGCGGAAAAATGCGGTGTGGACAGGCCCCATCATACCTTGCGTGCCACGGCAATCCGGGCACACCACCTTTGACGGCAGGGCTAAAAAAGCCTGCCGGGAGTAGAATATGCCCATGCAAAACGCCCATGCCATCAACGCCGACCTGCACTGCCATTCCACCGTGTCCGACGGGATGTTGTCACCGTCCCAGGTGGCCGCACGTGCGCACGCCGGCGGCGTGGCGTTCTGGGCGCTGACCGACCACGACGAGGTGGGCGGCCAGGCCGAAGCCCGCGCCGCCGCCGAATCGCTGGGCATGCGCTATGTGCCTGGCGTGGAGATTTCGGTCACCTGGGCCGGGCAGACCGTGCACATCGTCGGCCTGCAGATCGATCCGTTCAACGCGGACCTGATCGATGGCCTGGCCCGCACCCGCGACGGCCGTGCGCGCCGTGCGCAGGACATCGGCGAGGCACTGGCAAAAATCGGCATCCCCGGCGCCTACGAAGGCGCGCTGCGCCACGTCGGCAATCCCGACCTCATTTCGCGCACGCACTTTGCGCGCTGGCTGGTGGACGAGGGCCGCTGCAAGACCATCGGCGATGTGTTCAGCGAATACCTGTCGGAAGGCCGCCCGGGCTTCGTGCCGCACCGCTGGTCGGCATTGCAGGACGCCGTGGGCTGGATTCGCGGCGCCGGCGGCATTGCGGTGATGGCGCACCCGGGTCGCTACAACTACACCGATCTGCAACACGACGCGCTGTTCGACGAATTCACGCAACTGGGCGGCCGCGCGGTGGAGGTAGTGACCGGCAGCCATACGCCCGACCAGTTCCGCCGTTACGCCGATGTGGCGCGCCACTATGGCCTGCTGGCGTCGCGCGGATCGGATTTCCACGGCCCCGGCGAGGGCCGGGTGGAAATCGGCACGCTGCCGCCGCTGCCGTCGGACGTCACACCGGTCTGGTACGACTGGTAATCCGCCCCTTCCCCCGAAAGCCGCGCCCCTCATGTCCCAGTACTTCGAGATCCATCCCGACAACCCGCAGGCGCGGCTGGTGAAGCAGGCCGCGCAGATCGTGCAGAAGGGCGGGCTGATCGCGCTGCCCACCGATTCCAGCTACGCGCTGGCCTGCCAGCTGGACGACAAGTCCGCCGTGGAACGCCTGCGCCGGCTGCGCGGCATCGACGAAAAGCACCATCTGACGCTGATGTGCAGCGACCTGTCGGAACTCGGCAACTTCGCCCGGGTCGATAACCGCCAGTACCGCTGGATCAAGGGCGCCACGCCGGGTCCGTACGTGTTCATCCTGGAGGCGACCAAGGAAGTGCCCAGGCGGCTGTCGCACCCGGCGCGCAAGACCATCGGCGTGCGCGTGCCCGATCACCTGATTCCGCTGGCGCTGGTGGCCGAGCTCGGGCAGCCGCTGATTTCGGCCACGCTCCAGCTGCCCGGCGACGAGGCGCCGATGAACGAACCAGCCGAAATCCGTGCGCGGCTGGAAAAACAGATCGACCTGGTGATCTGCGGCGGCCCGGCGCCGGCCCAGCCGACCACGGTGATCGACCTGACCAGTGGTGAACCGGAACTGGTGCGTGCCGGGCGGGGCGATGTGGAGCGATTCGGCCTGACGGCCGCCGCCTGATCCTGCCCGCCTTGTCATTTGACCTGTCGTTTCTGATACATACCGCACATCCACGGACATGCCGGACAGCCTTCGGCGCCGGCGGCCCAATAGAATAGTTCGCATGGATTCCTCGATCGTCCAGACCTTTGCCGTATATGCGCTGCCCGTGCTGTTCGCCATCACGCTGCATGAGGCCGCGCATGGCTTCGTGGCCAGGTATTTCGGCGACAACACCGCCTGGCTGCTCGGGCGCGTCAGCCTGAACCCGATCCGCCATATCGATCCGATCGGCACCGTGGCCGTGCCGCTGCTGCTGTATTTCCTGACCGCCGGACAGTTCGTGTTCGGGTTTGCCAAGCCCGTGCCGGTGGTGTTCAGCCACCTGCGCAACCCGCGCTGGCACGGCATGTGGGTGGCGCTGGCCGGGCCCGGCAGCAATATCGTCCAGGCGTTCCTGTGGGCCCTGATCGCCGTGGGCCTGGCGCTGGCGCAGATCCAGGAGCCGTTCTGGAGCCAGATGGCCCGCGCCGGCGTGCTGGTCAACACCGTGGTGGCCGCGTTCAACCTGTTCCCCATCCCGCCGCTCGACGGCGGCCGCGTGCTGACCGCCTTTCTGCCGCGCCGCATGGCCGAGGCGGTGGGCCGTGTCGAGCCGTACGGCATCTTCATCGTGCTGGCGCTGGTGGCCGCCGGGGTCATCACGCGGATCTGGATGCAGCCTGTGATGACGGTGCTGCTGTCGATCGTCGAACTGATGCTGCGCCCGGTGCTGATGGTGCTGCAGTAACGCGCGCCGGGTGCCTACTCGTGCCGGCTTGCCGGTTCCCTCCTTTTTCCGTTCCGCTCCATGCACTCCCAGCTTGCCGCGCCTTCCACCTGGCTGACCCGATGGGCCCACCTGATCCGGCCCGGCGGCCGCGTCCTTGATCTGGCCTGCGGCAGCGGGCGGCACGCCGCGTGGCTGGCAAGGCAGGGGTTTGCGGTGCTGGCCGTGGACCGCGATGCCGAGGCCGTCGCCGGGCTGCCGGCCGGCATCGACGGGCGGGTGGCCGATCTGGAGCAGGGCGCCTGGCCCCTGGCGGACGCCGGGCGGTTCGATGCCGTGGTGGTCACCAACTATCTGCACCGGCCGCTGTGGCCGCATCTGCTGGACGCGCTGGCGCCGGGCGGCGTGCTGATCTACGAGACCTTCGCGGCCGGCAACGAGACCGTCGGCAAGCCGTCGCGGCCCGATTTCCTGCTGCGGCCCGGCGAACTGCTGGAGGTGACCCGGGGCATATTGCGCGTGACGGGTTACGAGGACGGCACGCTGGCGGCGCCGCGCGAGGCCTTCGTGCAGCGGATTTGTGCCGTCCGCGAGGCGTCCGTCAGGCCGCCGGAGGCGCCGCCGCCCCGTTATCCGTTACCGGTGGCGTAACCCGGGCGCCGCCGCCGTGAGGCGCCGGGGGCCCAGCGCAGGCCGTTGGCGAGACCGGCGCGCCACACGTTACGCCCGCTAACGTTTTCCCTCACTGATAGGGGGTCCGGAGGCCCTGACGGTTCCGGTACAATCCCGTTTGTTCGAATTTCCCGAATTCCCTGAGATATGACACAGATTACCGGCAGCATCGTGGCCATCGTCACCCCGATGCATGAGGATGGCAGCCTGGATTACCCGGCCCTGCGCGCCCTCATCGACTGGCATGCGGCGGAAGGCACCGATGGCATCGTGATCGTGGGCACCACGGGCGAGTCGCCGACGGTCAACGTCGAGGAGCATTGCGAACTGATCCGCGTGGCAGTCCAGCAGTCGGCTGGCCGCGTGCCCATCATCGCCGGGACCGGCGGCAATTCCACGAACGAAGCCATCGAACTGACCGCCTTCGCGAAGAAGGTGGGCGCCGACGCGTCGCTGCAGGTCGTGCCGTACTACAACAAGCCGACGCAGGAAGGCATGTACCGCCATTTCCGCACCATCGCGGAAGCCGTGGACCTGCCGGTGCTGCTCTACAATGTGCCCGGCCGTACCGTGGCGGACATGAACAACGAGACGATCCTGCGCCTGGCGCAGGTGCCGGGCATCGTTGGCGTGAAGGAAGCCACCGGCAATATCGACCGTGCCGCGCAGCTGATCAAGGACGCCCCCGATACCTTCGCCATCTACAGCGGCGATGATCCCACCGCGGTGGCGCTGATCCTGCTCGGTGGCAAGGGCAATATCTCGGTCACCGCCAACGTGGCGCCGCGCAAGATGCACGAGATGTGCGTCGCGGCCCTGAAGGGCGATGTGGTGACGGCCCGCCGCCTGCACATGGAACTGATTGACCTCAACCGTGCGATGTTCGTCGAGGCCAATCCGATTCCGGTCAAGTGGGCGCTCCAGCAGATGGGCAAGATGGCAGGCGGCATCCGCCTGCCATTGACCCCGCTGGCGGAAGGCCAGCACGAAACCGTGCGCCGCGCGCTGGCAGCGGCCGGCCTGCTGGGCTGAGATTCGCCGGCTGAACGTTCGGCTATTCGCCGATTCTTGAAACCAGGATTACGTGTCAATGAAACAGAAGCTTAACCGTCGCGGCGCGACGCAGATCCGCCGTGTCGCCGTGGTTGCGCCCGTGCTGGCGCTGACGCTGATTGCCGGCTGCAGCAGCATCAATGAAGCCATGCAGCCCGACAAGATCGACTACAAGTCCCAGGGCAAGAAGACCGCGTCGCTGGACATTCCGCCGGACCTGACCAAGCTCGAAGGCGACCGCCGCTATACCGTGCCCGACGCCGCCGGTACGTCGACGCTGTCGAACTACCAGCAGGCCACCAAGACGCGCGAAGCCGAACCGGCTACCAACGTGCTGCCGTCCTCGCAGGGCATCCGCATGGAGCGTGATGGCAACCAGCGCTGGCTCGTCATCAGCAATGGCATGCGTGCCGACCAGCTGTGGGAGTCGCTGCGCGGCTTCTGGCAGGAAAACGGCTTCCTGCTGACGCAGGATTCGCCGCAGACCGGCATCATGGAGACGGACTGGGCCGAGAACCGCGCCAAGATTCCGCAGGACATCATCCGCAACACGATCGGCAAGGTGTTCGACGGCCTGTACTCGACCTCCGAGCGCGACAAGTTCCGTACGCGTGTGGAGCGCGCCCAGAACGGCCAGCTCGAAGTGTTCATCAGCCACCGTGGCGCGCAGGAACAACTGACCGGCGTCGACAAGTCGACCACGGTCTGGACGCCGCGTCCGGCCGATCCGGAATTGGAAGCCGAATTCCTGTCGCGTCTGGCGCAGCGCCTGGGCGTGCAGAAGGAGCAGGCCAACCAGATGGCCAAGAACCCGACGCCGGTGGGCAATGCCGCGGCCGCCGCAGCCCCCGCACCGTCGGGCGACGCCACGGGTATCGGTGCCGCCGCGGCAACGGGTGCGGCGACGGCCAGCGCCGCCGAAACCAAGTCGTTCCTGGCGCAGGTCAATGGCACGCCGGCACTGCAACTGCCGGAGCCGTTCGATCGCGCATGGCGCTCGGTCGGCCTGTCGCTGGATCGCGTGAACTTCACGGTGGAAGATCGCGACCGCGCGCAAGGCCTGTACTACGTGCGCTACGTGGATCCGAAGCAGGCAGTGGACGATCGCGGCTTCTTCTCCAAGCTGTTCACCAAGCCCAACGACGGCAAGACCGCGAAGAAGTATCGCGTGTCGCTGAAGGGCAATGGCACGGGTACGACGGTCACGGTGCAGAACGATGCCGGCCAGCCGGAAAACACCGAGATCAGCAAGCGTATCCTGTCGCTGCTGGACGAACAGCTGCACTGATGGTCGTCTGTCGTCCATCGATCCCGACGGCGCCCGCCGTCGGGCATCTCCCCAGGCGAGCGCATCCATGATGCGCTTTGCTTTTTTGGGAAGTGGCAGCGAAGGCAATTCGCTGCTGATCGAGGCCGGCGAGGGCGCGTCCGTGACGCGCGTGCTGCTCGACTGTGGCTTCGGCATCAAGGAAACGGCGCGTCGTCTTGAGCGCCTGGGTGTATCCCCCACGCAACTCGACGCGGTGCTGGTCACCCACGAGCACGGCGACCATGTGGGCTCTGCCTACGCGTTTGCCGCGCGCCACAAGCTGCCTGTCCATACGAGTCACGGCACCTGGCTGGCCACCTCGCATATGCGTGGCGCGGACCAGGCCGACGTGCGGGTATGTTGCGCCGATCACGTGTTTTCGGTGGGTGCCCTTCAGATCCATCCCTATACCGTGCCGCACGATGCGCGCGAGCCGCTGCAGTTCGTGCTGACCGATGGCGATGCCCGGCTTGGTGTGCTGACCGATGCCGGCATGGAAACGCCCTACGTCACGGCACGGCTGGCAGGCGTCCATGCGCTGGTCCTGGAATGCAACCATGACCGCGACATGCTGGCCAACTCGGTCTATCCGTGGTCGCTGAAGCGTCGAATCGGGGGCGACTTCGGCCACCTGGCCAACGATATCGCGGCCGCCATCCTGTCGCAGGTGACCCACGCAGGCTTGTCGCGCGTGGTGGCGGCGCACCTGAGCAAGCAGAACAATACCCGCGAACTCGCCGCGGGCGCGCTGGCCACGGTGCTGGGAGTACTGCCTGATGAAATTCTGATCGCGGATCAGGAAGAGGGGTTGGGCTGGCAGCCCGTGCGGGCATAATCGGCGAACGCCGATCCCGCTAATAGCGCAGCGTCAGATAATCGCCAAAACAAAAAGCCGACCCGAAGGTCGGCTTTTTGTTTTTCGGAAAGATCCGATTACTGCTTGGCAGCCGGAGCCGAAGCGTCAGCAGCCGGAGCCGAAGCGTCGGCAGCCGGGGCCGAAGCGTCAGCAGCCGGAGCAGCAGCTGCGGGAGCCGAAGCGTCAGCAGCCGGAGCAGCAGCGGCGGGAGCCGAAGCGGCGGTATCAGCAGCGGGGGCAGCGGCTTCTTCCTTCTTGCCGCAAGCGGCCAGAGCAACAGCAGCCAGCAGGGATGCGATCAGGAGAGACTTCTTCATTGTTCGTCCTTTAACTTTTAATAAAACGAAAACAGGCGATGAATAATTACCGGTAATTATCGCTCTTGTACTGCAAATATGAGGCTCTCCCGGGTGCCGACAGTGCAGTGGTCCACAGTACTAGCCAGCGGGCGATTATATCCGCGTTTTCCCGCCTTGTGTATAGGCGAAATATGCCGGTTCATTCTGTTACGCAAAATTACACACGTGCCGGCGCGATCTGCAACCACCCTTCCATGGCCCAATCGTGAAATGTGTCCATGAGATCGGGAAGTGCCGCGCACGCGGCCATTTCCTCGGCCGTCAGCTGGCGCATGTCTGCCAGGCGCCGCAGCCACTTCGCCAGGGCCGGCGGCGGTTCATACGCTTCGCCGTTCAGGAAGAAGTTCGTGCGGTCGTAGAGCGCAATGGAGCCCGGAGCAAGGACCACGCCATGCGCCTTGGCCAGCTTCGCGTACTGCTTCAGGCTGATTTCCGCGATCTCCTCGAACTGCACAGATTGCTTGGGCTCCGACAGGTACGACCCGAGGAATTCGGACACCATGCCCTTGTCCCATTTCAGCGCCTGCAGCCGGTCCGCGACAGCGCGCGCCAGGCCGGGCGGCAACTGGGCCGGGGTGGCCGTGGCGGCCTCGCCAGCGTCGGCGTAGCGGCCGTCCAGCGCTTCGTTGCCCTCGACCGTTTCAGACAGCCATGCCAGGAAGTGGCCCGCCAGTTCGCGATAGGCGGGGGCGCGGAAGCCGATCGACGCCGTCATGCATTCCCCTTCGGCAATGCCGTCGTGGGCGTACTGCGGCGGCAGGTAGAGCATGTCGCCGGGTTCCAGCACCCATTCCTCTTCGGCGCTGAAGTCCGAGAGGATTTTCAGCGGCATGTCAGGAATCAGATCGAGCTTCGTCTGTGACGAAATGCGCCAGCGGCGTCGGCCCGATGCTTGCAGCAGGAAGACGTCGTAAGAATCGAAGTGGGGACCCACGCCGCCGCCATCGGTGGCGTAGCTGATCATCACGTCGTCGAGCCGGGCGTCGGGCACGAAGCGGAACTGGCTCATCAGTTCGGCGGCCGCCCGGGCGTGGAGGTTCACGCCCTGCACCAGCAGCGTCCACTTGCCGGTCTTGCGTGACGGCAGGTTGTCTTCGGCGAACGGGCCGTGTTCGAGCTTCCAGCGGTTGCGAAAGTACGACACCAGGCGCGATTCCACATCGTCCCGATCGGCCAGTTCAAAAAGCGATTCGCGCGACACAGGGGGCACAATTCCGGGCACGGCCTGTCGAATCAGCAACGGTTTGCGGTGCCAGATGTCACGCATGAATGCCGCGGGCGTCATGCCCCCGAGCAGCGTGAGCGGTGCGTCGGGATCAATGGGGCCCGCAGGCAGGGCCTGCGCGTATAATGCGGAATCGCTCATGGAGTCAAGAATTGAAAATCGCTAAGAACACGGTGGTGTCCGTTGTGTACAAGCTGTCGGACGCGCAGGGCAATCTCATCGAGGAATCCGATGAGCCCATGGTCTATTTGCACGGCGGGTATGATGGCACGTTCCCCAAGATCGAGGAAGCTCTCGACGGCCACGATGCCGGTTTCGAGACCCAGCTCCAGCTGGAACCCGATGACGCGTTCGGCGACTACGATGCCGAACTGGTGAAGGTCGAACCGCGCGACCGCTTTCCCGAGCCGCTGGAAGTCGGCATGCAGTTCGAGGGCGTGCCCGAGGACGGTGACGACGAGGATTCGATCATCTACACGGTGACCGACGTTGCCGAAGACAAGGTTGTGCTGGACGGCAACCACCCGCTGGCCGGCATGGCGCTGCGCTTCTGGCTGAAAGTGTCCGAGGTGCGTGAAGCCACCACCGAGGAAGTGGAACACGGCCATGCGCATGGCGCCTCGGGCATCGAAGTCGTCGACGAAGACGAGGACGATGGCGGCGAGGCAGACAGCCCGCGCACGCTGCACTGACTCGATACGGATCCCTGCCAGTCGAGCGATACGCGACAGGTCATCGCGAATTGGGAAAAGCCGGCATCTGCCGGCTTTTTTCATTTGGATTCACGGATGCTGGCCGATGCATGACGCAGGTCAATTCCGCCGGCCCTCTGGTTGGCACTAGTTGGGCTTCGGCCCGTCCTGCAGCTCCACCTGGAACACCGATCGCGTGCCGGGTGTGACGGTCAATTCGACCCAGCGCGAAGGATTGCCGATGGGCAACGCCACGCGCGTGAAGTTTCCAACGACCTTGCCGGCTGTGTCGCGCAACGGCTTGTCGACGCTGAAGCCACTGTCGCTGGCATGGACAAGCAGTACCTGACCCGGAAACTTCACGGTCAAATCGCGTAGTTGTTTCTTGAATTCAAGGTAGCCATCGCGCGTGTTGCGCCGCAGGAATCCATCGAACAGCGATGGCTTGCCGCGCTTCTCCCAGCCGTTGCCGAACATCGGGTCGGCGTGGACCACCACCAGGACGCCAGGCAGATCGCGTTGGGTAGCCACCGAGAATGCCCGGTGCAGCCATTGCCGGTTGGCCTCGCGGCGGTCTTCGAACTCGCCGTTACGGCCACCTTCGCTGCGATAGTGATTGTTGTCCCCGGGCAGGTTCAGTCCAACCACCATCACGTTGCCTTCCACCAGTCGCACGTTCTCGCGAAAGCTGCGGAACATGGCCTGGTCCGACTGCCGCACCACGGGGATCGTGCGCCGACCGAGCGTGGTATCCATCGGAAAGAACAGCTCGCGTAGCCGGTTCAGGCGCTCGACCGCATCGAATTTGCCGTTGACCGGCTTCTGGCATTCTGCCCAGTCAGTTTCCCCGGGGACATAGAGCAGTGGCGCGGGAGCGTCGTCGAGCGCGCGCTGTCGCGCGCCCAGCACCGCGTCTCCGCAGGATTCCGTGTCCCCCTTGATGCCGCCGGCATGCACGATCAGCGCGACCTGTCGCGCGTTCATCTGGGCGAACAGTGCCGCCAGATCCGCTTCCGCCGCGGGCCATTGCGGCACGTCGGCGATCAGCGCCATGCGCGTGGGCTGCACGGCGGGTGCCGGTGGCGGCGTGACCTTGCCGGTGCGCGCCGCCAGGACAGCGCCCGGTGTCGTCAGGCAGACGTAGCCAATCAGGACGGCCGCTGCCAGGGCCAGGCGTCCGGAGCCGTGCGCGGCGCTCATGCCTGCGCGGCAGATTCCGCAATGGCCTTGAGCCGGTACAGCGCCTCCAGCGCGTCGCGCGGCGACAGGTTGTCCGGGTCGATGGCGGTCAGCGCCGCCAGCGCTTCCCGCGCGGCCGCCTGTTCGACTGCTTGCTCGATCGATGCGGAGGCCGGACCCGACACGGTGTCGTCGTCATCGGGAGGCGTGGCCGGTGCCGCGAACAGGTCCATCTGCGGCGTCGGCGTGGCATCGGCCGATTGCTGCTCCAGCCATGCCAGGTGCTTGCGCGCGGCGCGAATCACGGGCTGCGGCACGCCCGCCAGTTGCGCGACCTGCAGGCCGTAGCTCTGGCTGGCCGGGCCGTCCTGCACGGCATGCAGGAAGACGATGCCGTCGCCGTGCTCCACGGCGGACAGATGGACGTTCGCCGCCTGCGGAAATTCCTGCGGCAGTTGCGTCAGCTCGAAATAGTGCGTGGCGAACAGCGTGTGGCTGCGGTTGTGCGACAGCAGGTGGCGCGCAATCGCCCACGCCAGCGCCAGGCCGTCGAAGGTCGACGTGCCCCGGCCGATTTCGTCCATCAGCACCAGGCTCGACGGTGTGGCGTGATGAAGGATGCCGGCCGCCTCGGTCATTTCCACCATGAAGGTGGAACGTCCGCCGGCGAGGTCGTCGGCTGCCCCGATCCGCGTGAAGATGCGGTCGATCGGGCCGATCCTGGCTTGCCGCGCCGGCACCCATGCGCCCACGCAGGCCAGCAGCACGATCAGGGCTGTCTGGCGCATGAATGTCGACTTGCCGCCCATGTTCGGGCCGGTGATCAGCAGCAGCTTGCGCGCCTCGTTGAGCTGGCAGTCGTTGGCAATGAAGGCGATCGATTCCGCAGCCAGTTGCCCCTCCACCACCGGGTGCCGGCCCTGCGCGATATCGACCACGTTTTCGCTGACCCGCTCCGGCTGGGTCCAGTCCAGCGTGCGGGCGCGTTCGGCCAGCGTGGTCAGCACGTCGAGCCGCGCCAGGGCGCCCGCCACGCGTTGCAGGCTGCCGATGTGCGGCAACAGCGCCTGCAGCAGTGCTTCATAAAGCTGCTTTTCGCGTGCCAGGGCGCGGTCCTGCGCGGACAGGGCCTTGTCCTCGAAGGCCTTGAGTTCCGGCGTGATGTAGCGTTCGGCGTTCTTCAGCGTCTGGCGGCGGCGATAGTCGTCCGGCACCTTGTCGGCCTGGCCGTTCGTCACTTCGATATAGAAGCCATGCACGCGGTTGTACTCGACGCGCAGGTTCGAGATGCCGGTGCGTGTGCGTTCACGCGTTTCCAGCTCGATCAGGAACTGGCCGCAGTTTTCGGAAATGTCGCGCAGTTCATCGAGCTCGGCATCGTAGCCGCGTGCAATTACGCCGCCATCGCGGATCACTGTCGATGGCTCCTCGGCCACCGCGCGCGTCAGCAGCGACAGGCAGTCGGCCGGCACTTCGAGTTCGTCGATCGTTTGCGCCAGCAACGGCGATTCGTGCGCGGCGCTGACGCTGGCCTGGACGGCGGGCAGCGCGCCGAGCGTGTCGCGCAGCGACGACAGGTCTCGCGGCCGCGCCGACAGCAGCGCCAGCCGGGCCGTGACCCGTTCGACATCGCATAGCCGGCGCAGCGTGGCGCGCACGGTTTCCGGGTCTTGCGCGATCAATACGCCAATGGCCTGCTGACGGGCACGCGGCAGCGCCGGGTCGCGCAGCGGGTGATGCAGCCAGTGGCGCAGCGCGCGGCTGCCCATCGTCGTCGAGCAGGTGTCGAGCAGCGAGAACAGCGTCGGCGATTCGCCGCCACGCAGCGTTTCGGTCAGTTCGAGATTGCGCCGTGTCGCGGTATCCAGCCCGACGAACTCGGATTCCCGCTCGACGGTGACGCCCTGCACGTGGCGCAGCGATTGCCCCTGCGTGGTGGCGGCATAGTTGAGCAGCGCGCCCGCCGCGCCCAGGGCGGCGCCCAGGCCGGCGCAGCCGAATGGCTCCAGGCTGGCCACGCCAATCTGCTCGCGCAGCCGGCGCGTGCCGGCGTCCTGGTCGAAGTGCCATTCGGGCAGGCGGGTGCGGGCACACTCGAGCACGGGCAGATCCATGCCGTCGGCATACAGCAGTTCGGCCGGGCGGATGCGTTCGAGCTCGCGCGGCAACTGGGCGGCATCGCATTCCATCAGGCGTAGTTCGCCGCTGGCAAGGTTCAGCCACGCCAGGCCTGTCTTGCTGACGCCGCGGCGCGTGGTCTGCTGGTGTACGGCCATCAGATAGCTGTCGGTCTTGTCGGGCAGCAGTGCCGCGTCGGTCAGCGTGCCAGGCGTGACGATCCGTACCACCTTGCGCTCGACCGGCCCCTTGCTCGTAGCCGGATCGCCAATCTGCTCGCAGATCGCCACCGATTCGCCAAGTTTGACCAGGCGCGCCAGATATTGATCGACCGAGTGGAACGGGATGCCCGCCATGCGGATCGGCACGCCGCCGGACTGCCCGCGCGACGTCAGCGTGATGTCGAGCAGGCGGGCAGCCTTCTCGGCGTCGTCGTGGAACAGTTCATAGAAGTCGCCCATCCGGTAGAAGAGCAGCGTGTCCGGATGGTCCGCCTTGATGCGCAGGTACTGCAGCATCATTGGCGTGTGCTTTTCAGCCTTGTCCGACTTGCCGGATTTGCCGCCGCGCGGCGTCGTGCCTTCGGCGGCGGCCAGTGCTTCGGCCGACAGGACGGCGTCGCCGGCGGCGCGGATGTCGTCATCGCGCGGCGTGTCGTCGGGCGAAGTCGTGGACAGGTTGGAAAGGGCTTCAGCGGACATGCATTCCTCTCGGGCGGCGCCACGGTGGGGCCGCCGGTATATCGGTTGCCGCGGGCCAGGCAGGCTGTCGAGCGGACGCGCGGGGCGCCCCCGGCATCACCAGCCTGTTCGGGCTCGCGGCGCAAAGCGGCATTTTACCGCCAGCCCCTCTCGGAACCTCGTCCCCGATTCTCATTTTTGCTTGGGAATTCGGGGCCTTTGCGCAGGCTCATGCGTCACTGGCCATGGCTTCCAGCGCGGCGCGCGCCAGAAAGCCGCTGCGTGTTTCGTGGCGGGCACCGACGAAGGTGTCGATCTTGTGCAGCACGAAGCGGGGCAGGCTGATGTTGATGCGCTCTGGCCGGTTGTCGAGCATGGCCAGGTCGACGTCGGCCAGGGCCCAGACGGCGCCGGCGAATTCGGGCCGCTCCGCCAGTTCGGCGATGGGCGTGGCGGTCAGGGTGACCGCCTCCCCAAGGGACAGCAGCACCTCGAAGTGGCTGATGATGGCCTCGCGCGCATTGCGGATGGCGTCCTCGACCGTGTCACCGGACGAATAGCAGCCCGCCACGTCGGGCACCGTCACACCGTAGATGCTTTCGGGGTCCTTGTGAATGGCAATCGGAAATTCCATGTCGTTGCTCTCCATGCGTTGTGCACCAGTCATACCAGCCGGGCCGTCCTCATGATGCTGCGTACGGTGCCGGTCGGCAGGTCCTTTTTCGGATGCGGCACGGTGACGATTTGCGCGCGCGACGGGTGCTTGTAGGTGAGATGGCTGCCCTTGCAGCGCACCAGGCGCCATCCCTCACGTTCCAGCAGGCGGATCAAGGCCGTTGAATGCAAAAGTGCCTCCTTCAGGCGATCCGTGTGTAAATATACACACGATAATGAAGGGGGCGCAAGCGATTTTGTTTATGGAAGGAGACTCTATGCGGCGCCGGCCACGAAGTCTCGGGCCGGATTCTCAAAATGCGTCGGCGACGACGAGATTTGTCACCCGCATCGCCGATGCGCTGCAAAGTTGTCAGTCGCGACTGCGGCTAACCGGACATTTCCGACGAAAACTGTCACTTCGCCAGCGAAACCGGCCTGGCATGGTTCGTGGATGGATCAGGCGTACCGGCACGCAGAGGCCGGCAACAAGACGGGTCGCAACATGAAAAAGGCAACGACGGGAAAATGGCCGGGGAGGGCCGCGGCAGGGGTCCCGGTGGGGTGCATGGCCGGGCGGCCAGCGCTGCGCCGTGGATTCGCGCTGATCGAGCTGATGATCGTGGTGGCGATCGTGGGCATCCTTGCCGCCATCGCCATTCCGACGTATCAGAATTTTGTGGTGAAGTCGGAAATCGGCCGCGCCTTCTGGGAGGCATCGGCGTACAAGATTCCGGTGGAAGAACGCCTGCACGATGGGCAGAACACCTTTCCGGACCCGGTCGCGTCGCTCGGCTACGTGCCATCGCAGCTGACCGCCACGCCCAACCGGTTCGCGTTCAATGCGGACGGATCGGGCAGCATTGTCGTCACGCTCGATGGTGACGTGCATCCGGCGCTCAGGGGCACCCGCCTGACGGTGGGCCGGCTGGCTGACGGCACGTGGAACTGCGCGGTCCGGGTCGGCAGCGGCGCCGTGACTGCACAGCACCTGCCAACCGCGTGTTCGCTCGATTCCGCCGGCTAGGGGCCGGCTTTATCGTGCTGCGCCGGCTGTTTATTCGCCGATCGGCTTCAGCGACGGCTTGACGTTATCCAGCGAGAACGGCGACAGCAGGCGCACCATCTGGGCGAAGGCCTTCGGGTTGCCGGCCAGCACCTCGCCTTGTTCCATCTGGCGCGATTCGCCGTTGTAGTTGCCCACCAGGCCGCCGGCCTCGGTGATCAGCAGCATGCCCGCGGCCATGTCCCACGGCTTCAGGCCGCGCTCGAAGAAACCGTCCAGGCGGCCGCATGCCACATAGGCCAGGTCCAGCGCGGCGGCGCCCGGGCGACGCAGGCCCGCGCAGCTGCGCGTCATCAGCGCGAAGATTTCAAGGTATTCGTCCATGCCTTCGAGGTCACGGAACGGGAAGCCCGTGCCGATCAGGCAATCGGCCAGCTTGTCGCGGCGCGTGACGCGGATGCGGCGGTTGTTCAGGAATGCGCCGGCGCCCTTGCTGGCCGTGAACAGTTCGTCGCGCGTCGGGTCGTAGACCACCGCCTGCGACGGCACGCCCTTGTGCAGCAGGCCGATGGACACTGCGTATTGCGGAAAGCCGTGGATGAAGTTGGTGGTGCCGTCCAGCGGATCGATCACCCAGGTGAATTCGTGCTGGTCGTCGCCCTCGGCCCAGGATTGGCCGGACTCTTCCGCTAGAATGGCGTGCTCGGGGTAGGCGGTGCGGATGATCTCGATGACGGCGGCTTCGGCCGCGCGATCGACTTCGGTCACGAAATCGTTGTGCTGTTTGCGCGAAACGCGGACCAGATCGACGTCGATCGACGCGCGGTTGATGATGGATCCCGCCTTGCGGGCCGCCTTGACGGCGATATTGAGCATCGGATGCATGAATCTCTCCAGGGGCCGCGCAGGACGTGATTCGCAGCAGCGGCATCCGCCGGCAATGGGCGGTTGGCGCGCGAACCGCCCGGCAGTGGCCGAACAGCACAACGGATTGTAGAAGAACAAGGGGCGTCGCCTGGTTGGGCGCCGCACCGCAATTGGAAGGCGCCATTGTATAGGAACCCGGCCCGCTGTACGAGCCGACGGCGGCAAACGCCGCGGCAGGGGCATCCCAGATGACTGAAGCATTGAATTCCCAGGCTGAACCCAATCCCGTAGCGGCCACTGCAAGTGGTGTATCAGGCATGTTCTCGCGCGTGCGCGTGGTGCTGGTGGAAACCAGCCACCCCGGCAACGTGGGCTCGGTGGCGCGGGCGATGAAAACCATGGGCTTTGGCGGCCAGCCCGGCAGCCTGGTGCTGGTGTCGCCACGCGAGCCCGGCGTGCTGACGCATCCGGATGCGGTGGCGATGGCCAGCGGCGCCGACGACGTGCTGGCCGGCGCCCGCATCGTCGACGATGTGGAAAGCGCGCTGGCTGGCACGGCGTTCACGGTGGCGATGACCGCGCGACAGCGCGAATTCGGCCCGCCGCGGCTGTTGCCGCGCGCCGCCGCCGCACGGGGCCAGGCGATGCTGGCGGCCGATGGCGGGGGCATCATTGCCTTCGTATTCGGCAACGAGCGTTATGGATTGCCTAACGAGGCGGTACTGCGCTGTTCGGCCGTGACCCATATTCCCGCCAACCCCGCGTACGCGTCGCTGAACCTGGCGCAGGCGGTGCAGCTGATCGCCTACGAAATGCGGCTGGCGCTGCTGGAAGCCGAGCCGGCGCAGGCCGAGGCGTCTGACGGCACGCCGAATATCGGCTATGCTGGTGAGCCCGCCACGGCGGAACAGGTCGAATCAATGTTCGGCCATCTCCAGGCGGGGCTGGTCGCCATCGGATTTCTCGATCCGGACAACCCGCGCAAGCTGATGCCGCGTCTGCGGCGCATGTTCGCCCGCGCCGGGCTTGAGCGCGAAGAGGTCAACATCCTGCGCGGCATCGCCAAGCGCATGCTGCTGGCGCGCGACGGTGACGAAGGTGCCGGCCGGCACGGCACGCAGACAGACGGCAACAAGGAAGGCTGAACCGTGATTTCCATCCCGGCATACGACATGCGCAGCAACGCCATCGGCCCCGCCCCCGGCCGGAGCGGCGTTCGCGCGCGCGTGGGTCAGCCGGCGCGATGTTGAAGCCGTCGCGACCCGAAAAGCCCTGATGGCCTCAGGGCCCGGCGGCAGGCGTACAAATCTCTTACACTCCCTGCTCGCACGCGCCCAGGCCGTCCCCCAAGCAATCAAGAAGCACAAGACCGGCTCCTGACCGCGCCGGCGACCGTTCGCACGTTGTGCGAACGGCGCATCGGCGCGGCAACACGACACGACGAAGATGTTCACTCGCCTGAAGGAAGATATCGATGCCATCATGCGGCGCGACCCCGCCGCGCGCAGCCGCCTGGAGGTCCTGACCTGCTATCCGGGGCTGCACGCCGTGATTTTTCACCGCGTGGCCCATGCGTGCTGGGGCAGCGGATTCCACTGGCTCGGGCGCTGGATCTCGCACTGGTCGCGCTGGCTGACCGGGATCGAGATCCACCCGGCGGCCACGCTTGGCCGCCGCGTATTCATCGATCACGGGATGGGCGTGGTGATCGGGGAAACCGCCGAAATTGGCGACGACTGCACGATCTACCAGGGGGTGACGCTGGGCGGTACGTCGCTTTACAAGGGCCAGAAGCGCCATCCGACGCTGGGTGCCGGCGTGGTGGTCAGTGCCGGGGCCAAGGTGCTGGGCGGATTCGTGGTGGGCGATGGCGCCCGGGTGGGCTCGAATGCCGTGGTGCTCAAGCCGGTGCCGCCGGGCGCCACCGCCGTGGGCATTCCGGCCCGCATCATCATGCCCGACGCGCCACCGCAGCAGCAGGGCGCGAAGCAGGAATTCTCGGCCTACGGCATCACGCCGAACGCCGACGATCCGGTATCGCTGGCGCTCAAGAGCCTGATCGACAACGCGGCCAAGCAACATGACCGCATCGAGGCCGTGCTGGCCGCGCTAGACCGGCTCGGCGAGCATCTCGAGAACACCCCGAACGACCGGTTCGACGCGAGCGAACTGCGCAAGCTGATGAAATAGGCGTCTGGGCGACGGACTGGCACGCCGTGCGGCGCGGCACGGATCGCGGGGCGGACGGCATCGTCAGTCCACCTGCGGCAGCAACGTGAAGCCGCCGGAATCGAGTTGCAGCACGGCCGCGCGTGGGTGGCGGCCATCGAGATCCCAGTCGGTCAGCACCCAGCGGTCGCCCCGAGCGTGCGCGTGGCGGGCCGGGCGGTGCGTGTGGCCGTGGATCAGGGTGGGGGCGCCGCTGGAAGCCAGCAGCGCATCGACGGCAGCGGGGGCGGCATCGCCATAGTCTGGCGGCGCGGCGCCTTCCGGCTGGTTGGCCCGGCCCGCCTCGCTGTCGGCACGCAGCCGGCGCGCGATCTTCAGCCGGGTGGACATCGGCAGGGCCAGAAACAGCCGCTGCACCCAGCCCTTGCGGGTCCAGTTGCGGAAGCGGATGTAGCGCGGGTCGTCGGTGCAGAGCATGTCGCCGTGGCTCAGCACCACGCGTTGCCCCGCGCAATGGATCACCGAAGGGTCCGGCAGCAGCGTGGCGCCTGCCGCGTCGGCAAAGCGCCGGCCAATCAGGAAATCGCGATTGCCGTGCATCAGGTAGACCGGCACGCCGGCCTGGGCCAGCCGGCGCAGGGCCGCCGCCACGTCGGCCGCGAACGGTGTCTCGGTTTCCTCGTCGCCCACCCAGAACTCGAAGAAATCACCCAGGATGAAGAGCGTGCCCGCCTGACGGGAAGCCTGGTCCAGCACGCGCTGGAAGGCGGCCAGCGTGCGCGGCATGCCGGGTGTCAGATGCAGGTCGGAAATGAACCACGCCGGCGCCTGCACCTCGATCGGTGCGGCCGCCGGCGTGCGGTCGGATGCGGTCATGCGTTTCGGAGGGGTGTGTTCACCGCGAGCGGCATGCCGCCATCGAAAGGAACGTTGCCGTCGGATTATTCGACGATGGTGGCCTTCTGGATCACCACGTCTTCCATCGGCACGTCCTGGTGGAAGCCCGAGGTGCCGGTGCGCACGCCCTTGATGGCGTCCACGACGTCGGTGCCTTCCACGACCTTGCCGAACACGGCATAGCCGAAGCCTTGCGGCGTGGGCGAGCTGAAGTTCAGGAAGTCGTTGTCCACCACGTTGATGAAGAACTGGGCCGTGGCCGAATGCGGCGCGTTCGTGCGGGCCATGGCAACCGTGTAGCGGTCGTTCTTCAGGCCATTGCCGGCCTCGTTCTCGATCGGGGCATCGGTGTCCTTCTGCTTCATGCCCGGCTCGAAGCCGCCGCCCTGGATCATGAAGTTCTTGATCACGCGATGGAAGACCGTGTTGTCATAGTGGCCCTTGCGCACGTACGACAGGAAGTTCTCCACCGTCTTGGGGGCCTTTTCGGCGTCCAGTTCGATCGTGATGACGCCTTGCGTCGTTTGGAGTTGTACCTTGCTCATGGGTTACCTCTGTTCGGTGACGGTTATGGCCGCGCGCGATGCGCGCGGTATTACTTGGTGACGACGGTGGCGGACTCGATCGTGATCGGCGCGGCCGGCACGTTGCGCATGGCGCCGTAAGCCGTGGTCGGGGTGGTCTTGATCCTGTCGATCGTGTCCATGCCTTCCACCACCTTGCCGAATACGGCATATCCGTTGCCATCGGGCTGCGGGTAGTCGAGGTTCGGATTATCCACCACATTGACGAAGAACTGCGCGGTGGCGGAATTCGGATTCGACGTGCGCGCCATGGCCACCGTGCCGGCCTTGTTCTTCAGGCCATTCTGCGCTTCCAGCGGAATCGGTGCGCGCGTGGGCTTTTCCTTCATGTCGCGGTCGAAGCCGCCGCCCTGCACCATGAAGCCGTTGATCACGCGGTGGAAGATGGTGCCGTTGTAGAACCCGCTTTTCACATATTCCATGAAGTTTGCGACCGTCTTCGGGGCCGCGTCGGGATACACCTCGACGGTGAACTTGCCGGCGCTGGTGACGAATTGCACACGCTCGGTCTTCTGGGCGGCGGCCGGGCTGGCACCCTGGGCCAGGGCGGCCAGCGGGGACAGTGCGGCGGTGGCGGCCACCAGGCCAGCCAGGACGATGCGGCGGGAAAGGGTCATCTCTGGAACTCCGTCTTGCGATGCAGGTGAGCGGTTCGGGCAGGCGCCGGCGCCCATGACGCCGGCATTGCCCGGGTGTCTAGCGGGCCGCCGGCGCGCTGGCAGGTGCCTTGCGCGAACGCGGGGCAGCGGCCGGCGAAGAAGCCGGCGCCGGGGCTGCCGCGGGGGTCGCGCCCAGCTGGCGCAGGCCCGCGGCGGCGCGCGCGTCGGCCGGGTTGCGCCGTACGGCGTCGCCATAGGCCTTTTCGGCCAGGCGGCGGTAGACATCGCCCAGGTTGCTGTAGGCGATGGCGTAGTCGGGCTTGGCGTCGATGGCCAGCAGCAGTTCGGCCTCGGCACGCTTCAGGTCGCCGCGTTTGGCGTAGAGCAGGGCCAGGTTGTTGTGCGGTTCGGGCAGCTCGGGGAAGTCCTGTGCCATTTCGGCAAAGGCCTGGATGGCCTGGTCGTCATGGCCCGCCTGCGCCATGGCCCATGCGCGCTGGAAGCGGGCCTGGGCGTTGCGCGGGTTGGTGGCCAGCACCTTGTCGAAGCCCTTGATGGCGTCGTCGTAGCGTTTGTCGTTGACGGCCTTCTGCGCCGGGACCATGCCGGGGTCCGTGGACACCACGCCGCTGGGCGGCGCCGGCGGGGCGGGCACGGATACCGGCCCGTTCTGCGCCAGGGCCGGGGCCGCCGCCAGGGCTGCCGCCATCGCCAGCGTGCCGCCGGCGGCACGGAGGGCGGACAGGCCGGCGCGGCGGCGGGCCGTTGCAAGGATGGTGGAAGGCAGAAGCAGGCTCATGTAAGGGCGGTCCGTTATACTCCGCGGCATTCTAGCAAAGCGGCACGGCGTGCAGGACCCGGCGCAATGCCGAGACCCGCCTGAGGCCGGCCCGACAACCTTCCGGTAAGATATGGGGCCCGTGCGCCATGGCGCGCACCGCATCGTCACCCAATCACATCGCTCCATGCAGCAACTGAACATCTACAACACGCTCGCGCGTGAGAAGCAGCCTTTCGTGCCTATCGAACCGGGCAAGGTCCGCATGTACGTGTGCGGCATGACCGTGTACGACTACTGCCACGTGGGCCACGCGCGCGTGATGGTGGTGTTCGACATGGTGCATCGCTGGCTGCGTGCCGCGGGCTACGATGTGACGTACGTGCAGAACATCACCGACATCGACGACAAGATCATCCGTCGCGCCGCCGAGAATGGCGAGACCATCGGCCAGTTGACCACGCGCTTCATCCAGTACATGCATGAGGACGCCGCGGCGCTGGGCGTGATCCGGCCCGATTATGAGCCGCGCGCCACGGAATTCGTGCCGCAGATGCTCAATATCATCGAAAAGCTCGAAGCCAGGGGCCTGGCGTACCAGGCCGCCGACGGCGACGTGAACTATTCGGTGCGCAAGTTCCCGGGCTACGGCAAGCTGTCCGGCAAGTCGCTGGAAGACCTGCGCGCGGGCGAGCGCGTCAGCGCCAACGACGCCAAGCAGGACCCTCTGGACTTCGTGCTGTGGAAATCGGCCAAGGAAAGCGAGCCGCCCGAGAGCAAGTGGGATTCGAAGTGGGGCAGCGGTCGGCCGGGCTGGCACATTGAGTGCTCCGCCATGAGCTGCACGCTGCTGGGCGAGCACTTCGACATCCACGGTGGGGGCGCCGACCTGCAGTTCCCGCACCATGAGAACGAGATCGCGCAGTCGGAAGGCGCCAGCGGCAAGCCGTTTGTGAACATGTGGATGCACAACGGCTTCGTGCGTATCAATGACGAGAAGATGTCGAAATCGCTAGGCAATTTCTTCACGATCCGCGAAGTCCTGAAGCAGTACGACCCCGAGGTCGTGCGCTTCTTCATCCTGCGCGCGCACTACCGCAGCCCGCTGAACTACAGCGACGCCCACCTGGACGACGCCCGCCATGCGCTGACGCGCCTGTACACGGCGCTCAAGGAAACGCAGCCCGGCGGTTGCGCGGTGGATTGGGCCGAGCCGCACGCGCGGCGTTTTGCCGACGCCATGAATGACGATTTCAACACGCCGATCGCCATGTCGGTGCTGTTCGACCTGGCCAGCGAGGTCAATCGCACGGGCTCGACCCAGGCCGCCCACCAGCTCAAGGCGCTGGCCGGCACCCTGGGCCTGCTGGAGCGCGACCCGCATACCTTCCTGCAGGGTGGGGCGGCAGCCGCCGACGGCCTGAGTGCCGAGCAGATCGACGCGCAGATCGCCGCGCGCCGTACCGCCAAGGCCGCGCGCAATTTCGCCGAGGCGGATCGCATCCGTGCGGACCTGCTGGCTGCCGGCGTGGTGCTCGAAGACAAGCCAGGCGGCGCCACCGAGTGGAGGCGTGCTTGAACGCTGCCGCGCGCAAGCCGAAGGCCGCTGCCGTGGCGCCCAGGCCCGCCGGCAAGACGGCGGCCAGGCAGGCGCCCAAGGTGCCGGCGAAGGCGCCCGCCGCGGCCAAGGCCGCCGGCAAGTCGCGCAAGCCTGACCTGCCGGAGGCGCAGGCCGTTCCGCTGCCGGTGGAGACGGTGGTCGACGCCGTGCGGCCGGCCTATTGGGACGAAGCCTGCGCTGACTTGATGAAGCGCGACCGTATCCTGCGCAAGATGATTCCCACGTACGGGCCCGCGCACCTGGTGTCGCGCGACGATCCGTTCATTACGCTGGCCCGCTCGATCGTCGGCCAGCAGATTTCGGTCAAGGCCGCCCAGTCCGTCTGGGAGCGCCTGGTCACGCTGTGCCCGCGCCTGACGCCGGCGCAGTTCCTGAAGGCCGGTACGGAACAACTGGCCGGCTGTGGCCTGTCGAAGCGCAAGGCCGAGTACATTACCGACCTGGCCGAGCATTTCAAGGCCGGCACGGTCCACGTCAAGGAATGGGCCGGCATGGACGACGAGGCGGTGATCGCCGAGCTGACCCAGATCCGCGGCATCGGCCGCTGGACGGCCGAGATGTTCCTGATGTTCAATCTGATGCGTCCCAATGTGCTGCCGCTCGATGACGTCGGGCTGATCAATGCCATCTCGACCAATTACTTCAGTGGCGAACCCGTCACGCGAAGCGAGGCACGCGAGGTGGCGGCCAACTGGGAGCCGTGGCGCACGGTGGCCACCTGGTATATGTGGCGCAGTCTGGACCCGCTGCCAGTGACGTATTAGTTACTGGATCGGGCAGGTTGCAGTAGTGACGGCGTTGATTCTTGCCAAAAATGTATAAGAATCAACATATTGGGCGGCGGATTTCTGGATTTTTTCCGGTAGAATGCGCCCCTTCACAGACAGGTCCGCGTTTTTATGAAAACCACCTTCCTGGATTTCGAGCAGCCGATTGCTGAGCTCGAGGCAAAGATCGAAGAACTGCGTTTTGTGCAGGACGATTCGGCTGTCGATATTTCCGAAGAGATTTCGCGGCTGGCCGGCAAGAGCCAGCAGCTGACCAAGGATATCTATGCCAACCTGACCCCGTGGCAGGTTGCGCAGATCGCGCGTCACCCCCAGCGACCGTACACGCTGGACTACGTGCGCGAGATCTTCACCGACTTCCATGAATTGCACGGCGACCGGTCGTTTGCCGACGATCTGTCGATCGTGGGCGGCCTGGCGCGCTTCAATGGCCAGGCCTGCATGGTCATCGGCCACCAGAAGGGCCGCGACACGAAGGAACGCGCGCTGCGCAACTTCGGCATGTCGAAGCCCGAGGGCTACCGCAAGGCCAAGCGCCTGATGGAACTGGCCGACAAGTTCGGCCTGCCGATCTTCACGTTTGTCGACACGCCGGGCGCGTTCCCGGGCATCGACGCCGAGGAGCGCGGCCAGTCGGAAGCCATCGGCCATAACCTCTATGTGATGGCTGGCCTGAAGGTGCCGCTGATCGCCACGATCATCGGCGAAGGCGGTTCGGGCGGTGCGCTGGCGATTGCCGTGGGTGACGTCGTGCAGATGCTGCAGTTCGCCACGTACGCCGTGATCTCGCCGGAAGGCTGCGCGTCGATCCTGTGGAAGACCGCCGAGAAGGCGCCCGAAGCCGCCGAGGCGCTGGGCCTGACCGCGCATCGCCTGAAGGCGCTGGGCCTGATCGACAAGATCATCAACGAGCCGCTGGGCGGTGCGCATCGCGATCCGAAGGGCATGGCGACGATGCTCAAGCGCACGCTGGCCGAATCGCTGCGCCAGTTCCAGGGCATGAGCGTCAAGGAACTGCAGGCGCGCCGCCACGAGCGCCTGATGGCCTATGGCAAATTCAAGGAAACCGGCGCCCAGGAGTGATGTGAGCGCCGAAGATGCGACGCGCCTCGCTGCGCGTCTGACCGACAAGGTCGCACAGGCTGTCCAGGCCAGTGCGGCCTTTGTTGTTTCTGAGGCCGAGCGGCCCTTTACCGTGGCCGTGGCGTTGTCCGGTGGCCGCGACTCGGTGGCGCTGCTGCACGCGGCACGCGCTGCGCTGGCTGCGGCATGGCCGCTGGCGCGCGTGGTGGCGCTGCACGTGCATCACGGCCTGCAAGCCCAGGCCGACGACTGGGACCGCTTCTGCGCCGCGCTTTGCACCGACCTGCGCGTGCCGCTGGCCAGTACGCGCGTGACCGTGCAGCCCACGGCCGGCGAGGGCATCGAGGCCGCCGCACGACGTGCGCGGCACGCGGCGCTGGGCCGGATGTGTCGCGAGCAGGGCGCCCGGCTGCTGCTGTTCGCCCATCATCGCGACGACCAGGTGGAAACGGTGCTGCTGCGGCTGTTTCGGGGCGCCGGCGTCGCCGGCATGGCGGGCATGCCCGCCAGCCGCCCGCTCGACGCGCTGGGTGAATTCGATGGCGAGGTCTGGCTGCTGCGGCCCTGGCTGGATGTGCCGCGTGCCGACATCGACGCCTACTGCGCGGCGCATGGCCTGCGCTGGATCGACGATCCGTCGAACACCGACACGCGCTTTGCGCGCAATGCGCTGCGCGCCCAGTTGCCGGCGCTGCTGCAGGCGTTTCCGGGCCTGTACGACAACGTCGCCCAGGCGGCTGCGCATTTTGCGCAGGCGGCCGGCATGCTCGACGCACTGGCCGCACAGTCCCTGGCCAGGCTCGTCTGCAGCGGCCGCGACGCCGATACCCTTTCCGAGCTGGACCTCGCGGGCCTGCGGGCCCTGCCGCCCGAGCATGCCGATGCGGTGCTGCGGCACTGGCTGCGCGACCTCGGCGCCCAGCCGCCATCGACCGCCCGCCTGGCCGCCATGCGCACCCAACTGATCGAACATGAAGGCGGCGAGCCGGCTATCGCGCACGATGGCCTGGTGCTGCGCCGTTTTCGAGGCCGCGTACTGGCCTGCCATGCCGTGCCGGCCGGCGTGCCGGCGCCGTTCGCGTTCGAATGGCGCGGCGAGGCACGGATCGTGGTGCCGGCCTGGCGTGGCGAACTGCGCTTTGACCGCGATGACACCTTCGGCGTGCCGGAGGCCGTGCTGCGGGCGCCGCTGCGGCTGGCGGCCAGGGCAGGGGGCGAACGCATCGTGCTGCGCCCGGGCGGACCGGCACGGGCGCTGAAGCAGGCGTATCAGGAGGCCGATGTCCCCGCCTGGCGGCGCGCCCACCTGCCGCTGCTCTGGAGCGGCGATACGCTGGTGCTGGCGGCAGGGCTGGGCATGCATCGCCGCTGGCCGGCCGACGCACCCCACGCGCCGCGCTGGCGTGTCGCATGGATATCCCTGCCGGATCTGCCGGATCTGGCGGATCGACCGGATTAGACGCGCGCCTGGCCGATAAATGGGGACAGATATAATTCCGCATGTGAATTTTTTTCACATAAAAATGACGTCAAATGAATGACGTTTTTGCGGGATTTTCACCCTTTCGGCCTTTACGGGTAGCCACTCTTCGTGTAATTTCATCGGCTTTGCACAATCGCTGGCGTCGACAAGAAGATGGCTCTCATCGTTCACAAATACGGCGGCACTTCGATGGGTTCCACGGAACGCATCAAGAATGTCGCCAAGCGCGTGGCCAAGTGGCACCGCGCAGGTCACCGCGTTGTCGTGGTGCCTTCGGCCATGTCGGGCGAGACCAATCGCCTGCTGGGCCTTGCCAAGGAAATCTCCGCGCAGCCGGACCCGCGTGAACTGGACATGCTGGCCTCCACGGGCGAGCAGGCCAGCGTGGCGCTGCTGGCCATCGCGCTGCACGGCGAAGGCATCGACGCGGTCAGCTATACCGGCTGGCAAGTGCCGGTGAAGACCGATTCGGCCTTCACCAAGGCCCGTATCGAGTCGATCGATGACGAGCGCATCCTCGGCGACCTGGATTCCGGCAAGGTGGTGGTCGTTACCGGCTTCCAGGGCATCGATACCGAAGGCAACATCACGACGCTGGGTCGCGGTGGCTCGGACACCTCGGCCGTGGCCATCGCCGCCGCCATCGAGGCGGACGAGTGCCTGATCTACACCGACGTGGACGGCGTGTACACGACCGATCCGCGCGTGGTCGAGGACGCCCGCCGGCTGGACCAGATCACGTTCGAGGAAATGCTGGAAATGGCCAGCCTGGGCTCGAAGGTGCTGCAGATCCGCTCGGTGGAATTCGCCGGCAAGTACCGCGTGAAGACCCGCGTGCTGTCGTCGCTGACCGACCCCCTGATGCCGCTCGAACAGGAAATGCATTCGGGCACGCTGATTACTTTTGAGGAAGAGTCTGAAATGGAAGCAGCCGTCATCTCCGGCATTGCCTTTGCCCGTGACGAGGCCAAGATCACCGTGCTGGGCGTGCCGGACAAGCCGGGCATCGCCTACCAGATCCTGGGCCCGATCGCCGACGCCAACATCGACGTCGACATGATCATCCAGAACCAGTCGGTGGACGGCAAGACCGACTTCACGTTCACCGTGCCGCGCGGCGACTACCAGCGCGCACTGACCATCCTGAACGACGGCGTGAAGGCCCATATCGGCGCCGCCAGCGTGTCGGGCGACCCGAAGGTGTCGAAGGTGTCGGTGGTGGGCGTGGGCATGCGCTCGCACGTGGGCATCGCCAGCAAGATGTTCCGCACGTTGTCCGAAGAGGGCATCAACATCCAGATGATCTCCACCTCGGAAATCAAGATCTCGGTGCTGATCGACGAGAAGTACATGGAGCTCGCCGTGCGCGCGCTGCACAAGGTGTTCGAGCTGGATCAGGCGTGATCGGCTTCTGAACATTCTGGCGCGGCAGGATTGCTGTGATATTTGTCACGGGTCGCGAGAAATTCGTTGACCAGTCGAGACTGCCTAGCTAGAATACGCGCTCTGTTGTGCAGCCTCCCTTGCACAACAAAAGTTTGGGAGACGTGGCCGAGAGGTCGAAGGCACTCCCCTGCTAAGGGAGCATCCGGGCCAAAACCTGGATCGAGGGTTCGAATCCCTCCGTCTCCGCCAGAAGACTGCCCGGCCCCCGCGGGGGCCGGGTTCTGGTTCCACAAAGGGCTCTTACGCTCTGACCACCGTACCACGCAACGTACCAGACGGCGTACCATGCATGGAGAGGTGGCACTCATGAAATCCCGTCGAACTCCCACGTATCTTCACACTCGCCCGGACAGCCAATTCCCAGCCTTCCGCTATACGGTGCGCAAGGACATGCTGCCGTTCTGGAGTGGCCCCAAGGTGATTTGCGTGAGCCTGCGCACCGTGGATCCCGTGCGTTGTCGTCAGTTGGTGGCCGACTATGTCAGCCATTACGACGCGTATTTTCAACGGCTGCGCGACGTTTATCTGCGCCCCTGGCGTAGGCTGGATGCTGCCAACGCAAGCACGCTCAGCGCGGAAGTCAGTACCATGCTCGAGCAGGGTGTGCTTGAGAATGATGCGGAGGTCCACCAATCCGGTTTGGGGCTTGGTGTACAAGCCGGATTGCCGTCATCGCGCAGGGTGCTAAGCGACGGGCCTGACGCCGGCGGCGGACACCAGCTTTGCGTGGATCGCGTCGTGGCGGATTTGGGGCGGCAGGCCGCGCTGCATGACTACAATGCGGTAGATCCCTTTCTCGATGCCTTGCTGCCGCATTTGCATATCGAGGTCGATCGCACCCAGGTGGAATACCAAAGCCTACGCGTCAGTGCCATGCAGGCGCTGCTGCAGGCGCATCGCAAAATCCAGCTCCGCAATGCAGGGGCGATGCTGCCGAGCTCGGCGCTCTCGCCAGACTTGGCGTCGCAGCACCCGCCCGTGGGTGTGCAGGTACCATCGACAAACGGGGCGCCTGCCCCCAGTGCTGGGCCCGCGACGGAGAAGGCGGGACCGACACTCGACGATCTCGTGGAAGATTGGATACGCGAAAGCAGCCACAATCTGCACACAATGCACCACATGCGCTCCGTAATGGCCTCGTTTGCGATGGTTACCCAGACAACGCACGCCAACGAACTGAGCAAACGCAAGGCGGTGGCCTTCAAAATGCATCTGTTGGACAATGGATCGGCCGCGACGGCGCAAAAGAAACTGGGCTTGCTTAGCGCCGTCTTCAGGCTCGCGGTCAGCAACGACAAGCTCGAGCATTCACCGCTCGAGGGGGTATCGGTGTCGCTACCAAGAAACCCCGCCAAGCCTCGTATTTCCTTCGATGCCGATGATATTCAGCGAATTTTCAGCCATCCCATTTTTTCAGCGCATGCTGCCGCGACCCAGGGCAGGGCGGGCGGCATCGCTGCCTTCTGGCTGCCTTTAATCGCTTGCTTCTCCGGAGCGCGGCTGGAGGAAATCGGTCAACTCGAGCGAGGCGATTTCAAGAAGGGTGCGGGCGAGCGCAAGATCGACTATTTCGTGATCGACAACGCCAAAGGCAAAACCACGAAGAACCGTAGCTCGAACCGTGAGGTGCCACTGCATCCGACGCTGATTCGGTTGGGTCTGCTTGACTATGTGGCGTCGCTGCCTGGCGCAACTGCGCCACTTTTTCCGGACTTGATGCCGGGCACCTATGGAAAACGGACTGCGAATTTTTCGAAGTGGTTTAGCTGGTTCCTGCGTGCCGAGTTGGGTATTACAGACGAGCGTAAGGTTTTCCATTCGTTCCGCCACGGCTTTGCTACGAATTGGAAAGTTTGTGAATTGCCCGAGCATGTTCGATTTGTGATCGATGGCCATGCACTGGGATCTGTCGGCGCGAAATACGGCGAAACGCCTTTGTCACTGCTGTCGCGTTGCATGAACAAACTGGTGATTGAGGGGTTCCCGCTGTAGCGCGGCTTGGTCGGTGCGCACCTCATTGCCATGCTGTGCGGGAGCGCTCACGATGGTATCGACTGGGGACGGGGTTGCCGTCTGGGAGCGTTGTTGGCGCGGCCTGCCTGAATGAGTTGGCTTATTCTGGCGTGGAGGGCGTTGCGGCGTCGTTCGTCAACCGAAGTTTTTCCGCGAGCCTGAGCAGCACGGAAAGCCGCACGTTCAACGCAGCGGCGATGCGTTCCATGGTGCGCAGGTTGGGTGCGCCGTCCCCGCGTTCAACTCGACTTACGGCGGCGGTTTGCAGACCCGCTTGGTCGGCGAGTTCCCCCTGATTCCATCCGATTGCCTTGCGGCGGATTCGCACAGCCTTTCCGAAAGCCTGCTCGGGCGTCATGATCTGGCTCGCAATGGCGGATCGGCGCCTAAAGACCGGATGCCATGAGAAGGGTGGACGGAGCGACGCCCAGAGCGGAGGCAATTTTGATTAGATTGAGCACAGACAGATTGCGCTCGCCTCGCTCAATGCGCCCCATATGGCTGCGGTCGATGCCAGTCAGGTGTGCAAGAGCCTCTTGGGATACGCCGAACTCCAAGCGGCGAGCGCGAACCGTCGCGCCGATCGCGGCTAGATGTCCTGCCTCATCCTGTTTGACCGATACTCTTTGCATGCCGTGATGGTCACGGTATGATGCCTATTTGGCCACGGCATTTACGACCCATTTTGAGGTGGTCGTGCGTCACTATCTGGCATCAAGGCTTATGTTTCTCATTCAGGAAGGCAATCGTTTGTCGCTTCAGTCTGCGATAGCCGGCGGCGGCGCGGGTGTATGGGCGGTGATGGAGCAGTGGGTGCCCGGGGACTTGCTAGTTCTTAGCGTATCGGAGAAGCGGTCTCGTGGAATTCCACGAACCGTGTGGATGAATCTCACCCACGGTGCCGCATCACTGGATCAATATCTCGGTAGCACGAACGTGCTGCGCGGCGCTGCAGTGGTGAGCATTGGCGGGGCGCATCTCGCTGAGAACTGGTACCTGAGTCCCTTGAGCGAGATACGCGTCGGCGCTACCGAATACAACAAGAGCCATCAGGCGCTATTGACCGTGACCCAGTTCACGACCATGGCAGGCCGCACGTTTTCCGTGCCACACGGTTTCGCAACAGGGTATCGACGCGGCCGTCGCATATGGCATGCCTCCCCGAAAGCGGATACGCGATGACCGATACACGCTTTCCCGAGACGATGAACTGGCGCGACAGCCACCCTGGTTGGCGCAACCGCTACTTCATCGACACGGAATTCAGCGACTTCCAGGCTCCCGAGGTCATCAGTATTGCGATCGTCGGTGAAAATGGATGTGAGTTCTATGGCGAGCGTACGGACTATAGCGCGTCGGGCTGTAGTGATTTTGTCCGAACGGTGGTGGTGCCGCAGCTCGGACGATTGGAAGGTCGGGCGTTGACGCTTGATCGCCTAAGTCTTGAGTTGCGTGAGTGGATTGCAAAAATTCCCACGGCATCCAAGCCCGTTCTTTGCTACGACCATGCGTTGGACATCGATATGCTGCGCGTCCTGTTGAATGGCCACCTGCCCAACGGTTGGTCTCTGGAAGATATTAGTCGTCAGATTGACGTTGCACGTCGGTCGGCTTACCTTCTAAAGCATGGTGGCGGGCATCACGCGCTACAGGATGCGCGAGCCAATGCATACGCTTGCGGCGTCTAGCATCTGCTTCCTCGGTTGCGTCCCCAATCAGTGTGCGGGTTGACCTGTTTTTCCAATGGGTCGAGTCATATTCCGTCATCCCCTTTTTCCCCATATCTGGAAATAGATGTTGCCAAGCCTGCCGCCCAATCCGAGCCAAGAAGCGCTAGAAGCGGCCTACGCTGCCGGGCTGCTGCGTAAGGAAGAACTGCAGCACGGCGCTTACTACCGCGGTCGTTGTCGGAACGCGACGATCGCCCGCTGGCATGCCGGCGTTGAACGGTTCGTCCACTGGCGCACGAAATTCGGCGAGCGCTATCTAGAGACGATTCGTCATCCGGCTGATGAGCCCGAATTCGATGCGTTCCTCGCGAAGAAGATCATTGAGGACGCCGGAGCGGACATCATTCCGGATGACCTTTTCAGCGAGGGCGCTTGGCGGTCGGGCCGCTGAGGCAAAAAGGGCTCAGCCCCTAGCCGCTCGCGCACGACGGGAGGCAACAATTCCCGCAATGGCCACGTTGCTGGATTGCAGCGGTCGCAAGGCGGTGCCGGCTATCCATCCCTGAGGTATGGCAATATTGCGCATTCCTTAGGCATGGTGCCCAAAAATGGCGATCCCCTCTGGTTTCAAGCCCGTCGCACTCGATGATCTGTCGTTGGCGACCATTACCCATCGCGCGGCTGAGAGCTTCGAAGTCGTGCTGGACGACTGGTCGCAGTTTCATCTGGCTCTTGCCAGACTCGAGTCCATTGACCGCGAGATCGCTGAGACTGCAGCACTAGGTTCGACGAAATGGCTCTTCCGCGGCCACGCCCATAGCGATTGGCTACTGATTAGCGCGCTTGAGCGCTTCGAACCCCGTATCAGTACGTTGGAAGAGTACTACGCGTACGCCTTTTCGCCGCGATATGTCATTGAGTCGGCCACGGCGCAGCGGTGGGACATTAGGCCGCCGCACGAGTTTGCGGACGATCTTCAGCAGGCAGTTGCCCTGCCGTTCGTGTTCAATACCCAGCCAGACGAGTACGCCTACCTTGTGTACCTGCGTCATCACGGATTTCCCTCGCCGCTCCTGGACTGGACTCGATCTCCATATGTCGCAGCATTTTTCGCGTATTCCAATGCGTATCAACTATCTAACGAACGCGTCGCGGTTTTCGCGTACCTCGAAACGACAGGAGGGGGGAAAGCCACGTCGCCGAGCAGTCCAACCATCTATTCACTGGGCCCATACACCCGGACAGCGTCTCGGCACTATATACAGCAGGCCGAATACACGTTGTGCCTTCGTAAACAGCGTGAGGAGCGGCAGCATGAAATCTGCAGCCATATGGAGGCATTTGCTCGAAGGGACGCGATACAGGATGTCCTCGTAAAATTCACGCTACCGAGGTCTGAATGGCGACGGGCGCTTCGCTACCTAGACCAGCACAACCTGAACGCCCACACACTGTATGGATCCGTCGATCGTCTGATGGAGACAGTGGCAGTTCGTGAGATGCTTCTTAGCGATTGATGGAGGGCTCGCATGGAACTCGTATCTCCCCCAGCTTCACTCTACAAGCTATATGCACTGAGTGCTGACGTGCAATGGGCTAGGTTCGAGCGGCTACTCAGTCATGGGGAAATCTATCTCGCCAAACCATCAGACTTCAATGACCCGTTTGACTGCGCGCCCAGTTTCGCCCCGAGCGCGGTACTGGACCGGAAAAGTGTCCTCAAGCTACATAACAACGCGGGGCGCAAACGGGGTCACAGTCGGTCAGAGCGTCGATCGCGCGCACGCGAGTTCATGGCGCAGCCCACGGCGCTGAAAATAGTGAAGTACAACAACATAGGGCTCCAGCATGTGCAGAATGTTGGAGTTTTCTGCATGACGGACAGGCGCGACCATCCTTTGATGTGGTCGCACTACGGTGACAAACATACGGGTGTATGCGTGGAATTCGCGTCCGATGTTGGGCCATTCCAGTTGGCGAACAAGGTCAGATACTCAAACGATTTGCCCGTCTACGACCTCAGGGCAAATGACATCGAGGGCTTCGCCAACATGTATCTGACCAAGGCAAGTTTCTGGGCGTACGAGAGCGAGTATCGGCTGATGGCCCTGAAAATCGACAACAGTGGGCGGCTGGATTTGCTGAGGGGTCTCGAGAGCGACCATGATCTGATGACCTTTGCCCTCCGCAAGGCAACCTACGGCCTGCACCGCCTCAGCACGCGGCTGATTCGGAGCATTTCCTTCGGTTGTGCTTGCAGCGATGAGACGACACTGAAGGTGCGGGCCTTGTGTCAAAAGCACGGACTGGCCGTACCGTTCTTTCACGCCAGGAAGCGGTCGGATCGTTTTGAGCTCTTCTTCACAGATTCCATCCGCTGATGCTGGATTCGCCGTCATAGGCGAGATTCTCCTGGGCGGGAATTTCGCCAATGGCGGAGTAACGTCCTATCTTTTTTCAATTGACAACGGAGAAGCGCGCATGCATTGACGTCCGGACAACACCTTTACCATCGAGCGACCAGGTGAGTTTCTCGAGAAAGAAAAATGGGAACTGAGTCGACTCGAAGCCATGGTCCCGGCGGAGCAGCCCCGATACTTCTACCAAGTCATCAATTGCCTGAGCAATTGTTGGCACATGGTCGAATGGGTGCATGGTGCCTTGTTAGATGCGGTGCCGCCCACCGGGGCCGCACAAGATTGATAAGTTCCGCGGCATCATCACGGCACGCTTGGCGGAATACCCGAGGCTGACCGCGATGCGGCTGGTCGAGGAGACCTGCGCCGCCGGCTACGAGGGCGGTTATTCGCAGGTCAAGGAGTTCGTGCGACAAATTCGCCCAGGTGCGGTCCCAGAGCCAGTCGTGCGTTTCGAGACGACGCCCCGACCGCAGGCGCAAGTTGATTTCGCCGAGTTTGGGATGCCGTGGGGCAAACGGTACACCTTGTTCTTGGTGCTGAGCTATTCGCCGGACCACTGGAGAGGCGCCCGATGCCCGCTTTCTACGCGACGAGTTGGCCTTACTTCAGCCGTCGGCACGAGCACCGTATAGAGGCGTGGCAACCCTGTCAGACCGCCCGACTTGCCGGATACCGGCCGCGGCCTTGCCTAGGGTGGAGAGGCGTTCCCTGAGCGAATACGGCAGACTGGCGGGAGATCAACGATGAGCGCCGCCCGCGCGAAGCCATCCGCGATATGCTGGCGGATCTGAAGATGCCAGGCTCGCTCGAGGCGATCGACCAGATCCTCAGCGCGGTCGACAGCGGCCAACTAACAGCGTCTGAAGCAACTCAGCGCGCTCCTGGGAGCGCAGATAAAGCTGCGAACAACCGCCGTCTGATGGCGGCAATGCACTCTTCCCGGCTCCCTGCTATCTTTTTTGGGGATTTCGATTTCGCCTTTCAGCCATCGATCAAGCGCGAACAAATCGAGGGCTTGCACGAGCTCGGCTTTGTCGAGCGCAAGGAGAAGGTCGTCCTGCTGGGCCCTCCTGGCGTTGGCAAAAGCCACCTCGCGATCAGCCTGGCCGTCGCCGCAGCCAAGCGGGGCCGTCGCGTATACTACGGGACCTTGATCGACTTGATCTTGTCACTTGAGGAAGCGCAGGCGACGGGACAACTGCTTCGTCGTCTCACGGTGCTAACCCATCCGGCGTTGCTGGTCGTCGACGAGATTGGCTACCTGCCGATCACGCACGGCGGCGCTGCGCTGTTTATCCAACTCATCAGCCGACGCTATGAACATGCTTCCACCGTACTGACTTCCAACAAGGGATTCGAAGAATGGGGAGCTGTTTTCGGGGATGAAGTGATGGCTGCCGCGCTCGTTGACCGGGTGCTCCACCACTTCCATCTCGTGAACATCAAGGGGAGCAGCTATCGCATGCGTGAGCACACAGAGCTCTCGCGGGAGCTTAACCGTGAGTCACGCGCCCGACGCACACGCACGGAGATAACGGGCGCCGCATAGTCTAAAATTCGCTCGAACTACTGCTATCCGCCTCCAATCGGCGGTTCCCGACCCAACTGGGTCATTGGGCTACAACGCCGTCAATGGCAGGAATCTGACTGTGGATTCAACCGGTCAACGCAACAGCTTGATGGAGTCGTTCAGCCGGTGTATCGAAGTTTAGTGTCTTGCGCGGGCGTTCATTGAGGCGCCTGGCCACAGCATTGAGCTTGGCTTGGGAGTATGTAGATAGGTCAATGCCTTTGGGGAAGTACTGCCTCAAGAGTCCGTTGGTGTTCTCATTGGAGCCTCGTTGCCATGGATGCTGAGGGTCGCAGAAGTAGACCTGGATATCGGTCGCGACGGTAAAGCGCTTGTGGTCTGCCATCTCTTTACCTCGATCCCAAGTCAACGATTTGTACAGCTCATTTGGCGATTTTCCGGCGTGCTTGATGAGGGCGTTGACGACGGTCTCCGTGTCTTTGCTGGACACCTTTAACAGCATCACAAACCGTGTCTGGCGCTCGACCAAGGTAACGATCTGGCTATTCGCACTGCCGAAGAGTAAGTCGCCTTCCCAATGACCTGGTATCGCTCGATCTTCAACGGTAGCGGGTCGTTCGCTGATGGAGACGGTTTCACGGATTCTTCCGCGCTCGTCGGTCTTGGCAGAATAGAGGCGCGAGTGACGCATGTTTCGGCATCGCCTCAAGTGTTCAAGCAGCTCCTTCTTCAGGGCGCCACGGGCCTGCACATAGAGGCTACGATAGATGGTCTCGTGTGACACCTGGTAGTCCTTGTTGACCGCATATACATGCTTGAGCCAACCTGCAATTTGCTCCGGGGACCACTGCTTCCTCAGTTTGGCTGCCACAACTTGCGCCAGCGTACGATTCCTGACGAGCTTACAGGTCTTTGGACGGTGCGCGCGAGCCCAGGCAAGTTCATCGGCCTGAGTCGCGCGATACCCTTGGTCTGTGCTATTGCGTCGCAACTCTCGGCTAATGGTAGACGGCGCACGCCCGAGCCGAAGCGCGATCGACCTGATCGACAGCCCGGCCACCACGCTGCGAGAGATCTCGTCGCGTTCGGCGAGTGTCAAGGCAAGCCGAGAACGGTGTCTTTGCGCTGGCTGTATGCCGCCAGTTCTTGCAAGGATCCCCTGTATCGAAGAGTGGTACCGATCGAACAACCTGGCGATCTCGTGAAGCGTGTCACCTTTACGCCACCGCTCCCACATTAGTGCCTTCTGAGCCTCGGTGTAGTAGATCCTGCGCCTTTGTTTCATTTGCAACACCTCCACTGCCTACGCAGCGTCTAGTGTTGCATCGACCCATTGAATCCACGGACGCAATGCAGCCATTTGATTAGCCTGAGGTGAACTTAGGAGGCATCCCGGTAATATTTAGCACCCGGCGACGTCTGGAGGTCCCAAATGAAAATCGGGAATTTCAGCGACGACGATTGGGACGAAGTAAATCGCATCTTGCTGGCGCCCCGGCATTAGCGCAAAGCCTTCGCGACGTGCCAGCATGCGGTCTAACCCTACGCCGAGATAAACAGCTTGTCGACATGTCCGAGCTCCGCTGTTAAGAGCTCGGACTGTAATGCCATCTAACGCGCCAAATGGCCGTGCTTTCTCCGTATGCCGAGGCTGGACCAGCTTTTTCCAGGCTAACACCGCTAAGTGGAGTCAAGCTCAGTCATAGCCAAAAGGGGGGCGGCCTGGCTGCCATGGCATGGCAAGAAAGCGGACAGTCATGACGGGCATTCGACATCTCCTCTGAATCTTCGCGGTCGATGTGCGCGCAAACACCCCCGTCGACTGGTCTGCAAGGTGGAGGGGGCCGGGCGCGCCATTTCTCTAAGAATTTAGTCCACGCGAAACATCAGACGAATGAGCGTCGTCATTGATACTACGATGGAGCTTTACAGATCTTCATTTGCAGTTGACCTTGCGATTCTTCAATCTGTGCAACAGAACGAGGAAGTCCGGATAACTCAGATCGGAGAGGTGCAAGGAACTTTAACTGAAACACATCATTCGCACCGGGATACTGTGGATAGTAGGTCGGGCTGCTTGTTACGTTGAAGGAAAGGTCCTCAAAAGGGCGTCGGAGATTCATGTTCTCGTCGTAATCCAGGGAGGTATAAGTGGTCCCTTCTACCAGATATGAAACGCTGCGCACATAAAATGGCGATTTTCCCACCAAAAAAGCATGCGTCGCCGAAGTGAAATTCGATGCCGACGGCAGATGGGGGGAGAGTCTCTGCAATATTTGCGCAGTTATCGAGTTATATTTATCTGAAGTCGATGGATCGAATGGATTAAGCTTATCCTTGTTTCTATCGATCAATGTCCAACTCCGTGGTCCGCAAATTATATTCGCAACATAGTCTTCGTAGCCTGTACCTCCATAAACTAAATAGAATCGCTGGTAGCAGGTGTCAAGAGCGCCATACGCGCCTGCATCCCCGCCTAAATCCTGATACCAAGTGTTGGTAGCGGCCCGTATTTCAGCGCAACTTCGAAATCATAGGTATCGTCGGGCCTCTCGAGTTGGGTGAGCGTGTCGGTGATATTTTTTTCGATAATCGCCGGGCTTGGAAAATCCGACCGGAGATAGCTTTTGATAAATTGATGGCCAGAAAAATCGTTCGTATTGAACGGATTATCTACGTTGCTAGGCAGTGTGTTGCTTGCAACAAACTGCCTTACCGCATTTACTACGCCGTCCCTTGCGCTGGTAGCATAGCGGCCATCCCCTGCAACGAAATTCGCAGGAGTTGCGACTGCAGTAATAGCAAAGCTCTTTCTGTTAATGCCGGGATCTGCATACACCATTCGGTGTGCTGCATTGGCATAAAGTCCGCCTTGGGAGTGTCCTAGAAGTAAGACACGACGGCCTTGACTGAAAATCAAATCTTTTATTTCTGCGACCTGCAAGACAAGGTCAATGTCGGCGTAGTCATACTGCTGTGTGAATTTGTTCGCTAGCTGCACAGAATTATCGTTTCCGACGGTTGCGATGATAGATGTTACGTAACCTATGAGCCCACCAGTGAGCATGTCCGTCGCACCCAGTAGTACGCGGAATAAAACCTCCCAGGATAAGCTAGGGTCTTCGCTAACCTTCTGTTGGTAGGCCTGATAAAGGTCGAGTAGAAAGCCGTCCGATGGGTTTTGTGCAATTCCATAATTGACTTTTACTTTATGAAATTCATTGCCAATCAGACTTTGTAGTGCGAGGCTCGATGCGAGCCAGTCGGTTTCGGTCGTTAAAACCCCGTTACCAAAGAGTATTTGGTACTGAGATTCACAATATTCTTCAGTTTGGGCGCCAACCAATATTGGGAACAACATTGAAATAATTATCACCAACGATGCAACTTTACGTATTAAAGCTCTTCGCATGGGGACTCGCCGGAATAATTATCATAGATGTGGCCAGCCGCAATCCGTCTTGTTTCGATGTAAGATTGAAATCTGACCGGAGTGTTCAGGAGCTGAGCCTGGATTTCATTCGCCTCTTTGGTCCAGTTGTTGCCAAACCTCAAGTTAAGGCAAGCAGCGGCCTTTGAGTATGTTTGCCAGTTTTGTTTTGCGTCTGATGCCGAGCCTGTTTCAAATAAATACGTTTCGGCAGCGCGGGTATACTGATGCATGGCGATGCGCTGCCTGCGGTCTTTGTAGATGTCATCAATATATTTCTGAACGTCATCACGAATTCCGTTATTATCTGCATCGATTCCTCTTGCGGTTGCAGTGAAATCCGTGCTTTTTACGCCGGACTTACTGCTTTCATTTTGTACTTTTAAAAAATTTCCGCCTTGCGACAAAGAATCTCTCTGCTTCGCCACGGGAGGGACGCTTGTTTTTCGGTGCGGTGCCACTGACTCACCAGAAATAAGGTGGGAGAAAAACTTTACAGAAAAAGTCACAGTCAGAATTGCAGCGGCAGAATATACGATTAGCGTCGTCTTCTTCATAGCACCTTGCGTGAGGGTAGTTGACTATAGACTAGGGTGGAGCAGGCAATTTTTGCCACCCCCAAAAAGTCTGGATCGTAGTTATATTTTTAGATGTCTGACTTAAGAATTGTAGGAGGTTGCCACCGAGGGTGCTGAAACGGCCAAACGCGTCATCTTTGATTGGCTGATTTGAAGGGATCACTGCGATTTAGGCACAAGAATGACCGCGAGGCGAATAGTGATACGGTCGATTAAAACTGAGTTCGTCATCGGACTTCGTCTCAGCGCGGAGGGCACCAACTGCACCTTCACCTCAGAACTGCAGGATAACGTGCTGCGGGCGACCGGCGCTTTGGCGCCATGAATCAGGCACATATACGCCGGAGCATCCGGAATACCAATGGGGGTATCTCAACAAAGGGTTGATGATTAATTTCCTCGCGACGGTTTGATCTACTATGGGGACGAATTGGAAGAGGACGTTCACCCGATTTCGCGAGGTCATTGTTCTAGCTGCAGTGGTTCTGTCCACATCGAACAGCTTAAGTTGAACCATTGCGCTCCGGGCAGTGTCCGTTCACATGTGCACCGCGGACGCTGGCAAGACATTTGGCAAAGGCTGAGACTGGCGGCAAGCGACCGCTGGCCGGCCATTCACGACCGACTACACTTCGGTCTGTTCAGCAATTTCCAGAGCATCGTCTACCTCGATGCCAAGATAACGCACAGTGCTCTCAAGCTTGGTATGGCCGAGAAGCAGTTGGACAGCGCGCAGGTTCTTCGTGCGCCGATAGATCAGCGACGCCTTGGTGCGACGGATCGAATGCGTTCCATATGCCGAATCGTCCAGGCCGATGGAGGCAACCCACCGGTGGACGATTCGAGCGTATTGTCGTGTCGACAGATGCGGGGATGAATGCAAACGACTCGGGAAAAGGTAATCGCTGAGCGCCAGCCCGCGAGCGCGAATCCAGCATTGAACGCTCATCCGCGCTTGTTCGGTGATCTCAAACTGTACGGGGTGATGCGTTTTCTGCTGCATCACGGTCGCGCGGGCGCCGACTTGGCTACCCACGCAAACGTCCTGAACGCGGAGTCGAGTTAGGTCACACGCGCGCAATTTACTGTCGATCGCTAAGTTGAACAACGCCAGTTCGCGAACGTTTGAGGTGAGCTGGAGACGCGTTCTTATCGCCCATATCTCGTTCAATTTAAGAGGCGGCTTCTGGCCAGTCAGTCGCCCCTTGTTCCATGGAACCTGACGCGTCGGGTGGCATGAGGTGGTTTCCATGATGATCTCCTTTCAAGTGAAGGGACACCAAGTCTGCGCCCCTTTCCAAGGACCATCATCGATCTTGCTGTCGTCGAAGTAGTTCCGCCAGTGTGGGGAATGGCCAGTCCTCGTCGTCGTAACCTGGTGGAAGCCCGAGATGGCGATCACCGTCTGCGCATTTTGTCCTGTCCCCGGGGAGAATAACCTCAGTTACCAGTATTCCCGGACGCTCCATCTCGAACAGAAAGCGGCTGCACATTGGACAGTACCCCCGATCTAGCGGCTCACCCTCCCCAAGGTCCATCAGATACTCGTGGATCTGGACCCTGACGCCACACTTGCATGTGATTGGCTCAATGTAGTTCATGGATGCTCCTGGAGTGGAGTGCTCAGTAAACTGGTTTGGTGCACTCCCGTCCATGGATCATGAACGTACTCCTTTAAATTCGCATCGCCCGAACAGGGCACGAACTACTCTGCGCCATCAGTGTTGGAGACGTCTGTGGCTGTGCTGATGTTTGGTGGTCAGTAAACACAACCAACAAGGACAGCAACGGTTCGGTACATACGTAAGACATCCGGTGATGCAATTGCTACCGGGACGATCACCGTACTGAGAAAAGCGTTCTAACCGAGCAGCGGGGTTTAAGTTGCACCGTCTCGCTCTCAGAGTGGGGTGTCGGTATCAACGGGTTCAGCCCGGTACACCGACCAGAAGTAATGCGAGTGTCGATGGTGCCTGTCCTGCTTCCTCTCTGCGAAGAACCGAACCCGCCCAGCGGGCCCGGCATCGAGATCTATCTCTTGATGCTTCGTGGGCGACGTCGCAGCAGGCGGTAGCAGTCCAATCGCCGTAGCGACGTACTGTCCTTGAATGCGCCCGAGAATTCCGTTTGCCCCGTAGGCCGATGATTGGTTGCCAACCTCGCTAGGCAGATGGCATTTCGATGCCAGGCGGCTATTTCCCATGACGCCTGTCCCTCGAGATCCCTGTCGAGCTGTATCGCCTGCGCGGCATCATGTACGGCCGGGTCCGACGCGGACGCCTTGCTTGTCTCGCTGAATAAGCGGCAGGTGTCCATACGAACGTAACCGCGCCACGGCCTGCCGGGCCGAAGTGGCAGCTTCGAGGTCGGGCAAGGCCGAAGTCTCTATGCCGAACGAGCCGCATTTCGGACAGGAGTACTTGTATCCCCGGAGCACGGACGAGCGAATTCGCTCAGCAGCAGTGCCGCACAGAGGACAATTTGCGGGTTCTGGAAGCATGGTTTCGAACGCAACGACTACTGTATGGATATACAGTATAGCCGAGGTCAAGCGAAAGGGAAGCCCTGAGCCGACGTGTGCGTCGAAGGCGCGGGTCCGTCGGGGACTCGGCTCCGTGCTTGAGGTTGGAAGTGGCGTCGCCTAGGACGCAAGCCGAAGTCGAATCGGCGCGCGCGGTTTGGTCGATTACTGCTTCACGTCAATCCTTGTGGTCGCTTAGCGACCCTTCTGCGACGGCGGTGTACCAGTGCTTGAGCGGCTGCTCAGAGTAGATATGCGGACCATCTTTCGTCGGCACACGGCACCGGCAATCGGCGTGGCAGGGTTCACCGGTCAAATCTCTGACGGTTCGTCGGGTGACTCGCGTGGTAGAGCGCTCAACCAGGAGGAAAAGCGTTTGAGCGCGTCGAGGTCGGAGCGCCACTCGGGCCAACGAAGGTAGTATCCGCGAGGAGCAATCCAGGGAACTCTGCTCAGGCAGCACAACTGGCCTGACTGCACGGCACTACTCACAATGAAATGAGGGAGGAGTGCAATGCCCAATCCCTCGATGGCCCCCGCCAGCGCCATTGAGAGAAGAGCGTACCGCGGCCCACCCTGCAGATGGGAATCAGGAAGTGCGCCGGACAGTCCTGCCTCCTTGAGCCAGCCGGGCCAGGCCTCTGGAACGGTAACTCGGCGAATCAGCGCAGAGGAGCCCAGCAAGTCGACAAGCTGATCCCTCGAAAGCGACGTGCCGCGGCTGTTCTGCGATGCCTTGTAACGCTCATATTCTGTTCGCGAAATGTAGGGGTGAAGTACAAGGGGCGCGACCAAGCTGGCTTCTATTCCGGGGGTCGGGCCCGTGCAGAACTCGATGGACGCATCGTCCGAGCTAGCTGCAAAGTCTACGGGCCCTACCCGCGTCGAGAGATTGAGGGTGATGTCGGGATTCGCACGCACAAACGCAGACAGGCGAGGCATCAGCCAATAATTTGCAAAGCTGGATGACACAGATAGGTTGAGCGTTCCACCGCGTCCCCCAGTGGTCGCGATACTTTCGGTAGCTCGCTCCAACATGCGCAACACGGCAACCACATCATTCCAGTATTTCTGACCTGCCAAGGTCAACTCTAGGCCCGATCTCTTACGCGCGAAGAGCTGGACTCCCAACTGCTTCTCAAGCTGAAGAATGTGGTGACTGACCGCGCCCTGCGTCAGGTGCATTTCCTCGGCAGCCTTGGTGAAGCTCAGCAGGCGAGCACTCGCGTCGAAACAGCGGAGCGCAGTCATCGAGGGTAGGTAGTTAGTCATTAATTTGATTGATGCCTAACCCAAAAATCTTCGTTTGCGTAAGGCAATGCGGCATCTTAATAATATGGACATGATTGCATGGCTTAGCACTAGAGCCAAGAGCGATCCACGCTGTGGCATCAGAAAATCTGATGCAACTTTTCGAGGCACAGGCTCGTGTGGCGCACCAAGTAGGAGCGTCCTACGCGGCATTCTTCGTTACGCAAGGCGTACAAATGTTCACTTTTATCCCCCGCAAGCCCCTTCACTGCGTTCTCGCCGGCCTGGTAGCTGCAGTCGCACTGGCACAGCCAGCCTGGGCTGACTATCCCGACAAGCCAATCAAGTACGTCCTTAGTGCAGGTGCTGGGTCTGGGCCGGATTCGTTGATGCGGCTGGTGCTGCAGGACGTAGGCAAGCGGCTTGGCCAAACGATCGTGGTTGATAATCGTCCCGGTGGCGGAGGTCTTATAGCCATGCAGTCGATCGCGAATGCGGCACCTGATGGCTATACGATTGGCCACGGAAACACACAGACGCTGGGTATCAACCCGAGCATGAACAAAGCGTCACGCACCGCGGCGGACCATGTGCAATTGATTGTTCAGGTCGGATACACGCCGAACCTCCTGTCGGTCTCGCCGAACTTGCCCGTGAACTCCGTGAAGGACCTGGTCGCATACGGCAAATCGCATCCCGGCAAGTTGATGTTTGCTTCGGCAGGGAATGGGACTTCCGGCCATGTGAGCGGCGAGCTGTTCAAGAAGTTGACCGGTATTGAGATGATCCATGTGCCATACAAGACTGCACCCGCTGGCGTCAATGATGTGATGGCCGGTCACGTCGACCTGGTCTTCGACAACCTGGCCGGTAGCCTTGCGGCCGCCAAGAGCGGAAAGCTAAAGGCGCTCGCAGTCACAGGTACCTCGCGTTCCCCGCTAGTCCCGGATCTGCCTACGGTCTCGGAAGCGGGTGTCCCCAAGTTTGAAGTCGTTGCGTGGTCGGGCGTCATCGCGCCGCAAGGTCTGCCACCAGCCATCGCTCAAAAGATCAACGACGCGGTCAATCAAACGCTGAAGGACCCGCACATCGTCGAAGGGATGCGCGATCTCGGATACGTCATTGTCGGCGGTACCGCAGCAGATTTCGCCACCGTCGTGAAGAAAGAGCGCGTGAAATGGGACGACATCATTAAGCGCTCTGGCGCCGCGACTGACTAAGTACAGTACAAGAAATGCCCGTTTCCTTGGACGACGGGCCCATCCCTCCTTATCTCTCCCAGCCAATCAACTTATTTCAGGCCGCACCGCCTCGGAGAACACTCGTATGTCCGTTCTGGAAACTCTCGCCGATTGGATTACAACCCGCAGCACTGACTGGCCGGAAAGCTGTCTGTCGCGCGCGAGCCATGCGTTCAGCGACACGATTGCATGCATCGTCGCCGGAAGTGTCGATCCCGTAAGCACGAAGGTTGGCGCGGGCGTCAGCCTTTGGGGCACAGGCGCTGCGACTATCATCGGCACTAACATGAAAGCCCCGGCACCTTGGGCCGCAATGATCAATGGCACCGCTGCCCACGTACTGGAGATCGACGACAACTATTATCCCGCGCTCACACACGCATCTGCCATTCTGGTTCCCGCGTTGATTGCTCTGGGTGAAGAGGTTGACGCCACGGGTGCTGATCTTTTGGACGCCTTCATCGTGGGCCTCGAACTTCATGCGGTCCTTGGACGAGGCGTCAATCGGTCGCACTACTTCGCCGGTTGGCACCCGACGGCTACGGTAGGTTGCATCGGAACGGCAGGCGCGTGCGCACGATTGCTGAAACTGGACAAGGCCGCGACCGTGGCCACCATGAGCCTCGCGGTCAGCATGGCGTCCGGCAATAAAGCTCAGTTTGGAACGGAGGCAAAATCGTTCCAGTGCGGCATGGGCGCTTCGAATGCAATAGTTGCAGCCCGGCTTGGACAAGCTGGCGTACAGGGCAACCCGGAAGTTCTTGAAGATCCGCAAGGCTTTCTCACCTTATACGGTGGTCCCGCTCCTCGCGGATGGGAAGAGCCGCTGAAGAAACTCGACAATCCACTCGCACTGGAAGAATTCGGCCTCGCCCCGAAGCGCCACGCTTGCTGCGGCTCTGCGCACAACTCGATCGACTGTGTCCTCGATCTGAAGCAGAAACACGGCTTCACGGCCGAGGATGTCGAATCCATCAGCATCCTCGTCGGCGCCAGCAATAGGAAGAATCTGCGCTACGACGATCCGCAGGACGAGTTCCAGGCGCGATTCTCGATGCAATACAACATCGCGCTCGCCCTTCTGCAAGGTAAGGTCACGCTCTCCGACTTCACTGCAGACGCCGTGAAACGCAAGGAGGTCCGCAAGCTATTCGGTCTCGTCACGCTGAATGCCAGAAGGTTCGAAGACGAACCAAAAGATCCGGATCAACGTCCGCCGCACATCGTCAAGATTGTCCTGAAGGACGGGACGGTTTTGGAGACGAAACGCGTCTACGCACGCGGCCTAATCCAAGATCCCTTCACTGATGCAGAGCGGCTGGAGAAGGTGCTCGAGTGCTGCGAGCCGGTAATGAACGACCAGAATCTCGGCGCGCTCGTGTCGCAGCTTTCTTCGCTTCGTTCCCTGCAGTCGATTCGTACGCTGACTGCAGTGTTGGGAGGGAAGACGGATGACTAAGCAACTGGCCCTCACCAGGGTGAAGAGGTACTTCGAGGAGGGTCATTTCAGGGGCGATCTTGCGCGCCGAGTGGCCTACCGCTCGGTCAGCGGAGCCGATGCGAATGATGCCGACCTCCTCCCGTATTACACGGAAGTGCTGGAGCCTGACTTGAACGCTATGGGCTTCTCCTGCCGCAGGATCGAAGATCCGGTGCCAGGTGGCTCTCCGTTCCTCTTTGCCGAGCGGATCGAGAATCCAGATGCTGTTACTGTCCTGACGTACGGCCACGGCGACGTGGTCCCTGGCATGGACGAGCAGTGGGAGGCCGGGCTGTCACCATGGAATCTCGCGGATCGCAACGACGCATGGTATGGGCGAGGCGTAGCCGATAACAAGGGCCAGCATCTTATCAATCTGACTGTGCTTCGCGAGGTGATAAAGGCCCGTGATGGCAAGCTTGGGTTCAACGTCAAGGCGCTGTTCGAACTCGGGGAGGAACGCAGCTCCCCGGGGCTTCGACAGGTGTGTCGTCAGCATGCGGACACGTTGGCCGCCGACGTGTTCATCGCCTCCGACGGTCCTCGCGTAAGCAAGGAGCAGCCAACGATGTTCCTTGGCTCTCGCGGTTCCGCGATCTTCGAACTCACTTGCTCTTTGCGCAGCGGCGCGCTCCATTCGGGCAACTGGGGCGGCATCATGAAGAACCCCGCGGTGATCCTCTCGGGGGCAATCTCGTCGCTTGTCGATGGGAAAGGGCGCATTCAGGTTTCTGGGCTCTTGCCGCCTGCTATTCCTGCAGCAGTTCGCGAAGCGCTGTCCAAGCTGAAAGTCGACAGCGAGAGTCTCGGACGTCAGATCGATGATGATTGGGGTGAAGCAGGCCTGACCGCCGCAGAGCGACTACTTGGTTGGAACTCCCTCGAGGTGCTGACCTTGAAGGCCGGGAATCCCGAGAAGCCTGCCAACGCCATCCCTCCGGCATCGAGTGCGTATTTGCAACTTCGATTCGTGGTCGGAACCGCCTGGGAAGCAATAGAAGAAGTCGTTCGCCAGCACTTGGACCAGGCCGGATACAAGGACGTCCAAGTGCGATTGCTTAGAGGCTCTCCCGCAACACGTCTGGACCCTGCGAGCCCTTGGGTTGAGTGGGCGAAAGAGGCGTTCCGTGGTGCGAGCGTGCAGGAGCCCGCAGTTGTGCCTAACCTCGGCGGCACCGTACCCAACGACGCATTCTCGGACATCCTGGGATTGCCTACGGTTTGGATCCCTCATTCGTATCCTGGGTGCAAGCAGCATGCACCGAATGAGCATCTTCCGCTCGCGATCGTCGCGCAGGGATTGGACATCATGACCTCAGTCTTCTGGGAACTCGGCGAACCGCCGGCTGCGGAGGCTCGCAAGCGTCAACAAGCATCAGCATGACCCATTGCAAACCGGTGCGCGGCGTCCCCCAAACGACACCTGCTAATGGCCGAACAGCGTAAGGATTCGGCCACTACTTTCAGGGTTGCCGACCGACGCAAATTGGCCGGTCCCGGCCCTAGGGATGATTGGAATGAGGGGCCGGGGGTCTAGATTTATGCTGCGCTAGAATCAAGATCCCGACCTGTTGATTTGCACGGAAAACGGACCCAGCGGGGGTGCGGATAAAAACTTGGACTGGTTTATGCCGCAAGTCCTAAGCTCACCCGGTATTCGATGGGACTGAGAGAGCCGAGGGAGATCTTGATCCGCTTCTCGTTGTACCAGCGGATGTAGGAATCAACCGCCTCGATGAACTGTTCAACGGTCGTCGTCTGCCAGTCTCGAGGATAGAACAGCTCCGTTTTTAGCCGACCGAAGAAGCCTTCGCACGCCGCGTTGTCAGGCGAGCAGGCCTTGCGAGACATGGAGCGAATGAGCTTCGCCTCGCTCATCCGCGATAGCCAACCTGGCCAGCGGTAGTGTCCCCCACGGTCGGAGTGGACCACCGGCCGGTCATTAGTTTGGGCCACGGTCTCAATGGCAGCATCCAGCATCGTGTTCACGAGTTCCGCGTCTGGACTGGTTCCAATGCTCCAGCTGACGACCATCCCATCGAAGCAATCGATGATGGGCGACAGGTACACCTTGCCGGCGGGGATCTGGAATTCCGTGATGTCGGTCAACCATTTCTCATTGGGCGCTGCAGCCTGGAAGTCGCGGTTGATGATGTTTTCAGGTGCTGGGCTGATCTCGCCCAGGTAGGACGCGTATCTGCGCCGCTTCGGCTTCGCAACGACCAAGCCTTCTTGCTTCATCAGCCGTTGCACCACCTTCTCGGAGATCGCGACGTCCCGCTTGATCAAAGAGGCCTGCAGCCTGCGGTAGCCATAGCAGCAATGGTTCGACTCGAAGATGTCGGTGATGGATTGCCGCACCGAGAGGTATTTGTCCTCCACCGACGTGCGGGCCCGATGGTAGAAGTACGAACTACGCGCAAGACCCAACTGGGCAAGAAGCTCTGGCAGGGCATACAACTCCCTCAGGGCGTCAATCAACAGTGTCTTCTCCCGGTTGGACAGGAGCTGCAGATCGACGCCCAGGCCTTTTTTTAACAGTTCATTGGCCTTGTTCAAGAGGTCCCGCTCAAGCTGCAGTTGACGGATTTCGCGCTGCAACGCTTCAAGCTGGCGTTCCAGTTCCGCCCGCGCTGTCGCCGGCGGAGAGTTGTTCTTGCGCTTCATGGATGCGGGAGCCTCCCGGCCCAGTAGCTGGTTCTTCCAGTTGTACAACGTAGGGCGGCACACGCCGAGTTTGTCGGCCACAGCCTGCGCACTTTCCTGCCTGGCGTAAAGCGCGACGATACCTGCTTGCTTCAACGCCGCAGGGTAACTTCTCCGCCTCACACTGCCAACGATGGCCATTCTCGTCTCGCCAAGGGCCTCACGAACCCAGGCTGTCAGCGTTCCCCGACAAGGGTAGCCCAGTGCCCTGATGGTGGCAGCAATGCATTGATCGTGCGCGAGATAGTACTCAATAGCCGCCGCCTTCTGCGCTGGCGAGAACTTCGGTTCTCGGCCAGCATAACCCAGCGGCAGGTCGTTCCGCTGCTGATACTCACGGTACCAGCCCTTCAAAGCATTCTTGGTTGGGTAACCTAGCTGCCTGATGGTGGGCCTAACCCGTTTGCCGAGCTTGATGTACAGCTCAACGGCTCGAATTCTGTCTTCGTAGGAATACATGAACTACCTCCCGGTAGTCCAAGATTTTGTCCGCACCCCCGATGGGTCAGTTCTCAGTGCAAATCAACAGGGCGCCATTAGTGCCGGAGTAGATGCACAGAATATCGTGGACGGGCAAACGGCATTGGACACTGCTGCCCGAGTCGGAATCGGGGCAACTGCAAACGGAACAATCTCCGAGTTGACGGGAGACAAGTTCGCAAATGGTGCCTTGACGGGAGCATTCCACGAACTATGGCGGGACGCAAAGGCCAATGGCTGGTCGAAGATTGAAGTCGTAGCTCGATATGTGGGTATGTATCAGACCAGGGAGGCAACGATTTTCGGCTTGGGCGTTGGTGCGGTGCTTTACGGATACACCACACTGTTCAAGGACGGCGCATGGACATTCAATGTAGACCAACGCGGTGCGCTATTGATAACCACCAATAAGGGTATGGATAAGAGCACGGGCGTGACATTTGGCAACACCGTTATTTATCGTCCTGATGATAATGCCAATGAAACTGCGAAGCTTGTGCGACACGAATTAACGCACGTTGTTCAGTGGGGAGCACTAGGAAGCCAAGGGTTCTGGGACAACTATGTCAGGCAAGTTGGTACCTTCGGATACGATCATTCGCCCTTTGAAGAGGAGGCGAATGCACAACCATGATCAACTGACTGTCGCAGTCGGGCTGGGTTCTTTGAAATTTATAAGCCAGGCTGCGACACGGACTTTTGACTAACCTCGGCCGCGATCACTATGATCGTTATCAGCTAAAAGACTTCGCAGGGCGACTGCATGCCGTTGCGTTTTCTACTCGATCGCTTGTACTGAACGCCAGGTTGGCGAGTACTGTCGGTCCGCCCATGTTCCGAAGTTAATCTGCCAAAGTGTTCCGAGCTTCAACGCCCCCGCTAGTCTGCAGCTGCAAAGGTTTACAACTGGAGAGTAGCGTTTCCGCGCCAGCGATTCAGTCCCTTGGCCGGCCATGGCCGTCGGCTCATCCTGGTAAGGTATGGGTGTTAGGGCAACTACCGGAGCCGCGGACCGCGGCCGGGATCTCTGAAGGAGTCGGCTTGGTAATGAAGGAGCCGCCCCAAGGTCTATCGCTCGGACGCGTCGCGAGCGTTCGTTGAAGCTGAGCGAAGAATGGCATTGGAGAATTCTACGAAGCCAGACCCTCCAGGGCCGTGTGTAATCCACTGGGGTGGAATCGGCAACTGAGGAAGGCAGTCAATCACCGTGCTAACGCCTGCGGTGTGCTTAAAGAACCCGAACATTGGTGCGTCGTTGGCGGAGTCGCCGGAATAGGCGACAACTTCGTGGGCTGTTTCAGCATTGACGCCGTATGCGTTGGCTAGTACTCGCAATGACATTGTCAGCTTGTCGTAGTCCCCTAACCAGCCTAGAACCCAAAGGTTATTGATTGTCGCGTTTGCTCCCGCCTGTCTTAGCACATCGACGATGCGGTGATCGGCATCGTTATCGGTGCGTCGATAAGCGAGGCTCGTCAATCGAAACACTTGATCGTCGGCCTGTTGTGCGTCGGGCGCCATCTTCTCGACAACCTGAGCGATCGACTTCAGTTGTTCACGTACATGCTCGATGTGTTCGGGCGGATGCCAAAATTGCCTATCTACGCCGAGTCCGTCTGGACTACGCTGTAGAAACAAGCCGCCGTTCTCGGCGATGACACCGTCTACCGGCCACATGCGGGCCATCTGGTCGCACCATCCGGCGGGGGCTGCCGTGACTGGCACGACGTGAATGCCGCTGGTCTGCAACCTTTCCAGCGCAGTGTAGGTCTCCGCAGATAGACGGCCTTGATGTGTCAATGTTTCATCCATGTCCGTTAGCACGAACTGGATTGTCGAAAACTGATCTGCTGCTGCCTGGGAAAGGGGTTTCATCTGGACCAGTTTCAGAAAATAGGTGCAATCCGAGCGGGCCTCGGGCAGCCCCGCTTCGATTCCGTTTCGAGGCACATGGTTGACTGGTCGTGGATACACACGACCTTGACGGCCAATAGCGGTCTCGAGAGTTATACCTTCAGTCGGTGCTCCGCCAACAGTCCAGCGGGCCTCACTATCAAGGCTGCGATAAGCGCGATCCCGATCAACATGAGCCGCAGCGCCGCCAGTTGCGCGGGCGTCATCCAGCCGACCTGGTCGTTCAGGAAGCGCGTACCTTCGAGCAATAGGATCACCGTAAACGCGCTCAGCAGGACACCACGATTGCTGCCGCGTCCGCCGATGATGACGCCCATGAACGCATAGGCGGTGATAATGGGCCCGAACTGCGTGGGATCGATGTACTGGTAGTAGGCGGCATGCAGCGCGCCGGCCACGCCAGTGACTGCGCCGCCGATGCCGAACAGGCGCACACGTAGCCACAGCACGTCCTTGCCCAGCGTGGCCGCCACGAGGGGATCGTCCCGCAAGCCGCGCGCGGCGCGTCCCAACGGCGAGCGGGAAATCGTTTCCAGGAGCAGGAAGCTCTGTAGTAATGCTGCCAGCGCCAGCAGCAGGAAGGCGCCGTCATTGGCCACGGGACGCGCGATGTTGGCAATGCCCAAGCTGCCGCGCGTGAGCCAGTCTTCGTGGATCACGATCAGTCGAAGGCATTCCGCAAATGCTAGCGTCACGATCGCCAGGTAGTCGTCCGCCAGCCGCATCGAGATCAGGCTGGTCAACGCGCTGGCGATGCCACTGACGGCAATCGCGCCGGCCAGCGCGAACCAGGGCGATGCGCCCGTGGCGGCCAGTTGCGCATACACGTAGGCCGCCAGCATGTAGAACCCGAACAGCCCAAAGTTGACCATGCCGGTCAGGCCCCATTGCAGATTGAGCGACAGCGCGGCGATGCCGGCAATCGACACCAGCACGAGGATGGAGATTAGGTAGGTTGTCATTTTGCAATGCGGGCCGTGCCGAAAACGCCCCAGGGCCGCACGAGCAACAGGGCAGTGAGCACGGCGAACGCGACGAGCGGCCGGTAATGAGGCGAGAGAATCAGCGTGGCCAGTTCGGCGATCACGCCCAGCGCCAGTGCACCAAACACGGCGGCCATCGGATGCGCGATACCTCCGAGGATGGCTGCGGCAAAGACTTGGATCACGTAGTTCCAACCCATCTGCGGGTCCAGCGTGGCATCGAGCCCGATCAGCGTGCCGGCAGCCGTCGCCAGCGCGCCCGCGATGAACCATGTGATGCCGATCACGCGATTACCGACGATGCCGCGCGCGGCGGCCAGCGACGGGTTGTCCGCCACGGCGCGCATGGCCCGCCCCAGCGATGTCAGCCGCAACAGGCCCCAGATCGCCAGCAGCGCGAACAGGCTCACCGCCGCGATCAGCAACTGTTCATGGTTAACGCGCAAGCCGGCTACACGCAGTGGGCGCGCGGGATCCACCTCATAACCTACGGCGGCGTTGCCCGCTATGAAACGGACTGCGTTCTCCAGCACGAATGCGACGCCCATGCTGGCGACGAGCAGCGTCACCCCCGATCGATCGCGCAGTCGCCGGTACACGACGATATCGACCAGTACGGCGAGCAGGCCGCCGAGGACGGCGCCGGCCAGCGTCGACGGCAGCAGCGGCCAACCAAGGCCGGCATTGAACGCGTAGACGATGTAGCCGCCGGCGGTCAGCATGGCGCCGATGGCGAAGTTGGCAAAGCGCAGCACACTGAAAGTCAGGGCGAGCGCCAGCGCAGGCAGGGCGACCAACAATCCCGTGACCACGCCGTTGAATAAAGTCTGGATCATGCAGGAACGGTGCTATCGGAAGTGCCGGCTGAATCAGCAGTGTCAGCGTCAGTGAGTGCCTCGGGGTCGTGGCCGAAGAAAAGGCGCGGCAGATCGTCATCGTTCAGCAGCGCCTGCGCGGGACGCTGCCTTCGTACCTGGCCGTTGACAAGTACCACGCCGTGATCGGCGACCGTGAGTCCCAGCCGCACGTTCTGTTCGATCATCAACAGGGTCACGCCGGTACGGCGTACGTCGGCGATGCGCTCGAACAGCAGCGCGGCGTTGCGCGGTGACAGTCCCGCGGAAGGTTCATCGAGCACGAGCACAGAGGGTCGCTGCATCAGCGCGGCAGCCATGGCCGCCATCTGGCGTTGACCGCCGCTCAGCAGGCCGGCAGCGGTTCGCAGCCGCGTGGCGATTTCGGGGAACAGCGCCAGCACGGCGTCAAGATGCGCGCGTTGTGATGGGCCATTGCTCCGGTCTCCATCGGGCCGGTTGCCCTGCACGCCTTCCCAGCCGAGCCTGAGGTTGTCCAGCACGCTCAGGTTCGGAAAGACATTGTGTTCCTGCGGTACGTAGCCAATCCCCAGCCGCGTGCGTGCTGGCGCATCGAGCGGACCGATCTGGCGCGCGCCTAGGGTCAGCGTGCCCGATGCAAGCGGCAGCAGGCCGACGACGGCTTTCAGCAGGGTCGACTTGCCGGATCCGTTGGGCCCGATCACGGTGACGGCACCGCCCGCCGGGATGTGCAGCGAGACGTCGTGGATGATGCGCTTGCCGTGGTAGCCCGCGCCAATCCCGTCCAGTTGCAGGGCGAGGGTCATACGATTTCCCCGAGGTATGCGGCGCGAACGCGCGTATCGGCCGTCACGTCGGCGAAGCTACCTTCGGTGAGCACGGCGCCCTGCGCGAAGACGTAGACGTGATCGCTCAGCGCGGCGACCATGTCCATGTTGTGCTCGACCAGTGCAAAGGTCATGCCCTCGTCGCGCAGATCGGATATGAAACGCCCCAGCGATTCCACCAGCACCGGATTGACGCCCGCCGCCGGCTCGTCCAGCAGGACGATCGACGGATCGGCCATCAGCGCGCGGCACAACTCCAGCAGCTTCTTCTGACCGCCCGACAGGCCGCCGGCCAGCTGGTTGGCCAGCGGCAGGAGCCGCGCCCGTTCGAGCAGCCTCCGTGCGCGATCAATGGCCTGTCGTTCGGCCGCCTGCACACGCCGACGCGCGAACAGCAAGTTCCAGAAACACTCGCCGGGATGCGCCGGCATGGCCAACAGCAGGTTTTCTAGCACCGTCAGGCTGTCCAGCTCGCGCGCAAGCTGGAAGGTGCGCGCCACCCCGTGGCGGGCGCGGCGATGCACGGGCAGCGCTGTAATGTCGACATCGCCCAGCGCGACGCGCCCGGAATCGGGCCGCAGCACACCCGCAAGGACGTTGAACAGCGTCGACTTGCCCGCGCCGTTGGGGCCGATGATGCCGGTGATGCGCCCAGGCTGCAGGGTAAGGGAGGCGTTGTTCAACGCGCGCAGGCCGCCGAATGCAATGTTCAGCGACGTGGCTGACAGGGTGGCAGCACTACGCATTACTTGAGGACGTCCACCAGGTGGTTGGCGCCATCGCGAATCACGAAGTGCCCGTACTCGCGATTCAATTGATCGCCGGTCGGCGTGAACTGGAACTGCGAACCCGCACCACTGTAGGCGATGGCCTGCTTTGCGCGAATGGCTTTCAGGCCGTCCACCGGATTCTCCACTGTCTTGCCAGGCCCATTGACCACGGGCAGGATCGCCTTCGCAAATACCTTCGGGTCGGCGCTGCCGGCGCGTTCGATGGCCAGTGCCAGCACCGAGATTTCGTCCCACACATTCGACGGGAAGATGGCGAGCGTGCCTGACGGAATGCCGGCTTCGCGCGCGAAGGTCTTGTACGCCGTGGACGAGGCGGGCGGGATCGACTGGATGTGGTGGATGCCTTCGGCCACCTGCTTGCCTACGTTCTTGATGAACGCGCCTTCGGCGTCGGCGGCGGACGAGTTGGCGTAGAGGCGCGTATCATTGAAGCCGCTGCGGTATACCTCGCGTGAGATCGCCGACAGGTCGGGAAGATAGCTGGGAATGAACACCGCATCGGGCTTGCGGGCGAAAACCTTCTCCACTTCGGCGCGGTAGGAGGGTTGGTTCGGGTTGTAGTAGACGACGTCCAGAATCTGACCGCCCGATTTCTTAAACGTGTTGACGAACGGATCGACCATGCTCAGCGTGAACGGCGTCTGCAGCACCAGCAGCGATGCCTTGTGTGCGCCGTCCTTCGCAGCGGCGCGCGCGAACACCGTGCCCCAATCGCTGCCGCGCGCCTGGAATCGCCACACCAAGCCCTTGTTGTCGCCCTGCGTGACTTCGTCGCCCGATCCGGTCACGAACAACGGCACGCCGCGCTCGATCGTCAGCGGCTTGACGGCCATGGCCACGGCGCTGCTCCACACGCCGACAATCGCGTTCACCTTCGAAACGTCAAGCAGTTTGCGCGCCGCCGCAACACCTGCCGTCGGATTGCTTTCGTCGTCTTCGACCAGGATCTCGATCTTGCGGCCGCCCAGCAGCCCCCCGGCCTGGCTGTTGATGTAGTCGGCGGCCTTGCGCGCGGCGTTGGCCATGCCGGCACCATAGGCACCGCCACCGCCGCTCAGCGGCGCGAGGATGCCAATGCGGATCGGACCATTGTCCTGTGCGAGGGATAGGGTGGGCAGGGCCAGAGCGGCCGCGCCGACGCCAGCGGCGCGCAGCCACGCGCGGCGTTGAAACGACGAAATGTCAGACATGCGAATGAAGACCAACGAATTGGAAAAAGGGGTGCGTCAGGCCGGATGTACCGCGGTGGCGTCTTCGCCAATCTGCAGTGCCTGATTGAAGCGGTTGAAAAAGCCGCACAGCGAGATGCGCAGCGTCAGTTCAACAATCTGTGCCTCGCTGAAATGTGCGCGCAGCCGCGTGAACACGTGGTCGCGAATGCGTTGTGGCTGCTGCGTGACAGCGATCGCGTATTCGACTACGAGCTTGTCGATGTCCGACAGTTCGGGGTGATCGGCGTAGTCGAGCAGCTTGCGCGCGCCTGCTTCGCTGATCCCTTCCACTTCCAGCCGCGGCGCGTGATTGGCCACGCAGTATTCGCAGTCGTTGAGCAGGGAGACGACCACGATTGCCATCTCGATATAGCGATAGGACACCCCATTGCGTGCTTTCAGTTCCAGCAGCAACTGCGGAAGATGATCGACTCCGGGACCCACATGGGCTAGCACCGAGAACTGATCGGCGAAATGGGCGCCGTTTCCGGTGAAGGCGTCGAACAGTGCGCGGCGCGCCGGATCGAAGGTATCGGGAGAGATTTCGCTGACGCGAGGCATGGTGACTCCGGGAGACGGTTATTTCGTGAGGGCGTGAACGTCGACCGACGCTGGTGACGTGATGCGACGGAACGTCGACCCGACATGCGGCGCACGCAGTGTCGGCCCAGCGTGGAACAACTTCTCGCGCAGCGTGCCGTCTGCGTACGCGGTCTTGTAGACGCCGCGGCGCTGCAGTTCGGGCACAAGATGGGTCACGATGTCCCGGAACGTGCGCGGCATTTCGACAGAGGCCAGGTTGAAGCCGTCGATCCCGGTGTCCGCCATCCAGGCCTGCAGTTCGTCGGCCACCTGCTGTGCGTCGCCAACGGCCAGGCCACCGCGACCGCCGATACCGACGAATTCCACGGCATCGCGCACGGTCCAGGTCTTGTTCGGGTCGAGTTTGCTGAACGACGCCAGCGCGGATTGCCCCGCATTGGTGTCCACGTAGTCGAGCGTGTCGTCAGGCGCGTAGCGGCTCAGGTCGATGCCAGTCCAGCCAGACAGCAGGGCCAGTGCGCCTTCGTAGCTTACGCGTTCCCGGTAAGCGGCGTGACGAGCATGCGCTTTCTCCGCCGTGTCGTCCACGATGACTGTGAACATTGCGAAGATCAGGACGCTGTCCGGGTCTCGCCCTTCAGCGCGCAGTGCATCGCGCAGGTTGGCAACGGTGCGGCGCAGCCCCTCGCGTGTGGGCGCGCCGACAAAGATGCATTCGGCATGGCGCGCCGCAAAACGTGAGCCGCGATCCGAGCCGCCTGCCTGGAACAGCAGTGGCGTGCGCTGCGGCGAGGGTTCGCACTGGAACACGCCGTCGATCCGAAGGTCGTCGTACTGATAGGTGGTGCGATGCACGCGCGCCGGATCCGCGTAGACGCCGGTCTCGCGATTGCGTACCGCGGCGCCGTCTTCCCACGCGCCTTCCCACAGCCGATAGCAGATATCGAGATACGCGTCGGCGCGATCGTAGCGGGCATCATGCGCGCGCAGGCCGTCCTGGCCAAGGCTCTTCGCGCCACTGTCGAGGTAGGATGTGACGATGTTCCACGCCACCCGGCCCTGGCTCAGATGATCGAGCGTGGTAAGCCGTCGGGCGAGCAGATACGGATGCTCGTACGACACTGAAAGCGTTACGCCGAACCCAAGATGCCGGGTGGCGTGTGCCATCAGCGGGATCAATGGCGCGGGATCGTTCATGGGAACCTGCGCGGCCGTGCGCAACGCCGCATCTGGCGCGCCGCCGGCCACATCATAGATGCCGGTGATATCGCCAAGAAACAGCGCGTCAAATTTTCCTTCTTCCAGCAGTTGCGCGAGCGCGACCCAGTGATGCGTATGCAAGTAAGCCGCTGACCGGTCCTCCGGATTCGTCCATTGCCCTGGGGCAAGATGGACGACGCAGTTCATCGTGAAGGCGTTGAGGCGAATCTGGCGGGTCATGCTGAATGCGGGCGCGATTGCGGCGCGGTGTGGCGAAGGCAAGCGACCGATTGTGTGCCACGCCGAGGCTTCAAGGGAACTGCGGATTTTGCATAGGCTTATGCGTTGATCGTTGTGAGGCGGAGGTCGGGTAGCTCCATTACGTATGCGTCATGGTGGCCTTTCCATATGCGTTATGGTGGCACCGATGCCTGGCGCGCCGGCCAGGAGCTTGGGACGGGGGCCGAAGACCATCGGTTGCTGACGGTTCATGCGCACGTTTTCCTGCTGCTGCAGCAGTTCTGTGGACATTTGCAGGATCATGCCATTGCCGCCTGTTGCAATCCGAAGCTGCCGTATGACGCAGTCAAGTCGTTTGCGCCGGTGGCGTTGCCGGGCACACCATCCTAAAGCAGCTGATCGTCGGGCCAACAGCCCATACAAGAGCGTCAAGGCCTTTCCTGGATGATTAGAGTCCCTCATGCGACGTGCCCGAGTCCGAGCGTATTGCCGCGTGGGAGCGATACCTCCGTTAGGGAGCGCAATCATGCGCCACGGGTGACGCAAGATCCTGCTGTCCGGTTCTAGGTTCTTTGGCTAGGAGGAAAGGCGAGAAGACGGGAGAGGGCGGGCCTTTTCCGGGCACCGGGGATTGGACTCCGTACTTGCCATCAGAGAAAGCAGGATCTAATTGACCTCCGCCACGCGAGCCGTGGCGGAGTTGAGCGCGCAGATCAGCACTCGAGTATCAAGCCGTGAGCAATCTGGGCGCCTCCGAATCATTTTTTAGCATAATGCGTGTTATGTGATTGATAAGGCACGTGGACGGAGTGGGAATTCGGGTGTTTGAGATTGCCAATATAAACCGGTAAAGTGATCTCGATGGCGGAATCCGTCCCGCCTCCGATCGGAGTAATGCAATGTCGTCCAGAGATGTTGAGCAAACCTTGCTAAGCCGCTGCGCAGCAGTTGCAAGGGGTGAGCTCGCGCGTGCTGCCGATCAACGCGAAGCCAACGTTTTCCGGCTCGCCTCAATGGTCCTTCGTCCCCGGATGCCGTCAGAGGCGGACAGGCTTTTGACCGTAAGCGAGTCCTATTTCATTCAGCATCCCACTGATCTTGTAGCGAGTGGCGACGTCGTTCGGAATGGTTGGGTCCTGAGTGTTCCGCGCCTCCGGGACATGTTGACCCTGCGTCTGCGCCACGCTTGATATGTCCGACGGCTTCTACACCAAAACTGCTCTCGCTGAGGGCCTTCGTGATTTGATGGCGCAACTCGAAGGGCGGCTGTCGCTGCAAAAGCCCCTGACTGTGTACCTGGCGGGCGGAATGGCTGTTCACCTGTACACAGCCAGGCGGGTGACTACAGACGTCGACGCCGAGTTCGCCGGGCGGGTGATGCTCCCGCAGGATTTGCTCGTGGACGTGAAGCTCGAGAACGGCGTCACACAAGTGATTTACCTAGACACCAACTACAACCCCACGTTCGCTTTGATGCACGAGGACTACCAGGAAGACTCGATTCCGGTGGACCTTGGTCTCAAACAAATCCGCGTGCGAGTCCTGTCACCGACAGATCTGGCCGTCAGCAAGATCGCTCGCCTAGCCGATAACGACCGGGAAGATATTCGCGCGCTGGTGTCGGAAGGCCTGACGTCGGCAGCGGAGATCGAGGCACGAGCAACTGAAGCCCTCGGGGGGTATGTCGGAGGCATTGAGATGCTACGCGCGAACCTCCGGGATGCCATCGCCATAGCTCAGGATGAAGAGCGGGCAATGGACGCGGGCAAGTCAGTGAACAGGCCAAAACACTAAGTGCCGCCGCCGTGGTGGCCCCCCAGTTTCTTGAATACACTGGCGGCTGCCCGCGCTCTCCTCGCGGTCCAAGTTATATTCCCGGTAGGCCGATGGCCAGCGCGTGATTTGGCGCCCCCGAAACGCACATTCCTCGCATAGCTTGAAACGGCGGCTTAAAGTCGTCATCAGATCGTCACGCGGGGCCTCGGGGCCTAGCGCGCGACATTACACCTACCTGATGCGCCGCTAACACCCTTGCGCAGTCGGTGTTACGACTGGGAACTTTCCTGAGTAATGGCATTTACAGCGGCTTCCAGTGTGATACGTGTCTTTCGCACCGACTGCTCGCGAGCCGGTCTTCGACGATGTTCCGTTCGGACTCTCCGGTCAGCAATGCATGAATGGCCGGCAGCCTAAAAATCGCTCCACGACTCCCCGAGGGGTCGTCGACGATTTCCGTCGTATATGGTCCCAGTTCGAATGTGTTACGCGCCCGCATACAGACACAGGAGGTTTCTATGGCGGCCTTCGGGCCGTGTCAGACAACATCCCATCGCTTATAGCCTCCCCTCGCCGACATTGTGAGTGACACGCTGTCCAGCGTGCCGCCACGCGACTCCTCGACAACCGCAATCTACTTGTGCTATGCCAGGGGCTCAGAATAGGTGGCGAATTCCGGCCATCACGCCCAACCGGGTTGAGCTGTGGGCATTTGTCACCGGCGTTCCGCCCCAGTACTCGGTCTCGCGCCCAACTGTACCGCCTCGTGCGAAGGTAGTGTCGGCCTCTACGAACAGGCTGGTGCGCTTTGACAATGCATAATCGGCCACGACCGATATCGCATCGGCATTTCCCCTCCCGAGCGGGATGGGCGTGGATTGGAACTGCGTCACTACGTTGCCGCTCTGGCTGTAGCGGTAGTACGCGCCCGACAGATGCAGGGTAGGCGTGACCTGGTAGCCGAGCCCGACGAAGGCGATGCCGAAGCGCGCGTCGGGGTTGGACTCGCGGCGGCCCATGTAGCCGATGTAGCCTGTGGCCTTGCCGATGACATAGGACGCGCCGAGCGAATAGTTGTGCAGCGTGTTGTCTCCTGCGCTCGGTCGTTGCTGGTCATAGGCTACGCCGATGGCCAGCGCCCCTTGCTGGTACATTACCCCGCCACCAAAGGTCGCTCCCCGCACCTTGCTGCCCGGCCGTTCGCCGAAGCCGTAGTCGAGTTGGATACTCACGGGACCGACCGTTTGCTTGTAGACCACGCTGTTGTTGACGCGGTAGCCCTGGAAGAAGATGTCGCCACCTGTATAGAGCGGGTCCGACCAAAAGTTACCCCAGCTCTGGTCGAGTGGGTCGAAAGCCCAGCCGATGTTGTTCAGGGCGTTGTATTGGCGGCCGAAGGTCAGGGCGCCCCAGTCGCCGGAGAGGCCGACATAGGCCTGCCGGCCAAACAGGGCGCTGTAAGCGGTCTTGCCGTCGTCCGTGCCGAAGCCATTCTCCAGCAGGAAGACGGCCTTATTGCCGCCGCCGAGGTCTTCATTGCCTTTCAGGCCCCAGCGGCTGCCACCGATACCACTGGAAACGAGCTCGGCCTGATCGTTATGGCGACCGTCGATGTTCGAGGTGTAGCGCACGGCGGTGCTGACGACGCCGTAAAGCACCACGTTCGACTGGGCGTGAGATGTGGAAGGCAATGCGGCAGGCAGCAGCGTGCCCGCCAGCAGCCAGAGGCTGGCTGGTTTCCTCATAGGGTCTCCTCGTGAGGGATGGTGGCCGGCGTTTCGTGCGCCGGCCTTTCTTATGACTTACAGATCGAGCACGAGCTTGCCGCCCCTGGCCCGTGACACACAGATCATCATCGTCTTCTGCGATGCCTTCTCTTTGCCACTCAGGTACTGGTCGAAGTGAACAGCTTCACCCTCGAGGATGCGGGTCTCGCAGGTGCCGCAGACGCCTTCGCGGCACAGGCACTCGACCGGGACGGTGCTGTCGCGCTCGATGGCCTTCAGGATCGACTCGCCGGCAGCCACTTCCACCGTCTTGCCAGATTTCGCCAGTACCACAGTGAAGGCGTCACCCGCCTGCTCCGGTGCGGCGAACTGTTCCCAGTGCACACGAGAGGGATCGAGGCCAACGGCCTGAGCGGCCGTACGCACGGCATCGATCAGCGGCGCCGGACCGCAGACATAGACATGCGCGCCGGGCTGCATGCCGCCCAGCAGGCCGGGCAGGTCGATCTTCTGGCCCTTGTTGTCGACATAGAAGCTGACGTGGCCGCCGGAAGACGCGTGCGTGAGCGCCGCAAGTTCGTCGCGGAACGCGCCGTGCTCGTCCGCCCGGAATGCGTAGTGCAACTCGTGCGACGCGCCGCACTTGCGCAGTTCGTGCATCTGCGACATGAACGGCGTGATGCCGATGCCGCCCGCGATCAGCACGTGGTGAGGCGCACCATTATCCAGCGCGAACAGATTGTTCGGCGTGGTGATGGTGAGCGAGTCGCCCTCGGCCACCCTGTCGTGCAGGAACGCCGAGCCGCCTTTCGACTTCTCCTCGCGCCGCACGCCGATCTGGTAGCTGCCGAGCGCGTCGGGCGAACTCATCAGCGAGTAAGCGTTGCTGTACTGGCGCTCGCCGTCGCGCATCTGCACAATGACATGGCTGCCGCCGGTGAAGGGCGGCAGGTCGCTGCCGTCCATTGCTTCCATGGTGAAGCGCTTGATCAGCGGAGTCACGTGCTCAATGCGCGAAACCCGCACTTGGAGAGTCTGGTAGGTATTGCCCATGCTGCTGTCTTCCGGGTGTGCTGCCGCGCGTTACAGCGCCATGCAGAGGTATTTCATCTCGAGGTAGTCTTCGATGCCGTACTTCGAGCCCTCGCGGCCCAGGCCCGACTGCTTCACGCCGCCGAACGGCGCCACCTCGTTCGAGAACAGGCCCGTGTTGATGCCGACGATGCCGTACTCTAGTTGCTCCGCCACGCGCCAGACGCGACCGATATCGCGGCTGAAGAAGTAGGCGGCCAGGCCGTAGATGGTGTCGTTGGCCATGCGCACGACGTCGGCCTCCGAGGTGAATCGGACGACTGGCGAGACCGGCCCGAAGATTTCCTCATCCAGCACGCGCATGCCCGAGGTGACATCCGCCAGCACCGTCGGCGCGAAGAACTGCGCACCGGCCTCATGCACACCGCCGCCGATGGCGATGCGCGCGCCCTTGCTGACGGCATCCGCCACCAGTTCACCGACCTTGGCGACCGCCTTCTCGGTGATCAGCGGGCCGATCTCGCTGCCAGCCGTGAAGCCGTTGCCCACGCGCAGTGCAGCCACCTTATTCACGTAGCGCTCGATGAACTGGTCGTACACAGCGTCGTGGATATAGAGGCGGTTGACGCAGACGCAGGTCTGGCCGGCGTTGCGGAACTTGGCCTGGATCGCACCCTCGACCGCCGCGTCGATATCGGCGTCTTCAAACACGATGAACGGCGCGTTGCCGCCCAGTTCGAGTGACACCTTCTTGACCGTGTCGGCGCACTGTTGCATCAGCAGGCGACCGACCGGTGTGGAGCCGGTGAAGGACAGCTTGCGCACCAGCGGATGGCCGGTGAACTGGCTGCCGATGGCCGCCGCATCGCCGGTGACGACGTTCAGCACGCCAGCCGGGATGCCGGCGCGCAGCGCCAGCTCGGCCAGCGCCAGCGCGCTGAATGGCGTCTCGTTGGCGGGCTTGACCACCATCGTGCATCCTGCCGCGAGCGCGGGCGCTGCCTTTCGGGCGATCATTGCCGCCGGGAAGTTCCACGGCGTGATGGCCGCGCAGACGCCGATCGGCTCGCGCACCACCACCAGGCGCTTGTCGGCGGCCGGGGACGGGATCACGTCGCCGTAGAGGCGCTTGGCTTCCTCGCCGAACCACTCGATGAACGAGGCGGCATATCGCACCTCGCCGCGCGCTTCGGCCAGGGGCTTGCCCTGCTCACGGGTCATGATGGCCGCCAGATCGTCCTCCTTCTCGATGATGAGGTCAAACCACTTGCGCAGCAGCGCGGCGCGTTCCCTGGCGGTGCGGGCCTTCCACGCGGGGAGGGCGGTGTTGGCGGCCTCGATCGCGGCCACGGCGCCGGCCTCGCGCATCAGCGGCACGGTCCCGACCTGTTCGCCCGTCGCGGGGTCGGATACGGCGACAGTGGCGCCGTCGGGGGCGTCGGTCCATTCGGCGCCGATCAGGGCCTGCTGGCGGAACAGGGTGTTGTCCTTCAGTTGCATGGGTCTGTTCTCCGTTTCAGTGGGCGGGGGCTCAGGCGCCCTCGTATTCCTTAGCCACCTTGCGGTGGAAATGAACGATCCCGTGCTCGCTGATGCCGCTGCGCTGGCGGTCGACCATGATCCGTCCCTGGCCGCGGTAGCCGCGCGACTTCAGGCCCTTCTGGACGCTTTCCACTAGGCGCAGGTCTTCTGGGCGAAACACGTCGCGATACCACGCGACCAGCTTTTTCTGCTCCTCGGTCAGGTCCTTGTTCAGGAAGTAGATCTCGTAGTGCTGCAGGGTGACTTCGGCGCTGACCGGGAACTCGTAGATCACCGTCATGAAGTTGGCGCCGGGCGGCACGTTGAACATCGTGCAGGGCCAGGCCCAGAAGCCGCTGAAGCTCGGGTCCTTCACGGACTCGTCCAGCTTGAAGGACTTTTCCGACGACTTCGCCTGGCCGAACTGTAGTGACCAGTTGTCGTGCAGCGTGTGGGTGTACTTGTCGACCTGCACGGAATCCGAGAAGCCGGGGTGCGCCGGGCCGCAGTGGTAGCACTCCATGTAGTTGTCAACGATCGACTTCCAGTTGGCCGGCGTCTCGGTGACGAAGCGGGCGCCGAGGTGAAGTTCGTCAATGACTGGGCAGGCGGCGCGCATGCGCGCTTCCAGTCCGGGAAGTTGCTCCTCGACGGTGCCGGCTTCCGGGTTCATATTGATGAAGACGAAGCCGGCGTATTCCTCGACCTTGACCGGGACCAGGCTGGACTTGCTCTTGTCGAAATTGGGGACGTTGTCGCAGTTGCGGGCGAGCGCCAGTTCGCCATCGAGCTTGAAGGTCCAGGCGTGATACGGGCAGGTGATGACGTTCTTCGCGCGGCCGCTGCCTTCCAGCAGTTGGTGGCCACGGTGGGGGCAGACGTTGTAGAAGGCGCGCAGCACGCCTTCGCGATCGCGGAGCACAACGATGCTCTCGCCGATGACCTCCCGGGTCACGTAGTCGTTCGATTCGGCGAGTTCGCTGCGGTGGGCCACGCAGACCCAGCTATTGGCGAAGATCTTTTCCTTTTCGTACTCGAAGACCGCTTCCTTCGTGTAGTACGAGGCGGGCAGGGTCCAGGCGTTCTCGTCGTCGGCGCAGAAGTCGGCGGGCAAGTTGACGGCGGAGTGGTCCAGGGTCTTCTCCATGATGCGTTTTCCTTTGGTTAAGTTATGGTTACGTGTTAAATGGTATTTAACGCGAGATCGGAAGAAAATGCCCGGAGGGCGGGCAAAGTTTGAGCACTGAGTCGTGTCGGGCGGCTGACCGCTGCCCGACCATCAATCCATTAATCCATCAGACGCTTGCGATGGGAGATTCGCGATCGGTGGCCACGGCGGCGCGCTCGCCGTCGGGCCGGGTGTTGGACCGGGCCGACTCGATCAGGTGAGCTGGCGTGTCGTCGTGATCTTGCAGCAGCCAGCGGAACAAGCCGAAAAGCTTGATCCCGAGGATGACCAGGAACGGGATGGCGGTCAGCACCACGGCTGTCTTCATGGTCTCTAGCGACGCCTTGACGAACAGCATGGCCAGCGGTACCAGCGTCAGCATCACGCACCAGAAAACACGGCTGGTCGGCGACGGGTCCTGTCCTTCCTTCAGGTTGCGCGTGGTGGTTGCGGCCACGGCATAGGCCACGGCGTCGACATGGGCCGCGAGGAAAACGATCATTATCGCCAGGTACACGGTCAGGAAAATCTTGCCGGCCGGCAGCGCAGTCAGTAGCATTTCTACTGCCGTCTCGCCACCATGCTCCTTCAGTATGCGCGGCACGTCGATGTTGCCTGAGATGAACTGGTGCATGCTGTAGCTTTCCAGTGCGCCGAAGAAAAACCAGCATCCGACGCTCCCGCCCAGCAGCAGGGCGTAGATGACTTCCTTGATCTTGCGACCCTTCGACACACGAGCCACGAACATCGCCACGCCCGGCGAGTACGATACCCACCACAGCCAGTAGAAGACCGTCCAGCCGCGGCTGAAGGCGCCGTCGCCCGTGGGATCGGTGAACAGGCTCATGTGAACGTAGTTCTGCAACATCAGGCCCAGGCCGTTGACGATGTTGTTTCCCGAAAACAGGGTCGGCCCGATTGCGAAGACGATCGCGGCCAGCAGCAGTGCGCCCCAGCAGACCATATGGCTCAGGCGCTGCATGCCGCCGTTGATGCCGATGTAGGCACTGGCGGAGAACAGCACCGACACACCGACGATCACTATCAATTGCGTGACGAAGGTATCGGGCACGCCAAACAGGCCGGACAGGCCCCGAGTAAAGGTCGACGCAGTCAGCGCGATGGAAACTGTCAACGCCCCGAACATCGTCAGCAGGAAGATTAGGTCGACCAGGCGGCCCACCGGTCCGGTGGCACGGAAGCCAGTGATGGCTTCGATGATGGATGCCAGATTCAGTCCCTTGTTCTTGCGCACATGGAAGTGGTACGCCATTGCCAGCGAGGGCAGGGCGTACACCGCCCAGGCGCTCAGGCCCCAGTGAAAGAACGAGTAGCTGATGGAGTACTCCAGCGCCTCGCGCGTGCCGGTGGGCACGTTCAGGCCGGGCGACTGGTAGTAGTAGACCCACTCCATCACGCCCCAGTACATGGTCGAGGACCCCATGCCTGCGCAGATGAACATGAAGACCCAGGATAGCGTCGAGTATTCAGGTTTGCCTTCGCCCAGGCGTACGTTGCCGTACTTGCTGAATGCCAGTGCCAGGCATGCGATGACACAGCCGAAGACGAAGATCTGGACCAGGGACCCGAAGGAGCGCGTGGACCAATCGAAGAGTTGGGTGGCGGTGGCGGCCGCTTCGGCGGGCCAGCGGACCATGGCGATGACGGTGACCAGCACGGCTGTGAGCGTGCAGATGGTCAGGAATCCGTCGCGGTGGGGCGTGGATGTTTTCAAGTGGGTCTCCTCCGATGCGTCTTGGCACACGGTGTTTTGGGGTGGAACTTGTCTGCCCGGCACGGGGGCCGCCCGTGTCGTTCAGATTTCCTTGTTTTTTGTAAACCAATGGTTTACAGTAACTTTTGGTTTACGAGAACTTTAGGCAAGATTTCGGACATGCACAAGCTCGGCGCTAAAAAAAACTGCTTGTGCGATGGATGGAACGTCCGTCGCTGCGGGGGAAGAAGACGCGACGCGAACCGTGCGTCACGTTCCCCCGTGCAAGTGGCGTCAGACCGCGTCAGCGATAGCCTTGCCCACGTCGCTCGTGCCGGCCTTGCCACCGGCGTCCGGTGTCAGCGGGCCTTCGCGCAGCACCGTCTCGATGGCCGCGAGGATGGCGTCATGCGCTTGGCGCCCTGCTTCTCCGCCGAGGAAATCGAGCATCATCGCGCCCGACCAGATCATGCCGATGGGGTTGGCGATCTGTTTGCCGAAGATGTCCGGCGCCGAGCCGTGGACGGGCTCGAACAGCGAGGGGAACTTGCGTTCGGGATTCAGGTTGGCCGAGCCCGCCAGGCCGATGGTACCGGTGCAGGCCGGGCCGAGGTCGGACAGAAGGTCGCCGAACAAATTGGAGGCGACCACCACGTCGAACCGCTCGGGCTGGAGCACGAAGCGCGCGCAAAGGATGTCGATGTGCTGGCTGTCCCAATTGACCTCCGGGTACTGGGCTCCTATTGCGGCGGTGCGCTCGTCCCACCAGGGCATGCTGACGGCGATGCCGTTGGACTTGGTGGCCGAAGTCAGCTTCTTGCGGGAACGCGATTGGGCCAATTCAAAGGCGTACTTCAGAATGCGGTCGGTGCCGTGGCGGCTGAAAATCGACTGCTGCATCACGATCTCGCGCTCGGTACCCTCGTACATGCGGCCGCCGACCGAGCTGTACTCCCCCTCGGTGTTCTCGCGAACCACGTAGAAGTCGATGTCGCCGGGCTTCCTGTTGGCCAGCGGGCAGGGCACGCCAGGCAGCAGGCGTACTGGGCGCAGGTTGACATACTGGTCGAACTCGCGGCGGAACCTCAGCAGCGAACCCCACAGCGAAACGTGGTCGGGCACCTTGTCGGGCCAGCCCACTGCTCCAAAGTAGATGGCGTCGAAGCCGTCCAACTGTTCCTTCCAGTCGTCCGGCATCATCTTGCCGTGGCGGAGGAAGTAGTCGCAGTTGGCCCATTCGAAGTGACGCACTTCAATGGGCAGGCTGAACTTACGCGCGGCGGCTTCGAGGACGCGCAGCCCTTCGGGAAGGACTTCATTGCCAATGCCGTCGCCGGCGATGGCAGCTATGCGGAATGCATTCGGAGAAGGTTTGGTCATGGCAGTGTCTCGCTCGTATCTGGTGGTGAGGACGCGATCGAGGATGCCGGGAAACCCTGCGCGAATCATCCGCGCAACCGTGCATACAGGAAACACGAATTGTGAACAATCTGCCCCCACTGGAAGATTTGCGGGTGTTCTGCCTGGTTGCCCAGCGCGCCAGCTTCGTCGCCGCGGCGGAGGAGCTGGGCAGCTCGCCGGCCTATGTCAGCAAGCGCGTCAAGGCACTTGAGCAGGCGATGGGCGCGCAACTGCTGCACCGGAGCACGCGCCAAGTGTCGCTGACGGAGAACGGCGACCGCGTGTGCCGCTGGGCGCGTCACATGCTCGATGAGATCGGGCAGTTGATGGACGATATCTCCGCTGGCGGCGGCGCACGCGGGCTGGTGCGCATCGGAAGCAGCGTGGGCTTCGCCAGGCGCCATGTCGCGCCACTTATCGCGAGGCTGTGTGAGCAATTCCCCGGCCTGGAAATCCGCTTTGACGTTTTCGACAAGCTGGTCGACCTCGTGGCGGAGGGAATCGACCTTGACATCCGTATTGGCAACGACATCGCACCGCACCTCATCGCGCGGCGGCTGGCGCGCAACTGGCGGGTGCTGTGCGCGGCCCCATCCTATCTCGCGGTGCGGGGCGTGCCGCAGACGCTCGACGCGCTGACGGAGCACGACTGCCTCGTCACCAAGGAGCGCGACCATCCCTTCGGCGTCTGGCGTATGACAGGGCCGGAGGGCGACCGCAGTGTCAAGGTCGGCGGGCGCCTGTCGTCCAACCACGGGGAGATTGTCACGAGCTGGGCGCTGGCCGGGCATGGTGTCATGCTGCGCTCGATGTGGGACGTCGAACCCGACCTTAAGGCTGGTCGCCTGGTTCAGGTACTGCCGGACTATCGCCAGGACGCGGATATCTGGGCGGTGTATCCTTCGCGCCTTTCCGGCTCCGCACGGGTGCGGGCCTGTGTCGAGTTTTTCATGCTGCATCTCGAGGATGCCACCGAGGAAGCCAGAACATGACAGAAAACAGCTTTGCATTCCGCCTCAAGGAACTGCTCGAACACAAGAAACTGACGCTGCAGGCGGTGGCGAATGCGCTTAATGTGTCGCGCCCGGCAGTCCACAAATGGACAAAGGGCGGTGAGATCGACTACGAGAAGTTGCGCAAGCTAGCGGCGTTCCTTGGCGTCAGCTGGATTTGGCTGCGCTACGGCGAGCAGGCGCGACAAGAGGCGGAAACATCGAGCGCGGTGGAAATCCCCATGACCGACGTGCGCCGGCGCTACACGGCGGAGATCATGGAGAGCGAGGCGCGCATGAAGCTGGCGCAGGAGGGCGCGCGCATCGTCACGTGGGAATGGAACCTGATTACGGACGGCGTGACCTACTCGTCCAACGTCGAGGCCGTTTACGGCTGGCAGATCGTCAGTAACGAAAGCTTCTGGAAGCATGTGCATGCCGACGACGTGCCGATGATGAACGCCGCCTACGAGGAATCGCTGCGCACAGGCAGTTCCCACGAGTTCGACTTCCGCCTGTACCAGCCCGACGGCAGCATCCGCTGGATTTCGTCCCGCGCCACACCGGTGCGTGAGTTGGACGGGCGCATCGTCAAGATTGTCGGCATTAGCATGGACAACACCGCGCGCAAGCTCGCCGAACAGTCGCTGCGCGACCAGCAGGGGCGGTTCCGGGCGGTGTTCGAGTTGACTTCGGAAGCCATAGCATTGTTGGACGAAGGATTGCTCTGTGAATCTGCCAACTCGGCGATGGCAGCCTTGGTCGGCTGCGAGGCCTGCGCGCTTCTGGGCGGTGGCTTAATCGAACGCTTAGCAAACGCCGCACCGCGTCTTCGTAAGATGACGCCTGCGCGCGACCGGGCGCAATTTGACACCGACCTGATACGGGGAGACGGAACCGGGTTGGCGGTGACGGTCCGTGCGAAGCTAGAGCACAACCAGGATGGCGCGTCGTATTTCGCGCTGGCAATGTGCATCCGTTAGGATTCTCTTTTCCTCGGGGCACCATGCTGAAAGATCCGAGCACGATCCTCCGCGCTCGCCTCTCTCCGTCGCTCGGATGATCGGCGCCGGATAGGACTGCCACGAATCAGATCGCTGCCGTTGGCCAGTTACCCGGTGCGCCCGACAGAAAATTGCCGATTTGCCGCCCACAACAACGACGCAGATGAAACTGCTGCTCGAATCGAACGCTGACCCGCAGGCCGACGCAGAAATGGCGGCGGTCCGGCTTTGGCGTTCAAACGCGGTTTCTTCGAGCAGTTCCCGGATGCCCGTTTCGTCCATCAGTTCTTGCGCTCGTGGACGCCCTCCAGGCAATGCCCAGCGCATGCCGTCCTTGGAGACAATCAAGACGCGGTAACTCCGGATGCAAACCACGGTCGCTCGTTTTTCGATCGCATGGAAGCTCAGGGAACAATCAGTCAAGCCTCGAGCCCGTTCGTCGTGCAACGGGCTGACCCAGCTGCCGAACCACGACTCCGCCCGCGAAAACTCCTCCGTCAGCGCTTCGTCGACCTCAAGCAGATACCCGTTGTCGGGTCAGATGGCGGTTTCTGCCGACATTAGTTGCGGACTCAACCGGTCACCACACAGGGCGCACAAAGATGCCAACAGGGCACGGGCGTCGCCTATGATCTTTTCAGAGACGTCCTGTTACCAGGAGGTGATGATGAATAGAGTCGTGAAAAACAAGGCGGAGGTGCGAGCAATGGTCCGCGCGGCGCAGGACAAGATTGCGGTCTGTGCAAACACCTGCTTTGGAGATGTGTGTTGGCACCCGGCGGATTCGGACGGCTGCAATTGGTCGATCTCGACCATGGAGGGCGACGCTAGCGCTGCCTGCCTGCAGGCGCTAAAGCCCCATATTGATGACCTGCGCAAGCGCTATAACATCCGAGAAGAGGCAGAACGACAGTGAGTTTTCTGCCCGCTGACGTTGTGTGGTGGATAGCAGGGGAGAGCGGCGCCGCCTCGGAGGTTCTCCGCTGCCTTCTTCTATTTCGCTCGCACGATTGGCAGACGCCTCCGACCGGACGATTTCAACAAGCTGCCGTGTTGACCGGTTTAAGCCACGAAGGTGCCGTTCCACCAAGTAGAAATAGGCGCCGCGGCTTTCTTTGGTCCGCATCTGGTCAATGCGTACTATCCGTCGTTCGACGTCTTTCCAGCTCAGCTTCCGCACTTTTGTTCATATCGAGGCCATGTTAGATATCGTGGCCACAATATCCCAAGGTGTCGGTTATCGAGTGGAGGGGGAGAAAGCTCACACTTAAAATAAGTGACTTATGAGCACTTCTTCGAGATTAGACCTTCCATATCGCGGGGCAACGCTCGGCCCGGGGTCAGAAAAGATGGTCGCATCTATACTGTCACGCCAGACGGCTAGGCGAGCGGCAAGGGGCATCCCGGTGTGGCAGTTCGCCACCCGTACCGGAAACTAGCGGCCATCGTGCAGTAGGTGAAATCGCTTCCGAGCAGGTGGACCCGCGCGTCATGAGGTAGAGTGGTCAGCCGGGCCCCCTCTTGATAAGCCGGACGTCATCGGATTGCACTCACACACCAGTTACCAAGGCTTCCACTGTGTATCTTGCGGCGCCTTCGTATCCTTTGCCGCGGATCCGTTTGGCGGCTGGCGCGAAGCAGAATTTCAAGGTCGGGGCACTCCCGCTCTCCGCTAAGGGCCATTATGAGACCCGAAAATGCTCGATGTTTTGGTCCGAATTGATCGCTCGTTGCAACCAATCGGGTACAGATCCGGTCCCGTCCCAAACATGGCCGATTGCGTCCATGTACCTGGCACTCTGCTGGGGCGAGGCCTCCGATTCAGCAGAGATAAAGCACCCAGCGAGTTCAATTTGCTGCGGGGGTTATGCCATGGCGAGCGATGGCTGATTTGATCCAGAGAATAGCTTCGGCCCTTGCCCGAACGAAGACGGCATCGGCTGGAGAGGCAAAATTAACCGGCGATAGTGGCATAAATCGGGTTCCTCACCCGAGGGATGCTAATAGTGCGGGCAGCAAGCGCAAGCCGCCAGCCCGGGGCCATAGGTACGGATTTCAAAAGACTTCCTCGTTCACAAGTTTGGATTTGCCGACGCCTCATCAGCCCCAGCTGGAGTAAAATCGAAATGTGCTGCTGCATACGTGGCGTTGCACGCCCACACCTCGTTGCCGTCACGAATAAATCGAGCCCACTTCCCGTCGCTGATACATTCCGCGCGAGGAAAAACCTCGTCGTGACCGTTGGGGCCATCCAAAGGGAAGGGGGCGTGAGGAATCGCCCAGTAGCGTCCCGCTGGTAGTGCGTCAATCTGCTTCTTGGTCATGCGTTTCGTTCGATTTACGATTTGCTGTGACACGATTCCGGGACGTTACTGCAAGCGTGTGCCCTGCTGTGCTGGGAGAGATAGCACCATGCACTCTCACCCTCGCAATCTCCGCAGGAACGAATCTTGACAGATCCAATCGTTGATTCGAAATATGGCCCCAATCTTGTCGCTCACAGTCCGAGGAATCGGCATTTGTACGCTGGTGGCGGTCGCTGCCGTTGCCTCACGACAACTATATCTCCGACTCGCCGAGGATGGCGACACTGAAAAAGAGGATCATTCAAATTCAACGATGGAGTTATGCAATGGGATGTCTGGCCAGTTCGACCGTTCGCGGATGTCCGCTCCTGCGAGCTCTCCTCTCGAGCAAGGACGGTGTCTTGAGTCGTAGCGTCGCTCGAGATCGATATGCCACCCGAAGCATAATTCTGGTGTACCGCCAGCATCGGTAAGGCGCACGGCCAAAAAATCGGTTCGGCTCTTGCAGTGATTACATGCCTAACACCAATCGTCAGCCTACGTTGTAGGTCGCGGGCGTAGTTAGACCGCGGTCATCACTAGGACCGCTGGTTTTCACGACGTGCTCACCCACTTTCCAACCAGCGGTGAAGATATCGTCGGAATGAGCATGGCTAAAAAGTTAGCCTATACTTCGCAATACGCAGCAGAATTCCGTTTTGATTCCACCACTCCAATAAGGATGTAGCATGGCAACGTACAAGCAATTGCTGGCTCAGAAGGAAATTTTGGAGGCGCAGTTGGCAGAAGTTCGAGCAAATGAGGTGTCGAGCGTTATTGGTCAAATCCGCACTCTAATGGAGCAATATGGTCTTTCGGTCGAAGACATACAAGGTAAGCGCCGTCGTGGACGACCTGCGGGAAGTGGGGCACCAAAAGCTGCCAAAGAGCCGTTGCCTGCAAAATATCGCGATCCGAAGACGGGTAGCACTTGGTCGGGGCGGGGCCGGGCTCCTGCATGGCTAGGTAAGAATCGAAATCGGTTCTTGATCGCACAGGAGTAACTCCCTAACGAGCCGGGTGTCCGTCGAAACCCTCGTTCTCCGCCAGGGCATCGGAGGTAAGACGGGTGGCGAATTGCCAAGGAGCTCGGACGGCGGCTGTCGTCCGCGTTGTGTAGATGTTTCGGCAGCGTCCGCTCCGCACTCATGGCACAGCGCCCGGCGATTGCCTGATGGTCGCGGGCAATTCGGGCCTTAGATTTGTCTACCAAGCGCAGGCGTGCTCTTCGGTGGTTGGCGATGTTGTGTCAACTGCTCAAAGGCTGCGGTCATGGCAAGGAGGGAGGCGTCGGCCCCCGCACGCCCAAGCCAGGACACGCCAGCAGGCACACCTGATCTGGTGAATCCCATCGGAACGCTGATTTCTGGAAGCCCTGTGGCGCTGGCAATGTGCATTGCTGCCAAGGGCTGTAAGGCCAGGCATTGATAGCTGCTATCAGCCTGGTCGAATCGAGGGGATGCCGGGCATGCCTGAGTCGGATAAATCAACGCCTCCACGCCGTATGTGTTGAAGATGTCATCGACAAGCGCTCGCAAGCGTCGCAAAGCAGCCTCCTCGACCTCGGATACCATACCTCTGGTCTCGATTGCCCGGCGCAATGCGTCTACGGTCCGGGGATTGGTCTGGCGGCCGCCGCTGTCGATGTCCTCTTCTATACGCTCCAGCAGTTCGGCAGAATTTTGCGGACCACCGGCCCCTGACTGCATCAGGTATTGGTCAAGCGCTACCACCCACTGAGCGCGGGTGACCTCGCCGAGCAGTTCGGCATAAAGATTCAGGAACGCTGTTGGCAAACGTACGTGGCATAACTTGGCGCCCGCATATTTGAGGGAAGTAGCGACTTCACCAAACAACGCGTCGATTTCCGGGTTTCCTCCTGCAAAGTCCGAGACGAGGGCCAACGTTCGGCCAGCCAGTGTCGCGAACTGCAAGCCGAACCCCTGACCCGGGGCCAGCACATCCATGACGATCGCCACGTCCGATGTGCTTCGAGCCAATGGGCCCACGGTGTCGAACGAGGGCGCCAGCGGTAGCACGCCGGTATTGTCCAGCAGTCCGTGTGTCGGACGAAATCCAACAAGGGCGTGGACGCAAGCCGGGCCGCGTACAGACCCAAAGGAGTCGGTCCCTAACCCGAAGGCTGCCAGGCTTGCCGCGACGGCTGCGCCGGCACCACTACTGGATCCGCTCGCATTGCGCGACAGTCGGTACGGATTCAGCGTGAGGCCGCCGGCCGAGCTATATCCGAACCACCCATTCGATGCTGCCAATTCCGACATGTTGGCTTTGGCAAGCACGATCGCCCCTGCTGCCCGAAGTCGCGCAACACAGGGTGCATCTGCGTTGGGAAACGCATTCTTCAACGCTAAGCAACCCGCTGTAGTGGGCATGCCCTCCGTATCGATGTTGTCTTTCACCACCATGGGGATGCCGTGCAATGGCCCGCGAGGGCCATGGACGCGCATTTCATTATCCATTGCCGTCGCTTCTTCCTGAGCCATCGGGTTCAATTGGCTGATGGCGTTGATAGCCGGCCCATTTTTGTCGAAGGCGTTGATACGCTCGAGGTACGTGGTTACCAGCGCATGCGCGCTTGTTTGGCCAGCGCACATGGCGGAAGCTAATTCGGCAATCGAACGCTCAAAGGGATCAAACTCAATGTTGGCATCTGAAGTAGCAGGGGGCATGGGTGTTCCCGGGCGACTGTATCGAAACATCTTGACGGTGAAACTTGGCGTGGGCAATCGATCTTTTATCATCCGTTCTTTCCTTCCCGGAATAGATGGCCGACAATCCCGGCGTGTCCCCTTTCTCGGAAGCGTATGAAGAGCACCACCGGACGTCACCTGCCTGCACTGGCGAACCTCGTGGCCCTTGAAGCTACCGCCCGTATTGGCAGCGTCACAGGGGCCGCCGAGGAGCTATGCCTGACGCAAAGCGCCGTAAGCAAGCAAATTACGGAACTGGAAGATTTTTTAGGCACGCGATTGCTCAGCCGGCGAAAGGGAGCCGTGGCCGCCACCCCCGTCGGAGAGGAGTACCTGAGGAGTGTGCGCAAGGCGCTGGCGATGCTCGAGGAAGCAACGCTGGAAGTACAGTCCGGTCGCGGTGCCGGCGGGCGCCTAAACCTCTCGGTACCAGTGTCGCTGGGCAATATCTGGCTGCTGCCCAGGTTGCTCCGATTCGCGAAGGAGCAGCCGCACATCCAGCTCAACGTCACCACCAAAGTTGGCCCCGTTGACTTGGAGAGTGCCGCGTTGGACGCGGCGATTATGTATTGCGTCGAACCTCCATCTCGTCATTTCGCGCTAAAGGTAATGCCCCTGGAGCTGTATCCGGTTTGCGCACCAGAATTGCTGCCTGGCGGCGGTACATTAGCCAAGGCACTCAGAGGCATGCCCTTGCTGCATCAGAACGCCGCGCTTGAAGCGTGGCCGGCCTATCTGCGGCAAATGGATATCAAGCTGACGCACCCCGAAGACGGTCCGCGCTATGGTTTGCTCACCATGGGACTGCAGGCCGCTATTAGCGGCCTGGGTATGGCGCTGCTGCCGGACTATGTGGCGGGCGACGACATCCGCGCCGGGAAATTGCTCTGCGTGGCGACGGAGCCCTATGTCTCGCCTAAGTCCTACTATTTTGTCTGTCAGGAAGAGAAGCTTGCCAGCCCAGCGATGCAAACGTTTATCACTTGGCTCCAAAAGCAAAGCGCGGCAGAAACGTCGGTACCTTGAAACCGGTAACGAGTCTCCTGCGTCACTGGCCCACACTAGTTTCCAAGCTTGCCTTTACCAGCGTAGACGAAACGAACCGACCAGGACGGCTGCCAATGGGCGCCCCATCACGCAATGTTGCCTCGCCCGCCACGAAGACATGGCGCACGCCGACAGCGGGCTGTCGTGGGTCGTCGAATGTGGCGCGGTCTGCGATCGTCGCAGGGTCGAATACCGTGATGTCGGCAATATTGCCGATTCGCAGCTCGCCCCGGCGCTCCAGCCCGAATCGTTGCGCCGCCAACCCAGTCATCTTGTGAACGGCGCGCTCTAACGGAAACAGGCCGAGGTCGCGTGAATATAAGCCCAGGACACGTGGGAAGGTGCCCCACAGGCGCGGGTGAGGCGTCTCATCAGAAGGAATCCCGTCCGAACCGACCATGGTGTCCGGATAAGCAAGGATGTCGCGCACGTCCCCTTCGTCCATGATGAAGTACACGGCACCTCCGGGCACCAGCATCTGTGCCACATCGTGGCGAGTTCGGCCCCACTCTTCGGCGAGGTCTTCCAGATAGCGACCGGCGGCATCGGGGTGAGTCGCCGACCATGTAATCAGGATGCGATCACATTGTGTTACCCGCTCCGGGCGGAGCATGGTCGAAGATGCCGCATACGGGTAGCAGTCCAGGCAAAGTGGCATGGTCTGGGCGAGTTCCCTGACCTGCGCGAGCGTCTCGCGGCTCCGCCCGTGATTTTGCTTTCCCACAAGCTTGTGGTGGGAAATTACCGTGGATACACCTAACGCCTTCCCGATACGAGCAGTCTCGTCGATTGACTCGCGAATGTTGTCGCTTTCATCGCGCATATGCGAGACCAGCACGCCTCCGAGGCGGCGCATCGGCTCGCACATGCGCACGATTTCGTCCTCGGGGGCGGCAGACGACGGAGGATAGAACGTACCTGTTGACACACCGATCGCGCCTTGTCGTAATGCGGTTTCCACGTCCTGGCGCATACCCTCGATTTCCGATTCGCTCGCCGCCGCGCCCAGCTGAGTTACGTGTCTAGCCCGCAGTGTTGACTGACCTATGAGGACCGCGACGTTTACAGCCGCAGGGTTTTTGGTGAACATCTCCCGATACGCCCGAACCGAGTCGAACCGATAGCCACCACGCATGATATCGAGCGGTGCGGGGGGTATCGCATCAGTAACCAACGGAAAAAGGCTGATGCCGCAATTGCCGGCAATAATGGTTGTGACACCCTGCGTCACCTTGGGCAGCATGTCCGGGGACTGGAAAACCATCCAGTCGTCGTGGGTATGGGTATCGATGAACCCCGGCGTGACTGCAAGCCCTGTTGCGTCGATGATAGTTTCTGCGACCGCGGCACTGAGGTCTCCCAATGCCGCGATTTGTCCATGACGAACTGCGACGTCGGCGGTCCGTCGCGGCGCACCGGTACCGTCGATCAGGTCGCCATTGCGGATAATCAGATCGTATTGCATTGCCGTTGTCCTTAATCCACCTTGGCGCCGCTCTTGCGTACCAGCTCGCCGAATTTCACGGTTTCTGATGCAATCAGCGTCTGGAAGTCCCGCTGACTTCCACCGAGAGGATCGAACGAAAGTTTGTCGAGTTGCGCGCGAAATGCTGGGTCACGAATGATTGCGTTGACTTCACGGTTGAGTCGCTCGACCACTTCGCGAGGCGTACCGGGCGCGGCGACTAGGCCAGCCCAGGCGGTCAGCTCATAGCCGTTGAGGCCGGCCTCGGCCATGGTTGGAAGATCAGGATAATGGGGCGAGCGCTTGTTCGATGTGACTGCCAGCGCGCGTAGGCGATTCGATGCGACATACGGCCCAATCGAAGGGACGTTGTCGAACATCAACTGGACGTTGTTGCCCACCAGGTCCTGCAAGGCCGGAGTGCTGCCCTTGTAAGGAACGTGGGTGATATTCACGTGTGCCATGACCTTGAACAGTTCGCCGCCAAGGTGGCTGGTGGTGCCGTTTCCCGCTGACCCCATCGAGAGCTTCCCTGGATTTGCTCGTGCATAGGCGACCAGTTCCTGCACGGATTTGACGGGCAGCGATGGGTTGACGGCAAGAATGTTATAGGTTGTGACTAGCCCCACGATGGGCAGGAGCTTGTCCGGGTCATACGGAAGCTTGCTGTAGAGAAACCGATTTGTGGAAAGGGTCGCATTGTTGCCGTAGGCGATGGTGTAGCCATCGGCCGGCGCCGCGAGGAGGGCCTGCATGCCAATGTTGCCGCCTGCGCCTGGGCGATTTTCAATCACGACGGCCTGCCCCAGGCGCCGCGACAACGCGTCCCCGAAAAGTCGCGCCACGATGTCCGGTGCGCCGCCTGGCGCCGTGGGAACGATGAGCCTCACCGGCTTTTCTGGCCACGCCGCATGTGTAATACCCGAGCCCAGCGTGATGAAGCCGATGATGGCTAAGGCCAGGGCTTTCTTTGCCAAATCCTTCATTCTTTCTCCCCTCGTTTTGTGAGATACGGGCATTTAGTATCCGCGCCGCGTCCAAGGGAGGACAATGACGTTTTGTCGGTGATAGTTTCCCTGCCGGAATACATCCGCTAGGTTCAGCGCCTTCTCGCCCTTGCCAGATACTAGGCGTCGCCACCACGAATCCCGACAGCAAGGGGCCGAGGTCTGGCTCGGCACACAAAGTCAGGCTCTTTCATCGCGGCTGCCGCCCGGACGCTAGAGACCACGCCCGACCGCATCCGCTTCCACGCCATGCAAATGGGCGGAGGCTTCGGGCGTCGCACCTTCTTTGGCCGCGACATACTGCGCGACGCGCTTCTGCTGTCCCGCGCGGTAAAACGGCCTGTGAAAGTGATGTGGACGGTGAGGACGATGTGAAAAACGGCTGGCTGCGGCCTGCGACAGCGCACAAGTTGCAGGCAGCTCTCTATGACAGGGGGCGGGTTATCGCCCTGAAACACCGCGTCGGCAGCTCCTCCATCCTGGCCTTCGCCGCACCGCAGCGCTGGGGCAAATGCCAACAACCGCGACATCCTGGTGATGGAGGGCACTGAAAGTCGAGACTAAATGACATTCCAGACTTTCTGGCCGAGCATGTCATCACGGAGCGCCGAGCTCGGATATCGGCATGGCGAGGCACATCGGCTGGGTCCCAAACTGCTTTGCACGGGAATGCTCCCTAGACGAACTTGCGCAAGTGACCAACGCTAGCCCGGTCGATTTCAGGCAGCAGCTTTTGGCCGACAGCTCACGCGGCCGCGCGGTGCTTGACGCCGTCGTCGCCATGTCCAACTTCGGCAACGCGCCGGAGGGCCGTGCTCACGGACTGTCAAGACTACTCTCGGAGCCGGCGTCGCGGAGATCTCGCGCGACCGGTCCTCCGGCCAGGTCCGTGTCCACCGTTTCTGGGCGGCGGTCGATCCCGGCATAGCCAGCCGGCCGCATGCTGTCCTGGGCAGCGGTCTATATCCGACTCCTTCTCCTTCTCGGTCATTGCCTCTCAAACGATACCAATGACTGCTTCCGAGTAGAAATGCCGTCTTTCCCCCATTGCTTACTGTTGAGGCGCGGCGTTAGACAAAATCCGAATCAGTCCAGGGTCGTAGCCAGGCAGGCCGGTTCGGTTCCGCGAACGCCGAGCGGTAACCCATGCTGCTGCGGCGCCACGGCAAATCGTGGAAGCGTTGTCGCGCGTGCTGCCGGTGCCCGATGGCGAACCGCTCGCCGATGCCAGCGTGGGCGCCACGTCCGACGGGGGCGCCAACCGGAGCCAGCAACATGACCCATTTTGTTGTGTCCGGTGCATACCGAGCAAGGCCATCGCCGCCAGGGCTGACATCGCGCTGGGCGTAGACGTCGGGACAGCCCGCGGCCGTGCGCTGGCGGTATCACCGGGATGGAGTGGATGAAGGTCAGTGCGATGAAACTGGATAGATTCGTCCGTGAAGATACGTCCGAAGTAATTAGCGCGAACTTTTCCGCTGCTTCTTGCCCCGATCTGCACGGTCTTCCTTACCAGCCGTAGTCTCGCTCTTAGCCTTCTTTCCGCTCTTCGACTTCTTACCCGACGCCGAAGCACGATCGCTGGACTTTTTGTCCATCTTTTTGTCTTCGGATTTCTTCTCCACCTTCTTGTCCTTCTTCTTAGTATCGTCACTCGCTGTCCCTTTGTCCTTCCTCATGATGGTCTCCTGGGAAATGTATTCAGCGTGAGAAAGGCCCACGCTGGTCGTGACCTCGCAAGGGCTATGCCAAGTCGTTTCACATCGCAAAGTTCACGAAAACACTGGAGGGCCAGCCACGGCGAGTCTGTTCTCGAAAGGCCAATGCGGAAAAATTGCCGTGTAAAGTCGCGCCACGCATTTGCGGCTCTCCCCAATTGCGCTTCGACCGCTGCCACGCCTGCCTGCGGTCTGTCCGCCGCGGCGGTTGTCGTCGTTTCGCTTCCGATCGCACGCTTGCCTTCGCCACCATCCATCCTGTGCGACTCAAGCATTTCTTTCCGTCTGACTTGCCGATAATGGTGAGCATGGCAGGCGCCTTTTACGACGTCCGCGATTGCGACTGCCATCCATGGCCGCGGTCGCCAAACAAGTGGACTTCGGTTCGGGACGCTTCCGATCTCGGCGACTTCGGCGACACCTCTGGGGGAAACTAAGGCGGTTCGGCTGCTGCCGCCGCTGCTTATTATGAGAGTCGGGAAGAGTCCTCCCACGAGCGAAGGACTGCTTCTAAAGCGGAATTGCCCAGTCTGCTCGGCCGTCTGATGCTGCTAGTGTTGGCTGCACGCGGAGTCCCATGGTCTCCTTACTTACATAGCCACGATTGCACTCGCTTTGCTGCCGGGCGCCGGATTGACTGCGGCGGCGTCGACGGTTAGGGCATCCGGTACTTCCACCTCGCGGATACCAATGCCTTGCACCGCTAAAAGTGCCCCGGGAAGCGAAGTGCCGTCGCCGTGGCTTGCGCAGAAATGTGTGCCCTCCACGTGAAAGTTGACCGTGAGTGCCCATAGACCCCGATGTATCCCATGGTGGCGAATCAAGATGGTCGTGAGTTCAAGCGGGCTATTGATCAATGTGGTGGCAGTCATGGGGAAGTTCCAAATGGGGGCCTATCGACATTCAACCATGAGGACGTACAACTGGGAAGATGGCTCCGGCATCGGCATCGGCATCGGCATCGGCATCGGCATCGGCATCGGCATCATAGGCACTAGTGCACCGCGGAACGGTTCCGTTCTTGATCATTAAGAGAAACCTTCGATGTGTCGTGTGCACGACCGTGGCTCGATAATCATAATTCAACATTCAGACCGACCCCTATGCACGGGCGGCCAACCCTGCAGCCGTGACATGTCAATTTCCTCGGTCGACGAGTCCATGCAGTAACGCTTGGTCAACCTTCATGAGGCCAGGCACTACACCGAGAAACGGGCCCGTATTCTGGCGTCTGCGGTCCTTATGTTGCCTCGTCGTTGCAGTGGAATGGACGTCGGTTTTACTACGTCGTCGCGCGGGACAACGACAGTAGGTTGCCTGGTGGAGGTGCCTAGCCATGCTGCGGCTGCAGCCTGCGACGAGCCCTCGGTGGAAATGCGCATCGCGAGATAGGCGCGGAGAAAATCCCCGTGAGCGGGCGCTTCGGGCGGAGCGGTTGGCGCAGTCCGCCAAGGCGCGACGCGGGTGCCCCTCGCTCCAGGAACCTAGCTCTCTGCAAAGACGATTTTTCCGGCCGGGGTTATCGGCGCCGCAGACAGCGCGCTGAGCAGCGAAGGACTATTCCACGCATTCGAGAACTCTTGGATCTTCTGCAAGCGATCTAGATCGGCTTGGCTGACCATATGCGGTCCGCGCATATCCGCATGACGATTTGCAGCTTCGTTGTGTAGCTACGTCTCCATACAATGGCCCGACGCAGTGAACGCTCCACCTTACGAACGCCAACTTCAAGACAGACTCTTATGCAACGCCGCAAACTCATCCAACTCATTTCGGCCGCCGCGATCGCCGTGGCTGGCTCCGCCGCGGGCGGCTCGGCCGTTGCCGCCGACCAGACCATCCGCCTCGGCACCATGAGCGGACCGGACGCCCAGATCTGGGAAGTAGTCAAGACCGTGGCCAAGCGAAAGGGCCTCGATATCAAGATCGTAGAATTCAACGACTACGCCCAGCCAAATGCCGCCCTCGATGCCGGCGACCTCGACGCCAACGGCTTTCAGCACCAACCGTTCCTCGACAGCCAGATCCAGGCTCGTCACTACAAGATCGTCAATGTCGGACTGACGTATGTGGCTCCGATGGGCTTCTATTCGCGCAAGGTCAAGTCGCTCAAGGACTTGAGCGAAGGGGCAAAAATCGGCATCCAGAACGACCCATCAAATGGAAACCGCGCGCTGCGCCTGTTGCAGGCGCAAGGCGTGCTGAAGCTGAAGCCGGGTGCCGGAGAGAATGGCAGGAACGCTACGCCGCTGGACATCGCGTCCAACCCGAAAAAGCTCAAGATCGTCGAACTCGATTCGGCAATACTGCCGCGCTCGCTGGATGATCTTTCTGCCGCATCGATCAATACCGATTACGCGGTCAAGGCCGGACTGCAGCCCACACGCGACGCGATTGCCATCGAGGATTTGAAGGGGCCTTATGCTAACCTGATTGCCGTGCGCGAACAGGACCGCAACAAGCCATGGGTCAAGGACCTGGTCGCCGCATACCAGTCTCAGGAAGTGCGCGATTTCCTGGCGAAGCAGTTCAACGGATCGATTTTGCCGGCGTTTTGAATGACTGCGGCATGGGGCATGTTCCCAGCGTGACGGATCGCTGACGCTCACCCTCTGCAGACGCCGGCATCGTGCGTGCCTATTGGGTCGTGCCGGCGTGATTGATCGGATAGCGCAACAACGCCCTTCAGGGCGGGGAGGGATAGCGCCGCAGGCGTCCTTTGCAGAAGCTAGTGCGGCGTTTTCTCTTGCTCGATGTACTGGCGCACGATCTCGATGGGTAGGATGATGCTCACAGACCACCGCCCCAGAGCTCCATTCTGATGCTCGGGTCTGTCTTTTCGCCGAATCATTCGACAGGAGACGCCCTTGAGGCTGTTCGGAAAAGTCGATATAGCGACCCTGGGCGGATCGTGCCGATTCACCGACGACAAGGCACTGGCGTTGCAGAAGGAAGCCTTCGAACGTCGAGTCAGCGCCGGTTCATGTCTGCATAACAGACGCGCGTTGACCAAAAAGAAATGGCGGAGTTTGGCCGGCTATTGCATGACGTATCGCCCCAGAGCGACCATTGATAGCGGCATGCACGCGACCATTTTGCCGATAAATGCGCGGCCCTGTCGCTACCGGGTATCAGCGGTGTAGTCCCGTATCTTTTGACGAAACTGCACTCTTGTTGATAAATCTGCTGAAATCCCGGCGAGGGCCTGCGGTGACGCAAAGTGTCAGATTCAGTGCGGACTTCGAGCCGAAGTGACGCTTTTATTGAGCTAGGAGTGGACGCAACACTGTCACTTAAACCATTATGATTCCACTATGATTTAGCAGATGATGTCACAGGCTGGCCCCCTCGATGATCTTCAAGGCGTGCTCAAGTGCTTTGCGCGGTGGGCATTTTGGGCACTCATCCAAGGTTGCCGTCATGCTCTGCAATGCGATCTCGCGACACTGTGCTTGCATTTGAACGACGTCAACATTGTGGCAATGACTGAGAGAGGCGAGGCGCTCCAGCTCAAGCTGATCCAGCCATTTTTCCGTACCCCTCGGGTCGGTCTTTTGCATCGCCAGCGCGGGCACGTCTTGCGAAAACCATACCTTGGTGGTCAGTACGTCGTAAACGGGGGAGAGCCGCGGGCGCATGACATCGTCATAGACCAAACCAAAGTTTTTCATATGTGCATCGCCGTTGCGTAGTGCGTCGTTCATCATGACCAGTTTCAGCATGGCCACGTAATCTGTCGCCTGGTCGTCTGGATGCACGAAGAAGCGGATCATCTCAAACAGGTGTTCAATCGATCCGTTATATTTCCCACTACGAAACAAGCCCGACAGCGCACATGCATCTTCGAATCCGCGACGTGATCCGTCAGGGGCGATATCAAATCGGCTCGTCGTCAGCGACGTGCGATCCGGGCTTAATTCAATCGCCGGAACGTCTAGTCCCGCTGCCGAGCATGCTTTCAAGCATGCATACTCAACCAAACTCGCGCCCACATAATGGGGCGAGTCGAATTTAACGATGGAGCCGTGCGCGGCGACAGTCCCGGGGCGAGTATTTTCCGTCTGAAATGTCGACATCTTTGGCATGACGCCAGACACGCCAAACATCTCCGGAGATGTCTTCAGAATTTCGGTCAGCCGCTGTGCCGCACCCTCTGTTCTGGCGGCATCCAAAATTTTTTGTTGAAGCGTGGCGTCCGAGTCGAGCGGGCCGCCGAAGGTATTGCGGCCGATAGTGTGACGACCGACAAGACGGAGCAGCGACATATCGTTATCAACGTCGATATGCTTGGCGAAGCGGGTTCTAATGGCTTCCAGCACGATGCCTTCGGGCAGGGATATCTGAAAGGGTGGGGGCACCCCGTTGTATCCAAGATACTCTTCTGCTGGCGCGCTGGGCGGCATCAGTAGCGAGACTGCCATTTGATCCGGGACATCCGGAAGGTAACGAAAATCAATCAGGCCTGTCTCGATGTCTTCACTGAGCAAGCCGACAGGATAGTTCGAAACGAAAACCTCGAGTTCGCTACTCATTGAGATACTTTGTTCAAGAGATTCGTCTGGAGCATTGCTTGACGCTCCCGCTCCGCTCGCATCATTTCCCTGAGCGTGGGGCGACGCCTTATGTTGCTTTCCGGGTAGGAAACTGGGGCGGTAAAGGACGCCGATCCCACGCGCTGCCGGCTGGGTAATTTCGCCTGGAGCATTGCCTGGCGCTCCCGCTCCGCTCGCATCATTTCCCTGAGCATGGGGCGACGTGGTGGCGTGACGATCGCCGGGTCTGGTTGAGGGGTAAGGTTCACGCCGACCGCAGCCGCCACCAGGAGCAGATTCGACGTCGAGACGCTTTGACCGCTCTCGATTGCAATGACGGTTGCCCGAGACACGCCCACTTTCTGGGCGATGTCGGATTGCTTGCTACCTTGTCGCTCGCGCTCGGAGCGCAAGACTTCCCCGATCTTGCGCCGCATTTCGTCCGCTTTATCATGCAGCTGTCGTCGATGGTCCATTTGGCCCCTTACCGGGCGGATTCCTCAGATGTGATGTCAACAATAATTGACATCAAATTCTATGTCAATTTTTTTTGACATCCAGACTAGGCTCGCGCTTCGAGGCGATAGGTACAATGCCTCGCGCCCGCACTGCCCATGGCAACGGCGGAAGCAGCCGCTACCTGGATACGTGGAACGCGAGGACTTGATTCACACACCGGCGGAGACCACGTGCTGCGCATGTCGCGGCGCCTCCGAAATCCTCGCCGAAGGCAAGTCCGAACCACTGGAACCGGTCCGGGCACGGCTACGTATCATCCGACATCGGCGCGTGAAGCTCGCCTGCACGGGATGTAATCATCGTGCAGGTTCCCGCCGCCTAGCTGTCCCATCGACCTAGCCATCCCTAGCCTGGACTCGCTTGCCAACGTACTGGTCTCAAAGTTCCGCGATCATCAGGCCCTGTACCGTTAGCGCGTTCGCTGAAAACGTAAGGGGATGGACCTTCCTGAATCGACGCTGGGTGACTGGGTCGACGGCTGCTCGACATTGCTCAGCGTGCCGGGTGGCCCCTGCGGAGCACAACTTGATAAGTGCAGTAAGCTGCATGGCACTCTCTCGACCGGAAACCGGTCGTAAAGCTGGAGCGAACGACACCCCCGGCTATTCGGATTGGATGGCGAGGTTTACCGACCGCTTCTGGCGGGTCTGAGACGTAGGGCCGTGGCCGAAGCTAGAAGGGGCATTCGGTTGTTCCTTAACTAATAGATTCTGACGAACGGTATGCCGGGAAACCGTCTGCCGAGCTCCTTCGTGACACGACCTTAATCCGTCATTGCGTGCCGCGCTGACTAAACGCAATCAAGCCGGGACCAGAGTCGCATCGATTTCTCAAGGCCTAGAGCGTTTGGCGCATCTCGCACGCACTTCCAACGGACTGGTGAGTCTCGCGCTGGCACGGTCCTCAGCCCAAAGGACATCTTCCGGTCTTATTGAGGCGCGGCCGCCATTGGTTCTTAGCGCGCCCGAAGAGCGAAGACCTGTTTTCCTCTCGATACAAAGATGTGGTACAGAGTCGTTGCCCCCTGAATTTGCAGTCGGCAGAAACAGCTGCCCTTTGGGCTTACTGGATGATCGTCGGCGGTATAGCAGCTTGGGTTCTTGAAAATGAGGACTGCATTTCCCAGAAGGCATTGAATCTCCGGTCCGTCAAGGCACGGGTCGCGAAGTGTTTCGGGTCATCCACCGCGCTGCTCGTCGAACGGGATTGCCGGGCATGGGCGATGCAATGAAGGAGCGCATGTACTTGAAACCTGTTCGGCCCACTCTCGGCGCCGCGAATGAGGAGAGAGCCATGGGGGGATGCATTTCTTCTCGACGATCTCCTGCAATACGAGCGGATTCGCGATATCGATGCTTCTCCGATCGATGCGACGATAGCCTGCGCGATAGAAACCGCTGCATCAAAAGACGATACGTATCGATCTGCCATCTGGCTATATACCGCCGAGCATGGCAGGCTGCGGGAGAAGCAGGACTATTCGCCCCGTCGGTCGCCGGACGGGCGGAACATTGCCTTTCTGTCGAATCGGAATGGAGGCATTCAGGTGTACCTGATCCCCAGGGTGTGGTCCGCCTGATCGAAGTCCCGCTGGCCGACGAGAACCTGCTGAAGACGTCCGACGCAAACGCGCGAGCGGAAGCGCAATCGGCCCGTGCGGCCATTGCTGCCTTCAAGACGCTGGGTGGGGATGGCAGGCCGCCGAGGCGGAAGGTGCGAAATCGTAGGCAATGAGCCAGGCGGCATGCCCGCAGCGCAACGTACCGTACGATAGCGCGAGGCGATGTATGGTCGACGTTCCCTGGTGAATCGAGTTTCCGGCACCCCCGTCCGGGCCGATCGTTTCGATGGCGCTGGACGCCCACCGGCTGGGCCATGGTCAGCTGGTCAGAACGCTCGTGAGCCGCGTTATCTCGGCAGCGGCGGCGGCAGTCCCAGGTGATCCCGCAATGTGTACCCTTCATAGTCGCGCCGAAACACGCCGCGCTCTTGCAGGATCGGCACCACTTCGCGGGCGAAGTCGTCGAGGCCGCCCGGAAAGTTGGCGGGCATGATATTGAAGCCATCGGCAGCGCCGGCACGTACCCATTCGATCATGTGGTCGGCCACCTGGACGGCCGTGCCGACCACGATCTGGTGCCCTCGCGCACTCGCCACAAGGTGATAGAGCTGACGCAGCGTCAGCCCGCGCTCGCGCGCCAGCCTGATCAGCAGTGCACTGCGACTATGCACGACCACATCGGTGGACAAGGGTGGCAACGGCGCATCGAGCGCGAAGCCGGACACATCGATCGCCAGTTGCTCGGACAGGATGGCCAAGGCATTGGACTGGTCGGTGAACGATTGCAGTTGGGCCAGCTTTTCGTGTGCCTCGGCCTCGGTGCGACCGATGATCGGCATCAGGCCCGGCATGATCAGGCAGTGCCGCGGATCGCGTCCCGCTGCGGCCACCTGCCTGCGCAGGCCAGTGGCGAACTCGATGGCGGACGCGATGTCCTGCTGTGCGGTGAAGACGACTTCGGCATGGCGCGCGGCCAATGCCTGGCCGGGGCCCGAGGAGCCGGCCTGGATCAGCACGGGCTGGCCCTGCTCGCTGTTCGTGACGTTGAGCGGACCGGCGACGGAAAAGTGCCGGCCCTCGTGGTTCAGCGCGTGCATCTTGCCGACGTCGATATAGACGCCGCGTTCCTTGTCCTGAATGTACGGGTTGGGATCCCAAGAACGCCAGAGTCCCTTCACAACCGAAACGAATTCTTCGGCAATGGCATAGCGTTCCGCGTGATCGGGATGACGGCTGCGGCTGAAGTTCACCGAACCGTCCGCGAACGTGGTGACGATGTTCCAGGCGGCGCGGCCGCGCGACAGCTTGTCGACAGTGGCCAGCGTTCTTGCCAGGTTGAATGGCTCGCTGTACGTGGTCGACGCGGTGGCTGCCAGCCCGACGCGGTTGGTCACCATCGACAGCGCGGCAAGCATGGCCAACGGGTCGGGGCGCGTAATCATCGACGGGTGAGCGTCGGCGGAAGTCAGCAGCCGGTCGCCGAAGAACACCATGTCGAACCTGGCCCGCTCGGCGGCCTGCGTCATACGCACGACGAGATCGATGTTCTCGGTGCCGGATTCGGCGCCCGGGTAGCGCCAGCCGGCGGCATTGTGGCCCGCTGCGAGCAGGAACAATCCAAGTTTCATGATCGCGTCGGCTCAGTTGCCCTGGGCGGTGCTGTCCTTGACGACACGCGCGGCAATCTCGTGCACCTGGCGGATACGCTGCGCCGTCTGCTCGGGTGTCAGCGTCTGCACGTCCACCTGCACGCGGCTCAGGGCTGCCACTGTGTCAGGCTCGGCCAGGATCTCGCCGATCCACTGGCGCAGTTTCGCCAGCACCTCCGGTGGCACATTGCGTGGCGCCGTGATAAAGAAAGCCCCGGCCAGCGAGTCTTCCCAGCCCGTGACGCCGGCGTCGCGGATGCTCGGCACGTTAGGAAGATCCGGCGAACGTGCGCCGCCAAAATACGCCAGCGCCCGCAGCTTGCCTTGCTTGATGAACTGCGTGCTGAGCGGATCGAACACCATGTCCACGTGTCCCGCCACCACGTCGGCCACGGCGGGGGCACTGCCTTTGTATGGCACGTGGCGAATGTCGATATTGGCCAGCCGCTTGAGCAATTCCCCGGCCAGGTGCCCCGGCGTGCCGTTCCCCGAGCTGGCGAACGTGATCTTGCCCGGGTTGGCGCGCGCGTAGGCAATCAGCTCCGGCAGCGTGCGGATCGGCAGTGAAGGGTTGATCGCCACCGTTGCCAGCGAGTTGCCGATGTAGGCTACCGGCACGAGATCGTGGAACGGATCGAACTTCACGGTCATCAGCTGCGGCGCGATGGCGAGGTTGCCGATTGACGTATTGAGCAGCGTATAGCCATCGGCCGGCGACGACGCCACGTACCCCGCACCGAGCGTGCCGCCTGCGCCGGCCTTGTATTCGATCACCACCGGTTGCCCGGCCTTTTCGTTCAGCCGCTTGGCGATGATCCGCGCGACGTTGTCATTGGTGCCGCCGGGCGTATAGGGCACCACGTAGTTGATCGGTTTCGACGGAAACGGTTGTTGGGCCGCCGCGCTAGCAGTGGCGACATGGAGTACGGTGGGTATCGCCAGTACGGATAGCGCGACGCGCAGGGCGGTGGGGCAGGCGGGGAAACGCATGACGATCGGGAGGGGACGCAGGAAGGTTTGGAAGCCGGAGTGAATGCGTGAAGCAGACCGGTCATCGTAGGTGGATACGCCTTGGCCCGGAACTGCCGATTTGTCATGTCGTTAGCCGCTCTGGTGATAAGCGGCCGGTGGCTCGGAACGATGTCAGGCCGCGTGGTGGTGCTGCTGTGCGTCGATCTGCCGTGCACCGTCGCGCAGCAACGGAATCAGCGCACGGCCGAACTCGATAGCATCGGTACGCGGATCGAATCCCCGAAACAAGAAGCCGCTGATGCCTGCGCGGTAGTACTCCAGAAGCGATTCCGCCACCTGTGTGGCCGTGCCGACGATCGCGGTGGTGTTGCCGGGGGCGTTGGTGGCCTTTGCCACGCCCATGAACAGCCGCTTATCGAGCACGTCGCCCTGCGCGGCCTGTCGCAGCAGGCGGCGCGAGCCTTCGTTCTCCGCACTGGCGGACGGCGTATGGCCGCCAAACACACGGGAAGCCGGGCTCCATAGTCCGACATCCCGGGTCGCTTGCTCGATCTCGCGCGCGCGTTGCCACGCTTCATGCTCCGTCGCCCCGAGAATCACCCGGATGGAGATGCTGAACCGGGGACTGCGCCCGAGCGGCCGCGCCGCATCGCGCACGGATGCTGTCAGCTCCCTGGCGCCGTCGAGTGACTCGCCCCACAGCGCGAAAATATCGGCGCGTCGGGCCGCAACGGCGATGGCAGGTTCCGATGCGCCACCGAACGAGATGGGGATGGCTGCCTGCAAGGGCTTGAGTTCCGAGAAGGCATTCTCAAAGCGGTAATGCGTGCCTTCGTGGCTGAACGGTTCACGGCGGGTCCAGACGTTGTGAAGGATTTCGAGGTATTCGTCCGTGCGGGCATAGCGGTCGTCATGCTCGAGATAGTCACCATCGCGGCGCTGTTCGGCGTTACGCCCGCCTGTGATCATATGGATCAGCAGGCGCCCGCCCGTGTAATGATCCAGTGTGGCGAGTTTGCGAGCCGCCAGGGTGGGCGAGAGGAAGCCGGGCCGATGTGCCAGCAGGAACTTCAACCGCTTGGTGACGCCTGCCGCCCGGGCGGTCGTCAGGAAGTTGTCGGCCCAACCGGAGTTGTGCGGCAGCAGTACCCCGTCGAAATCCGCCGCTTCATGCTCGCGGGCGCGCTGCTCGATGTGAGCGATATCGAAGGCTGGCCCTTCCGCCGGGATGACTTCTGAAAACAGACGCGGGTAGAGCGTCCCATACAGTTCTACAGGCATTGTGCGTCTCCGGTGAGAATGGCGTCAGATCGAGGCCGTTCGCGGCACCTTCGGAGCTAGGGTCGCCGGATGTGGCGGCCGCTTCAGCCCAAGGTGATCGCGCAGCGTGGTGCCCGTGTACTCGGTGCGGAACAGGCCCCGCCGGCGCAGTTCAGGCAGCACCAGGCGGATGAAGTCATGCAGGCCGCCCGGCAGAAACGGCGCCATGATGTTGTATCCGTCCGCGCCATATCGTCGGAACCGCTCCTCGAGCTGGTCGGCGATTTGCGCGGCGGTGCCCACCAGTTGCCAGTGACCGCGCGCACCGGCCACCCGCTGGTATAGCTGGCGGATGGTGAGGTTTTCGCGGCGCGCGAGGTCCACCACCAGCCGCTGGCGGCTTTTGGTGCCGTTGGTTTCGGGCAGATCCGGAATCGGGCCGTCGAGCGGATATGAGGACAGGTCAAAGCCGCCGGTCAGGTTCGACACCAGCGTCAATCCCACCACGGGATCGATCAGCGCCTGCAGTTGTTCAAATTTCTCCTGTGCTTCGGCTTCCGAATCCGCGACCACCGGGAACACGCCCGGCATGATCTTCAGATCGTCGGGCGTCCGGCCGTGACGGGCCAACCGCGACTTGAGGTCGGCATAGAACGCCACGGCCTCGTCCAGCGTCTGCTGGGCGGTGAACACGACCTCACCGCAGCGCGCGGCCAGTTCCTTGCCGGCTTCCGACGATCCGGCCTGGACGACGACAGGGTGTCCCTGTGGCGGCCGCGAAACATTGAGCGGCCCCCGCACCTGGAAATGCTCGCCCTTGTGGTGCAAGACGTGGCGCTTGTCGCGTTCGAAGTAGATGCCGGCGGCCTTGTCGCGCACGAAGGCGTCGTCTTCCCAGCTATCCCATAGCCCTGCCACGACGTTTACGAATTCCGTGGCGCGCGCGTAGCGATCGGCGTGCAGCAGGTTGTCGTCACGGTTGAAGTTGCGGGCTTCGTGATCGTTGCCCGTGGTGACCACGTTCCAGCCGGCGCGGCCGCCGGACAAGTGGTCGAGCGACGCGAACTTTCGGGCGACGTGATACGGCTCGTTGAACGACGTCGACGCTGTCGCCACCAGGCCGATGCTGTCGGTCACGACCGACAGCGCCGACAGCAACGTGATGGGTTCGAACTGCGCCTGATAGTTGTGGGCCACCCGGCTCAGGAATTCGACGTTGTCCCCGCGCGTGCCGACGCCGTCGGCCAGGAAGACGAGATCGAACTTGGCGGCTTCCGCTGCACGGGCAAGGTCTGCATAGAAGCGAAGATCCGTGCCACCATCGGCCTGCGCCTGGGGATACCGCCACGCGGCGATGTGATGGCCCGAGGGGTACAGGAAGGCCCCCAGGCTCAATTGACCGGTACGTTGCGACATGTCTGGAGAGGTCTGGCACGAAAGAGTCTCTCAGCGTAACCAATCTCGGTCGCATGACTAAGCTCGAATACCGCATTTCGATACCACTGTCAGCCTTTGACGGATATTCGGATATAAACCGCAGGCGCAGGAGCGGCGATCTGCATTGCATATGCGTGATAGCGCAGCACCAGACGTTCCACCTGACGCCGCGACAAACCGAGTTCCTCGGCCGCGCGCCAGACCGTCAGGCCGTGGTCGACCACGACCTGAATCACCTTGAGTCGATCGAGTTCTCGCATCGTCATCGTGATGGTCTCGGGCTCGCGCATCGCGGCCTCCGGTCTCGGATAGACGGAAAGCCACCAGCATGCCAGTCCTGGCAAGGGGGTACGACATAATGAAATGGTCAGCCCGGTCCCCCGATGCATCGCCTAGGCTGGAGGCGTCACTTTCCGGAGGAGGCTGCCATGAGTGAAGTCACGTTGATCGGCATTGATCTCGGCAAGCATATCTTTCACCTGCATGCACAGGATCGCAGCGGGCATGAACTCTGGCGCAAGAAGGTAACGCGCAAGCAGTTGCTCTTGTTGATGAGCAATTTTCCGCGCTGCACGCTGGTGATGGAGGCCTGCGCAGGCTCTCACTGCCTTGCGAGAGAACTGCAGGCATTTGGGCACGAAGCCAAATTGATCGCGCCACAGTACGTCAAGCCGTTTGTGAAGGGCAACAAGAACGATTTCGTGGACGCGGAGGCCATTTGCGAGGCAGCGGCTCGGCCCGCCATGCGTTTCGTTACCCCAAAGACCGAAACCCAGCAAACGCTCGCTGCGCTGCATCGCGTCAGGGAAGGCCTGGTTCGAGAACGCACGGCGACTGTCAATCGTATTCACGGAATTCTGCTCGAGTTTGGCATCAGCCTACGCATCGGTATGCGTGTTATTGAGTTGCTGCCGACCACGTTAGCGATCACATGCTGCCTCCCAGGCTGGTGCAGGTGCTGGAGCGCTTACACGCCCATTTCAAGTACCTTGACGACCAGGCCAAGCAGGTGGAGGCTGAACTCTCGCAGCAGCTTAAGGAAGACGATAACGCTCAGCGTCTGCTTGCCATCCCGGGCATTGGAACCATTACCGCCAGCTTGCTGGCTGCTGAACTCGGGGATGCCAAGCATTTTCGCTCCGGTCGTGACTTTGCCGCGTCGATCGGGCTAGTGCCACGGCAGTACAGTACTGGCGGCCGTCCAGTTCTGCTGGGTATCAGTAAGCGAGGCGACAAGAGCATGCGTTGCCTGCTGATTCAATGCGCCCGCTCTGTACGTCTTCACCGACGAATGGATGGGCTTGGGGATTGGCTTCGTAAGATGCTCGTACGGCGCCATCCAAACGTCGTCGCGTGTGCCTTGGCCAATAAGCTTGCAAGGATAGCGTGGGCGTTGCTGTACCACCGCAGTGATTACCAAATCCCGGTGACCGTGGCCACTTGAAGGTGGCTGACCGCGCAAGGGATTATTTGTTAGTTCTGGTTTTGCGACGTTGACTTTGATGACCTAACGGCCCAGTGGCCTGGTGGACACCCTGACAAATTGTATAGCTGCCACAAGCTGCGGACATTTTTAGGACTACCAGGCGCGACTTCCATCGTGGAGCGGGGAGCAATCCCCAAGCAGACTCCGGATAGATTTAGGCAAGCCACAGATCATCGATGCCAACCTTGCAAAGATCGGGCTGACCATAGATTTCTATTTGGCCTAAGGGGGGTGCGGACATTCTGATTTGGCCCCTACACCGCGCGAGCCAGATATCTTGTCATTACGTCAAATGCGTGAGGCCTCCGCCGCTGCTCGCCAGGTCTTTGCCACTCTGCAGGCGGCCATCATCGTATCCGTGCGCCACCAGGACCCGAGCGAGGCCGTCGCCGTCGCAGTGCGATTTATGCAGCCGGCACTGCGGTCCACGCGCCCGGCCTGCGGCGGCTGCGCCATACCTTGGCAGACCGCGGCAGTCGTGTAATCTTTACCTACGTCACGACTGACGACGGCACTGGGCACCGTCTGCATACCTTTCAGGCGGTGCTCGCCGTCGATGACGTGGAGATGAACGGTCACCACATGCAGTTTCTCGGAGAAGGCGAACAAGATGACCACGAAAATTCTGGAGCCGGTCGGCCTGACGGTCGATGAGCTGATCTTTGCCTTGCAGTCGGTCGCGAACCAGGGCCATGGCAAGCTGCCGGCCCATGCCCTGATGGGAGACCATACCGGCCCCATCCGCGGCGTCGATGTGGTCCCGGGCTGGGGCGAGGCAGCCACCCCCGTCGCGCTGGTGCTGGCCGACGACGACAGCGAGGAGGCGGGCACCGTGCAACGGGTGCTGGGCAACAGCCTGACGGAGGACTCACGATGAATGGCACATCGTTCCTAGAGGCGCCCTAAGTGGCTCCCAGCCGCGTTTTGAGCCCCCCGCGTTCCGAACCGGCCGATTTTGCCGCGCCAAATGCAGGCGGTCCAGGCGCAGGACCCCACGCCGGCGTATTGTCAGGCCCGGCGCGTCATGGCAGGGCTGCCCCCCTCTGGGAAGACCCTTACTGCCTGAGGTATCCCTTCCTTTTCGAAGTCGCGGAGGGACGCACCGCCGTGACGTTTTCCTGCATACGGGACTTTAGTTTGTGCCCCGCCGTCCGGTTCAACCTGGTGACCCGACTACTGGCCGATGGCAGCGAACACGCGAGGCACGAGGGTATGATTGACGGATGGCCAACATTGCCCCCGCTGACGCCCCGCCGCACCGGCTCGCGGGATCGACGTTCAGGGGCGGCACACACTGACGAAAAAAATGCCCGCTCCTTGACAGAAGCGGGCACACGGGGTGTTGCAGAACGGGTCAATGTTCGCACTGCAAAGTTATCGGCAGGGCGAGCGGTGGCAGTATCCCCCCAAAGCAGGGTGCAAAATGAGCGGGCGCTGTCCCAAAGAGGGCAGCAGGGAGGCGGGGTATGACTAGCGAGAGACAGTGGAGCTACGCCGAACTGACGGCCGCCGCGGAAAAGGAAATCCGGTTCTTTGGCATGATGGCCGTGCCGACGCTGGACTATGAAGGTCGCCGCGACATTGCGATGCGCGCCTTCGGCGTCTACTTCTTCTGGGACAGCCTGACGAGCGCCTATCAGCGCGCAGGCGACAAGGAACGGCTTCGCGCCCTGGTGGATGCCATCACTGCGTAGGCCGCGACGGCGGAGAACGGGGGGCGCGAGAAAAACCCGCCGCTAGGGTGGCGGCGGGCACAAGCTCTACGACGACGCTGGGGTTCAATAGGCGTCGCGTTGAGAATATCCAAGGTTGCGGGCTCCCGGGATTAGGGCAAGTGCTGTGCATCAGGCCCACGCCACCCGTTTGGGCGATGCGCTACACAGCGCGTTATGGCAACCTTCAGGGGCCGAGCAATCGGCCCTTTGCATTCATGCGCCACGGCCACCCCGGCTGTGGCTTTTTTTTGCCCGGAGCCCGCCCGGAAGTGTAAGGCACTGTGGTTTTACTCACATTTCTCAGCCGAATGACGGGTTAGATTTGCCGGACGCCGGCCCGCCTGTCCGCGGGGTTTCGGCGCCTTTCGCACCCGCCACTCCCCAGGGGCGGGTGTTTTTTTGCTCAACTACCGGTGGCGGCCAAAAGAAAACGCCGCTCAACAATGGAGCGGCGTAAAGTTGGATCTGGCGCCGTCTGTGGCGCCAGTCCAAGGGTAACGCAATGCTCACCATGGCGGAAGAAAGGTCGCACCTGGAACTGGCCGACCGCCATCTTCAGGACTCCCGAAAGCGTATTCGCAGCCAGATCGGCGTAGTGCGCCGAAAGCGCTTCGCTGGGCGTGACGAAGAGACCTCGGTCCAACTCCTACAGACGTTTTTTGCGGTCCAAGCAACATGCGGATTCATCGCACGGCGATTTAACGCGAGCTGGTGGCTCGCCTGCAGGCCTCCGACCGCATGAGGTTTTGATGCAACCGTGATAAGAAAAGTTAGGCCTACAGCGGAAGGGTGGGGCACGCCATTGAGATCGAGCATTTATATACTGAACTTACGTGCGCCTGAATCACACTTTGCTTGCAAGGTTGCGTTCATGAAGTTCATGAACTATTATCGGTTGGTGATGAGGTCCTTCGGTGAGAGACATGGCCAAATACAAATCAGCACTGTCCCATAGCGTGGCGCGCTCTGCCGTCGCGCTTCCAGAAGCTGTGCGGCGAGACTTCGCGGACAAGCTCCTCGATCGTGTCATGCAACTGGCGGGCGACGAGGCGGCCAGTCAACAACTGACGGCGGCCGTGCTCGATCGGTTGATCATGGGAGCTGCCGAGGCGCTCAACGACGACAACGCAGCCATTGAGCCGAGCAACGAGGAACCTTTGCAGGCCGCCCGCGATCGCGGACGACATTACGCCCTCGCAGAAGTCCAGCGGCCGGAAAACCTGTCGTTGCGCGACGCTGCCACGTATGCTGGGCGGTCGGACCGTGCCATCAACGAGGCGCGGCTGAAAGGGGAGTTGTACGCCCTGGTTCCCCCCGGCAAGCAACGCGGTCTGCGCTATCCGCAATGGCAGTTCGACGCCGAAGCGGAACGGCTGGCTGCCGTCCTAGCGCCTTTCATTGAGGCCGGGGCCAGCTGCTGGGTCCTGCACAACTTCATGCAGCGGCCGCTCCAGGCCATAGGTGACGTGCGACCGATGGACTGGATCCTCGATGCGTCCAAGCCCGTCGGGCCCGTGGTCGACGCGGTGAGGAACCGGTACGCCGGCGAGCAAGGGCCGGCCTGATGCCGCTGACTGCGGAGGCGCTGGGCTGCCCGTTGCCGCCCGAGGACCTGGCGGCCCGTGCCATGCCGGTGCGCCAACTGGACCTGGCGGTCACGCCGATGTGGCGCATCCACCGGTCCATCTTCGGGCCGATTCACTACAACCGGCGGTCCACTGGCGGGAGTCCGTACCGATTCGATGCGCCAAACGACGAGTTCGGCGTCCTCTATGCGTCGCCTAGCTTCGCGGGATGCATGGCGGAGGCCGTCTTGCGCGACCGGTTTCAGGGTCACTCGCTGCCCTTGCTGTTGGACGAGGAAGAGCTGACGCAACGAAGCATCAGCGAGCTGGGCACGACGCTGGGCCGCCCCCTTCGGTTGGCCGACCTGACCCAGCCGCATTTCCATCTCGGCATGGACAATCGCGTCTTGTCGACGGCCGACTATCGGGGGCCGAACCTGTGGAGCCGGGCGATTCACGATGCGTTCCCGCACGTCGACGGCCTCTTCACGTCGCGCTTCGCGAACGAGCCGAGCGTCGCCATCTTCGACCGTGCACCGATGGTCGCGCGTGGGGGGCCCGTGCCGCTGGACCGGTTCTATATGCTGCCCAGCTTCTTGGACGCCTACAGCATCGGCATTGCGCCGCCCGCCGACCCGTGGCATGAGTGAGGGCCCCCGCATGGGGGCCGGTTGATGCGCAACTAGGCGTCTCGCGTGCCAGCGATGGTCGCAGCGGTGGCAATGCCGCTCGCCAGACTCAGCCGAAGGAGGGCGGTCACGCCGTCCGCATCCGGCAAGAGCAGGGTCACGGCAGCGATACCGAGGCTCACCGCGCAGGCCGGGACAGTCCGCGACCACTCGCGCCGCAGGCACTTCGGACGGTGACAAACGGCAGAAGCCAGTTCAAGAACAGCACGCCCAGGCAGAGTTGGAGAGCAGGGGGAAGGAAAAACAGGAGGTTTCGATGGCCATAATGGTCCTTGTGAAGAGACGTCGCGACCAATTCGCGGCATCAAGGACCGATAGCCAAATTGGTTTAGCCTGAATCCGAGTTGCGGACGTGAACCCCCTATACGTTCAAGCCTGCCCGTTGCCCTGTGGCAGCCTGCCGGCCACCGCCCGTGCGACATCCTCCAGCGCTTCATGGGTGTAGCGCCGGGTGGTGTTGATATCGGGGTGCCGCAGCGAGGCGGACCGCGCAACGGACGCCAGGCCGGGCTGTCCTGCCGCGCGCGACCGTCGCCGACCGCGTGCGTGGGCGGATCGGCGAGAAAGGCGAGGTAGCCGTTGGCATCGGCTACCTGCCAGCTGGCCAGCGGGCGGCCCAGCGCATGCGCGTACAACAGCAGGCGGTGCGCCTCCAGCGCGTACTGGGCGCGGGTGCTGGCGCGGATGCCGAGGCCCGCGGCGTACTTGGTATCGAGCCAGGTGCGCACGAGTTGCGCGTCGGTCTGGCCGGCCGGCAGCACCGGGCTGGCCAGCGCGTTCGGCAGGGCGTCGCGAGCGTCGGGCAGGGCGGGCAGCAGGTCGGTCATGGGACAGAGCGCGAGGGACGGGCCGAAATCGGGTTCCAGAAGCGGCGCGCGGTGCCCGCCAGCCCAGTCGGGAGGCGGCTTCGCCGCAACCCAGGTGCAGTATAGCGGTTTTGTCCATCCATTTGTCATTAGTGGGATAATGACAAATCGTACTGATTATGGATGCTGCTAATCATACTGATAAAGGGTAGACTATCCCCACTCGTTTGATAGTTCGCCCATGCCTCGCACCCCCACCGCCTTTGCCGACGCCGAACTGCTCGCCATCACGCGCGCGCTGCAGCAGCTCGACGTCGCCCATGCCGACAACCGCGCCTTCCTGCGCCGCGCCTTCGACGCAATCGACCGCATCACCGGTCGCACCTTTGGCGCCTCCGTCTACCGGCGGCTGCTGGCCGCCGCCGGCGTCTGCCGCGCACCGAGCGGCCAGACCGTGGCCGCCGTGATCGCCGAGCGCAAGGCCCAGCCGACGGACGCACTCGAGGCCGAGCGGCACGCGTTGCTGGACGACGGCCTGCGCGCTTTCCTGCACAAGGAGATCCGCGTTGCCCTGGACGAGACCGGCGCGGCCGCCGCGCGCGTGGCCGTCCCCGGCCCGGCGATATCGCAATCGAAAGTCGCGTCGGGCGGGGAGGGCAACGGGCTGGCGGCACTGCTGACCCAGCGGGTGGCCACGCTGGAAGAAGAGAACCGGCAACTGCGCGAGCGCGCGGTGGCAGCCGAAGCAGCCGGCCGGGCGGCGCAGGCCGAGGCGGCTTCGCTGCAGGCGACGCTCGCCGCCGCGCGGGCGGCCTTGGCCGACAAGGAAGCGGGCCTGGTGGCGGCGCTGCGGGCGGCGACCGAGGAACTCGCACGCATGGGCGAGCGCCAGGCCGCGGCCGAACGGCGCCGGGCCTTGGAAACCGACAACGTGCGGCAGGCGTACCGGGCCGAGCGCGATGCGCTGGCGGGAAGGGTGGCGTTCTTGGAGGAGGAATTGAAGACCGCGCGCGCCGGCGCTGAAGCCTACCGGCAAGCGTTGCGAGGGAAAGGGTGATCGGTCGGCAGCCGAATTGTGCGGCGTGTGCTGTGGTGGCCGTACCAATGCACCGAGCCGATCTCCGGGACTGGACGGGCCGTCGCCCATATAATCGAAGTGATGGAGCGCATACAGTCGATCAATCCCGCACGCATTGCATGGTGTTGTGCCGATCACGGCACAACAGTGGATGCACTCGCCTTGGCGACCGGCATTGCACCGGCAACCATGGCAAGAGTCATGGCGGGCGAAAGCGGCTTGACCTTTAGCCAACTCAGCAAGGTGGCTTCTTACTTCGGGCGCGGTACCTTGTTCTTTCTCGAGCCTGGGCCCATAGATGGCGCAACGGTCCACACGCCGGCGTTTCGCACGCTGGCCAATCAGAAGCCTGAGCTGAGTGCAAGGCTGAAGGTGCTCATTGAGCGGGTCGAGCGGCAACGGGCTATTTATCTGGCGTTGCGCGAGGAGCTTGAGGGCGACGCGATGCCCGCATTTGCTCCGCCTGCTTTGCCAGCGGGCGACGAGGCGAGCGCTGCGCGCATCGCACGTCAATGGCTCGAGCTCACGGATGCCAATGACTTCGACAGCTACCGGACAGCGGTGGAGGCGCGCGGCATTCTTGTGTTCCGTAGCAACGGCTACAACGGGAAATGGCAAATCGCCCGCGAGAGCCCGATTCTGGGATTCAGTCTCTACGACCCCATGTGTCCGGTCATCGTGATCAAGAAGCAGCCTTGGGAAGCGCAACAGTGCTTTACCTTGATGCACGAGTTGGGACACCTTTTGCTGCATCGTGCCAGCTCCATTGATGACGAAACGGACATGCATTCGCATCAGGGGCACGAACGCGAGGCCAACGCGTTTGCCGGAAATCTCCTGGTGCCGGACGCTTTCTTGAACGGGATTCGCGACGCCGAGCGACCGGACGAGCCTGCAGCTTTCGACGAATGGCTCCGGCCACAACGACGACAGTGGGGCGTCAGTGCCGAGGTGATCCTGCGCCGGTTGCTTGACGTGGGCCGCTTGCCTGCGCAGCAGTACACGGCCTATCGCCAATGGCGCAATGCTCAGCCGCTGCCCGTCGCGGACAGCGGTACGCGCATGTACCGCCACCGAGAGCCCACACATATTTTTGGTGATCGCTTCGTGCGGACCGTGCTCGACGCGTTCCATAGCAAGCAGATAACATTGGCGAAGGCGAGTAACTACCTCGATGGCCTAAAGGTTCAAGACCTGCATCAACTGGAACGCTTCTATGCAGGTGTTTGATGCGTCGTCCATGATCTACGCGTGGGACAACTACCCATTTGCCCAATTTCCGGGACTCTGGGACTGGATTGGCCGCGAAGTTCAAGCGAGGCGCCTCATGATGCCGACAGTGGCTTACGCGGAGGTGTGCGCCGGTACGCCGGAATGCGGCGAGTGGTTACTGGCAGCCAACCTTGAGCGACTGGACGTCACGAATGCCATCGCGCAAGACGCCATGCGAATCAAGTCGCTGTTGGGCGTCGTCGGGGACGCCTACCATCCCAAAGGCGTCGGCGAAAACGACCTGCTCATTATTGCGACAGCGCGCATTCATGGCCATGAGCTGGTCAGCGATGAGGCCGTACAGCTCAATCCTCCGGATGTTCCGGCGAAGCGCAAGATCCCGGCAGTCTGCGCAATGGCAGGCGTCACTGTGCCGTGTCTCGATTTTCTCGCATACCTCCGGCGTTCAGCGGCCGTGTTTGGATAGCCTATCGCGTAGTAGGGGCAGCGCAGGAGAGGTCGGGTTTTCCAGTTTTCTAGTCGCAAAGGTCAGCCTGACCCAAGAAGCTCGCGGCTTCTCGAGAGGCTTTCGTCGAACAAGCCAGGCAATGCCACGTGTTGTTTCAAAACCACTCGAAATTTCCGTTTAAATTCAGATGCTTACAGGGGGAGGTAAGCACTCATATGCCGTTTGTGCTCAATAAGGCATTTACGATGCGGTATCGTTATCGCATCACAAGCGCTTGGGTGTGTGTGATTCTTGACTAAACGATCGAGAGGGTCCGGACTGTCCGGGTAGAGGGTGAGAGCTCTACCCGGGATCCGGTTTATAAACGCTACCAAATTGAGATCGGACCGCATGGTAGAGATGACGCTTTTGATTACGGCGGCTACGCTGCTGGTAATCGCAATTCGCCAACTGCTCACGCGATAAGGCGACGGCCGGCCTGGGCGGGCACGCCCGGCGGTATTGGCTCGCTCAAATATCGTAGCACGTCGCACGAATGGCTTTTCAAGTGCCTCGCGATGTCGCCCAATCCATAAACCGAAAGTTTATCTCCCCGCTGTTTTATGGTTCGAAATAAGAAAGATTATCAAGAATGCGCGTTTCCATCTTGGCGGCCCGTGCTGCGCCAGTGTGGGGATGACGTTCGGTCTGCCGGCCGTGGCCGGCGCATTCGACGTACCGATGCTGCAAATCCGCGCGGTCTCGTTCGCGTGCCAGGTTGACGAACATTTGGGCGGTGCGGGAAAGGGGCATTGATTGCTCCTGCTAGTTAGACAAGCGGCAATTGTCGGGGCGGTTTCGGCGCCGACCTGGAGCGTTTTCCTAGTCGACGAATTGGTGGCTTGACATTCAAAGCCGGGAGATACAATGGGCACATGCCTACCGCCGATTAATTATGTATCACTACATTACCCCGGAGGTCCTTGAGGATCTGTTTGCGGGCCAGCCACCGGCAGGTCTTCAGCCCGATGTGATCAACATTACCGAGCCGCTGTCGCTGGGCGAGGGCATTGAGGTGATTGGAATCCAGTTCGCAGGCCTACGTTTCGTCGTGTTCTTTGCCGATGTACTCGTCTATGCACTGGGTGACCCAGAGTGGGTCGAGGAGACGGCAGACGAGTGGGCGAACGGATTTCAGCCTGCTCCGACAGCTCGTTTGGTGAAGTTCATGCGTGCAGATGCCGACGCGGATACGATGTTCGATCCGGAAGCCTGGCCGCTGCCCCACCCGCGGCTGATCTGGCAATTCTGTGAAGTGCTCGCTAGAGCACTATCGATCCATGGTCAGTTTTTCCCGGACATCCCCCAGTATTTCTATATGACGCAGTCGAGCCAACTCGATCTGCTTTACAATAGACTTGGAGGGCGTTTCGCGGCTGGGGCTTATGGTCCCCGGTTCGAATGTGTTACGCGCCCGAATGCAGACACGGGAGGTTTCTATGGCTTTGAACGCAGGTAAGTCGACGATGATCGGTCTGACGACCGCGCGCAAGCCGAGCAAACGGCTGCGGACGGAAGTCGTGACCATGCAAAAGCGTGGTGTTCAAGTATTGCTATCACGGGCTGAAGAATCGGGTAGCGTGAAGGCGCGCGCGCCCGCTCGCAGTGCATACAGCGGCAAGCTTCGCGTCGCACTATCCGATCTTTATTCGGTTACTAAGTAGTGCAGCGCTCTAGCGGACAAGCCTCCTTCGGGAGGCTTTTTTGTTGGTAAGCGCGAGCAGTCGTGCTTGGAAAAGGGGAGTGAATCGGCGGCATGACTGACAACATCACATTCACCGCTAGCCAACTGGAAGCGATCGCGCGCGCCTTGGGCGACACTGGAGAGGGTCTCACGGGCTCCGAGATTGCGTATCTATTGGCCAAGGCCCACATCACGGACAGCGATCCGTTGATGACAAAGTGGAAGCGCTTGTTCAATGCGTTCGCGCATTGTCAAAACCAGCTAGGCCATCGGCGCAACGTACTTGCTTTCATACGGTTCGCTATGAAACCTGAGCGCTTCGCACATGAAGCTCACCGGTTTGAACCTTTGCGGGCGAATCTAAATCGCGCCTTGGCATTTGCCGCTCTCCAGGTGGAGCCCTCGGGTGCGCTCGCCGAGAGCGACGGTGTCTCTACACTAGTCGAAGCGAAACGCAGGGCGGACACGCTTAGAACAGATCTTGCTGCGCGCGGCCTTCACGAGGATGTCCTGTCCTATTGTCGAGCAGAGCTCGTCGCGGACAACTATTTTCACGCCGTGTTGGAGGCAACGAAGAGTATCGCGGCCAAGATTCGCGATAAAACGGGACTGGTGGACGACGGTGCGTTACTTGTCGACCGTGGGCTCACGGGGAATCCTCCGATGCTAGCCATTAATGAGTTGGCTGACGAAAGCCAATGGAGCGAGCAGCGTGGCTTCGCGACCCTAGTAAAGGGCGTGTTTGGGATGTTCCGTAACCCAACCGCCCATACACCCAAGATCCTCTGGAACATGACGCAACGAGACGCTGAGGACCTGCTGACGCTGGTATCGCTAATTCATCGTCGCTTAGATGATGCAACCATGCCGCCAAGGATCTGACCCAGGGGCGGTAGTCGCCGTGTAGGGAGGTATTTTTGAGTGAGGGGATATGCAGGTTGGGCTGGAAGCTACCGCAACGTTCGACAACAGTGAGGTCTTGAACCCGTCTTTTGAGTTGTCGCAGGGGGTCGATCAAGGCGTGCAGTATCGGGATCTGTATCTGCAGACCTATCAGCGAGGAGCGAATGATCCGAACGTATGGGTGGCCCAACCGAGGGAACAGTGGCACTGTCTCGCACGGGTCTATCCAGACCGGATTCTTACCTATCCAGTCTTTACCAATCCCCACGCCCAGCGATACTTGAGCCCGAAACATGGTCGGCTCACTTCCGTAATCTTTCACCGCAAAGTAGACGAGCCATTGCCTGAAACGGCCGACGCGGCAGTTACGGAAATCGATCTGTCGCTTCCATGGAAATGCTTCTCCGAAAGTACCTATGGCCTTGGCCTCGTTCCGGAGCTTGACGAGGTGTGGCGCAGCCTATCTGGAATTCCAGCGATTACCGCCATCGGCGTCACCAGGTCCGGAACGTCGACGGTTACGGAAAGCATCGCGTGGATCACGGTGAGTGATCTCCATCGTTTCCGGCGCAGCTTCCAGCGTTTCAAGCGGCTAGCCCGCGAGCACGTGCATGTTGCTAGGCGCTGGGATGTCAGAAATAATCTGCTCGCAACGCTCGATCCCGACCGATTCCCTCACATGGCTCCTGCGGCCGCGGCTGCACCGCTTGTCGAGTACGTGCGTACTCGAGGGAGGCGCGCCGATGTCAGTGAACGCGCGCAGAGGCAAGCCGCGGTACGAGCTGTTCGGCAGGAACTTGCAACCATTGCGACGGAAGCGCCGGCAGAGGTCCTGCAGTTGCATGCCGAAATCGAGCGGGTCACCCTTGCAAGGATGATCGACCGGTACGCAACCATGCTGGAGCAGTCCCTGCCAGAACCACGATGGCAACAGTTCTTCGAGAACAACCTTTTTGTTCTGTCGCTCGTGTTTTCGCGGCCCGTTCGGCTGTTGCACACGCAATTTCACGCGCAAGCATCTCGGTTGGACGGTACCGGGGCCCAAATAGGTGACTTCCTTTTCGCGGAGCAGGGGCAAGCCTTGGCGATCGTCGAAATCAAGAAACCATCGTCGTCACTTGTGCAGGCTACCCCGTATCGCAATCGCGAGGTATTCGGTCCACATGCGGAACTAAGCGGCGCAATAACCCAGGTGCTCTACCAGCGAAGTGCTATTCAAAGCAACTGGCTGTTGCATCGGGCAGAAGCCGCCCTGAGAGATTCGCAGCCGGATGCCATCAAATGCATAGTGCTCGCAGGGACGATGCCAAGCGACGAGACGCAAAGGCGCAGCTTCGAACTCTTTCGGAACGCCTGTAAAGACGTTGAGGTCGTGACGTTCGATGAGCTACTCGGCAAACTGCGGCTCTTGCTTCAACATCTAACTCCGTCAAGCGGAACAACCGAAGACACCGTGCCGTTTTAATCCTACCCGCACGAAGAAAAAGGCCTGTGGGCGCGACGCTGTACAGTGTCGTCGCTCGATTAGTTCACCTGCGATACTTTGACCGACGAAGTAGCGTCGAGAGCTTAGCCGATCCATTCAATGTCGGTAGTCTCTGGAGTTCTGTCAGTAGGTTGTCGACATCGTCAGGCCACATCGATGCCGCTGTCGGTAGTGTTTGCCAAAGGAGGTCGACTAATGCCGGGCCGTGGCTCTGAACGACCCGTTCATCGACTTTGTAATATCGCATCGATAGTTCCCGCGGTGCGATTACCACTTTTGGAACGATGAGTTTGACTGCCTCACTGAACCTGTCCGAAACCGCGAAAGCAAGATCCACGAGTCGGGCAGTCATACGAGCATTTTTCACGATCTTCTGCAGCGGCCATACTTTCTCCAGAAAGTAGAGGACTTGGTCGTCATACTTGGCAGGAGACTCCTTCGTCCATCTTGCGAGTGTCCGAACTAGCTCGTCGCGGAACTCTTCATCCGAGAGCACCAAGATCTCGCGTAGCTCTGAGTCAGACATTGCTTCGTCGGCGCAAGCAGCCTTGGTTCTTTGCAGCCAACGATCAAGAAGTGTTGCTGCAACTAGCGCACTGCCACCTTTCAATAAAGTTCTCTCTCGCACGTGACTGATTAGGTCATCCTTGAACAGGGCGAATGCCTTGGGAGAAAGGGTGGTAGTGCGGTTGTCAACGCCAATCGAAATTTGCACGTTCGGGGCGGCCGAAACTTGCAAAGAGCCAAGCCAACGTTCCTGCACTCATTGAGCGGCACAGCATTGACGGATACCCCTGTGGGGCGGTGGTGCTGGCCTAAAGCCGCAGACTTTTGAGCAGCGTGTTGCCGGGTCAAAAGCCTGACAACGGTCAGTGAAGATCCGGCGTCGGGATCCGGCCCAGAAGCGGACTTCGGAAGTTACGACGTCGAAGGGCCGCTTCGCTGGCGAAAGAGCCGTCCTGTTTCCTCTTGTGGCTCCCAGCATCTGTTCCTAATGTCGATCAGCGGCCGCCGCAAAAAATTACCTTGCTTGTATCGGGGCGAGCTGCAGCATATCCATCCTTGGGCAACCTTATCGCCCGACCGTCCCTTTCCCCTTCTGCCCATCGAGGAGACTTCGTTGCCTCGCGAATAGGATAACATACCCCCCTATACTATTTGTGCCCCACACGTCATGAGTCACACCATCCAAGACAAGCAGAAGCTAATCAACCGCGTCCGCCGTATTCGCGGGCAGATAGACGCCATCGAGCGCGCCCTCAAGGAAGAGAAGGGGTGCCTGGACGTCCTGCAGCAAATCACTAGCTGCCGCGGCGCCATGAACGGACTCCTGAGTGTCGTGCTGGAAGAGCACATCCGTTGCCACCTTGTCGATGCCGAGCCTAGCAGGAGCAATGGTGAAGGCGATCCGCGCGAGGTCCTCATTGAAGTTGTTCGCAGCTACTTCAAGTAAGCATTGACGCCGCCAAAGCCGGCAGCCCCTTTTCCATTCACTACCATGCAAACTCAAGATCTATCCGATTGGACCCACTCCCACGTGTTCGATACCGGCAATCAGGCTGCGGAACGGGGTACCCGGCTCGTTATGCTGATTACCGCTGCCATGATGTTCGTGGAAATCGCAGCGGGCCTTTGGTACAACTCCATGGCTCTGCTGGCCGATGGCTGGCATATGAGTTCTCATGCGCTGGCTATCGGGCTTAGTGCGTTCGCGTATGCTGCCGCACGCCGCTACGCGAACGACACGCGCTTTGCCTTCGGCACCTGGAAAATCGAAGTGCTCGCCGGCTTCGCGAGCGCTGTTTTCCTGCTCGGTATTGCCGCGCTCATGGTGTTTGGTTCCATCGAGCGAATGATTACTCCGCAGGCCATTCACTACAAGGAAGCCATGGCCGTCACGGTCATCGGACTAGTAGTCAATCTCGCCTGCGCAATCATTTTGGGCGGCGCACACGATCATGGTCATGGACACGATCACGGCCACCACCACCACGGCGCACACGCGCACGAACGCGACCACAAGCATCACGATTTGAACCTGCGCTCGGCCTACGTGCACGTGCTGGCGGACGCCGCAACCTCGGTGTTAGCAATTCTTGCGCTTGCCGGTGGCTGGCTACTCGGCTGGGGCTGGCTCGACCCGGTGATGGGCATGGTGGGCGCTGTACTCGTCGGCACCTGGGCATTCGGCTTGTTGCGGCAGACTGGCGTCGTCCTTCTGGATCGCGAGATGGATCACCATGTCGTCGAAGAGATCCGGGAAGTCTTGGCCACGTTCAGCGCGGGAGACCATGCCACACAAGTGGCCGACCTTCACGTCTGGCGCGTGGGGAAAGAGAAGTTTTCGTGCGCTATCAGCCTCGTGACTAGCGATGAGACGCTGTCGGCCGAAACAATCAAGCGCGCGCTCAGCATTCACGAAGAAATCGCGCATCTGACGGTCGAGATTCATCACGACGGCGATGGAGAAGAACCCGCACGAAGGACGGCGGGACGATCGGTATAGCATCTGAATCCGGCCGTTCACACACTCGCGGCCTCAGGAGCAAGCAACGTGCGAGTACTTGTTATTGAAGACGACGCAAGCATTGCGGCGAACCTCTATGACTATCTGGAGGCAGCCGGATATGTCGTTGACGTGGCATCAAACGGCCCAGCCGGCCTGCAGCTTGCGCTGTCCCAGCCGTGGGATGCGATCCTGCTCGATCTGGCGTTGCCGGGCATGGATGGCCTGACGCTCTGCCGCAAGCTTCGGGCGGAAGCGCACCGTGACACCCCGGTGTTGATGCTGACAGCCCGGGACACCCTGGACGACAAGCTCTCAGGTTTTGAACATGGCGCCGATGACTATCTGGTGAAGCCGTTTTCGCTAAAAGAAGTCGGCGCGCGGCTGACCGCAATGATCAAGCGCTACAAGGGCCAGGTTGCGCAGACGGTACTCTGCTGCGGGGACGTGCGGATGGATCTTGCAACCCTATCGGTGGAGCGTAACGGCCGTCCCATCAAGCTTCCGCCGAAGTGCCTGCAATTGCTGCGCATCCTGATGCAGGCACCGAACCGGGTATTCAGCCGCGTCGAGCTCGAAACGCAGGTATGGGGCGAGGAACTGGGTGACAGCGATACCCTGCGTGCGCACGTCTACACGCTACGCCGCGCCCTCGCCACCGAGGGCGAAGCGAATCTCGTCGAGACCATGCATGGTCTCGGCTACCGACTGACGGCGGGCGATGCAAAAGCGTCGTAGCCTGCGCTTCAAAGTCGCGCTGGTCTTCTCGGTGCTGACAATCCTGCTGCTCGTTGCCCAGGCCCTGGGCGTCAAGACGCTCGCCGAAGCCCAGGAAGAGCGGCTGATCGATGCACTGATCGAGGACGACATCGCCAACACGCTGGCGTCGTACCAAAGCGACCCAGCACTGCTGCCGCAGTTCGACGCGCGGTTGAACGGCTACGTGTCCAGGGCGGGTCGCGCGCTCGCCGAGTTGCCGACAACGGCCAGGGATCTGCCGGACGGTACTCACGAGATCATCGTCGGCGGCCAGGAAATTCACGTCGCGATCTCCCAGTTCGATCGTGCGAGGCTGTACCGGGTCTATGACTTCAGTGCCTACGAGCGGCGATTCAAGCTCGTGATCAACGTCCTCATGACCGGCACCGGCATCATCGCAGTGCTTACGATCTGGCTCGCGTACGGACTGGCAGGTGTGCTGGTCCGGCAGGTTGCCGGTCTTGCGCAGCAAGTCAGGGCACTTCGGTTTGGCAAGACGGCATCGATCAATCCGGGCAGGTATGACGAAGCGGAGGTCGCCGAACTGGCCGATGCATTTAACGCCTACCACCAGCGGATGGCCGACATGGTAGAGCGCGAGAAGGCGTTCACCGGCAACGTCAGCCATGAACTGCGCACGCCGCTCACCGTGATCAAGACCAGTTGCGAACTGCTCGAACATGATGCGTCGATCGGCGCCAGGTCCCGTGCACGGATTCGCCAGATGGAACAGGCAACCGACCATATGCGCGAGGTGGTCGATGCGCTGCTGATGCTGGCAAGAGAGACGCCAGCCGAGCCCCAGGAGCCGGTCGACCTTCAACAAGTGATAAATACTGCGCTCGCCCCATTCGTGAACCAGCTCGCGGCCAAGCATGTCAACGCGGTACTCGACGTCGATCCTGGCCAGCTTGTTACGGCCAACCGCGCTGCGCTTGCCATCGTGCTGTCGAACGTCATCAACAACGCAGCCCGCCATACGGCGCACGGACACATCCGCTTTTCATACGGCGACGGCAGCCTGCGTATCGAGGACACCGGTACGGGCATCGCTCGCCAGGCGTTGCCGCACGTTTTCACCCGGCTTTACCAGGCAGGCCCAGAGGAAACCCGGCTGCACGGTTTCGGTATCGGGCTGGCCATCGTGAAGAAGATCTGCGACCAGTACGGCTGGCCTATCGAACTCCAAAGCGAGCTTGGTCAAGGTACTTGCGTGATGGTCGGGCTGGCGCCAGCCAGTGCGTCGACGCCTTCTTGACGAAATCTTCACAACCGCCCGCGTAGCATCCGAGGCGAAACTACGGCAGATCGCGTGCACGACACGTTACCCGCCGTGGGCCTCACGCCCGAGCTACGCATGTCCATTCATCCCCCGCCACATCACCCGAACCCAGTCGCTGTCCGTTGCCGAGGCTTGACAAAAGCCTATGGAACGGGGGATGCGCGCACGCATGCCCTGCGCGGCATCGATCTCGACATCCACCACGGCGAACTGCTCATGCTGGTGGGTCCATCAGGCAGCGGCAAGACCACGCTTGTCTCGGTGATTGCCGGCATGCTGGATCAGGATGCCGGGGAATGCCTCGTACTCGATCGCGACCTTCAGCAATGCCCCACCGACGAACGCGCGCGCTTTCGCGGCCGATCGATCGGCTTTGTCTTCCAGTCGTTCAACCTGCTGCCGTCGCTCTCGCTCGCTGAAAACGTCGCCGTGCCGCTGCTGATCCAGGGCATGGCACGCAAGGCTGCGATCGCCAGGGCACAAGACGCCCTGAATGCAGTCGGCCTTGCCAACCGAACCCATGCACTTCCCACCCAGATCAGCGGCGGCCAGCAGCAACGCGTCGCCATTGCCCGGGCGCTCGTCCACGAGCCGGCGTTGATCGTGTGCGACGAACCCACCAGCAACCTTGACCATACGACCGGGCATCAAGTCATGGCACTACTCAAGCAACAAGCCAAGGGGCCCGGCCGGGCACTCGTCGTCGTCACGCACGACAACCGCATCTTCGAATTTGCCGACCGCATTGCGCATCTGGATGACGGGCAGATCGTCGATATCGTTGGCTTGACGCCACCGGGAGCATCGCAATGATCCGCAAATTCCTGCTGCCGATGCTTGCGGCGGCTGGCGTGATCGCCGCCATTGTCGCGGTGGTCCTCGAGAATCGCCCATCGCCCCAGACAGGCCCGGTAGTCCCGCTACCGAGGCCGACGTTCGCGTCGTACGTGGCCGGTGGCGGCGTCATCGAGGCCGGCAGCGGAAATATCGCCATCGGCACCCCGGTGCCCGGCATCGTGACCACCATCTTCGTCAAGTGGGGCGACCACGTGAAAGCCGGTGACCGGCTCTTCGCGCTCGATGATCGCGACCTGCAGGCGCAAATGCCCCCTGCACTCGCTCGCGAGAAGGAATCGGAAGCCAGGGCCGAGCAGGCCAGGGTTCAGCTCAGGCTGGCCGAGAGCGTGCCTGATCAACGCGCCATCAGCACCGAAGACCTGAGCAATCGCCGTTCCGCCGTGGCAGTTAGCACCGCCGCCTTGGCGACGGCCAAGGCGCAGATTGAGCAGATCCGGCTCGAAACCGAGCGCCGTACCGTCCGTGCGCTGGCGCCTGGCAAGGTCCTGCAAGTCAACCTGCGTCCCGGCGAGTTTGCCCAAAGCGGTGCGCTGGCGACACCGTTGATGGTGATCGGCGACGACACGCGGCTCTATGTGCGCGTCGATATCGACCAGTTCGACGCATGGCGCCTGCGCCCCAACGCGGCCGCGGAAGTTTTCGTTCGCGGCAGTACGGGCCAACATACGGCGTTGCATTTCGAGCGTATCGAGCCTTACGTCGTACCGAAGACCGCACTGAGAGGTGGCAGCACCGAGCGCACTGACGCGCGCGTGCTTCAGGTGCTCTACAGCTTTGAGCCGGCCTCTCTGCCTGGCACCTATGTGGGCCAGCAAGTCGACGTATTCATCGAGGCGCCCCCGCTTGCGGCACCGGCAGCCGGTCGATCCGGAGTGCAAGCACCATGACAGTCCGGCAATACCGCATCGTCCCAATAATGCTCTGCCTGGCGGTGGCGGGCTGCGCAGCAACGGCCGACCACAACCCACCGGCGCCACACGTGCCGGCGCGCTGGAGCGAGGCACCCGACAGCACCACGCCAGCCTCAAGTGCCGATACCCCATGGTGGGCAACGTTCAGCGATCCCGAACTCGATCGCCTGATCGAGCGGGCCCGGCATGCCAGCCTCGATCTGCAGTTTGTGCAGGCGCGCGTACGCGAGGCGCGCGGCAAGCGGGCCATCGCGGGGGCTGCGCTGTCGCCATCGCTCGGTGCCAGGGCGTACGTCGCACGTGAGCAGGAAAGCCAGAACGCGCCGAACCCGCTGCGCGTACTGCCGAACGGCGAAATCGAGGCGCCGGGGCAACCCGAGAACTTGTTCCAGGCCGGCTTCGACGCGAGATGGGAACTCGATCTGTTCGGCGGCGCCCGGCGGTCCGCCGAAGCGGCACAGGCTGACGTGGACGCCGCCACGTACGATCGTGACGCTGTCCTGCTGACACTACTGGCCGAAGTGTCGAGAAACTACATCGAACTTCGCGGCGTTCAGCAGCAAAGCCGGATCGCGCGCGAGAACCTGGCAGCGCAGCAGGATACGCTGGCGCTGGTTCGTGCACGTCACGCCGGCGGCATGGCAACGGACCTGGACGTGGAGCGCGCCGAGGCGCATTTAGAAAACACCGCCGCGCAATTGCCCGCATTCGATAGCGCCTACAAGCGAGCGCTGTATCGACTTGGCGTGCTGATCGGCGAGCCACCGGGCACGTTGGCGGAAGAGTTGCGGACAGCAGGTCCGCTTCCGACCACGTCCGCGCTACCGCCGGTCGGACTCCCGTCGGACCTGTTACGCCAGCGTCCCGACATCCGCAGTGCGGAACGAGCCGTCGCCGCAGCCTATGCACGGCACGAGGCCGCTGTGGCGGACTTGTATCCCAAGATTTCACTGCTCGGCACGGTGGGATTGGCAAGCGTGGCGGCCGGCAACTTCTTTACCGGTGCGAGCGCGCTGTGGTCGGTCGGGCCATCGATTACCTGGCCGATCTTCCGGGGCGGGCAGATCGTGGCCACGATCGAGGTGCGCGAGGCGCAGCAGCAACAGGCGCTGATCGCATATCGGCGCGCCATCCTAAATGGCATCGAGGATACGGAGAACGCGATGGCCGCATACCGGCACGAACAATTGCGACGCGCCTCGCTCGCCAGAGCTGTTGCCGCAGAACAGCGAGCAACGGCATACGCGCGCGACCGCTATGTCGGTGGCCTGACCGATTTTCGCGACGTGCTCGGCGCGCAGCGCAGCCTGTTCCAGGCGCAAAGCGACTTGGCGCAAAGCGACACCGCGACGTCGCTTGGCCTGGTGGCCTTGTACAAGGCGCTCGGCGGAGGCTGGAATGCGAACTCGCAAGAGATGCCGCAACCCAGGCAAGTGCCTAGGCAAGGAAGCAAGACGCCATGATCTACATCGCCCTCAGGATGCTGCTGGGAGATCGCGCCAAGTATGCCGGGCTGATCTCGGGAATCACCTTCACGTCGTTCCTCGTGACCTTCGCCGCATCGTATTTCACAGGCTTCATGACGCAGGGATTCGCGCTGATCAGCGAGAACGGCATGGCCGACGTCTGGGTCATGGAGCCCACGGTGGAATCCGTGGAACTGACGACCAACATGTCATGGGCCGCGCTCGATCGCGTACGCAGCGTCCCGGGAGTGCGTTCAGCCGTGCCGCTGGTGCTGGGAACGGTCCAGGCGCGCTTTCCGAATGGCCGCTTCCAGCCGTTCCAGATTATTGGCGTCGACGAAGCGTCGCTCCCGGGAATTCCTCCCGTACGCGATGGCGTGTCCCCGATGGCGCTGCGTCTGCCGGACGCCGTGATTGCCGACGCTGGTGGTACGAGTGACAAGCTTTCCACTCCGATACGCAAGGCGGACCAATGGCCGCCCGTTGGGCCGCACCTCCAAGTCCCCGCTCGGGAGCTGGCCGCCGGGGATGAATTGCTGGTCAACGATAGCCGGGTTGCGGTTGTTGGGCGCTCCGATGGCCTGTCGAGGTATCCGCCCCGACCGCTGCTATACATGACGCTGAACAGCGCCATACGCATCCTGCCACCAGAGCGACGCCAGTTGACGTTCGTCCTAGTTTCCGCCACCCCCGGTGTCTCAGCTAGGGCGCTGGCAACGCGCATCGAATCCAGCACGGGGCTGCGTGCGCGAACCTCTGCGGATTTCAAGGCCGATACCGTGCACTGGATTCTGGCGAACTCGGAAGATGTCGGCGATATCGTGGCCATGCTAACCATGGCCATGTCCGTCGGCTTTGGCGTGACCGGGATCATGCTTTACATGTTCACCCAGGAGAACCGGCGTCATTACGCCGTGCTCAGTGCGATGGGCGCAACGCCGCGCATGTTGCTGCGCATGGTCTTCGCCCAGGCGGGCTTGTGCGCCTTGATCGGTACGGGCCTGGGCGTTGGCCTGTGCAGCATTCTCGGGCATTTTGCGGTGATGGCTGGCTTCCCGTTTCGCATCATGTGGTTCACGCCGCTGCTAGGGGGATTGATAGTCCTGGTGGTAAGTGTTGTTGCTGCGGTGCTGAGCGCCCGCCCTGTGCTGAAGCTGCAGCCGGTGGTGGTGTTTGGCGGGCGCTAGCTGCTTCGGCACAGATGCGTGAGGAACGCTGGCCAATGGATGATCGGGACGTCCGAGGTTGTTTGCAGCATATCGGTCAATCAGCTCGGTAGCGAGCGACTCCGAAGAGTCGGAAGTCGCCTCTGGCGCCGCCGGCCCCCAAGCCCCGGGGGGGGCCAAGGCCGAGTCCGGCCAGAAATAGCCATGGGCGAGCGTTTTGTGAATGACTGCTGGCGCCGAGGACGTCGGCATGCGAAATGTTGCCCCGCGTCGGCAGTAACGGTTGCTGACGTTGTCATCTGCCTTCGGAAGGACGAGATGCAAGTATGCAATTAGAAAGTGAACAACGCCAATGGAAGCCCGGATCGGAGGTTTCCCAGGATTGGATCCGGCACAGAAGTTCAAAAGCGTCGGTTTGCTCGATACGCTCCGTTACCATTGCTGCACGGACCGCATATGCAGAAACAAAGCTTACGGATTGTCACGAGTTAGGAGTCAACTGAGCATGAGGCTGCCCCGTTTTTTCGGCTAAGCGCGGCACATCGCAGCGCCTAGACCTCTCAGAAGGATTGTCGATCATGAAGAAGCTTTTTGCTGCCGTTGCCGCTTTCGCCATCACTGGTGCCGCGTTTGCTCAAGGGGCTGCCTCGGCTCCCGCCACAGTCTCTCACTCGGCGCCGGCTGCGAAGGCGCCCGCCACTACCGCGACCCACAAGCACGCCACCAAGCACACCAAGGCAACCAAGGTGAGCGCCAAAGAGGCTGCGGCGCCGGCCAAGGCAGAGAAGGCTACGGTCAAGGCAGAAAACGCCGCGCCGGCAAAGGCCGCCAAGAAGCTGTAATCGCGAGCCGGTAGACCTGCGGGTTGACGCCAAAGGTGCGCCCGCAACGAGTCAGCCGACATCGTCGGCTGACTCTTTTGGAGGACAGGCGGCACTCCGACATTGGCGTCAGGAGGAAATTATCATGCGTAGCGTCTTGGCTGCTTTCGCCGTGGCAGGTACCGCGGTAACTGTTTCAGGCAGTGCACAGGCCCGCGTCGACGTGGGTATCGGCATTGGCGTCCCAGGCTATGCCGTCGTGGCACCTCCGCCGCCACCCGTCTACTACGAGCCCGCACCGGTCTATGCCGTTCCACCAGCACCGGTTGTCGTTGCGCCCGGCTATTACGATGACTGGCAGGCGCGTCGCGCCTGGCGAGAACAGCAGTGGCGCGAGCGTAGATGGCGGGAGCGGGAATGGTGGGAACGGCATCGCGAAGGGCGCCGCTGGCATGACGACTACGATGACTGACGGGCTCTGGGACTTGGCAATGTCGCCGGTGAGTCGCGTTTGCACCGTCATCGCTAGCGCGCGTTGCAGTGGCCCTGAACAGATGCCAACAGAATGGCAATCCCAGCGAAAGGCCTGCGCTCCGGCGCATCCATTCGGCCAAGCCGCGCAGCAAGTCACCATTAATAGTAGAGACCGTAACCGCACGCCTAAATTGGAGCGGAACGTGAAGCTAAATCGTCCGGACAGCCGAAGGTAAATATCCCTGAGACGGTTATTGACTATAAAAGCTGCCCACAGATGTCTTCTCAGGTGGCTAGACGCAGGACTCCAATTGTGTGGCGCGTCGGGCTGCCTAACGACTAGGCAGATCACCACCTCCAGAGGAGGCAATGAATTCCTGCCGAACGATCTGGCCCTTGCCCGTCGTTCGCCCAGTTTCAATTAACCGGTATTAAAGCTGGCGTGCGTTGGTCCATGGCGTATGAGCCCTTGTCAAAATGAGGGCGAATAGGGTGAATATTTCTACAACAATGGCGCGACTCGCAATCAAAAGTCGCTATATTTCATCTACTCCATTCGCTTATCCCTCGCCTCCAAGTCACCTGCGCTGCCTCTGACAGATCGGCGGTCGAGTCGATAGTGAGTGACAACGTCAGCGGCGGACAAGAGCTCCCGGTACAACTGCACTGTTTCTCGCCCAAGGGATCCCAGCGAGAAGTTCGCCTCCACCCAAAGACGTCCGCGACGACCCATATGCGCCGCGCTAGACGGGTCCGCCGCCAGTTGGCACATTGCCTCGGCCAGAGCGCGCACATCCCGTGGCGGGACCATGAAGCCGTGGTCGCCATCAATGAAGGTCTCACAGATGCCGTCCAGGGCCGTGGCTATCACCGGCTTTCCGCAACTCAACGCCTCCAGGACGACAAGGCCGAGCGCTTCGCTGCCTACAGGAGGATGCACCAGGACATCGATCGCCTGCATCAGCGATGCGACATCGTGCTCGAAGGGGCGGAAGTGGATGCATCCCGATAAGCCTAGGGAACTCGCCTCCGTGGCCAACTGCGGTATAAGTTCACCGTCGCCGACACATATGAAGTGCGACTGCGGATAACGCGCGAGTACCTGCGCGGCGGCTTTGACGAAGTAGGATTGTCCTTTTCCGTCAGGACGTTGTGCTCCTCCGATCAGCGCATATATCCATGCGTCACGTGGCAACCCCAGAGCTTTCCGGGCCAGATCGCGCTGCATAGCGTCCGGGCGAAAGCGCTCGGTATCGATCCCGCAGTAAATACGCTGGACTTTGAGAGTCCGGCCAGGATCCACATGGCGAAGAGAAGCATGTACCGCATCGGACACCGCTATCGCGTTCGAGAATGCGGCAAGGTATCGCCGGGTTCTTTCCTTGAGCGGGGTCATCAGATGGCGCGTGACGACAACTACCGCCTTCCGGCCTGATAGCAGCCATGCCAGGATCGCCACCCAATAGTCGCGCCCATGGTGGGCGTGGATGACATGGATCCGTTGCTTTCGCATGAGCCGTGCCAGGAGCACAGGCCAGACGATTCGCGTCGCTCCGACCGCCAATACGCTTATCCCCTGTATTGCTTTTGCGGCCGCAATCCAACGCGCCGTACAGGGCGCCGCCAGAGTGACTTCGCAACCTTGACGCTGCAAGGCTTGGCAAAGGGAAAGTGTATGCGAATCTATTCCGCCGCCCGCTAGAAGGGAATTGACCACAAGCACGCGCAGTCTGCAGGCCGCTGATTCCGTACAGGGGTCATAGCGCATCATAGTCAACCGACTTCATGCTTCGGCGATCTTCGTAGGCAGTGACAACTTTTTGTATGAATTGTCCTGGATGGGTGGAACGCGAGACCGGCACTCGCGGAAGATTGAATAGATTGCTGCCTGCGACGGCACGCCCACGATTGGTTGTGACGGCGCTGTCGAAGCCGGCCCCACGCACTAGATCCAAAATCGTCATGTCAAGCTGACCGTAGGGGTAGCAGAAATGGCGCACCGGGACGCCGAGCGCGTGCTCTAGCTCGTACTTGGAGCCTGCAATCTGATCGCGAGCGGCAATGCCATCTACCAAAGTCAAGTCCACATGGGTGCGCGTGTGAGCACCGATCTCCATGCCTGCCTGGCCCCACTCGCGTAGTTCATCGAGCGTCATCAGCGGCGTCGCGGGCACGCCAACTGATGCGTCCCAGCAGTTAGTTTTGCCGACCAAGCTGCTGACGGCATAGCAGGTCGCGGTAAAGCCGCAACGTTGCAGCACCGGCACGGCATGCTTGAGATTATTTCGATAACCGTCGTCGAGCGTGATTCCGACCACCTTGCCGATCTTCTCGCCGCGCAGGTAAGGCAATAAGTCCCTTAAGGCCAGCCCTTGAAAGCCCATGAATTTGAGTATTCGCATTTGCCACGAAAAGTCACGAGGCGCTACGACGAGGCCGCGCATCGGGGTTCCACGCGGCGGTGGGGCGTCGATCTGGTGATACATCAGGATGGGAATACGCGACATCATGTCGTATCTCACTATCTATGCATAATTTGCAGTCGCAGAATGGCCGACAGGCAGGCACCGACTGCCGGCCAAGCGGTGGCCCCCAAGCTGAGGACTATCTTGGATGCGGGCAATCTCCTTACTCATCAAGTGGTGTAAGCCCCTAGTCTTCGGTTTCCCAAGTCTAGCGCCGGCCGTCCTTTCCATTAACCGGGGTTATCCCGTGCGATTTAGGTCGCTATCTCATATGAACGTTGAAAGGGACGAAATGGCTGCTTCAGTGTTTCGCTTCCCTGTACCGGTGACGATCAATTGCGTTGGTGTAGCCTCCGCCACACCCATCGCGTACATAGGTATAACAAGAAGCAAGCCCATCCATGCCAGGGCGCCAAACAGGAACGTCAGCATGTCTACAACGACCCAGCCAATTTTTTCGATCGAACCCATGCCTCACTGCCCTTCGGAATGCCAGCGCCCATCGTACATAGGAGTTTGCCGGTGCATCGTGTTTGGGACACGCACACGCGCCGCCCCTTGCGGTGGCGTCGCGCCCCGCCATCTGACTTACTGGATCAATGCGACACAGGCAGCGTGCCCCCTAGCGCTCGCGTGGAAAGTCATCGTAGTAGGTCACCAGGGCAAACAGGCCAGAGAACGCATGCTGGCAGGCTTCGCAGGTGTATTCCTGGTGGATCGTGGTGGGGGCCACTGCGCAGGCCCCGTACGTAATGCGGGTCGACTCACAGCGCGGGCACAGTAGGGTGCGGGTGGCCATCACGCGTGCCTTCCATTCGTCCTCGTCCAACATGGCAAGCCTAATGATCTAGCGAGACGTGTCGCCTGGCGGAAGGAGCGCCACGGCATCATTTCCCTGTTGTTGCGGTGACATCATCCTCGTCGGCCATGACGAGCACCACGGTCTGATTTTCCGCGCCCCAGGACGGCACGGCTCCGGCACCGCGGATGGGACCGGTCACATCGCCCATCAACGCGTGCGCCGGCAGCCTACCACCTCCCTCATCGGCCAATCTCTGCAAGACCTGGATAAGCTCTTCAACAGTCAGGCCTGGCCGCCCCGGCAAATCCTTGCGCATGTTCGAACCCTCGCCGCGAAACAATCGTCATATTGTTTTTGCTGCTGCCTGCCGTCTACACGTAGCACGACCGGCAGGTGGCTCGCTCAACTGCCAGACGCGCGTGGATTGCGTATCGAAAGAATGAGCGTCAAGGCATGGGGCCGTCAGCGAAAGCGTGGGCCATCGGAGCTCCGCCTTCTCCACGCGCACCGCCTCGCGGCCACGGCCGACGCGATCCTATTGAAGCCGTGCTGCCCCCACCACAGGCGCGTGGTGGTCCTGCGGCCGGGTCAGCGCGGCAAAATCCTTGACCGCACAGGGATCGACCTCGACCCGATATCGACCATCTTGCAGGCGCTGCCACCCAGACAGCCACCCCAGGCGCGTTAAGCTCCCGAGGGCCGCCTCTAAGTGGATCCGATCGGCTTCGCCGGTTGCGGCATCCAACACAACGGCGTGGTCTGATGTCATGAGGGATCCTTTGGGCCCCTCGGTAGGGGTTACCGACTTCATGGTAGCGACCGAAGATTTACGGACCCTTAAGCGCATGCCGAGGCTTCTGCAGGGAACCGTCGGAAACGTGCAACGAAATGGTCTGACACCAACGGAATCGGCATGCTAACCGCCGCCCCCGCGTGCGCGGGCTGCCTGGGATGCAATCCCCCGCGCGTGGGGGACGCGGCGCATCTGCGCCCGGTCAAAATGCCTGCGGGATCGGCCCTTCCCCTTGGCCGGTCGTGACCTGCCGCGCTCCCCGCGGCGGGCATTTTTTTGCGCGCCGCTCAGCGCGGGCGCCGGGACTCACATAGCCGACATAGGCTGCCGCACCGCGCAAGGTCTCCAGACGCAGTTCAAGGGCATGCAGGGTGGCCGTCACGCCCGCCACGTCCGGAATACCGCCGTCCCGGAAAACCTCATCAAGGAGCTGTGACTGTGGTGCATTAGCGAGCGCCCCGCGGCCTGACTATGATGAAATGCACCCCCGACCGTTCCCGTATAGCCGACCGCCATGCACATCATCCTGCTGCGCCGCGGCCAACGCGCGCTGATCCTGCCGCACGACATGGACTTGATCGCCCGCCCGCTGCTGGTCCGCCATTGGCTGGGCGCCCCATACACGCTGAGCGCGACCGAACTGACGACCGACATGCCGCTGCCGAGCATCTCGCCGCCCGTGGTGCTCGCCGAAATCCTCCAGAAGGGTTTCTGTGCCCTGGACGTGCACGGCGTGGTGCATGCCTTCGAGGTACCACCGCCGGCAGATTTTATGGAGGAGATCGCCCGGGATGCAGACGTCAGTGCTACGAATTGGCTACGCGGTGCGAGCGCGCCAGCCTGAAACCCCCATGGGTAAGCCAGGTGCCCCTTACTCCGCACCAGTCCATCACTGGCCCGATTGCGGCCAGCGTCGGATTTCGGGTGGACATCGGCCTTCCGGAACATTGCAATGAAAGGCTGAGCGGGGTCGGGAACGGAAGTCCTTGCCCGATCCCACGGGCTGGTAGTTGACCTGTTGGCCCGTCTTTGAGTAATACGTGGCCGCCCATTTGGACATCCACGGATAGACGAACGTGGAACCGGCGCCGGTCACATCGCCGGCGAGGGCCGGCCCTTCCATACACCACACATCAGGATCGTCGACATGAACGCGCGCACCACGCACTGGAACGCCCTGGGCACACGCGACGGGTCCATGATCGTTGTTCCTTGTTTTCAGCGTACACAGGCGCGCCGCTCAAGGACTCAGGCTAGCAGATGGTGGGCGAAGCGAGCAGCGCAGAGGAAGTCACGTTTGCGGCGGCTGAACAATCGACTGAATGTAGTAAGGGCCGCGGCGGAAGCCTTGAGCCCCTCTGGGAGCGATAGCTGAGTTCTATGGCATGGCAATTCCTATAAGGAAAATTCTCTACGGCGCGAAATAGGTCGGGCGCAACAAGTTATCCGAAGGGACCGATGACCCTGGCATCAAACTTCGGAATCAGCAGGTTGCCGCACCGGCATTCGCAGTCTGGCTGCGGGCGCTACACATGAGCGCCGGCCATCGAGCGCAACCAGTCTTCGAAGGCCCCGATCGTCGCCGCCCTGTCGTGTTGGTGCGCGTGCACCACGTGGAATACATATCCGGGCAGCGCCTGTGCATGCGCCTTGCGAAGCGCGCCGCAGCCCAGCAGGTCTGCCACCACGATGTCGCTGCATAGCGCGATCCCCTGCCCGGCAACTACCGCATCGATGGCATGCAATTCCTCGCGAAACACCAGTTCACCGGGCACTGAAGCCCATGCCTCGGAAGCTGGCACGCCCATAGCGGCAAACCACCGCGGCCACGACGGCGCCAACGGATCGCCACTGGTCCACGCGTAATGGATCAACGGAAATCTGAGCAGGTCGCGGGGCACCAGGCATGCCGGCGCGGCGCCAAGCAGCGCGGCACTGCCCACCGGATAGAAGGCATCGCGGGCGATCTCCATGGCCATCAGGACGCCGCGTGGCACGTCACGCGCGTAGCGGATGGCAACATCGGCCTCTCCAGCAGCGAGGTCGAGCACACGATCGGTGCCGATGATCTCAAGCAGACATTCTGGATGCGCCGCCTGCCATTGCGGCAGCCGTGGCACAAGCCACCGGCTGGCGAACGCATTTGGACAAGTTATGCGCAGCGGCTGCGCGTATGCTCCTGATCCTCTGGCCTCCATCGTGCCGATCATTGCCATGGCGTCCGCGAATTGCTCGAAGCCGCTGTGCAGCGCCGGATACAGTTGTGCGCCGGCTGACGTCAGGCGCAGCGGACGTGGCCGCCGCTGCAACAACCCACGGCCGCAGGCCTGCTCCAGCGCCTGCACCTGATGGCTAATGGCAGTGGCGGTCACGTTAAGCTCCGCTGCCGCGGCTTTGAAACTGCCGTGGCGCGCAACAGCCTCGAATGCCTGTAAGGCCCGGAGGGGCGGCAACTTTCTCATGTAACCAGTGTAGGTGAGCTTTTCTCATCCACAGGATGAGTTCTTTGCCTTTGCGCGAAGCCATGCGGCCGCCAACTATAGCCAGTAGTGGCACGCGCATCGCGTGGTATCCCCGGGAGCTAGCATGACCGATGAAGCATTTCGCGAACTGGACAGCCCCGGCGGCGTTGGCGACCGGTCTCACTGGCCAGCACGGCTGCGCCGGACCTGTCGTGGCCCGGTCGTAGGACCGACGGACGCAGATTACGACGCCGCGCGCCGCGTCTGGAACGGCGCCATCGACCGACACCCCGCCGTGATCCTCTACTGCGCCGATGCCTTCGACGTAGCCGCCGCAGTGCGTTTTGCACGTGGGGCGGCGGCGAGCCTTGCAGTCCGCAGCGGCGGCCACAATGTCGCCGGCCTATCGACATGCGACGGCGGCCTGGTGATCGACCTGTCGCGCATGAAGAAGATCGAGGTGGACCCGGCCCGCCGTGAAGTCCGTGCGGAAGCCGGTCTCACTCTCGGTGAATTTGATCGCGCCACGCTGCGCCACGGCCTGGCTACGACCATGGGGGTGAACGGCGACACGGGCATCGCAGGGCTTACGCTGGGGGGAGGGTTCGGCAAGCTCGCCCGCAAGTTTGGCCTGAGCTGCGACAACTTGATCGCAGCCGAAATTGTCACTGCAGATGGCCAGCACATCACCGCTAGCGAACACGCGCACCAGGACCTGTTCTGGGGGATTCGTGGCGGCGGCGGCAACTTCGGCATCGTGACGGCGTTCCACTACCGGTTGCATCGCGTGCCAGCCAGCATGCCGGTGTGTAAGGTGCGCTATCCGCGTACACAGGCCGCCGAGGCCATGCGGCATTACGACCGGTTCGCGCGCGGGGCCCCTGACGAAGTGTGCGCGGATGCGGCTTGGATCACCGACGCAGACGGTGAGCAGTACTTCAGCATCTCGGCCTGCCATGTCGGCGATCCCGCCGTCGGGCGTGCAGCGCTCCAGCCATTGCTCGACTTCGGCCACCCGGCGGACGCCAGCCTGTCGCTGGTACCCTACCTGGAGATGCAATCGGCAAGCGATAGCATCTTTCCAAGACACCGTCGCTACTACTGGAAGGCGCAGTTCCTTCACAGCATCGACGCGTCCGCCATTTCCGCCGTCGAGTCGGCATACGCCCGCGCCCCATCGGCATCGTCACTGCTGGTGTTCCAGCATGTCGGCGGCGCCATCGCCCGAGTGCCACGCGGCGCGACACCATACGTGAACCGCGAGGCAAACTTCGACTGCTTCCCTGTCGCCATCTGGGACGATGCGGACGACGACGCCGAACAGACCGCGTGGGTCCGCGCAGCGTGGCAGGCGGTGCGCCCATTCTCCAGCGGCGGCGTCTACGCAAACAACCTCGGCGAGGAAGGCACGGAAAGAATCCGGGAAGCCTATGGTCAGAACTATCCGCGGCTGCTGGCCCTGAAGCGCCGGTACGATCCGGAAAACCTGTTCCGGCGGAACCAGAATATCGATCCGGCGGCGGGCTAGCACTGCATGAGTCCCCCTCTCGATGCAGGCGCTTTGCAGTCCCCCGAGTTGCCCGGACGAGGTAGACGCCGCGGGACCACGGCCTCTCCGCCACACGCCGCCGCCATATGGTGCCATGCATTTCTTTTCCGCTCACGCCCGGTGCCGCTCCCTTGGCGAATCTCACGTCGTTGGCAGCGGTTTAATTTCCACTAATCGTCGGGCGGAGAACAGCGTCCCCCAATTTGGCCTGCGCGTTGTATTTTCGATGGAACCGTCGGAAGCGGTGGCCGTCGCATAACGACCCATGTGAGACACCCAGGCGCGACACCACGGATGTCTCCTTTGGGGTTGATTTCGGACCCAGCGCCCATCATGTCAAGCCGATCAAACGTCGGTTGAAGCCGGCCCGGTCGAGAGTGAGCATCGTCTCTTTGCTCCGCCGTTAGGATTGTCCACATCGTAATAGCTGATCGATGACGCCTCGACCTGCGGCGTTCCATCGTGGTATCTGATGAAGATGCGAAAGATGGCAGCCAGCTTTCCATAGCACTGGAACGCCTTAGTTAGTTCGCGAAAGAACTTCACATCAGTCTCTGGAAGCGCGGCAAGCGCTACCTCGATACGCTCGATGTGTAGGTTGGGCTGGCGGGCGAAGCCGAACGAAGCAGAGTTTGCCGGAGCAAGTACGTGGTAGCACAGAGCGACAATCTCTCCCGGTGTGCCGGCGGGTGCCAGTAGCGCAAACCAGTTCTTCATTTTCGAACCGGGAAGTCCATCTTCGGCCACCGTCGGAATGTCCGGGCTCATGGGCACTTGGCCGCAACGACACCAAGTGCTTGAGCTTGCCACTCGTCGCCAGTGGCATGGAAGACGGCACGCTATCGCCCACGCAAAACACTAGAGTCTGATACATGGCTCAACGATTCCAAAAAGCTGTTGCGTTGACCGGTTGAATCCGCATCCGGTGTCTGCAATAGACCACCCTTAGCAGGGTGCTGGCAGGCGCTAGGCTACTACCGAACCATCAGCGTCGTTCGACGCATCCGCGAAGTCGAGGCGGCGCAAGCACATCGTCCTGACTATTAGTGTGCTTGGCCGGTTCCGTCAACGCACCTTCGTGCATTTCATTCTTGGTACACACGAAAGCGAAAATCTTGGTTCTTCAAATCGCGCCGCCAACCGTACAGAATGCGGACACCAAGACGGTCTCCTATTCACTCGGCCAGCGCCAAGCGTGAGACGGTCTCTAAGCCCTACGCCTTTGGAGAGCTGTCGTCATGGATCGTCTCGTCTCGATGCAGGCTTTCACGCGGGTGGTGGATGTGGGCACCTTTGCGGGCGCCGCGGAATCGCTGAATCTTCCCAAGGCCACGCTTACCAGGCTGATCCAGAAGCTGGAGACGCATCTTGCGGTCAAGCTGCTGCACCGGACGACGCGTCGCATCAGCGTGACTACCGATGGCGCCGCCTACTACGAACGCTGCGTGCGCATCTTGGCCGATATCGACGAAGCGGAATATCTGCTAACGCGCCATAACAACTCGCCGCGCGGCACGCTGACCGTAGACACCACGAGCGGGATCGCGAAAATGGTCCTGGTGCCGCAACTGCATGACTTCTGCAATGCTTATCCGGAGCTCCGGCTCGAACTGACCAGCAACGGCAAGCCAATTGACTTGCTAAAAGAAGGCGTGGACGTGGTGCTGCGCGTGGGCGCGCTGGAAGAAGCCATGGTGGCACGCCGCATAGGCTGGCTGCGGCTGGCCCTCTATGCGTCGCCGATCTATCTGCGCCGCTTTGGCACGCCAGAGGATCTTAACGAACTGGCGCAGCACAAGGCGGTGAATTTTCTGTCGAACCGCACCGGACGCGCGACGCCGTGGTCGCTCGCTTGCGGCGGCGAACGCGGCGAAGTGCTGCTGCCCTCCGTGATTGCCACGAACGATACCGATGTCCATCTTGGCTGCGCGTTGGACGGCCACGGCATTGCACGCATGTCACGGGCGACAGCCGCGCCTTATGTCGGCAGTGGCCGGCTGGTGGAAATCATGTCCGAGTGGCAGACCGACCCAATACCGATCTCCGCGATGTATCCGCAGAACCGGCACCTGTCGGCAAAGGTGCGGGTGTTCGTGAACTGGGCTGCCGACATATTTTCCCGGCATCCGCATTTCAGTGCCGAGGCACCAAAGCTCGCGGCCTGATCCAGACACATACCAAGGATTTACCGCCCTCGCATGTCACGTACGACGCACCCGTGAGGCGCGGTGGCCCTGTGCTGCCTGTGCGCCTTGAAGGTCATATCTATCTGATCCTTTTGAGCACTGTTTTGAGCAAAAATAGCCTCGAAATCGCTACCCGACACACCTAAAGTGGAGGCTCACAACCAACTGATGAAACGTTCGCGCCGGAAGTTCGCGCCGCCTTGCCCAATGGCCTTCGGCGCAAGACTTCGACCTCGGAGATCAACATGACCACCGCAATCAACATGACCAACGCCGTTATTGAATGCATCCTAAGCCGCAGCGCGGCCAAGTACTACGACCCGGCCGCCACCCTGAGCGACGACCAGATTCGCGAGCTGGTGCGCATCGGCACATCCGCGCCGACGTCGTTCCACATGCAGAACTGGCGCTTTATCGCCGTACGCACTGCGGCTGCCAAGGCCAAGCTTAGCCCGATTGCCTGGAGCCAGCCTGCGATCGCCGACGCCGCCGTGACCTTCATCATCATCGGCCAACTGGCCGATGCCAGCGTGATTCCGGAACGTCTGGCGCCACTGGTGGCGGCTGGCGTTATGCCGGCAGCGATGGTGCCCGAGTGGGAAAACCCCGCACGCGATCTGTACCAAGACTATCCGCAACGCCAGCGGGATGAAGCCGTGCGCACCGGCACGTTCGGCGCGGCGGCAATGATCTACGCGGCCCGGTCGCTGGGCCTGGGGTCGACCCCGATGATCGGCTTCGATGCCGAGGCGGTGCATAGAGAGTTTGGATTGGCAGCCAACGAGGTGCCGGTCATGCTGCTCTCCGTGGGCGTCGAGCGTCCCGGAAACTGGGCGCAGAAGCCGCGCCTGCCCGTGGCCGACGTGCTGGATCTCGTTTAACCGTCAATCACTTTTCTATTTATCCAAGGAGTCCATGATGGCAAGAACCGCAGTGCTGAACCCGGAACAGGTACCGGCCGAATCGAGGGCGACGCTCGATGCATTCACGAAAAATATTGGCTTCACACCGAACATGATGGCGAGCTTCGCGCAGAGCCCGATTGCGTTTAACGCATGGGCGACGCTCCTGGGCGGCCTGAGCAAGGCGCTCGATGTAAAGACGCGCGACGGTATCGGCCTGGCTGTGTCCGAAGTGAATGGTTGCAACTACTGCCTGACCGTGCATAGCTTTACGGCCGAGCACATGGCCAAGTTGCCCCCCGACGAAATCCTCCTGGCTCGCAAGGGGCACGCCAGTGAGCCCAAGCGCGACGCAGCACTGCAGTTTGCACGCAAGGTCATCTTGACCCGCGGCCAAGTCAGCGACGCCGATCTGAGCGCCGTTCGCGAAGCCGGTTACACAGATGCCAATCTCATGGAGATCGTCGCGCTCGTAGCCATGTACTCGCTCACCAACTACTTTAACAACGTGTTCGATCCGGATAAGGACTTCCCTGCGGTGGCACCCGCGGGATCGATCTGAGCCAGATCGAGCGCCATCGGCTTCGCACCGAGAGTCGGCCGAAGTTTTGAGCGGTGGAGCCTGAAGTAACAACGAAGGTCTGAGGTATCCCAAAGCACGTGTCTTGGGGTGCCTCGGTACTCTTTGTACAAGTCGACAATATCTCGAGGAAGACAGTGACCCTCAATCATCCAATTTTTTCGCGCTGGCCTGCACGGCACCCCGCTCGAATGCAGCTGTTTTCCTTACCGACGCCCAACGGCGTGAAGGTGGGCATCATGTTGGAAGAAACGGGTCTCGCTTATGAGCCGCATCGCGTCGACATCATCGCTGGCGAGCACCATGATCCGGCCTTCGTCGCGCTCAACCCGAATGGCAAGATTCCTGCGATTTACGATCCGCATGGGCCAGGTGAACAGCCCCTGGCGTTGTTCGAATCGGGAGCGATCCTGATCTATCTCGCGGACAAGACGGGACAGTTTCTGTCCACCGATCCCGCCACCCGCTACGAAACCATTCAGTGGGTGATGTGGCAGGTAGGCGGTGTCGGACCGATGTTCGGCCAGGTTGGATTCTTCAACAAATTTGCCGGCAAAGCCTATGAAGACAAGCGCCCCCTCGAGCGCTACCTGACTGAATCAGCGCGGCTGCTCGGCGTGCTTGACGAACGGCTCGCAGGCCGAGACTGGGTGATGGGGCGCGACTATAGCATCGCCGATATCTCGCTGCTAGGTTGGGTGCGCAACCTGATCGGCTTTTACGAAGCCCGCGAGCTCGTCGGCTTCGAACGCTTTGCGCGTGTTCAAAGGTGGCTCGATCGTGGCCTCTGCCGTCCGGGGGTGCAACGCGGACTCGAAGTGACGGCGGCCTAGCCACAGATTGCCCTAGTCACCGCAACCCACAGCCGACCGACGTCGCCTATGTAGCAGGCTTGGCATGCCATATGTGACGACCGGCGCTGCAACGCAAACCATGTATCGCAGGGAGATCGTATGCAAACCATCACAGTCAGGGCCATCGATTGCAAAGATTTTCACACCTGGCTGCCGCTTTGGAAAAGCTATCAGCGATTCTATAACGTAGAGATCGCCGACTCCGTGACACACAATACCTGGCAGCGCTTTCTAGACCCCAACGAACCAATGTATGCAGCGCTGGCCATCGTAGGCGAACAGGCACTGGGATTGGTGCATGCCATCTACCATCGTTCGGTCTGGACAGTCGGCGACGATTGCTACCTACAGGATCTGTTCGTGGTGGACCATGCGCGCGGGGCCGGCATCGGTCGTGCACTCATCGAGCATGTTTGTGCGCATGCGAATCGCCGGGGTGCGCCTCGTGTGCACTGGCTGACACACGAATCTAACCATCGCGGCATGCAGCTTTACGACCGCGTCGCTGAACGTACGGGTTTCGTCCAGTATCGAAGGCGCTTGCGCTAATCCGCTGACGCGAATACACCATCGTCAGGACCTGGCCAGCGCGGGGATCGCTCCTGCCCTTCTATGCCGGACAAGGTGATCGCCCCTCCCGCAGGCGGGCAGCCGGGCGGCCGCGCAGAGGGGCGGGGTGCGGATGCGCGTGCGGGCTCAGACCATCGGTCCGGTACAACAGATGTGCGACCAAATCAGTAAATTTCACTCTAGCGCTTGATGTTTTCGAGGTCCTATGTCCCAAGTCGACTGGTTGAGCCAACTCCTGCAAATGATTAACGTCACAGGCCAACTTGAGGTTCGCTGCATCTATGGCGCGCCATGGCGTGTCGCATGGGATCAGTCCGCACCGCATGAAATTCCTTACCACGTCGTCCTCAAGGGTAGGGCGATTCTTGAGGATCCACAGACAGGCTCATTCAAGGAGCTCCTGAGCGGCGATATCGTACTGTTACCGCACGGGTCGGCCCATGTGTTGCACGATGGCAGCGGACACGCACCCCGTCAGACCAACAATCGACAGGGCTCCGCGGGATTCATGCTTAGCGAGAACGACGGCGACGGGGAACGTCTCGACATGCTTTGCGGGCGGTTTTGTATCCGGTCGCCCCATGATCGGATCATCCGCGATTATCTTCCGGAAACGTTGGTGGTACGGTCCGTGGTCGGGGAAGAAGGCATCATGTCGGCCTCGGCGGATCTTGCAAGCCTCGTGGGGCTGATGCGCATGGAGGCTACCGGCGACAAGCCGGGAGGCAACGCCATGCTCAACGCGCTGAGTTTCGCGCTATTCACGCTCGTGCTGCGCGCGGCGAGTGAATTGGAGCAGTCGCCCGAGGGCTTATTGGCGCTTGCCGGCCACCCACGACTGGCCCCGGCGATTTCAGCCATGTTCGCCGATCCGGCTCGGCCCTGGAGTCTGTCCGACCTAGCAGGCTTGTGCAATATGTCCCGCGCCACGTTTATGCGGCACTTTCAGTCCACGCTCGGGCGTTCGGCAAACGACCTGCTAACTGATATCCGGATAAGCATAGCCGCCAACGAATTGAAGAAGCCGACGATGACCACGGAGGCAGTGGCCGACTCGGTCGGATATCAGTCCGTTGCCGCCTTCCGGCGGGTATTCGCTAGCAGGATGAACATGACGCCGGGGCAATGGCGACGTCTGGCGCGCAACGGTGAGTAATACCCGCTCGCCTGTCACGCGCCGTTCTCGTGCAGCCCGGCCACACGCCAGCCGCAAGCCCTCGCCATCGACTATGCCAAGCTGCCCTTTGCGATACAGCGTAACCGTAGTTTGTCCGTGGCCGGACATGACGACGGCCGTCTTCTTTTGATCCTTGTAAGCATCATATTGAGTCATTCCAGTCTCGAAACCGCTAGGGTGCAGCGCTAAAGTGAAAGCGTCCAGCCAACCGTCATTGAAAGGGGAAGAAAATGACTGCCAATACAAACGCATTTCGTCTGAGAATCGCCGAAAAGGGCGTCCAATCGCTCTCTCTTCTCGCCCCACTGAGGTGGGCACTGGTCGTCATCTTTCTTTGGTTTGGCGCGATGAAATTCACCGCATACGAAGCCCACGGGATCGCGCCTTTCATCGCCAACAGTCCGATCATGAGTTGGCTGCATGCCTTTTTTGGCGTTCAAGGCGCAAGTTACGCCGTTGGCGTACTGGAGTTGTCGACCGCATTGGCGCTGATTCTTGGAGCATTCCAGCCTGGTTTCTCCGCTTTAGGCGCAGCGATGTCCACTACGACCTATGTTATCACGCTCACCTTCTTTCTGAGCACACCTGGCGTAGCAGAAGCGACAGCGGGTGGCTTCCCAGCGATTTCAGCGCTGCCTGGTCAGTTTCTTCTTAAAGATCTCGTTCTGCTCGCCGCATCGATCTCTCTTCTTTTGGCGTCTATCCGCAGCACATGGTTGGGCACCGCAGCGCCTGACGTTTAGCGGGTACAAGCCGGTTCAATGTCCCGCGTTAGCAATGGCGATCGATGATCTCAAAGAGGCGATTGCATGCAGTCACGACTTGCGATTCAGGTGCTGTCGCAATCCCGAGAAGAAGGCCAGACGAACCACAAGACGGCTGCGCGAACCACCCGGAAAGCGGTGATGGTGCCATCCCGGCGTTTTTCGCCTCTCGAGCGATTTGTATGTCGGGGGCGCCATGCGGGAGCCTGAGAAGTATGGCTAGGCCCGCGTTTGTCCATTGCGCATGGTGGGTTCGCAACTGCTCGCATAGCGCGTCACGCTGGGCTGTATATAGGCGCTTGAGCCGACGAACGCGCCGGATGTAGTGCCCATCGCGCAGAAACTGGGCTGTGGCAAGCTGAATGATCGGCGAGGGCGCCGGGGCAAGCGAGGCCACCACTTCAGAGAATTCGTTGATCAATCCAACCGGTGCCACCAAGAATCCAAGCCGCAGTCCCGGGCTGATGGTCTTACTGAACGTCCCGATATGGATAACCCGATGGCTTTCTCCCAAAGACGCCAGGGCGGGGGCAGCCCTGCCCTCCAACTGCAATTCGCTGAGGTAGTCGTCTTCGATAATCCAGGCGCCGCTGGATACTGCCCATTCAAGCAACTGAAGCCGTCGCTGTAACGACAAGGTCGGCCCCAAAGGTGCTTGTTGGCCGGGCGTCACAACAGCGAGCGCGGCGTCTGAAGCCTTATCGATTCCATAGTCGACATCCAACCCTTCGGCATCTACAGGGACCAAAACACGCTCTAGGCGAGCGAGTTCCAACGCTTTTCGGGTCACCATGAAGCCGGGCTCCTCCATCCAGACCTTTTTACGGTCGAGCCCGAGTACGCTTAGTGCGAGCCCGAGACCGGCGCTGTATCCGGAAGTGATAAACAGCTGTTCTGGGATGCAGTGAAGGTTCCGGGAAATCGCGAGATAAGCGGCAATCTCCCGGCGCAGCTCTAACTCCCCGCGGGGATCGGGATAGACCAATGACGAGGAAGATCCTACTTTCAATACATTTGAGGAGCGCGCGCGAGCGAAAAGCGTGTCCGGTAATGAGCCTAACGCCGGAATTCCAAGCTGAAATATGGCGGGACCCGCATGCATCGCGAGATAGGTACGGAAAAAATCCCCGTGAGCGGGCGCTCCGGGCAGAGCCGTTGGCGTACTCCGCCAAGGCGCGACGCGGGTGCCTCTCGCTCCAAAGGCCTCGATTCTCTGTGCGTCGGCCAAGCGCTCATACGCCGCTTGAACGGTACCGCGCGCCACACCGAGTTGCGCCGCGAGGTCTTGCCACGACGGCAATCGAGTACCCGGCGCGAGCACCCCGGTGTCAATTGCCTTTGCAATACTTAGTCGAATCTGCTCTGACAAGGGAATCTTTGCTTTCCGGTCCAGGTGGATTTGAAGCGTCGCGTCCATATACTTTCGTACACACACTGATTGAAATACTCGGTTCTTATATCTGTGCCATCGCGGGCTCCAGTTGCGTCGGTCAAGCGGAGCGCACGGACCACGTTCAGGTGGGAGACTGAATGTGGTCCGTATCGTCACAAACGTGCATCAAAGCCGTACCAGCGGCATCTGGGCAAACACAGAAGTTGAAGTGCTCGAATACGGCGAATTGCAAGATGTGGCGCGTCCGATTGGATCGCAGCGAGTTAGTCTGCGGGCGGCCTTGCGAGAGATCGGCGGCCGTATCGAGGCACGCTACGCGCCATCCAAGCCGCTTGCCGATGCCTATCACGGCAGTGATCACTTGAGTCTGATCGAGCAAGGCGGCGAAGCCTACGGCTATACCCGTTTCATTCGCGGCTTTCGTTGCGTGGCGATCCACTTCGACGATGCGCTGCTGGGTGAAGCATGCGGGAGCGCAACGGCTGCGGCAGAATTCCGCTCGCGGCTCATGTTCGAGAACAAGCCGATTTGGGCTATGGCCGATCGGCTCGCACTGGCATGCGTCACGCCGCGCATCGGTCAGCGGCTTTACTGCGAGAGTCTGGTTGGCATGCTCGCAGTGGAGCTGGCCGGGCTCGAGACAATCGGCCGAGGCGCGGCCTGCAAGGGAGGACTCGCTCCGTTCCGCTTGCGACGTGTTCTCGATTACATCGAAGATCATCTTGGTGAGAACATTGCCCTTACAGAGTTGGCGGCAATATCCAAAGTGAGTCTCGCGCACTTCATGCGCGCTTTTCGCACTTCGACCGGTGAGGCGCCGCTGCGGTTCATCATGCGACGGAGAGTGGCCCGGGCCACGCGATTGCTATTGGAAACCAGCACACCACTGGTCCAGATTGCCCGCGACTGCGGCTTCGCAGATCGTTCGCATATGACGACATGCTTTCGTCGCATTGCGGGGAACACACCGGGGCGCATCCGCTCGGAGCGCTCGTAAGTGACATGGCAAAGCATGGAATTTGCGTTGGACTGGCGCCTGCGCAGTGCACACCTGAGCCGCACGTTTCCTTTCGACAATTGCAATGCGCGGGGCCTGGGCAGCGCGTGTCGCTCATGCCGACGCACTTTCACGCGTTCCCTGGCTTCGCCTATACCGACGGCATGCGTCTCCAAAGCCCACGAATAGCGATTGCGAGAGTCGGTCTGTGCTCGCGCTGACTTCAGGATGCCATTGAACGCCAATTGCAAAGCGGGCCTCCACGACCCGCATAGCCTCAATCAAGCCGTCTGGCGCAATGGCTTCGGCCACCAGGCCTTCGCCTAGGGCGCGAACGCCTTGTGTGTGTAGGGAATTCACGAGGGCTACATCTGTTCCCAGCCAGCCGCTGAGGATGCCGTCGGACGATAGGTGAACTCTGTGCTTGTACCGATAGCGCGTGTCCAGTGCCTCTGACAAACCTTCCCAATGGTGTTTGTTGTAACCGGCCGCACAGAGGTCAGAGTGCAGTGTGCCTCCAAAAGCGACGTTCATCTCGTGAAAGCCACGGTCGATCGCAAGTATAGGCATTCCCCGTGACACGGCGCCACGCATCAATTGGACGATGACATGGTCACGCGCAGGACCAAGCGGGAATCCCGTTGCCAGCACATCTTCATGGAGAGCCGGATTGACAATGGAAGACCCCCCAGGGAACAGCAAGCCAGAGAGGACATGCAAATAGGAGGAGGCATCGGTAACCATCCCAGTCGCGGGAATGAAGACCGGTGTAACGCCGGCCACGTTGCTCAATGCGCGACGATACCTTTCCTTGGCGCCATGCTGGTCGTGTCCACCGGCAAAGAACCGGTTGCAGACAACTCCGACAAGCGCCGGAATGGTCTGACACGCAGGGTTAGGAGGATATGCCATGGCCAGACGTTTTGATGATGTGCAGTCAGCCGATGGTATGCGAAGACTTTGCTGGGCTGGATACTGGAGCGCAATATCACAGCAGGCTCAATAAAAACATGCTCGAGAAGAACAATGGCGGTCCGAAGCGCGCAGCGGGGACTGTGGTCGATTGTCCGCGTCAGTCGGAAAACCTCGGTCGCCGGTAGAATCCAGTGCCCATCATCTGGGCGATTGCTAGTTGTTCGAGCGGTCGTCGCAGGGTGTGGCGGGGCGCGATTCGACTGCAGGGTCCGCCGCGCTGACGGGAAACTACGGCTGAGTATTCCTACGCTTGGTAGTCAATGGTTGCTTCCGCGCCTGGCGCGCTTCAGGGCGGCGCATCCAGAGGCGGAAGTCGAGATGCGGCAGTTTCGACACGATGAGGACTTCGGCCGCGACGATGTAGACATCTGGCTTGAGGTGAAGCGCCCGAAGCGACGTTGGCCGGCCAGGATGCAAGTGGAATACCTTCTCGGCCGCGAAATCGTTCCCGTCTGCGCACCATCGTTACTGCAGCGCTTGAGCCGTCCCTGCCAGTTGCTCAAAGAGGTGTTGCTGCACCATACAAATTTTCCGGAGAACTGGGCGCTGTGGGCGAAAGCAGCCGGACTCAGAGCCTCACCCGCGCTGGGCCTTGGCCACGACCTGAGCATCAACTCGATCTTCGCGGCAAGGCTATTGCGCTAACGCAACGCCGCCTGATTGAGAGACGAAGCCGGTGAACTGGTGAAGGCTCTTGATTTGACTGTGGACGCCGGACGCTGCTATTTCGCCTGTGTAGACGCACAGCAACCGCGCAGCGCTGCGCAAACGCATTCCTGGACTGGATTCTGGCCGAGGCCTAATCGAATCGACAAAGTAGACGTATTGGGTCAACGACGCTGACGGAGAAGTTGAGGCCCACCTGCACCCTCAGAGTATTTTGCCTTTTTGTTGGCGTTTTGTTGAGGTCGCACGGTGGGAGACAGCTATGACTGGCGAGCGGCCCGACACACTCCGAATATGAGGGGCTGTTTACGGAGCGAATCGGTCGCTTGAGTGACCGCATGACCGAGAGAGCGAGCGGCCGAGAATGGCCGTGGATTCAATGGGTCGATGCAACACTAGACGCTGCGTAGGCAGTGGAGGTGTTGCAAATGAAACAAAGGCGCAGGATCTACTACACCGAGGCTCAGAAGGCACTAATGTGGGAGCGGTGGCGTAAAGGTGACACGCTTCACGAGATCGCCAGGTTGTTCGATCGGTACCACTCTTCGATACAGGGGATCCTTGCAAGAACTGGCGGCATACAGCCAGCGCAAAGACACCGTTCTCGGCTTGCCTTGACACTCGCCGAACGCGACGAGATCTCTCGCAGCGTGGTGGCCGGGCTGTCGATCAGGTCGATCGCGCTTCGGCTCGGGCGTGCGCCGTCTACCATTAGCCGAGAGTTGCGACGCAATAGCACAGACCAAGGGTATCGCGCGACTCAGGCCGATGAACTTGCCTGGGCTCGCGCGCACCGTCCAAAGACCTGTAAGCTCGTCAGGAATCGTACGCTGGCGCAAGTTGTGGCAGCCAAACTGAGGAAGCAGTGGTCCCCGGAGCAAATTGCAGGTTGGCTCAAGCATGTATATGCGGTCAACAAGGACTACCAGGTGTCACACGAGACCATCTATCGTAGCCTCTATGTGCAGGCCCGTGGCGCCCTGAAGAAGGAGCTGCTTGAACACTTGAGGCGATGCCGAAACATGCGTCACTCGCGCCTCTATTCTGCCAAGACCGACGAGCGCGGAAGAATCCGTGAAACCGTCTCCATCAGCGAACGACCCGCTACCGTTGAAGATCGAGCGATACCAGGTCATTGGGAAGGCGACTTACTCTTCGGCAGTGCGAATAGCCAGATCGTTACCTTGGTCGAGCGCCAGACACGGTTTGTGATGCTGTTAAAGGTGTCCAGCAAAGACACGGAGACCGTCGTCAACGCCCTCATCAAGCACGCCGGAAAATCGCCAAATGAGCTGTACAAATCGTTGACTTGGGATCGAGGTAAAGAGATGGCAGACCACAAGCGCTTTACCGTCGCGACCGATATCCAGGTCTACTTCTGCGACCCTCAGCATCCATGGCAACGAGGCTCCAATGAGAACACCAACGGACTCTTGAGGCAGTACTTCCCCAAAGGCATTGACCTATCTACATACTCCCAAGCCAAGCTCAATGCTGTGGCCAGGCGCCTCAATGAACGCCCGCGCAAGACACTAAACTTCGATACACCGGCTGAACGACTCCATCAAGCTGTTGCGTTGACCGGTTGAATCCACAGCCGAACGCGGAAGTTCAGCGGTGCGGACCGCCGCTGCGGCGTCGAACTTCCGCTCCCGACCCTGAGCGGCCCGTCAGTTTCGCCATCAGCAGTCATTCGTGCAGTAGGGCGCAGTCTCGCAGTTCTTGTAGGAGACCGCGCCTGGGAAGGCATCTGCCGCCCTTCAGCCAAGATTAGGTAATGCTGTCTGGGAAGGGCATCCCTACTTGCAGCACCTTCATCGAGCAGCGTGATGTCACCGAGCTTACCAGAGCTTCCACCACGGTTTGGAGGCGGGATGACCAGCTTTCTTGTGCAGCACGACTTCGCCGTCCTGATCGTAAAGTTCACCCTCATCTCCCTGAACTTTGGCCGACAGCGACTTCGATAGCGTCCACATCTTTCGAAGGATCTCTGGATCTGGGTTCTTCACCACGATGTTTCCGCTGTTAAATGAAAACCAGGCCATGCCTTGACCTTTCCCATGCTGAGAATAGGCAGTCCATATGGAGAGACCGCTCTCTTCAACTCGTAGAACGCCTCCATCCTTGAGGGGTGCTTCGGCGCAGCCATCAAGGCGCATTTCTGAATCGCTTTCGACGAGCTTCAACCATTCGGATAGCTCAATCTCTGGGCCGACTTCATCAAACCAGTTTTCACGTCGAGTAATACGAACGTCATATCCCACGAAATCCCCTCTCAATGGTTGGCCGGGCGAATCCCAAGAGCTTACCTGATGGAACGGCCCCTTAAATCTCATGGCTGAATCCTTCGTCGAGGCCATGAAGCGCGACGGTGCCTGGCGGCCGCATTTGGCCGGCAAGCGACCGCTGGCCGGCCAACTTTCCCTAGCTACACTTCAGTCTGTTCTGCTATTTCAAGCGCGTCGTCAACCTCGATGCCAAGATAGCGCACAGTGCTTTCGAGCTTGGTATGCCCGAGGAGCAGTTGGTCAGCGCGCAAATTCTTGGTGCGCCGATAAATCAGCGACGCCTTGGTGCGGCGGATTGAATGCGTTCCGTAAGCCGAATCATCCAGGCCGATGGAGGCGACCCACCGGTGGACGATCCGTGCATACTGTCGTGTCGACAAATGCGGCGAGGAATGCAGCCGGCTCGGAAAAAGGTAGTCGCCGAGCCGTAGCCCGCGAGCTCGGATCCAGCATTCAACGCTCGCCCGTGCTTGTTCCGTGATTTCGAACTGTACGGGATGGTGCGTCTTCTGCTGCTTTACTGTTGCGCGGGTGCCTACCTGGCTGCCAACGCAAATGTCCTGAACGCGCAAACGAGTTAGGTCACACGCCCGCAACTTGCTGTCGATAGCCAAGTTGAACAGTGCCAGCTCGCGCACGTTTGAGGTGAGCTGGAGTCGCGTTCGTATTGCCCATATCTCGTTCAATTTCAGAGGCGGCTTCTGACCGGTAAGTCGTCCCTTGTTCCATGGAACCGGGCGCGTCCGGTGGATGGCGGGGGCTTCCATGATGGTCTCCTTTCAGATGAAGGGAGAGCCAGTGTGCGCCTCAAAATGCATCATCGCCCCTGCTGTCGGCGAAGCAGTTCGGCCAGTGTGGGAAATGGCCAGTCCTCATCGTCATATCCTGGGGGTAGCCCCAGATGGCGATCACCGTCCCCGCATTTGGTCCGATCCCCAGGGAGAATGATCTCGGTGACCAGTATTCCTGGATGCTCCATCTCAAACAAAAAGCGGCTGCACATCGGGCAGTAGCCCCGATCTAGCGGCTCATCCTCCCCAAGGTCCATCAGATACTCGTGGATCTGGACCTTGACACCGCACTTGCATGTAACTGGCTCGATGTAGTTCATGGTTGCTCCTGGTGTGGAGTGCTCAGTGAACTGGTTCGAGGCACTCGCGTCCATGGATCATGAACATAACTGATCAACTTCGCATCGCCCGAACAGGGCACGAACGACTCTGCGCTATCAGTATTAGAGCCGCATCTTGATCGCTCAGAAATGTCGCTGCCAGAGACCGGAAAGATCCGTTTAAAGTCAGGACTTCAAACAACCAATGGTTGTGAGGACGTTGTCTTTCGAATGCGGCGCCTGTCTACGTTGGCCTTCGCAATCTGCCATCTCACGATGAACGTTCTCGTCCTCTTGAGCCTCAGACAACGATGGCGAGTGGACACGCAGATAGATCGATCTCGATGCAATTGCCACCAGGACTATCGCGGTGACGAGAAGAAGCATCCGCATAAGAAACGCAGTCCAAGCTTGCATTGTCGATAAGTTCAGAGTGAATTCTCATCGTCAACCGGCTCGGCTCGGTACACCGACCAGAAGTAATGTGAATGTCGATGGTGCTTGGCCTGCTTCCTCTCTGCGAAAAAGCGCACGCGTCCCGCAGGGCCCGCATCGAGGTCGATCTCCTGATGCGTCGCGGTCGACGTGGCGGCAGGGGGAAGCAGGTTTGTCGCCTCAGCGATGTACTGCCCCTGAATGCGCCCGAGGATGCCGTTTGCCCCGGACGCTGGTGGCTGGCTGGCGATGTCGCGAGATAGATGGCATTTCGCTGCCAGGCGGCTGTTTCCCATGATGCTGTTTTTCGATTGCCAATCGGACGACGTCGCTGCGGCGGTTTTAAGAGCGGCCAGGTCCGACGCGAACACCTTGCTTGTCTCGCTGGATGAGCGGCAAATGCCCGTACGACCGCAAGCGGGCCACGGCTTGCCGGGCCAACGTCACGGCTTCAAGATCCGGCAATGCCGCACTCTCTATGCCGAAAGATCCACATCTAGGGCAAGCGTACTTGTAGCCCCTCAGCACGGAAGACCGGATCCGCTCAGCGGCAGTGCCGCACAAGGGGCAATTTGCTGGTTCTGGAAGCGTGGTCACGTCGAACTCGATACTGTATATATATACAGTATAGCTGACGCGAGGCGAAAAGGAAGCCCTGGTATCACGCGGGGTACGGAGGGGAAGGGCCCGCGTCGATTTGAGCTCGCGGCGCGGGCGCAGTTTGAAAGACGCGACCGACGCACTCGACACACTCTTGGAATATGGCGGTATCACCTGGACAGCTTGTGTCAGCGGGCCCTTCGCAGCAGGCGCTAATGATAAGGGTGTGGGCGCCTAAAAAAGAGGCGAGACAGCGCTGTCGAGCTGCCTCGCCCTGCAATGCTGTAGCGGGGTAGCTCGCAGCAAACCAATCTATCGACAAGGGAGGCCTTTGATGAAGGCGTGCCCTTGTGGACTTAATCTAATCATTACGGACGCTTCGGGCATAGGCGGAGTGTGTGCAGTCGACCCTGTCGATCGGGCAGAGCAGCGCCAACGGCTGCAGCCGACCCATCGCGGCCACCGGTACCTAGTCCGCTGAATGACCGAGCGCATTCCCGGAACGGACGTTCCCTTCTCTGCCGTTGGGTTCGCATTATCTGGGCGAAACTTAGAAATAGGGCGTGGGATGGAGGATCTCCTCGCCCAGTTGCATCGAAAGCTCTGACGGCGTAGCGGTCCCCCCGCCGATGCCGCCGGCCGGCCGTGTCCGTAGTTGAGCGCTGTTGAAGGGCGGACGGTTCAATTCAGCGTCGGCAAGCGCGGGCCGTAGGGCAATCACCGGCCAGGTCGGAAAGCCGGGGCGACTAACAACGCCCCACCCAGGCAGACCCCATACAGGGTGCAATGTCTAAAACCCATGCGTTGTGGACAGCGCCTGACAGCCGGGCTTTCCGTAAGGTGGCGATGGGATAGGAGGGGACTGGCACGGATCATGTACGAGGCAAGATACCGAGCGAGATATGGGCGGAGCACCGGTGAGCTGGATGATGAAGTGTGGCGGGCGCGCGAGCGCGTCTGTGCCCAGATTGGCCGCGTCCGGGCGGCGCTCAACGAAGGCGGCGACGTCAAGCTCGCCATGCGGACCCTGCGGTGTCTGCGCCTGGGCTATGCAGAACTCCGTCGTCTGCGGCATGAGAGGCTCAGATAGTGCCAAGTAGCAGGTCAACGGCAAGGTGTCCTCGCTGCACGCAAGCTGTATCGGCCTCCGCGAAGGACGGGTATGGAGATGAGTGATAGTAGGGCCCAGCTAAATACGGACTCTCTGCATTCGCCGGCTCTCCGACTGCCACGCGGTATCCCCAACTATGGTGGCCGGGCAACTCATCATCGGCATCACTCTGAAACACCACCATCTGCAGTACCAGACCCCGATACTGCTCGAGTTTTCGTATGTTGAACGTGTCCATGACGAAGGCCCCCGACAGCAAATGTCCTTGCGAGGCACGCCCACCGTCACATTTGTCGCAGCGTCGAACGCCCCCTTTTATGACATCGTGCGCGCTGCAACTCAAAGTTGATATCCGACTCTGTCCTACGCCCCACAAGCTGGTCGGAGCCATAAATGGCTGATGAACGCAATAGTGCCGACTGCAGAAACTGGATGTCGAGCGACAGCAAATGGCCAGAATGGGTCAGCCTTCCATAGCCTCTTTCGCCTTGAGAGCAGTCGCCGGACTATCCCCAGCCTCGCTCGCACAAAAACGCGCCATAGCCGACAGGTCCGTGCAACCTTCCGAAACGCACGCCAGCTCCATGATTCGTCGCGCTTCGATGTCGTAGCTTGCAGACGTAGATTTCGGATTCCTGGCGAATTTTGCAGCGCAGTGATCTGGCGGTTCAGACATGCGCCGTAGGCGACAGGGCCGTTCGACCTATTCGAGATGCAAGCGATCCCCTTGACAAAAGCCACGCGCTTCTCGCCATGATGCGATATATGCACATTGCAATCTGGATGGGGCGAATATCAAACGGGCACGAATATGGCAAGTTGCTGCGGTCCATCGGTTGGATGTAAATGAAAGCCTGCAAGCGATCAATAACAGATGGAAGCGCTTTGAAATTGCACACCCTGCACAATCGTCTAGACTTGAACGCGCTTCTAACATTGCGCAGGCTGCCGCCACTCAGGGTCACACCGCGCGGCCAATTCCTGCGGCACCCGCTGTGCTACTGTGGTCTCTCTCGAATGGATGGCCTTTAGCGGGTGCATCATTTTCCCCGGTGTGACGAAGCGCGAAGGCTGTGGAAAAAATGCGTTCCACGTTAGCGCAAAAGGTCCATCGAAGAATCGCGCAGAGCTCGCGCACCATTGCCATGGCCGTGTGAGGACGTGCGAATGAAGTCCGCTTGATCGAACGAACCTTGTCCGGGAGACCGCCTTGACAGCCACCGATCAGTTGTTTCACGTTATACAACTCACGTATCGGGCGGTCCTTTGCGAGGATGCGTGGGGCGCACCGCTTGAGGCATTTTCGCGTCTGGTTAAGGCCGAGCGCTCCATGATTGCACTTGGCGACGCGTCGAGCGGCACGATTCTCGCGGCATATGGCATGAGCGTTCATGCATGCGATCAAATTCGCCGGCAACTGGCGACTGCATGCCCCGCCTGGATTGCAACGATACCTGTCGGTGTGCCCACACCGCAGACCTCGCGTATTTCCGACTCGGAGTTCGCCAAGTCTGACCTCTATCAGAAGGCTGTCCGTCCAGTGGATGGCTTCTATGGCATGGTGACGCCGCTCTTCCGAGTCCGACGCCGCAGCGCGCTTCTTGTGGCGGGACGCGTCCGCGGTCATCGTGATTTTCAGAGCCACGATGTGGCGACGGCGGCAACCTTTGTTCCTCATCTGCAGACTGCGCTGGACCTGCGGGCGCGAATTGCGGCGACCGAGCAGCGGGTCGCCGTGTCGGAAAGGCTGGTAACGGACAGCGGTGTCGGCCTGATCTGGCTCGATGAAGACCTGCGCCCGATTCATGCTGACGCGACGGCGTTGAAGCTTGCGGGCAAATATCTGACCGTACAGTCCACCGGCATTTCGGCGGCAGTTCCGCAAGACGGACAATCACTGTTTGCGACGATAGCGCGGGCGGCGATCCTTGCCCATTCGCGCGGGCGTCGGGGGTCGCCAATTGCCATTGACAGAAGCCTCTGCTGCCATCTTTCACGCGAGTCGCCCTTGCCGCCGCTTTCGATTACCGTAGTCCCCTTGGATCCTGACGTGCCCTGGATGATGGACGCCGCACGGTTGGTAATGGTGCTGACAGAGGAGGGGGGCAAGCCGCTGGCGGCAGGCACAGCGCAACGGCTGAGCGAGCTGACGCCGCGGGAGCGGGACTTGGTCGCGCAACTATTGGAGGGGCACTCCCTCGACGATGCCGGCCGCTACCTGAACATCAGCAAAGAGACGGCGCGCACATACCTGAGGCGAGTGTTCGCCAAAACTGACACGCATCGACAGGGCGAACTGATTGCGCTGCTAAGGAAGAGGGGTTGCTGATTTCGGCGGGGCCAGTCTTTCGGTGCTTGGCGGGAAGCGCCGCCTTTTTCCGTTCGTGGCCGTCCTCGAACATTCTCGCCCGCGTCTCCATTTGAGGACGTCAGCCCATAGCTCGTGTCGCCCGCTTGGAGCTACTCCTTTTCGGCACGAATTCTAGACTTTAGCCCGAGCCCGTGCAGCGAAGGCACGCAAGGCTCAATGATCGGGTCAATTAATCCGGAGAGTCTCGTATGCCAAACGTCGCGACGAATCTGAAAGCCGCAGGGCCTTTCGTAAAGACAGGGTTTCGCCCGCCTATCTTCGATCCAGGGCGACTCATCATCAATCCAGAGCGAATCTTCGAGAGTTATTGGAACAAACTTGGCGGATCACCAGGCAAGGCCGTCTCCGACGTCGAGAGCATAGCTGGCGGCAAGCGGAAGCGATACGAGCACGGCGTGCTCTACTATGGTGGCCCGACGAAACACCCCGTGTGGGTCTACGGCGCGATTGGCGACCGCTATGACCAGTTGGGCGGCGCTGGCTCGTGGCTCGGGTTCCCCTTGTCGGATGAGGCCGCATTCCCCCAAAGCGGTCGGGTGAGTCAGTTCGAGCATGGCGCCGTCTATTGGTGGCCTGACGTTGGTGCGATCGAATTGAGGGACGTCGCAGTTCACTACACCGGTCTTCTTTGCTTCGGTGAGAGCGACTCCGATCAGTTGTTTTCGGACTCGGATGAACCCTATGTGGTGATCGGCACAGTAACCCCTTTCGGATCGGAATCGGACCGGAGTGCGATCTATGACGATGTCGACGGTGGAGAGGGCGTCCCTGACATGAAAGAAATCTATCGCGGACCTCCGTACGGCATCACGATCAGCTCGCTGATCATGGAGCATGATGATGAGAACCCCGATCGATACAAGGACGCCATGAGTGCGGCAGTGGCTGCCGCCGCCACTGGCGTGACGGCGGCGGTGGCGGTGATTCCCGCCGTTGGAGCGTTACTAGCAACAGTAGTAGGACCCTTACTGGCAAGTACGGTACCAGTGATCAGCTCGGCTTTGAATGATGCGCTGGATCTGGCAGACGACACCATTGGCTACGGCAACTTTGTGCTCACGGCGAAAGACATGGTGGTCATGGCAGCCCGCAAGCCGGTCGAAACCTATCACGGCGTGGGCTTCAAGGTGCAGACACCGCTGATCTCGGGTGACGGTGCGTCCTACAAGGCTTGTTACAGCGTGGTCACCGTCTAGATCGATTGAAGCGCACGGGCGAGCCGGCCACTAGTGGCCGGCTTGGGCGTGCGCTTCAGAATTGGATCGAGGCGTGCCCGCCGCCGCCAAGGGGTAGCTGGCAGCTCCCAACTCTTGGTGGAGACCCGGGCTTCGGAGTTGTCCGAACCGCGACCGTCGCAGGACGACTGTGGATTCAACCGGTCAACGCAACAGCTTGATGGAGTCGTTCAGCCGGTGTATCGAAGTTTAGTGCCTAGCGACGGGTGTCAAGTAGACGGACCCAGGTAGAGGTCTTTCGAGAACGACACAACGAAGTCGGTAGAACTAGCTGCCAGCGCCGCTAGAGTCCCCGCTGCCCGCTTTGCCGGCGTAGTACACGATATGCCGTTGCAAAAGAGACAGCATCGTCTCTGCTGCAGGCGTTGGCGGCAAACCTCGCCTCCGCACAAGGACGATATCTACAGAAGGCAGCTTCTCTTCGATCGGGATCTCCATCAGCACGCCTTTCATCAACGCGGCCTCGACCCACTGCCGGGGCTGCACCGCAAGCATGTCGGTGGAAGCCAGAAGCGACCATGTCGCCGTGCCGTAATCGCACTGCACCACGCGGGGTGGCACGTCGAGTCCGTGCGACTGGAAGAATTGATCGTGGTCGGTCGCCATCATGCCCGTAGCGTTCGACACAAGCCATTGCGCACTGAGCAGATCGCGAAGTCTGCGCGCCTTGCGCAGCGGATGCTCCCGGCGGCAGACGATGGCGCGCCTGTTTTGCATCAGCAGTTCGACGCTGTAGTCGTCGCCGAGCGGTACGGATGGGCGGGGCCCGATGGCAAAGTCCAGTGCGCCGGCGCGGAGTTCCGGAAGCATCGTGCCGGGCTGAGCCGGGATGATGCGGATGGCCGCGTCGGGGAATTTTGCGCTGAATGCTTTGATGGTGTCTGGAAGGACCGAAAGTGCCACCGCCGCTGAGACGGCCATGCTGACGCTGCCGCCCGTCCCGCTGGAAATCTGCCGCACCTCACCCTGGCCCCGTTTCAGCTCATTGAGTGCCGCCTGCGCGCGATGGAGGAATGCCTTTCCTGCCGGCGTCAGCATCGCGCCGCGCGCATTTCGCTCGAACAGCGTCGCGCCCAGCTCCGTTTCGAGCTGCTGGATGCTTTTGGACAGCGAAGGTTGTGCCAGTTCCAGCTTACGCGCTGCCGCCCGGAGGCTGCCTGTCTGGGCGACGGCGACGAAGTCGCGGAGGTTGTGAAGCTTCATCGGAGTCGGGCCTGTGTGGGGTCAGTGATAGCTGTCGGCTATCTCCGGCGCAATTTTGCCATCTTTCGGGGAAACGGGGGCGGGGCTACCTTTCGTTCCGTGGCGCGACGACATGCCGCAAAAACGACGAACACATCACCCGAGACAGCCCCCATCATGCGCCTTGCTTCCTTCCTGGCCCACAGCCGGCCGGCCTACGGCGTCGTCACTGATGACGGCATCATTGACCTCTCCGCGCGCTTTGGCGATCGCTATCCTGACCTGAAGGCATTGCTGGGCGCGCCGGCGGAAACGGCGCGCGCTGCGACCGCCTCGGTAGACGGTCCTGATTTTCGTACCGAGGACGTCATCTTCCTGCCCACGATCCCTAACCCGGGCAAGATTCTGTGCGTAGGTCTCAACTACCACGCCCACCTGGCCGAAACTGGCAAGGCCGAAACGGCCCATCCTCCCATTTTCCTGCGCGTAGCTGATTCGCAGCAGGGGCACGGGCAACCGCTGCTGCTGCCGACCGAGTCGCACAAGTTCGACTTCGAGGGCGAGGTTGCCGTCATCATTGGCAAACCAGGCCGCCGCATTGCGGAGGCGAACGCCTGGGATCACATTGCCGGCTACGCCTGCTATAACGACGGATCCGTGCGCGACTGGCAGGTCCATACGCCGCAGTGGGGACCGGGCAAAAACTTCTATCGCACGGGCGGATTCGGCCCGTGGATGGTGACGGCTGACGAGATTCCGCCCGGCACCGTGATGACGTTGACGACACGCCTGAACGGCGAAGAAGTCCAACGCACGACGACCGACCTGCTGATCTTCAGCATCCCGCAACTGATCGCCTATCTCTCCACGGTGATGCCGCTGGAGACCGGGGACGTGATCGTCTCGGGCACGCCGGGTGGCGTGGGCGCCAAGCGCAATCCCCCGCTGTGGATGAAGGCGGGAGACGTGGTCGAGGTCGAAGTGGACCGCATCGGTGTGCTGAGCAATTCCGTGGTCAGCGACCCGGCCGCGCAATGAGCGGCAGCCCGGCGCCAATACACGGACATCCCGCCATGATCCATCTCGAAGACATCGCCCATGTGGCGTATCACGCCGAAGACCTCGCGATGACGTCGGTCTTCCTTGCCGACTTTGGACTCGCGCCGCTGTCGCAAACCAGCGATGCGTTGTACATGAAAGGCAGCGGCGTACAGCCATACGCGCATGTCACGCTGGCTGCAGGCAGGGAGAGGTCCGGCATGGCCTACGTTGCTTTTGAAGTCGCATCAGCCGACGAACTGCGCCGGGCGGTCACGATTCCAGGTGCGAGCGCGATCGAGGAAGTCGGCGGTCCGTGCGCAGGCCTGCGCGTGCGGCTGCGCGATCCCGACGGCTTCGCGATCCACCTCGTGCACTGGAGGCGCGTTCGAGCGGCGGCCGCGGACAACGCCCAACCGCCTGCGTGCGCGGCGAAGACCAACACGCCCGCAACGAAATCTCGGCTCGGCGCGACGCTGCGCCCGCCGCGTGGACCCGCTCCGGTCTTCCGGCTCGGGCACGTGCTGCTCAATGTGCGCGACATCGCGGCCACTGACGCTTGGTACACGCGGCATCTCGGGCTGCGGCTCTCCGATGGCCTGATCGAGCCTGGCGGCGACCGCATGGTGGCCGGATTCTACCGGCTGTCCAAGGCAGACCAGTACGTCGATCACCACGCCATAGGCTTTGTCGAGGCACCGGCCCCGCTGGCGGGAACGGCGCATCACGCCTCGTTCGAGGTGGAGTCGTTCGACGCGATCAGCGCGGGGCACCACTGGCTGGGCAGCCGGGGCTGGAAGCCGCGTTGGGGGGTAGGTCGGCACGTACTGGGGAGCCAGGTGTTCGACTACTGGCATGACCCCGCCGGCAATGTCGTCGAGCACTACGCCGACGGCGACGTCTTCAACGAGAGCACGCCTGCGGGCTTCTATCCGAACAGCATCGAAATGCTCGCAAGCTGGGCGCCGCCTTATCCGGGTACCAGCGGCACGACGGGCGTTCAGGGCGACGCCGAATAGACGTTAAAGCCAGTCACCGGCGTCGCCCGGCGGCGTTAGTCAACAGGATGAAAATCATGCAGATGAAGGATGAGCACGTCGCCGCATGCGACGTCGATGTCCTGATCGTCGGTGCCGGGCCGGTAGGCCTGGCAGCGGCGATCGAACTCGGTCAGCGCGGTGTGACGGTGCGGATCGTCGAAGCCAATGCCCGCGTGGGCAATGCCCCACGGGCAAAAACCACCAACGTCCGGAGCTGCGAACACCTGCGACGCTGGGGCCTGATCGACGCATTCCGGGCCAAGGCGCCCTTCGGCGTCGACTATCCCTCGACCGTTTGCTTCGCAACCCGGCTTGCCGGCTGGCCGATCACCGCATTCGAGAACGCATTCTATTGCCGGCCCGGGCAGAACCCGCTCTATGCGGAGCACGCGCAGTGGATTCCGCAGTACAAGCTGGAGGAGGTGCTGCAGGACCACGTGCTCGCGCAGCCCGGTGTCAGGCTGTCGTTCGGCACGCGGCTGGAGGCGTTCACGCAGGACATCGATGGCGTGAATGCCGTGCTCGACGGTGTTTGCGGCGCGGAGCCCATTCGCGCCCGCTACCTGATCGGCGCCGACGGCGCGCGCAGCGCTGTAAGGCGGCTGTTGGGGATCCGCATGGAAGGCTCGGGCGGACTGTCGCGGAATCGGATGATCGTCTTCCGTCAGCCCGGCCTGGAGACGATGCACGACCTGCCAAAAGCCGTGATGTACTGGCTCGTCAATGCCGACTCGCCCGCGGTGATGGGCCCGCTCGATACCGGGGACCGCTGGTACATCGGCGGGGCGGTATCGGCACTGACCGAGGATCCCGTGCGGTTCATCCGTGGCGCCACCGGGCTGGATATCGCGCCGGAGATTCTCTCGGTCGACGACTGGGAAGCGCACCAATTGCTGGCTGAACGCTACCGTGAAGGGCGCGTGCTCCTGGCCGGTGATGCCTGCCACCTTCATCCACCTTATGGCGGCTACGGTATGAACCTCGGCATCGGCGATGCCGTTGATCTGGGCTGGAAGCTGGCCGCAACAATGCAGGGTTGGGGCGGCCCTGGCCTGCTAGACAGCTACGAGTACGAACGGCGCCCGGTGCACCGCCGCGTGATCGACGAAGCCGTGCTGAATCACGCTACACGGACCAGCAACCTGTGCGTGCCGGACATCGAGGCCGAAGGCCCGGCCGGTGATGCCGCGCGCGAGACTGTAGCCGCGCAGGTCCGCACCGCCAAGGCGCGGGAGTTCGACTCGCTGGGCGTGGTGCTTGGCTATCGCTACACGGCGTCGCCGCTGATCGACTACGGCGCTGGGGCGGCGGCGGACTGCCATCCGAGCAGCTTCGTGCCGTCCGCCATCCCCGGTTGCCGCGCGCCGCATGCGTGGCTGGCGGAAGGCACTGGCAGGGGCGCGTCACTCTACGACATGTTCGGCGGCGGCCTCACGCTGCTGGTGCTGGACGACAGCGCGAACGGGGTTGGTGCACTGGAAGACGCTGCGGCCCGGCTTGGATGCCCGCTGACGATCGTGCGGTTGAACAACGCACAAGTCCGAGCGCTCTATGACGCCCGCTACGCCCTGATCCGCCCCGATCAGCACGTAGCGTGGCGTGCCGACGCGCTGCCCGCCGAACCCGATGCGTTGCTCCGGCGGGTGACCGGACACGGCTGACCGCGACCGCGGCAATACGGATTTGAAGCATGCGAGGCGTAGCCGAAAGCCTGCACAGTCAGGCAGGCACGCCCGCTTACATAAACGGATCGTCCTGACCGACATCCAGAAAAAAGGAGGAGACATTGCAACCCAAGCAGCCCTCACAGGATATTAGCCGCCGTTCCGGCAAGGCAGCACTGGTGCTGTGCCTGGCAGCCGCCGGCACCGCGCATGCGGAGAACAGCGTCACTATCTACGGCATTCTCGACAACGGCATAGAGGTCATCAACAACCAGCCCAATGGCTCGCACAGCATCACCCGCATGACCAGTGGCGGTCAGGCGGGCTCGCGCTGGGGCTTTCGTGGCAACGAAGACCTCGGCGGCGGCAATTCCGCGTTCTTCGTGCTGGAATCGGGGCTGAGCATGGACAGCGGCTCGCTGCAGCAGGGAGGCAGGCTGTTTGGAAGACTGGCTTACGTGGGCATCGAAACGCCTTACGGGCTGGTCTCCCTCGGCCGCCATCGCAATGCCATCTTCGATGTGGCGATCCCATTCGACCCGATGGTCTACAACCTGTACTCGGTCTTCGGGCAGGATCCGCAGATGGGCGGCCGGGTCGACAACGCCGTGCGCTACACCAAGGAAGCCGGTCCGGTGACGGTGTCGGCGCAATACAGCTTCGGCTACGACTCGACGATCGCCAACGGCAGTGAAGTCCCCGGCAACCTGAAGGTGGGCCAGGAATGGGGCGGCTCGATCCAATATGGCGCGGGGCCGTTCGGTGCGATGCTGGCCTACGACGAGCGCCACGGCGCCGCGGTTGCCACACAGGACAATACCGACCGCCGCACGGTGGTGGCGGCCACCTATGCCGGGGAGCGCGCCAAGGCCTTCGTTGGCGTGCGCAACCTGCGCTCGCGCGTGGGCGGCATCACCGCCATCGCAGATATCTACTGGGCGGGTCTCACCTGGAAGTTCACGCCGGCCTTCAGCCTGACTGGCGCGGTCTACCAGAATGATCAGAAGGGCAGCGACAAGGATGCGACAACGTTTGCGCTGTCGGCCTTGTACAACTTTTCCAAGCGGACCTTGGTATACGCCAACATCGGCTATGCGAAGAATCGCCACGGTTCCACGGTCGGGCTCGCGGCCCCCAACAGCGTGACGCCGGGCGAGAGCCAGACCGGCGTCGTGGCCGGTGTGCTGCATCGATTCTGAGGAGACAACATGATCAGACGTATTCGATCCCTGACGGCCTTGGTACTGGCGGCGGTATCGCTATCCGCCGGGGCCGCGGGCTGGCCCGGCCATCCGGTCCGCATGGTAGTGCCCAGCGCGGCCGGAAGTCCCCCAGACGTGATGGCCCGGCTGATCGCCCAGCGTCTCGGCTCGCGCTGGGGCGGCCAGGTCATCGTCGACAACAAACCTGGAGCAGGCGGCATCATCGGCATGAACGCGCTCAAGCAAGCGCCGGCGGATGGCTACACCTTCATCCTGACGAATGCGGCGGCCATCGCCGTGACGCCGCAGGTAAATGCCAGCGCCCGGTACGATATGGACACCGACTTCGCGCCGGTGGCGATGGTCGCCATGGGTCCACTGGTAATTGTTGCCGACAAGCGGCAGGGCGCCGACTCCCTGCCGTCGTTCATCGCGCAGGCGAAACAAGCGGGCGGCGCAGTCAATGTCGGCGTGAACGGGCAGTACTCGCTGCCCCATCTGGCCGCCGAGTCCTTCCGCCGCAGTACCGGCCTGGACTTGAATATCGTCTCCTTCAGCAGTAGTGGCACGGCGCTGACGGCGGTGATGAACGGCGACGTCCAACTGTTGTTCGACGGCATCCCCGGTGTGGAAGGGATGCTGAAGGGCGGACGTATCAAGGCGCTGGCGGTCACGTCAAAGACTCGCACGCCGCTGGCCCCCGGCGTGCAGGCGCTGGCAGAGACGCTGCCGGGACAGGATGTGAACGGCTGGTTCGTACTGCTGGCGCGCAAAGGGACGCCCTCGGACATCGTGGAGCGCATCAACCGCGACCTCAATACGGTGGTGGCCGACAAGACGGTGATCGAGCAGATGGCCAGTGTTGGTGTGCAGCCCAGTCCGATGTCGGTCGCCGAAGTCGGCCAATTCATCCATGCCGAACGCACACGCTGGTCCAACGTGCTCGCAGGCATGAAGATCCGGAAGCAGCCATGAAGCTCAGGATTGCCTGTATCCGGCAGGAGACCCCCTCGATCCGCGCGTTCGAACTGGTCGACCCATCCGGGACAATCCTGCCGCCGTTTTCCGCCGGCGCCCACTTGGATGTCCTGACGCCGGCCGGTCTGACCCGTCAATACTCGCTCTGCAATCGGTCGGACGAGCGCCACCGGTACGTGATCGGTGTGCTCGACGCCCCGGATTCCCGCGGTGGGTCACGCTCCCTCCACGCGCAGGCGCAAGTCGGCGACGACCTGGAGGTCTCGGTGCCGCGCAACCATTTCCCGTTGGACGCAACTGCCACGTCAAGCCTGCTGCTGGCGGGGGGCATTGGCATCACGCCGTTGCTTGGGATGGCGGAGCATCTGACGCGGACGGGCGCGTCGTTCGCGCTGCATTACTGCGTGCGAACAGAAGCTGCCGCAGCGTTCCGTGATCGGTTGATGCACGCCGATCTGGCCGGATCGGTATCGATTCACGCCGATGACGGTGCACCCGCACAGAGCCTGTCGCTGGACGCGTTGTTGTCATCGCCCGAGACGGGAACGCACCTGTACGTTTGCGGCCCGACGGGACTGATCGACGCCGCCTTTGCCGCGGCGCACCGGAACGGGTGGCCGGAGTCGCGCCTGCATCGCGAGTATTTCGGCACGGCGCCGAATGTGCGCACAAGCGACGCTGCGTTCGACGTTGAACTGCGCCGGTCCGGCGTACGAATCCGCGTCGAATCCGACCAGTCAGCTTTGGATGCGCTTACCGCCGCCGGGATTGATGTGCCGCATTCCTGCGAGCAGGGCGTCTGTGGCACCTGCCGGACAGGGGTGCTGTCCGGCACCCCAGATCACCGCGACGCCTTCCTCGGCGACGACGAGCGTGCCGGCAATGACTGCTTCCTGCCGTGCTGCTCGCGCTCGCATTCGCCGCTCCTCGTCCTCGACCTATGAAACCTGTCAAGGTTGCCTCATGTTTGAATTAGGAGACAGTTATGTTCGTGATGAATGCCTGGTACATGGGCGCATGGGCCGATGAGATTAAGGTCGGCGAGATGCTGCCACGCAGGCTGCTCGACCGGCCGGTGGTGTTCTACCGGATGCGTGACGGCACGGTCGCCGCGCTGGAAGACCGGTGTTGCCACCGGGCACTGCCGCTGTCGCACGGCTGCGTTGTAGACGACCAGGTACAGTGCGGCTACCACGGGTTGACCTTCGACCGCCATGGTAGCTGCGTGAAGGTCCCCGGCCAGACCCGCATTCCCTCGGCGGCGCGGGTTGCCAGCTACTGCGTCGTCGAACAGGACCAGGTCGTCTGGATCTGGCTTGGCGATCCGGCCCAGGCCGATCCGGCTGCAGCGCCGCGCCACGCGATTCATGGCGATCCGGCCTGGAGCTGGGTCAAGGACCGCTACCTCGTCAACGCCAACTATCAACTGATCACCGACAACCTGATGGACCTGACGCATGTCGGCTACGTCCATACCCGCACCATAGGCGGCACGCCAGAGGCCCATTCCGACGCCGAGACGAAGACAACGCGACTGGACAACGGCGTGCGCGTTACGCGCTGGATGATGGAATCGGTGCCGCCGCCCTCATATCTCGCTGCCCATACCTTCGGCACGCCAAAGGTTGACCGCTGGATGGAGATCGAATTCATCCCGCCGTCTGTGGTCCGCATCCATACCGGTGCCGTGGACACAGGAACCGGCGCGCGTGAAGGCAATCGCAGCGGCGGTATCGCATTCATGGGCTTGAACCTGCAGACGCCGGAAACCGCTACGACCACTCACTACTTCTGGTCCGGGGCGCGTACTTGCGGGCCGGACAGGCACGAGGAGACCCGGGCGTCGCTGATGCGCAGCCTTCCGATCACGTTTGGTGAGGACAAGGTGGTGGTCGAGGCCCAGCAGATGTCGATGGACGCTAATCCGGACGGCCCGCTGGTGATGATCGCCTCCGATGCGGGCCTCGTGCTTGCCCGGCGGATCGTTGTCGACATGCTGGCGCGCGAGGCCGCGCCGCCCATGCAGAGCAGTGCGCTCTCTCAGAATCTCCAAGCGCAAGCCTGACAGGAGCCCCACCTTGACCACACTTCGACTGAGCTGGATCGAATCTGCCAATACCGGCTTGACCGACTTTCCTCTGCAGAACCTTCCCTATGGCGTATTCTCCACGGCCGAACGGAGCACCCGTGCCGGTGTCGCGATCGGTGACCAGATCGTCGATCTCCAAGAGCTAACAGCGGCCGGCTTGCTGCCAGAGGCGATGCGAGAGGTATTCGCGGCGAGCACACTGAATCAATTCATCTCGCTGGGCCAATCCGCCTGGCGCGACGTGCGCCAACGCCTGACCGAATGGCTTGCGTTGGATGCCGATGCGTACGCCGCCGGCGCGCTGCGCGAACGCGCGTTGGTGCCCATGACGCAAGCCCGGCTGCACCTCCCGCTGGAGGTGACCGGATACACTGACTTCTATTCTTCGCGCCACCATGCTGAGAACTGTGGCAGGCTGTTCCGCGAGCCGGAGAATGCCCTGCCGCCCAACTGGCTGGAACTGCCCATCGGCTACAACGGCCGCGCCAGTACGATCGTGGTCAGCGGCACGCCGGTGCGCCGTCCCAGCGGGCAGCGGCGCCAGCCGGGTGAGCCGCGGCCAGTCTTCGGACCGTCCGGCAAGCTCGACTTTGAACTCGAAATGGCCTTCGTTATCGGCAAGCCGAGTGCGATGAGCGAGCCAATCCCGATCGCACAGGCGGCTGACCACTTGTTCGGTATGGTCTTGCTCAATGACTGGAGCGCGCGCGACTTCCAGCAGTGGGAATCGGCGCCGCTCGGGCCTTTCAACAGCAAGTCGTTCTGTACGTCGATCTCGCCATGGATCGTGACCATGGATGCACTGGAGGCCTTCCGATGCGCCCATCCGGTGCAGCAGCCTGCGCCGCTGGACTATCTCCGTCAGGACGGGGAGGGCGCCTACGCGATCGCACTGGAGGCGTCGATCAGACCGGCAGGGGGGAAGGCCCGTGTTCCGGTTACCCACACCAATTTCCGCACGATGTATTGGACTGTGGCGCAGCAGCTCGCCCACCACACCGTATCGGGATGCAATGTGCGTGTTGGCGACCTCATGGGCTCGGGGACGCTCAGCGGCGCGACGCCCGACTCGCTTGGCTGCCTGCTCGAAATCACGAAGAACGGCAGGGAGGCGCTGATCCTGCCGGACGGCAGCACACGGCACTTCCTGCTCGATGGCGATGAGGTATCGATCCGTGGATGGTGTCAGGGCAATGGCTACCGTGTGGGATTCGGTGAAGTGAGCGGGGAGGTGAGGCAGGGGAAGGACTTCGCGGAGTAGTTGCGCCCTGGCGTGGCGCGCAACCGGTGCGGCCGCAGCGTAGGTCATTGGGCTTCAATCTTGCCAAGCTTTCACACGTGACCGTCCGAGATTGAAGAAGTCTCGGACAGTCGTTCGGTTCAATTGGAATGACGCCTTCTGGCCGATCGCTGCCGTGGGCGGAAGCCGGCCCTTCGCGATTTTCCACTGGCGCGCGCGGGATAGGCAGCTTCCGACGAGCCCTTACAGCTTCGCGCGCGCCTAAGAACGTAAGGTACTTCCCGTCCTCGTTTTCGAAGATCTCATTACCAGCTCCCATATACGCGCGCATGAGTTCGTTCGCTGCCGCATCAAGATTGCCAGCGTCGTAGGCCAGTTGCCCGAGGCGCACGTGAATTGGATTGCCCAATTCGCCGGGGCAGGCGAGCGCAAAGGAAAGGGCTTCCTTGCTGGAAGTCGAATAGCCTTCCAAGAAGCAAGCATCGCCGATGGCGGTGAGAATCCCGGTGGACGCGTTCCAATCGGTCTTCGGATCTGGAACCAGCGCCCACGCTTTGTTATAGGCTGCGACAGCAGCTTCATATTGAGCTATGTCCGCCAGAGCATCACCCCTCGGAACAATGCGCCTTGATCATCTGGTGAATAGACTCGTCGAGTTCTATTACGTTGGGCGCCATGAGCAGGCGTTGGTTGAAGACGCCATTCTAGCCATGTTCAGGGTCCGACTCGCTCGGGGCTTCACCCGAGTAGCGTTCGTAGAGGACGTCGCTTGATGGTTGTAACGCACCGAAAACGTGGCGCGAGCGAGATTGCACACATTCCAAGTCCAATTCCTGGCGGCCGCTTGTGGCCGAGAAGCGTCCGATAGACCTAGCTGACGTGGCCACGGAGGGCGGTAGGCGACTCGTATCAGAAGTCTGTAGCGCGCTGAAGCGCTTGTGTCGGCGTGCTGTCGGTCGAAGACCTCTCTAGCCTGCCGGAAGCGGTCCGCATTTTGAACGATCCAGGTCCACAGCGGGACCATCCGAATGAGAAGCTCCGTGCCCGTGTCCGACTATTCGTACTCGGCTCTCGGGGGAAACCTCTTCGAATCAGGACGGAACACCAATCCGTCACGCTCCAACTGCCGCAGAGTGCGCGTCAGCATGCGTTGAGTCGCCCCGTGCAAGCGCCTGCCGATTTCGGCATGGCGCAGCCCGGCCATACATGCCCCGAGGTCGTGCAGTGATGCCGTGTGCAAGCTCACTGCGCAATGCGTTGGCCGGTGAGGCGAACCGTCGCAACAACATGAGCGGCTGGGTGGGCGACCCCGCTGTAGCCCATGGTCCACGGCCGACCGGGAAAAACCAGTGCACTGGAGGAGGCCGCCGCTGCCCACGCTGCAAAAGGCCCGCAAAGGGGACCTTCGTTCACTGTCGCCATCCAGTGCCGCACTGGCAGGTCTTGTGATTACTCGGCTTGAATATTCGCCTCCTTGACCACCTTGCTCCATTTGGCCAAGTCGGCCTTGATCACGGCGGCGTACTCCTGCGGGGTGCCACCCTGGATTTCGATGCCAGCCGTCTCCAGCTTGGCGCGCACTTCCGGCAGCTTCAGCGCGGCGTTGATCTCGGCATTGAGCCTGGCCACGATGTCCTTGAGCGTGCCGGCCGGGGCCAGGAAGCCGCCGTTGGTGCTGGCGTCGTACCCCTTCAGGCCCTGTTCGTCGGCGGTGGGCACGTTGGGCAGCGCCTTCGAGCGCTTGCGGGTGGACACCGCCAGCGCGCGCACATTTCCGGACTTCACCTGTTCCTGGATGGCGCTGATGGTGTCGATGTACAGCACGGTGCGACCGGCAATCAGGTCGGGGTGGGCCGCGGACGAGCCCTTGTACGGCACCAGCAGTACCGGCGCGCCACTGACCATGCGGAACATCTCGGCGGCCATTTCCTGTGCGCTGCCGCGGCCCGAGGTGGCCACCTTGGCTTCGGTCGGATTGGCCTTCATCCACGTCACCAGTTCGGGCACCGTCTTCACGGGCAGCTTGGGATAAGCCGCGAACACCAGCGGAATTTCGTGCGTGTACACGATGGGCTCGAAGCTCTTTTCGGGGTCCCAGCCCAGGTTCTTGAACAGGAATTTGTTGATGTTATGGCTGCCGCCGACGATGCCGATCGTATAGCCGTCGGGCTTGGCGTTGGCCAGCACGGCCGTGCCGAGGTTGTTCGAGGCGCCCGGGCGGTTCTCGACGATAAACGGCTGGCCGAGCTTGACCGACAGCTTTTCGCCAACCACGCGCGCAATCAGGTCGATGCCGCCGCCGGCCGGCGCCGGGACGATGATCGTGACCGGACGGGTCGGATAATTCTGAGCCGAGGCGGCCCCTGGTGCCGCCAGCAACGCGGCGCTGCCAGCCAGGGTGCCGGCCAGGGCGATGAGCTTTCGTGTAGTGAATCGCATGGGGTCTCCTTTGGGAAATTGGTCAACTTGAGTCAACTCTGGGTGGTGCCACCGGGGATGCGAGGCCCCGGGGGCGCGGTCGGGTGTCAGCCGCGGCCGACGAACGGCATGGCGCTGGCCATGACCGTCATGTTCAATACGTTGGCGTCCAGCGGCAGCGATGCCATGTGCCGCACGGCATTGGCCACGTGGCGCGCGTCCATCATCGGCTCCGGTGCGGTGGTGCCATCGGCCTGCAGCACGCCCCGCGTCATGCGTTCGGACAGTTCGGTCAGGGCATTGCCGATGTCGATCTGGCCCGCCGCGATGTTGAAGGCACGGCCATCGAGCGCCAGCGCCTTGGTCAGGCCGCTGACTGCGTGCTTGCTGGCCGTGTAGGGTGCGGTGAACGGGCGCGGCGTTTGCGACGACACCGAGCCGTTGTTGATGATCCGCCCGCCCTGGGGGGACTGCCGGCGCATCAGGCCGAAGGCGGCCCGCGCGCACAGGAACACGCCGGTCACGTTGGTGTTCACCACGTTGAACCACCTGTCCAATGGCAGTTCGTCCATCGGTACGGCCGGCGCGTTGACGCCGGCGTTGTTGAATATCAGGTCGATGCGGCCGAACGCCTGCTCGATGGTGTCGAACAACGCCTGCACGCTGGCGGGGTCGGTGACATCGGTCGGGACAGCCAGCGCCGTCTGGCCGCGCGCGGCGGCATCGGCCGCCAGTGTTTGCAGCGGGTCGGCACGGCGGCCGGCCAGCACGACAGTCCAGCCATCGTCCAGCAGGGCCAGCGCGGTCAGCCGGCCGACGCCGCTGCCGGCGCCGGTGACTAGCGCGATTCGTCGGGAAGGGTGCATTACGGTCTCCAAATGCGTTATGCGAGGTCTTGTCCGTTCTTGTTCGTCCGGGCAGGCAGCCGCCGCCGGCGCTACGTGTCAGGGCACGCAGCCGCCGCAGGCGCTACGTGACCGTCAGCGAGATATGGCCGATGCCCGCCACGCTGGCGTCGACGACATCGCCGCGCTGCAGCGGGCCGACGCCAGCGGGCGTGCCAGTGAAGATCAGGTCGCCGGCGCGCAGCGTTACCGAGCGCGACAACATGGCAATCAGGTCTGCCACGGGCCAGATCAGGTCGGCCAGCGTGGCGCGCTGGCGCTGCGCGCCGTTGATCGCCAGCCGGATCTCGGCATCGCGCGGATGACCGACCGTGGCAGCCGGAACGATCGGACTGCACGGTGCCGAATGGTCGAAGGCCTTTGCCGGCTCCCAGGGGCCTCCGGCACGCTTGGCCTGCTGCTGCAGGTCGCGGCGCGTCATGTCGAGGCCGACGGCATAGCCCCAGATATGCGATTCGGCGTGCGCGGGGTCGATATCGCGCCCATCGCGGCCGATGGCCACCACCAGCTCCACTTCATGGCAGAAATCGTCGGTGCCGGGCGGGTAGGGCAGCGTGCCGGTCGCGGGCGCCACGGCGGTGAACGGCTTCATGAACCAGGCGGGCATGTCGGCCGGGGCCAGCTCGTTCGCGGTCCAGCGGTAGTTGCGCCCGATGCAGAACACCCGGCCGACCGGGAAATGCGCATTGCTATTGGCCACGGCCAGGGCGCAGGGCGCCGGTGCGGGCAGGACGAATTCCATCTTCGCGCTCCAGTTGGGATCCGTCGGGCCGTGTCAGGTGGTCAGGCTCGCGGCGGGGCGCTTGCCCGCCAGGCCGTCGGCCACGCTGTCGAGCACCATGCGGATCATCGCGGCGCGAGTTTCCCATGTGGCGCTGGCGCGGTGGGCCTGCAGCGTGGTGCGGTCGGACCGGCGCAGCGCCAGTGGCACGCGCGGTTCGTCCACGAAGACATCCAGGCCCGCGCCCGCAATGCGGCCGGACTCGATCGCCTGCGCCAGGTCGTCTTCATTGACCAGACGCCCCCGGGCCACGTTGACCAGGAAGCCGCGCGGCCCCAGCGCGTCGAGCACGGCGGCATTGACGATGCCTTCGGCCCTGTCGGCCGCGGCGCACAGCACCAGGGCGTCGCTGTGGCGTGCCAGATCGACCAGGTCGGGGACGAATTCGTGCGGCAGATCGTCCATGGCGCGCAGGTCCGTGTAGCGGATCGGGCAGCCGAACGCCGCGGCCCGCGTGGCTACCGCACGGCCTACGCGGCCCATGCCGACGATGCCCACCCGCATGCCGCTGAAGCGGCGTGCCAGCGGGATGGCCGACGGCTGCGGAAAGCGTTCCCATTGGCCATCGCGGACAAAGCGGTCGCCTGCGGCGATGTTGCGGCAGGCGGCAATCAGCAGGCCGATCGCCAGGTCGGCCACGTCCTCGGTCAGGGCGCCGATCGTGGCGGTGACGGGCAGCTTGCGCGCACGGCAATAGGCCAGATCGACCGCGTCGGTGCCCACGCCGTTGACGGCCACTACCTTCAGGCCCGGCAGGCGTTCCAGCATGGCGCGCGAAATGCCGGTGTGACCGCCCGTGATGACAGCCTCGATCGACGCGCCGTGCTGCGCGACCCAGGCGTCCTGGTCGTCGATCTCGAACAGCTTGTGTACCTGGTACAGCGAAGCCAGTTCGTCATTGGCGGCGGGAATCAGGATGGGATTCAGTTGCAGGATCTGAGGCTTCATGAGCGGTCGGTTGTCGGCTGGAATGTGGAACTCATGGTAGTTAAATGTTGATTCAGTACGCAATATTGATATATAAAATCAACATAAATAAGATGCCGCGCGGCGTGCAGGAGTGCAATGGGAGCCTGGATATCGATGGACGAAGCGTGCTCGCGCCTTGGCGTGCGGCCGCAGACGGTCTATGCGTACGTGAGCCGGGGCAAGATCGAGGTGACGTCGGACCCGGCGGATACCCGCCGCAGCCTGTATCGGGCCGAGGATGTGGCGACGCTGGCCAGGCGCAAGCAGGCCGGCCGCAAGCACGAGACGCTGGCCACCAACACGCTGTTTGGTGCCGAGCCCAGCATCCCCACGTCGATCTCGACGTTCGTGCGCGAGCGGCTCTACTTCCGAGGGCGCGACGCCGTGGAGCTGGCCGACACAGCCACGCTGGAAGACGCGGCGCGCTTGCTGTGGGATTCGGCGCAGGCGGTGGATCTGTCGTCGTCCGTGCGGATCGACAAGCCGGGGCGTGTGGCGGCGTTCATGGCATTGGCCGAACTGGCGGCCACCGGCCATTCCACACATGGCCGCATGACGCGCGTGCTGCATGGGGAAGGTCAGGCGTTGGTGGGACTGCTGGCCAACGCATTCGGCGCGCAGCCGGGGCAGGCACCGCTGCACGAACGCTTCGCGCAGGGCTGGGGGCAGGGGCCGAACGTGGCGGAATTGCTACGCGTGGCCATGGTGCTACTGGTCGATCACGAACTGACCAGTTCGGCATTTGCCGCGCGCATCGCGGCGTCGAACGGCGCGTCGCTGCCAGCCTGCCTGCTCTCGGGGCTGTCCACGCTGTCGGGGCCGCTGCACGGCGACGCCTCGGGGCGCGTCAAGGCGCTATTCAGAGAAGTCGAGCGGCAGGGCGAAGACCAAGTCATCACGCAGTACCTGTCTACCGGCCAGCCGCTCCCAGGCTTCGGCCACCATCTCTATCCCGACGGCGACCCGCGTGCCTTGGCGCTACTGAGCCGGTTCGCACCGCCGCCGGGTATTGCCCGGTTTATCGAACAGGCGACGCGGCTCACGGGATTGCAGCCCAATATCGATGTGGCGCTGGCGGCACTGGTGACCCATTGCACACTGCGCGACGACGCCGCGTTCGCCATGTTTGCCACGGCACGCAGCATTGGGCTCCTGGCGCACAGCCTGGAGCAGCTGGGGGTTGGGCAGGTCATTCGCCCGAGGGGCCGCTATGTCGGTGCGATGCCTGATAAGTGAGGCCGGACGAGCTTTAAACCGCCTCTCTTCGAATTTCCTTGGGGCGGTTTATAGGCTCGATATCACAGGGTGCTCGACACCCTGCATGGCCGGGGAGGGAAGAACGCTGATAGCCGCAGCCGTTTCGACGGACCAGACTGGGACCCGGAAGGGCTAAATGATTCGCAGGGCTATACCACCGCGGTAGCAACGCGGGCGGTGATTGTTATTGACCTTGGCGACGCCGTGCTGGGCTACGTGGCGTGCCTGTTCGTCGGCATGGCCGAGGTTTCGTCATGCGTCATCGCGGTGGAGGAAGGTCAGCGAGTGGAGAAGGGACAGGAACTTGGCCACTTCCAGTACGGAGGCTCGACATGGTGCCTGCTGACGGAAGCCGAATTGGGTTTTGATTTGCACCATGCTACCGGCTCAGGAAAAGTGGTTCGCGTCAATGCGTCTCTTGCTAAGTTGCGATAGGCCCGAGAAGCCACTCGATGGTCAACGACCGTCTTGGGATGCAAACTGGGCGCTGGAATTGGAACACGCTTTGGCAGCTTTTGGCCGATGCCAGGCGTCGGGTGTCGTCATACTCGATCTGTTGCGTTCAACGCTCCGACCGTTCGACGACGACCTCGCTGACCTGGACCACCGGCGCGATGTCGGTGTAGTTGGTGATGTCGCCCAGGATCTCGGCGGCATGCTCCTGCATGGCGGCCTGGTAGCCTTCGGCCGAACCACAAATGAACGCACACATCGCCACGAAGGCGGGCGGTGCACCTGGCGCTCTTCCGGCCAAGCCCTTTTCGACGGTGTAGTAGGCGCAGGCGTTGCCCAGCCTCGCCTTCACCATCGGCATGTGCCTGTCGCGGTAGTAGGCGTGGTCGAAGCGCGCGCCTTCGGTGTACGGGTACATCACGGTGACCTTGATCATGGAGTTCCCCTACATTGCACTGACTGAGATTTCCGACGGTAGAACGCCGCTCATGCATGGCGAGCGGTTCAATGGCTGGCTCGTGTTCGGGGCGCGTGCGTACTCTTGTGGTGTACCGGTAAGTTGAAGAGAAGCGGGCCATATCGGCGAGAGCATACCTCAAGGGCAGCTACTGGCCGGCAATCGTCCTTCGGCTTTGACCGCTCGCTTCTGCAGCGTGACGGGCGAACAGAAAAAAGCTCGATCTGACGGTAGCGGTAGAGGGACCCGCCACGGTGGGATAGACACGAAGGAACCAGTCCCCTAGAGTGGCTTTCCCGCAATTTCCTTACTCCCCATGCCTTTGGGCGATTTTGATTACCTGGTGTTGAAGGTGCTTCGGGCGCATGCCGGAAGATGGCAGCGGTCGGGCGATCTGGTGCGAGAGGTCACCGCGCGAGATGCTTCCGCCTACCCAAAAAAGGTGACCCGGTCTTTCCTAAAGCTGGAAACCCAGCAACTCGCGCAGCGTCGTGGCGAAGATGCCAATCGGGAGTGGCGGGCAATGTCGACTGGCCCTGTAAACAGGGATGCGCTGCGACCGCCCGTGGATCTGGCTGTGGCATTGTTGAAATTGCGGCAACTTGCCAATGCGCATATGCCTGCCACGGTCGCCGATGGCCTGACGGATTACTTCGACGGCGCAGTGCGCGTCCTGGAAGAAAGCGCGACGGCAACGCGACTGACGGCGGCACGGGCGTGGATAGATAAGACGACCCGGCTCGACGGCCGCTATCCGCTGATCGCGCCGCAGGTTCGCGCAGGCGTGCTCGATGCCGTGCTCGACGCGCTCTATCGGGATGGTTGCGTCGAGATTCACTATCAAAATGGACGCACATCGACCGTGGGACCTCGGCATTTCGCCGTTTTGCCGCTGGCACTCGTGGAGAAAGGCCCGGTCTTGTACCTGGTGGCCGACCGGCCGCGCGCCGAAGGTGGGACCAAGCGGCACCTGTTGCGAATGGATCGGATTCACGCCGTGGCTCCATGCGATGCCGTGCTGGCACGCGACGCGTCGTTCTCGCTCGATGCATATGTAAGAGAAGAACGGACCTTTGAGTTTTTCTCCGAACCACCCGTGAAGCTGGTGCTGCGCGTGCGCGAGGAGGGTGGATTTCTCAGCCCGTTCCGGGAGCTGAAGTTTTCCGAGGACCAGGTGATCACCGATATGGCCGGTGGCTTCATGCTCGAAGCTACCGTTACACCCTCGGTTTCACTGAGCAATCTGCTTCTGGAACGGGCGGATGCGGTCGAAGTGGTATCGCCGGCCAATCTCCGCGGCGCTATTGCAGGGCGGTTGCGGCGTGCGCTCGAAGCCTACGACCAAGCGGACTCGTCCGCTTGCGACGACATGGAGAAGTCTGGCCACGGGTAAGACACAAGTATGTCGGCTTCAGTCTCGGTAAGCTGGGAACGCAGTATTTGCAATGGCGTGCTGCCTGGTGGAAGGTTCAGGTCCAATTCCGGGGCGACGCCGATGCTGACACCTGATACGGCCGCGTATCCGTTGACCCGGACCCTGTCGATCAACGCCCTCACACTAGATGCCAGGATCGCGGGAGAAGCTGCAACGACGCGATGCAGACACGCCAGCGCGCTACGCGACGCGAACGCGGCAAGCCGCCCAGGCACGGCACCTGCATTCACGTCGTCCGCATTCACGAAGGCCGCACCGGCAAGGATGCGGGCGGCCGTCACGAGATTGCCGGAGCCGGCCACGATCCAGTGTCCCGTGCGCGCCATCGGCAAATCTCGCGCTTTGCCCTTTGCCAGTACGATGGCGGGTATGCCTTGCGCCCGCGCCGCGCGCATGGCATCTACGGGGCCCATCAGATTCCATGGAGCCTGCAGCGACGGACCGGCCAGGCCGTCCACGTCGACTATATGCACGACCAGGTCGGCGGGCGCGCCATCCTCATGGTCGGACCAGACGACACGCGGGTCGGTGGCATTGAGCGTATTGATCATGGCGCGAAGTATCCCGCTTGCGAGACCCCAGCGCTGGAGCGACAGCCGGATTACCGGTGCCTGGCCAGCAATGTGGACTGGCTCGACGTCGGCTAACGTGAGCGCACGTCCGAGACGGCCGGCGTCGCTGGCATGGCTGTCTCGGTGCGAAAGATGTGGCATGGGTTGGATCTCGTCTGTTGCGATGCCCCCGAGTCTTAAGCCGCAGGTGGACGAGCGGTGTCCAGTACGGTGAGCGTCCGAACTGGACACCGATTGTCCAGTTGAACCTCCAGACTCCAGCGCCGATTCGCCAAGGACAGCGATGGCATACCCCACCAACGGGTGCTACAGAGTGGCGCGTCGCTGTCGATAGGGACAGGGTGGGGGCGACGTCCGGTCGCAGCCCCTTGGCAATGCATCAGGAGAGACCCGTGAGTTTGTGGGATAGCATCAAGGACAACACGTCCCGCGCGCTGGGAAAGGCCGCGAACTTCGTAACCGGCGGCTACCAGGACCGCAAGAAGAGTGAGCGCATCGTACGGTCCTCGCAGAATGAAGCGGACGAGGCCAAAGAGCGTATCGAGGCGTGCCGCATGTCGTCGCAGGCAACGCTCGACACGCTCGGGCAATTGCGGGTAGACGTGTACCACACCACCGTGAAGGATTTTGTCTCGCTCTATGAGCGCCTGGCCAGCGTGTCGGCCAGGGATTTTCACGGTCTTGAGGAGACGGTCGATACGCACCGGATCGGCACCGATGTCCGCGAGCTGAAAGCCGTCAGTGGGCATGTGGAGAGCATGCTCGTCGGCGGCAGTGCAGGTGCGGTGGGCGGTGCCACGCTGGCTGCCGGCGCCTGGGGCCTGGCCGGCATGGTCGGCACAGCCTCGACGGGCACTGCCATTGGTACGCTGAGCGGTGCGGCGGCCACCAATGCCACGCTCGCATGGCTTGGCGGCGGTGCTGCATCGGCTGGCGGACTAGGCATGGCCGGCGGCGCCGCCGTGCTCGGCGGCATTGCACTGGTACCGGCGGCAATTTTTGCGATGTACTTTGGCCACAACAAGGCCAAGGTTCAGCTCAACGAGGCCCGCAATTTCCGCGACGAGGTCGAGGTATTCGTCGAGGAAGTCAACACCATGGTCAGCCAGATGACGAAGGTGACAGAAGCCGCCGAATTGATGATCGAGGTGATTCGCGCACTGGACACCGTCGTGCGCGGACAGAACGCACGCATGAATGCCGCCATCTCCTTCACGGGCCAGCGCGCGGCGACGCTTCAGAAAGCGCTCGATATCGAAATCGTCGATGCCGCCGGCAAGCTCGTGCCAGACGCCGTCGACGGGTACCGCACGCTTGCCGCCTGACCAGCCCTCTTTCCATTATGTCTAACTTCAAATTTTCCAGCTTCCTGCGCTTCGGGGCCGATCTGCGCGAGGCCAGCCGGGCCCGGCAGCAAGACGCGGCACAACACATCGAGGCAACGCGCGGGCGTATCGGGCAAACCGGCAAGGCGGCCGCCGAAGCGCTACGGCAGGTCGACGCCACCCGTGCGGCGGTCTTCGAACGATCGATCGTGCCGATTCAGGCGCTGCATCGCGGCAATATCGTGATGGCGGGCGCGGCGCCGACCGCGGGGCAGGCAGAGCGATTCCTGGCGGCCGTGCCGGTTGCGCCCGAAATCCCTTCCCTTCGATCGGCCAGCGCAGGTGCCGCCGCATCGGTGCTGGGTGCGGCGGGTGTAGCAGCGGCGGCGATTGCGTTGGTGCCGTCTGTAAGCCTGCTTGTGCCGGCCGCCGTGGCGGGCGTCGGTTCCCTCATATGCGCGATGTGCGTGGCATATCGCGTGGCACACGCCAACGCACAGGTCATTGATGGCTTTGCCGTACAGGTCCGCGACTTCGGTATGGCCGCGGATCGGTTCGTGGCGGAAGCCCATGCCATCCAGGCCGGCGCCGACGACGCGTGTCGGGCCCTTGAAGCGCTGGCCAGTGAGGCCGACGCTTCCGTCACGCAACTGGAGCCCGTTGTCATGGATGCGGCCAACGCGGCCGTGTTGCTGCGCAGCGTGCTTGAAACGGCTCTGCTGGACGGCGACGGTGCGCTGGTGCCGAATATCATGGCGCAGCTTGCCGGGCACAGGCAGGCCATCGAGACGTTTGAACAGCAGACGGCCGCAACGCCCGCGCTATCCGCCGCATGAACAAGGCGTCCATTCCCTTCCAGGCGGCGTCTGGCGACAGCGATGGGCTGAATGAGGATATCCGCGACGCGGCAGGCGCGACGATGGTGGCGCAGCAGACCATCGCCATCATGATCGAGCGGTTCGGCCGCGCGACTGCCGAGCATTATGGCAGTCACGCGGACTTGTCCAAAATCGCCGGCCATCGGATCAATCCAGACTATCGCGAGCAGAACCTGCGGCAGCAGGCCGGATTCTCGGCGGAAATCAAGCAGGTTGCGCGGCAGAACGCCGAATCGATCGCCTCGCGCGATCGGCGGCGCGTCATCCGAACCGATGACCTCGGGCACGTCAACCATCCGGTGGCCGATTTCGTCGCCGTGGACCCGCAGACGGGCTTGCCGGAAATGAATCCGGACGGCTCCTTCGCGGATGGCGCCCAGATGAAGGTCCACAAGGACCTGAAGAAATACCGGCAGTTGTACGGCGAGAACTTCGAAAAGTACCAGAGCGTGGACCTGGTGCTCCCGCCCGATCAGTTCGACGCCGTGATGGCGGACTGGGACGCGCAGGTCAAGTCGCTTGAAAAGCAGCGCGACAAACTGGCGGGCAGCGGCAACGCTGAGATTGCGGCGCAGAAGCAGCAACAGATCGACGCGATCCGGGACGCCCGGCGTCGCGCGCGAAAATCGGATGTCACCACCGCCGAAGCGATGGAGGCCCGCACGGCGCCGACAACCAGCGTGGCGCGCGACGTGCTTGATTTGTCGCATCGCGCCGGGATAGAGGCCGCAGGGCAGAGCGCCATGATTGGTGGCACGTTCAGCCTGGTCCGGAACACGTATCAGGTTGCGCGCGCCGACAAGGATATCCGCGAGGCCGTTGCCGACGTGGCCATCGACACCGGCAAGGCGGCGGTGGGCGCTTACGCCGTCGGGGCGTCGTCCACCGCGTTGGCCGGGGCCATGCAGAGCGCCGGTAATCAGCTCGTGCGCAATATGGGCCGCACCAATGCGCCGGCGGCCATCGTGCAATCGGGGGCGATGCTTGCCACGGCGTTCTACCGCATGCTTGACGACGATCTGCCCCCCGGCGAGTTCGCCGCGCATGTCAGTCGCGAAGGCGTGCTGCTGGCGACCTCGATGACGGGGTCCAATCTCGGGGCCATGGTTGGAACCCTGGTGATGCCTGGCGTGGGCACGCTGGTGGGGGGACTGGTCGGTGGTATGGTGGCGACGATGCTAAGCGGCAGCCTCTATGCGGAGCTGCAGCGTTCTGCACGTTCCGTTGCAATGTCCGAACGGAAACGGCAGCAGACGGCGGCCATGTGCAGTGCACTGATCGCGCAGCATCGGCAATATCGTGCCGAGATGAACGCCGTGTTCGACACCTGGTTTGCCGAGAGCCGCGAACGAATCGGTGCGGGCTTCCAGTCCATGTCGGACGCGCTGGTCCAGGGCCGGAGCATTCATGACGGGCTCGGCCAAGTGGCATCGGCCATGGGAATGACGCTGCGGTTTGCAGACAGGGATGCATTCGGCGCGCACCTGCGCAGCGGCAGGCCGTTGGTCATCTGAACGAGGTGCCGTGGTCCGAAGGCGCTAAAGGGCGCCGCCTTTGCACAGTTCATTTCACGCCGCGGCCGATGTGAGGCTGCGGTAGCGCGGCAGCGCCGAACGTGCGATGGTCGACTAGATATGCGGGTGGGGCGCACTCCGCTGTTCGGCGCAGGCATCGGAGGCTCGCCGGTCTCAATTGGATTCTGGCGGGCAGAAGCGACCGTGCGGGCGCATGACAGCCCTTTTTTGCTAGGGATGCAACCTTCTTTGTCGGCGCTGCCGGTTTCTTTGTCGCCGTCCTTTGTGCTGGCCGGTCGTTTTGCCCCTCTTCGGTGGGGAGTGGGCGATGTCCGGCCTGCAAGGATGCTCTTCTCTTGCCGATATATGACGTTCAGCGCGAAAGTCTTGCGCGCGAACGACCAGGACGAGGGAATGTTGCGGAGCACGGGTTTGAGGGTGAGGTGGTGGGATTGCCACCGGGTTGTCGTGCGGCTGATGCTTGTGTTGATCTTGCAATGGCTGGTCGGAATGTCAGAGGCGCATGCCATGTCCGCCGCCTGCAGCACGCTGAATGGGTTGGGAGCGACAACGTCCTACACCCAGCGCTTCCAGGCCAGCGCATTCCAGGCGGGCGAAAGCGTGTCCGTCTCCTTCTCCGACAACGGGGCCGGCATCGGAGGGTCTCCTGTTACCGCCGATGTGGTAATCCTCGGGCAATACAGCACGGTGGCACAGTACCGGTACTCCAGCGATACAGGGACAGTGGGGAGTCATGTCGGCAGCGTGGATTCCTCGTTCCTGACGACCAACGGACTGTACTTGCGCATCAACGCCACGAGTTACCTCAGTCCGGTGATCGTGAGCTGCTCTGGCGCGGCGCTGTCCAGCGATGCCACGCTGTCGGCCCTGTCGCTGTCGGCCGGCACGCTGGCACCGGGATTTGCCCCGGGCACGACTAGTTACAACGTGGCTGTCGCCAACAGTGTGTCGTCCATCGTGCTGACACCAACGGCGGCCAATGCCGGCGCCAGTCTGACGGTCAACGGGGCAGCGACAACCGCAGGCGCAACCACGACGATACCGCTGGCCGTCGGCACGAATCTGCTGAACGTAATCGTGACCGCACAAGACGGCAGCACCAAGACCTACCAGATCAACGTGGCCCGCGCTAGTGCGCCGCCGACAGCGGGGGCCGTCTCGGTATCGGTAGCGGCCAATAGCGGCGACAGTCCCATCCCGCTATCGATCACTGGAGGCGCCGCCACAGCCGTGGCGATTGCCAGTCCACCGGCTCACGGTACGGCCACGGCGTCTGGCACGACCATCGTGTACCGGCCCAATGCTGGCTATGTTGGGCCCGATGCGTTGGCGTACACCGCGTCGAACGGATCGGGTACGTCCGCGCCGGCGGCGATCTCGGTCACGGTCAATCCACCTGCGGTCGCATACGCGCCGGTATCGCCGCCTGGCGCCAGCGTCGGCGCGCCTTACAGCCAAAGCGTGGCGTCCGCCAGTGGCGGCACCGCGCCTTACAACTATGCGCTGGCTTCGGGCACGCTGCCCCCGGGCATCGTGTTGACTTCGACGGGCACGTTGTCCGGCACGCCCACCGGCGCTGGCAACTACGCGTTCAGCGTGGTGGCGACCGACAGCAGCACGGGAAATGGGCCGGTGAGCACGACTAGCGGCGTCCTGACGCTGAGCGTGGCCGCGCCGACGATGGGGCTCAACCCCGGCGGCACCACGTTCAACGCTGTGCCGGGCCAACCATTCAGCCAGACATTTGGCGCCTCGGGCGGCACCGGTCCGTATCGGTATGCGCTGAGCGTCCAGTCCGGCGTCATGCCGACGGGCATGGCCTTCAATACTGCGACGGGCACGCTGTCCGGAACCCCGACCGGCGCGGGATCGGTGACGTTCTCGGTCACGGCCACCGACAGCTCCGCCGGTACGGGCGGCCCATTCTCGGTCACTTCGACCTACACGCTAACCGTCGCGGTCCCGACTGTGACGATCGGGCCGGCGACGCCGTCCAGCGCGACCGCGGGCTTGGCTTATAGCCAGACGTTTACCGCCAGCGGCGGCGCCAGCCCATACCAGTTCGTCATCACGGCCGGGGCGCTGCCAGCAGGGCTGTCGCTCAGTGCAGCCGGCGCTCTCAACGGGACGCCGAGGGCCGTGGGCACCTTCGCCTTGACCGTCATGGCAACCGACACCAACGGCTACACGGGCAGCCGCGCTATCAACCTGATTGTGGCGGCGCCCGCCATCGGTCTGGGGCCGGCGACGGTATCCGGCGCGGCCGTGGGTGCGCCGTATAGCCAGGCATTCACGGCGACGGGCGGCAATGCGCCGTACACGTTCTCGGTCGTCGCCGGCGCGCTGCCATCGGGTCTGACGCTGGCCTCGGGCGGCACGCTTTCCGGAACGCCAACTGTGGGCGGCACCTATAATTTTTCGGTCCAGGTGCAGGACAGCACCACTGGCGGCACGTTCACGACGACGCGACCCTACACGATGACGGTGGGCGCGGCGACTCTGACGGTGTCTCCACCCACGCTGGCCGGGGGGACGGTGGGCGTCGACTACGCCCAGTCGCTCAGCACGGCCGGGGGTACCCCCGGCTATACGTATGCCGTGACGGCAGGCGCGTTGCCGCCTGGTATCACGTTGTCGGGCACAGGCCTGCTGAGCGGTCGGCCGACTGCGGGCGGCACTTTCAGCTTCACCGTGACTTCCACTGACAGCAGCGGAAGCGGGCCATTTTCGGGCTTGCAAGCCTATACGATGACCGTCACGGCCCCGACCCTCGCGGTGGCACCTGCCACGCTGCCGACGCCCACGGTCGGCATGCCGTACAGCCAGACCTTGACGGCGAGCGGTGGCATGGCGCCCTATACGTTCTCGGTGACCGGTACATTGCCGGCGGGCCTCGCGCTGTCGTCCTCGGGCGTGCTGTCCGGCACGCCGACGGCGGGAGGCAGCTACAACTTCACGGTGCGCGCCACGGACTCCAGCAGCGGGGCGGGCCCGTATAGCGCCAGCCGGTCGTACTCGATCACGCTAGGAGGGCCCACGCTGGTGTTGAACCCGGCATCGCTGCCGGCGCCGACTGTGGGTACTGTATACAGTCAAACCGTAACCGCTAGCGGCGGGGTGGCGCCGTATACGTATGCTGTCACCGCCGGGGCGTTGCCGGCCGGGCTGACACTTGACGCCGCCACCGGTGCAATTCGTGGCACGCCCACGACATCGGGCGCCAACACGTTCTCGATCCGCGCGACCGACAGCAGCACAGGCACGGGGGCGCCTTACAGCGCCGCGCGTACCTTCACGCTCAGCACGCTCCAGGCCATCCCCACCGCGCCCCCGGTGGTCGTCGGCACCAGGGCGAATGTGCCGGTGACGATTCATGCCGCTGCCAGTGCCGCAAACGGACCGTTTACCGGCGTCACCATCGTTACACCGCCGGCCAGCGGGTCAGCGGCGGTGCAAGGGCTGGATATCGTCTATACGCCGGTGCTAACGTCGTCGGGCGCCATCACGTTCGCCTACGCGCTGCAGAACGTGGCCGGCCAGTCGGCGCCCATCGTGGCAACGGTAAACGTCGATGCGGTGCCGGTGCCGGTGGCTTCGGCGCAAGCCAGTGTGTCATCAGGCAAGGACGCGACGGTCAACGTCACCGAGAACGCCAGCGGCGGTCCGTTCACGGGCGTCAGCGTGGTGTCGGTGGTGCCTGCGAATGCGGGCGAGGCAACAGTGAGCCAGCGTGCCGCGCGGAAGCCCATGTTATCCGCCAGCCAGATGGGCCCGGCATCGTCGGGTGGCGACTTCGTCGTCACGTTCACGCCGGCTGCCGCGTTTGCTGGCACCGCTGTCGTCACTTATACGATCAGCAACGCTGTTGCCACATCGGCGCCGGCGATCCTGACGATTACGGTGGCAGAGCGGCGCGACCCGTCGACGGATCCCGATGTCTCGGGTTTGATCAATGCGCAGATCCAGGCGGCGCGCCGCTTTGCCACCGCGCAGATCAGCAACTACAACCAGCGCCTGGAGCAACTGCATGGCGGGGGCCGCCCGGCGTTTCGCAATACGATGAACGTCGCGCTGCCGCGCATGGATGGCGCGGACTCGCGTGCATGCCAGGGCGTCGAAGGCCTCGTCGCTCATGACGATTGCCTGCGCGGCAAAGCGGTCTCACATGGGGCAGACGGTGAACGCATGGCATCGGCAGGAGGCACCGCCCAGAGAGAAAAGCTGCAATTGGTGGCGGCAGCGGGCGGTCAGCCGGACGTACCGGCAGGCGCACGGCAGGCCAGCGATGGAGCGGCCGGTCAGCCGGCCACCATTCTGGCGCCCCGCTTGCCAGAGTTGCCCGGCGCTGCAGGGGCAGCCGGCGGCGACTCGGCCGACGATCCCCGCGTCGCGTTCTGGACGGCCGGCATCGTCGATTTCGGTTTCGCCAATGCTAGCGCGCAGCACTCTGGTTTCCGGTTCAACACCGGGGGCGTCACGGCGGGCGCGGACTATCGCGTCTCTGATCAATTGACCCTAGGGGCGGGCCTAGGATATGGGCATGATCGCACCGATATCGGTAGCTTTGGCACCCACAGCAGCGCCGACGCCTTCAGCGTGGCGCTGTATGGCAGCTATCGTCCCGTGCCGTCCTACTTCGTCGACGGCGTGGGCGGCTACGGCGCGCTGCGCTTCGATTCGCGCCGTTGGGTCACCGACGAATCGGCCTTTGCCACCGGCAAGCGCGACGGGCACCAGTGGTTCGCCTCGCTCACCTCGGGCTACGAGTACCGCGACACCCGGTGGCTGATTTCACCGTATGGACGCATACTGGCTGCCCGGAGCACGCTGGACCCGTATAGGGAAGATGGCGCCGGCATTGGCGCGCTGACGTACTTCGGCCAAACGGTGAATAGCGTATCGGGCACCCTGGGCCTGCGCAGCGAGTACGCTCAGCCCACCCGATGGGGCACCTTCCTGCCGTTCACGCGTGTCGAGTATCAGCACGACTTCGAAGGCCAGAGCGTGGCCAACCTGGCCTATGCCGATCTGCTGGGCGCCGGCCGCGTCTATACCGTCAACGGCACACCGTTCGGCCGCGACCGCGTTCAGGTTTGGCTGGGCGGCAAGCTGCGAACGCGGACGGCGACGTTTGGCATGGACTACAACGTGATGTTCGGCATGGGCGGGCTGCAGCAAGGCGTCCGACTGACGCTGGCTGCGCCGTTCTGAGGGTGCCGGGCCGGGAATCCATGGCGTTGTCAGCATTATGCTCGTGTGGCGGTCCTGCGCGGCTCGGTGTGGCGTGAAGCTGCCGCGCAGAAATCGCAAATCGGTGACATACAGTCTGACGTCAGGCAGTTGCCCGCTGCGAAGTTTCGACCATGTGGCGATTCTAGCTATCGGAGCGTTCGATAGTGGCGGCGATGCGCGTAACTGTCCTGTTGCTGGACAGGCCGAGCCTTTCCGTGGCTGCGTCAGGCGCAACGCCACGAATCAACAGGCGCCGGCAGTATGTGTTTCGCAGAAGCCGCGGGCCCATGTCTTCAGCCTCGTGGCCCACGCCGGCGAGAGCTTCACGCACGATCTTGCCAAAGCTCATGTCCGTAATGGGTGTGCCCGTGCGCGTGAGCGAGAAGAGCAGATCGCCATCGCTTGGCCACGTGCGGCGGACATCGAGCCAAGTGTTCAAGGTCGCCACTGCGAAGGATTCCAGATGAATGGTACGGGATAGCCTATGCCGCCGCGCAGGCACGTGGAGATATGGAGGAGATGCATACGGGGTGAGATTCTGGATGCGCACGGCGCGGCCTTCGCTAGCAGTGACACCGGTGCCGAGGAATAGTGCGACGATCGCGCGCTTCTGCAGCGTGGCCGGATCGTCGTCGGGCTGCGGGCACACGAATGCTTGCAGGTCCCGGTCCACATTTTCTGACAGGAACCGTACGTCGGGATCATCAACAGGCCAGTGCTGACCAAGAACGAGGGCGCTGGCGGGATTTGCATCGCGGACGCCGATGGCCACTAGATGCCTGCAGAGACGATCGATGAGCTTGAGATAACGCATGCGCGTCGCCGGCGAGTAGTGCACGGCATCGCCGTCCAGCCAGAAGCCATCGAGAACATCGGCACCGAAGCTGGCCACCGTATCGCCGCGAGCGACCAGGTATCGGTAGAACCGGTCGAACATGGCCCGGTGCTGGATGATGGATCGCTGGGAGAACGGTCGACGATCTGCGCCGGCGGCTTCGCGTTCCTGCCAGTGGGCGTAGGCGCGGATGGGGTCGAGATGCCAAAGGGTATCCATGGTTTGTATTTATATACTGAAAGTTGCGCCTCCCCACAACCCTAACCGCATCTTCGATGCGGTCATTGCTCCCAGAAGTGGAGGGCCATGGGTCACGGACTCAGTGCGGCATCGAATACCGGTCAGCGAGATCCACTTGGAGACGACACACGGCCGGGGCAGCAACTGTGTGATCAACCTCAGCGCATCCAGTGTGGCCAGTCGGGCCATCGAACAACTCTCGCAGTACGGCGAGTTTTAGCGCAAACCGCCCCGGAGCGGGCTCGTTGAAAAGCACGCTGTCGCCGACGGCATAGACACAGTATGTCCTGTAGAGCGGCTGGCCGTTCGGATGGAAGCTGATTTGTTGGGCCAGGGCAGGGCCGCCGTGGTCAGCGTGTCAACGCCAATCGTAATCTGCACGATTGGGGCGGCCGAAACTTGCAAAGCGCTAAGCCAATGTTCCTGCACTCATTGTGCGGCACAGCATTGACGGATACCCGTGTAGGGGCGGTGGCGGTGGCGGTGGCGCTGGCCTGAAGTGGCAGACTGTTGAGCAGCGTGTTGCCGGACAAAAGCCTGACAACGGTCATTGAAGATCCGGCGTCGGGATCCGGCCAGGAGGCGCCGTCCGGCGCTCCGACCATAAGACATTTGAATGTCCGGTGTCTCCAGAAGGGCGACGAAGTTAATTTCGCGCTTCAAGTGCCTCAACAAAATCGGCTACTACCGATTGAACTTGTTGAAATGATGATCCAATTTCCTTCCCAAAGAAACATCTCACTACATACCTTCCATTTTTATAGAATGACATTTGGTATTTAACGCTCCAATCCCCCAGATCCGTCACGGCAACATAATTGTCATTTTTGGAGCGAAAAACAAACACTTGCACGCTTCCGTTCTTTCCAACTGGCTCAGAATATATATCTAACCCGTTTTCCGCCCTGACTTTCTTTGCCCCCCATCTGCCGCTAATCAAGTCATCGACTTCATTTCCGTTCGGTGGATAACGCATCACAACTATATCCACGATTTTGCTTGTTTTGGTGTATCGGTAAGGTTTCAAGGCGGGCTTCATCGACGGGTAGTAAACGAGCACCCTAAAAAACTCATCCTTGACATCCGGATTATAATTTTTTGGAACGCTAAACGACGCCGCCGTATCCGGGTTGTTCGCGCCTATGGTGAAATAGTAATGCCCATCGGATGTGATTTCCGTCGCAAAGGCAACCGCACAATAAAATAGCGAGATTTTAAGGAAAGCAGTCTTCCTTATTAGGAGCGACTCAATCAATGATTGATACATATTTCACCAAGGATCAACTTAAATAAACGTCCGTTGCAATATCATTCCGTGGCGCCGTCAAAGTTGTATTGAGTGGGAGTAGAAGAGTATCAATCGAAGTCTAGGGTGCCATACCGGCGCGTCCCATCCCCCAAACGAGTGGCATATACGAGCGCATGCATCGAACGGCAGTTCTATTTCGGAAGCGGTGGTTACGCCCTCTCAAGCCCAACCGCGGTTGAGCCGTCTCGTGACCGACCAGTCGTCTACCGACACCGGTCATCGCGGCGAAGAGTTTCCGAGTGCCCGCTAAGGGTCGAGAGCTGCCGACTGAGCCGGGCCTGGCCTGTGACTGAGGGCCAACGACTGGGGCCGGCCAGTAAGGGACATTTGCCCGCACGCCAGCCGGGAAACTCGTTGGGCCGCTCCAGGACCTAAAGGAGCCTCTCATGCTGCTTGCGGCAGTGTGAGACGTTCATTACGCTTATGCTCCGAAGAACCTAGCCTAACTCCCAATGCAACTGAACCCCCGGCAACTAGAAGCCTTCCGCAGTGTCATGGTCGCCGGCAGCATGACTGTTGCAGCCGAGCTTCTGAAGATCAGTCAGCCTGCGGTCAGTTCACTGATCAGGGAGCTCGAAAAGAGACTTGAGATTCGGCTGTTTCGACGGGAAGGCAATCGGCTCATTCCGGGAGCGGAAGCCCAGCGACTGTTCCGGGAGGTGGACCGGTTCTACCAGGGCATGGAGCAGATCGAGCGCGTGGCGATGGACCTCAAGTCTGCACGCATCGGTACGTTACGGGTTGCGTCAATGCATACGTTAGGCTTGAGCTTGCTGAGCGAGGGAATCAAGGAGTTCTCGCTTTCGCGGCCCGATTTGGCCATCTCGCTCGACGTTCGAAACTCTCTCGGCGTGCTTGAGCTTGCCGCCGCACACCAGATCGACATCGGATTTGTGCAGATGTCCGGCAACGAGTTCCCAGGCGTGGATGTTTTTCCGTTGCCAAGCGTCGCGGCGGTCTGCGTGCTCCCACGTGGGCATGCTCTCGCCCGCAAAAGATCCTTGAAGATAACTGACCTGCAAGACGAGCCGCTTATTTCCCTGAGCCGCAATAGCCCGGTACGTATGCGATTGGAGATGGAACTCGAAGCCGCCGGCGTGACATGCAAGCCCTCGGTGGTCACATCGCTGGGCCATGTGGCGTGCAGTCTGGTTGCTGGCGGCCTTGGCCTGACAGTCGTCGATCCCTTTACCGCTCGCAGGGTGCGCGAGCCGGGCGTGGTTTGGCGCCCTTTGTGGCCGGTAGTGGAGTTCCACTTTTCCATCGTTCTGCCTTCCCATCAACCGAAATCAAAAGTCGTCGAGGATTTCATCAAGGTGGTCAAGGCGCTCTTCAAAGCCAACGCGGCTCGGCCCTAGCCCTCCCCACTCCCGTGTCCGCAACAGCAAACCGGGGTTAGGGTTGTTCACACCCAGAGCTGGACGACCGTCGCACCAAGCCTCTGTGCGAGCACAAGAATCTCTTATGCGCGTCCAACCCTGTCTGTAGTTGTGACTGCCTGACCAAGAATTCATCATCTCGTCATGGAATCTGCCTCACTTAATGCCATGACATCCTCCACTTCCCACGAAACACTGCTTGCCGAAGCCCGGCTAAGCTCGCCCCCGGCCTCCCGGCTTACCAAGCACTACGCCCTGCCGGGACTGGAGCGCGAGCGCAGGCAGTTCCACGAGTTTGTCGCCGTCGATCTTGCCCATACCACCATGCTGGTGGAGCAGGGCATTGTTTCCACAGCTACCGGACGCGCAATCCTGGAGCAGTTACTGGCCATTCGCGACATGGAACCTTCGGATTTTCCAGTTGATGCGCGCAAAGGCAGCTTCCTGTTGCAGATGGAGTCGTATCTCTTCAGCGCGATTGGCGAGGATGTCGGTGGGCAGATGCACACAGGCCGCAGCCGGATTGACCAGGGCGCTACCGTACGCCGGCTGTATAAGCGCAATCGCATTCTGGATGTGATGGACCGGCTGAACGAGTTTCAGGATGCAGTCGCCGAGCAAGCGCGCCGCCACGCTCACACCATCATGCCCGGCTACACGCATATGCAGCAGGCACAGCCTTGGGTCTTCGGGCACTATCTCCTCAGTTTCAGCTCTCGCCTGCATGACAGCTTTGAGCGTCTCGCTCAGGCCTACGGGCGCGTCAACCGCAATCCATTGGGGACGGTCGGCCTTGCGGGCACGTCGTGGCCGCTCAACCGCGAGCGGACCACGGAACTGCTCGGCTTCGACGGTCTGGTCGAAAACTCCAAGCTGGGTCGCGAAGCTTTTGACGCCGCAGATGCCATCTGCGCACTTTCTTTCATCATGGCCGACTTGAACGATCTGGCTACCGATCTCCATATTTGGTCCAGCACCGAATTTGGACTGGTTGAATGCGATGACAGCTACTGTGGCACGAGCAGCATCTTCCCCCAGAAGAAGAACCCAGTAGCTTTGGAGACCATCAGGAAGGCTGCCGGCCCCGCAGTAACGTGGCTGGGCGCTGCGCTGGCGACTTTCCGGGCCGAGGGGACTGGGGACCAAGCGATGCGAACCGTCTCTCACATCGATGAAGCGTTCTCAACGACTGAGAGCATGCTTGATCTGTTCACAGGAGTCATCGAAACGCTGATCGTGCATCGGGACCGCATGGCCGAATCGCTCAAGGGTAGTTGGTGCACGGCAAGCAACCTCGCGGATGTAATCGTGCGTGAGCGTGGCCTTTCCTTCCGCCAAGTGCACCACATCGTCGCCCGTGCAGTCCGCAATTGCGTGGCTCAAGGCCTGAGCCCAAATGAATTGACCAGTGCTCGTCTCGACGAAGCCGCGTTCGAAACGGCTGGAGTCCGTCTCCGTCTGAGCGACTGTGCAGTTCAGGAGGCGCTCGATCCACGTCGGTTTGTCGAGACCCGGATTACCGATGGAAGCGTCGGGCCGCATCAGGTTGCACGATTGCTCGAGCATGCCGCGCAGGAGCGCGCAGCAGACCGACAATGGGTGAGTATGGCGCGCACCCATTTGGATCGTTCGCAACGGATGCTCATCGAGGCCGTTGTCAAACTCGTTGCTTAAAGGGGAGACGCAGGCTATGTTGAAGTCTGTTGCAGTAGTTGTGTCGATCGCCGCACTTTCCATGGGTGCTCGTGCGGAGACCTATCCTTCAAAGCCCATCATGCTTGTCGTGCCCTTTGCGGCCGGAGGCACCGTGAACATGATGGGTCGCCTGGTAGCCGAGAATATGGGGGAAAAGCTGGGTCAGCCGGTTGTCGTCGACAACAAAGCTGGTGCCGGTGGCGCAATTGGCGCGGGCTTCGTCGCCAAGGCCTCCCCCGATGGATATACCTTGTTGCTGGGTTCGATGGGACAAGCCGTTCATCCGCTGCTCACCAAGAGGCTGTCGTACGACCCCAAGAAGCTCATTCCGGTTGCGACGTTCGCGACGGTGTCGAATGTCCTGGCGGTATCCGGCAAAGCTTCCGCAAAGAATGTCTCGGAGCTGATCAGCTATTCGAAGGCCAATCCCGGAAAACTGAATATGGCCTCGGCGGGGACGGGTTCCATCAATCACCTTATCGGTGAGCTATTCATGTCCAGAACGGGAGTGGATTTCGTACACGTACCGTACAAGGGTGCTGGTCCTGCAGGCGTGGACTTGCTCGCCGGTCAAGTACAACTGATGTTCGTAAATCTGCCGAACGTGCTGCCCTTTGCAAAGGCGGGAAAAGTCCATCTGTTAGCTGTAGCCAGCGAAAAGCGCGATCCGGCAATTCCGGATGTTCCCACTTTTGCTGAAGCCGGTGTAAAGGATGCAGTTGTCGAGTCATGGTACGGCCTCATGGCTCCTGCCGGTACGAAACCGGAGGTGGTGAAGAAGCTCCAGGATACTCTGCTTGGTATGACAAAAGACAGGCGCTTTATTGCTCAACTGGCGGAGCAAGGTGCCCGACCGTACCCCGGCTCCAGTGCAGACATGGCTCAGCTCATTGAAAAGGAAGCCAAGCGCTGGGGTGAAGTCATTGACCACGCCAAAATTTCACTGGACTAAATCACTGCATTGACGAGGCATGCCATCCTGGCCTGAAGGCCGAGCGTTCCCGCACTTCCTGATGAACAAATGACAGACCGAGAATTGATCGTCCAGCGAGCGATGCAACGCCTTGGGCATTGCAATGGTAGAGCGACCGTGATGGGTCGAGAGCTGCCGACTGAGCCGGGCCTGGCCTGTGACTGAGGGCCAACGACTGGGGCCGGCTGCGAATTCAACCGGTCAACGCAACAGCTTGTTGGAATCGTTCAGCCGGTGTATCGAATTCTAGTGTCTTACGTGGGCGATCTGAGTGCCGCTTGGCGCCATGGCACGTCCCCGACCAGACGTTTCAGCGAGGCGATTGCCCCCAGCAGCTCAAGCGGGTTGGCGTCCATCGGATCGCAACGGACATGGGCGCTATCGCCTACCCTCGCATCGCCCTCGACGGTCATGGCTTATGGGTGAGCACGACCTTGGCCTACCCGGCGTGCGAGGCGGACGACATGCCGCGCGGACAACCCGTGGATTGGCGATGCCGGCGCCCACGGCTTGCGCCCGCGCGGCAAGGGCCAGGGGGAACTTGCAAGGGATCGCCCCATTGGCATAGCATCGCTCGTCCACAGCAATACCTCCCATGCTCCAGAATCATCCGCCCCCCGCGTCGGGAAACATTGAAGACATGCCGCGCAACATCCTGTTCGTGGCATACCCCGATGTCAGCCTGCTCGACCTAGCCGGGCCCCAGACCGTGTTCTGGGCCGCGTCCAACTACGCACGCGCGCGTGGGTTGGCCGGCTATCGCTGCCACACGACCAGCTTCACCGGCGGCATGGTGGCGACGGTGGAGGGCACCACGATGGATTCGATGTCGCTGGCATCGTTCGACCTGCGGATGATCGACACCGTGATCGTGCCCGGTTCGCCCATCATCCTGGAGGTTGCTAAGAACGAGACCGCGCTGCTGGATTGGCTGGCCAATGCGTCGGGCACGATCCGCCGCATGGCGTCGGTGTGCAGCGGCGCCTTCCTGCTGGCATTCGCGGGCCTGCTCGACGGAAAGCGTGCCACCACGCACTGGGCCATGCTCGATCGCTTCCGCGAACTGTTTCCCACGGTGGACCTCGATCCCGACGCGATCTTCGTGCGGCAGCAAAACCTGTGGACGTCGGCCGGCGTCACCACCGGGATCGACCTGGCGCTGGCCATGGTGGAAGCCGACTATGGCCACGAGGTGGCACTCAATGCCGCCAAGGAACTTGCGGTCTACATGAAGCGGCCCGGCGCGCAACCGCAACTGAGCGAGATCCTCATCTCCCAGAGCCGGCAGGTGCCGGTGTTCGAGGCGCTGCACCTGTGGATCGTGCAGAACCTGGCCACGCAGGACCTGTCCGTCGAGCAACTGGCCGGGTACGTCGGCATGAGTCCGCGCAACTTTGCGCGGGTCTACAAGGAAAAGACCGGCCGTACGCCGGCCAAGGGCGTGGAGCACTTCAGGCTGGAAGCGGCGCGGCGGCAGTTGCAGGACCCGGGCCGGCCCATCGACGTGATCGCCCACGAGTGCGGCTTTGGCAGCGAGGAGCGCATGCGGGTGACGTTCCAGCGCCATTTCGGGCTGTCGCCGAGCGAATACCGGCTCAAGGTCAATCGCTAGGTCCGCGCGCCGTCCGCCCCTGCGTTCTTTTTCGATCCGATTGGTGCAAATCGGGAAACACCGTGCGCCCGGCGTCGGTCTGGTGAGCCGCCCCGGCCGCATCTAGCATGCAAGGCACGTGGACTCGTTCCACTTTCGAGCATGGAGACGCATCATGAAGATCGTAGTCGTAGGGGGCACCGGCCTGATCGGCAAGAAGGTGGTGGCGCGGCTGGCCGCGCAGGGGCATGACGTGCTGGCCGCGTCGCCGGGCACCGGCGTCAATACGCTGACGGGCGAAGGCCTGACACAGGCGCTGGCCGGGGCCCAGGTGGTGGTGGACGTGGCCAATTCGCCATCGTTCGAAGATCAGGCGGTGCTGCACTTCTTCGAGACTTCGGGCCGCAACCTGGCGGCCGCCGAGAAGGAAGCCGGCGTGGCGCACCACGTGGCGCTGTCGGTGGTGGGTACCGACAAGCTCGCGCAAAGCGGCTACTTCCGCGCCAAGATCGCCCAGGAAGCCCTGATCCGGCAGGCGGGCATTCCGTACACGATCGTGCGCTCGACACAGTTTCTGGAATTCCTGGCCGGCATTGCCCAGTCGGCGGGGCAGGCGGACACGATCCGCCTCACCCCGGCCCTGATCCAGCCGATCTCGTCGGACGACGTGGCCGATGCGGTAGCCGATGCCGCGCTGGCCGCCCCCGTCAACGGCACGATCGACATCGCCGGGCCCGAACGCTTCCGCATGAGCGACCTGGTGCAACGCTACCTGCAGGCCACCGGCGACCGCCGCACGGTCGTGGCCGACCCCGCCGCGCGTTACTTCGGCGCCGACCTGCAGGAAGGCACGCTCGTGCCCGAAGGCGAGGCGCGTCTGGGCCACATGCATTTCGAAGACTGGATTCGTCAACTGCAGAAATAGTCTGGAGACGACGCGATGGAGAACGAGAGGTTGCAGCCTCCGCCATTGACGCTGCTCGACAGATACCGGGGCCAGGGCTTCACGGCGCTGTACACGACGACCGTCACGGTCGGCGGGGGCCAGACCGCGCATGGCCGCGCCTCCGGCGTCGCCAGGTCCGACGATGGCAGTCTCTTCCTCGAACTTCGGCTGCCGGTGGCCATGGGTGGCCCTGGCGGCGGAACCAACCCCGAGCAGTTGTTCGCCGCTGGCTTCGCTGCGTGCTTTCACGGTGCGCTAAGCCTGCTGGCCAGGCGCGCGCAGGTGGATATGGCCCACGCCACCGTTGCGGCCGAAGTTTCGTTTGGCCGCGATCCCGTTGACGGCGCTTACGCGCTGATTGCCGAGATCCGCATCCGCATGCCCGGCGTGGCCCGGCACGTGGCCGAGGAACTCGTGCGTGACACCGAGCGGCTGTGCCCGTACGCGAAGATGGCCCGCGGGGGCATCTACAGCATCGTGCGCGTGATCGACTGAGCCACTGACCGGTGCATGAGGGCCCGCCGTGCCGGGCAGTGCGCCATTGGTGCCGGGTCGGCAACAGACTGCGCACCTTGGCGGTACTACCGGCACGGCGGGCTGCGCACTACGATCCATATCAAGCCGATCCCGTTGCGCAACGCGCGGCGGCGGGTCGGCGAACGTATTCCCCTTGGTTCCGCAGGAGCGACACATGTCACAACGTTTGAACTACTTCCAACAATCGCCGGAACTGACGAAGAAGCTCGTCGAACTCGGTGCCCTGTTCCAGAAGACCACGCTCGAGCAGCACATCCGCGAGCTGGTGGAAATCCGCGCGTCGCAGCTCAACGGCTGCGCATTCTGCGTCGATATGCATGTCAAGCAGGCCAAGATCCACGGCGAGCGCGAACTGCGCCTGCATCACGTGGCCATCTGGCGCGAGTCCACGCTGTTCTCGCCGCGCGAACGCGCCGCACTGGCCTGGACCGAGGCGCTGACCCAGCTGCCCGCCCACGGCGTGCCCGATGACGTGTTCGAGCGCGTACGCGCGCAGTTTTCGGAGAAGGAACTGTCCGACCTGACGTTCCAGATCGGCGCCATCAATGCGTGGAACCGGCTTAACGTGGCATTCCAGATGGTGCCGGGCTCGGCCGACAAGATGTTCGGTCTCGACAAGGCCGGACTGGAGTAAGGCCATGAGACGCGTCCTGTCCATCGCGGCCATGCTGGCTGCCTCCTGTGCGCTGCTGGCGCCGCCAGCCTTTGCCGCGGCGGCCGAGGTGAAGGTCACGCCGCTCACCACCGAACCGCTGCCCGAGTATCCGGGCAAGGAGGTACAGATGATCATGGTGGAGTACCCGCCGGGCGGCTACGATCCCGTGCATCGTCATGACGCCCACGGCTTCATCTACGTGCTCGATGGCACCATCATCATGGGCGTGAAGGGCGGCAAGGAAGTCACGCTCAAGCCGGGCCAGACCTTTCATGAAGGCCCCAACGACATCCATACCGTCGGGCGCAACGCCAGTAACAGCAAGCCGGCCAGGTTCATCGTGTTCCTGATCAAGAACCAGGGCGCGCCGATCCTGACCCTGGAGAAGTAGCCCGTCCCATTGGGCCGGCCGGCGCCGGTACTTCGTACTGCAGCGCCCACGCCGGGTCACCGCTTTACCCGTCGTTTCATCTTTCCCCCGCCGCGATCCGCCGCCTGCATCCCAGGCGTCCGGCGTCGCTCGTCCTGTGCTAATGAAGAAGTGAGGTAATCAAATGAAGCGAAACATCCTGATTGTCGGCGGCGGATTCGCCGGAGTGTGGACAGCCCTGGGCGCGGCGCGCGTCCTCGACCAGCAAGGCGCTGTCGCATCCGACGTGGAAATCACGCTGGTGTCGCCGCAGCCCGCGCTGCACGTACGTCCGCGCCTGCATGAAGCGCACCCCGAGCAGATGGCCGTGCCGTTCCTGCCGCTGCTGGATGCGGTGGGCGTAACGTTTATCGAAGGCATGGTCGAGCGGATCCATCCGGGCGATCGCAGCGTGGATATCGGGCTGGCCGCCGGCGGCGAGAAGTCGGTGATCTATGACCGCCTGGTGCTCACCAGCGGCAGCCGCCTGTTCCGTCCGCCGCTGCCGGGCCTGACCGAGCATGCCTTTGCCGTCGACCAGATCGACGAGGCCGTTAAGCTTCGCCAGCATCTGGAAGGGCTGGCATCGAAGCCCGACACGACGGCCCGCAATACGTTCGTCGTGGTGGGCGGCGGCTTTACGGGGCTGGAGGTAGCCACCGAGCTGCCCGAACGGCTGAGCGCGATCTTTGGCAACACCATGCGCCCGCGCATCGTGGTGGTGGAGCGCGCCGATGCCATCGGCCCCGATCTTGGCCCCGGCCCGCGTCCGCAGATTCTTGAAGCGCTGGAGCAACTGGGCATTGAAACCCGCGTGGGCAGCGGTGTGGTGTCGTTCGATGCCAGGGGCGTGGTGACGAGCACCGGCGAGCGGATCGACGCCAGCACGGTTATCTGGACGGGCGGCATGGTTGCCAGCGCCCTGACCGCGCAGATCGGGCCGCCAGTGGATCGCCAGGGCCGCCTCGAAGTGACGGGCGACCTGCGCGTGGTCGGCGTGAAGGACATCTTCGGCGCGGGCGACGTGGTGCGCGCATTGACCGACGACGAAGGCCACTACTCGCTGATGTCGTGCCAGCACGCGCTGTTCATGGGCCGCTTTGCGGGCCACAACGTCGTCGCCGACTTGCTGGGCATGCCCACGATGGAATATCGCCAGGCGTTCTATGCGACCTGCCTCGACCTCGGGGCATGGGGCGCGGTGTACACCGAAGGCTGGGACCGCGACGTCAAGCTGACGGACGCCGCCGGCAAGGAACGCAAGGTGCTGATCAATACCCAGTGGATCTACCCACCCGCGCCCGAGCGCGCACAGGCACTGGCCGCCGGCGATCCCAATATCAGCTACGTGTAGCGCATATCGATCGTTGTTCGGTCCCGTTTGCCGACGCCTTCCGCCTTCGGATGCGTCGGTTATTTTTACGCCCCACGGTCCCGGCGATTGGTGCGTGCATGGAAACGCGGCTTCAACCGGCGGCGTCTTGTTGCTCCATCGCGGGCAATATAGACTTCCAGCCATACACCCGAAGCGCGCCAGCGCAGCCCTGCGCGCGTTGCACCAAGGTCTTTCCTTTAGAGATACCGGAGTCCATCGTGATCGCCATGACATCGAAGCCCGGCCGGGGCCGCGAGGCCATCGAACCTGTGGTCTACATCGTCGATGACGATGTGGACATGAACGAAGCGCTGGCCGATCTGCTGCGCTCGGTTGGACTCCGGGCGCGCTCGTTCCTGTCGGCCCATGCGTTCCTGGAAACGCAAACCGAGCCGGCGGCGGGATGCGTGGTGATGGACGTGAGGCTGCGCGGCGCCAACGGCCTGGAAGTGCAGCGCGAGATGACCCGGCGCGGCGTCTGCCTGCCGGTGGTGTTCATCACCGGCCATGGCGATATCGAGATGGCCGTGCGCGCCATGAAAGCCGGTGCGCTCGATTTCCTGGCCAAGCCGTTCCGCGACCAGGACTTCCTCGATGCTGTGACCGCGGCCATCGCCGTGGATCGCAGCAAGCGGCAGGCTGTACAATGCGGGGACGACCTGCGGGCTCGCTTTGCCACGCTGAGCGGCCGTGAGCGCGAGGTGATGGCGCTGGCCGTGTCTGGCCTGATGAACAAGCAGATCGCCGGCAAGATCGGCAGAAGCGAGGTCACGATCAAGATCCACCGCAGCCGGGCCATGCGCAAGATGGGCGCGCGTACGTTTGCCAAACTGGTGAAGATGGCCATCGATCTCGATCTGCAACTGGACCCTGAGACCGCCTATGCCGTGGCTTCCGTAGGCGAGGCGCCAACCACGCTTGCGAAACGTGCAGCCCCGAGCGCGGTCGTGCAGCCGATGGTTGCCCATTGACGGAAGCAGGCCGACGCGGGAACCGTGCAGGCCGGCCCGCCTCCATCCGTGCAAAAAAGTCACGGCTGCGGCCGTAAAGCGCTCGGCGTAGCAGCGCGCGACACGGGTGCGGGCCGAGTACAAGACAGCATAGGCGCGGTAGCAGAGCAGTGCTTCATCCGATGACCTCTACTTGACGGCCGGCCGGCCGGTGGCGAGGACGTGTGGGCAGGTCGCGGCGTCTTTGGCGGCGGCCAGGCCTTGGGCGACTACAAGGGGGCAGCCGTGGTGGCATCCCATCGCTGCAGGATGTGAACAAACCGTGGGCAGGCTTGCCGTTGACTTATTCTGGCCATCGCGCGAGCAGAAAGATGTCCCTGTGACGGCGGAACATGTTTAGGCCTTGGGCGTTGTGTTCTGCACCCGCATTGGCAAAGCCTTGGACCGTCTTTGCGCGCCCGAGGTGACGCGCGCATGGCGGCGAGGGTCGTCCAGTACATCGCCCCGTGGGAACTCGTTCCCACTAATCCGCACGGTTGTCATATCTCCTCTCTAACCGCCGGCATCCCGGAACATCCTGTACAGATCGCGGCGGATCTCGCGGACTCGGTCAGTGTGCATTCCAGCGCGCGGATATGGTCTATGACGTTAACTGCGCCGCGCCACTAGTAAATCTGTTGGTACGGGCCACCTAGGTGGCCGGCTGCGTTCCCAGAGTCTTACGTACTATCTGCCGCCAAGACTATCAGCCAATTCGTCAGTGCAGCCCCATTTCCCAGTTGAATGGGGTGCCTCAACAAGAGATAGGCCTTGCGGAGCTTACACCGAGCACGAGGAACAAGACGCCAACAGCCAGGAGACTGAAAGGCAGTCAGGGTCGTTGGCCGAAGTTCGTCGCATCAGCCGGTGTCACCGGACGCTGAATTTTCCTTTGAGGCCAGACTCCACGACGTAGGCTAGCCCATCAATTTTGTGAGGGGCCATTGAGTGGGCGATAAGGCAGAATGCTCACGTCGACGTCGCGCCTCAGATGTGGCGGCGCGAAGGTCTACAGGTGCCTATCGTTGACTGAACTGGCATCGATGGATGTCATGGGTGACGAACGGGGCGCCGTGCGTCGGCATGGCGAGCCACTCGGGATGTGCCAAAGTGCCTCGAATGTCTTCCAGGCCGCTATGCCAGTGTTCACGCATGGCCAGCGGGCCGAACTGGAAGTCCTTGGCGCTGCCTTCGAATGATTTGTCTCGGTAGATGAGCTGTATGACGTTGCGGCGGGCGTCGCAGGCGTCTTCGACGGCGCGCTGGTAGGCCTCGGTCTTTCGTTGTGCAGCGGGGACGAGGGCCAGTACATCGCTGAGTAGTCGGCGGAAATTCTGCTGCTCGTTCATGTAATCGGTGATGAAGCGGGTGCGGCTGGAATACTGGATGTCTTTCTGACGCGTGGCCACGGCCTGCAGTGTTTCTGGCAGGGCGCCCTGTGCGCTCCACAGGTCAACCTGGAAGATGAGTGCATTGCGGCGAGGCCTTTCACGAAGGAGCTTCGATAGCGGCGTGTTCGATACCAGGCCGCCATCCCAGTAGTATTCGCCATCGATCTCCACGGCCGGAAAGCCGGGCGGCAAGGCGCCGGAAGCCATGAAGTGCTCGGCGCGCAGCGTGGTGTGGGTGTTGTCGAAGTAGACGAAGTTGCCGGTGCGAACATTCACTGCGCCCACCGAAACGCGCATCGTTTCATGATGGTTGATGCGTTCGAAATCGGCAAATCGCTCCAGCGTGGCCTTCAGTGGCCGTGTGTCGTAGTAGCTTGCGCTATGTGTGCCCTCGGGCTGCACGAAGCCGCCCGGCCATAAGCGCGGCGAGAAAAAGCCGTTCTGGCCTTCCACCAGTGCGCGAGCGGCCTCGATGCCATCGAGCCAGATGCGCATCGCATCGGGCCAATGTCGCGCGCTGTCGGCGAGCACCTCGTATGGAAAAAGGCTGGGAAGCCATGGCTGGCGGCAGATGTGCTGCCAGAACGCGTGCAGGCGCTCCACGCGGAGTTCGGGGGCGTTGCCGGCAATGATCGCGGCATTGAGCGCACCAATGGAGATGCCCGCCACCCAGTTCGGCTCGATCCCGGCTTCGGCAAGGCCTTCGTAGACGCCGGCCTGGTAGGAGCCTAGAGCCCCGCCGCCTTGCAGCACCAGCGCCTTGACGGCGTAGCCACTATCGATGGCGGGGCGCGCCGTCGCGGCACCGGAGGTGCCCTGTAAGTCCGGTGTTTCCTGATACATGTCTGCTCCTGGAGGGTCGGATTTCGCGTGCCGGTGCCGGCAAGCAACCGGCGGGGCTGGGGCGCGGTTATTGCATGAACCAGCCGTGGCTCACCACGAATGACTGGCCCGTGAGTGCAGCGGACGGGAATGCGCACAGGAACAGCGCGGTTTGCGCCACGTCGTCGACCGCGGTGAACACGCCATCGACAGTGCCACCCAGCATTACGCGCCGTACCACTTGTTCCTCGCTGATACCAAGTTCGCGAGCCTGCTCGGGAATCTGCTTGTCCACCAGCGGCGTACGCACGAAGCCGGGGCAGATCACGTGGGAGCGTACGTTGTGCTCGCCACCTTCCTTGGCCACTACGCGCGCCAGGCCTAGTAGGCCGTGCTTGGCGGACACATAGGCGCACTTGAGCGGCGACGCTTCGTGCGAATGCACGGAGCCCATGTAGATCACCGTGCCGCCCGTCTTGGCGCGGTACATGTGGCGAAGTGCCGCGCGCGTGGTCAGGAACGCGCCATCCAAGTGGATGGACTGCATGCGCTTCCAGTCGGAAAACTTGTACTCATGCACCGGCGCGACGATCTGGATGCCGGCGTTGGAGATCAGAATGTCGACGCCGCCGAAACGCTCCGCCACTGCATCGGTGGCACGATCTACCGCGCCTTCGTCTGTGACGTCCATGGCCACGCCTAGTGCGATGCCGCCTTCGGCCTCGATCGCACGCGCTACCGAGATGGCGGCTTCCTCGTTGAGATCGGCCACGGCCACGGCCGCGCCTTCCCGCGCGAGCAGTTCCGCGATGGCCTTGCCAATGCCGCTGGCGGCGCCCGTGACGATGGCCGATTTGCCTTGAAGTTTCATGATGGTTCTCCGGAAATGGGAAGAATGGTTACTGCTGCAGGTAGTCAAAGACAACTTCGCCAAGACCAAGCGTCAGGTCGGCCACGTAGTGCCTGGCGCCTAGCACGTCCAACACGGGCAGTGAGGCCACCGGTGCCAGGGCATGCGGGAACAGTGAGAGCGCGGCAGGGCCACTCCACGCGCCCTTTACCTCGACATCCTTGAGGAAGTAGCAGACCAGCTCGCACACACGCGCACTGCCATCGACATGCGGCAGTATCTTGAGCAGGTAATTGGGTGTGCCGGCCAGCGCGTCGCGTACCTGCGCTTGGGCGATGCACTGGTGCTTGTAGCCCATGGTGCCCGTGGCGACGCGCACAGGGCCGTAGTCGAGCGTACCGAGCAACGTGTCTTTCTCCACGGACAGGCGCGGGGTGGCCAGCTTCTTCGGAAACCCCCATATCTCGCGACCGCCTGCCAACGGAGGATGGTCGTCCAGGAACATCGAATGCGTGTAGTTGCCCGGGCGCCCCTGATACGTCACCGGAATGACCTGGCCTGACTCTGTGTAATCGCCAAATCCCGTCGAGTCTGGCATGCGGATGAATTCGTAGTGCACCACCGGGTCGGCAATTTCCAGCGGCTCCGGCACCACGGCGCGAAGCAGTTCGGGGTCGGTGCGGTAGGAGATGATGAAGTACTCGCGATGCAGGAACCGGTACGGTCCCATCGGGTAGGCGGGGCTGGTGAGCGGCGTGGCGTACGCGCGCGCCCGGATGGTCTGGACGTCCATGTGGCGGCCTCCTCGTCGATGCCGTGCCGCGATGCCGTTGCCCCCATGACAGCGGGTCAGCGCGGACAAGAATAATTCTGGAAGGCCGGACGCAGCTCGGCTATCACACTTGGGTATCGGGGCAGGAATTCTTACGTATGATCGGGTTGCTTCCGGTGGATCGCGGCGCGGCCTGGGCGCCATCTCATTGCCGCGGCAGCAGGGTGCCCAAGCTCCGACTATGGGCGAAAAAAAACCACGGCGGTTGCCGTGGCTGGGGATCCGCGCAGAGGACATGCCTCAATTCGCTGCGCGGTGATACCTGGCGACATATTTCGCCTGCGCAATGATATTGCCGTGCATCACATAGGCGACAAGCGCCGGACTGGAATCCGGCTTGACGTCGATGCTGGCGACGGAAAGCGCGGAGACAGTCACGACGTATCTGTGCGATTCCCCTGCGGGTGGGCACGGCCCGCCGTATGCCGAGCTTCCGAAGTCTGTCAATGTCTCGATGGCGCCTGCGGGCATTCGGGTGGCGTCGCCCGAAGCACCAGTCTCGATCGACGTGACGGTCGGCGAGATGTTGACGACCTTCCAGTGCGTCCATCCCAGGCCGCCTGTTGGCGCATCGGGATCGTGGACGGTCACGACGATACTCTTCGTTCCGGGAGGAACATGGGACCATGCGATGCGCGGCGACGCATTGTCGCCATGGCATCCAAACCCGTTGTAGACCTGCGCGTTTGAAAAATTGCCGTGCCGATCAAGGTTATCGACGTTGACACTGAACGACTGGGGAAAGGCAACAGCAGGAAGCAGGGCAAGAAGCACCGTGGGGAACATCCTGTTGGGCCGAAGACTGTCCGATCGCATGATGGGTTCCTTTAAGAATGTCGGTATGCCGGGGATGCCGACAGATTCACGCCACGGCTGCCAGCATTTGGAGCCAATGGAGCCAATGGCGAGGCAAATCTTAGGAAAGGACACCAGAAGCGAATAGGCCGGATCTATGGCTCACAGTGTTGTCGCGCCGGCAACAATCTCTTGGGGCCAAATCGGGCGTATGGCCGGAAAGGGATCGGAGCGTTAAACCGGTGCTCGCCGCTACAGCACCACGTCGTGCTCGGCCGGAGCGTCGGGGAGGGTGCATGGCTCGCCAAGCAGGTCCATCAGTTCACGTTCGATCTTGCGGCAGATGTAGGCCATAGGGACATCGTTGGCATTGCCTTCGAACGGATTTTCCGTGCTTTCGCCTACCTGCTCCAGCGCCAGGTACATCCACGATATCATCGTGCTGAAAGGAATCACGAACCAAATCATGTGGCCATGCATCATGCCGGACACGCTGGCATTGAGCCTCTCAAACTCGGTGAGTATGCCAAACGGCAGCAGCAGGCAGAACGTACGGACGAACAGCTTGTTGATCACCGCATATTGCCTGGGATATGGGTAGTCCTTGATACGCTCCGCCCGGCCCTGCTGGTGGAAGAAACTGCGGATCGCGCCGCCTAGCTCCATATAGAATCCGTTGGCGATCTCGCCGGCTTCAAGCAACCGCTTGATCGTTGCGGACTGGATGCCGAGCAGCCGGGTGGTTTTGCACGGCGCATGCATGACGGCATCGAACTCGGCCGGTGAAAGATAATGCGCCAGCTCCTGCGGCAATGGCGTCTCCCATTCGGGGACGTGGTAATTTTTGCGATATTCCACGTTGGATTGCTTGCCCGCGTTTTCCCATATCCGCGGTGCGCGCAACTGATACCGTAGCGCGGTGAGCCACGCACAATGCCGCTGAATCAGCTCGCGGGCCGCGGGATGCCCGGTCAGGAAGTCGCGGCTCATCACGCCAAGACATCGGCTGCCGTTGAGTATCTCGGTCCATATCTGCTGGGCCTCCAGCGCGCGGCTATAGGTCTGCACATTGCGAAAGCCCACGATGAAGGACGTGGCCGTTCCCAGCAGCACCACCACAGGGATCGGAATCGTCAGCCATTTGAGCCCGAGAAACTGATAGAGGATGACGGGCAACACGGCGCAGGCCAGCGAGGCGTAGATCTGCCGCCTTGACCAGAACGTCAGCTCGGCTATCGAATACGATTTCCCCAGATGCATGCGCGGTCCTCACGGCGATATGGCAGACATGAAGACGCGCTGCCGTCCTTGTGGCACCATCATGCCAGAAATGGGCACTACTCCGCAGGTTCACGGGCGCGCTGCCTCCATCATTGCCCGCAGCGACAAGCCGATCAAATCGCCGGCAGAGGGGCCGGCGTGGAATTGCAGCGCGATGCCGAACGTCAGCTCCATGACAAGCGCGCCGAGTTCGAGCGGGGTGGCCGGCGCGCGCCCAGGCGGAAAGATCCTCGTCACTACCATCCCGACCTGGGTCCACTGACAAGTGAACATTTCGGTATGACGCCTGGTGAGCGCGGCATCCTGTTTTGCGTGCCGGATCAGGTCGAGAATCAGTGAACGCGGGCCTGGCTCGCGCGACGTCTCCGTCGCCCAGTCGCAGATGGCAGTCAGCAGCGCCTCCGGATCCTCGATGTCGAGGGCCACGCGTTCCAGTTCCGCAACGTCGCGGAAGCTGGCGTCTTCCACGTACTGAAGGAAGATATCTTCCTTAGACGTGAAATTCGAATAGAACGCGCCTTTGGTGAACCCAGCCTCCTCCACGATGCGGTCAATCGAGGCACCGCCCAATCCTTCCCGCGCAAACACCTTGCCGGCCGCAGCCAGCAACTTCGCACGCGTCAATGCGCGACTTTCCTGTCTCGTTAAACGTGCCATCGATAGTGGATTCCTGGGCCTGCGATTTTGAGCCATGCCGAAGGCAGCCGCGATGCCTTTTTCCTCATGGCCGTGCTGCGACTTAAGAGGAAGAAAGACAAGAGGACAAACAAACGGCTGGACAAATTTTCCAACCGGATACAGAATGGTATTCGAATACCAAAAAGTATGTCAAATGTAACGATGAATTCACCTGAGCGCGTCTCTGCCCCCCGAGATAGACCCACACGACGCCCAGATGGGTGTCGTATATGTCGTCGACGATGATGCTTCTATGCGCCTGGCCGTCGACCGGTTGCTGCGATCGGAGGGCCTGCGTGTGGGGACGTTCGAGTCGACGCGGGAATTTTCTGCTTTCCCGAAGTACGATGCGCCCAGTTGCCTGATCCTCGACGTCCGTCTGCGGGGGGAGAGCGGGCTCGCGTTTCAGGAGCACATCTCCAGAAGCGGCGGGCATATCCCTGTCGTGTTCATCACTGGCCATGGCGACATCGCTATGACCGCACGCGCCATGAAGCCCGGCGCGGTGGACTTTCTTGCCAAGCCGTGCCGCGAACAGGACCTGTTAGACGCCGTGGCGAATGCGCTTGCGCGCGACGTGGATCGCCTCGCCGCCGAGCACGCGAACGCCAGCGTGCGGGCTGCATACGCGTCTCTTACGCCCCGGGAACGCGATGTCATGGCTCGGGTTGTGGTGGGGCAGATGAACAAGCAGATCGCAGCGGATCTTGGCATCAGCCTAGTCACGGTCAAATGTCATCGCGGCCAACTCATGCGCAAGATGGGCGCGCGCTCGGTGGCGGACCCGGTCAGAAAGGCGGAGTCGCTGAGCCTGTCCCTGCAGCCTGGGGCGTAGGCACCCCGCTATCCGGGCCCGGCACGTTCCCCCTCATCCGCCGGTACTACCTTTCCCTGCCAAGGTAGCAATCGCCTCCAGCTCCGCGAAGTATGGTGGATCAACGCTGCACAGGTCACAGTAAGCGCATGCGAAGCCAAGATGTCGCAGGTGGCGTCCAAATCGGCGCTGCGAGGAATTGGCCATCAGGGCCAGGAGTCATCGATGATACGAGAGGATGTTTCGCAACGCGCGTTTCGCACCGGTGTGCCGAACCGCATGGACACCTTGTCAAACTCTCTGACTGCCAACTACGCGGGTATCCTCGCGTTCATGGCGGTAGCGACAGAAGGCAGTTTCGCTCGTGCCGGAGAGCGGCTGGGCGTCAGCCGCTCCGCGGTATCCCGCAGCATCCAGCGGCTGGAGGATGCGCTCAGCACACGGCTTTTCCGGCGAACCACCCGCAGCACGAGTCTGACAGCCGAAGGCGAACGCTTTTTCCGGCATTGCAGCATCGGCGTCGGCAAGATCGTGGGCGCGGTCAACGACATGCTGGATCTGCGCGACGGCCCGCCTCGCGGCAAGTTGCGTGTGGCAGCGAGCGCCGAATTCGGCCGCAACGTGGTGGCGCCGCTTCTGCTGAAGTTCTCCGACGCCCACCCTGACATCGCCGTCGAGCTCGTCCTCGATGACAAGCCGGCAGACTTTGGTGTAGGGCGCTTCGATGTGGCTTTCGTTGACGGTCACCTAGAAGACTCCAGCATCATCGCCAAACAGCTAATACCCATGGCACGCATGGTGTGTGCCTCGCCAGCCTACGCGCAGGGACGCGGCATGCCCACTACCCCCGACGCGCTGGCGGAGCATGACTGCATCAACCTGCGGCTTTCCACTGGCACCCTGCAACCGTGGGAATTCCATATATCAGGGCGAAAAGTCTCCCAGATGCCCGCGTCGCGGTTAACCTTTAACGATGCGGGACTTGTCTTGCACGCTGTGCTCGAGGGCCGGGGTATCGCGCAGATGCCGGTCCACCAGGTCTGGCGCTACGTGGCGCGCGGCGAACTCCTCGCGGCACTGGGGCCGTACGCCCCCGACGACGGCGGCCACCACATCTGCTATCCATGCCGACATTACCTTCCCGCACGCAGCCGTGCGTTTATTGACTTCATGACAGAGGCCATCCGTAGCTCGGACCTCGCAGGGCGACGCGACGAAATGCCGACGATGGCGCGGCTATAGGGCATTGCCTGGCAATGTGTAGCGCTACCGTGAAATCTGCGGCGGCGGCCGGGCTATGAGGCCGCCGCTCTCATCAATGCCTGTGGTTCGACTATGCCCAAGTAAGCTCCACCGTTCGTCACGACCACCGGCTCCGCCGGGTGGCGGTTCGTCGCCGATGCCAGCAGGTGCGCCACCTCGGAAGCGTCAGCATCGACACCAAGTACACAGGCCGGATGCGATACGAATTGTAGGCAAGACTGGCGATCGATCCACGCGCTGTAACACGGCAATCCCACAACATCCGCGACGAGGTCGCGACAGATGATGCCCACGGGAGTATGGCCGTTCAGTACGACCACGGCCTGGGCGGATGGATATCTTGCGAGGATGCGTAACACGTCGCCCAGGCTCGCCGTTTGTTGCACACCCGGGATGCACTGGGTGATGCGCTTCAGCAGAGGCAAGGCGGTCATGGTTCGGCTCCTGAATGTCGTTACTGTATTGCCAGGACGAGCGGGTCCATCACCGCAGGGAAGCGTCGTGGCAATACAAACGGTCAGGTTGCGAGTGTATTTGGCACGGGCACTTGTCACAATGCGTCGAGGCGCGCAACACCGTTTCCAGAAAGACGCCAATTGGCGCCAGGGTTCGCGAAGTAGCGGGAGGCCCATGCCAACTGCATGGTCCGTTGAAGCTGTGAGCGTCGCAGAACGATGCCATCGCCGGTGTTGTTAGTGTTTGCGGCATGGCCTTGCTGTGCGGGGCGTGCGGCCTGCCGGTGTTACGACGCCTGCTGAGCGGGTGGTGGTTGGCTGTGCTTGCGGCGTGGCGCCGCGCCTTGTCGACTTCGGCACTTCACTTCCGCCGCGCCCCCCCTGATCCTGCGCAGCGGATTTTCCGGATCGCGCAATACGTCGTAAGCCGCGTTCGGTGGCTACATGATGGGCTGGCTTCCGCGCAGTTGTGTGGCGGTAGGGGTGGCACTGCTGCTCATGGATTGGTGCACGCCCGGCTCACTTCCTTTTCGCTAGTAGGACCTAAGGATGATTGTTGCGAAACGCTCTGGATTGTATCTATAACCCAACGCCTGTGTGAGCGGCGATTACAGCAAGAGCCCGCTCAGCGTGCATAGCCAGATCCATTGCCTTCTATTCGCTATCTCGCCCTCGATATCCGACTCGCCCGCGAGCCTGCCATGAACACCATTGTCATTTTGCTGTCAGCGTTTTTGCTCTCCGTTTTCGCCCTTGGGGCGTTCATTTGGAGCATGCAAAAAGGCCTTTTCGATACTTCTCCGGCGGCCGCGCGCGTGATCTTTGGAGATGCCGAGACCGGGCACCCCGAAGATCCGGCGGCGGCGAAGGCCGGCCTGGCCGATCCATCGCGTGAGGCGGCCGACCGCTCTTCGGCGCCCGTCGTGTTTTTGTTCCTATGCTGTTCGATGGTCTGGCTCGTGGTGGCGTCCGCTGCGGGGCTGACGGCCTCCATCAAGCTCCACGAGCCCGATCTGCTGGCGTCTGTGCCTTGGCTCTCGTTCGGCCGCATCCGCACTATCCATCTGAACGCCGTGGCGTATGGCTGGGCGCCGATGGCCGGGCTCGGCATTGCCATGTTCCTACTGCCGCGGCTGCTCAAGACCGAATTGGTTGGCGCGCGCTGGGCATCACTGGGCGTGGCCTTGTGGAATGCTGGGCTGATTGCCGGGATCGGTAGCATCGGGGCCGGTATTTCCGACGGGCTGGAATGGCTCGAAATTCCGTGGCAGGTGGACATCCTATTCGTGGTCGGTGGCGCGTTCGTGGGTTTTCCGCTGATCCTGACGCTGCTCAATCGCAAGGTGGGCCACCTGTACGTTTCGGTCTGGTACATGGGCTGCGCGCTGTTCTGGTTTCCGGTGCTGTTCCTGGTGGCCAACTTTCCGGGGCTGCATTTCGGCGTGGAGCAAGCGACGATGAACTGGTGGTTTGGCCACAATGTGCTGGGCCTGTTCTACACGCCGCTGGCGCTGGCGTCGATCTACTACTTCCTGCCCAAAGTCATCGGTCAGCCGGTGCGGTCGTACGGGTTGTCGCTGCTAGGCTTCTGGGCGCTGGCGTTCTTCTATGGCCAAGTGGGTGGCCATCATCTGGTTGGCGGGCCGGTGCCGGGCTGGCTGATCACGCTGTCGGTCGTGCAAAGCATGATGATGCTGATCCCGGTGATCGCGTTCTCGATCAACCAGCATCAGACGCTGCGCGGCAACTTCCACCGGCTCATCGATTCGCCGACGCTGCGTTTTGTGACGTTTGGTGGGATGATGTACACGCTCAGCTCGATACAGGGGTCATTCGAGGCGCTGCGGGCTGTCAATCGTGTGGCACACTTCACGCATTACACGGTCGCACATGCCCACCTGGGACTCTATGCGTTCGTCAGCTTTGCGTTCTTCGGCGCCATCTACTTCATCGTGCCGCGCATCACGGGGCGGGAATGGCCATACCGCTGGCTGATCTACTTCCACTTCTGGCTGGCCGTGGGCGGCATCGGCATCTACTTTGCGAGCCTGACTATCGGCGGCTGGTTGCAGGGACTGGCCATGCTCGACGCCGCGCGGCCGTTCATGGATTCGGTGGCACTGACGGTGCCGTACCTCAGGGCCCGGTCGCTCGGCGGCATGATGATGCTCACCAGCCATCTGTGCTTCGTGGCCAATTTCGTCTGCGTGATTCTGGGCCTGGGCCCCAACCGCAACCGCCCGGCGCTGTTCCATCAGGGCCGCAAGCCCGCACAGGGAGTCTGAGCCGTGAACAACGAAAGCGTCCTGCTGGCCGGCGGCATGACCATGCTGGCCCTCGCGACCAGTGCCTTGGTGGTGGTGCCGTATCTCCAGCTGCACGACATCAAGCCGACCGAAGGGGTGAAGCCCTATACGGCCTCGCAATTGCGGGGGCGCGAGATCTATATCGCCAATGGCTGCATCTATTGCCATTCGCAGCAGCCGCGCGACAGCGCTTTTGCGCCCGATGCCAAGCGCGGATGGGGCCGTGCCGCCGTGGCCGGCGACTACGTCTACGATCGCCCGCACCTGCTGGGCACCATGCGCACCGGCCCGGATCTGCTCAATATCGGCGTGCGGCAGCCCAGTGCGGACTGGCATCTGGGCCATCTGTACCAGCCGCGTGCCTATGTCAGCGGCAGCATCATGCCAAGCTACCCGTACCTGTTCGACGTCAAGGACACGCCCGAGGCGGGCGAGAAGGCGGTGCCTCTGCCACCGGGCTATGCACCCATCGGTAAGGTGGTGGTGCCCACCGCTGCCGCGCTGGACCTCGTGGCCTATCTGCAATCGCTGAAACGTACCGGTGCGGTGCTGCCGGCACCGGCGGGCGCGGCGGCCGGCAAGTCTGGAGGGTGAGATGGCCGATTCCCGGGAAGATCGACACGCCAGCGCTGCGCGCACGCGGGAATATGAAGACCCGCACGAAAACCGCATGCCCATTCCGCGCCTGGTGCTGGCGATGGTGGCGGTACTGGTCGTATGGGGCGCATGGTATATCGCGACGGCACCCATCGACCAGCCTTCCGCGCTGGGCGACCGGCGCACCGTGGCCGATTTGCATGGCCAGCCGGAGACCGCCGGCCATGCGGTGGATGGCGCGGCCCTGTACCAGAGCCGTTGCGTGGCGTGCCACCAGGCCACGGGCCAGGGCCTGCCAGGCGTGTTTCCGCCGCTGGCCGGATCGGACTGGGTGGCCGGCCGCGATGCCAGGCTTGCGCAGATCGTTCTGCACGGGGTGACCGGCAAGCTCACTGTCAACGGCACCGCCTACAACGGCGCCATGCCGGCCTTTGCCGACCAGCTCGGCGACGCGGAAATTGCCGCCGTGCTGACGCATGTGCGCAGCCAGTGGGGCAACGCCGCGCCAGCCGTCACAGCCGAAACGGTGGCTACCGCACGGGCCGATACCGCCGCCATGAAGGCGCCGTTCGATGGCGACGCCGCACTCGGCACGCCGGGCGGCTGACCGCGCGCCGCGCGTGGCGCCATGGGTGGCGCTATGTGCCGTGCTGGGTGTCGGCGCCATGGCGGTCCACGGGCTGACGTATGGGCTGTCGGCGTGGACGCTGGACCAGCGGCGCGATGTCCGCATCGCGCGTCAGACCCTGCATCTGCCAGCTATCGACGTACGCGACCAGAACGGCCAGCGCGTACGGCTTTTTGGGGGGCTGGGCGGTCATGTGACGGCGCCCGGTGTGTATATCGTCGACTTCATCTATACGCGCTGCGCGACCGTATGCCGGGCGCTGGGCACGGAGTTCGAGCAGTTGTCGCGCCAGGCCAAAGCCGAAAGCATGACGGGGCGCATCGGCCTGGTCTCGTTGTCCTTCGACCCGCGCGATACCGCGGCGGATTTGCTCGGCTACGCCATCACCTACCGCGCGCGGGCGCCGGGCTGGCTGGTGTTGGGGCCCGTTGTGCCGGAAGCCATGCGCCAGGTGCTGATGGCGGCCGATGTGATTGCGATCCCTGATGGCCTGGGCGGCTTCGAGCACAACGGCGGCCTGCATGTGGTGGACGCTGCGGGGCGCGTGCTGGCCGTCTATCCGCTGGAAGGATTCCGCGATGCCTATGCTTTTGCACGGGCCCATGTCGAGGGCGCGCGTCCATGAACATCTGCGGGCGGGATATCCGCACCCGCCTGATCATGCTGCTGTGCGTGCTGCCGGCGTTGCCCCCGCTGCGCAGCGCCTTCGAGGCGTCGATGGCGATGCTGATGCTTGGGCTGCTACCCTCGTTGTTTGCGGCCGGATGCCTGGCGCCCAGCCTCGTGGTGCGCCGATGCCGTGTGCGCGCCAGCCGCGCGGTGCGCCCCTACGCGCTTGCGCTTTTGGCGGGTGCGTCGCTGGCATATGGGCTCTGGATGCTGCCGGTTGCCATCGACTTGTCGCGCATGTTGCCGTCGCTGGGTGTGGCACGCGACCTTTCGGTTTTTCTGGCGGGTCTGGCAAGCGTCGCGGCGGTGCGCGTGGCGCCGTGGCCGTTGGTATTGTTTTTTGGCGGCAACATGGTCTGGATGGGACTGACTTTCGGCATGCTGTTCATCGATGCGCAAACGCGGCTCTGTGCCAACTACCTCCTGGGCGACCAGCGGTTGGCCGGCGCGGGATTGGCCGTTTACGCCTTTGGGCTGGGGGTCTGGCTGATGGCATGGGTGGCGCAGCGTGCGCAAGCCTCGGAACGGGAGTCCAACAGGTAAGCGCAGTCAGCTTGAGCGGTGGCTCCTGCCCCGTCAGCAGTCCCTTGATCCATGGACTTCGGCGCGTCGGGTGAAGCATGCAGCGCAGGTGTGCGCCGGACGCCGTAGCGAGTGCGTGTGATAACAATCCAGTCCCCAAGGCTTATTACGAAAAGCTGCCTTTGACGGCTGTTAAGGATGTTGCTCCCCCAATGCTGTCCCGCTTTGCCGGAGAGGGAAGCGCGTCAGGCGCATAGTCACCGCCCTGCGAGCTCCTCCGCCACAAAATCGATAAACACCTTTGCCCGGGCTGGCATGCGTCGTCCGTAGCCATGCAGCAGTTGCAGCGGTACTGGACGCAATGCCGCATCAGGCAACACCACCTTCAGGCGACCGGTGTCTAGATCTTCCTGGACGATGTGGCGCAGCAACTGGGCGATGCCCAGGCCGTTGACGGCCGCCGTGTGCATCGCCTCGCCGCTGTCCGTGTCGAACTCCCCCTCGATCGGTATCCGCGTGCCGTCCGCGAATATGATGGGCATCACTTGTCCGGCCAGGCGGTAGCGCACATGGCGATGCTGCCGGAGATCTTCCACCGAATCAGGCTTACCATGCGTGACGAGGTACGCTGGCGACGCCACTAACGCCAGCGGCAACGTGCTCAATACCATTGCATACAGCCCACTGTCGTTGGCATGCCCGGCGCGCAGGGCAAGGTCGAAGCCTTCGCGGATGAGATCGGCGTGCTGGTCGCTGACCCCAATATCTAGCGACAGTCGAGGATGGCGCGGCATCAGCTTTGCGGTGATTGGCCCCACCAGGGACCGGCTCAGATCGCTGGTCATGCTCACACGCAGTCTGCCGGCTGCGGCCGCCGGCCTGGCCAGCACTTCCGACGCTTCCTCGAGGCCTCGCACCAGCGCTGCCACGCGGCTGTAGTAGGCGTGGCCCTCGTCGGTCAGCGCGAAGGCTCGGGTGGAGCGATGGACCAGTTTCACGCCAAGCCGCGCTTCGAGCCGCGAGATGCTTTTTGATATGGCGGAGGGCGTGGTGCCTAGCAGACGCGCGGCGCCGGTGAACGAGCGGGCCTCTACCGCGCGGACAAAGGCTGACAGGCCATGCAGGCGTTCCATCGACATGGTTGACAATCTGGCACAAGTGAAGCGTCCATTGTAGGGCTTTCAGGGCCAGATGAGCTGCCATAGATTGGCACGCGTATTCAACACGCAATGTCGAGGCACATCATGAGCAAGCTTGAAGGGAAGGTCGCCGTAATCACCGGCGGCAACAGTGGTATCGGTCTGGCGATGGCTAGGCGCTTCGTGCAGGAAGGCGCCGCGGTGATGATCGTCGGCCGGCGGGCCGACGCCGTGGCGGCGGCGGTGGCCGACCTGGGCCCGCGAGCCATGGGCCTGACCGGCGATCTGGCCGATCTGGTGACGCATGACCGCGTGGCGGCGCTGGCGGCGCAGCGGTTCGGCGGCGTGGACATCTATGTCGCCAATGCCGGCATAAATCAGATCACGCCGTCCGATCGGGTCGGTGTCGAGGAATATGACATGCAGTTCGCGACCAATACGCGTGCCATCTTTTTCGGTGTTCAGAAGATCGGCCCTCTGATGCGCGACGGCGGGGCGATCCTACTGGTCAGCTCGATTGCCACGGCCAAGGTGCTGGAGGGGCACGCTGTATATGCCGGCAGCAAAGCCGCCATCGAGGCTTTTGCGCAGAGCTGGGCGTTGGAGTTCAAGGCGCGCGGCATCCGCGTCAATGTGATTAGCCCTGGGCCCGTCGATACGCCGATACTTGGCAAGCTCGGCGTCGCGCCCGCGGAGCGTCCTGCATTCGAGGCCGCCGTGGCGGGAGCCATCCCGCTGGGACGCCTGGGCCGCGCGGAGGAAATTGCGTCGGCCGCACTGCTGCTAGCGAGCGGGGACGGCAGTTTCATCACAGGAGTCAATCTGCGCGTGGATGGCGGCATTGCCCTGAGCTGATCCGGTGCATGCTTGGGCGGTGACCCCCATAGCTAATGTCGCAGGCAGAGCCACTCGGACCCCGTGAATCCTAGCATCCCATCCGGTACTGTTGGTCGCGGATCCCACGGTGCTGCTGACGCAAGGTTTCAACGGCAAGGTGTCCTCGCTGCACGCAAGCTGTATCGGCCTCCGCGACGGACGGGTATGGAGATGAGTGATAGTAGGGCCCACATAAATACGGACTCTCTGCATTCGCCGGCTCTCCGACGGCCACGCGGTATCCCCAACTATGGTGGCCGGACAGCTCATCATCGGCATCACTCTGAAACACCACCATCTGCAGTACCAGACCCCGATACTGCTCTACTTTCGTATGTTGAACGTGTCCATGACGAAGGCCCCCGATAGCAAATGTCCTTGCGAGGCACGCCCACCGTCACATTTGTCGCAGCGTCGATCGCCCCCTTTTATGGCATCGTGCGCGCTGCAACTCAAAGCTGATATCCGACTCTGTCCTACGCCCCACAAGCTGGTCGGAGCCATGAATGGCTGATGAACGCAATAGTGCCGACTGCAGAAACTGAATGTCGAGCGACAGCAAATGGCCGATAGCGGACTACGGTGGGAGTGCCTGCCGCCGAGCCCAGCGGCCACGGCTCTATGTCTCAGATCGGCTGTGGATTCAACCGGTCAACGCAACAGCTTGATGGAGTCGTTCAGCCGGTGTATCGAAGTTTAGTGTCTTGCGCGGGCGTTCATTGAGGCGCCTGGCCACAGCATTGAGCTTGGCTTGGGAGTATGTAGATAGGTCAATGCCTTTGGGGAAGTACTGCCTCAAGAGTCCGTTGGTGTTCTCATTGGAGCCTCGTTGCCATGGATGCTGAGGGTCGCAGAAGTAGACCTGGATATCGGTCGCGACGGTAAAGCGCTTGTGGTCTGCCATCTCTTTACCTCGATCCCAAGTCAACGATTTGTACAGCTCATTTGGCGATTTTCCGGCGTGCTTGATGAGGGCGTTGACGACGGTCTCCGTGTCTTTGCTGGACACCTTTAACAGCATCACAAACCGTGTCTGGCGCTCGACCAAGGTAACGATCTGGCTATTCGCACTGCCGAAGAGTAAGTCGCCTTCCCAATGACCTGGTATCGCTCGATCTTCAACGGTAGCGGGTCGTTCGCTGATGGAGACGGTTTCACGGATTCTTCCGCGCTCGTCGGTCTTGGCAGAATAGAGGCGCGAGTGACGCATGTTTCGGCATCGCCTCAAGTGTTCAAGCAGCTCCTTCTTCAGGGCGCCACGGGCCTGCACATAGAGGCTACGATAGATGGTCTCGTGTGACACCTGGTAGTCCTTGTTGACCGCATATACATGCTTGAGCCAACCTGCAATTTGCTCCGGGGACCACTGCTTCCTCAGTTTGGCTGCCACAACTTGCGCCAGCGTACGATTCCTGACGAGCTTACAGGTCTTTGGACGGTGCGCGCGAGCCCAGGCAAGTTCATCGGCCTGAGTCGCGCGATACCCTTGGTCTGTGCTATTGCGTCGCAACTCTCGGCTAATGGTAGACGGCGCACGCCCGAGCCGAAGCGCGATCGACCTGATCGACAGCCCGGCCACCACGCTGCGAGAGATCTCGTCGCGTTCGGCGAGTGTCAAGGCAAGCCGAGAACGGTGTCTTTGCGCTGGCTGTATGCCGCCAGTTCTTGCAAGGATCCCCTGTATCGAAGAGTGGTACCGATCGAACAACCTGGCGATCTCGTGAAGCGTGTCACCTTTACGCCACCGCTCCCACATTAGTGCCTTCTGAGCCTCGGTGTAGTAGATCCTGCGCCTTTGTTTCATTTGCAACACCTCCACTGCCTACGCAGCGTCTAGTGTTGCATCGACCCATTGAATCCACGATTCGAACTGCGTCAGCTTTTCTCCGAATCTGTCGCGCCGCATCAATGACTTTTTGTCGGTGCAAGGCGATGTCCTTTGGTTCGGTGGGTTGCACCATGCATTTGGCTTCGCCGATTATCACGAGGTCACCAAAAACGGCGACGACATCAATCTCCTCGGCCCGGTCCGGGGATGAAAAAACAAAGGCATCCGGGAGAATCTTCCCGTCACGCAGTAAAGGGGACTCATCAAGCTCGGTTTGGAGCTCCCGCCTGACATGAGATTCAAAGGCAGAGCCGCGTTCTGCCAAATCTGCCCCAAGCTGCCTTAGCCAGATATCAACCAAGCGAGACAGGTTTGGGGATTGAGTCGCTGCCCAGCACCCCGTCACCGCCGTGTCGCTTATCGGAATAAGAGGTTGTGCATACGGTTCGTGATCCTTGTCGCGGAAAACGAAAAAATCAACCATGGCTCGGGCTTGCGCGTAACGAACGCCGATAGCTTCGGAGACAGCCACCGCCAACGCGTCCACCTGCAGAACAGGCACAAAGTCACCAGCCCAACGATGCATATCGGAGCCAGCTGGCGGCATCCTACTGGGATGGGTAAGCTCAATGATATCTGCGATGATAAGACGGGCCTGCATCAGATTGCGCAGGGTGGCGTTGTCTAGCTGAGTGTACGAAGTATCTAGCAAGGCGCCGTAATAAATCTTCTGGGCATGAAACTCCATGCTCAAGGCGATCGTTGCATCGCGATCCGGTGCTCGCGGGCCTCCGATGTGAATTTTTTGCTTACCAAATTGCGTTTCAATACTTCGAACTTCTCGTGGCAGTTTGAGAGCCAGAATCTCGTGGCTTACGCGATTCATCTCGGTTGTAGCGTTCCCCACAAACTGCTGTAGTAAGCTGTCCTGCCGCGCCCGGGAAATTGCATACTTCCGCTTCCACTCTTGGTTGGACAGGGTGAGGTGGTAGGCGCCGTCTTCTTGTTGGACTATCCGGTAGTCGTTCCAGAGCAGCTCGGCCCAAAGATCCTCTATGAAGACGAATGATGTGCCGGCACCCAGCTCGCGTATCACATCTTCCCAGTCTACCCGCTTGTACTTTGCATTCCCCGCTACGCCCTCGGGGCCGCTTAGCAGTGCTCGCACTGAGATGTGAACTCCATCGACAATCCCTTGAATCATTTCGTCCGGGGAGCGTTCGACGCCAAGAATGTCTGGAAGCTTGATTTTGGCGATATCTGATATCAAGAGGGGGGTACTCTGCGAGAAAAAACGAGCGAGCGCGGCATTCGTATGAAGCTTGACTGACAGAAATGCGTCGTGGATTCAATGGGTCGATGCAACACTAGACGCTGCGTAGGCAGTGGAGGTGTTGCAAATGAAACAAAGGCGCAGGATCTACTACACCGAGGCTCAGAAGGCACTAATGTGGGAGCGGTGGCGTAAAGGTGACACGCTTCACGAGATCGCCAGGTTGTTCGATCGGTACCACTCTTCGATACAGGGGATCCTTGCAAGAACTGGCGGCATACAGCCAGCGCAAAGACACCGTTCTCGGCTTGCCTTGACACTCGCCGAACGCGACGAGATCTCTCGCAGCGTGGTGGCCGGGCTGTCGATCAGGTCGATCGCGCTTCGGCTCGGGCGTGCGCCGTCTACCATTAGCCGAGAGTTGCGACGCAATAGCACAGACCAAGGGTATCGCGCGACTCAGGCCGATGAACTTGCCTGGGCTCGCGCGCACCGTCCAAAGACCTGTAAGCTCGTCAGGAATCGTACGCTGGCGCAAGTTGTGGCAGCCAAACTGAGGAAGCAGTGGTCCCCGGAGCAAATTGCAGGTTGGCTCAAGCATGTATATGCGGTCAACAAGGACTACCAGGTGTCACACGAGACCATCTATCGTAGCCTCTATGTGCAGGCCCGTGGCGCCCTGAAGAAGGAGCTGCTTGAACACTTGAGGCGATGCCGAAACATGCGTCACTCGCGCCTCTATTCTGCCAAGACCGACGAGCGCGGAAGAATCCGTGAAACCGTCTCCATCAGCGAACGACCCGCTACCGTTGAAGATCGAGCGATACCAGGTCATTGGGAAGGCGACTTACTCTTCGGCAGTGCGAATAGCCAGATCGTTACCTTGGTCGAGCGCCAGACACGGTTTGTGATGCTGTTAAAGGTGTCCAGCAAAGACACGGAGACCGTCGTCAACGCCCTCATCAAGCACGCCGGAAAATCGCCAAATGAGCTGTACAAATCGTTGACTTGGGATCGAGGTAAAGAGATGGCAGACCACAAGCGCTTTACCGTCGCGACCGATATCCAGGTCTACTTCTGCGACCCTCAGCATCCATGGCAACGAGGCTCCAATGAGAACACCAACGGACTCTTGAGGCAGTACTTCCCCAAAGGCATTGACCTATCTACATACTCCCAAGCCAAGCTCAATGCTGTGGCCAGGCGCCTCAATGAACGCCCGCGCAAGACACTAAACTTCGATACACCGGCTGAACGACTCCATCAAGCTGTTGCGTTGACCGGTTGAATCCACAGTGGTTCGCCGCCGCCACGAGGCTTCGAATCTTCGTCGTATTGTTGATCTCAGAGGAAGGGCTGTGACGAACGTTGCGTCGGATCTTCGCCATCTTGCCGTGGATCAACAGGCCTCCAAGAAAGAGGCTGTCATCTGCTTCGTCTTCGCGCAGGCGTTCATATTGCTCACGCCATCGGCGCTCATCGAATTTTCGGCGCAGAGGGCCCACGACTGTGTCTCTTCTCACGGCGTCAACGAATTTCATTTTTCCTCGAGTCAAAAACGTGACCGACACGACCTGGTCGCTATATGTTGAGTATAAATCCAAGCTGCCCTAAGTTCGGAATTCCAACGCACTTGGTTGGTGCCACTTTTAGCGACGAATGTTGTTACTCGTATGCTCCAAACACAAAAATCCCCTCGGCTACAACTTTTCTGCTGCCAGCCTGTGCTGCCACGCTCCGTCGGACTTCGACCTCGTGACACTCAGCGCCGCGATACAGTTCTTGGGTTTCGCTAGTCAGGTGGTTCGAGATGACGACTGGAATGCCCCTCGCCGCAGTGGCGCGCGCCAAATCTGCAAGCTCCTGCTGGCGTTCTTTCGGGAAGCCTCCCGAGGTGTACTTCGTAAAGGACGGCGCATCGTCCAAGTCGACATACGGCGGGTCACAATAGATGACGTCGCCAGGCATAGCAAGCTTGAACGCGTCCGTGAAGTCGCCTTGCACGATGACCGCTTTGCTTCGCGCCCGCTCGCTGAACGCTCGGATGTTCTCTTCTGGCAGCGCCGGAGCCTGGGCAGCCCGATTCCACGGCACGTTGAAGTTGCCCTTTGCTGAGTACCGCGACAGTCCATTGAAGCCAAACTTATTCAGGTAGAGGAAGTAGGCGGCGCGGACATCGGGAGGCGTGGCTTGATTGAACGCTTCGCGGACATAGAGGTAGATTTTCTCGTTTGCCGCATACTGCGAAAACAACGGTCGTGCCAGTTCGATGATGCGCTCGGGACGTTGGACCATCTGCTTGTACATCCCGATGAGGTCCACGTGCGCGTCAAGTAGCAGGTAGCTCGGAAAATCGGTTCCCAGGAACACGCTTGCGCCGCCAAGGAACGGTTCCACGAGGCGATTTCCGGCGGGTAGCAATTCACGGAGCGTTGGCAGGAGCTGCGTCTTTCCACCCGGCCATTTCAAAATCGGCCCAGTCGAAGCGGGGATATTGATGAGAGAGGGAGCGCCGGCTTGGTCGGCTTGGAATTGAGGATGTTTTTGCATCCTCAGTATAGGTGTGCGGAGTGTTCATGATCGCGCGCACAATGAGGAGGGCAGCCAGGTAGGCAGCAAGGCCGAATCAGCGGAACACCGACATCCAGTCGCTAAGGCGTACTTACATTAAGATCGGTGCGCTTACTCAGGAGCGTGCCTGCTTCAACTCCGTATTTTGAGCAAAGCCCCTTATCGCCATGTGATGGGCTTCCTTTTTTGCTGAAGTCTCGGTTCGGAAACTCTCTGCACGTATCAGACAGACTCTGACACAATGCGAGACACGGAACCCGTAACCTTCGCCTCGGGATATTGACCCATCCCGAGGCCCCTGTAGCCCGCCAGTTCGCTGGCGGGTTATTTTGTCGCTGAGTCGTCTATGAATATCAGAGGGGCTTCCGTCACGGTGCAAATGCCGCTTCCGTTGCTGGATAACAAGCTGGTTCGGCGGGAAAGAGGTGAGCAGCGGGACTGTGCTGCTCGCCTTGGAAAGCGCCGTAGCGGGGTGTGCACAGCGAGTCCATACTAACGGCGCGAGCCGTGTATTACTTGATGTCACCGGTCAAGCATGTACGCGGTTGTGGCGCGCTCGGGTGACCTGCGTCAAATGCAACCGGTTGCATTTCTGAGTGCAAGCAATGGCCGAATGACGCATCTAGGATTCGAGACAACCAGCCGGCCTCGGCGTTTCGCGCCCTACGTTGCGATCTTCTTGACGGGTAGTCTGCTCCCATCGCGGAGCAGGGCAATCCTGTGCCGGTCGGTCGAAGTCACTGACATCTTCCATCTCAACGGTAGGCGGTTGCGAGAAGAAGAGAAAGATTCCGCGAGACACGATGGCGGCTCCCACGATGAGTGCCGTGGTAAGGAGAGCCTGAGCGAGGAGTCGGTTCCAGCGGTTCAATTGGTATCAGTGTATGAGGCTTGTGGAAGCGCTCGAGGCGAGCATAACCACATTGGCTTCGTGCGGCATGTACACTCGTTGCAAAGGGATCACAACATCTTGATGGCGGAGCAACCTGGATGCCTCGCCGGGATAGGCGCTGGATAGGCCGCCTTATCCCTCGTTATCCGAACTAGGTATAATGCTCAAAAAATAGGCAGGCTGTGGGCGTCGTCGCTTAGTATGAGTTACGTCTGCCCCACTTTTGGGTGGCGGTCACCCAGAAGCAATAGCTGGCCTTCTGAGGCGTCGCGATCAGGCGTTCCCCGCCAACTCGTCGGACTCGCTCTGCGATGCCCCCAAGGGCAGGCCCGGGAGTGACGGAACGATTATGTCCTCATCTGCGCGAGCGCCCTCAATCAATGCTGAGGGCAGGTTTTTCCCAGGTTTCACCCCCAACGCACGCAACATCTCAGCTTGCCGAATCGCATTTCCCTTGCCGGTGGCCAGTTTGCTATGAGCCTCGTTATATGCCGCTTGCGCCTGAGTCAGCCTGTCTCCTACTTTTTGCAGATCGCCAACAAATCCACAGAGCTTGTCATACAGCTCGGCACCACGTTTCGCGATTTCCTGGGCATTCCTGCTCTGATATTCCTGGCGCCAAAGGTGAGCGACGGTACGAACGACGAAGAGCAGCGTCGACGGGCTGACAAGCAGCACACTCTTCTGCCAAGCGTCCATGAAAAGTTCGCTGTCGTTGGTGACCGCGGCCATGAATGCAGGCTCGATGGGTATGAACGCCAGAACGAAGTCTAAAGACTGAATCCCGTACAGAACTTCATATCGCTTCTCGGACAGGCCCTTGATGTGGGAACGGACCGAATCAAGATGCTGTCGGAGCGCAACGGCCCGCTCTTCATCAGTTTCCGCCGCGACAAACCTCTCGTAGGCGACCAAGGAGACCTTCGCGTCGACGACAAGCTTCCGATCTTCGGGCAACTCAATGACAACGTCTGGTTGCGCACGACTTCCGTCTTCGCGCACCTGACTATCCTGTACCTTGTACTCTTCGCCCTTCCGAAGCCCAGATGCCTCGAGAACTCGTTCAAGGATAAGTTCGCCCCAGTTACCCTGAGTTTTGGCTTGTCCCTTCAGTGCCGAAGTGAGGTTCTTCGCCTCCTGACTCAGCGTCTGGTTCATGTTGAAGAGCTGCTTCACCTGCTCGGCCAGCGCGGTGCGATCCTTGCCCTCCTGGACATAGACCTCCTCGACCTTCCCCTTGAACTCGGTGAGCTGGGTTTTTAACGGTTCAAGGAGCTGGCCAATCGTGGTCTGGTTCTGTTCGGAGAATCGCTTCGCTTTCTCCTCTAGGATGTCGTTCGCCAGAATCTTGAACTGATTTGAGAGCTGCTCTTTCGCCTCAACTAGAAGCTGGAGCTTCTCAGCTGCGTGCTTCCGTTCGTCGTCCGTGCGGGTGCGCAACTCACTGAGGTCCGTAGACAGGGACACAACCTTGTCGTCGAGCAACGCCTTTGCTGCAAGCGCATCGGATAGCTGAGCGTTCAACCTAGCCGAGATGTCTTGCTCAGCAGAGAGTTGCGCGGCTAGCCGAGAGATCTCACTGCTCGACGCTTCCTTTGCATCAGCACTGGCTTTCTTGGTCGATTCGAGCTCCGCGCGCGCCGCCTCAAGCTGAATTTCGAGATTTGGGACGCGGATTGCAGTTTGTTCGAAAGCCGCCCTAGATTCCTCTGCGTGACGTAGTCCGATTGTCAGTTCGTCGTTCTGGGCTTGCAGCTTGCCGTGCACGCTTCGTTCGTCTGCAAGCTGTGCCGCCAGTTGGGTAGCCTTTTCCATCTGTTGCCCATGCTCCGACGAGAGCTGACGTAAGTCAGCCTCGAGCTCGTCGATGGTGGTCGCTTGCTTGGCAATTCGCGCTTCAAGCGTCGGTACGCGGCTGGCGCGTTCCGATAGCGTCGCGATTTCGTTGGTAGCTTGGTCGAGCGACTTTCGCCACTTTTCGGCGGTGTCGCGGAAGGTGGAGTGCTGTCGCTTCTCTTCATGAAGAGACGTCGATGCCGAGTTCAACTTCTCTGTCAACGAGGCTATCTCGACCTGCATCGAAGCCTTTGCCTCAGCGGCGGCAAGCTGCGACATAGCCGCTGCGCGGCTTCGAGCTGCGAAGTAGCCAAGGACCAGTCCGATGAAAAGAGCCGTGAACGCAGCGCTAAGGATTGCCACCATGTTGTTCATTAGAGTTACTCTCCGTGTCGGCTGGGGCTTAACGTTGGAATCGGGAAAACCTCGCTACAGCGCGGCGATATCTGCGCGCGCTTGGGCCAGGTCGGCTGCCGCATCTAGGACCTTTTTCTGGAGCGAGGCGGCTCTGCTCTGCTGATCCATTCTGTATCGCTTCAACTGTTCCGGTCCTGCACTAAGCGATTTCTCCAGTTGAATCTTCATTGCCATGAATTTGTTCCGCACAGTGGCAATGTCGGCGGGTGTGACCGCCGCGCTAGCGTTGAACCGGAAGCCGAGTTCCTTCTGCTTCCTCCAGTCAACAAGGGCCCGAGTGAGGCTTTCGCCGAAGCCTTTGATATTCTTGATGCGAGATGCCGTGATATCAGCGGCCGTTTCGATGCCGTGCGATGCAAGGGTTGTCGTGCGTCCAGGACCGACCCCAGAGATTCCTGCATCGGAGATGAAGAAGCGCTCCAGATAGCGCTGTTTCTGCCGGAATTCTGCAGTTCTCTTGAGCTCATCCAGGTCTTGCTGCTCCTTGGCGCCGAGCGACTCATAGTCGGCTTTCAAACGAGCGAGATCCGATTTCGCTTTCGCAAAGCCGCCTGGGCCAGTTTCGGCATCCCACTGAGAGGTGATGGAGGTCCAGCGCCGCTCGGCACCGATCAACTGCTGAGCGCGGCGATCGCGCTCGGGACCATAGTTCATCTTACCAAAAATCGCCCAGGCGAGGCCACCCAGCATCAACGCGAAAACGAAGGAAGCCGGCTTCGTGATGGTGGCAAAGATCCCCAGCGCTATGATTATTGTTCTGACGAACAGGGCGCGATTCCGCGCCGATTGGTATTCCGCCGGAAGCGGTCGAGGTACAGCCTTGAAGTTCGACGTTGGCATGGCGAGTGCTGCGGGCGTTGGAATTGCCTCAATCGCTGCCCATACCCGAGCTAGGTGGAAGCTCGAACTACCTGCGTGATGATGAACCTGGGTGTCGATGAAGTACACGACTCCCTTCGCATCCAGCTCACACCAGGGACATTTCTGCAGGGCGGTCGGATAAATATGTACCGAGGATGCACTGCATTTCTTCGTTCCAGCGCGAAGCTGGTCGAGAGCGCTTACCCATTCGGATGCAGTTGGTCGTCCAGCTTTTGAGGCGCCGGTTTCAGTAAAGGCGCGCTCAAACAGGTTCCCGAACGTGGGAGGTACGAGCGCTAGCGTAGCGGACCTAGGAGGCGGTTCCAGACCTCGGGCTATCGAGTCGTGGCCGTATGCAAAGCGGAACGCCTTGATGTCAGCCTCGAGCTGATTGCCGACATCGTTGCGCAGCGGCACACCGGAAAAGGGGTGTCGACCGCCGAACAGCAGATGGAAGACAAGCAGGGCGAGCCCGAAGTTGTCGTGATTCGCGGTGCGTGCAACCTTGTCGAACGCGCTCGTACCTTGAAGCTCAGGTGGCGTGTAGTGTGGGACGCCCACCTCGCAGAGATGCACCTTTCCGTTTGCGTTGATCTGGAACGAGTCGCAGTCGATAAGCGAGACCTTGCTGTCCGTTCCAACGACGACGTTTCCTTGATTGACGTCGCCAATCACATGGCCGTGTGAATGGATTGTGGAGAACGCTGCCGCAGTATTTCGTGCAACGAACACCAGGAAATCCCATGCGGCTCGAGGATATTCCTGCTTGCGGTGAGCAGGGGAGTACAGCATGTGAATCGGCTGACGATTCACAACCTTGTCCATCAAGAAGCCGTTTATCGCACCGTTCCTCTGTGAATGCAGAGTTTCCTGGGGCCATGCCGCATATCCGAGAATCGACTTGTCGACGGCCGAGACCATGTGTGCGAGCTTGGACTGCCTGCCGGCACTCAGCGCGCTGTGATAGACCTTGGCAACCAGGCCAGGGCGGCCCTCCACGTCGAAAACGGATCCCTCTCCACCGCGCCCGATCTCACGTCCCAGGCGGATGGAGTTGCCCTTGGCATCAAACAACGTCTTAGTCATTGCTGCTACTGCTTGGCTGCTACAAGAACCAGTGTCTTGTCGTCATCTGTCCGCTCGTTTACGGCCGGGCTGCCCAAGAAGTCTCGCAAGGGGGTGTCCAAGTCCGCCACCTTTTCCATCGGCATCTTGTCCATCGTCCCGAAAAACGGGGCGAAGAAGGGTGCATGGGGCTCGTTCACTTCCAGATTCAATGCGAGTCGTTGTATGCCATCACTGAAAGCTGCGGCGTATTTGAGGCTGCCAGGCAGAATCTTCACGGCGAGATGATCGAGGGCATCCATGTCGGTGACGAAATAGGTCTGATTAGCGTATTCGCCGGACATCGGCTCTACCGCTAGGGTTAGCCCTTCGCCGATGTCGACGACAATCCCGCCGTCGCCGATCTGGAACAGCACAGTGGTTGCACCGCTGGATACGAGACCCAGGAACGTACAGGCATAGTCACGTGCAACGTTCCCCTCGGCATTCGCATCGGCATAGAGTCGCTCGCGAACGGCGATGACGCAATTGGTCGCGAACTCTTCATTCAAGCAGTACTCGACCTGCTGAATTTGCTTCAGAACTGCTGCCGCCGCAGTCTCGATGGCGCGTTCAGCTCCACTGCCGCCGTGGGCAGCGCTCCCTGCGCCATCGGCTACCAGAGCGACTAGGACCGGTCGTCCGTGGAAGTCGCTTTCGACATTCGCGTAACAGCTGTCCTCACAAGGAGTGCCAGCCGCTATGTGAGACGTTCCGATGACGGATGCGGAAACGGTTGCCCAGGTCACACCGAAGCCCAGCCGGAAGGAGAGTCAAGTTTGACTTCCGTACCCGGTGTCGACTGGGAAACGGAGCGCATGGAGCTGGAGAGCCACGTAAAGAGCTCGCGAAATTTCATCCCTTGAAGAGACAGCGGCTCGCGAACGCTGATCTGACGAAGAACGTCCATGTTCGCACCCTTTACGCCAACGGCGAAGAAGGCGAAATTCTTCGATGCTTCGCCTTCCCGAATCTGGGCCGCTGCAGATTGCCACTCGTCGGTCGGGCCGCCATCGGTAATCAGCCAAATCCAGGGGCGATAGTAGGCGATGCCATTGCGGCGGTACTCCGCCTTCCGCTCGTTGACCATAGCGATGCCCTGGCGGATCGCTTCGCCCATCGGGGTGTCACCCTGGGACGTCAGGGTCGGAGGGTAGAACGAAGCCGCCGTCTGGAAGTGTGTTTCGGTGCGGACCGGGCCGAAGGTGATGATGCCAACTTCGACACGCTTCAT